>NZ_SRXU01000002.1 GCF_004792695.1 Sphingomonas naasensis | reverse complement strand
TGCTCTTCCGATCTGGCGCAACCCGCGCCTGCACAGACCGCCGCGGCCGATCCGCTGCCGGCGCCGCCGAGCGTGGCACGCGCGCAGGTGCCGATGGTCCAGCCACTTCCCGCGCCGCGCGCCGAGGAGATCGATGCGCCCGTCCGCGAAAGCGCGGCGCCGGTCGAAGTCGCGCGCCGCGAGACCGCCGCGCCCGCGGGCAACCTCGTCACCGCGCCCGGACAGGGTGGTCCGGCCGCGGTGGTCGCCGGCGACACTGCACCCGCCACCCCGGCACCCGGGGCGCGGACCCCGGTACCAGGCGCGCCCGCTGCCGCCGAACCCGTCGCCGCGGCGCCCGCGCCCCGCGCGGCAGAGTCTCTCCCGGCGAGCGCGCGTCCGACCCAGGAAGGCAGCACCGCTTCGTCCGCCGTTGCCGTCGCGGCGCGCCCCGAACCGGCGCCGCCGGGTCCGGCGCGGGTCGGACAGGAGGATTCGGTGCTCGCCGCGATCGTCGCCGGGATCACGATCCCCGGCGAGGAACTGCGGATCGTGAGTGTCGAGCCAGTCGAGCTGCCCGCCGAGCCGGCGCGCGCCGCGGCGGCTGCACCCACGCCGCCGGCGGCCAGGCCCGAGCCGGCGAGAGCGCGTCCCGAGCCCGCGAGGCCCGAGCCTCCAAAGGGCAAGGAGGCAAAGAAGCCGGAACCAGCCAAGCCCGATCCCAAGGCGAAGAAGCCCGAGCCGGCAAAACCCGATCCCAAGGCGAAGAAGCCGGATCCGAAAAAGGATCCCGCCAAGGCCGAGCCGAAGCGCATCTGGGTACAGGTCGCGGGCGGCGCCAACGAGGCGAGCCTGCCCAAGGCGTGGAAGGCGGTGGTCGCCAAGGCGCCGGCGCTCAAGGGCAAAGCGGGCTGGTGGACGCCGCTGCGTGCGACCAACCGCGTGCTGACCGGCCCGTTCAAGACCGCGGCCGAGGCGCAGGCTTTCGTCAACACGCTCGGCAAGTCGGGCGTGTCGGGGTTCGTGTTCACCAGCGAGGCGGGGCAAAAGGTGACCAGGCTGGGGGCAGAGTAAACCGCTCCAGGCGGCGAATATCGGATTGCGGGAGGCCGGCATTGCTGCGACGCTGCGGGCATGCGGGGAGCAATTCTGGTCTTTGCCGTTGCGATGCTGTCGGGCAGTTGCGCCGAAGGCGAGCGTGATGCCGCGTCGAGCGCCGCGCAGGCTGCCGCAGCGATCCCCACCGCGGCCGAGGTCGATTCGACCTATCATGCGTATCTGCAACGTCAGCCCTGCCCGGAGCAGGCATTGTGCGGCGCGGTCGGGCACCATCCGGTGGACGAGGTGCGATGTCGCCCGGCCGGTTCCGGAAATGCGACGTGTCGGTTCGTGATAGCCGCCGCGCCCTTTTTCGAGCGAGAACGCTATCGCTGCGACGGCTTGTTCAGACGCGATAGAGGTGCGTGGTTCATGTCCGGCATGGCGCGGGAATGCCAGCTGATCCCTTGGTCCCTGCCGCGTCGGCGCACCGTCGAGCGGCTTGAGCGGCAATTGATGCTCGAGGCGATCATTGCTTCCGTGGGCGTCGTCGACACGAAGTCGATGAATCGGAATGCCCGCGTGCGGGTTCGTGCGCTGAGCTGCCGACCGACAGGCCATGGCGACGCGACCTGCAGTTATGAGACCGATCGTTGCCAGGGTGAAGAAATCAGCCGGGACGGGCGCCGCTGGTGCCGTCGAGAGACGCGCTTTCAGCACCTCGGCAGCACCGCGTCGACCATAATCGGCGTAGACGGTTGGATGATCGATCGCCCCGGGACCGAACCCGGAACCTAGCCATCGCGCGGCGGCCGGCTTCGCACCATGAACCCTTCGACAAGCGCCATGCGACCCGCTAGGGCGGCGGCGTGAAAGCGACTTCCTCCTGGGCGAGCACACCGGAACGGAGCCGGGGCCGCCTCCACGAAGAACAAAGCGGGACTGTCCGCGGCCCGCGCGACGTTTTCCAGCGCGACCGCGACCGCGTCATCCACTCGATCAGCTTCCGGCGGCTTCGGCACAAGACGCAGGTGTTCATGGCGCCCGACGGCGATCATTTCCGCGTGCGGCTCACCCACAGCCTCGAGGTCGCGCAGATCGGCCGGACGATCGCGCGCGTGCTGGGGCTCAACGAGGACCTGACCGAAGCCTTGTGCCTCGCGCACGACATCGGCCATCCGCCGTTCGGCCATGCCGGTGAGGACGCGCTCAAAAAAGCTTTGGCCGGGCAGGGCGGCTTCGATCACAACGGCCATACGCTGCGCACGCTGACCGAGCTCGAGCGCCCCTATCCGGGCTGGCACGGCCTCAACCTCAGCTGGGAGACGCTCGAGGGGCTGGCCAAGCACAATGGCCCGATCGCGGCGCCGCAATGGGCGCTGGCGGCGGCCGATGGGGCCTTCGATCTCGAGCTGGATCGCTGGCCGTCGCTCGAGGCGCAGGTCGCCGCGCTGGCCGACGACATCGCCTATGACAATCACGACATCGACGACGGCCTGCGCGCCGGGCTGCTCAGCCTCGATCAGCTGATGGACGTGCCGATGATCGCCGAGGGGTGGCGCCGGGTTGAGAGCAGGTTCCCCGGCGTTCCGGCGCAGCGCCTGGTCGGCGAGCTGATCCGCTCGCAGATCGGCGAGATGGTCAACGATCTGATCGTCTCGACGCAGGCGCGGCTGGTCGAGAGCGGTATCGGCTCGGCGGAGGATGTGCGCGCGGCGGGCCGTTGCCTCGCCTGCTTCTCGGATGCGATGTCCGAGGCCGAGCGCGGGCTCAAGCGCTTCATGTACGCCAATCTCTACCACCATCCGAGCCAGCTCGCGGCGGCGGAGGCGGCGCATGGCGTGGTGGCGGGGCTGTTCGCGGCCTATGCCGGCGATCCGGCGCTGATGCCGGCGGAATGGCGCGAGGCGCTGCCCGAGGACGAGCCATGGCGGAGCCGGCACATCGCCGATTTCATCGCCGGGATGACCGATCGCTATGCGATCGCTCGGTATCGCGAGGTGGTCGGGCCGATCAGCCTGCCCGAGGGTTTCTGAAATGAAACGGGGCCTCCGCGCGTTGCGAAGGCCCCGGCAGAATTCAGCGCTGGGCGACCTGCACCGTCGCTTCACGCTTCGGCGCGCGGAACGACACGCGGGCGCCGCCGGCATAGCCATTGACCCAGTCGCCCTTGACGACGAGGCGAAACTTGCCGCCCTTCGAGGCCTGACCCTCGAGCACGACGCCATTGGCGCTCGGGGTGGCGGTGTAGGAATAAGTGATGCCCTCGTGGGTGAACACGCGCTCCTTGGCAGTGGCGGGGGCAACGAAGGCGATGGTAGCGGCAACGGCCGCGATCAGAAGCTTGGTCACGATCTTGTCTCCTTCAAAACATCGAAAGAGCCAGACCGGCATCCCTGTTGTGTGTTGTTCTGTTCTCGAAACCAGAATGCTGCGCTGCAACAGGATCGACAATCGCAAAGCACGGCAGCCATGGTTGCAGTCCGTGCATGAATCGCGGCGAGCCGAGCCGGTGACAAACTTCTGCGACAAGTCCGTGCGTATCTGCTCCCCGACAGCAAGGGACGACGCCATGGCGAAGGCAAGCATCGCGCTCAACCGCTTCGGGCTCGGCGGACGTCCCGGCGATGCGCCGGGCGCCGATCCGGCGCGCTGGTTGGTCGCCCAGCTCGACCGTTACGACGCACGGCCCGCGGCGATTGCCGCGCTTGCGCCGAGCCCGCAGATCGTCGCCGAGATCGCCGATTACCGGCGCGAGCTTCGCGACGCGCGGCGCGCGACGCGCGGCAATGCCGCGCCATCGCCGCAAATGGATGCCGAGCCGGCGATGCGTGCCTCTCCGATGGCCGACGCGCCCGCCATGGCGGCGATGCCGAAGCGCCGGAAAAAACCCGACGATCCGACAGCGCAGGTTCGTCGCGACGCCCGGTTGCAGGCGCGTGATCATTATGGTGACGCGGTCGCGGCGCGGGCGCTGACCGCGCTGACCTCGCCGGCGCCGTTCGTCGAGCGGCTCGCGCATTTCTGGGCCAATCATTTCGCGGTATCGGCCGACAAGCTCGAGATGGTCGGGCTTGCCGGCAGCCTCGAGTTCGAGGCGGTGCGCCCGCATGTCCTCGGCAAGTTCGGCGACATGCTCCACGCGGTCGAACGTCATCCGGCGATGCTGCTCTATCTCGATCAGGCGCAATCGGTGGGCCCGAACAGCGCGCTCGGCCAGCTATCGGGCCGGCGCGGGCAGAAGGCGGGGCTCAACGAGAATCTCGCGCGTGAGATTCTCGAGCTGCACACGCTCGGGGTGCGCACCGGCTACAGCCAGGCCGACGTCACCGAATTCGCCCGGGCGATGACCGGCTGGACGGTCGCGGGGCTGCGGCGGGGCGGCGCGCCGAACGAGGCGGGGGGCAGCTTCGTCTTCGCGCCGCGGCTGCACGAGCCGGGGACGCGCACCATTCTCGGCAAGAGCTGGCCGCAGCCGGGCGAGGCGCAGGCGGCGTCGGTGCTCGACTTGCTCGCGACGCATCCCGCCACCGCGCGGCACATCGCAACCAAGCTGGCGCGGCACTTCGCCGCCGACGATCCGCCGCCGGCGCTTGTGGCCAGGCTCGAAACCGCGTTCCTCCGCTCGGGTGGCGATTTGCCGACGGTTTACCGCGCGCTGGTCGACGCGCCCGAATGCTGGGTGGCGCAACCGGTCAAGTTCAAGTCGCCCTGGGAGTGGACGATCTCGGCGCTGCGCGGGCTCGGCGCGCAGCAGCTGCCGCCGATGGCGATGAACGGGCTGATGACCCAGCTCGGCCAGCCGGTGTGGAAGCCGGGGTCGCCGGCGGGCTGGGACGATGTCGCGGGAAGCTGGGCCGGGCCCGATGCGGTGATGCGCCGGGTCGAGGCGGCCGAGCGGCTGGCGCAGCGTACCCGCGACACGGTCGATGCGCGTCAGCGCGCCGCCGAGCTGTTTCCCGACGCGCTGAGCGAAAGCACCGCGCAGTCGATCGCGCGGGCGGAAAGCCCGGGACAGGGCGTCGCGCTGATGCTCGTCGCCCCCGAATTCATGCGGAGATAGGCCATGTTCACCCGTCGCAGTTTCGTGGCCCTTGGCGCCTCCGCGGTCGTCACTTCGGCGTTCGGCCCGCGCCTCGCGCTGGCGCGCGCCGCCACCGAGCGCCGCTTCGTGTTCATCATCCAGCGCGGCGCCGCCGACGGGCTCGGCACGCTGGCGCCGGTGGGTGACCCCGCCTTCGCCGGGCAGCGCGGCGTGCTCGCGCAGGATTTCGCGGCGGCGCCAAGGCTGGACTCGATGTTCGCGCTGCATCCGGCGATGACCAACACGCTAGGGCTGTGGCAGGCGAAGCAGGCGTTGTTCGTCCATGCCGTCGCCTCCCCCTATCGCGAGCGCTCGCATTTCGACGGGCAGAACGTGCTCGAGACCGGCGGCAGCAGCGCCTATGCCCTCAAGGACGGCTGGCTCAACCGGCTACTCGCGCTGCTCCCGGCCGACGACAGGGCGATCGCGCTCGCCGCGACGATCCCGATGGCGCTGCGCGGGCCGGTCGAAGTGGCGAGCTACGCGCCGTCGGCCTTGCCCGACGCTTCGGACGATCTGATCGCGCGCGTCTCGACGATGTACCGCGACGATCCGCAGCTCCACGGCATCTGGGAGCAGGCGACGGCAACGCGGATGCTGACCAGCGACCTCGCCGCCGACAATGGCCGCAACGCCGCTGCCACCGGCGCGCTGGCGGCGAAATTGCTCACCGCCGAGGGCGGCGCGCGGATCGCGATGATCGAGACCGGCGGCTGGGACACCCACGCCCAGCAGCGCGGGCGGTTGACCGGCCAGCTCAAGGGGCTGGACGCGATGGTCGGCGCGATCAAGCAGGGGCTGGGACCGCTCTGGGCGGACACGATGGTGGTCGTGGCGACCGAATTCGGTCGTACGGTGAAGGTCAACGGCACCCAGGGCACCGATCACGGCACCGGATCGCTGGCGATGCTGATGGGCGGCGCGATCAATGGCGGGCGGGTGGTCGCCGACTGGCCGGGGCTTTCGGATGCCGCGTTGTACGAAAGCCGCGACCTGCGGCCGACGACCGGGCTCGATACCTTGCTCAACAGCGCGGTGGCCTCGCATTTCGACCTGCAGCCGGTGCGAAGTGCGCAGAAGCTGTTCCCCGAGATGAAGAGCGCGGGCGTGCTGAAGGATCTGGTGCGCGCGTAAGCCGGTAAGGCGGCAAGCGCCCCATTTCCGGACATTCTATCTGGTCAGTTAGTCGGGGTCAGGAAGCCCACTGGTCGCAGGCTTATGCGTCTCATCTAAATGCGTCGTTCCTGGTAAGGGCCACTAAAGCAGGTCGAGTTCTTCGCGCCTGTGAAGAGCATGCTTTAGTCGACAGAACGGAAGCACGGTGGCGCCCGCAGACCCGCGCGTCAAATCGGCCTGCAGATCGCAGTCGGCCAGTGTCCACGTCCGCCATGCACGTTGCGCACGTTCCATGGCTGGTCGCGGATCGTATCCGGTGTAGTCTTGATCAACTGCGTCGCGCGCTTTGAATCTCTCGAAGCTCGCCTCTACCGCCGCCTCCGCCTTTGTTGCCTCGCGTTCGAGACAGACCGATTTTTCGGACGTGCTGCCCAACTCAAAACAACGGGCCGCGAGGCGCTCGGCGAGGTCGATTCGTGCAGTGGGTCGATGTGCATCGACTGGTTCAAACGGAACGGCCGAAAATGAAGCGATGCCGAGGGCGATAATCGTCCACATTGCGGGAATCTCCACATGAGTCGATGTCTCGAGATTGGAGAACAACCGATATAAACTCTAGCCACGAGTAGCACCTAGCCACCCGATAGCCGCCCCTCGCATCTCCCCAATCCCGCCCCGGGCGCCGATTGTCCCCACGCCCCCCATCCGCTAGAGGGCGCGCTTCCGTTACCTGTTGGAACCGCAATGACCCTCTACGTCCGTTTTGCCGCGCACCTTGATGCCGCCCTCGACGCGCTCGTCGCCGCGGGCGACCTGCCCGGCGGGCTGGAGCGACGTGCGGTCACGGTCGAGCCGCCGCGCGACGCGACGCACGGTGATCTCGCGACCAACGCGGCGATGGTGCTCGCCAAGCCGGCGGCGACCAACCCGCGCGCGCTGGCCGAAAAGATCGCGGCCGAGCTCGAGAAGCTCGACGAGGTCTCCGCAGTGTCGGTCGCCGGGCCGGGCTTCATCAACCTCACGCTCACCGACGATACCTGGCGCGGCGAGCTCGACGCGATCCTGAAGGACGAGGGCGATTACGGCCGCTCGACGATCGGCGCGGGCACCACGGTCAATGTCGAATATGTCTCGGCCAACCCGACCGGCCCGATGCACATGGGGCATTGCCGCGGCGCGGTGGTCGGCGACGCGCTCGCCTCGCTGCTCGAATATGTCGGACACAAGGTAGTCCGCGAATATTATGTCAACGACGCCGGCGGGCAGGTCGATGTCCTCGCACGCTCGGCGCACCTGCGCTATCGCGAGGCGCTGGGCGAGAGCATCGAGATCCCCGAGGGCCTGTATCCGGGCGAGTATCTGAAACCGGTCGGCGAGAAGCTCGCGGCCGAATATGGCGACAAGTTCGTCGGCAAGCCCGAAGAGGAATGGCTGGCGCTGTTCCGCAGGGAAGCCGTCGCGTCGATGCTGGTGATGATCAAGGCCGATCTCGCGCTGCTCGGCATCCATCACGACCTGTTTTCCTCCGAGGCGGAGCTGCAGGCGGCGGGCAAGCCCGAGGCGGCCGAGGCGTGGCTGCGCGCGCGCGACCTCGTCTATGACGGCGTGCTCGAGGCGCCCAAGGGCGAGACCCCCGAGGATTGGGAGCCGGTCGAGCTGCCGCTGTTCCGCTCGACCCGCTTCGGCGACGATCAGGACCGCCCGATCAAGAAGTCGAACGGGCAATGGACCTATTTCGGCGCCGACCTCGCCTATCACTTCCAGAAGGCACAGGCCGCCGACCAGCTGATCGACATCTGGGGCGCCGACCATGCCGGCACGGTCAAGCGGATCGTCGCGGCAGTGCAGGCGCTGACCGACGGCAAGACGCGGTTCGACGTCAAGCTGGTCCAGATGGTGCGGTTGCTCCGCGCCGGCGAGCCGGTGAAGATGTCCAAGCGCTCGGGCAATTTCGTCACGCTTGCCGATGTCGTCAACGAAGTCGGCAAGGATGTCGTCCGCTTCACCATGCTGACGCGCAAGGCCGACGCCCAGATGGACTTCGATTTCGCCAAGGTGGTCGAGGCGTCGAAGGACAATCCGGTCTTCTATGTGAACTATGCGCATGCCCGGATCGCGTCGCTCCACCGCAAGGCGGCGGAGGCCGGGATTGACTGCCCGAGCGCCGATCTGTCCCTGCTTGATACGGAAGAGCTGGCGCTGGTGAAGCTCGCGGCGCAGTTCCCGCGCGTCGTCGAAGGCGCCGCGCTGGCGCGCGAACCGCACAGAATTGCCTTTTATCTCTATGACTTGTCGGCTGCACTGCATGCGCTGTGGAATGTCGGCAACGACCGCCCCGAGCGGCGCTTCCTGCTGGCCGACCAGCCGGGGCTGACCTGCGCACGGCTTTTCTTGGCGCGCGGCGTGGGACAGATTATCCGTAATGGATTGGGCCTCATGGGTGTCGAGGCCGTGCAGGAGATGCACTAGAATGAGCCTGCGGACCGGTCAGGATTTCGACGAGCACGATCGCCTTCCCTGGCTGGAGACCGCCGAGGAGGACTATCCGAGGGATTATTCGGCTGCGCGCTTCATGCTGATTGCCGTGCTGGCGCTCGCCGTGGTGGGCTTCGTCGCGGTCGGCTATCTCTGGTACCAGCGCTCGCAGACGGTGAGCGGTGGCAATGGCGAGCTGATCAAGGCGCCCGCCGGCGACTACAAGACCAAGCCCGACGAGCCCGGCGGGATGAAGGCCGAGGGCGAGGGCGACACCGTCTTCTCGACGAGCCAGGGCGCCGCGAGCAATTCGAGCATCAATGTCGGCGCGGTCCCCGAAGCCCCGGTGGAAGGCACGCGCGCCGCCGCGCCGGGCGGCACCGCGCCGGGGAGCAAGAACGTCAAGCTCTCGATCCCGGGACCGACCACGGTGACGCCGAATGCACCCGCATCGGGCGTGCGTCCGGCGGCGGCGGCGCGACCGGGCTCGGGCTCGCTGATCCAGCTCGGCGCCTTCCCCAACGAGGCGGGCGCCAACATCGCCTGGGCGCGGCTGTCGAAGCGCTTCGGCTATCTCGCGCCGCTCGGCAAATCGGTCGAGCGCGGCGAGGCGGCGAATGGCAACACCGTGTGGCGGCTGCGGGTCAATGCGGGCAGCAACCCGCAGGCGCGCGAGCTGTGCGGACGGCTGAAGGTCGCCGGCGAGAACTGCTTCATCGCGAATTGAGGGCTGCTGACCGATGGCCCCGGTGAGTAGCGCGCAGGATTGGCGCGCACGCGCGGCGCTCGCCGTCTACATCGTCTGCTTCGGCATCGGCGCGGTCAATCACGCGCGTGACTTCGTGGTCGGCGGCCTGCGTCCCTACCGTTGGGGTCCGCCGCTGCTCGAGGCGTTCTGGACGTCGCTGATCGTGCTCGATTCGCTCGTGATCGTCCTGCTGCTGGCGCGGCGGATCCGATTGGGCCTGTCGCTCGCGTTGGCCGTGATGATCGCTGACGTTGCGATCAACAGCTATGCTTGGCTGCGGCTCGGTCTAGTCGGGTTCAACCTGCCGCTACAGGCGGCATTCATGGGTTTCGCGTTGGGAACGACGCCGTTTCTCTGGCCCGACCGAGCGCCTCGCCCACAGAACTGAGGGCGGGCGCGTTTGACCTTGAGGTCCCCCCTCCCCCTCCGGGGGAGGATTGGGTAAGGGGCGTCCATGAAACCCGTCATCTTCGGCGTCTCCGGCCACGAACTGACCGCGGACGAGCGTGCATTCTTCAAGGATGCGGACCCGCTCGGCTACATCCTGTTCAAGCGCAATTGCGGTGATCGCGCGCAGATGAAGGCGCTGACCGACAGCCTGCGCGATCTCTCGGGACGTGCGGACCTGCCGATCCTGATCGATCAGGAGGGTGGGCGCGTCGCGCGGATGGTGCCGCCCGAATGGCCCGCTTTCCCGGCCGGCGCGGCATTCGACGCGCTGTACGAAATCGCGCCGATCTCGGCGATCGAGGCGGCGCGGGCGAGCGCGCAGGCGCTGGCGATGATGCTCGCCGAAGTGGGGGTGAACGTGAATTGCGCGCCCTTGCTCGACGTGCGCCAGCCTGACGTCACCGAGGCGATCGGTGACCGCGCGTTCGGCGGCGATCCGATGCGCGTCGCGGCGCTGGGCCAGGCGATGCTCGAGGGCATGCGCCGCGGCGGCGTGGTCGGGGTGGTCAAGCACATGCCGGGGCATGGCCGCGCGCTGGTCGACAGCCATTATGTCCTGCCGCACGTAAAGGCGGACGCGGCGGCGCTCGAATGGGATCTGGAGCCGTTCGCGCGGCTCAACGATGCGCCGATGGGGATGACATGCCACGTCGTGTTCGAGGCGTGGGACGCCGAGCGCCCCGCAACGCTATCCCCCAAGGTGATTTCCGGGATCATCCGCGGGCGGATCGGGTTCGACGGGCTGCTGATGACCGACGATATCGACATGAAGGCGCTGTCGGGCACCGCCGGCGAGAAAGCCGCGCAGGCACTCGGCGCGGGCTGCGACGTGGTGCTCGATTGCTGGGCGCGGATGGACGAGATGGTCGAGATCGCCGGGCTGATCGGCGACGCCACCGCGGAATGCGTCGCGCGGCTCGAGCGGGCGATGGCGACGATCGCGGGCGGCGTGGAGCCAGGCGAATTCGAGGCGCTCGTGGCCAGGCGGGACGAACTGCTGGCGCTGGCCTGAACGACCTGCTTAACTCGCCAGGCAATGAGCGAAGCGGCGTCGGACGACACTCTCAAGATCGATATCGACGGCTGGGAAGGCCCGCTCGATCTGCTGCTCGCGCTCGCGCGCAACCAGAAGGTCGATCTCCGGCAGATCTCGATCCTCGAGCTGGTCGAGCAATATCTGACCTTCGTGAATCAGGCCCGCGAGCTCAGGCTCGAGCTCGCCGCCGATTATCTCGTGATGGCGGCGTGGCTCGCCTATCTCAAATCGGCGCTGCTGCTGCCGCGCAATCCCGAGGAATCGCCGAGCCCCGAGGAGCTGGCGCTCCGGCTCCAGCTGCGGCTCGAACGGCTCAACGCGATGCGCGAGGCGGGCGCGCGGCTGATCGCGCGCGACCGGCTGGGACGCGACGTCTTTCTGCGCGGGAGCCCCGAGGGGCTGCGCGTGGTGCGCAAGGGCCGCTACCAGGCCGAGATCTACGATCTGATCGCCGCCTATGGCCGGATCAGCGCGCGCACCCGGCCGGTGATGCACGTCGTCGCCCAGCGCGACGTGATGACGCTCGAGGAGGCGATCGAGCGCGTCTCGGCGTTGATCGGCGCGCGGATCGAGTGGAGCACGATCGAGACCTTCCTGCCCGAGGGCGCGAGCGGCACCTATCGCAAGTCGGCGCTGGCCTCGTCCTTCGTCGCGGCGCTCGAGCTGGCGCGGCAGGGGCGGCTCGAGCTCAGGCAGAAATCGGCGTTCGCGCCGCTCTATCTGAAGGCGAGCGTATGACGCCGCAGGACGATCTCGGCCGCGCCGTCGAGGCGGTGCTGTTCGCGTCGGAGGCGCCGATGACGATCGACGAGATCAGGGCGCATGTCGGCGCCGAGGCCGATGTGCGCGGCGCGCTGGCGGCGCTGGAGGCGATTTATGCCGGGCGCGGGATCGAGCTGGTCCGTCGCGGCGAGCGCTGGCATTTCCAGACTGCCGCCGATCTCGCGCACCTGCTGCGGCGCGACCGCGAGGAATCGCGCAAGCTCAGCCGTGCGGGGATCGAGACGCTGGCGATCATCGCCTATCACGAGCCGGTGACGCGCGCCGAGATCGAGGCGATTCGCGGGGTGCAGATCTCCAAA
This sequence comes from Sphingomonas naasensis, assembly GCF_004792695.1. Lineage (GTDB taxonomy): Bacteria > Pseudomonadota > Alphaproteobacteria > Sphingomonadales > Sphingomonadaceae > Sphingomonas > Sphingomonas naasensis. Next base: position 620,428 of record NZ_SRXU01000002.1, on the reverse strand, counting down.
GGAACGATCGACGTGCTGATGGAGGCGGGATGGGTGCGCCCGGCGGGGCGGCGCGAAGTGCCCGGCCGCCCGCTCACTTATGCCACCACCGCGGGTTTCCTCAGCCAGTTCGGGCTCGCCAGCCGGCGCGATCTGCCGGGGATCGACGATCTCAAGGCGGCGGGGCTGCTCGACCCGGTCGATCTCGCCTTCGAGGCGGAAACCAGCGAAACTGTCACGGAAGACGAATAGGGCTCGCCAACCGATTCTTCGACGGCCTTCCCAGAGCCGTTGCCCCCGGCGCGCGCCGCGCCTAGATAGACCCCGATACGAGGAGATTTCCCATGGGTAGCATGAGCCTGATGCACTGGCTGATCGTCGGTGTGCTCGTCATTTTGTTGTTCGGCGGCAGCCGCTTCTCCAACATGATGGGTGACGTCGCCAAGGGCATCAAGCAGTTCAAGAAGGGGATGGCCGAGGACGACGACGACAAGCCGGCGCCGACCCGCATCGAGGGCAAGCCGACCCCGACGCCCGATGCGAGCTTCCAGACCGAAGCCGAGCGTACCCGCGAAGAGCGCTGAGTCCGATTCCTTCCACCATTGACCCGCGCGCCGGCAGCGGCGCGCCCCGAGGCAGTGCCGAATGTTAGACGTAGCGCCGCAGGAGTTGCTGGTTGTCGCCATCGTGGCGCTGCTGGTGATCGGGCCCAAGGACCTGCCCAAGGCGATGCGTTTCGTCGGCAAATGGGTGGGCAAGGCACGCGCGGTGGCGCGCCAGTTCCGCTCGGGGATCGACACGATGATCCGCGAATCGGAACTCGCCGAGCTCGAGAAGCAATGGGCGGCGGAGAATGAGCGGATCATGCGCGAGCATCCGCCAACGCCGTCGCTGCCCGCGCCGCAGCCCGAGCATTTCGCATCCGACGAGATCGCGGCCGACGCCGCGCCGGTGATGGTCGAGCAGCCCGCGCTTCTGCCGGAGGATGCCGCGGCCGAGCCGGCTCCGGCCAAGCCGAAGCGCACCCGCAAGCCCAAGGTCGCAACGCCGGACGAGCCGCAATCGTGAGAGACATCGACGACACCCAAGCACCGCTGCTCGAACATCTGATCGAGCTCCGGCGCCGGCTTCTCTGGTCGCTGGCGGCGCTCGTCGTGGCGTTCGCGGGCTGCCTCTACTTCGCCCGGACGATCTTCGCGCTGCTCGTCGCGCCGCTCAAGGCGGCGGGGCAGGAGACGATCATCAACACGCAGGTGTTCGGCGGCTTCCTCGTCGAGATCAAGATCGCCTTTTTCGCGGCGCTGATGCTGGCTTTCCCGGTGATCGCCAACCAGCTGTGGCAATTCGTCGCGCCCGGGCTCTACCGCAAGGAGAAGCGGGCGCTGCTGCCCTTCCTGCTGGCGACGCCGGTGCTGTTCATCGCCGGCGCCTGCATGGCCTATTTCGTCGCGATTCCGGTCGCGCTCAAATTCCTGCTGAGCTTCCAGGGCCAGCTCGGCGATACCGGGGTCAACCAGCAGGCGCTGCCCGATGTGAACGACTATCTGAAGTTCGTGATGCAGTTCATCTTCGGCTTCGGCATCTCGTTCCTGCTGCCGGTGCTGTTGATGCTGCTCGAGCATGCCGGGATCGTCACCTTTGAGCAATTGAAGGGCGCGTGGCGCTATGCGGTGGTCGGGGCATTCGCGCTGTCGGCGGTGCTGACGCCGCCCGATGTCGGCTCGCAGCTGCTGCTCGCAGTGCCGCTGGTAGCGCTGTATTTTCTCGCGCTGATCGCGATCTGGTTCACGCGGCGGCGGCGCGAGCGGGCCGCCGAGAGCGAAAGCGAAACCGTGGCCTGATACGAAAAACCCCTCCCGCAAGGGGAGGGGCATTCGTGCAAAACCTTGCTGACGGCCTATTTGGCGTCGTCGGCGGTCTTGGCGACGGTGTCACCCGCCGAGGAAACGTCGCGGCCGACACCTTCGACGGTGTTGCAGGCCGAGACGAGGATCGCACCGGCAAGCGCGGCACAGGTGAAAATCTTGCGCATTGAAACTCTCCAGCTTGTGGCGGGGGAAAAATGCCCGGGCATCCGGAATCGTTCCGCGACAGGCATGAAGCCGCCGCGGAAGCGGTTCGGAAATTCGCTGATGTCAGAAAGTGTTAGGCCCGGAAGCGTCACCGGGGGGGGGAGGGTTGACGCTTCCGGGCCCATGTCTTGGATAGCGAGAGCGGGGGGGCAAAAGGTCACTATCCGAAGAGCAGAACGTGCATCCTGGTACCGGGTTCCCACGGCTCCCGCATTTTTCGAAAAAATTTCAGGGACGCCCGGTAATCGCGATCGACGCCTCATAAGCTCCGACCAGCGGGTCGTGATGCAGGCGGGTGCGCAACTGGCGGGCGAGCCCGGCGATCACGCGGCCATAGCGCCCTTCGAGCAGCGCCACGAGCTCGGCGCTTTCGACGAGCGCAGGCGAATTGACGCGCAGAATCGCGCGCTCGCCCGATTCGGGATCGCCCTTGATCGAGATGCGGACATGCGTCGTCGGATTGCAGTTCACCGCGAGCTCGACGAGCTCGGTGATCAGGAAAGCGACTGCGATCGCCACGTCCTGATTGACCAGCAGCGGCTCGATCTCGAGCGTGATGCCGAGCCCCGCCGCGCGCTCCGGGGCGGTGGCGCGGATATTGGCGGCGAGCTCACCGATCACCGAGCGCAGCTCGAGCCCGCGATTCTCCTCAAGCTCGGCATAATGATGCCGATGGACCACCGCGAGCGCGTCGACGCGCCGCTGGATCGAGGCATAGGCTTCGGTCGCCTCGCCGCTCTTCGCGCCGCGCGCGTGGAAATTGATCAGGCTCGAGATCACCTGGAGGTTGTTCTTCACGCGGTGATGGACCTCGCGGGTCAGCCGGGTCTGGCGCACCAGGCCCTCGGCGAGATCTGCCTCGTGCAGCTGGACGGTGCGGGTGATCTGCTGGAAGGTGTCGCCGAGCTCGCGGATCTCCTGCGCGGGCATCGCGCCGAAACGCTTCATGTCGAGGACCTCGCCGGGCCGATAATTGCCCACGCTGGTCCGCAACCGGCGCAGCGGGCGGATGAGCAGGCGATCGACGACGAACCAGCCGATCGCCGCCGCCGCGATCCACATCAGCACCAGCAGCACCGTGGCGATGATCAGCGGCGAGGTGATCGGCGCGCCGGGCGTCGACATTTCGAGCGCGACATTGTCGAGCGAGAGCTCGCTGCGCACGGTCTCGCGGCGACCGAGCGGGCTCTCGCCGCCGCCGAGATGGCGCAGGACGAGATGTTCGTCCCCGCGGACCAGCGCAGCGCCATAGTCGGGGACGAAGCCGCTCGGGCGGGCGAGCGCCGCCAGCGCCGATACCGGATACCATGCGGTAGCCGTCATCCCCATCGCGCCGGCAAGGCGGATCGCCATCCCGTCGTCGAGGAACATGACCCGCATCTCGGCGGGATGGGGCGACGCCGCGCTGGCGGGAAGCGAGAAGCGTTGCCCGCACAGGATGCGTCCCTGCGGGTCGGCGATGGCGAAGCGGACATTGCCTTGCGCCGCGAAGCTGCCCGCGAGCTGGGTGCAGCTCGGCGCGTCGTGCGGGTTCTGCTCAAGCGCGGCGAGCGCCCGGGTCATCTGGCTCACCTGATTGCCGAGGGCGTTGTCGACGACGCCCGAGCTCTCCGCGGCGATCGCGCGCAGCCGCGCGCGCGCCTCGGTATCCGCGGTGCGGGTGGTCTGAAGCGTGGTGAACAGCGCGATCAGCGCGAGCGGAAGCAGGGCGCCGACGAGGATCAGGAAGACTTTCGCCCCGGTGGGCATGCGCGCCAGCGCCGCCGCGGGACCCCTCGCACGCGGCTCCAGATCCGTGCTCTCCATCTACTTTGGCTAGTCGAGCTTCTTCAGCAGGTCGAGCAAATCATCGGGCACGGCTTCGCGAACAGCCTCGTTATAGGCCTGGCGCAGCGCATCGCCCAAATTGCGGTTGGGTTTGCTGCTCTCCGTCCCGCCTTGTGGCTTTGGCGGCCTCTTTGTTTCATCCTTAGCGGAACGCACCAATTCCCCCCGTGAGGACCCGATCGTCCGGGACCCGGACTGTGAAATACGCATGAGCACCCATTGCCCGATTAACGTCATGACGCCGGAGCGCAAGCGCTCCCGTGGCGCGTCGTGCACCACGGGATTGGTCGATGAAACCAAATAGCGCGTCGATTGTTCCACAGGCGATGCGAAATCCGGGGAGGGGCTCCTTCGGAAAGCAGAAGTGATTGCAATACCAGCGTCGGGGCGCGAGAAAGCGGCCCGCGCACTCGAAGGAGAAGAATTCCCTTATGTCGCTTGGACAGCAACTCGCGCCGCACCTTCCTCTGCTCCGCCGTTACGCACGCGCGCTCACCGGCAGCCAGGCCGAGGGCGATCGCTATGTGCGCGCGGCGCTCGAAGCCATTGTGGCGGCGCCCGATCAGTTCCCGCGCGAGGTCGATCCCCGGCTGGGTCTCTACCGGACCTTCCAAGCGATCTGGCAGTCGACGCATCTCGAGGAAGAAGACATCATCGAAGATAGCGGCAACGAGGCCGAGATGATCGCCCGCAAGCGGCTTTCGCGCCTGACCCCGCTCTCGCGCCAGGCGCTGCTGTTGACCACGGTCGAGGGTTTCAGCATCGAGGATGCCGGCTATCTGATCGAGGAGGAGCCGGGTCAGGTCTCGACGCTCGTCGCCGAGGCCGTCGCCGAAATCGAGCGCCAGACGCGCACCCGCGTGATGATCATCGAGGACGAGCCGCTGATCGCTATGGATCTCGAGCAGATCGTCCGCGACCTTGGCCATGAGGTCACCGGCGTCGCGGTCACCCGCGACGAGGCGGTGGCGCTGGCGATGGAAGATCGCCCGGGCCTCGTGCTCGCCGACATCCAGCTCGCCGACGACAGCTCGGGCATCGACGCGGTGAAGGACATCCTCGCCGAATTCAGCGTCCCGGTGATCTTCATCACCGCCTTCCCCGAGCGGCTGCTCACCGGCGAGCGGCCCGAGCCGACCTTCCTGATCACCAAGCCGTTCCAGCGCGAGACGGTGAAGACCACGATCAGCCAGGCGCTGTTCTTCGATCAGGCCACGGTGCCCGCCGCGGCGTGAAAAAATCGGCGCGGGTTCCACCCGATACGGAGCCAAAACGGTTTTGACGGGTTGAGTGGGGCATGGCTGAGAACAACGAACCCATCCATGTCTCCACCGACGAGGCCCGCGCCGGCGCCACGCCGCACATGACGCGCTATGTGCTGGGCTTCGGCCTGGCGCTGGTGGTCATCGCCTTCGCCATCATCCTTTGGTTCTGATTTCCGGAGCCGATCCGAAAATGCTGGCAATCGCGTCCGCGCCGCCTATCTCCAATCAGCGCCCTAATCCGGCACGTGCAATTGAGCGGGATCGAATGACTGAGTCCGAACAGCCTGACGATCGCGACGAGGTGGAAGCGCCGCGTGAGCACGTCGCGCTCTCCGATCCCGAGTTCAAGAAGCAACTCGCGACGGTGATCCCGCATTTGCGCGCCTTCGGGCGATCGCTTTCGGGCAGCCGCGACCTCGCCGATGATCTCGTCCAGGAAACCCTGCTCAAGGCGTGGGCGGCGCGCCAGCGCTTCCAGGCGGGCACCAACATGCGTGCCTGGACCTTCATCATCCTGCGCAATCTCTATCTCTCGCAGATGCGCCGCGCGCGCTTCAAGGGCGAGTGGGACGATCTGGTCGCCGACCGGCTGCTTGCCGCGCCGGCGAGCCAGGATCGGCACGTCGAACTGAACGACATGCAGCGCGCCTTGCTCCATCTGCCGCAGCCGCAGCGCGAGGCGCTGATCCTCGTCGGCGCGGGCGGCTTCGCCTATGAAGAGGCAGCCGAGATCTGCAACGTTGCGGTCGGCACGATCAAGAGCCGCGTCGCGCGCGGGCGCGTCGCGCTCGAGGCGCTGCTGACCGAGGGGCAATTGCCTTCGCGTCGCGAAAGCCTCCCCAATCCGGGTGGCAAGAGCGCGCTCGACACGATCATGGGCGAAGTCGACGATCTCAGCCGCGAGCGGCAGGAATAGCATTTCTTCATTTGTTTCGAGCTTGCCGGGCCGTGCGCGGAAACGCGCGCGGCCTCAGTGCGGCAGGATCTGGTTCAGCCTGCGCAGCAGCGCCGCCATGTCTTCGGGCAGTCCCGATTCGCGATCGAATGCGTCGCGGAGCGACACGGCGATCGCGTCGCTGGCGCGGGGCCGTTCGACACGGTAAGCGCAGCTCTGGGCCTCGGGGGCGGAAAAGGATGACGTGCGGGTCACGGGATAAAAACGTCCTGAATTCACATTTGTTGCTTGACAATTGTAAATGTGTTGTTCTCGCCCCGTATCGACAAGGGGTATCCGTATGAATTCCGGTGACTTGTCGACCGCGGTGGACGTCGCCCGGCGTCATGCGCCCTTCCTCGCAATGCTGCTCGATCGCGAGTCGCAGCTGCTCGAAAATCTCGACGGGGCGCTCGCCGACCCGCTTGCGACTGCGCGGATGCTCGACGAGGACCTTCCCGTATCGCGACGCCTGCGTCTCGAGCGCCGGCGTCTGGCGCTGCTCGTCGCGTTGGGCGATCTCTCGGGGCGGTTCGACCTGACCCGTGTCACGCATCTGCTGAGCGATTTCGCCGACGATGCGCTCGATCGCGCGATCCGCGCCGCGATCCGCGAGCGGACGCCCGATGCCGAGCCGCAGGGTTTCGCCGCAATCGCGCTGGGCAAGCTGGGCAGTCGCGAGCTCAATTATTCGTCCGACATCGACCCGATCCTGATCTTCGATCCCGCAACCTTGCCGTGCCGTCCGCGCGAGGCAGTCGAGGAGGCGGCGGTACGGATCGGGCGGCGCGTGATCGAACTGCTCCAGTCGCGCGACGCCGACGGCTATGTGATGCGCGTCGATCTTCGGCTGCGGCCGTCGCCCGAAGTCACGCCGATCGCGCTGCCGGTCGAGGCGGCGATCTCCTATTACGAATCGCAGGCGCTGCCGTGGGAGCGCGCGGCGTTCATCCGGACGCGCGCCTGCGCCGGCGACCGCGCGCTGGGCGAGCATTTCCTCGCGGCGATCCGCCCGTTCGTGTGGCGGCGCGCGGTCGATTACGGGACGATCCGCGAGATCCGCGACATCTCGCGTCGGATCCGCGACCATTATGCGCAGGCGCAGGCGTTCGGGCCGGGATATGATCTCAAGCGCGGCCGTGGCGGCATCCGCGAGATCGAGTTCTTCGCGCAGATCCATCAGCTCATCCATGGCGGGCGCGATCCCGAGCTGCGCGTGCCGGCGACGCGCGACGCGCTGGCGGCGCTGGCCGGGGCGGGGCGAATCGACCCGGAAGATGCCGCGGCGCTGACCGCTGCCTATGTCGAGTTCCGCACCGTCGAGCATCGGCTGCAGATGGTCGACGATCTCCAGACGCATATGCTGCCGGCGGGCGCGGAGGCGCTCGACAATGTCGCGGCGCTGCACGGGCTGGACGATGGCGCGGCGCTGATCGCGCGGCTGCGGCCGCATGTCGAGCGGGTCGGGCGCGTCTATGACGGGCTCGCCGGCGAGGAGGAGCCGCGGCTGCCGGCCGATCCCGCGACGCTCGAGGCCCGGCTCAAGGAGCTCGGATTCGATCATCCCGCGGGCGCGCTCAGGATCGTCGAGGGCTGGCGCGGCGGGGGCTATCCGGCGCTGCGCAGCCCGCAGGCGCGCGAGGCGCTCGAGGCGCTGCTGCCGGGGCTGATCGACGCCTTCGCGCAGGCGCCGGACAGCACCCACGCGATCACGCGCTTCGACGCGATGCTCTCGCGATTGCCGAGCGCGATCAACTTCTTCCGCCTGCTCGAGGCGCAGCCCGGGCTGCGCCAGCTGATGAGCGCGATCCTGTGCCACGCGCCGACCCTCGCCGAACAGCTCGGCCGCCGCGCGGAACTGCTCGACGGGCTGATCGACGCGAGCGCGCTCGAGCCGGTCGCCGAGGTGCCGGAGCTGATCGACGCGATGGCGGCGCGCGAGCGCGGCGCGGACTATCAATGGCAGCTCGAGCATGTCCGGCGGCTGGTCGGCGAGAAACGTTTTGCGCTCGGCGCGCAGATCGTCGCGGGGGCGAGCGATCCGATCGAGGTATCCTATGGCTATGCGCGGATCGCCGAGGCGGCGATCGAGGTGCTGGCCGCGGCCACCATCGCCGAGTTCGAGCGCGCGCATGGCCGGGTGCCCGGCAGCGAGCTGGTGATCCTCGCGCTCGGCCGGATGGGCGGGCAGGCGCTCACCCACGCCTCGGATCTCGACCTCGTCTATCTGTTCACCGGCGACTATGCCGCCGAATCCGACGGCGCGAAGCCGTTGGGCGCGGTGACCTATTACAACCGCCTGGCCCAGCGCGTGACCGCGGCGCTCTCGGTGCCCACCGCGGCGGGGCCGCTCTACGACGTCGACACGCGGCTGCGGCCCTCGGGGGCGCAGGGGCCGCTGGTCGTGTCGCTCGATGCCTTCGAGCGCTATCAGCGCGAGGACGCCTGGACCTGGGAGCATATGGCGCTCACCCGGGCACGGCCGATCTTCGGCTCGTCGGAGGCGCGCGGCGCGGTGCAGGCGATCGTCGACGCGGTGCTGAACGGGGCGCGGCCCGAACGCGACATCCTCGCCGATGCGGTGAAGATGCGCGACGAGATGGCTGCGCACAAACCCCCGGCGGGGCCGCTCGACGCCAAGCTGCTGCCAGGCGGACTGGTCGACCTCGAATTCGCGGTGCACGTGCTCCAGCTGCGTCACAAGACCGCTTTCACCCCGCGGCTGCGCGAGGCGATCCGATTGCTGGCCGAGCAGGGGCTGATGTCCGCGACGATGATCGAGGCGCATGCGCTGCTCTCGCGGCTGCTGGTGACCTTGCGGCTGGTCGCCCCCGACGCGCAGCCGCCCGGCGAGACGACGCAGGCGCTGATCGCGCGCGCGATGGGGCTCGCTTCGTGGGACGCGGTGGTTGCCTCGCTCGAACGAACCCGGCAGGAGGTCGCCGACTGCTGGGCGGCGATCCGCGCCGGTGGCTGACGGAGACGTGCCATGATCGAGCCCGGAGACGCGCTTCCCGCGCTGACGCTGGAAGGGAGCGACGGACGTATTGCGCTGGCGGAGCGCGGCGGACCGCTGCTGCTCTATTTCTATCCCAAGGACGACACCGCCGGCTGCACCCGCGAGGCGCAGGACTTCTCGGCGCTGCTGCCGCAGTTCGCAGCGCTCGGCGTCGAACTTCTCGGCGTGTCGAAGGACAGTGCCGCAAAGCATCGTAAATTCACCGAAAAATACGATCTCAGCGTGCCGCTCGCCACCGATGACGGGACGGTGATGGAAGCGTTCGGGGTGTGGATCGAGAAGCAGCTCTACGGGCGCCGCTACATGGGCATCGACCGCTCGACCTTCCTGTTCGACGGCGAGGGCAAGCTGTTCCGCGCATGGCGCAAGGTGCGCGTGCCCGGTCACGCGGAGGCAGTGCTCGCCGCGGCGAAGGAGATGCTCGGCAAGTGAGGCGCAGCGTCGCCGAGGCGGCGCGGGCGGTGCTCGACGCCGATGCGCCACTAGCCAAGATCAAGGCGGCGCGCGCGGCCGCGCGTGACTGGCGGCTGGGGCGGCTCGACCATCGTTTCGACGTGGCGATGCCCGATCGCCCGGCGCGGCCCGACCGGCCCGAGCTGCTGCCGCCCAACCGGATGCCCAAGCGCGGCAAGGGCGGATCCGAACGCGGCCGCGTCGCGCTGATCCACGCGCTGGCGCATATCGAGTTCGCGGCGATCGACCTCGCCTTCGATGCGGTGGGGCGGTTCGGCGGACAATTTCCGCGCAGCTTCACCGATGATTGGATGCAGGTCGGCGCCGACGAGGCGATGCATTTCGCGCTGCTCGACCGCCGATTGAAGCAACTCGGCAGCCACTACGGCGCGATGCCCTCGCATGACGGATTGTGGGACGCCGCCGCCGCGACCGCGCATGATTCGCTGGCGCGGCTGGCGGTGGTGCCGATGGTGCTGGAGGCGCGGGGGCTCGACGTAACCCCTTCGACGATCGAGCGATTTCAGATGGTGGGCGACGTCGCTACGGCGAAGATACTGACCCGGATCCTGACCGACGAAGTGCGTCATGTCCGGGCCGGCACCCGGTGGTTCGAATCAGCCTGTCGTGAACAAAATATTAACCCGGAAACGACGTGGCACAGCCTTGTTCGCACCTATTTTCGCGGGCTGATTAAACCTCCATTCAACGACTCGGCGCGCGAGTCAGCCGGTCTGACGCGTGGTTACTACGCAGCGCTTGCGGTTCCCTGATTTCTCTGGCCAAAACCCAACCGTCCAGACGCGGAGGGGCTGCAACTGGATCGTTGGAATTTTTGTAAGCCGATCACCGGGTCGCATCGGTGCGCGCTTGCCTTGGACCGCCGGGGACTCATGGCTAACGTTTCGAACGACAAAAATGCGAACCTGGCCGAACGGTTCCGTCAATTTTTCACCACCCGTGATTTTATTTTCCACGACGGCCGCGATCTGCGCCGTTTCAGCATTGCCGGCCGCACCCAGGCGCTTCTCGCCGGTGCCGCGGCGATCACCGTGCTTTTCTCGGGCTATGGCGTGTCGCAGGCGATGGCCGGCGCGATTGCCGTCAGCGGCGTGAACGCGGCGCCCGGTTCGCCCGAGGCGCAGGTCGCCCAGATGCGCGCGCAGGTCGCGAAGATGCAGGCCGAAGTCGCCGCCGCCAAGCAGGCCGCGAAGCTCCAGGCGACGCGCGTCGAGCAGCGCCAGGCGCTGATCTCCGCGGTGCTCAACGGCAAGGTCGATCCGGTCGCGCTCGACGGCGCCGTCGCCGCGCCTGCGCCGAAGACCAGCGCCGTCGCCGACGAGATGCTCGCGCCGCTGCGTCAGGTCGAGCAGCGCCAGGCGGCGCTCGCCGGCAAGGCCCGCCTCGCGGGCGAAGCGCGCTATCAGCAGACCGCCAGCCATTTCCGCCGCCTCGGCCTCGCGCCCGAGCGTTTCGTCAAGGGCGGTATGGGCGGCCCGTACGAGCCGATGGACGACAATAACGAAGGCACCGCCGGTTCGGATTCGGCCGAGAGCGCCGATGCGCAGTTCCGCGCGCTGTTCCTGACCTGGAAGAAGCTCGACGCGCTCGAGCAGACGGTGATCTCGATCCCGTCGATGCAGCCGGTCGACAAGCTCCAGTTCACCTCGAGCTTCGGCGTCCGCTCGGATCCGTTCCGCGGCACTGCCGCGATGCACGCCGGCGTCGATATCCCCGGCACGATCGGCACGCCGATCTACGCCACCGCCGACGGCGTGATCAGCCATGCCGGTCGCCAGGGCGGCTATGGCAATCTCGTGCAGATCAACCATGGCCGCGGCATCGAGACCCGCTACGGCCATCTCTCGAAGATCCTCGTCGCCGACAACACCCGCGTGCGTCGCGGGCAGATGATCGGCCTGATGGGCTCGACCGGTCGCTCGACCGGCAGCCACCTCCATTATGAAGTCCGTGTCGACGGCAAGGCGGTCAATCCGATCCCCTTCCTCCAGACCGGCGAATATTTGACCGCGGTCCAGAACCGCGCGCAGGGCGGCGTCGGCGGTCCCGCGAAGTAAGAGGCAGGAGAGGAGTGCCGGGGCACTGACCCCGGCACCGCCTTTTCGGCGAAACTTCTAGAAAATCGGCTTTCGCAGCAGGCGCTCGCGCAGATCCTGCATCGCGATCGCCTGCGCCGCGCCGGCGCGATCGGGCGCGGCCAGCACGCTGCCGAGATGCGCGAGCACCTGGCTGGCGCGGTCGAGATTCTGCAGCACCCGCGAATGGCGCTGGAGCATCACCGGATCCTCGACCAGCTCCTCGCCGAGCGCGTCGATCAGCCGCTGGACATAGACGATCTCTTCCGAGATGCGCTGCTCGAGCTCGCCCGGGCGCAAGGCCCCGCCGGCGCCCGGCGCGGGTTCGGAGGGAAGCATCGCGCCACTGCGGACCGCGCTCTGGATCGCGTCCACCCGCGCCTGACCCTGCTGGCCGTTGAAGGTCGCCGCGCGCTTGCCGGTCACCCATTCGTCGACCGATGCCGCGACATTGTCGAAGCAGATCCCGCAGCGCCCGGCTTCGCGCCAGACGACCTTGGCGGCGACCTGAATGTCGGCGCGCAGCAGCACCAGCGCCGCGCCGGCCCCGGGAAGCGCCGCGCCGTCGAGCATCGCGCCGGTCTCGGAAAGATTGCGGATGCGCACCGGCGCGCGCGAGCCGGCTGATTCGATCGTCGCGGCGAGCATCAGGTTCTTGCGCGGCATCCGCTCGCGCTGGTGCAGGGCCTCGCTCACGACGCGGTGCCGCCTCCGAAGCTCCTGCCACGCGCGCGCGGACGAGCACGGCGCCGGAGCGCCGCGGACGGAGCGTCGCGCATGGTTACCTCGAAATCCATCCTTTCATTGTATCACGCCTGACGCGGCAAACACCTCTTCTTGAATGAAAATCTCACCTCAGACGGCCGCTCTGCGGAACAATCCGGCCGAGAGCAGCCAGAGCCCGCCGAACACGCCGGTGCCCAGCACGACCTCGTAGAGTCCGGCATAGCCGGGCGAGCCGAGCCCCGCCGCGAGCGCCACGATGCCGACCAGCAGCTGCGCCGCCGCGGTGGCGAGCATCGCCCGCGCCATGCCTGCAGGGCGGAAATCGGCGACGAAGGCGCCGGCGAGCGCGATGGCGAGCACGCCCACGAACATCAGATTGGCGGGATTGTCCTCGTCGCCGAGAACGCCGACCGCGCCATTGACCCACAGCAGCAGAAAGGCGGCGACGACCGCGACCCCGGCGCCGGCGCGATAGGTGCGATCACCGGAGGCGCGCGCCGCGAGCTCGAGCAGCAGCCCGGCACCGCCGAGCAGCAAAGCCATCACCCCATAGTCCGATCCGCTCCAGGGCGCGCCGACGAGCAAGGGGAGCAGCAGCACGGTTCCCGCCGCGCCCCAGCCGAGGATCCGCCAGGGCGGGGTGCGCCGCATGCCGCCATCGCTGTCGATCACTGCCATCGCTCTGCTCCCCTGCCTCGAATGCGAGGCACGGCGTGTCACGGGTCACGGCTGGCAATCATGAGCAAAAGCTGAGCTTTCGCCGAAAAGGGGAGGTGCTCAGGCGCGGGCGCGCAGAAAGCGATCGGATCCGGCCTCGAGATGCTCGATGAGCTGGCGCACCTGGCCGAAGGTGCTGCTCACTTCGCCGACGGCATTGCCCAGCGCGCGGGTGTTGCTGTCGACCGCGAGGATGTTGTCGGCCATCTGCCGCGCGGTGAGGGCGGTCTCGTCGACCGCCGAGACGATCACATTGACCTGGACGTGCTGCTCCTCGATCGTCGCCTGGATGCGATCGGCCTGCTGGCGCACCTCGTCGAGCCCCGATTCGATCGCGCTGTTGGCGCTGACCACCTGCTCGGTCGCGGCGCGGATGCCGTCGATCTTGCCCGAGATCTCGTTGGCGGCGCGCGCGGTCTGCTCGGCGAGCGACTTCACTTCCTGCGCGACGACGCCGAAGCCGCGCCCGGCATCGCCGGCGCGGGCGGCCTCGATCGTGGCGTTGAGCGCGAGCAGCTTGGTCTGGCTGGAGATGTCACGGATCCAGTCGAGGATCGAGCCGATTTCCTGCGCATGGGTCGCGAGATTTTCCGAGAGATCGAGCGTGCGGCGCGCATCGGCAGCGGCGCTGGCGGTGCCGAGCGCGGCGCGGCCTGCCTCATCGGCCATGCTCGCGATCACCGACGACATCGCGGCGGCGGTGCTCGCCGCGGCGCTCATCGCCTCGGCCGATTGCTCGGCGGCGGTGACCAGCTCGCCGGTTCCTGCGGAGGCTGCGGCGATCGCGCGCTCGGCGCCGTCGCCGGTCGCGCTCACTTCGACGGCGGCTTCGGCGATCCGGCTGACGGTGTGGGCGATCTCGGTGCGGAACTGCTGCTCCGCGCCGGCGCGTTCCTCGGCAATCTCCTCGAGCCGGCGCTCGTTGGTGATGTCGTCATAGGTGAGCACCGCGCCGCGCCCGGGACGCGGGCGGAACGACACGCGGACGATGCCGCCGCCGTCGAGCCGGTGCTCGACGGTGCGATCCCGCCCTTCGACCTTCCATGCGCGGTGATTCTCGAGGATCCGCGCGGTGCGCTCGGCATCCCAGCCGACAGCACGGCCGCACGCGTGGAGGAAGTCACTCAGGCTGTCGCCTGGTTTCACGGCGCCGTGCGGCATGCCGAACAGCCTGTGCAGCCGCTCGTTGACGAGCTGGACGGTCTCGTCCTCGTCGAAGAGGATGAGGCCGTTGCTCGCGCAGCGCAGTGCCTGGTCGAGCAAATCACGGGTGAGATCGTGCGAATCGTGCAAGGCGGTGTTCATTCGGAGCGCGGCCATCCTGTCGCGCCTCTCGCTAGCCGGTCATGGTAAACATCTTGTTATCCGCGGCGCGCCCGCGCCGCATTGCCTCGCAGAGCGCGCGCCACTATCTCCAGCGCATGGCCACGCTGACCCAGCCAGACATCGCGCTCACGCCCGCCGCCGCGGCGCGCGTGGCGACGATCGCCGCGAAGCAATCGAAGCCGGCGATCCTGCGGCTCTCGGTCGAGGGCGGGGGCTGTTCGGGCTTCCAGTACAAGTTCGGCATGGCCGAGGCCGTGGAAGGCGACGACAGCGTCGTCGAGACCGATGGCGTTCGGCTGGTGGTCGATTCGATCAGCCTCGATCTCGTGCGCGGTGCCCAGGTCGACTTCGTCGACAATCTCGGCGGGGCGCATTTCGCGGTGACCAATCCCAACGCGGCCTCGGGCTGCGGCTGCGGCACTAGCTTCTCGGTCTGACGCGCCGGCGGTAGCGCTGGCGCTGCGTCGCGCGCGCCGCTAACCAGCGGGCATGAAGATCGTCAGCTACAACGTCAACGGGATCAAGGCGCGCATGGAGCGCCTGCTCGAATATCTCGACGAGCAGAAGCCCGATCTGGTCTGCCTGCAGGAGCTCAAGGGCGCGGACGAGACGCTGCCGGTCGGCGACATCGAGAAGGCCGGTTATGGCGCCGTCTGGCACGGGCAGAAGGGCTTCAACGGCGTCGCGGTGCTCGCGCGCGGGCAGCAGCCGGTCGAGCGCCAGCGCGGGCTCGCGGGCGATCCCGAGGACGCGCACAGCCGCTATATCGAGGTCGAGGTCGGCGATCTGGTGATCGCTTCGATCTATCTGCCCAACGGCAATCCGCAGCCGGGGCCCAAGTTCGACTACAAGCTCAAATGGATGGACCGGCTCGCCGATCGCGCGCAGGCGCTGCTCGCCGAGGAGCGGCCGGTGGTGCTCGCCGGCGATTATAACGTCATCCCCCATGACGACGACACCTTCTCGGTCCGCGCGATGGCGAGCGACGCGCTGATGCAGCCGGAATCGCGCCAGCGTTATCGCAGCCTGCTCGCCCAGGGCTGGACCGACGCGCTGCGGACTCGCTTCCCCGCCGGCGGGATCTGGACCTTCTGGGACTATCAGGCTGGCTGCTGGCAGCGCGATGCCGGGTTCCGCATCGACCATCTCCTGCTCAGCCCGCAGGCGGCCGACCGGTTGACCGGGGCGGGCGTCGACAAGGAGTATCGCGGGCGGGAAAAGGCCAGCGATCACGCCCCGACCTGGGTGACGCTGCGCTGAGGCGCGGCGCGCGACGCGATCAATCGACCCCTGACGACACCGAGACGCATGGCCGCGTCCGGTTCCGGACAATGGCCGGTGTCCCTTTTCGGACAGTCGGCGGCATTAACCGCCAATTCTTGGCGCGTATTGCTGTGTTCTGGCGGTGACTTGGAAGTGTAATACAGCCAAGTATTTGAAATCCCACATAACTCAAAACTGGCACGGGCGATGCAATGCTTCCGATGCAGGCGGCACGAGGGAGCGCCTGGTGTCTGAAGTAAGAGGAGTCAGGGATAATGTTCAGCAATCGCACCACCGGCCGCATCTCGAGCGCCGCCGTCGCCTTCGTCGCCGCCGCCGTCCTCGTCGCCGGTGCCACGGCGCCCGCCTATGCCGCCGCGCCCGATCCGACCACCGATACGCCCAAGGCCTCGGCCAAGGCGGGTGGCAAGGAGCGCCGCTACTGCGTCAAGCCGCAGACCAGCACGGGCACGATCTTCACTGCCAAAACCTGCATGACCCGCGATCAGTGGATCGCCAAGACCGGCGTCGATCCGCTGGCCGCCGACGCGGACAAGAAGTAAGCAAGACCGTCCGCGGCGCGCAACCCCTGCGCGCCGCGGTCCGGCCGCTCAGAGCGGCTTCTGGTAGATCAGATATTCGCGGTTGATCCGGCTTTCGATCGCATCGGCGATGGCAATCATTCCCTGATTGTCGTCGAGAATCCAGCCAATCTCGCCGCGCTTCGCGCCATAATTGGGCACCGCCGCGCGGCGGATATATTCGATCATCATGAAAGCGAGCTGGCTCGCCATGCGCGAGCTCTGCAGCCTTTTGACCACGCCCATCAGCGGCACGCGCATCGTGTAGGCCTTGGGCCTGCGCAGCCAGAGCAGCAGCTTGGCCCAGCCGAACGGCAGCAGCTTGCCCTTGAGCGGCTTCAGCGGCTCGTTGAGATCGGGCAGCGTGACCATGAACGCCACCGGCTCGCCGTCGAGCTCGGCGATCATGATCAGGTCCTCGAACACGAGCGGCTTCAATTTCTTGCCGACATCGTCGATCTCGGGCTGGGTCAGCGGCACGAACCCCCAATTGTCCGACCATGCATCGTTGAGGATCGCGAGGATGATCGCGGCTTCCTCGTCGAAGCGCTTCTTGTTGACCTTGCGGATCTTGATGCGGGCATTCTTCTCGCCCGCCGCCACGATGCGCTGGATCAGCGGCGGAAAGCCCTGCGCGATGTCGAGGTCGTAGGTGATCAGCTTCTTGGCCTCGGTATAGCCCAGCGCCTCGATCCAGCCCTGATAGCGGGCGGGGTGGTGGCCCATCAGCACGGTCGGCGAATGGTCATGGCCCTTGACCAGCAGACCGGGCTCTTCCCAGATCGACAGGCTGACCGGACCGAGCGCGCGGGTCATGCCCTTGTCGCGCAGCCATGCCTCGGCCGCGGCGATCACCGCGGCGGCGACCTCGGCGTCCTCGGCCTCGAACAGGCCCCAGAAGCCGGTGCCGGGGCCGAAGCCCTGCTCGGGCGGCATTTCGAGCGCGAGCCGATCGATGTGCGCCGAGATGCGCCCGACCACCTTGCCGTTGCGCTCGGCGAGGAAGAGCTGCGCCTCGGCATGGCTGAACCAGCCATTCTTCTTCGGATCGATCGTCGCCTTCACTTCGTCGCGCAGCGGCGCGACCCAATGCGGGTCATCGCCGTTCAGGCGATAGGCGAGTTCGACGAAAGCATTGATATCCGCCTTCGAGTGGATCGGGCGGACGGCGAGTTCGGACATGAACGGGGACCTTCTGGAGAGTGCGCCGAAGTCCGGCCTCAGGGGGCTGCTTGTCAAGCACAACCTGCTGCGCCGCGGCATCCCCCTGTTGTTGCCCCGTTCTAGCCACTATCTAGAGGCAATGGACATGCCCATGAACAGTTCTATCGCACTGGATTTGCGCGAGGCGACGGCACCGGCCGCGCCGGCGACGCGCGCCGCGGCGGGGCGCATCGCCGACGACAAGGCGATGCTGCGCGCCGCCGCGGAGATCGCGCGCGACCTGCACAAGGCGCGCCCGCTGGTCTATTGGGCCGATACGCTCGCCTCGGTGGTGATCGGCTATGGCGCGCTCGCGCTGGCGATCATGCTGAGCTCGCCGGGCCTCGCGCTGCTCGCCGGGCTGGTGGCGGTGCTCGCGCTCTATCGCGCGGGCAGCTTCATCCACGAGATCACCCATATGAAGCACAGCAATGTGCCCGGCTATCGGCTTGGCTGGAACCTGCTCGTCGGCGTGCCGCTGATGGTGCCTTCGTTCATGTACGAGGGCGTCCACAACCTCCATCACGCCCGTACCCGCTACGGCACGGTCGAGGATCCCGAATATCTGCCGCTGGCGCTGATGAAGCCGTGGTCGCTGCCGCTGTTCGTGCTGATCGCCGCGCTGGCGCCGGTCGGGCTGCTGATCCGCTACGCGCTGCTCGCGCCGCTCTCGCTGGTCGTTCCGGCGCTGCGCAAGCCGGTGGTCGAGCGCTATTCGGGGCTGGTGATCAACCCGTCCTTCCGCCGCCGTCCCGCCGAGGGTGCCGCGCGGACCCAGTGGCTCTGGCAGGAAGCTGCGACCAGCGTCTGGGCGATCGCGCTGATCGGCCTGACGGTTGCCGGCATTATCCCGCTGCGCGCCTTCGCGATCTTCCTCGTCGTGATCGGCACGATCACGGTGATCAACCAGGTCCGCACGCTCGTCGCGCATCTTTGGGAGAATGAAGGCGAGGCGATGACGGTGACCGCGCAGTATCTCGACAGCGTCAACGTGCCGCCGCCGGCGCTGCTGCCCGCGCTCTGGGCGCCGGTGGGGCTTCGCTACCACGCGCTGCACCACTTGCTGCCGAGCGTGCCCTATCACAATCTCGGCATCGCCCATCGCCGCCTGACTGCGATGGTCGAGCAGGATTCGCCTTATCACAAGGCGAGCTACAAGGGCCTGCCCGGGCTGGTGAGCCAGCTGGCGAAGAGCACGATGGGCGTGCGGCGCTAGGCTTGCGGCGCCGGTGAACGATAGCGGGCCGGTCCCTCGCGGGGCCGGCCCGTTTGCTGTGGTGACGATCGCCATATCGCGCGCGTGTAGGACGCCCGAGCCGGCATCTTGTAGGGATTCGTCGACCTAGAGTCGCAAGAGTCGCGGTAGAACGACTCTCGAATTGCGCAGGTAGGAAATATTCTTGCGCAAATCGGTAGGAAACTCGACGGAGTCAAAGAGCGCGGAACGGCAGTTGCCGGGCCGGCGGCGAGCGGAGCAGGTGAACTCCTACATCGCAAGGGGACGGGCGTGGCCGGCGAGCGGCGCCGCGCGGAGACGCTGAAAAACGAGGCGCAACAAGCCGGCCTCCGGACGGATCCCGGCAGAAACAGCCTCAATCAACCGCCATCATGGTAGTACCGGTTTCCCCGGACCGTCCATCATCGAGTAGAAGATCTCCACACGACGATTCTGCCTTTCGCTGACACCAGGCGGCGTGACGACACGAGGTCGTCTCGCACCATAAGCTTTCGATCCAACGGCCTCGATGCGCCATCCATGCGTCTGCAAATAGCGCCAGATCGCGCTTGTACGTGTACTCGCAAGGCTGGGGCGCTCGCGCGTGTCGGTGTGCCCGACGAGCCATCCCATCGGCCACGAACATGCGCCCTCATTGGCTGCGACAACATAGTCCAGAGTATGTCGCGCTTCTCGCGACAGCTCGGCCGAGTCCGACTCGAAAAAGACTATGTAAGGCCCCGCCTGATGACAGTGCGGGGGCTCGTCTTGCTGCGGCGAGGACGCAGCCGAGCAGAGCAATGCCAGCAATGACAGGGACGTGCGTCGCATTGCTCGTTCGTCCATCCGGGTTCAGTCAGATGACACCGGCACCTTGAACGCGCGCCGCGCCCTGGCCGCCTGCTCGCGCATCACGCAGCCTTCGGCATGATCGTTGATCAGCCCCATCGCCTGCATGAAGGCGAAGACGGTGGTCGGGCCGACAAAGGCCCAGCCGCGCTTCTTGAGCTCCTTCGACAGCGCGATCGACGCGGGCGAGGTCGAGACGGTCTGCGGGGGCGCGAGGTCCCCGGGTTTCGGCTCGAAGCGCCAGATCCACGCGGCGAACGAGCCTTCCTGCCTTACCAGCTCCTGCAGCCGCTTCGCGTTGTTGATCACGGCGGCGATCTTGCCGCGATGGCGGACGATGCCGGCATCGCCGAGCAGCCGCGCGATATCGGCATCGGCGAAGGCAGCGACGCGCTCGGCATCGAAGCCGTGAAAGGCGGCGCGGAAATTCTCGCGCTTGGCGAGGATCGTGCGCCAGCTCAGCCCGGACTGGAAGCCTTCGAGGCAGAGCTTCTCGAACAGCCGGCGATCGTCGGCGACGGGGAAGCCCCATTCGCTGTCGTGATAGGGCAGGAACTCGGGCACGCCGGCACACCAGCGGCAGCGCGGCTGGCCGTCCGGGCCGGGAACCGTCGCGCCCATGCGCGCTACTCCTCGGTGCGGAGCAACACCGCTTCGCCGATCATCAGGAACAGCAGGAACGGCGCCCAGGCGGCGAGAAACGGCGGATAGGCGCCGAGATTGCCCATCGCGAGCGCGAAATTGTCGGCGACGAAATAGAGGAAGCCGAGCGCCATGCCGATCACGGCGCGGACGAACAGCTTGCCCGAGCGCGCGATGCCGAACGCGGCGACCGCGCCGAGCAACGGCATCAGCACCGAGGAGAGCGGCCCCGACAGCTTGTGCCACAGCGAACCTTCGAGCGCCTTGGTCGGGCGGCCGGCGACGCGCAGATCGTTGATCACCTCGCGCAGCGCGGCGAAGGACAGGCCATCGGCATTGATGTGGCTAAGAGTGAACTGATCGGGGCGCACGCCCTCGGCGATGCGCAGCGGCTGGAGATCGGCGAGGGTGCCCGCGGCGATGTCGAAGCGCTGGACGCCGTCGACCTTCCAGCCGGTGCCGTCACGCACGCCGTGCTTCGCCGTGAGGATCGAACGGAGCGACTGGCCGGTGCGTTCATAGACCGTCACGCCGTAGAGCTGCGCGGCGTCGCCGCGGCCACGGATCTGATCGACGACGATCAGATCGTCATTATCCTTCACCCACACATTGGCGCGATCGCCGCGATCGATGGGAAGCGGGCCATATTCGACCTTCTTCCATTGCTCGAGCGTAGCGGTCGCCCTGGCGACGATGCGATCGTTGAACGTGAAGGAGAGCGCGGCGACTCCCAGCGCGGTGAGGATCAGCGGCGCCAGCACCTGATGTGCCGAGAGACCCGATGCCTTCATCGCGATGACTTCGCTGTTCTGGTTGAGCTGCGACAGCGCGAGGATCGTGCCGAGCAGCACCGCGAAGGGCAGGAAGGTCGCGATCAGCTGGGGCGTGCGCAGCCCGACATAGCGCCAGACCTCTGCGTCGCCGTTGCCAGGATAGGCGATGATCTTGCTCGATTCGCTCAGCAGATCGAGCGACTGCAGGATGAGCACCAGCCCCGCCAGGATGGCGAAGGTGCGCACGAGGAACATCTTGCCCATGTAGAACGACATGGTCCGCGACGGGAAGAAGTTGACGAGGCTCATGCCGGGATCTCGGTGGTCTTGCGGCGGCGCCCGGGCAGGCGCTTGCGGATCGCGCTCCAGATCTTGGCGAAGCCCTTTTCGAGCGCGCCGATCGGCTGGCCGCCGGGAACATAGGCGACGGTGTAGTACATCCAGAACACCAGCCCCGCGAAGATCGAGAACGGCACCCAGAGCGCGATGATCGGATCGATCCCGCCGGCGCTGCCGATCGCCTGCGCATATTCGTTCACCTTGTGATAGGTGACGATCATCACGATCGACAGGAACACGCCGAGCGCCGAAGTCGAGCGTTTGGGCGGAATGCCGAGCGCCGCGGCGAGCATCGGCAGCAGGAACATCGACACGACCTCGGCGAGGCGGAAGTGGAACGCCGCGCGGCTGGTGTAGCGCTGGACCGGAGTCGATTCCGGGCTCTTCCCGAGCACCGCCAGCTCGGGGAGGGTGCGCTCGAGGCTCTTGTCGCCGCGCTTGCGGAACTGCTCATATTTGGGGAGCGGGATCGGCAGGTTGTGCGTGTCGAAGGTGAGCACCCGGGGTATCGGGGATCCCTGCGCCGTGTGGACCAACGTGCCCTTGGTCAGCCGGAAGATGATCGTGTTGGGATCGTCGGCGCGGAAGAACTGGCCCTTTTCGGCAGTGACCGCGATCGGCCCCTCCCGGGTGGTCATCCGCACGAAAATGCCCGAAAGGTCGCGCCCCTCGTTGGCGCTGCTCTCGATGCGCAGCGTCATCTGGGTGCCGAAGCTGGTGAACTCGCCCACCTTGATCGACGCGCCGAGCGCGCCCGAGCGCAGCTCGAAGCGAAGCTGCTCGTAATTGTAGCGCGCGCGCGGCTGGACATAGCCGACGATCGCGAGGTTGAGCAGCGCGAGCGCCACGGCATACATATAGGGCACGTAGAGCAAGCGGGTGTAGCTGATCCCCACCGCGCGCAGCACGTCGAGCTCGGACGAGGTCGCGAGGCGGCGAAACGCGAGCAGGCAGCCGAGCATCAGCCCGATCGGGATGCCGAGGCCGAGATATTCGGGAAGGAGATTGGCGAGCATCCGCCAGACCACGCTGACCGGGCCGCCTTCGGTCGCGACGAAATCGAACAGCCGCAGCATGCGATCGAGCACGAGCAGCATCGCCGAGATCAACAGCGTCGAGATCAGCGGCACCGCGATCAGCCGCGCCATGTAGCGATCGATCGATTTCATGCGCTGCGCCGGTTCGCCTTGCCTTTGTCCCGGCGCGAAGCGCGCCGCTCAGCTAAAGTAGAAGCCTATAGCGGTGGTTCCAGAGCGTGCCACCCCGAAAGTCGCGCGCTTGCTCGTTGCGCGACCGCAACGTAGGGCGGCGCTAGCCCGGGAGAGACGCCATGTATCGCCTGTACATCGCCAACAAAAACTATTCGTCCTGGTCGCTGCGGCCGTGGCTGCTGCTGCGCGAACGGGGAATCGCCTTCGAGGAGAGGCTGGTGCCGTTCGGCGCGGGGGCTTTCGAGGGATTCTCGCCGAGCGGCAAGGTCCCGTGCCTCGATGACGACGGGACGATCGTGTGGGATTCGCTGGGCATCACCGAGTATCTCGCCGAGCGCCACGCCGGCCTATGGCCCGAGGACGGCGCCGCGCGGGCCTGGGCGCGCTGCGCCGCAGCCGAGATGCATTCGGGCTTCGGGGCGCTGCGCGAATATTGCACGATGAATTGCGGCGTTCGGGTGCGGCTCGAGCCGCAGCGGCCCGCAGTCGACCGCGACGTCGCGCGGGTGATCGCGCTGTGGCACGAAGGGTTGGAGCGTTTCGGCGGGCCGTGGCTGGCGGGCGCGCTTTTTGGCGCGGTGGATGCGTTCTTCGCGCCGGTGGCATTGCGCTTCCAGAGCTATGGGATCGCGCTGCCCGAGCCGGCGGCGGGCTATGCCGAGCGGCTGCGCGCGCTGCCCGCGATGCGCGCATGGTATGAAGCGGCGCTCGCCGAGACGTGGCGCGATCCAGGGCACGAGGAGGAAGTGGCGCGCGCGGGCACCCTGTTCGCCGATCTGCGCGCCACCGGCTGATTCGGCGGGGGGCCGCCGCGATGGGGTGACGGACGTCGGCAACTTCACTATGAGCCCCCATGCATTTTCTGGATCAGGCGAAGATTTTCGTGCGCTCGGGCGCCGGCGGCCCCGGCGCGGTGAGCTTCCGGCGCGAGAAGTTCATCGAATATGGCGGCCCCGACGGGGGCAATGGCGGCAAGGGCGGCGACATCGTGTTCGAGGCCGTGGCCGGGCTCAATACGCTGATCGACTTTCGTTACACCCAGCATTTCCGGGCGCAGCGCGGGCAGGGCGGTTCGGGCGCGAACCGCACCGGTGCGGGCGGCGAGGATTTGGTGATCAAGGTGCCGGTGGGCACCCAGATCCTCGCCGATGACGAGGAGCGGACCCTGCTCGTCGACCTGACCAGGGTGGGCGAGCGCGTGGTCTTCCTGCGCGGCGGCGACGGCGGCCGCGGCAATGCCAGCTACAAGACCTCGACCAACCGCGCGCCGCGCCAGCACGGCACCGGCTGGCCGAGCGACGAGGCGTGGCTGTGGCTGCGGCTCAAGCTGCTCGCCGATGCGGGTCTTGTCGGGCTGCCCAATGCCGGCAAATCGACCTTCATCAACCAGGTGACCAACGCGCAGGCCAAGGTCGGCGCTTATGCCTTCACCACCACCCGGCCGCAGCTGGGCGTGGTGCGCCACAAGCAGCGCGAGTTCGTCGTCGCCGACATTCCCGGGCTGATCGCGGGCGCCGCCGAGGGAGCGGGGATCGGCGATCGCTTCCTCGGCCATATCGAGCGCTGCCAGGTGCTGCTCCATCTCGTCGACGCCAATGACGAAGACGTCGCCGAGAGCTACCGGATCGTCCGCGACGAGCTCGAAAATTACGGTGCCGGGCTGACCGACAAGCGGGTGATTGTCGCGCTCAACAAGATCGACACGCTCGACGACGAGCTGATCGCGGCGCTCTCGGCCGAGCTCGAAGAGGCGAGCGGCGCCGAGGTGATCCCGCTTTCGGGCGCGGCCGGCACCGGAGTCGACTGGGTGCTCGACAAGCTGCTCGAGGCGATCGGCCCCGAGCCCGGCGCGGTGAGCGACGACGACGAAGGCGAGGACGCGATCGAATGGTCGCCGGTGTGAGGTCAGAGCGTCTCCGGACTTTGCTCGGGTATCAAGCACCCCGCTGATTTTCGGGCTTTGGGAGGCTGTGCCGCCAACTGTATCGATCGAAGCAAAGGAAGCGTGGACGGTACCGCCCTTTTGTCGGGGGAGCGTGTCCGCAGCAATGCCAGCATATCCGACATGAAGTCGGAGACCCAGATTATGCGTGCGCCGCCCAGTTCGGTTCGTGTGCCTCCCCCGAACTGTAGCAGCGCCACTTGATCGGGATCGGTGTCGATGTCGAGGCCGTTGAAAAGCGATGCGATATACCGGCGGCCGCGTTCGAATTTGGCGGTGAAGCGCTCTTCTCTGCGGTCCCAGGTATCGGCGTCCAACGAGCATTCGATGTGAATGAGATGCCGGGTCTGAGGGTGCAGGCCCACCACGTCGAGCTCGCCTTCGAAGCCGCCTTTGGGGCGCTTCCCAACCAAGACGGACTTTCGAACGAAATAGCCATTATACTCCAGCCACTCGGCGGTGAGATCCTCAAGATGGTTGGACATTCTTCCCCCCTGCTTCCGTCTCGCATTCTAAGCCCTCTCCCGATCACGCGAAATGGCTGATAGGGGGCGGACATGCAGCTCTTCCCGCCTGCCTCCTGTCCGCGCGTCGTCGTCAAGATCGGCTCGGCGCTGCTCGTCGATCCCGAGGGCGGGGTGCGGCGCGGCTGGCTCGAGGGAATCGCAGCGGATATCGCCGAGCGCGTGCGAGCCGGGCAGCAAGTCGCGGTGGTGTCGTCTGGCGCGATCGCGCTGGGCGCGCGGCGGCTGGGGCTGGCCAAAGGCGGGCGCGCGAGCCTCGAGGATGCGCAGGCGGCGGCGGCGACCGGGCAGATCGCCTTGAGCCAGGTCTGGGCCGAGACGCTCGGCGCGGAGGGGCTCACCGCGGCGCAGATGCTGGTGACGCTCGACGATCTCGAGCATCGCCGGCGCTATCTCAACGCCGCGGCGACGCTCGACCGGCTGCTCGGGCTCGGCGTGGTGCCGGTGCTCAACGAGAATGACAGCGTCGCCACCGAGGAGATCCGCTTCGGCGACAATGACCGGCTCGCCGCGCGGGTGGCGCAGGCGGCGGGGGCGCAGGGCGTGGTGCTGCTCTCCGACATCGACGGGCTCTACGATCGCAACCCCGCGCTGCCCGGCGCGCGGCACATCGACCGGGTCGAGCGGATCGACGATGCGATCGAGGCGATGGCCGACACCGGATCGGCATCGGGCATGGGATCGGGGGGGATGGTCTCGAAGATCCAGGCGGCGCGGATCGCCAATGCCGCGGGGGCGCATCTCGCGATCGCCTCGGGCCGGATCGCGCGGCCGCTCTCGGCCGAGGCGAAGCACACGCTGTTCGTCGCCGAGAAGGCCGCGCCGGCGCGCAAGGCATGGCTCGCCGGCGGCCTGACCGCGCGCGGCACGATCCATGTCGATGCCGGCGCAGCGAGGGCGCTGGCGGGGGGCAAGAGCCTGCTCGCCGCGGGGGCGACGCGGGTCGAAGGCGATTTCGCGCGCGGCGACCTCGTGGTGATCGCCGGGCCCGAGGGGCGGGCGCTCGCGCGCGGGCTCGCCGAATACCCCGCCGAGGACGCGGCGCGGCTGATCGGGCGGCGCAGCGACGATCATGCCGGGATCCTCGGCTATGCGCCGCGCTCGGCGCTCGTCCATCGCAGCCATATGGCGCTGCTGTGAGCACGCTCGCGATCACCGGGGGCACCGGGTTCGTCGGCTCGCGGCTGATCGCGCTGGCGATCGAAGCGGGGCACGAAGTGCGCGCGCTGACGCGCCGCGAGCAGGCCGAGCGGGCGCGGCTCGAATGGGTGGCGGGCGATCTGGCCGACACGGCGGCACTGGCACGGCTCTGCGACGGTGCCGACGCGGTGATCCACGTCGCGGGAGTGGTCAACGCGCCGGGCCGCGAAGGCTTCGCGGCGGGCAATATCGACGGCACGGGCAACATGCTGGCTGCCGCGGAAGGCGCGGGGGTACAGCGCTTCGTCCATGTCTCGTCGCTCGCCGCGCGCGAGCCGGGCATGTCGGACTATGGCTGGTCCAAGGCCGAGGCCGAGCGGCTGGTCGAGGATTCGCTGCTCGATACCGCGATGGTGCGCCCGCCGGCGATCTATGGCCCGGGCGACATGGAGATGCTCGAGCTGTTCAAGCTCGCGAAAAAGGGGATCGCGCTGCTGCCGCCGGGCGGCCGGCTCTCGGTGATCGAAGTCGGCGATCTCGGCCGGCTGCTGCTCGCGCTGGCGACGACCGGCGATCACGGCCGCGGCTATGATTGCGACGACGGCCGCGAGCAGGGCTGGAGCCACAAGGAATTCGCGCAGGCGATCGGCGCCGCGACGGGCAAGCGCGTTGCCGCGCTGGCGCTGCCGCGGCCGCTGATGATGGCGGGCGCGCATCTCGACCGGCTGGTGCGCGGGGCGGGCGCCAAGCTGACACCCGATCGGGTCGCCTATTTCTGCCACGAGGATTGGGTGATCGATCCGGCGCGGCGGCCGCCGGCCGATCTGTGGCAGCCGCGCGTCGAGACGCAGGCCGGGCTGGCGGCGACCGCGGCGTGGTATCGCGAGCAGGGGCTGCTCTAGGCGCGCGCTTCCATCCTATGATGGAAGAATGTGGACCGCGCCGATCAAGCTCATCATCTGGGATCTCGACGATAGCTTGTGGCGGGGCACGCTCGCCGATGGCGACGCCGTGGTGCTGCACGAGCGCCGCGCGGCGCTCGTCCGTGCGTTCAACGCGAAGGGCGTGGTCTCGTCGATCTGCTCCAAGAATGATTTCGAGATGGCGCGGGCGAAGTTGGTGGACCTGGGCCTGTGGGACGAATTCGTCTTCCCGCACATCGCCTTCACCCCCAAGCCCGCGGCGATCGCGGCGATCATCGCGGACATGCAGCTGCGCCCCGCCAACGTGCTGTTCGTCGACGACAATCCGGTCAATCTCGGCGAGGTGCGCCACGCGCTGCCCGAGATCCATACGCTCGACATCCGGCGCGACGACGCCGACGACCAGCTCGCCGGGCTGCTCGCGCTCCAGACCGGCACGCGCAGCCGGATCGACGACTATCGCATGCTCGAGCGCAAGCGCCGCGACCGGGCGGCGGCGGGGACGCTTTCCAACGAGGATTTCCTGCGTTCGTGCGGCATCCGCGCCTGCGCGCCCTATCTGATGGACAATCTCGATTTCGCGCCGCGCATCGCCGAGCTGATCAACCGATCGAACCAGCTCAACTACACCGGCTCACGCGTGGCGGAGGCGGATCTGGCGCGCGACATCATCGACGTGGTGGCGTTCGACAGCTGGTCGATCTTCGCGTGGGACAATTATGGCCGCTACGGGCTGGTCGGCTTCGCGATGGTCGATCGCGCCGCCGAGCGGCTCGTCCATTTCACCTTCTCGTGCCGCGTGATGCACATGGGCGTCGAGGAATATGCGCTCGGCAAGGTCCGCGCGCGCTGGCCCGATATCGACACGTCGTCGTGGGACGGCCGGTTCAGCCGGACGACGCCCGACTGGATCGCCGATCGCAGCTTCCACGATCCCGAGGTGCGCGCGGAGATCTTCGCCGAGCAGCTGCCCTCGGTCGCGGTCGATCCGGCGATCCGGATCATGTTCGACTGCCAATCGGGCGGGATCGCGCATTTCAGCCGCTTCCGCCCCGCGATCGACTTCGACAACCATCCGCGCCTGTTCGCGCTGCGGATGATGACCGACGGCAGCCATGCGGAGCAGCATTTCCCGCCCTTGCTCGTCTATGGCGCGACGGTCGACTATCTCGACGGGCGCTGGCCCGACCAATGGCATCTGCTCGAGCGCGGGCTCTACCAGACCTGCGTGATCCGCACCTGCATCTTCCTGATCGAGCGCGGACTGCGCATGCTGGTGGTGCTGCCGCCCGAGGACGCGCCCGAGGGCAAATATCGCCCCGCGCACAATCACACCCGCGAGCGCACGCAGCTTTTCAACGCGTTGTGGCGCAAGGCGGCGCGCGAGAATCCCGATCATGTCTGGGTGCTCGATCTCGCGCACCTGATCGAGCGCGATGACGAGATAGCCGACGTGACGCATTATCATGCCGGGCTGCTCGGCAAGATCGCCGGGCAAGTCGATTGCTGGATCGAGCAGATCGCGCTGGGCAGCGGCGGCGAGCAGGCCGAGGCCGCCTGAGCCTGTAGCGACGCAGGATGGCCGCGATAGCGCCGCATTCGCTTGGCACCTGTGCGCGATCGCACTAAGGGACCGCCGCATGACCGAACGCGCAGAAGTCTTCGAGACCGTCACCGCCCAGATCGAGCCCTTCAACAAAAAGGGCGTCACGCTGACCGAGAGCACCAGCTTCGCCGGGGATCTGGAGTGGGACAGCCTCACCGTGATGGATTTCGTCGCGGCGATCGAGGATGAGTTCGACATCATCATCACGATGAACATGCAGGCCGAGATCGAGAATATCGGCCAGCTCGTCGATGCGGTGCAGAAGCTGAAGGGCTGACATGACCGACGCGATACAGACCGCCGACGCGCTGCCGGAGAATCCGGCGGCGGTCGCTCCCGAGCGCGACCTGATGAGCAAGTTCGACGGGCTCATCGCCGAGCGCCAGGCGCTGCTCGACAGCGGCGTGACCGATCCGTTCGCGATCGTGATGGAGCAGGTCAAGTCGCCCACCGAGGCGGTGATCAAGGGCAAGGACACGATCCTGCTCGGCACCTATAATTACATGGGCATGACCTTCGATCCGGACGTGATCCAGGCCGGCAAGGACGCGCTCGACCAGTTCGGCTCGGGCACCAACGGCAGCCGGATGCTCAACGGCACCTTCCGCGACCATATGGAAGTCGAGGAGGCGCTGCGCGAATTCTACGGCACCACTGGCGCGATCGTCTTCTCGACCGGCTACATGGCCAATCTGGGGATGATCAGCACGCTGGCGGGGAAGGGCGAGTATGTCATCCTCGACGCCGACAGCCACGCCTCGATCTATGACGGCTGCAAGCAGGGCTATGCCGAGATCGTCCGCTTCCGCCACAACGACATCAACGACCTCGACAAGCGCCTCGGCCGGCTTCCCAAAGAAGCGGGCAAGCTGGTGGTGCTCGAGGGCGTCTATTCGATGCTCGGCGACGTCGCGCCGCTCAAGGAGATGGTCGCGGTCGCCAAGAAGCACGGCGCGATGGTGCTCTCCGACGAGGCGCATTCGATGGGCTTCTATGGGCCGAACGGCCGCGGCGTCTATGAAGCGCAGGGCTGCGAAGGCGATGTCGATTTCATCGTCGGCACCTTCTCCAAGTCGGTGGGCACGGTCGGCGGTTTCTGCGTGTCGAACCATCCCAAGTTCGAGGCGATCCGGCTGGCGTGCCGGCCGTATATCTTCACCGCGTCGCTGCCGCCCTCGGTGGTCGCCACTGCGGCGATGTCGATCCGCAAGCTGCGGCACGCGCACAACAAGCGCCAGCATCTGTGGGAAAACGCCCGGACGCTGCACGGCGGGCTCAAGGAGATGGGCTTCAAGCTCGGCACCGAGAGCCCGGACAGCGCGATCATCGCGGTGATCCTCGAGGATCAGGAACAGGCGGTGCGGATGTGGCAGGGTCTGCTGGACAACGGGCTGTACGTGAACATGGCGCGCCCGCCCGCGACGCCGGCGGGAACCTATCTGCTGCGCTGCTCGCTTTGCGCCGAGCATACGGCCGAGCAAGTTGCGCGGATCGTGGAAATGTTCCGCGCTGCGGGCCGAGCCGTGGGGGCGATAAGGTAAACCGAGTCTTATCGCTTTCCCAGCGCGCCTCGGGCTCCTAGATTCAATAGTATGAGTGAGGGGCAAGGTATAGCGCTGGAACGCGTTCGTCGCGTGACGAACTGGCGTATCCTTGTGCTCGGTCTGCTCGCGCTGCTCGGGCTGGGCGTCCTCGTCGCGATCATCGTTCTGCAGCAGCGGACCGATCAGGAGCGCGATCGCGCCGTCGCGCTCCAGCAGCACACCTTTGAAGTGGTGATCCGCGCCAACCAGCTGTCGGGCGAGATCTCGGCGGCCGAGGCGGCGCTGGGGCGCTATGTGGTGAGCGCGGACAAGACGCTGGGCCAGCAATATTATTCGCATTGGGCGCGCGCCAACGAGCAGCTGCTCCGATTGCAGCAGCTCACCCGCGACAGCACGCGCCAGCAGAGCCAGATCGGCCAGCTGCGCCGCGCCTTCGACGTGCGCGGCGGCGAGCTGAGCGAGACCGCGCTCTATTCGACCTACAAGCGGCACAAGGACGCGTGGGGCGCCTATTATCGCGTGCGGCAGAGCCCGGCGCGCCAGGCGGTGGAGGCGATGCTCGGCCGGGTCGTCGATTCCGAACGGGTGCTGCTGCGCGACCGCACGCGCGCCGCGGGCGCTCTGATCGACAATTCGAGCTTCGCCTCGCGGATCCTCACCGGGTTTGGGCTGATGATCGTCGTCGGCGCGGTGCTGCTCGGCTGGCTGGCGATCGCCGCCGAAGGCGAGCGCGCCGCTGCCGATGCCGAGGCAACGGCGCAGCGTGAACGCGCGGCCGAGCTCCAGCTCGCGGTCGATGCCGCGACCGCCGAGCTGCGCGCCGAGGCGCGCGAGCGCGAGCAGGCCGAAGCCAAGCTGCGCCAGGTGCAGAAGATGGAAGCCGTCGGCCAGCTGACCGGCGGCATCGCGCACGATTTCAACAATATGCTGGCGGTGGTGCTCGGTGGGCTCGAGCTCGCCAAGCGGCACCTTCACACCGGCGGTCCCGATGCGCAGCAGCATATCGAGAATGCCATGGAAGGCGCCAATCGCGCCGCCGCGCTGACCCGACGGTTGCTCGCCTTCTCGCGCTCCGAGCCGCTGCTGCCCGAACCGGTCGAGGCGGGCGGGCTGATCGCGGGAATGTCCGACCTGCTCGACCGTACGCTGGGCGACACGATCGCGGTCAAGACGCGCGACGCGGGCACCGGCTGGACGGTCTGGGTCGATCGCCACCAGCTCGAGAACGCGCTGCTCAACCTCGCGGTCAACGCGCGCGACGCGATGGAAGGGCGGGGGACGCTGACCATCACCACCGACGGCAAGACGCTGGTCGAGAACGAGATCGGCGAATGCCCCGCCGGCGACTATGTGCTGATCAGCGTGGCCGATACCGGCTGCGGCATGACCCCCGAGGTGCTCGACCGCGTGTTCGAGCCGTTCTTCACCACCAAGCCGGTGGGCAAGGGGACCGGTCTCGGGCTCAGCCAGATTTTCGGCTTCGTCCGCCAGTCGGGCGGCGAGATCGCGATCCAGACCGTGCCGGGCAGCGGCACCAGCGTGATGGTCTATCTGCCGCGCCATCTCGGCGAGCCGGCCGCTGCTGCGGTCGAGGCGCCGATGCCGGTACCCCAGCCGGCGGTTGTCGAGGACAGCGCGCCGGCGCGCAGCTTCGACATCCTCGTCGTCGAGGACGATCCGCGCGTGCTGGGCGCGACCGTGGGCGCGCTGCAGGAGCTCGGGCACCGGGTGACCTCGTGCCCCGATCCGCTCGCGGCGCCCGCGATGGTCGCCGACATGGCCTCGCTCGATCTGGTGATCTCGGATGTGCTGATGCCGGGGCAGACCGGCCCCGAGATGATCGCCGGGCTCGGCGAGCAGCTCGACGGAGTGGCGGTGCTGTTCGTCACCGGCTTTGCCGGCGAGGCCGAGGCCGATGTGTTCGGCGGAAGAAGCGTGCTGCGCAAGCCCTTCACCATGGCCTCGCTCGGGCGCGCGGTGAACGAGGCAATAGATATCGAGACGCGCCGGGCGGCGCAGCAGGCGGCCTAGGCGCTAATCGGTCTTCGTGACCGAATGGCGGAGCTGGGCGGCTGCGATCTCGCGGGCACGATCGCGCGGCAGATCGACGGCGCGCGCCATCGGGCCGCCGAGCAGCGCATCGCCGAGCGCCATCAGCGTGAGCTGGAGCGTCTCCTCGCGCAATTGCTGGGCGTCGGTGGCGTCGGCGCTGATCTCGTCGACGAGCCGGTGAGTCGCTTCGAGGATCGGATCGAGCGCGTCCTCGTTGCCGTTGAGGATCATCCAGCTGGCGAGCGCCCCGGCGCCGCCCTTGCCGAACGCATCGAAGGTGAGATCGACGACTTCCCGGGGGTCGTGATCGCCGCTGCGCGCGCGCAGCACCGCCGCGCCGATTTTTGCGGTCACCGTGCCGGCGATGCTCGCGGCGAGCGCCTTTTGCAGCCCGGCGGCGGAGCCGAAATGATGGAGCAGATTGGCGTGGGTGCGGCCGATCTTCGCCGCGACGGCTTTCAGCGTGACGGCCTGAGGCCCCGCCTCGAGCAGCAGCGCGCGGGCGGCCTCGAGCGCGGCGTCGCGCGATTCTTCGGGAGACAGGCGCTTGCGTGCAGCGGACGACATCGACGGAAGGTTACTCTTGCCCCGGGGGCACCCGGCTTAGTCGAGGAAATGCCGCGGTGAAAGCCGCGAATAAGACGGGCTTTCCGCGAACGGGACTCCGCGTTACAGTCGGGCAGGGCGAGGAAGTCCGTGGCGGCGTGACCAGGTCACGCCGCCATTCGGTGCCGCGGATCGTGATCGATCACGCCGCCTCCAGTGAGATCCAGCTCGAACCGTGCCGAAGGCACCGCGGCGCCGCGCCCGCGCGAATAGACCTGCGTCACGCGTCCGGTGGGACGGAAGCCGAGCTTGCGCAGCACGCGGCCCGAAGCCGGATTGTCGAGATAATGGCCGGCGACGACGTGCCGGATCCCCGCCGCGCGCGCGGCGCGGAGCACCGCGGCGCCCGCCTCGGTCGCGTAGCCGCGGCCCCAGGCGTCGGGCGTCAGCCAATAGCCGAGCTCGTTGGGCTCCTTGTCGAACGGGCCGATTCCGATGCCGCCGATCAGCCGCAACCTGCGGTCGCGATGCTCGAAGATCAGGAAC
This sequence comes from Sphingomonas naasensis, assembly GCF_004792695.1. Taxonomy (GTDB): domain Bacteria; phylum Pseudomonadota; class Alphaproteobacteria; order Sphingomonadales; family Sphingomonadaceae; genus Sphingomonas; species Sphingomonas naasensis. The sequence goes on along the minus strand of NZ_SRXU01000002.1, from coordinate 587,114 downwards.
TTGGGCTCGCTCGATTCCTCGAAGCTCGCGGCGAAGGTCTCCGCCGCCTCGATCGTGTAGGGCCAAGGCGCGCGGGCGAGGTTGCGCACCACTTCCTCATGCCCCATCGCGTGGGCGAGCTCGGCGGCGTCCTCGCGCCAGCCGGGCCGCAGCGTCAGTCTTTGCGTACGCACGAACATGACCAGTCTCCTCGGTCTTGCGGTGCCCCTGGCGTGTCTGTGTGACAGCCAGTTTGCAGCCGCATTTCGTGGGAGCAAAAGAAAAAGGGAGCCGGGGTGACCCGTCTCCCTTTTCAGCTGGTCCGTTCGCCGGACCCGGGTCACCCTGGTGGGCAACCCGTCCGGTTACCCGATGTTATTCGGCTGCTTCCGCAATCATGTCTACCGAGCAGAATTTGCGGCCAAGCTTGCCGACCTTGAACGACACGCGGCCGTCGACGAGCGCGAAAAGGGTATGGTCCTTGCCCATGCCCACGTTCACGCCCGGATAGATCTTGGTGCCGCGCTGGCGCACGATGATGTTGCCCGCGATCACGGCTTCGCTGCCGAACTTCTTGACGCCGAGACGGCGGCCTGCCGAGTCGCGACCGTTGCGCGAAGAGCCGCCTGCTTTCTTATGTGCCATTGTCTATACTCCTCGAATCTCGTTGACGGCTCAGGCTTCCGCGGCCGGGGCTTCGGCCTCGGCGGGAGCAGCTGCAGCCTTCTTCGGCTTCGCGGCCTTCTTCTTCTCTTCCTGCGCACCGATCGCGGTGATCTTCAGGATCGTGTGATTCTGGCGATGGCCGTTCTTGCGGCGATAATTGTGCCGGCGGCGCTTCTTGAAGACGATGACCTTTTCGCCCTTCGCCTGCGCGACGATCTCGGCCGAGACGGTCAGACCGTCGGTCGGCTTCAGCTCCGAGCCTTCGCCGGCGAGCAGGACGTCGCCCAGCGTGACCGTCGAACCGGCCTCTCCGTCGAGCTTCTCGACGACGATCTTGTCTCCGGCGGCAACGCGATACTGCTTGCCGCCCGTGCGCACGATAGCGAACATGGCGATGTCTCAACCTACAAAAGCTTGTGCCCGCCAAGGAATTGCCCCGGCAGGAGGAAGGGCGCAGCTAAGGGAAGAGGCCTTCGCTGTCAACCTCGGATAGCCATTTTCCGACCCGGCGACCACCCCGGCGGTGCCCGGGCCGATGCCGCCGCAGAATCGGGGCGCGCGGCGGGGCAAGTAATTCCGGCATGTTGCGCGACGGCCACAGCATCCGAAATACTATTGCAGCGCACAAAGGTTGCTCTTTCGTTACAGGACCATGGGCGCATGATGTTGCCGGGAGGCAAAGCCCTCCCAAAGGGAGGCAAATCATGCGACGCACGATCTTCTCGATGCTTTCGATCTCTGCTTCGGCTCTTGCTTTCGCCGCTTCGGCGCAGGCGCAGACCGTGGCGACGCCGCCAGCCACCGATCAGGTCGAAGGTGCCGCACCCGGCGATGCCGTGCCCGACGACGATCCCGGCAACACCATCGTCGTCACCGGCACGCGCGCCGCCAACCGCACCGTCGCGGACAGCCCGGTGCCGATCGACGTGATCTCGTCGGAAGCGCTATCGAGCTCGGGTCTCGGTGAGACCAACAAGATTCTCAACAATCTCGTCCCGTCGTTCAACTTCCCCCAGCCGTCGATCACCGACGGCACCGACGTGATTCGTCCGGCCTCGCTGCGCGGTCTCGCGCCCGATCAGACGCTGGTGCTGGTCAACGGCAAGCGCCGGCACGTGACCGCGCTGCTCAACATCAACGGATCGGTCGGCCGCGGCTCGGCGGCGGTCGATCTCAACACCATCCCCGCGCTGGCGATCGAGCGGATCGAAGTGCTGCGCGACGGCGCCTCGTCGCAATATGGCTCGGATGCGATTGCGGGCGTGATCAACGTCCAGCTCAAGCGCGCCAATCATGGCGGCCGCGCGCAGGTGAGCTATGGCAAATACATCACCACGCTCAGCGGGGTGCCCAATGTCACGGGTCTCGCGCTGACCGGTGGGCAGCCGGTCTTCGATCCCGCCGACGGGCGCATCCTGTCGGCGAATCGCGATGGCGAGCGCAAGGCCAATGACGGCGATATGTGGACGCTCGGCTTCAATGTCGGCCTGCCGATCGGCGCCGAAGGCTATTTCAACGTCACCGCCGAATATCGCGATCGCGACAACACCAACCGCGCCGGCTATGATCTGCGGCCCAACTACAACCGCCCCACCGCGGCGTTCGACGCGCGCGAGATCGGCTTCAACCGCCTCAATTTCCAATATGGCGATCCGAAGACCGAGGATTACAACGTCTTCGTCAATACCGGCGTGCCGATCGGGACGTTCGAACTCTATGCGTTCGGCTCCTATTCGAAGCGCGACGGCCTGAGCGCCGCCAACTGGCGCCAATCGGCTTCGGCGAACAATCGCGACTGGTCGGTGATCACCCCGGCGACGACGCCGACCACGGCCAATTTCGTGCCGCTGCGCACCGACGGCTTCCTGCCCTTCATCCATTCGGATCTGACCGATTACTCGGCCGCGCTCGGCATCCGCGGCGATGTCGGCGGCTTCGCAGGCGATCTCTCGGTCGTCTATGGCCACAACCAGTTCGACTACCGCACCGAGAACAGCCTCAACACCTCGTACGGCCCGCTGTCGCAGCGCAATTTCGATTCGGGCGGGCTGGCCTTTGGGCAGCTGACCGCCAACCTCGATCTCAGCCGCGAATTCGACTTCGGGCTCGCCAAGCCGCTGACGCTCGCCTTCGGCGCCGAATATCGCAACGATTCGTTCAATATCCGGCCCGGCGAGACCCAGTCCTATGCGATCGGGCCCTATTTCGTCGCCGCGCAGACCACCACCGCGGCGAATTGCGCGACGCAGGGCGGCGTTTTCAACGCGGGCACCAGCGTCTGCACTTTCCCCGGCCGCGGCGCGCTGGTCGGCGCGCAGGGCTTTCCGGGCTTCCCCGCCTCGGCGGAGACCGATGTCGGGCGGCACAGCTATGCCGGCTATGTCGAGCTCGATACCGATCTGTTCGAGGGCTTCACGGTGACCGCCGCCGGCCGCTACGAGCATTTCTCCGATTTCGGCGGCACGCTGAACGGCAAGCTGGCGGCGCGCTTCGAGTTCAGTCCCGGCTTCGCGATCCGCGGTTCGGTGTCGAACGGCTTCCGCGCGCCGTCGCTGCACCAGCAATATTTCACCACGACCTCGACCAACTTCATCTCGGGCGTGCCCGTGGAGATCAGCACCCAGCCGGTGTCGAGCCCGGTCGCGCGCGCATTGGGCTCGAAGCCGCTCGAGCCGGAGAAGTCGGTCAATTTCAGCGCGGGCGCGGCGCTCAATCCGTTCCGCGGTTTCAGCCTGACCGCCGACTATTATCACATCAAGATCAAGGACCGGATCGTCCTCACCGAGAATCTCGGCGCCGCGGGCAGCGGCACCGCGGCGGTCAACGCCGCGGTCAAGGCGATCCTCGACGCCAATGGCTTCCAGTCGGTCGGCGCGGCGCGCTTCTTCATCAACGGGCTCGACACCACCACCCAGGGCGTGGACGTGGTCGCGACCTATCGCATGGGGCTCGAATCGCTCGGCAACTGGTCGCTCTCGGCGGCGTACAACCGCAACACCAACAAGATCGATCGACGGATCACCGATCTCGGGCCGCTGGCGCAGATCCCGGGGCTGATCCTGTTCGGCCGGGTCGAGGGCATCCGCTTCACCAATGGCCAGCCGCGCGACAAGGTCGTGCTGAGCGCCGACGGCACCGTCGGCTGGTTCGGGATCACCGCGCGCACCACGCGCTATGGCGACGTCGTCGCGCCCGGCGCGACCGCGCCGATCGCCGAGCCGACCAGCCTGACCGCCTATGGCCCCGACGACGTGTTCCTCGAGCCCAAATGGGTGACCGACCTCGAGCTTCGCGTCACGCTCAAGGAGCACGCGACGTTCGCGTTCGGCGCGAACAATCTGTTCGACGTCTACCCCAGCGCCCGGCCGACGGGCGCGCGCCCGGCCGGCGTCGGCGGCTTCTACCCGGTCGACGCCTATTACCAGCCGTACAGCAGCTTCTCGCCGTTCGGCTTCAACGGGCGCTTCGTCTACGGGCGTTTCACTGCCCAGTTCTGAGGAAATGGGAGAAGGGGGCCGCGGGCCCCTTCGATCCCGGCCTAGTGCCGGTGGTGCGGCTTGAGCTTGTAGCGGCCGCCGGCAAAGCGTTCGAACAGCCCGCTGATCGCCGGATGGTCGACCGGCTCGTCGCTGTCGTCGACCACCAGATTCTGCTGGCTGACATAGGCGATGTAGCTCGACTCGGCGTTCTCGGCGAGGAGATGGTAGAAGGGCTGGTCCTTGCGCGGGCGGGCGTCCTCGGGGATCGCTTCGTACCATTCGTCGGAATTGGCGAAGACGGGATCGACGTCGAAGATCACGCCGCGGAAATCGAACAGCCGGTGGCGAACGACGTCTCCGATAGCGAAGCGCGCCGAGGCGACCGGCGGCATCGGGATTCCGGGCTCGAGCGGCTCGGAAGGGGCAGATGGGCTGGTCATGGACTTAATTTAGTGCCTCTTCGCTTCCGCACAAGCGCGGAGCTTGCGTCGCTCAAATGACTCGGCTAATGGCCCCCGCTCTATCGACCGGTGGCGCTCGTCGGAAACCCCGACAACGACATCCCAGGACCTCGCGGAGAGGTGGCAGAGTGGTCGAATGTACCGCACTCGAAATGCGGCGTGCCTTTACGGGTACCGTGGGTTCGAATCCCACCCTCTCCGCCATTCCTTCCCCTGGTCCGGGAACTCCTCGACAGCTTCAGCGGCGCGGGGAAATCTGCGGTGCGAATGCCTTTGGCCCCGTCGCAGCGATCCGGCGGCGCGCTCACGATGCGCCGCTCCCCGATAGTGCCATTTGCCATCGATTCGACGCGCCGCCGAGGGGATCCGCGGCGGCCGCGGCGATGCTCAGCCGAACGGATCGCTGCAGGTCGACCGGCCCAAACGATCCGACCGGCCGCTGAGCCGCCGGCGGAAGCCGGGAGAGTCGGGGCTGGTCAGCGTCGCGTCGTACCAACCATGATCCCGCTCGATCGACCAGCGATGCCGCGACGCGGTGATGTGGACGGACAGTGTCGATCGGCCGGCGCGCCGGCGCTCGACGACGAGGCCGCCGGCGGGGAGCGCCAACCGGACTTCGTCCGGCGAAATCGCCCAGTCGAGCGCCGCGAGGGCGGCCGGGTCCCCCCGATGGCCGATGAAATGGCGATGGAAGCCGTTGGGCCCGAGCACCCACAAGTCATAGCGGCCCGTGGCATCGAAGGGCCAATGCGCCTCGAGCGTGTCGCCGGCGCCGACGGTGAAGCGGCGCGGCGCGGCGGCAAGCGTCGCGGCGTCGTAGACGTGGAAGACGGCGGCCTGCGTGCCGGCCGCGACCTCGAAGCGCAGCCGGATGCCATCGGCATCGACCGTTCCCCGCGTTTCGAGGCAATAGGGCAGGGCGCGGGCGCGACGGATGCCGCGTTCCTGCGCGGGCGGGGACTGATCGGTTGGCGCAAGCGGGCTGATCTGATGCGGGATCGCGGCGGCGCGGACCGAATCGGCCCGCGGATCGGGCAGCCGCGCGAACGGGCGCGGATCGCGAGCAGTGAAGTCGAAGGCGCTGGTCAGGTCTCCGCAGACCGCGCGACGCCAGGCCGAGATGTTCGGCTCATGAATGCCGAAGCGCGTCTCGAGGAAGCGGATCACCGAGCTATGATCGAACACCTGCGAATTGACCCAGCCGCCGCGGCTCCACGGCGAGACGACGTACATCGGCACGCGCGGCCCCAGGCCATAGGCGCGGCCGCGATAGGCCGGGTCCTCTAGCCGCGGGTCACCGGTGTTCGGACGCAGATGGTGTTCGCCGGCGAGATCGACGGTCGAGCCGCCGAGCAAACTACCGTCCGGCGCGCGCGATGGCGGCGCGGGCGGCGGAACATGATCGAAAAAGCCGTCATTCTCATCGAACATCACCAGCAGCACGGTGCGCGCCCATAGCGCCGGATCGGCAGTGAGCGCGTCGATCACCCCGGCGGTATAGGCGGCCCCTTGGGCGGGGCTGGACGGGCCGGGATGCTCGGATCCCTTCGCCGTCGCGATGATATAGGAAACCTGCGGCAGCCGGCCGGCCAGCACGTCCGCGCGCAGCATGTCGAGCCCGCGCGTGGTGAGCGCGCGATCGCGCAGCGCGGCATCGCCGGCGTCGCGATAGGCATCGCGAAAAGCCGCGAAGCCGACCAGCGGGTTGTCGGTGAAATTGTCCGCCATGTCCTGGTAGATGCGCCAGTCGATACCCGCGGCCTGCAGGCGCTCGACCGTCGTGGTCCAGCGATAGCTGTCGCTCGCGCCGCCCTTGCCGGGCAGGCTGTCGTGCGAATTGTCGATCGACGGGCCGCCATGCGTGCCCGCCGGATCGTTGGTGCCGGTCCACAGGAACAGGCGGTTGGTGTTGGTGCCGGTCTGGACCGAGCAGTGATAGGCGTCGCAGAGCGTGAACGCCTCCGCCAGCGCGAACTGGAACGGAATATCCTCGCGCCGGAAATGGCCCATCGCGCGCTGGCTCTTCGCTTCGGGCCAATGCGCCATGCGGCCATCGTCCCATGCCGCCTGCGCGTCGGTCCAGCCGTGCGGCGTGCCTTCCATCCGCATCAGATCGAAATCCTTCCGCGTCGCGAGGTGGAAGGGAAGCACCGTGCGCGCGCCGCCGGCCGCGTTGCGATCGCGCTGTTGCCACACCGTCCGGCGCCCGGCCTCGCCCGGCGCGGAGGCGACCGGGATGGGCAGCCGATCACCGAAGCCGCGCACGCCGCGCAGCGTGCCGAAATAATGATCGAATCCGCGATTCTCCTGCATGAGGATCACGACATGCTGCACGTCGCGGATCGTGCCGGTGCGAACATCGGGCGCGATCGCGGCGGCCCGCGCGATCGCGGTTGGCAGGGCGGCGAACGCCGAGCCGGACAGGCCTGCGCCGAGCAGCGTGCGACGGGAGAATTCGGTCATATCGGGAACCTGTGTTTCGGAAAGACGGACGCAGCCCGCCGATTTCCCGGTCAGCCGCCGCAGGATTCGCGGACAATCAGCTCGGTGGGCAGGCGCTTGCTTTCCTGATGCTCGTCCTTGTCCATGATCCGCGAGACCAGAAGCCGCCCCGCCGCGAACGTGTCCTGGCGGACGGTGCTGAGCGTCGGGGTGCTCAGCCGGCTGAGCAGCATATCGTCATAGCCGACCACCGAGACGTCGTCGGGGACCGACTTTCCGCCGCGCCGCAGCGCCTGCATCGCGCCGAGCGCGATCAGATCCGACGCCGCGACGATGCCGTCGAAGGCGACGCCCCGGCGCAGCAGGCCGCTCACCGCCGCATCGGCCGATTCGAGCTCGAACTCGACCGAGACGATCCGCTCGGGATCGGCGTCGAGCCCGCTCTCGGCGAGCGCTTCGAGATAGCCGCGGCGGCGCTGCAGCGCTTCGGGATCGCTGCCGCCGAGGAACAGGATGCGCTTGCGGCCGAGCCGGGCGAGATGCCGGGTCGCGCGCCCGCCGCCGAGCAGATTGTCCGAGCCGATCGAGCAATAGCGCTGACCGGGCAGCTGCGCGCCCCAGACGACGAAGCGCGCATTGGTTTTCGCCAGCCGATTGAACTCCTCGTGGAGCATCGACTGGCCGAGGAAGATCACTCCGTCGGCGCGGCTGGTGGTGGTCGCCACGATCAGATCGTCGAAACTGGTCGGCGCGGTGTGGCTGACGGTGAAGTCGCAGTCGCGCTCGCGCGCCGCCTCGCCGATATTGGCGAGCAGTTCGAGGAAGAAGGGGTGCGAGAGCGGCAGCGGCCGGCCGCGCATCACCGGGGTGACGATCGCGATCGACCCGACCGCGCCGATCGGGCCGGCGGGCATGGTCGGCTTGAACGGGTAATCGTGATCGCGCGCCAGCGCCCAGACGCGCTGCTTGGTGCGCGTGCTGATCAGCGGATGATCGTTGAGCGCGCGCGACACCGTCGACACCGAGACGCCGGCGAGCGTCGCCAGATCCTGCAGGGTGGTATTGTTGTTGCTATTGCTACCCATCGAACCCAAGCTGCCGGCAATGCCGAAGACGGCCTAGTAGCGCATCGAGAGGGGGACTTTGCAAGCGATCAGGAGGCGGCTGTCGCGCACCGGAGGTTCGGATCGCAGCGCCGCACCCCCGCGCGCCGCGCTGCATCTGTGGAACATGTGCCTCGGCCTGTTCGGCGTCCAGATCGTCTGGGGCCTGCAGAACGTCAACACCAGCCGCATCTTCCAGACACTCGGCGCGGACGTCGACGAGCTCGCCCTGCTGTGGATCGCGGCGCCGATCACCGGGCTGCTCGTCCAGCCGGTGGTCGGGCATCTCAGCGACCGGACCTGGGGGCGGCTGGGACGGCGGCGGCCCTATATCCTCGCCGGCGGGCTGCTGACCGCGCTGGCGCTGCTGGCGATGCCGAGCGTGACGACCCTGTGGTCGGCCTGCGTGATGCTGTGGGTGCTCACCGCCTCGATCAACATCGCGATGGAGCCGTTCCGCGCGCTGGTCGCCGACACGCTGCCCGAGCCCCAGCGAACCTCCGCCTTCGCGCTGCAGGTGTTCTTCATCGGCGCAGGCGCGGTGTTCGCCTCGGCGCTGCCGTGGATGCTGACCAACTGGTTCGGCGTGGGGGGCGGCGCGGACACCGTCACCGCCGCCTATGCGGTGGGCGCGGTGGTGCTGCTCGTCACCGTCGGCTGGTCGGTGGCGACCACGCCCGAGCGGCCGCCGGGGCAGCTGGCGGCGGACGCGGCCGACATCGCGCATCCCGACGTGCCGAGCGCGAGCGGCACCGCCGCGCTGACGACGAGCGGCGTGGTGTGGGCTCTTGGCGGCGCGCTGCTCGCCGGGCTCACGCCGCTGCTCGGCGCGCCGCGCGAGCTCTATCTGATGGCGGGGATCGGGGCGCTGTTCGGGGCGCTCCAGCTCGCCGCGGTGGCGATGCGGCGGTTCGGCCGCAGCTCGATCGGCATGGTCGTGATCGTCGAGGACATCCTCCACATGCCGGTGGTGCTCCGCCGGCTCGCGCTGGTCCAGTTCTTCACCTGGTTCGGGATGTTCGCGCTGTGGGTCTATGCGATCCCCGCGGTCGCCGCGCTCGACCCGGCGAGCCGCGATCCGGCCTCGGCGGGCTATGGCCGCAGCGCCGATTGGGTGGGGATGCTGTTCGCCGAATATAATGCGATCGCCGCGCTGGTCGCGCTGGTGCTGCCGGCGATCGCGCGGCGGGCAGGGCGGCGCGCCTGCCACGCGCTGTGCCTGACCTGCGGCGCGCTCGGGCTGCTCGGCTTCGCCAGCTTCGCGCGGGCGGGAGACCTGTGGCTGCCGGCGATCGGCATCGGCATCGCCTGGGCGGCGATCCTGTCGCTGCCCTATGCGATGCTCTCGGACGGCGTACCGGCGCGCAAGATGGGCGTCTATATGGGCATCCACAACATCTTCATTGTGCTGCCCCAGCTCGTCGCCGCGGCGACGCTGGGCGTGCTGGTGCGGGTGCCCTTCGGCGGAGCGCCGGGCGGCGCGCTGGCGATCGCCGCCGCGGCGCTGGCAACCGGCGCCTGTTTGTCGCTGACGATTCCCAAGGCATCGCACGCACAATGCAAAATTGCATAAACATTTTGCCTGAACTCGCAGGGCGCGGCGCGGACTCGCCTTAGGGACGCACTGAAATTTCCACTTGCAACGCGTGCAAATTTACGCAATTCCATGCAACCGGAACGGGCGGGGTGATAGCCGCGCCCGAAATGCATCCGCGCAAAAGCGGAGCACATGGGGAGGCATGCATGACGGATTTCCATTCGACTCGTCGGTTCCGCGCGCTGCAGGGCGGCGTCTCGCTCTGCGCGCTGATCGCGCTGGGGGCCGCATCGGCGGCGCAGGCGCAGACCAGCGGCGCCACCGCGCAGGCGCAGGTCGCCGACGATCCCGCCGCACAGGAGCCGGTCGAGGACGTCGTGGTGGTCGGCGTGCGTGCCGCGCTCAGCACCTCGCAGAACATCAAGCGCAACGCCGACACCTTCGTCGATTCGATCACCGCGACCGATATCGGCGCCTTCCCCGATAAATCGGCGGCAGAGGCGCTGGCCCGCGTGCCGGGCATCACCGTCAACCGGCTCCAGTCGGCCGACGACAGCACCCATCCTTCGGGCGAGCCGACCGGCGTGCTGATCCGCGGCCTCACCCAGGTCCGCACCGAGTTCAACGGGCGCGACAGCTTCTCGGCGGATTCGGCGCGCGGGCTCCAGTTCAACGACGTCTCGCCCGAGCTGCTGGCGGGCGTCGACGCCTACAAGAACCAGACCGCCGAGATGATCGAGGGCGGCATCGCCGGCACGGTCAATCTGCGCACCCGTGTGCCGTTCGATCAGAACGGGCTGCTCGTCACCGGCAATTTCCGGATGAACTATGGCGATCGTTCGGGGCGCTGGACCCCCGAATTCTCCGCGCTGATCAGCAACACCTTCGAGACGCCGATCGGCCGTTTCGGCCTGCTCGCCAGCTATGCCCAGAGCCATGTCGTCACGCGCACGGAGAGCGTGATCATGGACAAGATCGACACCTATTGCAGCGCGGGCTTCGGGACCCCGGCGGCGGGCAACGTCACCTCGGACGGCAGCATCGGCTGCACCGCCAATCCGTTCGGCGGCAACGGCTTCGTCTATGCGCCCGACGGCGTGCGCTTCTCCGAGGTCGATTACGACCGCAAGCGCCGCGGCATCGCGCTCGCCGCGCAATATGAGAACAATGAAGGCACCGTCCACGCGACGCTGCAATATGTCGACTCGCACTATCGCAACGGCTGGTTCGAGCGCGCGAGCCACGCCAAGCTCGACGGCAATTATTTCGGCACGCCGGCGTTCAATCCGCGTACCGGGACCGCGCTCGGGCCGGCCGATGGCAGCGGCGCCTTGGTGTTCGGTTCGAACGGCATGCTCCAGTCGGGCGTGCTGACGCAGGGCCATGGCAGCTTCAGCGGAACATGGGAGAGCACGCAGGCGGCGATCAACGCCGGATCGGCGGTCCCCGGGCTGCCGTTCGTCAACAATTGCGCCGCGCCTTCGGTGTGCACCACGCTGCGCGACGGGCTCTATCTCGAGAACGAGGCGCGCAACTTCGCCCATCGCGAAGGGACGCGCGATTATTCGGCCAATTTCAAATGGGATGTCTCGGACCGCGTCCACGTCAACCTCGACGCGCAATATATCGACGCGTCGACCTACAATAACGACATCCTCGTCGCCTCGGGATCGATGGCGAACTTCCAGTACAGCACCAACAAGGACGGAACCCCTCAGATCGCCTATCTGCCCGGCTCGAACGTGAATTACGCGACGGGCGGGCTCGCCAATGCCCATAATTACTGGATCCCGTTCATCCAGGGCCATGTCGAGGACAATGACGCCAACGCGCTCGCGCTGCGCGGCGACCTCGAATATGAATTCGGCGGGGACGGCTGGTTCGACTCGATCAAGGGCGGCGTACGCTATGCCGATCGCAAGCAGAATGTCCGCTACTCGACGTTCAACTGGACCCCGATCGCGCAGCCCTGGTATTGCAACGGCCCGGGCTTCAACGCCGACAACACCACCGGCGGCGCCTATCCGACCAACACCGGCAATTGCGGCGGCAACGCCGGGCACCCCAATTTCAGCGGCTATGGCGCCGGGATCTGGGAATCCTATGACATGGGCGGCCTCTACGACGGCAAGGTCTTCCCCAATGGCCCGCTGGTCTTCCTCAACCGCGACACGCTCAAGGACTTCAACCATCTGCTCACGTCGCTGAGCGGCGCCACCACCCATTCGCCGATCCTGCCGGGCTATACCGCGATCTGCGATCGCGCCGAGGCCACGGTCGACGACTGCTTCACGCCGGGCGAAATGCTCAAGGTGCGCGAGCAGACCGAGGCGGCCTATCTGATGCTGCGCTTCGGTGGCGACGACAAGATGATCGGCGGCGTCAGCGTGGTCGGCAATGTCGGCGTCCGCGTGGTCAAGACGCGCGAGACCAGCGAAGGCAGCATCGCCTTCCCGAACGCCGACGTGTTCGCCAATCTCCAGCCGTGCGGCACGCCGCTCAGCGGCAACAACATCGTCAATCCCGCCTGCTATCTGACGCCGGCGATCCGCGCCTTCGCCAACGGCGCGGCGCAGGCGAACACCTACAAGGCGTCGAGCACCGAATGGCTGCCGAGCTTCAACGTCCGCTTCGGGCTCGACGACAGGAGCTATATCCGCTTCGCCTATTCGCGGGCGATGTCGCGGCCCGATATCGGCTTCCTGCGCAACAGCGTGGCGATCAACGGGCCGATCTACGCCACGACGCCGGACTCGCCGTACATCGTCTACAATTCGCCGACCGCGGCGCACACCGCGGCGAATGTGACCGGCTATAATTTCGTGTTCCAGGCCAATGCCGGCAACGCCGCGCTCAAGCCGATCACCGCCGATCAGTTCGACCTGTCGTTCGAGCATTATATGGGCAAGAGCAGCTCGCTGACGCTCACCGGCTTCTACAAGAAGCTCAACGGCAGCATCACCTTCGGCCAGTTCGGCGCGACCAGCTTCCTCAACAATGGCTCGACCCAGACGGTGCAGATCCTCGGCCCGGCCAATGCGAAGGACGGCGGCGAGCTGCTCGGCTTCGAGGGCGCGGTGCAGACCTTCTTCGATTTCCTGCCCGGGCTGCTGAGCGGGTTCGGCACCCAGCTCAACTACACCTATGTCCATCAGTCGGGGATCAACAACTCCAACCTGCTCAACGCCTCGTCGAGCGCCAATCTCGGCGCGGTCGGCGCCGGGCAGCCGGCGCTGGGCGGCACCGGATCGGTGCTCGACTCGCACCAGCTGGCGGGCATCTCGAAGCACACCTTCAACGCGGTGGCGCTGTACGAGAAGGGGCCGGTGGGCTTCCGCCTCGCCTATAACTGGCGCTCGCGCTACCTGACCCAGAATCTCGACTGCTGCATCGGCCTGCCGGTGTTCCAGAAGGCGGCGGGCTATCTCGACGGATCGCTGCGCCTGTCGGTCAACCGCTATCTCGAATTCTCGGTCGACGCATCGAACCTGCTCAACACCACCAGCGTGTACCAGCAGCAGATCTTCGGGGACTCGCCCGCGACCCCCGGCGCGCGGCCGGTCTACCGGGACTCCGCGTGGAGCCGCGTCGATCGGCGCTTCCAGTTCGGCGTTCGCGCCAAGTTCTGACGACCCTCCCTCGCGCCGCCGCGCGACCCCGGCGGCGGCGCGATTTTTTTCGGGTTCTGAAGACTCCGGTTGGGCTGCGCGACGCGCGTCGGCGCGGCGACGGCCGGTTCCAACCTTCGCAAAGGACGTGTCCATGCCTCTCCGCCTCGCCGCCGTCTCGCTCGTCGCGCTCACGCACGGCATCGCCGCGGCCGAAGCGCGCGAGTGCGTGCAATCGCCGGGCAAGCTGCTCGAGCTTTGCGTCGAAGTGGCGGGCGGCAAGGCGACCTATGAGGTCAGCCGACAGGGCAAGCCGGTGCTCGCGCCGGGCGAGCTTGGGCTGACCTTCGAAGGCGAAGTGGCGCCGCGCTTCACCGGGCTCGACAATCCGCGCCGCGATGCGGTGGATACGAGCTGGGAGCAGCCCTGGGGCGAGCAGCGGATGATCCGCGACCGGCACAATGAACTGACGGTGACGCTGCACGGGGACACGGCGCTGAACCGGGCGGTCGAGGTGACGTTCCGGCTGTTCGATGACGGGCTGGGCCTCCGCTATGGCTACGCAGTCCCGGCCGGGCAGACCGTCAAGGTCACCGCCGATCGCACCCAGTTCCGCCCGGTCGGAAGCAACCAGGCGTGGTGGTATCAGGCGCTGGGGCAGGAGCGTGACGAATATCTCTACACCCAGACCGATGCGCGCCGGATCACGCTTGCCGAGACTCCGCTGACGCTGAAGGGCGACAATGGCGTCTATCTGTCGTTCCACGAGGCGGCGCTGATCGACTTTCCGAGCATGCTGCTCGCCGGCAACGGGACGGGGACGCTGACCGCGTCGCTGATGCCCGCGCCCGACGGCACCGCCGCCGAGAAGACGGGTCCGTTCGTCACGCCGTGGCGCACCGTGCTGATCGGCGACAGCCCCGCGGCGCTGGCCGACAGCCGGATCGAGCTCAACCTCAACGCGCCCAACAAGCTGGGTGACGTCTCGTGGTTCAAGCCGGGCAAATATGTCGGGATCTGGTGGGAGATGCATCTCAACCACTCGACCTGGGGCAGCGGCTATCGCCACGGCGCCAACACCGCGAATGTGAAGCGCTATATCGACTTCGCCGCCAAGAACGGGTTCGGCGGGGTGCTGGTCGAAGGCTGGAACCAGGGCTGGGACGGCGAGTGGATCGCCAATGGCGACAAGTTCAGCTTCACCAGGGCCTATCCCGATTTCGACGCGCCCGCGCTCGCCGCCTATGCGCGCGAGAAGGGCGTCCAGCTGATCGGGCACAACGAGACCGCGGGCGCGGTCGAGAATTACGAGCGCCAGCTCGAGGACGCGATGGCGATGTACCAGAGGCTCGGCGTCGGCGTGGTCAAGACCGGCTATGTCCGCCATAGCGGCGAGGTGGTCGACGCGCGCGGCGGCAAGCAATGGTTCGCGGGGCAATATATGGTCCGCCACCATCTCCGCGTCGCCGAGGTCGCGGCGAAGCACCGCATCGCGATCGACGCGCACGAGCCGGTCAAGGACACCGGGCTCCGGCGCACCTGGCCCAACATGATCAGCCGCGAAGGCGCGCGCGGGCAGGAATTCAACGCGTGGGGCGTGCCGACCAACCCGCCCGAGCATCTCACCATCCTGCCCTTCGCCCGGATGCTGGCGGGGCCGATGGACTTCACGCCGGGCATCTTCGATCTCGCCCATGGCCAGACCGAGCTGACCCGACGCGTCCAGTCGACGCTGGCGACCCAGCTCGCCGAATATGTCGTGCTCTACTCGCCGGTGCAGATGGCGGCCGACCTGCCCGAGAATTACGAGGCGCGGCCCGACGCCTTCCAGTTCATCAAGGACGTGCCGACCGACTGGGAACGCTCGCGCACGCTCCAGGCCGCGATCGGCGACTATGTCGTCGTCGCGCGGCAGGAGCGGGGCGGAGAGGATTGGTATCTCGGCGCGATCACCGACGAGAATGCGCGGACGCTGCGCGAGCCGCTCGACTTCCTCGCGAGCGGCGCGCGCTACGAGGCGCAGATCTATGCCGACGGGCCGCAGGCGGACTATCGCACCAATCCGCAGGCCTATCGGATCGAGAAGCGGGTGGTGACGCGCGACGATGTGCTCGATCTGGCGCTGGCTCCCGGCGGCGGCACCGCGATCCGCTTCCGGCGGCTGCGCTAGACGTTCGAACGCGCCGAGCCTGTGACGAGATGATCGTCGCGCGTTTGGCCCTGTCATGCCGCGCGGCTAAGCAAGGCGAAATTCGAGCGGAGTTCCCCGTCGATGCGCGTTGCTGCTGCGATCCTCTCCCTCCTCGTCGGGCTGGCGGCCCCTGCCGCGGCGCAGGAAATGGGGACCGTGCTGCCGCATAACTATGTCCTGTCGGACATCCTCAACCGCCAGCGAGTCGAGGCGGCGATCGGCGCGCCGCTCGACCGACCGGCGCGACAGCCCGCCGAAAGGGCCGTTCCTGCCGCTCCCGGCGCCGCGGCGGCGACCAGCTATCGCCCCTCGCCGGCAGTGAGCGCGCGGGTGCGCCGGCACTTCGCGTCGTGGATGGGTGGGAAGGTCGGTGCCGCCGATGCCGCGAAGCTCGCCGCGGTGATGGAGAAGACCGATCCGGTGCGGAACTGGGCGCAGCTCGTCGCCAATGACGGGCTGCGCACCAACGACATGGCCGATGCGCTGACGGCCTACTGGATCCTCAATTGGGCGATGGCCAACACCGCCGACAACAACCGCGCCCAGGTGCTGGGCGTGCGCGCGCAGGTCCGTGCGATGTTGGTCGCCAATCCCGCGCAGCTGCGCATGGGCGAGGCGCAGCGGCAGGAATTCTCGGAGATATTGATCCTCAATTTCCTGATCCAGCATGCCGCCTTCGACGACGCCATCCGGCGTGGCGACCGGGTGCTGATGCAGCGGCTCGGAGACGCGGCCGTCGCACGCTTCCAGAGCGAGATGGGGGTCGATCTGCGCCGCCTTCGGCTGACCGATACCGGGTTTGCGCCGGCGGGCTAGCGCGCCGGCGTCATTCGGTCGAGCCGTTCCGCCAGCCCTGCGCGCCGATCAACGGGACGAAGGCCACCGTGCCGAGATCCTGTTCGGCGAAGCATGCCGCAGCGGTGCGGGTCAGCTTGCGGAGCTTCTGCTCGCCGGGCGCGCCGATCGGGATGATCAGGCGCCCGCCCGGCGCGAGTTGCTCGCGCAGCGCCGGCGGCACCGCCGGTGCGCCGGCGGCGACGAGGATCGCGTCGAACGGCGCCGCCGCCGCCAGCCCGCAGCTGCCGTCGCCGACATGGATCTCGACATTGTCATAGCCCAGCGCCGCGATCCGTTCGCGCGCCAGCGCGGCGAGCGCCGGGTGGCGCTCGATCGCGACGACGCGGGCCGCGATCCGGCCGAGCACCGCCGCCGCATAGCCCGACCCCGCGCCGACCTCGAGCACGCGATCGCCCGGCTCGAGCGTGGCCGCCTCGATCATCGCGGCGACGATCCACGGCTGCGAGATGGTCTGGCCCGCTGCGATCGGGAGCGGCGAATCGCGATAGGCATATGGCGCGAGCCCGGTGTCGACGAAGCGCTCGCGCGGCACCGCGCGCATCGCCGTCAGCACCCTCGCGTCCCGGATCCCGCGCCGCGCGAGCTGGACCTCGACCATCCGGTCCCGGAGCCGCGCGAAATCGGTCATGGCGATGCGGCGGGGATGCCGTCGCGGACGCGATCGCGCTGCATCAGTCGAGCCGCGCCGGCGTGAGCCGGATCGCTACCGGTGCAGCGAGCGGCCGCCAGCCGCGTTCGGCGATCAGCGCGTTGCTCTCGACCGGCTTGCGGCCACCGGACAGATCGAGCGACCAGGTGATGTGCCAAACAGAGCCGTCCGGCCGATCGGTGCCGCCGTCGAGCGCGACCACCATTGCCTGCAATCCCTCGCCGTCGCTGATCTCGCCGACGATTTCGGCATGTACCGGGGCGGGAAGGAGAGCCTCGGCGTCGACATACGCCGCGAGCGTCACATGATCGGCGATCACATCGGGCCATTCGGGCGGGAATTGCGCGAGCAGCTCCGTGCGCTGATCGCGATCGAGTTTCCAGCCGATGACGCTCATGTGCCGATCATCCGTTGCCGCGGCGGCGGCGCGTCTCCCAACCCTTTTTCGCGGCGGCGGAGCGTTTCTCGGCGCTCTGGCTCGATCCGGCCTTCCGGCCGCCCTTGCGCGCGGATTCGTGGCTTTCCTTCTTGCCGCGGCCCGATCCGGACTTCTTGCCGCCGCCGGACTCGCTGTTGACGGTGGCCCAGGCGCGGCGCTCGGCTTCCTTGTGGCTTACGCCGCGGTCCTCATAGCCTTGCTCGATATGCCCGGCCTTGCGCTTCTGCTTGTCGGTGTAGCTCGACTTGTCGCCACGGGGCATCCCGTCCTCCTGTGTGCTGCACGCGAAGCGCAACGCGCGAGGAGGACGAAGAGTGTCACGCCTGTGGCTCGGGCTCCGCGCGCGCGACGAGGCCGAAGGGCTGCGCCCAATCCTTGTTGATCGCCAGCGCGACGAGCGTGCAGACCGCACCCGAGAGCAGATAGGCGCCGACCGACCACAGGCCGAAATTGCTCGCCAGCGCGAGCGCGACGAGCGGCGCGAAGCCGGCGCCGATCAGCCAGGAGAGGTTGGCGGTGATCGCCGCGCCGGTATAGCGGCGCTCGTTCGAGAAGCTGCCGTTCACCGCGCCCGACGACTGGCCGAAGGCGAGCCCGAGCAGCACGAAGCCGGCGATCATGTACACCGTCTCGCCGAAGCTGCCGGCACCCAGCAGCTGCGGGGCGAAGCCACTATAGGCGCCTATCAGCACTGCCGAGACGCCGAGCACCGCGCGGCGCCCGACGATGTCTGCGATCAGCCCCGAGGCGAGGATCGACAGAACGCAGACCACCGCGCCGATGATCTCGATTACGAGGAAGCGGACCACGGTCTCGCCGGTGTTGAGCACGACCCACGACAGCGGGAACACCGTCACCAGATGGAACAGCGCGAAGCTGGCGAGCGGCGCGAACGCGCCGAGCAGCACGGTGCGGCCTTCCTCGCGGATCGTCTCGACGATCGGGGCGGGCTGAAGCTCGCGGCTCTCGAACAGCCGCTCGAACTCCGGCGTGGCGACGAGGCGCAGCCGCGCGAACAGCGCGACCACGTTGATCGCGAAGGCGACGAAGAACGGATAGCGCCAGCCCCACGACAGGAAGTCCTCGCTCGACAGCGTCGACAGGAAGAAGGCGAAGAGCGCGGCGGCGACGATCAGGCCGAGCGGCGCGCCGAGCTGGGGGATCATCGCATACCAGCCGCGATGCTCGCGCGGCGCGTTGAGCGCGAGCAGCGAGGGCAGGCCGTCCCATGTGCCGCCGAGCGCCACGCCCTGCGCGACTCGTGCGAGCGCGAGCAGCCAGACCGCGGCGATGCCGATCGAGGCGTAGCCGGGCAGGAACGAGATCGCCATCGTCGATCCGCCGAGCAGGAACAGCGCGATCGTCAGCTTGACGCCCTTGCCGTGATTGCGGTCGACCCACATGAAGATCGCCGAGCCGAGCGGGCGGGCGATGAAGGCCAGCGCGAACAGACCGAACGAATAGAGCGTGCCGGTGAGCGGATCGACGAAGGGGAACACCACCGCCGGGAAGACCAGCACCGAGGCGATCGCGTAGACGAAGAAGTCGAAGAATTCGCTGGTGCGGCCGATGATCACGCCGATGGCGATCTCGCCTGGCGCGATCTTGTGGTCACGGGCATTCACGATGCGGGCATCGCGTTCGAGGGGCGTCGAGTTCGACGCGGCGATCGGTGCACTCATTCGCTAGCTCCGGCAGCCTTTTTTGATGTTATTGCGTTTCAACGCGCGTTGCACCAGAAAAGCGCAACGGCGGGGATAGGACAAAATGTCCAATGTCGGCGCAGCGGGGCGCCGGGATAGGCGGAGGTCCATGCGCGAAGACACACCCATGTCCATTGCACGCCGGCTCCTCCTCCTGCTGCCGCTCGCCGGTCTGCTCGCGGGGTGTCACGGCGCGGTGCTCGATCCCGCCGGCGACATCGCCCTTCAGCAGCGCGACATCATCTATATCTCCACGGCGCTGATGCTGCTGATCATCGTGCCGGTGCTCGCGTTGATCGTCGTGTTCGCGTGGCGCTACCGCCAGGGCAACAAGGATGCGACCTACGATCCGCATTTCGACCATTCGACCGCGCTCGAGCTGGTCATCTGGTCGGCGCCGCTGCTGATCATCATCTGCCTCGGCGCGCTGACCTGGTGGAGCACGCATTTGCTCGACCCGTTCCGTCCGTTGAACCGGATCTCGGCCGAGAAGGCGATCGATCCCAAGGCGAAGCCGCTCGTCATCCAGGTCGTCTCGCTCGACTGG
This sequence comes from Sphingomonas naasensis, assembly GCF_004792695.1. Taxonomy (GTDB): domain Bacteria; phylum Pseudomonadota; class Alphaproteobacteria; order Sphingomonadales; family Sphingomonadaceae; genus Sphingomonas; species Sphingomonas naasensis. The sequence continues at coordinate 567,452 of NZ_SRXU01000002.1, read as the reverse complement.
AAATGGCTGTTCATCTACCCCGAACAGGGCATCGCGACGGTCAACGAGCTGGCGCTGCCGGTCGATCGCCAGGTCCGCTTCGACCTCACCTCGGCGAACATGATGAACACCTTCTACGCGCCGACGCTGGCGGGCATGATCTACACGATGCCGGGCATGCGCAGCACGATGCATGCGGTGCTCAACCGCCCCGGCCAGTTCGAGGGCATGTCCGCCAATTACAGCGGTGCCGGTTTCTCGAGCATGCGCTTCAAGCTCTACGGCGTCGATCAGGGCGGCTTCGACGCGTGGGTGTCGCGCGTGAAAGGCAGCGGGCAGGCGCTCGACACCGCGCGCTATCTTGCGCTCGAAAAGCCGAGCGAGCGCTCGCCGGCGATGTATTTCGCGGGCGTCGACGCCGATCTCTTCGATCGCGTGTTCAATCGCTGCGTCAAGCCCGGCACGCCGTGCATGAAGGACGTGATGCAGCACGACATGCGCGCGGGCGGCGGGCACCCGAATGACCCGCATGCCGGCGCCGGCATGCCGCCCGGCCATGCCGCCCCGCCGCCGCCGGGCGAGAAGCCGAAGGGCGCGATCTTCAAGCACGGCGAGGAGAAGGGCGACGGCCCGAACCGCACCTCGCCCGAGTCGAAGGATGCGCCGGCCAACCGCAACACGTCGCACAACCTTGTCCCTGCCGCGCCGGGCCTCGCCCGCGCCGGCACAGTCTGACCGCCGGAGCCATCATGTTCGACGAAAGTCTCAGCCGGGCAATCTTCGGCCGCCTCACCTTCGAATCCTTCCCGATCCACGAGCCGATCCTGCTCGTCACGTTCGCGGGCGTCGTCCTCGGCGGGATCGGCGTGCTCGCCGCGATCACCAAATACCGGCTCTGGGGCTGGCTGTGGCGCGAGTGGTTCACTTCGATCGACCACAAGAAGATCGGGATCATGTACATGATCCTCGGCGTGATCATGCTGCTGCGCGGTTTCTCCGACGCGATCATGATGCGCCTGCAGCAGGCGATCGCGTTCGGCGGCAGCGAAGGCTATCTCCCACCGCACCATTATGATCAGGTCTTCACCGCGCACGGGACGATCATGATCTTCTTCGTCGCGATCCCGCTGGTCGTCGGGATCGTCAACTTCGTCATGCCGCTGCAGATCGGCGCGCGCGACGTGGCCTTTCCCTATCTCAACAATCTGAGCTTCTGGCTGACTGCCGCGGGCGCCGGGCTGGTGATGATCTCGCTGTTCGTCGGCGAGTTTTCGACCGCGGGCTGGCTCAACTATGTGCCGGTCTCCAATCTGCAGAACAGCCCGGGCACCGGGCCGGATTATTATCTCTGGGCGCTGCAGATAGCCGGTATCGGCACGACCCTGTCGGGCATCAACATGGTCGCCACGGTGATCAAGATGCGCGCGCCGGGCATGACGATGATGAAGATGCCGATCTTCGTGTGGACCGCTTTCTGCAGCAACATCCTCGTCGTCGCGATCTTCCCGGTGCTGACCGCCGCGTTCGCGATGCTGATGCTCGACCGCTATCTCGGCTTCAACTTCTTCACCAACGATCTCGGCGGCAACCCGATGATGTACTGGAACCTGGTGTGGATCTGGGGCCACCCCGAAGTGTACGTCCTCGTCCTGCCGGCGTTCGGCATCTATTCCGAGATCACCTCGACCTTCACCGGCAAGCGGCTATTCGGCTATTCGTCGATGGTCTACGCGACGGTGGTGATCACGATCCTGTCGTGGCTGGTGTGGCTCCACCACTTCTTCACCATGGGCTCGGGCGCGAGCGTCAACAGCTTCTTCGGCATCGCGACGATGATCATCTCGATCCCGACCGGCGCGAAGATCTTCAACTGGCTGTTCACGATGTACCGCGGCCGCATCCGCTTCGAGCTGCCGATGCAGTGGGTTCTCGCCTTCATGATCACCTTCGTGGTGGGCGGGATGACCGGCGTGCTGCTCGCGGTGCCCCCGGCCGACTTCGTGCTCCACAACTCGCTGTTCCTCGTCGCGCATTTCCACAACGTGATCATCGGCGGCGTGGTGTTCGGCCTGTTCGCGGCGATCGAATATTGGTGGCCCAAGGCCTTCGGCTTCCGGCTCGATCCGTTCTGGGGTAAGGTCAATTTCTGGGGCTGGGTGATCGGCTATTGGGTCGCGTGGACACCGATGTACGTGGCGGGCCTGATGGGCGTCACGCGGCGCCTCCAGCATATCGAGGACCCGTCGACCCAGTGGCTGTTCGTCATCGCCGCGATCGGCGTGGCGATCATCGCGGTCGGCATCCTCGGCTTCCTCATCCAGATCGGGGTGAGCATCAAAAACCGCGACAAGCTGCGCGACACCACGGGCGATCCATGGGGCGGCCGCACGCTCGAATGGTCGACCTCGTCGCCGCCGCCGGCCTACAACTTCGCCGTCACGCCGGTGATCCACGATCTCGACGCGTGGTACGACATGAAGGAGCGCGGCGCGCAGCGCCCGACCACCGGCTTCAAGCCGATCCACATGCCGCGCAACACCGGCACGGGGGTGATCCTCTCCGGCCTGGCGCTGGCGCTCGGCTTCGGGATGATCTGGTACATGTGGTGGCTCGCGGCGCTCTCCGCGGTGGGGCTGCTGGTCGTCGCCATCGTCCACACCTTCAACTACAACCGCGATTACTTCATCCCCGCGGACGAAGTGACGCAGAACGAGGACGCGCGCACCCAGCTGCTCGCGGCGGGAGCCTGACATGGCCGCGGACGCAGTGACCGAACCTCACGCCACCGAGCTGTCCTTCTACGATGTGGAGGACAAGCATCATCACGCGCCCGGCGGCAGCACGCTGATCGGGTTCTGGATCTACCTGATGAGCGACGCGCTCATCTTCGCGACGCTGTTCGCCACCTATGGCGTGCTGAGCACCAGCTATGCCGGCGGCCCGGCGCCGCACGAGATCTTCGAGCTGCCGCTGGTCGCGCTCAACACCGCGCTGCTGCTCACCTCGTCGATCACCTATGGCTTCGCGGTGATCGCGATGCAGGAAGACAAGCTGCGCGCCACCCAGCTCTGGCTGGCGGTGACCGGGCTGCTCGGCGCCGGCTTTGTCGGGATCGAGCTGTTCGAGTTCGGCAATCTGATCGCCGAGGGCGCGACGCCGCAGCGCAGCGCCTTCCTCTCGGCGTTCTTCACGCTGGTCTCGACCCACGGGCTGCACGTCACCTTCGGCATCATCTGGGTCGGCGTGATGCTGGTCCAGCTCGGCCAGCGCGGCCTGATCGCCGAGAACAAGCGGCGGCTGATGTGCCTCAGCATGTTCTGGCACTTCCTCGACGTCGTCTGGATCGGCGTCTTCACCTTCGTCTATCTGCTCGGGGCCCTGCGATGAACGACGCCACCCATTCGCACGACGATCATGGCCATGGCCATGACGAGGCACCCCATTTCACGCGCCGCGGCTATCTGATCGGCTTCCTGCTGTCGGTGGTGCTCACCGCGATTCCGTTCTGGCTGGTGATGACCGGGGCGCTGCAGAACCCGGCGGTCACGACGATCCTGATCATCGGATTCGCGGTGGTGCAGATCCTCGTCCACACGGTCTGCTTCCTCCACGTCAACACACGCGCCGAGGGCGGCTGGACGCTGATGGCCTATGTCTTCACCGCCGTGCTGGTGGTGATCGTGCTCGCGGGCTCGCTGTGGATCATGTACCATCTCAACAGCAACATGATGCCGATGCCCTCGGCGGAGATGGGCGCGCCGTCCTGAAACGCGCGCTGCTGATCGGGCTGGCCCTGCTCGCAGCGGCCGGCTTCGCGGCGCTCGGTATCTGGCAGGTCCAGCGGCTCGCGTGGAAGCAGGATCTGATCGCGCGCGTCGATGCGCGCATCCATGCGGCGCCGGCGCCGGTGCCGCCTCCGGCCGGCTGGTCGGGCCTCGGCACGCAGGCGTTCGAATATCGGCGGGTGCGGGCGCGCGGCGTGTTCGAGCATGACCGCGAGACGCTGGTGCAGGCGGTGACCGAGCGCGGCGCCGGTTTCTGGGTGGTGACGCCGCTGCGCACCGGGCAGGGGATCGTGCTGGTCAATCGCGGTTTCGTCCCCGGCGATCGCCGGAGTGCGTCTACGCGGACGGCGGGGCAGGTGAGCGGCACGGTGACCGTGATCGGGCTGATGCGCGCCAGCGAGCCGGCGGGCGGTTTCCTGCGCTCGAACGATCCGGCGGCGGACCGCTGGTATTCGCGGGACGTTGCCGCCATCGCGCGGACGCGGGGGCTCGGCCCGGTCGCGCCTTTCTTCGTCGATGCCGATGCCTCTCCCAACCCGGGCGGCTATCCGCTAGGCGGGCTCACCGTGGTCCGCTTTCGCAACAGCCATCTCGTCTATGCGCTCACCTGGTTCGCGCTCGCGCTGCTGAGCGCGGAGGCGGCCGCCCTGGCGTGGCGCAGCCCGGTGCGGCGGTGATGGACGCACCGCTGCTCGCGCTGACGCGGCGACGCTCCGGCGCCCCGAACGGCCTCCCGGCGGATACCGCCGCGGCGGAGAATATGCGCCAGCTGATGCAGCTGCGCTGGATCGCGGTCGTCGGGCAGACGCTGACCATCCTGTTCGTGCATTTCGCGCTCGGCGTGCCGCTGCCGCTCGCCGAGATGCTCAGCGTCGCGCTGTTCCTCGCCGGCGCCAATTTCGTCGCCCGGATGGCGCTGCCGCATCACCGCGTGCGCAACATCGAGGTGATGGTCGCGCTGCTGATCGACATGGGGGTGCTGACGCTGCAGCTCTATTTCAGCGGCGGCGCGACCAACCCGTTCATCTCGCTGTTCCTGCTGCAGGTGGTGCTCGGCGCGATCCTGTTGCCGCCCGCGTCGGTGGCGATCCTGCTGTTCGCCGCCGGGCTGAGCTATGCGCTGCTCACCGTCCGCTACGTTCCGCTCGAGCTGCCGATCGGGCTGATCCCCGAAGGCGCGGACCTGTTCGCGATCGGCCGCTGGATCGGCTTCCTGATGGTCGCGACGCTGCTCGTCATGTTCATCGTCCGGATCAGCCGCAACCTCCATGCCCGCGACGACTATCTTTCCGACCTGCGCCAGCATGCGGCGGAAGAGGAGGGCATCGTGCGGATGGGACTGTTCGCCTCGGGCGCCGCGCACGAGCTGGGGACGCCGCTCGGCTCGCTGTCGGTGATCCTCGCCGACTGGCGGCGGATGCCGGCGATCGCAGCGGACCCGCAGCTGGCGGGCGAGGTCGAGGAGATGCAGGCCGAGGTGCGGCGCTGCAAGGCGATCGTCTCCGACATCCTCCATTCGGCCGGCCAGCCGCGCGGCGAGGCGATGGAGAGCGTGCGGGCCGCCGCCTATCTCGATGAGCTGGCCGCGGCGTGGCGGCCGACGCATCCGCAGGTGCCGCTCGGCTATAGCCGCGACGGGGTCGAGGCAGCGGTGGTCGCCGCCGACCCGGCGCTGCGTCAGGCGGTGTGGAATCTGCTCGACAATGCCGCCGCGGCCTCGCCGACGGGTGTCGGGCTGATCGTCCGGGCGGAAGGCGAGATGCTGTCGATCGCGGTGCGCGATTTCGGGCCGGGCTTCGAGCCCGATGCGCTGGCGCATGTCGGCAAACCCTATCAGTCGAGCAAGGGCGCCGGGCATGGGCTTGGCCTGTTCCTCGCCGCCAATGTCGCGCGACGGCTCGGCGGACGGCTCGAGGCGCGGAATCTCGACAGCGGCGCCGAAGTGCGCATCCTGCTACCGCTCGCCGGAACCGGGGGAGAATGATGGTGGACGGTCCCAGCCTGATCATCGTCGAGGACGACGCGACCTTCGCGCGGACGCTGCAGCGCTCGTTCGAGCGACGCGGCTATCGCGTCCGGGTGGCATCCGGGCCGGCCGAGCTCGACGCGCTGCTTGCCGAGGAGACGCCCGACCGCGCCGTCGTCGATCTCAAGCTCGGCACCGCATCGGGGCTGCCCTGCGTCGCGACGCTGCACGCGCGCGATCCCGCAATGCTGATCGTGGTGCTCACCGGCTATGCGAGCATCGGCACCGCAGTCGAGGCGATCAAGCTCGGCGCCAGCCACTATCTCGCCAAGCCTTCCAACACCGACGACATCGAAGCGGCATTCGGCAAGGCGATGGGCGATCCCCAGGTGCCCGTCACCGGCCGCGCGACCTCGCTCAAGACGCATGAGTGGGAGATGATCAACGAGACGCTGGCGGCGACCGGATTCAACATCTCCGAGACCGCGCGCCGCCTCGGCATGCATCGTCGCACGCTCGCGCGCAAACTGGAGAAGCGACCGGTCAAATAGCATCATATAAAGATTTCTTTATATGATGCTTGACGGGGCTCCCCCACGGTGCGATCCTGCGCGCGTCGAAGGTTCTCCGTCCGGGCGCATGCCCGCGGCGGAGCTAAGACGGGAAGCCGGTGCGATGCCGGCGCTGCCCCCGCAACTGTAAGCGGCGAGCTGCGATCCAACATGTCACTGGGGCTCGCCCCGGGAAGACGGATCGCCGCGCTGACCCGCGAGCCAGGAGACCTGCCCGCGACGCGATAACGTCCACCGGCGGGGTGCCCGGATCGGCCGCTTGCATGCCGGCCGTCGCGTCCGTGCCTGCGCGCGTCTGTTCCGCTGTTCCTCGCCCATTCTTCGGGGTTGAAGAACATGACCGTCTCTGTTGCCACACTGGGTTTCCCGCGCATCGGGCCGCGACGCGAATTGAAGCACGCGCTCGAGGCATTCTGGTCCGGCAAGACCAATGAATCTGAACTGCTCGAGGCCGCCGCGGGCCTGCGCACCGCTGGCTGGGCGCGGCAAAAGGCGCTCGGCACCGACTGGCTGCCGTCGAACGACTTCTCGCTCTACGACCATGTCCTCGACACCAGCGTGATGCTCGGCGCGATCCCCGAACGCTATCGCAGCGCCGATGGCGAGGCGGGGCTCGCCACTTATTTCGCGATGGCGCGCGGCACGACCGGCGATGACCATGCCGGGTGCAGCCATGGCAGCGTCACCGCGTGCGAGATGACCAAATGGTTCGACACCAACTATCACTATCTCGTGCCCGAGCTCGCCGAGGGCCAGAAGCTCGCGCTTAACCGGCTCAAGATCGTCGACGAATATCGCGAGGCCAGGGCGCAGGGTTATGAGACCCGGCCGGTGCTGCTGGGGCCGGTGACCTGGCTGAGCCTCGCCAAGGGACGTGGCGTCGATCCGTTCGACGCGCTCGACGAAGTGCTCGGCCTCTATGCCGCGATCCTCGGCCAGCTCGCGCATGCGGGCGCCGAATGGGTGCAGATCGACGAGCCGGTGCTCGTCCTCGACCTCGACGAGAAGCAGCGCCGGGCGCTGACCCGCGCCTATGCCCGGCTATCGCGCTCGGGACCGAAGCTGATGCTCACGACCTATTTCGGCGGGCTGGGCGACAATCTCGCCTTCGCCGCGGCGCTGCCGGTGGCGGGGCTGCATATCGATCTGGTCCGGGCGCCCGAGCAGCTCGACGCCGTGCTCAAGGCCGCGCCCCGATCGTTGCTGCTCTCGCTGGGTGTCGTCGACGGGCGCAATGTCTGGCGCGCCGATCTCGACGCGCTGCTCGATCGGATCGCGCCGATCGCGGCGACGCGCGATCTGGTGTTGGCGCCGTCCTGCTCGCTGCTCCATGTCCCGGTCGATCTGGCGCTCGAGAAGAAGCTCGATGCGGAGGTGACCGAATGGCTCGCCTTCGCGGTGCAGAAGGTCGAGGAGCTGGCGCTGCTCAAGCGTGCGCTCAACGACGGACGCGCGAGCGTCTCCGAAGAGCTCGCCAGGGCCGCGCAGGCGGTGGCGAACCGCAAGGCCTCGCCGCGGGTACACAATCCCGCGGTCCGGTCGCGCGTGGCGGACGTCACCGAGGCGATGTACGCCCGCGCGACGGATATCGCCGCGCGTGGTGCGGCGCAGGCGGCGGTGCTCGGCCTGCCGGCCTACCCGACCACGACGATCGGCTCGTTCCCGCAGACCGGCGAAGTGCGCAATGCCCGCGCGCGGTTCAACCGCGGCGAGCTCGACGCGCCGGCCTATGACGCCTTCCTGCGCGCGGAGACCGAGCGCACCATCCGCTGGCAGGAGGAAGTCGGCCTCGACATGCTCGTCCATGGCGAGTTCGAGCGCAACGACATGGTCCAGTATTTCGGCGAGCAGCTCGCCGGCTTTGCCTTCACCACCAATGGCTGGGTGCAGAGCTATGGCTCGCGCTGCGTTCGCCCGCCGATCCTCTATGGCGACGTCTCGCGGCCGCAGCCGATGACGGTCGATTGGTGGCGCTACGCCCAGAGCCTGACCGAAAAGCCGGTGAAAGGCATGCTCACCGGGCCGGTGACGATCCTGAACTGGTCGTTCGTCCGCGACGATCAGCCGCGCGCGGACTCGTGCCGCCAGATCGCGCTTGCGATCCGCGACGAAGTCACCGACCTCGAGGCGGCGGGGTGCAAGGCGATCCAGATCGACGAGGCGGCGCTGCGCGAGGGGCTTCCGTTACGCAAGCGCGACTGGAACGCCTATCTCGCCTGGGCGGTCGGCGCGTTCCGGCTCTCCGCCGCGGGCGTGGCGGACGCGACCCAGATCCACACGCATATGTGCTATTCGGAGTTCAACGACATTCTGCCGGCGATCGGCGCGATGGACGCCGACGTGATCTCGATCGAGACCGCGCGCTCGCAGATGGAGCTGCTCGAGGGCTTCGCTGCGTACCGCTATCCCGGCGCGATCGGGCCGGGCGTGTACGACATCCACGCGCCGCGGGTGCCCGGCGAGAGCGAGATGGTCGCGCTGATGCGGCTCGCCCAAGCACATCTCCGCCCCGACCAGCTCTGGGTGAACCCCGATTGCGGGCTCAAGACGCGCAAATGGGAGGAAGTGAAGCCGGCGATCGAAGCGATGGTCGCCGCGGCGCGGACGCTGCGCGCGGCGTGAGACGGGCCGGCGCCAAGGGTTGGGCCTTGCGCGTCAGCTTGTCCGCGGCCCGTCATCCCGGAAGCCGATTTTCTTCAAATCTCTGATTTGATCAGAAAATCGAGCTGTCCGGGATCTATCGTGAGGCAAGCATCAAGCGGCGCGGTGGATCCCGGACTGTAAGGCTTTCCAACGGAAAACCAGTGGTTTTCCGGGAAAGCCTAACATCCGGGATGACGGCTTATCCTGTCGTCACCAGCGGGTGTTTCCCGCGCAGCTCGTCCTGCAGGCGCTCGATCGCGGCGTTCTCGGTGCTGCTGCCCGAAGGGGCAGCGGACCAGTTGCAGTGGGGATGCGTGGCGGGGTCGTACACCCGCAGCGGGCCGAGCGCGGCGCGCCAGGCACGCTTGCTGCCGCCATATTGGCGCACGAGCGCAGTGACCAACAGGTCGTGGAGTTCGCCGGCGGTCATCGTCTCACTCGGTCGGCTGGCCGCCGGGCTTCCATTCGGGCTTGGCCTTGCTGTCGGCGAGGCTGGCGATCGGTTTGACCAGCGACTGGATCGCCCGCGCCATGAACGGGATGTCGAGCTTGTCGATCGTGTCCTCGGGGGTGTGGTAGGTCGGCACCGTCGCCCAGCCCGAGACGGTGTGCGCGACCACGCCCTTGAGCGCGAGCGCGTAATTGTCCGAGCGGCGGAAGAAGTTCTGCTCGGGATAGGGGTCGGTGGTGACGAAGGCGCCGTGCGCCTTCAGCGTGTCGCCGAAGGTCGAGCGTTCGAAGCCGGTCATCATCATCGTGCCGGCGGGGAGCTTGGGATCCTGCTGGCCGATCATCTCGATCTCGAGATTGGCGACGATGTCCGCCAGCGGCACCGGCGGATGCGCGGCGAACCAGTGCGCGCCGAAGCCGCCGGCTTCCTCGCTGCCATAGGCGGCGAAGATGATGCCGCGGCGATGCTTCTTGCCCGCCAGCACGCGCGCCAGCTCGAGCACCGCGGCGGTACCCGAGGCGTCGTCATTGGCGCCGTACATGATCTTGCCGTCGGGGCGGACGCCGAGATGGTCGAGATGCGCCGAGATCAGGATCACGCCCGCGGCGGGATCGGTGCCGGGGAGGAAGCCGATCGCATTGGTGGTCACCTGCGCCTGCTCGACGAGGCCGGGCAGCTCGAGCGCGATCTCGGCGCCGTCCTGCGCGGCGAGCCTGTCGAACGCGGCGTCGCCCAGTGCGATCACGCTCGGGCGGGGGCGCGGCGTCTCGCCCTTGAGATAGCGCGGCAGGCGCGGGCGGCCGCCGATCCGGTCATAATAGCCGCGCACCTGATCGGTCGCGCGGATGATGACGAGCTGGACCTTCGACGGATCGACACCGCCGGCGAGCTGGAGGCCATTGGCCGCGGGATTGGTGACGATCACCGCGGCGGCGGCGGGGGCCTGTTTCGGATCGGTGCCGGCAAAGGCGGCGAGCTTGCCGCGCACCGGCTGGCCGCTCGACGAGAACAGCAAGGGGGAGTCTACCGCCACGCCGTTGGCGGTGAGCACCGGCGCGCCATCGAGCCGCAGGCTGACCACGTCGATCGGCTGGGTATAGCTGGTCATCCCGGGCGCCATGGCGAGGCCATAGCCGCGGAACATCGACGCGACATAGGCGGCCGCCGCGGCCTCGTCGGGCGTCGCGCTGCCGCGGCCGCGCAGCGCCGGCCCGGCGAGGATGTCGACATGCGCGCGGACATGCTCGGGCGTGATCGGCGCGGGCGCGCGCTGGGCGTGGGCGGGAAGCGCGAGGGTGACCGCCAGCGTGGTGGCGAGGAGGAGGGTCTTCGGATTGTACATGGTGCCCCGGGGTTCTGGTTTTGCGGCGGAGATTAGGATGGGGTGCGGGCGAGGGCAACCGGGCCGGGCGCACTTCGGGCTGAGCCGGATGCAGGGTCTGCGCGGGGCTCGGCTTCGCACTGTCGAAGAGCGGGCGGCGGAACCGACCACCGGAGGCAGGCGGCGCAAATCCTGCATTGCAAGGAATGAACACTGCCGGTTTGGCGGCTGCCTTCCGTCTCTCCCGGCGGCGGTCGCCCTCAGGCGGTTTCGTCCAGAAATCTTCCCGCTACCGCCCAGTCGGAAGTGTCGACGTCGCAGAAAACGACATGGACGCTTTCGGCCGCGCACCCACAATATTCCATCATCGCGCGCGTGACCGCGTCGGCGACGTTCTTTTTCTGCTCCTTGGTGCGTCCGGCGGAAAGCTCGATGCGGATCATGGGCATGCGATTGTCTCCGCAGTTGGAAAAATGGCGATGGTGCAGCCGACTAGCGGCGCCTGCCGGAGCCGGAGGCCCGTGTGCCACCTTGCTCCGCCGCACACCGCTCCGCCGCCAGTGCGTGCAAATGCCCCATCCGCGCCGCGGTGTACTGGAAGTCCCCTGACAGCGCCGATGCCGCGGCGACGGTGCGGCCTTGTTGGGCGGCGCGTTTGGCGTCGAGCGCGGCTTCGGCCGGCGCGGCGATCAGCTCGCCTATCGGGAGCACCGTGTTCGCGGCGTTGCGGACCGCGCGCAGCGCTTCGCGGGCCTCGCGATCGGCCTTGGCCGCGGCGTTGCTCGCCGAGACCGTGCCGTTGAGGCGGTCGAGCCCGCCCCCGATGCTCTGCTCGAGCGCGGCCAGCTCGGTGCGGATCGCGGTGCAGTCGAGATCCTTGTCGCCCGGTTTGGCCGGATCGATCGCGCGCTGCGCCGTCGCGTGGTCCATTGCCGCGGCATAGGCGTCCTGACCGCGCGCAGCGGCTGCGCTCGGGGCGAGCGGCAAGAGGGTCAGCGCCCAGCGGAATGCGGAATGGATTGGTGGCATCGCGGTGTCTCCCGGTTCGGGGGAGCGTGCGCGTTCGTCGGGCGATTGCCAGCGCGGGGCGACGAAGGTGGCGCGTGGTTCTGCGAAGCGGGATTTTCGGGACTGCGGCGTTCGTGACTCTGGGCTCCTGCTTTCGCAGGAGCACCGGGTGCGTCAGAGGCCGCGCTTGGCCGCGACCACGGCCTGGTCGAGCGCCTGCAGGAAGCGCGAGCGGTCGGTTTTGGCGAAGGGCGCGGGGCCGCCGAGCTGATCGCCGCCGGCGCGCAGATCGGCCATGATCGCGCGGGTCGCGATCGCGCCGCCGATCGAGCTGGTGGTGAAGGGCTTGCCGGTGGGCGCGAGGACGCGCGCGCCGGCCTTGAGCGCGCGATCGGCGAGGAGGATGTCGGCAGTGATCACGATCGCGCCGGGTGCCGATTGTTCGGCGATCCAATCGTCGGCGGCGTCGAACGCGTCGCTGACCACCTGCCGGCTGAGCAGCGGGTGCGCGGGCACGCGCAGATGCTGGTTGCTGACCACGACCACGGGGATCTCGTGGCGGAAGGCGACCTTGTAGATCTCCTCCTTCACCGGACAGGCATCGGCATCGACGAGGATGCGCGGGCGCACCCCCGTGCTCACCCGCGCGGCGGACCCTTGCGGTGCGGCTTGGCCTTGTAGGGGGTCTGCGGACGGCTCGGGTCGTGGCGGCGCGGCGCACGGGCTTCGCCCTGCTGCGGCGGACGGGGGCCGCTATGATGCGAGGGGCGGCCGCCGCCCTGACGGGGGGCACCACCACCGCCGCCGCCATGCTGGGGCGGGCCTTCGCGCGACGGCTCGATGCGGACGTCTTCGTCGCCCTCGGCGGTGCGCTGCGCGGCCGAGGCGAACTTGGCGGCGATGGCGCGCGGAACCTGGAAATAGGTCTCGTTCGGGCCGATGCGGATTGCGCCGATCTCGTTCTTGGTGATGTGGCCGCGGCGGCAGATCAGCGGAAGGACCCAGCGGGGATCGGCGTTCTGGCGGCGGCCGATGTCCATGCGGAACCAGGCGATGTCGTCGAAGCCGGGGCGGTGGCGCTCCTGCTGCGCAGCACGACGCGCGTCGGGCGTCTGCTCGATCAGCTCCTCGGGCTCGGGCATCGCGGCGCGGTGGGCGCGGACCAGCGCGGCGGCGATCTCCTGCGGCGACTTCTCGGCGAGCAGGCGCTCGGCCAGCGCCAGATCCTCCTCATCGGTCTCGACCGGGGCGAGCATCGCGGCGAGCAGGCGCTCGCGATCATTGGCGCGGATCGCCTCGGGGGTGGGCGCCTCGATCCACTCGGCGTTGATCCGCGCGCCCTTGAGCATCATCTCGACACGGCGGCGGCGCGGATAGGGGACGAGCAGGACCGCGGTGCCCTTCTTGCCGGCGCGGCCGGTGCGGCCCGAGCGGTGCTGGAGCGCCTCGGCGTCGCGCGGCAGCTCGACATGGATGACGAGGCTGAGCGTCGGCAAGTCGATGCCGCGCGCGGCGACGTCGGTGGCGACGCAGACGCGGGCGCGGCGATCGCGCAGCGCCTGGAGCGCGTGGTTGCGCTCGGACTGGCTGTGCTCGCCCGAGAGCGCGACGGCGGAGAAGCCGCGCTCGACCAAAGTGGCGTGAAGGTGGCGGACATTGTCGCGCGTGGCGCAGAACAGGATCGCGGTCTCGGCCTCGTGGAAGCGGAGCAGGTTGATCACCGCATGCTCGGTGTCCGAGGGCGAGATGGTGACGGCCTGATAGGCGATGTCGCCATGGCCGCGCTCCTCGCCGACGGTCGAGATGCGCAGCGCGTCCTTCTGGTAGCGCTTCGCCAGCTGGACGATCGGCTTGGGCATCGTCGCCGAGAAGAGCAGGGTGCGGCGAGTCTCGGGGGCGCCGTCGAGGATCGCCTCGAGGTCGTCGCGGAAGCCCATGTCGAGCATCTCGTCGGCCTCGTCGAGGACGACCGCGCGCAGGGCCGAGAGGTCGAGCGCGCCGCGCTCGAGATGGTCGCGGAGACGCCCGGGCGTGCCGACGACGATGTGCGCGCCGAAGTTGAGCTGGCGGCGCTCCTTCGAGGCGTCCATCCCGCCGACGCAGGTGGCGATCCGCGCGCCGGTGGGGCCGTAGAGCCAGATCAGCTCGCGGCTGACCTGCAGCGCGAGCTCGCGGGTGGGCGCGATGATCAGCGCGTGCGGCTCGCGGGTGGGGGCGATGCGGCCGTCCTCGCCGAGCAGCTCGCCATGCATGGCGAGGCCGAAGGCGACGGTCTTGCCCGAGCCGGTCTGGGCGGAAACGATGAGGTCGCGGCCGGCTGCGTCGGGCTCGATGACCGCGGCCTGGACGGCGGTGGGCGTGGCATAACCACGCGCGGCGAGCGCTTCGGCGAGAAGCGCGGGAAGATCTGCAAATGACATGGAAAGCCGCAGATGGGCGCGAAGTGGCCGCGGGGCAAGGAAATTCGTGCCCGCGATTGCAATTGCAAGGCGCCGGCCGCAAGGTCGTTTCGAAGCCGCAAGGAGTTTGCGTGCAGTCGATCTGCCTAGACGCTGAAATGACTGGCGATTTGCCCGGGGCGGGGAGCCAAAGCGCAAATGGGTCGTTACGCTTGCGAGAGGGCCGGGGTTCGCGGCTCCTGAGGAGGCGCGTGCGTAAAGGGGTGACAGCGGTGTGGTTTGCCGCGCTGGCAGGGACGGCGTTCCTGCCGGGCGTTGCGTGTGCGCAAGTTTCGGACCCCGGGCCGGGGCAGGGCGCGCCGGTCAAAAAGCTGCCCGACAGCGATCCGCAGGAGACGCAACAGGCCCAGCAGGGCGCGCCGCAGGACGAGGCGATTGTCCCCGATGCCGAGTTCGAGGCAGCGCTGCCCAGGCTGAGCGACGACATCAACGCGCCGCTCGAGCCGATCCCGGACATGGGCAAACCGCCGGTGACCCAGCCGGCGACGCCGGGGAGCGTGACCAGCCAGATCGAGAGCTTCCCGCCGCCCGCCGCCGAAGCGCCCGAATTCGCCCAGCCGCTGATTCCGCTCGCCGAGTTCAAGGTCGAGCCGGTCAAGATCGAAGGCGTCGACGACGAGAAGGTCACCACGATCCGCTACACCGTGGCGGTCGAGGGGCTCGACAAGATCGGGCTCGAGGACAAGTTCCGCGATCTCTCCGCGCTCGAGGACGGCGACGGCAAGGCGGCCAACGCGGCGATGGTCGCGGCGCGGGCGCGCGAGGACGAGAAGCTGGCGGTGCGGCTGATGCACTCGCTCGGCTATTATGACGGCACCGCGATCTCGACGATCGAGCAGAACCCGAAAAATTCGGGCAATGTCCGCGCGACGATCACCGCGACGCCGGGCGCGCTCTACCGGCTCGCCAAGGTCGAGGTCGTCAGCACGCCCACCGTGCCGCCGGGGCTGCTCGACCGCGAGCTCAACCTCAACCCGGGCGATCCGATCCAGGCCGAGCGGGTGCAGGGGGCTGAAGCCAATGTCAGCCTGAGACTGCCGCAGCAGGGCTATCCGTTCACCAAAGTCGGCGACCGCGACATATTGCTCGACGAGGAGACCCACACCGGCGACTACACGCTGCCGGTCGAGCTGGGGCCGCGCGCCTCGTTCGGTGCGATCGTCACCGAGGGCCGCCGGCAGGTGTTCGACGTCGACCACATCAACATCCTGCGGCGCTACAAGCCCGGCCAGCTCTACGACAGCCGCAAGGTCGACGATCTGCGCGAGGCGCTGATCGCGACGAGCCTGTTCTCCACCGTCTCGGTCGAGCCGGTGCGGACCGGCGAGGTCGGGCCGGACGAGACCGAGGTGGTCGATCTGCTGGTCCGCCAGAATCGCGGCCGCGCGCGCACGCTCGCGGCCGAGGTCGGCTACAGCACCGGACAGGGCTTCCGCGCCGAAGGCAGCTGGACGCACCGTAACCTGTTCCCGCCCGAAGGGGCGCTGATCGCCAGCGCGATCCTCGGCACGCAGGAGCAGGGCGTGACCGGCACCTTCCGCCGCTCGAACGCCGGTCAGCGCGATCGCACCTTCCAGGCGAGCGCCTCGCTCAACCATTCCGATTTCGCGGCGTTCGAATCCTACACCGGCTCGGTGGCGGTGCGCTGGTCGCGCGATTCCACGCCGATCTGGCAGAAGCGCTGGACCTATTTCTACGGCGCCGAGATCGTCGGCTCGAACGAGGACCGCTACAATTTCAGCGCCGGCGGGCGCGATCGCGGCACGTGGCTGATCGCGGCGCTGCCGACCTTCATCGGCTATGACGCCTCGGACAATCTGCTCAACCCGACGCGGGGATTCCGGCTCAAGGCCAATGTCAGCCCCGAGACCTCGGTGCGCGGCGCGGCGCGCCCCTATGCGCGGCTGATGGTGGAGGGAACCGTCTATTACCCCGTCTCGTCGAGCATCGTGCTAGCCGGACGCGCGCGGGCAGGATCGATCCCCGGCGTGGCGCGCGACGACCTGCCGCCCTCGCGACGCTATTACGCCGGCGGCGGCGGATCGGTGCGCGGCTTCGGCTATCAGGAGCTCGGTCCGCGCTCGCCCGACGGGCGGCCGGTCGGTGGGCGCGCGCTCAACGAGTTCGCGATCGAGGCGCGCTATCGCTTCGGCAATTACGGCATCGTGCCGTTCGTCGACGCCGGGCAGGTCTATGAGGGGATCTATCCGACGCTGCGCAACATGCGCTTCGGCGCGGGGATCGGCGGGCGGCTCTACACCAATTTCGGGCCGCTGCGGGTCGACGTGGCGACGCCGATCGCGCGCAAGCCGGGCGAATCGCGGATCTCGCTCTACATCTCGATCGGGCAGGCCTTCTGATGGCGACCGAGCCGCCGCCGCCAGAAGCGATCGACGCCGCCGACGTGCCGGCCGAGACCGTGATCGTCGAGCGCCGTCCGGTCTGGCAGCGCGTGGTCAAATGGGGCGCGATCGCGCTCACCGCGGTGGTCGTCGCGCTCGGGCTGCTTGTCGTCGGGCTCAACACCCAGCCGGGGCGCGATTTTGTCACGAAGCAGATCAACCGGCTGAGCCTCGCCTCGGGGCTCAACTTCCGGGTGGGCAGGATCGAGGGATCGCTGTTCGGCGCGATGAAGCTGCGCGACGTGCAAGTGCGCGACACGCAGGGGACCTTCGCCACCGCGCGGGAGATCGACGTCGACTGGCGCCCGTTCGCCTATCTCCGCAACCATGTCGACATCCGCAGCCTGAGCAGCCCCGAGATACGCCTGCTGCGGCGGCCGGCGCTCAAGCCCTCGACCGATCCCAAGGCGCCGCTGCTTCCCGACATCGACATCGATATCGGGAAGCTCGACATCGCGCGGATCGACATCGCGCCCGCGGTGAGCGGGCAACGGCATATCGGCCGGCTGCAGGGCAGCGCGCATCTCTCGGGCGGCCGCGCGCAGATCACCGCCAATGGCGCGACGATCGCGGCGCCCGGCGTGCCCGGCGGCGATACGCTGACGCTCAGGCTCGACGCCGTGCCCGAGCAGAACAAGCTCGACATCGAGATGAAGCTGAGCGCGCCGGCGAACGGGCTGGTCACCGGGCTGATGGGGCTCGCCCAGCCAGTGGCGTTCGACGTCGACGGCAACGGCAATTGGCGCAGCTGGCAGGGCAAGGCCCGCGCGACGCTGGGCGGCAAGCCGATCGCCGACCTGGCGGTGGCCGCGCAGAATGGCCGCTTCCAGGTGCGCGGGCCGACCTGGCCGGGGGTGTACATGCAGGGGCCGGTCGAGCGGCTGGCAACGCCGCAGCTCGACGTCGCGCTCGACGCGGTGTGGCGCGATCGCGCCGCCGACGGCGTGCTCAAGCTCCGCTCGCGCGCGCTTTCGGTCGAGGCCAAGGGCATCGTCGATCTCGGGCATAACCGCTTCCGCAACCTCAACATCGACGCGATGCTGCTCACGCCGGGTGCGATCGCACCCAATCTCAACGGGCGATCGGTGCGTGCCGCGCTCGCGCTGGACGGGCCGTTCAACACGCCGGTGGTCGACTACAAGCTGAGCGCGGCCTCGCTCGGCTTTGGCGAGACGATCGTCGAAGGGCTCCAGGCCGAGGGCCGGGCGCGGGTGGATGCCGATCGCATCCTCGTGCCGATCCGCGCCCGCGCCGCGCGGGTCTCCGGGCTCAACGCCGCGGTCGGCGGGCTGGTCACCAACCTCTCGATCGCCGGTGATCTTGCGATCTCCGGCGACCAGATCCTGTCGGACAATCTGCGGCTACGCTCGGACCGGGTCGACGCCACCGCGATCATCGCCGCCGATATGGGCCGCGGCCGCTACACCGGCGCGATCAAGGGGCGGATCAACAATTACGCGATCAACGGGGTCGGCGTGGTCGACCTCAAGACCGATGCCGAGCTGTTCGCCGCACGCGATGGCGGCTGGGGGATCCGCGGGCATGTCGCCGCGGAGACCCGCAAGCTGACCAATCAGGGCGTGCGCAATTTCCTCGGGGGCAACGCGGTTGCCTCGGCACGCGTCACGCTGGGCCCCAGCGGGGTGATCGCGGTGGAGGATATCCGGCTGCGCGCCCCGCAATTCCGCGTCCTGCGCGGCTCGGGGCGCTATGACCCGGCAGGGCCGATCCTGATCAACGCCGATGCCGTCTCGACGCAATATGGCCCGCTGACGGCGCGGGTTTCGGGCACGATGAACGCGCCGGTGGTGCTGCTGCGCGCACCCAAGCCCGGCCTCGGGGTGGGGCTGGTCGATCTCGAGGCGAAGATCCACGGTCGTGGCAATGCCTGGGCGGTCGAGGCCAGCGGCGGCACGAAATACGGGCCGTTCAATGCCAATGTCCTCGTGCGGACCGGCCGCACGCTGGCGATCGACATCGAGAGCGCGCGCTTCGCCGGCATGGATATCGCCGGCAATCTCCAGCAGACCGAGGCGGGGCCCTTTGCCGGCCGGCTGACCTTCGAAGGATCGGGCGTGGTCGGCAGCGCCGAGCTCGCCGCGCAGGGCCGCTACCAGGCGGCGAAGATCGATGCGCGCGCGCTCAACGCGAGGATCCCCGGCGACGCCGAATTGACGATCGGACGCGCGCTGGTCTCGGCGAACGTCGTGCTCACCGAAACGCCGCAGATCGTCGCGGACGTGCAGATCGCCAATCTGCGCAGCGGCCAGTTCGTGCTCAAGACGGCGCGCGCGAAGATCGACTATCAGGGCGGCAACGGCACCGCGCAGGCGGTGGCGACCGGATCGTCGGGTGTGCCCTTCCAGATCGCCGCCAATGCGCGGCTCTCGCCCGAGCAATGGCTGGTGGCGCTGCAGGGCCAGGGCAGCGGCATCCGCTTCCACACGGTCAACCCGGCGCGCGTCCAGATCGCCGGCGATACCTACAGGCTGCTGCCGACCCAGATCGATTTCGATCGGGGCAGCATGCGGCTGGCGGGGAGCTACGGCGCCGGAATCGCGCTGCAGGCGCGGCTCGACAAGCTCGATCTCGCGGTGATCAACGGCTTCATGCCCGGGCTGGGCGTCGACGGGACGGCGAGCGGCAGCCTCGACTTCGCGCAGCCAGATCCCGACGCGTTCCCGAGCGCCGACGCGCGGCTGGAGATCGACAATTTCACGCGATCGAGCCTCGCCACCGTGTCCTCGCCGGTGGATGTCAGCTTCGTCGGCAAGCTGCTCCCGGACGGCGGCGACGCGCGTGCGCTGATCAAGCGCGGCACCACGACGATCGGCCGGGTGGTGATGACGCTGCGCCCGCTCGGGCCGGGCGCGGGGCCATGGACGGAGCGGCTGATGGGCGCGCCGCTCTCGGGCGGCATCCGCTACAACGGGCCTGCCGCAGTGCCCTTCTCGCTGGCGGGGCTGACCAACCAGCACCTCACCGGGGCGATCGGCATCGCGGCGGACTTCACCGGCCGGGTGCGCGAGCCCGATCTCACCGGCGTCGTGCGCGCCGACAATCTGAGCTACGGCAACGAGACCTACGGGACCAAGATCACCAATCTGAAGATCGCCGGCCGCTTCTCGGACGACGAGCTGATCCTCGATCAGGCGAGCGGCCGCGCCGGCAGCGGGACGATCACCGCGCAGGGGCGGATCGGCCTCTCCGCCGCGAACGGCTATCCGATCAACCTCGTTGCCGAGCTCAACAACGCCCAGCTCGCGCAGAGCGATGCGCTCGGCGCGACCGCGACCGGGCGGATCACGGTGGTGCGCAACCTGCAGGAAGCCAAGATCGAAGGCCGGCTGACCATCCCCGAGGCACGCTATGAGATCATCCGGCAGGGCGCCGCCGAAGTGCCCGAGCTCACCGGAATCCGGCGTCGCAGCGAGATCGCGGCGGACGGCCCGGCACGCCCGGCGCCACGGCCGCAAATGAGCAGCGTGTTCGATCTCGATCTGCGCCTCGTCGCCGCCAACCGGCTGTTCGTATCGGGCATGGGGCTCGAATCCGAATGGAGCGCGCGGGTCTTCGTGCGCGGCACCACCGCGGCGCCCGAGGTGCGCGGCTCGCTCGAGATCGTCCGCGGCACCTACAGCTTCGCCAGCCGCCGCTTCGAAGTCACGCGCGGCAACATCCGCTTCGAGGGATCGCAACTGTCGAACCCGAGCATCGATGTCGAGGCGAGCACGACCGCCGAGGGCATCACTGCGATCATCGACATCTCGGGTACCGCGCAACGGCCCAATATCGCCTTCACCTCCTCGCCCAGCCTGCCGCAGGAGGAAGTATTGGCGCGGCTGTTCTTCGGGACCAATGTGACCAATCTCTCGGCGACCGAGGCGATCCAGCTCGCCGCGGCGGTCAATTCGCTGAGCGGCTCGGGCGGCGGGCTCAATCCGCTCGGCCAGCTGCGCTCGGCGACCGGGATCGACCGGCTCCGCATCCTCGGCGCCGACGATACCAGCGGGCGCGGCACGTCGCTCGCTGCGGGCAAGTACATCACCAGCGACATCTATATCGAGATCATCACCGACGCGCGGGGCTTCACCGCCACCCAACTCGAGATCGCGCTGACCCGCTCGCTGAGCCTGCTCTCGCAGACCGCGTCGTTCGGGGGATCGAGCGTGAGCTTGCGGTACTCGCGAGATTATTGACGCGGGTCGCGATGGCGGCTTGATTGCCGGACGCCCGGCTGTTTACAACGATGTAAATAGCCGGGCGCGGAGAGGCGAATGACCGAGCATTTCGACGTCGTGGTGGTGGGGGCCGGGATCTCCGGCATCGGCGCGGGCTGGCATCTCCAGGCCAATAGCCCGGCACGCAGCTATGTGATCCTCGAGGGCCGCGACCGGCTCGGCGGGACCTGGGATCTGTTCCGCTATCCCGGCATCCGCTCTGACTCGGACATGTACACGCTCGGCTTCTCGTTCAAACCCTGGACCGACGCCAAGGCGATCGCCGACGGGCCGTCGATCCTGCGCTATCTCGACGAGACCGCGCGCGAATATGGCATCGACCGGCACATCCGCTATGGGCACCGGGTCAAGCGCGCCGACTGGTCGAGCGCGGACGCGCGCTGGACGGTGGTGGCGGAGCAGGACGGCGCGGAGCGGCGCTTCACCTGCAGTTTCCTGTTCATGGCGAGCGGCTATTACAATTATGCGCGGGGGCATGCGCCCGCATTCGCCGGGATCGAGGACTTCAGGGGCGAGATCGTCCATCCGCAATTCTGGACCGACGCGATCGACTATGCCGGCAAGCGGGTCGTGGTGATCGGCAGCGGCGCGACCGCGGTGACGCTCGTCCCCGAGCTGGCGAAGCAGGCGGCGGCGGTGACGATGCTCCAGCGCTCGCCGACCTATATCGTCGCGCGGCCCTCGGAGGACGGGATCGCCAACTGGCTGCGCGGCAAGCTGCCGGCGAAGACCGCTTATGGACTGACGCGGTGGAAGAACGTGCTGCTCCAGCAATATTTCTTCCGCGCGATGCGCAAGCGCCCCGAAAAGGCGAAGCAGGCGATCGTCGACATGGTGCGCAAGGAGCTGCCCGACCACGACGTCGATACCCATTTCACCCCGCGCTACAATCCGTGGGATCAGCGGCTCTGCCTCGTGCCCGACGCCGATCTGTTCGCGTCGATCCGCGAGGGCAAGGCGCAGGTGGTCACCGACACGATCGACCGCTTCGTGGCGAACGGGATAAGGCTGGCGTCGGGCGAGACGCTCGAGGCCGATCTGGTCGTCACCGCGACGGGGCTCGAGATCCAGCTGCTCGGCGGCGCGGTGATCAGCGTCGACGGCGTGGCGTTCGAGCCGGCGAAGCACATGACCTACAAGGGCATGATGTTCTCCGACGTGCCCAATTTCGCGATCTCGTTCGGTTATACCAACGCCAGTTGGACGCTGAAATCGGACCTCACCGCCAATTATGTGACGCGGCTGCTCAATGCGATGAAGCGGCGCGGGATGCGGCAAGTGACGCCGCGGGTGGAGGGGCCGCTCGAGGCGGCGCCGTTCCTCGATTTCACGTCGGGCTATGTCCAGCGGGCCGCGGGGCAGCTGCCGCGGCAGGGGACGCGCAAGCCGTGGCGACTCCACCAGAACTACACGCGCGACGTGATGGCGCTCAAGTTCGGCGGGATCGATCAGGAGATGGAATTCTCCAATCCCGAGCCGGCCAAACAGGCTGCGGCCTAGACCGCGAGCAGCGCCTTCGCGGCCGCGACGCCGCTATTATACGCGCCATGGACGGTCGAGAATTCGCCCGGCGAGCAGGCTTCGCCGGCGAAGCGGATGCGCGGGTCGATCGGCGTGGCGAGGATGCGGCGCGCTTCCGCGCGGCCTGGCAGCGCGTGGCTGTAGCCGCCGAGGATGTGATCCTCACGACCCCAGGCCGAGCCGGCGACGAAGCGGAGCCGCTGGCGCCAGTCGCTGCCGAGCAGGCCTATGAGCTCGCCGATCGCGAAGGCGGCGGCGCCGTCGAGGCCTTCCTTTTCCATCGCGCGTGCGCCTTCGCCGCCGAGCATGCATTCGACGATTGGTCGGCCGAACGGACGCAGCGTGTAGGTGCCGGTGCACGCGTTGCGCGGATCGCCGAGCAGATGGGCATTGGCGTCGATGTCTTCCCCACCGTCGAGCGCGAAGAATAATTTGTCGGCGAGGCCGAGCGGCAGCTCCGCGGCGGCGTGGAGGATCGCGTCGTGGCCGGGGAGGCGGAGCGCGCCGCTGGCGAGGACATTGGTCGAGACCGTGACGATCGCGGCGCCCGCGGTGATCGCGCCGCGCGGGGTCTCGATGCGGACCTTCGTGCCCGACGCATCGATCGCGGTCACGGGGGTGGCCAGCGCGACGCGCAGGCCCGCGGCGTGCGAGGCGACGAGCGCGCCATAGCCCTCGCTCACGCGCCAGTCGATATTGAGCGCGGCGTCGTCATAGGCGCGCCAGTCAGTGACCGACATCTCGCGCGTCGGCGCGCCGTTGATATAGCCCGAGAGCGCGTCGAGCGCCGCGTTCCATTTTCCGTCGGCGGGAAGCAGATCGGAGGCGCGGTCGCTCGGCGGAGGTGTTTCCATCGCGTGCTGAAAGGCCTCGAACGCGGCCCACATCGCTTCCTGTTCGGCCTGTGTGAAACCGAGCCCGCGCCATTGCTCGCCCCAGCGCGGGCGCGTGCGGCAGATGCTGAAGCCCTGCGCCTCGGCGATTGCGACCCATGGATTCTTCGGCGCCGAATGGAGCCAGCCGGCGCCGAGATCGATCGGCAGCCCGGCGACATGGACGGTATGCGCCCGCCCGCCGAGACGATTGCTCGCCTCGACGATCAGCACCTCGCGTCCGGCGTCGGCGAGCGTGCGCGCCGCGGCGACTCCCGCCGCGCCGCCGCCGATCACTGCAAATTCTGTCTCGTGCATCGCCGATCAACGTGGCTCAGGCGGAACGGCTCCGCAACAATGCCGATCGCAGGCATTCGCACACGAGCTCGTCGCGCTGGTTGTGCATCTGATGCCGCCACGTGACGATGCCCTGGCCCGGGCGCGACTTGCTCGGGCGCAGCTCGATCACTTCGGAAGAGGCGTGGAGCGTGTCGCCGAGGAACACCGGCTTCGGCATCACCAGCTTGTCGTAGCCGAGATTGGCGACCAGCGTCCCCGCGGTGGTGTCTCCCACCGTGATCCCGACCATCAGGCTGAAGGTGAAGGTGCCGTTGACGAGGATCTGGCCGAATTCGCTCGCCCGCGCCGCCTCGGCGTCGATGTGGAGCGGCTGGGTGTTGTGGGTGAGGGTGGAGAACAGCAGATTGTCGGTCTCCGTGACCGTGCGGCGGAGATCGTGCTCGATGCGGTCGCCGACCTGCCATTCGTCGTAGAAGCGTCCGGCCATTGGTCTCAGTCCCTCAGATGCAGTTTCATGCCGACATGGCTCTGAACGAAGCCGAGCCGAGCGTAGAAGCGATGCGCGGCGGTGCGCGTCGCGGTGGAGGTGAGCTGGATCAGCTTGCAGTCGCGGGCGCGCGCCTGATCGACGGCCCAGCGGATCATTTGCTCGCCGAGCCGCTGGCCGCGCACGTCGCGCGCGATCCGCACCGCCTCGATCTGCATGCGCCATGCGCCGCGGAAGGAGAGGCCGGGAAGGAAGCTCAACTGCATCGTCCCGACCAGGCGGCCGTCACGTTCGGCGGCGACGAGGATCTGGTTGGGATCGGCCGCGATCGCGTCGAACGCGGCGAGATAGCGCGGGTCGAGCGGTTCGCGCGGGTCTTCGCGATGGCGTGCGGTCTCGTCGTCCCAGAGCAGCGCGACGATCGCCGGCAGTTCCGCGCGCGTCGCCGGGCGCATCGTCAGGGTCATTCGGCCTTCTCGATCCGGACGAGCAAAGCGCCCTCGCTGACCTGCGCGCCAGCGTCCGCGTTGAGTTCGGCGACCACGCCGTCGAACGGCGCGACGAGGCCATGCTCCATCTTCATCGCCTCGAGCGTGACGAGGCGCTGACCCTTGCTGACCGAGGCGCCCGCGGCGATCTCCACCGCGGTGACCCGGCCCGGCATCGGCGCGAGGATCGCGCCGTCCGCCACGGCCCCGGCGCCGGCGTGCCGCGGCGCATTGAGCGAGAAATAATAGGTCCTGCCGCGCTCGATCGCGAGCACGCCGGCGCCGCGCGTCCAATGCGCCACGGTGCCGTCGGCGCTGCCGATCCGGCCGCTATAGCCATGCGCGCCGTCCCACAAGCGTATCTCGCGGCGATCGGGCGCGTTGAGCCGGAAGCCGACGCAGACCGTCCACGCGTCGACGCGCGCGTCCGGCCGGGCGACATAGCGCAGATCGGGCAGCATGCCGGCCTGCTCCGCGAGGCTGTTGGCCGCCGCATCGAGAAGCTGCTGCGAAGGCGTGGGCGGTGCAGTCAGCGCGTCGAGATGCTGGCCGATGAAGCCGGTATGCACCGCGCCGTCCGCGAACGCCGGATGGTCGACGAGGCGGTAGAGGAACGCCGCGTTGTTGCGCAGCGGCCAGGTGGTCAGCCGGTCGAGCCCCGAAAGGAGGTCGGCGCGCGCGCCGTCGCGATCGCTGCCATGCCCGATCACCTTGGCGATCATCGGATCGTAGAAGGGGGTGACGACGTCGCCGGCGACGACGCCGGCGTCGACCCGCGGATAGCCGGCGGGCCGGAACTCGCCGACGATGCCGGTCTGCGGCAGGAAGCCGTTGTCCGGATCCTCGGCATAGAGCCGCGCTTCCATCGCCCAGCCGTGGATCGCCAGTTCGTCCTGCCGCAGCGGCAGCGGCTCGCCGGAGGCCACGCGCAACTGCCACTCCACCAGATCCTGCCGGGTGATCTCCTCGGTCACCGGATGCTCGACCTGCAGCCGCGTGTTCATCTCCATGAACCAGATGCGATCGGCGCGCAGGCCCGCGCTGGCGTCGGCGATGAACTCGATCGTGCCCGCGCCGACATAGTCGACCGCCTGCGCAGCGCGCACCGCGGCGGCGCAGATCGCCTCGCGGGTCTCGGGATCCATGCCGGGGGCGGGGGCTTCCTCGATCACCTTCTGATGGCGGCGCTGGAGCGAGCAGTCGCGCTCGAACAGATGGACGACATTGCCGTGGCGGTCGCCGAATATCTGCACTTCGATATGGCGCGGCGAGAGGACGTATTTCTCGAGCAGGACGCGATCGTCGCCGAACGACGAGGCGGCCTCGCGCTGGCAGCTGGCGAGGGCGTCGGCGAAGTCTTCGGGCGCATCGACGCGGCGCATGCCCTTGCCGCCGCCACCGGCCACTGCCTTGATCAGCACCGGATAGCCGATCGCGTCGGCCTCGGCCTTGAGCCGTTCGGGCGACTGGTCCTCGCCGAGATAGCCCGGAGTCACCGGCACGCCGGCGGCGATCATCCGCGCCTTGGCGGCGTCCTTCAATCCCATCGCGCGGATGCTGTCGGGATTGGGGCCGACCCAGACCAGCCCGGCGTCGAGCACGGCCTGCGCGAAATCGGCATTCTCGGAGAGAAAGCCATAGCCGGGATGGATCGCCTCGGCACCGGTCGCGCGCGCGGCGGCGAGGATCTTGTCGCCGACCAGATAGCTTTCGCGCGCCGGCGAGGGGCCGATATGCACCGCTTCGTCAGCCTGCCGCACGTGCAGGGCGCGGGCGTCGGCGTCCGAATAGACCGCGACGGTGCGGATGCCCATGTCGCGCGCGGTGCGGATGATCCGGCAGGCGATCTCGCCGCGATTGGCGATGAGGAGCGAAGTGATCATGGATGTCGTTCCGGAAAGCCGTGGCGCTCGGCGAGCGCGGCGAGGAGCGCTTCGATCTCGTTGGCGAAGCCGTGGCTGCCATCTTCTTTGGCCCAAACCAGCGCGGGGAGGTTCTGGTTCGCTTCGCCGATCGCCGCGACCACCGCGGTGCGCGGGCGCGGCCATGGCACGCGGATCACGTCGAGGTTCGCCGCGCGCTCGGGGAAGGTGGCGAGCAGGCCTTCGATCGTGATGCAATCCTTGCAATAGAAGACGCGTTCGCCGCCATATTCGGGATCGGCGAATTCGTGCTCGAGCAGGAACAGCGTGTCGCGGCTCATTGGCCCGGGCACCCCGTGGTGCGGCGCGACCAGGTGACGTTGAGGATCTTCCACGTCCCGTTCTCGCGGACGAGATCGAAATGGTTGACGCCGCAATGCGCGACCTTGCCATCGATCAGGAAGACATAGTCGCCCCAGGCCATGGCGATGTCGCCGTCGACTTCGATCGCGGGGCTCGGCATCCGCTCCTCGAACCGCTCCGCGCCCGGCTTGAGCGTGGCGGCGAAATCGGCCCAGCTACGGCCGTTCACGACCGCGGTACCGTCGGGCCTGGTGCCCGCAGCGGTGGCGCGGCCCTCGGCACGGACGAAGGGAAGCGCCGCCTGGCCATCGCGCTTCGCGATCGCGGCGAACAGGCCGGTGATCGGGGCCATCACTGCTGCTTCCTCCGAGGCGGGCGGGGGCAGGGCGGTGCCCTTGACGATCGGGGCGACGGGGGTGGTTTGCGCCAGCCCCGGAAGGGGAGCCAGGACGGCGAGGGCAGCTGCGACAACAAGCTTCATTGCGGACCTTTCAATTCCTCCCCGAGCTTGTCTCGGGGAGGGGGACCATGCGAAGCATGGTGGAGGGGCAGGCGCGATGTTCAGGGATCGATCGCCGAGGGGGAGCAGGCGCGCAGTGCGGCAAAGCCGGGCGCGGCGTCGCGAAATGAGTCTGCCGGAAGTACTGCTCTGGCAAGTCCTGCGAAAGAGACCCGACGGCCTCAAATTCCGGCACGAGCATCCCACCGGAGAATTCAGTCTCGATTTCTATTGCGGTGACGCCCGGCTGGCGATCGAAGTCGACGGCGACGCGCATGGTTTCGGCGCGCGACCGGCGCGTGACGCGCGTCGGGATAGCTGGCTCGCGGTATGCGGGATCGTGACCTACCGGGTGCCGGCCGTCGAGGTTCTGCGCGATCTCGACATGGTCGTTCGCGGAATAGTGGCCGAGGCGCGTTCGCGCCTGCCCCCCCACCACCCGGCTGCGCCGGGCGGTCCCCCTCCCCGAGACAAGCTCGGGGAGGAATAAGAAGGGTCTGGCGCTAGCCACGGGAAAAGTCCGTCTTGCAGGCGTCGAGCGAAGCATATTCGCGCCCAAATCGCCATGTGCCGCCGTCGAGGTCGCCGACCACCATTGCGATGCGCCGGAATTTTGCGGCCGAGACTGGATCGACGGCGATGAGGTCGAAGCAAATCTCGTTGGCGCCGGACCAGTCGGCGCGGTGTTGCACAAGGAGTCGCTTGCCCGGGTAATGTCCCTCCAGCGCGGCCTGGATCTTCCGCTCGGTCGCGATACCCGTCGAAGCCCATGCAACGCCGATGATCAGGGCGATTGCACCTGCGCAAAGGGCGACCAAGCCGCCCAACGTCCAGCCGATTGCGCGCAGGACCGCCAAGGCTCACATCCGGAACACCCCGAACGCCGGGCGCTCGGGGATCGGGGCATTGATGGTCGCGGCGAAGGCGAGGCCGAGCACGTCGCGCGTCTGCGCGGGATCGATGATGCCGTCGTCCCAGAGGCGCGCGGTGGCGTGCCAGGGGTTGCCTTCGTCTTCGTAGCGCTGGCGGATCGGGGCCTTGAAGGCTTCGGTTTCCTCGGGCGACCATTTCTCGGCATCGCGGTGGACCGTGGCGAGCACGCTCGCCGCCTGTTCGCCACCCATCACCGAGATGCGGCTGTTCGGCCAGGAGAACAGGAAGCGCGGGCTGTAGGCGCGGCCGCACATGCCGTAATTGCCGGCGCCGAAGCTGCCGCCGATCAGCAATGTGATCTTGGGCACCGTCGCGGTGGCGACTGCCGTGACCAGCTTCGCGCCGTGCTTGGCGATGCCTTCGGCTTCGTACTTGCCGCCGACCATGAAGCCCGAGATGTTCTGGAGGAACAGCAGAGGAATGCGGCGCTGGCAGGCGAGCTCGATGAAATGCGCGCCCTTTTGCGCGCTCTCCGAGAACAGGATGCCGTTATTGGCGATGATCCCGACCGGCATGCCCCAGATATGCGCGAAGCCGCAGACGAGGCTGGTGCCGTAGAGCGCCTTGAACTCGTGGAACTCGCTGCCGTCGACGATGCGGGCGATGACCTCGTGCACGTCATAAGGTGCGCGGACGTCCTCGGGGACGATGCCGTATAGATCTTCGGGCGCGTATTTGGGCGGCCGCGGATCGAGCAGCCCGATGTCGGGCGTGCGATCGGCGGGGAGGTGGCTGACGATGTCGCGGACGACGATCAGCGCGTGCTCGTCATTCTCGGCGACATGATCGACCACGCCCGATTTGCGCCCGTGCAGGTCGCCGCCGCCCAAATCCTCGGCGCTGATCACTTCGCCGGTCGCCGCCTTCACCAGCGGCGGGCCGGCGAGGAAGATCGTGCCCTGATTGCGGACGATCACGCTCTCGTCGCTCATCGCCGGCACATAGGCGCCGCCCGCGGTGCAGCTGCCCATCACACAGGCGATCTGCGGGATGCCGAGCGCGGACATGTTCGCCTGGTTGAAGAAGATCCGGCCGAAATGATCGCGGTCGGGGAAGACCTCGGCCTGATGCGGCAGGTTCGCGCCGCCCGAATCGACGAGGTAGATGCAGGGCAGGCGATTGGCCTCGGCGATCTCCTGCGCGCGAAGATGCTTCTTGACTGTCATCGGATAGTAAGTGCCGCCCTTCACCGTCGCGTCGTTACAGACGATCATGCAGGTGCGGCCCGAGACCCGGCCGATGCCCGCGATCATCCCGGCGCCGGGGACCTCGCCTTCGTACATGTCGCAGGCGGCGAGCTGGCCGATCTCGAGGAACGGACTGCCCGGATCGAGCAACCGTTCGACGCGTTCGCGCGGGAGCAGCTTGCCGCGGCTGGTGTGGCGCTCGCGCGCCGCATCGGAGCCGCCGCGCGCGGCCTTGGCGACATCGGCGCGCAATCGCTCGGCCAGACCGCGATTGTGCGCGGCGCGGGCGCGATATTCCTCTCCGTCGGGCGACACCTTCGAGTCGAGCACCGGAGCGCTCATTAGGGCATCCTTCCTGTCCTAGTTTTGCCCTGCCTACACTGCGGCCGGCTGCTTGGGAAGGACTGGCGCGCGGCGTCGCGCGAGAGTAGCACGCTGCACGACTGGAACGAGTGGAGAGCCCGATCGTGACGACTCGCGCGGCGTTGTTTGCACTGCTTCTCGCAACCGCGGCCTGCACCCCCGGGGCGCCGACCGACAATGGCGTCACCGCCACCACCCCGGGCGCCGGCATCGGCGTCGACCTTGCGGGGCTGAACAAAAGCGTGACGCCGGGCGACGATTTCGAGGAACATGCCAATGGCGGCTGGCGCGCGCGTGCCGAGATCCCCGCCGACCGTTCGAGCATCGGCGCGTTCCTCGAAGTGTACAACAAGGCCGAAGCGAACAACGTCGCGATCGTCCAGGCCGCGCTCAAGGCCAATGCGGCGCCGGGCAGTGATCAGCGCCGTATCGCCGATTGGTACAATGCCTTCACCGACACCGCCGCGATCGAGAAGCGCGGTCTCTCGCCGCTCGGGGCGGAGATGGACGCGATCGCCGCGCTGACCGACAAGAAGGCGCTGTCGACGATGCTCGGCGCCAATATCCGCGCCGACGTCGATCCGCTCAACGCCACCGATTTCTCGACCGACAATCTCTTCGGGCTGTTCATCAGCCAGGCGCTCGATCGACCCGACACCAACGTGCCCTATGTCCTGCAGGGCGGGCTGGGACTGCCCGACCGCGACTATTATCTCTCCGACAAGCCCGAGATGGCGGCGATTCGCGGCCAGTATCGCGCCTATATCGGCAAGCTGCTGAGCCTCGCCAACATCACCGAGCCCGATGCCCGGGCGCAGCGCGTGTTCGATCTCGAGACGCGGATCGCGCGGGCCCATATCGACATCGTCACCAGCCAGGACATCCACAAAGCCAACAACCCGTGGAAGAAGGCCGATTTCGCGAAAAAGGCGCCCGGGATCGACTGGGACGCGTTCTGGAACGCCGCGGGGCTGGGCAGCCAGCAGGACTTCATCGTCTGGCATCCGCAGACCGTGATCGCGATGGCGAAGCTGGTCGGCAGCGAGCCGCTGCAGGCGTGGCAGGACTGGCTGACCTTCCACCGCATCGACGGCGTCAGCGCGGTGCTGCCGGCGGCGTTCGATCAGGCGCATTTCGAGTTCTTCGGCCACACGCTGAGCGGTCAGCAAAAGGCGCGTCCGCGCGACAAGCGCGCGATCGGCAGCGTCAACGCCTGGCTCGGCGATGCCGTCGGCCAGCTCTATGTGAAGGACTTCTTCCCGGCTTCGTCCAAGGCCGACATCCAGAACATGGTGAAGGGCATCCTCGCCGCGTTCGACAAGCGCGTCGCGGCATTGCCGTGGATGGCCGAGACCACCAAGGCCGAGGCACGCAGGAAGATCGCCGGCATGAAGGTCGGCATCGGCTATCCCGAGACGTGGCGCAGCTATGCGAACCTCGACGTCAAGGCCGACGACCCCGTCGGCAATCTGCGCCGCGCCGAGATCGCCGAATATCGCCACCAGCTCGCCAAGATCGGCCAGCCGGTCGATCGCGGCGAGTGGTGGATGACACCGCAGACGGTCAACGCGGTCAATCTGCCGCTGCAGAACGCGCTCAACTTCCCCGCCGCGATCCTGCAGGCGCCCTTCTACGACCCGGGCGCCGACATCGCGGCCAATTATGGCGCGATCGGCGCGGTGATCGGCCACGAGATCAGCCACGGTTTCGACGACCTCGGCGCCAATTTCGATGCGACCGGACGGTTGCGCAACTGGTGGACCCCGGCCGATCTTGCCCGCTTCAAGGCGAGCGGCCAGGCGCTGGTCAAGCAGTTCAACGCCTATGAAGTGCTGCCGGGGCTGTTCATCAACGGCCAGCAGACGCTGAGCGAGAACATCGCCGACGTCGCCGGGCTCACCGCGGCCTACGAGGCCTATCATGCCGCGCTCGGCGGCAAGGAAGCGCCGGTGATCGGCGGACTGACCGGCGATCAGCGCTTCTTCCTCGCTTATGCCCAGGCGTGGCGGGAGAAATCGCGCGAGCAGACCCTGCGCGCGCGCATCGCCACCGACGCCCACGCCCCGGCGCGCTGGCGCGCCCAGACGGTGCGCAACCTCGACGCCTGGTATCCGGCGTTCAACGTCCAGTCCGGGCAGAAGCTGTTCCTGACGCCCGAGCAGCGCGTCAAGGTCTGGTAAGCGAGTCTGGTCGACCAAAGGGAGAGGATATGCGGGGGATGAAGATCGCCGCGGCCGCGGCCGCGCTGATGCTGGTCGCGGCGGCGCCCGGCGGACCCGTCTGGACGCGGGCATGGACGGCGAGCATGTGGCAGGTCCCCGCCGAGCAGGCGAAGACGCTGGAGAATGTCACGATCCGCTCGGCAATGCGAGTCGGAGCCGGCGGTGCGCAGCTCCGCCTGCGGCTCGCGAACGACTATGGCCCCGCGTTGACGATCGGCGCCGCGACGGTGCGGCTCGCCGGCGGGCAGAGGGTCAAGGTGACCTTTGGCGGACAGGCTTCGGTGCGCGTGCCCGAGGGCGCGCCGTTGGTCAGCGATCCGATCGCGCTGCCGGTCAAGGCATTCGATGTGGTCGAAGTGTCGCTGTTCTTCCCCGAGGCGACCCCGTTCAACACCGTCCATGATGTGGGCGGCCAGCAGACGCTGATCTCGGCCCCGGGGGATCACACCGGCGAGGATTTCGCGCCGGCCGAAAAGTGGCGGCTGCGGCCGCTGATCGCGGGGATCGACGTGTCGGGCGCGAAGCAGCGCCCCGTGGTCGTCGCATTCGGCGATTCGATCACCGACAATGTCGGCTGCGCGAACGATGCGATGCCGCGCTGCCGCTGGGGCGACGTGCTCGGCCGGCGGCTGACGGCGGCGGGGATGCCGCACGTCGTGGTGACGCAGGCGATCTCGGGCAACCGCATCCTCGCGCACGGCACCGGGCCGAGCGCGCTGTCGCGCTTCGATCGCGACGTGCTCGCGATGCCGGGGGTCAGCCATGTCGTGCTGCTCGAAGGGATCAACGACATCGGCAATTCGGGCCGCGAGGCGAACGGCGTGAAGCGCCCGGCGATCACCACCGATCAGCTCATCGCGGGCTACCGGCAGCTCGCGGTGCGCGCGCACGAGCGCGGGATCAAGATCTATGCGATGACGATCCTGCCATATGTCGGCGCCGGCTATCAGACCCCGGCGGGCGAGGCGATGCGGGTGCAGGTCAACAACTGGATCCGCGGCTCGAAGGATTTCGACGCGGTGATCGATATGGAGAAGGTTGTCGCCGATCCCGCGGATCCGACGCGGCTGGCGGCGAACCTGCAGGGCGGGGACAATCTCCATCCGGATGGCCGCGGCGAGACCAGGATGGGCGAGGCGATCGATCTGGGGTTGTTCAAGTAAACTCCCGCTCCCGTCGGGAGCGGGAAGGGGCCCGCCGCCGAAGGCGGTGGGAGGGTGAGGGCAGGCTATCATCCTCACCCTTCCGCCGACCTCGTCGGCTCCCTCCCTCTCCCGATGGGAGAGGGAATTCAGCCGCCCACCAGTTCCCGCCCGATCAGCATCCGCCGGATCTCGTTGGTGCCCGCGCCGATGTCGAGCAGCTTGGCGTCGCGGGCGAAGCGCTCGACCGGCCAGTCCTTGGTATAGCCCGCGCCGCCCAGCGCCTGGATCGCCTCGAGCGACACCTTCACGGCGTTCTCCGACGCCAGGAGGATCGCTCCCGCCGCGTCGAACCGCGTGGTCCGCCCGGCGTCGCAATTCCTCGCCACGGCATAGACATAGGCGCGCGCGCTGTTGAGCGCGACATACATGTCCGCCACCTTGGCCTGCATCAGCTGGAATTGCCCGATCGGCTGGCCGAACTGCTTGCGCTCGCGCAGATAGGGCAGGACGACGTCGAGGCAGGCCTGCATGATGCCGAGCTGGATGCCGGCGAGCACGGTGCGCTCGTAGTCGAGCCCCGACATCAGCACGCCGACGCCGCCATTGAGCGGGCCCATGACATTCTCTTCGGGAACTTCGCAGTCGTTGAACACCAGCTCGGCGGTGGGCGAGCCACGCATCCCCATCTTGTCGATCTTCTGGCCGATCGAGAAACCCGGCATGTCCTTCTCGATCAGGAAGGTGGTGATCCCGCGCGATCCTTCGCCGGTCTTGGCGTAGACGACGAGCGTGTCGGCATAGGCGGCGTTGGTGATCCAGAATTTGGTGCCGTTGAGGACATAGCCGTTGGCGGTCTTCTCGGCGCGCAGCTTCATCGACACGACGTCGGAGCCCGCGCCCGCCTCGGACATGGCGAGCGACCCGACATGCTCGCCAGAGATCAGCTTGGGCAGGTATCTCGCCTTTTGCTCGGGGCTCGCCCAGCGGCGGATCTGGTTGACGCAGAGGTTCGAGTGCGCGCCATAGCTAAGGCCGATCGACGCCGACGCGCGCGCGACTTCCTCCTGCGCCACGACATGCTCGAGATAGCCGAGGCCGAGGCCGCCCCATTCTTCCTCGACGGTGATGCCGTGCAGCCCGAGCTCGCCCATCGCGGGCCAGAGATCGCGCGGGAACCAGTCCTCGGCGTCGATCTTCGCGGCGAGCGGCTCGATTTGCTCCTTCGCGAAGCGCGCGGTGGTTTCGCGGATCATATCGGCGGTGTCGCCGAGACCGAAATCGAGCGTGGGTTCCATCCTGCCTCTCCCGTGCTGATTTGTCAGCAATGCTGTCCTATTTGGTCCGCTTTTCGCCGATATCGCGGCCGATCACAAGCGGTCACGCCGTAACGATCATCCCGTCGGCAACGGTCACGGGCCAGGGCTGGAGCCGCGCGCCGACGCACGGGCCGCCGACACAGGCGCCGTCCTCGATCCGATAGAGCGCGCCATGCCAGCAGCACTGGATATGGCCGGCATCGGGGGTGAGATATTGATCGAGCTGCTGCGCGAGGGGCAGCGCCATGTGCGCGCAGATGTCGACATAGCCATGGACCGCGTCGCCCTTGCGCACGACGAAGCCGTGGAAGCGGCCGGCGCGGAGTTCGAGGACGAAGTTGCGGGCGGTGTTGTCGGGGATGATCGCGAGCGGGCCGAGCTGGACCCCCGGCGGGGTCGTGGTGAGGCGGTCGGTCACCGACGCCAAAAATAGGGACAGTCCCTATTTTCTCCCTTATTTTCTCCTCCGCCCGCAGCGCGGAATCGCGCCGTCGCGCAGAAAATAGGGACTGTCCCTATTTTTGGTCGGCGCATGGCAGCATCGCCTTGGGGAAGCCCTCCCATGCCGCATCATAGTCGGGCTGGGCGCGGGCGAGGGCGTATGGGGTGGGGCGATAGGGCCAACAGGTCTCGACCATGAACGCCATCGTGCCCGCGATCTTGTGCGGCTTCAATTCGGCGTTGCTCGCGCCTTCCCAGCTCGCCAGATCGGGGCCGTGGCCGGCCATGAGATTGTGCAACGAGAGCCCGCCCGGCGCGAAGCCTTCGGCCTTGGCGTCATAGGCGCCGGTGATCAGCCCCATCGCCTCGCTCATCACGTTGCGGTGGAACCAGGGCGGGCGGAAGCTGTCCTCCGCGACCATCCAGCGCGGCGGGAAGATCACGAAATCGGCATTGGCACGGCCCGGCACGTCGCTGGGCGAGGTCAGCACGGTGAAGATCGACGGATCGGGATGGTCGAAGCTCACCGTGTTGATCGTGTTGAACCGGCTCAAATCGTAGCGCCACGGCGCGAGGTTGCCGTGCCACGCGACGACGTCGAGCGGGCTATGGTCGAGCGTGGTTGTCCACAGACTTCCCAACGACTTTTGCACAATTTCGGTGGGCTCGTCGCGGTCCTCGAACCAGGCTGCGGGGGTCTCGAAATCGCGCGGATTGGCGAGGCCGTTGGCGCCGATCGGGCCGAGATCGGGCAGACGGAACAGCGCGCCGTGATTCTCGGCGACATAACCGCGGGCTTCGCCGTCGGGTAGCAATGCACGGAACTTCACGCCGCGCGGGATCAGCGCGATCTGGCCTGGGGCGATGTCGATGCGGCCGAGCTCGGTGAGCAGCCGGAGCCGGCCTGCCTGCGGGATGAACAGCAGCTCGCCATCGGCGTCGACGAAGACGCGATCGGTCATGTCCTTGTTCGCGGCATAGAGGTGCACCGCGACGCCTTCGAGATCGGCGGGATCGCGGTTGGCCAGCATCGTGGTCATGCCGTCGATCAGGTCGGTCGGTGCCGTGGGGCCGCGGATGGGGTCCCAGCGCAGCCGGTTGGGGGGCAGGGGCTCCTGCACCGTGCCGGGGGCGAAGTTGGCCGCACCCTCGTAGCGGACAAACGGCGGGTGTTCGGCGGTGGGGCGCAGGCGATAGAGCCACGAGCGGCGATTCTCGTGGCGCGGCGCGGTGAAGGCGGTGCCCGAGAGTTGCTCGGCATAGAGGCCGAAGGCGGGCTTCTGAGGGCTGTTGCGGCCGACGGGCAGGGCGCCGGGGACCGCCTCGGTCGAGACATGATTGCCGAAGCCGGGGAAATAGTCGGTCATGCTGGCCTCCGGGATAGCGTTCGGCGCGGGCAATAAGAAGACGAAATTGGTTCGCGCGGAGGCGCGGAGGCGCGGAGATCGGTCCTGTCGCCCCTGCATCCCGCCGCCGTGGCGGTAGCATTTTCTCCAAGAGGGAGGAGGGCCGCTGGCGCGGCAAGCGATAATTCTCCGCGCCTCCGCGCCTCCGCCCGAACCTATATCTTCTTTGGCTTTCAGGCGTCGACCTTGATCACGCCGCGGCGGATCTGGTCGAGCTCGATGCTCTCGAACAGCGCCTGGAAATTGCCGTTGCCGAAGCCTTCATTGCCCTTGCGCTGGATGATCTCGAAAAAGATCGGGCCGAACATGTTCTCGGTGAAGATCTGGAGCAGCAGGCCCTCGCCATTCTCGACGCTGCCGTCGATCAGGATGCGGTTCTTGCGCAGTCGCTCGACATCCTCGCCATGCCCGGGCACGCGCTTGTCGATCAGTTCGAAATAGGTCTCGATCGTGTCCTGCAGCTTGACGCCGCGGGCGCGGAGGCGCTCGACCGTGTCGTAGATGTCCGGCGTGGTCAGCGCGAGGTGCTGGATGCCTTCGCCATGATATTCGCGGATGAATTCCTCGATCTGGCTGGCATCGTCCTGGCTCTCGTTGAGCGGGATGCGGATCGCCTTGTCGGGGGCGATCATCGCCTGGCTGAACAGCCCGGTGGCCTGGCCCTTGATGTCGAAATACTTCTGCTCCTCGAAGTTGAAGAGCGTCTTGTAGAATTCGGACCACACCCGCATCTGGCCGCGGCGGACATTGTGGGTGAGGTGGTCGAGCAGGTCGAGCCCGACATTGTTCTTCGCCTCGGCCTCCTGCCAGCCCGGGATCTCGGCCCAATCGGCATAGAGATCGGTGCCGTCCTTGATGAAATAGAGATACGAGCCGCCGATGCCCTCGATGACGGTGTCGTCCTCGGTCGTCCGCTTCGCGCCGTTTTCCAGCGCCCATTTCATCGCGGCTTCGGGATCGGCGACGCGGAACGCCATCGCGCTGGCCGAGGCGCCATGCTCGTTGCGGAACTGCGCGACGCGGCCGTCGGCATCGCGGTTGAGCATCAGGTTGATGCGTCCCTGCTTGTAGCGGGTGATGTTCTTGGTGAGGTGCCGATGCGACGGCACGAAGCCGAGCTGCTCGAATTGGCGGGCCATCGCCTCGGGATCGGGCGAAGTGAATTCGACGAACTCGAAGCCGTTGAGGCCCAGCGGGTTGTGCGGCGGATTTGCAGGATCGGTCATGGCGCGGAAATACGCTTCCGGCCATATAGTGTCAATTGATACTAAATGCGGCCGAACGCGCTTCTAGAGCCCTTCGCCGCCTACCCAGTGCGCGTTGGAAAGCCGGCGGGCGACGTTCCACGTCTGGGTGCGGATGTCGGGCACCGCGACGATTTCCCAGAAGGCGCCGCGAGTCATCGGGCCGAGCGCGTAGAGATCGGGATTGGCGTGGCCATGCGCGTCGATCGTTTGCCCCTGATTGTCGACATCGATGCCGAGATGCGCGGCATCGGGGCGGATCGTCCCGCGCGCGGCGAGCTTCTGGAGCAGCGGCTCCTCGGTGCGCGCGAGATCGCCGAGCGGACCGGTGCAGTTGACGATACGCTGGGCGAGCAGGGTCTCGGGCGCGTCGGCACCGCGGCGGCGGAAGCCGACCTCGATGCCGTCGGCCTGCTCGTCGAAGCCCAGCGTCTTGCCGGCGATGACTTCGAGCTGGCCGCGATCGATCACCGCCATCAGCCGCGCATAGACCTCGGGCGCAAGGCGGTGGCGGTGAACGTCCCACCAAGGGCGCAGATGGCGCAGGAAGCGGCCGCGCTCGGCCTCGCTTGCATTGCCCCACATCGCCTGGGTGAAGGGGCGGAGCTCGTCGACCGCATTGCGCCAGCCGATCGCCGCGCCGCGCGTGCGGACGGTCTGGAGCAAGCGCGAGGCGGTGGTGGCCGGGCGCTCGTCGATCTTCTGCCAGTCGCTGCCGGGGCCATGCGCACGGGGGAGCAGGCCGCGGCGCGACAGCGCGACGATCTTGCCTTTGAACCCGCGCGCGTCGAGCAGCAGCACGACGTCGATCATCGTCAGGCCGGTGCCGATGATCAGCACCGTATCGCCGTCCGACAGATTTTCGGGAACGCTCGCGTCCCATGGGTCGCCCTTGTAGCGGGTGGCCGACAGTTTTTCGGGGTCGAGCCCGGGGGGATCGTGCGGCGGCAGATTGCCGACGGCGAGCACCGCGGCATCGACATGGAGGATGCGATCACGCAGCGCGACCTTCGCGCCGCCGTTCAGCGTGACGTCCTGCACTTCGTCGCGGACGAGGGTGAGCCGGCCGCTCGGGTCCTTGAGCGCGGCTTCGAGCAGCTCACGCAGATATTCGCCATAGGTGACGCGCGGGATGAAGGCGGCGGGGGCGTTCTGCACGCCGCGCGCCTCGAGCCAGCGGACGAAATGCGAAGGATCGTCGGGGAAGGCGCTCATGTTCGCGGCGCGCACGTTGAGGACGTGACTCGGATGCGCGGCGCCATAGGCGAGCCCGGTGCCCGCGACCGGCGCGCGCTCGATCAGCGTGGCGCGCGGGCCTTCGTGGCGGAGCAGGTTGATCGCCTGCAGCGTGCCCGAAAAGCCCGCGCCGATGATGGCGACGTGCTCGATCATCTAAAGGTCCTCCCTCGCGCAGCGGGGGAGGGGGACCACGAAGTGGTGGAGGGGGCGCTTCCGCAGGCGGCGTCACTCTTGGAGACGCCCCCTCCGTCACGCTGCGCGTGCCACCTCCCCCGCTGCGCGAGGGAGGATTGATCAAGTGCGTCGATCACGCGCTCAGATTTCGTATTCGATCTGCCACTCGGGCTGTTCATAGGCGGGCTTGCGCGCGGCCATGCCGGGCTGGCGGGCGAGCATCTGGCTGTAGAGCCGCTTGACCGCGTCGCTCGCGGTGCGGGCGAACAGGAAGGGGAGGACCGCATGCACCACGCAGGCCGCGCCTCCGACGATCATGGTGAAGCCGAAGCGCGACGCGGTGGCGGCGTGCTCGCCATAGCTCTCGCCGACGCTGCGCGGGTGAGAGAGGAAGATGCGGTCGATCATGGCGCCCGTTTAGGCCGATGCGACGGCGCTGTGAAGCGCGGGGGTAGGCAGCCGCGCCTTCCTGTGGTCAGGTAGCGATAACAAGAACGAGGGGAGCGATTCTTCATGGCCGATGCCGCGCGGCAGCCCGACCATCACGAGGCGACGCAAAACGAGAAGCTGGTCATCGCCGCCTCGTCGCTCGGTACCGTTTTCGAATGGTATGATTTCTACCTCTACGGGCTGCTGGCGACGATCATCTCGGCCAAGTTCTTCTCCGGGGTCAACGAGACCACCGGCTTCATCTTCGCGCTGGCGGCGTTCGCGGCGGGCTTCGCGGTGCGGCCGTTCGGCGCGCTCGTGTTCGGGCGGATCGGCGATCTCGTCGGGCGCAAGAACACCTTCCTCGTCACCATGGCGATCATGGGCCTGTCGACCTTCGTGGTGGGCTTGCTGCCGAGCTATGCGAGCATCGGCGTGGCCGCGCCGGTGATGCTGATCGTGCTGCGGCTGGCGCAGGGCCTTGCGCTGGGCGGCGAATATGGCGGCGCCGCGACCTATGTCGCCGAGCATGCCCCCGACGACAAGCGCGGGCTCTATACCAGCTGGATCCAGACCACCGCGACGCTGGGGCTGTTCGCGGCGCTGCTGGTGGTGATCGGCACGCGCACCGCGATCGGCGAGACGGCATTCGCCGATTGGGGCTGGCGCGTGCCCTTCCTGATCTCGATCGTTCTGCTCGCGGTCTCGATGTGGATCCGGCTCCAGCTCAACGAGAGCCCGGTGTTCCGCAAGATGAAGGATGAGGGCACCACTTCCAAGGCGCCGCTGACCGAGGCGTTCGGGCGCTGGAGCAACCTGCGGCTCGTGCTGATCGCGCTGTTCGGCGCGGTCGTGGGGCAGGCGGTGGTCTGGTATACCGGGCAATTCTATGCGCTGTTCTTCCTCGAGAAGACGCTCAAGGTCGATGGCTGGACGACCAACATCCTGATCGCGATCGCACTGGCGATCGGCACGCCCTTCTTCGTCTTCTTCGGCTGGCTGAGCGACCGGATCGGGCGCAAGCCGATCATCCTCGCCGGGTGCGCGATCGCCGCGGCGAGCTATTTCCCGCTGTTCGGCATGCTCACCGAGGCGGCGAACCCGGCGCTGGCGCATGCCCAGCAGAACGCGCCCGTGACGGTGACCGCCGATTCTGCCGAATGCTCGTTCCAGTTCGATCCGATCGGCAAGAACAAGTTCGACGGCTCGAGCTGCGACATCGCCAAGGCGTTCCTCGCGCGGCAGGGAATCGCCTATCGCAACGTCGCGGCGCCGGCGGGAACCACCGCAACGGTGCAGATCGGGGCACAGCGCATTCCGGTCTATGATCCGCGCAAGGAAACATTGCGCGGGAGCGCGGTGGCGGCGATCGGCATCGCCGACTTCCAGGACGCCGCCAAGGCGGCGCTCGCGGAGGCGGGCTATCCCGAAAAGGCCGATCCGGCGGCGATCAACAAGCCGATGGTGGTGGCGGTGCTGACCGCGCTCGTGCTGCTGGTGACGATGGTCTACGGCCCGATCGCGGCGATGCTGGTCGAGCTCTTCCCGAGCCGGATCCGCTATACCTCGATGTCGCTGCCCTATCATGTCGGCAATGGCTGGTTCGGCGGCTTCCTGCCGGCGACCGCCTTCGCGATGGTCGCGGCGACGGGCGATATCTATTATGGGCTCTGGTATCCGGTGATCGCGGCGGTGATCACGCTGCTCGTCGGGCTGTTCCTCCTGCCCGAAACCTACAAGCGCTCGATCGACGATTGACCGGCGGCGCCGCGCGCTTGCATTAGGCGCGCGACTCCTATGGGGAAACACCGTCCTTGCGGATCGTGATCGTCGACGACAGCGGATTGCGCGCGACCGTGCTCGAAGAGGGGCTGCGGGACGCGGGCTATGACGACATCCATGTCGTGCCGCCGCAGGGCGCGTTCGTCGCCAAGCTCGAGCGAATGGCGCCCGACGTGGTGCTGATGGACCTCGGCAGCCCGAGCCGCGACACGCTGGAGGAGATGCTCGCGGTGAGCCGCGCGCTGGCGCGGCCGATCGCGATGTTCGTCGACCAGTCCGACGATGCGATGATCGGCGCGGCGATCGACGCCGGCGTCTCGGCCTATGTCGTCGACGGGCTGCGCAAGGACCGGGTCAAGCCGATCCTCGATCTTGCGATCCGCCGGTTCAACGCGTTCGCGCGGATGCAGACCGAGCTCGACGAAGCGCGCACCGCGCTCGCCGACCGCAAGACGATCGATAAGGCCAAGGCGATCCTG
This sequence comes from Sphingomonas naasensis, assembly GCF_004792695.1. Taxonomy (GTDB): domain Bacteria; phylum Pseudomonadota; class Alphaproteobacteria; order Sphingomonadales; family Sphingomonadaceae; genus Sphingomonas; species Sphingomonas naasensis. The sequence continues at coordinate 525,873 of NZ_SRXU01000002.1, read as the reverse complement.
ATGCAGACCCGCGGCCTGTCCGAGCCCGATGCCTATGCGCTGCTGCGCTCGACCGCGATGCGCCAGAGCAAGCGCATCGCCGAGGTCGCCGAGGCGCTGATCACCGCCCATAGCCTGTTGGGGGGGCTGTAATGACGCCGCTATCGATTGCCTTCCTGCCGCTGACCGACAGCGCGCCGCTGATCGCCGCGCGGGCGAAGGGCTTTGCCGAGGCGCAGGGCATCGATCTCAGCCTTGTCCGGACGACCTCCTGGGCAACGCTGCGCGACCGGCTGGTCTATGGCCAGGTGCAGGCCGCGCACATGCTCGCGCCGTTGGCGATCGCGGTCAATCTGGGGCTGAGCCAGCAGCCCGCGGCGATCTCGGCGCCGTTCAAGCTCAACGTCAACGGCAATGCGCTGGTGATGGCGCCCGAGTTCGCGCAGGCGCTCGATCCCGATCCGGCCAAGCGCGTCCATGATCCCGAGGCGGTGGCGCACGACTTCGCCAATGCGATCGGGCTGTACAGGCGCAAGCCGGTGATCGGCGTGGTGCACCGTTTCTCGAGCCATGCACTGATGCTGCGCTACTGGCTGGGCTATGCCGGCGTGGACCCCGATCGCGACGTGCAACTGCGCGTGCTGCCGCCTTCGTTCATGGTCGAGGCGATGCGGCTGGGCGAGATCGACGGGTTCATCGCCGGCGAGCCGTGGAACAGCGTTGCCGTCGTCGAGGGAGTGGGCGAGATCGTCGCGGCGGGCGTCGATATCTGGAAGCGCGGCGTCGAGAAGGTGCTGGCGATGCGCACCGACTGGATGGAGGACAATGCGGAGACGGTCGACCGGCTGCTCGTCGCAGTGTCGCAGGCGGCTGCGTGGTGCGACGATCCGGCCAATCGCGAGGAGCTGGCGCAGCTGCTCGAACGGCCCGAGCATGTCGGCCAGCCCGCCGAATGGATCATGGGGGCGCTGAGCGGCCGACTCGTGCTGCGCTGCGGCGATGCGCCGGCCGACATTCCCGATTTCCTGCTCTTCCATCGCGAGGCCTCGGGCTTTCCGTGGCGCAGCCAGGCGCTGTGGATCTACTCGCAGCTGGTGCGCTGGGGGATGGTCGAGCCCGATCCCGCAACCGAACGGCAGGCTGCCGACGTCTTCCGCCCCGACATCTATCGCCGCGCGCTCGGCGGCGAGGGACTGCCGATGCCGGGGGCCAGCATGAAGCTCGAAGGCGCGCTGACCGCGCCGCTCCCCGTCGGCGCCTATCAGGGGGCGCTGACCCTCGGTCCGGACCGTTTCTTCGATGGGGCGGTGTTCGATCCCGACGACATCAGCGGATATCTTGCTGCACTTGCGCGGTGATTGCGGATGAGTTTTTTGCACTTGCGAAATGTTTCTGGATGATGAAGCCTTGAGATAACGCGCGACGATGCGCGTCCATGGAAGACCGCCCAGCGCCGGGCCGGCCCTCCACAAGATCATTCAGCAAAGCCGCTGTCCGGTCCCCGCAATACGCGGGTGGCCGGAGGCGGCTTTTTTCGTGCCTGCGGGGCACCGGGGAGTTCGAGCGATGAAGATTGCAGAACTGATGCGCGAAGGTTTCGACTATGCCGGCGGCGGCGCGGATGTGGATCCGATCCCACGGCAGAAATCGAGCTTCTGGGAATCGGGCCATACGCCGACGTTGATCGCGGCGTTTCTCTATTTCGATCTGGCGTTCATGGTCTGGGTGCTGCTCGGCCCGCTGGCCCCGGAGATCGCCAAGACCCTGCACCTCACCGCCGCGCAGAAGGGGCTGATGGTCGCGACACCCACTCTGGCCGGTGCGCTGCTGCGTGTCGTCAACGGGTTGCTGGTCGACCGGATCGGCCCCAAGCGCGCCGGCGCGATCAGCCAGGTGATCGTGATCGCCGGGTTGTTCACGGCTTGGGTGATGGGCGTGAACAGCTTCGCCGGCACGCTGGCGCTGGGGGTGATCCTCGGCTTTGCCGGCGCGAGCTTCGCGATCGCGCTGCCGCTCGCCAGCCGCTGGTACCCGCCCGAGCATCAGGGCAAGGCGATGGGGCTCGCGGGGATGGGCAATTCGGGCACCGTGCTCGCGGCCTTGTTCGCGCCGACGCTCGCCAAGCTGTTCGGCTGGAATGCGGTGCTGGGGCTGGCCTGCATCCCGCTGGCGCTGGTGTTCGTCGCCTACATGATCATGGCGAAGGACGCGCCCAACGCGCCGGCGCCGAAGAAGCTGACGGCCTATTTCCAGCCGCTCAAGGTGGCGGACGCGTGGTGGCTGATGGGCTTCTACGCCGTCACCTTTGGCGGCTTCGTCGGGCTGGCGGCGTCGTTGCCGATCTACTTCACCGATCGCTTCGGGCTGACCAGCGTCACCGCCGGCTATTGCACCGCGGCCTGCGTGTTCGCGGGCTCGCTGGTGCGCCCGCTGGGCGGCGCGCTGGCCGACCGGATCGGCGGGGTGAAGGCGCTGTCGGTGGTGTTCGTCGTCGCGGCGCTGGCACTGGCCGGGGTGAGCGCGGCGCAGAGCGTCGGCAGCGCGCTGGCGCTGTTCGTCGTCGCGATGCTCGCGCTCGGTACCGGCAACGGCTCGGTGTTCCAGCTCGTGCCGCAGCGCTTCCAGGTGGAGATCGGGGTGATGACCGGGCTGGTCGGCATGGCCGGCGGAATCGGCGGCTTCTATCTCGCCTCGTCGCTGGGCTTCGCCAAGCAACTCACGGGGAGCTTCTCGGCCGGGTTCCTGATCTTCGCCGGGCTCGCGCTGGTGGCGATGGCGGGGCTGACCGTCGTCAAGACCCGCTGGCGCGCAAGCTGGACGAGCGGCGCGCGCATCTGAACGGGCAGGGGCGGACCGCGGGTCCGCCCCTTCATCGGGGGATTCCTCATGAAATCGATGCTGTTGACGGCGGCCGGGCTGGCCGTCGCGGGCCCCGCTTGTGCCCAGGAGATCAAGCCGCTCGCCGAGGCGCGTCTGCGCTACGAGCATGTCGAGCAGGACGGACTGGCGCAGGATGCCGAAGCGCTGACGGTGCGGGTGCGCGCCGGGGTGCAGGCCGCGACCGGGCCGTGGACCGCCTTGATCGAGGCGCAGGGCACGATGGCGGTGGTCGACGATTATTATGACGGGCTGCACGGCGCCGCGACGCGGCCGCTGGTCGCGGATCCGGAGAATGTCGCGCTGTACCGCGCGCAGCTTCAGTACAAGGCCAGGGGCGTCGCGGTGACCGCGGGGCGCCAGCGGATCGCGCTCGACGACGAGCGTTTCGTCGGCAATGTCGCCTTCCGGCAGAATGCCCAGACCTTCGACGCGGTGCGGGTCGAGCTGACGCCGGTGAAGGGCTTCAAGGCCGATGTCAGCTATGCGTGGAGCGCGCGGACGATCTGGGGCGTCGAGGGCAATGCCGCGCGGCAAGCGGCGGTGGGCGGCGACAATGTCTTCGCCAACCTGTCCTGGGCGTCGCCGGCGGGGACGCTGACCGGCTTCGCTTATCTGGTCGATCAGGACGAAGCGTCGGTGCAGGGCTATCGGCTATCGAGCCAGAGCTATGGCGTGCGGCTTGCCGGCGCGCAGAAGTTCTCGGCGGCGGCGAAGCTTTCGTACCAGGCCAGCTATGCCCGCCAGTCGGAATATGGGGGCAATCCCAACGACTATCGCACCGGCTATTATCTGCTCGACGCGGGGCTCGAGGTCTCGGGGTTCAAGCTGGGCGGCGGTTATGAGGTGCTCGGCGCGGACGCGGGGGCGGCGCTGACATCGTTCCAGTTTCCGCTCGGCACCAACTTCAAGTTCCAAGGGTGGGCCGACAAGTTCCTGACCACGCCGCCCGACGGCGTGCGCGACCTTTACGGGAGCATCGGCTGGGGCACGAAGGCGCTGGGCCCGTTCAGCGGCGTGAGCCTGCAGGCGGCCTATCACCGCTTCGAGAGCGATCGGCTGGTGCGGCACTATGGCGACGAGATCGATCTGCTGGCGAGCGGCAAGCTGGGCAAGACGACGGTGTCGCTGCGCTATGCGGACTATAGCGCGGACCGGTTCGCCACCGATACGCGCAAGCTCTGGCTGCAGCTGGATTGGAACCTATAGCCTCTCCGTCATCCCGGCCTTGCGCCGGGATCCACCGGGAGGCAATCGAGAAGCAAGAGCTCATAGCCAAGAGCCTGGTGGAACCCGGCGCAAGGCCGGGGTGACGTTTGGGAAGCGGCAGCTATTTTGCTGCAATGCAAAATTCGCACTTGAACATCGCCCGCCGAATCAGCATCATGGACACGAACGGGCAATGTAGTTCGTACGAGACATAGCCGCCGCTCCCAGGGTAGGGAACCGGAGGTGCATCGATCGGCAGACCGCCGGTCAGGGTGAATTGGCAAGGCCGCCATGCAGGCGCTGGATTTCTCCAGCGGCCCGCATGGCGGCCTTTTCGCGTTTGGAGCTTGCGCATGGAGCTTGTTGGAGATGGCTGGACCGGCGAGGCGGCGGAAGGGGCACCCGATGTGCCCGCGCGCCGCGAGCACCTCGTGGTGGTCGGCAACGGCATGGCGGGGTGCCGCGCGGTAGAGGAATTGCTGGCGCGCGATCCCGATCGCTACCGGGTGACGATCTTCGGCGCCGAGCCGCATGTGAACTACAACCGGATCATGCTCTCCCCGGTGCTCGCCGGCGAGAAGAGCTTCGACGAGATCGTGATCAACGGGCTCGAATGGTATCGCGACAATGGCATCGAGCTGATCGCCAGCGATCCGGTGACCGCGATCGACCGCGCGGGCCGGACGGTGACGTCGCGGAGCGGCCGCAGCCTCGGCTATGACAAGCTGCTGATCGCGACCGGCTCGGATCCGTTCATCATCCCGGTGCCGGGCAAGGACCTGCCCGGGGTGATCAGCTTCCGCGACATGAGCGACGTCGACGCGATGCTCGCCGCGGCCGAAGCCGGGAAGGCCCAGGGCGGCGGCGAGGCGGTGGTGATCGGCGGCGGTCTGCTCGGGCTCGAGGCGGCGCACGGGCTCAGCCTGCGCGGCATGAAGGTCACCGTGCTCCATCTGATGCCGACCTTGATGGAGCGCCAGCTCGACGAGGCGGCGGGCTGGCTGCTCAAATCGGCACTCGAAGCGCGCGGGCAGACGATCCTGACCGGCGCCGACACCGCCGAGATCCTCGGCACCGACGCGGTCGAGGGGGTCAAGCTCAAGGACGGCCGGGTGATCCCGGCGAGCCTCGTGGTGATGGCAGTGGGCATCCGCCCGAGCACCGCGCTGGCCCGCGAGGCCGGGCTCGCCGTCGGCCGCGGCATCCAGGTCGACGATCACATGGTGACCAGCGACGCCAATGTCCTCGCGGTCGGCGAATGCGTCGAGCATGACGGGCAGGTCTATGGCCTCGTCGCGCCGCTGTGGGAGATGTGCCGCGCGCTCGCCGACGGGCTGGTCGAGCGCCACACCGGCTACAAGGGCTCTGTCACGTCGACCAAGCTCAAGGTCTCGGGGATCGACGTCTTCTCGGCGGGCGACTTCTCGGGCGGCGACGGCGCCGAGGACATCGTCCTGCGCGACGCCAGCCGTGGGGTCTACAAGCGCGTGGTGGTCAAGGACGACCGCATCGTCGGCGCAGTGCTCTATGGCGATACCGGCGACGGCAGCTGGTATTTCGATCTGCTCAAGAAGCAGGAGGACGTCTCGCAACTGCGCGACGTGCTGATCTTCGGCCAGGCCTTCGCCTCGGGAGGAGGCGCCGCGGACCCTAAGGCGGCCGTTGCGGCGCTCTCGGACGATGCCGAGATCTGCGGCTGCAACGGCGTGACCAAGGGACAGGTGGTCGCCTGCATCGAGAAGGGCGCGTGCAGCCTCGACGCGGTGCGCGGGGGCTGCAAGGCCTCGGCAAGCTGCGGCTCGTGCACCGGGCTGGTCGAGAACCTGCTCGCGCTGACCCTCGGCGACGAGGTCCAGGCGGGCCCGAAGACGATGTGCAAATGCACGAGCTTCGGCCATGACGATGTCCGCCGCGAGATCGTCGCGCAGGGGATGAAGTCGATCCCCGAAGTGATGCAGAAGCTGCACTGGTCGACGCCCGACGGCTGTTCGAGCTGCCGCCCCGCGCTCAACTACTATCTGCTCTGCGCGCTGCCCGGCGACTATCAGGACGACCAGCAGAGCCGCTTCGTCAACGAGCGCATGCATGCCAACATCCAGAAGGACGGCACCTATTCGGTGGTCCCGCGGATGTGGGGCGGGATCACCACCCCGCAGGAGCTGCGCGCGATCGCCGACGTCGTCGAGAAGTACGACGCGCCGATGGTCAAGGTGACCGGCGGCCAGCGGCTCGACATCTTCGGGATCAGGAAGGAGGACCTGCCCGCGGTCTGGGCCGATCTCAACGCCGCAGGGATGGTTTCGGGGCATGCCTATGGCAAGGCGCTGCGCACGGTGAAGACGTGCGTGGGCTCCGAATGGTGCCGCTTCGGCACGCAGGACTCGACCGGGCTGGGCGTCAAGCTCGAGCGCGGCTTCTGGGGCAGCTGGATGCCGCACAAGTTCAAGATGGCGGTCTCGGGTTGCCCGAGGAACTGCGCCGAGGCGACGATCAAGGATTTCGGCGTGGTCTGCGTCGACTCGGGCTACGAGCTCCATATCGGCGGCAATGGCGGCATCCATGTCCGCGCGACCGATCTGCTGGTGAAGGTGAGCAGCGAGGAAGAGGCGATGCACTATGCCGCCGCCTTCGTTCAGCTCTACCGCGAGGAAGCGCGCTATCTCGAGCGCACCGCGCCGTGGATCGAGCGGATCGGCCTCCAATATGTCAAGGATCGCATCGTCGAGGACGAAGCGGGCCGCGACACGCTCGCCGCGCGCTTCTGGTATTCGCAGAGCTTCAGCCAGGACGATCCCTGGGCCGAACGCGCGGCCGGGCAGGAGCGCGAGCAGCACGCGCACATGGCTGCATTCAAACCCCGTCTGGAGGTGATCGCATGATCGGCGAATGGCTCGATATCGGCTGGCTGCACGAGATCCCGGTACGCGGCAGCCGCACCGTTCCCGTCGACGGCGGCGAGGAGATCGCGGTGTTCCGCACCGGCGACAATCAGGTGTTCGCGCTGGTCAACAAATGCCCGCACAAGGGCGGCCCGCTGAGCCAGGGCATCGTCCACGGCCACAGCGTCGCCTGCCCGCTGCACAATTGGAACATCGCGCTCAAGACCGGCGAGGCGCAGGGCAACGACAAGGGCTGCACGCCGGTGATCCCGGTCAAGGTCAATGGCGGCCGCGTGCTGATCTGCCGCGCGGGCGCGCTGAAGGCGGCGGCGTGAAGATAGGACGGCATAGGCCCTTCCCCTTCAGGGGAGGAGACGGGGGTGGGGGAGGTCTCACCGGGATCCCCACTTGCGGTGACTGCCCCACCCCGACCGTTCCCCTGAAGGGGAGGGGCTAGATGGACGCCGTCCGCACCACCTGCGCCTATTGCGGTGTCGGCTGCGGCATCCTCGCGACGCGCACCGGCGAGCGATCGGTCGCGATCAAGGGCGATCCCGAGCATCCCGCCAATCACGGCCGGCTGTGCTCGAAGGGCACGCATCTCGGCGAGACGGTCGGGCTCGAGGGGCGGCTGCTCCATCCGATGATCGGCAAGAAGCGGGCGAGCTGGGACAAGGCGCTCGATCTGGTGGCGAAGCGCTTTCGCCAGACCATCGCCGAGCATGGGCCCGACAGCGTCGCCTTCTATGTCTCGGGCCAGCTGCTCACCGAGGATTACTATGTCGCCAACAAGCTGATGAAGGGGTTCATCGGATCGGCGAACATCGACACCAATTCGCGGCTGTGCATGTCGAGCGCGGTGGCCGGGCACAATCGCGCGTTCGGCGAGGACGTGGTGCCGGCGAGCTACGAGGATCTCGATTCGGCGGACCTGTTCGTGCTGGTCGGCTCGAACACCGCCTGGTGTCATCCGGTGGTCTATCAGCGCATCCGTGCGCGCTGCGACGCGGGCGCCAAGCTGGTGGTGATCGACCCGCGCCGCACCGAGACCGCCGACGAGGCCGATCTGCATCTGCCGATCCGTCCGGGCAGCGACGTCGCGCTGATGAACGGCCTGCTCGCGCATTGCCGCACCAACGGGCTGATCGACGAAAGCTTCCTCGCCCGCAGCGTCAGCGTGCCCGAGGATTTCTGGGACAAGGTTGGAGAGGGAAGCGACCTGTGGTCGGTGGCGAAGGCATGCGATTTGCCGCCCGCCGACCTCAGGCGCTTCTTCGAATTGTTCGCCGCGCACCCGCGCACCGTCACTCTGTTCAGCCAGGGCGTGAACCAGGCGCTGCGCGGCACCGATCAGGTCAATGCGATCGTCAATGTCCACCTCGCCACCGGACGGATCGGCAAGAAGGGCGCGGCGCCCTTCTCGATCACCGGCCAGCCCAATGCGATGGGCGGCCGCGAGGTGGGCGGGCTCGCCTCGACGCTGGCGGCGCATATGGACTTCGCGGCCGACAATGTCGCGCGGGTCGAGCGCTTCTGGGCGGCGCCGAACATGGCGTGCAAGCCGGGGCTCAAGGCCGTCGACCTGTTCCGCGCGGTCGGCGAGGGGCGGATCAAGGCATTGTGGGTGATGGCGACCAACCCCGCGGTGTCGATGCCCGATGCCGGGCGGGTGCGCGAGGCGCTGGCGGCGTGCCCGTTCGTCGTCGTCTCGGACGTGATCGCCGAGACCGATACCAGCAAGTTCGCGCATGTCCGGCTTCCCGCCGCCGCGTGGGGAGAGAAGGACGGGACGGTCACCAATTCGGAGCGGCGGGTCAGCCGGCAGCGCGCGCTGCTCGACTTGCCGGGCGAGGCGATGCCCGACTGGTGGATCGTTGCGAACGTTGCGCGGCGGATGGGGTGGCGGACGGCGTTCGCCTATGACCGGCCGGCCGAGATCTTCCGCGAACATGCCCGGCTCTCGACCTATCAGAACGACGGCGCGCGGCTGTTCGCGCTCCCCGGCCAGGCGGCGATCGGCAACGAAGCGTACGACAAGTTGGCGCCGTTCCGCTGGGGCGGCGAGCCCTTTGCCGAGGGGCGCTTTCCGACGCCCGACGGCAAGGCGCGGCTGGTGCCCGTCCAGCAGGGGCCGCTGCACGAGCCGCTGCCCAAATGGCCGATGACGTTGAATACCGGGCGGTATCGCGACCATTGGCACACGATGACGCGCACCGGGCTGAGCCCCAAACTCGCCCGGCATCGCGACGAGCCGCTGGTCGAGGTGCATCCCGACGACGCCGCCGAACTGGGGCTGACTGACCGCGGACTGGCACGCGTATCGACGCCGCAGGGCGAAAGCGTGTTCCGTGTCACCTTCAGCACCGGCCAGCGCCGCGGCGAGCTGTTCACGCCGATCCACTGGACCGACCAGCAAGCGACCGGCGGACGCACCGGACTGCTGCCGCGGCCGCTGGTCGATCCGCATTCGGGCCAGCCGGGGTTCAAGGCGACGCCGGCGGCGATCGCCCCGGTCGCGCTGGGCTGGCGCGGCTTCCTGCTCGCCACCGGCGAGGCGAAGCGGCCCGACTGCCTGTGGGCGACGCGGGTGCGCGTGCCGGGCGGCGTGCTCTACGAGCTCGCCGGCGAAGGCGAGCCCGGCCAGCTCGATGCACTGCTGCCCAAGGGCGAGCGCGTCGAGGCGTTCGACCGCGCGCGCGGATCGCGGCGCGTCGCGGTGCTGCAGGACGGCAAGCTCGCGGCGGCGCTGTTCGTCACCCGCGAAGGGCTGCTGCCGTCGCGCGACTGGCTGATCGCCCAGATCGGCGAGGCGGCGGGGCCGGCGGTGCTCGCCGGCGCGCCGCCGGGCGCGCGCGAGGATCGCGGGCCGATCGTCTGCCTGTGCTTCGATGTCGGGCTCAAGACGATCGTCCAGGCGGTGGCATCGCAGCAGCTGACCAGCGTCGAGGCAGTCGGCGCGGCGCTGTCGGCCGGCACCAATTGCGGCTCGTGCCGCCCGGCGATCCGCCGGCTGATCGAAGAGAGCAGGAGTGCGGTCAATGGCTGACGAAGCGATTCTCCCGGGCGAAGTCTGGCTGGTCGGCGCCGGCCCCGGCGACCCCGATCTGCTGACCCGCAAGGCCGAACGGCTGCTGCGCGCGGCCAGCGTGGTATTCTACGACGCGCTGGTCGGCGAGGGGGTGCTGGCGCTAATCCCCGACCATGTCCGGCAAGTACCGGTGGGCAAGCGTTCGGGGCGGCATTCGAAAGATCAGGGCACGATCGATGCGCTGCTCGTCGAGGCGGCGCTGGCCGGCGAGCGCGTGGTGCGGCTTAAGGGCGGCGATCCGTCGATGTTCGGGCGTTCGATGGAGGAAGTCACGGCACTGGCCGAGATCGGCGTGCGCGCGCGGATCTGCCCGGGGGTCACCGCCGCGAGCGCGGCGGCGGCCTCGGCCGGGATCTCGCTCTCGCTGCGCGGGCTGGCGCGGCGGGTGCAGTTCGTCACCGCGCACGCGCGCGCCGGCGAGGCGCTCGACCTCGACTGGGCGGCGCTGGCCGATCCGGCGTGCACCACCGCTTTCTATATGGGCCGATCGGCGGCCGCCGACATCAGCCGCAACCTGATCGCGCACGGTCTCGATCCGAAGACGCCGGTGCTGGTCGCCTGCGACGTGAGCCTTGCGAGCGAGCGCTGCCTGCGCACGCGGCTCGACCTGCTGCCGCTCGCGGTGCAGGCGGTGACCGAGGGCAAGCCGACGCTGATCCTCATCGGCGAGGCCGTGCGGCAGGAGGAGATGGCGCTCGTCGCACGCGCGGCGGCGAAGGCGGACCGGTGATGCGCGTGCTCGGTGCGGTGCTCGCGGGCGGCAAGTCGCGGCGCTTCGGCAGCGACAAGGCGCTGGCGCATTATGGACCGCGCTGCCTGATCGATCGCGCCGTCGACGCCTTGCGCGCGCAGACCGAGGGGCTGGTGATCTGCGGGCGTGAATGGCGCGGCCTGGCGGCGCTGCCCGACCGGCCGGTGGCCGATGCGGGGCCGCTCGGTGGTCTCAACGCGGCGCTCCACCATGGCGCCGCGGCGGGGTTCGACGCGGTGCTGTGCATTCCGCTCGACGTGCATCCGCTGCCCGGCGATTTGCGCGCGATGCTTGAAGGCGCGGGGCCGCGGGTGCTGGCCTCGCAGCATGCGATCGGTTTCTGGCCGACCTTGCTCGCCCCGGCGCTCGAGGCGCAGCTGGCTGCGGGGCATCGCGCGATCGGAAGCTGGATCGCGCGCGCGGGAGCGGTTCGCATGGCGGATGCACATCTCGGGCTCGTCAACATCAACACGCGCGCCGATTTGGGCGCGCTGGCGGCCTGATCCGGCGGCGCTATCGCGTCAGCGTGTCGATCGCGGTGAGGTAGCGGCGGCCGACCGGGATGGCGGCGCCGCAGGCGAGGTGGATCAGCGCCCGGCCGGCGCCGTCGCGGCAGACCTGACGGACGCCCCGCGCGTTGATCACGGTCTGGCGGTGGACGCGGACGAACCCCATCGGGGCGAGGCGATCGGCAAGCTCGCTGAGCGTGGCACGGACCAGATGCGCGCGACCATGCGCGACGATCTCGCTGTAATTGCCCGCCGAGCGGATCAGCACGACATCGTCGGCGCGGACACGGAGCAGGGGCGCTTCGGGGAAATCGAGCCAATCGCCGGGCGCCGCGGGCGTTGGCAGCGGCGCCGGCACGTCGAAGTGCAGCGCGGGCCGCGGTTTCGTCGCGAGATGCTGCTCCCAGGCGAGCAGGACCAGCAACATCGTGGTGCCGAGGATCGCGACTCGCGGCAGGAAACCGGCAAAGGGCGACACCGGCGGCAGCGCGCAGCCCGGGTCGATCGGCGCGGCGAGGATCTGGGTCGACAGCGCGTCGGCGATCGCCACCGGCACGAAGGCGAGCGCGACGAGAAGCAACCGCGAGCGCTGCGGCGCCAGCATCGCTTCGCGCAGCCGATCGCGGAACACCCAGCCGAGCGTGATCAGCGCGCCCCAGACCAGCGCGACGGTGAAATCATTCTCGGGGTTCGCCGCGGCCGGTCGGGGCGCGGGAACGGTGTCGCCGCCGCGCAGGCCATAGCCGAGCAGAAAGGCGAGCGCGGCCAGCACCGCGGCACCGCTGCCGGAGATGCTCAGGTCCGAAATCGACTCGCGGGGCCTCGTCGCCATGCCCGCAGGATAGCGCACCCGTACGCGCGCGCGAACGGCCGTTCGTCACGCGGACGTGACGTTCGTCCCAATCCGCTCCCGAAGCATGCGCGGCTGCGGGATTCGAGCAACCCGAGGGGCGAACGAAAGGACCATAGTCGATGCGTATTTCCCTATGTTGTCTGTCGCTGCTCGCCACTCCCGAGGCCTGGGCCCAGCAGGCGCAACCCGTCCCGGCGCCCGTGCCGCAGGGCCGCGACGTCGTCCGCGCCGCCGACGATGCGTTCGGCCGGCGCGTGGGGATCGAAGATGTCGGGCTCTACAGCGAGAGCGAGGTGCGCGGTTTCGACCTGCAGAGCGCGGGCAATTACCGGATCGAGGACCATTATTTCGTCCGCGCCATCGGCTTGCCGCTGACCTTGATCGATGGCACCGCGATCCGCGTCGGGGCCAATGGCTTGCGCACCGATTTCGCCGCACCCTCCGGCGTGGTGCAATATGATCTGCCCGATGTCGCACCGGGAACCCGCGCGCGCGTCGAGACGGGGTGGTGGGGCGGCAGCGGCCCGGTGCTTTCCGCGCGCGTCACCACCGCTTCGGCGGATGGCGATCTCGGGCTGGTGGGCAGCATTCAGGCCAACCCGCTGCAGGACTATACCGACGGCACCGGGGGCGATTTCTTCGCGGCCGGCATCGTGCCGCGCTGGTCGCCGCTGCCCGGCGTCAAGCTCACCGGCATGTACGGGCGGACCTGGTTCGAGCGCGGCGGCGACACCGTGTTCGCCACGACCGACGGAACGCCGCCGCCCGAGGTGGTGCGTGGACCCGAGCGCTCGCAGCCATGGATGGAGCAGCGCACCGAGACGACGCAGGCCGGGCTGATCGCCGATGTCGACGCGGGGCGCGGATGGGCGTTCGGCGCCTCGGCGTTCCTGTCACGCGTCCATGACCAACGGACCTATTTCAACCTGATCCGCTTTCCCGCGGGCGGCGGCCCGGTCGAGGAAAGCGCGCAGGCATTCGGCAACGAGCGGTTCCGCTCGCTTTCGGGCGAAGTGACCGCGGCGAAGAGCTTCGCCACCGGCGTGATCGCGATGGTGCGGCGGCGCGACAGCCTCGCGTCGATGGGGCCGGGGACCGCGTTGCCGCTGGTGCGGTTCGCCGATGTCGACGCGCCGGTGGCGATCCCCAAGCCCGGATTCGAGATCGATCCGCGCCGCAAGCGCGACACGGTCGGGCAATGGGCGGGCGGAGTCGGCTATCGGCTGTCGATCGGCAGCGCGGCCGAGCTGCGCGCCGATGTCCAGCGCGCACACTATACCAAGACGGTGCGTGCGCTCGACGGCAGCGAGACTCGCGAGACGACGCGGCCCTGGCTCTACAGCGCGGCGATCACCGGCGCGATCACGCCCGATCTCACCGTGTTCGCCAGCTATGCGCGCGGGCTCGAGGAGGCGGGTGTGGCGCCCGGCAATGCGGCCAATCGTGGCGCGGTGCTGCCCGCGGCGCTGTCGCGCCAGGCCGAGCTGGGACTCAAATACCGCATCCCGGGCGGGCCGACCTTGATCGCGGGGCTGTTCGATCTGTCCAAGCCGCTGCCGGGGCTCGACGCCAATGGGGTTTACGGGTTCGTCGGCGAGGTGCGGCATCGCGGCGTCGAGCTGTCGCTGGCGGGGCCGATCACCGGGCGGCTGAGCGCGGTGCTGGGGGCGACGTTGCTCGATGCGCAGATCGGCGGCGAACTGGTCGATGCCGGCGTGATCGGATCGCATCCGATCGGCCGGCCCGAAGCGATCGCGCTCGCCAATCTCACCTGGCGCGTTCCCGGCGTCGAGGGACTGGCGATCGACGGCGGCGTCAATTTCCGTGGGCAACGCTATGCCAATCGCGAGAATAGCGCGACGCTGCCCAGCTACGCGATCTTCCACGCCGGGCTGCGCCAGCGCTTCGAAGTCGAGGGCCAGCCGCTGACCGTGCGCGCGCGCGTGACCAATCTGCTCGACAAGTTCGTGTGGAATGCCAGCAATGCCGGGCTGTTCACGCCCAATGGCAAGCGCGTGGTCACGCTGACGGTGACGGGGGAGATTTAGGGGAAGCGCTGCAATTCCTCCCTCGCGTAGCGGGGGAGGGGGATCGGCCGCAGGCTGGTGGAGGGGGCATCTCCGCGGGCCGTCTCGCCTGTGGAGATGCCCCCTCCGTCGCCTTCGGCGCCACCTCCCCCGCTTGCGCGAGGGAGGATTTCAGGAAAGCGCTCAGCTGCGGATGAACGCGAGCAGATCGGCGTTGATGATATCGGCATGGGTGGTCGCCATGCCGTGGGGCAGGCCCGGATAGGTCTTGATCGAGCCGTGCTTGAGCAGCTTGATCCCGATCAGCGCCGCGTCCGCGATCGGAACGATCTGGTCGTCCTCGCCGTGGAGGAGCAGCACGGGCACGTCGATCTTCTTGAGATCTTCGGTGAAGTCGGTCTCCGAAAAGGCTTTGACGCAATCATAATGCGCCTTGATCCCGCCCATCATGCCCTGGCGCCACCAATTGTCGATGATGCCCTGCTTCACCTCGGCGCCCTCGCGGTTGTAGCCGTAGAAGGGGCCGGTCGGCAGATCGATGTAGAATTGCGAACGATTGTTGGCGACGCCGGCGCGGATGCCGTCGAACACCTCGATCGGCAGGCCGCCGGGATTCGCTTCGGACTTGAGCATGACCGGCGGGACCGCGCCGATCAGTACGGCCTTGGAAACGCGGCCAGCCTCGGCGCGGGCGACATAATGGGCGACCTCGCCACCGCCGGTCGAATGGCCGACATGGATCGCGTCCTTGAGGTCGAGCGCCGCGGCGAGCGCGATCACATCGGCGGCATAGGTGTCCATCTCGTTGCCGGTGTCGGTCTGGGTCGAGCGGCCATGCCCGCGACGGTCGTGCGCGATGACGCGGTAGCCATGCTCGAGGAAGAAGAACATCTGCGTGTCCCAATCGTCCGCCGAGAGCGGCCAGCCATGATGGAAGACGATCGCTTGGGCGGTCTTGGGACCCCAATCCTTGTAGAAGATCTCGGTGCCGTCGCTGGTGGTGATGAAAGGCATGGCCCTGGTCCTTGTGAAAGTGATGCACCGGGGGAAGGCCGGCGTCTGTCCGCGTACGCATTCTCTCCCGGGAATGCGGTCGCGCCATGTCCTTACGGTCCCGTGACGAAACCATGATGACAGCGATGACGGCGCACAAGCGCAAAACCGGCAACCGAGCGTTGCCAAGGCTCAACCCGGCGTAGATTCCGCGCCCGAACCCCGCTATTGGCTCGAACAAGCATCGTGATCCACGCACTCGCCAACCCCACGCGCTTCCTGAAGCTCGCGCGCCCGCTGACGCCGGTCCTGTTCTGGGCCGGGGTGGCGCTGGCGCTGTTCGGCGCCTGGGCGGGGCTGACCCAGACGCCGGCCGACTATCTCCAGAAGGAGAGCGTGCGCATTCTTTACATCCATGTCCCTGCGGCATGGCTGGGGATGGGGGGATGGACCGGCGTGGCGGGGGCGAGCCTCGGCTATCTGATCTGGCGGCATCCGCTCGCGCACATCGCCGCGCGATCGATCGCGCCGGCGGGGGCGGTATTTGCCGCGCTCTGCCTGATTACCGGCTCGATCTGGGGGCGCCCGACCTGGGGGACCTGGTGGGAATGGGACGGGCGGCTGACCAGCATGCTGCTGCTGTTCTTCGTATACATCGCGTACATCGCGCTCGCCCGCGCCGATAGCGATCGCGGCGGCGACGGGCGCGTGCCGGCGCTGTTCGGCGTGGCGGGATCGGTGCTGCTGCCGATCGTGCGCTATTCGGTGGTGTGGTGGAACACGCTCCACCAGGGGCAGAGCATCGGGCTGACCAGCTCGAGCATCGATGGTTCGATGCTGTGGCCGCTCTTCTTCACGATCGGCGGGTTCACCTTGCTGTTCGCCGGGGTGGTGCTGATGCGGATGCGGGCGATGCTCGCGACGCAGAAGGTCGAGGCGCGGTTGCGGCGGATGGCGGCGCGATGAACCATTGGGCGTTCGTGGGGGCGGCCTATGCCGTGACGCTGGCGGGCACCGGCGGGCTGGCGCTGTGGGCGTGGCGCTCGATGCGCCGGGCCGAGGTGGCGGCGGACTCGCTGAGGCGCGACGCATGAAGCCCAAGCATCAGCGGCTGGTATTGGGATTGCTCGCGCTCGGCGCCGTGCTCGGTGCATCGGGCCTCGCGCTGTCGGCGCTGCGGGACGAAGCGGCGTTCTTCTACGCGCCGGGCGACGTCGCCGGGAAGCCGCTGCCGCTCGGCAAGGCGGTGCGGCTGGGCGGGATGGTCGAGCAGGGCTCGATCGCGCGCCAGCCCGACGGGCTCTCGATCGCCTTTGTGGTGACCGACGGCAAGGCGCGGGTGCCGGTGGCGTTCCGCGGCGTCGCGCCCGATCTGTTCAAGGAAGGTTCGGGCGTGGTCGCCGAAGGCAAGTTCAACCCCGACGGCAGCTTCACCGCCGACAATCTGCTCGCCAAGCATGACGAGCGCTACATGCCGCCGCAGGTCGCGGGGAACATGCACAAGAGCGAGACGCTCGACAAATGATGGGCGCCAAATGATCGCCGAGGCAGGGCTTGCCGCCTTGTGGCTGGCGGCGGCGTTCGCGCTGGTCCAGCTATTGCTGGCATGGGGCGCGGCGCGGCATCGCGAGAACCCGAACGTGGCACCGCTGATGACCGCGCTCAGGCGGACGGCGCTGGTGCAGGGGCTGCTGGCGCTGCTCGCGTTCGGCCTGCTGATCGCGCTGTTCGTGCGCAGCGACATGTCGGTGCTGCTGGTCGCCGAGAACAGCCATTCGCTGAAGCCGATGCTCTACAAGGTCGCGGGCGCGTGGGGGAACCATGAGGGCTCGATGCTGCTCTGGGTCACCGTGCTGGCGACCGCGGGCGCGGGAGTCGCGATGTTCGAGCGGCGGCTGGCCGGGGGCACGCTCGCGGCGACTTTGGGCGCGCAGGCGGCGATCGGGTTGGGCTTCTACGCGTTCCTCGCCTTCGCCTCGAACCCTTTCGTGCGGCTCAATCCGCCGGCGCCGGACGGGCAGGGGCTCAATCCGCTGCTGCAGGACCCCGGCCTCGCCTTCCATCCGCCGACGCTCTATCTCGGCTATGTCGGGCTTTCGGTGGCGTTCAGCTTCGCGGTGGGCGCGCTGCTGATGCGTGACGTCGGTCCAGCCTTTGCCAGGGCGATGCGGCCCTGGGTTCTGGCGGCGTGGATCTTCCTGACGATCGGGATCACCGCAGGCAGCTACTGGGCCTATTACGAGCTCGGCTGGGGCGGCTGGTGGTTCTGGGATCCTGTTGAGAACGCATCGCTGATGCCGTGGCTGGCAGCGACCGCGCTGCTCCATTCGGTGACCGTGCTCGCGACCCGCGACGGACTGCGCGCATGGACGCTGATGCTCGCGCTCGTCGCCTTCGCGATGTCGATGATCGGCACCTTCCTCGTGCGTTCGGGGATCCTCGTCAGCGTCCATGCCTTCGCGGTCGATCCGACGCGCGGCACCTTCATCCTCGCGCTCCTCGGCATCTATATCGGCGGAGCGCTGGCGCTGTTCGGCGCGCGGGTGGGCACCGTCACCCAGGGGGCGACCTTCCAGCTCGTCAGCCGCGAGGGCGCGCTGGTGCTCAACAATCTGCTGCTCTCGGTGATCCTCGGCGTCGTCTTCATCGGCACGCTCTATCCGCTCGCGGCGCAGGCGGCGGGGGTGCAGCTGTCGATCGGCGCGCCTTTCTTCAACAAGGCGCTGGTGCCGGTGGCGCTGGTGCTGATGGTCGCGACGGCGGCGGGCCCGCTGCTGCGCTGGCGGCGCGACAACTGGAACGCGCTGGCGAAGCGCGCGCTGGTGCCGACCGCGGCGGCGGGCGCGGCCTTCGCGCTGGTCTTCGCGCTTTCGGGCGGCGCGCATTTCGTGCCGGTGCTGGGCATCGCGCTTGCGGTCGGGCTCGCCGTGGCGAGCGTGGTGCCGGTGGCGCGGCGCAACCTGCGCAGGACGCCGCTGCATGTCTGGGGGATGGTGATCGCGCATCTCGGCGTGGCGGTGAGCATCGCCGGGATGGCGGCGGACAGCGCGTTCAAGACCGAGCGGCTCGCGGCGATCGCGGTCGGGCAGAACGTCACCGTCGGGCCGTTCCGCGTGACTTTGGCCGATGTGCATCCGGCGATCGGCCCGAACTGGTCGGCGCTCGAGGCACGGCTGCAAGTGCGGCGCGGCGAAGGCAAGATGTTCGAGCTGTTCCCGCAACAGCGCTTCTTCAGCACCCCGCCGACCAACACCAACGAGGCGGCAATCTCGACGATGCTCGACGGCCAGCTCTACACGGTGCTCGGGCAGGGCGACGAACAGGGGCGCTGGCAGATCCGGCTGTGGTGGAAGCCGTTCGTGACGCTAATCTGGCTCGGCGGCGGGCTGATCGCGTTGGGTGGCGCGCTGGCGTTGATCGGGCGAGTCCGCCGCGAGCGCCGCGCCGACGAGGCGGAGGCCTGGGCATGAGGCGCCTGCTGATCTGGGCGCCGCTGGTGCTGTTCGCCCTGGTGTTCGCGCTGGTCGCGAGCGGGCTGCTCAAGCCGGGCGACCGGACGGTGCATTCGGCGATGGTCGGCAAGTCGCTCCCCGAGCTCGCGCTGCCGCCTTTGCTGCCGGACAGGCCGGGAATCGCGACGGGCGAGCTGAAGGGCAAGCCGCGGCTGCTCAACGTCTTCGCGAGCTGGTGCATCCCCTGCATCGCCGAGGCGCCGCAGCTGACGAAGCTCAAACAGGCGGGCGTCGAGATCGACGCGATCGCGGTGCGCGACACGCCCGAGGCGGTACAGGCCTTCCTTGCGCGCCACGGGGATCCCTATGCGCGGATCGGCGACGACAAAGCGAGCCGCGCGCAGCTGGCGCTGGGTTCGGCGGGCGTGCCCGAGACCTTCGTGATCGATGCCGCGGGGCGGATCGCGTACCAGCATATCGGCGAGATCCGCGAGGAGGACGTGCTGAAGCTGCTCGGCGAGCTGGAGAAGGCGAAGTGAGGGAGTCTTTCTCCTTCCGTCATCCCGGACTGGTTCCGGGATCCACCGTGCGGCGCGCGATGGCTTCCCGGCTCCTCGCCCCCACCAGGCCGCGTAGTGGACCCCGGCACAAGGCCGGGGTGACGGTGATGTTGGGGCTGGCGTTGTCGCTTGGCACGCCTGTGCTGGCCGATTCCAATCTTCCTCCCGCCGCGCTCGCCTATACCCAGCTGGCCGACCCCGCGCAGGAGGCGAAGGCCAAGGCGCTGATGGACACGCTGCGCTGCCTCGTCTGCCAGGGCCAGTCGATCGCCGACAGCGATGCCGAGATGGCGGGCGACATGCGCGCGCTGGTGCGCCAGAAGATCGCCGCGGGGGAATCGCCGGGGCAGGTGCGCAAATGGCTGGTCGAGCGCTATGGCGACTACGTCACTTATGATCCGCCGTTGAGCTGGGTCACCGCGCCGCTCTGGCTCGCGCCGCTGGTGTTGCTCGCCATCGGGCTGCTGCTCGCGCGCCGGGTGTTCCGGAGGCGGCGGGCATGATGGGCTGGGCGATGCTGCTGGCGATCGCGCTCGGTGCCGGGCTGCTGCTGTGGCTGACCGGTTTCCCGCGCAAGCTGTGGACCGTTGCGGCCACCGCGCTGACGCTCGGCGCGGCGGGCTATGCGTGGCAAGGCAGCCCGGGGCTCGCAGGGCATCCGGTGACGTCGGTCAAGAAGACGAGCGAGATCGATCCCGAAGTGATCGCGATCCGCGACGCGATGTTCGGGCGGTTCAACTTCACCTGGGGTTCCTTCATGCGCGCCGACGCGATGACGCGGGCGGGCGCGCCGGACACCGCGGTGCGCGCGATGATCCTGACGACGCGGCAAGCCGGCGGCGATCCGGGCGCGTGGATGTGGCTCGGCGTCAAGCTCGCCGAGAATGACGGCAATCAGGTCTCGCCGGCAGCGAAGTTCGCGTTCGAGCGCGCGCTCCAGCTGGGGCCGCAGCACCCCGGGCCGCCCTTCTTCTACGGGCTGGCGCTGATCCGCGAGGGCAGGTTCGCCGAAGCGCGGCCGCTCTGGGCGAAGGCAGTCGCGCTGACGCCGGAGAAGGCGAGCTATCGGCCGCAGCTGGTGGTGCGGCTGTTCCTGCTCGACCAGTTTCTCGCGGCGAAGGCGGCGGAGGAGAAGGCGGCGACGCCGAGGCCCTGACTCGCTCCCCTCCCTGCAACGGAGGGGCAGGGGGTGGGTGCGAGCGTAGCGAGCCATATCCTGGCGTCTCAACAAATAGAAAAGGCCGGGGCGTCGAGCCCCGACCTTTTCTACCCACCCCTGACCCCTCCCTAAGAGGGAGGGGGATGAGGGGTCAGCCCGCCCACGCCTCGTAGGGCAGGTCGAGATCGTCGGCGACGGCCTTGAAGGCGATCTTGCCCTTGTAGACGTTGAGGCCGTTGGCGAGGTGCTTGTCGGCCTTCATCGCGGCCTCGGCACCGAGATTGGCGAGGCGCAGCACGAAGGGCAGCGTCGCGTTGTTGAGCGCGAAGGCCGAGGTGCGCGCGACCGCGCCGGGCATGTTGGCGACGCAATAATGGATCACGCCGTCGATCTCGTAGACGGGATCGTCGTGCGTGGTCGGTTTCGAGGTCTCGAAGCAGCCGCCCTGATCGATCGCGATGTCGACCAGCACCGAGCCGCGCATCATCGTCTTGAGCATGTCGCGGGTGACCAGCTTGGGTGCCGCTGCGCCGGGCACCAGCACCGCGCCGATCACCACCTGCGACGTCTTCACGGCCTCGGCGATCGCGGCCTTGGAGGCATAGGCAGTCTTGATCTGGCTGCCGAAATGCATGTCGAGCTCGGCGAGACGCTCGTTGTTGATGTCGTAGATCGTCACGTCGGCGCGCTGGCCGGTGGCCATCTGCGCGGCGTTGATCCCCGAGACACCGCCGCCGAGGATCGCGACCTTGCACGGCGCGACGCCCGGAACGCCGCCGAGCAGCTCGCCGCGGCCGCCCTGCTCCTTCTCGAGATAGTGCGAGGCGACCTGGACCGACATGCGGCCGGCGACTTCGCTCATCGGCTTGAGCAAGGGCAGGGCGCCCGAGTTCGAAGTGACCGTCTCATAGGCGATGCAGGTCGCGCCGGACCGCATCAGCCCCTCGGCCTGCGGCTTGTCGGCGGCGAGATGGAGATAGGTGAACAGCGTGTGGCGCGGCTCGAGCAGCGCGATTTCCTGCGGCTGCGGCTCCTTGACCTTCACGATCATGTCCGACCCGGCGAACACCGCTGCGGCATCGGGGGCGATCTTCGCGCCGACCCTGGTATAGGCTTCGTCGGCGAAGTCGATCCCCATGCCGGCGCGGGTCTCGACCAGCACCTCATGGCCGGCGTGGATCAGCTCGGCGACCGAGGCCGGGGTCAGGCCGACGCGATATTCGTGATTTTTGATTTCCTTGGGCACACCAACGCGCATGGCATCTCTCCAGAGTCCGTGTGGCGCGAATAGTATCGCAAGATACCGCCGCGAATCTCTGCAAAGTTCATCAATTCGCGCTGGCTTTCGCGCATGAATTTGCGGTAATGACGGCCAAAATCGGAGATATTTGCGCGGTGGATCGGATCGACACGGCAATCCTGAAGCTGCTGGCGGCCGATGCGCGCGCGCCGGTGAGCCATGTCGCGTCGGCGGTGGGGCTTTCGCAATCGGCGTGCACGCGGCGGATCCAGGCGCTCGAGGCTTCGGGCCATATCACCGGCTATGGTGCCAGACTGGGACATAGATTGCTGGGTTTCCGGATCACCGCGCTGGTCGACATCACGCTCGGCACGCAGGTCGAGGAGGATCTCGCACGGTTCGAGCGCGCCGTGGCAGAGATCGACGGTGTGGTCGAGTGCGCGCTGGTCTCCGGCGGGCAGGATTATCGGCTCAAGGTGCTCGCGCAGGATCTCGATGATTATGAACGACTTCACCGCGAGCATCTCGGGCGTCTGCCCGGTGTGGTGACGATCAACTCGAGCTTCGTGCTGCGCGCGGTGCCCACCCGCGGCGAGGCCGATGCGCTGTTCGCGCCCGATCGTTGAGGAACAAGACGGGCCCTTGCGCGTCTCCGCTGGGATGACCATCTGCGTCGATCGGGCCCCGTTGCTAGCGCATGTTGCACGTGCTAACGGCCCGCGCACTTTATCGCAGACGAGAACACAGGTCGTATGACCAGGCCGGTTCCCTCCCTCGCGCGACAGCCGCGACAGTGAACATCAACGCAAGCGGGCAAGCGGAGACGCGCCCGACGCCCGACGAGTCGCATGGAGCGCACGGCCACGCCGCAGACGCGACGTGGAAGCTCGCGCTCGGCGCGATCGGCATCGTCTTCGGCGACATCGGCACCAGCCCGCTCTACGCCTTTCGCGAGACCTTTGCCGGACACCACAAGCTCGACCTCGACACCGTCCACATCATGGGCGTGATCAGCCTGATGTTCTGGTCGATGATGGTCGTGGTGACGCTCAAATACGTCACGATCATCATGCGCGCCGACAACAAGGGCGAGGGCGGCAGCCTCGCGCTGCTCGCATTGATCTCGCGCAGCGCCAACCAGAAGCGCTGGACGCAGGGGATCGTGCTCCTCGGCGTGTTCGCCACCGCGCTGTTCTACGGCGATTCGATGATCACCCCGGCGGTGTCGGTGCTGTCGGCAGTCGAGGGCGTGGCGATCGCGGCGCCGAGCTTCGCCAATCTGGTGATCCCGATCGCGGTCGTGATCCTCGTGATGCTGTTCTCGATCCAGCGGACCGGCACCGCGCGCGTCGGCGCGCTGTTCGGCCCGATCATGATGCTCTATTTCCTCGTCATCGCGACGCTGGGGGTGCTGAGCTTCATCCGGACGCCGGAGATCCTCTGGGCGTTGTCGCCGACTCACGCGGTGGATTTCTTCCTGCTCGATCCGGTCAGGGCCTTCCTCGCGCTCGGCTCGGTGGTCCTGGCGGTAACCGGTGCCGAGGCGCTCTACGCCGATATGGGGCATTTCGGGCGCAAGCCGATCCGCGTCTCGTGGCTGTGGTTCGTGCTGCCGGCGTTGATCCTCAACTATATGGGGCAGGGCGCGTTGCTGATGCGCGACGGCGCCAGCGCATTGACCAGCCCCTTCTACATGCTCGCGCCCGAAGGGCTGCAGCTGCCGCTGGTGATCCTCGCGACGATGGCGGCGATCATCGCCTCGCAGGCAGTGATCTCGGGCGCCTTCTCGGTCACCCAGCAGGCGATCCAGCTCGGCTTCGTGCCGCGGCTCAAGATCGAGCATACCAGCGCCTCGACCGCGGGGCAGATCTACATCCCGGTGATCAACTGGGCGCTGATGACGATGGTGATCCTGCTGGTGCTGTCGTTCCGCACCTCGTCGAACCTCACCGCGGCCTATGGCATCGCGGTCACCGGCGCGATGCTGATCGACAATTGCCTGCTCGCGGTGGTGCTGTTCGCGCTGTGGCAGTGGAAGAAGCGCTACGCGATCCCGCTGCTCGCGCTGTTCTTCGCGGTCGATCTCGCCTATTTCGCCGCGAACCTGACCAAGGTGCCCGACGGCGGCTGGTTCCCGCTGCTGGTGGGCTTCATCGTCTTCACCTTGCTCACGACCTGGGCCAAGGGGCGCAAGCTGATGATCGAGCGGCTGCGCGAGAGCGCGATGCCGATCAAGATTTTCATCGAATCGGCCGCGATCGCCGCTGCGCGGGTGCCGGGCACCGCGGTGTTCATGACCTCGACTCCCGACGGCGTGCCGCACGCGCTGCTCCACAATCTGAAGCACAACAAGGTGCTCCACGAACGCGTGATCCTGCTCACCGTGAAGATCGCCGACGTGCCCTATGTGCCCGACGAGAAACGGATGAAGGTCGACGATCTCGGCAAGGGCTTCCACCGCATGATCCTGTTCTACGGCTTCATGCAGGAGGCCGATGTGCCCGCGGCGCTCAAACAGGTCAGCGCGTGCGGCGCCGAGTTCAAGATGATGGACACGAGCTTCTTCCTCGCGCGGCAGACGCTGCTCCCCTCGTCGCGGCCGGGGATGATGATCTGGCGCGAGAAGCTGTTCGCGTGGATGCTGCGCAACGCCGAAAGCGCGATGGAGTTCTTCCGCCTGCCGACCAACCGGGTGGTCGAGCTGGGGAGCCAGGTCGAGATCTGAGCGCCAGCGCGCCCCTGATCGTCACCGTCCTGTTCGGGCGGCAGGACCAGGCGTGGTTCGATACGCTGCGCCGCGACCATTATCCGCCCGAGCGCAACGTGCTGCCCGCGCATCTGACCCTGTTCCACCATCTGCCGCCCGGCGTGAGCGAGGAGCTGAAGCAGCGGCTGTCGGCCGAGACGCGCGGCGTCCGCGCGCCGCGGGCGAAGGTGACCGGGCTGATGTCGCTCGGCGGCGGGGTGGCGTACCGGATCGAGGCGCCCGAACTGATGGCGATTCGCGAGAGGTTGAGCGCTGCGTTCGCGGGGCTGCTGATGCCGCAGGATGCCGGGCGCTGGCGCCCCCATGTCACGGTGCAGAACAAGGTGCGGCCGTCGCTCGCCAAGGTTGTGCTGGCGGCCCTCTCGCGCGATTTCGTGCCGCGCGAGGTCGAGATCGCGGGGTTGGCGAGCTGGTGGTATCGCGGCGGGCCGTGGGAACCGCATTCGCGGCACATGTTCGCGTGAAGATGCCGGCTTGACCGGGCGAAAAGCGGGACCTATGTCGCGCCCTCGCCCGGAAGGGGCGAGCCTTTGATGGGTGCTTCGCAAAGCTGCGTGCGCCTGATTGGGGCGGAGTAGCTCAGTTGGTTAGAGCAGCGGAATCATAATCCGCGTGTCGGGGGTTCAAGTCCCTCCTCCGCTACCACCTTCCCCCTCATTTCGCGCAAGCGCGGCGCTATCCCTGCGCCGGTCGACTTTCTAAGCTTCGGGCATCACGCACGAACAGGAAGGTCCTGCATGCCCGATACCCTCGTCCTTCGCGCGCTCGCCGGCGCGGCGTTTCTGGCGCTTTCGGCGCTTCCCGCAGCCGCGCAGCAGCAACAACAACAACAACAGCAGCCGCAGCCGCAGCCGCAGCCGCAGCCCCAGGCGCCTGCGGCACCCGGCGACCCCTTTGCCGGCATTCCGGCGGCCAAGGCGGAGGACGTCGCATCGATCGATGCGATCCTCGCCGCGCTTTACGGGACGATCTCGGGCGATGTCGGGCAGAAGCGCGACTGGGATCGCTTCCGCTCGCTCTTCTATCCCGGCGCGAAACTCATCCCCACCGGCATGCCCAAGGACAGCCCGGTGGCGCGGGCGCGGGTGCTGACGCCCGAGGATTATGTCAGCCATAGCGGCCCGTTCGTCGAGCGGATCGGCTTCCACGAGGTCGAGATCGCCCGCAAGACCGATCACTATGGCTATGTCGCGCACGTCTTCTCGACCTATGACGGCCACTCGCAGAGCGGCGAGGCGCCGCCGATCCGCGGGATCAACAGCATCCAGCTGTTCAACGACGGCAAGCGCTGGTGGATCGTCAACGTCTTCTGGATGCAGGAATCGGAGAAATATCCGATCCCCAAGGCGTATTTGCCGGCGGCGCGCTGATCCGCGCCTATCTGCCCACATAAATTTGCTTTGTCGGCGTCGCCGGAGCGGCAACCCATGTTGCGCTCGGCGATGCCGAACCCCTAGATGCGGTATCCCAGAGATATCGGACGACCCATGACCGCCACCCATTCGACTCGCATGCTCATCCTCGGCTCGGGCCCGGCCGGCCTCTCCGCCGCCATCTATGGCGCGCGCGCCGGGCTTGCGCCGATCGTGGTGCAGGGCATCCAGCCGGGCGGTCAGCTGATGACCACCACCGACGTCGAGAATTATCCCGGCTTCCGCGAAGTGATCCAAGGCCCGTGGCTGATGCAGGAGATGCAGGCGCAGGCCGAGCATGTCGGCGCGCAGATGCTGTGGGACACGATCGTCGAGGTCGATGTCTCGCAGCGCCCGTTCCGCATGGTAGGCGACAGCGGCACCGTCTATCTCGGCGACACGCTGGTGATCGCGACCGGTGCGCAGGCCAAGTGGCTGGGGCTCGATTCGGAGGAATTGCTCAAGGGCAAGGGCGTCAGCGCCTGCGCGACCTGCGACGGCTTCTTCTTCCGCGGCAAGAAGGTCGCGGTGATCGGCGGCGGCAACACCGCGGTCGAGGAGGCGCTCTACCTCACCAACCACAGCCATGACGTGACGCTGATCCATCGCCGCGACAGCCTGCGCGCGGAGAAGATCCTCCAGCAGCGGCTGTTCGCCAACGAGAAGATCACGACGCTCTGGAACAAGAAGGTCGAGCGTTTCATCGATGGCGGCGGGGTGACCGGCCTCGTCGGCATCGAACTCAAGGACATGGAGACCGGCGAGCTCTCGACGCTCGAGGTCGATGGCGGGTTCGTCGCGATCGGCCACCATCCGGCGACTGAGCTGTTCCGCGGCCATATCGCGCTCGACGATGACGGCTACATCACCGTCGACAAGGGCACGACGCGGACCAACGTCCCCGGCGTGTTCGCGTGCGGCGACGTGATGGACAAGCACTACCGCCAGGCGATCACCGCCGCGGGCACCGGCTGCATGGCCGCGCTCGACGCCGAGCGCTTCCTCGCCGAAGCCGATTTCGAGCAGGTCGCCGAAGCGGCGGAGTGACGCGGTAAGCGCGGAAGGTTAGGCGAAAGTGAGGCCAAGGCGGTCCGCGCAGCTGATTTGACCTGGTGCAAAGAGCGGCCGAGGCGAAGCTCGGGAGCGGCAGTGCAGCAGGCGAAATCCTACATTGCAAGCGCGAGTCAGAGCGCGGCGAGCACCCGTTGGAACAGCCAGTTCTTGTCGTCCGGAGAGGCGAAGCTATGGCTTGCGGTGTCGCGCTGCTCCACTTCGGCCTTGCCCCGGGCCTGCTCGAAAGCGGTCCCGCACCAGGCGTCCAGAAAGGCGATGGCGGTGTTGTCGCGGCGCGCGAGGAGCAGCAGGACGGGTATTTCGGCGGTGCTCAATGCCTCGGCGAGCTGTGCGGCCAGCGTGTCCGGTGCTTGCGACTGACTTGCAGAAGACTTCAATAACCCTCTGACGAGCTTTGAAATATCAACCCCGCCCCGTAGTGCTCTCAGCCACTGGCGAGGGTCGCGGAGGCGTTCGGCATAATGGGCGCGGATCGCGGCAGCGGGGGGCAGGTCGTCAGCTTGTTCCTCTACAGCCCAGGGATTGGCGAGGATCAGTGCGTCGATTTTGGCGGTGCGGTGGAACAGGGCGAGCGCAGCAGCGGCGTCGCAATTGCCGAAGCCGACGATCCGGGTGAGGTGCGGGGCGTTTCGGCGGAAAATCGTTGCCGCCGCTTCGATATCCTCGGCGCTGCTCTCGAACCCGCGATTGTCGCCGCTCGAGTCGCCGATGCCGCGGCGGTCGAAGCGAAACACCGGATATCCTGCCTCGGCGAGCCGCGCGGCGAGCAGCGCCATGCCCCTATGCGCACCGGCGCGGATCTCGTTGCCGCCCGAGACGATGAGCAGCCCGGTGGTCCCCGGCGCGGCGTCGAGCGTGCCGACCAGCGTCTCGCCGGCGCAGGCGAATTCGATCAGGCTTCGCATGCGCGCACCCAGGCGGCGATATCGTCGGCCAGCAGATGGGCTAGCGCGGGATCATTGTCGGGCTCGGCGCGGCGCCAGAGCGGCGCACCTTGCAGCTTGACGTCAGCGGCGCGGGCATCGCCTTCGAAGCGCATGGTGCGCGCGGCGGCCGGCATCGCCGTCTCGAGCTCGGTGAGCAGTGCCGGTGACAGCAGGTTGCCGGCATAGTTGTTGCCGTCATTCAGGCCGCGCAGCCTGCCGAGCTCGCGGACCAGCTCGGCGCCGGTGGTCGGGACGAGATGGCAGCGCCCGGCTGATTCAGCCTGGGTGTCGAGCAGGGCGCCGCTGCGGACGGCGAATGCATAGGCCTTGTCGAACCGCGCGCACGCCGCCGCGAATCCGGCGCGCAGATCTGCCAAGGTCGCCGCTTCCGTCGGAAGCAGGCTCTCGCCCTGGCCGGGCAGTTCGGGCAGCGCGCCGGCGATGCCGCGCTCGGCCAGCTGGCGCAGGATCGTCACCACGAAAGCGCGGGTGCGATTGGCTTCCTCGAACAGAGGCAGCGCCGCGACGACGACCGGGCCGGTATCCGGACCGAAGCGGAGCATCGCTTCGCGGCCGCCGGCCCAATCGTACTGGTCGATCAACCGAGCGCCTTGTCGGCGGCGAAGCGGGTGAGCGCGCCGAAGCTCTCGAGCATCTCGCCATCGACTTCGTCATCCTCGATCAGGATGCCGAGGCGATCCTCGATCTCGGTGAGCACGCCCGCCACCGCGAGCGAATCGAGCTCGGGCAGCGCGCCGAACAGCGGCGTGTCCTCACGGAACGCCGCGGCGCGCTCGGCGCTCAATCCCAGCACGTCGCGGAGCACTCCGCGCACGGCGTTTTCAACCTCTGCGAACCCTTCGCGCTGCAATGCGTATCCCCTGCGAGCGATTTTTCGCCTCCGTAAGGCTTGGCGGGTGCGCTGCCAAGGCTAAGGTCGGCGGCGATGATAGCGCTCGATCCCGTTCCGAAACCGATCGACACGCTGCCGCTGCGCGGCGCGGCCGATGCGGTGGCGCTCGAGGACCGCGCCGGAACGCTGACCTATGCCGGGCTTGAAGCGGGCGTGGGCGAACTCGCGCACCGGCTGGCCGCGCACGGGCTGGCGGCGGGCGACCGCGTGGCGAGCTGGCTGCCCAAGACGCGCACGGCGTGCCTGATGCCGCTGGCGGCGCCGCGCGCGGGGCTGGTGCATGTGCCGATCAATCCGGTGCTCAAGCGCGCGCAGGTCGCGCATATCCTCGCCGATAGCGGCGCGCGGGTGCTGGTGACGCAGGAGGCCCGGATCGCGGCGCTCGAGCCGGGGGACGTGCCGGCGGGGTGCCGGATCGTCACCGAGGAGGAGCTGATTTCGGACGATCGGCTGGGGCCGTCGAACGCCGATCCGGCTGCGCTCGCGGCGATCCTCTATACCTCGGGGTCGACCGGAAGGCCCAAGGGGGTGATGCTCAGTCACGCCAATTTATGGCTCGGAGCCATCGCCGTGGCGCATTATCTTCAGATTGGTTCTGAGGATCGCGTGCTCGGCGTGCTGCCGTTGAGCTTCGATTATGGCCAGAACCAGCTGCTGTCGACCTGGGCCGCCGGCGGGCGCGTGATTCCGCTCGACTATCTCACTGCGCGCGACGTGGTGAAGGCAGTCGAGCGTCATGAAGTCACCAGCCTTGCCGGGGTGCCGCCGCTCTGGGTGCAACTGCTCGAGGCGGACTGGCCGGCGGAGACCGCCATCCGGCTGCGTCGGCTGACCAATTCGGGGGGGGCGCTGACCCCGCGGCTGGTGCGCGGGCTGCGCGCGCGCTTTCCCAACGCCGCTCTCTATCCGATGTACGGCCTCACCGAGGCGTTTCGCTCGACCTATCTCGATCCGGCGCTGGTCGATGCGCGCCCCGAGTCGATCGGGCGGGCGATCCCCTTCGCCGAGATCCTCGTGGTGCGCCCCGACGGCACCCGCGCCGCCCCGGACGAGCCGGGTGAGCTGGTCCATGCCGGGCCGCTGGTCGCGCAGGGCTATTGGCACGATGCGGAACGGACCGCGCAGCGCTTCCGTCCGGCGCCCGAATTCGCCACAAGCACGGGCATGGCGGTATGGTCGGGCGATACGGTGGTCGAGGACGGCGAGGGGCTGCTGCGCTTCGTCGGGCGCGACGACGAGATGATCAAGAGCGCGGGCAACCGGATCAGCCCCACCGAGATCGAGGATGCGGTGCTCAGTGGCGGCGAAGTGGCCGAGGCAGCGGCGTTCGGTGTCCCCGACGAAAGGCTGGGGCAGGCGATCGTGGTGGTCGCGCGCGGTGACGGTTCGCGGGAGGCGGAATTGCGGACGCGGCTGCGGCGCGAACTGCCGAGCTTCCTCCAGCCGGCGCGCTATGATTGGCGGGCGGAGTTGCCGCGCAACGCCAATGGCAAGCTCGATC
Organism: Sphingomonas naasensis; assembly: GCF_004792695.1. GTDB lineage: Bacteria > Pseudomonadota > Alphaproteobacteria > Sphingomonadales > Sphingomonadaceae > Sphingomonas > Sphingomonas naasensis. Next base: position 495,704 of record NZ_SRXU01000002.1, on the reverse strand, counting down.
GGACGGCGTTGCGGGGGAGCGTGGCATGAACCCCAAGGCCTTTGGCCCGATCCCGCCCGAATTCCGCGACCTTGCCGCGCTGCCGTGGCTCGACGAGCCGACGCCGGCCTATGTCTACGACTTCGCCATCGTCGCGGCGCGGATCGCGCGGTTGCGCGCGGCGCTGCCGGACGCGGTGGCGGTGCATTACGCGATCAAGGCCAATCCCTTGCCCGCGTTGCTCAAGGCGATCGCGCCCTTGGTCGACGGGCTCGACGTCGCCTCGGCGGGCGAGATGGATCGCGCGCTCGACGTCATGGCGGCGAAGGCGATCAGCTTTGCCGGACCGGGCAAGCGCGATGCCGAGATCGAGCTGGCGATCCGCGCGGGGGTGACGATCAATGTGGAGTCCGAGAGCGAGGCGCAGCGCGCGCTGGCGATCGGCGGGCTGATCGAGATGCGGCCGAGGCTCGCGGTGCGGGTGAACCCCGATTTCGAGCTGCGCGGATCGGGGATGAAAATGGGCGGGCGCGCTTCGCCGTTCGGAGTCGAGGCGCAGCATGTCGCAGGGCTGGTCAAAAGGCTGATCCTCGGCGGCGCCGAGTGGCGCGGGCTGCACATCTTCGCCGGATCCCAGTCGCTCGATACCCAGGCGGTGATCGAGACGCAGGCGGCGACGGTGGCGCTGGCGGCGCGGATCGCCGAAGAGGCGCACCGCGCGCCGCCTCTGGTCAATCTCGGCGGCGGGTTCGGCATCCCCTATTTCCCCGGCGACACGCCGCTCGATGTCGAGGCGATCGGGGCGGCGCTGGGCGAGGAGATCGGCAAGCTGCGCACCAGCTACGCGATCGAGCTCGGGCGCTGGCTGGTCGGCGAGGCCGGGGTCTATCTGGCGCGCGTCGTCGACCGCAAGCAGAGCCAAGGCGAGACCTTTCTCGTCGTCGATGGCGGGCTCAACCACCACCTCGCCGCGACCGGCAATTTCGGCACGGTGGTGCGGCGCAACTATCCGGTCGCGGTCGCGCATCGGCTGCAGGATCCTGCCGAGGAAGTGGTGACGATCGTCGGGCCGCTGTGCACCCCGCTCGACCGGCTCGCCGACCGGGTGGCGCTGCCGACCACGCGGGTGGGTGACGTCATCGCGATCTTCGCGTCGGGGGCCTATGGCGCCAGCGCCAGTCCCGCGGCGTTCCTCGGGCATCCGCCGGCGCGCGAGTTGCTGGTGGGTGCGGACCACGCCTAACGCTATCTTTACCTCTGAAGACCATAGCTGACCCTGATCCAGGCGGGGGAGCGGACGAGACGTCGGCCGCGCTCGACCTCGTTGGGGAGGGAGCTCGAACATGGTTTTCAAGTCGTTTGGCGGGGTTTTGGCAGGCGTTGGCGTCATGGCCACCCTGCTGTCGGGGTGCTCCGGGGGGAGCCGGCCCGAATTGCCGCCCGCAGGCAGCGTCGCGACCCGCGAGGCGCCGAGCGACGAATATGTCATCGGCCCGATGGACCAGCTCAATGTCTTCGTGTGGCGCAATCCCGAGCTGTCGGCCAAGGTGCAGGTGCGCCCCGACGGCCGGATCACCACGCCGCTGATCAACGATATGCCCGCGGTGGGAAAGACGCCCGCGATGCTCGCCGACGATCTCAAGTATGCGCTCGGCGAGTATATCAAGGATCCGATCGTCTCGGTGATCGTCGAGAATTTCTCGGGCACCTATAGCCAGCAGGTCCGTGTCGTCGGCGCGACCGAGAAGCCGGCATCGATCCCCTACCGTGCCAACATGACCGCGCTCGACGCGATGATCGCGGTGGGCGGCCTCAGCGAATATGCTTCGGGCAATCGCGCGCGGCTGGTGCGCTACGACAAGGCGACCGGCAAGCAGCGCGAGTACAAGGTCCGCCTCGGCGACCTGCTCAAGAACGGCGATATCTCGGCGAATGTCCGCCTCGAACCGGGCGATGTGCTGATCATCCCCGAGAGCATGTTCTGAGGCGCGGCGGATGGGCAGTCTCTTCGACGAAGCGCGCGCGGCGCTACACGCGATCTGGATGCGGCGCTGGATCGCGCTCGCCATTGCCTGGGGGCTGTGCCTCGCGGGCTGGCTGGTCGTGTCGCAAATGCCGAACAGCTATGAATCGCGCGCGCGGATCTTCGTGCAATTGCGCCAGATCCTGCCGACCGATGGTGTCGCCTCGGCGCAGCAGCAGCAGCGCGACATCGATCGGGTGCGCCAGACGCTGACCTCGGCGGTCAATCTGGAGAAGGTCGTGCGCGGCACGGACATGGCGAAGACCGTGTCGACCAACCAGGATGTCGCCGATCGGATCGCGGGGCTGCAAAAGGCGATCAAGCTCACCGCGCAGCAGGACAATCTGTTCGAGATCACCGTGACCGCGCCGAGCGGCAGGCTCGCGCAGCAGATCGCGCAGAAGCTGATCGACGTGTTCGTCGAGGAGAATCTCGCCGACGGCCGCGATGCCAGCGGCCAATCGCTGCGCTTCCTCGACCAGCAGCTCGACGTCCGCCAGAAGGCGCTGCAGGAAGCCGAAGCCAAGAAGGCCGATTTCGCCGCGCGCTATCTCGGCGCGCTGCCGGGCACCGGATCGCTCAACGACCGGATCGGTGCGGCGCGCGCACAGCTGGCGCAGGTCCAGTCCGACCTCGCTGCGGCGCAGAGCGGGCTGAGCGCGGTCAACGGCCAGATGGCAGGCACGCCGATGAATGTCGCGGGGCAGGGCGGCGCAGTCACCGGACCGGCGCGCGCGCGGCTACAGGCGATCCAGGGGCAACTCGCCGAGGGCCGCGCCCGCGGCTGGACCGACAGCCATCCCGACATGATCGCGCTCAACAGCCAGCTCGCCCAGGCGCAAGCCGCCGCACGCGCAGAGCCTGCGGTGAGTGGCGCGGCGGGCGCGAGCAATCCGCTCTATCTGAGCCTCAAGGCGATGCAGGCCGACAAGGCCTCTACCGTTGCGGCGCTGACCCAGCGCAAGAGCCAGATCGAAGGCGATCTCGCCCAGTTCGAGGCCAAGATGGCCGAATCGCCCGGCGTCGCTGCCGAGCAGGGCCAGATCGACCGTGAATATCAGGTCCTCAAGGACCAATATGACAAATTGCTCTCGGATCGCGAGCAGGTGCGCATCCGCAGCCAGGCGCAGACCGAGACCGACGCGGTCAAGTTCGACATCGTCGATCCGCCGACGCTGGCGCGCGCGCCGACCAAGCCCAATCGGCCGCTGCTGCTCGCCGCGGTACTGATCGCTGGGCTGGGCGCGGGCGTGGCGGGGGCGTTCGGGCTCGACAAGCTGACCACGACCTTCCCGACTGCGGCACGACTCGAAAAGGTGAGCGGGATGCCGGTGATCGGATCGATCGGCGAAGTGCTGAGCGGCGCCGAAGTTGCGCTGCGCCGCCGCAAGCTGCGGCTGTTCATGGGCGCAGCCGCGGGGCTGGCGGTGGCCTTTGTCGGGATGCTCGGGCTCGAGATGGTCCAGCGCGGAATGGGGGCCTGAGATGAACGACGAAACCCCGCGCCGCTATCGTGGCTCGCTGCTCGAACGGGCGGCCGAGCAATATGGCTATCTGCGCCCGGCGACTCCACCGGTCGTGCCGATTTCGGTGCCCGACGAAGAGCCGCTGACGCTCACCGAGATCGCACCCGAGCTGCCGGAGGTGGTGGCCGAGGTCGAGGCGCCTGCGCCCGTGCCGCAGCCTGCGCCGCAGCCCCGGCCGGCACCGCGCACCGGCCGTCGCGAAGCCCCGATCGACCGGATCGCGCTGCGCGAGGGCGGGATGCTGGTGCCGGGCGACCGGGTGACCGCGATGGCGGAAGAGTTCCGCATGGTGAAGCGCCAGCTGCTGCTCACCGCGCGCGCCGTGGCGGGGCAGGATGCCGGCGCGGCCGATCGCGCGCGGATGATCCTCGTCTGCTCGGCGCAGCCCGACGAGGGCAAGACCTTCTGCGCGATCAACCTCGCGCTCTCGATGGCGGCCGAGAAGGACATGGAGATCCTGCTCGTCGACGCCGATTTCGCCAAGCCCGACGTGCTCGGGCGGCTGGGCCTGCCCGAGGGGCCGGGCCTGCTCGACGCGCTTTCGGGTGCGGTGGCGAATGTCGAGGACTGCATCATCGATACCGATGTGCCGCAGCTCTCGGTGCTGCCCGCCGGCGCGCACAGCAACAGCGACACCGAGCTGCTGGCGAGCGATCGCGCGCGGGCGATCGTCGACGGGCTGGCGCGTGCCAATCCGCGCCGCATCGTGATCTTCGATTCGCCGCCGGCGCTCGCCGCCTCGCCCGCATCGGTGCTGGCCGCGCTGGTCGGGCAGGTGATGCTCGTCGTCCGCGCCGATCGCACCAGCGAGAGCGATCTGCGCGACGCGGTCAACACCCTCGATGGCTGCGAGCACATCCAGCTGCTGCTCAATTCGGTTTCGTTCCAGCCCGGCGGTCGCCGGTTCGGAAGCTATTACGGGGAGGCGGGGGAGTGACCCGGCTTGTCATCACCGCGGGGGTCGCGCTGCTCTGCGCCGCCGCGCCGGCACAGGCGCAGCGGACGCGCGTGACGCCTTATATCGAGGCGAGCCAGGTGCTCGTCTCGGATCTCAACCGGGGCGGCGACGTGCTGACCTATTCGACGGTCGGCGCCGGCATCGACGCGCAGGTGACCAGCCGCCGTGTCGAGGTGCAGGTCAGCTACCAGTACGAGCACCGCTTCTCCTACGACAAGGATCTGGCGGACGATTCGATGCACAGCGGCCTCGCCCAGGCACGCGCCAAGATCACTCCCGAACTGACGATCGAGGCTGGCGCGATCGCCGCGCGCGGCCGCGCGGATATCCGCGGCGACGCGTTCGCGACCTCGCAGGGCAATGTCGGCAACAGTAGCCAAGTGTTCGCCGGCTATGTCGGGCCGAGCCTCGCCACGCATATCGGCCCGGCGTTCGCCAACGCCGCCTATCGCTTCGGCTATACCAAGGTCGAGGCACCCAATGGCGGCACCGGCGTTCCCGCGGGCCAGCCGCCGCTCGATCGTTACGACGATTCGAAGGTTCATGTCGCGACTGCCAGCGTCGGGGTGAAGTCGGGGACGGTGCTGCCGGTCGGCGTCACTGCGAGCGGTTCCTACACCCGCGAGGATGCCGGGCAGCTCGACCAGCGTTTCGAAGGCAAATACGCGCGCGGCGACGTGGTGCTGCCGGTCGGGCGCGGCGTCGCGCTCACGGCGGGCGTCGGCTACGAGAAGATCGAAGTCAGCCAGCGCGACGCGCTGATCAGCGGCGGCGCGCCGGTGATCGACCGCAACGGGCGCTTCGTGACCGATCCGGCCTCGCCGCGCCGCATTGCCTATGATTTCGACGGCACTTTCTGGGACGCGGGCGTGATCTGGCGCCCGAGCCGCCGCACCTTCCTCGAGGCGCGCGTCGGCCGGCGCTATGGCTCGATGAGCTACACCGGATCGGCGAGCTATCAGATCGGCCCGGGCAGCGGCGTGCAGATCGGCGTGTACGACAGCGTCGAGACCTTCGGGCAGGAGCTCAACGGCCAGCTGACCCGGCTGCCGACTGCGTTCGTGACCACCACCGATCCGTTCGGTAACCAGTTCGGCGGCTGCATCTTCGGCACCAACGGCGCCGCGGCAGGCGGCTGCCTCAACCAGGTGTTCGCTTCGACGGTCACCTCGGCCTATCGCGCCCGCGGCGTAACCGGCATCGCGGTGCTCAATCGCGGCAGCACGCGGATCGGCATCGGCGGCGGCTATGCGCGGCGCACCTTCCTCGCGCCGCAGAGCGTGGGCGGGGTGAGCATCGACGGCACGTCGGACGAGAGCATCTACGCGCAGCTGTTCGCCTCGGGTGATGTCGGCCGCAACGGCTCGGTCAGCACCAGCGTGTTCGGCAGCTACTACGATACCGACCTCGCCAATGCGCAGGGCATCCTGGGCTGGGGCGCGAACACGGCATATACGCACACATTCGGACCGCTCGGCGCGACCGCGTCGCTCGGGCTGTTCGGTTTCGACAGGGAAGGCGACAACAATGCTTCCGCGCAGGCGCAGGCATTGGTGGGTCTCCGCTACGGGTTCTGAGGGACTGAGGCAGATGTACGACGACCATTATGGATTGAGCGGGCGGCCCTTCCAGCTGACGCCGGATCCGCGCTTCTGGTTCGATACCGCGACGCATCGCAAGGCGATGGCCTATCTCGGCTATGGGCTGAGCCAGGGCGAAGGCTTCGTGGTGATCACCGGCGATCCGGGCGTGGGCAAGACCACGCTGATGGGGCATCTGCTCGGCGAGATCGACGAGCAGCGCCTCAACGTCATCAAGATCGTCTCGACCCAGCTGCGCCCCGAAGATCTGCTCCAGACCGTGTGCGCGGGGCTCGAGATCGACGCGACCGGCGCGAGCAAGGCGGCGATGCTCGCCGCGATCGAGCATGGCCTGCACGCGGTCGCGCGCGACGGGCGCCGCACGCTGCTGATCATCGACGAGGCGCAGGCGCTGCCCGCCGAAAGCCTCGAAGAGCTGCGCATGCTCTCCAACTTCCAGGCCGGCGGCTATCCGCTGCTCCAGATCTTCCTGCTCGGCCAGCCCGAGTTCCGGCTGACCCTGCAGGACGGCACGCTCGAGCAGTTGCGTCAGCGCGTGATCGCGATGCACCATCTCGCCCCGATGGATCCGGCCGAAGTCGAGCCCTATCTGCTCCACCGCCTGTCGTGCGTCGGCTGGCGCGGCAAGCCGCGCTTCACCAACGACGCGCTGGCGGCGATGCACCGTTGGTCGGGCGGCATCCCGCGCCGCGTCAACCAGCTCGCTGGCCGCGTGCTCCTGTTCGGCGCGATCGAGCAGCTCGATACCTTCGGCGCGCCCGAAGTGGCGGCGGTGATCGCCGATCTCGACAATGACTCCGCGGGCGCCCCGGCAGCGAAGCGCAACGATGCGTTCGTCGAGCCGCTCGAGCTGCGCGACATCGCGCCGCTGGCGATGGGCATCCCGACGTCGTCGGATCCGGGCAAGGCGCGCCCGCTGATCGCGGAGGCGGAAGTTCCCGCACCCGCACCCGCACCGGCCCCGGTGCCGGTCGCCGACCCCATGATCGATCTCCGCATCGCCGCGCTCGAGAAGCAGATCCAGGAACAGGATGCGGCGCTGCGCCGCGTGCTGACCCTGCTCGTCGACTGGGTCGAGAGCGGCGACGGCGAGCGTCGGCCGGACCTGTCGAGCCTGCGCGGGCACGCGGCTGCCTGAGCGCATGCTGACCAACGGGCTCTCGGTTGATGTCGAGGACTGGTTTCAGGTCGGTGCGTTCGAGAAGACGATCGCGCGCGACGACTGGGACCGGCTCGAGCATCGCGTCGAGGCGAACACCGATCGCGTGCTCGCCCTGTTCGGCGCGGCGGAGGTCAAGGCCACTTTCTTCACGCTCGGCTGGGTGGCGAAGCGCTATCCGGCGCTGATCCGCCGCATCGCCGACGCCGGGCACGAAGTCGCCAGCCATGGCTGGGCGCATCAGCGCGTCTTCACGATGGACGCGGCGCAATTCCGTGCCGACCTTGCCGACGCGCGCGCGGCGCTCGAGGATGCGAGCGGGACCGAAGTGATCGGCTATCGCGCGCCGAGCTTCTCGATCGACGCGCGCACCCCCTGGGCGCATGCCGAACTCGCCGAGGCGGGCTATCTCTATTCGTCGAGCATCGCGCCGATCCGACATGATCATTATGGCTGGCCCGAGGCGCCGCGCGGTCCGTTCCGCCCCGTCGCGGATGCCGGCCTGATCGAGTTGCCCGTCACCATCGCGACCGTGTTCGGGCGCGAGATCACCGCCGGCGGTGGCTTTTTCCGTCTTTTGCCCAACGGCGTGACCGATCGTGCGGTGCGGACGGCCAATGCGGGCGCGACGCCGGCGATCTTCTATTTCCATCCGTGGGAGGTCGATCCCGGTCAGCCGCGCGTTGCCAACGCCCCGCTCAAGTCGAAGCTCAGGCACTATGCCCGGCTCGGCGCGATGGCTGGCAAGCTCGCGAAGCTGATCGATACGCATGCATGGGGTCGGATCGACACGATCGCCGCGCGCGAGGCGGAGCGGCTGCAGTGAACGCGCCGTTGCTGGCGCGGCCGCTGGCGCTGCGCGTCGCCGATCTGGGCGACGCGAACGAGCGCGCGCGGATCGGCGCGTGGTTGCTCGAACAGCCCGGCGCTACGCCCTTCCATCTCCCGGTGTGGAGCGCTGCCGTGGCACGCGGCTGCCGGCAGAACAGCCATTATCTGGTCGCCGAGGGCGCAGGCGGTATCGCGGGGGTGCTGCCGCTCACCGAAGTGCATTCGCCGTTGTTCGGGCGCGCGCTGGTTTCCGCGGGGTTCGGGGTCGGCGGCGGCATCCTCGCCGACAAGCCCGCGACTGCGGACGCGCTTGCCAAGGCGGCCTGGGCGCTGGCGGGGCGGCTGAGCTGCCCGACGGTCGAGCTGCGCGGTGGCGCGAACCCGGGGGCGGCGTGGCAGGTCGACGCGACGACTTATTGCGGCTTCGCGCGCGATCTCGCGGGCGACGACGAGGCGGAGCTGCTCGCGATCCCGCGCAAGCAGCGCGCCGAGGTGCGGCGGTCGTTCACCAACGACCTCGCGATCGAGACCGGCACCGACGCTGCGGCCCACTACGCGCTCTATGCCGAGTCGGTGCGCAACCTCGGAACGCCGGTGTTTCCACGCGCCTTGTTCGCCGAAGTTCTCGCCGGGTTCGGCGCGGGCGCCGACATGCTTACCGTGCGCCATCAGGGGCTGGGCGTGGCGAGCGTGCTCAGCCTCTACTGGAACGGCACCGTCTATCCCTATTGGGGCGGCGGGGGCGAAGCGGCGCGGGCGCTGCGCGCGAACGATGCGATGTATTTCGCGCTGATGCGCCACGCCCGCGAACGCGGCTGCACGCGCTTCGATTTCGGGCGCTCCAAGACGGGGACGGGCGCGGCGGCGTTCAAGAAGAATTGGGGGTTCGAGCCCGAACCGCTCGCCTATTTCACTCGCGCACCCGAAGGCGCGACGGCACGCAAGATCAATCCGCTCGATCCGAAATACAGCCTGCAGGTGCGCGCGTGGAAGCGGCTGCCGCTCTGGGCGGCGAACCGGCTGGGCCCGTGGATCGCGCGCGGGCTCGGCTGATGGGAGACATTCTCTTCCTCGCGCACCGCGTGCCTTTTCCGCCCGACCGTGGCGACAAGATCCGCAGCTTTCACATGCTCCGGCATCTCGCGGCGCGCGGGCGGGTCCATCTGGCGGCGTTCGCCGACGATGCGCGCGACATGGACCGGCCCGAGCTGGCGGCGCTGACCGCAAGTCGTGCGATCGTGCGGCGGTCGAAGCCGCAGATCGTGGCGGGGCTGCAGGCACTGGCGTCGGGGCGGCCGCTGTCGCTGACTGCGTTCGACCATGCCGCGATGCGCCGCGTGGTCGCCGAAATGCTGGCGCGGGAGGATATCGACACGATCTTCGTCTTCTCGAGCCAGATGGCGCAATATCTGCCCGCCGAGCCGGGCGCGCGGGTGATCATGGATTTCGTCGACATGGATTCGGCCAAGTTCGCCGCCTATGCCGAGGAAGCGAAGGGGGCGATGCGCTGGCTCTATGCGCGCGAGGCTGGGCTGCTGCAGGGCTTCGAGCAAGCCGTGGCGGCGCGTGCCGATGCGAGCCTGTTCGTCAGCGATGCCGAGGCGGCGCTGTTCCGGGGCGCGACCGGCGCCGAACGCGTGGAGGCGATCGAGAACGGCATCGACACCGCGCTCTTCGACCCCGCGGCGGCGTTCGCGCCGGTGGAAGCGGGCGAGGCGCTGATCGTGTTCACCGGACAAATGGATTACCGGCCCAATATCGAGGCGGTGAGCTGGTTCGTCGAGGCGATCCTGCCGCGAGTGCGCGTGGCGCATCCCGAGGCGCGTTTCGCGATCGTCGGGCGCAATCCGGGCGAGGCGGTGAAGGCGTTGGCGCGCCACGACGGCGTGACCGTCACCGGCGAGGTCGCCGATGTGCGCGGCTGGCTGGCGGCGGCCGCGGTGGTGGTGGCGCCGCTCAAGCTCGCGCGGGGGATCCAGAACAAGGTGCTCGAGGCGATGGCGATGGCGCGGCCGGTGGTCGCGTCGAGCGCAGCGGCGGAAGGGATCGACCATGACGGCACGATCGCCGTCGGGGCGACCGCGGCCGATCTCGAGGAAGCCGTGAACACGCTGCTTTCCGACCGCGAGCACGCGGCGAGGCTCGGCCGCGAGGCGCGCGCGCGGGTGATCGCGCGCTATGGCTGGGATGCGCGGCTGGCGCCGCTCGATGCGCTGCTCGGCCTCGCGGCGACGCAAGTGGCGGCGGCGTGACCGTCGCGGTTCCCCAGAGCGACTTCACCGCCGTCGCGGCGCGGTTCGATGCGCGGTGGAAGCGGCACGCGGCGATGCTCACGGCCGGCTGGCTGGCGCTGCTGGTGCTGTTCCGCCGCGACGCGCTCGATCTGGCGACGATCTACTGGACCAACACCACGTTCGGCCACTGCCTGTTCATCGCGCCGGTGATCGGCTGGCTGGTCTGGCAGCGGCGGCACGGGCTCGCGCGGGTGCGGCCGCAGGGCTGGTGGCCGGGGCTGGCGCTGGTCGCGGCGGGCGGGCTCGGCTGGCTGCTCGGCGACGCGGCCGGGGTGGCGCTGTTCCGCCATGCCGGGCTGGTGCTGATGCTGCAGGGCGCCGTGGTCAGCGTGCTCGGGCCCAATGTCAGTCGGGCGCTGCTGTTCCCGCTCGCCTATATGGCGTTTCTCGTGCCCTTCGGCGATTTCCTCGAGGGGCCGCTGCAGACGATCACCGTCGCGATGGTGATGCCGCTGCTCCATCTGTTTGGCGTGCCGGCGAGCGTCGACGGGGTGCTGATCACCACGTCGAACGGCTATTTCGAAGTCGCCGAGGCGTGCTCGGGGGCCAAGTTCGTGATCGCGATGATCGCGTTCGGAGTGCTCGTCGCCAATGTCTGCTACGTCTCGTGGACGCGGCGCGCGGCATTCCTCGCGATGGCGCTGGTCGTGCCCGTTCTCGCCAATGGCCTGCGCGCGTTCGGGACGATCTATGCGGCATGGTGGACCTCGGTCGAGGCGGCCACCGGTTTCGATCATATCGTCTATGGCTGGGTGTTCTTCGCGCTGGTGATGGCGGCGGTGCTGACGATCGGCTGGAAATGGTTCGACCGCGATCCCGACGCGGCGTGGTTCGATCCGGCGCGGTTGCAGGCGCAGCCGAAAGCGCGGGCCGAGGCTTCGGTGGTGGTGCTGCTCGCGCTCACCGTCGCCAGCCTGTTTCTCGGCTGGGCGAGCCTGATCGCTGCGCGCGCGACGCCGCTGCCGGCGAGAGGGGAACTGCCCGAGGTCGCGGGCTGGCATCGGGTCGGGGCGAGCACGGTGGCGCCCTGGACGCCCAACTATCCCGGTGCCGATCGCTTCCTGATCCAGCGCTACGCGGATGACGACGGCCGTACGGTCGACCTCGCTGTGGCTGCCTATGCGAGCCAGCACGAGGGCAGGGAACTGGTCGGCTTCGGCATCGGCGCGATCCGCGAGAATGACCGCTGGGTGCGCATCGCCGACCTGCCCGATCTCTCGGGCGGTCACGCGCTGCGCATGACCGGTCCCGGGCGGGTGGAACGCGTGACGGTTAGTTGGTACCGCGTCGGCGGAAAGCTGACCGGGAGCGACAGCCAAGTGAAGTTCGAAACGCTGAAGGCCAAGTTGCTGGGGGGGAATCAGGCCGCGGTGGCGGTGCTGCTGTCGGCCGAGCAGGGCAACGACGCGCATGCTGCGGCGGCGATCGAGGATTTCCTCGGTGCGCTCGGCCCGGTCGACGCCTTCGCCGACCGTATCGCCGGCGGCCGCTAGCCATGTGCGGCATCGCGGGGCTCTATTACCCCGCCATCGCGAAACCCGTCGAACCCGCGCGCATCGTCCAGATGCGCGACGCGCTGGCGCATCGCGGGCCCGACGGCGCGGGGATGTGGACCGCGCCGGGGGTCGGGCTCGGCCATCGCCGGCTGTCGATCATCGATCTCGAAGGCGGCGTCCAGCCGATGGCGACGCCCGACGAGAGCGTCGTCGTCACCTTCAACGGCGAGATCTACAATTTCCGCGAGGTGCGCGCCGCGCTCGAGGCCAAGGGCGCGCGCTTCCGCACCGAAAGCGACACCGAGGTGCTGCTCCACGGCTGGAAGGCATGGGGCCCGGCGATGCTCGAGAAGCTCAACGGCATGTTCGCCTTCGCGCTCTACGACGCGGAGAAGCAGAGCCTGTTCCTCGCGCGCGACCGGTTCGGGGTGAAGCCGCTCGTCTATACCAAGCTCGCCGACGGCGCGGTGGCGTTCGCCTCCGAGATCAAGGGATTGCTTGCGCATCCGCTGTTCCGGCGGCGGCCCGATTTCCGCGCGGTCGAGGACTATCTCGGGCTCGGCTATGTGCCCGACGACGCCTCGCTGCTCGTTGGCGTGAAGAAGCTGCCGGCAGGCCATTATCTGCTGCTTCAGCGCGGCAAGCGCATCCCCCAGCCGGTGCGCTGGTGGGATGTCGACTTCTCGAAGCGGGCGACCGGCAAGCTGCGCGATCTCGAGGCCGAGCTCATCGCGCATATGCGCGAGGCGGTGCGTGCGCGGATGATCGCCGATGTGCCGCTCGGCGCGTTCCTGTCGGGCGGGGTCGACAGCAGCGCGGTGGTCGCGCTGATGGCCGAGGCGAGCAAGGCGGCAGTCAAGACCTGCACGATCGGCTTCGACGAGGCCGGGCACGACGAGAGCGCCCATGCGAAGGCGATCGCCGAGCGCTTCGCCACCGCGCATCGCTCGCGGAGGGTCGATTCCGATGACTTCGCGCTGATCGACACGCTGGTCGCGGCGTTCGACGAGCCCTTTGCCGACGCCTCGGCGCTGCCGACCTATCGGGTGTGCGAGCTGGCGCGCGAGACGGTCACCGTGGCGCTGTCGGGCGACGGCGCCGACGAGGCGTTCGCCGGCTATCGGCGCTACAAATTCTTCGCCGCCGAGGAGCGGGTGCGCGGGCTGCTGCCCGAGACGCTGCGCGCCAATGTCTTCGGGACGCTGGGGCGATTCTATCCCAAGGCCGATTGGGCGCCGCGGCCGCTCCGGGCAAAGACGACGCTGCTCTCGCTCGCCGAGAGCGGCGAGGCGGCCTATGCGCGGGCGGTGGGCGTCACCACCCCCGAGCTGCGCGACCGGCTCTACACCAGCGCGGCGAAGCACACGCTGGCGGGGCACCGCGCCGAGCAGCGCTACCTCGACACGATGCGCAAGGCGCCGGCGCGCGATGCGCTCGACCGCGCCCAATATGCCGACATCAAGCATTGGTTGCCGGGCGACATCCTGACCAAGGTCGACCGCACCAGCATGGCGGTGAGCCTCGAGGCGCGCGAGCCGTTGCTCGACTATCGGCTCGTCGAGTTCGCCGCGACCCTGCCGCCTTCGTTGCGGATCAAGGCCGGGCAGGGCAAATGGCTGATGAAGAAGGCGCTCGAGCCGTGGTTGCCCAGGGACATCCTCTATCGGCCCAAAATGGGGTTCGTGACGCCGATCAGCGCGTGGTTCCGCACCGCGCTCGCCGACGAGGCCGCGGGGCTGGCGCGCGCGCGGGTGCTGGCGGGGACGGGGTGGTTCGAACCGGCCGCGATCGAGAAGCTCGCCGCCGACCACAAGGCCGGGCGCGCCGAGCATGGCCGGACCCTGTGGCAGCTGCTGATGCTCGAACGCAGCCTCGAGCGCCTATTCGGCTAGAACCTCAGACCTGATACAGCAGCGCGATCCCGGCGTGGAGAGTCAGCGCCATCAGCGCGAGGGTCGACAGCACGAACAGGCCGAAGCGGACCGCGACCTTGTTGAACGTCGCCTGGACGAGGCTGTGGACGATGCGCAGGCCGACATAGGCCCAGGCGATCCACGCGTTGATCCCGTCGCCCTGGCCGAGCAAGGCTAGCGCGAAGCAGATCGCGTAGAACAGCGTCGGCTGCTCCATCAGATGGATGTAGTTATGCGCCTTCCACTGCACCTGCGGCGGCAGCACCCTGTCGGCATCGCTGGCCTTGGTGCCGGTCAGCTTGGTGAGGTCGACGCCCGCCGCGCGCATCGCGGGCAGGCGAGTCAGCATCATCCAGACGAGCATGACCAGCGACCAGGCGATCAGCGCCACGACTGGCGCGAGAATTTGGCTGTGCATTTCGGGGTCCCCTCCGATTGTTACGCGAGGCTGCCGCAATCAGTTCGGGAATGCAACGGATCTAGCGTTTGGCGGTCCAGCGCGCGAAGACGTCGGTCCATAGCCGACCGGGCGAGTCCGCGGGGAGATGGAGCGCGCCGAAGCCATGGCCACCCTTCTCGAAGAGATGCGCCTCGACCGGCACCTTGTGGGTGCGGCAGGCGTCGATCATCGCGAGGCTCTGCTGGACCGGGACGGTGCCGTCGTCGAACGCATGGACGAGAAAGATCGGCGGCGTCGCGGGGCTGACCCGGTCGAGCGGCGTGTAGCGCGCCTTGGTGGCGTCGTCGGTCGTCTCGCCCCAGAGGCCGTTGCTCTTGCGATCCTCGAACCCCGCCGAATGGAACGAGACCGCGGGATAGACGAGCCCGGCATAGGCGGGGCGCGCCGAGCCGCTGTCGGCGGCGTCGACCGGCTTGTAGACCGGATCGTCATGGCCGACCGCCAGCGATCCGCCGAGATGGCCGCCGGCCGAGAAGCCGACCAGCCCGAGCTTCGCCGGATCGATGCCATATTTGCCGGCATTGGCGCGGATCAGCCGCATCGCGCGCTGGGCGTCCTGCAAGGGCACGTCGGCGCGGTTGGCCCAGCCTTCGCCGGGCAGGCGATAGGCGAGGACGAAGACGGTGATGCCGTGCGGGGTCAGCGCCCTGGCGACATCGACGCCTTCATTCTCGACCGAGACGAAGCCATAGCCGCCGCCGGGGATCGACAGCACCGCGCGGCCATCGGGCCTGGCAGGGCGATAGACGCCGACCATCGGCTCGGAGACGCCGCGCAGCCACAGCTCCTTGAAGCTGCCGTTGATCGTGAAGTTGTTGGCGGGAAGCGGCGAGGGCGCGCCCGGCGGGGTGCCGGGCCAGAGCCTGAAATGCTCCCCCGGCGGCCAGGCGGCGGTGCCGGTGCCGGGGACATAGGGGGTGGGAGCGTCCTGCGCCTTTGCGGCCGCTGCGAGCGTGAGCCCCATGACCCCTCCCATCAGCGTGCGGCGATCGATCGACATGGCATGCTCCCCCTCGATTTTATCCTACAGCTGCGCGGCCGATTTGTTGGATTTGCGGCGTCTAGAGTCGCAATTGTCGCGATACAACGACTCTCCCGTTGCGCGGCGCTGAAATTATGTTTCGTCGGCCGCGCCGAAAAAATCCTACAAACCTTCAAGCGTACAGCGCAAAAGCCTAGCAGCGTCGCGCCGTGTAGGACAGGGCCGGCCGCGATCGGGGCTAGCCCGCCGCCCGGCCATCGAAGCTGCCGCGTGCCGCCTCGATCCGTTCGAGATTGGCCTCCGCCCACAGCCACACCGCGCAAAAGGCGGCGCCGAGGCTCTCGCCGAGATCGGTGAGGCGATAGTCGACATGCGGCGGGATCACCGGATGGACGGTGCGATCGACCAGCCCGTCGCGCTCCATCTGGCGCAGCGTCTGGGTGAGCATCTTCTGGCTGATGCCGGGCACCAGCTTGCCGATCTGGGTGAAGCGGAGATGCGCATATTCGGCGAGTTCCTCGAGGATCAGCATCGTCCATTTGTCGGCGACGCGGCCGATCACCTCGGTGACGAGGGCGTCGACGCGCGGATCGCCGGCATCGGGCCAAGCCTTGGCGCGTTTGGGGGGAAGCGGCGCGGGCTTGGCCAAAATACACTCTCCAAAAGGTAAGTATAAATCTTTTCGGTGCCTTCTTACTCACGGAGAGTATCAATCTAGATTGGCCGCAGCAACCCATCGGAGGAACGATGCGATGAAGACCAGCGGCAACACCATTCTCATCACCGGCGGCGGATCGGGCATCGGCGCGGCGCTCGCGGAGAAGTTTCATGCGCAGGGCAATCGGGTGATCGTCGCCGGGCGGCGTCGCGAGGCGCTCGATGCCGTGGTGGCGGGTCGTGAGGGGATGTTCGCGATGACGCTCGACGTCGAGAGCGCCGAGGGCGTCGAGGATTTCGCGCGGCGGGTGATCGCCGAGCATGCCTCGCTCAACGTGCTGATCAACAATGCCGGGATCATGCGCTACGAGGCGCTCGACACGCGACGGGATCTGGGCGACGCCGAGGCGACGATCACCACCAATCTGCTCGGCCCGATCCGGCTGACCAATGCGCTGATCGACCATTTCACCGCGCGCGGCGACGCGACGATCGTCAATGTCAGCTCGGGGCTCGCCTTCGTGCCGATCGCGCTGGCGCCGACCTATTCGGCGACCAAGGCGGCGATCCACAGCTACACGGTGGCGCTGCGCGACGCGCTGCAGGGCAAGATCGAGGTGATCGAGCTGGCCCCGCCCGCGGTGCAGACCGGACTGACCCCGGGGCAGGAGACCCGCCCGGGCTATCAGCCGCTCGACGCATTCATCGACGAAGTGATGGCGCTGTTCGGGGAGCAGCCGACGCCGGCGGAGATCCTCGTCGAGCGGGTGAAGGGGCTGCGCTTCGCCGAGCGCGAGGGGCGCTTCGATGCGGCGCTGGCGCAGATGGGCGAGATGGTCCGCAAGGCGCGGGCGGGGGAGGAGTCCTGATAATCCTCCCCCGCCAGGGGGAGGTGTCGCCGAAGGCGACGGAGGGGGAGGTAAGCAATCCAATCGCCGTCGTGCTTCCGCCCCCTCCGTCATGCTGCGCATGCCACCTCCCCCTGGCGGGGGAGGACAGCGGAAAGCAAAACGGCCGGGGATCGCTCCCCGGCCGCTTCGTTTCTTCAGTGCTGGAGGCTCAGCCGAACAGCTTGGCCCAGCCGCGCTTGGCGCGGTCCTTCCAGTGGCCGCGGTGATAGGCGTCGCTGGCGAGCAGCGGCATCACCGAGCCGGCCTCGGCGAAGACCATCTGTTCGATGCCGGTGTTGACCTTGCCCCACGACGCGGCCTCCTGCAGCGTCGAGGACGAACAGGCGCCGTCGCGGACGTCGGCGACGGTGATCTGGACGGCGTACTTGTGCACCGCGACGTCCTCATGGCCGAGGATCTCGGCGCAGACGACCGTGTCCTGGATGAAGTTCTTCGGCACGCCGCCGCCGATCATCAGCAGGCCGGTGGTGCCCGCCGCGATCTTGATGTCGGTCAGCTCGCGGAAGTCCGCGACCGCGTCGATCATCAGGTACGGACGGCCTTCCTTGGCCGCGTCGACCTGATGCTTGACGAGACCGAAGCCCGCCGAGCTGTCGACGAAGGCCGGGCAGAAGATCGGCACGTCATGCTCATAAGCGAGCTTGACGAGGCTGTTCTCCTTCTTGCCGTGCTCGACGAGATACTTGCCCATTTCGCGGATGAAAGCGCGCGAGCTGTAGGCCTTGGGCTCGAGGCTCTCGGCGATCTCGAAGATCGTGTGGTCGACGTTCTGGAGGTCTTCCTCGTCGATATAGGTGTCGTAGATGCGGTCGATGTAGAGCGAGCGCAGCGTATCGTCGTCGGGGATCTCGAGCGCCTGATAGTGCTTGTGGCCGAGGCCCTCGAAGAAATCCATGTCGACGATGGTGGCGCCGGTGGCGACGACGACGTCGACCATGTTGTTGCGGATCAGCTCGGCATAGAGGTCCATGCAGCCGCCCGCCGAGGTCGAGCCGGCGATCACGAGGCAGACGGTGCAGTCCTTGTCGGCCAGCATCTCGTTATAGATCCTGGTGGCGCGGCCGAGATCGCGGCTGGTGAAGCTCATGTCCGCCATCGCGTCGACGATCGGGCGCGCGTCGAAGCTGGTGATGTCGATGTGCTTGACCTGCTTCGACAGCAATTCCGCCTTGCGGGTGTCGTTGATCGGCGCATTGGCCGCGGCGGTCTTGAGGAGAGTGTCGGACATGGGAGCTCCCATTCAGCATGGCCGTCGTCGTTCAGGGGACGCGGAAACCCGTGAGGAAGCGGGGCGCATAGAGCACCCCGCTTCCAAATTCAAAGACTGCCGTCTGGCTAGGTCTGGTTACAGCTTGACGACGTTCGAGGCGGGTGCCTGTTCCTCGACCTGCTCGAGATAGAGCGAGGTCATCGGCTCGTCGTCGACGATCACCGTCTGGTCCGAGCCGAAGCCGTTGAACGCGGTGCGCATCGCCGCGCCGTACGCGCCGAGCATGCCGATCTCGATATAGTCGCCGGCACCGATGTCGGCGGGCAGCGGGAACGGGCCCGCCATGTGATCGAGATCGTCGCAGGTCGGCCCGTAGAAGCTGAACTCGACGTCGCGGGCGTTCGAATCCGGCTCGCGAAGGAGACGGACGGGGAAACGCCAGCCGATATGCGCCGCATCGAACAGCGCGCCGTATGCGCCGTCGTTGATGTAGAGCTCGCTGCCGCGACGCTTTTCGACGCGCACGATGATCGAGCTGTACTCGGCGCAGAGCGCACGGCCCGGCTCGGCCCAGAGCTCGGCCGAATAGGAGATCGGCAGGCTCTCGAACGCGCGGTGGATCGTCGCGAAATAAAGCTCGAGCGGAGGAGGCTCCATGCCCGGATAGGACGAGGGGAAGCCACCGCCGACATCGATCACGTCGACCGTGACGCCCGCCTCGACGATCGCGGCGCGGACGCGCTCCATCGCATTGCCGTAGGCCTCGGGCGACATCGCCTGGCTGCCGACATGGAAGCAGATGCCGAGCGCGTCGGCGACCTGACGGGTCGCCATCAGCAGTTCCTTCGACTCGCCGGGGCCGACGCCGAACTTCGACGCGAGGCTGAGCTTCGAATGATCCGACGAAACGCGCATGCGGACGCACAGAGTGAGGTCCCCGGCGCCCTTGGTGGCGGCGACGATCTTCTCGAGTTCTTCGATGCTGTCGAGGCTGAACACGCGGACGCCATGCTCGAAATACGCCTCTGCGATCGCTTCTTCGGCCTTGACCGGGTGCATGAAGCAGAGCGTGGCTTCGGGCAGCGTCGCGGCGACGAGGCGGACCTCGGCGATCGACGCGACGTCGTAATGCGTGATTCCGCTATCCCACAGGATCTGCAGCAGATCGGGGGACGGATTCGCCTTCACGGCATACATCGAGCGACCCGGGAACTTCTCGACGAAGAAGCGGGCGGCACGCGATGCGGCGTGCGGACGAGTCAGCGTGACCGGCTGCACCGGTCGCTGAGCGGCGATGTCGATACCGCGAAGAGCGGTCGATCGGGGAGACGCTAACCCCAGCGCGCGATGATGCTTGTGCAACTCAAGGGACCTCCAAATGCCTTGCGGCAAACATTGACGAAAAGCTGCCTTGCGGTTGGAAGTCCCATGGGGCAGCGGAAGGCGGCATTTAGGGGCGAGGTCCCCCCATGTAAAGTGATTCGAGGACCCGGAAAAATACAGCGGGGTGAAGTGTGACGATTGTGCGACAGCCGACCCGGGCGGGGGTGCGCGACGCTGCAGCGAAGATCGCAGCGATTTTGCCGCAAACCCCTCTGCTGACAGCGGAAATTCGCGGGGTTCCGGTGTGCTTCAAGGCAGAGGCGCTCCAGCCGATCGGTGCCTTCAAGATCCGCGGGGCGTGGCATCGCCTGACTGCGCTCGACGCCGCGGCGCGCGAAAAAGGCGTCGTCGCCTTCTCTTCGGGGAATCACGCGCAGGGAGTCGCCTGGGCGGCGAAGCGGCTCGGCATTCCCGCGGTGATCGTGATGCCGGCCGATGCGCCGAAGGTGAAGCTCGATGCGACGCTGGCGATGGGCGCGGAGGTGGTGAAATACGACCGCGCCACCGAGAATCGCGAGAAGATCGCCGCGCACCTCGCGCATGCGCGCGGCGCGGCTTTGGTGCCGAGCTTCGACGATCCGTGGATTATCGAGGGGCAGGGCAGCGCGGGCATCGAGGCGATGACCCAGATGGTCGAGATGAAGCTGCCCGACCCGGCGCATATCGTGGTGCCGTGCGGCGGCGGCGGGCTGGCGGCGGGGCTTGCGCTGGCACTGCCTGAGGCCGAGCTGACTGTGGTCGAGCCCGAGGGCTGGGACGATATGCGGCGCAGCCTCGAGGCGGGATGGATCGAGCCGGTGGGCGACAACCCGCCGGCGACCGCGTGCGACGCGCTGCAGACGAAGGAAGTCTCGCCGCTGACCTTCGACGTGCTCAGCCGCCGCGACGCCAAGGGAGTCGCGGTGAGCGAGCGCGAAGTGCGCGAGGCGCAACGCTGGGCGGCGGCGAAGCTGCGGCTGGTGCTCGAGCCGGGCGGTTCGGTGGCACTGGCCGCGGTGCTTGCGGGCAAGATCGCGCTGGCGCCGGGCTTGCTGGTGATCCTCTCGGGGGGCAATGCCGATCCCGACGCCTATGCGGCGGTGCTGGGATCGAGGGACTGATGAAGGAAACGCGGTTCGGCGCGCTGATCGCCAATATTCTGAGCGTCGGCACGCGCGGGCTCGGCTGGTTCCTCTGGTATTTCCTGCGGCTGATCTATCGCGGCGAGCCGAGGGTGATCGCGGGCTTCGTCGGCGTCGGCGTGGCGATCGTGCTGCTGCTCTGGCTGGTGCTGCGATGACGGACCCCGCGCTCAACCCGCTGATGCTGAGCATCGCGGTGATCGCGATGTTCGCGCTGGTCTGGGGCGCGGTGCGGACGTGGCGCGGCGGCGACCGGTTCAAGGGCGTGCTGATGCTGATCGCCGCGCTGGTGCTGCTGGGCAATCTGCTGATCTGGAGCATCTAGGACCGGCATTGCCCGTCTGAAACCGGTTTACGACCGCAGAGGCGAGTGGCAGACAGGCGACGGCGAGGATGGCCGGGGATACCAAATGGACTCGCATCATTTTGCCGCAATCGCGCTGTTCGCGTCGACCTTGGTGTATGGACAGACCGCGCCGCCCGCCGCCGGCGACAAGCCCGCCGGACAGGAAGCCAGCGAGGGCTCGGTCACCGTCACGGGCAAGAAGGATCCGAAGAAGAAGCTCGTCTGCCAGACCGCGGTCTCGACCGGATCGGTGATCCCCAAACGGACCTGCAACACGGTCGCGGAGCTCGAAGAACGCGCCAAAAGGGATCGCGCGACGCTCGAACGGCTGAAGGAAGATCAGAACCGGCGCCAGGCGACCCAGACCATGGTCTGCCTCGAGACCGGGCGTTGCTAGGCCGCCGAGACCGGGGCGTGGTTACATCTGGTTACACAAGATCGTTGGACGCTCCGCCGGTCCGTCGATAGTTTCGCGGCTTCCGGGATGAAGGAGCGCGACGTGCGTCGGAACCTGATCCTTGCGGCGCTGGCAGCCGCGGTCGTGACCGCGCCGGCGCTGGCGCGCTATGCACCCGCGACGCAAGTGGCGCCCGTGCCGCGCGAGATTGCCTATGGTGCCGATCCGCTGCAGCGGCTCGATCTCTACCCCGCGCGAGGCGCGGCCGGGCCCGCGCCGCTGATCGTCTTCGTCCATGGCGGCGGCTGGCGGCAGGGCGACAAGCGCAACGCCACCGGCGGCGGGATGGCGCCGCATTTCACCGGGCGCGGGCTTGCCTTCGCTTCGGTCAACTATCGGCTGGTGCCGGACGCCACGGTCGAGGACCAGGCGCAGGACGTCGCCGACGCGATCGGCTATCTGTTCAGGCACGCGCGCGCGCTGGGAATCGATGCGTCACGCATCGTGCTCGCCGGGCACAGCGCGGGCGCGCATCTTTCGGCGTTGGTCGCCACCGATCCGCGCTATTTGAAGCGCGCGGGGCTGGGGCTCGACCAACTCGACGGCGTCGTGCTGCTCGACGGCGCCGCCTATGACGTGCCGGCGCAGCGGCAGGACGGGCCACGGATCATGCAGCGCATCTACGCGCAGGCGTTCGGCGACGATCCGGTGCGCCAGCGCGCGCTGTCGCCGACGCTGCAGGCCGCCGCGCCCAATGCGCCGGCGTTTCTGATCCTCCACGTCGATCGCGACGACGGCAAGCGCCAGTCCGATGCGCTCGGCGCGGCGCTGACCCGCGCCGGCGCCAGCGTCTCGGTGGAGGCACTGGCGGGCAAGGGGCTGCGCGGGCACATGGCGATCAACCGGTCGCTCGGCGACGCGGACTATCCGGGGACCGCGATCGTCGACGCATGGATCGACCGGACGCTGGGCGTCCGGCGCTAGACCTCAGCGGATCGGCGAGTTGGGATCGAGCCGCATGTCGAGATAGCGGTCCACCGAGCCCATCAGCTGGTCCATCTCGTGCTCGAAGAAGTGATTCGCGCCCGGAATGGTGTCGTGATGGATGGTGATGTGCTTCTGGGTGCGCAGCTTGTCGACCAGCTTCTGCGTCGCCGCCGGAGTCGCGACTTCGTCGGCTTCGCCCTGGATTATGATGCCCGAGCTGGGGCAGGGCGCGAGGAAGCTGAAATCGTACATGTTGGCCGGCGGCGCGACCGAGATGAAGCCGCGGATCTCGGGGCGGCGCATCAGCAGCTGCATGCCGATCCACGCGCCGAACGAGACGCCGGCGATCCACGTGGTCGAGGCCTCGGGGTGGAAGCTCTGCACCCAATCGAGCGCCGAAGCGGCATCCGAGAGCTCGCCGATGCCGTTGTCGAACGTGCCTTGGCTCTTGCCGACACCGCGGAAATTGAAGCGCAGCGTCGCGAAGCCGCGGCGCTGGAAGGTCTTGTAGAGCTCCTGGACGATGCGATTGTTCATCGTGCCGCCCGCATTGGGATGCGGGTGGAGGATCATCGCGACGGGCGCGCGCGGCTTGGGCGCAGGGGCGAAACGGCCTTCGAGGCGGCCTTCGGGACCGGGGAAGATGACTTCGGGCAATGTAGCCTGCCTTGAAAATGGGGCGCGCAGTGGAGCGCGGGGAGTTGGGCGCTATATAGGCAGCGCCGCCCTTCACGCAATTGGAACCAACTTGGCCGACCGTATCTATCTGGACCATGCCGCGACGACGCCGATGATCGCGCCCGCCAGGGCGGCGGTGATCGAGGGGATGGAGCGCTGGGCGAACCCCTCTTCGCCGCATGCCGAGGGCCGTGCGGCACGGGCGGCGCTGGAGGCGGCGCGCGCGCGGATCGCCGCGGCCTATGGCTGGGCGCACGAGACGATCCTGACCAGCGGCGCGAGCGAATCGCTGTGGATCGGCCTGCGTCGCGCGATGGCCGAGCGCGTGCTGATCACCGCGGTCGAGCATGATTCGGTGCTGCGCCATGCCGAGGGCGCGCAGGTGCTGCCGGTGCGGACCGACGGCACGCTCGATCTGGACGCGCTCAGGGCCGCGATCGGACCGCGCGTGCTGCTCTGCGTGCAGCGGACCAACAGCGAGACGGGGGTGATTCAACCGATCGAGGCGATTGCGGAGATCGTGCACGCGGCGGGCGGGCTGTTGCTGGTCGATGCCGCGCAGATGCCGGCGCGGGCCTCCGCGGCGGTGCTGCGCCACGCCGATCTGGTTGCGGTATCGGCGCACAAGAGGGGCGGGCCGCCGGGGATCGGCGCGCTGTTCGTTCGCGATTTCGCCGCGCTGATGCCGATGGGCGGCCAGGAAAAGGGCTATCGCGCGGGCACCGAGAATCTGCCGGGGGCATTGGGCTTCGCCGCTGCCGTGGAGGTGCCCGAGGACCTGCACGGACCCGCGGCGTTGCGCGCCCGGCTGGAGGCGGCGCTGGTGGGTGCGGAGATCGTCGGCGCGGAGAGCGCGCGGTCGCCGCTGATCGGGGCCTATCGGATGCCCGGCGTTTCCGCCGCAGCCCAGTTGATCCGCTTCGACATGGCGGGGATTTCGGTATCGGCGGGGAGCGCCTGCTCGTCGGGAAGCTTGCGGCCCAGCCACGTGCTGACCGCGATGGGCTGGGCCGAGCCGGCGCTGCGCGAAGTCGTGCGGGTGAGCTTCGGGCGCGGCACCACTGAGGACGAGGTCGATGCCTTCGCGGCGCTGTGGTGCGAGATCGCCGCCGAGGCGCGGACGCGCGCGGCATGACCTATCTCGACTATCAGGCGACCACGCCGCTCGCCCCCGAGGCGCTCGCCGCGATGCTGCCGTGGCTCGAGAGCCAGCACGCCAATCCGCATTCGGCGCATGCGGAGGGGCGCAAGGCCAAAGCCGCGGTGGAGGTGGCGCGCGACGATATCGCCGCGCTGATGCCCGGGGGCGGCACGTTGAGCTTCACCAGCGGCGCGACCGAGGCGCTCAATTGGGCGATCAAGGGCACGACCGGGCCGATCGTCACGCTCGCGAGCGAACATGCCGCGGTGCTCGACACGGTCGAGGCCGAAGCGCGCAAGGGGCGTCCGGTCACCGTGCTGCCGGTGGGAAGCGACGGACTGGCCGATTTCGCGGCGGCGCGGGCGGCGATCCAGCCCGGGACCGGGTTGGTCGCGGCGATGCTGGTCAACAACGAGATCGGAGTGATCCAGCCGATCGCGCAGCTCGCCGAGCTGGCGCATCGCGCGGGCGCGCTGTTCCTGTGCGACGCGGTGCAAGGCTATGGCCGGGTGCTGATCCCGGAAGAGTGCGACCTGATCGCGGTCTCCGCGCACAAGATTCACGGGCCGAAGGGCGTCGGCGCGCTGTGGATTCGCGATGGCATCACGCTCGCGCCGCTGCTCCATGGCGGCGGACAGGAGCCGGCGGGACGATCGGGAACGCTGTCGCCGGCGCTGTGCGCAGGATTCGGCGCCGCGGCGCGGCTCGCCAAGCAGCGTTTCGGGGCGGATCATGCCCATGCCGAGCAACTGTTCCGCGCGGCGCTCGCGCGGGTCGGCGGCGAATGGATGCTCAACGGCTCGCAAGCCGAGCGCTACCACGGCAATTTCAATATTCGCCGCGACGGGCTCGATGTCGCCCGGCTGATGTCGGACCTGCGCGACATCGCCTTTTCGGCGGGATCGGCGTGCGCGAGCGGATCGGGGCGGCCGAGCCATGTGCTGCGCGCGATCGGATTGCGCGACAGCGAGGCGCGATCGAGCATCCGGATCGGCTTCGGGCGCTACACCACGGAAGAGGAACTGCTCGCCGCGCTCGACCGGATCGTCGCGGCGGCGCGCGGACAGAAGGTGGCGGCATGATCCGCGTCCGGTTCGTCAGCGCCGACGAGAGCGAGACCCGCGAGGTCGAGGCCGCCGAGGGCGCGATCCTGCTCGAGGTGGCGCAGAATGCCGGTCAACCGCTCGAGGGCACCTGCGAGGGGCAGATGTCGTGCTCGACCTGTCATGTCATCATCGGCGGCGAGGATTTCGCGCGGCTACCGCGGGCGAGCGAGGAAGAGGAGGACATGCTCGACCTCGCGATCGGCGCGACGCGGACCAGCCGGCTCGCCTGCCAGATCGTGCTCGACGCGAGCCTCGACGGCATCACCGTGCGGATGCCGCCCGAGCATCGCGACATGCAGGGGCGCTGAAGCGCGACGGAACGGGGGCGGACGCCAGCCGTTCTGCGCCGTGATGGAAACGCCCAAGCTTCGGCAGACGCTCTACAATTTCGGCTGCCGCATCTCGGACAGGGGCGCAAACATCGCCGGCCATCCGATCGCGCTGGTCGGAGTCATCGTCTTCTGTCTGGCGTGGTTCCTGCTCCCGCTGGGCGACAAGGCCACCGCGGTGCTCACCCTCGTCCTCTCGGTGCTCGCGATCACGCTCACCCAGATGGTGCTCAACCAGCAGAAGCGGCACGAAGTGGCGCTGCATCTCAAGATCGACGAACTGATCCACGCGATGAAGGGCGCGCGCGACGAGCTGATGGAAGTGGAGAGCAAGAGCGAAGTCGAACTCGAGGCGCTGCGGATCTCCGGCGACCGCGCCGAAGAAGAGCTGGCGCAGCGGCGCGGCAAGAACCTGACGACCACCACGAGGGCTGCCGATGCCGACGCCGACGGAACCAGCGACGACGTTCCGGATTTGCAGCGATCGCAGGGGAGAGCATGACAGGAGAGCACGCATGAAGATCATCACGCTAGCGGCGGCCGCTGCCGCCGCGATTCTGGCGGTGCCCGCGGCATCGGCGGCATCGGCGGCGCCGGTGTCGACGGCGGCGCCGGCGGTCTCGGCCGCGGCCATCGCGGCGAGCGCGACCAGCCTCGTCGCGCAGGACGGCCGGCGCTATCATCGCGAGGAACATCGCCGCTACGACCGCCGCCATCGCCGGGCCTATTATCGCACGGTGTGCAAGCGCGAATGGCGCCATGGCCACCGCGTCCGCGTTTGCCGCAAGGTCCGCTATTATCGGTGACGGATTTCGGGAGCGCGCCGTTCCCGCGCTCCCGCACTTGCCTAAGCCGCGGACTTTGCCCATATGCGCCGCGGGAGTCGGGCGGACGTGGTCGTCGCCAACCCGGTCAGATCCGGAAGGAAGCAGCCGTAACGATTTCGCCGCGGGTCGTTCCGGCTCCCACCTTTGCCTCACATTGACAAAGATCCTGCCCGGGCGGAGATTCCGGATATGGAACATTTTAACATCGAGGTTCCCGAGGGCTTGCGCGCCGAACTGGATCAGGGCGTGCGGGATGGGGGGTTCCCAGGTCCTGCCGAGTTCATCGCCGCGCTGATACGGGATCATCGGCAAAGGCGCGACGCGCTGATCGCCGCCTTGATCGAAGGCGAGGAGAGCGGGTTCGATGAACGCTCGATCGAGGACATCATAGCGGAAGGCCGCAAGCGCGCGGGTCTGTGAAGCTACGAGTATCGCGAGCCGCTGGTCGCGATCTAGACGCCATCTATTCCTGGACGCTCGAGCGCTGGGGTGTATCGCGCGCCGATGGCTATTTGCGCTCGTTCAATCCATCGTTCGTTCGCCTTCGCGAAAATCCGGAGCTCGGCCCGACTTCGGATATCCGCGAGGGCTATCGCAAGCTGCGCCATCGCGAACACATTGTCTTCTAACGCATCCTCTCCGATCATATCGAGATCGAGCGCATCCTCCACGTCCGCATGGACTTGCCACGCCACCTGCGCTGAGCCTTCGACATCCGCCGCGCGGCAACCTAGATAGGTTGCGATGTCCGATTCCCTGCTTGGCCTCGACGAACCCCCGCAGCCGCGCGACAATGCGTACCGTGTGCTCGCCCGCAAATACCGGCCGCAGACGTTCAGCGAACTGATCGGCCAGGACGCGATGGTCCAGACCCTGGGCAACGCGATCAAGCGCGACCGACTGGCGCATGCGTTCCTGCTCACCGGCGTCCGCGGGGTCGGCAAGACCTCGACGGCGCGGCTGATCGCCAAGGCGCTCAACTGCATCGGTCCCGACGGGCAGGGCGGGCCGACGATCGATCCGTGCGGGGTCTGCGAGCCGTGCCGGGCGATCGCCGAGGGGCGGCATATCGACGTGATCGAGATGGACGCGGCGAGCCATACCGGCGTCGACGATGTCCGCGAGATCATCGAGGCGTCGCGCTATTCGGCGGTGTCGGCGCGCTACAAGATCTACATCATCGACGAAGTCCATATGCTGTCGAAGAGCGCGTTCAACGCGCTGCTCAAGACGCTCGAGGAGCCGCCGGCGCATGTGAAGTTCCTGTTCGCCACCACCGAAGTGAACAAGGTGCCGGTGACGGTGCTGTCGCGCTGCCAGCGCTTCGATCTGCGCCGCATTCCGGCCGAGAAGCTCGCCGCGCATTTCGCGATGGTCGCGCAGGCCGAAGGCGTCGAGGCCGAGCCCGAGGCGCTGACGCTGATTGCGCGCGCAGCGGAGGGCTCGGCGCGCGACGGGCTGTCGATCCTCGACCAGGCGATCGCGCATGCCGGGCTCGAAGGCGGCGGGGTGCACGCCGAGGCGGTGCGCCAGATGCTCGGCCTCTCGGACCGCGGCGCGATCCGGACGCTGTTCGGGCTGCTGCTCGCCGGCGACGCGTCGGGCGCGCTTGCGGCGCTGCGCGGGCAATATGATCTCGGCGTCGATCCGCAGGCGGTGCTGCGCACCTTGCTCGAGACGGTCCATGGCGTGACTCTCGCCAAGCTCGGCACCGAGGCGAATGCCGGGCAATCGACCGAGGAATTGAAGGCGCTGCAGGATTGGGCGGCGGGGCTGTCCTTCCCGGCGCTGCACCGGCTGTGGCAGCTGCTGCTGCGCGGCCATGACGAAGTCGCCAGGGCGGTGCTGCCGATCGAGGCGTGCGAGATGGCGCTGCTGCGCGTGATCCATGCCTCGCAACTGCCCGATCCCGGCGAGCTGGCGCGCCAGATCGCGAACGGCAGCGTGAGCGTTTCGCTTCCCGCGTCGGCGCCCGCCGCGGTCGCGACCTCCGCCGAGCCGGCGATGCCGGGCAACATGGCCGAGCTCGTCGCGCATCTCGAGCGCAACAAGCGTTTCCAGCTCGCCCAGCAGGTGCGCGACTATCTGCGCCCGGTGCGGTTCGAGGGCTCGGAGTTCGATTTCGGCGCCGCCCGCGACCTGCCGCAGGATTTCATCCGCGATCTGGGCGCGGCGCTGCGCGAATCGACCGGGGTCAATTGGCGGCTGACCTGCGTTGAGGACGCAGCGGCGCCGACGCTGCGCGAGGAAGCGGCCGCGAACGAAGCCGCCGAGCGCGACGCGGTGCTGGCCTCGCCGGTGGTCGCGGCGGCGATCGAAGCCTTTCCCGATGCCGAGCTGATCGGCTGGACCAAAACACGGAGTAATCAGGCATGAAGAGCCTCGAAGACATCATGGCGATGGCACAGAACGTCCAGAACGAGCTGACCAAGGCGCAGGCGACGCTCGACACGATCGAGGTCGAGGGGGCCTCGGGCGGCGGGCTGGTCAAGGTCAGGGCGAGCGCCAAGGGCCGGATCATCGGCGTCGACATCGACGAATCGCTGCTCGCGCCGTCGGAGAAGGGCATGCTCGAGGACCTCGTCGCGGCGGCGTTCAACGACGCGCGCGCCAAGGCCGACGCGGCGTCGCAGGCGGAGATGTCGAAGATGAGCAGCGGGCTGCCGCTGCCGCCCGGATTCAAGCTGCCTTTCTAAGGGGAAATTCGTGAAGAGGGGGATCAATACCGAGGCGCTTGCGTCCCGGATGACCGGGATGCTCGCGCGCGGGGACTGGCCGGGGCTCAAGGCGGCAGCGACGCAATTGCCACCCGAAGAGGCCTTCACGGCGCTGCGCCTGCTCGGCGAGCGGGCGCCGATGGATGCATCGATAGAGGCGCTGGCGACCGACGACGAGGCGGCTGGCCTTCTCCTCGCCGGCGTCCTGCTGCAGCAGCGCGCAGGGCGGGTGCGCGGCTATGGCCGGGCCGCTGAGATCTCGGAAGATGTGTGGGAAACCTATGTCCCGCTGCTCGAGCGGGCGCAGCTTCTCCTCGACCGCGCGGTGGCGGCGAATCCGCAGTTCGGCGTCGCCGCGGCATGGCTGATGGCGGCGAGCGTCGATGCTTCGGAGGATGACAAGGCGTTTGCCGAGCGCGCGCTGCTCTCCGCGACCGGCGTGCCCGCCTCGGGCTGGGGGCGGCTGCTCTCGGCGCGGACGCAGAAATGGGGCGGCTCGCACGAGGCGATGTGGCGGATCGCGCGGCTGGTGGCGGACCGCGACCCGCCCGGCACGCAGATGCTGATCGCACGGGCGCATTTCGAGCAGCAGCTCTGGTACGAGCAGTTCGAGGACGGCCCGGAAGCGGCGGCGAAGGCCGCTGCCTATTTCCGCGATTCCGCAGTTCTCGAAGAGATGGACCGGGCCTCCGCCAAGGTGCTCGAATCGGACACCGACGACCTTTCTGCGCGATTGCTCGCCGACAATTGGTTCGCCTTTGTCTGGTTCATGGCCGGAGAGCATCGCCGCGCGCGGCCGCATCTCCAGCGGATCGGAGGCGACGCCGACCCCTCGGCTTGGCAGGTGGCGATGCCGGCGAAGAAGGTGCTGCGCTATGCGCGCCGCCGCGCGGGGCTGTGGCCCTGGCAGTGACAGGTGGAACCCGACAAGCGGCTCTCACGTTGGAAGGCCGGACTTTTCGGGAGAGAAAAACAATGGTCGATCGAGTTGTTGAGCGTACCGATGGTACGACTTCGGAGCGCGTGACCGAGACGGCGAGCGCACCCGGCAGCACGACCGTGATCGAGCGGCGCGGCGGTGGCGGCGCGGGCCTGTTGATCGGGCTGGCGGTGCTGGTCCTCGTGGTGATCGGCGCGCTCTATCTGATCAACCAGAACAACCGCGAGAATGTGAAGACCGACGCGATCACCCAGGCCGCGAAGGACGTCGGCGGCGCGGCCAAGGACGTCGGCGGCGCCGCCAAGGATGCCGCGAAGAAGGTCGACTGATCAGCGCAGGCAGGCGTCGAGCCCGTCGCCCGCAACGACGCCGATCCGGCGATTGATCGAATTGCCGTAGCGCCGCGTGAAGCCCCTCGGGTCGATCGCGGCGCGTTCCTTGGGAAGCGGCAGCACCGCGGCGATCAGCGCGGCCTCGCGATCGGTCATCCGCGACGCGTCATGCTTGAAATAGCGCATCGCGCCGGCGTTGACGCCATAGGTGCCGATCCCGGTCTCGGCGACGTTGAGATAGACTTCCATGATCCGGCGCTTGCCCCAGATATTCTCGATGAGCAGCGTGAACCACGCCTCGAGGCCTTTGCGGAAATAGCCGCCGCCCTGCCAGAGGAAGACGTTCTTGGCGGTCTGCTGGCTGATCGTCGATCCGCCGCGGATGCGCTTCTTGCCGGTGGCGTTACGCGCCGCGGCGGCGGCGATCGCCTTGTAATCAAAGCCGTTATGCTCGCAGAAGCGGCCGTCCTCGGCGGCGATCGCGGCGCGCGCCATGCTCGCATCGATGCGGTCGAGGCTCATCCAGCGTTTGGTGACGCCGTGGCCGCCGACGATGTCGCCGATCATCGTGAAGGTGATCGGCGGATTGATGAAGCGCAGCGCCGCGACCCACAGCACCGAGCCGATCACGAAGATGAGGATCGCCTTGACGATCCAGCCGAGGATCCGCCGCCGCAGCGTCTTGCGCGGACGTTTGGGCGCCGCCTCGGCCCCGGGCGTATCGACGCGCGTCGTCACTTGCGGTGCCCGGGTCGCACGCGGCGGTTGCATCGGATCGTCGTTCCGTTCGTCACCCATGGGGGCACGATTGGCGGCGCCCGTCGATCAACGCAACCGCTTCGTCGTCGTCAGTAGGCAGCGAGAAGCCGCTTCTCGCCGGCGAGGCGCATCATCGCCTTCTGGAGCTTCTCGAAGGCGCGGACCTCGATCTGGCGGACGCGCTCGCGCGACACGCCATAGACCTGCGAGAGTTCCTCGAGCGTCTTGGGATCGTCGGTCAGGCGACGCTCGGTGAGGATGTGCTTCTCGCGCTCGTTGAGATCTTCCATCGCGTCGACGAGCATCTCGTGACGGACATCCGCCTCCTGCGCCTCGGCCACGGCCTCGTCCTGGAGCTGGCTGTCGTCCTGCAGCCAATCCTGCCACTGGCCCTCGCCATCCTCGCGCATCGGCACGTTGAGCGAGGTATCCCCGCCCATCGCCATGCGGCGATTCATCGAGGTGACCTCTTCCTCGGTCACGCCCAGATCGGTGGCGATCTTGGCGAGATGCTCGGGCGAGAGATCGCCGTCCTCGAACGCGTCGAGCTTGGCCTTCATCCGGCGCAGGTTGAAGAACAGCTTCTTCTGCGCGGCAGTGGTGCCCATCTTCACGAGGCTCCACGAGCGCAGGATGAACTCCTGGATCGAGGCGCGAATCCACCACATCGCATAGGTGGCGAGGCGGAAGCCGCGATCGGGCTCGAACTTCTTCACGCCCTGCATCAGGCCGATATTGCCTTCCGAGATCAGCTCGGAGACGGGCAGGCCATAGCCGCGATAGCCCATGGCGATCTTCGCCACGAGACGCAGATGCGAGGTGACCAGCTGTGCGGCCGCATCGGGGTCGCCATGCTCCTGAAAGCGCTTGGCGAGCATATATTCCTGCTCGGGCGCGAGGATCGGAAACTTCTTGATCTCGGCCAGGTAGCGGTTGAGGCTCGCCTCGCCGCCGAGAGCAGGAATCGTCGCCGGGACGTTGCTGCCATTTGCCATGATCAATCTCCCTTCACTGGGCGCGATACCACAAGGGCAGCGCCACCAAATTCATACGATGAGCTTATTGAACAGTTCCTGCATGTCCGCAGGCATTTCGCTATCGAATGCCAAAGCGTGGCTTTTCACGGGGTGAATGAACCCCAGATGGGCCGCATGCAAGGCCTGTCGACGGAAATCCAGCGTTGCCAAAACTGTCCGGTGCGCCGGCCGTGTCCCGCCATAGACCGGATCGCCCAATAACGGGTGCCCGATCGAAGCCATGTGGACACGAACCTGATGCGTCCGCCCGGTTTCGAGCTTGCATTCGATCAACGCCGCCTCGCGCAACTGGCGCAGCAGGCGCCAATGGGTGATCGCATGCTTGCCCTGACCTTCGCCGACGACCGCCATCTTCTTGCGATTGGTCGAGGATCGCCCGAGCCGCGCTTCGACGGTGCCTTCGGATGCCTTGACCATCCCCGCGACGATCGCCTTGTAGCGCCGATCGATGCTGTGCGCCTTGAACTGGCGCGCCAGCCCTTCATGGGCGCGGTCGGTCTTGGCGGCGACCATCAGCCCCGACGTGTCCTTGTCGATGCGATGGACGATGCCCGGCCGCGCGACGCCGCCGATCCCGGAAAGCTGGCCCGCGCAATGATGGAGCAGCGCGTTGACCAGCGTGCCGTCGAGATTGCCGGCGGCCGGATGGACAACCAGCCCGGCGGGCTTGTCGATCACGATCAGATGTTCGTCCTCGAAGACGATGTCGAGCGCGATGTCCTGCGCCTCGTTGTGCGCCGGGGTCGGGTCGGGCACCGCGATGCTGAACCGCGCGCCGCCCGCCGCCTTCTTCGCGGGGTCGCGGGCAAGGCCCTCGGGGCCCGTGACCGCGCCGCTGGAAATCAGCGCCTTAAGGCGTTCGCGGGAGAGCGTGGGCACGGCATCGGCGAGCGCGCGATCGAGCCGCCATCCGTCCGCGGCCTCCGCAATCCGCGCTTCGAGTGTAGTAACCCCCCGGTCCATTCTGTAGGCATAGATGGGGATGACGATACGCGTTTCAAGATCTGTACTGATCGGTATCCGGCGGATTTCCGCGGATCGCGCGCCCCATGAGGCATGTGGATTGCTGTTTGGTGGCGCGGATGCGGTCACTGCGATGCAAGCCGTTGAGAATGTGGCCGAAGCGCCCGAACGGCGGTTCGAGATCGACCCGGCGGCGCTGTTCGCCGCGCTGCGCGCCGAGCGCGCGGGCGGGCCGAAGATCGCGGGATATTGGCACTCGCACCCGAGCGGCGAGGCGACGCCATCGGCCACCGACGCGGCGATGGCGGCGCCCGACGGCAAGCTGTGGCTGATCATCGGGGAACGCGAAGTCCGGCTGTGGCGCGCCGGGCCGGCAGGGGCGGTGCTGGATCGTTTCACCGAGCTGACGTTCACCGATGCCTAGCCCTTTCGATCGCCGATAGTAGCGCTGGACATCGCCCGAAGATTTTTCCGGACGCGACGGGCGAGTCGCCAGATCATGGGAAGGTGTCGACAGATACGACGTCAAAAAATGCGACGACCGGCGGCAGATTCTATTTTACGTCCGGTGCCGGTACCAAGTTGAGGCGCAAGGACGCAATTGTATGCGTTGGTATTGCATTTTGCCGTCATATTTTAATCGTTCGTTCCAAGATTCGGATGAGAAAGGAAAAATAACTGCGCGATGGGCCGTTAGGGCGTTGCGCGGCGCCAACAGATAATTTAAGTTAGATTTATTCGGCGGAGCATTGCTTGCGGTGCCCGCCGGAGTTCCTTGGGAAGGGAACGAACAAGCTGGTGCCGTGTGCAGATATCTGGGGGTAACAGATGTCGTACCTGATGGGGCCGCAGTTGCCGATGGAGATGCGTCTCACCCTGAGAGGGAAAGGCGCGGCAAGCGAGCTGCCCGAAGGCTGCAATGACGTCGGCGCGCTATCCGGTCCCGATGGCGATCTGGGCCTGGCCGGTGACGAGCTCGCGCAGGTTGCCGTGGTCGACGGCCGCTGGAACATCCTCGTGGTCAATGCCGCCTGGAAGCGCGCGGTCGAGCAAGTCGGTCAGCCCGCGCTGCTGCGCCGCGGCGGCAATCTCGCCCGCTATTTCAACGACAACCTCTATGTCGACCGCAACGGCGCCGAAGTGATGCTGCGCGGCATGCGCGAGATCGATTC
Organism: Sphingomonas naasensis; assembly: GCF_004792695.1. Taxonomy (GTDB): domain Bacteria; phylum Pseudomonadota; class Alphaproteobacteria; order Sphingomonadales; family Sphingomonadaceae; genus Sphingomonas; species Sphingomonas naasensis. The sequence continues at coordinate 461,469 of NZ_SRXU01000002.1, read as the reverse complement.
GGGTAGCACCAGCCAGTTCATCGGATCGTATCGCGCCGGCGCCGATGATTGCCATTTCCAGATCTCGATCTCGGTCTTCGAGACCGACAATCGTCGCTACGCGACGGTCTCCCGGATCAACGTGACCGAGCTGATCGCGCTGCGCGCGCAGACGCTGAGCCTGAGCGCATGCCTGATGCGCGCGCAGGCGAGCCTGATCCGGGCGCAGGAAGACGAGCGCCAGCGCGTCGCGCGCGAGCTCCACGACACCGCCGCGCAGCACCTGACCGGAGTCAATCTGGGGCTGGCGCGGCTGCTCGCGGTGAGCAGCGACCCCGCGGCGATCGCGATCGCGCAGGAGATCAGCGACCTTCTCGCGCAATTCCATCGCGACCTGCGCGGAGTGACCTATATGCTGCACCCGCCCGAGCTTCGGCTCTGCGGGCTGCACGCCGCGGTCGGCGCGCTGTGCGAGGGGCTCGAGCAGCGTTCGGGGTTGCAGATTTCGGTGCAAATCTACGGGAACGACCGCCGCCGCGGCACGGCCGTGGAGGCGGCGATGTTCCGCGTCGTCCAGGAGGCGCTCGCCAATATCCATCGCCATGCCCATGCGGAGCATGTCCGGGTCCGGCTGGAGAGCCGCGACGACATCCTGTTCGTCGTGGTGAAGGACGACGGCATCGGGCTGCCCGAAGGGTGGCGCGATCGCCCGCCATCGGGCGTCGGGATGGCGGCGATGGCGAACCGGGTGATCGAACTCGGCGGACGCTTCGCGATCCGCTCGCGCCCGGTGGCGCGGGGAACCACCGTCGCCGCCGCGATTCCGCGCGACGGCGCTGGCCAGACCTTCGTGCCGGCCGAAGGGTTCGTCGCCGCCTGACGCCGACCCCGGCGGACGCTTTCAGGGTTCGATGATGTTGTTGCGCACGGCGAAGCGGACGAGCTCGGCCGTGGTGCGCAGCTTGAGCTTGTGCATCGCCGAGGCGCGATGCGTCTCGACCGTCTTGACGCTGATGTTGAGGATGTAGCCGACTTCCTTGTTGATCTTGCCCTCGGCGATCAGCTGGACCACCTCGCGCTCGCGATGCGTCAGCGTCGCCTGGGCGTGCGGGGAGGAATCGAGGAAGCGCTCGAGCAGCGTTTCGGAGATCACGCCGGAGAAATAGGGGCGGTGGATCGAAAGCGCGTCGATCGCCGCGAGGAGATGCTTCTCGGTATCCGATTTGAGCACATAGCCGCGCGCGCCGGCGCGGAGCACCTCGAGCACCAGATCCTCGCGCTCGTGCATGGTGTAGACGAGCACCTCGAGCCGGGGATTTTCGCGCTTGAGCGCGGCGGTGAGATCGAGGCCGTTCAGCTCGGGGAGCGAATAATCGATCACCGCGATGTCGGGCTGGGTCGACCGGGCCTCCTCGAGCGCCGCGCGGCCATTGGCGGCCTCGGCCACGATGTGCAGATTGGGACGCGTCTCGAGGAGCGTGCGGACGCCGCGGCGGACCACGTCGTGATCGTCGGCGATCAATATGCGGCGCGTCACGCTACTCACGGGAGCGCCTCAAGGCCGAAAGGTCATCCTGCATCGCCGTCCTCGCCACATGCGGGCCAACAGTAGCTGCGGCGCCCCGCCTGGGAAGCGTCTCCCGGCGCGTCAGTCCCTGTTTGCCCGTGAACAGTCTCCGTGAAAGCGCGGCGGGTGGCCATAGAGAAAAACCCCTAGCCGATGACTTGCCGCACCGGTGCGGCAAAGTCGATATACCCGAGCCGCCGCAGCGAAAATCCTTGGTTTCCCGACAGAAAAAAAGGGCCGCGTTGTTCACGCGGCCCTTGCCGCCGGCCGCGCAGCGCGGGCGTTCCTCCGGCAGGCACGCGGGCGTCGGAGAGCACAGACCCTGCATGCCGCCGGTCCGCATGCGCGTAGCCAGCGAAGTCAGTGCGGCGGCGGTCGCTGTCCATCCCGCCGCCGCACCTGATGACGCGCCTCTCAAGGGGGGAGGAGAGAGAAGCCGTTCCATCGTGGCGTGGGAAGAAGTCCCGGGAAAATGCGCTGGGCAACTGGCATTCCTGGACCTCTTCGATCGCAGCTCCGATTAGGGGGCGGGGGCGGGCTGTCTCAATCGGGAGGAACCCCGGGGCAGCGGCCGAACTCTACCTAGAACGGCAAACTGCGCCGCGGGAACGTTTCACCCCCGCATCTCGTTTGCCTTTCGGTATCAATGGAGTGCCCAAGATGCTTTGGACCATCGCGCTAATTCTGATCGTGCTCTGGCTGCTCGGCTTCGCCTTCCATATCGGCGGCGGGCTGATCCACCTCATCCTCGTCGTCGCGCTCATCGTCGGGCTCATCCAGCTCTTCTCGGGGCGTCGCGTCGTCTAGCGATGGGGCAGCGAGAGGCCGCGGCTTGCAGCGGCCTCGTTGCTGCGCCAAAGAGGCGCTGGGGTAACCGGAGCCAATATCCTTGAACATCAGCCCGACCGATTTCGCGAGCCTGTTGTGTTCGAGGCTTTGCCACGACCTGCTCAGTCCTGTCGGCGCGCTCAACAACGGGCTCGAACTGCTCGCGGACGAGCACGACCCGGAGATGCGCGCGCGCTGCCTCGAGCTGCTCAGCGAGAGTGCGCGGGCGAGTGCGAACAAGCTGAAATTCTTCCGGCTCGCCTTTGGCGCGGCGGGCGGCTTCGGCGAGACGGTCGACACGCGCGAGGCGCAGGCGGCGCTCGAGGGGCTGTTCGGTGACAATCACCGCGTCAAGATCGGCTGGATGGTCGAGGACCCGGTGCTGCCCAAGCACGCGATCAAGGTGCTGCTCAACCTCGCGCTGATCGGCGGCGACGCGCTGATCCGCGGCGGCCAGCTCGATATCGGCGCCGAGATCGTCGAGGGTTCGATCGAGATCGTGGTGCGCGCCGACGGGCCGCGCATCGTGCTCGATCCCGAGCTGCGTGGCGCGCTGGCCGGTGGGCAGGAAGATATGCCGATCACCCCGCGCGCGGCGGCGGCGTTCCTCGCGCATGCGCTGGTCCAGCAGGGCGGCGGCAAGCTGCAGGTGAGCCCGCCGGATTCGGACGTGCTGCTGTTCGGGGCGAGCTTCAAGGTCGGTTGACCTGCAATCGACCCGCCGGACTAACGCCCTTTTAACCACCACTGCGCCAGAACGGCCCCGCAAATTTGCTCCGGGGCCCCATGGACGACCTGATTCAGGAATTCATCGCCGAGACGCGTGAGACGCTCGAGGCGCTTTCGGGCGAGATCGTCGCCTGGGAAGCGCATCCCGAGGATCGCGCGCGGCTCGATGCGATCTTTCGCTTCGTGCACACGGTCAAGGGGAGCTGCGGCTTTCTCGATCTCCCGCGGCTGGGCCGGCTGAGCCATGCCGCCGAGGACGTGCTCGCGCAGGTCCGCGAGGGCGGGCGCGCGCCCGATCGCCCACTGGTCAACGCGGTGCTCGCGGTGGTCGACCGGATCGGCGAGCTGGTCGAGGCGATCGATTCGGGCACCAGCCTTCCCGATCATGGCGACGAGCTGCTGATCGCGGCGCTCGCCGAGGGCGCCGAGGAAATCGCGCAGGCGACCCTGCCCGGGCTCCAGCGCGCGCCGGCGCGCAGCGTGCGGCTGGGCGTCGATCTGCTCGACCGGATGATGTCGGGCATGTCCGACATGGTGCTGGCGCGCAACGAGCTGGCGCGGCGGCTGCGCGGCGGCGACATCGATCCGACGATCGAGGCGGCGCTCGAGCGACTGTCGCTCACCGTCGGCGAGATGCGCGACACCGTCACCCGCACCCGCATGCAGAAGATCGACGCGCTGTTCTCGGCGCTGCCGCGGATGGTGCGCGACACCGCCGCGGGGCTGAACAAGTCGGTGCTGCTCCATATCGAGGGATCGGACGTCGAGCTCGACCGCGAGATGATCGAGATGATGCGCGACCCGCTGGTCCACATCATCCGCAATTCGATCGACCATGGCATCGAGGCGCCGGCCGAGCGCCGCGCCGCGGGCAAGCGCGAGAGCGGGCGGCTAACCGTCTCGGCGCGCCAGTCGGGCAACCAGATCATCATCGAGATCGCCGATGACGGGCGCGGGATCGATACCGGCAAGCTGATTCAGAAGCTCGTCGCCAACGGCCGCGACGAGGCGAGGCTGCGCGCGCTTTCGGAGCGCGGCAAGCTCGACCTCGTGTTCGAGCCGGGGCTTTCGAGCAAGGACGAGGTCAGCGAGGTCTCGGGCCGCGGCGTGGGGATGGACATCGTCCGCGCCTCGATCGAGCAGATCGGCGGCCGCGTCGACCTCGACAGCCAGCCGGGCAAGGGGCTGCGGCTCGCGATCCATGTGCCGCTGACGCTGTCGATCATCTCGGCGATCGTCGTCGGGGTCGGCAATCAGCGCTTCGCGATCTCGCGCCAGGCGATCGAGGAGATCGTCACCGAGCGCAGCGAGGCGATCCGGCTCGACGTGCTCGGCGGCACGCCGATCGCCACCGTGCGCGACCGCCGGATGCCGCTGATCGATCTTTCCGCGCTGCTCGGCATCGCCCGGCAGGACAAGCGCGAGGGCCAGATGCTGGCGATCGTCAGCGTCGGCGAGGGCAGCTATGCGCTCGCGGTCGATACCGTGCTCGACAATGAGGAACTGGTGATCAAGCCGGCCTCGCCGGCGGTGATGACCACCGGCGTCTATGCCGGCCAGACGCTGCCCGACAGTGGCCTGCCGATGCTGATGCTCGACTGCGCGGGCATGGCCAACGTCGCCGGGCTCGACTTCAACCGTAGCGCGCATCGCGACTATGAAGAGGAAGTGGTGGTCGAGGAGGCTCCGGGCCTGCCGGCGCTGATGTTCTGCGACCTCGACGGCGTGCGCCGGGCGGTGCCGCTGGCGGCGGTCGACCGGGTCGAGCAGGTCGAGGGCCATAGCGTGCGTTTCGCCGCAGGACGCTTCCGCGTGACGATCGACGGGCGGATCCTGCCGCTCGCCGCGCAGGGCGAGATCGAGGGACGCGACCGGCTCAACGTGCTGCGCCTCAAGGACGGCGCCAACGAAGTCAGCTATGCGATCGACGAGGCGCTCGACATCATCCTGCTGCCCGAGGACATCGTCCCCGCGCGCGAGCCGGGGCCGATCGCGGGCGTGGCGTTGATCGACGGCGAGCAGGTCGAGCTGCTCGACATCCTCTGGGTGTTCGACGAGCATGCCGACCGCGATGCCGATGAAGTCGCGCCGCTCTGTCTGATCGCCGGCGACAAGGATGGCTGGATGGCCTCGTTCGTGCGTCCGCTGCTCGAGACCGCCGGCTATCGCGTCGTCACCCAGTTGCCGCCGGGCGAGACCCCCGCGGTGGTGCTCTCCGCCGACGCGGCACCCGCCGAGCTCGCCGCCACGGCGCCGGTGGTGCGGCTGCGCAGCCGCCGCGCCGCATCGGGCGCAGGCGACGACAGCGTCTATCGTTATGACCGCGCGGGGCTGCTCTCCGCGCTCGAGGCCCGTATGGCCGGGAAGGGCCGCTGATGGCGCATCTCTATCTCATCGCCCAGCTCGCCGGGCGTGCCGTCGCGATCGATTCGGATCAGGTCGAGTCGGTGGTCGATATCGGCGAGGTCACCCAGGTGCCGCTCGCCTCGCAGCACGTCCGCGGGCTGGCCGCGTTGCGCAGCCGCGTGGTGACCGTGGTCGACACGCACAGCGCGCTCGGGCTCGCCAGCTCGGAACAGGCGCGCCGCGCCGTGATCACGCATGTCGAGGGGCATCATTATGCGCTGCTGGTCGACGCGCTCGACGACGTCGCGCCGTTCGAGCTGCTGCCGCTCGGCGGCGGCGTGACGCTCGACACCGCCTGGCAACGCGCCGGGCGCGGGATCGTCGAACGCGATGGCGAACCGATCCTCGCGATCGATCTCGCCGAGCTGGTGCCGGGCTATTCGGCGACGCTGAACTGATTTTAGTCCGATTAACGCGGCGCTTACGTCTGTTGCCGCACTATGATGGAACAGACGCCTGGCTATCGGGGAACAGGGATTTATGAAGACTTGTCTTGTCGTCGACGACTCCAAGGTGATCCGCAAGGTCGCGCGGCACATCCTCGAGACGCTCGACTTTGAAGTGCGCGAGGCCGGCGACGGCCGCGAGGCGCTCGATTCGTGCATGGCGGCGACGCCGGACGTGGTTCTGCTCGACTGGAACATGCCGGTGATGAGCGGGATGGACTTCCTGCGCGCGCTCAAGGATTCGGGGCTGCCGCAGCGCCCCAAGGTGGTGTTCTGCACCACCGAGAACGGCATGGCCTATATCCGCGCCGCGATCGAGGCCGGTGCCGACGAATATGTCATGAAGCCGTTCGATCGCGAGACGCTCGAGAGCAAGCTGCAGATCGTCGGCGTAGCCTGAACGCCGGAAGTCGGACGTGGCCGTCGCACTCAGCTCGATATTGCCTGATTCGCGTGGGCCCGTTGCTCCGGCGCAGGTACTGATCGTCGACGATTCGGTCGTCGCGCGTTCGGTGCTCGGCCGGATGGTGGACGGCACGCGGCGCTTCCGCGTCGCGGCGGCGCTGAGCGACGTGCGCGCCGCGCTCGCCTGGCTCGCCGAGCATCGCGTTGATATCGTGCTGCTCGACATCGACATGCCGGGGATCGACGGGCTGACGGCACTTCCCGATGTGCTGGCAGCCGGCAACGGCGCCAAGGTGCTGATCGTCTCCTCTTCGGCCGACGAAGGCGCTGCGGTGACGGTGCAGGCGCTTGCGCTGGGCGCCGCCGACACGCTGGTCAAACCCGGGATCGGCACCTTTGGCGGACGCTTCGCCGAAGTGCTGGAGGAGCGGCTGTCGCGGCTCGTCGAGCCACATGCCGAGCCGGTCGCGCTCGCCCATGCGGCCGCCAGCCTCGGCCCGGTCGCCGCGCCGAACGATTTCGACGTCGTCGCGATCGGCGCCTCGACCGGCGGCATCCATGCGCTCAGCCAGTTCCTCCGCGCGATCCCGGCGAGCTTCCAGGTCCCGATCCTGGTGACGCAGCATCTGCCGATCTCGTTCATGAGCTATTTCGCCGCGCAGCTCGCGGTGCTCGGCAGCCGGCCCTGCGAAGTCGCGACCGATCGCATGCGGGTGCGGCCGGGAAGGATCATCGTCGCGCCGGGCGACGCGCATATGCGCGTGGTGCGGATGTCCGACGGCTGGTCGGTGCGGCTGAGCGACGAAAAGTCGCTGAGCGGCTGCATGCCTTCGGTCGACCCGATGTTCGAATCGATCGCCGAGGTTTTCGGCAAGCGCGCGCTGGGCGTGGTGCTGAGCGGCATGGGCCGCGACGGCGCCGAGGGCGCGAAACGGCTCGTCGAGGTCGGCGCGAAGATCCTCGTGCAGGATCGCGCGAGCTCGGTGATCTGGGGGATGCCGGGCGCGGTGGCCAATGCCGGCCATGCCAGCGTGGTGCTGCCGCCCGACGAACTCGGCCGGCTCGTGGCGCGGCAGGGGAGGGCATGATGCACTTCCCGAATTCGACGCCACCGGGTTCATCGGGAGCGATGAACCTCATTTCGGCGCTGCTCGAGCAGCGCACCGGGCAGCAGATCGCTGCCAACCGCGCGTGGCGCATAGAGACGGCGCTCAAGCCGCTGCTGCGCGAAAAGGGACTCGCGTCGCTCGATCAGCTGGTCGCGCAGCTCGTTGCGACGCGGACCGGGGATTTAGGGGATCAGGTGGTGGATGCGCTGTTGAACCAGGAGACGAGCTTCTTCCGCGACGCGGCGGTGCTCGACATGCTCGTCGATGCCACCAGGGCATTGCAGGCCGAGACGCCGGAGCGGAAGGTCCGCATCTGGTCGTCGGGCTGCTCGACGGGCCAGGAGCCGCTGAGCCTCGCGATGCTGTTCGACGAAGGCGGGATGGGCGAGGGGCTCGCCGCGCCCGAGATCGTCGCGACCGATGTCTCGCCCGCCGCGCTGACGCGCGCGCGCGCCGGCCGCTATTCGCAATTCGAGATCCAGCGCGGGCTGCCGGTGCGGCGAATGATGACGTGGTTCGACGGCGCCGGCGGCGATTGGGCGGCCAAGCCCGAGCTGCTCCGCCGGATCCAGTTCCGCCAGCAGAACCTCACCGCCGACGCGCCGCCGCCGGGCAAGTTCGACGTGGTGCTGTGCCGCAACGTCCTGCTCTATTTCTCGCAGGACGTGCGCCGTCAGGTTTTCGGGATCCTCGCCTCGGCGCTGCGTCCCGGCGGCCTGCTGGTGCTCGGCGCCGGCGAGACGGTGATCGGGCTGACCGACCAGTTCAAGCCGTGCGACCGCTTCCGCGGCTTCTATCGCGCGATCGAAACCAGCCCCGCCCGGCGTTCCGCCTTCGGCTGACCCCTTGCCGGGGGCGCACCCGCGCCCCTACCATCGGCGGCGATGACCAGCAGCCTCACCTTCATCGACGCACCCTCGCCCAATTACGACGCGCGCGAGCTGCCGGTATCGATGATCGTGCTCCATTATACCGGCATGGAAAGCGCGGAGGCGGCGATCGCGCGGTTGCGCGATCCCGAGGCCAAGGTCTCGGCGCATTATCTGGTCGACGAGGACGGCAATATCCTCAGGCTGGTCGACGAGCGCCACCGGGCGTGGCACGCGGGCCGCTCGCACTGGCGCGGCGTCACCGACGTCAACTCGGCCTCGATCGGAATCGAAATCGTCAATCCGGGACATGAATTCGGCTATCTGCCGTTTCCCGACGCGCAGATGGGCGCGCTGATCCCGCTGGTCGCCGACATCAAGGAGCGCCACGCCATCACCCGCGGCAATGTCGTCGGCCATTCCGACGTCGCGCCGGCGCGCAAGCAGGACCCGGGCGAATTGTTCAACTGGCACGCGCTGGCGCGGCTGCGGCTGGCGTTGCCGCGGCCGACGAAGAACCTCGTCGATCCCGGCTGGCCCGATGCCGGCTTCATGCTCGCGCTCGAGCGCTTCGGCTATGACGTGCGTGATGCCGAGGCGGCGGTGACTGCGTTCCAGCGGCGTTTTCGACCCGAGCTGATCGATGGCGAGATCGACATGGAATGCCGCTGCATCCTGCTCGCGCTGCTGCTTCCCAAGCCTCAGGGGGACGATTGAGCTACGCCGATCGCGATCGTTCGATATCGAGGCGGCTGGTTGGCTTTGCCGTTTTCGTCGTGGCGATCCCGATTATGGCGATCTTGTTGGCGATATTCGTGATCCTCAAGTTGCTGGTCCTGCCCTTTGAGCGGCCTTCGCACCGTTCCGCAGAAGAGGTCGCGCGCGATTTGCGCGGGTTTGTCGATGGGACGGGCGGCGAGTGGGATTTCGACGACCTGACCTCGATTCCGCTTGCCGATCCGCGGCTGGAGTCGATTCGCGAGAGGGCGAGTGCCGCTTTTCCCGGCACCGACGATGCGGAATGGCTTTCGTTGGCCGAGGAGGCGGAGGCGATTGCCGCGGCGGATAGGGCCAACCTGATCGGACTCCTTCGCCAGGCGCTTGGCGGGGATATTAGCGGAGCAATGATCGACGAAGCGCTGCCCTATCCGCGATCGCTCGGCGACCGTGAGACGAAGGCCTATGCGGCGCTTTCGCGGTGGGCGGACGATGACGATGTCCGGGCGCGCAACCTGGGCTACACCGAGCGACAGCGGGCGGCGCTTGCCGAACAACTGGCATTGTTGTCCGCGCATCCGGCGCCCTAGGGTCCGTACTCAATACCCACAACGGTCGGGATCGCGCGCAGCGGCGGGCCGCTTTTGGCGCACAGCCACGTCACGAGCCAAGTCCTTGGAGTCACGATGACACCGCATCGCTCCCTCCTCGTTCCTCCCCGTGCGCCAAAATCGGCTCCGTCACGGCCATTGCGGGTATTGAGTACGGACCCTAGACCTGCGCAAAAAAGAAGGTGTGCGGCGCGTTCACGCTTTCCGGCAATTCCGTGGCAGCGGCGCGGAGTCTATCGGGCAGAGTCGGAGGCAGAACGACATGCTCAACGGTAGCGGTATGACCCGCATGGGCCCGGTGCAGGTGCGGCTCAGCGGCGTGATCAAGGTCGACGAGGACGACAAGGAAATCCCCGCGGTCAACACGCCGACGGTGGCCGAGGCGACCGCGTTGCTCGACCGCAGCGCGCGCGTGAACGGCGCGGACGGCGTGATCGGTGTCGGTTCGGACTATCGGCGGATCACGATCGGGCGCGGGCCGCTTTCGACCCAGACGCTGGTCGCGGTCCAGGCTTGGGGCACGGCCGTCAGGGAAGCCGAAGTCGCGGCGAAGGCGCCCGATAGCGCCGCGGGCGAAGAGGCCGCATAGGCCTTGCGCGCCGCGGGCATGGCGCTAGAGCGGTTCGGCCAGAGGGTCGGGCGGCCGCGGGTGCGCAAGCACGCGAGGAAAGTCCGGGCTCCACGGAACCGCGGTGCCGGGTAACGCCCGGCGGGCCAGCTTGCTGGTTCAGGGAAAGTGCCACAGAGAGCAGACCGCCCGCTGGTCCCCAAGTTTTCGAACGGCGGGACTGAGGGCAAGGGTGAAAGGGTGCGGCAAGAGCGCACCGCGCGACGGGCAACCGAAGCGGCACGGCAAACCCCACCGGGAGCAAGACCGAATAGGGGCGGCAATGGACTTCGAGTCCTGGGGCCTGGTTCCGGCCCGTCGCCCGGGTTGGTTGCTTGAGCGGCGGAGCGATCCGTCGCCTAGAGGAATGGCCGCACATCGCGCTTCGGCGCGAGGACAGAACCCGGCTTATAGACCCTCTGGCATTTTTTCTGCGGTCACGAAGTTGGCGGTGAGGGTGGCCTTATCGGCTCCGCCGCCCTATCTGCCCCCCATGCCGCGCGCGACACGATCTTCCGACTGGGGCTTTCCCCGCTGGCGCGAATATGGCGCCGAGCGCGAGGCAGTGAAGGTCCGGCTGTGCGATCGCCACGGCTGCGAGGAACCCGGCGACCGGCCGGCGCCCAAATCGCCCAACAGCCCCGAGCGCTGGTATTTCTGCGAGACCCACGCCGCCGAATACAATCGCAACTGGAATTATTTCGAGGGCCTGACCGCCGAGGAGGCCGCGCAGCGCGAGGCCGAGGAACGGCGCGACGCCTCGGGCTTCGCCGAATCGAGGCACAATAGCTGGGCGGGGCCCGGCGACGGCAGCCGCTCGCGCGACGAGATGCGCGCGCTCGAGGTGCTCGACCTCGAGGTCGATGCGGATTTCGAGGCGGTGCGGATGGCGTGGCGCCGGCTCGCCAAATCGAACCATCCCGACGTCAAGCCGGGCGACGCCGAGGCGGCGAAGCGCTTTCAGGCGATCCAGGCGGCGTACGAGGTGCTCAAGACCGCCGAAGAGCGCCGGACGTGGAAGCCCGATTGAAGCATTCGGTTCGTTCCAACTGGTCGAACACGGTTCTGGTCTGCGCCAAATGCTCGAAGAAGCTCGGCGGCGGCTTCGGGCCCAAGGGCAAGACCCCGCTCGCCAAGGCGCTGCGCAAACAGCTCGGACTGAAGAAGGGCCGCAAGGCCGCAGCGGGGATCGTCGAGGTCAAATGCCTCGGCGTCTGCCCGCGCGGCGCGGTGACGGTGGTCAACGGCGCGGCGTCGCGGGAGTGGCTGCTGGTGCCCGAGGGCGCGGATGTCGATGCGGTGGCGGAAGAGCTGGGGCTTTCGGAATAATCAATCCTCCCCCGCAAGGGGGAGGTGTCGCTGAAAGCGACGGAGGGGGAGGAAGCACTTCGGCCAGCGACGTGCTTCCTCCCCCTCCGTCATGCTGCGCATGCCACCTCCCCCTTGCGGGGGAGGATTAATCAACCCGCGTATCTTCCCGCCGTCTCGCGGATCAGCGCGATCATGTTGGGGATGCCCTGGGTGCGGTTCGAGCTGAGCTGGTTGCGCAGGTCGAAGGGGGCGAGCGCGGCTTCGATGTCGGTGGTCAGGATCTCGACCGGGCTGCGGTCCTGCACCGTGAGCAGCACCAGCGCGATGATGCCCTTGGTGATCGCGGCGTTCGAGTCGGCGAGGAAGTGGAGCGTGCCGTCGTCGCTGCGGGTGGGATAGACCCATACGGCGGCCGAGCATCCGCGGACGAGCGTGGCGTCGGTCTTGAGGGCCTCGGGCATCGGCTCCAGCGCGCGGCCCAGATCGATCAGCAGGCGATAGCGGTCGTCGGCGTCGAGGAATTCATATTCGTCGCGAAGGTCGGCCAGGCTGGTCATGGCCGACCCGCTAGCCGGGTGAACCCTAGAGGTCCACCCCGGCGGCGATCGCCTCGAGCTTGCGGATGCGTTCCTTGAGGTCGGCGATCTCGATCCGAGATGCGGCGGAGGGGAGCGTCGGCTCGGCGTGCGGCGTGCCGCTGTCGCGTCCGGCGAGCTCCTGGCGCTTGAGCGCCAGCCAGCCGCGCCAGCCCGAGAGCCCCGCCGCGGTGACCATTCCCAGGCCGGCGAGGCCCGAGACGGAGAGGGTGATGTAGAGATTGGGATCGACGGTCATTGCTTGGCTCCCTGACTCAGGGGTTCTTCCTGTCGCGCAGCGCTTCGATCTCGCGGTCGAGGCGCAGGCTGCTGGTTTCGCTATCGGTGATGACCCGTTCGAGGACCTGGACGCGCTCCTTGAGCGAGCGGACCTCGTCGCGGAGGCGGACGGCCTCGGCGGCCGCGGCCGGATCGGCGCCGTGATAGCGCTCGTTGCCGTCCTTGTCCTTGTGGATGCCGAGCCGCGCCTTGAGGACGCTGCCGATCGTGACGATCACGATGATGGCGACAACCATTTCGAACGGGTTCATTCCAATTACTCCCTTTGCGGCGCCTCAGGCGCCCAGTTGCTGCTGCCGGGCCAGCTTTTCCGCGCGGCGGACGGGGCGGTCCCGGGCTTCGGCGAGGGCAATAGCTCCCCCGCACAGTGCCGTCAGCACTGCGAACACAACGATGATCATTTTGTAATCCTCGATATTGGCTGCGCCGTGCGCAGCGGGGTCCTAGTTGAGCGGCGCGTCGCGCAGCTGTTCGATTTCGGCCGCGACATCGACGCCGCGATCGGTGACGATCCGTTCGAGCACCCGGACCCGCTGTTCGAGCCGCTCGACATGCGCGGCATATTGGGCGGCCTGCTCGGCGGTCTGGGCGGCGATCACCTGGGTCATCGCCTCCTTGTGCTTGAGCCAGCGCTTGAACATGTCGTTGGCGACGCCGAACACGATCGCGACCATGCCGCAGGCGATGCCGAGAATGGGGATGAGGATCGGGTTCATGCGGATCTCCTCAGTTGCTCTTGGTGCCGCGCAGCTGCTCGATCTCGCGGTCGAGGCTGTGCGCGCTGTCGGTGACGATCCGCTCGACATTGGCGAGCCGATCCTTGATCGAGCCGAGCTCGGCGCGGAGCTGGGCATTCTCCTGGCTCAGCAGCTTGATCCGCTCCATCGCCTCGTCGTTCCTCTGCGGGTAGATCGCCTTGCCCCAGCTGTTTTCTAGCGGGTAGCCGTTCTTGATCCGCAGCCAGGTGGTGAAGATCCACCCGGCGATCCCGAAGGCGCCGAGCAGCAGCGTACCGCCGACGAGCCAGGGGAGATTGTTCATCAGAAGTGCGTCGAGCATCTCGGGTCCTTCCTCAGCGTAGCGAGTCGATTTCGCGGGCGACGCGCTCGGCGGGATCGGTGGCGATCCGTTCGAGCACCGCGATCCGCTCCTCGAGCCGGCCGATCTGGCCCGTCAGGCGCTCATTCTCCGAGGAGAGCAGCGCGATCTTGCGCTCGGCTTCCAGATCGCTCGCGGGTTGTCCGCGACGGCTCCGGCGGCTTTCCTCCATCGGGTAGCCGTGCTTGGCACGGACCCAGGTCTGGAAGGCCTTGGATGCCATGATCGCCGAGACGATCAGCACCGGTACCAGCCAACTCAACTCCCTCATTTCTTCCCTCCTGTTGACGGCCTGGCGATGGGCTCAGCGCAGGCTGTCGATCTCGGTCTGCAGCCGGTGCGGCTGATCGGTGACGATCTTTTCCAGCACGGCGAGGCGGCGGTGCATTTCCAGCGTCTCGCGGCGCTGCTGCTTGCTTTCCTCATGCTCCACCGCGGGAGCGGTGCGGGCGATCTGGGCCAAAGCGCGCTTCACCTTGCGATTGGCGAAGAACTGGATGGCGAGGAGGCCTGCGACCCCGGTGAGCATTCCCATGATGAAATATGGTGTCGGATCCATGTCTCGTCCCCTTGGTCAGCCTCCGCCTCAGCGGAGGCTGTCGATCTCGTCGGCGAGCCGGGTGTTGCGGCTCGTATAGTACATCTCGATGTCGGCGAGCCGGCGATCGATGTCGCGGAAGGTCGAGCGGACCTGGGCAGTCGAGCGGCTGGGGTTGCTGCGCACTCCCTGCCAGAACTTCTCTTCCTCGGGTCCCTGATAGAGGCCGGCCGGCTTGTTCGGCGCGAGCCAGGCGATCAGGAAGTAGACGAAGATCGAGGTGCCGCTGGTCGCGAAGGCGAGGAAGACCATGCCGACGCGGAGCCAGATCGCTTCGATGCCGGTGTAGTCGGCGAGACCCGAGCAGACACCGAGAAACTTCGCATTCTGCTTGTCGAGATAGAATTTCGTACGGGCGGCGGACATCTCAGTTCCTCCTCGAGATATCGAACGGGCTCTGCTCGGGGCGCGAGGCCGAGAGCGGGCGGAAATCGGGGTTGTCGGCGGCGATGATGCGTTCGACGGTGAGCAGTCGCTCCTCGAGCTGGCGAGCGGTGTAGTAGAGCTCGTCGAGGAGCTTCTCGTCCTCGCCGGTGATCGTTGCCGCCGTCTTCCACCGGGTGATGTAGTGCATGATCACCCAGGGAAGGCCGACGAAGAGGATCCCGACGATGACGATGGGCAGGAAAACCTCTTCCATCGCTTACGCTCCCTTGTTCAGGCGGGCCTTCAGCGCTTCGAGCTCGGCATCGACCTTCTCGGACGAACGCAGCTCGGCGATCTCTTCCTCGAGAGTCTTCGGGACGCTGCCCAGGCCCGCCGCCTCGGCGCGGCCCTCGGCGAAGTCGACCCGGCGCTCGAGGACGTCGAACCGCGAGAACGCGTCCTGCATCTTCGAACCATTGGTCATCTCGCGCAAGCGGGTGCGGTTGTTCGCGCTCTCCAGCCGGGCGACCACCGAATTCTGACGAACCCGCGCCTCGCGCAGCTTGTTCTGGAGCTTGGTGATGTCCTCTTCCGAAGCCTTGAGCGCCTCGTCGAGCACGGCGATCTCCTCACCCAGCTGCTCGCACATGTCGGCAGCCTTCTGCTTTTCGACCAGCGCGGCCTTGGCGAGGTCCTCGCGGCCCTTGCTCAGCGCCAGCTCGGCCTTCTCGGTCCAGCTCTCCTGGAGCTTCTCGAGCTTGGCGATGTGGCGGCGCATTTCCTTCTGGTCGGCGATGGTGCGGGCGGCGGAGGCACGAACCTCGACCAGCGTCTCTTCCATCTCGAGGATGATCATGCGGATCATCTTGGCCGGGTCCTCGGCCTTGTCGAGCAGGTCGGTGACGTTGGCGGCGATGATGTCGCGGGTTCGCGAGAAGATACCCATTCTAACACTCCTTCGTTTTGGGATCCGCCGGGAGAGACTAGGGGGTGTCCCTCCCGGCGGGTTTCCGCTCACCGGGGCAGGTGAGCGGGGAGACTTCGTGGCCTCAGGCGACTGCCGGACCCACCGCACCGGCCATCAGGACGGCGCTGGCGAGAAAGGCGATGGCGACTGCGACAAAGGCATTGCGGAGATTGGCTGCTTCGTAGGTCATGATCTTTTCCCTGAACCTGGTGTTTTCGTTGGCCCGTTGTCCGGGCTTGCTCACATCTTTGCAGAAGGCGTGCCAATTCTCGAAAATGGCAGAAATCCGCCATTTTTGCTGTTCATAGGGCGTTCAGCTGCAACTTAATGCTTGCCAAGAGTTAGTGAAATACACCAAAGGTTCGGCATGGAGCGCGCAACCCAAGTCATCGGCCAATCCGGAGCCTTTCTCGACGCGCTCGAGCGCGCCAGCCGCGCCGCCGCGCTGGATCGTCCGGTGCTCGTCATCGGCGAGCGCGGGACCGGCAAGGAACTCGTCGCCGAGCGCCTCCACCGCCTGAGCCCGCGCTGGGACCAGCCGCTGGTGGTGATGAACTGCGCCGCGCTGCCCGAGACGCTGATCGAGGCCGAATTGTTCGGGCACGAGGCCGGTGCCTTCACCGGCGCGACCAAGACGCGGGCGGGGCGCTTCGAGGAGGCGCATCGCGGCACCTTGTTCCTCGACGAGCTCGGCACGCTGTCGATGGCGGCGCAGGACCGGCTGCTGCGCGCGGTCGAATATGGCGAGGTGACGCGGATCGGTTCGTCGCGGCCGCTCAACGTCGATGTCCGTATCGTCGCGGCGACCAACGAACATCTGCCCGACAAGGTCGAGAAAGGAAGCTTCCGCGCCGACTTGCTCGATCGGCTCTCGTTCGAGGTGGTGACGCTGCCGCCGCTGCGGGCGCGGCGCGGCGACATCGAAGTGCTCGCCGATTTCTTCGGGCGGCGCATGGCGGCGGAGATCGGGCTGATCGACTGGCCCGGCTGGGGGCCCAACGCGCTCGACGCGCTGCTCAACCATGCCTGGCCGGGCAATGTCCGCGAGCTGCGCAACGTCGTCGAGCGCGCGGTCTATCGCTGGGAGCGCGAGGGGCCGGTGGATTCGATCGAGATCGATCCGTTCCAGTCGCCGTTCCGGCCGCGGCCGATGTCGTCCTCCGCGGCGGCGACGCCCGCTCCGGCGCCCGCGGCACCCCCGCCTGCCGAGCGCTCCGAGCCGGTGGCGGCGTTCGACGGCGGCACCGATTTCAAGTCGCGGGTGAACGCGTTCGAGCGCCAGCTATTGTCGCGCGCGCTCGCCGAGCATCGCTACAACCAGCGCTCGACCGCCGAGGCGCTCGGGCTGACCTATGACCAACTGCGCCACGCGCTGAAGCGGCACGAGCTGCTCGGAGTGGGCGGCTGACCTTCCTCCGGCGCCCCCGCGCCAGCTCCCTCGCTTGGGCGAGGGAGGATTTGGCTGGTTCAATGATAGTTGGTCATCGCCAGCAGCATCGGCAGCGATAGCAGGACGTTGGTGCGCGAGGCCATCATCGCCAGCCTGGCGGCTTTTGCCTTCGCCGCATCATCGGCCTCGACCAGCCCGAGCACCTTCTTCTGGCTCGGCCAGATGACGAACCAGACATTGGCCGCCATCACCAGCGCCAGCCACATGCCGATGCCGATCAGCCGGGCGTTCTCGCGCAGCAGCAGCGCGTCGTCGAGCTCGTCGTAGAGCCAGGCGAGGATCAAGCCAGTGACCACGGTGAGCAAGGCGGCGTAGCGGAAGAAGAACAGCGCCCTCGGCGCGATATATTTCGAGACGCCCGGCTTCAGCTCGGCGGGGATGCTCGGCATCGTCGGGATCTGGACGAAATTGAAATAATAGAGCAGCCCGACCCAGGTGATCCCGAAGAAGACGTGGAGCCATTGGAACACGCCGTTCCACACCCCGAGCGGCGGCGCGAACCAGGGTGCGAACATCAGGCCGATCGCGAGCACGAGGCTGATCGCGAGCACGGCGTGCAGATTGCCGAGAAACTTGTCCATGCGACGGTTCCCCTCCGTTGGCGGCGCTGATTGCCCGCGACGCCTGCGCGCGGCAGCTTAAGATCGGAATTTTCGTTTGTCGTCCGCAATGAAATTTGCGGGACAAGCGAGGTTTTTCGGGGTTAGGGGGACCGCAACCCGCCAAGGATCGTTGGGCGGGCGAACCCTTTCGCCGACGGAGTATGCCCCATGGCTTTCGAACTTCCCCCGCTGCCTTACGACAAGGACGCGCTGGCCCCGCACATGTCCGCGGAAACGCTCGAGTTCCATCACGGCAAGCATCACAAGGCCTATGTCGACAAAACCAACGGCTTCGTCACCGAAAAGGGTCTCGACGGGTTGAAGCTCTCCGAGGTGATCAAGAAGGCCAAGGAAACCGGCGACAAGGGGCTGTTCAACAACTCCGCGCAAGTGTGGAATCACAGCTTCTTCTGGCAGTGCCTCTCGCCCGAGAAGCAGGCGCCGACCGGCAAGCTCGCCGATCTGATCAACGACGGCTTCGGCTCGGCCGATGCGCTGGTCAAGCAGCTGGTGACCGAGTCGACCAACCATTTCGCCAGCGGCTGGGGCTGGCTGGTGCTCGACGGCGGCAAGCTCAAGGTCACGTCGCTGCACGATGCCGACACCCCGGTGGTCTATGACGGCATGCAGCCGCTGCTGACGATCGACGTGTGGGAACATGCCTATTACGTCGACTATCGCAACGCGCGTCCGGCCTATCTCGACGCCGTCTCGGCGAACCTGATCAACTGGGACTTCGTCGCGCAGAATCTCGACGGCGCCGGCGTGAGCCGCGCGGATCAGGGCTGATTGCTTCTCCCGCTCCCGTCGGGAGCGGGAAGGGGCCCGCGCGCGAAGCGCGTGGGAAGGGTGAGGGCTGGTATCGAACCTCACCCTTCCGCCGCTTCGCGGCTCCCTCCCTCTCCCGATGGGAGAGGGATTACCCCTCCGGCGGGAGCGGTGTGTCTTCGGGTTTGTCGAGCTGGAGCCCATGCTTGAGCAGCATCGGGATGTTGAGCATCGCGAAGACCAGGGTCAGCGGGATCACTGCCCAGGTCTTGAAGGTGACCCACTGGTCCCAGCTCAGCACCTGGCGCATCACTTCGTTGAGGGTCGCCATCGCGACAAAGAAGCCGGTCCAGTTGATCGTCAGCAGCCGCCAGCCCTTGGCGGAAAGGCCGGGATAGGCGGTCTCGAGCAGCATCTGCAGCAGCGGCTTCCTGGCGATCAGGCCATAGCCGAGGATCACCGCGAACATCGTGTAGACGATCGTCGGCTTGATCTGAATGAAGGTCTGGTCGTGGAACCAGAGCGTCAGGCTGCCGAACACGAGCACCAGCGCCCCGGTGATCCACAGCATCGGCGAGATATGCCGCGCTTTCCACCAGCTGAGCCCCATCGCCACCGCCATCGCGACCATGAAGGCCACCGTCGCGGTCATGATCCGCTGGATCTGGAGGCCGGGCGCATAGCTGTTGACGAGGAAGAACACCGCGAGCGGGCCGAAATCGATCAGCATGCGCAGGCCGGGCGCGAGCGGGGTGCGGGGAGCGGTCTGGTTCATCGGGGTTTCCATAACAGGCTCAGCGCGACCGCGGCGAGACGAGCTCGTCCACCCCGGCGATGATGCGGGCGACTTCGCTGGCGTCGAACGGGCGGAGATCGTCGACCTTCTCGCCGACGCCGATCGCGTGGATCGGCAGGCCGTATTTCTCGGCCGCGGCGACGAGGACGCCGCCACGCGCGGTGCCGTCCAATTTGGTCATGACGAGCCCGGTGACGCCGGCGACTTCCTTGAACACCTCGATCTGGCTGAGCGCGTTCTGGCCGGTGGTGGCGTCGAGGACGAGGACCACGTCGTGCGGCGCGGCCGGGTTGAGCCGGCCGAGCACGCGGCGGATCTTGGCGAGCTCGTCCATCAGCTCGCGCTTGTTCTGCAGCCGGCCGGCGGTGTCGACGATCAGCACGTCGATGCCGGTGGCGGTCGCCTGCTTGACCGCCTCGAACACGATCCCCGCGGCGTCGCCGCCTTCGGGGCCGGTGACGATCGGCACGCCGATCCGCTCGGCCCAGGTCTTGAGCTGGCCGATCGCCGCGGCGCGGAAGGTGTCGCCGGCGGCGAGCATCACGCCGTAATCCTGCTCGATCAGCAGATTGGCGAGCTTGGCGATCGTCGTGGTCTTGCCGCTGCCGTTGACGCCGATGACCAAGATCACCTGCGGGCGGGGGAAGGCCTCGATCTCGAGATGCTTCGCGACCGGAGCGAGCGCCTTCTCGATCTCCTCGGCGACGACGAGGCGGATGCCGAGCTCCTCCATGTTGCGCTCATATTGCCCCTCGGCGAGGCGGGCGCGAACCCTGGCGGCGGTGCCGGGGCCGAGATCGGAGGCGATCAGCGCTTCCTCGATATCGTCGAGCGTCGCATCGTCGAGCCGCGCGCCGGAGAGGCCGGCGAGATTGCCGAGCAGCCGGTCCGAGGTCTTCTTGAAACCGCCGAGCAGCTTGTTGTGCCACGAGGGATTGGTGCTCATGCGATCAGCTTCCCCTCCTGCACGGCCTTGATGGTCACAGTCACGATTTCTCCAGTTTCGGAAGGCGGCACGCGAACCTCGGCGAAATTGCCGGCATGGCCGCGATCGCCGGGGCGCTCTACCAGCACTTGCTGGGCGCTGCCTATCAGGCTTTGCAGCCAGCGCGAACGGCGCGCGGCCGCGGCTTCGCGCAGCCGGGCGGCGCGCGCCTTGACGATCGCCGGCTCGACTTGCGGCATCCGCGCGGCGGGGGTGCCGGCGCGCGGGCTGTAGGGAAAGATATGCGCGTGGACGATGTCGCAATCGTCGATCAGCGCGCGGGTGTTGGCGAACATCGCTTCGTCCTCGGTGGGGAAGCCGGCGATCAGATCGGCGCCGATCGCGATCTCGGGGCGCGCGGCCCTGAGCCGCTCGACCAGCGCGACGCTCTCGGCGCGGCCATGGCGGCGCTTCATCCGCTTGAGCACCATGTCGTCGCCGGCCTGGAGCGAGAGATGGACATGCGGCTGGAGCCGCGGTTCCTGGGTGAGCAGCGCGAACAGCCGATCGTCGATCTCGACGCCGTCGAGCGACGACAGGCGGAGGCGCCGGAGCTGCGGCACGTGGTGGAGAATGCGCTCGACGAGCTGGCCGAGGCTGGGGCTGCCGGGAAGGTCGGGGCCGTAGCTGGTCAGATCGACCCCGGTGAGCACCACCTCGCCATGATTGGCGGCGAGCGCGGCGACGCGATCGATCACCGCGCCGGCGGGGACCGAGCGGCTGTTGCCGCGGCCATAGGGAATCGCGCAGAAGGTGCAGCGATGGTCGCAGCCATTCTGGACCTCGACGAACGCGCGGGCATGCGTCGAGAAGCTCGCCGCGAGATGCGGCGCGGTCTCGCGCACCGCCATGATGTCCTGGACGAGGACCGCGTCGTAAGCTTCCCAAGCTTCGGACTTGAGCTTCTCGGCATTGCCGATCACGCGATTGACCTCGGGCATCGCCGCGAAGCTGGCGGGATCGATCTGCGCGGCGCAGCCGGTGACGACCAGCTCGGCGTCGGGCTTTTCGCGGCGTGCGCGGCGGATCGCCTGGCGGGTCTGCTTGACGGCTTCGTTGGTCACCGCGCAGCTGTTGATCACGATCGTGTCACGTCCCGCCAGCAACGCACGGATCGACTCGCCCTCGGCAAGGTTGAGGCGGCAACCCATATTGATGATCTGCGGAGAGGAGACGGGCATTGGCGAGCGATCTAGGAGCCGCGGCGTCGGAAGTCCATGTGAAGGCCGAGGAAGTGCTCGGCTTCTGGTTCGAGGGCCTGATGCCCGAACAATGGTTCGCGGGGTCGGAGGAGCTCGATCGCATGATCGGCGAGCGGTTCGAGGCGCTGCGGCGCGAGGTGCTCGCCAGCCGCGCCGCCGGCTGGCGCGACGAGCCGCGCACCTTGCTCGCCGCGGTGATCCTGCTCGACCAGTTCAGCCGCAACGTCCATCGCGGCACGCCCGAGGCGTTCGCCGCGGATCCGGTGGCGCAGGAGCTGGCGAGCCTCGCGGTCGAGCGCGGCTGGGACCGCGACATGACCGAGCCGCAGCGCCAGTTCCTCTATCTGCCCTTCGAGCATGCCGAGAACCGCGAGCTACAGGCGGTCAGCCTGAGCTGCTACGCATCGCTGGGGCAGGAAGAAGCGCTCGACTATGCCCGCCAGCATGCCGAGGTGATCGCGCGCTATGGGCGGTTTCCGAGCCGCAACGCGGCGCTCGGGCGTACGCCGACGCCGGAGGAAGAGGAATATCTGCGCCAGCCGGGTGCAGGGTGGTGATCAGCCGGCGAGGCGCTGGCCGCTGACCTGGACCGGGGTTTCGGTGGCGACGGCGCCGCGGAGCAGGCGGCGTTCGGCGAGCAGCCGGCGTGCGCCTGCGATCGAAAGCGGCTTGCCATAGTGCCAGCCCTGCGCCTTGGCGCAGCCGAGCGCGCGCAGCCGCGCCTCGATCTCGGCATCCTCGACGCCCTCGGCGGTGATCGGCAGGTTGAGGCTCTCGCCGAGACTGACGATCGCATTGACGATCGCGGCGGAATCGGCGCTCTCGTTGAGCGACATGATAAAGCTCTTGTCGATCTTGATCCGGTCGAAGGGCAGCGCGCGGAGATGCGCGAGCGACGAATAGCCGGTGCCGAAATCGTCGAGCGCGAGATGGACGCCCTGATTCTTGAGGCTGCCGACGATCGACTGGGCGAGCGCGAGGTTGTCGAACAGCGCGCTCTCGGTGATCTCGACCTCGAGCCGGTTGGCGGGGAAGCCGGTTTCGGTGAGGACCTTGATGATCTTCTGCGCGAGCCACGCGTCGCGGAGCTGCCACGGCGAGACGTTGATCGACAGCCGCAGGCCGGGATCCCAATCGCGCGCGGCGAGCAGCGCCTGCCGCATGATCGACAGCGACAGATCGCCGATCATGCCGGTTTCCTCGGCGATCGGGATGAACAGCTCGGGGCTGATCGTGCCGCGGGTCGGATGCTCCCAGCGCGCGAGCACCTCGAAGCCGTGGAGCCGGCCGGTGGCGAGATCGATCTGCTGCTCGAAATAGGGGACGACTTCCTGGCGCGGGATCGCGAGGCGCAGCCCGCTCTCGAGCTCGTTGCGCACCTGCAGCTCGCGCTCCATCGACTGATCGAACCAGGCGAAGCGGTTGCGGCCGGTTTTCTTGGCCTGGTACATCGCGATATCGGCGGCGCGCATCAGCGCGTCGATGCCGGTGCAATCGAAGTCCGACCGGGCGATGCCGAGCGAGCAGCTGATGTGCAGCCGCAGGCCCTCGGCCTCGAAGGGCTGGGCCATGCGGCTGACCAGCTTCTCGGCGATGCGCTCGACGGTGACCGGTTCGGCGGGATCGAACAGGAAGCCGCAGGCGAACTCGTCGCCGCCCAGCCGCGCGGTGAGCGCGATCGGCGGCATGAAATGCGCGATCTCGCTGGCGACGGCGCGCAGCAGCGCGTCGCCCACGGCGTGGCCGTGCATGTCGTTGATCGTCTTGAAGTGATCGAGATCGAGCATCACCAGCGCCATCGCGCGGCGGCGGCGCTGGGCGCGGGTGAACATCGCGGCGCCTTCCTCGGCGAGGCTGCGGCGATTGAGGAAGCCGGTCAGCGGATCGCGGCTGGCGAGCTGCTGGGCACGCTCCTCGGCGGCGGCGCGGATCTCGAGCTCGTGGCTGAGCGCCGAGTGGCGGCGCCAGCCGAACAGGATGAGCGCGACGTTGAGCAGCAGCGCGATGACCAGCGGCTGGCTGGCGGGCTCGCCACCCTGGAAGTGATGCTGGAGCGTTTGCGAGAGGACCGAGCTGCCGATCCCGACGAACAGCAGGATCGCCGCCACGCTGATCGCGCCGGTGAGCAGGCTGGGGCGCGGCGCGCGGACTTGCATCATGTCTTCCTCGAGATCCAGCGACATGACCAGACGCACGCCCCCTAATTGACGCACCGTTTTCGCTTTTGAGGGTGTAAATCAGGTTAAATACGGAGCTTTCCGAAACCTTACCGGCCTGATTCGGCGCGCGTCGCCGCCTGCGAGGTTGCGTTGCCCGTCATCTGTCGTTATGTGCGCCCCCGACCGTTCCCACGGAACGCGAAACGATGCCACCCATCGAGGTGACGCCGGCCGACGAGGTTTCGTCCGCCGGCGCGTTTTGCGTTTGGCGGGTCGGCTCGTGAATTTGGAGTGATCTGGGTCCCATGTTCGACAGTCTGAGCGATCGGCTAGGCGGCGTCTTCGAGCGGCTGCGCGGGCGTGGCGCGCTCAACGAGGGCGACGTCCGCACCGCGATGCGCGAAGTGCGGATCGCGCTGCTCGAGGCCGATGTCGCGCTGCCGGTGGCGCGCGATTTCGTCGACAAGGTCACTGAGCAGGCGATCGGCCAGCAGGTGCTGCGCTCGGTCACCCCCGGTCAGCAGGTCGTCAAGATCGTCCACGACGCGCTGGTCGACATGCTCGGCAGCGACACCGCCGAGCTCGAGATCGGCGTCACGCCGCCGGCGGTGATCATGCTCGTCGGTCTGCAGGGCTCGGGCAAGACCACCACCACCGCCAAGCTCGCCAAATTGCTCGCCAAGGCGCAGGGCAAGAAGGTGATGATGGCCTCGCTGGACGTCAATCGTCCGGCGGCGCAGGAGCAGCTGGCGGTGCTCGGCACCCAGACCGAAGTGACGACGCTGCCGATCGTCGCGGGGCAGCAGCCGGTCGACATCGCGAAGCGCGCGCTGAGCGCCGCGAAGCTGCAGGGCTTCGACGTGCTGATGCTCGACACCGCCGGCCGCCTCCACGTCGATCAGGCGCTGATGGACGAGATGAAGGCAGTGGCGGATATCGCCAACCCTGCCGAAATCCTGCTCGTCGTCGACAGCCTGACCGGCCAGGACGCGGTGAATGTCGCATCGAGCTTCTCGGAGCAGGTGCCGCTCACCGGCGTGATCCTCACCCGGATGGACGGCGATGCGCGCGGCGGCGCGGCGCTGTCGATGCGCGCGGTGACCGGCAAGCCGATCAAGTTCGCCGGCGTCGGCGAGAAGCTCGACGCGATAGAGCCCTTCCATCCCAAGCGGGTCGCCGGCCGCATCCTCGGCATGGGCGACGTCGTGTCGCTGGTCGAGCGCGCCGCCGAGGCGATCCAGCAGGAAGATGCCGAGCGCATGGCGAGCCGGCTCGCCAAGGGCCAGTTCGACATGAACGACCTGCGCGCGCAGCTGGCGCAGATGCGCCGGATGGGCGGGCTCGGCGCGCTGGCGGGGATGATCCCCGGCATGAAGAAGGCGCAGGCGGCGATGGCATCGGGCGCGGTCGACGAGAAGATCCTGCTGCGCATGGACGCGATGATCACTTCGATGACGCCCAAGGAGCGCGCCAAGCCCGAGCTGCTCAACGCCAAGCGCAAGATCCGCATCGCCAAGGGCAGCGGCACCACCGTCCAGGACGTCAACAAGCTGCTCAAGATGCATCAGGAGATGCAGACGGCGATGAAGCGGCTGAAGAAGATGGGTGGCCTGAAGGGCATGCTGGGCATGCTCGGCAAGGGCGGCCCCGGTGGCGGGCTCTCGGGTGTCGGCAACGCGCTCGGCGGCGCCGAGATGGGCGAGATGATGGGCAAGATGGGCGGCGGCCTCCCGGGGCTTCCCGGCGGCGCCAACCTCCCGCCCGGTTTCGAGAATTTCCTGAAAAAAAAGTAACTTGAACTCAGATTGTAAGAAGGAAGATTTGTAATGGCACTCTCTATGCGTCTCTCGCGCGGCGGTTCGAAGAAGCGTCCCTATTACCGGATCGTGATCGCCGACGCGCGTTCGCCGCGTGACGGCAAGTTCATCGAGAAGATCGGCACCTACAACCCGCTGCTCGGCAAGGACGACGAGAAGCGCGTCGTGCTCGACGGCGATCGCGCCAAGCATTGGCTGAGCGTCGGCGCGCAGCCGACCGACCGCGTCGCCCGTTTCCTCGACGTCATCGGCGTCAAGGAGCGCACCGCGCGCAACAACCCCAACAAGGGCAAGCCGGGCGAGAAGGCCGTCGAGCGCGCTGAAGAGCGTGCCGAGAAGGCCAAGGCCGCCGAGGAAGCCGCTGCCGAGGCAGCCGCCGCGCCGGCGCCCGAGCCGGTCGCTGAAGAGCCCGCCGTCGAGGAAGCCGCTCCGGCCGCCGAGGAAGTTGCCGAGGCTCCCGCCGAAGTGACCGAGGAAGCCGCGCCTGCCGCCGAGGAGGCTCCGGCCGCCGAAGCGACTGCGGAAGAGGCTCCCGCCGCGGAAGCCGCTGCCGAGGCTCCGGCCGAAGCCGCCGAAGAAAAGTCGGAAGGCTGAGGCACTTGCCGGCCATCGTGCGTTCTGTCGGACCAGATCCGTCCCAAGGAAAGCGCGATGGCCAGCAAACCCGAAACCGGTCCGGATACCGAGGATCGTGAGAACCCCGGCGACACCCGGACCAACCCTGCAGGTGCGTCTGCCGACGCGCCTGCGGAAGGCGGCGACGACGCGCCGTCACACCAGCCCGGCTCGCCCGAGGGCTGAGCCCGGCGCGGCGGGGCGGCGATGAGCGAGCGCCCCGTCACGCTTGCCGCGATCATCGGCGCGCACGGCATCGCCGGCGAGGTCCGCCTCAAGGTCTTCGCCGACGATATCGGCGCGTACAAGACGTTCAACGGCGGGGCGCTGACGCTGAAGAGCGTGCGGCACGGTGCCAATGGCGCGATCGCGCGCTTCGCCGAGGTCGCCGACCGCAACGCCGCCGAGGCGCTGCGCGGTACCGCGCTCACCGTCCCGCGCTCGGCGCTGCCGCCGCTCGGCGAGGGCGAATATTATCATGTCGATCTGCTCGGCCTCGCCGTGACCTCGACCGACGGCGATGCGATCGGTTCGGTGGTGGCGATCGACAACTACGGCGCCGGTGACGTGCTCGAGATCGAGCGACTCGACGGCAAGCGCTTCATGGTGCCGATGCGGCCCGAGGCGGTGCCCGAGTGGAACGATGCGCGGCTGGTGGTGGATTCCGGGTTCATCGCGTGAGCCGCGTCGCGGTCCTGTCCGATATCCACGGCAATCTGCCCGCGCTGGAAGCGGTCGCCGCCGATGCCGCGATGCAGGGGTGCACCCGTTTCCTCAATCTCGGCGACAGCCTGTCGGGTCCGCTCTGGCCGGCGGAGACCGCCGACTGGCTGATCGCGCGCGGCTGGCCGACGATCGCCGGCAATCACGAGCGGCAACTGCTCCACGTCGCGCCCGAGCGGATGAACGCGTCCGACGCATTCACCCTGCCGCGACTGTCCGAGGCGCAACACAAGTGGCTGGCCGCGCTGCCCGAGACGCTGACGCTCGACGGGCTCTTCCTGTGCCACGGCACGCCGCGCAGCGACGTCGAGCATTTTCTCGAGACGGTCGACGCCGATGGCCTTCGCCGCGCAACCGCGGCGGAGATTGCCGAGCGGCTGGGCGATCGGCGCGAGCTGCTGACGCTGTGCGGGCATTCGCATATTCCGGGGCTGGAGCGGCTCGCCGACGGCCGATGCGTGGCCAATCCCGGCAGCGTGGGGCTGCAGGGATTTCATGACGATCACCCCTTGCCCTATGTCGTCGAAGGCGAAGATCCGCGCGCCCGCTATGCGATCGTCGAGGGCGTCGAGGTCCGCTTCCGTGGCGTCGACTATGATCATGCCGCCGCCGCTGCGAAGGCCGGGCGCGAAGGCCGCGAGGACTGGGCGCGGGCGCTGCTGACCGGCAAGCCATGACGCGGTCCCGAACGATATTTCTTGCAATTTAATACCCATCGTGTTAATGGGTATTTAGATGCGCAAGGCCTCTGGTCTTCCCGCCGACACGCTGGACCACCCGATCTGGTCGGCGCTCTCCCGTTACTCCATCGGACCCCAGGACGCGGCGCTGCCTTTTGCCGCGCGGCTGGCGCGCGAGAATGGCTGGAGCCGGGCCGAGGCCGAGCGCGTGATCGAGGAGTATAAGCGCTTCTGCTTCCTCGCCGTCACCGCGGGGCATCCGGTCACGCCCTCCGATCAGGTCGACCAGGCGTGGCACCTCCATCTCACCTATAGCCGGGACTATTGGGAGCGTTTCTGCCCCGAAGTGCTCGGCCGCGCGCTGCACCACGGCCCGACCGCCGGGGGCAGCGACGAGCAGCATCGCTACTTCACTCAATATGCCGAGACGCTGCGAAGCTATGAGCGCGTCTTCGGCCCGCCGCCCGCGGATCTGTGGCCCGACGCGGCGCGGCGGCTGAACGAGGACCACAAGGCGCGCCGCGTGCATCCGCGCGACGCGATCATCGTCTCCCGCAAGCTGGTCCCGATCGCGCTGCTGCTCGCAGTGCTGTCGGTGCTGGCGCTGGGAGTTCTCTTGCTGAGGAGCTAGGACTTTATGTCGCTCGGACCCTTCGACCTTACCGGCGGGCCGTTTCTCCAACTCTACGGTCTGCTGCTGGTTCTCACCATCATCGCCGGCTTCCTCATTCCGCGCTGGCTCAGGCCCGAGGGCAGGGTGCCGCGCAAGACCGATACCGATCAGATCGCCTTCCTCGCCGGCGGCAGCGCGCGGCTGGCCGACGCGGTGACCACCCGTCTGCTCGAGAACCGCCAGCTGGCGATGGACGGCAAGGACAAGTTCGTCGCGGGCGGGCTGGGTGCCGGCAGCCCCGCCGAGCGCAGCGTGCTCGCGCTTCCCCAACCCGCCAGCTGGGGGCAAGTCGCCCGCGCCGTGGGACGCCATGCCGATCCCATCCGCGCGCGGCTGATCGCCGACGGATTGCTGATCGATGGCTGGACCGCGCTGCAACTGCGTTTCTGGCAGACCTCGCCCTATTTCCTGCTGCTCGCCTTCGGCTGGACCAAGCTTCAGATCGGCGAGGCGCGCGGGCGGCCGGTCGGGTATCTCACGATGCTGCTGCTCGTCACTGCGGTGTTCGCGGTGATCCGCTTCGTCGCGGTGGAGCGGGCGACGCGGGCCGGACGCGAGCTCCTTGCCGGCGAGCGCGCCCGTTCCGAACGCATGCGCCGCGCCCCGGCGCGCGGCGAGACCGATCTCGCCGTGGCGCTGTTCGGCACGACGGTGCTGGTCGGCTCGGCCTGGGGCGATTTCCACCGCATGCGCATGGCGAGCAACGACAGCGGCTCGAGCGGGGGAGGCGATGGCGGCAGCGGGGGAGGCGGGTGCGGCGGCGGGGGCTGCGGCGGCTGCGGCGGCTAGCGCCGCAGCGGGCGTTGCTCGGCGAGCATGTTGCGGATCGTCGTGGCGGCGACGCCGGCCTCGCCCATCGCATGGCTGATCTGGTCGAGCCCCTTGGCGACGTCGCCCGCCGCGAACAGCCCGGGGACCGAGGTGCGCTGGTGGTCGTCGACCTCGAGGCACCCGTCCTCGGCAGCGCGCGCGCCCGCCTGGATCGCGAGGCCCGAGCGGATGCGCGAGCCGAGCGCGGGATAGACACTGTCGAACGCCATGCGGCCCTGCGCGGTGTCGAAGGCGAGCCGATCGCCTTCGATCGCATAGTTGCCACACGGGCCGTCGACGCGGACAATGCCCGCGGCATCGAGCTCGGCGGTGCGGTCCTCGGGCAGGTCGTGCTCGGCTTCGGGCGCGATCAGGGTCACGTCGGTCGAATAGCCCCGCAGGAACAGCGCCTCGTTGGTGCCGCGATCGCCGGTGCCGATCACGCCGACGCGCTTGTCGGTGACTTCATAGCCGTCGCAGATCGGGCAATAGCGCAGCAGCCCGCGCCGCAGCGCCTCCGCGTGGAGCGCGTCGTCCATCGCAGGGCGATGATTGACCACGCCGGTGGCGAGCAGGATCGCGCGGGCGGGATAGTCGCGCGCGCCGACACGGGCGATGAAGCCGGTCTCGGCGGGGCGGAGCGCGGTGACCTCGGCGAGCTCGCGTTCGGCGCCATATTTCTCGGCCTGCTCGGCCATGCGGGCGAGCAGCTCCTTGCCCGAGATGCCATCGGGAAAGCCGGCGTGATTGTGGGTGCACGGGATCAGCGCGGCGCGGCTCGAGCCGCAATCGAACAGGCGGATGCGGAGATGGAAACGGGCGAGATAGATCGCCGCGGTGAGGCCGGCGGGGCCCGCGCCGATGATGATGCAGTCGTCCATGGGGCGTCTTAACGCACGTTGCGCCGATTTAGCGCGCGACGGCGTCGATGGATCGCCCGCGGCCCGCTTTCCCCGCGAACGGAGAAAGCGGGCGCGTCGAAATCAGGGCGTGCCCACCCCCGAAGCAAGGTCGTATTCGGTGATGATCTTTCCATAATAGTCGCGCACGATCAGACGCGCCGGTTTCACCCCGGCGGGGACCTTCCGATAGACATAGGTGATGACGTTGGCATCACCCTTTTCCAGCCAGGTCGAGGTCGTCCGCCGATCGGAGCTGTCCCGGCCATAGTCGTTGCCGTCAAATTTGTAGGACAGGCCGTCGGAGCCGATCAGAGTCCAGCTATTGTCGTTGTTCCATATGCTGCGGCGAACATTCTGATCGTTCCGCATCGTGAAGGTGACCTCCACCGCGCCGTCGGCGCCGCGCCGGACCGCATCGAGCCGGGTGAAGAGATAGCCGGTGTTGCGGAAGCCGCCGCCGACCGTCGTCGTCGTCTCTTTGGCCGGCGCAGGCGTCGGCCGGGGCGCCGGTGTGGGCGCAGGCGCCGGTGTGGGCGTGGGTGCGGGCGCCGGGGCCGGAGTGCTCGTCTTCCCCGCGTCCGGCGGCGTGCTCGCTTTGGCGCGCGGCTGGACCGGGATGCGAACGCTCGTCTCGGGTTGCGCCTTCACCAACAGTCCCTGCTTGGGCTGGGCGAGTTCCTTGACGAGGATCGCATTGACCGCTTCCTGATCGGCCCGCGGGAGATCGAACCACGCGGTCATGACGACTTCCTGCAGCGCCTTGACCGGGAACGTCTGGCCATAGGTGACGTGCTTCGCGGCGGTCGCTCCCCGGCCCTGGAGCGTGAAGTCCAGCACGGACAAAGGCGACAGCGACGTAACCGACCTGTTCCTCGCCGTGATGCTGACGGTCATGCTCGTAGGTGTCTTGTAGTGCACTTCGGTGACCCGCACCGACCAGCGCCCGAGATTGGAGACCGACCCCTGGACCGGGATGGGGTCACCGGAGGTGTCCGGCGTGGGCGCTGGGGCGGGCGTCGGCGCGGGGGTAGGGGTTGGCGTTGGTGCGGGGGGCGGTGTCGGGGCAGGGGCCGGGGTTGGCGTTTCCCTCGGCTTTTGCCCGCTGGTTGGGGGCGCCGCCGGCAATGCGATGGTCGTGCTCGTCTCGTTGACCTTCAGAAGCGGCCCTGCCTTGCTGATAGCGGTTATCTTGGCCGATTTGAGCGCGGGGAGGGCTGCGGGATCGACGCGGAACGACGCATAGACCGCCACTTCCTCGCCGATTTTGAGCGAGCGGCTCTGGGGCGTGAGGGGAACAATCGAGGAGATCAGAGCGGCCGGTGCGGGAGACCGAGTGACGGCGTTTGTCTGATACTGCATGCCCGTGGGCGCATAGGTGCTCGCTCCGTTGAGCGCGAGACGGAACGAACTATCGACAATCTGTGGTAGCAGAGCATTGTTCCTCGCGTAGAACGCGACGACGACATTGGGCGTGGTGCCGTCTTCCGTCGGGCGATAGAAGACACGCGTCGACCGCACCTGCCAGTTGCCGAGATCCTGAGGCGGCACGCCGGTCCGGGTGAAGCCGTCGTCCGTATCGGGAAACGGCACCGGCGCAGGATCGCCCGGTGGCGGCGCGGATCCGCCGGAGCTTGCTTTGGCGTAGAGGTGAATCTCGTAGATATCCGACATCACGGGGGTGAAGTCGCCCGTGTAGCTGCTCTTGAAATTGCCATCGGAGAGATCGGTGCTCAACAGCACTGGCGATGCGCCGATTGCCGCCGATATCTTGTATGGCCCGGGACGCAGGCCCGTCGCAAAGCCCGAAGAGTCCATTTCGCGGAGCGTACGCGTGACCGCTTGTCCGCCGCCAACGGGCTGAAGCGTGAGCGTGACATTTTCGAACTTGAAGAACTGATTGATGCCGTGGTCGATGCGGACCTTGCCGCCGATCCCATAGGGAAAGCCCGGCGCCTTCTCCACGAAGGCGAGCCTGAAGTCGCGGATCGCGCCGGCGTTTCCGGCAAAAACCGCGTCGCTGCTCGGGAGCAGCGAAAGTCGCCAGTTTCCGTAATCCGCCTGGGCACTTGCCGACCATGTGCCTACGGGGTGACTGGAATTGAACGTGATGGAATAGTAGCCGTCGGGGCCGCTTTTGGTCGACAATTGTCTGCTGACGTGCTGGCCGGGATTCGATTGAAAAGTCGCGTAGACCTCGGCCCCTTCGATGGGCTTGCCCTTGTCGTCTACGATGTGACCCTCGAGGACGTTGGGGGTCGGCTGTTGCTGGGCGGCGGGCGCGATCGCCCATGTGCCGAGCATGGCCCCCAAAACCACCAGAACTATCCGAACCAATCTCGCGCGATGCATTCTTCGCTCCCGTCGAAAGCTTTGGACGCGGTGCTGCTTCGGCGCAGGGGCGTGAACCAACGGATATTCGACGAAGACCAGCAGGGCGCGACGAAGCCGGTCGCGGCGGCTTCAGCGCGGGACGGGTGCTAGCGCAGGCCGCGCCGTTTGAGCGCACCCGGCGGGGCGCGATAGACTTGCTGGAAGGCGGCGTTGAACGATCGCACGCTGCCGAAGCCCGCCGCCAGCGCGATTTCGGTCATGCCCAGATCGGTGGTGTCGAGCAGCCGCTTGGCGCGCTGGATGCGGGCGGTTCGTGCCGCGGCGATCGGCGTGGTGTCGAGATAGCGGCGGAACAGCCGGGTGAGATGGCGCGCGCCCATGCCCAGTCGGCCGGCAAGTGCCTCGACCCCGACTTCGTCGAGCGCGCCCTGCTCGATCAGGCGGAGCGCGCGGTCGACGGTCGCGCGCGTGCCGTTCCACGCGGGCGAGTGCGGCGCGGTCTCGGGTCGGCAGCGCAGGCAGGGGCGGAACCCGGCTGCCTCCGCCGCCGCGGCGCTCGGATAGTAGCGGACGTTGCGGGTCAGCGGCTGACGCACCGGGCAGACCGGGCGGCAATAGATGCGGGTCGATTTGACGGCGATGAAGATCACTCCGTCGAACGCCGGATCGCGCGCATGGCGCGCCCGCTCGCACAGGGCGAAGTCGAGGTCGCGCTCCGGATCGATCGAGGGCGTCATCGATGGCATCATAGTCACTGTCGCGATGCTTGTCGCTCGGCGGCGATGATCGCGTCCGATTTCTGCCAGCGCGGCCGGCGGCGGCGCGCTAGTCGATTGCGCGACAGCAGCGGAGCGACGATCATGGCATCGATTCATCACGAAGTGTTCATCGGGGCCGATCCCGATACGATCTGGGCCGCCGCGCGTGCAATCGACCGGTTGCACGACCAGCTGGTTCCCGGCTTCGTCGTCGCCACCGAGATGCTCGCGGTCGAGGGCGCGCCGGTACGCCGGGTGACCTTCGCCAGCGGCGCGGTGGCCGACGAGACGATAGTGTCGCTCGACGATGATCGCCGCCGGATGGTCTGGGCGATCAAGGCATTCGAGCACCACAACGGCGTGCTGCAGGTGACCGAGGCGCCGGAGGGCACGCAGGTGGTCTGGACCGCCGACCTGCTGCCCGATTCGCTCGCCGGGCGAGTCTCGCCGATGATGGCGCAGGGGCTTGCCTGCATGAAGGCGCATTTCGAGAGCGGCGACGGCCGCGGCTGAGCGCTTGCCAAAGCGGCGCATGGGCGCGAAACGCGCGCATGGCTTTCGCTGCGACGATCCTCACCCTCTATCCCGAGATGTTCCCGGGGCCGCTCGGTATCTCGCTTGCCGGCCGGGCATTGCGCGAGGGGCGGTGGGAGCTCGAGACCGTCCAGATCCGCGACTTCGCGACCGACCGGCACCGCTCGGTCGACGACACCCCGGCAGGCGGCGGCGCGGGCATGGTGATGCGCGCCGACGTGATCGCGGCGGCGCTCGACAGCGTCGCGCCCGGCCGTCCGGTGCTGGCGATGACCCCGCGCGGTGCGCCGCTGACCCAGGAGCGTGTGCGGGCGCTGGCGGCGGGCGAGGGCGTCACGATTTTGTGCGGCCGCTTCGAGGGGATCGACGAGCGGCTGTTCGAGGCGCGCGCCATCGAACAGGTGTCGATCGGCGATTATATCCTGTCGGGCGGCGAGATGGCGGCGCTGACGCTTCTCGATGCTTGCATTCGGCTGCTTCCCGGAGTAATGGGCGCGCCTTCCAGCGGTGTGGACGAGAGCTTCGAAACGGGGCTGCTCGAATATCCGCAATATACCCGACCTGCTGAATGGGAAGGGCGCACGATCCCCGAAGTGCTGCGATCGGGGGATCATGCGAAGATCGAGGCCTGGCGACGCGCTCAGGCCGAGACCGACACACGGCTAAGGAGGCCGGACCTTTGGGAGCGCCATGAGGGCGCTCGGGTTCAACCTCCCTCTGGCGCGCGGCGACGAAACAGGAACGACAAGTCATGAACGTCATCCAGACGCTCGAAGCCGAGCAGATCGCCAAGTTCAACGAGGCGAAGAAGATTCCGGAATTTCGCCCCGGCGATACGCTGAAGGTCGGCGTGAAGGTCGTCGAAGGCGAGCGCACCCGCGTCCAGAACTACGAGGGCGTGTGCATCGCGCGCGCCAACAAGGGCATGGGCAGCAGCTTCACCGTCCGCAAGATTTCGTTCGGCGAGGGCGTCGAGCGCGTCTTCCCGCTCTATTCGCCGAACATCGATTCGATCGAGGTCGTCCGCCGCGGCGTCGTCCGTCGCGCCAAGCTCTATTATCTGCGCGGCCGCACCGGCAAGTCGGCGCGTATCGCCGAGCGTCGCGACGTGCGCCCGACCGAGGTTGAGGCCGCCGAATAAGCTTCGGCTTTTCGAGACAGGGAAGGGCGCGGTGGCGATGGTCACCGCGCCCTTTTTCATTGCCTGCGAAAGATCCGGTCGATCAGGCCGTCAAGGGCGTCGAACAGCAGCTGCCGATGCTCGATCCAATCGGGCCCGTGGAAATCCTCCGCCATGTTATTCTCCCCATAGGCGACGCGAAAGCCGCGCCGCTGCGAAGGGCTATGCGCGACTGCGCGGCCCGATCGTTACGGTCCCGACCGAAGCGAGGCCGGCGGCTGAACTTGCGTCACCGTTCCGCGACGCGGCGCCAGATCGAAAATGCGGTGGTTCCATTGCCCGAGGCGCTGGCGGGCACGGCATAGCGCAGCACGCCGTCGCGATATTCATAGTCGCGCACCTGCTCGCGGCCTTCCCAGTTGGGAAACGATGCCGCCTCGATTGCGAAAATGATCTGGTGCTTCGCCGGGTCGAGGCGCACCCGGCCATAATGCGTGCTCGAGCCGAGCGCGGCGGTGCGATATTCGTCGGCGGTGCCGCGGGTCTTGTCTCCGGCCGCGAAGCGCGCCCGGTCTGGCCGAAAGATCTGCAGGCTGTAGCGACCCGCCGCATCGATGATCAGCAAGCCGCGCGGATGCGCGCCGTAATGGGTCACGCGCCGCCCGTCGGCGAGGATCTCATAGGCGGAATCGAGCGCCCAGGTCCCGGCGAGCGAGAGGGACGGCTCGGCGGGCGGAACCGCGCCGCCGCCGGCTGCCGAGAGCGACAGCGCCCCTGCCAAAAGAGCAATCTTCATCCGCCAACTCCTATTTTTGCTAGTAACCTGTTATGTAGGTTACGCGAGCGTGCTTGCAGCATTGGTGGTAACCTGTCAACGAGGTGTCATGGCGCTGCGCGACACGAACGAAGGCGAATTGCGTGACGGTTTCCGCTTCCGCGGCGGGCACGTCGCGCTCGATTTCACCGCGACCCGCGCGCGCCGGCTGAAGCCGGATCCGCGCGAATTGCTCGCCACGCCCGAGGATCTCGCGCGCTGGCTGACGGCGGCGGGCATGGCGGAGGCGCTGCCAGAGGTATCCCCTGACGCGCTCATGGCGGCGCGGGCGCTGCGCGAGGCGATCTATGCGCTCGCCGACGCGCAGATCGGAGGCAGGGCCCCGAGCGGGGACGACATCGCGACGCTCAATCGTCTCGCCGGCGCGCTCGCCGCGGTGCCGCAGCTCGACGCGCGGCAAAAGGCGCATTGGCACGGCGATGCGGCGGCGCTGCTCGCGCTCCTCGCGCGCGAGGCGGTGTTGCTGCTCGGCGGCTGCGATCGCGCGCGGATCCGCCAATGCGAGGCGGAGGGCTGCGCATTGCTGTTCCTCGACACGTCGCGCGGCGGCGACCGGCGCTGGTGCTCGATGAAAGGCTGCGGAAACAAGGCCAAGGTGGCGGAATTCCGCCGCCGCAAGCGCGACGGCGGCTGAGCGGCAGTCCGGCGTCCGGCTCATGCGTAGCTGACGATCTCGAACTCGGTGCCGTCGTGATCGAAGAAGTAAAAGCGGCGCTCGGGATCGTAATCGACGTGGGCGAAGGGCACGAGCCCGGCCGCGACCACACGTCGCTCGATGGCGTCGAGATCGTCGACGAGGATGCCGACATGATTGAGCGGGCGGCCCTTCTCGAAGACCGAATCGTCGGGCGCCTCTGGCGGCGTGTAGACCGCGAGATAGGTGCGTTCGTCGCCGACATGGATGGTGCGGCCATTGTCGCGCGCCGGGCCTTCCCAGCGGATATGCCAGTCGAACAGATCGGCGAGCAGCTTCGCGGTGCGCTCGGGGCTGCGGACCGTGAGATTGACGTGCTCGATATAAGGCTGCGGCATGGAGTCCCTTTCCCGGTTGGAGGCCATGCCGCAAGCAGCTACAACCTCAACCTAGGTTTAGGTCAAGCGGGAAAATCACGGTGCCGGGAAACCGCGGAAACGAGTTGCTGACGATCGGCGAGCTGGCGGCGCGCACCGGACTGTCGGTGTCGGCGGTGCGCTTCTACGAGCGCAAGGGGCTGGTCCATCCGATCCGCACCTCGGGCAATCAGCGCCGCTTCCTGCGCGCCGATATCCGCCGCGTCTCGTTCGCGCTGATCGCGCAGCAGCTCGGCTTCACCCTGCCGCAGATCGCCGCCGAGTTGGGTAAGCTTCCCGAGGGCAGCGCGCCGAGCGCGGCCGACTGGAAGCGGATCAGCCGCGGCTTCCGGCAGGTGATCGAGACGCGCGTCGCCCAGCTCCAGCGCACGCTCGACGATCTCGACGGCTGCATCGGCTGCGGTTGTCTGTCCTTGCGCAAATGCGCGCTCTACAATCCCGATGATCGCGCGGCGGCGAACGGGGCGGGGCCGCGCTTCATCCTCGTCTCGCGCAAGGTCGCGCTCAATCTCGAATAGTCGCAGGCCTTTACCCGAAGCCCGCGGCCCGCAATAAGGCGGGTTCGCCCGCATCCGCCGGGCGCGAGCTCCGGAGAGAACGGGAATGCGTAGATGGGTGCTGGGATTGGCTTTGGTTGCGCTGGGTGCACCGCTGATGGCCAGTGAGGCGATGGCGCAGGGCAAGGAGCTGACGCTCGAGCGCGTCTATGCCAGCCCCGATCTCGCCGGCACCACGCCGCGCAAGCTGACGCTGTCGCCCGACGGCAAATGGGTGACGCTGCTGCGCAACCGCGCCGACGACAAGGAGCGCTTCGACCTGTGGGCGATGGACACGCGCACCGGCGAATGGCGGATGCTGGTTGATTCGAAGAAGCTGGGCACCGGCGCCGCGCTCTCCGAGGCCGAGAAGATGCAGCGCGAGCGCGCGCGCATCGGCGGGACCAAGGGCATCGTCTCCTATGACTGGTCGGCGGATTCGCAGTCGATCCTCGTTCCGCTCGACGGCGAGCTGTATCTCGCGCGGCTCGACGGCCAGGCGACGAGGCTCGCCGCCGCGGCGGGTCCCAAGCTCAACGCGGTGGTGAGCCCGGGCGGCAAGTTCGCCAGCTATGTCCAGGATCAGAATCTGTTCGTGATGGACCTCGCCACCGGCACGCCGAAGCGCGTGACCGATGACGGCGCCGACACCGTCCATTGGGGCGAGGCCGAGTTCGTCGCGCAGGAGGAAATGGATCGCTTCACCGGCCATTGGTGGGCGCGCGACGATAGCCGCGTCGCGGTCGAGCGCTTCGATGAGGCGCCGGTCGGCATCGTCACGCGCGCCGCGATCGGCGCCGAGGGCACCAACATCTACCAGCAGCGCTATCCCAAGGCCGGCACGCCCAACGCGCTGGTCGCGCTCTATGTGATGCGCCCCGACGGCAGCGAGAAGGTCAAGGTCGATCTCGGCAGCGAGACCGACATCTATCTCGCCCGCGTCGACTGGTCGCGTGACGGCACGACGCTCTATGTCCAGCGCCAGAACCGCGACCAGACGGTACTCGATCTGCTCGCGGTCGATCCGGTGACGGGCAAATCCTCGGTGCTGTTCAGCGAGAAGTCCGGGCCGAAAAGCTGGGTAAACCTCTCCAACGCGCTGACCCCGCTCGATGACGGCAGCCTGATCTGGTGGTCCGAGCGCGACGGCCATGGCCATCTCTATCGCCTCGCCAAGGGCAAATGGACCCAGCTGACCAAGGGCGCGTGGGAAGTCACCCCCGACGTCGTCGGGATCGATCAGGGCCATGGCCGGGTGTTCTTCCTCGGCAACAGGGACGGCGTGCTCGAGCGCCATCTCTATGTGGCGAGCTATCGCAAGCCGGGCGCGGTGACCCGGTTGACCGAGGCGGGCTGGTGGAACAGCGCGGTGATGGATCCGGCGGGCACGCGCGCGATCGTCACGCGCTCGAACACCGATCAGCCGACGCAGGTCTATCTCGCCGACGCGGCGGGCAAGCGCATCGCCTGGGTCAACGAGAACGCCGTGACCGCGGCGGACCACCCCTATAACGCCTATCTCGCCGGCCACCACGAGCGCACCTTCGGGACGATCAAGGGCCCCGACGGCACCACGCTCCACTGGGAGATGGTCACCCCCAAGCGCGAGCCGGGCAAGCGTTACCCGGTGTTCTTCCAGCATTATGGCGGACCGCACTCGCAGACGGTGAGCAAGGCGTGGGGCGGGGCGCTGCAGCAGTATATCGTCGACCGCGGCTATATCTGGTTCCAGATCGACAATCGCGGCTCGGCCAATCGCGGCAAGGCGTTCGAGGACGCGATCTGGCACGCGATGGGCTCGGTCGAGGTCGAGGATCAGGTCGCCGGAGCCAATTATCTCAAGACGCTCGACTTCGTCGATCCGGGCAAGATCGTCACCTATGGCTGGTCCTATGGTGGCTACATGACGCTCAAGATGCTCGAAAAGGCGCCGGGGGTGTTCGCCGCGGGGGTCGCAGGCGCGCCGGTGACCAAATGGGAGCTCTACGACACCCACTATACCGAGCGGTACATGGGCGATCCCAACAAGGTGCCGGAGGCCTATAAGGCGTCGGACAATATCGCCGATGCCGCGAAGATCACCGATCCGCTGCTGATCCTCCACGGCATGGCCGACGACAATGTCGTGCTCGAGAACACCACGGCGATGACCGCGACGCTGCAGCAGCAGAAGGTGCCCTTCGAGATGATGCTCTATCCGGGGCACACGCATCGGGTCGGCGGGCCGGGAATCAGCGAACATCTCTGGGGAACGATCTTCGATTTCCTCGACCGGCATCTCGGCGAGACGAAGCACTGAGGCGCAGGCCGGTCGTCTTAATCGACGGCCGGCGCGCTTTCCGAAAATTATCCGGATTGCCCCTCGCCACGCAGCTTTCGTTCTGTTAGGGGCGCGCCATGCTTCGAAAAACGCGAACTAGCACGCGAATTACCAAACGCGCCTGAGCGTCGGGCGCGCAAAGCACAGCTTTGCTTCGAAGCAACTGGAATGCGCTGGCATTCCACCACATCTACCACCAATGAACCCTTCGTCGCCGGACGTGCGACGACCCTGATGGAAGGACGAAAATGGGCTACCGTGTCGTGGTCGCAGGCGCCACCGGCAATGTCGGGCGCGAAATGCTGAACATCCTCGCCGAGCGGGAATTCCCGATCGACGAGCTCGCCGTGCTCGCCTCCGCGCGCAGCCAGGGCGACGAGATCGATTTCGGCGAGACCGGCAAGAAGCTCAAGGTCCAGAATATCGAGCATTTCGATCCGACCGGCTGGGACATCGCGCTCTTCGCGATCGGATCCGAGGGCAGCAAGCTATATGCGCCCAAGTTCGCCGCGGCGGGCTGCACGGTGATCGACAATGCGTCGCTCTACCGGATGGACCCCGACGTGCCGCTGATCGTGCCGGAGGTGAACCCCGAGGCGATCGACGGCTATACCAAGCGCAACATCATCGCGAACCCGAATTGCTCGACCGCGCAGATGGTGGTCGCATTGAAGCCGCTCCACGATGCCGCCAAGATCAAGCGCGTCGTCGTTGCGACCTATCAGTCGGTCTCCGGCGCGGGCAAGGCGGGGATGGACGAGCTGTTCGAGCAGAGCCGCAACATCTTCGTCGGCGATCAGGCCGAGCCCAAGAAGTTCACCAAGCAGATCGCCTTCAACGTGATCCCGCACATCGACAGCTTCCTCGACGACGGCTCGACCAAGGAAGAGTGGAAGATGGTGGTCGAGACCAAGAAGATCCTCGATCCCAAGATCAAGGTCACCGCGACCTGCGTGCGCGTGCCGGTGTTCGTCGGCCATTCCGAGGCGATCAACATCGAGTTCGAGGACGAGATCTCGGCCGCCAAGGCCAAGAGCATCCTGCGCGAGGCGCCGGGGGTGATGCTCGTCGACAAGCATGAGGACGGCGGATACGTCACGCCGATCGAATGCGTCGGCGAATATGCGACCTATATCAGCCGCGTCCGCGAGGATTCGACCGTCGACAATGGTCTGAGCCTGTGGTGCGTGAGCGACAATCTACGCAAGGGCGCGGCGCTCAACGCGGTGCAGATCGCCGAGCTGCTCGGCCGGCGGCATCTGAAGAAGGCGGCCTGATCTCGAATTTCGCCTCCCTGCAAGGGAGGGATCAAGGGGTGGGTTAGAAAGGTCGGGGCTCGATGCCCCGACCTTTCTTCTTTGGCGAAGCGGCGGAGGGCTTGCCTTCGGCTCGCACCCACTCCTGACCCCTCCCTTACAAGGAGGGGAGAATTACTGCGCCGTCGTCGGCCCGGCGACTTCGAAGACGTCGCGGCGCACGCCGCGCGTTTCCTGCACGCGGAAGGCGCGGGCGTGCTCGGCGAGGCGCTCGACCTGATCGGAGAGGTTGCGCGCCGCTGCCGAGGTCTGTTCGACCATCGCGGCATTCTGCTGGGTCGAGCGGTCCATCGCGCCGATCGCGGTGCTGATCTCGCCGATCGCGGTCGACTGGGCCGAATTGTCGGTGGCAATCGTCGCGAGCAGGCCGTGGACCTCGCCAACCGTGCCGACGATCTCGGACAGCGCCGAGTCGACCTTCTCGACCGCGTCGACCGCGGAGACGATGTCGGTCTGGGTGGCGGTGAGCTGGTCGCGGGCCCGGCCGGCTTCCTCTTCGGCACGCATCGCCAGCGCGCTGACGAGATCGGCGACGACCGCGAAGCCACGGCCCGCCTCGCCGGCGCGGCCGGCCTCGACCGCGGCGTTCATCGCGAGAACGCGGGTCTGGAAGGCGATCTTGTCGAGCCCTTCGATCACGCCGTCGATGCCCTTGGTGCTCTCGGCAACGCGGCCCATCGCCTGAACGGCGTCGTCGGCGACTGCGCGGCCGGTGTCGACCACCGAGATGGCACGGTCGGCGCGCTCGACGGTTCGGGTGGCGGCAGAGGCGGTCTCGCCGATCCGGCCGTTCATCTGGGTGACCGCGGCGGCGGTCTGCTCGAGGCTGGCGGCGGCGCCTTCGGTGCGGCGGGCGAGGTCTTCCGAAGCCGTGGCGATCTCGGTCGAGCCGCTGCGGATCGCATCGGTGCTCTCGAGCACGGTGCCGACCAGCGCCGAGAGGTTGCCCAGCGCATCGTTGAAGTTGGTGCGCAGCTCGGCATAGCTCGCCGGGAAGCCGGCATCGATCGTTGCGCCGAGATCGCCGGCGGACACGCGACGGAGCGACTGGTTGAGCACCGCCATCGCGGTCTGGCGCTCGGCATCGGCTTCGCGGCTGCTCGCCTCGATGCGCGCGCGGGCGATCGCCGCGTCGCGGAAGCTGCCCAGCGCCGCGGCCATGTGGCCGATCTCGTCGCGGCGCTCGCGGCCGGGGATCTCGATCGTGGTGGCGCCCTTTGCGAGATCCTGCATCGCCGCGTTCATCGTGCCGAGCGGACGAAACATCGCGCGGCTCAAAGCGAAGATCGCACCGGCGATGACCAGCGTCGCGAGCAGCACGCCGATCGCCATCGACCAGCGCAGTGACGAGACCGCAGCGAGCGCTTCGTCCTTGGGGATGCCGACATAGAGCACGCCGATGACGTTGCCGTCCTTGTCCTTGATCGGATCATAGGCTGTGAAGAAGGCGCGGCCGAGAATGTCGGCGTCGCCGCGAAAGGGCTCGCCCTTGCCGAGCACGGCGTCGTGCGCGGGGCCGGCGGCGAGATTGGTGCCGACCGCGCGGGTGCCGTCGGGCTTGGTGACGTTGGTGGTGATGCGCTTGTCGCCGCGGAAGATCGTCGCGGTGCCGCCGACGAGAGTCTTCACGAGATCGACCGGCTGGGTCCAGTCGTTGAGCTTCCGGTCGCCGACATAGAGTGCGTCGCCATCGGCGCGGAACTCGGCGCCGTCGCGGCGCAGCACGTCCCATGCGACGCGCATGTTGGTTTCCTGCCGGTCGGCGGCCTGCCGGCCGGCCTCCGCCATGATCGAGCGATCGGCGATCACGAAGACGGTGAGCGCGAGCGCCAGCAGCGCGGCGATCGTCAGCGCGGTCGTCTTGGAGGCGAGCGGCAGGGTATTGAACTTGGCGAACATCGAGGCCTCGAAGGAAAGCATGCGCGGGAAGAGCGCAGGGTTTGCTTTCCTTATAGAGGGTTATCCGGGTGAGGGCTCAGTGCCCGGCGGCCGCCGGATCGTTCTCGACCTTGCCGCCGGGCTTCTGGAGCAGCAGCACCAGCGGGACGCTGACCGCGGTGACGATCGCCATCAGCCAGAAGTCGTTGAGATAGGCGATCATCGCGGCCTGGCGGTTGACCTCGGCATCGATCATCCCGGTGACCATCGCGCCCGAGGCGCCGAGCTGCCTGGCGATCGCCCCGACGCCGTTCATCGTGCTCTCGGTGACGTGTTCGCCAAGATATTGGTGGCTGCGCTGGATGTTCTGCGCGAGGATCGCGCTGACCGCCGAGATGCCCACCGACGCGCCGATGTTGCGCGTCAGATTGAGCAGGCTCGACCCTTCGGTGCGGAAATGCGGGGGCAGGCCGGCAAAGGCGAGGCCGTTGAGCGGCATGAACACCAGCCCGAGGCCGAGGCCCTGGACGAAGCCGGAGATGATGAAGGGCGTGCTGCCCATCATCAGCGTCCAGCCGGACATCTCCCAGAGCGAGAAGGCGGCGATGGCGAGGCCGATGCCGACCGACCAGCGCGGATCGAGCCAGCCGCGCTGGATCAGCTGCGCGCCCGCGAACATGGTGATCACCACGCCCACGCCGCGCGGCATCAGCAGCATGCCGGTCTGGAACACCGAATAGCCGTGTAGATTCTGCAGCATCGGCGGCAGCAGCGCCATCGTCGCCATCATCACGAGGCCGATCACCAGCATGAAGAAGATGCCGGTGACGAGGTTGCGGTGCCGCCACAGCTCGCGCTCGAACATCGGGTTCTTCGCGGTGAACAGATGGACGAAGAACATCCACAGCGCGATCACCGCGACGAGCATCTCGACCCAGATCTCGGTGGAGGAGAACCAGTCCTGATCCTGGCCGCGATCGAGCATCAACTGGAGCGAGGCGATGCCGATCGCGAGCAGCGAGAAGCCAAAGGCGTCGAAGCTGCGCTTGCGGATCGGGCGCGAGGGCAGCAGCCACCACAGGATCGCGATGCACACCGCGCCGACCGGCAGATTGACGTAGAAGACCCAGCGCCAGTTGAAATTGTCGGTGAGATAGCCGCCGATCAGCGGGCCCATGATCGGGCCGACCATGATCCCCATGCCCCAGATCGACATCGCCTTGGGCTGGTCGGCCGGCTTGTTGATGTCGAGCATCACGGTCTGGCTGAGCGGGTTGAGGAACGCCGCGGTGATGCCCTGGAGGATGCGGAAGGCGACCATCTCCTCAAGCGTCTGCGCCGCGCCGCACATCGCCGAGGCGATGACGAAGCCCACCGTCGAGAGCAGGAACAGATTGCGCGAGCCGATCCGGTCCGACAGCCAGCCGGTGATCGGGATCGCAATCGCCGAGGCGACGATGTAGCTGGTCAGCACCCAGTTGATCGTGTCGCGCGTCGCGCCGAGCTGCGACTGCATGTGCGGGATCGCGACGTTGGCGATCGTGGTGTCGAGGATCTGCATGATCGTCGCCATCATGACGCCGAGCGTGAGCAGGCCCTTGTACTTTACGGGAAGGGCAGCGCCCCCGGCCGTGGGGACCGGAGGCGCGGCGGCCGGCGCCCTGCCGGCGCCGCCGGTGGCTGCCGTCGCCATGTTATTCGCAGGCCCCTTCGAACT
The DNA here is from genome assembly GCF_004792695.1 of Sphingomonas naasensis. GTDB lineage: Bacteria > Pseudomonadota > Alphaproteobacteria > Sphingomonadales > Sphingomonadaceae > Sphingomonas > Sphingomonas naasensis. Next base: position 417,383 of record NZ_SRXU01000002.1, on the reverse strand, counting down.
TGACGTCGACGTCCGCGGAGAGGCCGGCGATCATCTCGCGCGGGCTCTTGCCGTCGATCGCGATGCGCACCGGCACGCGCTGGGTGACCTTCACCCAATTGCCGTTGGCGTTCTGCGCCGGGAGCACCGAGAATTCGGAGCCGGTGCCGGCGCCGATCGATTCGACATGGCCCTTGAGCTTGAGGTGCGGATAGGCGTCGAAGCTGACCAGCGCGCACTGGCCGACATGCATGTGATCGAGATCGGTTTCCTTGAAATTGGCGTCAATCCACGCGGGCTTGTTCGACACGATCGTCACCGCGGGCAGGCCGGTGATCATCTGTGCGCCGACCTGCAGGCTCTTGGTCTGGCTGATGATGCCGTCGATCGGGGCGCGCACGTCGGTGCGGGCGAGATCGAGCTGGGCCTTGGCGAGCTGGACGCGCGCAGCGGCGATCGCCGGATTCTCGCCGGGCACCGCGGCGCCGGTGGCGAGCTTGGCGCGCGCCTCTGCGGCATCGGAACGGGCGTTCTGGAGCTGGGCCTGGGCCTGCTCCAGCGCGTGCTGCGACGCGTCGTAATTGGCGCGGGTGGTGAAGCCGCGCTTCATCAGCGCAGCCTGGCGGCCGAAGGTTTCCTGCGCCTGCGCGACCGCCGAGCGGGCGGCCTCGATATCGGCGCCGGTGCCCTGATAGCTCACCTTGTCGGTGTTGAGCTGGACCTGCGCGGCGGCGATCGCCGCCTGCGCCTGCTGAACCGCGATGCGATAGGGCTCGGGATCGATGCGGAAGAGCAGATCGCCGGCATGGACGAGCTGATTCTCCCTGACCCCGACCGCGACGATGCGGCCGGCGACGTCGGTCGAGACCGACACCTTGTCCTGCTGGACATAGGCGTTGTCGGTCGAGACGCTCTTGCCCGAGGTCATGTAGAAATAGCCGACCACCGCGATGAGGAGCAGCGGCACGCCGAACATCAGCAGCGCACGCAGCCAGCTGCGCCGCGGTTTGGCCTCCACCACTTCGGGCGCCTCCGCGACGGCGGGTTGTTCGATCGTGATCGCCTCTTCGGGCTGCTTCTGAATCTTGGGATCTGCGTCAGCCATTGGCGGCCTCTTTGCTTTCCGGAGCGTTGGTCAGGTTGGAACGGATCGCCTGCAGTGCCGCGATCAGCGCATCGCGCTCAGCGGGGCTCAACCCGTGAAGCGCGTCTTCGATCATTTCGCCGGCGAGAATGTGGAGATCGGCGAGCACGGGCGCGGCGGACTCGGTAAGGTGAATGCGCCATGCACGACGGTCGGCGGGATCGCGGCGGCGCTCGACCAGCCCGGCCTCTTCCATACGGTCGATCATCCGGCAGCAGGTGATCGGCTCGACCTCGAGCAACTCGGCGATCTGTCCCTGGTTTAAGCCAGGCTGGCGTTCGAGGATCTTTAGCACCCGCCATTGGGCCACGCTGGCGCCGCTCGCGCGGGCGCGCTCGTCGAACCGACGGCGCAGCAGGCGCGAGACATCGCTGAGCAGGAAGCCTAGGGTTTCAGCCATAGCCGGGCACATAATAAGCATACTCATAGATTGCAATAAAGGACGCGATTGATTTTTGTGCAATGCAACAACCGCAGATGCAGGAGATGCAACCGATGGCCGGGGAAATGACGGGCGGATGCCAGTGCGGACGGATTCGCTACCGCGCGAGCGTCCATGACGACGAAGCCTATCTCTGCCATTGCCGGATGTGCCAGCGCGCCACAGGCGGGGTCTCGATCGCGTTCAAGAATCTTCACAAGGAGGATGTGGTGTGGGAGACCGAGCCCGATCGCTACGCTTCCTCGCCGATCGCGCAGCGCGGCTTCTGCGCGGCGTGCGGCACGCCACTCACCTACGAGGCGCACGGCCACGATCGGATGGACATGACGGTCGGCAGCTTCGACGATCCCTGGGGCTTTCGGCCCACCGAGCATTCGGGCTGCGAGAGCTGGCACCGCGACTGGCTTGACACCAGCCACTTGCCCGCCTCACGGACCGACCAGAACCCGAGCCTCGTGCAACGCTGGATGAAGTCCGTTGGCAAACTTCCCGATTGAGACGCATCGTTTCCGGAGCTTCGATGGCGTCGAGCTCGCATGGACCGAGATGGGCCCGAAGGATGCCAGCGCGCGCCCCGTGGTGCTGATCCACGGCTATTTCTCGACGGCGGAGGTCAACTGGATCAAATATGGCCATGCCGCCAAGCTCGCCGCGCGCGGCTTCCGGGTGATCATGCCCGATCTGCGCGGACACGGGCTCAGCGATCGTCCGCATGATCCCGCGGCCTATCCCCCCGACGTGCTGATGCGCGACGGTTTCGCGCTGATCGTGCATCTCGGCCTCACCGACTATGATCTGGGCGGCTATTCGCTCGGCGGCCGGACCACGCTGCGCATGCTGGTGAACGGCGCCACGCCGCGGCGCGCGGTGCTGTGCGGCATGGGGTTGCAGGGGCTCGTCGATACCCAGGGGCGGGGGAATTATTTCCGGCGCGTGCTCACCAATCTCGGCAGCTTCGAGCGCGGTAGCCAGGAATGGCTGACCGAAGCATTCCTCAAGACGGTCAAGGGCGACCCCGAGGCGCTGCTGCTCATTCTGCAGACCTTCGTCGACACGAGCGAGGCGGAGATCGCCGCGATCGAGCTGCCGACGCTCGTCGTCACCGGCGCCGAGGATTTCGACAATGGCTCGGCGCAGGAAGTCGCCAATCTGCTGCCCGACGGCCGCTTTGTCGAGATCCCCGGCAACCATATGAGCGCGGTGATGAAGCCCGAGCTGGGCGACGCGATCGCGGCGTTTCTGGCGGACTGACGCTCGCCTTTGGGCGATACGGGTGCTTGACCGCGCTGGGGGAGCGCGCGACTGTCGCTCATCCAAAGATCCTCAGGGGCTCTTCACACCATGATCCGTACCGGCATTTCGATGCTCGCGCTCGCCGCATTCCTGGCGGCGCCGGCATTCTCGCAGACCACGTTTCCGGCCGCACCGGCCGCGCAAGCGACCCCCACCGCCGCCGAGGCGCAGGCATTTCTCGATCGCGCCCAGAAGGAAGTGACCGAGTTCAATCTGATCGCGCAGCGCGTGGCGTGGGTGAACGCGACCTTCATCACCGACGATACCGACGCGCTCGCCGCCGAATATGGCGCGCGCGGCACCGAGATGTCGGTGCGCTACGCCGCCGAGGCGGCGCGCTATCAAAAGGCGCCGGGGCTGAGCGACGAGCAGAAGCGGCAGCTCACCATGCTGCGCAGCGCGATCACGCTGCCCGCGCCGGCGACGCCCGGCGCCGCGCAGACGCTGTCGGATATCTCGACGCGGCTCGGCTCGCTCTATGCCAAGGGCAAGGGCACGCTGAACGGCAAGCCGATCAACGGCAGCGACATCGAGGCGGCGATGGGCACCAGCCGCAATCCGGCCGAGCTCAAGGAGATGTGGCTGAGCTGGCACGATCAGGTCGGCGCGCCGATGCGCGGCGACTATGTGAAGATGACCGCGATCGCCAATCAGGGCGCCCGCGATCTCGGCTTTGCCGACACCGGGGCCTTGTGGCGCTCGAGCTACGACATGCCGCCCGAGGAGTTCGCGAGGCTCACCGACAGATTGTGGGACGAAGTGAAGCCGCTGTACGTCGCGCTCCACACCTATGTCCGCCGCAAGCTCAACGAGAAATATGGCGATGCGGTGCAGGCGAAGACCGGGCCGATCCGCGCGGACCTGCTCGGCAACATGTGGGCGCAGGAATGGGGCAACATCTATGATGTCGTCGCACCTCCCGGCGCCGGCGATCTCGGCTTCGAGATCGGCGACCTGCTGACCGCCAAGAGCTATGACTGGAAGAAGATGGTCCAGACCGGCGAGGGCTTCTATTCCTCGCTCGGCTTCGCGCCGCTTCCCGAGACCTTCTGGCAGCGCTCGCTGTTCCTCAAGCCCGCCGATCGCGAGGTGCTGTGCCACGCCTCGGCATGGAACATCGACGAGAAGGACGATCTGCGCATCAAGATGTGCATCAAGGTGAATTCGGACGATTTCGTCACGATCCACCACGAGCTCGGCCACAATTATTATCAGCGCGCCTACAAGGATCTGCCGCAGCTCTATCGCAACGGCGCGAACGACGGCTTCCACGAGGCGATCGGCGATTTCGTCGCGCTGTCGATCACTCCCGACTATCTCGTCCAGATCGGGCTGCTCGATCGGGCCAAGGTGCCGAGCGCCGACAAGGACACCGGGCTGCTGCTGCGTCAGGCGATGGACAAGGTCGCGTTCCTGCCCTTCGGTCTGCTGGTCGACAAATATCGCTGGAGCGTCTTCTCGGGAGCCATTCCCGCCAGCGGCTATCAGGCGGGTTGGGACAAGCTGCGGCTGCAATATCAGGGCATCGTGCCGCCCGCGCAGCGCGACGAGACGCGCTTCGATCCGGCCGCCAAATACCATGTCGCGGGCAGCGTGCCCTACACGCGCTACTTCCTCGCGCGGCTGCTCCAGTTCCAGTTCTACAAGGCGGCATGCGATCAGTCGGGATGGAAGGGGCCGCTCCACCGCTGCTCCTTCTACGGCAACAAGCAAGTCGGCGCGCGGCTGAACAAGATGCTCGAAATGGGGGCGTCCAGGCCCTGGCCCGATGCGCTCGAGGCCTTCACCGGCACCCGCGAGATCTCGGGCAAGCCGATGATGGAATATTTCGCGCCGCTCAAGAAGTGGCTCGATCAGCAGAACAAGGGCCAGCCGCAGGGGTGGTGAAGCTGCTGCTCGCCTTCGCGCTCGCCGCGGCGCCGGCCTCGGACGCGATCACCGCCTTTGCCGGCGGGCGGGTGAAATCGCCCGACGGCAAATGGACGGTCTGGGCCGCGGCGATCGATACCGACGCCGAGAGCCAGCCGGGGATCGCGCGGCTCAACGGACCCGGCGTGCGCAACCGCGAGCTGATGCGCTTCGCGCGCGGCATCGACGTGGTATGGCCGCAAGAGCCGGGCAGCGTGCTGCTGGTGCAGCGCACCAGCCGCTTCGCCTCGGTCTATGCCTTCACACTGGGGCCGATCGAGGCGGGCGGCGATCGCATCCAGAGCGATCTCGATCGCAATCTGGCGCGGCGCATGCCGAGGCTCGGCAGTATCGAGAACCGGCGCATCGGCTTCGGCCGGCTGGGCGAGGCGACTTGCGTGCTGGTCGAGGAATCGGGGCTGCCGCCGGGCGCCGCTACCGGCAGCCCGATCGCGCGTCGCGGGGCGTTTCGCATCGATGTCGGCGATCGCCGCGCGGTGCCTGTGGCCGAATGCCCCGGCGCGAGGATCGACTAGCGGACACGGCCTCGGCTAGGCTCGGGGCAACAAAGGGGGAGATTCGAAGATGAAGAAAACTGCTTTCGCGCTGGCGCTGCTCGCGGCGCCGATCGCCGCGCAGGCCCAGACGACCGCGACCGGGCCGGTGTCGGTCGAGATCGTATCGACCGGGCAGGTGCAGGTTCCGGCGCAGCGCTACCGCCTTTCGGTGACGCTCACCGCCAAGGGCAAGGACGATGCCGCGGCCGGCGCGGCGCTGGCGGCCAATCATGCCAGGCTCGTCCAGGCGCTCGCCGCGGCCAATGTGCGCGAGGCCCAGCCCGATACCAGCACGACCAATTCGCTGATGAGCCTGTTCATGAGCTTCGCGCCCGGCAAGTCGAAGCCGAGCTTCAGCCTCGATACCGTCGAAGAAGACAGCAACGACACGCCGCAGTCGACCGCCACCGAGAAGCTGGTCTTCGACGCGCCGACCCGCGCGGCGGTCGACGGCGCTCGTGCGCCGATCGAGGCCAATGGCGGCAAGCTCGAGGACGATGTGCTGCCGCTGCTCACCGACTATGTCGGCCCAACCCGTCAGGCCAAGGCCGCGGCGATCAAGAAGGCGCAGGGCGAGGCCGATGCCTATGCCGCGACGCTCGGGCTCAAGCGCAGCGCGATCACCAAGGTCAGCGAGAAGCAGGACCCCACCGCCGGCGCGCTCGCGTTGATCGGCGAGCTGGTCTCGATCGTCGTGCCGAAGAAGGAAGGCGGGGTCGATCAGGTGACCGTCAACGCCAGCCTCGTGGTGGAATTCCAGCTCAGCCGCTGACCGGACTCATTCCGGCAGCGCGTCGGGGATCGTGTTCTCGTCCGCGATCCCCGCGGCGAACTCGGCCGAGGAATCGGTGCCGTCGGGCTGGTGCGCGTGCGGGGCTTCGCCGGTTTCGGGCGCGGGCTGGTTCTCGGGGTCGGGCATGGCGGGTCTCCTCGCAGCCCCAACGCGCGACTCCGTCGATCGCCTCAGCGGAACGGCGGCTCGTTGAACGCGCGGAGCTTGCGGCTGTGCAGCTTGGCGCCTTCGCGGCGGAGCTCCTCGACGGTCTCGATGCCGATGCGGAGATGCTCGTTGATCGCACGCTCGTAGAAGCGATTGGCCTGGCCGGGGAGCTTGAGCTCGCCGTGGAGCGGCTTGTCCGAGACGCAGAGCAGCGTGCCGTAGGGCACGCGGAAGCGATAGCCCTGCGCGGCGAGCGTGGCGCTCTCCATGTCGACGCCGACCGCGCGGCTGAGCGAGAAGCGGAGCGCCGTGGTCGAGTAGCGCAGCTCCCAGTTGCGATCGTCGGTAGTGACGATCGTGCCGGTGCGCAGCCGCTGCTTGAGCTCGTCGCCCGACTGGCCCGAGACGGTCTCGGCGGCGCGGGCGAGCGCGAGCTGCACCTCGGCGATCGCGGGGATCGGGATTTCCGGCGGCAGCACGTCGTCCATGATATGGTCGTCGCGCAGATAGGCATGGGCGAGGACATAATCGCCGATCCGCTGGCTGGGGCGCAGCCCGCCGCAATGGCCGATCATCAGCCACGCCTCGGGACGGAGCACCGCGAGGTGATCGGTGATCGTCTTGGCGTTGGACGGCCCGACGCCGATATTGACGAGCGTGATCCCGGTCCGGCCGGGCGCCATCAGATGATAGGCCGGCATCTGATGGCGGCGCCACGCGCTGTCCGAGATCAGCCGGTCCATGTCCTCGGCGCTCTCGACGACGATCCCGCCGGCGCCCGAGACGCCGGTGAAGCGGCTCGGCTCGCCTTGCTCATTCGGCCCGAGCTGCGCGCAGGCCCAGCGGACGAACTCGTCGACATAGCGGTGATAGTTGGTGAACAGGATATACTGCTGGACATGCTCGGTCGGCGTGCCGGTGTAGTGGCGCAGCCGGGCCAGCGAGAAATCGGTGCGCAGCCCGTCGAACAGCGCGAGCGGGCGGATGCCGTTGGGGGACATCCACAGCCCGTCGGCGATCTCGTCGCCGATAAAGGCGAGCTCGGTCGCGGGGAAATGCCGGGCAAGCTCGGTCGCCGAAACTTCGTCGAGGCTCAGCGCATGGCCGGGATCGAGGACATAGGCGAAGGGAATCTCCTGCCGCCCGGTGGTCGCGTCGACCTCGACGTCGTAATCCTCGATCAGCAAGGTTAGCTGCTCGATCAGATAATCGGAGAAGGTCGCCGGCTTGGTGACCGAGATGCGATACTCGCCGGGATCGACCAGCCGGCCGAACGAACGGGGCGGGGCGGGGCGATCATGCCCGCCGCGATAGGTGAGCCGGATCTCGGGATAGGCGAAGGAGCCGTCGGTGCGGCTCGACGGTGCCGGCGGCGTGCCGTCGGTGAGATAGCGGTTGAGGGCGGCCTGAAGCCGGTCGACCGAGGCGCGATAGAGGCGGTCCAGCTCGGCGACGATGTCGGATGCTTGAGTCATCTTGGACCGCTAATGCGCCAAGATGACTCTGGCAAGACCATCGGCTCCCGGCCGGAGCGCGGGAGCCGGAGGCTTTACTTCTTCGACGACGACTCCTTGCCGCCGCCGCTGTTGCCGCCACCGAGCTGGGTAGCAGCATAGACCGCGCCGCCGACCGCTGCCGCGGCACCGGCGGCGACCGCGGCCGCGGCTACCGGATGGTCCTTCACGGCCTGCACCGTCGCGGCGGCGGCGTCGCCGATCGCTTCCTGCGCGCTGGCGATGAAGGACTTTTCCGCACCCGGCGTCTCGCTGGCGCTGCTGGCGTTGCCGGAACCGTTGGTCGTGTCGCTGTTGCTGTTGGCCATGATATTCCCTTTCGGTAAAATCCTGGACTCAACTCCCGCAGCCGCGGCACAGTTCCGTTACGGCCCCGATGCTTACAGCCGCGCGAGCAGATAATCGGCCGAGCTGACCTCGAACTGGCCCGGCGCCTCGACATGGAGCTGCTCGACGACGCCGTCGTTGACGATCATCGAATAGCGTTTGCCGCGCGTGCCGAGGCCGAAGCCGCTGCCGTCCATCTCGAGCCCGACCGCCTTGGCGAAGGTGCCGTTGCCGTCGGCGAGCATCGTCACCTTACCGTCGACCCCCGAGGCCTTGCCCCAGGCGCCCATCACGAACGCGTCGTTGACCGCGGTGCAGGCGATCTCGTCGACGCCCTTCGCCTCGAGATCCGCGGCCTTCTCGACGAAGCCCGGCAGATGCTTGGCCGAGCAGGTCGGCGTGAACGCGCCCGGCACCGAGAAGAGCGCGATCTTGCGGCCGGCGAAATACTCGTCCGAACCGATCTGCTCGGGACCCTCTTCGGTCACCTTGACGAGGGGAGTCGAGGGAATGCGATCGCCAACCTGGATGGTCATGGAAGTCTCCTTTTGAGGCCAGCGCACCAATTGGCGCGGTCGATGACATTTTCAAGCGTGACGGACCCGAAACCGAAGCGATAAGTTGTCGATCCATGGAATCGACCCCCTATCTCACCGGCCAGTTCCTGCTCGCGATGCCGGGCATCGGCGATCCGCGCTTCGAGCATGCGGTGATCGCGATGTGCGCGCATGACGAGGAAGGCGCTCTCGGCATCGGGATCGGCGAGACGATCGACGGGCTGGGGCTGCACGAGCTGCTCCGCCAGTTCGAGATCGATCCCGGCGACGCGCCCGACGCGCCGGTCCATTTCGGCGGCCCGGTCGAGCCGCGGCGCGGCTTCGTGCTCCACTCGACCGACTGGGGCGGGCAGGACACGATCGACGTCGGCGGGCGCTGGGCGCTGTCGGGCACGATCGACGTGCTGCGCGCGATCGCCGAGGGCACCGGGCCGAGCCGCTGGCTGGTCGCGCTCGGCTATGCCGGCTGGGCCGAGGGGCAGCTCGACGAGGAGATGACCCGGCACGGCTGGTTCAGCACCAGCGGCGACACCGGTCTGCTCTACGAGGTCGATGCCGGGCGGCGCTGGTCGAAGGGTTTCGAGGCGGCGGGGATCGACCCGCGGCTGCTGGCGAACAGCACCGGGACGGCCTGAGGGCGCTAGTCAGCGCCAGTTGATCGTCGGCAGCGTAACCCACGCGAACAGCGCTCTGCCGTTCACGAAATAGGGAGCGAGCGGGTCGAGATTTTCGGGACGCAATACGCGCAGCGTATTGCGTCCCACCGAGAAGTCGCGGGCGTCGGGGTCGGTCACTTCGGTGTAGAGGATACGCCCGTTGGGAGCGACCAGCGCCCGGGACGGCACGCGCCCGACGATGCTGTCGCGATCTACCGCCTGCATTTCGGCCCGCAGCCGCGCGCCCCCGAGATCGTCGATCGAGAGCTTGCGGTCGATGCTCGGCACCTCGCCGCCGTTGAACGCCCGTGCCGCATCGAGCATCGCGCGCAAATCGTCATTGTCGGGAGCGGCGAGCCATGCGCGCACGCGCACGGCTTCCTCATAGTGCCGCCCGCCGAACGCGCCCTGCGCCTCGAGGTCCGACAGCCGGCGGGATGCGCGCGCATTGTGCTGCTCGGCCGAACCGCGAAGCAGTTTGCGGGCGCGATCCTTGTCGGTGGGGAGCAGCAGCTCTGCGAGCAGCAATTGCGCCTCGCTACGGCCCGCATTCGCGGCGCTCTCGAGCATGGCGCGATTGGCCGGACGAGCGAGAACTGCCATCAGCGTGTCGGTCGGTTTGTCACCCCAATCCTCGCTGGTGAGCAGGACATTGCCGAGGACCCGGTCGACGAGGAAATAGTGGCGGGCGCGCCGGGCATCCGGGGTCACATCCGCGCCGTGACGATAGGCCTGACCCAGCCAGTAGAAGATGTTGTTCGGGCCGCGCCGATTTGCCGGACCGTCGGCCGCGAGGAACATCATCAGCTCGACGCCGAGCGCGGGATCGCGCGGGCATGTGATGAAGCTCGTCGGATCGAGCGCGCGCTGGGGATCGGGGATGGCCGGCTTCAGCAGCGCCTCGGCAACGGTATAGATGTCGGTGGCGCGCTCGTCGCTGAGCTGGAGGACGGTTTCGCCGGGTTTTGGCAGCGACCGGACGATCTCCGGCGCATGTCGCTGTCGCGTCTCATATTCGCTGCCAGTGCAGGTGGCGGTCGCCCTGGCGGCACGTTCGGCCTGCGCGGCGGTCCATGGCGTGTCCGCGGCGGCCAAGGCAGGGGCCGCGGGGATCAGCATCGCCGCAAGTAAAGCAAATCGCATCGCGCCCTCTTCGAAATTGGCGACGGGCTAGCCGGACAAGACTAAGCTTTGGTTGCGTTTTTCGCATCGGCCCTGGTGAACTCGCGCAGCGCGTCCTTGCCGATCCAGCGCGCGGTCTTGTCGGGCGAGGCCGCCAGCCGGGCGGCGCAATCGCGCGCGGCGGCGCGGAGCGTGGGGCTCTGCCTGCCGCCGATCGCGCGGAGTGCCCAGTTGACGCCCTTCTTGACGAAGTTGCGCGCGTCGCCCGACGCGGCCGCGATCAGCGGCAGGCGCGCGAGATAATCGGCGTCCGTGCCCTTGCGATGCACCGCACAGCTGGCGAGCAGCGCAAAGGCGGCGCGGCGGCCGAATTCGTCGTTGAGGCTCGACCAGCGATCGATCGCGGCAAAGGCGTGCGGGGTGCGATCCCACAGCTTGAAGCAGGCGGTGTCGGTGACCGCCCAATTGTCGAGATCCGCGCGCCAGCGATCCATCCGCTCGGGCGTCACTGTCGCGGGATCGTCGATCATGCATGCGGCCATCCGCGCCTCGTAGACGCCGGACTGCCAGAGCGCCTCGGCAAGCGCGGAGTCGCGGCCGAGCGGCTTGGCCACGGCCTGGATGTTCGCCATCCGCACCCCGAGCACGCGGTCCGCCGTGACGATGCCGAAGCGCGGCCCCATCGCGTCGCGCACCGCGGCCTCGGCATGCGCTTCGAGCGCGCGGAGGACGGGGGCGATGTCGGCGGTCATGCCCGCGCAGGATAAGGCGATATGCGCGGAGACGAAAATGCTTTGGCGCTCCCCTTCGATCGCCGCGCAGGCTGGTTGGCGCGAGCCGCCCGGCGAGACGCGAAATGGGCGCGAATTGCCGACCGGCTGAACCTTCCGCGGGACGCTCCCGGAAAACGCTTCGCCGATATCTCAGTTAGCGCTAACATCTTCCCGGCTATGCAATGCGGGGAGGCGAGAGGGGCATATGATCAGGCTTTTGCTGGCATGCGCGGCGGCGCTGTGGGCGAACCCGGCCGTGGCGCAGGCCGTCGGGATCTTCGCAAACCACGCCGATATCGGCGCGACCGCGACGCCGGGAAGCGTCCGCCATGACGCGGGTCGCTACCGCGTCACCGCGAGCGGCGCGAATATCTGGGGCGAGAAGGACGCCTTCCACTATGTCTGGACGCAGCGTTCTGGCGATCTCCACCTCGCTGCCGACATTGCGTGGGAAGGCAAGGGCAAGGACCCGCATCGCAAGGCGGGGCTGATGCTCCGGCAGAACCGCACGCCCGGTTCGCCCTATGCCGATGTGATGGTGCATGGCGACGGAATGGTCTCGCTGCAATATCGCGATGTGCAGGATGGCCCGACGCGGCAGATCGTCTCGGCGGTGTGGCATCCGAAGCGGGTGCGGCTCGAGCGCGAGGGCGACTTCGTCTATTTCTCGGTCGCGGGGCCGGACGGCAGGCTGGCGCATGCCGGCGGCAGCTATCGCATCGCGTTCCAGGCGCCGGTTTTGGTCGGGCTCGCGGTGTCGGCGCACGACGACAGCGTCACCGAGACCGCGACCTTCTCGAACGTCGAACTGGGGGTGCCGAGCCTCGCCTATGTGCCCGACACCGGCTATCCGGCCAGGGTCGAGAGCACGCTCGAGACGATCGAAGTCGACGGCGTGCAGAGCCGGCGGGTGGTACGCCATTTCGACGGCAAGATCGAGGCGCCCAACTGGACGCGCGACGGCAAGGCCCTGGTCTATAATGCCGATGGACGGATCTGGCGGATTCCGGTCGAAGGGGGCGAGCCGGTGGCGATCGCCACGGGCCGCCATGTCAAGAACAACAATGATCACGGCATCTCGCCCGACGGGCAGAGCCTGGTGATCTCCGACCAGTCCGAGCCCGACAATCTCTCGCGCATCCATGTGCTGCCGCTTGCCGGTTCGGACGCGCCGCGCGTGCTGGTGAGCGACCCGAAAGCGCGCTCCTACTGGCATGGCTGGAGCCCCGACGGGAAGACGCTCGCCTATGTGCGGGTGGGGACCGATGACGACAGCTACGACATCTGGACGAAGGACCTCGCGGGCGGGCCGGCGCGGCCGCTGATCGCCGGGCCGGGCGTCGACGACGGCCCCGAATATTCGCCCGACGGCAAATATCTCTACTTCAATTCGACGCGCAGCGGGGCGATGGCGATCTGGCGGGCGAAGGCCGATGGCAGCGAACCGGTACAGCTCACCCACGATCCCGAGCGGCGCGACTGGTTTCCGCATCTTTCGCCCGACGGCAAGTGGATCGTCTTCGTCTCGTTCGGGCTCGACGTCGCGCTGACCGACCATCCACCCAACCGGCAGGATGTGGCGCTCAAGATCATTCCCGCCGACGGCAGCGCGCCGCCCAGGGTGTTGACCCGGCTGTTCGGCGGGCAGGGGACGATCAACGTGCCGAGCTGGTCGCCGGACGGCAAGCAGGTCGCGTTCGTGAGCTATCGGCTGGTGCGCTGAGCCCCTCGCAAGGGCGCAGCGGATCGGATAAGGGCCGCGCATGCTCCTGCTTGCCCTGGCCGTCACGTCGCTTCAGATCGTCGAGCCGATCGACTTTCCCGCGCTCGATGCCGCGATCGAGAAATGCGAGCGCGACAAGATCCTGCCGGTGTTCGCAGTCGAAGCGCATCGGCGCAGCGCGGCGGTGACCGGCTTTTATCAGGAGCAGTCGGCGATCGCCGCGGAGCGCATCGCCACCGCCGACAAGCGCCGCGCGCTTCGCGAGGGCGGCACGGCGGAAGGCGCGGCGGCGACCGATCAGGAGCTGTCGCTGCGGCAGCTCGCGCTCGACGACCGCCAGCGCGCGCTCGACGAGCACCGCCGGCTCGAGACGCTGCGTCAGGACGCGGTGGACCTGAAGCGGCAATATTTCCTGACGCGCTGCGCGGGCGGGCGGAAGCCGGGTTAGCGCGCGAACGCATAGACGCGAGCGACGCGCTGCCCATCGCTTGCGACCATTCGATTTCTGGAGCCCGTGGCCTGGTTTGCGGCGCGACGACGCTTGCGCGCGGCGGGGTGCAGGCAGCGGTGGTGGGTTTGTCCGAAATCCGGGCTAGGCATTGCCGCGTCCGACCGACCGAACGGAGCGTCCCGATGCGTCGCCGCCTTGCTGTCGCGCTCGCTGCGCTCCTCGCCATGCCCGCGCCGGCGCAGGATTTCTCGTCGATCGGCAACCAATATATCGATTTCGGCGCGTCGATGGCCTCGGTCGGGCAGATGAACAACGTGCTTGGCGCGACGGTGCGCGGCCGCAGCGCGGATCGCCCGGCGAGTCCGCCGCCACGGGCGGCGGCACCCGTCAGCACGCGCTATCGCGGGGCGCCGGCGGTGTCGGCGAAGGTCCGCGCGCAGTTCGCCGACTTCATCGCGCGTGCCGACCCGGCCCATGCCGAACGGCTGCGCCAGACGATCGCCGCGCACGACCTGCTCGGCCTGTGGGAGAAGCATGTCGCGACCGACGGGCTGCGGCGCGGCGACGTGGCTGACGCGATGGCTGCCTATTGGGTGCAGAACTGGCAGATCGCCAACAAGGTCGCCTTCGCCAGCCGGGCGCAGGTTCAGGCGGTGCGCGGGCAGGTCGCCCGGTCGCTGGGCGCAAGCCCGGCCTTTGCGAAAATGGCCGACGCCGAGCGGCAGGCGATGGCCGAGACCTTCATGCTCAACTTCGTCGCGCAGGGATCGGCCTTTTCCGACGCCGCCGCGCGGGGTGATGCGGCCGCAACCGCGCGGCTCTCGGACGCCGCAGCGGCACGGTTTCGCAAGGATGTGAAGCTTGATCTGCGTAGCCTGAAGCTGACCGCAGCCGGGTTCGTCGGCTAGACATATAAAGATATCTTTATATCTGACTTGCGCGTTCCCGGCGGACGCTGTAGGGCGCCCGGATCGCGGCCGGCGATTCCGGCGCGCTGACCTTTTTACACTGCTGGAGATGCAGCCCGTGGCTACCGTGCTCGACAAGAACGACTACGTCATCAAGGACATCGAACTCGCCGCTTTCGGCCGCAAGGAAATCGAAATCGCCGAAACCGAGATGCCCGGCCTGATGAGCCTGCGCGAGGAATTCGGTCCGTCGCAGCCGCTCAAGGGCGCGCGCATCACTGGTTCGCTCCACATGACGATCCAGACCGCGGTGCTGATCGAGACGCTGACCGCGCTCGGCGCCGACGTCCGCTGGGCGACCTGCAACATCTTCTCGACGCAGGACCATGCCGCCGCCGCGATCGCCGCTGCGGGCATCCCGGTGTTCGCCGTCAAGGGCGAGAGCCTGGCCGATTATTGGGACTATGTCGGCGACATCTTCAACTGGGGCGCCGACGGTGACGGCACCACTGCCAACATCATCCTCGACGACGGCGGCGACGCGACGATGTTCGCGCTGTGGGGCGCCAAGCTCGAAGCCGGCGCGACGCTGGGCGAGCCGGAGAATGACGAGGAAGTCGAGTTCCAGCGCGCGCTCAAGGCGTTCGTGGCGAAGTATCCGGGCTATCTGACCGAGACCGTCAAGAACCTGAAGGGCGTCTCGGAAGAGACCACCACCGGCGTCCACCGCCTGTACGAGATCGCCAAGAAGGGCGAGCTTCCCTTCCCGGCGATCAACGTCAACGATAGCGTCACCAAGTCGAAGTTCGACAACCTCTATGGCTGCAAGGAATCGCTGGTCGACGCGATCCGCCGCGCCACCGACGTGATGCTCGCCGGCAAGGTCGCCTGCGTCGCCGGCTTCGGTGACGTCGGCAAGGGCTCGGCCCAGTCGCTCCGCAACGGCGGCGCGCGCGTGCTCGTCACCGAGATCGACCCGATCTGCGCACTGCAGGCGGCGATGGAAGGCTTCGAGGTCGTGACGATGGACGAGGCCGTGAAGCGCGCCGACATCTTCTGCACCGCGACCGGCAACGCCGACGTGATCACCGCCGATCACATGCGCGCGATGAAGCCGATGTCGATCGTCTGCAACATCGGCCACTTCGACAGCGAAATCCAGATCGCCGCGCTGTCGAACTATGAGTGGGACGAAGTGAAGCCGGGCACCGACCTGGTGAAGTTCCCCGACGGCAAGCAGATCATCATCCTCGCCAAGGGCCGCCTCGTGAACCTCGGCTGCGCCACCGGCCATCCGTCGTTCGTGATGTCGTCCTCGTTCACCAACCAGACGCTTGCGCAGATCGAGCTGTGGACCAAGGGCGAGAACTACAAGAACGAAGTCTATGTGCTTCCGAAGCACCTCGACGAGAAGGTCGCCGCGCTCCACCTCGAGAAGCTGGGCGTCAAGCTCTCGAAGCTCAGCCAGAAGCAGGCCGACTATATCGGCGTGCCGGTCGAAGGGCCGTTCAAGCCGGACCATTATCGCTACTGAGCCTGTACGCTCTCTGTACGCAACGGACCGCGTCTCCCCCGGGAGGCGCGGTCTTTTCGTTTCAGCCGCAACCTGTGTGTTGCAGCCATGTAACACCTGCGGGAAATCCGACACAGAAGCGGGGGAGATCAGGGATCGGACATAAGCCGGAAACGTATCAGGAGAACCGCGCCTCTGAGTATATTGCGAGGAAGTAATATGGCGTATTCTGTTTTCCGCTCACGCGGACTGCTCACCGTTTCCGCTGCGGCGCTGTCGCTGGCCTGCCTTTCGGCCCATGCCCAGACCGCGGCGCCGGGCCAGACCGACGACAATGTCCCCGAATCCACCGTCGCCAACGACGCCCAGAGCGATCAGGCCGAGGCGCCGGCCGATGAAGTGGTGGTCACGGGCTCGCGCATCCGCGTCACGCCGGGCTTCGACACGCCGAACCCGGTCGTCTCGCTCGGCTCGGAAGCGCTGCAGGCCTCGGGTACGACCAACCTGACCGACTTCCTGACCGGCTATCCGGCGCTGCAGGGTTCGTCGACCTCGGGCGACAATTCGGGCGACCGCGCGGGCATCGGCTATACCGGCCTCAACCTGCTCGATCTGCGCAACCTCGGCACCGAGCGCACGCTGGTGCTGGTCGACGGCCGCCGCCACGTCGCGGGCGTGCCGGGCAGCGCGGCGATCGACATCAACACGATCCCGAACGACCTTGTCGAGCGGATCGAAGTGCTCACCGGCGGCGCTTCGGCGATCTACGGCGCCGACGGCGTGACCGGCGTGGTCAACTTCATCCTCAAGAAGAACTTCGACGGCATCACCGCGCGCGCGCAGGCGGGCATTTCCGAATATGGCGATGCCGGGCAGCGGCTCTTCTCGATCACCGCGGGCAAGAATTTCGCGGGCGGCCGCGGCAACGTCGCCATCTCTTATGAATATGGCGCCGACGACCGTCTGCAGACGCGCGACCGCGCGCGGCTGCGCGGCACCGATGCGACGCGCTTCTATCTCAACCCGGATGATCCGGAGAACCAGGGCAACTACACCGGCGGGCCCGACAACGGCATTCCGGACCGGGTTCCGCTGAGCAACATCCGCTATTTCGACACCAACCGCGAAGGCGGCATCGACATCGATCAGGACGGCTTCCCGGACTATCTGGTGAATGCGAACGGCGCCGTGACCGCGTTCGATCCGGGCACCTTCGTTCCCGATTTCTACCAGCAGGGCGGCAACGCCACGCTCGTCTCCGATTACGGCAACGATCTGCTGCCCAAGGTCGAGCGCCACGTGGTCAACGCGCTCGCGCATTTCGACGTTTCGGATGCGGTGACGATCTTCGCCGAGGGCAAATACGCCAATATCCGCGCCTATTCGCTCGCCCAGCCGACCTTCGACTATTATCTGCTGATCCCCGAGGACAATCCCTACATCCCCGCGTCGCTGCGTCCGGCGATCGCGGCGGAAGGCCTTGGCGGCGTGCTCGTCAATCGTGACAATTTCGACTTCGGCCAGCGCGGCGAGGACATCCGCCGCGAGACGTGGCGCGGCGTGATCGGGCTGCGCGGCGAGCTGAGCGACCACCTCAACTATGAGGCGTCGTACACCTATGGCCGTACCAATGTGCGCAGCCGCTACGTCAACGACATCCTCGACGACCGCTTCTACGCGGCGATCGACGCGGTGCAGGGCCCCAATGGCCCGACCTGCCGTGTCAATCTCGACCCGACCTGGACGCCGAACCAGCCGTACAACTCGACGCGCGAGGAATATGCGCCGACGACGTTCCAGCCCGGCCAGTGCGTGCCGATCAACCTGTTCGGCGAGGACCAGAACAGCCAGGCGGCGCTCGACTGGATCCTGACCGACACCACCGATCGCTCGCGGATCGAGCAGCACGTCGCGTCGGCCTATCTGAGCGGCGATCTCGGCGGGCTGTTCACGCTCCCCGGCGGCGCGGTCGGCTTCTCGGTCGGCGCGGAATACCGCAAGGAGAAGAGCCGCTTCACCCCCGATCCGCTGGCGGCGCAGGGTCTGACCTTCACCAACGCGCTCTCGGCCGACAGCGGCGAGTACGACGTCAAGGAAGTGTTCGGCGAGCTGCGCGTGCCGCTGATCCAGAACGGCTTCGTCCACCGGCTCGAAGTGGGTGGCGCGGTGCGCTATTCGGACTATTCGACGATCGGCAGCACCACGTCGTGGAAGGTCGACGGCGCTTTCGCCCCGATCCGCGACATCACCTTCACCGGCACCTATTCCAAGGCGGTGCGCGCACCGAACATCGGCGAGCTCTTCTCGGGCAGCTCGCAGACCTTCGAGTTCATCACCGATCCGTGCAACACCAACCAGCTGCAGAACGGCACCCAATATCGCGCCGCCAACTGCCAGGCGTTGCTCACCTCGCTCGGTGTCGCCGATCCGGGGACGTACCGCGATCCGCGTTCGACCAACCTGCCGGGCTTCCAGGCCGGCAACCCCAATCTGCAGGAAGAGGAAGCCACGACGTGGACCGCGGGCGCGATCATCCAGCCGAGCTTCATCCCCGGCCTGTCGCTGCGCGCGGACTGGTATGACATCAAGCTGAAGAACGCGATCAATCAGGTGAGCGCCGAGCAGCTCGCGCAGCTCTGCGTCGACCAGCCGGATCTGAACAACAATTTCTGCACCGGCATCGTGCGCAACAATGGCGGCGCCAATCCGGGCCTGATCACCGGCTTCACGGTGATCCCGCAGAACGTCGCCGAGTTCCGCACCGCGGGCCTCGACGTGAACTTCAACTATCGCCTGCGGACCGCGTCGGCGGGCACGTTCAACCTGAGCATCGTCGGCAATTATCTCGCTCGGCTCGAGTTCGTCGGCACGCCGGGTGCCGATGTGACCAATCGCCGTCTCGAATCGCTCTACCGGGCGCCGAAATATACGGTGAACGCCGATCTGACCTGGCAGAATGGCGGCCTGACGCTGAACTACGGGATCCTGTATCTCAGCAAGACGCTGCGCTACACCAATCAGGAAGTCGACGGTAACCCGGACATCGTGGCGCCCGAATATATGTGGCTCAAGGAGCGCTGGCAGCACGACATCTACGCCAGCTACGACGTCAACGATCAGTTCCAGATCTATGGCGGCGTCCGCAACCTCTGGGGCCAGAAGCCCGATCTCGGCACGCAGACCTATCCGGTCAACTCGATCGGCCGGTTCGGCTTCGTCGGCGCGCGGGTGAAGCTGCCGAGCTTCTGAGGCGGACGACGAAGAAGGAGAGGGGCCTGGCGCTTGCCGGGCCCTTTTTCTTTGGCGGTCGGATAATCGCGCGCCTAGGCGCCGTTCCACCGCGATCGGGCGAACGGCATGATCCAGCAGGTAAAGGCCGCGATCGCGCCAATGCCTGCGCCCACGGTGAGCGCGAGCGCCAGCTGAACTTCCCCTGCGTCGGCGCTGAGGGCGAGAATCATCAGCCAGAACGCGCCGAGCACGAGAACTGCCGCGATGACGATCAGGCCGAGAGCCACCAGAGCGACCGCAATAGCCTTCGACAGGATCATTTCCGCTTCTCTCGTCCCATTCGCGCTCGCGGGCGGCTGGGCCCGACGCACGTAACGGTGAAGCGCGGCTGCGGCGGAGACGCAACCGCATTCGCCTCGCGGCGATCCGCGGTGGAACGCGCCGTGCCGCTCTCACGTTGTCGCGGCAACAGGGAGTCGGAGATGCGGTCAGCACTTTTTGCCAAGCTGGGGCTGGGCTTTGTGGGCATTTGCGCCTGCGGGACGATGGCCGGCATCGGCCTCGCCAATTACACCGAATCGGGCTCGTTCCAATTCTATCGGCAAGCGCGCATGGCCGCGTGGGAGCCGACGCTTCCGCCGCAATCGACGGCGCTGGAGTCGACCGATCTGGCGTTTGCGTCGGATCATCGTGCTACGCGCGCCGATGGGGCACCGGAAGCGGAGGTTGCTTCGTTATATCCTTGAGTTGTGAGGAATATCGAAGCCAGTCACGATGCCGGGCCGGCGCGTGAGCGGATCGGCGAGATCCTGCGTTCGGCCTTGGGCGCGCCCGACGAAGCGGCGCTGGAAGACGAGACGCGCCGGCTGATGCTGCGCCTCTCGCTCGAACCGCTGGAGAATGAAGGCGCGGGCGCACCGCAAGCGGCGCTGCCGCCGAGGCGGCGGCCGCTGTTGCGGCGGCTGCTCGGCCGGGCCGGCACCCCGGCGGAGGCTTGACGGCGCGTAAGCCGCTTTGCGATCGACGGCGCTTTGCCTAAGGGTTGCGCCATGAGGGTGCAGCGAAGCCGCGGAGAAGCGGCTTGATCGAGATTCCGCAATCTGCCGCGACTGGCGCCGGCGCCATTCTCGCGCTGCTGGTGCTCGGCGCCACTTGGATGCTGCTCTCCGGATTGAAGATCCGCGCCGCGGCGCGCGAGACCGAGGACCGCAACGCCCGGCTGAATGCATTGATCGCAGGCTCGCCCGCACAGGCGATGCTGGTGCGCGCCGACGGCCGGGTCGAGGTCCCGCAGCGGCTCGCCGACTGGCTGGGGCTCGATTTGCTGCCGCGCGAGCTCGCCGACCTTGCCGGGATCGAGAGCGGACTGGTTGCCGCCGACGCGGCCGCGCTCGAGGCACAGGTGATCGCGGCGCAAAAGGCGGGGCAACCCTTCACCCTCGCGGTTCGCGCGCAGGGATCCGAGCGCGCGCTGATCGTCGTCGGCGAGCGTGCGCCGGGGACGATGCGCGCCGCGGGCGGGGTGGTGCTGTGGTTCCTCGACGCGACCGAGAGCCAGAGCGAGATCCAGCGGCTCCAGCACGAGGCCAGCCAGCTGCGCGCGGCGTTCGATGCGCTCACTGCGCTGATCGAGGCGGCGCCGATGCCGATGTGGTATCGCGGGCCCGATCTCAGGCTGCTGATGGTCAATTCGGCCTATGTCCGCGCGGTGGAGGGTAGCGACAGCGAGGACGTGGTCGCGCGCGGGCTCGAGCTGGTCGAGGGCGCGGGGCTCGGCGGGCCGCTGGCCAATGCCGCGATCGCACGCGACACCGGCGAGCCACAGACCGCGGCGATGCCCGCGACGGTGGGCGGGGCGCGGCGGATGCTGCGGCTCCACGACGTGCCGCTGCCGACCGGCGGCGTCGCCGGCTTCGCGATCGACATCGAGGAGTTCGAGCAGCTGCGTGGTGGGCTCAAGCGTTTCGGCGAGGCGCAGCGGGCGATGCTCGACCGGCTTTCGGCGGGCGTCGCGCAGTTCGCGCCCGATCGCAGCCTGGCCTTTTGCAATCAGCCGTTCCAGCGGATGTTCGCGATGCGCAACGAATGGCTGGCCGACCGGCCCGAGTTCGACCGCGTGCTCGACCGGATGCGCGAGGCCAATCGGCTTCCCGAGGTGCGCGACTATCCGGCCTGGAAGGCCGAGCGACGCGAATGGTTCACCTCGCCCGACGCCGTCGAGGAGACGTGGACGGTGGCCGGGGCGCATCTCCGCGTCGTCGCCCAGCCGCTCCCCGAGGGCGGGCTGCTGCTGATCTTCGAGGATCGCACCCAGCAATTCGAGCTGCAGCGCGAGCATGGCGAGATGCAGCAGGTGCGCACCGCGACGCTCGAGAGCCTCGCCGAGGCGGTGGCAGTGTTCGGCAAGGGCCGGCTGCAGCTGTGGAACCGCAAGTTCCGCCAGGTCTGGGGTTTCGAGGACAGCTTCCTCGACGGGCATCCGCAGATCGGCCAGCTGGTCAAGGCGGCGGGGCCGAAGCTCACCAATTCGGGCCGCGCCGAGGTGTTGGGCGATCTGATCCGGCTGGCGGCGAAGGACCGCCAGACGCGCGGCAGCACGGTGGCCTTCGCCGATGGGCGGCACTTCGACCTCACCGCGGTGCCGCTCCCCGACGGCAATGCGCTGGTGACGATGCTCGACACCACCGATCATCACCGCGCCGAGAGCGCGCTGCGCGATCGTAACGAGGCGCTGGTCGCGGCGGACCGGGTGAAGACCGCGTTCGTCGCCAATATGAGCTACGAGCTGCGCACCCCGCTGACCTCGATCAAGGGCTTCACCGAGATGCTGCACGGCGGCTTCGCGGGCAAGCTGACCAAAAGCGCGGTCGAATATACCGAGGCGATCCTCGTCTCGGTCGACCGGCTGAGCGCGCTGGTCGACGACGTGCTCGACCTGACCCAGAGCGAAGGGGCGCCGCTCGAGAAGATGCCGGTCGATCTCGAGCTCGCCGCTAATGCCGCGGCGGAGGCGATCGCGCACCTCGCCAAGGCCAAGAGGATCGAACTGGTCGTCGAGGACGCCGGGACCGCGGGGACGGTGACCGGCGATCTGCGGCGATTGCGCCAGGTGATTGAGCATTTGCTGCGCCACGCGGTGGCCTGCACGCCCGAGGAGGGGCGGGTACTGCTCCATCTCGACGGCAACAGGAAGGTCGCGCGGGTGATCGTCTCGGACAATGGGCCGGGGATGAGCAAGGAATCGGTCGCCAAGGCATTCGACAGCTTCGCCCAGCACGGCATCTCGCGCAGCGGCGAGCGCGCGCTGGGGCTCGGCATGCCGCTGGCGAAGCAGTTCGTCGAGGCGCATGGCGGGCGGATCGAGCTGATTTCCGAGCCGGGTGAGGGGACGCTGGTGACCGTGGAGCTGCCGCGGTGAGGGGCTGCGTTGAGGCGATCCTCCTCCGGAGGGGGAGGGGGACCGCGCAGCGGTGGAGGGGTAGCCTCCACAAGCGAGCGCATTGCCTGTGGCTACTACCCCTCCACCAGCTTCGCTGGTCCCCCTCCCCCTCCGGGGGAGGATTGTAGAGTGCGGCTCGCTTCCCCCGAAGACTCGCTCGCGCTCGGCGCGCGGCTGGCCGAGGTCGCGCGGCCGGGCGACGTGATCGCGCTCTCGGGTCCGCTCGGCGCGGGCAAGACGAGCATCGCGCGGGGGTTGCTCGCCGCTCTGGGGCTGGAGGAAGAGGCGCCGAGCCCCAGCTTCGCGATCGTTCAGCCCTATGCGCCGCCCGAGGTGCGCTTTCCGGTGCTCCATGTCGATCTGTACCGGATCGAGGATCCCGAGGAAGCGGGGGAGCTGGGGCTCGACGACGCCCGCCATGATTCGCTGCTGCTCGTCGAATGGCCCGAGCGGCTCAGCGATCACTGGTGGCACGATGCGCTGTGGCTCAGCCTGGAACTTACGCCGGACGGCGCGCGCGCCTTGACAGCGAAGGTGCCGGCGGCATGGAAGGATCGATGGCCCCAATCTCTCCCCTGACCGACATGAATCCGCCCGCCGCGGCGCCCGATTTCCTGATCGCCGCCGGATGGGAGGGGGCCGAGATCCGGCCGC
Organism: Sphingomonas naasensis; assembly: GCF_004792695.1. Taxonomy (GTDB): domain Bacteria; phylum Pseudomonadota; class Alphaproteobacteria; order Sphingomonadales; family Sphingomonadaceae; genus Sphingomonas; species Sphingomonas naasensis. The sequence goes on along the minus strand of NZ_SRXU01000002.1, from coordinate 394,252 downwards.
TCGCCGGCGATGCCTCGTTCCGCCGCTATTTCCGCGTCGTCCATCACGACCGCAGCGCGATCCTGATGGACGCGCCGCCGCCGCACGAGGATCCGCGCCCGTTCATCAAGATCGCGCGCTGGCTGACCGGCAATGGCTTCGCGGCGCCGGCGATCCTTTCGGAGAATCTCGAGCACGGCCTCGTCCTGCTCGAGGATTTCGGCGATGCGCGGCTGCGCGAGACGGTCGATGCCGCGCCCGAGAGCGAGCTGCGCTTCTACGAGGAGGCGGTCGATTTGCTGATCCGGCTCGGCCAGCACGACGCGGCGGACATCCGGCCCTATGACCGCGCCGAATATCAGCGCGAGGCGGCGCTGCTTCCCGAATGGTACACCCCCGCGGTGGGGCTCAGCGTCGACATGCAAGGCTATGTCGATGCCTGGGATCAGGCGCTCGCGCCGGTGCTCGACGGTCATGCGCCGGTCACGGTGCTGCGCGATTACCATGCCGAGAACATCATGTTGATCGACGGTAGCGAGAGCCTGGGCCTGCTCGACTTCCAGGACGCGCTGGCGGGACATCCGGCGTACGACCTCGTCTCGCTGCTGCAGGACGCACGCCGCGACGTGGCGCCCGAGCTCGAGACCGCGATGCTCGACCGCTACAAGAGGATCACCGGAGCCGGGGACGATTTCGACATCGCCTATCATGTCCTCGGCGCGCAGCGTAACGCCAAGATCGTCGGCATCTTCACCCGGCTGTGGAAGCGCGACGGCAAGCCGCGCTATCCGGGGCTGTGTCCGCGCGTCTGGGGCTATCTGGAGCGCGACCTCAAGCATCCGGCGCTGAAGCCCGTCGCGGACTGGTTCGACGCCAATGTGCCCGCCGAGTTGCGCGGCGATCCGCTGGCGATCGTCGGCGAATGACCACCAGCGCGGTTTATTCGCTGCGGCCGCAGCCCACGGCATGCGTGCCCGAGACGGCGATGGTGATGGCGGCGGGGCTCGGCAAGCGGATGCGGCCGCTGACCGCGACGCGGCCCAAGCCTTTGGTCGAAGTCGCGGGCAAGACGCTGATCGACCACACCTTCGATCATCTCCGCGCGGCGGGCGTCAAGCGGGCGATCGTCAACGTCCATTATCTCGCCGACCAGATGGAAGCGCATCTCAAGGCGCGGGTGAAGGACATCGATCTCGTCATCTCCGACGAGCGCAAGCAGCTGATGGAGACCGGCGGCGGGATCGTCCAGGCGCGCGCGCTGATCGGCGACAGGCCGTTCCTGTGCGTCAACAGCGACAATCTGTGGGTTGATGGTCCGATCGACGCGATCCGCGCGCTCGCGGCGCAGTGGGACGACGAGCGGATGGACGCGCTGCTGCTGCTGGTGCCGCTGGCGCGGGCGCACAGCCATCGCGGGCAGGGCGACTTCCGGCTCGACGCGATGGGCCGGATCACCGAGCGGCGCAAGCCGGGCCGGCTCGCGCCCTTCGTGTATACCGGGGTGCAGATCCTCTCGCCGCGGGTGATCCGCGACTGGCCCGAGGGGCCGTTCTCGACCAACCTCTTCTGGAACCGCGCGATGGAAGCCGGGCGGCTGTGGGGCGTGGTCCACCAGGGGCTGTGGTTCGACGTCGGTACGCCGGCGGCGGTCGGCGCAGCGGAGGCGGTGCTGGCGGAGATGTGACCTTCTGTTCCCCTCCCGGCAAGGGAGGGGCCAAGGGTGGGTGCGCCGTGTAGACGACGCTCTTGCCTCTGACGACGGAGGCTCGCTACGCTCGCCAACCAACCCGAGCCCTCCCTTGCAGGGAGGGGAATGAGAGCAAATTGCCCGAAGACCTGCATCTCTACACCATCCCGCCGCACCGCGCCTTTGCCGATGCGCTGGCGATCGGGCTGATCCGGCGGTTCGGGAGCGATCCGCTCAAACTGGCGCGCGGGCTGGTGCTGCTGCCCAACAACCGCGCCAAAAAGGCGATCCACGATGCGTTCGTGCGCGAGAGCGCGCAGGGACTGCTGCTGCCGCGACTGGTCGCGGTGGGCGACCCCGAGCTCGACGAAGCGGTGTTCGAGGCGGCCGACGATGCCGATCCGATCCCCGCGGCGGTCGATCCGCTCCAGCGGCGGATGATCCTCGCGCGGCTGATCCAGGAGGTGGGGGCGCCGGTCGACGCGGCCGAGGCGGTGCGGCTGGCGGGCGACCTGGCCACCACGCTCGACCAGTTGCTGATCGAGGAAGTCGCACCGCGCGCGCTCCGCGAGATCGAGCTGAGCCAGGAATTGTCGGCACATTGGGAGCGCTCGCTCAAGCTGTTCGAAGTAGTGCTGACGCGATGGCCCAAGGAACTCGAACGGCTCGGCCGGATCGATCTCGCCGAACGGCGGCGGCGGCTGGTCGACAAGGTGGCGCGCAGCTGGCGGAACGCGCCACCGCAGGGATTCGTCTGCGCGGCGGGCGTCACCGCTTCGGCGCCTGCGTTCGCACGGCTGCTGCGCACCGTGGCGGGACTGCCGCAGGGGATGGTGGTGCTGCCAGGGCTGGCCACCGCGATCAGCGATGCGGAGTGGGACGCGCTCGGGCCGCATAAGGCCGATCCGGTCACCGGCCGGCGGCGGCGCAGTCTGGAGAGCCATCCGCAATTCCATTTGAAGCTGCTGCTCGACCGGATGGGCGTGCATCGCAGCGAGTTCGATCCGTGGCGCGCGGCGAGCGAGCATGACGCGCCGCCGGCACGGAGCAAGGCGATCGCCTCCGCGATGGCGCCGCCCGAGCTGACGCATGGCTGGACCGCGCTGCCGGCGGCCGAGCGGCGGCTTGACGGGGTGCGCGCGCTCGATGTCGCCGCGCCGGCCGAGGAGGCGCAGGGAATCGCACTGGCGCTGCGCGAAGTGCTTGAGACGCCCGAGCGGACCGCGGCGCTGGTGACGCCCGATCGCGCGCTGGCGCGGCGAGTGGCGGCGCATTGCGCGCGCTGGGGAATCGCAGTCGACGATTCGGCCGGCCAGCCGCTGTCGATCCTGCCGCCGGGCACCTTGCTGCTCGCGCTCGCCGATGCCGCCGCGCAGGGCTTCGCGCCGCTGCCGTTGCTGACGTTGCTCAAGCACCCGCTGGTGATGGCCGAGCGGCGCGGTGAGTGGCTCGAGGGCGTGCGGCTGCTCGATCGCGCGCTGCGTGGGCCGCGTCCGGCGCCGGGGCTGGCCGGGATCGACCGGCATCTCGCCGAGCAGGAGGGCAGGGACGGGCATCTGCGCCGCGCCGCGCTTGGCCGGTGGCCCGAGGCGCGGGCGTTGCTCGCGCCGCTGGAGGCGGTGTTCGCGGGCGGGACGCAGCCGCTGCCGGCGTTGCTCGCGGCGCTGCGCGAGACCGCGCAGGCGCTGGGCGGCGACGCGCTGTGGGCGCGTGCCGAGGGGCGCGCTGCCGCCGATCTGCTCGATGCGGCGGAGCGCGAGGCGGCCAATGGACCGCCGCGCGCCGAGCCCGAGGCGCTGGCGCCGATGCTGCGCACGCTGATGGACGAGGCAGCGGTGCGCCCGCCACAGGGCGGGCATCCGCGGCTGGCAATCCTCGGCCTGATCGAGGCGCGGCTGCAGACCGCCGATCTGATGATCCTCGGCGGATTGAACGAAGGCGTGTGGCCGGGGCTGCCCGCGCCCGATCCGTGGCTGGCGCCGCGCATTCGCGCCGAATTGGGGTTGCCGGGGTTGGAGCGGCGGATCGGGCTCTCGGCGCACGATTTGGCGGGTGCACTCGGCGCGCCGCAGGTATTGCTGACGCGGGCGCGGCGGGATGCCAGCGCGCCGACGATCGCCTCGCGCTTCTGGCTGCGGCTCGAGGCGCTGTCGGGCGGGCTGGAGCGGGCGCGCGACGTCGAGGCGTGGCTGCGCGCGATCGACGATCCGGGCTACTACGCTCCGGCCGAGCGGCCGGCGCCGCAGCCCGCGGTGGCGCTGCGGCCCAAGGCGCTGTCGGTGACCGAGGTCGACCGGCTCAAGGCCGATCCCTATGCCTTTTATGCGCGGCGGATGCTGCGGCTGATACCGCTCGATCCGGTCGACGCCGATCCGAGCGCGGCATGGCGCGGCACAGCCGTGCACGAGGTTCTGCAGAAATGGTTCGAACGCGACGAGTGCGCGCCGGAGCGACTGCGCGCGCGCGCCGAGGCGATGCTCGCCGACGAGCGGACCCATCCGATGATGCGCGCGCTCTGGGCGCCGCGGCTGATGGAGGCGATCGAGTGGATCGCCGGGCAGATCGCCGTCGATCCATCGCGCAAGGTGATCGCGGTCGAGAAGCGCGGCGTGATCCCGTTCGCGGGGGTGGAACTCAGCGGCACGTTCGACCGGGTCGACCGGATGGGCGACGGCAGCCTCGCGATCGTCGACTACAAGACCGGCAAGCCGCCGAGCCTGGCAGCGGTGCGCAACGGGTTCAGTCTGCAGTTGGGGCTGCTGGGGCTGATCGCCGAGCGCGGCGGGTTCGAGGGGATTACGGGACGGGCGAAGCATTTCGAATATTGGTCGCTGTCGCGCAATCGCGGCGGCGGGTTCGGCTATGTCGAGAGCCCGTGCGACACGCGGCGGCGCGACTATCTGCCGGCGGACGATTTCGTCGATGCGGCGGTGGCGCAGTTCGAGGGCGCGGCACGGATGTGGCTGACCGGGGACGAGCCGTTCACGGCGAAGCTGCACCCGGACTATGCGCCTTATGCCGAATATGACCAGCTGATGCGGCGCGACGAATGGTATGGTCGTGAGTGAGGTACGACCCCTCTACGCCCTCAAGGGCAACCAGCGCCGGGCGAGCGATCCGGCGCGGCATATCTGGCTGTCTGCCTCGGCGGGTACCGGCAAGACGCAGGTGCTCGCGGCGCGGGTGTGGCGGTTGCTGCTCGCGGGAGTCGATCCCGGCGCGATCCTGTGCCTGACCTTCACCAAGGCCGGCGCGGCCGAAATGTCCGAACGGATCACCAGCCGGCTGGCGCGCTGGGTGCGCGCGGGGCGCGAAGAGCTCTTCGCCGATCTCGAGGCATTGGGTGAGGAGTCGGGGCCGGAAGCGCAGGCCCGGGCGCGGACGTTGTTCGCCAAGGTGCTCGACGCGCCGGGCGGGGGGATCCGTATCCAGACGATCCACAGTTTCTGCCAGTCGCTGCTCTCGGCCTTTCCGGTCGAGGCGGGGCTGGTGCCCGGCTTCCGCCCGCTCGACCAGCGCGAGGAAGCCGTGCTCGCGCGCGAGGCGCTCGCCGAGATGCTGATCGATGCCGGACGCGAGGGGCGCGTCGGGCTGATCGACGCGGTGGGCGCGTTGAGCCTGCGACTGGGCGAGGGCAAGGCCGAGACGTTCCTCAAGCTGTGCGCGGCGAATGCCGAGGCGATGGCGGGGTTGCCGAGCGGAATCCAGCCGTTCCTGCGGGATGCGATGGCGCTTCCGCGAGGCGATATCGACGCCGAGATCGAGGCGCGTTGTGGCGATGATGCGTTCGACCTCGCGGGACTGCGCGAAGTCGCGGCGATGAACGCGGCCTGGGGGACCAAATCGGGGCTGGCGCGCGCCGAGGAAATCGCGATGTGGCTGACGCTCTCCCCGGCGAAGCGCGCGCGGCGGCTGGCGGATCTCCATTCGGTCTGGGCGACCGCCAAGGGCGAGCCGCGCTCGTTCGGCAAGGGACAGGCGCCACCGGAGCCGGGCTATGCCGATCTCGCGATGCGGCTGCACGAACGCTGCGGCGCGCTGCTTGGGATGAAAGTCCAGGCCGAGTTCGCCGATTTGCTCGCGCGCGGCCTCGCGGCGGGGCGGGCCTATGCCGATACCTATGCCCGGGCCAAGCGGCGGGTGGGCGCGGTCGACTTCAACGACCTGATCCGCAAGACCGTCGCGCTGCTCGGCGAGCCGGGCATGGGCGAATGGGTGCGCTACAAGCTCGATCAGGTGACTGAGCATGTGCTGATCGACGAGGCGCAGGACACCAATCCGCAGCAATGGGCGATCGTCAGCGCGATCGCCGACGAGTTCTTCGCCGGCGAGGGCGCACGCGGGAACGCGGTGCGGACGCTGTTCACCGTCGGCGACTACAAGCAGGCGATCTTCGGCTTTCAGGGCACCGACCCGATCTATTTTCGCGCGGCGTTCGAGCGCTTCTGGCGCGCGTCGCGGGTGCAGGCCGAATATGACGTCGATGCGGCCGAGCTGGAGTCGCTGTCGCTTACCCACAGCTTCCGCTCGACGCGACCGGTGCTCGAATTCGTCGACGCCGCGATCGGGACGCTGCCGGCGCCGGGGATGGGCGATCTGAGCGACGCCGAGCCGCACGCCAGCGAAGTGCCGGGTCCGGGGACGGTGACGCTGTGGCCGGTGACGGTCGAGGGCGGCAGCGAGGCCGAGGAGGAGGAATGGGTCGGCGACGCGACGCGCAAGCTCGCCGGCGATATCGCCAGGGCGATCAAGGCGTGGCTCGCCGAGGGGCTGCTGCTCGAGAGCAAGGGCCGGGCGCTGCGGCCCGAGGACGTGATGATCCTCGTCAAGCGCCGCGGCGAGCTCGCCTCGCTGATCGTCGCGCGGCTCTATGCCGAGGGGGTGCCGGTGGCGGGGGTCGACCGGCTGCGGCTCAACGCGCCGCTGGCGGTGCAGGATCTGCTCGCCGCGGTGCGCTTCGTGCTCCAGCCCGAGGATGATCTGTCGCTCGCCTCGCTGCTGGTCTCGCCGCTGATCGGGTGGAGCCAGGACGCATTGATGGAAGCGGCGCTGCGGCCGAAGGGCGCGTCGCTCTGGGCACAGCTGCGCGCGACCGGCGGGGCCCGGATCGCGCCGCTCGAGGCATTGCTCAACCGCGCCGATTTCACCACGCCCTATCGTTTCCTCGAGGAGATTCTGTCGGGACCGCTCGACGGGCGGCGGAAATTGCTGCTGCGGCTGGGCGAGGAAGCGCGCGATCCGATCGAGGAATTGCTCAACGCCGCGCTCAATTTCGAGAATGTCGCGACGCCGTCGCTCCAGCGCTTCCTCGACTGGTTCGATCGCGGCGACGTCGAGATCGTCCGCGATGCGGCGCAGCCGGCGGGGGCGGTGCGCGTGATGACCGCGCACGGCGCGAAGGGGCTGCAGGCACCGTTGGTGATTCTCGCCGACGCCACCGTCGATCCGACGCGCTCGCCCCGCGACTTCCTGCTCTGGGGACCCGAAGGGCATGGCGGCGCGCCCTTCCCGATCTTCCGCCCGCGCGCGGCCGAGCGGGGCGGGGCGCTGGATGCGGTGCTGTCGCTGGCCGACGCGCGCGAGCTGCAGGAGCATTGGCGGCTGTTCTACGTCGCGGCGACGCGCGCCGAGGAACGGCTGGTGGTCGCCGGGGCGTTGGGGCCGCTCGCCAAGGGCGTGCCTCCGCAAGCGAGCTGGTATGCGGCATGCGCACGCGCGTTCGATGCGCTCGGCGTGCCCGAGGGTGAACTGCGCATGTTCCGCGGCGTCTCGCCGGCGCTGCCGCTGCCGGTGAAGACCGGGTCTGGCGACGCGCTGCCCGCAGCGACCGCGCTGCCGGACTGGATCGCGCGGCCGGCGCCGGCCGAGGCGCGGCCCCCGCGACCGCTCGCGCCTTCTTCGCTCGGCGAGGATCTCGCCGCCGACCCGCCACCGACGCCGGCGATGCGGGTGGCGGCGGAGCGCGGGCGATTGCTCCACGCGCTGTTCGAGCGACTGCCGGGGCTGGCGGTGGCGGCGCGGGCGGACGCGGCCGAGCGTTGGCTGGCGGGACCCGGCGGAGTCGCCGATGCCGAAGTGCGGCGCGAGATCGCGACGGCGGCGCTGGCGGTGATCGCGGATCCGCGCCTCGCCGAATGGTTCGCCCCCGACGCGCTCGCCGAGGCGCCGATCGCGGCGGTGGTCGAGGGGCTGGTGGTATCGGGAACGGTCGACCGGCTGATCGTGACTCCCGACGCGGTGCGCGTCGTCGACTTCAAGACCGCACGGCGAGCGCCGGCGCGGCTCGACGCGATCCCACCCTATCATCTGCGCCAGATGGCCGCCTATGCCGGGGCGCTGGCAGTGATCTTCCCGGGCAGGCGAATCGAGGCGGCATTGCTCTACACCGCCGGGCCGACGCTCCATCTGTTGCCGCCCGAGCTGCTTGCGGCGCAAAAGGCGGACTTGCTCGCCGCGGAGCAAAGCTTGGCTTCGCGCGCTTGAGCCGGAACGATCGCGCACATAGATATCGATCCAAGACGCATTCAGGAGAAGTTTCCATGGCCACCCAGGCTACCACCGATGCCAGCTTCGACGCCGATGTCCTCCAGGCCGACAAGCCTGTGGTCGTGGATTTCTGGGCCGAGTGGTGCGGGCCGTGCCGGATGATCGCGCCGGCGCTCGAGGAGCTGGCCGACGAGCTCGGCGACAAGGTCAACATCGTCAAGATCGACATCGACGAGAACCCGGACGCGCCGACCAAGTACGGCGTGCGCGGCATCCCGACGATGATCCTGTTCAAGAACGGCCAGCCGGCCGCGACTCAGGTCGGCGCGATGCCCAAGAGCGGCATCAAGCAGTGGATCGAGCGCGAGCTCTGATCGCTTCGTACTGACGCGAAGATCACCCCCGTCGTCCGATCGCGGACGGCGGGGGTTTTCGTGCGGCTCAGCCCGCTGCCTTGGCGAGCCCGCGCGAGAGCTGGAGCGCGCCGTGGAGCCGCGCCGCCGGATTGGCCCAGGCGCGGTTGATCACCAACCGCATATCGGGGCGCAGCCGCGCGGTCTCGCCGAGCTTGTCGACATAGGCGAGCAGTCCGGGGACGTTGGGGAACTTGTCCTCGTGGAAGGTGACCAGCGCACCCTTGGGGCCGACGTCGATCTTGGCGATGCACGCCTTTTTGGCGTTGAGCTTGGCCTCGATCAGCTGGAGCAGATTGTCGGTCGGCTCGGGGAGCTTGCCGAAGCGATCGATCAGCTCGGCAGCGAAGGCCTCGATGCCCTGCTTGTCCTCGACTTCGTTGAGGCGGCGATAGAGCCCCATGCGCAGATCGAGATCGGGGACATAATCCTCGGGGATCATGATCGGCGCGTCGACGGTGATCTGCGGCGAAAGATCCCTGGGGCGGAGATCCTCGCGCAGCCCGCCCGCGCGTGCCTCGAGGATCGCCTCCTCGAGCATCGACTGGTAGAGTTCGTAGCCGACTTCCTTGATGTGCCCCGACTGCTCGTCGCCGAGCAGATTGCCCGCGCCGCGGATGTCGAGATCGTGGCTGGCGAGCTGGAAGCCGGCGCCCAGCGTCTCGAGATCGGAGAGGACCTTGAGGCGCTTCTCGGCCGCCTCGGTCATCAGCCGCTCGGGCGGCGTGGTGAGATAGGCGTAAGCGCGGGTCTTGGAACGCCCGACGCGGCCGCGAATCTGGTAGAGCTGGGCGAGGCCGAACTTGTCGGCGCGGTTGACGATCAACGTGTTGGCGCTGGGGATGTCGAGCCCGGATTCGATGATCGTGGTCGAGACCAGCAGATCGTAACGACGGTCGTAGAATGCCGACATCCGCTCCTCGACCTCGGTCGGCGCCATCTGGCCGTGCGCGACGACATAGCTGATCTCGGGCACGTCGTTGCGCAGGAACTCCTCGATATCGGGCAGGTCCGAGATGCGTGGGGTAACGAAATAGGCCTGGCCGCCGCGATAATGCTCGCGGAGCAGCGCCTCGCGCAGCACCACGGGATCCCAGGGCATCACGTAGGTACGCACCGCGAGGCGATCGACCGGCGGGGTCTGGATCACCGAAAGCTCGCGCAAGCCGCTCATCGCCATCTGGAGCGTGCGCGGGATCGGCGTGGCGGTGAGGGTGAGGACATGAACGTCGGCCTTCATCGCCTTGAGCCGTTCCTTGTGCGTCACGCCGAAGCGCTGCTCCTCGTCGACGATGACGAGCCCGAGCCGCTTGAAGTCGACCGTCTTGGCGAGGATCGCATGGGTGCCGACGACGATGTCGATCTTGCCTTCGGCAAGCCCTTCGCGAGTCGCCTTGGCCTCGGCGGCGGGGACGAGGCGCGACAGACGGCCGATCTCGATCGGGAAGCCCTGGAAACGCTCGACGAAATTACGGTGGTGCTGGCGCGCGAGCAGCGTGGTCGGGCAGACCACGGCGACCTGCATCCCCGCCATCGCGGCGACGAAGGCGGCGCGCAGCGCTACCTCAGTCTTGCCGAAGCCGACATCGCCGACGATGAGCCGGTCCATCGGACGACCCGCGGCGAGATCCTCGAGCACGTCGCCGATCGCGCGATCCTGATCGTCGGTCTCCTCATAGGGGAAGCGATCGACAAAGGCGGGATAGCCGCCATGATCGGGCTCGGCGACCTCGGCGGGGCGGGTCGCGCGCTTGGCGGCGGTGGCGATGAGCTCACCGGCGATCTCGCGGATCCGCTCCTTCATCCGCGACTTGCGGCGCTGCCAGGCCTCGCCGCCGAGGCGATCGAGCGTCGCGCCTTCCTCGCCGGCCCCGTAGCGGCTCAGCACCTCGAGATTCTCGACGGGTACGTAGAGCTTGTCACCGCCGGCATATTCAAGCGCGACGCAATCGTGCGGCGCCTTCTGCACCGGGATCTGGGTCAGCCCGTCATAGCGGCCGATGCCGTGCTCGATATGGACGACGAGGTCGCCCGGGGTGAGCGTGGCGAGCTCCTGGAGGAACGCGTCGGTATTCTTGCGGCGCTTCGAGCGGCGGACGAGGCGGTCGCCGAGCATGTCCTGCTCGGTGAGCACGGCGACATCGGGTGCGGTGAAGCCGTGATCGAGCGGCAGGACGACCAGCGCGATGCCCTTGTCGGCGGTGCCGAGCGCTTCCTGCCAGCTGCCGGCGTTGCGCGCGCCCTTGAGCCCATGGTCTTCGAGCAGCCCCTTGAGGCGCTCGCGCGCGCCGTTCGAATAGCTAGCGAGGACCGGCTTGCGGCCGTCCTTGCGGGTCTTGGCGAGGTGCGCGACCACCGCCTCGTAGACATTGTTGCCGGCGGCGCGCTCGGGGGCGAAATCGCGCGGGCCGTCGACCGCGAAGTCGAGCACGGTGGCACTTTCGGGCTCGTGGAACGGCGTCGAGACATGGACCGGGCCGTGATCGAGCGCCTTGGCCCATTCGTCGGGCGAGAGGTAGAGCGCGTCGGCGGCGAGCGGACGATAGATGCCCGGCGCGGTCGATTCGGCGCGGACGCGATTCGCCTGATAATCGGCGATCGCCTCGAAGCGCTGCTCGCCGGCGCCCGCGGTGGCGGTGTCGCGGACGATCACCGCTTCGTCGGGAAGGTGCGCGAACAGCGTGTCGAGTCGCTCCTCGAACAAGGGCAGCCAATGCTCCATCCCTGCGAGGCGGCGGCCGTCGCTGATCGCCTGATAGAGCGGATCACCGGTCGCGGTGGCGCCGAACCTCTCGCGATAGCGGGTGCGGAAACGCTTGATCGATTCTTCGTCGAGCAGCGCCTCGGACGCGGGGAGCAATGTGAAGCCGTCGACCCGGCCGGTGGTGCGCTGGTCCTCGGGCGAGAAGGTGCGCAGGCTCTCGATCTCGTCGCCGAAGAAGTCGAGGCGCAGCGCCTGCTCGGCGCCGCTCGGGAACAGGTCGACAAGGCCGCCGCGCACCGCGAATTCGCCGGCGTCGTTGACCGTGTCGACGCGAACATAGCCATTGGCCTGAAGCAAGGTAGTCAGCCGGTCGAGGCCGATCCGCTCGCCGGGAGCGAGCCTCGCGACGAGCTGGCGGATGCGGAACGGCGTGAGGGTGCGCTGGGTGGCGGCGTTGATCGTGGTGACGAGCAGGCGGGGCTTGTCGGACTTGCTCTGCAGCGCGTGGAGCGTCGCCAGCCGCTCGGACATGACGCGCAGGGTCGGGCTGGCGCGGTCATAGGGAAGGCAGTCCCATGCCGGATAGCTGAGGATGTCGAGCTCGGGCGCGAAAAAGGGCGTGGTCGAGGCCACCGCGCGCATTGCCGCCTCGTCGGGCGCGACGAATATTGCGGTGCCGCCGGCGCGCGCGAGATCGGCGAGCATCCACGGAAGGAAGCCGGTGGGGGCGCCGGAGAGGGTGAGCGGGCGCGTGGCGGCGAGGATGGTCTTGAGGTCGGGCATCTTCATCTGACTCCCCTCCCTGAAAGGGAGGGGCTGGGGGTGGGTGCCGACGCGCCAGCGTCGGCGTCAATGCGCGAGGATGGTTCTGGACGCTCGCTGCGCTCGCGACCCACCCCCAACCCCTCCCTTCCAGGGAGGTGTGCTAATTTGAAATCGGTACGTAGTTCAGGGTCTTGAGCGCGGTCATTATCGTGCCGTGGTAGCGTTCGGGGACCGTAGCGGTTCCCATCGCCCAGGCCATGATGTCGACGTCCTGCTCCTCGAGCAAAGTCTCGAACAGGGCGATCTCTTCGTCGTTCCAGCGCTCGGCGTGCGCGTCGAAGAAGCCGCCGATCAGCAAATCGGCTTCCTTGACGCCGCGGTGCCAGGCGCGGAAGCGCAGGCGCTTGAGGCGGTGTTCGCGATCCACGAAATCTCCAACGCAGATAAGCCGGCGGCGCTTTGGGCGCGGTCGGCTGGGGTTGGGATCCAGATAGGCGTCGAGCCAATCAAACGCCAGTGCTCCTGCGAAAGCAGGAGCCCAAGGCCGCGCGCGATGTCGCTTGTGACCCTGGGCTCCTGCTTTCGCAGGAGCACGGCATGGACTAGGTCGGGCGTAATGCGGCCGGACATTCTCAATCCATTGTTCGCGGAAGTGACCGCGCTGAAGGGCATCGGGCCGGGGCTGGCCAAGCCGCTCGAGCGGCTCGGGCTGGCGCGCGCAGTCGACGTCGCCTTTCACTTGCCCACCGGGTTCATCGACCGGGTGTCGCGCGAAGAGCTCGACGCCGCGGATGCCGGGCGGATCATCGCGATCACGCTCACCGCCGTGAACTATCGCTTCGGCGGCAGCGCCCGCGCGCCGGCGCGGGTGCAGGCGGTCGACGTCAAAGGCAATTACGTCAGCCTCGTCTTCTTCGGGGGCAATTCAGGCTGGGCGAAGAAGCTGCTGCCGTTGAACGAACCGCGCTTCGTCTCGGGCAAGCTCGAGACCTATGGGCAGGAACTCCAGATCGTTCATCCCGATCTCGTCCTTCCGCCGGAGGAGGCGCAATCAGTCGGCCGTGAGGCGGTCTATCCGTGCTCCGAGGGGATCACCTCGAAGCGGATCGCGGCGCTCGCCGCGCAGGCGATCGAGCGCGCGCCCGAGCTTCCCGAATGGATCGAGCCGAGCCTCAAGGCGCAGCATCGCTGGTTGGGGTGGAAGGAGGCGCTCGCCGGCATCCATGCCGATCCCGCCGACGCCAAGGCGCGCGAGCGGCTCGCCTATGACGAGATCTTCGCCAACCAACTCGCCCTGCTGCTCGTCCGCGGCGAGGCGCGGGCGCGGCGCGGGCGCCCGCTCGCCGGCGACGGGCGTCTGCGCGACCGGCTGAACCTGCCCTACACGCCGACCGGCGCGCAGGCGCGGACGATCCGCGAGATCGAGGGCGATATGGCGCAGAGCCAGCCGATGCTGCGGCTGCTCCAGGGCGATGTCGGCTCGGGCAAGACGCTGGTGGCGACGATGGCGCTGCTGATCGCCGCCGAGGCGGGCGCACAAGGCGCGATGCTGGCACCGACCGAGATCCTCGCGCGGCAGCATTTCGAGACGCTTACGCGCATGCTTTCAGGATTGGACGTAAGAGTCGCGATCCTCACCGGGCGCGACAAGGGCAAGGCGCGCGAGGCGACGTTGATGGGACTCGCCGACGGATCGATCGACATCCTCGTCGGCACGCATGCGATCTTCCAGGAAGGCGTGCGCTACAAGGATCTGGGCCTCGTCGTGGTCGACGAACAGCATCGCTTTGGTGTCGCCGAGCGGCTGATGCTGCAGGGCAAGGCCGAGATGCCGCCGCATCTGCTGGCGATGACCGCGACGCCGATCCCGCGCACCCTCCAGCTCGCGACGCACGGCGAGATGGACGTCAGCCGCCTCGATGAGATGCCGCCGGGGCGCGAGCCGATCGACACCAGCGTGATCTCCGAGGATCGGTTGACCGAGATCGTCGAGGCGCTGGGGCGGCATCTCGCTTCGGGCAAGCAGGCCTATTGGGTGTGTCCGCTGGTCGAGGAGAGCGAGAAGGTCGATCTCGCCGCGGCCGAGGCGCGCGCCGCCGAGCTGCAGGCGCGGTTCGGCGACAAGATCGGGCTGGTGCATGGCCGGATGAAGGGACCCGAGAAGGACGCGGTGATGGCGCGTTTCGCCAGCGGCGAGACCGGTGTCCTCGTCGCGACGACGGTGATCGAGGTTGGCGTCGACGTGCCCAATGCGACTCTGATCGTGATCGAGCATGCCGATCGATTCGGACTGGCCCAGCTCCACCAGCTGCGCGGACGTGTCGGGCGTGGCGGGGGTAAATCGCATTGCGTGCTGCTGCGCGGCGCCGGGCTGAGCGAGACCTCGCGGGCGCGGCTGGCGCTGATGCGCGACACCAATGACGGGTTCCTGATCGCCGAGCGCGACCTCGAGCTGCGCGGCGGCGGCGAGTTGCTCGGCACGCGCCAGTCGGGCGAGCAGCAATTCCGGCTGGCGACTCCGGAGAGCATGCAGGCACTGATCGTCGCGGCCAATGCCGATGCGCGGCTGCTGGTCGATCAGGATCGCGGGCTCAAGACGCCGCGCGGGGAGGCGGCGCGGGTGGCGCTGTACCTGTTCGAGCGCGATGCGGCGGTGAGTTTGCTACGCGCGGGCTAGCGCCGGAGGGTCGGAGGCTACTTGCTCTTCAGCAGCTGCGCGATGAGCTCGTAATAGGCGGCGAGGTCGATCGCCCGATCGAACTGGCAGCCGAGCCGGCCGCCGAGCGACCAGCGGACCTCGGCGGCGACGGTGCCGGCCACCGGCAGCACGAGGCGCAGGCGATCGCCGGTCTGGAAGGGAGTGTCGCAGCGCGCCATCAGCCCGTGCGGCGAGATGTTGACCACGAGGAAGCTCAGCTGGCGCGCGTCGGGGCCGAAGGCGCGCGCGCGATAATGCACGTCGTCGCGCATCTCCTGCCGGTCGTCGGCGATTGCCAGATTGCCGATGCTCAAACCCACACGCGCCTCGCTCGAACCTTGAGGTACGAATGATCGGATAATTGACGCGCGTGAATTCCGTTCAAACGAAGCTGCTTAACACATGGTTTCGGCGCGCGGGTGCTTCCTCCCCTTCGCGGGGGAGGAGTATCAGGCGGGGACGAGCAGCCCGTGCTTCTTTTTGCCGAAGCTGATCTTGACCTGACCGGTTACCGGCACATTCGCCGCGGGGTCGCTCACCGGCTGATCGTCGACGCGGATAGCCCCCTCGGCGATCTTGCGGCGGGCCTCGCCTCTCGAGGGGCACAGGCCGAGCGCGATCAGCGCATCGACGATGTCGATGCTGCCGCCTTCGACCGGATGGCTCGGCAACGAGCCGCCCGCTGCACCTTCCTCGAAGGTGCGGCGCGCGGTCTCCGCCGCTTCCTCGGCGGCGGCAACACCGCGGCACATCGCGGTCGCTTCGTTGGCGAGGATCTTCTTGGCCTCGTTGATACCGGCGCCCTCGAGCGATTCGAGCCGGGCGATCTCGTCGAGCGGCAGATCGGTGAACAGGCGGAGGAAGCGGCCGACGTCGCGATCGTCGGTGTTCCGCCAGAACTGCCAGTAATCATAATGCGAGAGCTGCTCGGGATTGAGCCACACCGCGCCCGACATGGTCTTGCCCATCTTGCCGCCATCGGCGGTGGTGATCAGCGGCGTGGTGACGCCATAGACCTCGGCACCGTCGGCGCGGCGCGACAGCTCGATGCCGTTGACGATGTTCCCCCATTGGTCAGACCCGCCCATCTGCAGCCGGACGCCGGCGCGGCGGTTGAGCTCGAGGAAATCATAGGCCTGGAGGATCATGTAGTTGAACTCGAGGAACGACAGCGACTGCTCGCGATCGAGCCGCAGCTTGACCGAGTCGAAGCTGAGCATGCGATTGACCGAGAAATGCTGGCCGTAATCGCGCAGGAACGGAAGATATTCGAGCGCATCGAGCCACTCGGCATTGTCGACCATCACCGCGTCGGTGGGGCCATCGCCGAACGTAAGGAAGTTCTCGAACACCGTCTTGATCGAGGCTATGTTGCTCGCGATCGTCTCGACCGTCATCAGCTTGCGGGCTTCGTCCTTGAAGCTGGGATCGCCGACCTTGCCGGTGCCGCCGCCCATGAGGACGATGGGCTTGTGGCCCGCCTGCTGGAGCCGGCGGAGCAGCATGATCTGAACGAGGCTGCCGACATGGAGCGACGGCGCCGTCGGATCGAAGCCGATATAGCCGGGAACGATCTGGCGCGCGGCAAGACCATCCAGCCCCTCGGGGTCGGTGACCTGGTGGATATAGCCGCGCGAAGAGAGCAGGCGGAGGAGATCGGACTGGTATTCGGTCATGATGCCGCGCCGCCTAGCATGGAGGAAGTGCCTTGGGGAGAGGATTGGGCAATGGGACGCTGACGCCGCATCCCGATTTCGCGCCGGCCTCGGTGGACGGCATCGGGGTGATGCTGGCGTGCGGCGGCGACGGGCGATGGCTGATCGAATATCGCGTGCACGGCGGTGACGCGCTGGTCGCGCCGGCGCTCGCGCCTCCGCAGCGCACCGACGAACTATGGAAACGCACCTGTTTCGAGCTGTTCGTGAAGCCCGCCGAAAGCGATGGCTATTATGAGTTCAACTTCTCGCCCTCGGGGCAATGGGCCGCCTATCGCTTCACCGGCTATCGCGACGGCATGGCCGATCTGCCGCTGGTGACGCCGGCGATCGAATGGTGGGGCGGCGAGATGCGCGCGGCGGTGGACCTGTCCGGTCTGCCTGACGGCGACTGGTGCGTCGGGGTGACCGCAGTAATCGAGGAGGAAGGCGGCAAGCGCTCCTTCTGGTCGCTCGCGCACCCGCCGGGGCAGCCGGATTTCCACCACGAGGCGGGGTTCGCTTGGGAGGTTCCGGCCGCGGCGCGCGAGTGACGAGTCAGGCGCGGACGGCGGCGGTGGCCGCCGAGAGGACGATCGCGTCCTCGACAAAGCCTGTCGACGCCTGGCTGTGGTCGCGCATCGAGCGCATCCGCGCCGAGAAGGTGACGTAAGAAGCGATCGCCGCGGTCGCGCCCGCCGCTGCGGCGGCGGCGAAGCGGTGGCGGCGCGGAGCGAGCGCCATTCCGGCGAAGGCGGCATTGAGGCTGCGGATCACCACTGCCGGCGGGATGATCCGGTCGGGTGCGCTCTTCTGCTTGTCGCCGACCAGCTCATAGACCGCGAGCGCCGTGGTGCCGAGCGAGACCAGCGGGTGTGCGAGGAAGCGCGGCGCGCCATTGTCGGCGGGCAGTTCGCCTTTGCGCGCGGCATTGGCGACCATGGCGAGCGGAGTCATCGAGCGCGCCCCGGCGACTATTCCCATGAGAATCGATCGGATCACGCCCTGCTCCCTGTGTCGACGGTGTCGGCTCAACCAATGGATGGCGGCTTCGGGTCCGCGATACTAAGCAGAAGCATGCCCCTGCGCGTGCCGCTTGTCCGCCACCCCGATTCCGCTTCGTCGATCGAGAGCATCGAAGTCGAGCTCGTGCGCACCCGCCAGCGCACGCTGACGCTGCGTTTCCTGGCGCATGGGCCGATGCGAACCTTGAAGCTGTCGCGCTGGCGGGGCGGAAAGGGCGAGCGCCGCGACGAGCTGTGGCGCACGACCTGCTTCGAGATGTTCCTTCGCGCGCAAGGCGAGCCCGAATATTATGCGCTCGCGTTCGCGCCGTCGAAGGACTGGAGCGCTTATCGGTTTACCAACTATCGCGAAGGCATGGCGCCGGCGCGCGTCGCAGTGTCCGATACTTGGTGGGAGCAAATGTACCCTCCTGAGCACGGCGTGTCGCACAGCTGGACGGAACATCAGGACTATGGTCGCACCCATGGCTGGCAGAGCGCCCATGTCGATCTCGGCCAGGCGCTGGACCTGCCGATCGACCGGCCTTGGCAACTGGGCTTCTCGGCGGTGATCGAGGAGCGCAACGGCCGCAAGTCGTGGTGGGCGCTGGCGCATCCGCCTGGCGCGCCCGATTTCCACCACGAGGCTTGCTTCGCGCTCGAACTCCCGGCAGCGAGGCCAGCATGAACTTCGGTATCGACCGGCTGCTCGCCGACCCTGAATTGCGCAAACCCATTGAAGGCAAGCGCGTCGCGTTGCTTGCGCATCCCGCCTCGGTGACCGCAGACCTGACTCATTCGCTCGACGCACTCGTCGCGGCGGGGCTCAATGTCTCCGCAGTGTTCGGCCCGCAGCACGGCGTGCGTGGCGACTTGCAGGACAACATGATGGAGTCGCCGGACTATACTGACCCGACTTACGGCATGCCGGTGTTCAGCCTTTACGGTGAAGTGCGGCGTCCGACGGGACAATCGATGAGCACGTTCGACGTGCTGCTGGTCGATCTGCAAGACGTTGGCTGCCGGATCTACACCTTCGTCACCACCCTGCTCTACGTGCTCGAGGCGGCCGCGGCGCACGGCAAGAGCGTCTGGGTGCTCGATCGGCCCAATCCAGCGGGACGGCCGATCGAGGGGCTGACGCTGCTGCCGGGTTGGGAGAGCTTCGTCGGCGCCGGGCCGATGCCGATGCGGCACGGCATGACGCTGGGCGAGATGGGGCATTGGTTCATCGAGCAGTTCGGGCTCGACCTCGATTATCGCGTGATCGCGATGGAAGGCTGGGCGCCCGAGACCGGGCCGGGCTTCGGCTGGCCCTCCGAGCGACCATGGATCAACCCGAGCCCCAATGCCGCCAACGTCAACATGGCGCGCGCCTATGCCGGGACGGTGATGCTCGAAGGCACGACCCTGTCCGAAGGGCGGGGGACGACGCGGCCGCTCGAGCTGTTCGGCGCGCCCGATATCGACGCCCGGGCGGTGATCGCCGAGATGCGGCGGATCGCGCCGCAATGGCTCGCGGGCTGCACGCTGCGCGACATCTGGTTCCAGCCGACCTTCCACAAGCATGTCGGCCAGCTCTGCGCGGGCGTGTTCATCCACGCCGAGGGCGGCGCTTATGATGATGAAGCATTCCGGCCATGGCGCCTGCAGGCGCTGGGCTTCAAGGCGATCCGCGCGCTCTACCCGGACTATGACCTATGGCGCGATTTCCCCTATGAATATGTCTTCGACAAGCTCGCGATCGACGTGATCAACGGTGGCCCAGGACTGCGCGAATGGGTCGACGATGCGGGAGCCGAAGCAGGCGATCTCGATGCGATCACGCTGCCCGACGAGGCGGCCTGGACGGAGGCGCGGGCGCCGCATCTGCTCTACTGAACCACGGCCCGGCGGCGCATTAGGCACTTGCCGTCGAGCCGGAGGCTGTGTCACCCACCCGCGATGCGCGGGGTTTCGAACCTGAATATGGCAAGTGGGGAAGGCGGGGCGGAGTCGGGCCGACCGGCGACGATCGACGATGTCGCCGCGCTGGCGGGCGTGGCGCGCGCCTCGGTCTCGCGCGCGCTCAACGATCAGGCCAATGTCAGCGCGAAGATGCGCGAACGGGTGCTGCGCGCGGCCGAGGCGCTCAATTACCGCGCCAATCCGCAGGCGCGCAGCCTCGCCAGTCGGGCGAGCAAGGCGCTGGCGCTGATCAATTGCCCGGCGCTCGATGCCGAACCCAATTCCTATTATTTCGCCGCGCTCGAGCTCGGCGCGCTGCGCGCCGCGGCGATCGCCGGGTTCGAACTCTCGACGCTCAATGTCGACGCCAATGATCCGCGCCGCGGCGAAAAGGTGATCGAGCTGTTCGAGTCGGGGCGGACCGCAGGGGTGATCCTGCCGCCGCCGCTGTCGGACGACGCCGCGCTGGCCGCGACTCTCGTCGAGCGCGGCTATCCGGCGGTTTGCATCTCGCCGAGCGACGCGGTCCGCGCGCTGCTGCCCGGCGCCGGCTTCGACGAGCAAGCCGCGGGCAAGCAGATCGCCGAGCGCGTGCTGGCGAAGGGGCATAGTCGGCTCGGCTATCTGCTCGGCATCGAGGGGCATTTCTCCGCCGAGAAGCGCTTCGCCGGCTTTCTCGAGGCGCTCGCCGAGGCGGGGCTCGACCCGGACGCGGTGACGGTGCTGCGCGGGGATTTCAGCTTCCGCTCGGGAGTGGAGTTGGGCCAGGCGATGCTCGACGGCGCCGAGCGTCCGACGGCGCTGATCTGCGCCAATGACGACATGGCGGTGGGTGCGCTGTTCGCGGCGCATCGGCGGCATCTCGTCATCCCCGACGACATCTCGATCGTTGGCTTCGACGATGCCCCGATCTCCGGACGTATCTGGCCGCCGCTGACCACGGTGCATCAGCCGATCCGACGCATCGCCGCGTCGGCGCTCGATCAACTCGTCGAGATCGTGCTCCGCGGCCAGCCGCCGCGGCCGCGATTCGAGACGATCGGCTATCATCTCGTCGAACGCGAGTCGCTGGCGCCGCCGCGCGATTGATAGTCGAGGGAACGATCCGGAGGTGGCCGGATTGTCACGCTATTCGCACAACCTGCGATGTGTCGGGACTTTGTCGTTGA
This sequence comes from Sphingomonas naasensis, assembly GCF_004792695.1. Classification (GTDB taxonomy): domain Bacteria; phylum Pseudomonadota; class Alphaproteobacteria; order Sphingomonadales; family Sphingomonadaceae; genus Sphingomonas; species Sphingomonas naasensis. The sequence continues at coordinate 373,706 of NZ_SRXU01000002.1, read as the reverse complement.
CACCGTTGACGGAAGCGCCGTAGCAAATTGGAAGCGCTTCCAGTCGATCGACTGGCGGCGCCATAACGATCGCAAAGGTCGAAATCAGGCCCGGACAGAGGCCAATGGGGAGAGTGATGATGGGGCAATACGGTCGCGCGGATCGCCAGGGCCGCTTTCGCATGCAGTTCGCACTGACCGCTTCGGCGCTCGCGCTTGCCGCCGCGCTGCCTGGTGTGGCGCAGGCGCAGGAGGCTGCGGCGCAGGACGATCAATCGACGCCTGCGGACAGCGAGGAGGTGGTCGTCACCGGGTTGCGCGCCGGCCTGCAGAACTCGATCAACACCAAGAAGAACGAGACCTCGATCGTCGAGGCAATCTCGGCCGAGGATATCGGCAAGCTCCCCGACGTTTCGATTGCCGAATCGATCGCGCGTCTGCCGGGTCTCGCCGCGCAGCGCGTCAACGGCCGCGCACAGGTCATCTCGATCCGCGGCCTTGCCCCCGATTTCACCACGACCCTGCTCAACGGTCGTCCGCAGGCGAGCTCGGGCGACAATCGCGCGGTCGAGTTCGACCAATATCCGTCCGAGCTGTTGTCGAGCGTGGTCATCTACAAGACCCCCGACGCGGCGATCTCGGGCATGGGGCTTTCCGGCACCGCCGACCTGCGCACGGTGCGTCCGCTCGCCTTCGGCAAGCGTGCGATCGCGCTCAACATCCGCGGGGAAAAGACCGAGGGTTCGAGGCTCAACGACGACGTCCGCAACTGGGGCGGACGCGCGAGCGTGAGCTATATCGACCAGTTCGCCAACGATACGCTGGGCATCGCGCTCGGCTATGCGCATCTCGATAGTCCATCGCAGAACAGGCATTTCAAGGCCTATGGCTATGAATCGTTCGGCGGGGTGAGCCCGACGACGGTGCAGCCGGCCTCGGCGGCCGATGCGCTGCTGCTCAACGGTCAGGAAGTCTTCGCCACCTCACGCCTCAACCGGCGCGACGCGGTGATCGGCATTCTGGAATGGCAGCCGAGCCCGATGGTTCATTCGACGCTCGACCTCTATTATTCGAAGTTTCACCAGGAAGAGACCACGCGTGGCGCGCAATGGTTCTCGAACGGTTGGGCCGATGGGGCGACCTTCACCAACGTCACGACCGAGGACCGCGGCGGCACGTTGATCGCGACCAGCGGCGTGCTCAACCGCGGCGTGCCGATCATCCGCAACGACTTCAACAAGCGCGACGACGAGATCTTCTCGGCCGGCTGGAACAACGAGTTCCAGATGGACGACCGCACGCGCTTCATCGCCGATCTTTCCTATTCGAAGAACAAGCGCAAGGAGCAGATCCTCGAGACCTATGCCGGCTATGGCCGCGGCACCGGCGGCGTCACGCCGGCCACGCCTGATGTCGGACGGAGCTTCGACACGATCGCGTTCGAAGTGCCCGACGACGGCTTTCCGACCTATTCGGAAGGGCTGAACTATGCCGACGCGGCGCAGGTCTCGCTCGGCGACCGCGCGGCATGGGGCGGCTGGGGGCATGACGGCGCGATCCGCTTCCCCGATGTCGAGGAGAGCATCTACGCGATCGACCTCAAGCTCGATCACAGCTTCGACGGGCTGCTGAGCAAGCTCACCGGTGGCATCAACTTCACGCATCGCGAGAAGAGCAAGCGCGTCGACGATTTCGATCTGTTCCTCAAGAACGGGCGCCAGCAGGTGCTGGTCGATCAGGCCGACCTCGTCGCGCCGACCTCGCTCGGCTTTACCGGCTTCGGCAATGTGCTCAGCGTCGATCTCGAACAGGCGCTGGACAAATATTGGAACCGCGCGCCGATCCTCGACGCCAATTATTTCGACAAGAACTGGGACATCGAGGAGGAACTGCTCACCGGTTTCATCCGCGCCGATTTCAAGGCGGGGCCGGTGCGCGGCAATCTCGGCGTCCAGGTCGTCGAGCAACGCCAGAGCTCGACCGGCGTGGTGATCAACGGGCTCGAGCCCGGCCAGCCGATCGTGCCGGTGCTGCGTACCGACGGCGAGAGTTACACCGACGTGCTGCCCAGCCTGAACGTGATCTGGGAGCTCGGCGGTGGCCATCGCCTGCGCTTCGCCGCTTCGAAGACGATGGCGCGGCCGCGCATGGACGAAATGCGCGCCAACGTGACCCCGGGGTTCAACTCGCTGGTGTGTAGTGGCCAGCCCTGCGTGCCGGGGCAGGTGGTCAATCCGTGGTCGGCGTCGGGCGGCAATCCCAATCTCAAGCCGTGGCGCGCCGACGCGGTCGACGTGGCCTATGAATGGTACGTCAATCCGACCACCTATTTCTCGATCGCCGGCTTCTACAAGAAGCTGCACAGCTACATCTATCAGCGCACCGACACGTTCGACTTCTCGGGGATCCCGCTGCCGACCACCGCGTCTGCAATCCCCGCCGGGGTGGTAATCAGCCCGATCGGGCAGATCACGTTGCCGGCGAACGGAACCGGCGGGACGATCAAGGGCGTCGAATTCAGCGGCGCATTCGATTTCGGTACCATCATCAGCCCGCTCAAGGGGCTCGGCGTGATCGGCAGCCTGTCGCTCACCGAATCCGATCTCAATCCGGCGGATAATGGCCAGGAAGTCCGCATCCCCGGACTGTCCGGGAGGATCTACAACATCACCGGCTATTACGAGAATGGCGGCTTCCAGGCGCGCGCGAGCTATCGCTACCGCTCGGCGTTCAAGGGCGAGGTGGTGCAGCTGTTCGCGACGCGCGGCTATACCGAAATCCTCGCCGACCGGCAGGTCGACGCGCAGATCGGCTACACCTTCGAGAACGGTCCGCTCAACGGCTTCGGCGTGCTCTTCCAGGTCAACAATCTGACCGACTCGCCCTATCGAACGCGGCTCGGGCTCGACACCGGCGGCACCCACACCGCCGATGGCAGCTCGCTGCTCGAGACCTATGAGAAATATGGCCGGCAGTTCCTGCTCGGGTTCAACTACCGCTTCTAGGTTCCGGAGCCCCTCCGGGTCATAACGGGGAAGCATGGGCGGCGCCCATGCTTCCCCGGCTTTTCCGGGGCGGCGCGCGCTTGCCAAGCACGGCGGCAACCTGCGACACCGGCAACAGGCGCGAAGACAAGGCGCAGGGAGAGGCATGCAGCAGCTGAAGCGGATCCTGATCGTCGGGGGCGGATCGGCCGGGTGGATGACCGCGGCGCTGCTCGCGAAGCTCTTCGAGGGACTCTACGAGGTCACGCTGATCGAGTCCGAGCAGATCGGCACGATCGGGGTGGGTGAGGCGACGATCCCGGCGATCAAGAAGTACAACGAGCTGATCGGGCTCGACGAGAACGACTTCATGCGCCGCACCCAGGGCAGCTTCAAGCTGGGCATCCAGTTCGTCGACTGGTGGCGCCGCGGGCACAGCTATATCCATGGCTTCGGCGTGATCGGGCAGGATCTCGGCTGGCTGCGCTGCCATCAATATTGGCTCAAGGCGCAGGCCGCGGGGAAGGCGAGCGACTTCTCGGCCTATTCGATCAACACCGCCGCGGCGCTCGCCAACAAGTTCATGCGCGCCGATCCCAAACTGGCGGAATCGCCGATCGGGCACATCGCCCACGCCTTCCATTTCGACGCGGGGCTCTACGCGCAATATCTGCGCGGGCTCGCCGAGGCGCGCGGGGTGCGGCGGCGCGAGGGCAAAGTCGCGGGCGTGGCGCTGCGCAGCGAAGACGGCTTCGTCGAATCGGTGACGATGGACGATGGCGAAGTGATCGCCGCCGACCTGTTCATCGATTGCTCGGGGTTTCGCGGGCTGATCATCGAGGAAGCGCTCAAGACCGGCTACGAGGACTGGACGCACTGGCTGCCATGCGATCGCGCGATGGCGGTGCCGTGCGCGCGGACCGAGCCGTTCACGCCCTATACCCGCGCCACCGCGCGGACGGCCGGGTGGCAATGGCGGATCCCGCTCCAGCACCGCACCGGCAACGGCCACGTCTATGCGAGCAGCTTCATCGACGACGCCGAAGCCGAGGCGCAGCTGCTCGCCAATCTCGACGGGGCGCAGCTGGCGGAGCCCAACCGCCTCCGCTTCACCACCGGCAAGCGCAACCGGACATGGAACCGCAATTGCGTCGCCATCGGTCTGGCGGCGGGGTTCATGGAGCCGCTCGAATCGACCAGCCTCTATCTGATCCAGTCGGCGATCGTGCGGATGGTGCGGCTGCTGCCCGATACCGGTTTCGATCCGGCGACGATCGCCGAGTTCAACCGCCAGACCGACTTCGAATATGAGCGTGTCCGCGATTTCATCATCCTCCACTACAAGGCGACCGAGCGCGACGACACGCCCTTCTGGCGGCATTGCCGCGACATGGAAATACCCGCCACGCTCCAGCGCAAGATCGACCTGTTCGCTGCCAATGGCCGGGTGTTCCGCGAGGACGAGGAGCTGTTCACCGAGGAGAGCTGGATCCAGGTGTTCCTCGGCCAGGGTGTGATCCCGCGCGGCTACGACCCGCTGGTCGATATCCGCAGCGAGGTGCAGGTGGATCAGTTCCTCGACAATATCGAGAAGGTGATCGCCAAATGCGTCGCGGTGATGCCGGGGCACGCCGAATTCGTCGCGAAGACGTGTCCGGCGTCCTGACCGGCAAGGGGAGAGAGACAATGCGGCTATGGGCAGGATTGTGCGCACTGGCGCTTGCCGGCTGCGCGCCGGCAGCGCGTCCGACCGCTGTCGCGCCGGCGCCGGGCACGGTCGAGATATGGCTGACATTGCCCGACCAGTCGGTCCTGCTTGCCCGCCAGCCGTCGCTGGCGCTCGCCCCGGGGCCGGCGGCGGGCGCGATCAACGTGGATCCGGCGCAGCGCTTCCAGGAGATGGTCGGCTATGGCGCCGCGATCACCGACGCCTCGGCGTGGCTGATCCAGCGGCACATGACCCCGGCGCAGCGCGAGGCGCTGCTCGCCGATCTGTTCGGCCCCGAGGGGATCGCGCTGTCGTTCACGCGGGTGACGATCGGTGCGTCGGATTTCTCGCGCAGCCATTACAGCTATGACGACCGGCCCAAGGGCGAGCGCGATCCCGAGCTCGCGCATTTCTCGATCGCGCCGGCGCGGGCCGAGGTGCTGCCGACGGTGCGCGCGGCGCGCGCGATCAATCCGCAGCTCGCGGTGATGGTTTCGCCGTGGAGCGCGCCGGGCTGGATGAAGACCACCGACGCGCTGATCAAGGGCACGCTGCGCGACGACGCCTATCGGCCCTTCGCCGCCTATATGCGGCGCACGGTGCAGGGCTTCGCCGCCGAGATCGGTCCGGTCGACTATCTGAGCATCCAGAACGAGCCCGATTTCGAGCCGGAGAATTATCCGGGGATGCGGCTGAGCCCGGCGCAGCGCGCCAAGGCCATCGCGCTGCTCGGCCCGGAGCTCGCGCGTGCGGGGCTGAAGACACGCATCCTCGACTGGGATCATAATTGGGACCTGCCCGAGCAGCCGCTCGGGGTGCTCGCCGATCCGGCGGCGGCACGCTACGTCAGCGGCGTGGCGTGGCATTGCTACAAGGGCGATGTCGCGGCGCAGAGCGTGGTGCGCGACAAGCATCCCGACAAGGACGTGTTCTTCACCGAATGCTCGGGCGGCGAATGGTCGAAGGCGTGGCCCGACAGCTGGGCATGGACGATGCGCAACCTCGTGATCGGCGCGCCGCGCCATTGGGCGCGCGGCGTGCTGATGTGGAACCTCGCGCTCGACGAGAAATACGGCCCGCATCTCGGCGGCTGCGACAATTGCCGCGGCGTGGTCAAGATCGACAGCACCACCGGCGGGGTGACCCGCAATGTCGAATATTACGCGTTCGGCCATGCCAGCAAATTCGTCGCGCGCGGCGCGCATCGCATCGCGTCCGACAGCCGGCCGGGCGGGATCGAGACCGTGGCGTTCGCCAATCCCGACGGGTCGCGCGTGCTGCTCGTCTTCAATGCGGGCGCCGCGAACGAGACGGTGACGGTTGCCGCCGATGGCGGGCATTTCGCCTATGCGCTGCCGTCCAACGCTGCGGTGACCTTCCGCTGGCGCGGGGCGCGATGACCTCAGGGCGAGGACGCGTCGGCGGGGCGTTCGCGCCGGTCACCGCGCTGTTCTTCGCCTGGGGCTTCGTCTCCGCCAACAACGATCCGCTGATCGCCGCGATGCGCGCGATCTTTCATCTTTCCTATACCGCCGCGCTGTTCACCCAGATCGTCTCGTTCGTCGCCTTTGCGACGATGTCGCTGCCGCTGGCGTGGGTGCTCGGGCGGGTTGGCGCGCTCAGGACGATCCTCGCCGCGCTCGCCACGATGCTGCTCGCCTGTCTGATCCTGCAAGGCACCGCGCTGGTACCGCATTTCGCGCTCGTGCTGGCGGGGCTGTTCGTGCTGGCGAGCGGCGTTGTCGGGCTGCAGGTTGCCGCCAATCCGCTGGCCGCCCTGCTCGGGCCGCCCGAGCGCAGTGCCTTTCGGTTGACGCTAGCGCACGGCTTCAACGCGCTCGGCATGGTCTGCGGGGTGCATTTCGGAGCGCGGCTGATCCTCGGCAGCGAAGGGCTGCGCGCAGGCGCGACGCAGGCGGCCGGGATCGGGGCGGTCAGTCGCGCCTTTCTGATCATCGCGGCGATCTTGCTGGGACTGGTGCTGCTCGTCGCGCTCGCCCGGCGCCAGATCGCCGCGGTGGCGATCGCGGCGCCGGCCGGCGCCCGGCTGCGCGACGCGCTGCACGCGCGCTGGGCGTTGCTGGGGGCGGGCGGGATCGCGCTCTATGTGGGTGCCGAAGTCACGATCGGCAGTCTGCTGATCCTCTATCTCGCCGCGCCCCAAGGCGCTGGCCTGTCGCTTGCCGATGCCGGCGCGCGGGTGGCGAGCTTCTATTGGGGCGGTGCGCTGGTCGGGCGCTTCGCGGGGAGCTGGGCGCTGCGCCATCTGCCGGCGGCACGCTTGCTGGCCGCCGCCGCGACAGTCGCGGCCGCGCTCTGCGCCGGCGCGCTGCTGATGCAGGGCCCGTCAAGCGCATGGTGCCTGATGGCGGTTGGGCTGTTCAATTCGGTGATGTTCCCTGCCATCTTCGCGCTCACGCTCGAGCGGTCGACGGCATCGGCATCGGCGACCTCGGGGCTGCTCTGCGCGGCGATCGGCGCGGGAGCGGTGGTGCCGCTGCTGGCCGGCCAGATTGCCGATCGCATCGGGCTGCACTGGAGCTTCGCCGTCGCGCTGCTCGCTTATTGCTACATTCTCGGTTTCGCTGTCGCCGCTTCGGCGCGGCGCGCGCCTCAGGCGGCGTTTCTGTCGCGATAATATTGCACGCCAAGCTGCAGGCTCTCGGCGATGCGACGTGCCCGATCTTGGAACAGGGCGGCCTTTTCGGGCGGGAGCAACGCGTCGCTGGTCTGCTGCCAGAGCGCTAGCCAGCGGCCGAAATTCTCGGGCGTCATCGCTGCCTCGTGACGGACATGTGCGACCATCGGCTGCCCCTTGTACCGGCCGCTGGTGCGCATGACCGAGGACCAGAAGGCCTCGAGGATGCCGAGATGATGCGGCCAATCGGCAATCGCGCCATCGAAGATCGGGCCGAGCACGTCGTCGTGCCGGATGCGTTCGTAAAAGGCCGGGACAAGCAGGGCGATGTCGTCTTCGGTGATTTCCATGGTCATGCCGTCCGGGAAGGCGCGTATCGAAGCAAGTTGGGAATTGCCGCGGCCGCCGGCAATGGTCCTAGTGCACGGGGCGGGGCGCGTGACCGACGGGGAGGTGATGCATCACCGCGTAGATGTCGCGCCGGTCGACGGCCTGGCTGCACATCGGGCAGATTTCGAAATGGCGCAGCTCATCCTCGTGCGAAGCCGCACGGCCACGGCGCTGGCTGGTGGTGGTGGCGAAAGGGTCGAACATCGTCGCGTTGATCACCGGATCGTCTCCGCGTTAGCATCTTGTTTACTATTGTAGAGGCGGAGTCGGGATCGCGGGGGAAATGCCGCAAAAAATTTCCCTCATGGCCCGACGAGGCCCGCGACCACGAGCGCAATGGCGAGCAAGGCCGCGCTCCGCGCCCAGCGCACCCCATAGGTCAGGCTGAGCAGCACGATTCCGCCGGCGACCGCGACGAGCCCGATCCAGCTGAGCAGGCGCAACGCCCAGTCCGGGGACCACAAAGCGATGACGAGCGATGCGAGGATCAGCAGCCACGCCGCGAGCCGCAGCCGCGCGGCGCGTTTCGCCAAGCCCCAATGTGCCGGGAGCAGCTGGGCGTGGCGGCCCATGCTCGCGGCGAGGGCAAACAGGCCGAGATAGAGCAACCCGCCAAAGATCATGCGGCCGCCCTCGCACGGCCGCGGCGCGGGGCGGGGGGCGCGCGCAACGCGCGGATCTGGCGTCGCACGATCAGCGACAGCGCGGTGGCGGTGGCGACGAGCATCAGGCTCATCCCCCATTGGCCGACGCCCGAGGTCGCGAAGCCGAGCAGCCCTGCGCCGGCGCAGCCCAGCGCAAGCGCGCCGAGCAATGCCGGCCATGCGATGGCGGGCCGCAGAGCAGCGCCGGCGACGAGCGAGACCGTCGCGCTCCACAACGCGATCGATACCTCGACCTCGGCCCTGCCAGGCAGCTCGAGGGGCAACAGGCGGTTGGCCCAGAGATAGGCGACCGAGCCGAGCAGCACCCCGCCGATCGCGCCGGCGTTGAGCCGCTCGAGCAGGCGGTTGCCGAGCGACAGCGGCGCCCGCTCGCGCCTTTTGACCACCCACAGCACCAGCCCGGTGGCGATCGCGAGCGTGAGCATCGCGCCGCCGAGGAAATAGAGCCAGCGGAGCACGCCCGGGGCGAAGCGCGCCATGTGGAGCCCATAGACGACGTTGTAGGTCTTCACCGCCGGTCGGTTCTCGGTCCATTCGGCAAGCACCTTGCCGGTGACGCCGTCGAAGCTGATCTCGGCGGGCGTGAAGCCGATTTGCGCGGCGTCGCTGCGGAACACGGTCACCACCGCCGCGGCATCGCCGGGATTGACGACATAGACGCGCCCGATCGGCGCGCCGCCAAAGCGGCGCTCCGCCTCGCGGAGCATCGGCGCGACCGGAGCGAGCGGCGCTCTGGTGCCTGCCGGCGAACGATTGGCGAGGCCGGGAGTCAGCTCCTGGTACATCGCCATGAGCTCGTCGCCGTAATTGGCGGTGATCGGCCACGGCATGCTGAGCGAGGCCAGCGTCACCAGCCCGGTGAAGGTGATCATCAGGTGGAAGGGCAGCGACAGCACCCCGAGCGCATTGTGCCCGTCGAGCCACGAGCGCTGGCCCTTGGCGGGGCGGAAGGTGAAGAAATCGCGGAAGATGCGGCGATGCGCGATGATCCCGGTGATCAGCGCGACGAGCATCACCAGAGCGGCGAGCGAGGCGAGCAGCCGTCCCCAGGGAAAAGGCAGCTGGAGCTCGAAATGGAGGCGATAGAAGAATTCGCCGCCCATCGTCTCGCGCGCCACGGGCGCTCCGGTCACCGGATCGAGCGCGCGATAGAGAAATTCGCCCCCGCTGTCATAGGCGGCCTCGACGGTGTTCGCGCGGCCGTCGGGCGCCGTAAGGTACCAACCGGTCGAGTCCTTCGCGTTCTTCGCCAGCCAGCCGGTCGCCGCGGCGACGGCGTCGACGGGCGCGGCGGTGGCGACTGCCTCGGGGCGCATCCAGCGGCCGATCTCGGGCTTGAACAGGCTCAGCGTGCCGGCGAGGCACATCAGGAACAGGACGTGGCCGAGCAGCAGCCCGGTCCAGCCGTGCAGCCACGCCATCACCTGGCGGGCACCCTCGCGGACCGCGCTCATATCGGCTGCCCGGTGAACCACGCGATCGCGCCGAACAGCGCAGCGAGCGCGATCACTCCCGCCCAGGCCAGCCACGGTCCGCGCGCGAGGAAGGCCCAGATCGTCACCGCGGGCGCGACGAGAAACGCCAGCAGGGTCGCCGGGATGACCGCATCGAGCCGACCGATCGGCAGCGTCCGCGCGAGCGCCGCGCCGAACAGCGCCGCGACCGCATAGGCGCCGATCGTGCCGGCGAGCGTGCGGGCGGCGATGTTGACGCGGTAGCGCCAGCCTCGCCGGTCCTGTGCCATGCCCGGTGCTCCCGCCACGCCCATCGCGATCAATAGGCGAAGCTGAGCGTGACGTTCGCGCTGCGCGGCGCGGCGTAATAGGCCTGACCCCACATCAGGCTGCCCAGATATTTTGCGTTGCCGACGTTGCGGACATTGACCGTCGCGCGGAGCCGATCGAGCAGCCGGACCCCCGCCATCAGATCGGCCACCGCATAGCTCTTCTGCGTCACGGTCACGTCGCCGGTCACCACGCCATATCCCTGCACGTCGGAATCGACCGCGCTGATCTGATTCTGCCAGCGCAGCTGCGCGCCGAAGCGGAGATCGTTGAGCTGGGGCAGCGTGTAGGTCGTCGCCAGTTTGAGCGATTTGGTCGGCAGGAAGGTGCGCGTCGGCTCGCCTGCCTCGTTCTCGATCTTGAGCCCGGTATAGCCCCCGCTCAACGTCCAGTTGGGCGTGATGCGACCGGCGAGCTCCATCTCGAAGCCCTTCGAGGTGGTGTCCTCGCCTTCATAATAGCTGTCGCCATTGGGCAGCACACCGACGAACGCCGCGAGCCCCTTCTGCTTCGCCCGGAACAGCGAGGCCGTGGCGTAGAGCCGGCCGCCGAACCAGTCGCTCTTGATGCCGGCCTCGATGCTGGTACCCTTGGCGGGATCGAGCTTGCGGTTGTTGACGTCGATCTCGCTCTGCGGATTGAAGATGCCGGTGTAGCTCGCATAGAGCGAGAGGTGCGGCGTCACGTCGTAGACCGCGCCGATATAGGGGCTGACCCCGCTCTCCTTGCGCGATTGATCGGTGCCGTAGGACGTGCCGGTCGACTTGATCCACATCGCGCTCGCGCCGACCACGGCCTTGAGCTGATCGGAGAAGTTGAGGTGCGCGGCGCCATAGGCGCGGGTCAGCCGGTCGGTATAGTCGGCGGCGAGATACTCGCCGGGATAGTCGGGCTCGGCGACCTGCTGGGTTCCCCAATCCTGCACCGCCGGGAAATCGATCGCGCCGAGGTAGAAATCCTCCCATTCGAGCGCGTCCGAGCGCGCGGTCGAGACCCCGAAGGCCAACTGATGCTCGCGGCCGAACAGCTTGACCGGGCCCGAGGCATAGAAGTCGCCGAGATACTGGTCATAGGTCGAGGGATAGATGCCGGTCATGCCGCCGACGCCGAGCCCGGTCGCCTTGTCCGGATAGCCATAGGCGTAGAGCAGCTTCGACAGCTCCTCGAAGCGCTTGTAGGTGAACACGCCCTTGGCCGACCAGCCGCCGCCGAACTGATAGTTGAGCTCGGCGAACACGCTCTGGTCGGTGACGTTCCAGAACGTCCAGTCGGCCGACGTCGAGGCCGAGACCGGATAATCGATCCGGGTGCCGTCGGTGTAGAGCAGCGGCAGCGCGCCCCAGAGCACGCCGTCGGCCTTGTTCTCCTGCCGCGAATAGCCGGCCGTGGCGGTGAGATCGGGGGTCACCTTCCAGCTGACCAGCGCACCGAACACGTTACGATCGACATGATTATAGTCGAGCCATGAATCGCGGTCCTCGTGCGCGAAGATCAGCCGCGCCGAAACGGTGTCGCTGATCGGGCCGGAGATATCGGCCTCGAAGCGCTTCTGGTCCCACGAGCCGAATTGCGCCGAGGCACTGGCCCTCAGCGTGTCGGTCGGGCGCTTGCGGACATAGTTGATCGTCGCCGAAGGATTGCCGACGCCGCTCATGATCGCGTTGGCGCCGCGGATCGCCTCGACGCTGTCGAACAGCGCGGTGTCGAGATCGCCGAACTGGATGCCCCAGATCAGCGGCAAGCCGATCCCGTCGACCTGAAAGTTGGTGATGTCGAACCCGCGCGAGTTGAAATAGGTTCGGTCGGTCTCGACGCGCTCGACATTGATGCCGACGACCTGGTTGAGCAGATCGTTGACGTTGGTCAGCTGGAAGTCCTCGATGCGCTGGCGATCGACGATCGTCACCGATTGCGGGGTCTCGCGCGGTGAGAGGGTGAGGCCGGTTGCCGAGCTCGACTGGGTCGCCACCGAGCCGGTGACGACGATCTCCGTCTTGTCCTGCGCCTGCGTGTCTTCTTCGGTCTCCGCGACCGGATCGGGGCCTGGCGCCGCGAGGGCGGGGCCGAAGGGCAGGACGAACAGCGCGCTCGAAAGCAGCGCGCGGCGGAGAGACAAAGCCATAGATTACCCCCGTGGGACGTGCGACGCGGGCTCTCTAGGCAAGGTGTTATTGCGAGTCAAACGCATTAGCAGCAATTGCAGTGCGGAATGCTCAGCGCGTTCCGATCGACACGGGCCCGAGAATGCCGGAAGCCGCGCCGGGGGTGGCCTCGATCAGCAGCGCGATCGTACGCGCGCCGGGACCCGCAGGCAGGTCCGCGCTGAACGCGCCTGCCGCGGGATCGGTCTTGCGACCGCGCAGCGTGCCGTCGACCCACAGCTCGGCGCGCCCGGCGAGCGCGGCGAAGGTGATCGTGCCGCCCTCTGCCGCGACGCGCTTCCACGGGAGCACGCGCGTCCGATAGATGCGCCAGCCGGGGGTCGGTTCGGCGGGGGTGGGGGTGCCGCTGCGCACGAACGCCCAGCTGTTGTTGTCGCCATCGGCGGGCGCGAGGCCGGGATCGGGCCGGGTGGCGAGCGCAGGAGAGCGTCGCCAATCGCGCACCGCGAACACCGGCGGCGTGTCGGCGACCTGCGCGCGCGGCGCGATGTCGGCGCGCGCGATCGTCAGGCGCGCCGGCCGCAACCCCGGCGCAGTCGCGCGCAGCGTGATGCTGCCGCGCCCGCGTCCGGCGCGGAGAAGGATCTGCGCCAGCCCGTTGAACAGCGAGCGGCTGTCGCCCCGTTCGGGCTCGTGGCTGTTGGGATCGCCATTGCCGACGCCGATGATCGTCGCGCCCTCGACTGTGAACTGCGTCATCAGATTGGCGATGGGGACATGGCGGCCCTTCGCGTCGACCGCATCGATCGTGATCGGCTGGCAATCCTCGTCGTCGCCCGCCATCACGTTGCGCGCGGGGGTGAGGCGGAGCGCGATCGGCGCGCCGGCGGTCTCGTGCGCCGCGGTCGCCACGGCTTTGCCGCCGCGCATCGCGACTGCCTCGATCCGGCCCGGGGCATAAGCCACGGTCCATTCATTGCCCATCACGCGATCGACCTTCTGGACGCCCAGGTCGCGGCCGTTGAGGCGCAGCGCGACGGTCTCGGCGTTCGAGCTGACGAAGATCTTGATCGGCTGACCTTCGCGCCCCGGCCACGTCCAGTGCGGCGCGATCGCGACGACGGGCGCGTCGTCGATCCAATGCGCGCGGTGGATGTCGAACGCGGTCTTGGGGAATCCGCAGAGATCGAGGATGCCGAAAAAGCTCGAAATGGTTGGCCAGGCGTGCGGGGTCGGCTCGCCATGATAGTCGAACCCGGTCCATACGAAGCCGCCGGCGACGAAGGGCCGCTCGACGATGTTCTTCCACGTGTCGCGGTGCGTGCCCCCCCAGCTCGCCGCCTCGGTGTCGTACGAGGTGATGACATGGCCGGCGCTGTCGGTGGCGAACGCGCCGCGCGTCTCGAACGCGCTGGTGTCCTCCGAGCTGGTCATCGCCCTGGTCGGGTTGAGGCGATGGAACTTGTCGTAATCGCCCTGATAGTAATTGAAGCCCATCACATCGACGACCGACGAGACGTTGACCGGATCGTAGAATGCCCCGTTCATCGCTGCGGTCACCGGCCGGCTACCGTCGAGCCGATGCACCGCGGCGGCCATGCGGCGGACCATCTCGACGCCCGCTTCGCTGCCCTGCATCGGTTCCTCGTTGAACACCGACCAGAGAATCACGCTCGGATGGTTGCGATCGCGCCGCACCAGCCATTCGAGCTGCGCCATGTAATCGGGCGCGGGATTGAAGTTGCGGTTCTCGTCCATGACGAGGAATCCCATGCGGTCGCACCAGTCGAGCAGCTCTGCATTGGGCGCGTTGTGCGACATGCGGATCGCGTTGCAGCCCATCGCCTTCAGTCGCTCGAGCCGCCAGCCGAGCAGCGCGTCGGGCACCGCGACGCCGACACCGGCATGGTCCTGATGGAGGCATACGCCCTTGAGCTTGATCGGCACCTCGTTGACGAAAAGCCCCTTGTCGGCGTCGAAGCGGATCGTGCGGAAGCCGATCGTCACCCTGCGCTCGTCGACGCTCACGCCTTCGCGGAGCACCCGGGTGCGCACCGTGTAGAGCGTCGGCGTCTCGATCGACCAGCGGCGCGGCGTCGCGATGTCGAGCTGCAGCGCGGCATCGATCCTGTCGAGCACCGGCACTTTGGCGGACGACTGCGCAGTGGCGACTTCGCGGCCGTCCGGATCGATCAGCGTGGCTTCGACCGTCACTTGCGCGGGGCTGCGCCCGATATTGGCGAGCGTCGCGGTGACGGGGACGTGCCAGCGTTCGTCCTCGTCGTGGCGGGGATCGCAAAGGACGCCGTCGCTGACGATCGCCACGCCGGCGCGGCGGACAAGCCAGACATGGCGATAGATGCCGGCGCCTTCGTACCACCAGCCCTCGCGGGCGTTGGCGTCGACGCGGACCGCGACGACGTTGGTCTCGTCGCCGAAACGCGCGAACGGCGTCAAGTCGACATAGACGCTGTTATAGCCCGACCAATTGTGCGCGACGAGGCTGCCGTTGATCCAGATCGTCGCGTTGGTGGCGATGCCGTCGAAATGCAGCTCGATCGTCTTGCCGCGATCGGCGGGGTCGAGCCGCAGCGTGCGCCGGTACCAGCCGATCCCGCGTGGGCGATAGCCCTGCGAGACATTGGCGGTCTCGACAAAGGGCTGTTCGGCCGCCCAGTCGTGCGGCAGCCGCACGCCGCGCCAGTCGCTGTCGTCATAGACCGGGGCCGCGGCGCCGCGGGCATTGCCCGCCTTGACGCTCAGATAGGTCGCGTTGTGGTCCGCGGGCTCCGGCACGACGATATCGCCCTCGTGGAAGCGCCAGCCGAGCTCGAGCAAGGTGCGCGAGGGGTCGGGATCGGGCAGCCGGGGCGGGAGCGACTTGCCCGGCGCGGGCATGGGGAAACCGTCGCCCGAAGCCGGCCGATCCCGTGATGCAGCCGGAGCGAAGGCGAGTACCGGTTCGCCGGCGAGCAAGGCGCCGACGCCGGCGCCTCCGAGCAGAAGAGTGCGGCGATGCATGATCATGGCTCCGGCGGAGAGGTCAGATGTCGCTGAGTTCCGCGACGAAATCATAGGCGTCGCCCCGATAATAAGAGCGCGTGACCTCGGCGGGCCGGCCATCGCGAAGGAACGCGCGCCGCTCGATCAACAGTCCGGCATGGCCTGGATCGACGCCGAGCATCTTCGCATGCTCGCCGGTGAAGGGGACGGCACGCAGCCGCTGTAGCGCGCGCACCGGCCGGGTGCCGGCCTTTTCGAGCGCCGCGTAGAGCGAATTGTCGACGGCATCGACCGAGGCGAGACAATAGCCCGCGATGGTCGAGAATTCGAGCGCCATCGGGACCTCGTCGGCATAGCGGATCCGTGCGAAGCGGAGCACCGGCGCGCCCGGCGACAGGCCGAGCGCCATCGCTTCCTCGGGCGAGACCTGGCCGGCGGCGCGCGAGATCCAGCTGCTGCTCGCCACGCGGCCGCGCGCCGCCATGTCCTCGGTGAAGGAGGACAGCTTGGAGAAGCTCTTCTCGACGCGCCCGACGACGAAGGTGCCGGCGCCGCGCCGGCGCGAGAGCAGCCCTTCCTCGACGAGACCGCTGATCGCCTTGCGGACCGTGATCCGCGACACGTCATATTCGACCGCGAGGTCGCGCTCGGGCGGGATCGCGTCGCCCTGATCGAGGACTTGCTCGCCGATCGCGTCGCGGATGAGCTGCTGGAGCTGGACATAGAGCGGCGCCGACTTGTCGGCCCGCAGCCTTCCCACCTGATCCGAAAACCCCATTGATCCTCCTGACGGCGTATTCGCCGCATCGCCCGGCCGGACGGCTATCGCAAGGCACCCTTCGAGGCAACCGGCCAAAAGGATAGGTCTTGAATTGGTATTTCTGCACTATTTCCGGCAGATCGGCGCCGTCGGCGAGACGGCTGTTTTGAAAAAGTTTTCACTGATGAACCTATTGTGCGCCCGGTCCCATATTGGTTACATCCGCGGCGCTGCGTCCGGCGGGACGCCCGATGAGGGAGATTGCATGGGCATCGTCAGGCTGGCCGGCTGCGTTTCGTGGAGTGCGCTCTTGGTGGCCTCCGCCGCGCAGGCGCAGGGTGCGCCGAGGCAGACGATCGGGCTCGACGGCGCGTGGGAGGTCCGGATCGATCCCGCCGATGCGGAGGCAGCCAGGGCGCATCCGCACGAGGCGCGCTGGTTTCCGTCGCGCGTGCCGGGCAGCGTCCAGCAAGACTTGATCGCCGCGAAGCGCGTGCCCGATCCGTTCAAGGGCATCAACGAGGCGCCGATCCAATGGGCCGGGCTGACCAACTGGCAGTTCCGGCGCGTGATCGACGTGACGCCGGCGATGCTGGCGCGCGACCATCTCGACCTAGTGTTCGACGGGCTCGACACCTTCGCAACCGTCTCGCTCAACGGCAAGGTGCTGCTGGCCACCGCCAACGCGCATCGCCGCTGGCGCGTCGACGCCAAGGCCGCGCTCAAGGCGGGGCGCAACGAGCTGGTGATCGCGATCGCCTCGCCGATCAAGACTTTGCAGCCGATGGTGCTGGCCGAGGCGCATCCGCTGCCGGGTGAGTATGATTCGGCATTTGGCGACGAGCCCAAGGGCAAGCAGACCTCGCCCTATATCCGCAAACCCAAATACCAATATAGCTGGGACTGGGGGCCGCGGCTGGTCAATATCGGCGTGTGGCGCCCGGCGCGGCTCGAGGCGTGGGACGATGCGTGGATCGACGCGCTGCGCGTCGAGCAGGAAGCGCTCAACGACGCTGAGGCGCGGCTGGTCGCGCGTTACCGCATCGTCGCCGATGGTGGCACCTCGTTGACGCTGCGCACCACGCTGACCGCACCCGACGGCGCGCTGCAGACCGTCGAGCGCCATGTGCAGGTTGCGGCGGGTATCAACGAGGTGAGCATCCCGCTCAGTGTCGCGCGGCCGCGGCGCTGGTGGCCGGTCGGCTATGGCGATCAGTCGCTCTATGGAGTCGCCGGTAGCCTGATCGTGCAGGGCGCGGCGAGCGATGCGGTATCGCAGACGATCGGGCTGCGCACGGTCGAGCTGATCCGCAAGGAGGGCAGCTTCGGGTTCAAGATCAACGGCGTGCCGGTCTTTGCCAAGGGCGCCAACCTGATCCCGTTCGACAATTTTCCCGGCCGGGTGAGCGAAGCCCAGATGCGCGGCATCGTGCAGGGCGCGCGCGACGCCAACATGAACATGCTGCGTGTCTGGGGCGGCGGCTATTATCTCGACGACGCGTTCTACGCGCTGGCCGACAGGCTCGGCATCATGGTGTGGCAGGACTTCATGTTCGGCGGCGCGATCACCCCGCCCGACGCTGCGTTCCGCGACAATGTCCGCATCGAGGCCGAGGAGCAGGTCGAGCGGCTCCAGCCGCACCCCTCGCTGGTGGTCTGGGCAGGCAACAACGAAGTGCTGTCGGGCTGGGAGAATTGGTCCGATCGCAAGGCGTTCAAGAAGCACGTCGGCGCCGACGAGCAGGAGCGGATCGGCGTGGGCATGGCAGTGCTGTTCGATCGCGTGCTGCGCGACGCGGTGCTGACGCGTTCGCCCGGCATTCCCTATTGGCCGGGCTCGCCTTCGACCGATTATGAGGGGCCGACCGATACCGACAAGGATGGCGACCGTCATTTCTGGGATGTCTGGTCGGGCTCGAAGCCGGTCGCGCGCTATACCGACGGCTGCCCGCGCTTCATGTCCGAATATGGCTTCCAGGCGATGCCCGATCTGGCGACGATCCGTGGCTTTGCCGGCCCGGGCGGCCTGGCGATCGACAGCCCGGTGCTCAAGGCGCATCAGAAGTTCCTCGCCGGCGAAGGCAATGCCCGGCTACAGCTCTATCTCGACCAGCGCCTGCGGCCCGCGAAGGATTTCGCCGATCTCGTCTATCTGACGCAGGTCAATCAGGCGCAGGCGATCGACCTCGCCGCGCGCCACCACCGCGCCTGCCGCCCGGTGACGATGGGCTCGCTCTACTGGCAGATCAACGACACCTGGCCGGCGATCTCGTGGGCGAGCATCGACTATCACGGCCGGTGGAAGCTGCTCCACTACGCCGCGCGGCGCTTCTTCGCGCCGCAGGCGGTGGTGGCCGAGCATCGCGACGGCGCGACGCGGATCGTGCTGGTCTCGGACGCGACCGCGCCGATCACCGCCGAATGGCGCGTGACAGCGTTCGACATGGCTGGCGGCAAGCTGGGCGCGAAAGGTGGGGCGATGACGCTCGATCCGCTGTCCGCGCAGGAAGTCGCCAGCCTCGCCGATGGTGATCTCTTCGCCGGAGCCGCGGCGAATGCCAGCTATGCGGTCGCCGAACTGCTGGTCGACGGGCGCAGCGTCTCGCGCCAGATCGTCGAGCGCGGTGTGCCGAAGGAGATGGCCTATCCCGCACCCGGCCTGTCGGCGCGCTGGGAGGGCAAGCGCGTGACGGTCACCGCGACGGCGCTCGCCCGCGCGGTGATGCTCGATTTCGGCGACATCGCCGCGCAGCCGAGCGACGACGGGTTCGATTTGCTGCCGGGCGAGAGCGTGACGCTCGACATCGCTTCGGAGGCATCTTCCACGGCGTTGGCGCGTGCGCTGACGCTGCGCAGCCTGGGGCCGCAGCAATGATCCCGTTCCTCCTGCTCGCCGCCGCCGATCCGGATCCCGATGCGGTTGCCAAGGCGATCGCCACGATGACGCTCGAGGAGAAGGCCGCGCAGCTCCAGAGCACCGCGCCCGCCGACAGGGAGGCGGGGCTGCCGGCCTATGACTGGTGGAACGAGGGGCTGCACGGGCTGGCGCGCAACGGCGACGCGACGGTGTTCCCACAGGCGATCGCGCTCGCCGCGACCTGGGACGTCGAATTGCTCGGCAAAGTTGGCGATGTTGTCGCGACCGAGGCGCGGGCGAAGTTCAATGCCCGGCCGGTCGGCGCGGACCGGCGGATCTATGAGGGACTGACGATTTGGTCCCCCAATATCAATATCTTCCGCGACCCGCGCTGGGGCCGTGGGCAGGAAACCTATGGCGAGGATCCCTATCTCACCGGGCAGCTGGGCGTGGCGTTCATTCGCGGGCTGCAAGGGCCCGATCCGCGCCACCCCAAGGTGATCGCGACGCCCAAGCATTTCGCGGTGCACAGCGGCCCCGAGGCGGGGCGCGACGGCTTCGACGTCGACCCGAGCCCGCAGGATCTCGAGGCGACCTATCTGCCCGCATTCCGCCTCGCAGTGACCGAAGGTGGCGCGCGCTCGCTGATGTGCGCCTATAACGCGATTCACGGCACTCCGGTGTGCGCAATGCCGTCGCTGATGATCGAGCGGTTGCGAAGTGACTGGAAGTTCAGCGGTTTTACCGTTTCCGACTGCGACGCAGTCGCAAACATCCACCTGTTTCACCATTACAAGCTAGACGGCGCGGCGGCCGCGGCGGCGGCGATCCGTGGCGGCAACGACCTCAATTGCGGCTCGGCCTATGCGGCGCTCCCGCAAGCCGTGCAGCGCGGGCTGGTGACCGAGGCCGAGATCGACACCGCGCTGACCCGCGCGCTCTCGGCGCGGCAGGCACTGGGCACGATCTTCGGGGCGACGAGCCCATGGAGCACGATCCGCCCGGACCAGATCGGCACCCGCGCGCACCGTGCACGCGCGCTCGAGGCCGCGCGCAAAGCAATCGTGCTGCTCAAGAACGATGCGGAGCGCCTGCCGCTCAAGCCGGGCAGCCGGATCGCGGTGATCGGCGCCAATGCCGACGATCTCGGCGCGCTCGAAGCCAATTACCACGGCACCGCAGTCGCCCCCGTGACGCCGCTCGACGGTATCCGCCGCCAGTTCGGTGCCGACAAGGTGACCTACGCGCAGGGATCGGTGCTCGCCGACGGCGCGCCGGTGGTGGTGCCCGAGACCGCGCTCGCCGCCGGTGGCCAGCCGGGGCTCAAGGCCGAGTATTTCGCCGCCCCGCGCGTCGGCGGCATGCCGATCGCGGTGCGGCAGGATCGCCGGATCGATTTCAACTATACCCGCGTCGCGCCATTGCCCGGGCTCGACCCCAAGGGCTTCGCGGTGCGCTGGAGCGGCGAACTGGTGCCGCCGGGGCCTGGACGCACCACATTGACGATCGACATCCCCGCCTGCTGGAAAGACTGCACCACGCACGACGCGGTGCGGCTCTGGATCGACGGCAAGCAGCTCCACAATGGCGTGCTCGGCAGGGGCCGGATCGAGTTCCCGATCGACAGCGACGGGCGCCGGCACAGCTTCCGGCTCGAGCTCGATCATGCCGGCGAGGACGAAGGCATCCGCCTGCTCTGGCTGCCGCCCGCCGAGCCGCTGCTCCAGCAGGCGGTGGCGACGGCGAAGGATGCGGATGTGATCGTCGCGGTGCTCGGCCTGTCGCCCGATCTCGAAGGCGAGGCGCTGCAAGTGAGCGTGCCGGGCTTCGTCGGCGGCGATCGCACCGATATCGCGCTGCCGCTCGTCCAGCAGCGCCTGCTGACGGCGCTGCGCGACACGGGCAAGCCGATCGTGCTGGTGCTGGCCAGCGGCAGCGCGGTCGCCGTCGATCCGGCACAGGCCGACGCGATCCTCGCCGCCTGGTATCCGGGCGAGGCGGGCGGCACCGCACTCGCCGAGACGCTTGCCGGATTGAACAACCCGTCGGGCCGGCTGCCGGTCACCTTCTACAAATCGACTTCGGATCTGCCGGCGTTCATCGACTATGGCATGAAGGAGCGGACTTATCGCTACTTCACCGGCACCCCGCTCTGGGGCTTCGGCCATGGCCTCAGCTATACCAGCTTCGCCTATGCCGGTGCGCAGGCGAAGAGCGGCACGACCGGTGCGCCGATCACTGCGACCATAAGCGTGCGCAACACCGGCGCACGCGTCGGCGACGAAGTCGTCCAGGCCTATCTGGTGCCCCCCGCGCCCAAAGGTGCCGGCGGGATGACCGCACCGGTGCTCCAGCGCCAGCTGGTCGGCTTCCGCCGCGTCACGCTCGTCCCTGGCAAGACGGCCACGCTCTCCTTCACGCTCGATCCGCGCAGCATCAGCAGCGTGGCGCGCGACGGCACGCGGCGTGTGCTGCCCGGCACCTACAAGCTCTGGCTCGGCGGCGGCCAGCCCGGAGACGGGGCGGGGGCGTGGACCGAATTCACGCTCACCGGCGACGCAGCGGGACTGCCCAAATGAACGTGACGCGGCGGCAATTGCTCGCGTCGAGCGCGGTGGGGCTGACGCTTGCCGCCGCGCCGGCGGGTGCGCGCGGGCGGGCGGGCGCCGCGCCCAACCTGTTCATCGGCACCGGCGGGCACGGCCATACCTATCCTGGCCCGACATTGCCCTTCGGCATGGTCCAGCTCGGCCCCGATACCGATGTCGAGCGCTGGGATGCGTGTTCGGGCTATCATCGCACCGACACGTCGATCATGGGCTTTTCGCACACCCATCTTTCGGGCACCGGCATCGGCGACATGCTCGATGTGCTGGTGGTGCCGACGCGCGGGCCGGTGCAATTGCTGCCGGGGCCGCGCGAGGATCCCGATCAGGGCTATCGCCAGCGTTTCTCGGGCGAGCATGCCGAGCCGGGCTATTACCGCGTCGCGCTCGAAAGCGGAGTGCAGGCGGAGCTCAGCGTCACTGACCGGGTCGGGTGGCACCGCTATCGTTTCCCCAAGGGCCGCGGCCATGTGCTGGTCGATCTCTCGCATCTGGTCGCCGATAGCCCGCGCGGGCGGCCGCTGATCGACGAAGCCGCGCTTGAACTCGACGCCGACGGCACGCTGACCGGCGGACGCCGCGTGTTCCGCTGGGCCAAGGGGCGGCGGGTCTTCTTCGCGATGCAATTCTCGCGCGCGCCCGACCGCGTCACCTTTTACGGCGACGGCGATGCCGAACAGCCCGCAGGCACGCGCCGCGTCGCCGGCAAGCGGCTCAAGGCCGTCTTCCACTATGACGACGCCGGCGCCGCGCCGATCCTGATCCGCTGCGCGATCTCGGCGGTCGATGTCGCCGGCGCGCGGGCCAATCTGGCGGCGGAGGCGCGGCATTGGGACTTCGACAAGGTCCGCCGCTCCGCGCAGGCGCGCTGGGCCGGGTCGCTCGGCGCGATCCGGGTCGAGGGCGGTTCCCCCGACCAGCGCACGATCTTCGCCACCGCGCTCTATCATGCGCAGGTCGCGCCGACCCTGCTCTCCGATGTCGACGGCCGCTATCCCGGGCTCGACGGCAAGGTGCAGCGGGCACCCGCGGGTGAGGCGGCGTTCAGCAGCTACTCGCTGTGGGACACCTATCGCGCGCTCCACCCGCTGCTCACGCTCGTTGCGCCCGAGCGGGCGAAGGCGCTGGTCGACGATCTGATCCGCCAGACGGCGCAATCGCCGTACGGCCCGCTGGTCTGGCCGCTCCAGGGCAGGGAGACGGGAACGATGATCGGCTGGCACGGCGTGGTGCCGATCGCCGAGGCGCACGCCAAGGGCATCCCCGCCGACTATGCCGCGGCTTGGCCGGCGATCGCCAAACGCAGCTTCGATTTCGGCGCGCCCGATCTCGCCAACAGCCGCGGCCGCGATTTCTACGATCGGCTCGGCTATGTCCCCGCCGACAAGGTCAACGAGAGCGTCAGCCGCACGCAGGAATATGCCTATGACGACTGGGCCTCGGCATGGCTCGCGCGTGCGGCGGGGGCGGACGCCGACGCCGATCGACTGCTGAAGCGATCGGGCAATTGGCGCAACGTCATCGACGCCGATATCGGGTTCGCCCGGCCGCGCTTCGCCGATGGCAGCTGGTGGAAGGACTATGATCCGATCCAGCTCGGCCACATGCCCGAGCCCGACTGGCGCGACTACACCGAGGCCAATGGCTGGCAGGCGAGCTTCCTCAACCAGCACGACATTTACGGCCTGATCGCGCATCTGGGCGGCGACGCGAAGTTCGAGGCGCAGCTCGACGCGCTGTTCAGCGCGCCTTCGACGCTCCCCGCCAATGCGCCGCCCGATATCGCCGGGCTGGTGGGCCAATATGCCCATGGCAACGAGCCCGATCAGCACGCGCCCTGGCTCTATGCCTATGCGGGTGCGCCGTGGAAGACGCAGGCGATGGTGCGGCGGCTGTGCGCCGAGATGTACCGGAACGATCCCGACGGGATCATCGGCAACGACGATTGCGGGCAGATGAGCGCGTGGTTCGTCTTCGCGGCGCTGGGCTTCTATCCGGTCGATCCGGTCGAGGCCGCCTATGTGTTCGGTTCGCCGCTGTTCGAACGCGCCGAGGTCTCGGTGGGGCGCGGGCGCAGCCTGGTGATCGAGGCGCCGGGCAACGGCCCCGATACACCATACGTCGTCGCGGTGACGTGGAACGGGCGGCCGTGGACGAAGAGCTGGATCGGCCATTCCGAACTGACCAAGGGTGGCACGCTGCGCTTCACCATGGCGCGCACGCCCAATCGCGCCTTCGGCCATGCGCCGGCCGACCGGCCGCCGTCGTTCGGCCGCACTCCCGCTTGAAGAGGTAAGGAATGACCGAGCTTTCCCGGCGCAACCTGATCGCCACCGGCCTTGCCGCCAGCGCGCTTCCGGCTGCGCCCGCATTGGCGCGGGTGGCGCCGCCCAGGCCCTTCGGCGCGGTGCCGAGCCCCCGGCAGTGGCGCTGGCACGGCCGCGAGCAATATGCCTTCGTCCATTTCTCGATAAACACCTTCACCGATAAGGAATGGGGCTATGGCGACGAGGACCCGAGGCTGTTCGATCCCTCGGACTTCGACGCCGACCAGATCGTCGCCGCGGCCAAGGCGGGCGGCCTGCGCGGGCTGATCCTCACCGCCAAGCATCATGACGGCTTCTGCCTGTGGCCGACCAGGCTCACCGAGCACTGCATCCGCAACAGCCCCTACAAGGACGGCAAGGGCGATATCGTCCGCGAGATGGCCGATGCCTGCCGGCGGGCGGGCCTGCCTTTCGGCCTTTATCTCTCGCCCTGGGACCGCAACCATGCCGAGTATGGCCGGCCCGCCTATGTCGATTACTATCGCGCCCAGCTGACCGAGCTGTGCACGCGTTATGGCCGGCTGTTCGAAGTGTGGTTCGACGGCGCCAATGGCGGCGACGGCTATTATGGCGGCGCGCGCGAGGCGCGGAAGATCGACGCGCCGCGCTACTATGACTGGCCTTCGATCGTCGCGCTGGTGCATAAACTCCAGCCCGACGCGTGCACCTTCGATCCGCTCGGCGCCGATATCCGCTGGGTGGGCAATGAGGACGGGGTGGCCGGCGATCCGTGCTGGCCGACCATGCCGAACCATCCCTATGTCCAGAGCGAGGGCAATTCGGGGGTGCGCGGCGGGCCGCTATGGTGGCCGGCGGAGACCGACGTCTCGATCCGGCCGGGCTGGTTCTACCATGCCGACGAGGATTCGAAGGTGAAGAGCCCCGCGCGGCTGGTGCGGCTTTATGACGAATCGGTGGGGCGGGGGACCAATCTCAACCTCAATCTGCCGCCCGACCGCCGCGGGCGGATTCCCGATCAGGACGTCAAGATCCTCAAATCCTTCGGCGACACGATCCGCGCGACCTTCGCGCGCGACCTCGCAAAGGGCGCGCTCGCGCATGCCAGCCATAGCCGTGGGCAAGGCTTCGAGCCGGCGCGCGTGCTCGACGGGAACCGCGAGAGCTATTGGTCGACGCCCGACGGCGTGACCGCGCCGGCGCTGACGCTCGATCTCAAGCCCGGCACCCGCTTCGACGTGATCCGGCTGCGCGAATATCTGCCGCTCGGCGTGCGCGTGACGCGCTTCGCGGTCGATGCCGAGATCGACGGCACGTGGCGGACGCTCGCCGAGGGGCAATGCATCTCGGCGCAGCGCGTGATCCGGCTCGCCGAACCGATCGCGCCGCGACGGGTGCGGCTGCGCATCGTCGAGGCGCCGGTATCGCCGGCGATCAGTGAGTTCGCCTTGTTCCGCGCGGTAGCGCCGATGCCGGTCGCGGCGATCGTATCGAGCGATCCGACCGTGCTCGACACGACCCGCTGGCGCGTCGCGTCGGCGAGCGCGCCCGGCGCCGAGAAACTGCTCGACAATGACGCGGCGACGATATGGGTGCTCCCGACGCCGAGCGCGGCCGCGCCGGCGAGCGTCACGCTCGATCTCGGCAAGGCTGCGCGACTTGCCGGGTTCAGCCTCACGCCGTCGCGGCACGTCATGTCCAAAGCCTCGCCGCCGAAGGGCTATGTCGCCGAAACGAGCGTGGATGGGACCAATTGGCAGCCGGCTGCGAACGGCGAATTCGGCAACATCGCCTATGCGCTGTCGACCCAGCGCATCGCTTTCGCGGCACCGCGCGATGCCCGCTATCTGCGGCTGCGCTTCGACGAGACCGCGCTGCCCGAGCCGCGGCTGGCGATCGCCGGGATCGGCGGATTCACCGCCGCACAGTAGCGGCGACCAAATCCTCCCTCGCGCAGCGGGGGAGGGGGACCGCCGCGAAGCGGTGGTGGAGGGGGAGTGTGGGGTCGAACATGCCCCGCATGTTCGAGGATCGTCCGGGCGACGATCCGACCCCGCACTCCACGGGCGACGTCGCTTGTGGAAAGGCCCCCTCCGTCGCCTTCGGCGCCACCTCCCCCGCTAACGCGAGGGAGGATCGGGGAGCGCCACATGCCGGCGCTGGCAATCCCATACCGTTCCCGCCCGCGTGCGGGAAGCCGCCCGCGCACGATACGTCGCGCCTGCGCAGGACCATTGGTCCTATCGAGGACGAGATTTTATAAAACCAATTTCGTTTTTGGTATTGAAATGATATTTCACCTGTGAGAATTCTGTGTTGCGGATCAGCGGCACGAACGTCGCGGGCGCACAACGGACGACTCGCGATCAAGCGAGTCGACGGAGGGTTGGGATGGAGACTTCACGTCGGGGAGCGCTTGCGCTCGGCCTGGGCGGCGTCGCGGCCGCTGCGCCTGCCGCCGCCGTTGCGGCGCCGGCGGCGCGCGCGCTGTTCGTCTCGACATGGGACTTCGGCGCGGCTGCCAATGCGGCGGCGTTTGCGCGCTGGAAGGCCGGGGGCTCGCTGATCGACGCGCTCGAGGCGGGCGCGCAGGTGCCCGAGAGCGACGCGTCGAACCATTCGGTCGGCTTTGGCGGCTATCCTGACCGTGACGGCCATGTGACGCTCGACGCGATCCTGATGGACGATGCCGGCAATGTCGGCGCGGTCGCGGCGCTCGAGGACATGATGCACCCGATCTCGGTGGCGCGCCGGGTGATGGAGAAGACCCCGCACACGATGCTGGTCGGCGAGGGGGCGCGGCAGTTCGCGCTGGCCGAGGGGTTCGCACCGGTCAAGCTGCTCACGCCCGAGGCCGAGGCGGCGTGGCGCGACTGGCTCAAGACCGCGAAATATCAGCCGATCGCCAATAGCGAGAACCAGCGCGGCTCGGCGCTCGATCACGACACGATCGGCATGCTCGCCTGTGGACCCGACGGGCGGCTGGCCGGGGCGTGCACGACTTCGGGCATGGCGTTCAAGCTGCGCGGACGGGTCGGGGATTCGCCGCAGGCGGGCTCGGGGCTGTTCGTCGAGAAGGGCGTCGGCGGGGCGACCGCGACCGGCGTCGGCGAGGAAGTGACGCGGATCGTCGGCACGGCGCGCGTGGTCGCGTCGATGCGCGCCGGAATGAGCCCCCAGGCGGCGTGCCGCGAGGCGGTGCTGCACATCGCGCAGCTGCGCGGCGACGCGGTCAGGGACGTGCAGGTCGGCTTTCTGGCGATCGATACGCGCGGCGCAGTGGGGGCGTTCGCCCTCCAGCCGGGATTCACCTTTGCGGTCACCGATCCGCAGGGGCGCACCGAGGTTCGGGCAGCGGAGAGCCTGAAAGGGCCGGGCCGGACGAAATGAGCACCAGGGACTCAAAAGGGAAAATGGCGATGAAGAAGTGGAATGCGTTGTTGTTGGCGTCGACCTGTGCAGCGGGTCTGTTCGCGGTTCCCGCGCTGGCGCAGGATCAGAGCGCCGCGCCCGAGGCCGAGCAGGCCGCGCCGGCGGATAGCGTCACCGACGAAGGCGCGGTGGTCGTCACCGGCTCGCGCATCAACCGGCCCAACGCCGCGGCAGCAGCACCGATCCAGTCGGTGACTGCGGCGTCGATCCAGGCGCAGGCCGCGGTGAACATCGAGGAAGTGCTCAACCGCATCCCGCAGATCGCCCCGGACAGCCAGCAGAACTATCAGGATTCGGACGGCCGCCAGCGCATCAAGCTGCGCAATCTCGGCTTCGAGCGCACGCTGATCCTCGTCGACGGCAAGCGCCTCGGCACGATGAACGGCCTCGACGCCAACATGATCCCGACCGCGCTGATCTCGCGCGTCGACGTGCTCACCGGCGGCGCCTCGGCGGTCTACGGCTCGGATGCGGTGGCCGGTGTCGTCAACTTCATCATGAACGATGATTTCGAGGGCATCCAGGCCAACGCCAATTACAATTTCTACGCGCACCAGAACAAGCCGGGCCTGATCTCGCAGGTCGCCAGCCAATATGGCTTCGCACAGCCGAACCACAATTTCGTCACCGATGGCGGCCGCGTCGACCTGTCGTTGACCGCGGGCAAGAAGCTGTTCGACGACCGCTTCCACATCTCGGCCTATGTCAATTACCGCAAGGCCGACCTCGTCCCCTATGGCGCGCGCGAAACCTCAGGCTGCCAGCTGACCGAGGCGGTCAAGGACGGCCCGCTCACCTGCACGCTCTCGACCTACACCAAGACCGGCTATGTCTCGCCGCAGAGCGGGCCGAACGCCGGCAACGCCTATGTCAACAACCCCAACGGGTCGCGCAGCTTCATCCCCTATTCGAACGCAGTCGCCGAGAATCCCTATGACGGCTACTCGTTCCAGCGCGCCGACGAGCGCTGGAATGCCGGCGGCTTCACGTCGTTCGAGATCTCGGACGCTGTCGAGCTCTATGCCAATGCGATGTGGTTCCGCGACAAGTCGGTGAACCTCTATCCGGCGCGCGTGCTGACCTCGGGCATCTATTCGGGCCCGTATCAGGTGAGCTGCGCCAATCCGTTCCTCTCGGCCGCGCAGGCATCGACGATCTGCGGCGCGCAGGCCGGCACCAACACGATGGTGCCGATCGAGCTGCGCTACCGCTTCAGCGGCGTGCCCGACCAGGAAGACCGCTACCTCAACCAGGGCACCCGCATCACCGGCGGCATCCGCGGCGAATTCGCCAAGGGCTGGAGCTATGACGTCGGCGGCGTCTATGCCCGCAACAAGATGGACACCAGCTGGGCGACGCCGAGCTATGACCGGATCAACAACGCGCTCAACGTCGTCAACAATGGCGGCTCGATCAGCTGCGTGAACGACGTGGCCAATGGCTGCCTGCCGTTCGACCCGTTCAGCGCGGGCTCGACGATCAACACCCCGGCGCTGTTCGACTATCTGCTCGAGGGCACCTACGGCACCCAGACCACGGTCAACACGCTCTACAATGCGATCGCGACCGTGCAGGGCGATCTCGGCACCTATGGCATCAAGAGCCCCTGGGCCGATGACGGCCTCGCCATCGCGTTCGGCGCCGAATATCGCGAGGACCAGCTGAAGAGCTATGCCGACGCCAATTGGCGCGAGCAGAATGGCGGCAGCGACCAGTCGCTCGCCCAGCATGTCTGGGAAGGCAATGTCGAGCTTCAGGTGCCGATCGCGCAGGACAAGCCCTTCGCCGATCTGCTGCAGGTCAACGGCGCCTATCGCCTGTCGAAGTACAGCAGCAACCCCAACACCTTCTCGACGTGGAAGGCCGAGGCGATCTGGTCGCCGATCCCGGACATCACCTTCCGCGCCTCGATCAACCGCGCCCAGCGCGCACCGACCGTGGTCGAGGCGTTCCAGGGGAGCAACATCAGCTACGGCCGGATCACCACCGCGTTCAACGACATCTGCGCGCCGACGATCACCGGCACGACGATCGATCCGAACACCGGCCAGCAGATCCCGACCTATGGCGCCCCGGCGGCATCGCGCGAGACCTGCGCCGCGACCGGCCTTGCCGACAATCTCTACGGCAGCGCCTCGTTGCTCTGCCCGACCGACATCGGCTGCACCTATCGGGCCGGCGGCTTCACCGTCGATCCCGAGACCGCCTATACCAAGACGATCGGCATCGTCCTCAAGCCGCGCTTCCTGCCCGGCCTGGTCGTCTCGGTCGATCGCTACATGATCGATCTCAACGACTCGATCGGCTACAACGACTATAGCTACTTCTCGGAGGGCTGCCGCATCACCGGCAGCGACTTCTTCTGCAGCATGTTCGTGCGCAATGCCGACGGGACGCTGTTCAGCAATCCGGACGGCAACCCCGCGACGGGCTTCATCCGTCAGGGCACGACCAACTATTACAAGAGCAAGTCGCACGGCTGGGACTTCCAGGCCCAGTACGCGCTGCCGCTGGGCGGCGCCGGCCGGCTGGACTTCGACTTTGCGGGGTCGTTGACCACGCTGGCCGGGGGCCAGGACTCGCCGATCCTGCTCGAGAAGAATTGCGTCGGCTATTATGGCGGCGCGGGCTGCGGCCAGTTCATCCCCAAGTGGACGCACAATCTGCGCACCACCTGGACCACGGCCGACCAGTTCTTCAGCGCCTCGCTGAACTGGCGCCACCTCGGGCCGCTGACCAACGTGTCCAACTCGGGCGAGGAAAGCCTCGGCTGGAAGCCGGCCGACGTGCGCACGACCTTCTACCGCATTGCGGCGGTCGATTATTTCGATCTCGCGCTCAACTTCCGCGTCGAGAAGAACTTCTCGTTCCGGATCGCGGCGAACAACCTGCTCGACAAGACTCCGCCGATCCTGCCGAACTCGTACAATATCGGCCTGTCGCGCGCGAACACGATCTCGGCCCGCTACGACTCGCTCGGCCGGCAGATCGCGTTCGGGACGACGATCAACTTCTGATCCTTTCTGCACCCCTGCAGATCCCAACTGGCCCGCCTCTCCGGAGGCGGGCCTTTTCTTTTTTTGGGGGCTCAGCGATATCTCGGCCGTCTCGCACGCCCCTCCCTGGAAGGGAGGGGTTGGGGGTGGGTGCCGCCGAGGCACTCGGCGGCGGTGGACAGAATATACCGGGCCGCTCCATCGGGGTTCGCGAGCACCTCTG
Organism: Sphingomonas naasensis; assembly: GCF_004792695.1. Classification (GTDB taxonomy): domain Bacteria; phylum Pseudomonadota; class Alphaproteobacteria; order Sphingomonadales; family Sphingomonadaceae; genus Sphingomonas; species Sphingomonas naasensis. Next base: position 343,294 of record NZ_SRXU01000002.1, on the reverse strand, counting down.
AGTTCCACAGCCGGATCACGCGCCAGCCCAAGGATTGAAGGTGCGCAGTCCGTTGGGCATCGGCGTGGGCCGTTTCGATATGCTGGCTGCCGTCGAGCTCAATCGCCAGTTTCGCCTTTCTGCACACGAGATCGATGATGAACGGGGCTTCGACATGCTGACGCGTGAAGGGCGGGCGATAGCGTGACACGCGGTGCCAGATCGCTATCTCGGCAGGCGTCGGATTGTTGCGCAATTCGCGTGCGCGAGCGGTCAGGCGCGGATCGACTCGGCGCAGCATGCGAGGAGGGTAAAATGGCTTCGCTGCGCTCGCCAACCCACCCCTGACCCCTCCCTTGCAGGGAGGGGAATAAGTGCGCCGCGTACGGCGTGTTCACATATCAGGGGCGCCAGACGTAGCGCGGCGCGGCGGTCACCTCCGGCGGCGGCGCAGCGAGGTTCGCGCCGCGGCGCGGGTCGTTGGCGGCGGCGGAGTCGACGAAGCCGGAATAGATGCCTTTCGCGAAGGTGCCGCCGCGGTGCTCGACATCGCCGATCAGCTGCGCGGTGCCCGAGAGCACGATGTTCTGCTCGAGCTCGCCGATGCCGAGGAAGGTGGTGGCGACGCGGGCGCGGTCCTTGACGATGGTGTTGCCCCGGATCACCGACAGCGCCGAGACGCGGGCATTGCCGAGGATCTGCCCGCTGGCGATCACCGCATGGTCTTCGACGCGGGCATGGTTGCGGACGCTGCCGGCGAGGACGCGGGCATAGGGGCCGACCCAGGCGGTCGCGTCGACCACGGCGCCGGGAGCCACCCAGCCGCCGCCGTTCGGGTGGCGGTGGCCGCCGCGGACGGGCGCGGGCGCGTCGGGCTGGAAGCCCTCGGGCATCGCGCCGGTGAGCTGGACCATCCATGGGTAGCGATAGATCGAATGGTAGGGCTGTTCCCACTGGATGTGGTGGAACTGCGAAGGGGTGGCGACCACCACAAGGAACAGGCCCTGGTCGCCGGGCTCGAGCGCGATCGTCGCCGCGCCGTCGGGGCCGCGCTGGAGGGCGGAGTAGCGGCTCTTGCCGGCGGCATCGACCGCGACGAGGCCCCAGCGCCAGTCCGAGGCGGGGGCGGGGATGGTGGTCGGCTCGTCGGCGAGGCCGGGCAGGCTGGTGACGGCCGGAGCGCGCTGGACCACCCCGCGGAAGGTGGCGCTGACCTTGGTCGCCTTCGCATCGGGGTGGAGCGGGACGATATTGTAGCCCCAGCGTTGCGGCGCGCCTGCGGGCGCGACGGCGAAGCGGCGGCGGTCGCGATCGAGCGGGTCGAGGATGGTGGTGCGCAGCGGCCGGGCGTCGGACGGTTCGTAGCCGCCATAGGCGCGGCGATAGATCGCGCCCTGATCGGAGCCGTCGGGATTGGTATAGTCCCAATGCGCATTGTGCATCGCCCAGTCGCCGAACGCGTCGTTGAGCTGCGCCACCGTCCAGCCGCGGCTGCGCATCAGCACTTCGATCGGATCGGCGCTGTCGGCGCCGGCGGTTCCGCGCTTGGGAGCGTCGCGCCAGATGGCGTTGATCGCGGCATAGCCGAAACGGTCCTTCAGATATTCGAGGAACTGCCAGTTGCAGTAGCGGACGCGGGTGGAGCCGTAATAGAGGTGCGGATGGTTGACCGACAGCACCGAGCAATGCGTGTTGCCGCGGAACTCGGGGAGCTGGACGGTCATCCAGTTGGCATGGCTCTCCCACAGCCAGCCGCCATAGGGCGTGTCGCGGAACGCGCCGGTGCCGCCCTGCAGCGCGTGCGTCAGCTCGTGCGCCAGCCCGAAACGATCCTCGAGCCCGCCCGGGCCGATCCACATGCCGATATTGCCGGCTTCGTCGACGCCGCCGGTCAGGCCGTAATCGGCGGCGATGAAGATGTTGGCCTTGCGCTTGGCGGCAGTGGCGCAATCGGGCTCGGGGAAGTCGAGCGTGTCGAGGAAATACGTCCAGACGGCTTCGAGGTGCGCGCCGGCCGCGCGCGCGATCTCGGGCGAGACGAGGTCGCCCTGCCAGTGGAAGGCGAAATGCGGCGTCTCGTAGCGCAGCGGGATTTTGGCGTTGGGGTCGGCGGGGTCGGTCGCGACCGGCTTCCAGCTGCCCGCCGCGCAGCGGGCGTTCTCCCCGGCCAACGCCGGGGGTGCGGCGAGGACGCCGCCGAGAAGGGCGGCGAGGGCGGCGGTGCGCAGGCGCATGCGGGGCTCAGCGCGGGCTGAGCTTGACGAGGGTCGGCGCGGTGCCGAGCGGGATCGTCCAGGCGCCGCGCTCGAGGGTGCCGGCCGAGGGTGTCAGCGCGCGAGCATTCGCAGTCGTGGTCTCGATGCGGAGCCGGGCCGTGGGGGTCACCGCTGTTGCCGGATCGAGCGTCAGCGTGATCGCGCCGTTGATCGGCGTGTAGGTGACATTGGCGATCTTGCCCGCGTCGAGCGTGATCCACGCGCCGGCGGGCGCGACGAACAGCCGCGCACGGGCGCCGTCCCTCGGCTGGATCTGGACGCCGTCCTTGCCTTGGGTCACGTCGCCGCCGAAGCCGAGCCAGCCGAAGGTCGGGTCGTTGACCAGATAGGTCGCGGCGGCGAGGGCGTGGCCGTAAAACCCCATGCCGTAATCGCCGGTATAGGGATCCCATTTCATCATATCGGGCCAGGCGTGGAATGCCGCCGACGAGAAGCCCTGCTGATCGATATTGGTGATGCCGCCCATCATCCCGCCATAGGCGACGCGGAGCAGATGCAGGTCGCCGGGGTTCTGGCGATAGGCGTCGAACAGCGGGACCGCATTGAGCGCCGAGCCATAATGGTGGATCTGGCGCTCGATCCGCGGATATTTGCCGCCATAGAGAAAGTCCCAATAGCGGCGGGCATTGCCGTTATAGCCCCAGCTCGGGATCGTCGGATCATAGCCGAGGATCACTTCGCGGGTGATTTCGGCCTGCGGCTGGTAACCGAAATAGCGCATCCACGCATAGACTTCGGGCTGGCCGGTCGAATCCCACGGCATCTCCGAACCGAAGGGGAATTTGAGCGTGCGCCAGTGATCGGCGCGCTGCTTCATCAGCCGCTCCATCTCGGTGGCCTCGGCGGTGAGGCCCTCGCGCTTGAGGTCCTTGAGGATGTCGACGAAGACATCGCCTTCCATCAGCCCGAACTCGGCATAATAAGGCGCGTCGCGCATCATCGCGACGGTGGTCCGGTAGGCGTGGTCGAGATACCAGCGCCAGTCGTGGCGCGTGACGAGGCCGGGATGGTTGCGCGCGGTGCGATAGAGCACCCAATGGCCGATCGCGACATGGGGGTAGTTATAGGCGCGGCCGAGATCGCCGGCGTCCTTCGGTTTCCACGAGGTCCACGACTTCCACTTGTCGGCGTCCTTGTAGAGATCGGGGAATTTGGCGGGGTCGTAGTAGAACAGGCTCTTCTTGACCGCGCCGGCCTGCGGACCGTCGGCCACCTGGAGATTGCCGACCACGGTCTCGGTGACGAGGCGCTCGATCTTCGTGATCTCGGCGGGATCGGGATTGTCGAGCTGCTTCATCGTCGCCGCGACCCATGCCCCGCCGCCGCCTTCGTCGCTCATTCCCGCGATCCACACGCGCGGCTCGACATCGACGATCTTCTTCGCCTCGTTGTCGTAAGTGAGGATGGCGGGCGAGCGGCCGAAGGGGTCGCCCTTGCCTTCATACCATTGCTGATTGGTCGAGAAGCGGCCGAGATCGGCCATGGTCTGCTCGAGCGGCCTGGTGACGAAATAGCTGACGGTCTGGGCCTGACCGTCGGCATAGGTCAGGGTGAGGCGCGCCTGGCCCCATTGCCGGCCGCGGATGTCGAGACGGGTCCAGCCCTTGCGGCTGCCGGCGGGCGTGGCCTCGACTGCACCGGTGGGAAAGCTCTCGATCTTGCGGATCGCCGACGGCGCCTTGACGAACAGCGTCGCCGACTGGTCGGCGGGGACGACATAGCCGGGGATGCCGATCGCGACCGGGCGCTTGTTGGCGATCAGCGTCGCCTCGATCGCGCGGATCGACGGCGCCTCGGTCATACGGACGCCCACCTCGATCGTCTGGCCGGGGGCGAGGGTGCGCCCGGTAGGGGCGTTCCACTGCTCGCCGGCCTGCTTCCACTCGCGATCGGCATAGCCGAGGCTGTGGACGGTCCAGTCGTAGAATCCCTCCGAGGTCTGGCCGCGCGGGCTCTTGTCGGTGAAGATCGACTCGCCGGCCTCGCGCGGGTTCTTGAGCGGGGCCCAGGCTTCGAGCGGGCTGCCCTTTTCGGGAAGGACCAGCAGCGCCGGGCCCTTTCCGTTGAGGCGGGTGACCTGCAGATAGCCCGCATCGCGCCCGATATAGGGATCGACGAAACTCGCCTCGGCATGCGCCTGATCGAGGTTGCGATCGGTGATGATGTTGTCGAACACCATCGGCATGCCGAGCGCGCCGATCTCGAGCGGGGCGCCCGAGCGATTGGTGATGCGGAAGCGCAGCGCGAGCAGACCGGCCTCGTCGAGCCAGCGGCGCTCGACCGTGAACGGTGCGTTCTCGCCCATGCTCGCGGTGATGTCGGCGGCGGCGAGGGTCTTGCCGGATGCCGGCAGGCGGCGGATCGGCTTGCGGGCATGGGCCGAGGCGAAGTCCTGCCATGCGCCGCCGGGCGCGCGGACGCGCAGGTTGAGGTCGCCGACATGGTTGTAGCCGTCGCCGGCGCGCTCGGGCTCGCGCGCGGTGGGGACGAAGCTGAAGCCGGGCTCGGCGGCGGGGGAGAGGCGGGCGAGCGTCTGGGTGTCGGCGCGTAGGGCTACCTGAAAGGCGCCGACCCGGTGCGTACTGGTCTGGATCGGGGCAAAGACCGGCTTGGGTTGTTCCTGCGCGTGCAGGGCCGGTAGACAGAGCACGGTCGTTATACCGGCGAGGAAGAGCGCCGCGGGGGCGAGAGTGCGGGCGTTGGACATGGCTTCCCCGATGGCGTCGATGGCGTTGGCCTTGCTGCATATCGAGCGCATCCAACTAGCTCAACAAAATTATACCGTATAATGTATGACGCATTGCTTTGCGGTGGCGAGCCGCTAGCGTTGTCAGCGAGGAGAGGGCCTTGTCCGCATTTCGCACCGACGACAGACGAGGCGCGCTGCTGCCGGCCGCGGTGGCATTGCGGCGGACGGGGTCGCTCGCCCAGCAATTCGCCGTGATGATCCTCTCGGGGGAATTGCCCGAGGGGCATGTCTTCCCCAGCGAGATCGAGCATGCCGAGCAGATCGGCATCTCGCGCCCGGCGCTGCGCGAGGCGTTCCGCACGCTTGCCGCCAAGGGGCTGGTCGAGAGCCGCCCGCGGGCGGGCACCCGGGTTGCGCCGCGGCGCCAGTGGAGCCTGCTCGATCCCGATCTGCTCGCCTGGCAGTTCGAGGCCGAGCCGAGCCTCAAATTCGTGCTCGACCTGTTCGAGCTGCGCATGGTGGTCGAGCCTACCGCTGCCGCCTTCGCCGCCGAACGCCGTTCCGAGGTGCAGTTGGCGGCGATGCGCGAAGCGCTCGACGCGATGGCGCGGCACGGACTCGCCACCGAACAGGGCCGCATCGCCGACCAGCATTTCCACATGACGATGCTCGAGGCGACCCGCAACGACGCGATGATCGCGCTGGCGAGCTCGATCCTCGCGGCGATCGCGTGGACGACGATCTACAAGCAACGCAACCGCGCCTTGCCGCGCGATCCGATCCCCGAGCACCGCGCGCTGCTCGAGGCGATCGCCGCGGCGGATCCCGAAGCGTCGCGCGCGGCGATGACCGAGTTGGTGCGGCTGGCGCTGGCGGACACCGAGCTTTCGCTGCGGGACGAATAGGAAGGACGGAAAGCGGATTGACGCTCCGGATCACCGGCGATAATCGTATACGGTATTCAGGAGATCGAGATGCCGATGATGCGTGCCTCCCGCCGGGAACTGATGTTCGGTGCCGCCGTGCTGGCGGTGGGAGGGCAGGCGAGGGTCGCGCGGGCCGTCGGGGCGGGGGCGTTCGCGCCCAAAGGCGTGAAGCCGTTGCCGCTCGGATCGGTGCGGCTGCGGCCTTCCGACTATGCCACCGCCGTCGAGGTCAATCGCAAGTATCTCCATCGGCTCAGCCCCGACCGGCTGCTCCATAATTTCCGCAAATATGCCGGGCTGGAGCCCAGGGCGGCGATCTATGGCGGGTGGGAGAGCGACACCATCGCGGGCCACACGCTCGGCCATTATCTCACCGCGCTCACGCTGATGTGGCAGCAGACCGGCGACGCCGAGATGCGCCGCCGTGCCGATTACATCGTCGACGAACTCGCCGAGGCGCAGGCGAAGCGCGGGACCGGCTATGTCGGCGCGCTCGGCCGCAAGCGGAAGGACGGGACCGTCGTCGACGGCGAGGAGATCTTCGGCGAGGTGATGAAGGGCGAGATCAAGTCCGGCGGGTTCGATCTCAACGGCTCATGGTCGCCGCTCTACACCGTTCACAAGCTCTTTGCCGGGCTGCTCGACGTCCATGGCGCGTGGGGCAACAAGAAGGCGCTGACGGTCGTCGAGGGGCTTGGCGGCTATTTCGAGCGGGTGTTCGCGGCGCTGACGCCGGCGCAGGTGCAGGAAGTGCTGGGCTGCGAATATGGCGGGCTCAACGAGAGCTACGCCGAGATGCATCAGCGCACCGGCAACCCCCGCTGGCTGAAGATGGCCGAGACGCTCTACGACAATCGCGTGCTCGATCCGCTGGGCAACCGCGAGGACAAGCTCGCCAACTTCCACGCCAATACCCAGGTGCCCAAGCTGATCGGGCTGGCGCGGATCTACGACATCACCGGCGACGAGAAGCGGCGGACCGCGGCGACCTTCTTCTGGGAACGGGTGACGCAGCACCACAGCTATGTGATCGGCGGCAATGCCGACCGCGAATATTTCTTCACCCCCGACACGGTCGCCGATCACGTCACGGAGCAGACCTGCGAGCATTGCAACACCTACAACATGCTCAAGCTGACCCGGCACCTCTATGGCTGGCAGCCCGATGGCGCGCTGTTCGACTTTTACGAGCGCGCGCATCTCAATCACGTGATGTCGGCGCAGGACCCCGCGACCGGCGGCTTCACCTATATGACGCCGCTGATGACCGGCAGCGAGCGCGGCTATTCGACGGTCGACGACGACGCCTTCTGGTGCTGCGTCGGCAGCGGCATGGAAGTGCATGCGAAGCACGGCGAGTCGATCTTCTGGGAAGACGATGCCGGCGGGCTGATCGTCAATCTCTACATCCCCGCCGATGCCAGCTGGGCGAAGCGCAATGCCACGCTGACGCTCGAGACCAACTATCCGTTCGCGCCGGACTCGACGCTGACCTTCACCAGGGTCCGCGCGGGGCGCTTCCCGGTCGCGTTGCGCGTGCCTGGCTGGGCGGCGGGCAAGGCAGTGGTGACGGTCAACGGGCAGCCGGCGACCCCGGTGTTCGAGCGCGGCTATGCGGTGGTGAACCGGCGCTGGAAGGCGGGCGACAAGGTGGCGATCGCGCTGCCGCTCGATCTGCGAATCGAGAGTGCGGCGGGCGATGCGAACACGATCGCAGTGCTGAGCGGGCCGATGGTGCTCGCTGCCGATCTCGGGCCCAAGGACGTAAAGTGGGAGCAGGCCGATCCGGCTTTGGTTGGTGCCGATCTGCTTGCAGCATTCACGCCCAGCGATGCGTCGAAGGGCATCTTCAACACCCGCGGCGTGGTGCGGCCCGCCGACCTGCAGTTCGTGCCCTTCTACCGCCAGTACAACCGGCGCAGCGCGACTTATTTCAAGCGCTTCTCGGAGAGTGCGTGGGCGGCGGAGGAGAAGGCGTTCCTCGCCGAGCAGGCGCGGCTGAAGGACATCGCAGCACGCTCGGTCGACGTGATGTTCCTTGGCGAGATGCAGCCCGAGCGCGACCACAACCTCACCTCGGACATCTCCTATCCGGTCACCTATCGCGGCCGGCAGGGACGCGACGCGCGATCGGGCGGGTTCATCGAGTTCACGCTCAGGCCTAAGGACGGCCCGCTGATCCTGCAGGCGACCTATTGGGGCGGCGAGCGCAAGCGCGGCTTCGACATCCTCGTCGACAATGTGAAGGTCGCGACGCAGACGCTCGACAACGACAGGCCGGGCAAGTTCTTCGACGCCGAATATCCGCTCCCCGAGGCGCTGACCAAGGGCAAGAAGGAAGTGCGGGTGCGGATCGTGCCGCACGATCGCAGCACCGCCGGCCCGATCTTCGGGGTGCGGCTGTTCACCGCGAAACCGGGCGCGAAGATTTGAGTGAGCCCGCGGCCGGCGTCGCGATGACGCTCGACGAACTGCGCGCGCTCGCCCGGGCCAAGCTGCGCGCGGCGGGGTTGGCGGGCGAACATGCCGATGCGGTGGCCGAGACGATGGTTTCGGGCGAGCGCGACGGTTGCGCGAGCCACGGTATCTATCGGCTGCTCGTCGCCGATCGCAGCATCCGCGCAGGCGTGGTAGTGCCTGATGCGGTGCCGAAGGTCTCGGAGCCCAAGGCGGGGCTGGTGCAGGTGGATGGTGGCGGCGGCTTCGCGCAGCTCGCCTTCGAACGCGGCATGCCGTTGCTGGTGGAGAAGGCGCGCGCCAACGGCATTGCGGCGCTGGCGCTCAACAATGTCGTCCATTTCGCGGCGCTGTGGCCCGAAGTCGAGGCCTTGGCGGACCAGGGGCTGGTCGCGCTGGCCTTCACGCCGAGCCATGCCTGGGTCGCGCCGGCGGGCGGGACCAAACCCGTGTTCGGGACCAATCCGATCGCGTTCGGGTGGCCGCGGCCGGGGCGCGAACCCTTCGTGTTCGACTTCGCGACCAGCGCCGTCGCGCGCGGCGAGATCGAGCTGCACCGCCGCGAGGGTCGGTCGATCCCCGAGGATTGGGGCTATGATTCCGAGGGGCGCGGCACCACCGACGCCGAGGCGGTGCTGAACGGGGCGATGCGGACCTTTGGCGGACACAAGGGATCGGCGCTGGCCGCAATGGTCGAATTGCTCGCCGGACCGCTGATCGGCGACATGACCAGCGCCGAATCGATCGCGGCGGACGAGAGCCGCGGCGGATCGCCGATCGGCGGCGAGCTGATCCTCGCGATCGATCGGGCGGGGTTTCTGGGGGAGGCGGTGCTGGCGAATCTGACGCGCGCCGAGGCGATGTTCGCGGCGATCGAAGGGCAGGGCGCGAGGCTGCCCTCGCAGCGACGCTATGCGGCGCGGGCACGCTGTCTGGCGGAAGGCGTGACCATCCCCGCGGCGCTATATGCGGACATCATGGCGATCGGAGTTTGAGCGTGGCGACATGGCGTAGAGCGGCAGTGATGCTGGCGGGCGTGGCGGTGATGACGACGGCGGCCGATGCGGGGATCCCGCGGGGCGCCGCCGACGCGCAGCTGCGGAAACTCTACACCGAGGAATATGCGTGGCGGCAGCGCCAGCAGGCGCCCAACGAGGACAGCCCCAAGGACCAGAAGCTCGGGCTGCCCGATATCGGCCCCGCTGCGCAGGCCGAAAGGCTGTCGCGCTGGACCGCGACGCTCGCGACGCTGGGCAAGATCGATCCGGCGAAGCTCTCGCCCGCCGAGCGGGTCAATTATGCGGTGTTCAAGGGTCAGATCGAGGCGCTGCTGAACGAGCAGAAATTCCGCGATTACGAGAAGCCGCTCAATGCGGATTCGAGCTTCTGGGGCGATCTCGCCGAGAGCGCGCGGGGCGATTTCGTGCGCGAGGAAGATTATCGCCGCTATCTCGCGACGCTGCGCGACGTGCCGCGCTATTTCGACCAGCAGATCGTCAATATGCGCGGGGGATTGAAGCGCGGCTTCACGCCGTCGCGGATCACGCTGCAGGGTCGCGACGCCGGGGTGGCCAAGGTCGCCGAGGCGAAGTCGCCGGCAGATTCCCCCTTCTTCGCACCCTTCGCCAAATTTCCGGCGGGGATGCCGGCGGAAACGCAGGCGCGGCTGCGCGCCGAGGGCGAGGCGGCGATCCGCGAGGCGGTGATGCCGGCGCATGCCAAGCTGCTGCGCTTCCTGCGCGAGGAATATATCCCGGGCGCGCGGACGGCGCTGGCGGCGTACGACCTGCCCGACGGGCGGGCCTATTACCGCTCCAAGGTCGCCGAATACACGACGCTCGACCAGACCCCCGAGCAGGTCCATGCGATCGGCCTCGCCGAGGTCGCCAAGATCCGCGCGCGTATGCACGGCGTGATGCAGCAGGTGGGGTTCAAGGGCGATCTGCCCGCCTTCCTCAAGTTCCTGCGCACCGATCCGCAATTCTATGCCAAGACCCCGCAGGCGCTGCTCGACCGCGGGGCATGGATCGCCAAGAGCTTCGACGGCAAGGCTTCCAGATATTTCGGCCGGCTGCCGCGCAGCCGCTTCGCGATCATCCCGGTGCCCGACGATATCGCGCCCTTCTACACCGGCGGGCGCGGCGGGCCGGGCGTCTATCTCATCAACACGTATAATCTGCCGGCGCGGCCGCTCTATTCGCTGCCGGCGCTGACGCTGCACGAGAGCGCGCCGGGCCACGCCTTCCAGATGCCGCTCGCGGCGGAGAACAGGGATCTGCCGGCATTCCGCCGCGACACCTATCTCTCGGTCTATGGCGAGGGCTGGGCGCTTTACTGCGAGGCGCTGGGCGAAGAGATGGGCATGTACACCACGCCCTATGAGCTGTTCGGCATGCTCAGCTACCAGATGTGGCGCGCGGCGCGGCTGGTGGTCGACACCGGCATCCACGCGCAGGGCTGGAGCCGCGAACGGGCGCAGCAATTCCTGCACGACAATACCGCGCTGGCCGATCACGAGATCGAGACCGAAGTCGATCGCTACATCGCGTGGCCCGGGCAGGCGCTGAGCTATTACACCGGCGAGCTGGCGATCCTCGCGGCGCGCGCGCGGGCCGAGAAGGCGCTGGGCGCGAAGTTCAACCTGCGCGCCTTTCACGATGCGGTGCTCGCGTTGGGTTCGGTGCCGATCCCCGAGATCGACCGGCGCGTCGACCAGCTGATCGCCGAGGGCGGCAAGGGCCCTTATCCGGACGAGGAATGAGATGACGCGAGGGATGGGTTTCGCGGCGCTGCTGGCGCTGCCGGGCGCTACCTGCGCCCAAGGGGCGGGGGAGGCCGTAGTCGCCAAGGGCAATCCGATCCTTGCCGACGGGCGCTATTACACCACCGATCCGGCGCCGCTGGTCGACGGCGACACGCTCTACATCCTCACCGGGCGTGACATGGCCGATCCCGAGGTCAACGACTTCATCATGCCCGAATGGCAGCTGCTGGCGACGCGCGATCCGGCGTCGCGCAAGTGGCGGCATACCCCCGGCTTCATCCGGCCGGAGAACGTCTTCGCCTGGGCCGAGCCGGCGCGGGCCTATGCCGGGCAGATCGTCAAAGGGACGGACGGGCGCTTCTATTTCTACGCCCCGGTGCTCGAGAAGAACAGCGACGCGAAGGACCGGTTCGCGATCGGGGTGGCGGTGGCGGACAGCGTGCGCGGGCCGTGGAAGGATGCCCATCCGTCGGGCCCGATCCTCTCGCAGAAGCTGCCGGTGGCGAACGATATCCAGAACATCGACCCCACCGTGCTGCTCGACGAGGATGGCCGGGTCTTCATCTATTGGGGCACGTTCGGCCAGCTGCGCGGCATGGAGCTCGAACGCGACATGATCACGCCCAAGGGCGAGCAGAAGCGGATCGAGGGGCTGACCGGCTTCTTCGAGGCGCCGTGGATCCTCAAGCGCAAGGGCGTCTACTACATGCTCTATGCCGGCAACAATGCCGGACCGGACAGCCCGTGCACGCCGGCGGTGTACCATGCGTGCCAGGCGTGGGGCACCGCGACTTCGCCACTGGGGCCATGGACCTATCGCGGGGTCGCACTCAGGCCCGTGTCGTCGACGACTTCGCACGCCGGGGCCGTCGAATTCAAAGGCAAATGGTACATGGCGTACCACACCGCCGATGCCGCGGGCGGCGGGCATTTCCGCCGCAGCGTCGCGATCGACGAGATGCAGTGGGACGACAGCGTCTCGCCCGCCGCGATCCGGCCGGTGGTGCCGACGCGCGCGCCGCAGCCGGCGCCGGCGGCCACCCGCAACGTCGCGGGTTCGGGCTGGCCGGCGTCGTCGAACAGGGTGCCGGTGCAATATTGGATCGCCGCGCTCAACGACGGCAAGGTGCGCGCCAATCCGTTGCCGCCCGAGATGTGGGGGACGTGGACCGGCGCCAATCCGGCGCGGCCGTGGGTCGAATATCGCTGGGCCAAGCCGATGACGATCGACGGATCGCGAATCTGGTTCTTCGCCGATCAGCCGGCGGGTTCGGGGATCGGCGTCGCGCCGCCGGCCGCATGGCACCTCGAATATTGGGACGGCGGCTGGAAGCCGGTTACCGGGGCGAGCGGCTATGGCACCGCGCCGGCGGCGTTTCAGCAGGTCCGGTTCGCGCCGGTGACGACGCGCTGCCTGCGCGCGGTGTTCGATGCGTCGCAGGCGGGCGGAACCCATGCCGGGGTGGGCGTGCAGGAGTGGGAGGTGCTGGCGCCTGCACCGCGGCGGCCCGCGCCCGCACCCACGCGACCGCCTGCGGCCTGCGAGACGCACTAGCCAGTCAGCACCTCTCGGCCGTGCTCTTCGGGAGCGGACCGGCCGGCACGCGCGCAGGGTGCATGTAGAACGGATCGCCTCGCAGCCGGTGACGCTCGCCATAGACCGCGCGGAGCACCGCGGCGAGCGCGGGATCGTGGCGGGCGAGGTCGGCATCGGAAAGCACGCGGACGCCGTCGATCACCGCGAGCTTGTTCGAGTTGAACCAGAATTGGGTGCCCTCGGCCCAATATTCCTGGATCGTGGTCGCGCCATATTCGCCGGCCCAGAGCCCCTTCGCGGCGGCTGCGGCATAGGCCGCCTCGACCTGCGCGTAGAGCGCGGGATCGGCGGTCTGCACCGCGTCGAGGATCGCGTGCGAGAATTCGTGGATCAGGATCGTCTCGCCATAATAACGCGTGTCCGGCACGCCGAGCAGGTTCTCGGTCGCGGCGCTGGTCAGCAGCCCGCCCATGCCGCGGGCGCGGCGGCCCCAATATTCGCGGTCGGTGAACCTGCCGATCCGCTCGTCATAGAGTTTGCGCTCGCAGATGGTGAGCCGCGGATCGTCGATCGCCGGCTTCTTCCAGTCGCGCTGCTCGGGGACGTCGAGCGTCTGCTCGTCGACGCCCATCACCATCACCCGCTGCCCGGCCGCGACCAGCGTGCGCCGCAAATCGGGCCGGCGCGCGAGCATCTCGACGATCAGCATCCGGGCGGCGCGCAGCGCCTTGTCGGGCACCGCGCCGGAGGCCGAGATCGGAATGCCGCCGGCATCGAGCGACTTGGCGTAGAACGGATCGAGCTTGAGCACCGGCGGCGGCGGGCCGACCCGCGCGGCGCAAGAGGCCAGCGTCAGCGCGCCGAGCAGCAACGCGGTGGCGCGCTTCATGCGAAGGGCCGATCGAGCGAATGCTGCGGCTCGGTGAACCATGCCGCGCCGTCCTCGGTCACGTGCATATGGTCTTCCAGCCGGATGCCGTAGCGATCGGGGACGACGATCATCGGCTCGTTCGAGAAGCACATGCCCGGAGCCAGCAGCGTGCGGTCGCCGCGGACGAGATAGGCGGGTTCGTGGATCGCGAGGCCGATGCCGTGGCCGGTGCGGTGGGGCAGGCCGGGCAGATGATAGTCGGGCCCTAGCCCGGCCTTTTCGAGCACTCTGCGCGCGGCGTGGTCGACGCTCTCACAGGGCTCGCCGGGACGACAGGCGGCGAAAGCGGCGGCCTGCGCCTCCTTCTCCAGATCCCATGTCGCGCGGATCTCGTCGCCGACCGCGCCGAACGCATAGGTGCGGGTGATGTCAGAATGATAGCCGTCGATCGTGCAGCCGGTGTCGATCAGCACGAGTTCGCCTTCCCCGAGCTGCTGATCGCCGGGCAGACCGTGCGGAAAGGCCGTGGCGGTGCCGAACTGGACTGCGCAGAAGGTCGAGCCCGCGGCGCCGAGCGCCCGGTGCGCGTCGTCGATGAAGCGCTTGACCGTGCTGGCGCGGATTCCCGGCGCGAGGATGCGCGCCGCCCGCCGATGAACCTCGAGCGTCATCTGCTTGGCCTGCCGCATCAAGGCAAGCTCGGCGGCGGATTTGATCATGCGCAGGGCATCGATCACCGGCGCGGCCGAGACCGGGCGGAACGACGCCCGCAGCGGCTCGGACCAATGGAAGGGCAGGAGCGGATCGAGCGCGAGCACCGCACCCGGGGCGAGCGCGTCGGCGACCAGGGCGACGGGGCTCTCATCCTCTTCCCAGAGCAGCAGATCGGCGTCGATCGCGAGCTCGGCCTCGAGCGATCCGCGTTCGAAGGCGGGGCAGACGATCTGCGGCCGGCCGTTGCGGGGAAGCAGCATCGCCACCAGCCGCTCGGTCGGCGACCATGCCACGCCGGTGAAATAGCGCAGGCTGGCGCCGGCGTTGACGAGCAAGGCATCGGCGCCGATCGCGGCGAGCCGTTCGCGTGCCCGCGACAGACGCGCATCGCGCTCCTCCCGGCCGATCCGGGGAGCGGGCGAATGCCATTGCTCCAGCCCGGCGAGTTCCGCCGCGATGGTCGAGCCGCCGATGGTCATGCAATTCCTCCTTTGCCGCCGAAACGCTCGAGGTCGAACGGGGCGAGATCGATGGGGGTGTGGGTGTCCTTCGCCAAGGCCGCGACGAGCTCGGCGGTGATCGGAGCGAGCGTCAGCCCGAGATGCTGATGCCCGAAGGCGTAGAGCAGATTGGCCGCGCGGCGCGAGCGGCCGATCGCGGGGAGATAGTCGGGAAGGGTGGGGCGTGCGCCCATCCAGCGGGTGAACGGCGCGCCCATCGGCAGGCCGAGCTCGGCGACATGGCGCTCGAGCCGCCGCCATTTGCGCGGATCGGGCGGGGCATCGGGGCTCGCCAGCTCGACGAAGCTCGCGGCCTGCACGCTGTCGGCATAGCGTGTGACGATCATCGACCGATCCTCGAACACGATCGGCGGGAGGTCCTGTGGCCAGCGATCGGCGGCGGCGCGGATATGATAACCGCGCTCGGCGAGGATCGGCGCGCGATGGCCCGCAGCTTCCACCAGTTGCTTGCTGCGGACGCCGGCCGCGACCAGCACCAGATCGGCCTCGTGCCCGGGCACCTGCGCCTCGCCATGCGCGAAGGTCATCGTGCCGGTCTCGCGCACGATCGCGCCGCCCTGCGCGACGATGTCGCGCTCCATCGCGGCGGCAAGCTGGTCGAGATCGGCGATCTGACCAGTGCCGGTGAAGTGCAGGGCGCCCGCGATCGGGGCGCTCGTCAGCGCTTGCAGTCTGGCGATCTCTCCGGCGTCGACGTCGTCGATCCGGGCGGTGCCGATATCCGCCGTGCGCCATGCCGCCGCGCCGGCAGCCGCCTTGCCGGCATCCTCCCACAGGACGAAATGCCCTGCGGTTCGGAGATATTGCCCGGCCCAGGGGGTGCGTTGCCAGGCCGGCAGCGCCTCGGCGAGGAGTGCCCGCAACGCGCTGCTTCCGGCGCGGAAGCGGTGGGGCCGGGCGGCTGCGACGAAGCGCAGGGCGAACGGGAGCCACGTGCCGATCGCGTGCAGCGGCAAATCGAGCGCGCCGCCCACGGCGAAACGCCGACCCCATGCCGATCGCAGGCTGGCGGGCGAGGCGAGCGGCGCGACCTGTTCCGTCGCGATATGCCCGGCATTGCCCCACGACGCCGCGTCCCGGATCGGGGACGCCTCCAGAACAGTCACCCGATGCCCGGCGCGCAGCAGCGCGGACGCGCAACTCAGGCCTATCACCCCACCGCCCACAATCGTAATCCGGCTCACCGACTATCCTCTATTGCAACGCAAAATTCTATATCGTATACGTTATTCGACTTCAAGAACGGGGTACCAGATGACGATCGGTTGGAAGGGCGTATTTCCGGCGGTGACCACTCAGCTGAGAGACGATCTCTCGATCGATCTGAGCGACACCCAGCGAGTGGTGGACGATCTCATCCGCGACGGCGTCACCGGGGTGATCGCGCTCGGGACCGTGGGCGAGAACAACTCGCTCGATTTCGGTGAGAAGGTCAGCGTGCTCTCCGCGATCGTCGAAGTGGTCGATGGCCGTGTCCCCGTGATCACCGGCGTCTCCGAATATGACACGCGCCGCGCCGTTCGCTATGCCCAGGCAGCCGAAAAGGCGGGCGCCGACGGGCTGATGGTACTGCCGCCGATGGTCTATGTGCCCAAGCCGCACGAGATGGTCGCGCATTTCAAGGGCGTGGCGGACCAGACCGGGTTGCCGATCATGCTCTACAACAATCCGCCCGCCTATCGCTCGGTGATCGACAATGAAGTGCTCGAGGCGCTCCAGCCGGTGAAGAACATCGTCGCGGTCAAGGAATCGGCGCCCGATACGCGGCGCTTCACCGATTTCCGCAATGCGTTTGGCGATCGGTACGTGCTGTTCGCCGGGCTCGACGACGTCGCGCTGGAGGGGCTGTTCCTCGGTGCGCAGGGCTGGGTTTCGGGCCTCACCAATGCGTTTCCGAAGGAGTCGGTCGAGCTCGTCGCGGCGTTCGAGCGCGGCGACTATGCCAAGGCGCTGGAGATCTATCGCTGGTTCATGCCGCTGCTCCATCTCGATGCCGAGCATGACCTCGTCCAGTCGATCAAGCTCGCCGAGCAGGTGATGGGCCGCGGCTCCGAGCGCGTGCTGCCGCCGCGCTATCCGCTCGAAGGCGCGCGTCGCGCCGAAGTGATCGCCATGGTCGAGAAGGCGGCGGCGACCCGGCCGACGCTGACCGCCGCGCAGGCCGCCTGACCCCGGATGCGCCACACCTTTTTCTGCATCGACGGCCACACGGCCGGCAATCCGGTCCGGCTGGTCGCCGGCGGGGCGCCGCTGCTCAAGGGCGCGTCGATGTCGGAAAGGCGGCAGGATTTCCTGACGCGCTTCGACTGGATCCGGACGGGCCTGTGCTTCGAGCCGCGCGGGCACGACATGATGTCGGGCGGCTTTCTCTATCCCCCGACGCGCGCCGATGCCGATGTCGGCATCCTGTTCATCGAGACCTCGGGGTGCCTGCCGATGTGCGGCCACGGCACGATCGGGATCGTCACCTTCGGGCTCGAACATGGGCTGATCCAGCCCGCGGAGCCAGGCAAGCTACGGGTCGAAGTGCCGGCGGGAGTGATCGAGATCGCCTATGCCCGTGAGGGCGAGAAGGTCACTTCGGTGCGCATCACCAATGTGCCCTCCTATGTCGCGGCGCGCGGGATCGAAGTCGAGGTCGACGGGCTCGGACCGCTGTCGATCGACGTCGCCTATGGCGGCAATTATTACGCGATCATCGAGCCGCAGGGTGGCTATACCGGGCTCGACGATCTCGGCGCGTCGCGGCTGATCGATCTCAGCGCGCGGATCCGCGCGGCGGTGCGCGCGAAGTTCGAGCCGGTCCATCCGCTCGACCCGACCATCCGTGGCGTCAGCCATGTGCTGTGGGCGGATGCGCCGCGCGGCGACGGGGCGGACGGGCGCAACGCGGTCTTCTATGGCGACAAGGCGATCGACCGCAGCCCGTGCGGCACGGGGACGTCCGCGCGGCTGGCGCATCTGGCCGCTTCGGGCAGGCTGGCGGTAGGCGATCGCTTCGTCCACGAAAGCTATATCGGCAGCCGTTTCATCGGCCGCGTCGAGGCGGAGACCCGCCTCGGCGACCAATCGGCCATCATTCCCTCGATCGAGGGTTCCGCAATCGCAACCGGCTTCAACACGATCTGGATTGATCGGGCTGATCCTTTCTGGGAAGGGTTTTTGGTCAAGTAATGGTTTGGCTTCCGCGCCGTTCGTTCGAACAGAGGCGCTCCCACAGCAAGGAGAGGCGATCATGAGCATCGTCGTACGCACGCTTGCCGATCGAGTCTTCGAGATCGTGCGCGAGCAGATCGTGACCGGACGACTGCCGGACAATTTGCCGATCCGCCAGGATGCGCTGGCCACCGAGCTCGGCGTCAGCAAGATCCCGCTGCGCGAGGCGCTGGCGCGGCTCGAGCAGGAAGGATTGCTGACCAGCCACGCCAATCGCGGCTATTTCGTCCAACCGATGTCGATGGGGCAGGTGGACGAGATCTACGTGCTCCGGCTCGCGATCGAGCCGCCCGCCGCGGTCTATGCCGCCGAGCGGGCGAGCGAGGCGGACCGCACCGCCGCGATCGAGGCGTTCCACCGTCTCGACGGCGCCGCGACCAGCAATCTCGCCGAAGTGGCGGTGCGCAATCGCGACTTCCACACCGCGCTGGTCCGCCCCGGCGGGCGGCTGCTGACCACCCAGCTGGTCGAGCGCCTGTCGATCCTCTCGGAGCGCTACGTCGTCGCGCATCTCCAGCCGGCGGGGCGCGAATCGCGCGCGCATACCGAGCATCAGGATTTGCTCGACGCGTGGCTCGCGCGCGACGGCGGCAAGCTGACGGCGCTGCTCACCCAGCACATCCAGGGCACGCTGGACGATCTGAAACAGCAATTCGGTTCGGCGACCTAGTCGCCCGTACGTTCAGGGGGGAAACTGCATGTTCGGTCCGCGCAAATCGCTCGATTCAGTCACGAAGCACGCGGAGGGCCATGCACTCGCCAAGACCTTGAGTTGGCCGCATCTGATCGCGCTGGGCGTGGGCGCGATCGTCGGTACCGGCATCTACACGCTGACCGGCGTCGGCGCCGAACGCGCGGGGCCGGCGGTGATCCTCGCCTTCGCGATCGCCGGCGCGGTGTGCGCCTGCGCTGCGCTCGCCTATGCCGAGCTCGCGACGATGATCCCCGCGGCCGGCAGCGCCTATACCTTCAGCTATGCCGCGCTCGGCGAGAAGATCGCCTGGGTGGTCGGCTGGAGCCTCGTCCTCGAATATTCGCTCGCCTGCTCGACCGTGGCGGTCGGCTGGTCGGGCTATCTGGTGGGATGGCTGCAGGCCGCCGGCGTGCATCTGCCGGCGATGCTGCTGGTCGGCCCGCATGCCGGCGGGATCATCAACCTGCCCGCGGTGGTCGTCGCGCTCGGGGTGATGGGGATGCTCGTCGCCGGCACGCGCGAGAGCGCGACGCTCAACATCGTGCTGGTGATCATCAAGCTGGTGGCGCTGGCGGTGTTCGTCTCCTTCGCGCTTCCCGCGTTCAACGCGGACAACCTCCACCCCTTCATGCCCTATGGCTTCGGCTCGGTGGAGACGGGTGGCGAGAAGCGCGGGGTGATGGCGGCCGCTGCGATCGTATTCTTCGCCTTTTACGGGTTCGACGCGGTCGCGACCTCGGCCGAGGAAGCCAAGCGTCCGGGCCGTGATCTGACCATCGGCATCGTCGGCTCGATGCTGGTCTGCACGCTGATCTACATGGCGGTGGCGATCGCCGCGGTCGGCGCCTTGCCGTATCAGCAGCTCGCCAACTCGCCCGAGCCGCTGGCGCTGGTGCTGCGCACGCTCGGACAGCCGGTGGCGGGGCATCTGATCGCGCTCGCCGCGGTGGTCGCGCTGCCCTCGGTGATCCTCGTGATGATGTACGGGCAGAGCCGGATCTTCTTCGTGATGGCGCGCGACGGGCTGCTGCCCCGGAGCCTCGCCAAGGTGAGCCCGCGCACCGGCGCGCCGACGCTGATCACCCTGATCACGGGTGTGGTCATCGCCGCGGTCGCGGGCTTTTTCCGCCTCGACGAGATTGCCGAGCTCGCCAATGCCGGGACGCTGCTCGCCTTCATCGCGGTCGGCGCCTGCCTGATGGTGCTGCGCAAGCGTGCGCCCGACGCCCCGCGGCTGTTCCGCTGCCCCGCGCCCTATGTCGTCGGGACGCTCGCGATCTTCGGTTGCCTCTATCTGCTGTTCAGCCTGCCCAGCTCGACGATCCTGCGCTTCCTCGTCTGGAACGCGATCGGGCTGGCGGTCTATTTCGCCTATGGCTGGCGGCACAGCGAAGTGAAGGGGCAGGCGCTGCCCGTCTGACGCCGCGTTGATTTTTCACTGCTAAACCCGAACCAAGGAGTAGCCCTGTGCGACACCTGCTGACCGCGCTCGTCCTGACCACATCGCTCACCCCGGGAGCGGCGCTCGCCCAGACCCGCTTCGACGGGGTCTGGCTGTTCGATCATGCCGGCCCCAATCCAGGCGTGACCATGTTGCAGGTGGCGAGCGACGGCGCGCGCATCACCGGGGCGGTGACCACGAAGTGGTACGGGCCGGTGACGATGCAGAATGCCCGGGTCGAGGATGGCGTGCTCACCTTCGAGGTGCGCAATCTCAACGACCGCGCCAACCCCACCCGGACCTGGACCGTGCGGCGCACGGCCGCGGGCGTGCGGCTGGAGGGGCAGCTATGGGAGTCGAAGATCGATGCCGGCGGGCATCGCGGATCGGCCCGCGATGCCGAGGCGCGGGCCTTCCGCTTCCAGACGCTCCCGGCCTGGGCGCCGGTCGCGCAGGTGCCGCTGGCGCCGACACCACCGATGGGGTGGAGCAGCTGGAACAAGTTCGCCGACAAGATCGACGACAAGACGATCCGCGCGATGGCCGACGCGATGGTCGCCACCGGCCTGCGTGATGCCGGCTATGTCTATGTCAACATCGACGATGGCTGGCAGGGGACGCGTGGGCCCGACGGGCAGATCCGGCCCAACGCCAGCTTCCCCGACATGAAGGCACTCGCCGATTACGTCCATTCGAAGGGGCTCAAACTCGGCATCTACAGCTCGCCCGGGCCGCGCACCTGCGCCGGGTTCGAGGGCAGCTATGGCCATGTTCGGCAGGACGCGCAGACCTTTGCTGACTGGGGCGTCGACTATCTCAAATATGATCTGTGTTCGGGCGAATATTTCTATGCCGACGCAGATACGGTGAAGCGCAGCTATGCCGAGATGGGCGCGGCGCTGCAGGCGACGGGGCGCCCGTTCGTCTATTCGCTGTGCGAATATGGCCGGTTCGACGTCGGGAGCTGGGGTCGCGAGGTGGGCGGACATCTCTGGCGGACGACAGGCGACATCACCGACGATTATGCGACGATGGCGCGGATCGGCTTCGAGAAGAACGGCAAGCCCGGGCATACCGGCCCGAACGGCTTCAACGATCCCGACATGCTCGAACTCGGCAATGGCGGCATGTCCGACGCGGAATACACGACGCACATGACGCTATGGGCGCTGTCCGCCGCGCCGCTGCTGATGGGGCATGATCTGCGCCTGACCCCGCCCGCGATCTTGCGGCTGCTCGAGAACCGCGAGGTGATCGCGGTCGATCAGGACGCGAAGGGCGTGCAGGGCAAGGCAGTGCGCAAGGACGGCGCGCTCGAGATCTGGGCCAAGCCGCTCGCCGACGGTGCGGTGGCGCTGGCGCTGTTCAACCGCGGCGAGACGAACGCGAAGATCGAGGCGCGCGCGGCCGATGCGGGGTTCGGCGCGATCCGCTCGGCACGGGATCTGTGGCGCGGGCAGGCGGTTGGCGCGGATGCGCTGACCTTCGACGTGCCGGCGCACGGCGCGGTGATGCTGCGGGTCGAAGGCAAATAGCCCAAAGAAAAGGGGCGGGCCGCTCTCGCGGTCCGCCCCAGTCGGGGAAAAGGCTGGGTCCTAGAAGCGGAACCGGGCGCTGGCCTGGATGGTGCGCGCCTGTAGGCGCACGCCGAGCGGCAGCAGATTGTCTTGTCCGAAATAGCGATAGGTGTTGTTGCCGAGCAGGTTCGTACCCTCGAGCGAAAGCGTCACGAACTTGAACGGCGTGAAGTTGATCGCGGCGTCGAGGCGCTGGGTCTCGTCGTTGTAGAACGAATATTCGGGACGCGCGGTCCAGATGAACAGCCGGTAGGGCGAGCGATAGTTGTACGCCACGCGCGCGCTGAACTGCGGGGTGTCGTAGAACAGCGCCGCATTGACCGTCCATTTGGACGCATTGAGCGCGTCGAATGCGCCGGGGAAATCTTCCGGGTACGGCCATTCTACGCGCGCCTTGAAGATATGGCTGGCGTTGAGGCTGACACCGAAATTCTTCCACATGCCTGGCAGGAAATCGAAGAAGGTCTGCGCCGAGCCTTCGATGCCGACAAAGGTCCCGCCGCCGGCGTTGCGCAGCTGCTCGATGAAGCCGCTCTTGGCAGGATCGACGCCATATTCGGTCAGCCCGCCGATCGGGACATCCTGGCGGTCATAGTAGAAATAGTTCGACGCTTTTTTGTAATAGCCGGCCAGCGTCACCGCGCCGCCGCGGCCGAAATAATATTCGGCGCTGGCATCGAAGGCATGCTCGCGCTGCGCCTTGAGATTGGGATTGCCCGCATAGACCACCGGATTGGCCGCGTTGGGATCGACCCAGTAGAAGGGGCGCATGTCGTAGAAGCTCGGGCGCTGGACGTTGCTGCTGTACGACAGGCGGAGTTGGGCCTTGGGCGTGAAGTGCAGGATCGCCGTCGCGGTGGGCAGCAGATCGACATAATTGCCGCGGCCGTTCGATTGCTCGACCACCTCGGCACCGTTGACGAGGCGATAGGAGAAGCTGCTCGAGTCGCCCCAGGTGTTGACGTAGCGTACGCCGAACAGGCCATCGACCGGGAAGCCGATGTCGAAGCCGTAGTTGAACTGGCCATAGGCGGCGAAGCTATATTCGTGCGAGCCGAAGGTCTGGCCGCGGTCGCTGGGCGGATATTGGCTGGCGAAGCGCGTGGCGTTGCCCGGATCGGTCGCTTGGATATAGGCGCGGATCGCGTCGATATTGTCGAGCACCACCGGCCCCGGGATGCTGTACCATTCGGTGGTGTCGCCGCCGAGCGTCACGCCGCTCAGCGCCGCCTGCGAGCCACCGGGGAACTGGGTGAGCGGGGCGAAGGTGCCATTCACGCGCGGGAAGCCGTCGCGATAGCCGTACCAGCGGTTGGTGATGCGCTGGTTGTAGCGCGCGCCGAACTGGAACGTGCGCAGCAAGCCTTCGCGGGTCAGGTCGACGGTGATGTCGGTCTGCGCGGCGAACTCCTCATTGTCGGCACCGCCGCGATTGTCCTGGAAGCGCTCGACTCCGTAGTTGTTGACGTTGCTCATATCGACACCGTTGAAGGTGATCGACGGGACGCCGCCGGAATAGCGATCCGAATCGAAGTCGACGGTCATCGATGTCAGGCCGACCGGCCGGATGATCTGCTCGACGAAATAGTTGCCGCTGTTGCTCTTGTTGTATTGCGCGGTCGAATTGATCTGCACGCCGTCGCCGTGCCAGTGCACTTCGAAATTGCTGGTGTAGAGATCGGAGTGGAACGAGTTGTAGAGGGAATCGATTCCCGCCGGCACGCCGTTGGGGTTCGAGACGGTGATCGATTTGACCGTCTGCCCGTCGGGCATCAGCTGAATGTTGCTGTAGGTCGAATTCCATTCGCGGTTGAGCGCGTACAGCTTGTTGACCGAGCGCTTCTCGCGCGAGCCGATATAGCCACCCTCGAACACGAAATCGAGGCGATCGCTGGGACGCCATTGCAGCACGGCGTTCAGCGAGGGGCGCGTCACATGGCCGAATTCCTGGCCATATTGCGCGCGATACGGCAGCACGATGTCCTTGTACTGCGCGGGCAGGCCGGCGTTGGGCGAGTTGGGATCGCCCGGACAGCAAACGATGTCGGGTGACTCGCTCTCGATATAGGTCTCGCGATAGAAGGTCTTGGTCCACGAGCCGTTGAGCAGGAAGCCGATCTCGCCGATGCCCGTGTCGAAGCGCTCGCCGACGAGCAGGCTGGCATAGGGGCTGATCTTCTCGGCCACGTCGTCGTATGAGCCGCGCACGCTGCCCGCGACGGTCAGGCCCTTTTTGAGATCGAGCGGACGGCGAAGCTCGACATTGACGGTGCCGGCGATGCCGCCCTCGACCTGATCGGCCGAGCGCGTCTTGTAGACGTCGACCGACTTGAGCAGCTCGGCCGGGATGTCGGCGAGATCGAGCGCTCGGCCGTCGCCGAGATTGGTCTGGTTGCCGTTAATCGTGGTCTGGATCTCGGACATGCCGCGGATCGTGACGCCCTGGCCCTGGCCGCGCGCGCGATCGATCTGCACGCCGGTGACGCGCGAAAGCGCCTCGGGAACGTTGTTGTCGGGGAGCTTGCCGACGTCCTCGGAGACCACCGAGTCGACGATTTGCTTGGCGTTCCGCTTCTTGGCGTTGGCGGTGTCGATGCTGCCGCGGATGCCGACGACGACAACGTCCGCCGCGCGATCCTGGCTGGCCTCGCTGGTCTCGCTCGCGGCTTGGCTATCGGCTTGCGGCACTTCCTGCGCCAGCGCGTGGCTTGCGGTCAATGCGCCTGCCGAAACCGTGGCGAGCGCGGCAACTTTGATGATGAATGCAATTCGAGTGTCTGGACGTCTCCGCATGTTCGTGTCTCCCCTGACCCTGGTTTTTACCTATACTATATAATGTATACCATATAAAGACCGACACGACTGTCAAGAGCCTGAAACACGCCGCGAGCCGCGGGATTCTGCGTCGCCAAACGCAAATCGCCCCGGCAATGCCGGGGCGACGTGAGGGGCAGAAAGGGCAGCGCCAGCCGCAGCGGCTGGCGCATTCGATCAGAAGTTGACCGACACTCCGAAGAAGACGGTCCGGCCGAGCGGATCGTAGACGCCGGGATAGGTATTGCCGTTGCCGAACGCCGAGAGGATCCCTGCCGCGATCGCCGGCGGGTCCTTGTCGAGCAGGTTGTTGACGCCGGCGCGGAACTGGAACTGGTCGGTTACCGAGATCGCCGCCGTGAGGTCGAAATAGCTATAGGCGGGGATCTTCGCGTTGACGACGCTGGGGGTGCCGGCAAGGAACGGATTGGTCGACAGGCTCGAGAGCTCGGTGCCGCCGAGATAGCGCCACGCCATCGACAGCGAGGCGTCGCCCGGAACCTGCCAAGTGGTGCGCAGGACGTGGCGCCAAGTCGGCGAAGGCTGGCCGCAGGTGTAGCCGTACAGGCCCTTGCAATCATAGGTGCCGAGACCCGGCAGCGGCTCCGAGACCTGTTCGTTGAGCCACGTGCCGACGAGATTGAAGTCGAGCTTGCCGAGCGCGCCCATCGGCAGCGAATAGTCGGCGGTGACATCGATGCCGGAGGTCTTGAGGAAGCCGGTGTTGAGCGTCGTCGAGATGATGTAGCCGTCGGTGCCGAACAGCGCCCCCGAACGTGGATCGCGCCGGAACAGGCCGCAATAATAGGGATCGCTGGTCGCGACGCACTGACTGATCGTCAGCGAGGGATCGACGGTGGAGATGTAGTTCTTCACCTTGATGTTGTAATAGTCGACCGAGAACGACAGGCCGGGGACCATCTTGGGAGTCACCACCAGCCCGACCGTCCAGGTGTCGCCCTTTTCCGGCCGGAGTGCCGGATTGCCGCCGCCCTGCGCCGAGCAGACGTCCGACGGGCATTCGATGATATGGCCATATTGCGCGGCGCTGACGCCGGTCAGCCCGCAGATCGCGGCCGAGGCCGCCGGCGTTGTGCCGGAGCAGGGGTCCTGCGCCGCGACATTGCCGATCGTCTGCGCGCCGAACAGTTCGCCGATGTTCGGTGCGCGGATCGCGCGGTTGTAGCTCGCGCGCAACCGGACGTCGCGGATCGGCGCCCAGGTGACTTCGCCCTTGTAGGTGAAAGCAGTGTATTTCGAGCCGAGGCCGGTCGATTCCTGCTCGTTGCGGTATGACGAGTAGCGCATGCCGCCGTTCAGCGTCAGCGCATGCGCGAAGGGCAGGTTCTGGAGAATGGGGATCTCGATTTCGCCAAAGCCTTCGGTGACCGAGATCTTGCCGTCAGAGTCGGCGGCGCCGCCCTGCTCGGCGATGTCGTCCGCGGTATAGCGCAGCGTTTCCTTGCGGTGCTCGGCGCCGACCACGATCGCCACGCCGCTTTCTGCCCACGGGCTGCGGATGCCGAACGTGCCGAGGTCGCCGCTGACGCTGAGGTTGAAGATCGTCTGGGTGTTGCGCGAGGCGGTGTTGCTCGGCGTGTAAAGATAGGCTGCCTGCTCGCCGGTGAGGCCGTTCGCCTGGAAGACGTTGATCGGAGTACAGGCCGGATCGGTGCCGTCGATCACCGAACGGCAAGTGGGAACGCCGCCGACGCTGACGACGTCGAGCGCGCGCTGCGCCTTCTCGTTGTCGACATTGTTCATATAGGTCTCGTCGAACCGCACGAGCGAATGGACGAAGGCGGCATCATAGCTGAAGCCGTGGCCGAGATCGCCGCGCAGGCCCGCGGTGTAGCGGAAATCCTCGTGTCGCAGGTCGTCGCGGCGGGGCAGGGTGCCGTTGCCGCCGAGGCGATAGCCGATCAGCGTATCCTGCGTCGCGCTGGTGCCCGCGGCGGCGCCGCACAAGGCCGCCAACTGGCTCGCGCTCATCAGCGGTTGGTTGCACGGCAGCGTGAACGGTGTGCCGAGGAACAATGCCGATGGCGCTGCCTGCGAGAAGGTGTGGTCCTTCATGTACATGAAGCTGCCATAGGCTTCGGCGGCTGGGACGATTTCGAACTTGGCGAAGGCGCCCCCGGTGTAGCGCTCATCGGAGCGCTGAAAATAGTTTGTCGGCGCGTAATTATAGGCGAAGCTGCTGTCATACGGCACCCAGGTCCTGGAGCCGTCCTTCGCATTGGTCAGCCCGATACCCTGGTTGGGGCCGCCCAGCGGCGTGAAGCTGCCATAGGGCGTGTTGCTCGAGCCGCCGCAATTGAGCCGGGTGCCGGTGGCATCCGCGGCCTGTAGCGCGCAGGCCGAGACGTCGCGGTTGGCCTGCAGCACGGGATCAGCGTGACGATAGCCGCCATAAAGGGTGATGTTGCCGCGGCCGCCCGCGAAATTCTTCCCCAGCGCGATGTTGATGTCCTGCTTGCCGCCGTCGACGACGCCGCGGGCGGGAACGGCATAACCCTGCGCGGCGATGATGCTGCGGACATCGCGATTGTTGTTGCCGTGCTGCGCGAACCCCGCCTGCGCGTCGATCCGTATGCCGTCGAGATGGTCGCGCAGGATGAAGTTGACGACGCCTGACAGCGCGTCGGAGCCGTAGACCGCAGAGGCACCGCCGGTGACGACGTCGATGCGCTCGATCAACGCAGAGGGCACGAAATTGATGTCGATCGCCTGCGACGGCAGCATGCGCTGGCCGTTGATCAGCGTCAGCACGCGGTTCGAGCCGAGATTGCGCAGGTTGATGTTCGCGGTGCCGTCCGAACCATTCGACACATTGTCGTTCGCGTCTGCAGTGAATTGCGGCAGGCGATTGAGCACGCCTTCGACCGCGGTCGCGCCCTGGAAACGGATCTCTTCGCTGCCGACGACGGTGATCGGGCTGTTGCTCTGCAGATCGGGGCGGCGGATGCGCGTGCCGGTGACGACGATGGCTTCATCCTCGCCCGGGGTCTGCGCCGACGCTTCCTGGGCGCCCGGTTCCGCCACCTGCGCAGAGGCGCTCGAGGCGATGAGCGCGCTCAGCATCACACCGAGCGCGAATGAACTGCTGGCACAGGCATATTTCGACATGCGCGTTTCCGATCTGTTGCTGGCAATGCCAGAACAGCACCACAGCGAATATCGTATGTCAAATATATTATACGATCATGGTGCCGCGATGAAGTGCGACTTCTGCGCGTCGGAGCCCGGCGCAGACGATATGGCAGCTCTGCGGGAGTTGCAGAGGCGGTCAGGCCGCAGCGAGGGCCTCGCGCACGCGAGCGAGCGCGGCGTCGCGAGGATGGCGTTCTTCGAGCAACGCGAAGGTGCCGTTGAGCGCAAAGACGCAATGCCCGTGGACCGTAGCGAGCAGCGAGCGGGTCAGCGGTCCTGCCTCATGCGCGCGCTCGGGCGGCAAAACGCGGGCGATCTCCTGCTCGACGATCAGGGTCAATGTGCGGCGATCCTGCGCATAGCGATCAGGGAAGGCGGCACCCTCGGGCAGGCGGTGATCGTAGATCGCCATCCATAGATTGCGGTTGGCGGTGGCGAAATCGAAATAGCTGTCGACCAGCACCGCGATGCGATCCTCGCCGGCGCGTTCGAGCCGCGCCGAGATCCATGCCGCCCATTCGACGAAGGTGCGGGTGTTGATCGCCAGCATCAGATCGTCGTGCGATTCGAAGACATTGTAGAGCGTGCCGACCGAATAGCCGACGCGCTTGGCGACCTCGCGCGCGGAGAAGCCGGCATAGCCGGTCTCGGCCAGCAGCGTATGGCCGGCGGCGAGGATGAGTTCCTCCAGCTCGGCGCGGCTATGATCGGATCGCCGTCCCATATCGCTCCGATATCAGTAAAATTGAACACTGTGTAATTTTTAATTGAACAGCGCTCAATTTCTGTTATCAGCGAGGCTCGAACTGGGGGACTCACGACGATGCTGGTGGCAATTACCCTGATCGGCCTGATCATCGTTTGCGCGAAGCTGTGGCACCGCGCCGAGGCGCTCGACGCCCGGCTGAGCGCCATCGAGCTGCAGGCGGTGACGTTTCCCGAGATGCGGCCGGAAGCGGAAACGCGGCAGGTGGCGCGCACCGTCCTGCGACCGGTGCCGGAACGCGTGTGGGCGCCCGAGCCGCTGCCCGAGCCCGAGCCCGAGCCCGAGCCCGAGCCCGTGCCCGAGCCCGAGCCTGAGCCTGAGTTCGCGCCGGTGCCCGAGGCAGCGGAAAGGGTCCCAGCGGTGCCGGTTGAAGCCTTTGCCCAGGCCGCCTGGCCTGAAGCCGAGCTTGCGCCCGACGATCCCTTCTGGACGGTCGGCCAAGCGCCGCGCTCGCGCAACTTCACCTTCGAGGACGTGTTCGGTCGCCATCTTCCGATCTGGGCGGGGGGCGTCACGCTGGCGGTCGCCGGCTTTCTGATCGTCAAATATTCGATCGATGCGGGGCTGTTGTCGCCACTGGTGCGGGTGATCTGCGGACTGCTCTTCGGCGCCGGCCTGGTTGCCGGCGCCGAAGCGGCGCTGCGCGGCGAACGCGTCGTCCGCGACGTGCGGATCCCGCAGGCGCTGGCGGGGGCGGGGATCGCCACGCTCTATGCCGCGATCCTCGTCGCGGCCAATCTCTATCACCTCGTCGCGCCGATGACCGCGTTCGCCGGGCTTGCCGCAGTGACCGCGCTGGCCGCGATCCTGTCGATCCGTTTCGGCGCGCCCAGCGCGGTGCTCGGGTTGATCGGCGGCCTCGCCGCGCCGGCGCTGGTCGGCACCGGATCGCCCAACATGCCGCTGCTTGCCACCTATCTTGCATTGACGGTGGGCGGACTGTGCGTGCTCGGCCGGGCGCAGCGCTGGTGGTGGCTGGGGGCGCTTGCCGTCACCGGTGGCTTCGGCTGGGGAATGCTGCTGATCGCCGGCGGGCTGCACGACGTGGCCGCAACGCTTTCGGTCGGCACGCTGACGCTGATCCTCGCGATCGGCTTCCCGCTGTTGTTCACCGGAACGCAGGCGCGCGGGCTCCAGCTGGCGGGCGCGCTGGCGGGCTGCGCGCAGATCGCCGCGATCGTCGCGACCGGCGGTTTTGCCGGGCTCGACTGGGGATTGTTCGCGCTGATTTCGATCGCGATCATTTGGCTGTCGCGTCGCGACGCGCTGTTCGCCGAAGTCCCGCTCGCCGGCCTGGCAACCGGCCTGTTGTTGGCGCTCGGATGGCCGAATCCGGTCGAGACCATGCTGGCGCTCGTCCTCGCCGGCGGCGCGATGATCTACGGCGTGCCCGCTTTGTGGCGGCTGTGGCGGCGCGCCGGGGCGCTGGGCGATGCCGTCCAGATCGCTGCGATCGCGCTGGGCGTCGCGCTGCTGCCGATCGCGCATTATTGGGATCAGACCGGACGCGCGACCTTCGCGCCGCTCGCGCTGCTCGGCGCGGCGATTGCCGGTGTCGCTGCCGCGGTCGGCTGGCGCAATGCCGCCCGGACGACCGATGCGCGGTTCGCGACGCTTGCAGTGACCGCGCTCGGGCTGGCGCTGCTTGCCGCCGGGCTTGCACTGCCTGTCTGGGCCCTGGCGCCCGCCACGGCGGTGACTGCACTCGCTGCGGTTCTGCTGGCGCGGGCCGCGTCCGACAAACGCATCGAATATGGCAGCTATGCCTTCGGCTTCGCCGCGCTGGCTTTCCTGCCCGGCGCCAATGGTGTCGAGGAACTCCAACGCGCGCTCGCGTTGCTCGACGCTGCCGGCACGGCGCAGGGATGCCTGCGCTGGGCGATCCCTGCGCTGGTCGCGCTCGGCTTTGCCCGCTGGTCGAGCGACGTCGGCGCCCGCCAGCTCGGGCAGGGCGCAGCGGTGCTGCTCGGCTATGTCGCGGCGGCGCAGCTGGTGCCGCAGACCTGGCTGGCGCTGGTGCCGGCGGCGACAATCGCGGCGCTGGCGTTGGCCGGTGCGCGTGCGCAGCTTGCCGCGCTGGGGACGGCGGCGCTGCTGTCGGCGGGCTGGGCATTGCAACCGATCGGGACCTGGCTGGCGGGTGCCGGCGGCGCACTGCTCGGCGAGCCGTTCTTCGTCACCACGCTGCCTTCGCCGATCGACGTGGCTGTGCGTATCGTCGCGCCGATGGCGGCGCTGGTGGTGCTGCTGTGGCGCGGCGGGCTGCCGGCGCGCGAGCGCGAGATCGGCGCGATCGTCGCGACCTTGCTCGGCACGATCACGCTGCATGTCGCGTGGAAACATGGCTTCGCGATCGACAGCGATGCCCGCTTCGTCAGCTATGGCCTCGCCGAGCGCACGCTGTGGGAAATGCTGCTCGCGGCAGCGGCGTGGCTGACATGGTGCGCCGGCATGCGGCGTGTCGCCACGGGGCTGGGCGGCGCGGCACTGCTGCACTTTGGCTGGTTCACCGTGCTGCTGCACAATCCGCTCTGGGCGGCGCAGCTGGCGGGCCTGTGGCTGGTCCCCGC
Organism: Sphingomonas naasensis; assembly: GCF_004792695.1. Lineage (GTDB taxonomy): Bacteria > Pseudomonadota > Alphaproteobacteria > Sphingomonadales > Sphingomonadaceae > Sphingomonas > Sphingomonas naasensis. The sequence continues at coordinate 312,329 of NZ_SRXU01000002.1, read as the reverse complement.
CTATGCGACGGCGTTGCTGCTGCTCGGCTGGTCCACGCGCGCCGTGCCGGGCGCGGCGTTGGACCGTGCCCGCGACTGGGCGCGCATGGTGCTGATCGTGCTGCTCGCGGGATCGCTGCTCCGTCAGGCCTTTCATGGCAGCCTGCTCGTCGCGGGTCCGACGATCCAGATCGAGGATATCTGCCGCTCGCTGCTCGCGATCCTGCTCGCGATCGGCTTCCTGCAATGGGGGATCCGTCGCGGCCTGCGCGACTGGCGGATCGCGTCGCTGCTGCTCATGCTGGGCGCGGTGGGCAAGGTGTTCCTGTTCGACGCGGCGGGGCTCGACGGCCTGCTGCGTATCGCATCGTTCGCGGCGCTGGGGTTCAGCCTGATCGGCATGGGGTGGCTGTACAGCCGCTATCTGCCCGATGCGGCCCCCGAAACGCCGTTGACCGATGAGTCACACTCCGCCGATACCGTCGCAGCAGACATCCGGGGGTAATCATGTCCGCGCCTGACTTCTCGTTGCTTGCCAAGCGCCGTTTCGGCCCGTTGTTCGTCGTCCAGTTCCTCGGCGCGTTCAACGACAACGCGCTCAAATATGCGATGCTGTTCCTCGTCAACTTCACGCTCTACGCCACCGATCCCAATCGGTCGGCGATGCTGGCGGCGATCGCGACGGGCGTGTTCTTCATCCCCTATTTCCTGTTCTCGGCGCTCGCCGGGCAAATCGCCGATGCGTGGGACAAGGCGAAGCTCGTGCGTGCGGTGAAGCTTGCCGAAGTCGGCTTCATGGCCGTCGGACTCGCCGGGCTGTGGCTGCAATCGGTACCGCTGCTGCTGCTCGCGCTGTTCTTCATGGGCTGCCATTCGACGATCTTCGGCCCGGTCAAATATTCGATCCTGCCGCAGCATCTCGGCGCGGACGAGATCATGGGCGGCACCGGCATGATCGAGGCGGGGACCTTCCTCGCGATCCTCGGCGGCCAGCTGCTGCCCAATTTCATGCCGCCCTGGGAAGCCGGGCTGATCGCCACCGCGCTCGCGGGCGCCGGGCTGGTCGCGAGCTTCTTCGTCCCCGCGGCGCCGCCCGCCGCGCCCGGGCTGCGGGTCGATCCCAATCCGCTGCGCTCGACCTGGCAGGTGCTCCGCACCGCGCATGACGGGCGCGACGTGTGGCTGTGCATCCTCGGGATCAGCTGGTTCTTCGCGGTGGGCGCGGTGCTGCTCAACGATTTCGCGCCGCTCGTCTCGAACACGCTCGGTGCGGGCAAGCCGGTGGTCACGCTGTTCCTGCTCGTCTTCTCGATCTCGATCGCGCTCGGCTCGCTCGCGGTGAACCGGCTGCTCAAGGGTCGGGTCTCGGCGCGCTACGTGCCGGCGTCGGCGCTGCTGATGGCGGGGAGCCTGATCGATCTGTGGCTGGCGACGCGCGGCTTCGTGATCACCGCGCCGGGCGCCGATATCGCCGCCTTCGTCCAGGCGCCCGGCAGCTGGCACATCCTGCTCGCGCTGACCGTGCTCGCCTTTTCGGGCGGCATGTTCATCGTCCCGCTCTACGCGCTGCTCCAGACCAACAGCCCGGTCGCCGAGCGCTCGCGGATCATCGCCGCGAACAACATCGTCAATGCGATCGTCGCGGTGGCGGTGATGGCGATCGTCGCGGGCATGGCGGGGGCGGGGGTATCGATCCCCGCGGTGATCGCGGTGATGGGCTTCGCCACGCTGGTCGTCGCGCTGATCTCGTGCTGGCTGCTGCCCGAGACGGTGATCAAGCGACTGATCCGCACGACGCTGCAATTCCTCTACCGCGTCGAGGTCCACGGCGCGGAGAACATGCCGCGGCCGGGCGATCGCGCGGTGGTGGTGGTCAACCATGTTTCGTGGCTCGACGGGCTGCTGCTCGCGGTGTTCCTGCCCGGCAAGCCGGTCTTCGCGGTGCACACCGCGGTCGCCAACAGCTTCTGGATCAAGCCGGCGCTCAAGCTGTTTCGCGCATTCCCGGTCGATCCGACCAACCCGATGTCGACCAAGGCGATGGTCAAGGCCGTCAAGGCGGGCAACACGCTGGTGATCTTCCCCGAGGGGCGGATCACCGTCACCGGCGCGCTGATGAAGGTGTTCGACGGCCCTGGCATGGTCGCCGACAAGGCCGATGCGCCGATCGTCCCGGTGCGCATCGATGGCGCGCAATATTCGTCCTTCTCCAAGCTGCGTGGCAAGGTGCGGCTGCGGACCTTCCCGAAGATCACGCTGACCGTGCTGCCGCCGCGACGCGTCGAGATCGCCGGCACGATGCCCGCGCGCCAGCGTCGCGCGATCGCCGGGCGTCGGCTCTACGACGAAATGAGCACGATGATCTTCGCGACCTCGGACGTGGATCGCACGCTGTTCCAGGCGCTGCTCGACGCCAAGGACGTCAATGGCGGCAGCGCGAAGGTGGTCGAGGACGTCAGGCGTGAGCCGATGAGCTACAAGAAGCTCGTCGTCGGCAGCATGGCGCTGGGCCGCGCGTTCGAGCCGTTCACCCGGCAGGGCGAGGCAGTGGGCGTCCTGCTTCCTAACGTCGCCGGCGTGGTCGCGACCTTCTTCGCGCTCCAGCGGATCGGCCGGGTCCCGGCGATGCTCAACTACACCGCGGGCCTCGCCAATCTGAAGGCGGCGTGCACCGCCGCGGAAGTCCACACGATCATCACAGCGCGCGCGTTCGTGACGCAGGGCAAGCTCGAGCCGATCGTCGAGGGGCTCGAGGCCGAGGGACGCCGCATCCTTTATCTCGAGGACGTCGCCGCGCGCATCGGGACGATCGCCAAGCTCCGCGCGCTGTTCGCCGCGCGCTGGGCAGGACGCCTGCATCGCCGCCGCGGAATCGCCTCCGACAGCCCTGCGGTGATCCTGTTCACCAGCGGCAGCGAGGGGCTGCCCAAGGGCGTGGTGCTCACCCATCGCAACCTGCTGGCCAATTGCCAGCAGCTCTCGGCGCGGATCGACTTCAACTCGTCCGACCTCGTGCTCAACGCGCTGCCGGTGTTCCACAGCTTCGGGCTGACCGGAGGAACGTTGCTGCCGATCCTGAGCGGCATCCGCACCTTGCTCTATCCGAACCCGCTCCATTACCGGATCGTGCCGGCGCTGGCTTATGACGCGAATGCGACGATCCTGTTCGGTACCGACACCTTCCTCGCCGGCTATGCGCGCATGGCGCACAGCTATGATTTCTACGCGCTGCGCTATGTCTTCGCCGGCGCCGAGCGCGTTCGCGACGAAACCCGGAAAGTCTGGAGCGAGAAGTTCGGCGTGCGGCTTTTCGAAGGCTATGGCGCGACCGAGGCCGCGCCGGTGATCGCGGTCAACACGCCGATGCACTTCAGGGCAGGCAGCGTCGGCCGGCTGCTGCCGGGCATCGAGGCGAAGGTCGAGCCGGTGCCGGGGATCGAGGAGGGCGGCAAGCTGTCGATCCGCGGACCCAACATCATGGCGGGCTATATGAAGGCCGATGCGCCCGGCGTGCTGCAGCCGCCCGAAGGCGGGTGGCACGACACCGGCGACATCGTCACGCTCGACGAGCAGGGCTTCGTGACGATCCGCGGGCGCGCCAAGCGCTTCGCCAAGATCGGCGGCGAGATGGTGTCGCTGCCCGCGGTCGAGGGCTATGCCGCCAGCGTCTGGCCCGATGCCGACCACGCGGTCGTCACCCGCGCCGATCCGCGCAAGGGCGAGCAATTGGTGCTGTTCACCACGCGGCAGGGCGCCAAGGCGGCCGAGCTCCAGGCATGGGGCAAGGCCAATGGCGTCGCCGAGCTCGCGATACCGCGCGACATCCGCCCGCTGGCGGCGCTGCCGGTGCTCGGGACGGGCAAGCTCGATTATGTCGGCATGACCGCGCTGGCCGGCGAGGTGGCAGTCAGCAAGCCGTCGGAGGTGCAGCCTTCCTTGCTCTGAGGCCGCCCTCAGCGCAGCTGGCAGAGGTCGATCACGTCCATGTCCTCGTAGTCGAGATTCTCGCCGGCCATCGCCCAGATGAAGCTGTAGTTGCGCGTGCCGGCGCCCATATGCACCGACCAGGGCGGCGAGATCACGACGTCCTCGTTTTGCATCACGAGGTGCCGCAGATCGTCGGGCTGGCCCATGTAATGGAAGACGCGGTCCTCGGCTTCGAGGTCGAAATAGAGGTAGATCTCGGACCGGCGCTCATGGACGTGCGGTGGCATCGTGTTCCACACGCTGCCGGGATCGAGACGAGTGAGGCCGAGGCACAGCGCCGCGCTCTGGCAGACATGCGGCAGGATCAGCTGGCAGATCGTGCGCTGGTTCGAGGTTTCGAGGGCGCCGCGCCGGAACGGGCTGGTGTCGGCAGCGGTGACCTTGCGCAGCGGGAAGGGCGCGTGCGCCGGCACCGAGAGCAGATAGAAGCGCGCGCCGTCCCCGGCGAAGGTCACCTCGCGGCTGCCCATCGGGACGTAGAGCGCCTCGTATTTGGCGAGCGGGATCGCTTCGCCGTCGACCGTCACCAGCCCCGCGCCGGCGCCGATATTGACGACGCCCAGCTCGCGCCGTTCGAGCAGCGGATGGCCCGCGACGCTCGCCGGCGCGTCCTGCGCGGGGAGTGCGAGCGCTTTGCCGGCGGGCACCGCGCCGCCGATCACGAAGCGCTCGCCGTGCGAATAGGTCAGCACGATCTCGCCGTCACGAAACAGGCCGGAGACGAGGTGCCGGTCGCGCAGGGCTTCGTTCGAAACCCCCGCCATCATCTCCGGATGCGCCGCGTGATAGGTCCTGGTGAACAAGATCGTCCCGGCGGTCAGCGCGTGGGGCGATCGAGCGCGGCGATCTGCGTCGCCGCGAGCAGAAAGGCGCCGACGCCGTAATATTGCGTGTCGCCGGGCTCGACCTTTTCGGGCCGGTCGCTGACTTGCTGCACATAGCCGAGCCGACCATCGGGCTGGATCGCGCGCTGGAGCGCCGCCCAGCCGCGGCGGACGACAGGCTCATATTCGGCGCGCAGGAGCAGACCGCTATTGATCCCCCAGGCGAGGCCATAGGTGTAGAAGGCGGTGCCGCTGGTTTCGGGCGGCGAATCCTCGGGCGCGAGCAGCGAGGGCGCCCAATAGCCGTCGGGTTTTTGCAGCGCCTTGATGCGGCCGGCCATCTCGAGGAACAGGCCTTCCATCCGCACCCGGTCGGCGCTGCCCTTGGCGAGCAGCGGGATCGTCCGCGCCATCCCGCCGAACACCCAGCCGTTGCCACGGCTCCAGAATTCCTTGCGGCCCTTGCCGTCGCGGCGCTCGAAGAAGCGGCTGTCGCGATAATAGAGATGCTCGACCGGATCGAAGAGGAAGTCGGTGGTCGCCCAGAATTCGCGCAGCGCAAATTCACGGTAGCGCGCATCGCCGGTCTGGAGCGCCATCTCGACAAAGGCGGGCGGCGCCATGAACAGCGCGTCGCACCAGCACCAGCGCCGGAGGCATTCGGCCGAACCATAGCCTGCGGGCGGAATGAAGAAGGCGAGCGAGGTCACCGCCGGCGCGTTGATAACGCGATCGAAGGTGCGCTGCGCGGGTCCACGCGCCACTTCGCCCGCGCCGTTCCGCGCCGCCCAGAGATAGGATTGGGTGATGACGTGATCGTCGGCGAAATAGGGTTTCTCGCCGGGCAGCCACTCATTCGCCGCGCCCATGTCGAGGATCGCCTTGCGAATGCGCGGCGGGCCGCCGGCATCGGCGAGCGCGGTCATCCCCACCCAGAATACCGCCTGTTCCCACGCCCGCGGCTTCTTCGTCTCGCCGGTGGCGCGCGACACGGTGCCGCCGTGCATCTGTCCCAGCTGCCAATCGGCGAGGCGGACTGCAGCGTCGATCGTCGAGGCGGATGCCGTCGCGGGCGCGCGCTGGGCAAGCGCGGCGGACGGCGTGGCGAGCAACAGCGCCGCGGCGAAGGCGGAAAGCTTCATTGCAGTCTCCGGAAGCGAAAAAAGGGGGCACCCCGCGCGGGGCGCCCCCAGGGAGGTACCTAGAACCGTCCGCGGATGCCGAACGAGATGGTGGTGCCATTGAAAAAGGAATTGTCGCGCCGGCTCAGCCCGTTGCCGTCGGGCTGGGTCGGGTCTTCATAGTAGAAGAAGACGTTCTCGTTGGTGATGTTGAGCGCGTCGATGCGAAGCTCGAACAGGTCGTTGAGCTTGTAGCTGATTGTGCCGTCGAGGAACCCTTGCGGGGCGAGATAGGGCACCTGATCATTGCCCGTATTGGTCGAGTTCTGCCCGGTTTTCGCGCGGTAGTTGTACGATCCGCGGATCGAGAACGGTCCCTTCTCGTAGAAGGCGGTGACGCTGTAGGTATAGTCGGGCACGCCCTGCATCGCGATGCGATCGCCGTTGCGCAGCACGAAATCATCGCCTTCCTGATCGATCAGCGTGAAGCTGCTGGTGATGCCCAGGCCGTCGAACGGCTTGGGCAGGAAGGTGAAGTTCTGCTGATAGGCCAGCTCGAGGCCCTTCAGCTTGAGCTCGTTCTGGTTCACCGTGATCGTGCGATCGAACAGGAAGTTCGGGTCGATCGTGCCGCCGCCGAGCGCGGGCGGGCAGGCGCCGGCACCGAGCGAGGCGCAATTGAACAGGTTCGAGGGCAGGCCCAGCGTACCGAAGGGAACGCGCTCGGTGATCGAGAAGGGGCGATCGACGATGTTCTTCTGGAACACGCCGCCGCTGATCAGCCCGCCCGGCGCGAAATACCATTCGAGCGCGGCATCGAAGGTGGTGGCGAGCTGCGGGCGCAGATCCGGATTGCCGACCGTGACCGCGGGGTTGAAGATGTTCGGCACCCGCGTGCCCGCGGCGATCGTCGCGAGCGAGCCGCGCGTGATCGTCTGACCCGCGGATCCGCGCAACATCAGCTTCGGCGTAATGTCGAAGGTGAAGCTGGCCGAGGGGAGGAGATTGGTATAGCCGCCCTCGCGCTCGGCCGGCGTGAACCCGCCGCCCGGCGCGGTCTGATAATTGTTGATGCGCGTTTTGGTGTCCGAGAAGCGGATGCCGAAATTGCCGCGGAACGCGTGGCCGGCGATCGGAAACTTGAAGCTGGTCTCGAAAAAGGCCGACTTGACGATCTCCTCGGCGGTGAAGGCCTGGTTGAGCGCCGGGGTCGCCGCGCGATTGGCGCCGTTCGCGTCGAGCACGTTCATCACGAAATCGCGCGAGAAAGTGGCGAACTGCGACGGGTATCCCGAGTTCCCGCCGTTCGCCAACGCGCCGAACTGGACGAACGGATCCATGTTGGCGAACACGCCCGTCGGGTTGGACGCAACCGTGCCGCCGCCCGGAAGCGTGTGCGTGTTCGTCGCGATGCTGCTGCCGTCCTGGCGCTGGACGCGCTTGGTGGACGACACATAGCTGCCGCCGAGTTTGAGCGCGAGCATCTGGTCGCCGGTGTCGACGGGTTTCCAGTCGAGTACGGCGCGAGCGGTCTTCTGCTTGTCGAGCTCGTCGTTGATCGCAAAGCCGAGCGAGGGCGCGCGATAGAGCGCGGTATTGGTGAAATCGACCGGCGAGCTGATCGTCGGATAGGTGATGTTGTCCGAAGGATCGAAGGTCGTCGTGATCCCGTAGATGTTCGAGACGATGCGGTTTTCGGAATAGACCGCCTTGCTCTCGCTCAGATTCGCCTGCGCCGACAGTTTCATCGTGTCGGTGATGTCATAGGCGGCGCGGACGATGCCGTATTTGAATTTGGTGTGTGAGTCCCGATAGAAGCTCTCGGTGAGGATGCTCGAATTCCCGAACGTGCCGTAGAGATTATTGTACTCGTCGAGATGCACGTCCAGCGGGATCAGGCCCGAATTGGTGCCTGAACCGGGGATCGAGGTGCTCCCCGCGACGGTGCGTGAGTTGCGCACCGGCACGCCGAAGGTGAACTCGTCGGTCTGGTCGGTCAGGTCGGAATAGATGCCGTCGACGCTCGCTTCGAACCGATCGCTCTTGTACTGGAGCGAGCCGACGAAGCCGAGGCGCTCGCGCTCGTTGTTCGACGCGAAGACGCGGTAGAAGCGCGGCAGATACGCGTTCTCGACCTGCGAGCGGGTCAGCCCGCTGAAATTGGCGAGCGGGCTGTCGAGATTGAGCTCGAAGTTGAACGGGCCGCTCGTGTTGGCCGGCACCGTGCCGTAATAGGGCCGGCGGCCGAGCGCCGACGAATTATAGCCGCTGGTGCCGCCGCCGGTCGACTGGAAGCCTGAACGCTCGTTGACGTTCTTGGCATAGGCCACGCCGAACAGCGCGCCGAAATTGCCCCAGGTATCGCTGAGCAGCAGCGAGCCGCGCGGGCGCCATGCCTTGGATTGGGTGTTGTAATTGGCCTGCGCGGTATAGCGGATCACCCGGCCTTCGCTGTCGAACGGACGCGGGGTCTGCAGATCGACATTGCCGCCGATGCCGCCTTCCTCGAGATTGGCGAGCGGCGACTTGTAGACGTCGACCCGGCCGAACAGCTCGGAGGGGAAGACGTCGTAGTTGAAGTCGCGGCTCGAGCCGCCGACGTTGGTCGCCGAGGTCGTGCGGACCGGCGCGCCGTTGATCGTGGTGACGGTGAATTCGGAGCCGAGGCCGCGGATGCTGATCCGCTGGCCTTCGTTGGAGGCGCCGTCGCGCGACAGGATCACGCCCGGAATGCGCTGGAGCGAGTCCGCGACGTTCGCTTCGGGAAATTTGCCGATGTCCTCGGCGACAATCGAATCACGGAAGCTGATCGATTCGCGCTTGAGCTCGACTGCCTTGTTGAGGCTGCCGCGGAAGCCGGTGACGACGATCTCGCCGGCGGCGGCATCTGCCTGGCCGTCGCTCGCGGCGGCGCTGTCGGTGGACGCATCGCTTTGCGTGTCGGTCGATTGCTGCGCCCATGCAGGGCCCGCAACCAGAATCAATGCAAGTGCGCCTGCCGAGACAGCCGACGCCAATAGCCCCTTAGCCATTATCCCCTCCTCATTGCCGCGGCGTAGACCCCGCGTGCCCATCTTGTATGATAACTTATCGAGGGTTCGTCAATTGTCCGACTTTTGCGAGCAAATCCAACGTGTTTTGGGCGGTATCGGGCATGTCGATGCCAAATGCTGGGCAATTCGGCCAAAATTGATACGATAAATTGTGCGAAGGCTGCGGCCGGGCGAAAAGGCGCGCTTCGCCGCCTCGATCAGTGCGCGGCGAGTTTCCCCGGCGGCTTGGTGCGCAGGCTGGCGCTGCGGGTGGAGTGTCGGGTCAGGCTTTCGTGCATGTGCTGACGGGCGGCCTCGCGGGCGCGCGGCGAATCCATCCGGATGATCGCGTCGACGATCGCTTCGTGCTCTGCGAGCACCTTGGCGGCATAGGCCTGATGCGCCTCATCGGGCTTGTCGCCGAGATATAGCGTGCGCGACGGCACGAGGCGAAGCCCGAGGAACTCGACGAAGCGGGCATAATATTCATTCTGGGTGGCGCGCGCGATCGCGAGGTGGAACGCGGCGTCGGCATTGGCCGAGGCGATCGGATCGCCGCCGACCGCGACCATTTCCGCCAGCGCATCCTGGATCGCGCCGATATCGGCCGTGGTGCGCCGCGCGGCGGCCAGCCCCGCCATCTCGGTCTCCACCGCCATGCGGATCTCGAGCAGCTTGATGACGTCGGCGAGTTCCTGCACCTCCCCCGGACTGATCTGGAAGGCGCGATATTCCGCGGTCTCGGCGACGAACACGCCGGCGCCCTGGCGCGACACGGTCATGCCCTGCGCGGCGAGGCGGGCGACCGCCTCGCGCACGACGGTCCGGCTGACATTCTCCGAAAGCGCGATTTCCTTTTGCGACGGCAGCCGTGAGCCGGCGGCAAGCGCGCCGGAGCGAATCTCGGCTTCGAGCTTGGCGAACAGTTCGTCGGTCAGCGATCCGCTTCGGACCGTTTCCTCGGTGCCGCTGGACGAGGCCTCGGCCGAGGCCTTGCGCCGACTTGTCATACTAATCTCCGATGGCTACCCTCGTGTAACACCAAGTACGGCGGCAGTCGATCCGGCGAAAGACCGGGTGAGAAGAGGGGATTTATGCGATCACTCACCGGCATCCCGGCCTTGCTCCTCGCCTGCGCGGCATCGGCGCTGGCGGCGCAGGACATGGCGCCGCCGATCCAGCCGCAGGTCTCGCCCGATCGCCCCGACTGGGAGAATCCGGCGGTCTATGCGATCGGCAAGCAGCCGGCGCGTGCGACCGGCTTCCCGTTCGAATCGCGCGAAAAGGCGATTGCCGGGCATCGCACCAAATCCGCGCGCTTCCTGCTGCTGAGCGGACAGTGGCGGTTCGCCTTCTCGCCCGATGCCGACAAGCTTCCGGCGGGATTCGAGAAGCCCGATTACGACGTCTCCGGCTGGAAGCAGATCAAGGTCCCGGCGGACTGGCAGACCGAAGGCTATGACCAGCCGCGCTACAACAACATCACCTATCCCTTTCCCGCCAACCGGCCGCTGATCCCGCACGCGACCAACCCGGTGGGATCGTATCGCCGCGACGTGGACGTGCCCGCGAACTGGAACGGATCGGACGTGATTCTGCACATCGGTGCCGCTGGCTCGGCCTATTATGTCTGGGTCAATGGCGAGAAGGTCGGCTATTCGGAGGATTCCAAGCTTCCCTCCGAGTTCGACGTGACCCGGTTCCTGCGGGCGGGGCGCAACACGATCGCGATCCAGGTCTATCGCTGGTCGGACGGCAGCTATCTCGAGGATCAGGACTTCTGGCGCGTCTCGGGGATCGAGCGCGAGGTGTTCCTGATGGCGGCACCCAAGACGCGGGTGCGCGACTTCTTCGTCCATGCCGGGCTCGACGATGCGTATCGCGACGGGCGGCTCTCGGTCGACGTCGCGGTGACGCCGTCCGATCGTCCGGTGACCGCGCGCGCGGTGCTGCTCGACGGCGAGCGGCGCGTGCTCGCGCTTTCGCAGCGCGTTGCCGCGGGGGCGGGCGAACGCACGGTTACTTTGGCCGGCGCGGTGCCGGGCGTGAAGCAATGGACCGCCGAGACCCCCAATCTCTACATGCTGCTGGTCGAGCTCTACGATGCGCAGGGCAAGATCATCCAGTCGACCTGGAGCCGCATCGGCTTTCGCACCGTCGAGATCCGCAACGGGCTGGTCACGGTCAATGGCAAGCCGATCACCATCCGCGGGGTCAATCGCCACGAGCACGACCCCGAGACCTTCCACGTCATCTCGCTCGAATCGATGGAGCGCGATATCCAGCTGATGAAGCGCGCCAACATCAACGCGCTGCGCACCTCGCACTATCCCAATGATCCGCGGCTCTACGAGCTTGCGGACAAATATGGTCTCTACGTGATGGACGAGGCCAATATCGAGAGCCATGGCTATATGGATTGGGCGAACAAGCGCCCGCAGCTCCGTGGCCAGTATCAGCTCGGCTTCGATCCCGCCTGGCAGGGCGCGCACCAGAGCCGCATCCTCAACATGGTCGAGCGCGACAAGAACCATCCGTCGATCATCTTCTGGTCGCTGGGCAACGAGGCGGGGATCGGCCCGACCTTCAACAAGGCCGCGGCGGCAGTGAAGACGCGCGATCCCGGCCGGCTGGTGTCCTATCTCGGCTGGGGAACCTGGCCCGGCGTGCCCGATCACCGGCCCAACGACTATGCCGATATCTATGCGCCGATGTACGACAGCGTCGAGCGGATGGTCGACTATGCCGAGAACTGGGCGTTCCGCCAGCCGATGATCCAGTGCGAATATGCCCATATGCAGGGCAATTCGGGGGGCAATCTGAAGGAGTATTGGGACGCGATCTACGCGCATCCCGACAAGCTGCAGGGCGGCTTCGTCTGGGACTGGGTCGACCAGTCGATGTATCGCACCACCGCCGACGGGCGTCGCTATTGGGGCACCGGCGGCGAATATGGCCCCAATCCGGGCGGCGACATCGAGTTCGGCGATGGGCTCAACCAGCCCGATCGCACGCCCAACCCGCATCTGTTCGAAGTGCGCAAGGTCTATGCGCCGATCCAGTTCGCCGATTTCGATCGCGCGACGGGCCGGCTGACGGTGATCAATCGCCACGATTTCGTCGACCTGTCCGGCTATGATCTCGGCTTCGAGCTGCTCGAGGACGGCGTGTCGGTGGCAGCCGGGCAGCTTCCCGCGCTGCGCACCCCGGCGCATGGGCGCGAGAGGGTGGCGTTGGCGCTGCCCGCCTATGCCCGCAAGCCCGGCGCCGAATATGTGCTGACGGTAAGCGCCCGCGCGCATGCCGGCGCGATCCCTGCGGTCGATGCGGGCGCGGTGGTCGGGTGGGAGCAATTCGAGCTCGGCCGCGAACCGGCGACGCAGCCGACGCCTTCGGGTGAGGTCGCGCTCGCCGAGGGCGCAGGGAAGGTCCGCCTCGCCGCGGGCGGCGCCGAGCTGGTCCTCGATCGCAAGACGGGGCTGGTGGAGCGCTATGCCGTGAACGGCGAGCCGCTGCTCGCGGGCGGCGCACCTAATTTCTACCGGGCGCTGACCGACAACGACATCGGCACCGGGCTGCAGAAGACGCACGGCGTCTGGAAGCAGGCCTCGGCCGAGCGCGTGGTGCAGAGGATCGAGACGCGCCGGCTCGGCGCGAGCGGGGCCGAAGTGACGGTGCGCTACGCCGTGGGCGACGGCGCTGCCACCTTCGTATCGCGCTATCGCATGGCGGGAGACGGCGCGGTCCGGGTCGAGGGCGATTTCACGCCGCTCAAGCCCGATTTGCCCGATCCGCTGCGCGTGGGGCTGTTCTTCACGATGCCGGCACGGATCGACACGCTCGGCTGGTATGGCCGGGGACCGCACGAAAGCTATCAGGATCGCAAGACCGGGGCGCCGCTGGGGTTGTGGCGCGGCCGGATCGCCGATCAGAATCACGATTATATGCGCCCGCAGGAGACCGGCAACAAAGTCGATGTCCGTTGGATGGAACTGCTCCAGCCGGGCCGGGGCGGACTGCGCGTCGTCGGAGAAGCGCCGCTGTCGATGAACGCGCTGGCCTTCCCCTATGACGATCTTTCGCGCCGCCCGCCGGGCACGCGGCGGAGCAGCGACATCGTGCCGCATGGCGCGGTTTCGCTGATGATCGACGCGGTCCAGTCGGGGGTAGGGGGCGACAATGCCTGGGACGCCGGCGGGCGGCCGCTGCCGCAATATCGCGTTCCGCTGAAACCGCTTCGTTACGGCTTCACGCTGACGCCGTTCGCTGGGAATGGGACCGCCCCCGATCGGGCAATGCCGGCCGCCGCGGAGGCGCTGCGATGAGCGCCCGGCTCGCTGCTGCTGCGGTTTTCGCGCTGCTCGCCGGCACCGCGCTGGCGCAGGACGTCCCCGGCGCGGAGCAATTGCCGCCCGTCGCCAGTCCGCTGCCGCCCGCGCCCGACAAGACCCCGCGCGCCACGGTGATGCGCGCCGACTATCGCTATGACGATCTGCTGTGGGAGAATGACCGCACCGCGCACCGCATCTACGGCCATGCGCTCGAAGCCGCCGAGCCGCCCTCGGGATCGGGGATCGACAGCTGGGGCAAGAATGTCGGCTGGCCCTATATGGACCGGCAACTGCGCAGCGGCGACCAGCACGCCTATCATGGCGAAGGTCTCGACTTCTACAATGTCGGCAGCGGCCGCGGTGCCGGCGGGCTGGGCATCTGGTTCGACAACAAGCTGTGGACCTCGCGCAACTATCGTCGCTACCGGATCCTGAAGAACGGCCCCGATGCTGCCGATTTCGAAGTCGATTATGCGCCCTGGCCGGTCGATGTCGGGCGCAAGGTCTGGGAGACGCGCCGCTTCACCCTGCCGCTCGGCACCCATTTCACCCGGATGGTGTCGACGCTTCGCTCGGACAAGCCCGGGGGATTGCTCGTCGGCATCGGCATCGGCAAGCGGACCACCGGCGACGGCGGCGCGCTGACCGTCGACCGCGCGCGCGGACTGCTTTCATGGTGGGGCCCCGGGGACGCGCATCACGGGCGGATGGCGATCGCGCTCCGGGTCGATCCGGCGATGATCGCCGAGATCCGGCAGGACGCCGACAACCATCTCGTGCTGCTGCGGGTCATGCCCGGCAAGCCCTTCGTCTATTATTCGGGCTCGGCATGGAATCTCGGCGAAGGTGGCTTCCGCAGCCGCGCGGCGTGGGACCGCTATGCCGCCGGCGAGACGCTCGACTTCCGCCCGCCGCGCTGACCCCATCTCCTCCAGCAAGGATCATTCATGGAACGCCGCCGCTTCCTCGCCTCCGCTCTCGCCACCGGTACGCTCGCCGCGACCGCGCCCGCCGTCGCGCAGCGCGCCCCTGCGGCGGGCGGTGCCGGCGACCGGGCCTATATGCTCGACATCCTCGCCAGAATGGCCGAGCCGGTGTTGGGCCCGATGTCCGAGGGCAAGCTCCAGACGGCGTTCGCGCCCGAGCTCAGCCCGAGCTGGGACGGGCGCAATCCCAAGGTCGCCTATCTCGAATGTTTCGGGCGGCTGATCTCCGGGATCGCGCCGTGGCTGGCGCTGCCCGACGACGAAACGCCCGAGGGACGGCTGCGCGCGAAGCTGCGGCGGCAGGCGCTGGCCAGCTATGTCCATTCGGTCGATCCGGCGAGCCCGGACTATCTGCTGTGGCGGGCCGAAGGTCAGCCGCTGGTCGACTCGGCCTATTTCACCAACGCGCTGCTGCGCGCGCCGAAGCAGCTCTGGGAGCCGCTCGACGCGACCACGAAGAAGCGCGTGGTGGCGGAGATTCAGGGGCTGCGCCGGGTGCCGCCGCCCTACACCAACTGGCTGCTCTTCGCCGCGATGAACGAAGCGTTCCTGCTCTCGATCGGCGCGCAATGGGATCCGATCCGGATCGACCTCGCGGTCCGCAAGATCAACGAATGGTATGTCGGCGACGGCTGGTATGCCGATGGGCCGCGCTTCCACTTCGATCACTACAACTCGTATGTGATCCAGCCGATGCTCATCGAGATCCTCGAGGTGCTCGTCGCTACGGGAGCGAAGTTCAACAAGCTCAACGCCCCCGAATTGCTCGAACAGGCGACAAAGCGGATGCAGCGCTTCGGCGAGCATCTCGAGCGGCTGATCGGGCCCGACGGCAGCTATGCGCCGATCGGCCGGTCGCTCACCTATCGTACCGCGGTGTTCCAGCCTTTGGGGCTGCTCGCGTGGCGCAAGAAGCTGCCGGCGTCGCTGCCCGAGGGGCAGGTCCGCGCCGCGACGCTCGCGGCGCAGCGCGCGATCTTCCGCAACCCCTCGAACTTCAACGCGAAAGGCTATCTCACGATCGGCTTCGCGGGGCATCAGCCGAGCCTGGGCGACATTTATTCGAACGCCGGCAGCATGTATATCGCGGCGGAGAGCCTGATCGCGCTCGGCCTTCCGGCGACCGACAGCTACTGGACCGCTCCGGCCCAGTCATGGACGACCCGCAAGGCCTTTGCCGGCGAGCATTTCCCCAAGGACTATTACGTCGACTATTGACGCCGCGGCGCCAGCTTCGGTTCAGAAGCCGATGCTGGCGCTGCCGACCAGCCCGGCGCGACCGGGGCGGTAATCGGCGAGGTCGGTGTCGACATAGGCGAGACCGAATTCCGCCGCGCCAAGCGCGACGCGCGCGCCGAGCG
Source organism: Sphingomonas naasensis (assembly GCF_004792695.1). Lineage (GTDB taxonomy): Bacteria > Pseudomonadota > Alphaproteobacteria > Sphingomonadales > Sphingomonadaceae > Sphingomonas > Sphingomonas naasensis. Next base: position 296,708 of record NZ_SRXU01000002.1, on the reverse strand, counting down.
ACCAGTCGGCATAGGCGGCATCGGGTGCCTGCGCGCCGCTGGTCCGGCCGAGATGCGCAGTGAGGGTCAGCGGGGTATGCGGCACGTCGACCTCCACATCCCCGGAAACATAGACGCTGTCGCGATCGCCGAGTGCTCGCTGTGCCGGCGAGTAGCCGAGCTCCAGCGTCGCGGTGACCGGCCCCAGCCCTTGGGCGTAGCGCGCGGTGAGCTCGGCGTAGTTCGCCTTGCCCGCCGCGGCGCTGCCGGCGGGATAGCTATAGTAGCTCGCCCCCACGTCGAGCGTTCCGCCGGGAAGCAACCCGCCTGACCAGCCTGCCGAGAAGTCGAGCTCGACTTCGCCATAAAGCGGCGTGTCGGCGAGGTTCGATGCCCAGACATTGGCATAGGCGCCGCTCTTATGCGTGACCGTCACGCCTGCCTGCAGTGCCGGGTGCAGATCCGTGACGGAGAGGCCGCGAAACCGATAGTCGCTCACCAGCGCGGCCTCGCCGCTGACCGCGAGCGCGGGCGATCGTTCCTGCGCGAGGGCAGGCGCGGAGAAAAGCAGGGCAAGAGCCGCCGGAAGTGCTGGACGCAGCATTGGATCCTCACGGGTCCGGAAAATGGCCCGCTATCAGATATTTATAGGCGGGTTGTCGCGGACGGACCCGCCCTTGCGGTCGCCCCTTAGGAGATGCCATGCAGGACGACGCCATCGCGTGCGCGGTGCCGCTTGCCGTGATCGCGCGAGCGCTCTAACGCGGATAAATAATACCAATCTGATACCGAAGGACGGTAATGGCACGATATATTCGGGAAATTGGTACCTGCGTCGCGCTCGTGACGGCATTGGCGGGCATCGCACCGATTCCTGCCCGGGCCCAGTCCGCCGTCCTGCCGGCGATCTTCCCCGCGCCCGCCTCGATCGTGCTGACGGGCGGCGCGATCGCGCTGGGCAAATCGGTCGTGCTGGTCGCCGCGCCGGGCACCGATCCGGAAACGCTTGCGCTGGTCCGCCACGTCCTCACATCGGCAGGCGTGGAAACGATCGCAGCTGCGCAGCGGCTGCCTTCGACGCCCGACCGGCCCTACATCGTCATCGGCACGGCGGAGACGGCGATCGTCCGCGACGCGCTGGCGCGGAGCAAGGCAGTGCAAGACGGTAATGCCGAGGGCTATACGATCGCGAGTGTGGCGACAGGGAAGGGCGGCATCGTCACCCTCGCCGGGCACGACGCCGACGGCCTGTTCCACGCCGTGCAGACCTTCCGCCAGCTCGCGCAGCGGCCCACCATTCCGGCGCTGCGCATCGAGGATCACCCCGCGATGCCGATCCGCGGGACGATCGAGGGTTTCTATGGCGCCCCTTGGTCGATGACCGACCGGACGCGGCATCTGGAGTTCCTCGCCACGGTCAAGGCGAACACCTATGTCTACAGCCCCAAGGACGATCCGTATGCGCGCGATCGCTGGCGTGAGCCCTATCCCGCCGACACGCTGGCCGCGCTCGGCACGCTGGCCACGACTGCGCGGCGAAATCATGTCGACTTCGTCTATGCGATCTCGCCGGGACCCAGCGTGTGCTTCTCCGATCCGGCCGATCGTCAGGCGCTGGAGCGCAAGTTCGACGCGCTGCGATCGATCGGCGTTCACAGCTTCTACGTGGCGCTCGACGACATCGAATATGCCAAGTGGAACTGCGAGCGGGATCGGGCGAGCTTCGGTCCGTCCGGTGCCGAGGCGGCGGGCGTAGCGCAGGCGCAATTGCTCAACGCGGTGCAGGCCAGCCTCGTCGCGCGCGATCCGGCGTCGCGTCCGCTGATCATGGTGCCGACCGAATATTACGACGCCAAGGAGACCCCCTACAAAGCAGCGCTGCGCAAGCACCTGGATCCCCGGATCGTGGTGCAGTGGACCGGTACCGATGTGGTTCCCCCAGCCATCTCGGTTCCCGATGCGCGCGCGGCGACGAAGGCGTTCGGGCGCAAGACGCTGTTGTGGGACAATTATCCGGTCAATGACTATGGCCAGTCGACGGGCCGGCTGCTGCTCGCTCCCTATGCCCGGCGCGAGGCGGGGCTGTCGACCGAGCTGACCGGCGTCCTGTCCAATCCGATGAACCAGGAGGTGCCGAGCCGCGTCGCGGTGACCGGGCTGGCCGCGTTCGGCTGGAACGACAAGGCCTATGATGCCGAGCGCACCTGGCACGCCGCGGCGCGCGAACTGGCCGGCGGCGACGATCGCGCCACCGCTGCCCTGCTGATCCTGTTCGATACGCAGCACCTCGCGCCGACCTTCGGCAGCCAGCCATGGCAGGAACAGGCGCCGAGGCTGAAGGCGCTGCTCGACGGGGTGCGCGAAGCGATCGCGCAGGGCGACGTGGCGGCGCGCCGCGAGGCGATCGCGGGGCTGGCCGCGCGGGCGGACGCGATGGCGAGCGCGCCCGACATCATCCGGGCGGGCGCGGTCGATCCAGGCTTTGCCGAGCAGGCGCGGCCGTGGCTCGACGCGATGGAGGGTTGGGGCCGGACGCTGCAGTTGACCGCGGCGGGGCTCGACGCCGCCGATCGGGGCAATCCTGCCGCGTCGCGCTATTTCGCCGATGCGCGGAAGCTCGCGGCGGAAGCGGCGGCGGTGCAGACCATCCCCGGCGCCACGCGTTTCGGCGGCCCGGTGAAGCTCGCCGATGGGGTGCTCGACCGGTTCGTGGCCGATGCCCCCGCGTTGATCGCGTTGCCATGAGATAGAGCGGCGTCCTCGCCCGGGCCCATGCTTCAGAAGCGCAGGCTCAGCGCGGCGCGCGCGCGATGGTCCTGGTTGCTGCGCGAGAGCGCGCCGCCATAGCCGAGATCGAGCTGGAAGCCCTTTGCTAGCGCCGCGGTCACGCCGAGTTCGCCGACAAGGCTGTCCGCTGCGATCGGCAGGCCGGCGACGTTGAAACGCCGCCCGTCGAGCGTCGCGGCGACGACCGGCAGTTGATCGCCAAAGGCGTGCTGCCACCCCGCCGATGCGCGAAGCTTCAGCCCGCCGCCGGTCCAGGCGAGGGCGGTGTCGCCGCGAAGGCCGACCGTGGCATAGCGCGTGTCCATCGAATCGCGTTCGAGCTCGAGCGCGGCCGCGTTGCCGATCTCGCGGCCGCGGCCGACGTCGAGCCGGACTTGCGCGACGCTTGCGAACGGCTCCAGCCCGCCCGCCGGGAGCGCGAAGCGATAGGCCGCCTCGCCAAAGGCTTGCGCGGTCGACGCCCGGTAGCGGGCGCTGAGGCCATCGGCGAACCCGGCAAAGGCGACGGCGCGGCGGGCGGCGACGTCCTGCCAGCTATAGACGAAGCCCGCGCGCAACGCGAAGTTGTCGATCGTCCCGCCCGCGTAGAGGCCGCTATGATAGCTGTCGATCTCGGCATTGCCCTGGCCGCGCAGCGTATCGCGATGGTGCCCGCCAACCATGCCGAGGCGGAGCCCGCCGTCGAGGGCCTGCATCTCGATGCCGGCCAACGCGCCCGCCGTCGCGTGGTCGAGCCGCGCGGCGTTGCCGTCGCCGCGCCAATGGCTCCGGGAGTCGAGCGCCTGACCCCAGACGAGCAGCCCGGGCCTCGCGTCCGCCGGGCTGCGCAGGCGCTCGAGCGTCGCGTCGCGCGAGAGGCTGCTGCCGTCGATCAATGCCGTGCGCAACGAGGCGTGAAACGCGCCGGAGACGTTGTCGAACGCCGCGCGGGCCGCGGCCGCGTCGGTCGTCAGCACCGCGTCGTACAGCGGATTGCCGGACGATAGCCCTTCGAGGGCCGCGCCGGCGGCGCGCTGGTTGGCGGTCGCCGCGACCGCATCGAAGCGGACGTCGTTTCGCGTGAGCGTCAGCGTGACGGCGTTCGACGTGTAGCCGAGCGTCGGGTTCAGAAAGGCGTAGCTCGAGGTGACCTTGTCGAACCGGCCCTGAATCCCGCGCTGGGCGGTCAGGATCGTGTAGGTTGCGCTCGGCCGATAGCTGCCGTTCGCCCCGATATGCGCGACCGTGCCGCCGAGTGTCGCGCTGCCGAGCACGTCGATGCGATCGCTCGCGGTACCGGAGGGATCGACCTCGACCTGGTAGCGGCTGCCCGGCGCCAGGGTCAGGTTCCCGGCCACGGTCAGGGTCGCGATCCCCGTGCCCGGCGCGATCGTTCCTCCCGGTGCGACTCGCACGGTCAGCACCTTGCCCCGCCCGGCCAGCGTCGTATTGCCCTCGACCGTGAGCGCGCCGCCGATCGCCCCGTCGACGGTCAGGCGGCCGAACTGGAGCCGGATGTCGCCGGCAAAGCCCTCCGAATTGCCGGTCAGCGTCAGATTGCCGGTGCCCGCCTTGATCAGCAGACCGGCGCCGCTGAGCGTTCCGGCGTAGCGGCTGTCGCCCGGCTCCTCGAACAGCAGCTCGCCTCCCGGCCGCATCGCGACGTCGCCGTCGAAGCGGCTTGCCGCAACGGCGAGGCGCCCCGCGTCGAGATTCCAGTCGAGCGTGCTCGCGCCGGTGAGCGTGAGCGCGCCGCTTCCGCGCTTCACCATCGTGCCCGAACGGCCGTCGAGCGCGGCGATGCTGCCGGCGAAACTGTCGTTGGTCCGCTGATCGAACACCAGCGTTCCGGCGTTGCGGATATTGCCACGGATCGCGCGTGAATCGCCGATCAGCGTGCCGGCCTCGACTTCGGTATTGCCGGTATAGTTGTTCGCCGCCGACAGGATCAGCGTGCCGGCATCGCGCTTGACGAGGGTCGTGTTGCCCGAGAGCGGCGCGGCGATCTCCGCGATCATCGTTCCGCCCCACTGGCTGCCGTCGCCGACGCGGATCGTGGTGCGCGCGCCGCCGGCGAGGGTGAGGCCGCTTCCCGATAGCGTGTAGCCATTGGCCGCGAACTGGAGCCCCCCGGTCGCGACCGCGCCGGCGCTGCCGTCGAGGAGCACCTGGCCGCCACGTCCGGCGAACACCGCGAACGCCCCGGGCCGGGCGGCCTCGTTGCGCCTGCCGTCCTGGCCGGTCCAGCTCGATGTGCCGTTTCGCCAGGTCCCGGGGCCGCCATCGACCATGCCGTTGGCGTAGCGGGTCGCGTCGCCGCCGTCCCAGAACTGGAGCGGGCGCGCGCTTCCGCCCGAGACGAGGTTGACCTGACCCGCCGTCGCGGTCTGGATCGAAAGATCGGCAGCGTTCTGGCCGGGCGGAAGCGCGCCGAGGGCGAGGCCGTTGTCGGTCAGTCGCCCGCCATAGCTGAACAGGCGATAGATGCCCTCGCCGAGCGCATCGCTCCCGGTTACGTTGAGCGTGCCGTCCAGCGTCAGATTGCCCGCCACGGCGAACAGCGCGGGATCGCCCGCCTGGCCGAAATTCGCGTCGATGATCGATCCCTGGCCCAGCGTGAGACTGGCGAGATGGAGCGTGCTCCCAAGCCCGCCGCGCAGCCGGCCGCCGGTGCCGATATCGGTGGCACCCACCGTGCCGCCGCCGCTGAGGGCGCCGCCCTCGCCGACGTGCAACGTGCCGCCGAGCGCCCCGTCGACGCGCAGCGCGGTGCCGATGACCCGGGTCTGGCCGGTGAAGCCGGTCGACTGCCCCTTGAGGACGAGCGTTCCCGCGCCGGCCACGTCGAACCCGCCGCTCCCCGACAGCGCGTAGAGATACGGCGTCTCTGTGCCGGCGACGCTGCCCGAGCTGAAGGTCAGCTTTCCCGCAGCGGCGATCTCGACATTGTCGCCGAAGCGCGCAGCTTCGGCGACCAGCCGGCCCTCGTCGATCCGCCAGCCGAGGTTGCTGCTGCCGCCGAGCGTGAGCGTGCCCGCGCCGCGCTTGACCATGAATCCCCAGATGCTCGACAGCCCGCTCACGCTGCCGGCGAAGACGCCGTCCTGCGCCTGATCGAAGACGACGATTCCGCCATTTTCGAGATCGCCGCGGATCGAACGGGTGTCGCCGATCAGCGTGCCGGCATCGACGCGGGTGCCGCCGGCATAGCTGTTGGCCCCGGACAGGATCAGCGTGCCGAAGTCGTTGAGGAAGAAGCCGCCGGCGCCGGTCAGCTCGGCATCGATCCGGACGGTCACGCCCGCACCCGGGCGGATCGAGGTGAAGGCGCCGCCGTCGAGCTCGAGGCGCCCGCCATTGAGCCGATAGCCGTCGGTGAGGAACTGCATGCCGGTGATTGCGGGGACGCCCTGGCGGTCGTCGATCGTCACGGTGCCCGGAGCACCCTGGAAAACCGCGAAGGCGGGCACGGGCTGCATCGGGCCGTTGGTCGCGCCGTTCGAATCGGTCCAGCTGGGTGCGGTGGCGCTCCAGACGCCCGAACCGCCGTCGATCGCGCCGTTCGCGTGCAGCGCCGGATCGCTCCCGTCCCAGAAGCGCAGCGTCGGCGCGGCGGCGGCGGGGTTGGCAACCGCGGGGGTCTCTTCGGGCGTGGCATCGACGGGAGGGGGCGGCGCCGTCTGGGCGTTGGCTATCGGTATCGAACAACCGAAAAATAACAGGGCCAGGTCGACGGCGGCGATCGCCCCAGGTTGCGCAAACACTCCGCGTCGACCGTTCCGTCGCATCGGCGTCACCCCTTTTACGCTGTACTGCCGCGCATAGGCGGCAGGTCGCCGCGCGGCTTGCAACGGCTTTGCGGCAACGCGTTGAGTAAGCGCGGGCAGGCGAGGCGGGCGCATCACGCGCGGGCGGCGCGACGGGTGAAATCCCCGATATCGCAGGCGTCGAGGCGCGTTATCCTGCGCGAGGGCAGATCGGCGAGGATGCGATGTACCGGCACATTCTGATTTCCACCGACGGCTCCGAAGTCGCGCAGAAAGGCGTCGATCACGGTCTCGCGCTCGCAAAGGCTCTGGGGGCCGCAACCACGCTGGTCGCGGTCGCCGAGACGGTGTTGCCCTACGCCGCGGGTGATGTCGGGCTGAGCGCGTCGTTGCACATCGAATATGCCGACAGCCGGAACCGCGCGGCGGAAAGAATATTGGCGGACGTGAAGGGGGCTGCCGATCGCGCCGGAATCGCGGCCGAAACGGTCTGTCTCGAAAACATCGCGCCGGCGGTGGCGATCGTCGAGACCGCGGGTGCGCGCGACTGCGATCTCATCGTCATGTCCTCGCACGGCCGGCGCGGGCTTCGCCGCCTCGTGCTCGGCAGCGTTACGGCGGAGGTCCTCGCGACCAGCCCGATCCCCGTGCTCGTCGTGCGGTAGCCCGGTTTCGACAGCGCTCCGGGGCGATCGCGTCGCGCCCCGGGGTCAATCCCGATGGCCCGCAACCGCCGGCGCCCTAGGCTTCGCGCATGACTTCCAGAGCTTCAGCCCGGCGGGCACGGCGCCTCGCGCTTTGTGTGATTGCGGCCGCGCCCGGAGGCGCATGGGCGCAGGAAGAGGCGCCGGAGGCCTCGCCCGAAATAGCCGCGGAACCGCCGTCGCAGGATGGCGGTATCGTGCGTATCGAGTTCGATCTCGCGCCGGAGCTGGTGACGCACAGTCCCTTCCGGATGCGCTCCTGGACGAGCAGCGCGACCAATGCGGCGATGACCCTGCAGCTAATCGAACCGATCGCAGCGGATTGGGAGGTCGCGTTCGACGTCGGGCCGAGCATCACCATCGCGCATGATCGCGATATCGATTCCGCATCGGCGGTAGGAGCGTCGATCGAGCTGCGCGCGCGGAACGATCTCGCCGGGCTTCGCCCGTGGATCGGCTATGCCGTCGAGCGCAGCTATTCGGGGGTGTTCGAGGCCCGCGGCGAGACGGGGCACACGCTGTTTGCCGGTCTGGGGCTCTATCGCAGCCGCGGCCCCACGGCGTTCAGCCTCGAGCTCAGCCCGCGCTGGTCGTTCGGACCGGGCGGGCTGGAGCATCAGGCCGTCAATCTCTGGGGCGAGGTCGTCCACCCGCTGATCGTCGATGCGCTTGCGCTGCAGCTCGACGGATCGGTCGAACGACGGTGGCACGCGGGCGACGATTCGGGGCGCCGCGATTGGCGATTCGAAGCCTGGGCAGGGCTCGACGCGGCCGGGGCGATGAACCGCTGGACCGGCAGCAGCGCGTTCGATCGCGTCGGCGCGGGCGTGCGCTGGATGCGGATATCGTCCAACCGGGAGGGCGCGAGCAGCACCCGGGTGGCCTTTTTGCCTTCGCTCAGACTGCGTGTGGGATTCCGCTGAGCTTTCGCGGAGCCGCACGCTTCGGACTGCGTTTGGATCATTCATACGGGATCCATTTCGACGCCCGCGCTTTAATCTTATGGATCCAGTGGGAGAGTGAACCGATGCTACGCAGCCTGCTGGAGGAGCTTCGCGGTCGTGCGATCACCGCCGAACAGGCGGTTTTCGGTCGGCGCGCCCGCGAATTGCGCGCCTATGCCGCGATGGCGACGGATCCTGCCGTAGCCGCGGCGCGGCGGCGTCACGCCGCCGAGCTCGAGATGCGCGCGGCGGCGCTGGCGGACGATTGGAGCGCGCGCGACTTGCATCGCCGGTAGGGCGTCGGTTCCCGGCGCGTCGCGCGCGCCTCGCTTCGCGCTTGCGGGCTCGCTCAATGGAAAGACGGTGGCGGAGCGGCGGTAGCCCAGCGACGATCGGGCTGGTTCGACAGGGTGAATCGCAGCGCGCCGCCACGACGGACAAAATCGGCCGAAAGCCAGGCGCGGTCGCTCGACCGTCCATTGACTTCCAACGACCGGACATAGGGTCGGTCCGCCGCAGCGCCGTCCGCCGCGATGACGATGCGACCGCCGGACCGCTCGATCGTCGCACGCGCAAACAGCGGGCTGCCCACCACCAGCTCGGCGCGGCCGGGATAGAGCGGATAGAGCCCCAGCGCCGACCAGACATACCACGACGACATCTGACCGAGATCGTCGTTGCCCGAGATGCCCTGCGGCGTGTTGGTCCAGATCTGACGCATCGCCGCGCGCACCGTCTCCTGCGTCTTCCACGGCTGGCCGACGAAGAGATAGAGCCAGGGCGATGCGATCGAAGGTTCATTGTCCATCTCGGCGTGCAGCGGACCCGATTTGGTGACCGCCCATGCGCCGTCGGGCGTGCGGAAAAAGGCATCGAGCCGGCGCGCGGCCGCGGCCTTGCCGCCAAGGGCATTGATCAGCCCGGCGGGATCGAAGGGGACCATCCAGAGATATTGCGCGCCGCTTCCCTCGACGAACTCCTCGTCGGAGGCCGGGTCGAAAGGCGCCCAGCTGCCATCGGCCTTGCGCGGCTGGATATAGCCGCCTTCGGCGGTGGCATTGGGGTTGAAGAGGTTCCGCCACCAGCCCGATCGCTGGCGGAACAAGCGCTCGCCGGGCTTGTCGCCGGCATAGCGGGCGAGCTCGGCGAGGCCGAAATCTGCGGCCGTCATTTCCAGCGTGTCGGCAGCGCTGCCCCAACCGGGTGCGCCGACGGGCATGTAGTGGAGCTGCAACCATTGATCGAGCCCGGGCCGTTGGCCGGTGCACAATACCGGGCAGCCCTTGCGATCGAGATCCTTGGGCGTGGGGACGGTCGCCGCGCGCTTGAGCGAGGCGTAAGCGCGCTTCAGGTCGAAGTTGCGCCCGCCAAAGGCATGGATCGCGGCGACCGAAGGCGCCGAGGGATCGCCGTTCATCACGCTGGTCGGACCGGTCAGATGCGTCCAGCGATCCCAGATTCCGCCATTCTGATCGGCCTGGTTGAGCAGTGACTGCGCGATGTCCGATCCGCGCTGGGGATCGAGCAAAGTCACCAGCTGGAGCTGCGAGCGATAGACGTCCCAGCCCGAGTAGTTGGCATATTGGGCGGTCTGGCGCGGCGCGAGGCGATGTTCCCTGCCGTCGAAGCCGCGATAGCGCCCATCCCGATCGCTGTAGAGGTTGGGCGTCATCAGCGCGTGGTAGAGCGCGGTGTAGAAGACGGTGCGATCGTCGGGCGCGCCGCCTTCGATGTCGATCTGGCCGAGTGCCGCGTTCCACGCGGCGCGGCCGGCGGCTTGCGTCGCCTCGAGCGTGGTCCCCGCCGGGCTCTCGCTCTCGAGATTGGCACGGGCACCGGCCGCGTCGACATAGGAGATGCCGATGCGGACGTTGACCACCGGCGCGCGCTTCGGATCGAATTGGATCCAGCCGCCGGCGCCCTTGCCGAGGGGCGGATGGCCGCGCTCACCATAGCCGGTCGCACCCGAGCCCAGCGTGGCGCCCGGCGTGACCTTGTCGTCGCGCCATGTTCCGCCGGCTTCGAACGGCTGGTCGAAAACCGCCACGAAGTGGAGCGTGTAATAGCTCTCGCGGCGATCCTCGGCGAGGTAGCCGCAGAAATTGCCACTCGTCACCGATCCGCTGACGGTGCGCGTCGCGGGATCGATCCGGATCGTCGAGGCGCTGCTGCCAACCTCGCTGTCCGAGGTGCGGAACAGGAGGTTGGCGGGCTTTTCCGCCGGAAAGGTGAAGCGGCCGACCGCGGTGCGCTCGGTCGATCCGAGCTCGGCACGGACGCCATTGTCCAGCGTGAGCGCATAGGCGCCGGGTACCGCGCTTTCCTTGCCGTGATCGAGGATGCTGGCATAGGCCAGTCCAGCCTCGGCTGAAGCGGGGGACTGCTCGACCGGGACGGTGACGGGCATAATCGGGATATCGCCGCTCGCGCCAGTGCAGCCGGTGCCCGACACATGCGTCAGGCTGAAACCGCGCACGCCGTTGGATCGCCACTCATAGCCGCCCGGCGCGGCGATCGGGAAGCGCTTGCCCGGGAGCGGGGTCAGCTCGGGGCTGAACGCGACCATCCCGAACGGCCGGCTCACACCGGGGAAGACGTTGCCGCCATTCGTGGTGCCGATAAATGGGTTGACCTCCGCGGCGGGATCGGTGCCGGTCGCCGCGCCGATGGCGGCACGACCGGCGCTGCCGACGACCAGCGCCAGACAGACCAGAGCGACGGCTCCGTAGCGGGTCATGAAACCTCCCAGACGCGATTAAATCAATTTGTTTTGCTAAAGTTTTATCCGGGTGGCGGTCAACCGCCTTGCGCAGGCTGCGGCCGGAAAAGTCTGGCGCGGACTCGACCGGGTGGCGGAATCGACTCTGAGGTATGAACGACCTGCCGGTTGGACCGGCGAGCTGGGAGCTAGTTTCTTTTGGCGGAGCTGCCCCGAGCTTCGAGCGGGTTGGGCGCCGCCAGATCCGGTTCGGCGGTCGCCGGCGAACCGCCTGGCCGCGCCGCGGCGACCTCGGAATATCCGCCGCAATACGGGCTGCCGGCTTTGCCGCCGAGCATTTGCACACCGCAATAATCCTTGCGGCGCATCACGACGTCGCGAAGGATCAGCGCGCGCCCGTTGTGCAGCTCCACCGTCAGATGCCCGTCGGGACCCACCCTGACGAAAGCCGTCGACAGGATGCGGCGTCCGATTGCCTCTGCTGGCGAATCGACCGGGGGCGACGGGGCAGGGTTCTCCGCTGCGGACACCGGCTCGGCGGGGGGAGCCGGCGCGGCGCGTTGCGGATCGCCCGCACGGGCGGTCGGGTTCCGGCCCGGCCCGGCCTCGCCCGTGCTTCTTGCGTTGGTCGCTGGGTCCTGGCCGGGGCGGTGCATGGCGGTTTCCTGAGGAGAAGGCGTGCATGCGGCGAGCGCCGCCGCGAACGACGGCAAGATGCGGATCATCGCGCTCCTCCATGAATTTGAACGCACTTCCGATACGCCATCCGCGGCCCCAAGTCACATTTGGACATTACTTCCGAGAACAAGGCCGATTCGACCGCGGCGGCGCCTCGATTCGTCGTTCCATTCACTCATATTGACCTGAATTGGCACGAACCGTCACCGCGCCGACCGGCAGCGCTTGACAGCGTTAAAATTTCGTAAAGCATGGAGTTACTTGGCTCCGTTCCGCCGGCCGGTCTCGCAAGGAGTTTTCGGCAGGGGACTAGCAGGGACGCCAAACAGGGGGACCAACATGAGCACTTCCGAATTCGGCAACAGCACGCCTACCGATGGCCAGCCTCTCTCGTGGGATTCGCTGAGCGAAGTCGTTCATAACAGGTATGTAGAGGGCTGCGGCTGCGCAGGGTGCCAGGGGTCGCACAAGACGGGCACGCACGAAGACGATACCGGGGCTTCCGGCGGCGGCAGCGCCACCGGCGCCAATCCCGAGGGCGGCAGCCTCGGCGTGCTGCTGCCGCTGGTCACCAATCCGGACGGCAGCAAGTCCATCACCGGCAACCGCAACGTCGACGCGGTTCTGATCGGCTCCAAATGGGGCACGCAGAACCTGACCTACAGCTTCCCGACGGCGGGCTCGAACTACAATGGCATCGGCTACGACACCAATGGCGTCAGCAGCTACCAGCTCGAGCTGGGCTCGATGCAGCAGGCCGCGGCGCGCGCCGCTTTCGCGCAGATCTCTGCGGCGACCGGGCTGACCTTCACCGAAATCACCGAGACCGACACGGTCCACGCCAATATCCGCATCTCGCAGACCGGCGACTCCGATGTCGCGTCGGCCTATGGCGGCTTCCCGTCTGACACGCGCGGCGTCGCGGGCGACATCTGGTTCGGCCGCAACAACCAGCCCTATTACGACATGGCCACCCAGGGCACATGGGGCTTCGCCACCATCATGCACGAGATCGGCCACACCATGGGGCTGAAGCACGGGCACCAGGATTATACCAACAGCGACCTGTCCTTCTACTTCGGGTCGTTCCCGCGCTTCGGCACCCAGTCGCTGACTCCCGACCGTGACGGCCAGTCCTGGTCGCTGATGACCTATACGCCGGCGCCGTTCACCAACAGCAACTTCGCCGGCGAGAAGGTCAACCAGCCGCAGACCTACATGCAGTACGACCTGGCCGCGCTGCAATATATGTACGGCGCCAACTACACGACCAACGCCACCGACACCGTCTATAGCTGGAGCGCGACGACCGGCGAGATGTTCATCAACGGCGTCGGCCAGGGCGCGCCGTCGGGCAACAAGATCTACCTCACCATCTGGGACGGCGGCGGAAACGACACGATCGACGTCAGCAACTACTCGGGTGGTGTTACCGTCGATCTGCGGCCGGGCGAGTTCTCGACCTTCGATCAGGCGCAGCTCGCCAACAATCTGGCCTATCAGAACCTCGTCAACCTGGCGCCCGGCAACATCGCCATGTCGCTGCTGTACAACAATGATTCGCGCTCGCTGATCGAGAACGCGAAGGGCGGCGTCGGCAACGACATCTTCGTCGGCAACACCGCGAACAACATCCTCGACGGCGGCGCCGGCAGCGACACGGTGATCTTCACCAACACGACGGGCATCAGCGTCACGCTGAACGACACCAACGCCGACGTCATCGTCACGCATGATGGCGAGACCGATACGCTGCGCAGCATCGAGAATATCGGCGGCACCAGCGGCAACGACACGCTCACCGGCAACAGCCAGGCGAACATCCTCGTCGGCGGCTCCGGCGGCGCCGACGTCCTCACCGGTCTCGGCGGCGACGACCGTCTGATCGGCGGCGGCTTCACCACCACCACGACCTATTCGGCGCCGTCGCAGGCGGACATCACCAAGGCCCAGTCCACCAGCAACGGCTCGATCGCCACCGCGGTGGACACCACGGGCGCCTTCGATGTCGATGCCAACCCGGACATCACGAACGCGGGCACCCTTCCGCACGCGACGATCAACGCCACCGCCGCGGGCGGCGCGGTGGAATATTACAAGATCGTCGTGACGCAGGCCGGCGCGCAGGCGATCTTCGACATCGACGGCAACGGCACGCTGACCGACAGCATCCTCGAGCTCGTCAACAGCAGCGGCGTGGTGCTGGCGTCGAACGACACGGGGTCGGGTGACGCGTCTCCGGCCGGACACGACGACGCCTATCTGGTCTACACCTTCGCTGCGCCCGGCACCTACTATATCCGCGTCGGTCAATGGACGGGCAGCACGATTGCCCAGCCGCTCGATGCGGGGATGACCTATCAGCTGAACATCTCGCTGCAGGGCGCGGCTGCCGTGACGACCACGGTCACCGCCAACAACACCAGCAGCGCGGTGCTCGACGGCGGCGAGGGCAATGACTTCCTCCAGGGCACGATCGCGAACGACGTCCTGATCGGCGGCAACGGCATCGACACTGCGTCGTTCGTCAACGCGTTCAGCGGCGGCTCGACGACCGGCGTCACCGTCGATCTCAACCTCCAGGGCGCGGCGCAGAATACCGTCGCAGCGGGTTCGGACACGCTGACCGGCATCGAGAATTTGGTCGGCTCGGCGCTGAACGACACCCTCATCGGCGACGGCAACAACAACGTCATCGAAGGCGGTCTCGGCAATGACGTCCTGACCGGCGGCGGGGGAATCGACACCGCTTCCTTCGCCGGAACCTCGTCCGGCGTGACGGTGAACCTCGCCGGACAGGGGGCGGCGCAGAATACCGGCGCTGGCTCGGACACGCTCAGCGGCTTCGAGAATCTCGAAGGCTCGGCGTTCGCCGACAGCCTGACCGGCGATTCCAATGCCAACACGCTGACGGGCGGCGCGGGCGACGACACGCTCAACCCTGGGGCGAACACCGTCGGCGCGATCGACCTGCTCGACGGCGGCCTCGGCAGCGACACCGCCTCGTTCGCCGACGCCACGTCTGCGGTGACGGCGGTGCTGACCGGCGGGACCGACGGCATCGCGCTGTTCAACGGCATGATGGTCGCCACGTTGCGCAGCATCGAGAATCTGCGCGGCGGTTCGGCCGCCGACTTCCTCGTCGGCGACGCGAACGGCAACGTGATTGACGGCGGACTCGGCGACGACATCCTGAACGGCGGCGACGGCGTCGACACGATCTCGTTCGCGAGCAACGGCGCCACCGGCATCACGGTCAACCTCGGCACCCTGAGTGCGCAGAACACCGGCGCGGGCAACAAGACGATCATGGGGTTCGAGAATGTCCGCACCACAGCGGGCGCGGACAACGTCACCGGCGATGGCGGTGACAACGTCTTCTACGAAGCCGGCGGCGCCGACACCTATAACGGCGCGGGCGGCTCGGATACGCTCGACTATTCCGCCGCGACCTCGACGGTGACGATCAATCTGAATACCGCCACGGCCCAGAACACCGGGGCTTCCACCGGTTCCGACACGATCACGAACATGGAGAATGTGATCGGCTCGGCCAGCTTCGCCAACGCGCTCAACGGCGGAAACACCACGGCCAATCGCCTTGTCGGCGGCGCGGCCGCCGATTTCCTCGTCGGCAATGGTCAGGGCGACACGCTGATCGGCGGTGCCGGCAACGACGTGATCTTCGGCGACTATGTCAACTCGCTCAGCACGGGCGGGGCCACGGCGGATGGCGTCGATGTGCTCGAAGGCGGCGCCGGCAGCGACCAGCTCGTCGGCGGCCTCGGCAACGACATCCTGCGCGGCGGCGACGGCGACGACACGCTGGTCGGCGGTATCGCCAACGGCTCGGGATCGGGCCTGACCCAAGTCTACACCAATGACGGCGGCCAGGACACGTTCGACGGCGGCGAGGGCTCCGACATCGCCTATGCCTATTACACCGACCAGACCGGCGGGATCGCGTTCGACCTCGCCAATGTCGCGGGCAACAGCGCCATCACGATGGGCGGCGTCGCGGCCGGTGCCTTTATCAGCATCGAGCGGGTGATCTTCCGTGGCGGTCTCGGCAACGATGTCGTCCGGGGCAGCGGTGCGCTCGATACGCTGGTCGGCAACGCCGGCGACGACGTCCTCGACGGCTGGTTCGGCAACGACACGCTGTCCGGCGGCCTCGGCAACGACACGCTGATCGGCGGCGAGGGGCTCGACACGGCGACCTATGTCAACGCGACTGCGGGCGTGAACGTCGATCTCCGGATCGCGGGCGCGCAGGACACCGGCGGCGAAGGCACCGATACGCTGGTCGACATCGAATATCTGACCGGTTCGAACTTCGGCGACACGCTGCGCGGCAACGACGCGTTCAACCTCCTCGTCGACAACGCGGTTTCCGGTGCGGCCGGTCAAACCGACTCGCTGTTCGGCTATGGCGGCAATGACAGCATCCTCGTCACCCGCGCTACGGGAACGGTAGCCACCAACGTCAACATGGACGGCGGCGATGGCGACGACCTCATCGAGTTGCGCTCGGGCGCGCTGTCGACGTTGCTCGCAGCCAACGCGGCCGGCCTGATCGGCAACACCTATGCGGCGCTGGGCACCACCGGTAATCGCTACCTCGACACCGTCGTCGTCGATGGCGGCGCCGGCAGCGACCGTATCATCCTGACGGCGGTCAAGTCCGCGGTCATCGATGCCGGGTCGGGCAACGATACCCTGAGCCTCAGCCTGCTCGGCGCGGCGACGGAATCGAAGCACACCGTCACGCTGGGTACCGGGCAGGACACGATCCAGCTTGCCGGCACCGGCGCGGTCGCCAGCACGACCGACCATGGCAACGTCGTCACCGACTTCGAGGTCGGCGACGCGGGCGACCGGTTCGAGCTGACGACCTTCCTGAACGGCTCGCTGCTCGGCTACACGGCCAACGCCAATGCCTTCGCCAGCGGGCATCTCCGTCTGGTGCAGTCGGGGACCGACGTGCTGCTGCAGGTCGATCGCGACGCCGGCGGTGCCGTGAACGGCTTCGTGACCCTCTTCACGATCGCCAATAGCTACACCGGTGGCTTCACTGCGTACAATTTCGACGGCTTCATCGGCGATCTGGTCCTCACCGGCTTCGATATCGACGAGACCATCACCGGCGCCACCGGCAACGACACCCTCAGCGGTGCAGGCGGCAACGACGTGCTGATCGGGCTGGCCGGCAACGACACGCTGGACGGCGGCACGGGCGACGACACGCTGTTCGGCGGCCAAGGGGATGACATCCTGAAAGGCGGCGCGGGCATCGATACGGCCAGCTACAGCGATGCAGCTGTCGGCGTGACGGTGAACCTCAGCCTCACCGGGCCTCAGGCGACCGGTGCGGGCTCCGACACGCTCAGCGAAATCGAGAACCTGACCGGGTCGGCGTTCAACGACGTGCTGACCGGCGATACGGGCGCCAACCTGCTCGTCGGCGGCGCGGGCGACGACCGTCTCGACGGCGGCGCCGGCGCGGATGGGCTGACCGGCGGCATCGGCAACGACACCTATGTCGTCGACGATGCCGGCGACGTGGTGACCGAGCTCGCCGGTGAAGGCACCGACACCGTCGAATCCTCGATCAGCTACACGCTGGGTGCCGAGCTCGAGAACCTGGTTCTCACGGGCAGTGCCGCGAACGGGACGGGCAACGACCTTGCCAACAGCATCACCGGCAACGAACTCGACAACATCCTGCGCGGCTATGCCGGGAACGACAGCCTGGTCGGGAACGGCGGCAACGACACGTTGCTCGGCGGCACCGGCAGCGACAGCCTGGACGGCGGCGCCGGCAACGATCGCCTCGATGGCGGGGTCGATGGGGTGGCCGATACGCTCAAGGGCGGGATCGGCAACGACACCTATGTCGTGGGCGAGGCCGGCGAGCTGATCACCGAGCTTGCCGGCGAAGGCGGCGCCGACCGCGTCGTCGCCTCGATCAACTACACCTTGGGCGCCAATCTCGAGGAGCTCGAGCTGGTCGGCAACGCGAAGAACGGCACCGGCAACGCGCTCGACAATCTGATCATCGCCAATAATCAGAAGAACGTGCTCGACGGCGGCGCCGGGATCGACACGGTCAGCTACGAGGCGTCGGACGCCGGAGTGCTGATCCGCCTCGACAATGTCCGGACCGGAAACCTCGGCTTCCTCGGGAATATCCTTGGTGCGCTCGAAGATCTGCTGCCGGACGGGGTCGGCGGGTATGCCGCCGGCGACCGCTTGCTGAACTTCGAGAACGTCACCGGTTCGGCGCATGACGACACGTTGTTCGGCAACAACATCGCCAATGTGCTGCACGGTGGCGCCGGCAACGACACGCTGTACGGCGATGACGGCAACGACTCGCTCTATGGCGATGGCGGGCGCGACACCCTGATCGGCGGGAGCGGTGCCGACCTGCTCTTCGGCGGCGGCGATATCGACTCGCTCACCGGCGGGGACGGCAACGACCGGCTCAACGGCGGCGCAGGCCTCGATATCCTCACCGGCGGCGCGGGCAACGACGTCTTCGTCTTCACCGATCTCGGCTGGGACAGCGTCACCGACTTCCGTCGCGGCCAGGACAAGATCGACCTGAGCGGTCTGGACGCCGACACGCGGACCGCAGCCGTCGACGCGTTCCATTGGATCGGGAACGCGGGGTTCAGCGGCAACGCCGGTGAATTGCAGCTGTCCCGCATCCTTGGGGAGTATTACCTCGCCGGTGACACGAACGGTGACGGGATCGCCGATCTGATCATCGGGTTGGGTAACGTTCAGCTGCAGAGCAGCGACATCCTGTTCGGCTAAGTCACCAGCCGAACCGACCCATGCGAGAAGGCGCCTCGGCTCACGCCGGGGCGCCTTTGTCGTTAAAGAAGCGGTGCGGTCGCGGACGCCATGGTGGCCAGCCGGCGCCCGGCTGGTCGATTTAGCCAAGTTTGGGACACCAAGAGGACGATGCGGCGGACGCGCGCCTCAGCCAACGCGATGAGCGGCTTGATTTTTCTCGTTTTTACCCTCTAGGCCGACATCGCCATCGTCAAGTCGAGACACGGATGCCGGATACCAAGTCACGCAATGCATCGCGCCTCCAGCGAGGGCTGAGCACCGGCACGGCGGTGGGTGTGGCGGCCGCGCTCCTGTTTTTCCTCCTCACCGGGGGACTTTCCTGGTCGAATATTCAGGCGCTTAGGGCGGACAACGCGAAGGTCATCCACTCGCACGAGGTCATCGTCAGCCTCGACCGGCTGCTTTCCAGCCTTCAGGATGCGGAAACCGGGCAGCGCGGCTTTTTGCTGACGGGGAATGCCAATTATCTTCAGCCGTATCAGGAAGCGGTCGCGCGGGTCCATTCGACCCTTGCCGCGATCGGGACGCTGACTCAGGACAATCCGGCACAACAGGTCAATCTTCGCGAGATCAAGCCGCACGTCGGCGCGAAGCTCGACGAGCTGAAGCAGACGATCGACCTGCGTCGCTCGCAAGGGGTCGGCCCGGCGCTCGCCATCGTCAACACGAACCGCGGCAAATTGAGCATGGACGCGGTCCGCGCCCGGCTCGCGGCGATGCGCCAGGAGGAAGCGCGTCTGCGTGGCGAACGCATCACGCAGATCCAGACGGCCTATTGGACGGCGAGCCTGAGTGGCATCCTCGCCGCGTTGCTGGGCATGGTGTTGACCATTGCCGTCGGGTTGCTGATCCACCGGAGCACGCTGGCCCGCCGGCGCCAGGCGTGGCTGCAGGAAAGCCAGGTCGGCCTCTCCGAAGCGATGCTCGGCGACAAGACGGTCGTTCAGCTGGGCGACGATATCCTCGATTATCTCGCGCCGCGGCTCGGCGCGCAGGCCGGCGTCCTTTTTACCGGAGACGGCGGCAGTTTCGAACGCGTCGCGCAGGCGGGCGTGCCCGCCGATGCGGTGATCGCCGAACGTTTCAGGCTGCGCGAGGGGTTGCTCGGCCGGGTCGCGGCAGAAGGCGAGACGCTGGTCCTCGACGACGTTCCGGAAGGCTATGTGACGATCGGTTCCGCACTGGGTCGGGACAAGCCGCGGCATCTGTTGATCGCGCCGTTCAAGGCGGACGGCGTGGTCAATGCCGTCATCGAGCTGGGTTTCCTGAATCCGGTCGACGAGCGCTTCCTCGCCTTGCTCGCGCAGGTCGGCGAGCCCGCCGGCGTCGCGCTGCGTTCAGCAAAGCTTCGCACCGATCTGCAGAGCCTGCTCGAGGAAACCCAGCGCCAGTCCGAAGAACTGCAGGTCCAGAGCGAGGAACTGCGCGTCTCGAACGAGGAGCTGGAAGAGCAGGGCAGGGCGCTCAAGGAATCGCAGGTCCGGCTGGAACAGCAGCAGGTCGAGCTCGAGCAGAACAATTCGCAACTCGAGGAGCATACGCAGCTGCTCGAGAGCCAGCGTGACGATCTCGCCCGGTCGAATGCCGCGGTCGAGCTCAAGGCGCGCGAGCTCGAGCAGGCGAGCCGTTACAAATCGGACTTCCTCGCGAACATGTCGCACGAGTTGCGCACGCCGCTCAACTCGCTGCTGATCCTGTCCAAGCTTCTCGGCGATAATCCCGAGGGCAATCTTTCGGACGAGCAGGTGCGCTATGCGCACACGATCCAGTCGTCCGGCAACGACCTGCTCAATCTGATCAACGACATCCTCGATCTCTCCAAGATCGAGGCGGGGCATATCGAGATCCGCCCCGAGGGAGTCGCGCTGCAGCGACTCGTCGCGGACCTGCGGCAAACCTTCGATCCCGTTGCCAGCGATCGGAAGCTTGACTTCACGATCGCCGTCGCCGGGGACGCGCCCGCCACGATCGTGACCGATCGCCAGCGGCTCGAGCAGATCCTCAAGAACCTGCTCTCCAACGCCTTCAAGTTCACCGAGGCGGGCAAGGTCGAATTGCGCGTCGCGCAAGCCGAAGCCGGCGCGCTGGCCTTCGAGGTCGTCGATACCGGCATCGGCATCTCCCAGGAGCAGCACCGGGCAATCTTCGAAGCCTTTCGGCAGGCGGACGGCGCGATCAACCGGCGATTTGGCGGGACCGGCCTCGGGCTATCGATCTCGCGCGAGCTCGCGCGTTTGCTGGGCGGCGCGATCACGCTGCGCAGCGAACCCGGCAAGGGCAGCAGTTTCACGGTGACGATCCCGCAGACCTATGATCCGGTCAATGTCGGCGCCCGGCCCGAGCCTGCCGCTCCGGTGGAAGGCGGCGCGTCGTCGGCGGACAAGCAGCCGCGGGCGATTCCGGCCGCCTTTGCGGTCGATGATGATCGCGAGAGCCTTGAGAAAGATCGGCGCATCTTGCTCGCCGTGGAGGATGATCAGGTCTTCGCCGGCATTGTCCGTGATCTGGCGCGCGAGGCCGGGTTCCAGTGCCTCGTCGCGGGTACCGCAGAGGAAGCGCTCGCGCTGGCCCGGCGCTTCCGGCCCAGCGCCATCGTGATGGATATTGGGCTACCCGATCAGTCCGGGCTCGCCGTGCTCGATCGATTGAAGCGCGACGACGCGACGCGGCACATTCCAATCCATATCGTGTCGGCCAGCGATCACACCCAGACCGCGCTGTCGCTGGGCGCGGTCGGCTATCTCCTCAAGCCGGTCAAGCGCGAGGATCTGGCGGACGCGCTGCAGACGCTGGAGACGCGGCTCACGCGGACGGTTCGCCGTGTCCTGATCGTCGAGGACGATCCGCTCCAGCGCGATGCCGTAAGCATGCTGCTCTCGTCGGGCGACGTCGAGACTGTGGGCGCCGGCACCGCCGCGGAGTGTCTGGAGCTGCTCAGGAAGCAGACCTTCGACTGCATGGTGCTCGATCTCTCGCTGCCGGACGCCTCGGGTTTCGCGCTTCTCGAGACACTGAGCAGCGAAGGCGACTATGCGTTTCCGCCGGTGATCGTCTATACCGGCCATGACCTGTCGAGCGACGACGAGCAGCGGCTGCGGCGCTATTCCAGCTCGATCATCATCAAGGGCGCGAAGTCGCCCGAGCGGCTTCTCGACGAGGTGTCGCTGTTCCTGCACCAGGTCGTCGCCGAGCTCCCGGCCGAGCAGCAGAAGATGATTCATGCCGCCCGGAACCGCGATGCGATGCTCGAGGGCCGCCGCATCCTCGTCGTCGAGGACGACGTGCGCAACGTCTACTCGCTGACCAGCATCCTCGAGCCGCGCGGCGCGACGGTCGAGATCGCCCGTAACGGCCAGGAAGCGCTCGACGCGCTCGAACGCTCCGCCGCGGAAGGCGCGGGCGGGGTCGATCTGGTGCTGATGGACGTGATGATGCCGGTGATGGACGGTCTCGAGACGACGCAGCGCATCCGTCGCGATGGCCGCTGGCAGAAGTTGCCGATCATCATGCTGACGGCCAAGGCGATGCCGGATGATCAGGAGCGCTGCCTCGCCGCCGGCGCCAATGACTACATGGCCAAGCCGCTTGAGGTCGACAAGCTGCTGTCGCTGGTGCGCGTATGGATGCCACGCTGACCCCGGTGGCGGGCGACGCCGTCGAGGATATCGAGATCCACCTGCTGCTCGAGGCGCTGTACCGGCGCTATCATTATGATTTCCGGAACTATGCCGGCGTGTCGATCAAGCGCCGGCTGCGTCAGGCGCGCCTGCAGCTTGGTTTTGCCAGCTTCTCGGCGCTGCAGGACGCGCTGCTCCGCGACGCCACCGTCGTTCCGCGGCTGCTCGACTATCTGACCGTGCAGGTCAGCGAGATGTTTCGCGATCCCTCCTATTTCCGGGCCATCCGCGAAAAGATAGTGCCCCATCTGCGGACCTATCCCTCGCTCAAGGTGTGGATCGCCGGGTGCAGCAGCGGCGAGGAGCTGCATTCGATGGCCATCCTTTTTCAGGAAGAAGGCCTGTTCGACCGCACTCTGTTCTACGCGACCGACATCAATCCGGGCGCGCTGGAGAATGCCGCGAACGGCGTCTACGCGCTCGATCGCATCAAGACCTTCACCCAGAACCACCAGAAATCGGGCGGCAAGACCTCGCTGTCGGACTATTATACCGCCGCTTATGGCCGGGCGGCGTTCGACAAGACGCTGCGGAGCCGCGTCGTGTTTTCCGATCACAGCCTCGTCACCGACGCGGTCTTCGCCGAATGCCAGTTCATTTCGTGCCGCAACGTGATGATCTATTTCGACCGCGCGCTGCAAAATCGCGCGGTCGGGCTGTTTCGTGACTCGCTCACGCGGCGCGGATTTCTCGGGCTCGGTTCGAAGGAGACGCTGCGCTTCTCCGAGCACGCTTCCTCCTTCACCGACTTCGTGCGCGAGGAGAAAATCTACCAGCGGCGCGACGGATGAGCATCCCGGCGGTCCAGGCGATCGTGATCGGCGCCTCGGCAGGGGCGATCCAGGCGCTCTCGCGGATCCTGCCGGCGCTGCCGGCGGGCTATCCGATACCGATGCTCGTCGTGGTCCACGTACCGCCTGATGGTTCGGACATCGCGTTGCTCTTCGAAGGGCGATGCGCGGTCACGGTCAGGGAGCCCGACGACAAGGAGCCGATCCAGCCCGGCTGGGTCTATTTCGCCCCATCCGACTATCATCTGCTCGTTGCTGAAGATCGCACCGTGTCGTTGTCGGTGGACGAGCCGGTGCTCTATTCGCGGCCGTCGATCGACGTGCTCTTCGAAAGCGCGGCGGAGGTTTTCGGTCCCGCGCTCGTCGGCGTGATCCTGACCGGCGCGAACGAGGATGGCGCGCGCGGCCTGCGCGCGGTTGCCGAAGCGGGCGGCGAGGCGCTCGTCGAGGATCCCGGTGACGCATTCGCATCCGCCATGCCTGCCGCCGCGATAGCGTCCTGCCGCGAGGCTCGATCAATGTCGCTCGATGCGATAACAGCCTATCTAGTGAAGCTTGGAACCCCATGAGCAGCATCCCGGATCCGGTCAATTTCCTGATTGTCGATGACCTGCCGGAGAACCTCCTGTCGCTGGAGGGGCTGCTGCGGCGTGACGGGTTGGCCTGCCTCAAGGCGCGCTCGGGCGAGGAGGCGCTCGAGCTGCTGCTCAAGCACGATGTCGCACTCGCCTTGCTCGACGTGCAGATGCCGGGGATGGACGGGTTCGAGCTGGCCGAGTTCATGCGCGGCAGCGAGCGCTCGCGCCATGTGCCGATCATCTTCCTGACGGCGGGCACCACCGATACCCAGAGGCGGTTCCGCGGCTATGAGGCGGGGGCGGTCGACTTCATCCAGAAGCCGATCGAGCCCGATGTGCTGCGCGGCAAGGCGGGCGTCTTTTTCGACCTGCATCAGCAGCGGCGCCAGATTCAGCAGCAGCGCGACGCGCTCGAGGAGAACGCAAGGGCACTCGCCGAAGCGGCCGGTCAGCTCGAAGCCCAGGTGAACGCCCGCACCGTGGAGCTCGAGGACGCGCTGCGCCGGCTCACGGCCGAGACCGCGGAGCGCGAGCGCGCCGAGGCGACGCTTCGGCAAAGTCAGAAGATGGAAGCGGTGGGCCAACTCACCGGCGGCATCGCGCACGACTTCAACAACATGTTGACCGGCGTGATCGGATCGCTCGATCTGATGCGCCGCAGGATCGCCTCGGGCCGGACCGACGGCCTCGATCGCTATATGGACGCCGCGACATTGTCCGCGGAGCGGGCGGCGGCGCTCACGCATCGTTTGCTGGCCTTTTCGCGGCGACAGACGCTCGATCCCAAGCCCGTCGCCGTTAACGAGCTGATCCAGTCGATGGCGAACCTCGTCGAGCGTGCCATCGACGAGAAGGTCGATTTCAGCCTCGCGCTCGCCGCCGACCTGCCGCCGGGGATGATCGATCCCAACCAGCTCGAGAATGCCATCCTCAATCTGGCGATCAATGCGCGCGACGCGATGCCCGACGGCGGCGCGCTCACCATCGAAACGACGCTGGCCGATCTCGACGAGACGCATGTCGCGACCCGGCCCGGGCTGGCCCTTGGCCGCTACGTCGTCGTCGCCGTCTCCGATACCGGCGTCGGCATGGCCCCGGACCTGATCCAGAAGGTTTTCGAGCCGTTCTTCACCACCAAGCCGCTGGGGCAGGGAACGGGGCTGGGATTGTCGATGGTCTACGGCTTTGTCCGCCAGAGCGGCGGCGCGGTGCGTATCCATAGCCAGCCCGGTCTGGGAACGTCGGTCAAACTCTATTTGCCGATAACCGAGGCTCAGCCGGTCGCGCCGCTCAAAACCGTGTCACACGCTCCCGATGGTTGCGGGCAGCGCGTGCTCGTGGTGGAGGATGATCCCGCGGTTCGGCTCCTGGTGCGCGAGGTTCTCGAGGAGCTGCGCTACGAACCGATCGAGTTCGCGGATCCGCTCGACGCGGTGCCTTTCCTCGCCTCGGAAGAGCGTGTCGATCTGATGATATCCGATGTCGGTTTGCCCGGCATGAACGGCCGCGAACTGGCGGAGACCGCGCGGATGCACCGGCCCGGGCTGCCCATCCTCTTCATCACCGGCTATGCCGAGAACGCTGCGATCCGCTCGGGCTTCCTCGGAACCAACATGGCGATGGTCACCAAGCCTTTCTCCCTCGACGAGCTGGCCGGGCGGGTAAACCAGCTCGTCACATCCTCCGTGAAATACGCCGAAGTGTGACGCCCGTGTGCGTCCGGGCGCGCGCCTGTGCCGCGGCTCGACTTGCCGGGTTGCCGGGGCGCCGCCATCGCGGACGGCGCCCCGGCAGGCAATCGCTAGAAGCGGATCGAGACCGACGCCTGGCCCGAATGGTTGCTCCACTGACGGGCGAAGGTACCGGTATAGCCGATGCTGAAGCCGAAGCGGCCCGCGCGGGCTTCGACGCCCAGACCGACTTCTGCCGCGTCGCGCGCGACGATCGGTCCGAGGATATCGAAGCCGGACGTTGCGCCGGTGAAGCGGGCACCGAGCACCTGATCGGTATCTCCCCAGGCATGTCGCCACGCGACCGACGCGTTCGGATTGACCGACATGCCGGCGACGTTCGAGCTCGGCAGCCCCTTCACCTTCAGCCCCGCCAGCCCGAAGGTGACGTCGCGGCTGTCCGCATCGATGGCGAGGCCGGTCGCGCCGCCGGCTTCGCGCACCGCGTCGCTCCTGGTGCTGACTTGGCTGAGGCCGACAAAGGGACCGAAGGCGACCTGCCCGGACCGGACCATGAGGCCGGCCTCACCGAAGACCTGGCTGCTGTTGCCGTCGAACGCGCCGGTGAGACTCTGCGAGAGCGCGCCCAGCGCCGACCGGCGCGCGACGTCGAACTCGTTCCACGCATAGCTGCCGCCGAGCTTCGCCCAGAAACCGCTCTCGGCGCCATAGCCGAGCGTCCCCGCGATCGCGCGTGACTTACCGTGCGCTTCGCCCTGCGAGCGGAAGGTCGATTTGGTGCCGGCAAAGCCGAGCGCGACGTCGAGCTTGCCGGTTGAATAGCCGAACCCTCCGAGCAGCCCGGCCTGGCTGGTGTAGAGATGATCGCTGCGCGACGTGGCGCCGGCGTCGCCCCAATTGCCCAGCGAATTGCCCCAGGCGTAGAAGCCCGTGCCCTCCGGCGCGGTGCGTCCGGTCAGGCTGCGGCGCAGCGCTGCCATGTTCTCGATCGTCCCGCCGGCAATGCCGCCATAGATTTCGCCGGTAACCGAGGCGAAGGCCGGCCGGACCGCGCTGTCCTGCAGTAGCAGCGTCTCCTCGAACAGCGCGTTGCCCGGGCCGAGCGCCTCGATCGCGTTGGCGACGCCGATCTGGCCGGCATTGACTCCAAAGGTGTCGAACGCCGCGTCGTTGCGGGTGAGGGCGAGCGTGACGGTGGTCGCGCCATAGGTCACCGACGGGGTGAGGAAGGCGAAATTGCTGGTGATCGTCCCGAACGTCCCGCTCACGCCGCCCGCCGCGGTCAGGATCGTATAGGCGGTGCGTCCGCGATAGCGTCCGGCTTCGGGCAGGACCTGAAGCGTCGCGCCGCCCAACTGCGCGGTGCCCGTCGCGTCGATGCGGTCCGCCTCGCCGGCATTGTTGACTTCGACCTGATAGACGAAGCCCGGGTTCCACATGATGTTGCCCGCCACCGTGAGATGGCCGATCGAGTTGCCCGGCGCGATGTTGCCGCCGCTGCCTTCGAGGCCGCCGATCGTGCCGTTGCCGCCCAGCGTGGCGCCACCCGACATCACGACCGTCGATTGGCCGATCGAGCCGTTGACCTTGAGCGTGCCGCCCTGAACCGCGGTGTCGCCGGTATAGTCGCTGTTGCCGGTCAGGTTGAGCGTGCCGCTTCCTGTCTTGGTGATGCCGCCATCGCCCGAGATCGTGCCCGCGAAGGCGGTGTTGCTCGTCTGATTGACGGTCAGCGCGCTGCTGCCGAGCTCGACGGTGCCCGAAGCCGATCCGGCAAGCTCGCCGATCGTCTGCGCGCCACCCTCGATTTGCGACAGGTCCAGCGTGCCCGAGGCGAGGTTGATCTCGCTATCGGAGGCCAGCTGACCGGTGAATTTGAGGCCGCCGCCGTTGATCGTGGTAGTGCCGGTGAAGGCGTAGTCGCCGCCGAAGGTCAGCACGCCGGCGCCGTTCTTGGTGAGCGCGCCGCTGCCGCTGAAATCACCGGCGATCGTGTAGCTGTCAGAGCGGTCATAGATGAACGCGCCGTTGTTGACGATCGCGCCGCCCAGCGTGCCGCTGGCCCCGCCATTGCCGAGGCGGAAGGTGCCGCCGGCGCTGATCACCAGGTCGCCGGCGAGGTCGCCGCTGGTCAGTTCGAGAACGCCACCCTCGACATTGGTCGCGCCGGTATAGACCAGATCGGGCGAGGCGAGCACCATCCGCCCCGATCCCGCCAGCGTCAGGCTGCCATTGCCCGATATGGCGACGTCGTCGAGCACCACCGCCGTCGCGCCGCTGGCGTTGACCAGCAGTCGGCCATTGTTGACCACCATATCCGCCTGGATCGCGCTCAGACCGTCGACCGCGTCGACCGCCAGCGTCGCGCCGTTGGCGATCGTGACCTGCGAAAATTCGCTGCCGGCGCCGCTCGCGGTCCAATAGCCGCTGTCGACCGCGAGCGTCTCGAAATTGACGAGACGGCCGATCGACTGGCTGGCCGCCGGCTGCGCGACGCTGCCGATCAGGCTGACGCTGTCGACGCCGGCCCCACCGTTTACTGCGCCTGCGATGCTCGAACCGGTGCGCAGGATCAGCCGGTCATCGCCGCCGCCCAGCGTTGCGGCAACGCCGGTCGCGCTTTCGATGCGTCCGGCATTGTCGATCACCGTCGCCCCGCCGGCGACGATGGCGACGCCCGAAGCCCGGATGGTGCCGCGATTTTCGAGGACGCCGCCCTGCAGCGCGAGCACGGCGGTGCCGCCGTTGCTGGTGATCGACCCGCTGTTCACGATCTTGGCCGCGTTGGCCGAGCGCACCGCGGTCCCCGCCGAAACGATCGTCCCGCTATTGTCGAGCTCGAGGGTGCCGAGGACGTCGATCCCGAGGCCGCCCGCGTCGATCCGTCCCGAATTGACGAGGTTCGTCGCGGCCAGATTGATCTGCAGACCATTGCCGTCGCTGCTGCGGATCGTCCCGCTGTTGGTCAGCGTCGTCGGCACGGGTGTTGCGTAAGGATCGCCGAGGACGATCGCGGCGGTTCGCCCTTCGATCGTGCCGCTATTCGTGACCGAAGCCGGGTAGGAAAGATTGACGCCCACTTCGCCGCTGATGGTGCCGGCGTTGTCGAGCCGGAGCATGGCGCCGCTGGTGACGCCGTACATCGCTGCCGTGACTGAGGCATTGGCTGCGACCGTTACCGTGCCGGCGCCATTCAGGACTATGCCATTCGAGCTGGCGGACGATACTGCGCCGTTCACGTCCAATGTGGTGAGGCCGTGGTCTGCGCGCGCAACCACGGCAATGTGGCGGGTGGCGATGTTGCCCGTTCGGACGAATGTGCTGGCGTTGCCGATCGCGTTGATTCCGATGCTGCCGGCGCCGGTGGATACGATCGAGTCGCTGGTGATCGAAAGCGCGCCGGTCTCGGCGATGCCGAAGATCGCAGTGGTTCCCGCGCCGCTGGACTGGAGGTTCGCGCTTGCGACCGTAGCGTCGCCGCCGGTGGCTCTGGCGAAAACGATTGTGCCGCCCTCGCCGGTCGCGGCCGCGGTGCCGCTGGTGACGGACACGCTCGCGCCGGTGGCCGCGATGGCGCTGCCCCATTTGCCGGCGCTCGACGCGTTGTTGCTGGTGATCGAGACGTCGCCGGTCTGCGACATGCCGACCACCGCGTCGGCGGTGAAGTTGCCGAATATGCCGTCGCCCTCGGCATGGGTTTGATCGGCGGTGATCGTGATATCGCCCGACGTGGTGCGCGCCACGATGCCCGCGCCGCTGGCGCCGGTGGCGGTCAACGCGCCGCTGGTCACGCGGACATCGCCTTCGCCGCCGAGGATCATGATGCCGGCGGAGTCGCGCGCGTCGTAGCGCAAGGCGGCCGAAGCGACGTCGATGGCGCCGTTGCCGAGCACATAGATGCCGTAGCGATTGTCGCCCGCCACGGTGACGCTGTTGCTCGCGATCGAGACCGCGCCGTCGCCGGCCTCGACGGCAATGCCGCCCTGGCCGCTGCGGAAGCCGGCGGTGGTGCCGGGATCCTCGCCGGTGCCGGTGATCTCGATGACGTTCGACCGGATGCTGACCGTGCCCGCGGCCTCGGCCGCGATGCCGATCGCGTCGTCGTCCTGACCGCGGATCGTGCCGCGCGCGTCGATCACCAGATTGCCGCGGGCCTCGGCCTCGATGCCGCCCTCGAATCCGTCGGTTATGGTGCCCTGGCCGAGCAGGATCGAGACGTCGTGCCCGTCGGCGCCGATCGCGGGACCGTCCTCGAGCGAGCTGGTATTGCCTGTCGTGGTGATCGAGACGTCGCCACTGTCGCTATAGGCGTCGATGCCGCGACCGTTCGCGGTCGTCGTCCCGGCCGTGATCGTGATGGCGCCCGACACCGAAGTGGCGTCGATGCCATGCGCGCCTTCGCCGCGTGCGGTCGCGGTGCCGCTGGTGATCAGGATCGCGCCGGATTCGGTGTTCGCGCTGATCGCGGCGATATAGTCCGCGTCGTTCGATACCGTCCCCGAATCGACCGTGATCGCGCCGGCGCCGTTGGTGTCGAGGAACGCGCCATAGCGTCCTTCGCCCGATACCGTGGCGCTGATGCTGTCGAGGCTGACATTGCCGCCGCCGGTGCTGACCAGCGAGAAGCCGCCGGGGGTGAAGATGCTGGTCGGGGCCGCGAGCCCCTCGACCGTCACGATGTTCGAGTGGACCGTCAGATTGCCGAAAGTGGTCGCGCCGATCGCGGTTTCGGCCGCGCCGCGCGCCGCGACGGTCCCGTTGTTGGTGATCGTCGCGTCGCCGCCGGTGCCGCTACGGGTGCCGCCCGCGACGATCGTGCCGACCGTGCCCGAGACGACATGATCCGCCGCCAGCGTGACGTCGAAGCTCTTCGCGAGACCGCCGACGCTGATCGCGTTGCTGCCCCGCGACGTGATGTCGCCGGTCGTGGTGATCGAGATATGGCCGTCGCCCAGCGTGGTCCCGCCGGTGTTGGTCAGCGCGCGGATCGCCACGCCCTGCGCCTCGACATGGCCCGCGACGATGGTGACGCCGCCGCGCGCCACGCCGAGGATGCCGCCCGATGCGAGCGCCGGGGTGGGCGCGGTGGTGTTGGTGTTGACGACCTCGTCAGCCGAGATCGTGACGCTGCCGGCGGGGCTCGACGCGACGGCGTTGACCATGAAGTTCGCCGCCGAACCCGTCACCGAGCCGAGATCGAACACGACGTTCCCGTTCTGCGATGCGGCTTGCACCACGTTGGTGGTCGACGCGTTGGCGTGCGCCGTGCCGATGGTGGCATCGACTCCGGCAGCGCCCGATAACGACACCGCCTCGCGGGTGCCGCTGTTCGTCACCGCGTAGATATTGGCGACGACAGAGCCGGTATTGGCGGCGCCGCCGATGGTGGCGGCCGCGGTCTGGCTGCCGGTGACCGCGCCGGCGATCGCGAGCGTCAGGTTGCCGCGCGCCGTGGCGCCGATCGTGCCGGTATTGGTCGCCCCGCTCGAGGTGACGCTGTCCGCGGCCGTCGAGATCGTCACGTTCCCGCCGGGAGCGGTGAGCCCGGTGACGATCGCGGTGCTGACGGCGATCGCATTGCTGGCGGTCGAATGCGTGTCGCCGGTCGTCGCCACCACGACGTCTCCGGTGGCGGAGACGGCGGTGATCGCCGCCCCGGCGGCGGTCGTGTCGACCGCATTGACCGTCGTGCCGTTGGTGCCGTTCGCGAAGATCGCGCCGCCGCTGGTGTAGGCGTTGGTCGTCACATTGGCGTTGACCGTCACATGGTTGCCCGCCGAGACGTTGATCACCGCCGCGGGGCCCGCGCCGGTGACGGTGCCGGCGCTGTTCACGATGGCGTCGTTGGTGGTGTTGGCGACATAGACGGTCGAATAGTCCGTCGCGGTGGACGAGGTGGTGGTGCCCGCGCCGAGATTGATCGTCGCGTTGCGCGCCGCGGTGGTGTTGTTCGTCGTCGAGATGGTGACGGCGGTATGATGTTCCGAATGCGTGTCGCCGGTGGTGGTGATCACCACGTCGCCGGTGGCCGAGACCCCGGCGATCCCGCGGCCGGTGGCGGTGGTGGTATCGGCGTTGATCGTCACGCCCGTCTTGCCGGTGCCGAGGATGGCATAGGAATAGCCGAGAGTGGGATTGATCTGGCCGCCCGTCACCGTGGTCGTGCCGGCGTCGATGAAAGCCGCGCCGTTATTGGCGCGCGCGGCCACCGCCGAGGCGGAGGCGCCGCTCGCCTCGACGGTGCCGGTGGTGGTACGCGCGTCGCCGCTGACTCCCGCGACCGAGAAGACCGCGGTGCCGCGATCTCCCGTGGTTTTGGCATAGCCGCTGGTGACTGTCGCGCCCGCGCCCCCGCTCGCCACGGCGACCGAGCCGATATAGCCGTTGCTCTCGCCGCTGCTCAGCGTCGCACGCGCGGTTCCGTTGACCGAGATCGCGACCAAAGCGTCGCCCGTCCAGCCATTGGTGTCGTCATATCCGCTTCCGCGAAGCACGACCGAGTCACCGGTAACCGCGACGTTGCCGTTCGTGCTCTGCGCATAGACGCCGAGCGTGACGTTGCCGGTGGATTCGACGCTGCCGATATCGAGCGTGATCGCGCCGGAATCCGTCCGCGCGATCAGCGCCCCGCTGTCGCCGTCGCCCGAAACGGTGATCGAATCGAACGCGCCGGTGATCGCCTTGTCGCCGCTGGTCAGGAGGTGGACCGCCGCGCCGCCGGCACCCTGCGCCGCCGTGGTGGTCACCGTGTCGACCGAGACGTCGATCGTGCCGCCGTTGGTCTGGAGCTGCACTGCCGTGGGCGCGCCGGTCGCGCTGGTCGCGTCGACCGCGATATTGGCCGAGCCGCCGATATTGACGATCTGGGGCGTGCCGGCGGGCGTGTCGACGCTCTGCGCATAGGCCTGGCCGGCGCCGCCGATGGTCATGGCGGTGGTGACGAGCAGCGCGCTGCGCAGCCGACGCGCCACCTTGAACGCGTGGTTCCCGGAAATCCTGGTCATAAATTACCCCCGTTGGCGGGCGGACGCGTGCTCGCCAGAGCCGTGATCGGATGACCGCGCCCGCTCGAATTTTTCGTCATTCCGGCCGGGAAGGGCGTGCGCCCCGCAGCCCGCTCTCTCCGCTTCGCGCTACCCTGCGAGGATAAGCGCGCCATTCCTCCCGATCGGGGATGGCCGGCCGGCGCACGCGAGTGCGCCGGCACGACACGGTGCCGGAGCCGCGCTTCCGCAGCGGCGCCGGGCTCCCCCCGGTTGCCGGGGAAACTGGCCCCGCGCGCGTCCGGTGGGTATCCCCATTTGTGGGGTGAGCTTCGTCCGAAGAGTGCGGCTCAGCGCGATGGAATGTCGGTCAAAGTCCGCGCGACGAGGCTCGCGTCGGTCATCGCGAGCAGCCGCCCCGCGCCCGCCACCTCGACGAATCCGGCGCCGGGCAGAACCGCCTGCCAATAGGCGCGCACGTCGGCGGGATCGTGCAGCGCGTCATGTTCGCCGATCAATATCGTCCAGCGCTTGTGCCGGGGGCGCGGCGCCGGGCGCGTCGCGGTTGCAAGGGCGATCTGCTCGTTGACATAGCCCGCGACGCGTCCGGTCGCGAACATGCGAACCGCGCGGTAATAGTCGATGCGGATCCGGGGGTCGCGAAGCGCGTCGAGATCGGGCGGGCTTCCCGCGAAGGATCGTTCCATCATCCGCGCCACGCGCTCCTGCGTCAGGTGCGCCGAGATCATGCGGACCATCAGCGCGACGAGGCGCGGGTTGCGGAAATAGGCTTCCTTGACCGCGCCCATCGGCCCCCAGCGGCGGCCGGTCTCTTCGGTATGGGGGTCGGGGTTGACCAAGACCACCCGGTCGAGCAGCGCCGGGTCCGTGTCCGCGAGCGCGAGCACATGCTGCGCCCCGCCGCGCGCGACCACGTCCAGCGACGTGATCTTGAGCTTGTGGCAGACCGACAGGACATCCCGCGCGGCGGCTGCGAACGGATCGTGCCTGCCCGGCTCCATGCCGGGAAGCGGATCCGACATGCCGAACCCGGGACGGTCGATCGCGATCGGTCGTCCGCCCGCTGCCTGCAGCGCCGCCACCAGCGCGCGGCTCACCGGCCGCGAGGTCATGCTGCTGTGCACCACGAGAACCGGCTTGCCCGATGCCGGCCCATAGTCGCTCCACGCGATGCGCGTGCCGTCGGGGCGCGGCATCAGGCGGAGCGGCTCGGCGTGATCGTGCGCGAGCGCGACCTGGCCCTGCGTCGCGGCCGTCGTGCAGGACAGCGCCTGCGCCTCGATCACCGCGCGCGCCAAGGCCGCGGCGCTGGAAACGCCGAGGCACCCATAGGTGCGATCGAGCTCCTTCTTTGCCGTCGCGCGCGAGATTCCGAGCCGCTGCGCCGCAACGTCGCGCGACAGGCCTTCCGCGATCAACGTGGCGAGCGCCGCCTGGCGGGGCGAAAGCCCCCAGATATCCTCGAGCAGGCCGGCGGCCGACCCTTCGGGCAGCACGCCGAAGGCGAGCGAGGCGAGGCTGGCGACCAGCGCCGGGAGCCGATCGACGCCGACGCGACGCATCGCTTCGGACAGGGCCTCGCGCGCGGTGTCGTAGGAGATGTCGAGCTGCGCCGCCGCCTGCTTGATCGTGCCGCACCGGATGGTTGCCATGGCGACGCGGGTCTGCAGCCCGGTCAGGCCGAAACTCTCGCATGCGGCCTTTAGCGGGGTGGCGCGGAGGCTGGTGATCGTCGCGAGCACCACGACGTGACCGCTGGCACGCTCGGCGCGATCCCGAATCTCCGCCGGGAGGATCCACGAAGCCGCCTGCAGCCCCGCGCCATAGGCGAAGATCACCGGATCGAGCCCGCCGTCGATCGATTCGATCGCGACCGGAGCGACACGGGTCTGCCCGGTTCGGAGAACTTGGCTGAC
Organism: Sphingomonas naasensis; assembly: GCF_004792695.1. Classification (GTDB taxonomy): domain Bacteria; phylum Pseudomonadota; class Alphaproteobacteria; order Sphingomonadales; family Sphingomonadaceae; genus Sphingomonas; species Sphingomonas naasensis. The sequence continues at coordinate 262,630 of NZ_SRXU01000002.1, read as the reverse complement.
GAGCGCCGCATCGACATAGCGCTCGGCCTTCTCGGCGACGAAAACCGGACTTGCCGCGACGATCCGGCCCGAGCCGTCGACAAGTGCCGCCGCGAGGCTGTCGGGGCTGAGGAGCGGATAGGTCCGCATTTTCTGCGACTCCAGATCTCGCTGAAAGTCGAGTTCGATCGAATCCGCCGCGGTGCGGGCGATCTCGGTCATGGCTTCCGAATTGTCGAGCCACCGCTGCATCGTGCTGTGGAACCCGGCCGGAACGGAATCATCCACCGGTGCCGAATTTTCGATTTCGCCCGTTGAACGGTGGGGGCCTGACGACATGCCGGTAAACTCTTCGGAGCGAACGGAATTACGGAGTGAGGATACACCAGCTTGGCCCGGCATCCAGCTGTCCGCAAGCTATCCGAGCGCGGAGACGCGCGAATTGTCAGCGACGAGAGGCGTCCCCGGCCCGCCGGCAGCCTTTCGCACGGACGGCAGGCGCCCCGGATGACTCAGTACCGGGCGCGGAGCACCGCGAAAAGGCTCCGCCCCGGCTCTGGAAAGCCGTCGGTCAGCACATAGTTTGCATCGAACAGATTGCGCGCGCCGATCCCCAATGTGACCTGCGGCAGGACCGCATAATCGATGCGAAGCCCCGCGCTCACATAACTGCCGGTATCATAATAGACCGGCGTCAGCCCGTTCGCCGAAGCGGGCGTGACCGTGGTGCGGTCGGACGCGAACTCGACGCTGGGCGCGACTTCCAGCGCAACGACCGGCTTCCACGAGGCATAGGCGAAGCCTTTGTGATCGGGCACGTCGGTCAGCCGGAACGGTCGGATCAGGCTGCCGGTGGGGGCTGCACCGACATCGAAGCTGCGATGGATGTAGCTGTAGTTGAGGCCGATCGCGAAGGTCGATGTCAGTTCGGCGTCAAGCGACAGCTCGCCGCCATAATAGTCGGCCGAGCCATAATTCTCGCGACGGTTGAGATTGGCCGGCGTGCGCACCGACACCAATGCGTCTTCGAGCTTGCTGTAGAAGATCGCCGCGGTCGCGCGGACCGGGCCGAAGCGATGCGCGCCGCCGAGCTCGAAATTGGTAGCGCGCTCGGGCTTGAGATCGGGATTGGCCTGCGCCGTGCCGAACTGGCTGCTGAACCGCTCGAACAGCGTCGGGAAGCGCGCACGCGACGAAATGGTGAAATGCGCCGCGGTGCCGTCGGCACCCGTCCAGTCCAGCCGGCCCTGCGCGTTCCAGGCATCGGCATTGCGCAGCGGATAGCTGTAGAGCCGGTTGGCACCGGTCTGGCCCAGCGGCACGCCATATTCCTCCGCGGCGTCGAGATCGCGCCAGTCATAGCTCGCGCCGAGCGTCAGGCTGAGCGCGCTCGAAAAGGCGAACCGGTTCTCGGCGGCGATGCTCCATGTCCGCTCGATGCTGGTCTGCACCGGTTCGGGCACGCTGGTGGTGAGCCCGGGCCGGCTGGTCTGCGCTTCCCTGTGCTCGTCGCGACGATAGTGGAAGGCGAGGCTGAAACGGTTGGCGGGCGTCAGCGCCACCGCCAGCTCGGCCGAGCCGCCATAGGCGTTGTCGTCATAGGGGCTGTCGAACGCGCGGTTCAGCACCTGCGTGGTCTGGGTGCGGTCGTCGAACGAGCGCAGCAGATTGTCGAGCTTGTTGTAATAGGCGCGCGTCTTCAGCGTCGCCTTGTCGTCCAGCGCAGTGGTCGACAGGAAATAGACGCTCTCGATGTTCCAGAAGGGCCATGCCCAGTTGCGCAGCGAAACATTGCTGGTGTCGGTCAGGTGCAACGGCGCGTTCTTCGAGCCCTCCTGCCGGGTATAGCTGATCGCATATTCGTCGGTGGCGTTGGGGGTGAAGCCGAACTTGGCGTTAACCCGCCAGTCCTCGGTGCGGCTGAAATCGCGCGCGCCGCCATTCTCGTTCACCGTCGGCGCGAAATCGCCCGACAAGTCCCAATGGTCCTGAAAATTGCGGGCATAGCTCGCCTGCGCGTACCAATTGTCGTGCCGCGTCCCGATCAGCCCGAACACCGAATAGCCGTTGTAGCCGGCGTCGCGGCCCAGGTTCAGCACGCCGCGCGCTTCCGCTTCGAATGGCTGGGTCGGCTTGCGCGTGACGAGATTGACCGCGCCGCCCATCGCGCCCGGCCCGTCGAGCACCGAGGCATAGCCCTTGGCGATCTGGATTTCGGCGATGTCGGGGGTGAGGAAACGACCATAATCTAGCCGGTTGTCGGCTGGCAGATAGACGCGGATGCCGTCGATCGAGAGCGGCACCTGAAACCGATCGAACCCGCGCACGAACAGCAGCCGCTCGTTGCGCGAGCCGCCGCTGTTGCCGGCGGTCACGCCGGGGATGAGGTTCGCGGCATCGTCGAGCGTGTTGCGGTTGAACCTCTCGATCGCCGCCTGACCCAGCGTGTCCGCGCCGATCGCGATGCCGTCGGGACGCTGGCCGGTGACGACGATCTGGCCGAGGCCGAAGCTGCCGTCCTGTTCGGCGCCGCCGGCCGGGGCGGCGGTGTCCTGCGCAAAGGCCGGCGTCGACAGCAGCGCCGCGGCGCTCGCCGTGGCGAACAGGATCTTGCGCATATTGATAACCCCCATCGCTGCGGCGTTGTCGCCGGCATTTCGAGGCGCCGTATATGGAAAGATATAGTGAGCTGTATATAGCTGAATATCGTACATCGATCGGGAGATTCGGATGAAGTGGGTGATGGCCGGTACAGCGGCGGCGCTGTTGATGGCGGGCCCGGCGCTGGCGCAGCACGCCCAGCCCGATTGCGCCGCGGATGCGGTTCCCTTGCCCCCCGAGCTTGCCGGCTGGCTGGCGAGAGGCGCGCTCTCGGCTGCGATCGACACCCTCACTCTCCGCGCTGCCACCGTCCAGCCCGGTCGGGCGGTGGACCTTGCGCTCGTGCCCACCCCGAGCGTCCGCTACGCTCTGCGCCCCGAGCGCCCGGGGGGCTCGGTGAGCCATGGCGGGATGGTCGGCTTCACGGTCGAGCGCGCGGGAACCTATCGCGTGGCGATCGGCTCGGCGGCATGGATCGATCTGGTGCAGGGCGGCAAGGCGCTAGCCTCGGTCGGCCATGGCCCGGGGCCCGCCTGTTCGGGCATCCGCAAGATGGTTGACTTCGCGCTGGAGCCCGGCAGCTATGTGCTCCAGATCGCCGGCAACGGAGCGCCGACCTTGCCGGTGCTGGTCACGCGGCTGCCCTGACCGGGCGATGACGATCGCGCGATCGATCTGGCTGGTCGCCGCCGGCCTGTTGCTCGTCGCAGCGGCAGCCGGGCGGGCGGGCTGGGCGTGGCCGGAGGACCGACCGACACCCCGCATTCCCGCCGGTAATGCAATGTCGGCCGCCAAGGTCGAGCTTGGTCGACGGCTGTTCTACGATGCCGATCTGTCGATCGACGGCAGCATGTCGTGCGCAACTTGCCATGTGCAGCGGCACGGCTTCGCCGACAGCACCGCAACCCATCCCGGTGTCCATGGCGATCCGGGACGGCGGAATGCGCCGGGGCTGGCAAATCTGGCATGGGCGAAAAGCCTGACCTGGGCCGACCCGCGCGTGACGACGCTGGAAGCGCAGGTCCTGATCCCGCTGACCGGCACCACGCCGGTCGAGATGGGCATGCGCGGCAAGGAAGCGGACATCGCGAACCGGCTCGGTCACGACAGCGCTATGTCCGCATGTTCCGCGATGCCTTTCCCGAAAGCGAAGGTCGGATCGACATCGCGGCGGTTGCCAGGGCGCTGGCGGCGTTCCAGCGCACGATGATCTCGAACCGCGCGCCTTATGATCGCTGGCGCGCAGGAGAGGGGCGCGCGCTCAGCGAGCAGCAGCGCATCGGTGCTCGTGCCTTCCGCAGAGCATGCGCGTCGTGCCATTCGGGTCCGGACCTGAGCGACGGCGGCTTTCACGCGATCGCGCCCGCCTCGCGAGATCACGGGCTCGGCGAGGTTACGGGCCGGCGGGCGGACGACGGGCGTTTCCGAACGCCGCCGCTGCGCAATGTCGCGCTCACCGCACCCTATTTGCACGACGGCAGCGCGCAGACGCTCGGCGAAGCAACCGACAGCCACGGGGCTATCGCGTCGGGCCTCGGCGCCGAGCACCGCATCGCGATAGTGGCATTTCTCGGCGCTCTCACGGATCGCGCCTTCATCGGCGATCCGCGTTACGCGCTGCCGCAATCTGCCTGCGGCGTGGCGCTGTGAGCAGGCTCGGGGCGGAGCAATGCCGTGAGCTGCGCGAGCGGGGCGCCCGTCACCGCCTCGTCCAGATTGCGCTCGATCCCGCGATAGAGGCGCAACACTTCCTCGCCGCACCCCGTGAGCCGCGCGCCGCGGTTGCTCGCGCCTCCGGGGACGGTCTCGACGAGCTTCTCAGCCCAGCAACGGTTCATCGCGTCGACCAAGAGCCATGTGCGCCGGTAGCTCATTCCCATCGCCTTGCCCGCACGTGAGATCGAGCCCTCACGCCGGATCGCCTCGAGCAGATCGGCTTTGCCCGGTCCCATCGCGATCTCGTCACCGCAATAGATCTGCGCCTTGAGCTTCAGGGGCCCGATCAGCATGCCTGTTTGCCGATCACGATGTCGCTGGCCCGCACGCACGCGACGCCCTCGTCGCCCGCGCGAGACCAGGCCCGGCGATCGCCTTCCCGGTGACGCACGAGGTCACGACATTGCCCCGCCGATGTCGCGCCCGACGGCACCCTTCACGGCGCCGCGCGTGACCGAAAGGACGATGCCTGCAATGTGGTTTCGCGCGCTGATCTTCATGCCGACCGATCTCTTCGCCGGCGTTTATCACGGCATCGTCGAATGTTGAACGGCGTGGCGAAGATTCAGCTCGGGGGCGTTTGATAGATACGCGGCGCGCCGGCGCGAACGTGAAAGAGATAGTTCGCGTTTCGTGTTACAGCAGGCGCGATCCCGATTGTCTAAGCAATACGGGCGAGTGTGCGTCCCGGCAGCAAGGCGGGTCCGAATGGACGAGGAGGGGGTACGTGAGTGGTTCTGTCGAGAGGTGCTGCCTCTCGAAGGGCTGCTGCTGCGCTTCATCCGGCGCAACTGGCCCGTCGCCGACGACGCGGTGGATATCGCCCACGATGTCTACGAACGGGTCATTGGCGCCGCGCGCAGCGGCATTCCGCACAACCCGCGCCAGTATCTTTTGACCGTCGCCCGCAATCAACTGATCAACCGGGCCAAGCGCGCGCGCATCGTTTCGTTCGATCTGGTTGCCGACCTCGAGACGGTGTCGATCGACGTGGACCTGTTCGAGACCGAGCGGCGGCTTCACGCGCGGGACGCGCTACGGCGCGTGCAAGCCGGGATCGACAAGCTGTCGCCGCGCATTCGCGAGATCGTGCTCCTGCGCAAGATCGAAGGTCTGGACGTCAGGGAAACGTCGGAACGGCTGGGCATCGGCAGGGACGCCGTCAATCACCAGCTGGCAATGGGCATGAAGGCGCTGGCTGACCACATGCTGGGCGGCGCAGGGAAGATCGTGCGACGCAGATATGCGGGTCGGCGCAGCAATGGGGACGAAGCGTGAGCCGGGCGCGCGCCGCCCGAGATGCCGCCGCCGAGTGGCTCATCGCGCGCGATCAGGACGGCTGGTCTGCCGACGATCAGGCCGCGCTCGATGCGTGGCTGGACCAATCGGATATGAACAAGGCCGCGTTCTGGCGGCTCGAGCATAGCTGGAAAGAGGCTGATCGCATCGGCGCGCTTCGCCCGGCGACGCCGCCGGTTCGGCAGGAGAGCGGGGGCTCCACCCGAAAATGGTGGCCCATCGCCCTTCCGCTGGCAGCGTCGATCGCCCTGGCGCTGGGCCTCGGTGTCCCGGGGGTCTTGCCGGTCGGTTCTCCGCGATCAGCGCCCGCGCCGGCGGTCGCTGTCACAAAGGTGGGGGGGCACCGCCTGATCGGTCTGGCGGATGGAAGCAAGGTGGAGTTGAATACGGACACGCGTCTGCGCACGCTGGTGGACCGGGGGCTCCGCTCCGTGTGGCTCGATCAGGGCGAGGCTTTTTTCGAGGTCGCGCATCGCGACGGCCAGCCATTCGTGGTGCATGCCGGCCCGCGCGAGGTCACTGTGCTTGGCACCAAATTCTCGGTACGGCGCGAAGGTGGAAAGGTCACCGTCTCCGTGCTCGAAGGGCGGGTGCGCGTCGACGACGTCGAACCCGGCGGCTCGGCGCGTTCGACCATCATCACCGCCGGCGACATCGCATTGAGCGAAGGGACCGCGACGTTGGTGACGACGGGCTCGAAGGAGCGCGTCGGCGATGTCCTGTCGTGGCGACAAGGCATGCTGAGCTTCGACCAGGAGCAGCTCTCGCGGATTGCCGCGGAATTCAATCGCTACAACAACAAGAAGATCGTAATCGAGGACCCGGAAGCTGCCAATATCCGCATAGGTGGGACCTTTCCCGCCTTCAAACCCGGCGCTTTCGCGCGACTGCTGCGCGATGCCTATGGGCTGGAGATCGAAGAGACGCCGGACGCGGTGAAAATAACGCGGTGAAGATTACAGCATTTCGCTCGATGCTTGTCTTTATTCCCCAGACGGATCGCTAATGGAGCGGCCGCACGATTGGGGGATGAGGATGAAGTTCACCGCTTTTGCTGCGGCGTTGGCCGCAAGCACGTCTGTTGTTGCGGTAGCTGCACCTGCACAGGCAGGGGAACGCGAATTCAGCATCCCGGCCGGAAGCCTCAAGACCGCCCTCGACACCTTCGGCCGCCAGTCCGGACGCCCGCTCATCTACCGCGCGGAAGATGTTCGCGGCGTGACCACCGCCGGCTATCGCGGCGCCGCCACGCCAGAGGTGGCGCTGAAGGCGCTTCTGCATGGCACCGGCTTTGGCAGCCGCACGGGCGAGGCTGGCGCGATCGCGATCGTCCCGGTGGGAAACGGTCCTCTCGGCGAGGCGGGCGGCGCTCCCCAGACGGGCATGAACGACCCTGAGGGGGAGATGCAGGCCGCCGAGGACGTCGTCGTCACTGGCTTCCGCTCGAGCGTGAGCCGCGCGCTCGACCTCAAGCGCCGGGAAGCGGGGGTTGTCGACACCATTCTTGCCGAGGACATCGGCAAGTTTCCCGACGCCAACCTCGCCGAATCCATGCAGCGCGTGCCTGGCGTGGCGTTGATCCGCGGAGACGGCGGCGAAGGGCGCGCGATCACGGTCCGCGGCCTCGGCCCGATCTTCACGCGCACGCGCATCAACGGGATGGAAGCCAATAGCGGCATATCGGGTTCCGACGTCCAGGGGACCAGCGGACGCAGCCGTGGCTTCGACTTCAACGTCTTCGCGTCCGAGATCTTTCAGAACCTGACCGTCCGGAAAACCTACTCGGCCGATACGTCCGATGGCTCGCTGGGCGCTACCGTGGATCTGCGGTCGCCGCGTCCGCTCGACTATGGCCGGGACTTCGTCCTCGCCGGTTCGGCGAAGGTCATCTACAGCGACCTCAACAAGGACGCCGGGCCGCGTTTGGCCGGGTTGGTCTCGAAGCAGTTCGCCGATGGCACGCTCGGTGTGCTCCTCTCCGGCGCCTATACCCAGCGCAAGACGCGCGAAGAAGGATATTCGCCCGCCGCAATCCTGCCCGCGCTGGTCGATGGCGGCTTCTGCAGCCCGCTCGGCTACGCGCCGCAGAATCCGGCGAACGATCCGGTGAAGGGTACCGATGCCGCCAACTGCGCCACCGGCGTGCCGCGCACCGGGTCGGTAGCGGCGTACGATGCGGTGGTCGCAGGCGGCGGCTTTCACCCGCGCTTTCCGCGCTACATGCGCAGCGACCAGGACTATGAGAGATTGGGCCTGACCGGATCGCTGCAATGGAAGCCGAGCGAGCGGACCAACATTTCGTTCGATGCCCTTTACGCCCGCTATGGCATGGAGCGGTTCGACGAGTTCATGGGCGCGCTCGCCACCGGTCGGGGCGTGGGCAACAATGGCAAGCCGCACGTCTCGATCGTCGATGCGGTGGTCTCGCCGGACAAGACCGTCCAGTACGCGCTGTACAACGGCGTGGACGTATCCTCGTGGACGACACGGGATCTCTACGCCTCCACGTTCAAGCAGCTGGCGCTCACCGTCGAGCATGCGTTTAGCGACTGGCTGAAGGTAGACGGCTATGCCGGCATCGGCCGTACCAACATGGACGAGCCCTACCGGGTGGACCTGCGGCTCGACCGGGTGAACAGCAACGGCTTTTCGTACGATTTCCGCGATGGCGGCAGGATTCCCGTCATCGACTTCGGCTTCGATATCACCAACCCGGCAAACTTCAGCTTCGGCCCGGCGCTGGCGGACGGCACCGTGCGGGGCACCTACAGCGCGCGCAAGGTTTTCACGCAGTTCGAGAACGAGCAATATGCGCTGAACGCGCTGATCAAGCTCGATCCCGCCCTGAGCATCCGCGTGGGCGGCGAGTATCGCGTCAACAACTTCACGAGCCGCGAGCTTCAGCGGGCGGCCTCGATCTCGAGCTTCACGCCGACGATCCCGGCAGGCACCACCCTGGCCGATGTGACCAAGCTGGTCAGCGGCTTCGGCAAGGGGCTGCGTGACGGGTTGCCGACGGCGTGGATCAAGGCCGATCACGCCAAGTTCGCGAAGCTGTTCGATCTGGACAGCAATACCGGCAACTTTGCCTTTAGCGGCCCCGAGACCGGCACGGCGCTCGGCGGCAATTTCTCGGTCGATGAGTCTGTGAAGGGTCTCTATGCGCAGGCCGAGTTCAACCTGGGTTCCGCGCTGCCGATCCGCGGCAACGCCGGCATTCGCTACGTCAGTACCGATCAGACCTCATTCGGTTATGTGACGCTGCCGGTGGCGGTGAACGGCCGCACCTATGCCCCGGTGACGATCGATCGGACCTACGACGATTGGCTGTGGTCGGTGAATCTGACCGGCGACCTGACGCGCAATCTCTTGCTGCGCGTCGCGGCGTCGAAAGTGATCGCGCGGCCCGATCTCGGCCAGCTCTCGCCGAGCGGCGGCTTCAATCCGACGATCCGGAGCGTTTCGGTGGGCAACGCCATGCTCGAGCCGATCCGCGCGACGACCGCTGACCTGTCCGCGGAGTGGTATTTCGCGCCGGGCAGCATCCTGTCGGTCGGGTATTTCTACAAGGACATCGACACCTATATCCAGACATTGCAGCGGCTGATCCCCTTCACCGAGACGGGCTTGCCGGGAGAGTTGCTGCAAGGGTCGCAGGCGACGCCCGCCGACTTGTTCACCGTCACCAATCTCGCCAACACCAAGGGCGGGCCGATCCATGGCATCGAGGTGAACTATCAGCAGCAATTCCGCTTCCTGCCGGGCTTTCTGACCAACACCGGCATCCTGCTGAACTATACGCATGTCACTTCCGACATCGAATATATCCTCAACGCGACTACCGGCGCCACGACCAAGCGGCCGCTCGCCGGCATGTCGAAGAATCAGGCGAACGCGACGCTGTTCTACGAGGACAGCAAGTTCAGCATCCGAGGTTCCGCGGCCTATCGCTCGGACTTCATCCGCGCGGTCCCGTCGGGCAACACGCTGAGCGATATCGATACGGTCGAAGGCACGGTCTATATCGACATGTCGGCCTCCTACGCGATCGCCGACCAGTTCAAGCTGACCTTCGAAGCGTCGAACCTCACCGACGAGCATCAGACAATCCTCGTCGACTCGGTGCGCCAGGACACGCTGTACGACAGCCATTTCGGCCGGACCTTCACCTTCGGAATCTCCTTCCGATACTGATCCCCTCGGCGGCCGCTCGCGGGCGGCCGCCACTCTTTCGACATCGGGAGCGAGAACGGTGAACAAGGTGAGGCTTGGCGGGGCGTTCGTGCTGGCGTTGTTGCTGGCCGGGCAGGGGAGCGCGCAGGACGGGGCGGCAGACGATCCGCTGTCGGCGGTGAATGTCTTCGTCGGCGCGGACAATAATGGCAACACGGTGCCCGGGGCCGGTGTGCCGTTCGGCTTCGTGGCCTTCAGTCCCGATACGGTGCGCGGTTCGACGAACGGCTATGACGGCGCGTCGCCGCTGACCGGCTTCAGCGTGACGCATGTGAGCGGCACCGGCGGCGAGAGCAAATACGGCAACTTCCGCGTGACTCCGACGATCGGCCCCGTGGATCCCCGCAACCTCGTGTTGACCCGATCGGGCGAAGAAGGGGCGCCCGGCTATTATGCCACGCGCATCGGCGCGATCCGTGCCGAGCTTACCGCCGCCCGCATGGCGGGAATGGCGCGTTTCACCTTCCCGGTGAGCGGGGAAGCCAATCTCATCATTGATGCAACTTCGGCAATCCAGCTCATGGGGAAAGGCCCCAGGGCCGTCGGCGCACAGGTGCAGATGCTCGACGCGCGCACGCTGGGCGGCACCGCCGAGTTCGTCGGCGGATGGAATGCCGCCCCGCTCAAGCTGCATTTCGCCGCGACCTTCGATCGCGATCCGATCAGGATCGGCGGGTGGAACGCGACGCGAGGCAGCCTGTCGGTGAAGCCCGGCGCGGGCGCGAATGGCGGCGACCAGCGCATCGACCCTTCCGACCGCGTCGGGGGCTTCGCCACCTTCGACACGCGGAGCGATCGCGTGGTGCGCATGAAGATCGCAGTGTCGTTCGCCAGCGTGGAACAGGCGCGCGCCAATCTCGCCGAATTGCCCGGCTGGGACTTCGATGCCCGCCGTCTCGCCGCTGCCGAACTTTGGCGCGATGCGCTGGGCAGGATCGCGGTCGAGGGCGGCAGCGCCACCGAGCGTCGCAACTTCTACAGTGCCCTCTACCGCAGCCACACCATGCCCCACGACGTCAGCGGGGAGCGCGTTGGCGAAAGCGCGCCCGGTCGGCCGCACTATGAAGACTATTACACGCTATGGGACACGTTCCGTACGCTGCATCCGCTGCTGACACTGATCCAGCCGGAACGCCAACGGGCGATGATCAACTCGTTGCTCGATACCTACAGCGAGACCGGCTGGCTGCCGGACGCGCGCATCGCCGGCGCCAACGGCATGACCCAGGGCGGATCGAATGGCGATGTGCTGATCGCGGATGCCGTGGTGAAGGAACTGGGCGGGTTCGATCGCGCGCTGGCGTGGCAGGCGATCCGGAAGGACGGCGATGTCGAGTCCGATGACCCGACAAGGCAGGGCCGCGTGCTCAGGGATTATCTCGCGCTGGGCTATGTGTCGCAGTCGGAAACGCGGGCGGCGTCGCGCACGCTCGAATATGCCTATGACGACTTTGCTATTGCCGAGGTCGCGGCGGCGATGGGCAAGCACGACGAGGCGGCGCGCTTCTTCAGGCGCTCGGCTAACTGGCAGAGGCTTTGGGACGACGGGCTCAAATGCATACGTCCGCGATACGCGGATGGCGGCTGGATGCCGGATTTCGACTGCAACCATGTCTATCCGGACAATAGCACGGCGTGGTGGGACGCCCCCTTTTACGAAGGGTCGAGCCGGCAATATTCCACCTATGTGCCGCACGATCCGGCCGGGTTGATCGCCAGGCTGGGCGGTGCGGCAGGCTTCGTCGCCTGGCTCGACACGCTGTTCGATACCGAAGGCAATCGCGGCGGATATGAGCATGGAAACGAGCCCGATTTCCTCGCCGCCTATCTGTACGTCCATGCAGGTCGCCCGGATCGCACCGCCGATCGCGTGCGTGCGATCATGGCGACGCTCTATCGCCCGACGCATGACGGCCTGCCGGGCAACGACGATGCGGGTGCCATGTCGTCCTGGTACGTGTGGAGCGCGATGGGGCTGTTTCCCAACGCCGGGCAGCCCTTCTACTATATCGGCTCGCCGCTCTTCACTCGGTCGATCATCGCGTTGCAGGGGGGCAGGCGCTTCGAGGTGCGGGCGTCCCGCACCTCCGCCGATCGTCGTTACGTCGTGGCCGCCCGATTGAACGGGGCGCCGCTGGACCGCGCCTGGATCACCCATCGCGAGCTCGCCGCCGGAGGCGTGCTCGAGCTCGACATGGCCGAGCGGCCCGGCGCCTGGGCGACTCGTTTCCGTGCGCCGCCCAATCCCTATCACCCGGATCCCGAGCAGCGAGCCACCCGAGGGAAATGATGAAACACAGCCTGATTGCCGCCGCCATGCTCCTGACAGGCAGCCTCGGCCCTGCAGCGCTTGGTCAGCAGATGCCAGCGCCGCATCTCAACCCGGCAGCACCGTGGAACCGTGCCGCGATCCTGGCGATCGGCGAGAAGGTTGCGGATTATCACATTGCCCAGCTCGCTGGCGGCAGCGCCGATCCCAGGATGCGTGCCGGCAACCATTGGCTGCTCGACACCCGAGGTTGGGAACAAGGCGCCTTCCTGATCGGCCTCACGACGTTCGCGGACCTCTCCGGAGAGCAGCGCTACACCAATATGATCCTTCAGCGCGGCATCGCCAACGAATGGAAACCGGGTGACCGGCTCTATCACGCCGATGATCACATGATCGCCCAGACCTATTTCTGGGCAAGGCGCCATGGTGCCGGGGATGCGGCGATCGCGCCCGTGAAGGCGACTTTCGACCGGATCCTCGCCTCTCCATCCACGGCAAGCCTCGAATTCGACCGGGCTGCGCCGAAATGCGTCGATCGCTGGTGCTGGTGCGATGCCATCTTCATGGCGCCCGCCAGCTGGCTGGAGATGGCGAAGGTGACGGGCGATGCGCGCTACCGCGATTTCGCGATGCGCGAGTTCTGGGCAACGACCGACTATCTTTTCGATCCGGCCGAGCATCTGTATTTTCGCGACAGCTCGTTCTTCCGGGAGCGCGACGCCAGGGGGCGCAAGAGATTCTGGTCACGCGGGAATGGCTGGGTTCTGGCCGGGGTCGCGCGGATGATCCCGCTGCTTCCCGCCGACGATCCCGCCCGTCCGAAGCTGGTGTCGCTGTACCGCACCATGGCGGCCCGGCTTGTGCGCCTCCAGAAGCCCAACGGGTTCTGGTCCCCCTCGCTGCTCGCCGATGCGGATGAATATCCGCCGGAATCCAGCGGGACCGCCTTTTTCACTTATGGTCTGGCCTGGGGGATCAACAACGGCCTTCTCGATCGCGCTGTCTATCTGCCGGCGGTGCAACGGGGCTGGACCGCGCTGACGCGCGTCGTCCATCCCGACGGGCGTCTCGGCTGGGTTCAGGCGATCGGCGATCAGCCGACATCGGCGACCTATGACGACACGCACGACTATGCGGTCGGCGCATTCCTGCTCGCGGCGACCGAAGTGACCAGGCTGGTTCCGGAGCGATGACCATGGCCATGCGGATCGGCATCGACCTCGGCGGCACGAAGATCGAGATCGCGGCCATCGACAGCGACGGCGTGTTCGTCGCGCGCGAACGCATTGCCACCCCCCGCGACTATGATGGCACGATCCGGGCAATCACCGGCCTCGCCGCCGGTCTGGACGCCCGGCTGGGGCGTATCGACCGGATCGGAATCGGCATCCCCGGCGCGGTCTCGCGCCGCACGGGCGAGGTTCGCAACGCCAATGCCCGTTTCCTCAACGGCCGGCCGTTCGAACGCGATCTCATCGCGGCGCTTGGCCGGCCGGTGAAGGTCGCGAACGATGCAGATTGCTTCGCGTTGTCCGAGGCGGAGCGAGGGGAAGGCACCGTTTTCGGTGCGATCCTCGGCACCGGCTGCGGAGGCGGCGTGGTCGTCGAGGGTCGGTTGCTGCCGGGCGCCGCCGCGGGCGAATGGGGCCACAATCCCCTGCCGTCGCCCGACCGCGATGAGACCGAAGGCCCCGAATGCTGGTGCGGACGGCGCGGGTGTATCGAAACCTGGGTCTCGGGCACCGGATTCGCCCGGGACTATCGCGCGAACCATGGCGGCGCGGCCAGCGCCGAGGCAATCGTCGCGGCGGCCCGCTCGGGCGAGGCGGCCGCGTTGGCCGCGCTCGATCGCTATGTCGAGCGGCTGGCGCGCGCGCTGGCGGGCGTGGTCAATGTGATCGACCCGGATGCGATCGTGCTCGGGGGCGGCATGTCCAATGTCGATGAAATCTACGCGCCGCTTCCCGCCGCGGTCAGGCTCCATGTCTTCTGCGCAGAATGGTCGGGAACGATCCGCGCGCCGCGCTTCGGCGATTCCTCCGGCGTACGTGGCGCCGCGCAGCTGTGGGACCAATCTGGATTCGAGGCCCGCCATGTATAGACGCACTTATTACGCCACCCATCCGGACATGATGGAGTGCGTATCGAACCAGGGGTTGCGCGACCGCTATCTGATTTCCGAGCTGTTCGGCCCGGGCGAATGCCGGCTGGCCTATACCCATGCCGAGCGCTTCGTGATCGGTGGGCTGGCAATAGACACAGCACCCGTGCCGCTGCCCGACCAGACCGAACCGATCTCGGTCGCGGGGCGACCGTTCCTCGAACGGCGCGAGCTCGGCATATTCAACGTCTCGGCAGTCGGGGGCATCGTCAGCGTCGACGGCGAACGCTTCGTGCTGGCGCCGAAGGACTGTCTCTATGTCGGCATGGGCGCGCGCGAGGTTCTCTTTTCCGGCGAGGGTGCGCGTTTCTATCTCGCATCGACGCCGGCGCATCGACGTTGCGAGACCCGCAAGCTCGGCATCGCCGATGCCAGGGCGATGGTCAGAGGCAGTGCCGAGGCGTCGAGCGCACGCCGCATTCACCAGTTCATCCTCCCCGGAATATGCGACAGTGCCCAGCTTGCCATGGGCCTGACCATTCTGGAACCGGGCAGCGTGTGGAATACTACGCCGCCGCACATCCACGAGCGGCGCAGCGAGATCTATTTCTACTTCGATCTGAACGACGCGGAGCGGGATCGGGTGTTCCATTATATGGGACAGGGCGAAGCTACGCGGCACTTGGTGATGCGCAACGAGGAAGCGGTGATCAGCCCGCCCTGGTCGATCCATATGGGGGCGGGCACGAGCGCCTATGCCTTTATCTGGGCGATGGCCGGCGAGAACCAGGATTATGAGGACATGAACCTGCTCGACATCTGCCAGCTCGTGTGACCCACCCGACACGTCGCGCCCTGTTGGCTGGACTGGCTGCTTCGCCGCTCGCGGCGGGCGCGGTCGCGGCGGGCGCGACGGAAGAGCGGATCCTTTTGTGGCCCGGCCTGCCGCCGGGGGCGCCGAAGGCATTGCCGAAGCCGAAGGTCGAGCTGAAATCGAGCGCCGTGGGTGTCCGGGTTCGCTGGCTGAGCGGGATCGATCTCCCCTGGCTGGCGGTCCGCCACCCGGAACATCCCAACGGCGCCGCCGCGATCGTGATCCCCGGCGGCGGATATCGCTTTCTCTCCTGGGATCGGGAGGGCGAGGCGCCGGCGCGCTGGTTGACGGGGCTAGGCGTGACCGTCTTCATCCTTGCCTATCGCTTGCCGGGAGAGGGGTGGGCCGAGCGCGCGACCGCGCCGCTCGCGGATGCGCAACGCGCGCTGCGCCTCGTCCGGGCGCACGCCCGGCGCTATGCGATCGATCCTGCCAGGATCGCGGCGCTCGGCTTTTCGGCCGGGGGGCATTTGGCGGCCAGCCTCGCGACGCGGCACGGTGAACGACTCTATAGGCCGATGGACGCAACTGACCGGATTGCCGCGCGGCCCGACCTTGCCGCGCTCCTCTATCCCGTCATCAGCATGGTCGAGTCCTTCGCCCATGTTGGGTCGCGAGACGCGCTGCTGGGACCGGATGCGACTGTCGAGGCCGCGCGTACGGCCTCGGTCGAGACCCGCGTCGGCCCGGACATGCCGCCGAGCTTCCTTGCCCATGGCGCTGACGACACACAGGTGCCGCCAGCCAACAGCATCGCGATGTTCGAGGCGATCCGCGCGGCCGGCGGGCCTGCCGCGCTGCATCTGTTCGAGGATGGTGGCCATGGCTTCGGCCTGCACTTGCCGGAGACGATGCAGGCCGCCGCCTGGCCGCAAATCTTCGAGCGTTTCGCGGCCCGTCATGGCTTTCTCGCGGCCCGCCGGACGCCATGAAAGCTCAATATCGTGCGGAAATCCCCCAGAAGAAGCGCTTGCCCGGATAGCTGATATCGGTCGAGCGGATGCCCCCGGCATAGGCGGTCTCGGTAGTGCCGGTGAGGTTCTTGCCCTCGACGAAGAATTGCAGTCGATCGTTGAGGAAGCGCAGCGTGATCTTGGCGTCGAGATATCCCGAGGCCTTGCGGAACAGGGGATTCCCCGAAGCGTCGGCGACCGCGACAAGATATTCCGAGCGCCACGTATAGGCGACACGGGCGTTGAGCGCGCCTTTGTCGTAATAGCCGATCAACGAGTAATTGTGATTGGAAAGCCCCGGATAGGGCAGCGCCTCGAGCGTGAGCGCATTTGTGAGCCCCGTGTTGGAGGCCGAGGAATAGGTGTAGTTCACCTGGCTGCCGAGCCCGTCGAAAGGCGCGGGCAGGAAGGTGAAGGCGGTCTGGGCGGACAGCTCGACACCGCGGATCTTCGCGCCCGCGGCGTTGATCGGTTGCACCAGGTCGAACAGCTCGCCGTCGCCGAACAGGTCGACGTTGAAGGTGCGCGAATTCTCGACGATGAAGCTCTTGATGTCCTTGTAGAAGAACGCCGCGCTGACCAGCGTGTCGCGGTTCGGATACCAGCCGACATTGAGGTCATACTGGTTGGCGCGATAGGGCTTGAGCGCCGGATTGCCCGCGGTGCAGGTATCGTTGAGACTGTCCGAGAGCCCGCCGCTGGTAAGATCGAACAGGCAGTTGATGTTGGGCGCCAGCAGCGTCGGCTTGGGCCGCGCCATCACTTTGGCCGCACCGACGCGCAGCATCAGCTTGTCCGGCACCAGCTCGAGCGCGGCGTTGAAGCTCGGCAGCACGTCGGTGTAGCGGTTCCTGAGCGAGATCGTGTCGATCGATACGGTGACCGTCTCGGTAATCGTCGGATCGGCCGCGCTCGGCCGCCGCTCGCGCCGTACGTTCGAGCCGGTCGAGGTGTCGCGGGTCTGGACCCAGCGCACGCCGAGATTGCCGCTGAACGGCATGCCGAGCAGCGACGTCCGGAAATTGCCCTTGAGATAGCCGGCATAGATGTCCTCGCGGATGTCGTGCGCGGGCGTCTGGGCGACGCCATTGGCCATGCGGACGCGATCCTGGTTGAGATACTGGGTGTCGAAATAGTCGCCCAACCGCGTGAAATTGGGCGAGAGCCAGTTGTCTGGAAGCCCGGCGCGATCGCCGGTGTTGAAGAAGATGTTCGGCGTCAGCTCGGTCGAGGTCGAGAGGAGCTGCGCCCATTTTGCGGCGGTAAAGGTCTGCACGGTGCCCTGCGCCGGGTTGGTCGCCGAAGACGGGAAGGGAAGCTGGCTGTTCGCCGCGCCCAGCGCCACCGTCGAAGTGACGTATGGCGTGGGGACGAACGTCCCGTCCGAGTTGAAGAAGTTCGCGCCCTGGGCAAAACGGATCGAGGTCGATGTCCGGTATTGCCCGCCGAACTCGATGCTCTTGAGGAAGGGCAGCCCGGTCTCCCAGTCGGCGTCGAGTTTGTACTGGTCCTCGGTCACGTCGACTTGCTCGGGGCGCCACTGGAAGGCGCCGAGCAGCGGCGTGCTGCAATTGACGATCCGGCTGGTCGGGCAGGCGCCCGTGCCGTTCTGCGGAGTCAGCGGGCCCTGATAGGTTGCCGGATCGGCTGGATTCACGCCCGTCGGGAAGGTGAAGCTCGGCGCCCCGGTCCCGGGATCGAGGTCGATGCGGATGCGCGGGATCGTCGCCAGCGCCAGCAGGCTCTTGTTGTAGCTCGTCGTGGTGCCCTTCGACTTCACCCCGAACCCGCGCAGCTGGAAGCGCTCCCCGACCCAGTTGAAGCCGAGCGTGCGATAATCCGAGTCGAGAACGTAGCTGAAGTCGCGCTTCTCGGTGCGGAAGATCCCGGCCGCACCCGCCTGGTTGGTGGTGGCGGTGGGCGCGGTGAAGAAGCCGATCAGATTGCCGTCGTCGTCGAAGGTGCAGCTCGCGCAATTGTTGCTGCGGTCGATCCGGTCGAGCGAACTCGTCGTGAACTGGTAGTTATAGTCGGTCAAATGGTTGTTGCGGCGGTTGCGCTGATACTCGGCATAGATGTCGAGCCGGTCGGTGAGCTGATACTGGACCGTCGCCACGCCCGAGATGCGTTCGTCGTCGCGGATCCACAGGCCGTAGCGCGGGATCGCGGGGACGAACTCGTAGAATTGCTGCTGGCAGTCGGCGCGGCTCTCGCCGATCGGCGCGCTCACCGGAACCGCTGCGCAGCCCGCCAGCGTGGTGATCGCATCGAACGCGGGGCGTGAGGTGATCTTCTTGTTGTCGCCGTTGAGATCGCCGATCCGCGCCCAGGCGGTGTTGCGCAGATAGTCGTTGCGCGTGACGCTGTTGTCGTAGGTGAGATTGACGATGACGCCGAGCTTGCCGCCCAGCAGCTTGTTGGTGCCGATCGTCAGATTGCCGCGCGGGCGGAGCGTGTCGCTGGTGTCGTGATATTGCGCGGAGGCCGTGAATGCCGCGAAGGGTTTGCGCAGGTCGAGCGGTCGTCGCGTCTGGATGCTGACCGTGCCGCCGATACCGCCTTCGGTCAGGTCGGCGGTCACGCCCTTGTAGACGTCGATCGACTTGACCAGCTCGGAGGCGAGCTCGCGGAAATCGGCGCCGCGCTGGCCGGTGCCGCCCTGTCCCAGCGTCGTGACGCCGTTGATCTCGACACGGTTGAGATCGGGCTCGACCCCGCGGATCGAGACCGCGACGCCCTCGCCGAAATCGCGGCTCAGCTGCACTCCGGTGACGCGGCTGAGCGCCTCGCCGACATTCTTGTCGGGAAAGCTGGCGATGTCCTCCGCGACGATCGAGTCCACCGTCGTGCCTGAATTCTTCTTGCGTTCGATCGCACCCTGCAGGCTGGCGCGGGTGCCGGTGACGACGATCAGGTCGTTGGCGTGATCGTCGGCTGTCGTCGCGGGGGTGCCGGGTTCGAGCGTCTGGGTCTGCGCCGTAGCGGTGGTCTGCGCCTGGGCGTTCGTCTGGGCCGCGATCATCAGCCCGAACGCGCTGCACGACACGAGAAGGCGCGTTGGTGCGCCCGCAGTTGCGATCATTCTTCCTCTCCCCATCACCGCCGATATAGCCGTTTTACGGTCTATTCAGACTGTCGATGCTTGCTCGCACAGCAAAAGAGATTTGACAATCACTTTTGTGAATATGATATATATTCCCACAATATGAGAGATTGGGCGCCGGCGTCGGTGGCTTCGGTGCGAGGGGAGAGCTGTCGATGAAAGCCGCGATCATCCTGTCTTCGCTGTTGCTGGGCGCGCAGGAGATTCCAGCGCCCCCACCGGCGATCGCGCCTGCGCCGCTGGCCATGCCGGCGCCGCCGCCAATGGTGCGCGGGGCAGAGCCGCTGATCTTCATCGCCAGCGATTCGACTGCGCAAAGCTATGGCGAGCGTGCCTATCCAATGACCGGCTGGGGGCAGATGCTGGGCTGCGCGCTCCGGCCGGGGCTCGCCGTCGAGAACCGCGCGATCGGCGGGCGCAGCACCAAGAGCTATCGCAACGAGGGGCGCTGGCAGCGGCTGTTGCGCGATCTGCGCAAGGATGACGTCGTTCTGATCCAGTTCGCGCACAATGATGCTAATCAGGGAATTCCAACGCGTTACGCGCCCGCCGAGACCGAATACCGCGCCAATCTGCTCGGGTTCGTAGCGGACGCGCGCCGCGTGGGGGCAACGCCGGTGCTGATCACCCCGATCGCGCAGCGCATGTTCCAGCCCGACGGCAAGGCCAAGGCGGGCTTTTCGGCCTATTCGGCTGTGGTCCGCGACATCGGCAGGCGCGAGCGCGTCAAGGTGATCGACCTCGAGGCGCTCAGCCGCCGCTGGATCGATGCCGCGGGCGCCGAGGCAGCCAAGGCATGGTACATGAACATCGCCCCGGAAGAAGGTTTTGCGGCCTATCCCAAGGGGCTCAAGGACGACACCCATCTGCGCGAACTGGGTGCGCGCGGCGCCGCCAACCTCGTCGCCACTGCCTATAGACGGCTCCGGCTCCCGCACTGGCGCAACGTCGAGGCTGGCCATCCGGATCTGGTCCGCGCGACGCCGCTCGGCCGCCGCGGCTGCCATTGAGGGGTTTCATCATGTGGAACGAGTTGGCAGGAATACCGGATATGGTGACTGTAGATGCCGCACGGTTGAGCCGGCGGGGAGTGTTGGCTGGCGGCGCGGCCGCGGCGACGCTTCCGGCGGCCGCCAGGGCGGCGCCGGCCGCGGAGCTCGATATACCGCTCTGGCCGGATGACATACTGGCCGAGCGCGTCCGGCCGCCGATGCCGATCGATCCCAAATTGCCGGCGCGCTATCATCCTGTCGTCAACGTGACCCGGCCGGTGATAACGCCCTATCGCCCCGCCAGGCCGAATGGCGCGGGGATCATCACTTGCGCCGGCGGCGGCTATGTCCTCGTCGGGCGCAGCCCGGGGCCGCCGAACTGGTTGGCGGATCGCGGCTATTGGGTGTTCGACCTGCTCTATCGCCTGCCAGGTGGCGGTTGGCGCGCGGGCCCCGATGCTTCGCTCCAGGACGTGCAGCAGGCGATCCGTCTGGTGCGCGCGCGTGCCGCGGCGTTCGGGGTGGATCCCGCGCGCATCGGCGTCGCGGGGTTCTCCGCCGGCGGACATATCGCGGCCTCTGCCGCGACGCGATTCGCGGATGACCTGCAGCCGCCCTCAAATGCACTCGCTTCGGTATCGGCGCGGCCCGATTTCGCGCTGCTCGCCTGCCCGGTGATCACCATGACCGAGCCCCATCGCCACGGCGCTTCGACCAAGGCGTTGTTCGGCGCGATGCCTTCCGCCGATCAGGCCGCGTCGCATTCGGCCGAGCTGCGCGTGACGCCGCGGACTCCGCCCTGCTTCCTCGCCCATTCGGCGAGTGATCGCGTGGTCTCGCCGCAGAACAGCATCCTGATGTTCTCCGCGCTGCGGGCGGTGGGCGTCGCGGCCGAACTCCATATCTTCGACGGCGGCGGCCACGACATGGGGCAGGGGTTCAAACCCGGCACGCCCGTCTCCGCCTGGCCGGAACTGTTCATCCAATGGCTGGCGCGCAGTGGTTTTGCCGCGCCCGGCGCAAATGCGAGGGGGTAAGATGCGAAACCCGAAAAGCTGGTTGCGATGGTTCGCGGCAATGGCCGCGTTGCTCGTCGCGCTTCCCGCCGCGGCGCAGGCGGACCGACCGGTCACCGTCACCGAGACGCGCGAGGCCTATACGCTGTCCAACGGCATCGTCACGGCGATGGTCTCGAAGCGAACCGGTGACCTGCTGTCGATGACCTACAAGGGCACCGAAACGGTCGAGAAGGATTCGGGCGGCCATTCGGGCGGCTATTGGTCGCACGACACCACCGGCGGCAAGGAGACGATCGCGCGGGTTTCGATCGACCCCTCCGCCAATGGCGGCGCGCGCGGTGAAGTCTCGGTCAAGGGAATATCGGGCGGGATCAAGATGGGGCACGGCCCGGGCACCGCGCCCGACGGCGACGTGCAGCTCGACATCGACATCCGCTACGCGCTCGGCCGCGGCGAGCGCGGCATCTACACCTATTCGATCCTCCACCACCGGCCCGAATACGACGCCGGCTTCATGGCGGAGGCGCGCTACGCGGTGAAGCTCGAGAAGTTCTTCACCAATATCCATGTCGACGGGGCGCGCAGCGGCAAATACCCACTGCTTGGCGAAGGCATCGACAAATATGTCTACACGGCGCTCCAGTGGGAGGAGCGGGTGTTCGGCTGGACCAGTCCCGAGAAGAAGCTCGGCTGGTTCATGATGAACCCTTCGGCCGAGTATCTGAGCGGCGGGCCGACCAAGGCCGAATTCCTCGCGCACGGCACCGAGCCCACCGTGCTCAATTACTGGAAGTCGAGCCATTATGGCGGCGCCAATGTCGACTTCGCCAAGGGTGAGGACTGGACCAAGGTGATCGGTCCGATCTTCTTCTACGTGAATGAGGGCGCGACGTCGGAGGCGATGCTCGCCGATGCCCGGGCGCAGCTCGCGCGCGAGGACGCCAAATGGCCCTATGGCTGGGTGGTCGGCGGCGGCTATCGCCACGCGAACGAACGCAGCGAAGTCCGCGGTCGCCTGTCGCTCAAGGATCCGGTGCTCCGCAATCGCTTCCCCGGCACACTGACCGTGGGTTTGGCGAAGCCGACCTATCCGGCGCAGACTTATCTGGGCCCGCGCGACATCGGCTGGGACACCGACGGCAAGCATTATCAGTTCTGGTCGAAGCAGGTCGCGCCGGACGGCAGCTTCAGGATCGCCGACGTCGTGCCGGGCAGCTACACGCTCTATGCCTATGCCGAGGGCGTGCTCGGCGCGTTCGCCAAGGCGGATGTCGTGGTGCCCGAGGGAGGGCGCCCGGTCGATCTGGGCGCGCTCGCCTGGGCGCCGATCCGCAAGGGGCGTCCGCTCTGGGAAGTCGGGGTCGCCGATCGCAGCGCCGCCGAATTCGCCGGTGCCGATCGCTATTTCGATCCCGGCGTGCAGCTGCGCTATGCCGGGAGCTTTGCGAACGGCACCGCCTATCGCATCGGCAACTCGACGCCCGGCAAGGACTGGTTCTTCATCCAGGCGCCGGACCCGAAAGGGCAAAAGGCCGAGGTCTCACCGTTCCGCGGCATCCTCGGCAACGGCGCGGCGACGCCCTATCGCATCCTGTTTCCGATGAAGGCGGCGGGGAAGGGAACGGCGACGCTGCGTGTGGCGATCACCGCGACCGGGGCGCCGTCGCTCGACATATCCGTCAACGGCCAGGCGGTGGGGGCGCTCAAGCTCGGCCGCCCCGAAGGCGCGATCACCCGGCACCAGATCTACGGCAAATGGTACGAAGTCGAGCTGGCCTTCGACGGCGCGCTGCTCTGGCGCGGCGACAACGAACTGGTCGTGACGGTACCCGCCGGACCGCTCAATGCCGGCGTGGCCTATGACTATCTGCGGCTCGAGCTAGACGAGGCGCGGGCGTTCGCGGCAACACCAGCCGCTGCCGCAGAGGCATCCGCGGCGCCCGCGCCATCGGCTCCCGCCAGCGCAGCGGCTCCGCGCGCACCCTGGCCGTTCGCGCCGCCGCCCGTCGCGCAATTCCGCACCGCCACCGGCCCGGACGGCGCGCCGCAACTGCTCGCGCGCAACTGGCGAGGTGCTGCGGGCGAGACCGATCTGGCGCCGCTCGCCGGCACCGGCGGAACGCTCGCCGATTGGGCGGTATCGCGCGACGGGCGCCGGGTGGCGCTGGGGATCGCCGGCGCCGACGGCTTTCAGACCGTCAGCGTGCTCGATGCCGATGCGGGACTGCTGGCCGATCGGCTGCGCTGGGTGAAGGATTCGCGGCTGCAATGGACACCCGACGGGCGGGCGCTGTTCTATTCGGGCTATGGCGAGCCGCCGACCGATCCGTTTCTCAAGGAATTCGGCGTCCACCACGCGCTCTACCGCCATCGCATCGGCGCTGAGCAGGATGCCGATGACCCCGTCTATTTCAGCGATCGCGCGCGGACGACGCACCGCGCCGCGCTCACCGAGGACGGCCACTGGCTGGTGGTGACGTCGAGCCTTCCCGCCGAGGCGGGCGATTCGGTGACGATCATCGACGCGACCGTGGACAAGCCCGGCCCATGGCAGCCGGTAGCGACCAATGTGGATCGCTGGCGCTTCGCGGGAGCGCGCGGCGCGACCTTCTATTTTGTCACCGACGCCGGCGCGCCGCACCGCCGGATCGTCGCGTTCGACCTCGCCGGCAATGCCAATCTGCCGCGCGAGATCGTCGCCGAGGCCGCGGACCCGCTCGTCGCCGCATGGCAGTCGGGCGACAGGCTTGTGCTCGAATATCGCCGCGGCGCCCAGACCATCAGGCGCGAGGTTCCTCTGGCGTCGTGACCGTCTGCGCCTCGGGGAACAGCGGCGCGCTTCTCTGGATGAGCAATTTTCCGGTCAGCTCGCGCTTGTACCATTCGAGCAGTTCCATCGCTGCCTCGGCCGAGCCGCGATCGCCCTTGAACACCTGTTCGAGCGCCAGACCGCGCATCGCCGCGCGGTGCAGCCGGATCATCCGCTCGACCGAATCGCGATCGGCGATGCCGAGCTCCTGCGCCATCACCCACACATCCTCGCGCTGCTGCGCCTCGAGCGCGTCGATGACCTGCGGGAAGCGCTCGCCAAGCGACGGATCGCTGCGCGACGCGACCATGATCTCGACCAGCGCGATCGCCGGGGGCTGGCACATCGCTTCCCAGGTCGTCTCGGTCAGCGCGAGATAGCGTTCCATCCCTTCGGGAACGACGGCGAGCCGGCGGCGGACATGCCGGTTCTGCGCCGCAGCAGCATATTCCCCGACGGCGATCACCAGATCGACCTTGGTCGGGAAATGGTGGAGCATCGCGCCGCGGCTGACGCCGGCCTCGTCCATCACCAGCTGGGTGGTGGTGGCGGCGTAGCCGACGCGGCACAGGCAGGCGATCGCGGCGTCGACCAGCCGCTGGCGCATCGACGCCGATCGTTCGGCGTGCGGCCCGCGTGTCGACTTCGTCCTCGCCTTCTCCGCTACCGTCATTTTGTCCTGTATCCTATCCAGAAAATCGCGGTCTTATGCCATTTATGCGTCATGAATGTCCAATACACAGTCACTATTGACGGTAAACCGTTGAAGTGATCTTATGGCGCTGACACCGGTCGCATCGGTGATTCTAGCAGAGCAGAGCACCGATACGAAAGCGGCGCCGCTCGGGGAGGAATGCAATGGTCCCGCTTGCCGAGAGCCTGTCGAACCGCGCCGTGCGAGGCCCATGCCGCGCATCCCGGCGCCACGCGTTCAGTGCGTGCCGCACGCGCTGAAATCCCGCCTCTGTCCGGGCCGGCTGACCCCTCGGCCGGCCCGGTTTTTCGAAGCGTATTCGGGACCTTGCAATGATGCTCCGTACGACTCTCATCCTTCTTGGCGGTTTCGGCCTGACCGTCGTGGCGCATGCCCAGACCCCGGCAAAGCATGTCACCAATGTCGACGAGGCCAAAGTCGGCAGCTACGTCCTGCCCGAGATCCTCAAGCTGGCGGACGGGCGGCCGGTGCGCGACGCGTCGACCTGGACGCGCGATCGACGCCCCGAGATCCTGCGGTTGTTCGCCGCGAACCAGTTCGGCGTGACCCCGGCCACCGACGTCAGGCCCCGCGTCGAACCCGTCGAGCGGGACGGCATCGGGCTCGGCGGTCTGGCCAGGCGCACGCAGGTCCGGCTCGTTGTCGGCGACACGAAGATCCGCGTGGTGCTCTACACGCCGGCCAACGCCAAGGGCCCGGTGCCGGTGCTGCTCCATATCGGCTTCTCGCCCAACGTCCTCGTGTTCAACGAGCCCGGCATCGACGAAGGCATGGCATGGGACGGCAAGACCAGGACGCGCGTCCCCGATCGTCAGGCGCTCAACCTTGCCGGTTTCGACGCCAGGCCTTTCGTCGGGAAGGGCTTTGCAGTCGCGCATGTCTATTATGGCGACATCGAGCCCGATTTCGCGGGCGGCGAGAAGTTCGGCGTCCGCGCCGCGCTCGGCGGCACCCATGATCCGCGCAAGCCCGACGAATGGGGTGCGATCGGCGCCTGGGCCTGGGGCCTCAGCCGGATCGTCGACTGGCTGCAGACCGAGAAGGCCATCGATGGCGGCAAGATCGCACTGTCGGGAGCGTCGCGGCTGGGCAAGGCAACGCTCTGGGCGGCGGCGCAGGACCCGCGCTTCACGCTCGCGTTCCCGCTGATCTCGGGAGAATCGGGCGCATCGATCAGCCGCCGCGATTTCGGCGAGACCGTCGCCGACATCGCCAGCCCCGAGCGCTATCATTACTGGTTCGCGCCGCGCTACCAGAGCTATGGCGGCGATGTCGGCAAACTGCCCGTCGACGGCCATATGCTGCTGTCGCTGATCGCGCCGCGGCCGATGTTGCTGGTCAATGGCGACGAAGATACCTGGTCCGACTGGCACGGCGAGAAGGTTGCCGCCGATGCGGCGCGGCCGGTCTATGATCTGTTCGGCGCCGGCGATCGGCTCCAGATTTTCACCCATAAGGGCGGCCACAAGGTCCTTCCCGAAGACCTCGCGGCGATGGCCGACTTCATGGCGCGCCAGTTCGGCGATCCGGGCGTCGCCGCCGCCAATGCCGCGCGCAAGGCCAATCCCAACCGGCCGATCGCGTGGTGGCCGGCGATGGCGGTAAAGCCCGAGAGCTGGTTCGCGGGCGACGAAGCGCGCACGATCGCCGACAATATCCTGTCGTGGCAGGACCCGAAGGCGGGCGGCTGGCCGCTGATGAACACGACGCTCGAGCCCAATCGCGGCGATCCGGCGCAGGCCGGTCCGTGGGGCACGCGCGCCGCGCTGATCAAGGCGACAGTCAACGAGATGCGCTTTCTCGCCCGCGCGCACGCCGCGAAGCCCGATCCGCGCTATCCCGCCGCGATCGACCGCGGGCTCGGCTATATCCTCGACGCGCAATATCCAGGCGGGGGTTTCCCGCACAGCTGGCCGGTCTTCACCAACCCCTATGACCATCAGGCGACGTTCAACGACGACGAGATCGTCGATCTGATGGAATTGCTGCGCGATGTCGCCACCCGGCCCGAATTCGGCATCCTGCCCACGGCACGCCGCAAGGCGGCGCAGGCAGGATTCGATCGCGGTCTCGACTTCATTCTCAAGACCCAGATTCAGGCCAATGGCGAACGCACTGCCTGGGCGCAGCAATATGACGAGAAGACGCTCGCGCCGCGCGGCGCCCGCGCTTTCGAACCCGTGGCAATCAGCGGCGGCGAAAGCGCCGGCGTGCTCCTGCTGCTGATGAGCATCGAGCGCCCCGGCCAGGAGGTGCGCCGCGCTATCGAGGCCGGCGTCGCCTGGTATCGCAAGGTCCAGATCGATGGTTTGCGTGTCGAGGTGACCGCCGATGACCGCATCGCGCGCCCGGACCCGTCGGCGCCGACGATCTGGGCGCGCTATTATCAGATCGGCACCAATCGTCCGATCTTCGTCGGGCGCGACGGCGTCATTCGCTACGCCATGGCCGAAGTCGAGCAAGAACGGCGTGCCGGCTACGCCTGGTACGGCAATGGCGGAAGCGCGGTACTCGCGCGGTACGCCGAGTGGGTCAAACAGCATCGCTGACACCGGGCGCCGGCGCGTCGCCGGCCGGTCAGGATCAGGCGCTCGCCAGTGAGATGAGTGCCGGTTCACAGGGGAGAGGAAATATGAAGGCACGTATCACGCGCGTCTGGGCGCGCGGCTATGCGGTGCTCGCCTATGTCGCACAGGAAGCGGTCGAGACTTATGGCTGGCTCAAGCCGGGCGAGATGCTCGACGGCCTCGGCATGGCGGAGACCACGCCGGGCCCGCTGATCATGGTGACGCAGTTCGTCGGCTTCCTCGCCGCGTACCGCGATGCGGGCGGCCTCAACCCGCTCGTCGCCGCGACGCTCGGCGCGATCCTCACCACCTGGGTGACTTTCGTCCCTTGCTTCCTCTGGATTTTCGCGGGTGCGCCTTTCATCGAGCGGTTGCGGGGCAATCGGGCGCTTTCGGCGGCGCTCTCCGCGATCACCGCGGCGGTGGTCGGTGTCATCCTCAACCTCGCGATCTGGTTCGCCATCCACACCCTGTTCGGACGGGTGCGTTCAGTCTCGTTCGGCATCGGGAGCTTCGACGTGCCCGTGCCCGGCACGATCAACCTGGCGGCCTTGGTGCTGGCGGTTCTGGCGGCG
Source organism: Sphingomonas naasensis (assembly GCF_004792695.1). Taxonomy (GTDB): domain Bacteria; phylum Pseudomonadota; class Alphaproteobacteria; order Sphingomonadales; family Sphingomonadaceae; genus Sphingomonas; species Sphingomonas naasensis. The sequence continues at coordinate 234,822 of NZ_SRXU01000002.1, read as the reverse complement.
GTTGCCGTGTTCCGCTTCAAGGTCGGCGTGCTGCAGGTGCTGGCCGCCTGCGCGGTAGCGGGCGCACTCTACGTCCTCTTCGTCCAGTGAGCCGGGAGCCAGCATGTCCGATCTCACTCGCCGCGAAGCGGTTGTCACCGGGGACTGGGAGCTCCTAAGATGACTGCGCGCCGCCGCCCAGACCGCCTCGGCGTTCGCAGGACCACATGAACTCAAGCCGTTGAAGCTTGATCCCTCGAAGTCCTACGGTCTGCCCGAGCGGCTTATCTGCTCGCAAGCACGAGAACAATTATACGGGCTCGGGGAAGGCGCTTGCCAAGGTCAGTCCGGTTCGCTGCCGAACTCGCCGATCGGGGCCCGTCGCTTGTCGTCGCTGGGAGACCGATTCCGCCTTACCGGCATCTTGCCGGCGGATCAGATCGGTGCGTACTCGCCTGGCCCTGCTCGAGGAAGCATAGTCCACCGCGTGAGCTCTCAGCTTGCGTGAACGCGATGGCAGCTTTGCGCCGCCTAGCAGCCATTTGACCTACCGGACGGCGATCCCGAAAGCCGTCGTTCGGTCATCTCACTCGGCGCGGCCAAACGCCCGCTCTTCAACGATGAGCGCGACATATTCGTCCATGTCGCGAGGTGTTCAACTCGAAAAAATGCCAAGCTCGTGGTCAAAACCACCGCCCAACCACTTAGCAAAGAACGTATTCAAGTTGAGGTCAACATGGGCGGAATTGAGTTCGCCCCAGATTGACCCCCCCGGATCATTGGTTCTAAGACAATATACGTCAGTCATAAACGAAAAATCGGAAAACGGTAAAAGCGATCTTGTTCCGAATTCTTCGAACGCATCAATAATAGATCCGGTTCCCCAGAGGTTCAATAAGGATTTGGCGTCAAAATCACCATCAAAACCATCAAACTCCCTGTAAATATCGAGGATGTATGAATCTTCTGGTATTCTGTACATTATCGCTATTTTTTTTATGGCCTCAGAAGCTGCGGGAGGCATTATTCTGATGCCTTTTGCACGAAAGGCGGAAGGAAGATCCGACGGTGACATAATAATCAGAATCCCATTCTTTCCAATACTTGCAAGCGCAACTTTGCAATATCGACAATGGCTTGATTGCTCGTCTCAAGACCGCGCGCAACCTGATACTGTAATGTAGTCCGGTATGCGGCTGCTACTTCTGGAGTTAGTCCCGTCGGGGCGGATATGCCAGACCTTGCCAGAGCTGCTTCTGCACCCTTTATGCCAGAGCCCCACACTGAGTTAAACAGAGCATTAGACCCGGGATTTTGCTTTAGTAGCTGAACCGCTGCATCGCGGGCAACCTGCAGTTCCGCTGTGGTCGCCCCTCGCTCGGCGCCAATGGCTAACCCCACCAGAGCGGATCCAGCGCGGCGACCAAAAAGTGCCCTAGCGGCTCCTACCGCGCCAGCAGCAGCATCCATAAGCCATGATTCATCATTGACTTTACCTGTGGCCACCGATTGCACTCGAATGATTTGACCGCTGTTCGCGAATCTCGTGGCTAAAAATACATGCGTCCCATCACTGCTCTCACCAATTTTCACCTGCTCAGTTTTTTGGCAAATATGGCTTCCTGTTGGCGTCTCGCACTGTTTTCCTGTCGGGTCTCGCCCATTGATCGGATCATTTGCGACATAGGCGTACAAGTTGACCTGATCGTCATACCCGATGGGGTCGGTCTGCAGGAAGCGTCCGAGGGTCGGTGAGTAGATGCGGGCTTTGTAGTAATACATGCCCAGCTCTGGGATCCAAGCTTGTCCCGTGTACTGGAAGCGCCCGAGGTTGGTGCCCGGGATGCCGTATTCGTCGTATTTGTTGAGCTGGTATGCCGATCCGTCGGCGTTGGCGACCGAGACGATCGAGCCCTGGTGATCGATCTGCAGGCTCCGGCGAACGGAAAGGTCCGCGCCCTCGTACCAGAGCAAAGGATCGTCCTCGCCGACGCCGTGCACATAGCGCTTCAGCAGCGTGCCCGAACTGTTGTACTCGGCCATCAGCTGGCCGCCGGCATAGACAAAGCGCGTGGCGCCCGTGGTCGTGCCGTAGGTCTCGTAGAGCCGGCCCAGTGGGTCGTAGGTGAGGGTGGCGCCCGTGGACGCCCCCACCAGCCGGTTCTCGGCGTCGTAGGTATAGGCGGTGGCCCCGCTCGCGGTCAGGTTGCCGTTGGAATCATAGCCGAAGGACACGCCGCCAGCCGAGCTATATTGGTTGAGCCCGTTGATCGCATAGGTGCGGTTGACGCTGACAAAGCCGTCGAACGCATAGAGCGTGTTCGAGCGAGTCCGGCTCGTGATCTGGTTCGCCGGACTGTAGCCGAAGCTGGTCGTCAGGTCGTGCGTCGAGCCCGCCAGATTGTCGGCGACACTGTTCGGCCGTGAGATCGCGTCATAGCCATAGGTGGTGGCGACACCGCCGCGAGTCTCGCTCGACCGCCGGCCCTGCGCGTCCCAGCCCATAGTGACAACGATCGCGCTGTCATTCTGCGAGATGGAAGTCGCGCGATCGAGTCCATCATAGGCATAGGTGAAATAGTTGCCGTCTGGATGTGTGATTCGCGTGCGGTTGCCGTTCCGATCGTAAAGATAGCTGAATGTCCGGCTGGTGCCACCCATGCTGGTGGTGGTACTCGTCAGCTGCCCCAACCCGTCATAGCCGCTTGTCACCGTATCGGCGCCCAAGGCACTGTCGAACCGCGCCGCGGTCTGCAGCCCGCGCAGGTCATAGCTATAATAGACATCGCGCGTCGCCGATGCCGTCACGTTGGTGCAGGCATAGCCCGACACGCACGCATCCGGCACGGCCTTGCTCGTGACGCGGTTGAGCGCGTCGAAAGCGTACGTGAAGGTCCGCCCGTCGCGCTTCCTTAAGGACGTGCGGTTGCCGCTGGCGTCATAGCCATAGGCCTCATAGTCCGTCGTGCTGACCGCGCCTGAGGTCGCCAGCGCATTGGCCGGGGTCGAGGGATTGTAAGCCGTCGGCTTCACTGTCGAGGGGAAGTACCAGCCACTCTGCCGGTCGAAGCCGTCATAAGCCAGCCGCGCCTTGTTGCCGTTGGCGTCGACGACATATTCTTGCTTGCCGTTTGGCGTGTAGGCATAGGTTGCATAGGCTTGCTCGAGGCTCGTGCCGACTGCCTTGCGGATCTGCGCCAATTGCCCGGCCGCGTCATGGACGTTTTTGATGATCCGGTCCGGGCCCTGAGTACCCTCAGTCCCCAGCGTGCAGGCGCTCGCCGGAAGCGAGGTGAACGCCGCCGGGTTCATCCTGACCGCCGTGCATTCGAGGCGGCCCACATTGTCGTAGCTGTACTGCGTCACGGCGTAATTGACGCCTGAAGCCCAGACACGCTCAACGATCTTGCGGTCCATCGCGTCATACGCGGTGTCGACCTGGCTGAAGATCGTGAAGCCGGTCCAGTTCTCAGGCAGCACCGCCTCGGACTGCCAGGCGGCAAGCTCGCCCTTCTCGACGCGCATGACCCGACCGGCCGCATCGTACATGGTGCGCGTCGCGGCATGATGCAGCGGGCCGGTGCCGTCGGGATCAGGCGCGATCGTCCCCACGATCCGCCGCGCCGCATCGTAGCGCGTCGCGCTGGTGAAGTCCGACGCCGCCGACTGGGCGAGCGCCGCGCCAGGCACGAAAATCGCAGCGGCGCAGAGCAGCCCGGCAACATGCTTCTTCATCGGCCCCATTCCCCCCGCGATCATTGGCACACCGACAGACCCGCACGCGGGCTGGTCTCGAAGATCTTGTTGCCGTTGCTGTCGTAACCGTAGCAGGTCCGCAGCGATGTGCCGGCCGACGAGACGACCCTACCGCGGATCAGAAGAACGTTGGGGCCGCCGTCCGGCCCATAATCATACGTTGTAACGACTTGATCAGCAGAACCGCTTGCGCATGCGCCGCTGTTCGGATCCATGGCAGAGGTTCGGCAATTACTCTCCGAAGTCAGAACCCAAATGGGCGCTCCTGCAGGCGAGTAACCCGACGCAGATTTCACCCATGCATATCGCTGCGCGTAGGAGTAGAATTTTCCTGGACTGATACCATTCTGGTCCGGCGGTGACAGCTGATATTTGATCTCGCCAAAATCATAGTACCCATATGTCGTGGTGTAGCCTCTCGCGTCTGTGAACGAGGTGGGCTTGTTGCATGTTGCGGCGGTTGTGCATGTTGTTGGATATGACGCACTTGAAATAATATCGCTAACCGCCGAACCTGGCTTGCCGATCATCGTGCCCTGCACGAGATTCTTACGTCCATCATATTGATATTGAATAGAATTTCCCTCGGGGAACGCGACCGAGTTCGGAAAGGGAGAATTCAAATTGTACAACGCGTTTGGGTAGGTGGTGAGGGTTTGCCTGCCCAGCTCGTCTACCAATGAGGTTGGTGAGCCGGACTTGTTCGTTATCACGCTCCTGCCCGTGCCGTCATTCGCCGTGATGGTGACCGCGTTTCCGTAAGTTTGCTTCGGGCACACTGGATTGGCGGGAAATGAGTACGTGAAAGTCTCGCCGGTTGCAGTTCCCTGCCAAATCACCTGATCCATTTCTCGCAGTCCCGGCGGATCTTGGGTAAGGGTGGGGTCGCGTTGACAAATATTATACTGGTTCGTGATGGAGCAACTAGTCGTCCCTGCTGGCTTGACGCAAGATAAGTGATTCCGACTACCGGCGGACACATATTCATAGTATGCTATCTGATTTACGCGATTAGTTGCGCTTGTCAGCGTAAGGTTATCCGGTGAATATCCGTAACTAACACTTTGAACGCCTGCTGGGCACGCGGAAAAGGCCGTGACAAGAAACTCTGACAGGTTAACCGCACATGCCTTAGTCCATCGCCCAGCACCTTCAAACAATAAGGCATAACCTCGGGTACTGAAAATGCTCTTCAGAAGTCCTTGTCCGTCATAATTATAGGTCAGAGTCACGCCACTTGGATACGTCAAGGACGTAACTCTTAAATCCGTTATGACAGCGATGGTCCCATCCTTGTCGGTGAAGGTGAAAGTTCCAGCCTGCTCAGTACCTGAATACACCAGCTTTTCGCTTCCGCCGAAGACTGGGGTGTATGTTCCCACCAGCCCTCCGGTGGGGTTGCTTGAACCGCCTAGGAAGCCCACCGACCGGTTCCCTATCGACACGCTGTAGAGATATGGTTCCCGTCCCGGAAGCGGGGGGCGCCCGCTCGTGGGCAGCTTCTTAGTCGAGACAGAGGCATGCAGGCTATGCGTCCATCCCTGGACCTTATAACCGCTGCTGAACGCGACGCTCAGGTTGCTTGAATATCTGCGGGTTAGCGCAAGTCCTTCATCTGGCTCAGGACCACCGATCGCCAGATCCGTGATGTCATAAGAAAACGCGCCAGACTCGAAGCTTACACCCGTTGCGCTTTGCGTGTCAGCCGGTGGGGGTGGCTCTATCCCCACTTGGGCATGAGCGCCAGACGAGGTCACCAACACCACCATCAATGCGCAAACGGCCACGAACGCTGATTTAAGCATCATTCCCTCCCTGCCTTCCCAACTTCCCTCAGCGCTCAGGTGAAAGAGCTGCTGAAGGCGGCGTTGGCGGAGCCGCGTTGGATTGCTGGGGAGGGGGGGCTTGCGAGGCCATTGGCGCGACCGTGCTGGCCTGGGCGGTCGTGCAGAGAGCGCCTGCCGCCCCGACGACATATTGCGTGCGGTTCCCCGCCGCGTCGAAGCACGTGCCCGTGGCGACTCCGTTGTTTGGCCCGCCGCTGGTACTCGAGTTCACCAGCCGCCCCAAGACATCGTAGGAATAGGTCGTCGCCTCTTGCGCCCGCGCGTCCACCGACAGGAGCGCCAGAGCACCCATCGCGCTCGCTGTTAGCCCGGAAGCGCGCAACAAGCCGCGCACGGAACACCGCAAATCCATTCGAGAATTCCCCCATGTCTAGCAATATGCCGACCGCCGTAAGATTTCGAATTCGATAGGTTGTCGTGATTTCGCGCGAACCCCGTGGCGAATCGGTCTTCGTTTCGCGAACGATGTGAGCGGAAGCCCTGTCCCTGCGCAACACTTTTTGGATAGTTATTGAGCAGTTAGGCGCGAAGTCTCCCTTGCTCCGCCCCAGAGCTGTGCGCATGGTAGGCAGATGCCGGATTCACCGATTTTTTGCAGCCGCGTTTCTGGCCTCAACTGTGGCGTGGTCCCACTGCCCACGCTGAGGGATTTTGCCGGTTCGAGCGTTCGTCGTCGCCGTGGTTGAATGGCTGGAAGGTACCTTGTTCGGCACGATCGCGACAATCATTACGATGGTTGTCCGCAAGCAGGGCATCAGTGGTCAGGCGGCTTTTGGCGTCCGCTTTCGCCGCCGGGATGTCCGAGATCGGGTGGTGAGCGGTTGATCCCAGTTGGTCAAATTGAAGTGGTTATGTCGTCGACCGACGCAACTAGGTTCGGGCATCTCCAACGTAGACTTTGTTATCGAATGACAGCATTGGGCCAAAACGTCCGCAACCGTTGCGTTAGTGGTCACTCCGTTCGTGCGCCGACGAATGGCAGCTATCAAAGCTCTCAAGTCATAAGCGGACTGGCAGCTGGCGGCCCGATTTCGGCCCTCGGCGGCCGTCGACTGCTACGCGCCCCAATTGCGGACGTTCAGCCTGGTCGCCGGTGATTCCGAAAGCCGCCGTTCGTGCGATAGCCGCCGTTCTCGATACCAATGCGCGCCGCGGCGAACGGTTGCGAGTGCTACCGCAGGCGAACTTCATCATTCCCGTCCTATAGCCTTCCCATGCGCGTGGGCACGCGCAAGACACCACCGGCAATCACCTTGCGGCCATATATCTTGGCGAGGATTGCGGTATCATCGGCATTGTTCATGACCACGCGCGTTCCGCCGGACTGCAGGGTTTCGATTGCACTGATGCCGATCTTTCGCTTGGCGCAGGTGGCGAGAACATGGTCTCTGATGCCGATCTTTCGCTTGGCGCAGGTGGCGAGAACATGGTCTCTGGCGGCACTGAGATTGATCGCTCTTGACAAGACGCCCTCCGTTCACTGGAGCGGGCTTCCCCACTCAATCTGAAATGCTCGGGCGAGCACCTGCGTGCCCGCCCGATCCGTTAAGCTTCAGGCGGCCTGAAGATTGATCGCCGAAGTCTTGCCCCGATTATCGGTCTCGAGATCGTAGGAAACGCGCTGATCCTTATCGAGCGTTTGCATGCCTGCACGCTCGACGGCCGAGATGTGGACAAAGGCGTCACCCCCGCCGCTGTCCGGCGCGATGAAGCCAAAACCTTTGTCGTTGTTGAAGAATTTCACGGTGCCGGTGATCATATGGGTATCCTTTGTCCCATGCATGACGGGCGTGCGCCAACAGCGGCGCATCCCGGCTTCGGTAAGGCTAGAAAGGGACATGGGGAGGAGCTGAAGCGGCCCGATATCCGTCGCATGCGACGTCAGCCTCACCGATATGGGAAGCCCGACGGCGATTGTAAGTCGTAGCGCCAAGTTCATTACAGAACCGTCTGAGAGGGAGGCGCCCCCCTCAACATTAACCACCGCGGCATCGGCGCGCAGGCGGTCGAATGGAGATACCTCCCCGCAACTGCCTAGAATTGAGTAAATAGCAGACCGGAGGCTTTTGGTGGCGTGGCGCCGATGGCTTCCGTTCGATGCCGCACACGATCGCTACGTGTCGAGGGCGCTAATACTGCGGCGATCAGAATGACGACGGCTTGTAGCTAGTAGCGCGCAGTTGTGCAGTCCGCTCACCCTGTCGATATTTAGGCCCGCCATTGACTTTCGTCCGGCGCTGCGCTCACCGCATCAGGCCGGCGGCGCGCAAGGCATCTTCTATCACGCCTCCTACGCCGCCGGGAGCGGGCCTTGATCGGGGCGGCGCACCGCGAGACTGAGGCGCAGGCTCAGGCAGCTCTTCGGCCGGTGCGGTGATCAGGCCCCAGAAATCTGCGATCCGGCGCGTCGAGGAAATCCCGGCCTCCAGCATGTACGGCCCCGCGGTGCCGCACGCGTTCGCGCCCGAGGTGCTCAGCGGGGTGCCGTGACCGAGACCTGTAATGCAGTACTCCTCCACAACCTCGCGACCGTGGGTGTCGTGCCACGCCCGACGGAGATGGCCATCGATGCGCTGCACCGCGTTCGGCTCGCGCGTGAGCTGATGGATCGAACGCCATTGCTCGACGATGCGCGCAGAATTCCGGTGGCTCACGGTTGCGTCGCGGTCGCCGTGCCACACCGATATCGTGGGCCACGGGCCGTTATGTGATGATGCAGCGGATACGAGGGTGCCAAGCGCTTCCGCAGGGGGGCCACCATGCGCGCGCATGCGATCGAACGCCTCGGGGATCGATGCGGCCGTGCCATAGGGAACCCGCGGGCGAGATCGAGTGGACGCAGGACGTCTTCGGCAACCTTGTCGCAACGGCCTCCTTTGCACTTCCGGCGGAACGCCTGGTGATCACAAACCGGGTGACGGTCGAACAGACTGCCAGCGCCTGGCCGATCCTCAAGATCGCGCCGCATGCGCACCGCTATCCATTCGACTATTCGGACGAGGAGCGGCTGGGCCTCGGCGCGCTGCTGATGCCGGGGCATCCGGATCCCGACGGACGGCTCGCGGCTTGGGCGCGCGCGCTGGTGCTCGGCGCCGAGACGGACACCCTGTCGCTGCTGCAGGACGTGAATGCAGCCGCCCGCATCGGCATGACCTATATCGCCCGCGAGGAAGCAGGCACGCAGTCGCCGCAGGAGACACTCGATCTCGGATCGGGCTCATGCCGCGACCTTGCCGCGCTGTTCATCGACGGTGTGCGGCATCTCGGCTTCGGCGCCCGCGCTGTCTCCGGCTATCTAATCGATCCGCCGGTCTCGGATGGCGCATGTGACGCGAGCGACCAGCACGGTGCTACGCATGCATGGGCAGAGGTCTATTTGCCTTGTGCAGGCTGGATCGCGTTCGATCCCACCAATGGCCGCATGGGCGAAGCTCATCTGGTTCCCGTCGCGGTCGGCCGCAGCATCGCGCAACTGAGTCCGGTCGACGGCCGCTATGTGGGCGCGGCGGACAGCTTTCTCGGCATGACGGTGGAGGTCACGGTCTCGATCGCGAACCGTGCCGATCCCAACGCAAAGGATGGCACTTGGAAACTCGATTGATCATCGCCTACGCCTTGATGCTGATCATGACGCTTCTGGCAGCAGGTGGTGTCAGCTACGCCATCTACCATTCGCACGCGCGCACCTACCGCCGTCGATTGCGGAAGGAGAGGAGCGTTTACGACGGCAGCCAGTCGCCGCGGCCCTGACTCTGCCGAGGTAGCTAAGGGCGACACGTCATTCGGGGTCAGCCGAGCCGGCACCATCATGCTCTGATCGGGCAGGCGAGGCTTCGCATCAAGCTGAGCGTCCAGAACAAGACCATGGTGAGAATCGCAAGGAAGGTGCTGCGGTCGAGTTCGTGATGAACGCCTTCGGTCACCTGAAGGCGATCGGTGCGAGCGACGCGGCGCAGCCGCTGCTCGACAAGGCGGGTGTGGTTCCCGACGACGGGGTCACCGGACTCGATAGCGCATTTGTGAAAGCCGCGTCGCAACGCTTCTACGCCCGCGAACCGTTGCTGCGACTGCTCGCGTGACCTCGGCTTGAGGAAGGGCATCACCGGACTGTTGTCGGCCGGGGCGTGGTGGGGGTTGCATGCGCTCGATCACTGCGCCGCGACCAGCAATGCCCGGCGCCTCGAGCGAGCGACGCTGCGGTGAGCCTCGCGATCCAGGCCAGCCTCGATTACTGGTTCGAGCAGCCGACCGATGTCCTGCTCCAGCTCGAAGCGGCGGCAATACCCGAGCAGGTGATCGAATCGGCACATATCGATATCACGCCGACCGAGCATTTCGCGCGGGTCGCATCGCAGGACATGGTCGGCGAGCGCATCTGGGTTCGCGTTAAGGGAAGACTCCAGGTGGACTATCTTGCAACTGTGCGGATAGCGCGCGTTCTGGGCTACTGCCTCGATCTGCCGAGCGTACCGCCGCACCGGTGACTACGCATTCCGCGGTTCGTGCGATCTGATCGGGGCAAACGAGCATCCGAGATTCTGATCGGCAGGCTGCATGCGGTGTCGGGGCGTGCCATGTTCTGGCTTCTGGACGCGGGCGGCGGGGGTGCGTCGAACGATCCGGCCGGGCCGAGGCTTCCCGCCGTATCCGCAGCCTTGGGACCGACAGTGGTTGCGAAGCGCGTGCGGCGTCCCCATATCGGTATGATCAGCGGCTTTCGATCTGTAAGCGCCGGTGACTGGGTCCGTCATGTTCTCGCTTGCATTGAACGAGGCGTGACTATGGATCTCAACTATCTCCTCTCCCGACATCAGATATCGTTGATGCGCGCCGAGGCGACGCCGTGCGTCGCTTCAAGGGCTTCGCACCGCGCATTTGCGACCGAATACGCGCAGCGGATTCGCGATCTGCAACAGCTTCTTGGCGCCCGCATCCCGGCGATTGCGCGCTAATGGGGGCAATCACGCAGATCGCGGTTGGAACCGCGTCCGACGAGGTGGCCCGCAGGCGCTTCCGGGCATCGCCGCGCACGAAGCTGGCGCCCGAGGTTCATGCGCGGCAGTCGCGGATCGCATTGCTGGCGTTCCAGTATTTCCCCGACCGCGAGGCTGCGCTGCGTTTTCTCAATGGGGTTGATGACGCCTTGGGAGGCCGGCCGATCGACATCGCCAGCTTCGACGAGGCGGGCGCGGAGCGTGTCGCAGCAGCGCTGCGCTAGTCACGAAGTCAATACGGTAGCGCGCAATTTGTACGTGCGCAATTTCGCTTCTCGGGGCGCAGGACGTCCGCCAATGCTCTCCGTATTCTACGCCAATCCGCCTCATCATACCAGACGCTTCTCCTGCGATCTTTCGTGCGACCTCGCTTGGACACATCGTCGCCCCGGACGCACGTTCGGCGAGCAGGCGCACCACGGCGACACTTGCGACGTCGATCGTCATTTCCGTTTCCGGCCGGACGTCTTGAGATCGGGCTTCGACGGCGGCTTCCATCCTGGCGGGGGAATTGGCCGCTGTCGGCTTGTGCCAAGTCCCATGGCGCCCGGCTGCTGGCGGACCAAACCCGACGTGTCGGCCTGTGCGGCCTCTCCAGTACTTGCTCCGCCTCGCATCAGGTTGATGCGGTCACGAATACGCCGCGCCTCCTCGAAATCGAGAGCACTCGCCGCCGCGTCCATCCTGCATTGGAGATCCTCGATGGTATCGGTCATCACCACGCAACGCGCCGCTGCAACTTTAGGCGGCATTGCGCCGCTTTTCGGTGGTGCAACGCAAACTATGGGTAAAGAAACGCCGCCCCTCGCGGGACGGCCCATGTATCAGCAGTATGAAAACTCATCGCCCGTATCAGGCATCCGCGCCGACATAGCGTGACCATTCCTCCTGATATCGCTTCGTGATCATTGCCTGATCCGCCGCCGGCGCCTTTTCCGACAGCTCGATGAACCACGTTCCCTCTTCCTGGTACATGTGGTGCGCGACAGCGCCGCGGATATGCTCGAGCTTGTCGTCGAAATCCTGGCTCATCGGATCGAGCTTTTCGAGCATGGCCATCTGCATTTTCACCATCACCTGCTCGTTATAGCCCATCGTGGCATGGCCCTTTTCGCCCGCCTCCCCCAGGCCGGGATAGACCACCGCTTCCTCGGCGATCGCATGGCCCGTCAGGATCACGCCAAGATGCTTGAGCGCAGTGGTGCGCAAAGCTGCATTACTCGCCGCCTTGGTCGCCGCGAACGCATCTTCGAGCAGCAAATGATGATCGAGGATCGTAGCGAACCATCCGCCTGGTCCAGCGACGGCCCGTGCTTTCGCGCGCGCTTCCTGCCGCGCCTCGTCACTTTCCGGGGGCGTGACAGCAGCGATCATCTGGTCGAGCACGGACATGCAAATTCCTCCTGTTGAGGAAAAAACGGCTGTTTTCTCAAGGAGTAGAACCAGTGCGACCGAGGCATGTTCCCCTCTTCAAACCGCGTTGGCGGCTATATCTCACTAACCTGCGGCAAGTGCACACGCCCCGTATGGGCTCGCGGTTGGATTTGGGCCGAAAGCTGCTCCCGATTGTTCAGTGGCGACCAATCGGAGTTCCCAAATGAATCAGGTCCAACGCGGCGCCGGCCGCAAGCTGCTTCTTGTTCACGGTCTCGGCGGGAGCTGGCAGTCATGGAGCAATATCATGGGGCTCCTCAGCGCCGAACGAACAGTGATTGCGGTTGACCTTCCGGGGCATGGAGCCACACCGGCAGAGCCCGATAGCGGGACCTTTGAGGGCCTCGTCGACAGCGTCGAGCGATATATCGCGGACAAGGGACTGGAGGGCGTCGACGTCGTCGGAAGCTCAATGGGCGCGCGGATCGTGCTTGAGCTCGCCCGGCGTGGCCGCGTCGGCAATGTGGTGGCACTTGATCCAGGCGGTTTTTGGCGCGGTTGGGAGCGCACGTTCTTCAAGACCACCATTGGCGTTTCGGGGCGGCTGCTTCGGGCAATCCGGCCCCTCCTGCCGATATTGAGCAAGAACGCCGCATCGCGCACGGCGTTGCTGGCGCAGCTGTCGGCCCGTCCTTGGGCGCTCGATCCGAAGGTCGTTGCGACGGAGCTGGAAAGCCTGAGTACAACGCCGACGTTCGACGCCCTGGTGCGTGACCTTGCGAACGGACCAGAGCAAGCCGGCCCGGCTGCTGATCCTGCCCGTCGTATCTTGATCGGTTGGGGCAGGCACGACCGCCTGTGTCTGCCGCAGCAGGCAGCGCGGGCAAAAGCCGCCTTTCCTTCCGCCGATCTGCACTGGTTCGAGGCCAGCGGGCATTTTCCGATGTGGGATCAGCCGGACGAGACGGTTTCCGTCATCCTTGCCGCAACAGAGTGATCGGACCGCTGAGACCGGTTCGATAGCCCACACCGGTCGGGTGAGGCAAAAGCGGCCCGGCGTGCAGGTGCAGCTCTTGGAGCCTAACGTCCGCTATCGATGCCGAACGGGCTGAAAGCCGTCAGTCAGCAACCGGCCCAAGAGCCGCCGAGCTGGTTTAGGGATGAGCTGCCGGTCGGCAAAGCGCCCCAATTGTGGTCGTTCCGACCAGGCCAGTTCATTCCTGAAAGCAGTCGTTCGATCGTGCTAGACTGCTCGGGTCATGGACCCCTGCACTGGAGCTTTCCGCATTCGCTCGGTCGCGGTCGCTCACTGCCTAGTCGGCACGAGGGGAAATGCTAGATGAACGGCCTCACGAGCCCTTCCCTTTATTAGCGTTTTCTGCCGGTCCTGTGGTCAGTGCGGAAATGGAAGCCACAACCTCTTCGGGAACAGCATAATGCAGAAAATGCCCCTGATGCGGCACTATGCGCAGCTCGGCACCGCTCAACTCACCGGCAAGCCGTTCAGCGTGCTTCGCCGCATGCGTGACGAGGTCGCCCTCTCCCGCCATGACGATCACCGGCAAGGTTAGCTCGCCGAATCGGCGGGCCAGCGCGATCGCTGCGGGCACCATCATCGCACCTTCGGCGGCCGCAGCGCGCATTTGCGACGGGCGCAGAGCCAGGCCCATGGGAAAATCGGCCATCTTTTCGGACACCGGCGCGGGGGCGAAGCTGAACTTCAGCGCCGCCGGGCCGGTCGCGAGTCCGAGAAGCGGCGATACCGTCATCGCGATCAGGTCGCCGACAACCGGAAGGGCCGAGAGCGAGGCGAGCAGCGGATCGGGGCGCGCCGTGGGGTAATAATAGCCTGAAAGGAGCACCAGCCCGCTGACGAGCGCAGGATCGTTGAGCGCCATCGCCAACGCTACCATCGCACCCCAGCTGTGGCCCAGGACGACGGCCTGCTGCACGCCCAGCTGCGCCAGAGCGCGCGCTATAAGGTCGGCTTGCGCCGCTGGAGTCCAGACGGTGGATCGTGGCCGGTTGCTATATCCGAAACCAGGCCGGTCGAAAGCGATGACGCGATGCTTGGCGGCAGCGAGGCCAAGGACGCCGCTCGCCTCGAAATCCTGCAGCGTCACGCCGTTGCCATGCAGTAGCACGACAGCCGGCCCTTCCCCAAGGTCCACATAATGGAGTCGGATGCCGTCGACTTCGATAAAGGCGCCCGCAGGGGGCGTCTTCGTCTCGGCCCGGCGCCGGTTGACCTGATTGACCAGCGCGCTCGTCAGCAGCCCGGCCGCGCCTATGCCCAGCCCCTGTGCTTGGCGTGAGACGAAGCTGGCACGAGGAGAGATCGGGCGCTTGCCTGTCGGCGGGCGCGTGGAGTGCTTGGTTTTATGCTTCATTGGTAGAGAACCATTGTGCAGTGCACAAAGTTGCGCTTCGATTGCGATGTATGGCCCGTGCCCGGAGCCACGAAACTTGCCTAACCTACGTCAAAAGGCGGAGATTTTCTCGGTGTCGGACGCTTGGCACCAATGCACCGCTTCTACTTCCACCTCCACGAGTGCGGCGTGAGCCTCATCGACGAGGAGGGCCGGGAGCTTCCCTCGTTCGAGGCCGCTTTCAAGGAGGCAGTGATTGCCGCTCGCGCTATCATGGGCAACGAGGTCGCCAGCGGTTACCTGTGCCTTGATTGCCATATCGAGATTGTGGACAGCTACGGGACCACGCTGGCGGCGGTACCCTTCGCAGAGGCCCTTACGATCCAGCCGTGAGTCGTGCCGGACAGGGCCTCACGCCTAGATGCTCAGCCGGGCGCGATCCGCTCGCAGCGTGACGATCAGACCGCCTTCGGACCAATCATATTCGATAGAGCCGCGGAGCTGGCGCGATACGGAGCGCTCGATCAGCTTGCTGCCGAAGCCGTCGGATTGCGACGGCTCCTTGACCGCGGGCCCGCCACGCTCCAGCCAGACCAGCACCAGCTCATCCCCCGCCGCGGTCGCGGTGACGTCGAGGGTACCGCTCGCAACCGACAGCGCCCCGTATTTCAGCGAATTGGTCGCAAGCTCGTGCAGGATCAGGGCCAGACTGGTCGCGGCGCCTTCGCCGACGCCTATCCGGCCGACGGCGACGCGGATGCGCCCGCTGAAGAGGCCCTTGTCGTCGTAGGGAGCGAGAATGATCGAGATCAGATCGCCGAGCAGCGCCGCCTTGCCGTGATCGGACGGGAGCGGCCGAACCAAATCGTGGGCGCGGTCCAAGGCCGCCAGGCGCCCGGCCAATTCCTGTCCCATCTGCTCGGCGGTGGCGCTCGATCGTGAGCTGATAGAAGTGAGGGCGGTGGCGATCGCCAGAAGGTTCTTGACCCGGTGGCTCATTTCCCCGGCCAGCAGTTCGTGCCCTTCCTCGGCCTGCTTGCGCCCGGTGACATCGAGGAAGATGCCGAACATCGTTCGCTCCTGAATTCCGGCATCCTCCCCTTGGCCGCGGGCGGCGATCCAGCGGACATCATCCCCGATCAGGATGCGGAAATCCGTCTCATAGGACCCGAGCACGGCACGCGTCGCGGCAAACGCAGCGCGAACACGATCCCTATCGGCGGGATGGATGCGCGCCGACAATTCCTCGAAGGTGACTGAACCCCGCCAGGGAAGGCCCCACAGGTCGAAGCCGCGCGGGTCCATCTGGAATCGGTCGTCGTCGACGTTCCACGCCCACAGCGCAATGCCCGCAGCCTCCACCGCCAGCCGCAGCTGGTCCGTACGCCAGTGGTGCGCCTGTTGGGCCTCGATATCCATCCATGTCCTATCTGGAGCAAGCAAGCCGTTCAGCCCCGCTGCACTTCTACGCACAAACGGGTTCGGCTTCACGAAGAGATTTCGCCGCGGCGTCGCTGCCAGCGATCGAGCAGCCGCAGCGCCGGTGTCACGGTGATGCCGTGCAACAGGATCGAGGCGAGCACGACGCCACCCACCATCGCCCAGAGCCGCTGAGGCTCCGCAAAGGAGGCGTGATTCAGCGCGAAGGCGAGATAGTAGATCGAGCCCATCCCGCGGATGCCGAAGAAGGAAATCACCAGCTGCTCGCGCCAGGGCAGCTTCGATCCGACCAGGCTGAGCAGGCCCGCGGCGGGGCGCGCCACCAGCAGGACGCCGGCGACGAACACGAGCATCGACGCGTCGAACGGAGCGAGCAGGCCGCCGAAGGCGACGATCCCGCCGAACAGGACCAGCAGCAACATCATCAGCAGCCGCTCCGCCTCTTCGGCGAAGTCATGCAGCCGGTCGTGATAGTCATTCTCGCGACTGGCGTTGCGGAGCGCCAGCGCCGACACGAAGACCGCCAGGAAGCCGAACCCGCCCAATATCTCGACCACGCCATAGGCAAGCAGCGTCACGGCCAGCGCCACGAAGCCGTCGCCGGTGCGAGACAGGCTCGCCCGCATCGGCAGGTGGAAAGTCAGATAGCCGAGCCCGCGTCCAATGGCGTAGCCCCCGACCGCCCCGAGGAGTGTCTTCCACAGAAGGTCGTGCCCGAACCACGCGAGCAGATCGCCGCTCCCGAACGATGCAGCACTGAGAGCGATCGCAAGATGGACGAAGGGGAATGCGAAGCCGTCGTTGAGACCGGCTTCCGACGTCAGGGCGAACCGCGCTTCGTCCTCTTTCCCTTCGCCGGGACCGCCCACCTGGACGTCGCTCGCAAGCACCGGGTCGGTCGGCGCGAGCACCGCCGCGATCAGCAATGCCGCCGCCAGGCTAAGTCCCAGCAGCCCCAAGGCCAGCCCCGCGACGATCACCATGGTGACCGGCATCGCGATCCCCAGCAACCGCCAGGTCAGCATCCAGCTGCGCAGTCCGATCATCCGATCGATCTTCAGACCTGCACCCATCAGCGAGACGATGACGACGAGTTCGCTCAGTCGCTCAACCAGGACCGGGAATTGCAGCGGGTGAACCGCGAAGGGTCGAAGTGGGGGCAGCGCGAACAGCGCAGCACCCGCGCCCACGCACAGGATAGGCAGCGACAGCGGTGCCCTGCGCAGCAGCATCGGCAACCACGCCGTCAACAGCACCAGCACGCCGCCCCCTGCGAGCAGCAGCACGTACAAGTGGTGCGAAAGCTCCAACGAATTTCCTTCCGCCGCGGCGCTCAGCGCATCAGGCCCGCGGCGCGCAATGCATCTTCGATTATGCGTTCAACGTGGCGGGAGGCCCTCTGGGGCCGAGACTGCGCTTCGCGATGATTGGCGGGCACGGCCATGCCCGGGCTTGGCAGCAGCGCCGGCTCCGGTCGCCTTTCCGCTTGCGCCGTGACCAGACCCCAGAAACTTGCGATGCGCCGGGTCGAGGAAATTCCGGCCTCGAGCATGTACGGCCCAGGGACCCCGCAGGCATTGGCGCCCGAGGTGCTGAGCGGAGTGCCGTGGCCGAGGCCGCCGATGCAATATTCCTCGATCACGTCGCGCCCATGGGCATCGCGCCAGACATTGCGAAGATGGCCGTCGACGTGCTCGACGGCGGTCCGCTCGCACGCGATGCCGTGAATGGCTCGCCATTGCTCGACGATCAGCGCCGAATTCGCATGGCTCACGGTCGCGTCGCTGTCGCCATGCCACACCGAGATCCTCGGCCATGGGCCCTTGTGTGGTGATGCACCGGTTACAAGCCCGCCAAGCGCTGCCGCCGGAGGCCCGCCATGCGCTCGCATGCGATCGAAGGCCTCGGGAATCGACGCGGCCGTGCCATAGGGAAGGCCAGCGATGATCGCGCCACCGGCAAACACGTCGGGATAGGTGGCGAGCATGACCGACGTCATCGCGCCGCCTGCCGAAAGTCCGGTGACGAAAATGCGGGCGGGATCGATTGCGTGCTCCGCGACCATCGCCGCGACCATTTGACGGATCGACAGCGCCTCACCGCAATCGCGCTGCGTGTCGCCCGTATTGAACCAGTTGAAGCAGAGATTGGGATTATTGCAGCGCTGTTGCTCCGGGTAGAGCAGGGCGAACCCCTGTTCGTCGGCGAGCTGGGACCAGCCCGATCCGTGGTCGTAGCCGGCGGCGTTCTGGGTGCAGCCGTGGAGCACGACCACGAGGGCCGCGGACGAACCTAGCGACTGAGGAACATAGAAGCGACCTCGAAGCGCGCCCGGATTGGAGCTGAACGCGGGGAGGTCGGAGAGCCGATCTGCGCCGGCGCACCCAGTCGCACCGGGTGCGATCTTGCTTCGCAATGCGGAAAGGCGGTTCAGGGTATCGTTCAGATTTCGCACGCGGTGGTCTCCTGGCCACGGCGGAAGCCCTGACGTGCGTACAATCCTGGAGTGAATTGCTGCACTGCACAATGTCGTGGCCAGGCGTGCTACCGACAAGGCGGCAAGCGAACTATTTCTCGATCAACGCCGACGCGCCGCGATTGTAAAACGCTAGCTGCGGCCTTCGATGCGTAGACGAAGGCGCAGGACCATCGCACGGGTGTCCTCGACGGTGCGCCCGAGCGCCTCGGCTATGCCCTCGATTTCCACGCCGCCAGCGACACCACTCCGCAGATCGTTGATGTCCGTTTGTGTCCAGCGCTGGTGCTTGTCGGTCACAGGGGCTTTTCCGCGGAGGCCGCGTCAGGCGACGCTCTGGTAGCAAGCTCCCATTTGCATCGATCACCCAGCCCTGACGACGTCCGCATTTCGGCGAGCCCGGCAACCACCTTGATCGAGCAAGGGAGCGCCGGCCTGTATACGAACCGCCAGCACCAGCGGCATTCGGCCGACCCTTGATTTGATGGTGGCGTGGTCCAGGGCAACCGCAGTTCCTCGCCGGCCTGTGCGTCGCGGTCGTCGAGGAACATCAGCTTGTCACCTTGGTCGCCGTGCAGCGCGGTTCAAAGGCCGACGCACTCAGCTTCAGGATCGCCCCGACAATGTTGTGTCCGGTCGATTGAGTCACAAGGACACGGCTCAAACTATTCGCAGATTCGACAAAGGGGGTAGCGCTGCAGTGTGTCCGTCCCCACATTACAGTTATCGCAGGCCGTCTTCTCGAGCTTGGCCGCGACTGAGAGTGCTTCATGCTCCCGCTCTGACGCGGAGCCTTCTCATGCCCTCCATCCCCGATGCCCGTTTCGCCCGGCCCGCACCACGCATCAGCCATGTTCGCAGCCCGAGCATCGACGCGAAGGCTGCCGCGCAGGTTCGCAGCGGTCGCCAAGTAGCTGCAGTTCGTCCGATTCTGTCGCTGTTCGGCCGCTGAGCGTCATCCCCGGCCCGCCGGGCCCGTATCAAGGAGATCACGACATGGCCAAGGGCCAACAACGCGGCAACCGCGAGGCGCGGAAGCCGAAGAAGCCGGAGCCGCCGAAGCAGAACGCTTCCAATCCCTCGCTCAAGGGCACGCCACAGGCTCAGCCGCTCAAGAAGGGCTGACCTCTTCCCCCAAACCGAAAGGCCCGCTCCATGCAGCCGTCCTCGATCCTTTGCCGCGCCCAGGAAGCGCATCACCATGCGCTTGCCCGCGCCGCCACGCTCGACAATGTCCGGCTGGTCGCGAACGCTGCCGCTGCCGCCTGGGCGAAGGAAGCCGGCCCTCCGGGTCGGGATGTTCGGGAACCAGCAATGCACCCAGATCGGTGCGTTCCTCGTGCGAATAGTCGAACGGATAGTAGTGCGCATGCGGCGCAATCTTGAGGATGGGCCATGCGGCAGCGGTCTGTTCAACTGTCACCCGGTTGGTGATCACCAGCCGCGCCGTGGGGTCTGGGAAGGATGCCGTGGCGATAAGGTTGCCGAAGACATCCTGCGCCCACTCGAACTCCGCCGGGGGCTCGCAGCTGAGGTCGGCGGAGATCGGACGGAGTGCATGCGAGCCGCGCGGGCTCAGCATCATACGATGTGCGAGAAGCGCGACGGGAGCCCGGTAGGCATAGGTGGTGACATGCAGGATTTGCAGCCTCATTCCGTCACCTCCTGAATTAAGGACTCGAAGCCCCGAGCGTGGCATCACCCGCGGTCGGCGTGTCCCCTGTCGGGATTTTCGCTCAGCTCGCGAAGGTCGGCCGCGGGCGGTTCGCTCCGCGCAACCTGCGCCTCGGCGAATGCGCGGGTGCACAGCTTCCGATCTTCGCGCAGGTCGGCTGCAATGCCTTGCCGACTGGGCGCGCGCGCTGGTGCTTGGTGGCGATACCGACACGCTGTCACTGCTGCAGGACGTGAACGCGGCCGCGCGGATCGGCATGACCTATGTCACGCGCGACGAAGTCGGGACGCAGCCTCCGCACCTGACACTCGATCTCGCTTCGGGCTCGTGCCGCGATCTCGCCACGCTGTTCATCGAGGCGGTCCGGCACCTCGGCTTCGCCGCGCGCGCAGTGTCGGGTTATCTCTTCGATCCGCCGATTTCGGGCGATCCCGCCGATCGAGACAACCAGCATGGCGCGACGCACGCGTGGGCCGAGGTCTATTTGCCCTGCGCGGGGTGGATTGCGTTCGATCCCACCAACGGGCGCATGGGCGAGGCGCATCTGGTGCCCGTCGCCGTCGGCCGCAGCACCGGTCAGCTGAGCCCGGTGGACGGCCGGTATATTGGCGCGGCTGATGCCTTTCTCGGCATGACGGTCGAGGTCACCGTCTCCGCGGCCAGCCAGAACCTCGAATTCTACGCAAAGGATGCAGCATGGAACCTCGATTGATCATCGCCTACAGCATGATGCTGGTCTTGACGCTGCTGTTGGCAAGCTTCGTGGCGTACCGAACCTATCATGCGCGCGATCGCTCATACCGTCGTCGAGTGCGCAAGGAAAATCGCATCTACGAGGATCGTCGGGCGCCGCCGGGCCTGTGAGCTTACGGGCGGCAGCCCGTATCCGTCTATCCAGGCTCGCCAGAAGCTGCGTTCCCGTCGCGCTTGACCTGGGCGAGCGCGTCGCTAAGCCTGGTATAGCGATATTCCCGATAGTGGAACATGTCTGCGGGCACCCGAGTGATCGCGTACCGCGCCATCTCGGCACCTACGTCCTCTGGCGTGGACATCAGCCCCTCGCGAGCCTCTTCGCGCGGGCTCACGACACCGTCACCGCGTCTTGCGCACGCATCGCAGCGAGGCTTTCCGTCATCTGGCGCAACACGCGCGAACGGTGCTGGAAGGTGTTATGGTGCTCGCCGACCCTCCCGTTGACGAAATCGCTGGAAAATGCGGCGGTCATGTCCGAAAGCGCCGCCTCCAGCGCGTCCGCCTCAGATCCAGACCCACCCGACGCTATGACCGATGCGGGTTGCTCGCTATCAGCCGGCGCAATCATCTGGTGAATATTCATAGCGTCTCTCCTCGGTCGAGCGGGAGCACGAAGCATCTCTCAGTCGCGGCGGCGCTCGTGGCAGGGGCCGCGATACGCATGATATGGGGCGGGTAGGGAGCGGTTGATAGAGACGTCACAGAATCTTATGCGAATTGCCCGCGTCTGACATCGATGAGCGCCAGGCCCCCTTCTCAGCCGCGCAGGCGCTTCGGGGAGGACAACTTCGCTGGGCGTCAATCAATTGCAAAGCGCAGACAGAGATACTGACTCCCCGCCCGTCCGCTCTTACTGCAACAAAAAGCTGTTCAACCCACGGCCAATCAAGGCCGTGGAGAATGACCATGGGTTACTCACGTTTTGATCCCGGCATTCAATCGCGACCTGCATGGAACGCAGGTAAGGCGGTGGGGACGAAGCGCCCGTTGACGCAGAAGCAAATATGGGCCGTCCGCTTCTTCCTGGACCGCGAGGGGCGCCTTCGCGACAGAGCGCTCTTCGACTTGGCGATCGACAGCAAATTGCGTGGCTGCGATCTGGTCAAGATCAAGATCGATGACTTGGTGTCCGGAGCCGAAATAAGAACCAGGGCGATCGTAATTCAGCAGAAGACGGGCCGACCTGTTCAATTCGAACTCACTGCAGATGTCCGCGCGAGCCTCCATGCATGGCTCGGATGCCGGGGCGGCACCAAGAGCGACTACGTTTTTCCAAGCCGCGTTGATCGCGCGGGGCATCTCAGCACGAGGCAGTACGCCCGGTTGGTAGATGAATGGGTCGATGCGATTGGCCTTCGACGAGCCGAGTACGGTACACACTCTCTTCGCCGGACCAAGGCGTCCATGATATACAAGGCGACCGGGAACCTCCGTGCGATCCAGATCCTGCTGGGACACACCAAAATCGAGAACACGGTTCGATATCTCGGCGTTGACATCGAGGATGCCTTGCTCCTCGCCGAGCGAACGGAAATCTGATCTCCGAGCGGCCCATCGGGACTGTAGATGGGCCGCTCTCATGGTCGGCAAACGCCACTTTTCGGGGGCCAGCCGGCGGTTCGCGATGGGTAAATCTGCCGATCGACAGCTCTCCTCACGCGCCGTGCTGCAACTGACGTGTTTGGCCAAGCACGTCTGCTCTCGCCGTTCGCACGCCGAAAGGGGACCGACGGCTGTCGGCCCGATTTCAGCCGGTCGCAGAGCATCTCGTTTACACCGAGAGGCTCGGGGAGCTGAATGTCTGCTTCCTCGATATAGGCACCTATATCCCGACAGGCGCTAGCGGCCCGTTTTTCGGACCAACCGCGATGGTGTGCCATTCGGACCCGTCGGGGAGGCGCCTCGTGACGTGCCGGCGGCTGAGTCTGGCGTTTCGACTTGGCCTTGCCAGGTCCTCTACGAGGTTTGGTCGGGCAGGCACCGTGGTCCTATTGCTTCGTCCCATGCGCCGACGCCTCTGTCTGGTCGGCGGGCTTGGGGCGTTCCACGCCGTCGTCGTAGGTGCGATAGAGATTGGCATACAGGCCGCCCTGGCGGAGCAGTCGGCTATGGGTGCCGAGCTCGACGATCACGCCTTCCCGGATGACAGCGATGCGATCTGCGTCGCGGATCGTCGCGAGGCGATGGGCGATGATCAGCGCGGTCCGGCCGTGGCAGAGCCGGCGCAGCGCGGCCTGGATGCGACGCTCGGTGCTGATGTCGACGGCCGAAGTGGCCTCGTCGAGTACGAGGATGACGGGGTCGGCCAGATAGGCGCGAACCAGGCAGACGAGCTGGCGCTGGCCCTGGCTGAGATTTGCCCCGAGCGGACCGACCGTCGTGCGATAGCCGTGCGGCAGCGCGCGAAGGATGTCGTCCGCGCCGAGCTCGCGCGCCGCCGCGACCAGCTCGGCGTCGCTCGCCTCGGGCCTTGCGAGCCGAAGATTGTCGAGCACGGTGCCGCCGAACAGCACATTGTCCTGGAGGACAACACCAACCTGGTTGCGCAGGCTGGCTTCGGAGACCGTGCGGATATCGTGCCCGTCGAGCAGCACCGCGCCGGTGTCGACATCGTAGAAGCGCGTCAGTAGCTGGACGAGCGTGCTCTTGCCGTGTCCGGTGGGGCCGACGATCGCAAGCACCTCGCCGGCGGCGATGTCGAGATCGAGGTTCCGGATCACCGGGCGGGCGGGATGGTAGCCGAAGCCGACATTGCGAAAGGCGATCTCGCCGCGCAGGCGCGGGAGTAAGATCGCGGCGGGCAGATCGCGGATCCCGGGCTCGGTGTCGAGCAGCAGGAAGATCCGCTGGGCACAGGCCGAGCCGTTGGCGAAGCGCTCGAACAGATCGCTGAATTCCTGGAGCGGGGCCAGAAACAGGAAGACGTAGAACAGGCTCTGGGTGAGCTCGCCGAGCGTGTGCGTGCCAAGGGCGATGCCGCGGCCGCCGATGACGAGCGTGAGCGCGAGGCCCGCGGTGGTAAGCAGGCCGGTGAACGGCGCGAACCAGCCCGACCGGGCGCTGCCGGCAATCAATGCGGTGTTGAAGTCGCGCAGCAGGCCGCGGTAGCGCGCCAGATTCTCCGCCTCGCGCCCGACCTGCTTGATGAGCCGTACGCCCGCGACCGTCTCGACGAGATGCGCCGTGAACCGGCTGCGGTTCTCGGCGACCCGGCCCCAGCTGCGCTGCGCCAGTCGCTTGAACGCGACTGCCGCGAGCAGGAGGATCGGCACGACGGCGGCAAGGCCGAGCAGCAGCGCCGGGGCGATCGCCCAGAGCAGTAGCGCCGCCAGCGCGAGCCGGAGCACCGCCGAGAGAAACTGGGGCGGGCACTGGATGAGCATCGGCTCGATCGCGTCGACATCGCGGTCAGCGCGCGAGATGATCCGCCCTGCCTTGGTACGATCGAAATAGCCGACGCTGAGCGACTGCACATGCGCGAAGACGCGGCTGCGGATCGCGGCCAGCAGCTCGGTCGCGGCGCTGCCGGCGAAATATTGCGAGAGACTGCCGAGTCCGAAGCGCAGCGCCCAGGTGCCGGCCAGCCCGGCACAGGCAAGCGCGACGAGGCCGGCATCGAAAGGCTGCAGCGCGTGGTCGACCACCAGACCGATCAGCAACGGGCGGGCGAAAATCGCGAGCACCTGCACCAGTTCGATGGCGATGACCGCGGCGACTGCCCGGCGCACCGGATAGAGCAGGGGCAGCAGGCGACGGACCATGCCGCGGTCCAGCGGCTTCCTGGCGCCCTTTTCCTCGAGCTCGAGGTCGGAAAGCGGGCGATCGCCCGCAAGCGCGTTCACAAGCCCATCAGCGCGCGATAGGCCGGGCTGGCGGTGACCAGCCCGGCGTGGGTTCCTTCCGCCGCGATCCCGCCCTCCGCCAGCATCACGACCCGGTCGGCGGCAAGGATGGTCGGCAGACGGCTCGAAACGATCAGCATCGTCACGGGGCGGGCGGCAGTGGCGCGGCGTGCGCGGATATTGTCGATCGCGCGGCGTTCGGTGGCGGCGTCGAGCGCACTGGTGGCGTCGTCGAGCACGAGCAGATCGGCATCGGCGAGCAGCGCGCGGGCGAGGCAGAGCCGCTGGCGCTGGCCGCCGGAAAGCGTCACGCCGCGATCGCCGACTCTGGTTGCGAGGCCCTCGGGCAAGCGCTCGAGCAGCTCGCCCGCCGCCGCCTGGTCGAGCGCGGCCTCGAGCTGGGCGTCGCTGGCGTTGGGTGCGGTGACGCGCAGATTGGCGGCGATCGTGTCCGAGAAGAGGAAGGATTCCTGCGGGAGCACGTGCACCCGTCGGCGCAGTTCCGCGAGGTCGAGGTCGCGCACCTCATGCCAGCCGGCACTGTCCGACCCGATCTGGACGGTGCCGCCGGCCGCCTCGATCAGCCTTGGGAGCAGCGCGGTGAGGATGCTCTTGCCCGAGCCGGTCGCACCGACCAGCGCGACAATCGATCCGGGCTCGATCTGGAGCGAGAGGTCGTGCAGCACCGCGGCGCCGTCACCGAGCGGCGCGACCGAAACCCCGTTGAGCCGGCAGCCGAGGGGGCCGTCGGGGAGATGCCGGGCGCCCGACACGATATCGGGCTCGGCGTCGAGCACTTCCCAGATCCGCGCGGCCGAGGCACGCGCGTCGGCGACGATCTGGAGCAAGCCGGCGATCCCCTCGATCCGCAGCACCAGCGTGTTGACCACGAGCAGCGCCGCGACGAGCGCGCCGAGATCGAGCTGGCCATGCCCGACCAGCCAGGCGCCATAGCCAAGTACCCAGGCATGGCCGAGCGCGATCACCGTCTGGGGCAGCGGCACGCTGCGTGCGGCATGCGCGATGGCCCTGCGGGTCTCGCGGCGGAAGGCGGCGATATGGGTATCGAAGCGGGCGATGCGCGCGCCTTGCAGTCCGAAGGCCTTGATCACGCGCACGCCGTGCACGCCCTCCGACAGGTCCTGGGTGACCGCGTCATAGGCGGCGCCGATCCTGCGATCTAGCAGCACCAGCGCATCGGCCTGGGCCGCGAGCAGCGCGATGCCGGACGCCATCAGCACCAGCGGGACGATGCCGAGCAAGGGAGAATAGCAGACGAGAAATGCGACCGAGATCAGCACGATCACGCCGGTCTCGAACATCTGGCGCCAGAAGTTGATCAGCGCGTCGCGGACCTTGTCGGCGTCGCGGGTCATGCGGGTGACCATCTCGCCGACGCCGTGGCGCCAGTGATAGGTCAGGTCGAGCCGCTGGACCTGGACAAGGATCCGCTCGCGCAGATGCGTCAGCAATTCCTGCCCGATCGCCAGCGACAGCAGTCCGGCGCCATACTGGACCGCCGCGCGCAGCGCCGAGAGGCCGAGCAGCAGCGCGACCCAGAACCAGGCCCGGCCATAGTCGAGCCCGGCAGGGCCGGCGGCGACCAGCTTGCCCGTCCCGGCTTCGTGCACCGCGCGCCCGACCAGCCCCTGCTGCGCGATCAGCGCGAGGTTGACCGTGAACAGCATCGCCGCGGTCAGCACGAAGCGGACCGGCATTCGGCGATAGATCGCCAGGCAACGCAGCAAGGGCGCGCCGGAGGCGACCGTCTCCGGCGCGGTGGTGGTCATCAGCATCGGGTCGCGCTGCCCTTGCGTCAGACCGCGATGCGGGCGTTCCGCGCGGCTTCGAGCGGGCGGGCATCGGCCCATTGCCGCACGTCGAAGCTGGTCGGGATGAACTTGCAGCGATGGAGGAAGTCGGCGAAGTCCTGCAACGCGGCGAGCGACGGCTCGGCGAGGTCGGTGCGCAGCCGGGTCTGGGCCTCGTTGCCATAGGCGACCGACACCCAATATTCGCTGGCATTGGTCTCGCGCGCCAGGTAGCGGCGCACCTCGTCCGGATGGTCCTGGGCCCAGGCCTCGGCGCGCAGCACCTGCTCGACGATCGTCACCGCCGCGTCGAAATGCAGGTCGAGGAGATTTCCGTCGACAGCGAGCGTGCGGGGCGTGCCGTTGTTCGAGCGGATCAGCGGCTCGGGATGCGCGCCGGTGTCGATCACCGTGGTCAGCCCGAACTGGTGCGCGACCTGCGCGCCGTGCGCGCCCTTGAGGAAGATCGCATCGACCTCGCCGCGCAGCAGCGCGACGACTTCCTGATTGTTGTTGCGCCCGCGGCGGCCGCGCGCGGCGAGGGTACCGTTGACGTTCTCGACCGCCTGATCGCTGTAATGGCTCTCGATGTCCTGATCGACCAATTCGACATCGCTGACGCTGAGCCCCTCGAGGCTCAGCGCATTCTCGAGCCCACGCAGCGCCTGCGCGCGCGTGAAGTCGATTTCGACATGCTTCCAGTTGGGCAGGCCGAAGCGACGGCCCTTGAGGTCGCGCACGCTTTCGATGCCCGATTCCGGACTGGCGAGGATCAACTGGGTCTCGTCGGCCCAGGACAGGCCGAGCAGCCGCGTGTCGCGACCCAGCGCGCGGGCGCTGATCGCGGGGATGTTGCCGCCGTGGCGTACCGAATTGCGCACCTTGTGACTGAAATGCGATTCCCGCGTCGCGAAATCGTTCGATTCGAGGATCGATTCGACCTTGGTGCCCTGGGCGCGGAACGCATCCTCCAGCCACCCCTGCTGGATGGCGATGCCGAGCCCGGTCGGAACCGGGCAGCGGGTGTACCAGAGCGTGTCGAGCAAATTTGCCATGCGGATTTCCTTGGTCAGGCGGCGGAAAGGAGGCCGCCGGGGGCGCCGGCACCGATCGCCGGGCGCGGCAGGGAGAGGTGCTCGCGCAGCGTGGCGCCGGCATATTCGGTCCGGAACAGTCCACGGCGCTGGAGCTCGGGAACGACGAGGTCGACGAACTCGTCGAGCGAGCTCGGCAGCAGCGGCGGGATCAGGTTGAACCCGTCGGCGGCATCGCGTTCGAACCAGTCCTGGATCTGGTCCGCGATGTCGATCGGCGTCCCGATGACCACCCGGTGCCCGCGCACGGCATTGAAGCGCAGGAACAGCTGCCGGATGGTCAGATTCTCCCGGCGCGCGAGCGCGGTGAGCTGGCGCCAGCGGCCCTTGCCGTTCTCGGGCTCGGGCAGATCGGGCAGCGGGCCATCGAGCGGCCAGGCGCTGACGTCATGCCCCATCAGATTGAGCTCGCCGGAGAAGTCGACTGCTGCCTCGAGCGCCGCGAATTTGTCCTGCGCCTCCTGCCGGCTGGTGCCGATCGCGAAGGACAGGCCGGGCATCACCTTGAGCGTGTCTGGATCGCGGCCATAGCGCGCCGTCCGGCGCTTCACATCGGCATAGAAGCCCTGCGCATCCTCGATGAATTGCGCGGCGGCATAGATCATCTCGGCATATTTGGCGGCGAACTCGCGCCCGACCTCCGAATTCCCTGCCTGGGCGAAGACGGGATGCCCCTGGATCGGCCGGGCCACATCGAGCAGGCTGTGCAGGTGGAAATATTGCCCGTCATGGTGCACGGGATGGACGTCGGCCGGATCGAGGTAGAGACCGGTCTCGCGATCGGCGTGGTCGAAGGCATCGTCCTCCCAGCTGTCCCACAACGCCCGCGCGACATCCACGAACTCGGCAGCGCGCGCATAGCGCTCGCCATGGCTCGGCGGCTGCTCGATCCCGAAGCTGCTCGCCGCGCCATCGGCGAGCGAGGACACGATGTTCCACCCGATCCGCCCGCCGCTGATATGGTCGAGCGAAGCGAAGCGGCGGGCGAGCGAATAGGGATGGTCGAAATTGGTGTTTACCGTCGCGACGATCCCGATCCGCTCGGTGACGGCGGCGAGCGCCGCCGAGAGGGTCAGTGGCTCGAAATCGAGAAACGCGTGACGCCGCTCGATGCCCTTGGTGCTGTCGCCCGCCTGGCCGACGAAATCGGCGAAGAAGGCGACATCGAACTTGCCGCGTTCCGCGGTCCTGGCGAGCTCGGCCCAGTAACGGAAATCGGGCTTGCCACTATCGGCTGCGCCGGGCTGGCGCCATGCGCCGGGATGGTGGCCGTGGCGTGTGAGAAAGACCCCGAGGGCAAGCTGGCGTGTGCTGGTCACGATCGATCCTCCGCTTCACTCGGCCGCGACGGCGGGGGCGTAATGGATGGTGCCGTCGTCCTCGACGCGGGCGTCCGGCGGTACCAGATTGCCCATTTTCCATTGTTGCTCGAGCACGCCCGGGCCGAAGGGTTGCGAACCGCCGAGCGCGGCGGCGAGGATCTGGAATTGCGCACCCTCCTCGAGAAGCACGATGTTGTTCACGAGGTCGCGCAGCCCCTTCCAGCTCCACACCGTCGCACCGCCATTGGCTTCGACGATGCCGGGGACCTCACGGTCCGCCGCGATCGAATCGAGGATGAAATCGACCTCGGGCTGGCGGCGGTTGATGTAGACCGGCAGCTCGCTGGTGAAGCGGAAGCGACGGTTGGGAACGTAGAGCAGGGGCAGCACCGAATGCGCCTGCGAATAGGCGCCGAGATGCGGCGTGTGGACGTGGCTGACCGCCTGGACGCCCTCATGCGTGCGGAACAGTTTGGCGTAGCGCGCGGCGCCGCCGGGCTTGTTGTGCCAATAGCTGTTGCCGTCGAAATCGACCACCGCGGTCTGCGGCGCGTCGGGATCGTCGGCCCACAGCCCCTGATAGTTGAAGGTGATGATCTTGTCCTCGCCGGGGATGCGCACGGCAATGAACAGGGTGCCGCTCGCCGAGATGGTGCGCGTCTCGCGCAACAGCCGGAAGGCGCGGCGCGCGTCCTTTTCCTGCCCGGCGATGAAGGCAATGGTTTCGGGCGAAAGACCGGGATGCTCGGACATGATCGTGTCTCCTCTCAGGCGGCTTCGGAAATCCGGGTGTGTTGCGCGGCGAGCGCGCGGGCGGCTTCGAGCGGGCGCGGGTCGATCCAGTCGGCGAGCGCGAAATCGCTGTCGAGAAAGCCGTGGGTGAACAGGAACTTCTTCTGCTGCTCGAGCAGGGAGAGGCGTTCCGGATCGAGGGTCGGTTGCAGCCCTTCGTGGAGGTGACGATAGGCCTGGTCGACCGCCCCGGCGCTGCCTTCGGTCTCGAATTCGAGGATGGCGCGCAGCTTGTCGGGCTCGGCCCTGATCCATTCGGCGGCGCGCAGCGTCACCGCGAGGAAGCGGACCAGCACGTCGAAATGCTTGTCGAGCATATGCTGGTGGACAGTGATCGGGCGGGGCGTGCCGTTGTTCACGCGGAAGCGGCGATCGGGCAGCGCATCGAGATCGATTGCGACGCAGAGACCAGCCTCGCGGGCACCGTCGAGCGCCGAAGCGCCCTTGACGTAGATGGCGTCGACCTGGCCCGAGACCAACGCCTCGATCGGCCAGAGCCGCTTGTTCAGCCCGGCTCGACGGGGCCCGCTATCGCGCCCGCTGCCGCCGATGTCGCCCAGCCTGTCAGGGATCTCGACCAGCTCGACATCGTCGAGGGTGAGCCCGGCGGAGGCTAGCGCGCCCCTGTAGCCGGCAAGCGACATGCCCCGCGCGATGCTGGTGCCGCGGACATGGCTGGGGATGTCGTTGCGCGCCCAGCCGGGCAGCGCCAGGCGACGGCCCTTGAGATCCGCGGCAGCGGCGATGCCGGTATCGGTGCGGGTGAGGATGCGCTGGCTCTCCTCGATCCATGTCAGCCCGACCAGCCTGGTCGGTTCGCCCTGCGCGCGCGCCGCGATCGAGAGCATGTTGCCCCCTTCGCGGATCAGCGTCGGCAGCCGGTGGTCGTAATGGTGCCGGCCGAGCTCGGAGCGCGATTCCTGCAGCGTGCGCAGCGTGATGCCGTCGGCGGCGAATTCGTCGCTCAGCCAGCCGAGCTTCCAGGCGATGCCGGTCGCGGTCGGGACCGGGCAGCGGGTGAACCAGAGTGCGTCGAGCGGGGTCGGATCGGGTGTCGCCATGGCCTGGCTCCGGTACGGCTGTGTAGCCGGAACAAGGAGCAAAGAGCGTGCCAGAGTGGGTGCAGGAGGGAGGCAGGAGCGGCCGCGCTCCCCGACGGCGATGGATTGCGTGATATTGATCAGGCGGCGTGCTGCGTTTTCACCGCCGGGTCAGATCAGCCCGAAATTCTTGAGGTGCGTGCGCACCACGTTGCGGGTGACGCCGAGCGCGGCGGCGGTCTTGATCTGGTTCGAAGCGCAGCGCTCGAAAGTCTCGGTGACCACGATGCTGACCAGCCGGTCGAGCAATGCGTCATGCCCGCCCTTGAGCAGGGTATCGACCAGCGGGCGGACGATATCCTCGAGCTCGGCCAGCGCCGGATCGATCATCGCGAGGGACGCGACCGGATCGGCAGGGACCAGTGCGGACAGGCCGAGATCGGCGACCTGGATCACGCCGTCCTGGCAGACCAGCGTGGCACGGTAGATCGCATTCTCAAGCTCGCGGATATTGCCCGGCCAGTCGTGGCGGTAGAGTGCCTCCTCGGCAGCCGGGCCGAGATCGAGCCGGCGCGGCTGGATCTTGTCGCCATAGACCTGCAGGAAGTGCCGGGCGAGCGGCAGGATGTCGGCGCGGCGCTCGCGCAGTGGCAGCAGCGGCAGCGTCACCACTTGTAGTCGATAATAGAGATCGGGGCGAAAGGTCCCGTCCGCGACCGATCGGTGCAGTTCGACATTGGTGGCGGCGACGACGCGGACGTCGAGCGGGATCGGGGTGCGCGAGCCGAGCCGGACCACCTCGCGTTCCTGCAACACGCGGAGCAACTTGACTTGCAGGGAGAGCGGCATCTCGCCGATTTCGTCGAGGAACAAGGTGCCGCCATTGGCCGCCTCGAACCAGCCGGGACGGGCGAGATGCGCGCCGGTATAGGCGCCCTTCTCATAGCCGAAGAGCTCGCCTTCGATCAGCGATTCGGAAAAGGCGCCGCAATTGACGGCGATGAACGGGCCGTTCGCGCGATCGCTGAGCGAGTGGACGTAGCGCGCGACCAGCTCCTTGCCGGTGCCGGTCTCGCCGATGACGAGGATATTGGCTTCGCTCGGTGCGGTCTTCTCGATGAGTGGCATCAGCGCGCGCGATTGCGGATCGGAGAAGACGAAGGCACGGGCGCGGGGCCCCACCGAATGATGCTTGTCCGAATCGAATGCCAGCAGCGAACGGCCGCCCGGCTGCTTGCGTTCCGACAGGCCGATCTCGAGGTTTTCAGCCATTTTCTCGTGCGGGACTGCGACCACCGGATCCCTCCCGATCAGTTCGCGCACAAGCTATCAGCAAAACTCCCACTGAATAAGTAGGAAATGCGTTGCGATGCGTAGCTGAGCTTTACACGGGCTCCAGCGAACCGGCATCCGCGGCGGCCCGGCGACGCCGCGCGGCCTCCAGCGGGCGGGGGTCGATCCAGCGGTCGACGTCGACGGCCTCTTCCAAAAAACCGTGATGCCAGAGGAAGTTGGCCTGATTGCGCAGCATGTCGACGCGATCGCTGGAAAGGTCGGGATGGAGCGAGCGGTGAAAATCGTTGCGATAGGCGGCGTCGACTGCGGCGATGCCGGCGAGCGTTTCCTGCGCCAGGATGTGCTGGAGCCGGGGCAGGTTGGTCGAGGCCCAGTCGGCGGCGCGCAGCGTCTGTTCGAGGAAACGGACGACGAGGTCGAAATGCTGCTCGATCATGTGCGCGTGGACGGTGATCGGGCGCGGCGTGCCGTTGTTCACGCGCGCGAGGCGGCTGGGATAGGCGTCGAGATCGACGCCGACGGCAAGGCCGAGACGCGCGGCGCTCTCGGCCGCGGCGGCACCCTTCACGTAGACCGCGTCGACGCGGCCGTCGGCCAGCCATTCGAGGCCGAGCCACAGGCGGCGCATGCCTGCGGCGGTCGGCTGCTCGACGGGCGGCGCGGGCAGATCGACCAGCCTTATGTCGTCGAGATCGAGCCCGCCCAGCGTGAGCGCGCCCTTGATCCCGTGCAGCGCCATGCCGCGGGCGATGCTTTCGCCGCGGCTGCGCGCGAAGCCGGGGAGGGCGAAGCGCAGCCCCTTGAGATCCGCGGGGTCCATGATCGGGGTGTCGGGACGAACCATGATCGCCTGCCGCTCGTCGATCCATGTCAGTCCGATCACGCGGGTCGGGGCGCCATCGGCGCGGGCGGCGAGCGCCTGGATGTTGCCGCCTTCGCGGAAGAGGTAACGGGCCTGGCGCTCCGGGTCTGGCGACACGAGATTCAGCCCTGCCTCGCGCACGCGCTTCACCTCGATGCCGTCGCGCGCGAACGCCTCGGTCATCCAGCCGAGCGACCATGCCACGCCCGATGCCGCGGGCACCGGACACCGGGTGATCCAGATCGATTCCGGCCTGCGCTGGTCCGGCGCAGCCTCGCCTGCCGACATTCTCTTCCTTCTCCGATATCCGGCAATCCTGAAGCGCGGGCGCAGCAAACCGCATGCCAATATCTTCGGCAAGCCGCAGGCGCCGGGATGGCGCGCGAACCGCTGCATTTCGCGCAGCGGCGGGCGCGGGATTGCTCCGAATTGCGCAGTCGCGCTGCCTGAAACCGGTGCGCCACGCCAGCGCCTCTGCGGCGCGCCGCTTGGCACGTGAAGTGCATCGATCCCCGGGAAAAGGAGTATCGTAGCGTGGCGATCCAGAAACCCAAATCGATCAAGTCCTGGGCAATCGGCGCGGTGGTGCTGGTTGCCGCGGTCGCGCTGGCGGCTTTCCAGTTCCGCGGAGACAGCGGTGCGACGCCGAAGACCCTCACGATCGCCGGCATCGCCTACCCGTTCGAGGGCAGGCAGGTGTATAACGGCCTGACCGGCGTGGTCATCCGCGATGGGTGGCTCAAACAGGAGCTGGCGAAGCGCGGAATCGCGCTGGCGCTGACCCCGGTACCCACGGCCGTCGGCGCGCCGCTGATCAACGAAGGTTTTTCGGGCAAGCGGGTCGACTTCGCGGCCTATGGCGACTTTCCGGCGATCATCGCTGTCTCGGGTGGCGTCCCGCTCAGGCTCGTCGCACCGATGGGGCAGGGGCTGCACAGCTATCTGGTCGTCCGCAACGGCCTCGCCGCCAACAACATCGCCGATCTGAAGGGAAAGCGCATCGCGCTCCATCGCGGGCGTCCGTGGGAATTGCCTTTCTCCAAGCTGCTCGACGCCAACGGGCTCAGGCAAAGCGACTTCAAGATCGTCAACATCAATCCGGCGGCGACTCCGGCGGCGCTCGCTTCGGGCAACATCGACGCCGCCTTTCTGCTCTCCGACGGGTTGCTGCTCGAACAGAAGGGCGCGGGCCGGGTGATCTGGTCGACCAAGCAGGGCCCGGCCGACTGGCGGATGCGCGCCGAATTGTTCGGGCGCGGCGATTTCGTCGACGACCATCCCGAACTCACCCAGCTGGTGGTAAATGCCTATGTCCGCGCCGCCGCGTGGTCGGCGCAGGATGCCAATCGAGACCGGGTGATCCGCGATTCGGCGCGTGGATCGATGCCGGTCGAGATCATCGCGCGCGATTACGCGAATGACGGCATTCCCTGGCGTGAGCGCTTCTCGCCGACCTACACCAGGGAGTTGATCGACCATTACCGTTCGGTTGCCGACTATGCCTTCGCGCGCGGGCTGGTGCGCAACAAGGTCGATGTCGACAAGCTGATCGACCGGCGCTTCGTCGGCCCGGCCCTGCGGGACGCGAAGCTCGAGGGCTTCTGGAGCCCGGTCGCACCGCCGCAGACGCAGGCACAGCTTGCCGTGCCCGGGGCGTCCTGATGGCGAGTACCGCGCTTCGCGCCCCGGCCGCACCGGCGCCGCGACGGCAGTCGCCGCTGGCGTCGCTCCTCGCGCCGGTCGTCCTGCTCGCCTTGTGGCAGCTCCTCTGCCTGAGCGGCGTGTTTCCGCCGCAAGTGCTGGTCCCCCCAAGCGAAGTCGGACGGACCTTGTCGCAGCTGGCGGAAACCGGCGAGCTTCAACGCCATGTCGGCGAGAGCATGGCGCGGCTGGCGCTGGGCTTCACGATCGGCGCGCTTGCCGGGCTCGCTTTCGGCGCGGCGATCGCGCTGTCCCGGCTGGCCGAAGCGGCGCTTGCGCCGTTCTTCTTTGCGGTGTGGCAAGTGCCGGTCATCGCATTTGTGCCGATGCTGGTCATCTTTCTCGGCATCGACGAGCAGTTCAAGGTCGCGATCGTCGTCCTCGCGGCCTTCTTCCCGGTGGCACTTGCCGCATTCGACGGCGTCCGCGGCGTACCCGGGGCGTGGCTCGAAGTGGCGCGGGTCTATCGTACCCGGCTTCCTGATCTGGTCTTGCGGATCCTTGTTCCCGCGACCCTGCCCGCGGTCGTCACTGGCCTGCGCGTCGCGCTGACCCGCGCCTGGGTGGTGCTGATCGCAGCGGAGCTGCTCGCGGCGGACAGTGGCATCGGCCAGATGATGGAGATGGGCCGTCAGATGTTCCGCATCGACGTGGTGCTTGCCGGCGTGGTGGTGAGCGGCGTGATCGGCTTCCTGCTCGATCGCGGCGCCAAGGCGGTCGAGCGCAGGGCGTCGCGCTGGAGGACGGCGTGAAGGCGCTGCTCGCACGCGGCTGGGTCCGCGCAGTCATCGGGCTGGTCGCGCCGGCGCTGTTCCTGATCTGGTGGCAAGTGCAGGCGCTGTCGGGCGGCGCGCATGCGCTCGCCTTCGCGCCGCTCGAGTCGGTCGGCGCCGCCTTTGTCGAGCTGGCGGTGCAGGGCAGCCTGTTCTCCGACATGGCGGCCACGCTGTCCCGCAGCCTCTCCGGGCTCGCGATCGGCGGAGCGCTGGGTATCGCGCTCGGCGTTGCGATGGCGATCTGGCGCCCGCTCGATCGCCTGCTCAACCCGCTGCTCCAGGCGATCCGGCAAGTGCCGCTGATGGGCTGGCTGCCGCTGCTCGGGCTGTGGGTCGGCACGGGGCAGGGGACGGAGCTGATCGTCGTCAGCCTTTCCGCCTTCTTTCCGACCCTCCTCAACAGTTACGAAGGCGTCGCCGGCGTCGAGCGGCGCTTCCTCGAGGTCGGGCAGGTCTATGGCTTCACGCCGTGGCAGCGCTTCCGGCTGATCCTGCTGCCCGGGGCGATGCCGTTGATCCTCACCGGACTGACCCAGGGGCTCGCCTTCGCGTGGATTGCCTCGATCGCCAGCGAGATCCTGCTCGGCGTCGGCGGCGGGCTGGGGGTGACGATGCAGCTCGCCCAGATGCAGCAGCGGCTCGACATCATCCTCGTCGCGATCCTCGTCACCGCCGCGCTCGGGTTCACCATCAACCAGTTGTTCCTGCGCCTCCGCCAGCATCTGCTGCGCTGGCAGGCGCCGCTTCGCTGAAGGAGAGTATCATGATCCACGAAGTGCTTGCGAGACCGGTGCCGGGCGGTGCTGCCGCGGCCGGCGGGGCGCTCGCGATCCGCGACCTGCACAAGAGCTTCACCATCGGCGGAGCGCCACGCACCGTGCTCGAAGGCATCAACCTCGATATCCGCCCCGGCGAGTTCGTCAGCATCGTCGGCGCATCGGGCTGCGGCAA
Source organism: Sphingomonas naasensis (assembly GCF_004792695.1). Classification (GTDB taxonomy): domain Bacteria; phylum Pseudomonadota; class Alphaproteobacteria; order Sphingomonadales; family Sphingomonadaceae; genus Sphingomonas; species Sphingomonas naasensis. The sequence goes on along the minus strand of NZ_SRXU01000002.1, from coordinate 198,672 downwards.
GTCCACCCTGTTGCGGCTGATCGTCGGGCTGGACGACGATTATCGCGGCGAGATCCGTCTCGACGGCGAGCGGGTGTCGACCACCAGCCTCGATCGCGGCATCGTCTTCCAGGATCATCGGCTCTTTCCCTGGATGACACTCGCGCAGAACATCGAACTCGCCTTGCGCAACACCGATGTCCCTGCCGCGCGCCGCGCGCAGATCGTCGCCGAGCATATCGCGCTGGTGAATCTCACCGGGTTCGAGCAGGCCTATCCGCACCAGCTTTCGGGCGGCATGGCCCAGCGCGCCGCGATCGCCCGCGCGCTGGTCACGGAGCCCAAGCTGCTGCTGCTCGACGAGCCGCTCGGCGCACTCGATGCGCTGACGCGGGTGCGCGTCCAGACCGAGCTCCAGCGCATCTGGATGGCGCAGCGCTCGACCATGCTGATGGTTACGCACGACGTCGAGGAGGCGCTGTATCTTGGCGACCGGGTAGTGGTGATGGCGCCAGAGCCGGGCCGTATTCGCCGAATCGTCGAAGTCGATCTGCCGCACCCGCGCGACCGCGCCGCGCTGCTGCATCGGTTGAAGGACGAGATCCTCGCCGAGCTGACCGCGGCGCCGGGCGGGCCCTCGAATCTCGTCCATCTTCCCGGCCGGGAGGCGCGCTGATGGCCCGGACCCCCGATCATCCCGTCGAGCCTTTGTTCGTCGATCGCTGGTCGCCACGCAGCTTTACCGGCGAGCCGGTTCCCGATGCCGTGCTGGCGAGCGCTTTCGAGGCGGCGCGCTGGGCGCCCTCCGCCTCGAACGCGCAGCCATGGCGTTTCCTGATCGCGCGGCAGGGCGATGCGCATTGGGAGAGCTACGTGTCGCTGCTCGCGCCACGCAATGCGTTGTGGGCGTCGCACGCCTCCGCACTGATTGTCGTGCTGTCCGAGCTGACGCTCGAGCGGCGCGGCGCGATCGTCGAGAATGTCTCGCACAGCTTCGATGCCGGCGCGGCATGGACCAATTTCGCGCATCAGGCACTGCTGCTCGGCTGGCATACGCACGGCATCGGCGGCTTCGATCGTGACGCAGCACGCGAGCGGCTGGAGATCCCCGACACGTTCGCGATCGAGACGATCGTGGCCCTGGGCCGGCAAGGGGCGCTCGACACGCTGCACGCGGATTTCCATGCGGGCGAGAGCCCCAGCGCGCGACGACCGATCGCGGAGACGGTGTTCGCGGGGCGGCTCGGCGAACCCGCCTTTGCCGGCGAAAGGAATGCGGCATGACGATCCGGGTTTATTGGCAGCTCGACGTCGCGGAGGATGCGGCGCGCTCGGAGCCCGGCGCGCGGCAATCGGGGCTGTTCCGCGATGTCCGTCCCTCCACCCTCAACCGCTACGATTATTATGCGCAGGTCGCGCAGGCCGCGGCGCAGACTGCGTTTGACGGCCTGTTCGTGCCGCACCGCCCGCAATCGGATGACAGCAATATCGTCGTCGCGGCGATCGCGCGCGAGGCGCCGCGGCTCTCGCTGATCCCCGAGTTCCCGGCTTCGGCGGGCTCGGCGGTCTATGCCGCCAAGCAGGCGGTGAGCTTCCAGCGCCAGACGCACGAGCGGCTGGGCTGGGCGATTGCGGACGCCGGCGAGGCGGCGGAGCGCGCCCGCGACGGCGACCATGTCCCCGAAGAGCAAGTGCACGCGCGGGTCGAGGAATTCCTGACGGTTGCGCGCGGCGTTCATGCCGAGCGGCCGTTCAGCTTCGCCGGCGCGCATTTCGAGGTGGAGGGCGGCGGCTTCCACGAGCCGCTCAATCGCGTCGCCTTCCCCAAGGTGTTCCTGCAGGGCGAGAGTGAGGAGGCGCTGGCGCTGTCGGCGCGCGCGGCGGATGTGCATTTGTTCGCCGCCGCGCCCCTGTCCAGGCTTGGTGGCCTCGCCGGGACGCTCGACGGGCTCGCGTTGCGGGAGGGGCGTTCGATCGAGCTCGGGCTTGTCCAGCCGGTATTGGCGCGCGAGGACGCCGGGGACGCACGCCGCGACGCCGCGCGTGCCGGCCTCCCCGACACGGCGATCGCCGGCAGCTATGCCGAGGTCGCGGAACGGCTGGCGGAGAGCGCTGCATCGGGCTTCCGCCATTTCGTCCTGGCTGCGCCGTCCTCGCTCGAAGAGGCGTATCGCATCGGCCAGCATGTGCTTCCCCGCTTCCGCGCGCTGACCGAGCGCGTGGCGGCGACCGCCTGAGGTGCTCGCATGACCATCGATTTCTATTGGCGCCTGCCCAGCCATGGCTGTCACGGCAGCCTGCGCGATACCGCCTATGACCGCGGCGACTGGTCGCCGATCGGCCCACGCAACGTCGCACCGGGGCTCGACCGCAACGGCGAGGATGACGGCTTTCGCTATATCGATCACCTGGCTGCGATCGCGAAGGCGGCCGAGAGCGTCGGCTTCCTCGGCGGCCTGATCCCGTCCTTCCCCAATACCGACGACCCCTGGGTGATCTCGCCGTTGCTCGCGCGAGAGACCAGGGCGTTTCGCTTCATGATTGCGTTCCAGCCGGGATTCCTCAATCCGGTCCACGCTGCACGCATGTCGGCCAGCCTGCAGCGCGCGACGGGTGGCCGCACCGTGTTCAACATCATCACCGGTGGCGGCGGGCCTTCGCAGCTCTGGTGGGGCGACGGCTTCAGCCATGACGACCGCTATGGGCGCACCACCGAGTTCCTCGATGTGTTCAAGGGCGTGTGGGGTGGCGATCGTTTCTCCTATGACGGCCGCTTCTACCAGGTACGCGACGGTGGCCTGTCATCCTTGCTGGCGCGCGAGGAGATACCGGAGATCTGGTTCTCGGGCTCCTCGGATGCGGCGCTGGAATCCGCTGCGCGGCACGCGGATTATTATCTTTCGTGGCTCGAGCCGTTCGACCAGCTCGCCGACAAGTTCAGGCGGGTGAAGGAGCGCACCGCGGCGCTCGGCGGTGAACAGAAATGCGCGGTGCGCGTCGATCTCGTCGCGCGGCCGACCGAGGAGGAGGCCTGGGCGGAAGTCCGCGCCGGCTTCGAGAGCCTTGGCCCGGAGCGCCGCCAGCAGGCGCGCGGCGGTCCCACGGATTCGGTGGGTGCGGCCCGGCAACAGGCGCTCAGGCCCAGCGAGGCAACGCGCTATGAGGATTTGATCGTCGCCCCCAATCTGTGGGGCGGGTTCAGCCTTTTGCGGGGCGGGCCGGCGCTCGGGATCGTCGGCAGCTACGCGCAATGCGCCGCGCGGCTCGACGAGCTGATCGCGCGCGGCACCGACGCCTTCATTCTCGCGGGCACGCCGCACCTCGAGGAAGCCTACCGCATCGGCGAGGAGGTACTGCCCTTGCTCGGCCACAAGGCGCGCGTGCTGCTTCAGGCAGCGGAGTAGATCGGCGGAACGACAATGGGGCGCCCGTGGCATTCCACCGGCGCCCCTTTTCTGCGTTCATCTGCGCGCTAGAAGCGGGCGATGAACGATACGCCATAGGTGCGCGGATCGGCCCAGGCGACGGTGTCGCCGGTGATCCCTTGCGCCGCGTTGGCGGCGGGCAGCGAGTGGTTGAGATAGTCGGTATCGAGCAGATTGTTGACGAAGGCGGTGAGCGTGTAGCGCCGGTTGGCCGAAGTATAGCTGATCCGCGCATTGGCGATGGTGTAGCCCGGCTGGGTCAGCAGATAGCGGTTCACCGTGTCTTGCGGAGTAATGTAGTAGAATTGCAGCGAGGTGTAGCGCGCGTCGGCCGAGAGATCGACGCTGCCACTCTCGCCACCCAGCGCGATGGTGTAGCTCGCGCTGCCGTTGAGAGTGAGCCGCGGCGCGCGCACGAAGCGGGCCCCCGACAGGTCCGCGCCGCCGTTCACGACCTGCAGTTCGTCATATTTGGTGTCGAGGATGCCGACCGCCCCGGTCAGGCGCAGGCCCTCGACCGGCGCCGCCTCGAGCTCGATCTCGCCGCCATTGACGTGCGCCCTGGCGGCGTTCTGCAGGTACGAGACGGTCGCGCCGCCTACCGCGCCGGGATTTGGGCCGACGACGTTGATCTGCACATTGCGGTAATCATAGTGGAAAAGGGTGGCGTTGAACGTGAGACGCCGGTCGAACCATTGCGACTTGTAGCCCAGCTCGAAGGCGTCGAGATTCTCCGGCTCCACCGCGACCAGTGCGACCGGCAAGGTCGCCGCCGTATTGAATCCACCCGATTTCACGCCGTGCGAATATTTGAAATAGAGCAGATTGTCGGGGGCGACGGTCCAGGACGGTGTCACGTCATAAGTGAACGCGTCCCAGGTCCGCTCCAGATCGTCGGAGAAGGTGCCCGGGCCGCCGAAGCTGCCGGTATAGCTGTCCCACCACCGGGCGTAGTTGCTCCACGAGGTGGCGGCGGCGTTGGGGGAGGCGCTGCGGTCGAAGTCGAGCGTCTTTGTCTCGCGCGTCCAGCGCGCGCCGACGGTCAGCTTGGCGGCCTCGGTGAAATCGAAGGTCGCGCTGCCGAACGCCGCGCCGCTCTCCGCCCGGTGGTCGTAGCTGGTCAGGCTGTAGGCGGCGGGTGCGGTACTGCCCGGCCGGGCCTGAACCGCGCCGGCGGGCAGGGTCGCCGACCATGCGTTCGAGACGATCTTCTCGTTGAAGTAGTAAAGGCCGAGGATCCAGTTCAGCCGGTCCGACTGGGGGGAGGCGAGGCGGAGCTCCTGCGTCCATTGCTGGCTGCGGGCCTGGGTATAGCTGCGCGAGATCTCGAGCGGCGTATAGTCGCCATCGCCGGCGCCGCGGGTCTTGAACCGCTCATAGCCGGTGATCGAGGTCAGCGAGACTCCGCCCAGATCCCAGTCGAGATGCAGCGAGCCGCCGAATTGCGAGGTCCGCCCGAACTCGCCGGCATTGGTGCTGATCTCGTCCTTGTCGGTCGAGGGGACATAGCCGTTCCGGAACACGCCGCTGGGGAGATAGCTCGCGGTCGTCCAGTAGGTGCCGTCGGTCGCATAGTCGCGATAGTGGAGGCTGAGCAGCGCCTCGAAACCCGGGGCCGGCGCGAGCAGCAGCTGTCCGCGCACGACGCTGTCGCGGATCGCGTTCGACTTTTCGCCGGTGAACAGGTTGGTGAAGCGGCCCTCGCGATCGTCGATGCGCGCCGAGATCCGGGTCGCCAGAAGGCCGGGCACGATTGCCACGCCGAGGCCGGTCTCGGCGATCCTGTTGTCGTAGCTCCCATATTCGAGCTTCACGTAGTTCTGGTCGGCGCCGTCGGTCAGCGAGGGGCGTTTCGAGATGACGTTGATCGCACCGCCCGTCGTGTTCTTGCCCCAGAGCGTGCCCTGCGGACCGCGGAGTACCTCGACGCGCTCGATGTCGAACAGCGGGAGGCCGGTGGCGCTCGCGTTGCTGATATAGACGTCGTCGAGATAGAAGCCGACCGGGTTGGCGAGATCGAGCTGCTGCTGTCCGGCCCCGACTCCGCGGATCCACCAGCGCGGCCGGCCATGCTGCTGGGTGCCCGCCGATGCGTTGGGCACGAGATTGAGCACTTCGTTTGCCGAACGGCCGATCCCGGCTTCGGCGAACAGCTCCGCGCTGAGCGCGGTGACGGCAGTGGGCACCTCCTGCAGACGCTGCTCGCGCCGCTGCGCTGTCACCACGATATCGGTCGTGCCCGCGCGCGCAGGATCGTCCTCGGGGTCAGGCGCGGCGGTTTCGGCCGGCCTGGCCTTCGCAGTCTCATCCTCCGTCGCGTGCGTGGCGAAGGCGGGGGCGGTGTTTACCAACGCCAGGGCGATCAGGCTCGATCGCGTGAGAAGAGACTGGGCAGTGCGATGGGACAAGCTGGGCAAAGGAGATCCCCCGATGGTTCGGCGCGGCGTCGCGCGGTCGAGGGAGAAAAAGCAAGCGACGTGCCACCACCGGTAAGTGCCTGGTATTATGCAATATATGCCTTTCGCGTCAGCAATCCCGCCCTATCCGCTGGTGCTAACGCAACAAATGGCCCGGCGATCTGCTGCGTCTGCAACAGCAGATCTGCTGGACGCAATCGGGCGAGACATCGCCACCAGGACAGAGCCGGCGCGCTTTCGCCTGGCGCCGCTTCCCGGGGGGCGTCTGCGATCGAGCGCTATTGGTCCAGCTCGATCCACATGGGGTGGCATCCGCCATCGATGCCGAAGCGCGATGGGCAGGCCCGCAGACCCCGCTTGCTGGATGGGCTGATCGGTTGCGCGCCCGATATCCCGGCGCCACGCGCTGCCGGCCGCGCCTTGTCGGGCGGGGCAGGGGAGCAAGTCCTCGACGTGATCGTTCGTCGCGTGAGGTGACGCGAGGAGAGCGTAATGGACGAGGACAGGCACGGTGGTGGCGCCGAACAGACCGCATCCCGGAACGCCAATCCTGCAGAGGGGCGGCCGGGCCATTCCGCGCGGGACCCTGTCGCCCGAGGGGAGCACCCCGACGAGGTTTCGAGCGGAGACGATCAGGCAGATGCGGGTGGTCCGCGCGAGAGCGACAGGGCGCCGGAAGCGGGAAAACATGCCCGCTTCGATCCGGCGACCGGTGCGGTGGGTGGCTCGGGTTCGGGTGCCGGCGGTGGCAACCCCGGCGAGGACTATGACAGCGACCCGGCCGCAGGCGATGGCGCCGGCGTCGCCCCGCGATCTCAGGCCGGATCTGCGGGGGCGCGGCATGGCGCCGGCGGGCAGGACAGTATCGAGCCGGACCGGATGCCGGGCCAGGCAAGCGGGATTGACGTCGGTGGCACCGGCGCGACGACGGGGCCGAGCGGCTAGGCGGGCGGAGGGGGACGATTTCGCGCGCTGCGCGCTTCAGGCGGGGCTGGTCGAGATGTCATGCCGCCGAGGTCAGCAGGCGGACTGCTCAACCTCCGGTATCGTCGATCGCGCCCCGCCGGTTTGGGGCCTGAAGCGGATCGGCGGGGGCTTCCCGTCCCTCCGGGCGGAATCTGCGCTCGACAGCACCAGCGCCGACCAGCAAGGCCAGCGCGAGCAGCGCGGCAATGGCCACCAGCAGGAACTGGCCGATGCCCGCGGCGATGCCGATGGCGGCTGCCATCCACAGGCTTGACGCGGTCGTCATGTTCCTGACATCGCCACCGCGCACGAAGATCAGCCCACCCGCAATGAATCCGATCGCCTGGGCGAGCCCTTGTACCACTCGCAGCGGGTCGCTTTCGTCGCCGCGCGCGTGCAAGTCCTCGGACAGCGACAGCCACTCGTTCGACACGCCCGGTGCCGGTCAGCCCCGAGGATGTCACGATGGGCAGCGTAGTGCGCGATTCGAAGGGCGTCGTGCTCGGCACCGTTGAACGGGTCGGCATGGGTTTCGCAGTGGTCGCTGGCGAGAGTGGCAAGATCGAAGTGGAGTTCGCCTCGTTCGCGAAAAACAACAAGGGGCTGCTGATCAACATGCCCAAGGCGAAATTCGACGCGATCCTTGCCGGTGGCAAGCCTGCGAACTGAGAGGATCGCAACCCGGGGGCCATGGGGGCGGTCCGGTCGGAGGGCCCGCCATTTCGAGGCCCAGGTGACGACTGGTGGTCTCGACCAGTGAATTCAGCGCGCGCATATCCGGCGTTCGCTCGGGAACGACCTGAGTCTTGCGTGCGGCCGCCCCGCAACTAGGCCGGAATTTCGCCTGTCAGCACAATACAGGCGCGCAGGTTTCCGGCCGGCCCTATCGCTCCGGCTGCTCGAGCCATTCACCGAGGCGGTCGAGCTGGCGCTCGAGCCTGGATCTGCGTTGTCGCGCCCAGGTTTCGAGCGGGCGGAGCCCGTCCGGCACGAGGCTGGCAATACGAACCCGGCCGCTCTTCTCCGTCACAACTACATCGCATTGCTCGAGAATCTGCAGATGTTGCGAGACGGCGGTAAGCGTAATTCCGAGCGGCTCCGACAGGCCTGAGACCGATTGCGGCCCGGCCGTGAGCTGATCGACAATCGCCCGCCTCGTCGGATCGCCAAGTGCATGAAACAGCCGGTCGATTGAAGCGGTCATGCCTGGCTATCGATTGCCCCGGCGAGCTTGTCCAGCTGGATACGCCAGCCTTGCTCGCGCATCACAGGTCCATCTGATCCCTCAAAAAACGCCACCTGGTTCGTGCAGATGAGATCCGTTCCCAACTCGGTCGGGAGTAATTCGAAGGTCGTCAAGGATACGGAGATCGGGTGACCTTCAATCGACATCGTGCTGGTTGTGACGATGCGGTGATCCTGCACGATGTCCTGATACACGCCCTCGTTGACGAGAAGCGCGCCCGGGAACGGCGACCCTTCACCGAAGCGGTAGTGCAGCCGATCCGCGCCACCAATGCGGCAGTCGCTTTCGAACCGGACCACTTCATGCGTATCGTCTTCGGCATACCAGCCACGCTTGACGGCGGGATCGGTCAGCGCAGCGAAGACAACGTCGGGCTGCCCTTTGAAGCTGCGTTCCAACCTGAAAGTGGCATGCGTGACGGCGGGATCGAACATTCCAGGCTCCTGGCAATACTGAAGTGATCGCTTCTGTATCGCGCCATCGAGATTAGTCAAGTCGTCACTTCAGCTTTGGACAGACCTCGCGGTTTTATGCGCGCCGTAGATGCCGCGGCCGGGCACGGCTCCCGAGCAGGCTCCCCGGAACCTGTAATCCGTTTGGCTACTAGGCAGTAGACTCATAAAGCGGACTGTCGCCTAACGCCCCGATTGCGGACATTGAGGCGCCGCCTGTAGGCTGTCGCAAAGAATCCATGGAGGCGAACTTGCTCGCGAAGATATTCAAGTTGAAGCCCGAGCAGATCGCTCCCATCGCACTGGGACGCGGAGGGTGTCTCTCAACCGATCGCATCGTCGTTGAGGGCAAGCGGGTCGGATATATGTATCGCGAGGAACCGCACAACGAACTGGATAGCGGTTGGCGATTTTTCGCCGGTGACGAGGACGCGGGCTATATGTCGAATAGCCAACGGCACGGCGTCTACGACGTAAATACACTCGTGAACTACGATCCCGACATTTTTTCGTTTCTCGATGCAGCCATTGGCAGCCGCTTCGAGCGAACCGGAGAAACATTTCGATTACTCGGTGATGGCGAATAGCGAACGGCAGCTAACCACCGGTGGGTTCAACCGGTCATTGCAACACCTTGTCGAGCCTATCGGCCGGGGTCTCGAAGTCCAATGTTTTCCGGGGCCGTTGATTGAGGCGGAGCGCGATTGCATCGAGTTGCGCTTGCGACAGGCGAGACAGGTTGGTTGTTCGAGGCAGATATTGCCTGAGGAGGCCGTTCGTATTCTCGTTGGTGCCGCGTTGCCATGGACTGCGAGGATCGCAGAAGTAGACCTGCACGTTCGTGGCGACGGTGAAGCTTCGATGACGCGCCATTTCCTTTCCCTGGTCCCAGGTCAGCGATCGCCGCAGCTCCTCGGGTAGCTTGCCGATCTTGCGAGCCAGAGCCGTCACGGCCGTCGCCGAGTCCCGCTTCGTCAGCTTCACCAGCATCGTGAACCGGCTGTGCCGCTCAACGAGCGTTGCGATGCGTGTGTCGCCGGCGCCGATAAGCAGATCGCCCTCCCAGTGGCCGGGGACGGCGCGATCCTCGGCTTCGGCGGGGCGCTCGCGGATCGAGACCATATCGAGGATTTGTCCCTGTCCGGTTGGGGTTTGGGCGCCTTTGGCATGACGTATCTGCCGCCTGGTGCGCAAATGCGCCGTCAGCTCCTTCTTGAGCACCCCGCGCGACTGGATGAAGAGACTGCGATAGATCGCCTCATGAGATATCTGCATGTCAGGATCGCTCGGATGCTCTCGCTTCAACCAGCCTGCTATCTGCTCCGGCGACCACTGCAGCGCCAGCTTTTGCGCTACCCGTCGTCGCAGCCGTCCAAGACACGCCAGGCGACAGGGCTTTGGTCGCAATGCTCGATCCCAAGCTTGCTTGTCAGCCCGAGCTGCGCGGTAGCTTCGCGCACCACCATTGTGCGAAATCTCGCGACAGATCGTCGATGGGCTTCGCCCGAGGCTTCGCGCAATGGCGCGCATCGGCAGACCTGAGGCCAGCCCCCGAGAGATCTCCTCGCGCTCCTCCAGACGCAGAGCTCGGGCTGCTCGGCGGCGCACAGGTGGAGCAATGCCACCCCGCACGCCGATGATCTGCTGAACCCCGCTCTTGTTGCGACGGTCCAGTGATCGCGAGATCGACGATATGCTTTCGCCTCGCTTCCACCGCTCCCACATCTCGACCTTTTGCGCAGCGGTGAACCAGATCCTCGATATCACCATCTCACACCTCCTGATCCCTACGGATTAAAGGTGTTGCAATGACCGGTTGAACGCACCACCCGATCTCGGACGTTCACTCCTCGCGCCGAAAGCGGTCTTTTACGAGTTCACGACCTAGTCGGCCGGCTGTCTTTCGAGATAGAGATAGCCCGGATCAAACTCGGCTACACGTTGCAGACCGGCAAGATCGCGGATCGACACATGCCCGCCGCGAAACGTCACCAGGTCGCGCGTACGCAACTCCTTGAGCACGCGGTTCACGTGGACAGATGTCAGGCCGAGGCATTCGGCAAGCTGAGTCTGGTTCAGGGGAAGCGCGAATCCCGTCTGATCGGCAAGTGCAACGACTTGCAACCGCGCCTGAAGCTCACAAAACAATGCCGCCATACGCGCGAGCGCATTGCGTCGTCCCAGCGACAAAACCCATTCGCGATGGATTGCTGCATCGAGATTCGTTGAAAACCAGTACACATAGGCAAGGCGTTCCGAGGCCTTGGTGATGCGCGCCAGTTCGACGTGCGGAACGACTGCGACCCGACACGGCGTCAGCGTCAGGATGCTATGGTCGAGGCGCTTGAGCGTGTAGCTGTGCAAGTCGGCGAAGTCGCCCGGGACATGCAGCTCGGCAATCTGGCGCTGCCCGTCCTTCATGTCCTTGTAGCGGCACAGGAGTCCGTCCAGCACGAGCGTGCTGACTCGCAGGCGCTCGCCCGCTTCGACAAGCGTTCGTCCGGCCGGGATTTCACGGACCTCCGCGATGGCGCCCCGAATCAGCGCTACATCGCTTTCACTGATCTCATGACGTAGCCGAAGCCGTGCCAGATGCCGCTCGATCATTCCTTCTTCTCTTCACAGATCCGGACAGTCTCCGAAAATCGTACTGTCTGGACCACGCGGCCATCCTGGTCCGCAATCTCGGCTCGTCCCCGAAGGTCCAGCGTGCCGCGTCGCACCTCCTCACTGAGGATCGAACGCACGCCATCTACTGCCAGCATCTCGGCAGCTGCAAGATCAGCGACCTCGCTGCCCTGCTCGTCGCGCGTTTCGCCAGTGCCATTGTAGAGATGAATGAAGTAGCGGCTCATCAATACCACTCTCGATGGAGATTGCGGATTTCCGTCAGATTGCGTCGCGCTGCCGAGACGGTCGTGCGGCCCACGCTCCTCCAGCCTATTTCCCGCGCGAAGAGTCGAGAAACGCCGCGGCGTCGAGATCCAGGGTCAGCTCCCGGTCCCGGTAGCGCAGTTCGCCGCAGCGCTCGACGAAAGCGGATCCGTCCGCCGCGATCTTCAGCGACATCATCCCGCTGTCCATGTCAGCTTCCTCGATGCCGGCCTTGCGAAGCAGCGGCACCGCCTCCGGCGAAAAGCCGATGAATTTGCAATGCCCGAAAGCGTCGGCGACAAAGTCCCGGGTCGCTGCGTCGCGGGCGAGGAGCGAAGCGCCCTGCACCGAGACCACCAGCGCCACGGCATCATAGAGCACCGAGGGGCCACCATCGATCTTCTGCTTGCCTGCCGCTAGCGTACCGTCGTCGAGCGTGACGCCACCGATTTTCGGCGTGATGAATTCACAGGTCGCCGGAAGTGACTCGACCGCCGCGACCAACGCATTGACGACAGCCGTGGATGCACCATCGCTAAGCAGGATACCGAGCTTGCGCCCGGCGAAACTTCCGGGGCCACGCTTGACGATGCTTAGCGCATCCGAGGGCGGCAGATCGGCGACGGGTGGCGCCGCTGGCCTTGGAGCAGGTGGCAGCCCGGCAAGACCCAGCCCGGTTGCGACTATTTGTGCAAGTCTTTCGTCGATGTTTCGCAGGTGCCCAACCATTCGTTCGCGGATGTCCAGCCGCTGGCACTTCGACAACTCGAATACGAGTGCATCCCCAATGTGCTTTTGCTCGATCGGCGTCTGGCTGACGAAAAACTGCCGGGCCTGGCTGTAGTGGTCGGCAAAGCTTTCGGGCCGCCGCTGGATCCGGGTGCCGGCCTCCTCGGCGGGGAAATGACTATAGCCAGTATCGGGATTTTCGCGCGGCCCGCCCCAGCTATTGGGCTCATAGTTGGCGCGCCCCTTGGGGTTGCGCATGGCCATATGGCCGTCCTGCTGAAAATTATGCACCGGACAGCCCCTCGGCTGATTGATTGGAATATGCGTGAAATTCGGCGAACCCAGCCGCTTGAGCTGGGTGTCCAGGTAGGAGAAGTTGCGCCCCTGGAGCAGCGGGTCGTTCGAGAAGCCGATGCCGGGCACTACGTTCTGCGTGCAGAAGGCAACCTGCTCGGTCTCGGCGAAGAAATTGTCGACCAGCCCGTCAAGAACGAAGCTGCCGATGATCTTCACGGGCACCTCTTCCTCGGGGATGATCTTGGTTGGGTCCAGCACGTCGAACGCGAAGCGCTCGGCGAACGCGTCGTCGAACAGCTGTACGCCAAAGTCCCATTCGGGCGGATTGCCCATGTCGATCGCGTCCCACAGGTCGCGCCGGTGGAAGTCTGGATCGGCGCCATTGATCTTGACCGCCTCGTTCCACAGGACCGACTGCAGGCCCAGCTTCGGCTTGAAGTGAAACTTGACGAAGGTTGATTTGCCCTCGGCATTGATCAGCCGGAAGCTGTGCACGCCGAAGCCTTCCATGAAGCGAAACGAACGCGGAATCGCGCGGTCCGACATGGTCCACATGATCATGTGCATCGACTCGGGCGTGAGGCTGATGAAATCCCAGAAATTGTCGTGGGCAGTCTGCGCCTGCGGAAAATTGCGGTCGGGTGCCGGCTTCGCGGCATGGACAAGGTCCGGAAACTTGATCGCATCCTGGATGAAGAAGACGGGGATATTGTTCGCGACGATGTCCCAGTTGCCCTGCTTCGTGTAGAATTTGCAGGCAAAGCCGCGCACGTCGCGCGCAAGGTCGAATGACCCCTTGCTTCCCGCCACCGTCGAGAAGCGCGTGAACATTGGCGTCTTCTCGCCGACCTCGGTCAAAATGCGCGCCATGGTGAATTCGGCGAGCGACTCGGTGAGCGTGAAGGTGCCATGGACGCCATAGCCCCGCGCGTGGACCACGCGTTCGGGGATGCGCTCATGGTCGAAATGGAAGAGCTTTTCGCGAAGGTGAAAATCCTCGAGCAGTGCGGGTCCCCGCGCGCCCAGACGCAAGCTGTTCTGATCATCGGCGACTGCGACGCCCTGTTGCGTGGTGAGTGTATCCGCGTCCCCGGTCGCCAGCTGATGGAGCTCGCCCCCGTCACCGATCCGGACCTCGAAGCCTGCCTCCGGCTGCGCGCTGTGCTCGTTGTTGGTACCGTTCGTCATTGCCGCTCTCCTTGCCCGACGCACTGACCGTCCAACCGACAGAAATTGTGCAAGTTTCGAGAAAACCCTTCCTATTGATCTGGATTAGAACGATTTTCCGGACACCGGGGCCGGGATCGATCGTTACTCGCCAACAACTTGCAGGAGGCGATGCGTGGCGGACCACGAGCTTCGGGTCTTCGGACACCCTGATCGAATGCGGTCGCACGGCGACCATGAGGGGCGCGACCGGAGCCGCGCCCTGGGCGTCCCCCGCGACGCCCTTCGGGACGTTGTCGACGACGGGAGAGGCCTGGCCGAAGCAGGGAGGGGTTTGAAATCGTCATGACCGAACCGGATCGGGAATATCTCGAGCGGCGTCTGGAGCTCTGTCGCGCGAAGGCCGCGCAGACGGAAGAGCCGGGCATCGCCTGCGTCTACCGCAACTTCGCCGCCCAATATGCACGGGCCCTGGCGGATCTGGATACGATCCAGTCACCGCCCGGTGACGCCTCGAACGGCAGGTTCATGCTGCAGTCGTAACCGGCGTCCCGCGCGACCCTTCTAAGTCCATACCAACGCCGCTGCGCCGGGGAACCGGCACGATCTGGAGAGTTCATGAAGCTCGCATTCAGCGAAAATCCCGGCGACGCCCGCGCCATCGTCAGGTCCGACTTCCGTGGCGTCTTCAGCGAGTCCCACGCGCTCACCGACGTCATCCTGGCGCGTCCCGATTTCCTGGCACCGGTACCCTGTTGCTCCGTCACGCGCGAGAGCATCCGGGGCGGCTTTGAATCCGATCGTGGCCGCGCGCTTGCACAACATCGGGCACTCCAGCGGACGCTCGAGACGCGGGGCGTGCGTTGCCATGTGATGCCGGGCGTCGCGGAGGCACCCGATCTTGTGTTCACACGGGACGCGGCGGTAAGCACGCCCTGGGGTCTGGTCGCGCTCAAACCCGCCCTGCCGCATCGCCGCGTCGAGCTGGAATATCTTCTCGCCACTGCCCGGGCCCTAGACGCGAAACCGGTCCTGCGCGTCGTCGAAGGCACCATCGAGGGCGGCGATGTCGCGATCATTCGCCCCGGCCTGGTGGTGATCGGGGTCTCGGGCGAACGTACCGACGCCAAAGGCGCATCCGCGCTTGCCGGATTGTTCACAGGTTTCGGATGGGAAGCGCTTCTCGTGCCGTTCGATCCGCACTTTCTCCACCTCGACACGATTTTCTGCATGGTCGACGAGCACACCGCACTCGCATGTGTCGACGTCCTCGATGATGGTTTTGCGGACGCGATGGAAGCGCGCGGCGTTCGGCTCCTCCCGGTCACCTACAAGGAAGCGCGTCACCTTGGATGCAATATCCTCTCGATCGACGGCCGTACGATTGTGACCGTGGCCGGACAGGATCGTATCGCCCGGCTGCTCGCAGATTCCGGTTTCGAACCCGTGCCGGTCGACATCTCGGAGTTTACCGCGTGCGGAGGCGGGATTCATTGCCTCACCATGCCGCTGGCGCGCCTTTTTTCGCCCGCCCGACTTGCGCCGTCCCGCGCCGACGGCATGGACAAGATCGTCGCATGAGTCGGGGGAGGCGGGCTGGATGATCCGGGTTCACCCTTTCGCTACGAGCGATTCTTCGACGCCGCGCCGGCCCGGGGCGTCCATCAGCGCAACAACCGGCGCAATCGATCCGGGAAGCCTTGGCCCGCTAGGCGCGCTGCTTACCTTGCTCAAGCGCAAGGCGTATCGGTTCGTCACACCGACACCCGCGACGCACGCACGTATTCTCGCGCGCGAGCCCGGCCGTATCGCAGCTGATCTCCGGGATGTGTTCGGCTGGAGCCTTCCCTTCGCGCAGGATGTGATCGGGGAGGATTTGCTGCGGCTGCTCCGAGAGGCGGACATGGTCGAGGACTTGCCGACGGGCCTGGCCCGGGCGCGTCTTCGCGTGTCGAGCCTCGGGGAGGATCTGTTCCTGCATTCGGCCTATCCGACCGACACCGCCGATTCGGTTTTCTTCGGCCCGGACAGCTATCGTTTCGCCGACCTGATTGGCGCCGAATTGTCTGCGCGGCCTGTGCGGCCTGGCGCCTGCATCTTCGATATTGGTACGGGAGCGGGCGTAGGCGCGAGTGTGGCAAGCAGCCTGTCGCCTGGGGCTTCGATTTTCATGACGGATGTCAATGCACGAGCTCTGCATTTCGCGTCGATCAACCTCGCAGTGGCAGGTCGGCACGCGCTTGCGGTTCACCTCGACGGCCTTCGCGACATCGCAGTCCCCGTCGATCTCGGGCTCATCAACCCTCCTTATCTCATGGACGCAGATGTGCGTGCGTATCGCGACGGGGGCGGACAACTTGGTGCGGAAGTCGCGCTTTCACTCGTCGGCCAGTGCCTCGATCGATTGTCCCCGGACGGTCGCATCATCCTCTACACCGGCAGCGCGATCGTCGCCGGCGTCGACGGACTTCGTAACAGCCTCGAGCGTCTGGCTCGCGCGAATCGCTGCCGCCTGCGCTACCGGGAGCTCGATCCGGATGTGTTTGGTGAGGAGCTTGAAGGCGAAGCCTATCGCGCCGTCGAGCGGATCGCGCTCGTCGCCGCATCGCTCGAGCGCGTTTGACTGCGGCTGGGCCCAACGTCGGACCTTTCGCGATGCCCGGCGTCGTTCAGCGGAACACGTCCTGCGGAATATGCGTCATGCGGCAGGCAAGATCCGCTTCACCCGACGCAACGACGAAATGATCGTCCGCATCGACGATGCCGGTCGTGAATACGACGTCGCGGACATACATCTTGTCCTCGAGCGGGCGAGTGAGGTCGGGCGCTGCCTCGAGCAAGGGAGCGTGCCCGGTTCGCAGCACGCGCGCGGGGTCTGCGGGGTCGAGGATGGACCAGTATGTCCGGTAGATCCCGACGATCTCCTTGGGCTCGACCCCGTGCCACAAGGTGAGCCAGCCCTGGTCGGTCAGGATTGGCGGTGTGCCACCGCCCATCCGCGCCGTGTGCAATGTCGCGGCGTGCGGACGAATCCCTGGCTCACGATGGGGTTTCCAGTGAATTGCATCGGGCGAGGTGGCGAGATTGATCGAAGGCCCGCCGCGCCATTCGGAGCCGGGCGGATAGGCAAAATACAGGTCCCCGAGCGGACGCGTCTGGGCCCAGAACTTGCCGCCGATCTTCCCCTCGAAGATCAGCATGTCCTTGTTCTGATGATCGAGGACAATGTCCTCGAACACGAAGTCGAGCCCGTTGAGAGAGCTGTAAAGCGTGGTCGAATGGCGCTCCGGGCTCACCGAACACGTCGTCATCAACCAGCGGTCGCCCACCTTCGACACGCGCGCATCCTCGACGCCGTAACATTGAAAGCTGCCCTGCGGCGCGATCGCCTTGTCGTAGTGCACCGCGACTACGTCGAGCCCGTCGGGCGTGAGTTCCACCGGCAGGATCCACGACAGCGAGGTCAGCGCCATGACTTTCCAGCGCCCGCCGCGGATCAGGAATTTCCGCGGATCCGATGTGTCGACCTGGTCGAGCGGCCAGGCGTCGAGGACATATCTCCCGTCGGCCCAGCGGATCGCGTGGATATGCCCATCGAAGACCGGCTGGCGCAGCGCCTCGGCGACCCGGACGAAGATCGCGAGATTGCCGTTGGGCAGCCGCGTCAATGCCGGGTTGAAGGCGCCCAGCACATAGGTCTCGGCGCCCAGATGCCCGGCCAGGGGCGAGCGCGAGAGGTCGACGTCGTCTGGTCCGAAGACGAGGCAGTCGACCGCAAAGCCGGTCATTCCTCGCCCCGCGCGCGCGGGGCGATCGATATCTGCTGAACCACCGACCGGCGCGGCTGGGTCAGTACATAATGCACGCCGACGGCGATGTCCTCGGCGCGCAGCATCGTTTCTTTGCGGTTCTCCTCGGCCTGCTCCTCGGCGGTGAAGCTCTGATACTGGAAGTCCGCACCGGTCTTGGCGGGCTCGATGTTGCACACCTTGATGCCCTTCGGGCCCAGCTCCTTGCGCACAGCCTCGGCGAAGCCGGCGACACCTGCCTTCATGCCGGCATAGACGCTGCCCTCGGCGCCGAGCAGATGCGCCGAGACCGAGCCGATGAAGACGATGTCACCATGGTCCTTCATCACCTCGGCGGCCGCATAGGCGGTGGTCAGATAGGCCGTGAAATCGATGGCGATCGCGTACCGCAATTCCTCCGCGCTCATCGTGGTCAGGCCCTTGGCGGGGATCGCCGCATTGACGATGGCAATGTCGAAATCGCCGAAATAGTCCCTTGCCGCAGCGACGAAGCGGTCGACGCCGTCCGGCTCGGCGAGGTCAACATTGATGCCGTCGCCCTTGCCGACTTCGCGGATCCGCGAGAGCCCGTCCTCAAGATGCTGCGGGTCACGGCCGCAGACAAACACGTCGACGCCTTCGGAGGCGAGAAGCACCGCGATCGCACGGCCGATCCCGGTGGTGCCGCCGGTGATGATCGCCTTGCGCCCGTTCAGGCCGGGCATCTCGGTGTGCGCGTCGGACAGATTGCGGACGGGCGGTTCGGCAAGATCGGTCATGGGCTCTCCTTTGCAATCGGTACGCCGCTGCGCGGCGCGCGTTCCCTCACCACGCAAGCGTGATGCGGCTGTCGGCGGGAATCCGGTATTCGACGCGATCGGCAGCGCTGTGACGAGGGCGGATGCGGTCGCCGCCGGCAGTGGTCACGGTGAATTCCGGCAGCTTCGCGCGACCGATGCGGATCAGGCTGAGGCTCGCTTCGCAGCCTTCGGCTCCGCCGAGCTGGAAGCTGAGCGCGCGCCCGGAAGGGCGCTGGCTCGCCAGTACGAAATGATCGCAGAACATCCGGAACGGCGCGTCGCGGACATTGTGGAAGGCGCGGCTGGCGAAGACGAACGCCGCGCCCGCTCCGTAGATTTCCTGCCCGACCTGTCCGGCCTGCTGGCCGTCGACATAGAGGTCCTCAACAGGGAAAGAGAGCTTGCGGTCGACATGCCCGTTATTCTCGCGCTGCTCGGGCGCGATCGCGTCGTCGGGCAGGGCGTCGGGGTAATAGAACCAGGCGCGATCCAGCGCATAGCGGCAATATTGGCTGAGCAGCAGCCGCACCGGGGCGTCCAGATCGGGGCCACTGTCCTTGAGATAGCGCTCGAACGCGGCGAAGCTGTCGAAGCATTCGTAGAGCGCCATGTACGGCGCGTCGTGCAGCGCGGTGACGCCGAGAAAATTGCGATAGTGACGGGCATGACCGATCCCGGATTCCCAGATCGCCGCGTTGTGGAAGAAGCTGGCCAGATAGACATAGCTCTGGCGCAGATATTTCTCGTCGTCGGTGATACGCCACAGGCGCATGCAGGCTGCGGCGCCCCAGGCAGTGAGATTGGCCTGGTAGTTGAGCTCGAAGCGCATGCCCTTGGCGGCATCGATCGCAGCGCGGGCCTCGTCGAGATAGCGCTTGTCGTCGGTCAGCTCGAACGCCTGCAACATCACATAGGCGTAGATCCCGCCGACATCGGTCTGGCCCAGTCCCTGGTCGTCGCGCGCCTCGGTGAGCACCCGGAAATCGCGCACGTCGTACTGGATGGGCCATTTATACTTGAAGTGGTGCGCGGCCCTGATCCCGTAGTCGAGCGACTTCTCGAACAGCCGCATGGCCTGCCGGTCGCCGTCGATCGCCAGCCGCCCGAGCATGGACAGCGGATGATAGAGATACCAGCTGTCGACTGCGTTGCGGTCCTTGTCCCTGCCGACATTGGGCAGATAGCGCCGCAGCGTTTTCAGCTTCGGATCATAGAATTTGCCCAGGCCTGCGGCCAGGTCGGCGCCGATCGGGACTTTCTCGCCGGTCCACATCTCATAGTCGCGGATCGACGCGAGCACGCTCAGCTGCACCATCGAATCGGGATATTCGGCCGCGCTATAGGGATGGACGTAGCGATGGCCGTAGTGGCGGATCGTCGCCTTGGGCGACCGGGCCAGATCCTTGAGCGAACGCTCCGCGCGGCCGACCCAGTCGCGATAATCGGTCTCCGGCATGACGAGATGCGGCAGCACCGCGCCGAGCAGCGCGAGATAGCGCCGCGCCATGTCGCGCTCGTCGCCGTCGACTTCGTCGTGGAATGCGATCAGCGCGTCCGAAATCAAGGTTTCCGCGCCGGCGGGCAGGGGCGCCACCGGCGGAACGCCGCGCTGTGGCGGTGTCGGCAGCAGGTAACCGAGCTCGGGCCATATCCCGCCGACCGCGCCATCGGGTTTGGTGTCGGTCGCGCTGAAATAGGGGTTCAGCCGGGTAAGGTCCTGAAAATAGAGTACACTCCCGAAAGCGGGTTCCTCCAGCCGGAAATAGATTGCGCCGCTGTTGAAGCCGCGCTGTGCCGCCTCGACGGTGCCGACGGCGCCGAGCGGATCGTCGTCGGCGTCGAGCGGATAGAGATCGCGCGGCACGAACGACGTCAGCAGCGGCACGGCCGGCTCGAGGCTCGTCGCGACGCGAACGATCGGGATAGCCTCTTCGTGGAGGCACAACGCGACGCGGTGCGTACCCATCGCGCTGACCACTTCGATGCGCGCCGCCTCGCCGGCGCGGGGCTGCACCATCCTGGCTTCCCGGTAACCGACCGGGACGAAGGCCGCACGCATCGCGATGCCGCCACGGCATTTGCGCCGCACGATCACCCAGATCGCGTCATGGCCGGCGCATAACACGATCTGCCGCTCGCCGAGCTTCAGCGTGTCGAGCGTGCGCATCGCACCGCTGCGCAATTCCTCGCGCAGCAGCACAGTGCCCGGGGTCACTCCGGCGTCGGTCGGGCGCGTCGCGGCCCTTTTGGTGCGAACCTTCTGCATCTTACTCAGGCAGACTGCAGCCCGATGGCGTGCGGCTCGGCTGCTGGCAGGCTGGCGCTTTCTCCTGTGCCATCAGCGATGGTCCGCCTTCAGCAGCGCAATGGCATCGCTGTACGTCTGATCCGGCATATCAATTCTCCCGATGCGTTGTTCGAAACCTCGCAATTCGACGGCTATTCATGGCCCGGCGCCAGCCGTTGCGCCGCCGCTTCGCTTTCATGGGCGTGCGGCTGGGCATGGCCGCCGGTACGCAGGAAGCGCCTGTCGATATCGGCGATGATCGCGTCCGCATTCTCGCCGGCGTGGAGCCGGATCAGTGCGTCGAGCTTGGCCTCGCTGCGGTCGTCATTTTCCCTCGACGCCGGCGAGCCGACATAGAGAAAATAGGCGAGGCCGACGACCTGCCAGAGCAGCTGGAGAAATTCCGACTGCCAGTTCTCGAACGTGTCGCGTCCCATCTCGACGAGCCAGGCATCGACCTCGGGTCGCTGGTGATGTTCGGCTGCCTCGTTGACGAAGGCGTACCAGCCGAACAGCCAATGGCCGACGATCGACAGAAGAAAGAAGGCGATGGTGATCCAGGCATAGGCATATTTGCGCATGCCACTTACTCCCGTAGCGAAGGGGATCGTCTGGCCGGCATCGCGCGGAAACGCCGTCTGCTCACAGCATCGACCCCAGCGCGGAGCGGCAGTCCTGCGCGCATTCGCGGCACATTTTCGCGCAGAGCCGGCAGTGTTCGTGCGCATGCCGCTCGCACTCCTCCGCGCAGGCCTCGCAGGCATGGGCGCAAAGCTCGAGCAAGGCACGCAGGATGCGTGCATTGTCGCCGGTCTGCCGGGTCGCCAGCCGCGTGGTCGCCTGGCAGATATCGGCACAGTCGAGGCAGGCGCGCACGCACTGGCGCATGTCCATCGCCTCGGCGAGGCACGCGTCCGCGCACGCAGTGCACATCGTTGCGCAGAACATCGCGTGCCGTGCGGCGGTCGCCAGCAGGTCGTTGACCTCGCCGTCGCGTTCCGGATGAAGCGACAGCATTTCCCGGATCGACATCAGCTGTTCCCGCGCCGTCGCCGGGTTTCCCAACCCTTTTTCGCGGCCGCCGAGCGGTCCGCCGCGCTTTGGCTCGAACCGCTCTTGCGGCCGCCCTTGCGCGCAGAATCGTGGTTCTCCTTCTTGCCGCGACCCGAGCCCGACTTTTTGCCGCCGCCGGACTCCTTGTTCACCGTCGCCCAGGCGCGTCGTTCGGCTTCCCTCTTGCCGACGCCGCGATCCTCATAGCCTTCCTCGATATGCTCGGCCTTGCGCTTCTGCTTGTCGGTATGACTGCCTTTGTCTCCACGCGGCATCGTCTGCCTCCCGGTCGGACTGCGTCGCTCATTTGAACTGTCGATTCATCTGCGGGTTCCCGACAAATCCGACAGCTAATCTGCGTTAATCGCAGGAGAATTTTCGCAGGCGACGGAACGGCGGGACGGCGCGCATCGTTCAGCGACCGACATTAACAACATGGTGAACGACATGGGCACGCGAGAGGCGCTGGCCAGCGACGACGCGCCGCTGGTGACGGCGAAACACGGCACTGCCGCTGGACAGAGTGACACAGTCGTCGCCAGTGCCGTGACGATCAATCGACCGGCCGCCGAGCTCTATGCGTTCTGGCGCGACTTCGCCAATCTCGCGACCTTCATGGAGAATGTCGAACGGGTCGACGCGCTCGACGACACGCGATCGCGCTGGGTGGTCAAGGCCCCCGCCGGCAAGACGGTAGAATGGGTCTCGCGGGTCACCGAGGAGGCCGCGGACCGGCTGATCGCGTGGGAAGCCGAAGCAGATGCCGAGGTGCCGAACAGCGGCCGGGTCGAGTTCCGCGACGCCGGTGCCCGCGGCACCGTGGTTACCGCGACGATCGCTTACGATCCGCCGGCGGGCTTTATCGGCAAGGTGGTCGCGAAGATGTTCCAGCGCGAGCCGGCGATCCAGGCGCGACGCGATCTGCGACGCTTCAAGCAACTGATGGAGACGGGCGAGATCGCCACCTCCGCACGCACCCTGAAACAGCTCGAGGAGCAGGACTGATGCGCGCGCTGGCATGGCACGGCAAACACGATGTCCGGGTAGACACCGTCGACGATCCCGAAATCCTCAATCCGCGCGACGCGATCATCAAGGTCACCTCGACGGCGATCTGCGGCTCCGATCTTCACCTCTACGACGGCTATATCCCGACGATGATGGCGGGCGACATTCTCGGCCATGAGTTCATGGGCGAAGTGGTGGAGACCGGCCCCAAATCGACCTTGAAGAAGGGCCAGCGCGTCGTGGTGCCGTTCACCATGGCGTGCGGCAGCTGCTATCATTGCGGCAAGCACCAATATTCCGCCTGCGACAATGCGCTGCCGGCGGACAATCAGGACATCGCGCAGGAGCTCTACGGCCAGCCGATGTCGGGGCTGTTCGGCTATAGCCACATGACCGGCGGCTATGCCGGCGGCCAGGCCGAATATGTCCGCGTGCCGTTCAGCGACGTCGGGCCTATCGTGATCCCGGATGGGATCGAGGACGAGAAGGTGCTGTTCCTCTCGGACATCCTGCCGACCGGCTGGATGGCGGCGGAAAATGCCGGGATCGAGCCTGGCGACATCGTCGCGGTGTGGGGCTGCGGTCCGGTCGGGCTGTTCGCGGTGCAGTCGGCTTTCCTGATGGGCGCCGACCGCGTGATCGCGATCGACCATTTCCCGCACCGGCTCGAGCTGGCGAAGAGGTTCGGGGCGGAAACGATCAATTTCGAGGAAAGCGCGACCTATGAGGCGCTGATGTTGATGACCGGCGGGATCGGTCCCGACGCGGTGATCGATGCGGTCGGCCTCGAGGCGCACGGCTTCTTCGTCGACAACGTGATCGATCAGATCAAGGCGTCGACCTTTCTCGGCACGGACCGGATCCATTCGATCCGCCAGGCGATCCTCGCCTGCCGCAAGGGCGGGCGCGTGTCGATGCCGGCGGTCTATGGCGGCTTCGTCGACAAGTTCCCGCTGGGCGCCTTCATGGAGAAGGGGCTGACGCTCAGGACCGGCCAGACCCACGTCCAGCACTACATGCCCGGGCTGCTCAATGCGATCGTCGAGGGCAAGATCGATACGACCTTCCTGATCAGCCACACGCTTCCGCTCGAGGAGGCGCCCAAAGGCTATCAGATGTTCCACGACAACCAGAACGAAGTGACCAAGGTCGTGCTCAAGCCCGGCCTGGCGCTCGCAGCGGAGTAGGGCACATGGCGAACAGACTTGCGATCATCACCGGCGCCTCGACCGGCATCGGGTTCGAACTCGCCACGCTCGCGGCGAAGGACGGCTATGACCTCATCGTCGTCGCCGACGAGCCGCTGATCGATGCGTCGGCGGAGGACTTTCGCCAGTTCGGCACCAACGTGCAGTCGGTCCAGGCGGATCTCGCGACGATCGACGGAGTCGATACGCTGCTCGCCGCGGCGGGTGGGCGCACGAGCGATCTCCTCGCCGCCAATGCCGGGATCGGTACCGGCGGCCCGTTCCTCGAACAGGAAGTGGCGAGCTGGCGGCATTCGATCGACACCAACGTCACCGGCACGGTCTATCTGCTGCAGAAGGTGCTTGCGGACATGGTCGCGCGCGGGTCCGGCAAGGTGCTCGTGACCGGATCGATCGCGGGCTACATCCCGGGCAGCTTCAATGCGGTCTACAACGCGACCAAGGCGTTCGTGGACAATTTCACCGAGGCGCTGCGCAACGAGCTGAAGGACGTGGAGGGCGTCACGCTGACCACGTTGATGCCGGGTGCGACCGATACCGAATTCTTCGCGCGCGCCGACATGCTCGACACGAAGGTGGGCCAGAGCGAGAGCAAGGCAGATCCCGCCAAGGTCGCAAAAGACGGCTGGGATGCCCTGATGGCCGGCAAGGGCCACGTCGTCTCCGGCCTTGCCAACAAGCTTCAGGTGCTCGGCGCGGGGGTGGTGCCGCAGGCGACACTCGCCGAGATGCATCGCGGTATGGCGGAGCCGAACGAGTTGAAGGAGTAGCGCAATGACCGAGGTAGAGAAGGAAAACCTGTCGACGCAGCATCAGCGCGAGGGCGATGCGCAGCTGCCAGCCGATACGCTCGATCGGGATCAGCAGCCGGAAGGGGGGCAGCCGCCTGAGGAAGTCGAGGATCGGCCGAATGTCGGCATCGTCAGCCCGGAGGACTATCCGAAGGACAGCGTAGATCGTTGAGGCTTCCGCCTGCCCATGCCGCGAGCCGAAGTGCGCTCGCCGGCGCGACGCAGGCGGCCATGCCATGTTCGATCAGGCCCAGCGCCCAACTGGCGCGCGCTTTGTCCTCCGCCGCGACGGCATCGCAGGGTACCCATAGGTCATAATCGCGCATATGCGCGTCGGCAGCCGTGAAGAGAACGCACATGTCTGCGGCTATTCCGGTCAGGACAAGGCGAGACACCCCCAGCTTGGGGAGCAGGACCGGCAGGTTGGTCGCGTAGAACCCGGAAACTTTGGGTTTGATGATGAAATAGTCATCCGGACGCGGATCGATCACCCCGGTGAGGGGGGAGTGCGATTCGGACACCCGCTCCAGAAGACGTGACCGCTCCGAATGCCATTCGCCAAAATTGTCATTGACGTAGATCACTGGAATGCCGGCCGCGTCCGCTTCGTCACGAAGGCGCTTGATGACGCGAGCAGCGGCACAGGCCCCGGGCGCAAGCAGATCCGCGCCTGGGAAATCGAGACAGTTGATCATGTCGATGATGAGCAACGCGGTTCCGCCCCTCGATCGATCATGCTGCGGCGCGATGGGGGTCTCCGCGTCACGCATTCTCTATTCCAGCCACGGCGAGACAAGAGGCCGGATGCCGCATGGTTCCCCCATTATGACCTCGACGATTCATTGTCGGGGCGCCGCGCAGCCGTGCGCGCTTCGCTTCGCTTTGCGCGCTCGGCGAACTGGATCCAGCGCTCGGCGGCGCGGAGGTGCATCTGTCGCCGCGCCAGGAGCGGTTCGCGGTCGGCAAGCTGAAGACTGTCGCGCGCCCTGTCGAGGTAGAAGTCCGAGCCCGAACGACTGGCGCCCTCGGCTACCGGTTCCTGGCCAGTTCGCACGCCCATTCTCCCGCGATTCGCCGATCGTCAGCTATGGCTACGCGCGGCACGCCGCAACAACCTGCGGCAAGGGCGGAGATCGTCCACCTGTGATATTTTGCACCTTCATCCCCAGATGGCGCATGCCTTTGCAGCGACCGCCTCGAGGTCTGCAAGGAGGCATGTCGCGCCTGAAGGGCGCCGCCATGCCGGCCTGCCGGAGCGGCCGACATGGCGCCTCAGGAGCCGCCGGCAAGCGCAGCGCGCGCGATGCGCAGTGCCGCTTGCCGCGCAATACGGTCATTCCCGGTTACCCCGTCCGACTTTGATGGAGTCCTGGCTTGCAGTTCGCGTCCTATGCGTGCCGCGGTCCGGCGAAGTTCCGTGTAGCTGGGCGCGCGTCCGCACGCGATACAGTCGATGATCTCCGGCGCGATCGTCGCCGGAACCATCAGACGGCCCGTGGAGGCTTCGCGTCGAGACGCTTCAACGCCGCGAGCAGGTCGCATACCGGGACGGGCGACTGCAGTTCGGGCGGCTTGCGAAGCGTTGGCGTCGAGCGGACGGCATGAGCGTCCGAGGCCCAGGACGCCAGGATAGCCCGCTTCACCTCCGGTTCCAGCTGCGGGTGGTCGACCAGTTCCTGCGGATGGCTGAGCGCACCCAGGAAGTGGACGGTCATCGTCTTTCCTCCTTTGCAAGACTTCATGACAGTGCATGCCCGCCGCGACGGGCGGGCATGACGGTTATGCCGCATCGCGCGCCGTCTCGGCGTCGCGCTCCGCCGGCGCTTCGAGACGATCATTGACCGGGGTCGACGTCGCGCCGCCGATCGCGATGCGCCGGGGCTTCATCGCCTCGGGCACCTCGCGCTTGAGAGCGATCCGCAACAGGCCATTGTCGAACTGCGCGTGCTCGACGACGATAAAGTCGGCGAGCTGGAAGCGGCGCTCAAAGGCGCGGGTGGCAATGCCCCGATGCAGGAAGCGGCCGGTTTCGGCTTCTTCGTCTTCCTTGCGGCCGATTACGGTGAGCTGGTTGCTCTGCGCGACGATCTCGATCTCGTCGGGACCGAAGCCGGCAACCGCAATCGTAATGCGGTATTGATCCTCGCCGGCCTGTTCGATGTCGAACGGCGGATAGCCATCGGTATCGGCGCGCGTTCCGGCCTCGAGCAGGTCGAAAAGCCGGTCGAAGCCCACGGTCGAGCGGCGATAGGGCGAAAAGTCGAAAGCGGTCCTCATATCCAAATCCTCCATATGAGCAATTTGAGCACGAGGCGCACCGGGAGAGAGCCGGTGCCCTCAGATCCTGCCGGACCGCGGTTTGCGCATCCGGCGGCGCGAAGATGGTTTTTGGAAGAATGGCTTCAAGACCTTTTCCCGAACTTTTTTTGCGCGCGGATTTGCGGCTCATGCCCTGAAGCGGACGAACCTGGCATCAAGGATCGAGGGCCGCCACGGCTCGACCATGACGCGCCGCGTTTCACCGCGTGGCGCGCGCGTCCCGGTCGGGCAACGGCGCCACGAATGACCAGGTCATGCACCCGTCGCGCCGCTCTCGCCGTCGCGCAGCCGGAAGATCTTTAGTGGCCGTCGCCCTCCACCTCGACCCGGAGATAGGGGGCGAGCGCACCGAGACCGGCTACGGCCTCATGAGCGTGTCGTCTAGTTCGATCCAATAGCCCTCGGGATACTGAAAGAAGATCCGGCGGACGCCATCCGTGCGGACATCCGGATCGCGCGGGCGGAGGTGTCGATGGGGGTGGAGAGGACAACGCACGATGCTATCGCGTCGCCCCGTCGGGGGCCAGGGCGCTGGTTCGCATCAGCGGGGAAGGCTCCCCGCAACGCCCCTGAAATGGAGCGGGGCTGAGGACGCACACTGCCGGCGGCGAGCGCCGGACAGGGTGCGGCGCCTGATTGCGGCCCCGCGGCACTCCGGCGGCGCGAGCGGGCTGCGCGCCCGGTTTCGGCGCGGACGACAATTGCCGCCCGACGCTCGAAGCCCGGTTCGACGCCGCTGATCCGCGCGCTCTGCCGGTGGGCCAAGCCTTGCTGGCGGCTTCGCCGCAGGTTCGATGCGGACGCCGCGGGCGCGGCGGCGTTGTCTGTGGCCTCCCGGAGCGCGGGTGCGGGCGGCGCTCGCTGCTAGGCCCGCCCGCGGCCCCGGCAAGCCGGGCTGCGCCCGGCTCCTTCGCTTCGCTGCGGCCTTCGGTGCCGGGACCGCTCGATGGCGGGCCTCTCCGTTCGCTGATGCCGCCCACCCCCGCGTCCGGGGGCCATGCTGGTTTGAGCGGTGATGGAGGCTTGCGATGCATCTGATCCATTTCCGCCCCGCCCGGGGCAGCGCTGGGGAGGGCGGGGCATGAAACTGCTCACCGAAGCGCTCCGCGCCGCACTCGTCGCCAACGCCGCCGCGTCGCTCGCCGCCGAGGCGAGGGAGGCGCGCTACGACCCCGTGCCGGTCCTCAAGCTGTTCAACCCGATCGGCGCGGCGACATGGCTCGCCACCGAATTGTACGACGACGGCGACACCCTGTTCGGGCTCGCCGATCTCGGTTTCGGCTGCCCCGAACTGGGCACGTTCAGCCTGGCCGAGATTGCGGCGGTGCGTTTGCCGTTCGGGCTCGGGATCGAGCGCGACCTCGCCTTCTCGACGACCGTTGCGCTGTCCGTCTGGGCCGACACCGCGCGCCGCGCCGGGTCGATCCCGATGGCGCAGCAGCACCTAGATCGAGCGGCGCCCGACCGTGCCGCGAACGACCTTTCCGCCGACTGACGGGCGGGGGCGAGGCGGCCGTTCGCCGCCGGTAAGCCGGCCCCGCGTGCCACTTTGGGAAGGTTGCGGAGCCGGCGCTCACGAGGAGCAGGGACATGAAACTGGAATTCATTGCGCTCGACAAGCTGGAAATCGCCGCGACGAACATGCGCCACGGTCCGAAGATGCCCGATGTGTCGGACATACTGCCCACCATCAGGGCGCGCGGCATCCTGCAGAGCCTCCTCGTGCGACCGGGCCGGGAGCCGGGCAGCTTCGCGATCGTCGCCGGGCGGCGGCGCTATCATGCGGCGAAGATCGTCGCCGAGGAACGCCGTGCGGCCGCCGCCGGGGCGGCGACGGATGCGGGGGACGCCGATCCGCCCGATACCCTGCTGCCCTGCGCGATCCTGGACGAGGGCGACGACGCCGATGCGGTCGAGGCGTCGTTGATCGAGAATATCGCCCGGCTCGACGCCGACGAAGTCACGCAGTGGCAGAGTTTCACGCGGCTGGTGCGCGAGGGGCGGTCGGTCGAGGATATCGGCCTGACCTTCGGATTGCCGGACCTCATGGTCCGGCGCGTGCTGGCACTCGGCAAT
Organism: Sphingomonas naasensis; assembly: GCF_004792695.1. Lineage (GTDB taxonomy): Bacteria > Pseudomonadota > Alphaproteobacteria > Sphingomonadales > Sphingomonadaceae > Sphingomonas > Sphingomonas naasensis. Next base: position 169,790 of record NZ_SRXU01000002.1, on the reverse strand, counting down.
CTCCTGCCGCGCATCCGCGCGCTTTGACGCCGGCGCCGGAAGCTGCCGGTTCTGAACCAACACCGTCGCGATCTGCACCCTCGGCAACGGGAGCGGGAGATGCTCGTCCGGCTCCGAAGCTGGATCCGGAATCGCTGGCGATCCGCTCGCGTCCGCCGCGGGCGATCCGCTTCCGCCGAGGGTTGATCGTCGCGATCTCAGCGGCAGGTTCGGTCAGCCTGATCGCAGTGGCGTGGAAGGCGCTTGGCCCGTCGGCTTTCCGCCAGGTCGCGCAGGAAAGTCAGCTTTCGCAGCCGAGCGGGAAGCGCGCGCCCGACGGGCTGAACGGTCTGCCCGCAAGCTATGGCGACGTCCCGAAGCTGGGGCCGCCTTTGCCCGGAGACCTCGGCCGCCCCATTCTTGAGCGACAGAGACAACTTGCGGCCGAAGGCGTCTCTGCGCCCGCGGATATAGCGGCGCAGGCGGCTGAGGCGGAGCACGAACAGCAACTCGCGGAGCGAAAGGCCGCGCGCGAGTCGGGGTTGCTCGTGTCGAGAGCCCAAGGCGATCGCCCTGCTCCAGCCACGGCGGCAGCAACTGCAAGCTCCGAGGACGCGGCGCCACCTCGGGAGCCCATCGACCGGATCGGTTTGACTGCCCGACCGTCCGAGACGGGCCTCGTCGGACCGGACGGGCAGGGAGTCATCAACCCGCACAGCATGGCCGTCGCAGCCTCGCCTCACATATTGTCCGCAGGGAGCGTCATCGCAGCCAGTCTCATCACCGGGGTGCGCTCGGATCTGCCCGGAATGGTCGTCGCGCAGGTCACCGAACGCGTTTACGATAGCCCGACGGGCCGCACGCTGTTGATCCCGCAGGGCGCGCGCCTGATCGGCACCTATGATAGCGTGGTCGCATTCGGGCAGAAGCGGGCGCTGATCGTCTGGCAGCGCATCCTCCTTCCGGACGGTGGTTCGCTCAGCCTGGACAAGGTACCGGCGACCGACCCCTCGGGCTATGCAGGTCTCGAAGACAAGGTCGACTTCCATACGTGGCGGCTGATCAAGGGCGTGGTGCTGTCGACTTTGCTCGGCGTCGGCTCCGAGCTGGCTTTCACCAGCGACAGCGACCTCGTCGAGGCCATGCGCCGGTCGACCCAGGACAATGTCGCGCGCGCCGGAGACCAGATCACCCAGCGCAATCTTAACATTCAGCCCACGATCACTATCCGCCCCGGAGCGCCGGTGCGCCTGATCGTAAACAAGGATCTGATCCTCGCCCCGTGGAAGGAGAAGCTGTGATGGCGGATCTCAAGCTCGCGAGGCTTCCCGATCGCGCACCTGTCAAGTTGACCCTCGCGGTCCTGCCGGACCTGCATCAGGCGCTTGAGGAATATGCGGCGCTTTATGCCAGCACCTACGGTCGCCAGGAACCCGTGGCCGAGCTGGTTCCTGCCATGCTGGCAGCGTTTCTCGACAGCGATCGCGAGTTCGCCAAGGCACGGCGGAGCGGCGTCTCGGCGGCGCGCTGAGATGGGCGAGCGGCTGCTCTCCGTCGAGGACGCGGCCGCCTTTCTCAAGGTGCATGCCAACACCGTGCGCGCATGGGTTCGCTCGGGCCGAATCCCGGGGGCCAAGATCGGCCGCGGCTGGCGCTTCATCGAAGCGGACCTTGTGGCGGTGACTCGCGAGGGGTATTCTGCGCCTGCACGAATGCAGCCGAGTGCCTTTCACGAGGAGGCAATATGGCACTCTGGAACCGTGCAGGAATCTATTACGTCAAGCTCACAGCACCGGACGGAACGCGCCTTAGACGTTCTACTGGAACGACCGACCGGAAGAAGGCCGAGGAATATCACGACAAGCTGAAGGCCGAGCTGTGGGATCTTGCCAGGCTCAAGATCAAGCCCAAACGGACTTGGGACGAGGCGGCGCTGCGGTGGCTGCAGGAAAAGAGGCACAAGAAATCCTACAGGGATGACGTGTCGCGGATCCGGTGGTTCACCAGGCACCTGCGTGGCAAGACATTGGACCAGGTGAGCAGGGACCTGATCGACGGGATCATCTCTCGGCATCATGCTCGCTCGAGCAGTCGCACCAAGGATCTGTACGTGGCGCTGATCCGCGCCATTTTCCGGATGGCGCAGCGCGAGTGGGAGTGGATTGAGCACATCCCGGCGTTTCGGACCTATACGAGGGAGAGCAAGGTGCGCGTGCGCTGGCTAACCCACGCGCAGGCCGAGCGGCTCCTGACGGAGCTTCCTCCTCACCAGCAGGACCTGATGCTGTTCGCGCTCGCTACGGGCTTGCGGCAGGGCAATATCAAGAGGCTGACCTGGGACCAGGTCGATCTCTCCCGCCGCATCGTCACGATCGAGCACGGCGATACCAAGAACAACGAGGCGCTGGGTGTCCCGCTCAACGATCTCGCGGTCTCTGTACTCGAGCGGCAGATGGGCAAGCAGTGCGAGCATGTGTTCACTTATGCCGGACGACCGATCGGGCAGGTGAACACCAGACATTGGCGAGCTGCGCTCAAGCGAGCGGGGATCACCGATTTTCGCTGGCACGACCTGCGGCACACCTGGGCGAGCTGGCTCCGGCAGAACGATGTACCCACATGGGTGCTGCAAGAGCTGGGAGGCTGGAAATCGGAGACGATGGTGCGTCGTTACGCGCACATGTCGGTGAAGCATTTGCAGCCTTACGCAGACCAGCTGATTTTTGAGGGCAGATCAGGTCACACCGGCCCCTCAGGGGAAGTGGTCTGTCAAGGTCACAAATCAGGTCACAGTGAGAGCCCATTCAGGCTCAAACTCGTAGCCGGGACTGACCTAAATAGTTGAGATGTAAGGAAAAAGGATGGTGGACGCACTAGGGCTCGAACCTAGGACCCGCTGATTAAGAGTCAGCTGCTCTACCAACTGAGCTATGCGTCCATTCCGGGCGTTTCCGGCGCTCTTGGTGAGTGCGCCGCCGCGTTTGGAGGGGCGCGGTTAGCAAAGCTTTCGCGCATTGCAAACCCTAAAATGCACCGCGCGTAAAATCCCTTACCAGCGCTGCTTGCGGCGGCTCTCGCGATCGATCGACATCAGGATGCCGAAGCAGATCATGAAGGTCATCTGCGCGGTCCCGCCGAAGCTGATCAGCGGCAGCGGGATGCCGACCACCGGGGCGAGGCCGACCACCATCAGCATGTTGATCGCCGCATAGAAGAAGATCGTCGCCGAAAGGCCCGCCGCGGTCAGCCGGCCGAAGCGGCTCTTGGCGCGCATGCTCACCCCGATCGCCCAGCCGATCAGCAGCGAGAAGGCGAGGATCACGAAGAAGCCGCCCATCAGCCCCCATTCCTCCATCATCGTCGCCAGCGCGAAATCAGTGTGGCCTTCGGGCAGATAGTCGAGATGGCTCTGGGTGCCGTTGAGGAACCCCTTGCCGAAGATCCCGCCCGAGCCGATCGCGATCTTCGACTGGCTGATATGATAGCCGGTGCCGAGCGGATCGCTCTCGGGATCAAGGAAGACGAGCACGCGGTTGCGCTGATAATCGTGGAGCACGAAGTTGACGACGATCGGAATCGCCGCGCCGAGCAGCAGCCCGCCGCCGATGAACAGCCGCAAGGGGATCCCCGCGAGGAACATCACCGCGACGCCGCTGCCGGTGATCATCAGCGCGGTGCCGAGATCGGGCTGGAGCATCACCAGCGCCGCGGGAAGCCCGATCAGCACCGCCGCGGGCCAGAGCGCGCCGAATTTGCGGATCTCGCTCGCCGGCAGGATCTCGTAGAAACGCGCCATGGTGAGCACGATGATCGGCTTCATCAGCTCGGACGGCTGGAGCCGGATGATCCCGAGATCGAGCCATCGCTGGCTGCCCCCGGCGACCGCGCCGAGCGCCTCCACCCCGAGTAGCATCAGCAGCACCAGCGCATAGGCGGGGAAGGTCCCCAGCGCCCACCAGCCTTCGGGGATGCGCGACAGCGCGATCGCCATGCCGAAGAAGACGAAGAAGCGGATGCCCTGCGAGAATGCCCAGGGATAGAGGCTGCCGCCTGCGGCGGAATAGAGGACGACCAGCCCGAAGCTGCCGATCGCGAGGACGAGCAGCATGACCTTCCACGGCAGCTGCGCGAGCGGGGCGGGGACGAGGCCCGGACCGAGCTTGCTCATTCGGCGCGCTCCTCGTTGCGCGTGGCGACGTCGCCCACGGGCACGCTGGCATTGGCGGCTTCGGAGACGACGTCGCTCGCCGCCTCCGCGGCATCTTCGGGAACCGGCGGGGGCGGGGCGGCGCGTGCCGCGGCACGCGCCGCTTCGAATGCCCGCGCGTCGCGCGCCATGCGCTCGGCATAGGTGCCGCCCCAGCCCTTTTCGAGCTCGTGGAGCGTGGTGATCGCCTTTTGCCGATCGAACAGGAAGGTCATCACGTCGCGCGCGGTCGGCGCGACGTCGGTCAGCGGATTGACGTGGCCGTGGTGCTCGAGAACGATCGACGCGGCGTAGCGCGGATTGTCCCACGGCGCGAAGCACACGAACAGCGCGTGGTCGCGCAGCTTGAACGGCAACGAGGCGTTGCCGAGCACGCCCGACCGGCGCTCCGCCGCGGTGATCGCGCGGACCTGCGCGGTGCCGGTCTTACCGGCGATCTCGACTCCCGGGATCGGTAGCCGCGCTCTGCCGCCGGTGCCGCCGCCGTTGATCACCGCCCACATGCACTGGCGAACGGTCTGGATGTGCTGCGGATCGATTCCCAGCGACGGCGCCGGCTCGTGCGGCTGATCGAGCAGCAGCCGCGGCACGATCGCGCGGCCCTGCGCCAGCCGCGCCGCCATCACCGCGAGCTGGAGCGGATTGGCCAGCACATAGCCCTGTCCGATCGACGCGTTGACCGAGTCCGCGATCGTCCAGGGCTGTTTGTACTTCTTCAGCTTCCACGCGCTGTCGGGCACGGTGCCGTAGCGCTGGCTCGGATAGGGCAGGTCGTAGCGCGCGCCGAGGCCCATCTCGCGCACCGTCTTGGCGAAATGGTCGTAGCCGAGCTCGCGCGCCATCACGTAGAAATAGATGTCGCAGCTCTGGGCGACCGCGCGCTCCATGTTGACCGCGCCGTGCCCGCGCCGGCTGTGGCAGTGGAAGGCGCGGTTGCCGACCTGCAGCGCCCCGCCGCAATGCACCGTCGCATTGGGCGAGATGCCGGCGCGCAGCACCGCGAGCGCGTGCATCGGCTTGACCGTAGAGCCTGGCGGATAGAGCCCCTGCAGCACCTTGTTCATCAACGGGACGTGATCGTTCTCGGCGAGCATCTTCCACTCGCTCTGGGTGATCCCGTCCGAGAAGCTGTTGGGATCATAGGCCGGCATCGAGACCATCGAGAGCACGTCGCCGGTCAGGCAATCGAGCACCACGATCGAGCCCGAATTGTCGGCGAGCCGGCGCGCGCAATATTCCTGCAGCCCCGCATCGATGGTCAGCCGGACATTGTGGCCGGGCACGTCCTCGCGCCGTGCCAGCTCGCGCACGAGCTTGCCGCGCGCGGTGACCTCGACGCGCTTGGCGCCGGGCTTGCCGCGCAGCCGCTCCTCGAGCGTCTTCTCGAGCCCGTCCTTGCCCAGCTTGAAGCCGGGGGTGACCATCAGCGGGTCCTTGGTCTCCTTATACTGTTCGGCCGAGGCGGCGCCGACATAGCCGATCAGGTGGCCGACCCCGGCGCCGAGCGGATAGTTGCGCGTGAAGCCCTGCGTCGCCTGCACCCCGGGGAACTCGGGAAGCCGGACGAGCACCGTGGCGTAGCGCTCCCAGTCGAGGCTTTCCTTGACCTGCACCGGCTGGAAACCCGCGGCGCGTTTGAGATCGGTGTTGATCCGCGCCATGTCCTCGGGCGTCAGCGCGAGGATCTGCTGGAGCGCGGCGAGCGTCTCCTCGCGCTTCTCGAGCCGATCGGGGATCAGGTCGACTCGGAAATCGGTGCGGTTGTTGGCGAGCGGCTGGCCGCTGCGATCGACGATCCAGCCGCGTCGCGGCGGGCTCAGCGTCAGATTGACCCGGTTGCTCTCGGCGAGCAGCTTGTAGCGCTCGTTCTCGAACACCGAGAGCCATGTCATGCGCCCCGCCAGCACGAGCGCGATCGCCGCCTGGCCGCCGCCCATCAGCAGCGCGCGGCGCGAGAAGCTATAGGCTTGCGAGGCCTCGGTGACCTTCATGGCCTCAATGCTTCCGCACGTCGCTGTCGAACCATGCGCAGAGCCGGTAGATCAGCGGGAACAGCGCCGCGGAGGTGACGAGCTGGAGCAGCAGCGCGGTATCGACATGCGAGCCGAAGGGCGAGGCGATCAGCCGGCCCGCGATCAGGCAGAAGCCGATGGCGCCCGAAGCGATCAGCCAGTCCTGCCAGAAATCGCGCCATACCAGCCGCGTGTCTAGCACGTCGATCGCCAGCACGCACAAGGTCCACAGCAGCATCGCCGAGCCCAGCGGCTGGCCACTGACCATGTCGTCGAAGAAGCCGAGCAGCACCGGCACCCAGACGCGCATCGAATCGCCGCGCACCATCCGCCAGCCGAGCAGCACCATCAGCCCGAATGGCGGCAGGAAGGGCACCACCGCGACCACCGGCAGCAGGGTCATCAGCGAGCCGAGCACCACCGTCAGCGGCGCGAGCCACACTGCGCGCGGGGGCTTCTCCGAATGCCCCATCGGGATGAATTCGATGCCGCTCATGGCGCGGGCTGCGGCGATGCCGTGGCGCTCGGCGAAGGCGTCGGTGTCGGCTCGGGCAGGAAGGTCTGCTGGACCAGCGCGAAATCGAGCGCGTCGGGGTTGGCGACTGGCTGCGCGATGGCGATGTCGCCCTGGGTGCGGATCACCCGCGCGACCGGGATGTTGGGCGAGAAGACGCCGCCGGTCCCCGAGGTGACGAACGCGTCGCCGACCCTAAAGCCCATCGACGCGACGCTCGCCGAGCGGATGTCGATCAATCCGTCGCCGCGGCCCGAGGCGATCGCGGGCAGGCCGTCGCGCGAGCGGCGCACCGGCACGATGCTCTCGGGATCGACGAGCAGCAGCACGCGCGCGCTGTTGGGGCTGGTCTCGATCACCTGGCCGATCAGCCCGGTCGGATCGCGCACCGGCTGGCCGCGCTTGACCCCCTGCCACGATCCGGCGTTGAGCGTGGCGAAGCGCCGCGTGCTCGACGACGAGCTGTTGACCAACCGCGCCGCGACGATCGCGTCGGTGGTCACGTCGCGCAGCTTGACCAGCGCGCGCAGCCGGCGATTCTCTTGGTCGAGCGTCTGCGCGCGCGACACTGCGATGGCGTCGTCGGCGATCTGCTTCTTCAGCCGGGCATTCTCGCCATGGACGGCGAAATAGCTGCCGATGCCGGCCGGGATGCTGCCGAGGCTGCGGCGGACCCAGTCCAGCCCCGAGGCGACCGGGGTGGTGACTTCGGCGAACACGCTGCGCACCGCGGCGAACGCCGGCGGGTTGAAGGTCGAGAGCAGCAGCAGCACCGCGCCGATCAGCGCGCCTGCGGCTGCTCCGACATAGCCGATGAAGAGCCCGTACTGCGCCCGCCGCGAAAATCCCGGGCGCCGGTTGCGTGGCGGCGCCATGTCCCGCGTGCCCCTTTAGACCTGGATGAGCACGCCGCGGAACACGGGATCCTCGAGCGCGCGCCCGGTTCCGAGCGCCACGCAGGTCAGCGGATCCTCGGCCACCGTCACGGGCAAGCCGGTCTCGTCGCGGAGCACTTCGTCGAGCCCCTGGAGCAACGCGCCGCCGCCGGTGAGGACGATGCCCTGATCGACGATGTCGGCGGCCAGCTCGGGCGCGGTGTTCTCGAGCGCGATGCGCACGCCCTCGACGATCGTGCCGACCGGTTCCGAGAGCGCCTCGGCGATCTGGCCCTGGTTGATCTGGATCTCCTTGGGCACGCCGTTGACGAGGTCGCGGCCCTTGATGTGGATCGTCGTGCCGATGCCGTCGACCGGCGGCTTGGCGACGCCGACTTCCTGCTTGATCCGCTCGGCAGTGGCTTCGCCGATCAGCAGATTGTGGTTGCGGCGGACGTACGAGACGATCGCCTCGTCCATCTTGTCGCCGCCGACGCGGACCGAGGTGGAGTAGGCGAGGCCGCGCAGCGAGAGCACCGCGACTTCGGTGGTGCCGCCGCCGATGTCGACGACCATCGAGCCGATCGGCTCGGTCACCGGCATGTCGGCGCCGATCGCGGCGGCCATCGGCTCCTCGATCAGCCAGACCTGCGAGGCGCCGGCGTTCGACGCGGCATCGCGGATCGCGCGGCGCTCGACCGAAGTCGAGCCCGAAGGCACGCAGATCACGATCTGCGGCCAGCGCATGAAGCGGCGCTGGCCATGGACCTTCTGGATGAAGTGCTTGATCATCTGCTCGGCGACGTCGATGTCGGCGATCACGCCGTCGCGCAGCGGTCGAATCGCCTCGATCGAGCCCGGGGTCTTGCCCATCATCAGCTTGGCGTCGTCGCCGACGGCCTTGACTCGCTTGACCCCGTTCAGGGTCTCGACCGCCACCACCGACGGCTCATTGAGGACGACGCCGCGTCCGCGGAGATAGACGACAGTGTTCGCAGTGCCCAGGTCGATCGCCATGTCGTGGGACATGAATTTGAAAAAGCGGGAAAAAGCCATTCGTTGTTCCGTCCTGCCGCACGGGCGCCCGCCGTCGGCTGTTCGCACCAGATTTTAGTCCGGACCCTTCCGGGGCGGACTGAAAAATCCGTCTCGGTGCATGCGCTTGCGGGTCGCGGGATGCCGCCCGTTGGGCTAGACAGACTGCCATGTCAATACGCCGTCTCCCTGAGCATCTTGTCAACCGAATTGCAGCCGGCGAAGTGGTCGAACGCCCCGCCAGCGCGCTGAAGGAACTGGTCGAAAACGCCATCGACGCCGGCGCCGCCCGGATCGCCGTCCGTCTCGCCGCCGGGGGCACCGATCTCATCGAAGTGAGCGATGACGGCTGCGGCATGGCGCCGGCCGAAATGGCGCTCGCGCTCGAGCGCCACGCCACCTCCAAGCTTCCGGACGACGCGATCGAGGCAGTCGAGACGCTCGGTTTTCGCGGCGAAGCGTTGCCGTCGATCGCCAGCGTCGCGCGGCTGACGATCGAGAGCCGGGTGCGCGGCGCCGATGGCTGGTCGCGCACCGTCGACAATGGCGCGGTGGTCGCCGAAGGGCCCGCCGCGCTGCCGCCCGGAACGCGCGTCCGCGTCGAGCAATTGTTCGCGCGGGTGCCGGCGCGGCGCAAGTTCCTGCGCTCGGCGCGCGCCGAATATGGCGCCAGCCTCGACGTGGTGAAGCGGCTGGCGATGGCGCGGCCCGACATCGCCTTCTCGGTCGAGCATGACGGGCGGCGCGTGCTCTCGGTGCAGGGCGGCGAGAGCCGGCCCGAGCGCGTCGCCGGGCTCACCGATCGCGATCTCGCCGACAACAGTGTGGCGATCGACTTCCAGCGCGAGAGCCTGGTGCTGGGCGGGGTCGCCGGGCTGCCGACCTTCAATCGCGGCGTCGCCGATCACCAGTATTTGTTCGTCAACGGCCGCCCGGTGAAGGACCGGCTGCTCGTCGGCGCGGTGCGCGGCGCCTATGCCGAGATGCTCGCGCGCGATCGCCACCCGGTGGTCGCGCTGTTCCTCGAGATCCCGCCCGATCAGGTCGACGTCAACGTCCACCCGGCCAAGACCGAAGTGCGCTTCCGCGATCCCGCGCTGGTCCGCGGGATGATCGTCAGCGGGTTGCGCCGCGCGCTCGACGAGGCCGGCCATCGCAGCGTCCAGCGGCCGAGCGAGGCGGCGCTGGGGATGTGGACCTCTGGAAGCCCGTCTGCTTCTTTCGGCGCGCAGGATCCCGCGCCGAACGCATGGTTCGGGGCGCAGCCGCACCACGGCGCCACCGCCGAAGGGGAAGCGCTGCGGCACTATTCGGGTGTGGCGCTCCACGATCGCCGTGCCGGCTTCTTCTCGCCGCCGCCGCAGGCCCGTGCGGAGCCCGCTTATGCGCCCGTCCCCGAAACGGTCAGCCATCCTCTCGGGGTCGCCCGCGGCCAGGTCGCCAAGACCTATATCGTCGCCGAGGCCGAGGACGGCCTCGTCCTCGTCGACCAGCATGCCGCGCACGAGCGGCTCGTGCTCGAGCGGATGCGCCGGGCGATGTCCAATGGCGGCGTCGCCAGCCAGGCGCTGCTGCTCCCCGAAGTCGTCGAGCTCGACGAGCCGGGTTGCGACCGGCTCGAGGCGCGCATCGCCGAGCTCGCCCAGTTCGGGCTCGAGCTCGAGCGCTTCGGCCCGCGCGCGATGCTGGTCCGCGCCACGCCCGCGGCGCTGGGGCAGGGCGACGTCCATGGCCTCGTTACCGATCTCGCCGATGAGCTGGCCAGCTTCGACGAGGCGCTGTCGCTCAAGGAGCGGCTCGATCACGTAGCCGCCACCATGGCCTGTCACGGCTCGGTGCGCGCGGGGCGTATCCTGTCGGTGACCGAGATGAACGCGCTGCTCCGCGAGATGGAAGTCACGCCGCATTCGGGGCAATGCAACCATGGCCGCCCCACCTGGGTGAAGCTCGCGCACGGCGACATCGAGAAGTTGTTCGGGCGCAAATAGACACAGTACAGACATAACGTCCCGGCATAGCTTGGCCGTGAATAGCGAGGGGCCGTGTGCTATGCGCGGCCAATACAACATGTTATGAAGCTTGCTTCATAATCGGGGGATGGGCGTGATGTTGAGCCGCGGCTTGGCGATGATGGTTTTCGTTTGTCTTTCGGGCAGCGCGTTCGCCCAGGACGCCGGGCAGCCGCAGACTCCGCCGCCGGCCAAGGAGAAGAAGATCTGTCGTTCGGTAGTGCCAACCGGAACGATCATGTCCAAGCGGATCTGCCTGACCAAGACCGAATGGGCGCGCTTCAACGATCAGAATGAGCGCCATGCCGACATGCTCAAGGATAGCCGCAATCGCGCGGTCGATACGCGCGCGCTTGGATTCTAGACTGCCGATCGCCGACGTTGGGACGTCGGCTTGTAACCTTTAAACAAATGGGATGCGTCGATGTTGTTGCCTATGCTTTCTGCTGTCGCCTTGCTCGTTACCGGAACCGCCAGCCTCGCGCAGGAAGCGCAGCCTGCCGCTGCCGAACCGGTCAAGGAAAAGAAGATCTGCCGGGCGCTGACGCCGACCGGCAGCATCATGGCGAAGCGCAAGTGCATGACCAAGGCCGAATGGGCGCGGTTCAATGCCGAGAATCAGAAGCAGGCGGAGAATTTCCGTGACCGTCAGAGCAACGGCGGTGGGATGAGTTCCGCCCAGTGAGCTGCGGCCGCGCGCGCGATCAGCGCGCGCGGGCCCGAACCGGCGCGTTCGCTGGTGCCGCGCTGCCTGCCCAGCGAGTCAGCGCGGGCTTGCCGTCGGCGGTCGCGGCGAGATCGACCACGCACATCGCGCCATAGCGGCGATGCCCGCCGCAACCCACGCCGGCGAAGCGGAAGTCGCCCTTGAACAACAGGGCGCGATGGCCGCGGCCGGGCACACCGTCGTCGACGATCAATTGACGCACCACGGCATCGGCATCGGCCATGCCGTAGGAGATGCTCTCGCCGACGAAGATGTCGCCGCCGCGGCGGCGCACCCGCTCGCCGGGGCCGGCGCCGTCGCCCGAGCGATGCCCGGTAGCGCCCATTGCGCCCTGATCGTCGGCGTGATCCTGCGCGGCGAGCGCGAGAAGGTCGCCGCGGTCGAGCGGCGGCAGCGGGGCCTGGCGCTCGAGAAAGTCGATCGCCTCGTCGACCGCCGCCACGCCTTCGCGGGTGTAGACGCCATTGGCGTCGCCCGGCAGATAGAGGATGTCGCCTTCGAAATAGCGGCGATATTCGCGCAGCGCATCGGCATAGGCGCGCGGATGCTGGCGCGCCTCGTTGATCCGGTCGAGCACCTGCGCCTCGAGCGGGCGTCCGCGCGGGCCGCTGTCGGCCGCGGCGATCGGCAGCGAGGAGCAGGCGGCGAGAAGGACGGCGACGCCACGTCCGATACGCATGGAACTGGTTCCCCCCGGAACGCCGACGCGCCCTTTGCCCGGCGGTCGTCGATGGTGACTGCGGTGACCCTAACCCTGTGATAATGCAGCCGGATACTCCGGAATTAACCGTGAGGCGGGCTCAATGGCGGCCATCGGGATTGCGCGCGAACTCGGCCACGCACATCATCCGATAGGTCTTGTGCGGCCCGCAGCGCACGCCGACGAAGCGCATCTCGGCAGCGAAGACCGTGCGGCGATGCCCGCGGCCGGGAACCGCGTCGTCGACGATCAGCTGGCGCACGACCTCGGCGGCCGAGGGCGGCCCATAGGTGATCGTCTCCGCGACATAGCCGCCGCCGCCGCGCCGCCGGACGCGATCGCGCGGGTCGTCGCCGTTGCGCGAATAATGTCCCGTCGCGCCGATCGGGCCCTGCTCGGCGACGTGATCGCCCGCGGCGCGCGCGAGCAATGGGGCCGGGGTCAGCGCGCCGGTCGGGGTCTGACGCTCGAGAAAGCCGATCGCCTCGTCGACCGCCGCCACGCCCTCGGTGGTGCGCAATCCGTCGGGTCGCCCCGGATAGCGCACGATCTTGCCGCGGAAATAGCGGCGATAGTCGCGCAGGCGCGCGGCGTAACGGGCGGGGCTGGTGCGTGCGAAATTGAGCTCGGCGACGATGTCGCGCTCGAGCGCGACGGGCGGGGCGGCGAGCAGAAGCGCGAAGGGCAGGGCGGCGGTCAGCATGCGCGCGCCGTCATGCACCGCCTTTCGATGAACGCTGGCCGAACGGATCGTTTATTCGGCTGCAACCAAGTCGATTGCGGCTCGTTTTGCTGCTTGAACCAGTCGACAAGGCTATTTCGCCCATGACGAAGTTGATGCCCCTCGTACTCGCGCTGATACCGCTCGCAGCGGTGATCGGCGCCTGTGTTTCGTGTCCGTAACGACGATCGCGTAGCAAGTCCCCCTGATCCCCACTTCGGCTCGCCTTGCTCTGCCTGGCGAGCCTTTTCTTGCCCGCTTGTCGTCCCGCCAAGAAAAAGGCCGCCCCGGATGATCCGGGGCGGCCCATTTTTCTGTCGAAGCGAAGGCCTCAACCCTCGGCGTTCTCGCCCTCGGCCTGCTCTTCGCGGGCTTCGGCGGTCGCGCCCGGCTCGGCGTTGGGATCATAGTCCTCGACGAAGCCGGTCTCGTCCTTCTCGAACATCGCCGCCATCACGTCGACGCCCTGCGACTGCATCTCGGCCTCTTCCGGCGAGCGGGCGACGTTGACCTTGACGGCCACCGACACCTCGGGGTGCAGCGCGACGCGGATCTCGTACACACCGATCGCCTTGATCGGACGGTCGAGAACGACCTGGCTCTTGGTGACCTTGTGGCCATCGGCGACGAGCGCCTCGACCAGATCGCGCACCGCGACCGAGCCGTAGAGCTGGCCGGTGTTCGAGGCCTGACGGATCAGCGTGACCGACACGTCGTTGAAGCTGCCGGCTTCCTTCTCGGCGTCGGAACGACGCGACGCGTTCTCCGACTCGATGCGGGCGCGGTTCGCCTCGAAGACCTTCTTGTTGGCCTCATTGGCGCGCAGCGCCTTCTTGCGCGGCAGCAGATAGTTGCGGGCGAAGCCGTCCTTGACCTTCACCACGTCGCCGATGGCGCCGAGCTTCTCGACGCGTTCCAGCAGAATGACGTCCATTCTGGCGCTCCTTACTTAACGATGTAGGGCAGCAGGCCCAGGTGACGGGCGCGCTTGATGGCCTGGGCCAGCTCGCGCTGCTTCTTGGCGCTCACCGAGGTGATGCGCGACGGGACGATCTTGCCGCGCTCGGACACGAAGCCCTGCAGCAGACGAACGTCCTTGTAATCGATCCGGGGAGCGTCCTTCGCGGAGAAGGGGCAGCTCTTGCGGCGGCGGAAAAACGGGCGTGCCATGGTCTATTTCTCCCTTATTCGCCGCCGAAACCGGTGCTGCCGGCCTCGTCGCGATCGCGACGACCACGGCCGCGCTCGCGGTCCTGACCCTTGCGCATCATCACGGTCGGGCCCTGCTCCAGCTCGTCGACCTTGACGGTCATGTAGCGGATCACGTCCTCGTTGATCTGCGTCTGGCGCTCGAGCTCGGCGACGACACCGGCGGGGGCGTCGATCTCGAGCATCACATAATGCGCCTTGCGGTTCTTGGCGATGCGATAGGCGAGCGAACGAAGACCCCAGGTCTCGGTCTTGACGACCTTGCCCTGATTATCCTCGACGATCTTGGTGGCGGCTTCCGCCAGAGCGTCCACTTGCGCCTGTGCCAGATCCTGGCGCGCAAGGAACACATGCTCGTAAAGAGCCATATATTCTCTTCCTGTTGGCCGATCGCTGGCGCCGCCCCATGCGGTCGCCCCTCCGGCTGTCGTCTCAAAGCAGGCAGGGGCGGAGAACGCGTCTCCACCCCGGCTGCGCGGCCTATGCGGGCAAAGCGCCGGAAAAGCAAGCGCCGTCTGGTAGATCGCGCCAGGCCGGTGCTCCTGCAAAGCAGGAGCCTAGAGCAGCGGAGGGAATCGCTTTTGGCCCTGGGCTCCTGCTTTCGCAGGAGCACCGAACGCTAGATGCTGTCTTCGGCCTGCCGCACGAAGCAGTCGATCCCGCTCGCTTGCGCGCGCGCGCAAATGCCTTCGGTGTCGCCGCGCGGGGCAGGCCGACTCTGTAGCCGATGTAGCGCCCCCGTCTGCTCGACCACCACCGGTACGCCCGCCTCGATCAGTCGCGCGCGCTGGCGTTCGGCGGCCTCGGGGGAGCTGAACGCGCCGAGCTGCGCCTGCCAGCCTTCGTCCGGCGGCAGATCCGCAACCTTCTGTTCTGCTTCGCCCGTCGCCCGGCGCCGGGCGCGTTCGCGGCGTTGCTCCTCGATCAACGCGCCGAGCGTGATCGTCGCCGGTCTGTCGATGGCCGACGCGGGCGCGCCGACGGGCGCGGCAGGCGCGAGGGCGGGGGCCTGTCGCGACGCCTGCGCGATGCCGAGGATCGGTGCCGCACCGACCAGCGGCAGGCTGGCAAGCGCGGCGCACAGCCAGGCACGGCCGCGCCGGCGCTTGATGAGTGCGATCGGAAAGGCAGAATCGGTATCGGTCACGCGCGGCTCGTTACGGTTAACGACCGTCAACGCACGAGCCCCCGATATTTCCATGCCGGTCCCGAAAAGAGACGCGAAAACGGCGGAGCCGAAGCCCCGCCGTCTCTGTGTGCCGGTGACAGGCCGGCGGTTTAGCGGATCATGTTGGCGAACACCGCGGCGATGATCCCGCTGGTGATGCCGACCAGCACCGCGTCGTTGCCCGACTGGACGTAGCGATAGCCGCGGGGCGGGGCGCGAAGGCCGCGATACTGGCGGTAATCGATCTGCCGGTAGTTGCGGGCGTAGCGGCGGTCGAAGCGCTGGCCGCGCTGCCAATCGTGGCGCTGATAGCCATAGCCGTTCTGATAGCCGTGGCCGCGCTGCGGGCCGTGGTCGCGCTCCGACTGATAGTGCGGCGCGTCATGGCCGCGATACTGCTGCGGCGCGGCGGCCATGGCCGGGGTGGCGGCGATCGAGGCGGCGACCAGGCCAAGGATCAACTTCTTCATGTCTCTACTCCTCAGGTTCGCGCCGTCTCCGGCGTTGAGACCTATCTAGGGCGTGGTTGTCGCAGCCCTGTCCCGGCGGATGCGCGAAATGGTCACCAATTGTCGCAACCGCGCGCGCTTCGTTTAGCTTCGGCGGCCGCACGGGCTTGCCCGCATGTCCCAACGGTTCTAATCCGCGCCGCCTGAACTCGCAGGAGAGGCATATGCGCGCATTCATCTTCCCCGGTCAGGGCAGCCAGGCCGTCGGCATGGGCGCCGCGCTCGCCGCTGCCAGCCCGCACGCGCGCGAAGTGTTCGAGGAGGTCGACGAGGCGCTCGGCCAGAAGCTGTCGAAGCTGATGGCGGAGGGCCCCGAGGACCAGCTCACCCTCACTTCCAATGCCCAGCCGGCGATCATGGCCAATGCCATCGCGGTGCTCCGCGTGCTCGAGAAGGACGGCGGCATCCGCCTCGCCGACAAGGCCGATTTCGTCGCCGGCCACAGCCTTGGCGAATATACCGCGCTGTGCGCCGCGGGCGCGTGCGATCTCGCCACCACGGCCAGGCTGCTGCGCGCGCGCGGCGACGCGATGCAGGCGGCGGTGCCGGTCGGGATCGGCGCGATGGCGGCTTTGCTCGGCGCCGATCTCGACAAGGCGCAGGCGATCGCCGACGCGGCGGCGCAAGGGCAGGTGTGCACCGTCGCCAACGACAATGATCCGTCGCAGGTGGTGATCTCGGGCCACCGCGAGGCCGTCGAGCGCGCATTGCCGCTCGCCAAGGAAATGGGCGCCAAGCGCGCGCTGCTGCTGCCGGTCTCGGCACCGTTCCACTGCCCGCTGATGCAGCCCGCCGCGGATGCGATGGAAGCGGCGCTCGCCGCGGTCGCCGTCCAGGCGCCGCTGGTCCCGGTCTATGCCAATGTCACCGCCGCGCCGGTGAGCGACCCGGCGACGATCCGCACCCTGCTCGTCGAGCAGGTCACCGGCATGGTGCGCTGGCGGGAATCGGTGCTGGCGATGCAGGCGGCGGGCGTGACCGAGTTCGTCGAATTCGGCGGCAAGGTCCTCGCCGGCATGGTCAAGCGCATCGCCCCCGACGCCACCCCCACCAGCCTCGTCACCATGGACGACATCGAGGCGCTGGCGAAAACACTTTGAAGAAGTAGAGTGATTCACGCGGAGGCGCGGAGACGCGGAGAATAGCTTGCGGGATATCGAGCAGATCAGCGGCGACGTTGTCGATGTGGCGCTACGGCTCCATCGCGATCTTGGGCCGGGTCTGCTCGAAAGCGTGTATGAGGCTATTCTGGCCAGCAAGCTGGCGGCCTTGGGCTATCGTGTCGCGCGCCAGCTCCCCATCGATATCATGTTCGAGGATCTGCGCTTCGAGGCCGCCTTCCGCATCGACCTGCTCGTCGAGGAGTCCCTGCTGGTGGAAATCAAATCGGTCGAGCGCTTGAGTCCGGCGCACGGTAAGCAACTTCTGACCTATTTGCGTCTCACCAAACAGCCCGTAGGGCTGCTGATCAACTTCGGCGGCGCAACGCTGAAGGAGGGGCTCAGGCGGATCGTCAACGACTATTCCCCCTCCGCGTCTCCGCGCCTCCGCGTGAACCAATAATTCTTATCTATCGGAGCTCTAGAATGTTCGACCTCACTGGCATGACCGCTCTCGTCACCGGCGCTTCGGGCGGGATCGGTTCGGCGATCGCCAAGGGCCTCGCCGCGCAGGGGGCGCGGCTGGCGGTTTCCGGTTCGAACGCCGACAAGCTCGAGGCCTTCCGCGCCGGGCTCGGCGGCGATCACGTCGCGTTGCCCTGCAACCTGTCCGATGCCGCCGCGGTCGACGCGCTGGTGCCGCAGGCGGTCGAGGCGCTCGGCAAGCTCGACATCCTCGTCAACAATGCCGGCGTCACCCGCGACAATCTGGCGATGCGGATGAAGGACGAGGAATGGGATCAGGTGATCCGCGTCAATCTCGAGGCCGCGTTCCGCCTGATGCGCGCCGCCGCCAAGCCGATGATGAAGGCGCGCTACGGCCGGATGATCTCGATCACCTCGGTGGTCGGCGCGACCGGCAATCCGGGCCAGGCCAATTACGCCGCGTCGAAGGCCGGCCTGGTCGGCATGTCCAAGGCGCTGGCGCAGGAGCTCGCCAGCCGCAACATCACGGTCAATTGCGTCGCCCCGGGCTTCATCCGCTCCGCCATGACCGATGTGCTGCCCGAGGCGCAGAAGACCGCGCTGCTCGGCCGCATTCCCGCGGGCGATCTCGGCAATGGCGAGGATATCGCCGCCGCTGTGGTGTATCTCGCCAGCAAGGAAGCGGGCTATGTCACCGGCCAGACCTTGCATGTCAACGGCGGGATGGCGATGCTCTGAGCCCCGGGGCTGGAGTATCTATATGCGGACCCTCGCAACTGCCGCGCTGCTCGTCTGCGCGGCACCCGCGCATGCCGCCGATCTCGCGACGATCGATTGCGTCGCGGGAAAAATGGCCAAGGGCGCCGTCGCGCAGCTGCACGCCGACGTCTCGCGCAACATGACCGAGAGCGGCAAGCGGCCGAGCTACGATCCCGCCGTCGGCGGGAGCATTGCCAGCGCCGCGGTGGCGTGCGGGCTCGAGCACAACTGGTCCGAGGCGGCGATCAAGGCGGCGCGGGTCTACACACTGGCCAAGGTCGGCATGCCGGTCGCCCAGCGCGTGATCGGCGAGCGCGGCTTCGATGCCGCCGAGCTCGAGGATCGCTTCCTCGCCTTGCCCGAAGAGGCGCGCAACCGTGCGCTCACCGCGGCCGAAACCGGCGAACTGATCAAGGCGTCGGTGAGCGACGAGGCGAAGCAGACCCGCGCAAATGCCGAACTGCTCGCCGAATATTTCGCATTCCTCAGCACGATCCAATATGCGAGCTTCGACTTTTCGCAGGCGTGAACCGTACGGCCCGGGAGAGTGCCCCCTTGCAACCGCACCCCCGGCATTCTAGGTGCGTTCACACGGAATTCAGAGCCCCAGACAAAGGAAAACAGGGACTATGGCCAACCAGGAAGAGATCACCCAGCGCGTTGCCGCGCTCGTCGTCGACCATCTCGGCGTCGATGCCGGCGAAGTGAAGCCCGAAGCGAGCTTCATCGACGATCTGGGTGCGGACAGCCTCGACATCGTCGAGCTGGTCATGGCTTTCGAGGAAGAATTCGGCGTCGAGATCCCCGACGACGCAGCCGAGAAGATCACCACGGTCGGTGACGCCGTGGCGTACATCAGCGAGCATCAGGAAGGCTGATCGCCCTTCCGGCGACCCTGCCCGGATGGGCCGGCACTGCCATATAGCGGCTTCCCGTCCGGGCTCGCAAGAGAGGGCGGGGAGCCGTTTCGTTTTCGGGGATTTGGTCCCGATGAGAGAAGATTGACGGAGAGAACGCCATGCGCCGCGTAGTCGTAACCGGCCTTGGGCTCGTCACCCCGCTGGGTGCCGATGTCGAGACCGCCTGGAAGAACATCGTCGCCGCAAAGTCCGGCGCGGCCACGATCACGCGCTTCGACGCGACCGATTTTCACAGCAACTATGCGTGCGAGGTGAAGCCGGCCGATCACGAATATGGCTTCGATCCGGGCAAGCGCGTCGATCACAAGATCCAGCGTCAGGTCGATCCGTTCATCGTCTACGGCATCGATGCCGCCGGCCAGGCGATCGAGGATGCCGGCCTGCTCGACATGACCGAGGAAGAGCGTTTCCGCGCCGGCTGCTCGATCGGCGCCGGCATCGGCGGGCTTCCGGGCATCGAGAGCGAATCGCTGGTGCTCGCCGAAAAGGGCCCCAAGCGCGTCTCGCCGCATTTCGTCCATGGCCGGCTGATCAATCTGATCTCGGGTCAGGTCTCGATCAAATACGGCCTGATGGGCCCCAACCACGCCGTGGTCACCGCCTGCTCGACCGGCGCGCATTCGATCGGCGACGCCGCGCGGATGATCGCGATGGACGATGCCGACATCATGCTCGCGGGCGGCGCCGAGGGCGCGATCTGCCCGATCGGCATTGCCGGCTTCGGTCAGGCGCGCGCGCTGTCGACCAATTTCCGCGACGATCCCACCAGGGCGAGCCGCCCCTGGGACCAGGACCGCGACGGCTTCGTGATGGGCGAGGGCGCCGGCGTTGTCGTGCTCGAGGAATATGAGCGCGCGAAGAAGCGCGGCGCCAAGATCTACGCCGAAGTCGTCGGCTATGGCCTGTCGGGCGACGCCTATCACGTCACCGCGCCGCATCCCGAAGGCTCGGGCGCCTATCGCTCGATGCAGATGGCGATGAAGAAGTCGGGCCTCGACTTCGGCGACATCGATTACATCAACGCGCACGGCACCTCGACTCCGCTCGGCGACGAGCTCGAGCTCGGCGGCGTCCGCCGTCTGTTCGGCAACGCGATCGGCACGCTGTCGATGAGCTCGACCAAGTCGGCGATCGGGCATCTGCTCGGCGGCGCCGGTGCGGTCGAATCGATCTTCTGCATCCTCGCGATGCGCGATCAGGTCGCCCCGCCGACGCTCAACCTCGACAATCCGAGCGATAATTGCGCGGGCGTCGATCTGGTCCCGCACCAGGCGAAGCAGCGCAAGATCAAGGCGGTGCTCAACAACAGCTTCGGCTTCGGCGGCACCAATGCCAGCCTGGTGATGAAGGCTGTCTGACAGACCGAAGCCGCGCCGCCGGGCCGGCGGCTGCGCCATCCTCGTCGCCCTGCTCGTGGTAGCGGCGGCGGGGCTGGCGGTGCTCCAGCTCTGGGCAGGCAGCGGCCCGGCGCGCGTCAACGCCACCGTGCTGGTCCCGCAGGGCGCCACGCTCAGCGGCGCGGCGACCGAATTGCAGAAAGCCGGCGCGATCCGCTCGGCGCGTCAATTCGTGCTGCTGTCGAAGGTCTTTGGCGGCGGCGCGCCGATCAAGGCCGGCGAATATCGCCTGCTCGCGCGCCAGAGCCAGTCGGACATTCTCAAGGATCTGCAGGGTGGCAAGACGCTCCAGCGCAAGATCACCGTCGCCGAGGGCGTGCCCTCGATCCTCGTCTACGAGGCGCTGCTGAAGGCCGATGGGCTGGGCGGCGAGATCGCAGTGCCGGCCGAAGGCAGCGTGCTGCCCGACACCTATGCCTATAATCGCGGCGAGACCCGCGCGGCGGTGCTCGCGCGGATGCAGCAGGCGATGGCCGATTATCTCGCCGGCGCCTGGGCGCGGCGCAAGCCCGGCATCGCCGTTTCGACTCCGGCGCAGGCGCTGACGCTCGCCTCGATCGTCGAGAAGGAGACCGGCAAGCCCGAGGAGCGGCGAATGGTCGCCGCGGTCTATTCGAATCGGCTTCGCCAGAGCATGATGCTGCAGGCCGATCCGACGATCATCTACCCGATCACCAGGGGCAAACCGCTCGGCCGGCGCATCCTTCAGTCGGAAGTGCGCGCGGTGAACCAGTACAACACTTATGCGATGGTCGGGCTGCCGGTGGGACCGATCGCCAATCCGGGCCGCGAATCGATCGATGCGGTGCTCGATCCGGCGCAGTCCTCGGCGCTCTACTTCGTCGCCGATGGCAGCGGCGGCCACGTGTTCGCCGACACGCTCGAGCAGCACAATGCCAATGTCCAGAAATGGTATGCGCTGCGGCGGGCACGGGGGGAGATGTAAATCTCTAATCCCTCTCCCCCTGTGGGAGAGGGAGGGAGCCGACGAAGTCGGCGGAAGGGTGAGGGGGAGTGAGTCTCAGTCCCCCTCATCCTTCCCACTCGCTTCGCGAGCGGGCCCCTTCCTTCTCCCACAAGGGGAGAAGGAGCTAACCCTTCAGCCCCGCCGCCTCGCGCGCCAGCGTCTCGACCTGATCGAGGCTCGCGCCCTTGGGCGTGATCCAGCTGCCGCCGACGCAGAGCACCGGATCGAAGCCGAGCCAGTCGGGCGCGGTCGCGAGGCTGACGCCGCCGGTCGGGCAGAAGCGCGCCTGATAGAAGGGCGCGGCGAGCGCCTTGAGCGCCTTCAGCCCGCCCGAAGTCTCGGCGGGGAAGAATTTGAAATGGGTCAGCCCGAGGTCGAGCCCGCGCATGATGTCGCCGGCATTGGCGACGCCGGGCAGATAGGGCACGCCGCTGCGCACGATCGCGTCGCCGAGCCGTTCGGTCAGGCCGGGCGAGACGATGAATTCGGCATCGGCCTTCATCACCTGCTCGAACTGGTCGGTGTTGACCACGGTGCCCGCGCCGACGATCGCGCCCGCGACTTTCTTCATCTCGGCGATCGCCTCGATCGCCGCGGGGGTGCGCAGCGTCACTTCGAGCACGCGCAGCCCGCCTTTCACCAGCGCCTCGGCGAGCGGGCGGGCGTGGGCGGCATCGTCGATCACTAGCACCGGGATCACCGGGCTGGTGCGCATGATATCGGCAATCGTCGTCGTCAAAGTGCGTGCTCCTGGGCGAAGGCGGCCGCAGCGCCGTAGAGGCCGGGCTGCGGGTGCGTGATCAGCTTGACGGGGATCAACGCCATCAGGTTCCGGAACCGGCCCTTGGCGACGAAACGCTCGCCGAAGCCCGATTGCAGCAAATGGTCCTTGAGTCGCAACCCCAGACCGCCGGCGATCACCACGCCGGTCGGGCCATGGGTCAGCGCGAGGTCGCCGGCGACCGCGCCGAGGCTCAGGCAGAAGCGATCGAGCGCTGCCACGGCGAGGCTGTCGGTCCCTTCGAACGCCATAGCCCAGATCTTCTTGTCGTCGAGGCGCGAGACGGGACGCTTCTCGAGCTCGGCAAGCGTCTCGTAGATCGCCACGATCGCGGGGCCGGCGACGATCCGCTCGGTCGAGACGCGGTTATACTCGCGGCGCAGCCTTTTGACGAAGGCGTCCTCGATCGGATCGAGCGGCGCGAAATCGACATGCCCGCCCTCGGTCGCGATGATGTCGTAGCCGCCCTTGTGGCGGAACACCTGCGCCACGCCGAGCCCGGTGCCGGGGCCGCAGACGGTGATCGATCCACGCGCCGGCAGCGGCGTCTCGGGGCCGCAAAGGTGGAGGAAATCGCCATCGTCGAGCTGCGCGACCGCGTGGCCGATCGCGGCGAAGTCATTGACCACGGTCCAGGTGCCGGCGCCGAGCCGCTCGGGGATCAGCGCGGGGCGGATGATCCACGGATTGTTGGTGAGCTTGATGATCTCGCCGCCCACCGGCGAAGCGACCGCGATCGCTGCCGCCTTGGGGAGCGGGCGCCCGAGCGTCTCGCCGAATGCCTGCCAGGCGAGCTGGAGGCTGGGATGCTCGGCGACCTTCTGCGTCACCGGCTCGGCCATGGAGACGACGCGTCCCTCCGCCACTTCCGCAATCGCAAAGCGGGCGTGCGTGCCTCCGATATCGACCGCGACGACTTCCATGCCTTCTCCCTGAGCCTCCCGTGCCCATCGGCCTGTCAACGTTGGCAGACGGTGCGCCGCCCTTCTCTGCGCTGGCGGCGCGGATGTAAAGCCGGGCTTAGAGTCCGGCCTCGGCCAGCATTGCCGAGCCGCCCATTTCGGCCTCGCTCGCGTGGTGGCGCATCATCGCGAACAGCTCGCGACCGGTGCCGATCGCCGGCGGCGGCGCTTCGCACTGCTCGCGTTCCGCCCATTCTGCCGGATCGACCAGTGCCTGAAGAACGCCTTCCTCCGCGCAGACGCGCACGATATCGCCGTCGCGCAGTTTGCCGATCGGTCCGCCGCCGAGCGCCTCGGGCGACAAATGGATCGCGCAGGGGACCTTGCCCGACGCGCCGGACATGCGCCCGTCGGTGACCAGCGCCACCCGGAAGCCGCGATTCTGCAGCACGCCCAGCGGCGGGGTCAGCTTGTGCAGCTCGGGCATGCCGTTCGCCTTGGGGCCTTGGAAACGGACGACGACGACGATGTCGCGGTCGAGCTCGCCCGCCTTGAACGCTTCCTGCACCTCGGCCTGGTCGGCGAAGACGCGGCACGGCGCCTCGATCGTCCAGCGGTCGCGCTCGACCGCCGAGACCTTGATGCAGGCGCGGCCGAGATTGCCCTTGAGGATGCGGAAGCCGCCCTCGGGCGAGAAGGGCGCGTCGATCGTGCGAACGATGGTCTCGTCGCCGCTCTTCTCGGGGTGGTCGTGCCAGACCAGCGCCTCGTCCGCGATATCGGGCTTGCGGCCATAGGCGGCCATGCCGTCCTTCGCGACCGTCACCGTGTCGCCGTGCATCAGTCCGCCGCGCAGCAGCTCGCGGATCACGAAGCTCGGTCCGCCGGCGTCCTCGAAGCCGTTCACATCGGCCGAGCCATTGGGATAGACGCGGGTGAGCAGCGGCACGGTGCGCGACAGCCGGTCGAAATCGTCCCAGTCGATCAGGATCCCCGCCGCGCGGGCAAAGGCGGGGACGTGGATAAGATGGTTGGTCGAGCCGCCAGTGGCGAGCAGCACGATCGCTGCGTTCACGATCGCCTTCTCGTCGACGACATGGCCGATGGGCCTGTAGTCATTGCCGTTCCAGCCGATCTCGGCGAGCCGGTGGACCGCCGCGCGGGTCAGCTCCTGGCGCAGCTTCGTGCCCGGATTGGCGAAGGCCGCGCCGGGCATGTGGAGTCCCATCGCCTCCATCATCATCTGGTTCGAATTGGCGGTGCCGTAGAAGGTGCAGGTGCCCTTCGAATGATAGGCGGCGATCTCGGCGGCGAGCAGCTCGTCGCGGCCGACCTTGCCCTCGGCATAGCGCTCGCGGACCGCGGCCTTCTCCTTGTTGGGCAGCCCAGAGCGCATCGGCCCGCCCGGAATCATCACCATCGGCAGATGGCCGAAGCGCAGCGCCCCGATCAGCAGCCCGGGGACGATCTTGTCGCAGATGCCGAGCAACGCCGCGCCCTCGAACACCCGGTGCGACAGCGCGATGCCGGTAGACAGCGCGATCGTGTCGCGGCTGAACAGCGACAGCTCCATGCCCTGATAGCCCTGCGTCACGCCGTCGCACATCGCCGGCACGCCGCCCGCCACCTGCGCGGTAGCACCCGCCTCGAGCGCCCAGACCTTCATCTGCTCGGGATAGCGATAATAGACCGCATGCGCCGAGAGCATGTCGTTGTACGAAGTGACGATGCCGATGTTCATCCGGTTCGCCGGGGTCAGCAGATCGCGCTGCTCGTCGGTGCCGGCATAGGCGTGCGCGAGATTGGCGCAGCCGAGCCTGGGGCGATCGGCGCCCGATTCGCGCTCGCGGCGGATCAGGTCGAGATAAGCGGCGCGCCCGGCTTTCGAGCGCGCGATCACGCGATCGGTGACCGCGGCGATTTCGGAGTGGAGGGTCATCTTCTCAGCCTTGCAACTCTAACGCAGTGACCGGCGGCCTCACGCCGCCCAGTGGATATCCACCGGCAGCTCGACATCGGCGAGGACGCGGCCGACCGGGTAAGCGGACGACGCGCCCTGTTCGATCGCCGCCTCGAGCACGTCGCGCTTGGCCTGGCCGGTGACCGCGATCATCAGCGCGCGCGCCGAGACGATCGCGGCGCGGCTCAGCGTCACCCGCGCGACCGGCGCCTCGGGCGGCAGCGGATCGGGCATCACGCCCAGCGCGCGGCGCTCCTTCGGGCCGTTCAGCGCCTCGTCGAAATCGGGGCCGGGGAAGATCGACGCGCAATGCCCGTCGCCGCCCACGCCGAGCAGGCACAGGTCGAGCGGCCAATGCAGATCCTGCAGGATCGCGTCCGCGGCGCGGCCCGCGGCCTTGTAGTCGGCGACGGTGGCGCTGATCAGCGGGATCACCCGCGCGCCCCGCGGGATGAAGGTCTTGCCAATCGCGGTGACGTTCGACAGCGGATCGCCGAGCGGCACCAGCCGGTCGTCGCCGGGGACGATCGTCACGCGCTTCCAGTCGAGCTTGGCCGCGGCCAGCTTCTCGTAGATCGGCAGCGGCGTCTTGCCGCCGGCGAGCGCGATCACTGCGGCGCCGCGCGCGTCGATCGCGCTCTCGATGATGAACTGGACGTCGCCGGCGACGGCCGCGGCCATCTCGTCGGCATCGTCATAGTCCCACCATTCGATTTCGGTCGTCATGTAAATTTCCTCATGTCCTAGGTGGGTATGCAAGCAACGCTTGGAAAGTCGCGGTAGTCAAATCCTCCCCCGGAGGGGGAGGGGGACCAGCGGAGCTGGTGGAGGGGTAGCTCTCCACAGGCAAGGCGGCCGCGGCGCGCTACCCCGTCGTCAGCTTCGCTGCCACCTCCCCCACCGGGGGGAGGATCGGATTCACTCGTTCCACGTCACGCCGTCGCGCTCGGTGAGCGCGATCGCGGCGGACGGGCCCCAGCTGCCCGAGGCATAGGGCTTGGGCTTCAGGTCATTGGCCTCCCAGCCGGCGCGGATGGCGTCGATCCACGTC
Source organism: Sphingomonas naasensis (assembly GCF_004792695.1). Classification (GTDB taxonomy): domain Bacteria; phylum Pseudomonadota; class Alphaproteobacteria; order Sphingomonadales; family Sphingomonadaceae; genus Sphingomonas; species Sphingomonas naasensis. The sequence continues at coordinate 143,802 of NZ_SRXU01000002.1, read as the reverse complement.
CATTGCGCCTCGACCTCGTCGCGGCGGACGAACAGCGTCGGATCGCCCTCGATCAGGTCGAGCAGCAGCCGCTCATAGGCGATGCGGCGGCGGGTGCCGGCGAATTCGGTGTCGAGGCTGAGGTTGAGCGGCACTTCGCGCAGGCGCACGCCCTCGCGGTCGAGTCCGGGCTGCTTGGCCATCACCAGCAGGCGGACATATTCCTCCGGCTGCAGCCGGATCACCAGCGTGTTGGGCTGGAGCATGCCCCCGCGATCGGCGAAGATCGAATGCGGCACCGGCTTGAACTGGATCACGATCTCGCTGCGCCGCTCGCCCAGCCTTTTGCCGGTGCGCAGATAGAAGGGCACGCCCTGCCAGCGCCAATTGTCGACATGCGCCTTGATCGCGACGAAGGTCTCGGTGTTCGACGGCTTTTCGAGGTCGCTGGCATAGTCGCGGACGATCTCGCCCTTCACCGCGCCGCCGCCATATTGGCCGGTCACGGTCAGCTGGGGCGCCTCCTGCGCGCTGATCTTGCGCAACGAGCGGAACACCTTGACCTTCTCGTCGCGGATCGCGGTGCCGTCGAAGCGGGCAGGGGGCTCCATCGCGATCAGCGCGAGTAGCTGGAGCATGTGGTTCTGCACCATGTCGCGCAGCGCCCCGGTCTCGTCGTAAAAGCCCGCGCGGCCCTCGAGCCCGACCGTCTCGGAGACGGTGATCTGGACGTGATCGATCCCCTGCGCGTTCCACACCGGCTCGAACAGCGAATTGCCGAAGCGCAGCGCGAGGATGTTCTGCACCGTCTCCTTGCCGAGATAGTGATCGATCCGGAAGGTGCGGTCCTCGGGAAAGGCGCCGGCGACGAGATCGTTGATCTCGCAGCTCGACTGAAGGTCCTTGCCCAGCGGCTTTTCGAGGCTGATCCGGACATTGTCGCCGGTCAGGCCAGCGCTCTTGAGACCCTCGATGGTCGGTCCGAACAGCCAGGGCGCGGTCGACAGGAAGATGGCGAGGCCGCCCGAAATGTCGCCGAGCTTGTCCTTGAGCGCCGCGAAGCCGTCGATCTGCGAGGCGTCGAGCGACTGGTAGTTGAGCCGCTCGAGAAAGCTTCCGACAGCGTTGTCATCCTTGCGGTCTGCCGGCAGGAATTCGTCGAGCGCGGCACGGGCGAAATCGCGATAGGATTGATCGTCCTTGTCGGAGCGCGCGGTGCCGGTGATCGTCAGCCCCTCGGGCAGCAACCCGTCGGCGTGCAGGGCATAGAGCGAGGGGAGCAGCATCCGCTGGGCGAGATCGCCGGTTGCTCCGAACAGCAGCAATTTGCCCACGGGCTGATGCATCTTTTGCCTCTCGTCGACTGGTTTCGAACGCGAGACACCAACGGGCGGCAAAGATCAAGCGGCAGCGGGCATTTCGATCGCCCGGAGAAGAGAAGAGGCTCCGGACAAGGGCTGTTCGCGCAGAGGCGCAGAGAGCGCGGAGAAAGGACGTCGCCGCGTCAGCGGCGTCGCTCGAGGCGCCCGGAATGCAAACGCCGCGATCGGCGCATCGGACACCCTCTCTGCGTCCTCTGCGCGAACAAGCCTCCCGACGGCTAGAGCACCAGCCCCGCGATCGGATCGAACCCGGCCATGATGTTGAGGTTCTGCACCGCGGCGCCGGCCGCGCCCTTGCCGAGGTTGTCGAGCGTCGCCACCAGCCGCGCCTGGCCGCGCTCGGCATTGCCGAACACGCGCACGCTCAGCCGGTCGGTCCCGGCGTCCTCCTCGATCGACACCGTCGCGGCATCGGCGGGAAGCACGCGCAGCAGCGGGCAATCCTTATAGGCATCGCGCAGCGCGTTCTCGATCGCCTCGAGCGACGGGCGGCGCGTGAAGGTATGGAGCGGCAGGGGCACCTCGACCACCATGCCGCGATAGGTGCGCACCACCGCGGGCTGGAAGATCGGCGGATGCTCTATCCGTGCGTGCTTCTGCATCTCGGGCACATGCTTGTGCTCGAGGCCGAGGCCGTAGTTGCGGAACGCAGTCGCGGTGAAGGCGTCCGAATCCTGGTCCTCGAACTCGGCGATCATCGATTTGCCGCCGCCCGAATAGCCCGAGACCGCATTGACCGAGAAGACATGGTCGAGCGGCACCAGCCCGGCGCGCACCAGCGGACGCACCAGCGCGAGGAAGCCGGTGGGATAGCAGCCCGGATTGCTCACCCGCGGCGCCTCCGCGATCGCATTGAGCTGGCCCGGCTCGAGCTCGGCAAAGCCATAGACCCAGTCGGGCGCGACGCGGTGCGCAGTCGACGCGTCGATCACGCGCACCTTCTTGGCGCGGATCATCTCCACCGCCTCGCGCGCGGCGTCGTCGGGCAGGCAGAGGATGACGAAATCGGCCGAATTGAGCGCGTCCTCGCGCTTCTTCGGGTCCTTGCGATCGGCCTCGGCGAGGATGATCTGCTCGATCCCTTCGCGGCCGTCGAGCCGCTCGCGGATCTCGAGCCCGGTGGTGCCCACGGCACCGTCGATGAAGACGCGGATGCTCATTGCATGTCCGCCAGCGCCGATGCGGCGATATAGCCGACCAGCCCCGAGCCGGGCGCGACGCCCCAGGCATGATCGCCGGCGAATTCGAGCACTTCGAACAGGTCGCCGGCGGCGAGCGTGGCGAGAACTTCGGAATCGGCCGCGCCGCTCAGGCGAAGGTCGGTGGCGACGGCGAGGGTGCGCGGCATCGGCGCGGCATAATGCGGAGCGAAAACCCGATCGGCGAGCCGCACATCGGCGAGGTCGCGGCGCACCGCGTCGACCCGCGAATCGAAGGTCGCGGAGCGTCCCTTCAGCGAAAAGCGCTTACGCGTTGGCCCTGCGGGCGGCTGGCTGGCTGATGTTGTCGCCAGCGAGGAAATGCCCGAACTCTGCAAGAAAATCTGCCCCTTCAGCGGTACGCGCAACAAAGATGTTGCGTTTGTCGGTATCGTCGCGTTGGCGGCGCAGATAGCCGAGCGTCCCCAGGCGATTCAAGGCACGGGTTACTACAGGCTTCGACACGTTGAGCGCCCGCGCCAATCCGCGGACCGTATGGGGCCCCGGGTCGAGATACACAAGCATCAGAAGCGCCATCTGGCGATTGGTGAGATCGGGCTCGCCCGAGCGCACATAATCGATCAGCGTGTTCTTCCAGGATGACAGCGACTGGTCCGGCATCGCGTTCACGGCATCCTCATCCGTTACGTTCCCGGTTCTGTCCGGGCTCTCACACAACGCAGCTTGGGCCCAGTGGTTTCAGTGCGTTGGCGAAATGTTACCGCTTTGGGTCCATCTGCGGCGCACGCGCTCCGCGACGGGCCGGAATCGAGGCAGGTTGATCCCTGGCACCGGCTCCCCTATGTCGCCGCTTTCGCAACAGGTCCGGTCTCAATGTTCACCTTTCTGCTCGTCGTCCACGCCATCATCGCGGCACTGCTCGTGACCGTGATTCTCATGCAGCGCTCTGAAGGCGGCGGGCTCACTTCGGGCGGCAGCCCCTCGGGCCTGATGTCCGCGCGCGGCGCGGCGGACTTCCTCACCCGCTCGACCGCGATCCTCGCGATTCTGTTTATCACGATGAGCATCCTGCTCGCGGTGATCGCCGCGACTCGTCACTCGACGACGATCGACACCACGCTTCAGCGCGCGCCCGCCGCACCGATGACCGCGCCGACGACCGGCCCGGCTGTCCCGCTCGCGATCGGCAACGCAGCCGCGCCGGCAGGGGGCAGTGCCGCTCCCGCGAACAGCGCCGCGCCGGCCAACGGCTCGGTTCCGCTCGCGCAATAATCTCCGCCGCTCTCCGGCGACGGCGGGCACATGAAAAAATAAGTGAGTCGCGCGCTTGTCGGCGCGCGCTCAAACACGTTAGGCGTTTTCTCCCATGGCGCGGTATATTTTCATCACCGGCGGCGTGGTCTCCTCGCTTGGCAAGGGTTTGATGGCGGCGAGCCTTGCGGCTTTGCTCCAGGCCCGGGGCTATCGGGTCCGCATCCGCAAGTTCGATCCCTATCTCAACGTCGATCCCGGCACGATGTCGCCGCACCAGCATGGTGAGGTGTACGTCACCGACGACGGCGCCGAGACCGATCTCGATCTCGGCCATTACGAGCGCTTCACCGGAGTCGCCTCGCGCCAGTCGGACAACGTCACTTCGGGGCGGATCTACAAGACGATCATCGAGCGCGAGCGCCGCGGCGACTATCTCGGCGCCACCGTCCAGGTGATCCCGCACGTCACCGACGCGATCAAGGCGTTCGCGCAGGACGAGACCGACGATCTCGATTTCGTGCTGTGCGAGATCGGCGGCACCGTCGGCGACATCGAATCGCTGCCGTTCATCGAGGCGATTCGCCAGCTCCGCAACGATCTCGGCCGCGGCCAGACGGTCAGCATCCATGTCACGCTGGTGCCGTTCATCGCCGCCGCGGGCGAGCTCAAGACCAAGCCGACCCAGCACAGCGTGCGCGAGCTCGCGGCATTGGGCGTCCAGCCGGACGTGCTGGTCTGCCGCTCGGAGCGCGATCTGCCCGCCGGCGAGCGCGCCAAGATCGCGCAGTTCTGCAACGTCCGCCCCGAGGCGGTGATCCCGGCGCTCGACGCCAAGAGCATCTACGCCGTGCCGCTCCAGTATCATCGCGAGGGGCTCGACGTCGAAGTGCTCCGCGCCTTCGGGATCGAGCCGGGCGAAGCGCCCAATCTCGCGCGCTGGGACGACATCGTCGAGCGGATCACCAATCCCGAGGGCGAGGTCACGATCGGCGTGGTCGGCAAATATATGGGCGTCCCCGACGCCTATAAGTCGCTCACCGAGGCGCTCACCCATGGCGGCATCGCCAATCGGGTGAAGGTCAACATCCGCTGGCTCGACGCCGAGCTTTTCGAGCGCGACGACGAAGAGGAAGTCACCGCGGTGCTCGAGCCGATGCACGGCATCCTCGTGCCGGGCGGCTTCGGCGAGCGCGGCAGCGAGGGCAAGATCGCCGGCGTCCGCTTCGCGCGCGAGCGCAACGTGCCCTTCTTCGGCATCTGCCTCGGCATGCAGATGGCGTGCATCGAAGGCGCGCGGACGCAGGGCGTCAAGGACGCCTCGACCACCGAGTTCGGCCCGACCGAGGAGCCGGTGGTCGGCATGATCACCGAGTGGATGACCGGCGAGGGCATCCAGAAGCGCGAGGAAGGCGGCGATCTCGGCGGCACGATGCGGCTCGGCGCCTATACCGCCAGGCTCGGCGGCAATTCGGTGGTCGCGTCGATCTACGGATCGGACGAGATCAGCGAGCGCCACCGCCACCGCTACGAGGTCAACACCCATTACAAGCCGGTTCTCGAAGCCGGCGGGCTGGTCTTCTCGGGCATGTCGCCCGATGGCTCGCTCCCCGAGATCGTCGAGCGGCCCGACCATCCGTGGTTCGTCGGCGTCCAGTTCCATCCCGAACTCAAGTCCAAGCCGTTCGATCCGCACCCGCTGTTCGCCAGCTTCATCGAGGCGGCAGTCAAGCAGAGCCGGCTGGTCTAGGGCGCGCAACTTGCTTTCCTCGCCCGCTTGCTTAAGCTCGGGGCATGGGGGGAGATATTTCGCAGCTCTGGGCTCAGTACTGGGCGTGGATCGAGCAGTTCGATGCCGATCATCATTTGTTCAGGGGCGAGTCCGGGCAGAACGAGATCAAGCCGAAGATTGGCCGGCCGGAGTACAGCTACTCCAAGACTCGCGAGAAAATACTCTTCGACCAGTTCAAGCGACTGGCGCGCAGCTATGTCGCGGCGCCTGTCTCGACCGACTGGGAATGGCTGGCGCTGGCCCAGCACCACGGCATGCCGACGCGGCTGCTCGACTGGTCGTCCAGTCCGCTGGTGGCGGCGTGGTTCGCGGTGTCGTCCTACCCGCTGGACCGGGATTGTTTTCTCTACGCGCTCGACACCGTGGCCGGCGCGGTGGAGGGTTTCGACATCAGCACCTGCCGCTCGGTGAAACGCAATCACAGCTTCGGCCACCCGTTCGAAATCCAGAGCGACGTCTATGTGATCGAGACGGCGCCGGTGTCGCAACGGATCACTACCCAGCGTGGGCTGTTTACGCTACACGGCGACCCCGAGGCTCCGTTCGTGGTCAGCGATGCGATGACGTTCAAGATCCCGGTGGCGCTCCGCGACGAATTCCAGAAGAAGCTACTTTCCGTGGGGATCGATTATTCCCATATATTCCCCGACCTCGACGGCCTATGCAAGAGTTTGGATTGGAAGCACAAATTGCGGATCGGAATGTCTCCTGTAGCGTAGGTGGCGGATGATGAGGAAGAAATCGAAGGACCAGACGCTACTCACCGGGCGCAAGGAGCGCGTCGCGAGGGCGATGCGCGCCTATACCACCAAGCGAAGCGGCAAAGTGGCCCTGGCCGACATCGACGACGCCGGGTTCGCGAAGATCATCGCTGCCATCCGCAAGCAGCAGGAGCAGCTCTCCCTCGGCAAGCTCAAGTTCCGCGAAGCCTCGCTGTTGCCGTCCACCGTTGTCCCGCTGGCCGGCGGCGGTCTCGAGGTGATGGTCCGGGCGCTCTACGATCAGCCGGGCAACGCCAAGGTGAAGGCAACCAAGGTCTTCGACTCGCCCGTGCGGGTGGTCTCCGGCGGCGGCAATTCGCTGCAGGTCAGTCTGGTCGAGTAACCGGCTCGCGCCGGAAGATCGCCCGGGTGCGATCGAAGCGGCGCATCCTGCTTCCCCCAGCACGCTCCTCGTCCTACCGGGATTTCCATGCATATCCGATTATGGGCGCTCGTCGCCGCGTTGTTGCTGCCGTTGGTTTCGCCTGCGTCGGCGCAGGATCGTCCTGCACCCGGCATGGTCCGCGTCCGGATCGAGACCAGCGCCGGCAACATCGTCCTCGCGCTCGATGCGAAGCGCGCGCCGAAGACGGTCGCGAACTTCCTCGCCTATGTCGATGACGGGCGGCTCGACGGCACCGGCTTCTATCGCGCCTCGCGCCGCACGGGGAACCCGAAGTTCGGCTTCGTCCAGGGCGGGATCGCCAGCGACGCGCGGCGGATCCTGCCGTCGCCGCCGCTCGAGCCGACCAACCTCACCGGCATCCGTCACACCGACGGCACGGTCTCGATGGCGCACGGCGCGAGCATCGACGGCGCCACCGGCAATTTCTCGATCATGGTCGGCGACAATCCCTCGCTCGACGCGCGCGGCGCCGGCCGCAACGGCTATGCCGCTTTCGGCCATGTCGTGTCGGGCATGGACGTGGTCCGCAAGATCCTCGCGCGGCCGACCGGCGGGGGCAGGGGCCCGATGCGCGGCCAGATGATCCAGCCCGGCCCGGTCCAGATCCTCCGCGCGGTCCGCCTCGACGGCGCGCCGCAGCCGACCGGCCGGGTCAAGCCGTGGCTGATCGGCCCCAATCGCTGGATCCAGCCGAACTAGGCTGCGCTAAAATCCTCCCTCGCGAAGCGGGGGAGGGGGACCATGCGCAGCATGGTGGAGGGGGCATCTCCGCGAGCGATGTCGTTTGCGGAGATGCCCCCTCCGTCGCCTTCGGCGCCACCTCCCCCGCTGCGCGAGGGAGGATTAAATCGTCACGCAAACGCAAAGGGCGCCCGGGCAATGCCCGGACGCCCCTGCTGCGGCGCCCAAAGGGAGGAAAAGCGCCGCTAGCCGTGGTGGTCGTTACGCCGCGTCGCGATGCTCGATCGGCTTCGCCTCGCCGCCGCCGTTCACCGCGATCTTCTTCGGCTTCATCGCCTCGGGAATCTCGCGGACCAGATCGATGACGAGCAGGCCGTCGGCCAGGTTCGCGCTCTCGACCCGCACGAAGTCGGCCAGCTCGAAGCGGCGTTCGAAGCTGCGATTGGCAATGCCGAGATGCAGGAACGCGCCTTGGTTGTTCTCGTTCTCGCTCGCCTTCTTGCCTTGGACCAGGAGCAGGTTCTGCTGCGCGGTCACGTCGATCTCGTCGGGCTTGAAGCCGGCGACGGCGAGCGTGATTCGATACCGGTCCTCGGCAAGACGCTCGAGGTTGAAGGGGGGATAATTCTCGCTGCCCGCCTGACGGGCGCTCGCCTCGAGCAAGTCGAACAGCCGGTCGAAGCCGACGGTTGAGCGACGGAAGGGAGTAAAGTCGAACTGACGCATTTCAAAACCTCTGTTGAGCAAGTTGAACGTCTCTTCGCGGCGCCCGGAATTTCGCGGCGCTGCTTGTCCGGCCCCATCGGGCACCGTGACATTGCCGAATGTGGTTTGCGGCAAGGCGATTTCAAGATGCGTCGAATCGGTCCGCGCGACGCCCGAGAAACGCAGCTTCGGCTTCCCAAAGATTCGCTTGCTGGCTAATACCTACTAAATCCATCGACATTATGGGTATTGGAACCAAGGGGATGTTGATGAGCCTTTCTTCGCTGACGCTGCTGCTCCTCGCGAGCGCTTCGCCGCTGGGCGCGACCGCACCTGATCGCGACGATCCACCCAGGGTGGAGACCGCTGCGGAGGATCCGGCGGTCGACGATTCGCAGGACGTGGTCGTCACTGCGCGCCGCCGCGAGGAGCGGGTGCAGGACGTGCCGATCGCGCTCTCGGTGCTGAGCGGCGAGGATCTCGCCGAAAGCGGCGCGTTCAACGTCAATCGGCTCCAGCAATCGCAGCCGACGCTGCAATTCTATTCGAGCAATCCGCGCAACTCGGCGATCAACATCCGCGGTCTCGGCGCGCCGTTCGGCCTCACCAATGACGGGATCGAGCAGGGCGTCGGCTTCTATGTCGACGGCGTCTATATCGGCCGCATCGGCGCCTCGACCTTCGATTTCGTCGATGTCGAGCGCGTCGAGGTGCTGCGCGGCCCGCAGGGCACGCTCTACGGCAAGAACACCACCGCCGGCGCGATCAACATCACCACGCGCGCGCCGAGCTTCGAGCCCGAATCGCGGGTCGAGGTGAGCATCGGCAACTACGAATTCCTCCAGGCCAAGGCGTCGGTCTCGGCGCCGCTCGCCGATAATGTCGCCTTCCGCCTATCGACCTCGGGCACCACGCGCGAGGGCACCGTCCTCAACGTCCGCACCGGAGTCGATCAGCATCGCCTGCGCAATCTCGGGGTGCGTGGCCAGCTGCTCTGGCGCGCCACCCCCGATCTCGATTTCACCCTTTCGGGCGACTTCAATCGCCAGAACCCTTTGTGCTGCGTCCAATATTATGCGCGCGAAGGCGCTACCCAGCGTCCGCTCAACCGCCAATATGCCGCGCTCGCCGCCGCGTTCGGCTATGCCCCGCCGAGCAAGGATCCCTTCGATCGCGTCACCGATCTCGATGCCGATTCGAACTCGCGGCAGGAAATCGGCGGTGCCTCGCTGGTCGGCAATTGGAATATCGGCGGCGCGACGATCACCTCGGTGACGGCGTGGCGCTATTGGGACTGGCTGCCCGCGAACGATCGCGATTTCATCGGCCTGCCGATCACCACCGTGTCGCAGAACCCCTCGCAGCAGAAGCAATTCTCGCAGGAGCTGCGCATCGCCTCGAACGGCTCCGGCCCGCTCCAGTACACGCTCGGCGCCTTCTACTTCCATCAGACGATCGATACCCAGGGCTCGCAGGTCCAGGGCCCGGCAGCGAGCCGCTGGCTGCTCAATCCCGGCGCCTCGGTGCCGCCGGGATCGAGCGGCTGCGCCACCGCGACCACCGCGGCGTGCAACCCCGCCGTGCTCAACGGGCTGACCTCGACCAACACGATCAGCTTCGACAACACCAGCTTCGCGGTGTTCGGCAAGCTCAACTGGGAAGTCGCCGAGGGGCTCCACATCCAGCCGGGCCTGCGCGTCAATTACGATAAGAAGCGCGGCTCCTATGTCTCGGTGGTGACCACCGGCGCCGGCAGCACCACGCTGACCTCCGATCAGCGCGGCGTGCTCGCGCCGCAGGCCTATGAGCCCGCGTTCAGCGACTGGAACGTCTCGGGCGATTTCACCGTCTCGTACGATTTCTCGCCCGATATCCACGCCTACGCCACTTATGCGCGCAGCTTCAAATCGGGCGGGATCAACCTGTCGGGCCTGCCGCTCGACGCGGCGAACAATCCGATCCTCGCCGTCGCCACGGTGAAGCCGGAAAAGGTCAATCACTATGAGATCGGCCTCAAGACCCAGTTCGCCGATCGCAAGGTGACGCTCAATCTCGCCGCCTATTGGACCGAGGTGAACGATTATCAGGCGACGGTGACCAACGGTCAGCTCGGCGTGATCCGCGGCTATCTCGCCAATGCCGAGAAGGTCCGCGTCCGCGGCTTCGAGCTCGACAGCAGCTTCCGCCCGAGCGCGCGGTTCAACGTTTACGGCAACGCCGCGTTCACCGATGCGACCTATGCCAGCTTCAAGGACGCGCCGTGCCCGCCCGAGCTCGCCGGCGGCACCACTGCGACCGCCGCCCAGACGCCGGGCGCGCCGGGCACGCCGGGCGGTCTCAGCCCGGCCTTTTGCGACATTTCGGGACAGTGGCTGCCCGGAATCTCCAAATGGTCGCTGGCATGGGGCGGTGAGGGCAATGTGCCGGTCGGCAATGGCCAGGTCTATCTCGGCTATGACGGCAGCTATCGCTCGAAATTCTCGTCGAACCCGTCGCGCTCGCGCTACATGGATATCGACGGCTATTCACTGTCGAACTTCCGCCTCGGCTATCGCGAGGGCGATTTCAACATCTTCGGCTGGGTCCGCAACGCCTTCGATCAGCATTATTTCGAGCTGCTCTCGGCGCAGTCGGGCAGCACCGGCCTGATCGTCGGCCAGCCGGCCGATCCGAGGACCTATGGCTTGACGGTCAGCAGCAGCTTCTGATCGTCGCGCAGACTAGCCTCTCGCCATGGCCGGGGGAGGTTAGGGGAGGGAGGCGGCGCCCGCACCGTCTCCCTCTTTCCGATCCAGGTAAGAAAAGCGGGAGCCGGAACGGCAAACGCCCGGACCGTTTCCGATCCGGGCGCCTGCGTGACGACTGCTCGTCAGCCCCCTTTGTCAGGCTCTGCCCGCACGCTCGTACTTGCCTACGAGCGGGGCGGAGCCCTCCCCGAACCACGGCCATTTGCTGCCTGCGTTTCGACAGGCGTTTGCTACGTCGGCGGACGGCCTTTGTCACCGGATTTACAAAGGCTAGGAACAGATTGGTCGCACCCTGTGGTGAATCGGCAACATAGCGGACACACGCCTCTGGCGGGCAATCCATTGCCAGCGGCGCCCCGCCTGGCCTAGAGCAGCGACGAGCACTCACGTCAGGGCCCAACCGACCGCATGCTACTCTCGCGCTACGAGCGGATGATCGCCCGCCGTTATCTCCTGCCTGGCCGCAGCGAGGCGTTCATCGCCGTCGTCGCCGGGTTCAGCCTCGTCGCGGTGATGCTCGGCGTCGCCGCGCTGATCGTCGTGATGAGCGTGATGAACGGCTTCCGGGCCGAGCTGTTCGACAAGATCACCGGATTGAACGGCCATGCCGTGGTCCAGGGCTATGCCGGGCAGCTGCGCGACTGGCGCCAGATCGTCGAGGCAGCCAAGGCCACGCCCGGCATCACCAGCGCGACGCCCCTGATCGAGCAGCCCTTGTTCGCCAACTATAATGGCCGCGTCGAGTTCGCCCAGGTCCGCGGCATGCGCGTCGAGGACATCCGCAACAATCCCGCGCTCAAGGGCAAGGAAGTGATCGGCTCGCTCAGCCGGCTCAAGCCCGGCGGCGAGCAGGTAGCGATCGGCTCGCGGCTGGCGGAATCGCTCGGCGCCACCGTCGGCAGCAAGATCACGATCATCAATCCCGCGGGGGCCGCGACGCCGATGGGCACGATGTACCGCTCGGTCAGCTACACGGTCGAGGCGATCTTCGAGGTCGGCGTCTATGATTTCGACAAGATCTTCGTGATCATGCCGATCGAGGACGCGCAGACCCTGCTGCTGCTCGGCGACGCGGTGAGCATGGTCGAGATGGACACCAACGCGCCCGACAATGTCCAGCAGATCGTCGCGCCGCTGGTCGACAAGGTCGGCAAGAGCGGCCAGATCGTCGACTGGCGCCAGATGAACCGCGAGCTGTTCGAGGCACTGCAGGTTGATCGGATCGTCTCGTTTACCGTGCTGTCGATCATCCTCGTGGTCGCCTCGTTCAATATCGTCTCGTCGCTGATCATGTTGGTGCGGTCCAAGACCCGCGACATCGCGGTCTTGCGAACGATGGGCGCGACGCGCGGCGGGCTGATGCGGATATTCGTGACCGTCGGCACCACGATCGGCGCGCTCGGCGTCGCCGCGGGCGGGGTGCTCGGCTTCCTGTTCATCACTTTCCGCGCGCAGGTCGTCCAGTTCATCGGGCTGGTCACCGGGCAGCAGGTCTGGGACCCGTCGATGCGCTTCCTCACCGAATTGCCCGCCAAGACCGATCCGATCGAGACGATCGGGATCTGCGTGATGGCGATGATCTTCACCTTCCTCGCCACGCTCTATCCGGCCTGGAAGGCGGCGAGCACCGATCCGGTCCAGGTGCTGCGTTATGAATAGTCTCGTGCAAATCCTCCCCCGGAGGGGGAGGGGGACCGCGCAGCGGTGGAGGGGTAGTCTCCGCGAACGAGAAACCGTTATCTCTTGCGCGTCGCCCAGCCACACTTACCCCTCCACCATGCTTTGCATGGTCCCCCTCCCCCTCCGGGGGAGGATCGAGAACGCTCATGGCTGAACCCATTCTTCAGACGCGCGGACTCAAGCGCAGCTTCAGGCAGGGCGAGGTCGTGATCGAGGTGCTGCGCGGCATCGATCTCGATATCCTGCCCGGCGAGATCGTCGCGCTGCTCGGCCCGTCGGGCTCGGGCAAGTCGACTTTGCTGCAGGCCGTGGGGCTGCTCGAGGGCGGGTTCGAGGGCTCGATCCGCATCGCGGGCAGGGAAGCCGCGCAGCTCCCCGCCGGCGGCCGCACCGAGGTCCGCCGCGACAGCCTCGGCTTCGTCTACCAGTTCCACCATCTGCTCCCCGATTTCAGCGCGATCGAGAATGTCGTGCTGCCGCAGATGATCCACGGCGCCACCCGCGCCGATGCCGATGCCCGCGCCGGGCAGCTTCTCGCCGCGCTCGGTCTGGCGCAGCGGCTGACCCATCGTCCCAACCAGCTCTCGGGCGGCGAGCAGCAGCGCGTCGCGGTCGCCCGCGCGCTGGCCAACCGGCCGGCGCTGGTGCTCGCCGACGAGCCCACCGGCAATCTCGACGAGGCCACCGCCGACCGCGTGTTCGCCGAATTTCTCAAGCTGGTCCGCGACGAAGGCTCGGCGGCCCTCGTCGCGACGCACAACGAACGCCTCGCCGAACGGATGGACCGGGTGGTGCGGCTGCACGAGGGCCATCTGGAGTGAATGTCTGGCGCGAGACGCCGACGCTCGCCGGCCGCCACGTCACGCTGCGCCCGATGGTCCGCGAGGACCGTCCGGCGCTGCTCGACGCCTTCGAGGGCCTCCACCAGCTGTTCCACACCACCGTGCCGAATGCCGAGACGTTCGACGCCTGGTATGATCGCGTCGCGTTCGACACCGTGGCGGGGCGCAACCTGCCCTTCACCGTGCTCGATGCCGAGGGCCGCGTCTCTGGCGTCACCCGCTTCCTGCGGATGAGCCCGGGGCATCGCCGCGTCGAGATCGGCGGCACGCTCTATGCGCCGCGCGTCCAGCGCACCGGGCTCAACACCGAGGCCAAATATCTGCTGCTCGGTCACGCCTTCGAGACACTCGGGGTGCACTGCGTCCAGATCCGCACCGATTTCCTCAACCACGCCTCGCGCCGCGCGATCGAGCGGCTGGGGGCGCGGCTCGACGGGGTGCTGCGCGGCCATCTGATCCTCAAGGGGCATCTGCGCGACAGCGCAGTCTATTCGATCCTCGCGCACGAATGGCCGGGGGTGCGCCGCAATCTCGAATTGCTGATGTCCCGCTACGATGGAGAGGCCGCATGACCGCGATCACCGAGATCCCCGTCCGCACCGCCGATGGTGCGGAGACCACGCTCGCCGATCACGCCGGCGAGGTGCTGCTGATCGTCAACACCGCCTCGAAATGCGGCTTCACCCCGCAATATGCCGAGCTCGAGGCGCTCCAGCGCCAGTACAAGGACCGCGGCTTTTCGGTGCTGGGCTTCCCGTGCAATCAGTTCGGCGCGCAGGAGCCGGGCGACGCGGCGGAGATCGCCAATTTCTGCTCGCTGACCTATGACGTGACCTTCCCGGTCTACGCCAAGGTCGACGTCAACGGCGCCGATGCCGCGCCCCTGTTCGAGCATCTCAAGAAGGAAGCGCCGGGGCTGCTCGGCTCGAAGGCGATCAAGTGGAACTTCACCAAGTTCCTCGTCGATCGCGAGGGCAGGGCAGTCGACCGCTATGCGCCGACCACGTCGCCGAAGGACATCGCCGGCGATATCGAGAAGCTTCTGTAACGCCCCTCCCTGCAAGGGAGGGGCAGGGGGTGGGTGCGCGCCGCAGGCGCGCCCATCGAGCTGCATGGAATCAAGAAAAGGCCGGGCATCGAGCCCGACCATTTCTTACCCACCCCTAATCCCTCCCTGGGAGGGAGGAGAATTGCAGAACCTCAGCGCCCCGACGGCCCGGGCAGGCAGATCACATACTGGCCGTTCTTCTCCATCAGCGGCTTCTCGCCATCGTCGCCGGCGACGAGCTTGCCCAGCTTGGCGAGCATCGCGACCATCGAGGTCGCGCCGGCGATCGGGCGGCCGCGCGGGTCGCGGCGCGGGGCGGGGCGGGCGTTGCGCGCCTCGCGGCGGCGCGCCGGCGGGGCGAGCCGGTGCATGCGCTGGGCGACGTCGGTGGCGTCGCTCGCCCGGCCGAACTCGCGCCACACCACGCGGAAGCCCTGCGGCACCTGCGTCCAGTCGCCCGCCGCATCGGTGCGGATCATGTCGCAGCCGCAGCGGTGGCAGATGCTGAATTCCATCCCCTGATTGTGGTGACGCCGCGCCGAAGGGACATGGTTCATCACCGTGCAGAAGAGGGTCATCGGCGGCTACTCCAGTTACCGGATCGCGGGCACTGCCCAGGACGGGCGCGTCGGCGATCGAGAGGTTGATCTCGTTAACCACGCTTTGGCCCAGCCGGCGGGTGAGTCGCCATTCAGGTCGGTCCCCATAAGCGACTCCACCCATCGGGTTGTTACGGATGCCGATGGTTACTTTTGGGAAAGCTGTGGAAAGCTCCCGGGCCGCGTTGGCAAAGCCCGGCCCACGCGGCTAGGGTCTCGCGATGGCGCATTCGGGATTCGTACCGCTTCGGGTCTTCTCCTCCTACACCATGCTCGAAGGCGCGATCGAGCCCAAGGCGATCGCCAAGCGCGCGCGCGAGCTCGGCTTCCCCGCGGTCGCGGTCGTCGATCGCAACGGGCTCTATGCCGCCATGTCCTTCTCGGATGCGTGCAAGAAGGCCGGCGTCCAGCCGATCGTCGGCACCTTGCTCGCGGTCAAGCGCCCCGAGCTCGCCGAGGGCGCCCCGCCGGCGATCGATTGGCTGGCGCTCTACGCGCAGGACGAGACCGGCTATCTCAATCTCTGCCACCTCGTTTCGGCGGCGCATCTCGATCGCCCGATCGAGGAGGATGCGCACGTCACGATGGAGGCGCTCGCGGGGCGCACCGACGGGCTGCTATGCCTCACCGCCGGCGCCGAGGGCGCGCTCGCCCGGCTCTATGCCGAGGGGCAGGATGCCGCCGCCGAAGCCTATGCCCGGCGGCTCGAGACGCTGTTCCCCGACCGGCTCTATATCGAGATCGTCCGCCGGCTGAACGAAGTCGAGGGCCGCGCCGAGCCCAGGCTGCTCGACTATGCCTATGCCCGCGATCTCCCGATCGTCGGCACCAATCCGTGCTGCTTCGCCGAGGAGACCTTCCACGAGGCGCACGACGCGATGCTCTGCATCGCCAATTCCTCCTATGTCGCCTCCGACGATCGCCCGCGCAGCTCGCCCGACGCCTGGATGAAGCCCGCGACCGAGATGAAGTCGCTGTTCGCCGACCTGCCCGAGGCGATCGCCAACACGCTCGTCGTCGCGCAGCGCAGCGCCTATGCCGCGCCCAAGCGCAAGCCGATCCTGCCCAGCCTCGCCGGCGATCGCGAAGGCGAGGCGGCGATGCTGCGCGAACAGGCCCGCCAAGGTCTCGAGATGCGGCTGGCCAAGGCCGGGATCACCGCCGCCGACGAGCGCCAGCTTTATGCCGAGCGGCTCGAGTTCGAGCTCGACGTCATCATCCAGATGGGCTTCCCCGGTTATTTCCTGATCGTCGCGGACTTCATCAAATGGGCCAAGGCGCACGACATCCCCGTCGGCCCGGGCCGTGGTTCGGGCGCGGGTTCGGTGGTTGCCTGGGTGCTGACGATCACCGATCTCGATCCCTTGAAGCTCGGCCTGCTCTTCGAACGCTTCCTCAACCCGGAACGCGTGTCGATGCCCGACTTCGACATCGACTTTTGCGAAACCCGCCGCGGCGAGGTGATCCGTTACGTCCAGGAGAAATATGGCCGCGACACCGTCGCGCAGATCATCACCTTCGGGACGATGAAGGCGCGTGCGGTGCTCAAGGATGTCGGCCGCGTGCTCCAGATGAGCTATGGCCAGGTCGATCGGCTCGCCAAGCAGATTCCCAATCTGCCGACCGATCCGTGGACGCTCGAGCGCACGCTCAACGGCATCAGCGAGTTCCACGCCGAGTACAAGAACCACAGCGACGTCCGCCATCTGGTCGACCTGTCGATGCGGCTCGAGGGCCTGCCGCGCCACTCGTCGACGCACGCCGCCGGCGTGGTGATCGGCGATCGCCCGCTCGCCCAGCTCGTGCCCCTGTATCGCGATCCGCGCTCGGACATGCCGGTCACCCAGTTCGACATGAAATATGTCGAGGGCGCCGGCCTCGTGAAGTTCGACTTTCTCGGCCTCAAGACGCTGTCGGTGCTCAAGAAAGCGGTCGAGCTGCTCGCCGATCGCGGCATCGAGGTCGATCTCGACACGCTCGGCTGGGACGATCCCGAAGTCTACGATCTGCTCCAGCGCGGCGACACGGTCGGCGTGTTCCAGCTCGAATCCGAAGGCATGCGGCGCACGCTGACCGCGGTGCGCCCGACCAATTTCGGCGACATCATCGCGCTCGTCTCGCTCTATCGCCCCGGACCGATGGACAACATCCCGAGCTTCGGCCACCGCAAGGCCGGGCGCGAGGAGATCGTCTATCCCCACCCGGCGCTCGAGCCGATCCTGAAGGAGACCTACGGGATCTTCGTCTATCAGGAGCAGGTGATGCAGGCCGCGCAGATCCTCGCGGGCTACAGCCTCGGCGGCGCCGACATGCTCCGCCGCGCGATGGGCAAGAAGATCAAGGCCGAGATGGATCAGCAGCGCGCGATCTTCGTCGAAGGCTGCGCGAAGGTGAACGACATCAAGGCGAGCAAGGCCAACGAGTTGTTCGATTTGATCGACAAGTTCGCCGGCTATGGCTTCAACAAGTCGCACGCCGCCGCCTATGCGCTGCTCGCCTATCAGACCGCGTGGCTCAAGGCGCACCACCCGCACGAATTCTTCGCCGCCTCGATGGCGTACGACATCCACCAGACCGACAAGCTCGCGATCTTCGCCGACGATATGCGTCGGCTCGACATCGAGGCGCTGTCGCCCGACATCAACAAGAGCCTCGCCGATTTCCATGTCGAGAAGACCGAGGCGGGGCTGGCGGTGCGCTATGCGCTCGGCGCGCTCAAGGGCGTCGGCGAGCGCGCGATGGAATTGCTCGTCGAGGAGCGCGAGACGCGCGGCAGCTTCCAGTCGCTCGACGATTTCGCCAAGCGGGTCGACCCGCGGCTGCTCAACAAGCGTCAGCTCGAGACGCTTGCCGCGGCGGGCGCGTTCGATGTGATCGAGCCCAATCGCGCCGGCGTCCATGCCGCCGCCGAGACGATCCTCGCGGTCGCCCAGCGCACGCATGAAAGCCGCACCAGCGGGCAGGGCGGCCTGTTCGGTGAGTCCGAGCCGAGCGGCGGCGCGATCAATCTGCCGCGCAGCGCGGTCTGGTCGCTCGCCGACAAGATCGCCGCCGAAAAGGATGCGTTCGGCTATTATTTCTCGGCGCATCCGCTCGATCGCTACGCGCATCTCGTCCGCAGCCAGGGCGCGCGCGAGATCGCGACGCTGAACGAAGTGCCGATCCCCGAGGGCGGCCGTGTCGGCGCGACGATCGCCGCGCTGATCGAGGACGCGCGCTGGCGCACCTCGGCGCGCGGCAATCGCTACATGATGGCGACGATCTCGGACACCAGCGCGCAGACCTTGTGCAGCTGCTTCGACGAGTTCGCTGCCAAGGACATGGAAGACGCCGCGCGCGAGGGCGGCTGCGCCTTGCTCACCGTCGAGCTCGACAAGCGCCCGGGCGAGGATACCCCGCGCGTCTCGATCAAGCGCGTCCAGCCGTTCGAGAGCATCGCCAACACCGCCCGGCTGATCGTCGACCTCACCGTCACCGACGCCGCGGTGCTCCCGCGCCTCGCCGAGCTCATCGGCGGCGAGCGCGGCGGCCGCAGCACGGTCCGCGTCTGGGCGCCATTCGGTGCCGAAGGCCAGGCCGAAGTCGTGATCGGCCGCAACTTCCGCATCGACGAGGAAATGGTCGAGCGCATCCGCGGGCTCCCCGGGATCGCCTCGGCGCGCTTCGGCCGCCCCGAAGTGACGCTCGCCGAAGCGGCGTAGATCCCCCGGAGAGGAGGATTGTCACTTCCACCGTCATCCCGGCCTTGTGCCGGGATCCACTGCGCCGCGATCGAGAAGCAAGCGGCTTGAGGGTCACGCGTGCCTCCTGGTGGATCCCGGCACAAGGCCGGGATGACGGATTGGGGACAGGCCCCCCGTAACGAATCATTGCCGCCGGCCGTCCCCCTCGACACCCCCGCACTCCAGGCATACCCTCTCCTCGAAAACATAAGCGCCGGAGAGAGCGATGCTGGGTGGAATGCAGGATTTCGAGCTGCGCGTGATGCGCCTGCTCGATCACGCCGCGCGCGAGCACGGCCCGCGCGAGATCGTCACGCGCTGGGCCGATGGCAGCGAGACGCGCACCGATTGGGCGGGGGTCGCGCGCGACGCCCGCAAGCTCGCCCAGGCGCTCGAACGGCTCGGCATCGCCAAGGGCGATCGCGTCGCCACGCTCGCGATGAACCATAGCCGCCACCTTGTCGCCTGGTACGGCGCGATCGGCATGGGCGGGGTGATCCACACGATCAATCCGCGGCTGTTCGAGGATCAGCTCGCCTTCATCGCCAACCATGCCGAAGACCGGGTGCTGCTCTACGATCGCGCCTTCCAGCCGATCGTCGACAAGCTCAAGCCGCAATGGACGACGATCGAGCATTATATCTGCTTCGACGACGGCGCGTTCGAAGCGCTGCTCGCGCCCGAGACCGGCGACTATGCCTGGGTCGAGGGCGACGAGCGCGAGCCCTGCATGCTCTGCTACACCAGCGGCACCACCGGTAATCCCAAGGGCGTGCTCTACACCCATCGCTCGACCGTGATCCACGCGATCACCGAGCTCCAGCCCGCCGAGTTCGATCTCTCCACCCAATCGGTGGCGATGCCGATCGTGCCGATGTTCCACGCGGTCGGCTGGGGCCTGCCCTTCGCCGGCGCGGCGGTGGGCGTGAAGTTCGTCTTCTCGGCGATCAACGATCCCGTCGTGCTGTGCGAGCTGATGAACCGCGAGAAGGTGACGCACAGCGCCGGCGTGCCCACCGTCTGGTTCGCGATGTTCCAGTATATGGATGCCAGCGGCAAGGCGCCCGAGCATCTCCGCATCGTCACGATCGGCGGCTCGGCGGCGCCGCGCGCGATGATCGAGCGGCTGATGAAGATGGGCATCCGGGTCAACCACGCCTGGGGGATGACCGAGACGTCGCCGATCGGGACGATGGGCGCGCCGTCGCCCGATTTCGACGAACTGAGCTTCGAGGCGAAGGTCGATCAGGTCTCGAAGCAGGGCAAGGTGCCGTTCGGCGTCGAGCTGCGCGTCGTCGACGAAGAGGGCGTCGATCAGCCCCGCGACGGCAAGAGCTCGGGCCGGCTGCAGGTGCGCGGGCCGTGGATCATCCGCCAATATTTCGGCGAGGAGCAGCTCGCGGTCGATCCCGACAATTGGTTCGACACCGGCGATGTCGCGGTGCTCCACCCCGACGGCACGATGCAGATCACCGATCGCGCCAAGGACGTGATCAAATCGGGCGGCGAGTGGATCAGCTCGGTCGAGCTCGAGAACGCCGCGGTCGGCTGCGCCGGCGTCGCCGAGGCCGCGGCGATCGGCGTGTTCCATCCCAAATGGGACGAGCGCCCGATCCTGCTCATTGTCCGCAAGCCCGACAGCGAAGTGACCGCCGATCAGATCCAGGCGCATCTCGAGAAGCATGTCGCCAAATGGTGGCTGCCCGACGAGATCCATTTCGTCGACTCGCTGCCGCATACCGCCACCGGCAAGCTGCTCAAGACCGCGATCCGCGCCCAGTACAAGGACTTCAAGCTGGCGGCTGCTTAAACCTCCCTCTCCCCTTGTGGGAGAGGGAGGGAGCCGACGAAGTCGGCGGAAGGGTGAGGGGGAGTGAGTCTCAGTCCCCCTCATCCTTCCCACTCGCTGCGCGAGCGAGCCCCTCCCTTCTCCCACAAGGGGAGAAGGAGTTACTTACCCCCCAGCACCGCCGCGCTCACCGCACCCGCTTTGGCGTCCTTGAACCGTGCGCAGTTGCGGATCGCGTCGACCGCGCGGTCGAGCCCGAGCGTGCTGTCGTTCGCCAGCTGCGGGCGCAGCTTGGCGTTGACGGCGTCGGCGGCTTCGTTGGTGCACAGCACGTTGAACATCTGCGCCGCGCGCGACGAGAAGATCCCGCCGCCGCCGCTCGCCTTCGAGAAAGTGTCGAAGTTGCTGAGCATATAGTCCGAGGCGATGTCGCGCGTGCGCGAGGAGCCGAGCAAGCTCGCGGTGGCGTAGAGCCGGCCGATCTGCGGCAGGCGCGGGTCCTTGAACTCGCCCAGGAACCAGCGCGCGACCTCGGGGTTGCCCGAATTGCCGATCGCCTGGAAGCCGATCTGGCGGAGCATCGGATCCTGCCCGGCGAGGCTCTTCTCCGCGACCGTCCTGGCCAGCGGCACGCCCTTGTCCTCGATGTCGATCGCGAGCGCGAGCAGCGCGAATTGTGGGTCGAGTGCCTTGGCGTCGCCGGCAAGATACGCGTCGGCCGCGCCGGTCAGCCTGCCGCGCAGCACCGGGTCGCCGCCCGCGCCCGCGACGAGCTGGACCATGTCGCTGCGCAGCTTCTTCTTGTCGGGGCTGTCGGCGGCATGCGCGCCGGCCGCCGGATCGAAGCCGAGCGCGGCGAGCTTGGGCCCGTAGATGTCGGCGATTAGCTTGCGATAGGCGGGCAGCGCCGCCTCGCTGATCAGCCCGCGGCGGAGCAGCCCGCGCAGCCGCTCGCCATTGTCGAGCGCCGCCTTCGCGGCCGGATGCGCCGACATCGAACGCGAAAGCGCGAGCAGCTGCGGGAACTGCGCCTTGCCCGCATAGAACGACGCCCACAGGCTGTCGGTCACCGCCAGCGCCTCGCCCTCGGGCAGCGTCGGCGCGGCGGCGATCAGCGCCTGCCAGTCGGCCGGGTCCATGTCGAACCGATAATAGCCCCAGCCGCCGGCATTGGGCACGATCACGCCGTCGCCCTTCGCCTCGATTGCGCCGCTCGGCTTGTCGAGCAGCGTGCAGCTGCGCACCGCCGCGCGGCGCACGCAGACCGGCACGATCCACTGCGTCGCGGGCAGATTCGCGCCGAAATAGGCATAGCGCGCCTGGCTGGCGGTGAGCGCACCGCCGTCGCGCTTGAGCGTCACCACCGGCACGCCCTCCTGGTCGACGAAGCTGCGCAGCGAGGCGAGCACGCGCGGGTCGTGCGCGGCGCTGGCGAGCGAGTCGAAGAACTGGTCGGTGGTGGCGTTGCCGTGATGGTAGCGCTGCATGTGCAGCCGCACGCCGTCGCGGAACTTCTCCTCGCCCAGATAGGCGGCGATCATCGCGACGACCTGCCCGCCCTTGCCATAGGTGATCTGGTCGAACGCCGCGTCGATATCGGCGTCGTTGGTGATCGTCTCGTGGATCGGCCGCCCGGCCGCCAGCGCGTCGATCTGCATCGCGTCGAACGCCTCGTCGATCGCCGACACGCCGATGTTGAGATCGGGCCGCCATTCGTTGCCGATGCGATAGCCCATCCAGTTGGCGAAGCTCTCGTTGAGCCAGATATCGTCCCACCACGCCGGGGTGACGACGTCACCGAACCATTGGTGCGACAGCTCGTGCGCGACGACCATGCCGAAGGTCTGCTTGTCCTCGGTCGGCGCGTTCTCGTCCATGAACAATATGCCGTCGCCATAGATGTCGGCGCCGGCATTCTCCATCGCGCCGGGCATCACCGGCGAGCCGATCTGGTCGAGCTTGGGATAGGGGAAGGGCTGGTTGAAGTAATTCTCGAGCAGCGCGACGATCTTCTTCGAACCGTCGAGCGCATATTGCATCTGCCCGGCATAGGGCTTGGTCGCGACGATGCGCAGCGGCAGCGGTTTGGCGCGCTGCGCCGTGGCAGGCACGGTGCCCTGCAGCGTGACGAACGGGCCGGTGACCAGCGCGACCAGATAGGTCGGCAGTGGCTCGGTCGGCGCGAAGCGGTGCCTGACCAGCTTGCCGGCGGCGACCGGCTTGCCCTGCTCCGGCGCGTTGCTCACTGCGACGAAGCCCGGCCGCGTGGTGATGCTCACCGTGAACGGCGTCTTGTACCCCGGCTGGTCGAACGACGGGAAGGCGGCGCGGGCGTCGATCGATTCGAACTGGCTCCAGCTGTACCAGTCCTCGCCCACCTTGATCCGGTACAGTCCCGAGGGGCCGTCGCCGAACGCGGCGTCATAGTCGAACTTGAGCGTCACCCGCCCCGCTGGCAGCGTCCGCCCGAAATCGACCTGGGCGAGCCCGGTCGGCGATTTCTGGGTGAAGGTCACCGGCGTCTCGCGCTTGCCGATCTTCACCACGGCCTTGCGCACCGTCAGGTCGCGGCCGTGCAGGAAGATCGCGGAAGCCGCCTGCTTCAGGTCGACATCGATTTCGGTATGCCCGGAGAAGCGCTCCTGCTCGGGCACGATCGTCATGTCGATGCGATAGGCGATCGGCCTGGCCATGTCGGGCAGCTTGCCGGTGGGCAGCGGCGGTGCGGTCTGGGCGAGGGCGGAAGCGGGAACGACGAAGGCGCAGAGCGCGAGCAGAGTGGAGCGCATCGATTATCCTTGAGAGATGCGCGATGCTTAAGCGGATCACTGCCCTAGAGCAATAGTACACCCTGTGCCGATCTTGCCTCGTCGGAGCCGGCCCCTATGGTAGCGATATCAACGGCGGAGGATGCGGATGACGAGCGTGCGCGGGTGGATCGCCCTGCTGGCGATGCTGTGCCTCGGCGGCACGGCGATCGCGCAGGACAAGCCGCATTGGGTGGCGAGCTGGGCGAGCTCGCAGATGGTGCCGACCAACGAGAATGTCGCCCCCGCCGAGGATCTCACCGACGCCACCCTGCGCCAGATCGTCCGCATCACGCTCGGCGGCAAAAGGCTGCGCGTGCGGCTGTCCAATGCCTTCGGCACCGCGCCGCTGGTGGTTTCCGCGGCGAGCGTCGCGCTTTCGGCCGACAATAGCAGCGCGCGCATCGTCCCGGCGACGCTCCGGCCGCTGACCTTCGGCGGCGCCGCAATGGTGACGATCCCCGCAGGCGCCGACTATCTCTCCGATCCGGTCGACTTGCCCGTTACCGCGGGCGCCGATCTCGCGATCAGCCTCCATCTGCCCAATCCGCCGGATCGCCAGACCGGCCATCCCGGCGCGCGCGCGCACAGCCATTTCGCGCATGGCCAGCAAGTGATGGCCGAGGCGCTGACCGGCGCGAAGACGTCGACGCGCTGGTACGCGATCTCGGGCGTCGAGGTCGACGCTCCCGGCGCGCGGGCGCTGGTGATCCTCGGCGATTCGATCACCGACGGCTATGGCGTCCAGCCCAACACCAATGCCCGCTGGCCCGATCGGCTCGCGGTCCGGCTGCGCGCGCATCCGGCGACGCGCGACCTGGCGGTGCTCAACGCCGGCATCGGCGGCAATCGGCTGCGGCTCGACGGCACCGGCCCCAATGCGCTCGCCCGCTTCGAGCGCGAGGTGCTCGCGCCGCCGGGCGTCACCCATCTGCTGGTGCTCGAAGGCATCAACGATCTCGGCACGCTCACCCGCGATGCGCCGGCCACGCCGGCGCAGCATGCCGCGCTGGTCCGCGAGATGATCGGCGTGCTCGCGCAGATCGTCGGCCGCGCCCGCGCGCGGGGCATCAAGGTGATCGGCGGCACGATCATGCCCGACGGCGCCTCCGCCTATTATCACCCCGACGCCGCCAACGAAGCCGATCGCGCCGCGGTCAATGCGTGGATCCGCAAGCCCGGCAATTTCGACGCGGTGATCGATTTCGACGCGGCGATGCGCGATCCGGCCGATCCGACCCGGCTGCGCAAGGACCTCGATTCGGGCGACGGGCTGCATCCCTCGATTCCGGGCTATCAGGCGATGGCCGACGCCGTGCCGCTGGGCTTGTTCGCTGCCAAAGCAAGGCGCTGATCTTCCCTTCGTCACCCCCGCGAAAGCGGGGGCCCATCTCCCCAACGCGCCGCGGATACCCCCGTCGAGCTTGGAAAGCGCACCGGAGATGGGGCCCCGCTTTCGCAGGATTGACGGCGGCGTTCTAGAACAACTCGCCCTGCGGCCCCGGCGGCGGGCGGAACAGATCGGTCCGCAGCCGCAGCCGCTCCCCGTCGAGCCCGAACCGCTTCGCCGCGATGTGGAAGCGCGTGCGCAGCAGCTCGGCCCACGGCCCTTGCCCGCGCATCCGCGTGTGGAAGTTGGGATCATTGTCCTTGCCGCCGCGGATCGACTGGATCGTCGCCATCACCTTGCCCGCGCGATCGGGGAAATGCGTGTCGAGCCACGCGCGGAACAAGGGCGCAACTTCGTGCGGCAGCCGCACCGGCAGGAAGAAGGCGCCGCGCGCGCCCGCCTCGGCGGCGGCCTCGAGGATATGCTCGATCTCGTGATCGGTGATCGCCGGGATCACCGGCGCCATCGAGACGAACACCGGGATTCCGGCATCGGTCAGCTTGCGCACCGCCGCCAGCCGCTTGGCCGGGGAGGGCGCGCGCGGCTCCACCGTCATCGCCACCCGCGGCTCGAGCGAAGTGATCGACAGCATCACCGCCGCCAGCCCCTTCGCCGCCATCGGCGCGAGCAGGTCGATGTCGCGCACCACCCGGTCCGATTTGGTGGTGATCGTGATCGGATGGTTGCACGCGGCGAGCACTTCGATGCAGCCGCGGGTGATCCGCCATTTGCCTTCGATCGGCTGATAGGGATCGGTGTTGGTCCCGAAGGCGATCGGCCGGCACACATAGCCGCGCTTCGCCAGCTCGGCGCGCAGCAGCGCCGGCGCATCGGGCTTGGCGAACAGCCTCGTCTCGAAATCGAGCCCGGGCGAGAGATCGTGGAACGCATGGCTCGGCCGCGCGAAGCAATAGATGCAGCCATGCTCGCAGCCGCGATAGGGGTTCACCGATCGATCGAAGGCGATGTCGGGCGAGTTGTTGCGCGTCAGGATCGTCTTCGGCTTCTCGACCGTCACCGTGGTGCGCAGCGGCGGTGCTTCGCCGTCCACCGCCTCGCGATCGTCCAGCCAGTCGCCATCGGCCTCGCGCCCGGGCAGGTTGAAGCGGGTGCTTTCGCGATTGAGCGTGGCGCCGCGAATGGCCCGGGTCTTTGCCATGCGCGCAACATACGCCTGGCGATGGAACATAGCAAGAACATGTGCCGTGATGAGACGGACGCGCTTCGTCCTCACGCTATGCGAGACGGCGCCCCGCCAAGCTGATAGCCTTGGGCACGAACAGGGGGAGGTTCGCCATGATTCGAATGCACTGGCTCGCCATGCTGGCACTGGTCGGGGTGGCCCCGGCTGCGGCGCGGCCGCTCCCGGCGCTACAGCAGGCCGCGCCAGCCGCGCCGCAAAATGCGCCGATCGCGCAAGAGACGCCGGAAGAAGCCGCGCGCACCGCGAAGCTCGGCGAGGCGCTCGCGGCGATCCAGTCCGGCAAGGCGGCCGAGGCGACGGCGATACTCACGCCGCTGCTCGCCGAATATGAGCAGGCCTATGCCGGCGAGAAGCGCAAGATCTACTGCGCCCAGGATCAAAAGCAGACGATTCTCTATATGTTGCGCGCGGCGGGGGCGAACGAAAATGCCATCGCGATCGGTCCTGGCTGGTGCCTGGCGCTTTGGGGGCGCGGCTTCGCGCTGATCGATCAGCAACAGATCGATGCCGCGGTGCCTTTCCTCGAGCGCGCCGTCGCGATGTCGCCGTCCTATGCGCATTATCTGTCCGAGCTCGGCTATGCCTATCAGGCGCAGAAGAAGTGGCAGCGTTCCTACGACACCTATGCCCGCGCCGCCGAAGCGGCGAAAGGCGAGGAGGGGGAGCAGCGCGCGAAGTCGCTTCGCCGCGCCTGGTTCGGCATGGGCTATGGTTTGATCGAGATGGGCAAGCTCGACGAGGCCGAGAAGATGTTCAACCAGTGCCTCGAGCTCTTCCCCGACGATCAGAAGGTCAAGAACGAGCTCCAGTATGTTCGCGAGCAGCGCGCGAAGAAGAGCTGAATTTCGGCGCGTCCTCGCGGCGCGCGCATTCCAGACAGCATCACGGGCCGCTCCGCGGTCGCGGGCAAATCAGGGGGATCGATGGCAATGGGAATGGGTTGGCGCATCGCTGCGCTCGCGGTGGTGCTGGTCGTCGCCACGCCGGCGGCGGCCGAGATGAACTGCTATGCTCCGCAATGGCAGCGGCTCACCGATGCGAAGCTCGGGGTCAGTGCCGAGGTCAGCACGGATACGCATGTCAGCTATGGGTTCGATCAGGGCTATGTGAACGTCACCGTGGACGAACGCATGCGCCCCGGCGCGAAGACCGCCGAACGGTGCAGCAGCTTCAATTTCAACGTGACTGATTTCGCGCCCGACGAAGTCAGCGATGCGCAGGGCCTGCTCAAGATGCGCGCCGACGAGATCGCAAGGGGCGGGTTGAACAATTTCAGGCTGATCCGCAATCGCGCGCTGACCTTCCAGGGCTCGCCGGCGCGCGAGGTCGCCTTCTCCTTCACGATCGACTATTTCGGCACGCCCGCGTCGCATCGCTATCTGATCGTTATGCGCAACAACCGCCTTTACACCTTCGGTTGGGTGTGGGGCGATGCGGGTGCCGCGCCGGGGGATTCGAACCGGATTTTCGATTCGATCCGCTTCAGCGCGCCCGTCGCCGATGCGAACGCGCGCTCGCGGGCGATGCTCGAGGAGACGATCCTGCTCTACTGGCTGCGCAAGGACTATCCCAAGACGCTGTGGATGAGCCCGGCGCTGCTTCGGATCGCCGATCCCAAGCGCGCGGCCGAGAGCAAGATCGTCGACGGCTATGGCTATGTGCAGAAGGTCGACTTCCTCGGCACCCAGGGCAGCTATCGCGTGTTCCGGGTCGAGCACAGCAATGCGGTGGTCGACTGGTTCGTCATCGACGACGGCAAGCAGATCTCGGCGCTGACGTGGAAGAAGGTGCGCGACATCGCCCGCTAGCCAGGCCGGGTCAGCGCCCGCGTTCGGGCGCCAGCGTCATCGTCCGGCCATCGGCGCTGCTCAGCACCAGCTTGCCGGCGCGGTTGCGGCTCACGCTCAGCTTCTCGCCGAACAGCCGGAGGATCGTCGCCTCCTGGACGTTCTTGACGCGCTCCATGCACGCCATCCGGGTGGTCGCCAGCGGCCCCGCGGTCAGCCGGCCGCGCGCGAAGTCATAGCTGCCGTTGAAGCGGTTGCAGCTGGCATTGCCCGAGATATGGCCGTCGCGGAAGGTCACGTCCGGCGTCGTGCCGCGCGCCACCGGCCGTCCCGACAGCGCCTCGATCCGCCAGCTGCCCTCGATCAGCCGGCCACGCCCGGCCGGCGTGCTCGCATCGCCGCCGCAGCCCTTGTAGGTGCGCCCGTCGACCTTGACCGTCACGGTGTCCGAATAGACGCGATCGCTCATCCCGTCGCTGCAGCTGCGATGGACGGTGTTCACGTCGATCCGCCGGGTCTGCCAGATCTCGCCGGCAAAGCCGTGGATCACCTTCGGCGTCTGCACCACCACGGCGCGCCGGCCGGGCGTTTCGAACTGCATCGTCCGCGCGCCGATCGTCAGGCTCCAGAACGGCTCGGTGCCGCGCGCGCTGTAATCGGCCTGCGCCTGTGCCTGCGCCGCGGCGGGGAGGGCGGTGAGCGCGATCAGGCTCGCGGCAACCAGAGTCGGGAAACGCATCGATTCACTCCTTTTCGCCGGCCGCAATGCCGCAGCCTGACTGAACGGCGCATGGCCGTAACGATCGGCTGCGGTTCAGGATGCTGGCAATGTAGGATTTGCGGTGTCAGCCTCGCTGGCCGGGCTCTTTGAAATCGTCGGAAATTTCCAACAGGGTTGCGCAACAATATTGCGCCGCCGCGCAACGCAAGCGTCGTTCAATCGCGACTCTTGCGACTCTAGGCCGCCCAAATCCTACAGAAACGCTAGCCGCGCGTCCTACTCAGCACTTCATACGCCATCACCGCGGTCGCCACCGCGGCGTTCAGGCTGTCGGCCTTGCCGAGCATCGGAATCTTGACCAGCAGGTCGCATTCCGCGGCCATGAAGTCGGGCATGCCCTGCGCCTCGTTGCCGGTGAGCAGGAAGGTCGGCGCGCGATAGTGGCCGGCCTTATAGTCCTGGTCGGTGTCGAGGCTGAGCCCGACCAGCTGGCCGGGCCCCGAACGAAGCCAGGCCACGAACTCGGCCCAGCTCGCTCTGGCGACGGGCACGGTGAACAACGCCCCCATGCTCGCGCGCACCGCCTCGACCGAGAAGGGGTCGACGCAATCGTCGAGCAGGATCAGCCCGCCCGCGCCGACGGCGTCGCCGGTCCTCAGGATCGTGCCGAGATTGCCCGGATCGCGCAGCCGCTCGGCGACCAGCCAGATCGGCGCGGTCGCGCGGTCGAGCTGGTCTAGGGTGAGCGCGAATTCGGGATAGACGCCCACCACCGCGCCGGGATTGTCCTTGCCCGAGAGCTTGGAGAGGATGTCGGCGTTGGTCTCGATCGCCTCGCCGCCGGCGCCCTCGGTCGCCGCGACCAGCGCGCGGACCAGCGGATGTCCGGCCATGTCCTTCGCGAAGAACAGATAGTCGGGCAGCCGCCCGGCCTCGCGCGCCTCGGTGAGGATGCGCAACCCCTCGGCGAGGAACAGCCCTTCCTCGCGGCGATGCTTCTTGTCGCGCAGGTTGCGGACCCGCTTGATCAACGGGTTGGAAAAGGCGGTTATCTCGCGGGGCATCGGACGCCCTTAGCCGGTCATGTGCGGAAGGGCTATTCCTCGCCGAACCGCGCCTCGACCAGCGCGACCAGCGCCTCTACCGCCTCGTGCGCGCCGTCGCCTTCGGCGCTGATCGTGATCGTGTCGCCCTTGGCGGCGCCGAGCATCATCAGGTCGAGGATCGAGGTGCCCGAGGCGCTGGCGCCGTCCTTCTCGACGATCAGCTCGACCGGCTGGCTGGTCGCGAGCGTGACGAACGCCATGCTCGCCCGCGCGTGCAGCCCCCTGCGGTTCTCGATCTGCACGCTCCGCATCGTCCGGCTCACGCGGCGGCCTCGCCGAGCACCTCGGAGGCAACGGTGATGTACTTGCGCCCGGCGTCGCGCGCGGCGGCGACGGCCTCGGTGACCTTCATCGTCTTGCGCGCGCTGCCCAGCCGGATCAGCATCGGCAGGTTGATCCCGGCGATCACTTCGATCCGCCCGGCCTCCATCAGCGAGATGGCGAGGTTCGACGGGGTCCCGCCGAACAGGTCGCTCAGCACGATCACCCCGCGGCCCTCGTCGACCCGCGCGATCGCCGCGGCGATGTCGGCGCGGCGGCTTTCCATATCGTCTTCGGGGCCGATGCAGATCGGTTCGATCCGCTCCTGCTGGCCCACCACATGCTCCATCGCGACCACGAACTCCTCGGCGAGCCGCCCGTGCGTCACGAGTACCAAACCAATCATTTCAAACTCCGCCCCCTGATATGGTCACCGGGGCCCCCTCCAGCGAGTCCTGCGGCGCGGTCTGCAAATCGCGGTGCGCCACCGTGGGCGAAAAACCCTCTTCGCGCAACCGCCGCGCCATCCGTTCGGCGACATGAACCGAGCGATGGCGCCCCCCGGTACACCCGAATGCGACGGTGACATATGCCTTTCCCTCGGCCTGGTAGCGCGGGAGCAGGAGCAGCAACAGCGCCTCGATCTGCGCCATTGCCGCCGGATAGGCGGGGTCGTCGGCGATATAGTCGGAAACATCGCCATCGCGCCCGGTTCCGGGGCGCAGCGCCTCCACCCAGTGCGGGTTGCGCAGGAAGCGCATGTCGAAGACGAGATCGGCGTCGCGCGGCAGCCCGCGGGCGAAGCCGAACGAGCTGATCGTCAGCACCGTCTGCCCCAGCCCGTCGCCCGAAAAGGTCGAGCGGATCTGCTGCTGGAGCTCGTTCGAGGCGAGGTTGGTGGTGTCGATCAGCCGGTTGGACCAGCGCCGGAGCGGCATCAGCAGCTCGCGTTCGCGGGCGATGCCGTCGCTGGCCGGCCGGTCCTGCGCCAGCGGGTGGCGCCGCCGGGTCTCGGAATAGCGCCGTTCGAGCTCGGCACCGGCGCATTCGAGGAACAGCGTGCCGATCTCGTGGCCGTCCTGCTCGCCCAGTTTCTTGACCCGCTGGACGATGGTCTCGGCATCGAAACCGCGGGTCTGGGTGCCGATGCCGAGCGCGAGCGGCCGATCGTCGTCGCCGTCCGCGCCTTCACCGGGCGGCGTATCGAGCAGCCGGTGGAGCAGGAGCAGGGGCAGGTTGTCGACGGTTTCCCAGCCGAGATCCTCGAGCGTGCGCAGCACGGTCGATTTGCCGGCGCCGGACATTCCGGTGACGAGCAGGATCTGTCTGGGGCGTCGTCGGGTCACCGCGTCGCCTGTTTGACCGCGAGTTCGACCTTGATCGGCGCCGAGGGCTCGAGCGCGGCGAGCGCGAGCACCGGCACGTCGACGCCGGCGATCCGCCGCGTCCGCGTATCCTCGGGGAAGCGGGGCGGGGCGTCGAGAATGACGATCAGCAGGTCCACCGGGATACGCTCCACGCTCGGCATCTCGATAATGCCCAGCCCCCGGACTTCGATCCGTCCGGCGAGATGCGTCGGCGCGCTGGCGAGCAGCTTGCCATCCTGGCGCTGGCAGATCACCTGGCTGTCGGCGACGAGCACCGCGCCGCGATCGATCAGCCGCAGCGCGAGATCGGATTTGCCCTCGCCCGAGCGTCCCTCGATCAGAACGGCTTGGCCGCCGATCGCGACGCAGGCGCCGTGCACCGTCTCGGACGAGACCTCCGGAAGCCGCACCTCCGGCATCAGTCGCGCTCCACCAGGGGCAGCCGCACCACGAACCGTGCTCCGCGCAATCGTTCCTCCCGCGTTTCCACTGAAATGCTCCCCTGATGGCCTTCGACGATGGTACGTGCGATGGCAAGTCCTAGCCCCGAATGCTGACCAAAGGCTTCACTCTCGGGACGGACCGAATGGAATCGGCGGAAAATCGCCTCGCGCGCCTGTTCGGGAACGCCCGGTCCCTCGTCATCCACGCTCACGACCAGCATTTCGCCCTCGAAGCGCGCCGTGATCGCGATCAGCCCGTTCGCGGGCGAGAAGGAGACGGCGTTCTCGATCAGATTCTCGAACACCCGCTCCAGCCGCGCGCCTTCGCCGAGCACGGTGAGCGGTCCGCGCGGGCGCCGGTCGAACAGAATACGGACGCCGTTCGGCAGCCCGCGCGTGCGGCGTTGCTCGAGCAGCGCCTCGATCATCGCGCCGACATCGACCGGCTCGAAGGTGGCGCGGCTGAGCTGGGCGTCGAGCCGCGAGGCATCGGAAATGTCGGTGATCAGGCGATCGAGCCGGTGGACGTCGTCGCGAACGATGCCGAGCAACTGTTCCTGCAGCTGCGGATCCTTGACCTTGGTCAGCCCCTCGACCGCGGAACGCAGCGAGGCGAGCGGGTTCTTGAGCTCATGGGTGACGTCGGCGGCGAAGCTCTCGGTCGCGTCGATCCGCGCGCGCAGCGCCTGGCTCATGTCGGAGAGGGCGCGGGCGAGCAGCCCGATCTCGTCGCTGCGCTCGGGCAGACGCGGCACCACCACCTCGCGCGCGCGCCCCAGCCTTACCCGCACCGCGGCGCGGGCGAGACGGCGCAGCGGCCGCACGATCGTCCGTGCGAGGAACAGCGAGAGCAGGATCGACAGCAGCGCTACGATCAGCAGCACCACGCTCAGCCGGAACCGCTCCATCCGCACCGTCTGGGTGATGTCGCGCGCATTGACCGTGGTCATCACCACGCCGAGCTGGGTGATCGGCGCCGCGGCGGTGATCACCGGCGTGCGATCGGGCGCGCGCCACACGGTTGCGGGGGTGCCATGCGTCTCGCGGGCGATCTTCACATCGGGCCAATCGAGACCCCGGTCGCGGCCGCGCTCTCGGTAGAGCGGGGCGCGATCGGCGCCCGCCACGGTGTCGATCACCGCGTCGAGGAAGCGCGCGGTCGACTGGTTGAACGGGTCCTTGTCGGGGTCGCGCAGCACGAGGTTGCGCAGGCCCAGCTCGTGGCTGTCGGTGATCAGCCTGCCGTCCTCGTCGAACAGACGGATGCGGGTGCCGGTATCGCGGGCGAGACTGAGCACCAGCAGGTCGCGCCGCTCGGGCGTCGCCGAAGCGATCGCCTGCGCGATCAGCCGGACCTCGCCGCGCGCCTCGGCTACCCGGCTGTCGACGATCCGGCTGCGATAGCTGTCGAGATAGAAGAACCCGCTGCCGAGCAGCGCGAGCGCGAAGATGTTGACCGCGAGAATCCTCGGCGTGAGGCTCACGCGGTTCGACCATTTCAGCGCGAGGTCGTTCTCGCTATTCGTCCGAGAAGCGGTAGCCGGCGCCATACAGCGTCTCGATAGCATCGAAGTCGGAATCGACCTGCCGGAATTTGCGGCGCACACGCTTGATGTGGCTGTCTATCGTCCGATCGTCGACATAGATGTCGTCCTGATAGGCGGCGTCCATCAGCTGGTTGCGCGTCTTCACGATCCCCGGGCGTTGCGCCAGCGTCTCGAGGATCAGAAACTCGGTGACGGTCAGCGTCACATTGGTGCCGCCCCAGGTGACGCGGTGGCGCGCCGGATCCATCGTCAGCCGTCCGCGCTCGAGGATCTCGGCGGGCTCCTGCGGATCGCCCTCGCTGCTCGGCTGCGAAGCCTCGGTGCGCCGCAGGATCGCGCGGATCCGCGCGATCAGCAGCCGCTGGCTGAACGGCTTGGCGATATAGTCGTCGGCGCCCATCGCGAGGCCCAGCGCCTCGTCGAGCTCGTCGTCCTTGCTGGTCAGGAAGATCACCGGGATCGCGCTCTTCTCGCGCAGCCGGCGGAGCAGCTCGAGCCCGTCCATCTTCGGCATCTTGATGTCGAGCACCGCGAGATCGGGCGGGTTCTCGATCAGCGCCTTCAGCGCGCTCTCGCCGTCCGAATAGACGCGGGTCAGGAAACCTTCGGTCTGGAGCGCGATCGAAACCGAGGTGAGGATGTTGCGGTCGTCATCGACCAGCGCGATCGTCGCGGTCATGCCGGGCAGCGTGCGTGGCTTTGAAGCATCAGTGACGGGTTAAAGCAAAGTCGGCGGCGGCTCAATCTATTGACAACGCTTACCCGGATTGACCCGTTTCGCGTCGACTGCCTATGGCCAGGGCATTGATAACGCGGCCCCGCCCTCGGGAAGGGGCTAGCGACCTTGGAGGTTGGATGTCGACCACGCGCACCCCGCGCCACGGTCTCGATGCTCAGGGCATCGCGACCGGCGCTCAGCTATTCTGGAATCTCGAGACCGCTCCGCTTGTCGAGCACGCCCTTCGCCGCGGCGAAGCAAAGCTCGGCAGGGACGGGCCGCTGGTGGTCACCACCGGCAAGCACACCGGCCGTTCGGCCAACGACAAGTTCATCGTCCGCGACGCCGAGACCGAGGCCACGGTCTGGTGGGGCAAGGTCAACAAACCGATGACGCCCGATCATTTCGCCGCGCTCAAGGCCGACTTCCTCGCCGAGGTTGCGCAGCGCGAGACGCTGTTCGTCCAGGACCTCTATGGCGGCTCGCAGCCCGAGCACCGCGTCAACGTGCGCGTGATCAACGAACTCGCCTGGCACAGCCTGTTCATCCGCACGATGCTCGTGCGTCCCGAGGCGGACGCGCTCGACGGGTTCGCGCCCGACTATACGATCATCGATTTGCCGAGCTTCCGCGCCGATCCTGCGCGCCATGGCACGCGCAGCGAGACGGTGATCGCGGTCAGCCTCAGCGAGAAGCTGATCCTGATCGGCGGCACTGCCTATGCCGGCGAGATGAAGAAGAGCGTGTTCGGGTTGCTCAACTATCTGCTGCCGCCCAGGGGCGTGATGCCGATGCACTGCTCGGCCAATATCGGCCCCGCGGGCGACACAGCGGTGTTCTTCGGCCTGTCGGGCACCGGCAAGACCACGCTCTCGGCCGATGCCAGCCGCACGCTGATCGGCGACGACGAGCATGGCTGGTCCGATACCGCGGTCTTCAACTTCGAGGGCGGCTGCTATGCGAAGATGATCCGCCTGTCGCCGGAAGCCGAGCCTGAGATCTTCGCGACCACGAAGCGCTTCGGCACGGTGCTCGAGAATGTCGTGATGGATGCCGAGCGCCGCACGCTCGACCTCGACGACGCGAGCCTCGCCGAGAACAGCCGCGGTGCCTATCCGATCGACTTCATCCCGAACACGTCCGAGCACAATCTCGGCCCGGTGCCCAGGAACATCATCTTCCTCACCGCCGACGCCTTCGGGATCATGCCGCCGATCGCGAAGCTCACCCCCGAGCAGGCGATGTATCATTTCCTCTCGGGCTACACCGCCAAGGTCGCCGGCACCGAGATCGGCGTGACCGAGCCCGAGGCGACCTTCTCGACCTGCTTCGGCGCCGCGTTCATGCCGCGCCACCCCTCCGAATACGGCAATCTGCTCAAGGCGCGGATCGCCAGAGGCGGGGTGAATTGCTGGCTGGTCAACACCGGCTGGGCCGGGGGCATGGCCACCGATCCCGGGATCGCGCGCATGCCGATTAAGCTGACCCGCGCGCTGCTCAACGCCGCGCTCGACGGCAGCCTGAACGACGCCGAGTTCCGCGTCGATCCGAATTTCGGGTTCAAGGTGCCGATCGCCGTCGCCGGCGTGGATCCGGCGGTGCTCGATCCGCGCGAGAGCTGGGCGAACAAGGCCCAATACGACGCCACCGCGGCGAAGCTCGTCGACCTGTTCAACGAGAATTTCGCCCAGTTCGCCGACCATGTCGACGAGGGCGTCCGACAATCGGCGCCGCGCTCGCCCCAACCCGTCTGAGCTTGCCCGGTCATCGATCGGGTCTTTAGGAGCCGATCGATGACCGACTTTTCTCCCCGCCTGTTCGCCTCCGACGCCGAGATCGTCCATCTCGGCGAAGGACTGCTCGCATGCAGCCTCGCCCGCGAGGACTGGACGCACGAGGCGCATCTCGCCGCCTGCCTCTATCTGCTCACCGCGCGCCCCGATGTGGATGTCGACGCCGAGATCGCCGGGATCATCTCGCGCTTCAACGAGAGCGTCGGTGGCGTGAACGACGACGCCAATGGCTATCACGACACGATCACCCGCGCCTATGTCGCGGGGGTTCGGCTATTCCTGCGCGAGCGCCCCGCCGGAGGCCTCGCCGAGCGGGTCAACGCGCTGCTGTGCTCGCCGATGGGGCGCCGCGACTGGCCGCTCGGCTTCTACAGTCGCGATCGGCTGTTCTCGGTGGCGGCGCGGCGCGGATTCGTCGAACCCGACCGTGCGCCCTTGCCGACGATGTGCTAGGACCGGCGCGGAGAGCGTTCACGCCAGGAGGTCCGCGATGAGCATTTTGGACGGGATTCTCGGTCAGGTCACCCAGAACGTCGATATCAAGAACCTCGCCGCCAAGGTCGGGCTCTCGCCCGAACAGGCCGAGTCGGCGGTGGGCGCGCTCGCCAAGGCGCATGTCGAGCCCGGCGATACCGCGCAGGGCGCCGCCTCGGCGACCGGGCTGCCGCTCGGCAAGATTCAGGACATTATCGGCCATATCGGCGGCGAGGGATCGCTGGGCCGCTTCGCCGAGCTGCTGAAGGAAAAGGGCGGGCTGCTCGCCGCGCTCGACAAGGATGGCGACGGCAATCCGCTCGACGATGTCGGCAACATGATCTCGGGACTGTTCGGCAAGAAGTCCTGACCAGGGCCGGGGGAAGCCCCGGCGCTAGTCCCCGATCGGCAGGCTGCTCGCCACCACGTCGTGATGCTCGACGTCGCGCGGGCGTTCGAGCAGGTACCGATCGTCCTCGGGATAGTAGCGGGCGAGGGCGATATCGTCGCCGGCAAAGCCCCTGATGTCGTCGATGCCGCGCCACCAGCTCAGCGTCGTCACTTCGGTCGTGCCGTCGTCGAGGTCGCGGAACAGCATCTGGAAGCCCAGATTGCCCGGCGTCGACGTATAGTCGGTGCCTCCGGTCGCGGCGATATAGTCGCGATAGGCATCGCGATCGCGGGTGCGGATCTTGCCGCGCCAGCGCCGGAGGATCATGCCTTTCGCGCCGCGATATGGCGATCGACGACGTGCCCGAGCACGGTCATCGGCACATTGCCGCCGAGCACGACGGCATCGTTGAACGCCTTGAAATCATAGGCTGGCCCCAGCGCCGTCTTGGCGCGGTCGCGCAGCCGGTTGATCTCGCTGTGCCCGACCTTGTAGCCGCAGGCCTGTCCCGGCCATGCGCAATAGCGGTCGACCTCGCCCGAGACTTCCTCGACCGACGAGCCGTTGGCGGTGACGAACCAGTCGATCGCCTGCTGGCGCGTCCAGCGCTTGGCGTGGAGCCCGGTATCGACCACCAGCCGGCAGGCGCGGAAGCCGAGCGACTGGAGATAGCCGAGCTTCTCCGCCGGATTGTCGGCATAGACGCCGAGCTCGTCGGCAAGCTGCTCGGCATAGAGCGCCCAGCCTTCCGAATAGGCGTTGAATTGCAGCAGCGAGCGCATCAGCGGCAGCTTGAATGCATATTCGCCCTGCCAGACATGGCCGGGGATCGCCTCGTGATAGGCGAGATCGGGCAGGCTGAAGCGCGTGTGCAGGCTCGTCGTGCGCAGGTTGATCCAGAACTTGCCGGGGATCGTTCCGTCGATCGAGCCGGGCCCGCCATAGGCGCCGGGCGCGCCGGGCTCCTCTTCGGGCGGCAAGCGGCGCACTTCGACATTGCCCTTGACCAGCGTGTTGAACGCCTGCGGCATGCGCCCGCGAATGTCGGCGATGCGCGTGTTGAGGAACTGCAGGATCTCGGCGCGGCCGGGATCGCCCTCGGCGAAGGCGAAGCGCGGATCCTTGGCCAGCGCTTCCATCCGCGCCCCGACGCTGCCTTGGCTATAGCCCTCTTTCCTGAGGATCGCGTCCATCTCGGCCTGGATTGCGCGGAGCTGGTCGAGACCCATCTGATGGACCTCGTCGGGAGTCATCGTGGTGGTCGTGCCCGCGCGCAGCGCCCAAGCGTAATAGGCCTCGCCGTCCGCGAACTTCCACACCCCGGCATCCGAAGTCGCGCGCTTGCGGTGACGCTCGAGCTCGGCGATCTGGCGGTCGAGCGCGGGGGCGACCTTGTCGTTCGCCAGCATCCACGCGGCGTTGCCGAAATCGCCTTCCATTCCCGCGGTGCGATTGGCGATCGACGTGACGAGGCCCCATCCCGCGGTGTTGCCGCTCCGCGCGATCTTGAGCTGCCTGAGCGCCTTGTCGAGCAGGAAGTCGGGCGCGATCACGCCCTTGGCCGCGGCGGTCTTGAGCCGCTGGGTCTCGCCGTCGAGCTGCTCGGCATAGGATTCTACGCGGTCGACATAGGCCTCGGCGTCCTCGCGCGTGTTCACCTGATGATCGGTGTCGAGCATCCGCGGCACGTCGATCCACGCGCCGACATTCTGGACGACCGCATAGGGCGTGTTGCGCCAGCTGCCGACCGCGACGTCGCCATAGCCGAACCCGAAACCTTCGAGGCCGCTGCCGTACGAGGCCTGCACCACTTCGACATTGGTGCGCATCACCGGGCTCAGCGCATTCATGTCGAGCTTGCCGATCGCGCCGAGCGTCTCGCGCAGATGCGCGACGATCTTGCGCTGCCCGGCCGGCGAGCGATCGGTGAGCTGATGCTTGAGCGGGGCGCGCTGCTCCTTGTCGATGCCGAGCGAGGTCGCGTTCTCGGGATAGAGCTTGAGGAAGCTTTCCGCGGTGCGCGTGAGCAGCGCGTCGGCGCGTGCGTCGGCGTTCTGGAACAGGGCATGTGCCGAGCGGGGCAGCGCGGCCGCCGCGAGAGTGCCGGCGGTGCCGAGCAGGAGCTGGCGGCGGGAGCTACGCATGGTCATTCCTCGAATGGGTGATCAGCCGGCAAGGGGCTCGACGGTGAGCGCGGTGCCGACGGCGCCGACGATCCGCACGCGCGCGCCGACGGGGAGATCCGGCCCGCTGGCGAGCCATTCGCTGTCGCCGACGCGGACCTTGCCCTTGCCCGCCGCGATCGGCTCGACCACGGTCACGATCTCGCCGACGAGCCGCGCGACGCGGTCGTTGAGCAGCGGGTCGGCGCTTGGGACCGGATTGCGCAGGTACCAGCTCCGGCCGAGACCAACCGCGGTCGAGGTGGCGACGATGAACACCGCGACCTGAAAGGTGGGAACGAAGCCGGGGATGATCAGCGTGACGATGCCGGTCACCGCCGCGCCGGCGGCGACGAACACGAGGAAGATCCCCGGCATCATCAACTCGGCGAGCGCGAGCACCGCCGCGAAGATCAGCCAAGCGAGCCCGGGGGTGGCGAGCAGCGCTTCCATGGCTCAGCCTTCCTGCGCGCCGAACGGCGTCGGCCTGCCGCGCGGCGCAGGCGGGGCCGGCGGCGCGGCGGGCGGAGTGCGACCCAGCGCGTCCTTGGCCAACTCGCCGATCCCGCCGAGCGTGCCGATCAGCTGCGTCGCCTCGACGGGGAAGAGGATCGTCTTGGCGTTGGGCGAGGTCGCGAACTTGCTCACCGCCTCGACATATTTTTGCGCGACGAAATAGTTGATCGCCTGGCTCGATCCCTTGGCGATCGCGTCCGAGACGAGTTCGGTCGCCTTGGCCTCGGCCTCGGCCGAGCGTTCGCGGGCTTCGGCGTCGCGGAATGCGGCCTCGCGCCGGCCCTCGGCTTCGAGGATCTTGGACTGTTTCTGCCCCTCGGCGCGCAGGATCTCGGAGGCGCGCGTGCCCTCGGCCTCGAGGATGTTGGCGCGCTTCTCGCGTTCGGCCTTCATCTGGCGGCCCATCGCATTGACGATGTCGGCGGGCGGGCGGATGTCCTTGATCTCGACGCGGGTGATCTTGACCCCCCACGGCGTGGTGGCGTGGTCGACGACGTTGAGCAATCGGGCGTTGATCTCGTCGCGCTTCGACAGTGTCTCGTCGAGATCCATCGAACCCATCACGGTGCGCAAATTGGTCGTGGTGAGCTGGAGCAGCGCGACATAGAGGTCCGACACCTCATAGGCGGCCTTGGCGGCGTCGAGGACCTGGAAGAACACGACGCCGTCGGTCGAGATCATCGCATTGTCCTTGGTGATGATCTCCTGCCCGGGGATGTCGATCACCTGCTCCATCATGTTCACCTTGCGGCCGACGCGATAGAAGAAGGCGGGGTAGAAATTGAGGCCCGGCGCCGCCACCGCGGTGAAGCGTCCGAAATATTCGATCGTATATTGATAGCCCTGGGTGACGATCTTCACGCTGGAAAACAGGTAGAGCAGCACCGCCGCGACCAGCACGATCAGAAAAACGTTCAGCACGTCCATTCCCCCCGACTCCCCTCGCAATTCCTGCGCCTTGCTAGCATAGAGTCGGGCCATGACCACAGCCCGTCTGGCCCCGCGCACCGCCCTGTTCCTGCCCGCGTCCAATCCGCGCGCGATCGAGAAGGCGCGGGGGCTCGCCGCCGACATGGTGATCCTCGATCTCGAGGACGCGGTACGCGACGATGCCAAGGCGAGCGCGCGCGACGCAGCGGTCGCCGCGGTGGCCGAGGGGTTCGGCGATCGGCTGAGCGCGATCCGCCTCAACGGCCTCGACTCGATCGAGCATGCCGCGGATCGCGCCGCGGTCGCGCGTTCGGGCTGCGATTTCGCGGTGCTGCCCAAGGTCGAGAGCGCGCAAGCTGCGGCTTCGCTCGCCGCCGCGCTGGGCAAGCCGCTGCTCGTGATGATCGAGACGCCGCGCGGGGTGCTCGCCGCCGCCGATATCGCCGCGGCCCCCGGGATCGGCGGGCTGATCGCAGGGGTGAATGATCTGCGCGCCGAGCTCGGCATTCCCGCCGGGGTCGGCGATGACGGGCTGATCCTCGCGCGCCAGACGATCGTCCTCGCCGCGCGCGCGCACCGCGTCTGGGCGATCGACGGGGTGTTCAACGCGCTCGACGATCCCGAGGGGCTCGCGGCCGAATGCCGGCAGGGGCGCGGCTTCGGCTTCGACGGGAAATCGCTGATCCATCCCAGCCAGATCGCGGTCGCGAGCGCGCTGTTCGGCGCCAGCGAAGCCGAGCTGGCGGAAGCGCGAGCGCTGATCGAAGCGGCCACCGGCGGTGCCGAGCGGTTCGGCGGACGGATGATCGAGGCGATGCACGTCGCGCAGGCGCATGCGCTGATCGCGAGAAACCCGCGCTGAACTCCGGGCGTTCCCCTGATTGTCGGCGGCGGCGCCTCCGGCCATGCAAGGATAGAACAAGTCGCAACGGGTGATCGATGTCGGATCTGCAAACCCTGCACGGGCAACTGCTCGGGATGCTCGAAGAGCTGGAGGACCTGACGGCACAGCCGATGCCGGACGAAGCGGCGCTCGCCAGCCTGCGCTACCGGCTGACCCGCACCAGCGGCGCCCGTCGTCGGCTGGTCGACTCGCTCTGCGTCCAGCTTCAGCTCACGCTTGCGCCCGAAGAGGCGGCCGCGGTGCGCGCGCTGCGCGAGGCGAGCATCGCCGCCATGACGTCGTCCTCGGACCATATCGGCACCTGGAGCCTTAGGCAGCTCGCCAAGGACTGGCCGGGCTATTGCCGTGCCTCGCAGCAGGTGCGCGGCGCGATGCGCGAGCAGATCGAGGCCGAACGGACGATTCTCTATCCGCACATCGCGCCCGATGAATCGTCGGAGCTGCCGGGGCGGGCAACCGGTTAACGCGGCGCTTACCGTGTTTTCTCACGCGATCTGAATATCATCGCATCATGCTGCAGGCTTTGAGGAGGTGTCTGATGGATCGTCACGAAAAGCAGCAGGCGGGCGAGCGTCGCAGCGAGAGCGATCGCCGGCAGAATGTGAACCCCGAATATGCCGGTGAAGAACGCCGCAAGCGCGATCGTCGCGCGGGGCACTAGCGGTTTGCGCTGACCGCGGTTACATGGGCCGCCAACTCCCGACTCAGGATTTTGG
This sequence comes from Sphingomonas naasensis, assembly GCF_004792695.1. Classification (GTDB taxonomy): domain Bacteria; phylum Pseudomonadota; class Alphaproteobacteria; order Sphingomonadales; family Sphingomonadaceae; genus Sphingomonas; species Sphingomonas naasensis. The sequence goes on along the minus strand of NZ_SRXU01000002.1, from coordinate 102,021 downwards.
CGCACCTCATGGATATCCCCCTCGGCCTCACCTTCGACGACGTCCTTCTCTATCCGGGCGAGTCCGAGGTCCTGCCGAGCATGGCCGATACCCGGACCTTCGTGACGAAGGGGCTGGCGCTCAACATTCCGATCCTCTCCTCGGCGATGGATACGGTCACCGAGGCCGACATGGCGATCGTCATGGCGCAACTCGGCGGAATCGGCGTGCTCCACCGCAATCTCGACATCGAGGAGCAGGTCGAGGCGGTTCGCCAGGTCAAGCGCTTCGAAAGCGGCATGGTGGTCAATCCGATCACGATGACTCCCGACGGCACGCTCGGCGAGGCCACCGCCTTGATGGAGCGCCACCGGATCAGCGGCATTCCGATCGTCGAGGCCTCGGGCAAGCTCGTCGGCATCCTCACCAATCGTGACGTCCGCTTCGCCGGCAATCCGAACCAGCCGGTGTCCGAGCTGATGACGCACCAGAACCTCGCCACCGTCCAGGCCGGGGTCAGCCAGGAAGAGGCGCGCCGCCTGCTCCACCAGCGCCGCATCGAGAAGCTGCTCGTGGTGGACGAGGGCTATCGCTGCGTCGGGCTGATCACCGTCAAGGATATCGAGAAGGCGGTCACCTATCCCAACGCAACCAAGGATCCTGCCGGCCGCCTCTGCGTCGCCGCGGCTTCGACCGTCGGCGACAAGGGCTTCGCGCGGACCGAGGCGCTGGTCGACGCCGAAGTCGATCTGATCGTCATCGACACCGCGCACGGCCACAACAAGGAAGTCAGCCGCGCGGTCGAGCGGGTGAAGAAGCTCTCGAACCGCGTCCAGGTGATCGCCGGCAACATCGCCACCGCCGAGGCGGCGCGCGCGCTGATCGATGCGGGCGCGGACGGTGTGAAGGTCGGGATCGGCCCGGGCTCGATCTGCACCACCCGCGTCGTCGCCGGCGTCGGCGTGCCGCAGCTCACCGCGGTGATGGAAGCCGCGGCCGAAGCCGCGAAGTCGGGCGTGCCCGTGGTCGCCGATGGCGGCCTGCGCACCTCGGGCGATCTCGCCAAGGCGCTCGCGGCGGGCGCCTCGACCTGCATGGTCGGCTCGCTGCTCGCCGGTACCGAGGAAGCGCCCGGCGAGACCTTCCTTTACCAGGGTCGCGCGTACAAATCCTATCGCGGCATGGGCAGCGTCGGCGCGATGGCGCGCGGCTCGGCCGACCGTTATTTCCAGCAGGACGTCAAGGATCAGCTCAAGCTCGTCCCCGAGGGCATCGAGGGCCAGGTCCCCTATAAGGGTCCGGCCCGCGAGGTGATCCACCAGCTGGTCGGCGGCGTGAAGGCGTCGATGGGCTATGTCGGCGCGGGGACGATCGCCGATTTCCAGAAGAAGGCGCGGTTCGTCCGCATCACCAATGCCGGCCTCAAGGAAAGCCATGTCCACGACGTGACGATCACCCGCGAGGCACCGAACTACCCGACGCGCTGAGCGCCCGGCCCGCGGCAGGTTTCACACGGGTCACGCGCGAAACCTGCCGTCGCCGTCAGCGCCGGTGGGCGCTCATTTCACGAAAGTGGTCGTGGTGATGTGGTGCACGGCGTCGACCTTGCCGCCGGGAAGCGCGGTCGGCGTGGTGTCCTTGATCGTCGCCGAGAGCAGATAGCGGCCATTTTCGCGGATCGGGATGTCGAGCCCGCCGCGGCCATCGGCGACGAAGGTCTTCGACCATTTGTCGGGCGTGATCACGACGACCTTGGCGCCGGGCACGGCCTTGCCGTCGCGCATCACCGTGAAGCGGTTCGAACCGGCCTCGATCGGCACGATCTCGAAGGGGAGGGCGGCGCGCGGCTCGCTGCGTCCGGCGCGGGCATAATAGACCACGCCTTCCTTCTTCCCCTCGGCATCCCATGGCTCGAAGACATTGTCGTCCAGCACGCGGACGTCCCCCGCGGCGACGGTCGCCTCGAGATAGCCCGCCTTGCGGACCAGCGACGCGGCGGGGTGCGAGACGAGCCTGGGCGCCTTGAGCCTGGCGAATTCGGGATCGCCGCCCTCGGGCAGCGCGTCTCCGGGCTCGCCCAGATAGATTCGAACCGGGCCGTTGCCGTCGCGCTCGACCCACACCTCGTGCGCCTGCGCCGCCCCGGCAAAACCGAGCATCATCGCTGCCAGTATCAGTCGCTTCATCGGTTCCTCCTGCAAAGGCCTCGACGCATCATCGCGCCCGCCGCCCGTTCGGCGCCCCGATAGCTCTTATGCATTTGCGAGTCACTAGCAACAAAGCGTTCGTCCCTTGCGGGAGGGTCAGCGCGTGGCGATGCGCAACAATTCAGCGTGGTGACAGCATCGGAACGATAGCGAGGTTACGGTCCGAAGGGCTTGGCAGAAAAGGGGAATGCCGATGAAAGCGCGTCTTGTCGTCGTCGCCGCGATTGCGACGGTCGGGTTGGGGAATGCCGCGCAGGCGCAGTCCTTTTTCGCCTGCTCCGCCAATAATGGTCAATTCTGGGGTCTCTACCGCGCCACCACCGCGAGCGTTCAGCTCTGGAACCCCGGAAATGGCTGGTCCGGTGATCTCTGTCGCGAGCGCGATTGCGTCATCACCGCCGACAAGATCGAGATGCAGTGGACCAGCCGGTCGGAGGGCGAATATGCCTATACCGACGCGCAGCACAGCTTCAACGTGAACCGCCGCTCCGGCACCGCCTCGCAGCGTTATGTCGGCGATCAATGGACCTATGACGGGCAACCCTACACGCCGAACGGCTGGAATCCGCATTCGGATGTCCTCACCACGGGCGCGTGCAAGAAGGCCGAGGACCCGGAAGCCGGCCCTCCGAAATTCTAGCCCGCGGCCGCGAGGCGGCTAGGTGCCGTAGCCGATGCCGATCTTGCCCGCCGCCTCGGCGGCGATGCGCCGCGCCGCGTCGGTGTCCCGCGCGATCGCCAGCGCCACGCCCATCCGCCGATAGGGCCGGGAAGTCGGCTTGCCGAAGATGCGCACATCGACTTCGCCACCCGGCACCGCCAGCGCCTCGGCGAGGCCGGTATAGCTGAGCGTCTCCGCATCGCGATCGGCGAGGATCACCGCCGAGGCCGACGAGCCGCGCAGCGTGATCGCGGGGATCGGCAGGCCGAGCACCGCGCGGGCGTGCAGATCGAATTCGCTCAGATTCTGCGAGAGCAGCGTCACCATGCCGGTGTCGTGCGGACGAGGCGACAGCTCGGAGAAGATCACTTCCTCGCCCTTGACGAAGAACTCGACTCCGAAAATGCCATAGCCGCCGAGATCGTCGACGACCTTGCGCGCCATGGCCTGCGCATCGGCGATCGCGGCTGCCGACATCGCAGCGGGCTGCCAGCTCTCCTGATAGTCGCCGCGCTCCTGGCGGTGGCCGATCGGCGGGCAGAACAGCACGCCCTCGCGGGTGCGCACCGTGAGGAGCGTGATCTCGTAATCGAAATCGACGAACTCCTCGACGATCACCCGCCGCCGGTCGCCGCGCATATTGGCGACGGCATAATCCCACGCGGCCTCGAGCCGGTCGGCGCTGCGCACCGTGCTCTGCCCCTTGCCCGACGACGACATGACCGGCTTGATCACGCAGGGCAGCCCGGTGTGCCCGGCGCCCGCCAGCACCTCATCGAGGCTCTCGGCGTAGCGATAGCGCGAGGTACGCAAGCCGAGTTCGACCGCCGCGACCTCGCGGATGCCGTCGCGGTTCATCGTCATCTGGGTCGCGCGTGCCGAGGGGGCGATGGCCACGCCCTCGCGCTCGAGCTCCGCGAGCACTTCGGTGCGGATCGCCTCGACTTCGGGCACGACATAATCGGGCCGATGCTTCTCGACCGCGGCGCGCAGCAGATCGCCGTCGAGCATCGAGAACACCTCGAAGCCGTCGGCCACCTGCATCGCCGGCGCTCCGGCATAGCTGTCGCAGGCGATCACGTGCGCGCCCAGCCGTTTGGCCGAGATCACGAACTCGCGCCCGAGCTCACCCGAGCCGAGGAGCAGGATCTTCGCCGTGAACGCCATGTGCTTGCCCTGTCGCGATTGGGGATGGCGCGTCAGTGGCGGCATATCGCGGGCTTGTCCATCGGGCCGAGATTTTGCTGTCAAAACCGGCGATGTTCTGCTTCTGGTCGCGGCATGAACCCCTCGGCCCGACTACAGGCTGCGATCGACCTGCTCGACAAGATCACCGCCGCGGCGCGCGATCAGGGCGCATCGGCCGACACGATCGTCGCACGCTGGTTCGCCGAGCGGCGCTACGCCGGATCGAAGGACCGCCGCGCGATCCGCGAACTCGTCTATGACGCGATCCGCATGCTCGGCGAGCGTCCGGCGAGCGGCCGCGCCGCGATGCTGGCGCTGGCGCAGCGCCGTCCCGAGCTTGCCGAAGGATTCGACGGATCCTCCTATGGTCCTGCGCCGATCGCGCCGGACGAACCGGTCGCGCAAGCCGGCCTGCTTCCCGCCTGGCTCGCCCGGGCGTTCGAGGCGTCGGATCTCGGCGAGGACGAGCAGGCGGCGTTGCTCGCGCGTGCGCCGCTCGACATCCGCGTCAACCCGCTCAAGGCGGATCCCGACGCCATCGCTGCCACGCTTCCGGGCGCGATGCCGCTTGAGTGGCTCCCTGCTGGCCTGCGTCTGGCTTCGGATACGCCGGTCGAGCAGCTGCCCGCCTATAAGGACGGCCAGTTCGAGGTGCAGGACGCCGGCAGCCAGCTGGTCAGCCTTGCCGCCGGTGCCGAGCCCGGCCAGCGCGTGATCGATCTCTGCGCCGGCGGCGGCGGCAAAACGCTCGCGCTCGCGGCGGCGATGGCGAACCAGGGGGTGATCCTCGCCTGCGATGTCGATCGGCCGCGACTTTCGCGGCTGATGCCGCGTGCCGAGCGTGCCGGCGTCACGATCGCCGGGACGCGATTGCTCAATCCAGGTCGCGAGCCCGAGATGCTCGCCGATCAGCTGGATCGCGCCGATCTGGTGCTGGTCGATGCACCCTGCTCGGGCACCGGCACCTGGCGGCGCAACCCCGAGGCGCGCTGGCGGCTCACGCCCGAGCGGCTGGCGCGCTACGTCGCGACCCAGGCGGCGTTGCTCGATATCGCTGCCGGCCTCGTCCGCCCGGGCGGCGCGCTGGTCCATATCGTCTGCTCGCTGCTCGATGCCGAGGGGGCCGGGCAGGCCGAGGCGTTTCTCGCCCGCCATCCCGGCTGGACCGCGGCGCCGCTGGCGATGGGCCCCGGCACGCCGCGCGGCCCCGGCCTGCGGCTCACCCCCTTACGGGACTCGACCGATGGCTTTTTTGTCGCGAAGATGACAAGGCCATGATAGCCGTACGCGCCTCGTTTTCGGAGATTTTCATGCGGATCACTGCGATATCGGCCGCCGCGGCGCTGATGCTGCTCTCGGTTTCGACCTCGCTGATGGCGCAGCGCCCCGACGATCAGATCGATCCCAAGTCCCTCGCGCTGCTCGAGGAAGGGCGCAGCGCCAAGGCCGCCGGCAATCTCGATGGCGCGCAGGACTCGCTGGAGACCGCGCTCGCGATCGACCCGCGCAACCGGCAGGCGTTCATCGTCCTCGCCGAGATCGCGCGTGAGCGCGCGCTGCCCGGCAAGGCCATCCGTCTCTATCGCGAGGCGCTGGCGCTCGAGCCCAACGACGTCGCCGCGCTGCGCGGGCAGGGCGAGGCGTTGGTCGCCAAGGGCGCGGTCGCCAAGGCGCGCGAGAATCTCGCGAAGATCAACACGCTGTGCAGCGGCACCTGCGGTGAATCGACCGCGCTGGCTGCCTCGATCGCCAAGGGCCCGCCGCCGACCGCGACCGCGCAGGCCGAGCCGGCCAAGCCGACCACCGCCAACTAGCTCAGCTGAGCTCACGCGCCAGCGCGACGAACTCGGCCACCGACACCGTCTCGGCGCGGCGGCTCGATTCGATCCCGAGCCGCTCCATCGCGTCGAGCGCGCCGGAGACGCCCTTGAGGCTCTGGCGCAGCATCTTGCGGCGCTGCCCGAAAGCGGCGCCGGTCAAGCCTTCCAGCACCGGCAGCCGCACGCCTTCTGGGGCTTCGGCGGGCACGATATGGACCACCGCCGACATCACCTTGGGCGGCGGCGTGAAGGCCGAGCGATGCACGTTCATCGCGATCCGCGGCGTCGAGCGCCACTGCGCCAGCACCGCCAGCCGGCCATAGGCCTCGGTGCCCGGCGCCGCGACGATGCGCTCGGCGACTTCCTTCTGGAACATCAGGGTCAGGCTCGCCCACCACGGTTCCCACGCCGCCGAAAGCCAGCCGACGAGCAATGCGGTGCCGACATTATAGGGCAGGTTGGCCACGACATGCGGCTTGCCCGCGAACAGCGACGGCGCGTCGATCTGGAGCGCGTCGCCTTCGATCACGCGCAGCTTGCCGGGATGGAATTCGCCCAGCTCCTCAAGCGCGGGGATGCAGCGTCGGTCGCGCTCGACCGCGGTGACCGAGGCGCCCGCCGCGAGCAGCGCACGCGTCAATCCGCCCGGGCCGGGCCCGACCTCGAACACCTCGGCATCGGCGAGATCGCCCGGCACCTTGGCGATGCGGGCGAGCAATTGCTGATCGAACAGGAAATTCTGCCCCAGCGCCTTGCTGGCGCTGAGACCGTGTTTGCGAATGACTTCCCGGAGCGGCGGAAGTTCGCTCACGCGACCCCGGCCGCGGCTTCCGCGCGGCGCTCGGCCTGCGCTGCGGCCATGCGGATCGCGGCGATCATCGCGCCCGGATGCGCCTCGTCGCGCCCGGCGATGCCGAACGCGGTGCCGTGATCGGGCGAGGTGCGCACGATGGGCAGGCCCAGCGTCGTGTTGACGCCGTCGTCGAAATGGAGCGTCTTGATCGGGATGAGCGCCTGATCGTGATAGAGGCAGAGCGCGGCGTCATAGCCGGCGCGGGCGCGGGCGTGGAACATCGTATCGGCGGCGAACGGCCCGATCGCGTCGATCCCTTCGGCGCGCAGCTGCTCGAGCGCGGGGGCGAGGATCTCGATCTCCTCGCGGCCGATCGCGCCGCTCTCGCCGGCGTGCGGGTTGAGCCCGGCAAAGGCGAGGCGGGGGCGCTCGATCCCGAAATTGCGGTGCAATCCGCGTGCCGTCACGCGCGCCTTGGCGACGATCAGCTCGGTCGAGATCAGCTGCGCCACGTCGGCGAGCGGGACGTGCACGGTGATCGGCACCACGCGCAGCGTCGGGCCGGCGAGCATCATCACCGTATTGTCGCTGGCGACGCCGCAGCGCTCGGCGACGAACTCGGTCTGGCCCGGATAGGTGAAGCCGATCCGGTAGAGCTGCGCCTTGGAGACCGGCCCGGTGACCAAGGCGTTCGCAGCACCCGACTTGGTGAGCCCCGTCGCCATCTCCAGCGACTGGAGCGCACAGCGCGCGCTGTCGACGTCGGGGGTACCCGGGACCACTTCGCCGGCGTCGCCGGTCGAGATGATCGGCAGCGCGTCGGCAAAGACCTCCGCAGCCTCGGCCGGATCGCTGATCCGAGCGACCGGCCCGTCCCAGATCTTCTCAACGGCGCGGGGATCGCCCACCGCGAAGAAGGGAGCGAGCGCATGGAGGTCGCGCGCGCTCCACGCCTTGGCGGTGATTTCGGGGCCGATACCGGCGGAATCGCCCATCGCGATGGCGAGCGGGATCGTCATCCGCCCGCCGCGCGCCTCAGCGATACTCGACCAACGCGTCGCGGCGCAGATCGCGCAGCATGCGCTGGGCGCGGGTATTGGTGCGCTGCTCCTCGAGCTGATTCTGGACCTGCTCGACGGTGGGCTCGTTGGTGTCCTTGGGATCGTCGCGACCGCACAGCACCAGCACGCGGACGCCATCCTCGACCGAGCCGAAGGGCGGGGTGACCTGGCCGATCTGCAGCGGCAGCAGCATGTTCTGCAGCGCGGGCGGGAGCTCCTTGATCGCGATGCCGTCGCGGTCGACCACCTCGGCGCCCTGCGCCTGCGCGACCGTGGCGACGTCGCCGCAGCCCTTGATCGTCTTGGTCGCGGCGGCGAACTCGCCCGCGCGCGCCGTCGCCTGCGCTTCGGTCGTGCCCTTGGGGAAGTTGATCGCCACCTGACGCAGGCTCAGCTTGGCGTCCTTCGGATCGGCGGTGAGCACCTTGCGCTTCTCGGCGAGGTACAGGATCGAGAAGCCGGTCGGCAGCTGGATCGGGCCCGCGACCTGGCCGGGCTGCATCTCCTGCGCGGCGGCGGCGAGCTGATCGGGCAGCATCGACGGGCGGACCCAGCCGAGATCGCCGCCCACCGACTTGGTCGACGCTTCCGAATAGGTCTTGGCGAGATAGTCGAACGGCGCACCCTCGCGCATCTGCTGGATCATGCGCTGCATGCCGGCATGGACTTCCTGCGCGCGATCGGCGGTGGCGTTCTGGTAGATCTCGTAGACGTGGAACTCGTCGCTGCCCTTGGCCTGGCGCATGCGCTCGAGCATCGCGTTGACCTCGGCCTCGCCGACATTGATGTTCACGCGCCGGCGCAGCAGCCGGTTCCACGCGATGTCGGCCTCGATCTGGCGGCGCAGCGTGCGCTCGGACGCGCCGATCTCCTTGAGCCAACCGCGCATCTGCTCGGGGGTCTTCTGGAAATTTCGCGAGACCCGGCCGAAGCTCGATTCGATCTCCTTGGGATCGACCGAGATCTCGTTGGCCTTGGCCTCCTGGATCTGCAGCGCCTCGTCGATCAGCTGGCGCAGCATCTGCAGGCGCAGCTGGTCGCGTTCCTCGGGCTTGAGGTTGAGCTTGCTGATGCCGATGACCATCGCCATGCGCTGATCGACATCGGTGCCGGTGATCACCGTGTCGTTGACGATCGCGGTCGGCTTGCGGACGTTGGGATCGGACTTGCCGAAGAACTGGAAGTTCGCCGGGAGATCGAGGCCGGTGGTGGGCACCTGCTGGTCGGGCACGGTCTGCGCGATCGCGATCGACGCGATGCCGGCAAGGCCGAGCGCCATAATAGTCTTGCGGCCGAAGCGCGCCGCCTTTGCAACACCCATGTTCACGTGAAGCCGTACCCTCATCCATCTCGGGGAGATCGTGGCGCATACTCGCCAATTGTGCCTGAACCAAGGCTTGACGGGATTCGGTTACGCGCCCCCGCCTTCGGCCAAGCTAGCGCCCCAGATTCTTGAAAGCCAGCGACAAAAGATAGGAGTTTCCGCGGCGGGCATCGCCGGTTGTCTCGTAATCGCGCTTCCAGGTGAGTCCGAGGCGAAGGCAATCGTCCTCATAGGCGACGCCGAGCCGGTGGCGGACCGGATCGAAGCCGTCGGCCTGCGACAGCGGATCCTCGTCGCGATTGGTGAGATCGACGAGCAGCGCGCCATAGACCGACCAGAAGCGCGCGATCTGGACGCGCGCGCCGACCCGGGCCTCCTCGCGGTCCTGCAGATCCTCCAGCGTCGCGCCGATGTCGCGGTTGAGCCGCAGATAGCCGAGCTGGAGATAGGTCGCCCGCGAGCCGATCGTGGCATCGATCTCGTTCCGCCGGATCGCGAAATTGTCCTTGTCGATGCGATAGCGGTGGGTGAAGCTGAGGAAGTCGCGGAAGCGGACCACGGTGCGTCCGACGATGTCGGAGACGCGATCGGTAAGCCCGGTGCCGTCCGGGAAGATCGTCGGGCGCGACGACAGGCGGTAGCTCTGCCCGACATTGGCGTCGATGCTGAAGCCCGGCAGCCAGAGCGCATAATCGACGCCCCAGGTGAAGCGCGTCGAATCCTCGAACCGGTCATAGCCGGGGAAGCGATTGAGCGCGAAGAGGTTCGAATCCTCGAGATCGACCGCGCGTGCGTCCTCGTTCGGGACGGCGAGGTTCTCGAGCTTGGGCGCGGCGACGATTTGGACGCGTGGGGTGATCCGCTGGGTGCCGCCGAGGAACGCGCCGACCAGCGGCCATTTGACGTCGATCGCCGCCGCCGCGATGCCGCGGAACTGGAAGCCTTCGTTGCCGCGATAGCTCGGCACGCTGGTCAGCAGCGTGTTGTCGGTATTGTAGGCGTCGGCGCGGCCATAGGCAGTGAAGGTGACTTCCTGCCCCCACGCCGTGAGCTTGCGCAGATCCCAGCGCGCGCTGGCGAAGGCCCGCTGCGAATCCTGCCCTTCCGACCGCCCGATCGCCAGCGTGTTGAGCTGGAACTCGAAGCGCCCGCCGAGCAGCCCGTCGTCCATCCGCCGGCGATAGTCGAGCTCGGGCAGGACATAGGGCTGGAGACCCTGTCGCTCGCCGACGCGCAGCGTCTGCACCGCCCAGGCGTTGATCGAGAAGTAGCTGTCCTCGTCGATCCGCTCGACGCGGACATTGTTGCGCAGCCGATCGTCGCGCGAGATGTCGTAGCGGCGCAGGAAGGTACGGTCGGTGGTCAGTCGCAGCGAGGTGCTCGCGCTCCATTCGGGCGAGAACTGGAAGCGGCCGACCGCGTCGAGATAGCCGCGGAAATCGTTGCGCGAGGTCGCCGGGGTGATCGGCACCGTCAGGTCGTCGGCGCGGCGGCTATAGGTGCCATAGGCCGAGACGCGATAGGCGCCGAAGCTCTCGAGCGCGCGATAATCGGCCTGCAGCATCGGCAGCGTATTGGTGAACACGCGCGGGGTGACGGTCAGATCGCGATTGGGCGCGAAGCTGAAATAATAGGGCAGCGCGATCTGGAAGCCGTTGGTGCGATCGAGCCGCACATCGGGCGTCAGGAAGCCGTCGTCGCTGGTTCCGCCGGCGGGGTGCGAGAACACCGGCAGCGGGATCGAGGCGAAGCCGAACACCGAGATCCGCGCGCCGGTATAGCGGATACGTTTCTTGTTCGGATCATAGACCACCCGCCGCGCGGTGATCTTCCACGACGGCTCCTTGGGGCAGCCCTCCGAATCGACCACCGCGCAAGGCGTGTAGGCGGCGTTCTCGACGGTGATGATGCCATTGTCGCGGCGGCCGCGCTGCGCGGCGATGCGCCCGCCGGCCTCGAGCACGACGAGCATGTTCTCGACCGCGCCGTCCTTGAGCGTGTCGGTCAGCTCGATGCGGTCGCCATAGGCGGCGTCGCCCTCGGGATTGACCACGACGATATTGCCCTCGGCGACGACTTGCCCGGTCTTGCGGTTCCAGACGATCTTGTCGGCGCGCAGGCGATCGCTGCGGCGATAGAGCCGGACGTCGCCGCTCGCGGTGACCACGTCGTTTTCAAAATCGTAGTCGAGCTGATCGGCGTTGAACTGGACCTCGTCGGGGCCGGCGGTGGTCGCCTCGCTCGAAGGCGGCGGCGGCGCGACGTTGCGGTCCTGCAGCTGCTGCGCCGGAACCGAGACCGGCGCCGGCGCGTCGCGCTGCGGCGGCGTCGCGGGCGGAGCGCCGGCCTGCTGCGCCTGCGCCTGCGCCGCGAGGCACAGGCCGAGCGCGGCGGATAGCAGCAATGCCTTGCGCGTAACGACGATTCCCACCTTTTCCTTCACTCCCGGGCACGCGGCACCGTCCGCCCTATCCCAGCGGTTGCGGCATCGCAACGTCACGTGCGTTGGCCCGAACGCACGGAACCGCTAACAGGAGCCATGCAAGTCGACTTCTATCATCTCACCCAGGTACCGCTCGAGCGCGCCCTGCCGCAGATCGCCGAGAAGATCCTCGCCAGCGGCGGCCGGCTGGTGATCGTCGCCGACGACGCGGCGCAGCGGGCCAGGCTCGACCAGCTGCTGTGGAGCTATAGCCCCGAAAGCTTCCTGCCGCACGGCCAGGCGGGAGGCGAGGACGATTCGGACCAGCCGGTGCTGATCGCGGCGACCACCGACGCCGCCAATGGCGCGCGCAACGTCGCGCTGGTCGACGGCATCTGGCGCGACGAGGCGCTCGGCTTCGACCGCGCCTTCCACTTCTTCGACGAGACGCGCATCGCCGACGCGCGGGCGGCGTGGAAGGGGCTCGCCGACCGCGATTCGGTCACGCGCAACTATTGGAAGCAGAACGACGCGGGGCGCTGGGAGAAGGCGGCCTGAGCGCCCGCGCCGGTAGGAAAGTCGAACCGCCCTTTTGTAGGGTTTCGCCGACCTAGAGTCGCAAGAGTCGCGGTAGAACGACTCTCGCGTTGCGCGGGCAGGAAATATTGTTGCGCGGACCTGTAGGAAAAATCGACCCTGTCAAAGAGCGCGGCCGGCAGCGCCGGACCGGCGCGGAGGGCAGCAGGCGAAATCCTACATTGCAAGGTGTGGGCCCGCGACACGGCATGGCGGACGTTGACGATGCCCCGCGTTCGGGCATCCTCCTGCGATGCGCCCGCCCAAACCATCGATGCGTGCCCTGGTCGCCTGCGGCCTGATCGCCGCGACCGCCATCCTCGGGCCGGCCTATACGGTGTTCTCTCCGGCGGCGCCGGCGCCGGATCAGGAACACGCATTCCGACCGGTCAGCCGCGCGGTGTTTGCGGAAGACCGGCTGTGGCTGCTCGACGATGGCGGCGCGCTGGTAGCGATGCGGCCGGGCGCCAAACGCGTCGAGCGGATCGCGGCCGACGGCAAGATCGTGGAGATCTGCAAGTCGCGCGGCCGTTTATTGGCGCTGGTGGCCGTCGGGGAGGCGCAATGGTCGCTTCAGGATCGCGTGCACGGCAATTGGGTTGCCCGGGGGACCGCGCCCACCGAGGGGGACCGCTTCGCAGCGCTGGACTGCGCGCCGGACGACGGCCGGGTGACGATCGTCACCAACCGGCGCCTGCTCGACGCGGAAAGCGGACAAATCCATTCAGTCAGGCTCAAGCAGAAACTCGAGCCCCTTTTCGGGATCGGAACGGCCCTGGCCACGCCCGGCGCCGTTTGGCTGGGCCAGAATCTGGGCGAGTGGGGTGGCGGGTTGACGCGTATTTCCCGCGCCGATGGTCGGGTCGATCCGGTCGAAAGCAACCAATCCGGCGATCTATGCGGCGGGCCGCTGAACGCCGCATGCGATCCGGTGAACGGCATCGTCCCGGCGCCATGGGATGCATCGTGCATCGTGGCCGCGATCGGCCTTGTTCACATGATGTCGCACGGTCGCGTCGTCACTGTCTGCAACGGGCGTGTCCAACGGCTCTATTTCAAGCCGTTCGAGCCGCAGCCGCCCTATGGCAGGCTGGACGATGGCGAGCCGGCGAGCACGGTCGCCTTTTTCGGGCTGGCCCGCGCGGCGGATGCCGTCTGGGCGGTGGGCATCGACGGCCTGTATCGCTTCGACGGGACGCTCCCTCCGCGCTTCCGGCCGCTGCCGAAATTCGAGGATCGGGATGGCTATTCGGTCAGCTTCGACATCCCGGGTATCGCGCTCGTGCTGACCGATGTGAATCAACGGCGATCGCTGAGCGGCGCGGTGCCGCTTCTGGTTGCCCGCTAGCTCGACAACCGCGCCGCCCGCGGCGCGGCGATGCCGGCGCCGACCCGCTCGCTTGCATCCGGCGCGCCCGCGGACTAGGGAGCCGCGACTTTCCACAACTTCAATTACAGGAGCCGCACGGCCATGGCCGCGACCCGGACCTTTTCGATCATCAAGCCCGATGCCACCCGCCGCAACCTGACCGGTGCGGTCACCAAGATGCTCGAGGATGGCGGCCTGCGCGTCGTCGCTTCGAAGCGCATCCAGATGACCCGCGAGCAGGCCGAGGGCTTCTACGCGGTCCACAAGGAGCGCCCCTTCTTCAACGATCTGGTCGAGTTCATGATCTCGGGCCCGGTCGTCGTGCAGGTGCTCGAGGGCGAGAACGCGATGCAGCGCAACCGCGACATCATGGGCGCCACCAACCCCGCCAATGCCGATGCCGGCACGATCCGCAAGGAACTGGCGGAATCGATCGAGGCGAACTCGGTGCACGGTTCGGACTCGGACGAGAATGCGGCGATCGAGATCGCCTATTTCTTCCAGCCGGAAGAAATCGTCGGCTGATTTTCGCGCCGCCCGGTACGGGTGGCGATCGCGAAATCGACAGCGCCGGTGGGGCTCGTGCCCTGCCGGCGTTTTTCGTTTTGGCAGACCGGCACCCGGTGAAAGCGGGGCCATCGCCTGCCTGTCGGTGCCGCACGGTGGCGCGACCATGGGGCTCGTCCGGGAGATGGGTCCCCGTTTTCGCGGGGATGACGATGGCGGGCGAAGAATCGTCCTGATCCGGATCAATCGGCGCAACCGGCTGAAATCTCGCGCATTCCGCACTGCATGCCGCAGTTCTTCTTTCGACTGAATACCCGCAACGCCGTCGCGCACGCAGAGCAGGGCGGCGACTTTCCCGATCTCCGCGCGGCGCTCGCGGGGGCGCACTCCGCCGCACGGGCGATGCTCCACACGCGCCACCGCCATCCGCCGATCGAACTGCACGGCAGCCTCGACATCGAAGACGAGCGGCATCGGCCGGTGGCGCGCATCCTGCTCGCCGACGTGGCGCGGCAGATTTCCTAGCCGCGCGGCAGCGTGATCGTCGCGGTGAGCCCGCCGCCGTCGCGATTGGCGAGCGCGATGTCGCCGCCGGCATCCTGGACGATCGCGCGGGCGAGCGCGAGGCCGAGGCCGATGCCACCGGTCTCGCGATTGCGCGAGGTCTCGAGCCGGGTGAACGGCGCGAAGACGGCGGCAAGCTTGTCCGCGGGGATGCCCGGGCCGCGATCGGCGACCTCGATCGCGACGTGGCGCGTGCCGGGGAGCAGGCTCACCTCGGCGCCGCCGCCATATTTGACCGCGTTCTCGATCAGGTTGCGCACCGCGCGGCGCATCAGCGAGGGGCGCAGATGCATCTTGAGCCGTTCGGCCTCCTCGAACGCGACCGGATGATCGAGATCGCGGAAATCCTCGACCACGGCGTCGATCAGCGCCGAGAGATCGACATCGGTCGGCGGCTCGCTCGGGCGGCCGAGTCGGGCGAGCGAGAGGATGTCGTCGAGCGTGCGGTTCATCTCGTCGATCGTATCGGCCATGCGGTTGCGATCGTCGTCGTCGTCGACCGATTCGATGCGGACGCGCAGCGCGGCGAGCGGGGTGCGCAGATCATGGCCGATCGCGCCGAGCATGCGATCCTTCTCGTCGAGCATCGCGTTCACGCGCAGGCTGAGCGCGTTGTAGGCGGCGATCACCGCGCGGACGTCGCTCGGGCCGCGCTCCTCGAGCGGAGTCGCGCCGTTGCCCGGGCGGAAATCGCGCGCGGCACCGGCGAGCGAGCGCAGCGGCTTGGAGATGCGGCGGACGATCCACATCACCGGCAGCAGGATGATGACGTAGAGGATGATCGTCTGGAAGATCAGCGCGGCGATCAGCCGGCGATCGGCGCGCGCCCAGGGCGCGTTGACGGTGAGCCAGCCCTTGCCGGGCTGCTCGACCGCGATGACGAGCATGGTGCCGGTGCGGCGGCGACCGCGGTTCTCGTCGCCGACGGTCGCGCGGATGCCGGTGTCGATCCGGCCGACCTCGATGCCGAGCTCGGTGAGCTGGCCGCGCAGTTCCTCGGCAACCTCGTCGCGCCGCTCGAGACCGGGCGGGATCGGATCGGCCGCGACCCGGCGCACGCGGCCGCGATCGGGCGCGAGCGGCCGGCCGGCGGCCTTTTCGCGCTCGAGCGCGTCGACGATGCGGGTGATCGCCGGGCGGGTGGCCTGGGCGAGGCGGAACTGGGCGCGATCGCGCACCGCGATCGCGAAGTTGATCGCCTGCGCGGTGAACAGCGCGACGGCGATGAGCAGCGCCATCTGCCCGGCGAGCGAGCGGGGGAGGAAGCGTCTCATTTTCTCCCCTTCCGTGCAGGGACGGGAGCACGAAGGGGGCGCTTCACAACCGCGTCACTTCGGCGGCGAGGGTGTAGCCGCCGCCCCACACGGTCTTGATCAGGCTGGGGTTGCGCGCGTCGGGCTCGATCTTCTTGCGCAGCCGGCTGACCTGGTTGTCGATCGCGCGATCGAACGCCGCGGCCTCGCGGCCCTGGGTGAGATCGAGCAGCTGATCGCGGGTGAGCACCTGGCGCGGGCGCGTGACCAGCGCGTGGAGGAGATTATACTCGCCGGTCGACAGCGCGACCGACACGCCCTCGCGATCGACCAGCGCGCGCTCACCGGTCTTGAGCACCCAGCCGGCAAAGGCGAAGCTGCCCGTCTCGGGCGCGTGCTGCTTGGTGCCGCCGCCGGCCATCCGGCGCAGCACCACCTTGATGCGCGCCGCGAGCTCGCGCGGGGAGAAGGGCTTCACGACATAATCGTCGGCGCCCATCTCGAGCCCGACGATCCGGTCGGTCTCCTCGCTGCGCGCGGTGAGCAGGATCACCGGCGTCTCGCTGGTCTCGCGGATATGGCGGCACAGGCTGAGCCCGTCCTCGCCGGGCATCATGATGTCGAGGATGACGAGATCGATCGCATAGGCCGCCATCCGCGCGCGCGCGCCCTCCGCATCGCCGGCCTGCGTCACGCGGAAACCCTGTTTGGTCAGGTACTGCGCGAGCGGCTCGCGGATCGAGCGTTCGTCGTCGACGAGAAGCAAATGGGGGAGATCGGACATGATGCGACCGTAACAACTCCGCGGGTGAAAAGAAGTGCCGGGCGGCGAGAGGAGGGGGCCGCCCGGCGAGGGGGGCTTAGTTGGCGTCGGGGGCGCCGCCGCGACGCTCCATCATGCCGCGGATGCGCTCGCGCATGGCGTCGCTCTCGGCCTTGTCGATCTTGCCGTCGCTATTGGCGTCGATGCGATCGAAGCGCTTGACGGCCTGGGCACGCTGCTCGGCGAGCGAGATCGCGCCGTCGCCATCGGTGTCGGCGCGGCCCATCATCCGGCCGCCGCGGCCTTCGCCGCCGCCGGGGCGCTCGGCCTTGTCGATCTTGCCGTCCTTGTTGGCATCGAGCCTGGCGAAGCGGGCGTCGACATCGGCGAGGAACTCGGCCCTGGTGACGACGCCGTCATTGTTGGTATCGGCCTTGCCGAACAGGTCGCCGCGCATCGGGCGATCCTGCGGCGCGGTGGCGGGCGTGGTCTGCGCGGCGAACGCGGTGCCGGCGAACAGGGTGGCGCCGAGCAGCGCGGCGGCGAGGGTCTTCTTCATGGCAAACTACTCCAGCATGCGGGCGGCCTCCGCCGCGACTGGACTGCCTTTTGGGGCGCGGCTGTCGCAGGGCTTTGTCATTCGGGCGGCAAGTTGTCGCAAATTGTCGCGGAGCCCGGGGTTTGTGAACCTCCGCTCGCCCGGGAGGAGTGGTCAGCCGCAGACGGCGACGTGCGCGTGGCCGGGCTCAGCCAAAGATGGCGACGCCCTGCATCGCTTCGGCCACGGGATCGCCGGCGGCGTTCCAGATCGTCATGCGCTGGCTCGAATAGCCGTGATGCGCGGTGTCGGCCTGCGCCGCGAGCAGCCACCAGCCGTCCCGGGTCGCGGGCGCGGGGGTGAGGAAGTTGATCTGCCAGTTGAGCGAGCTGAGCGGGGTCTGGCGCTCGCCGGCGAGCTTGAACGCGCCGGGGGGCAGCGCATCGCCGATCGCGAGCAGCTCGACCATCGGATCGAGCCCGTCGCGCGCGCGCAGCCGCGCCCAGCGCAGCCACTCGGCGGGGCCGGGCGCGGCCCCGGGGTCCCAGAAATTGAAGTTGCCGGTGAAGAAGGTCTCGGGACCGGTGTAGAGCTGGGCGTCGGGCGCGGGCGGCGCGATCGGCGCGCGCGGCGCCTCGTCATGCGCGATCGTCGAGGGCAATTCGGCCATGAACACGAAGGTGGCGCGCAGCCCGAGCCCGGCTTCGGAGACGAGGTCGGACTGGAGGAAGGCGGCGTTGCGGCCGCGACGGAGCTTGGTCGCCGTCACCTCGACCGCGCCGGCGAGCGGGCCGATGAACGCGATCTGCGCCGAGCGCAGCGGCGGGAGATCGGGTTCATGCTCGAGCGCCGCCTGCAGCGCGAGCGCGGCGGAGAGGCCGCCGAACGCGGTGCGCCCCTGCATCCAGTCGGCGGGGATCGCGGTGCGGAACCCGCCCTCGTGGCGCGCGGCGGCGGCGAGGATGTCGGCGATCGGAGTCATGCGGAGTAGCGGTCGCGCAGCTCGCGCTTGAGCACCTTGCCGATCGCGCTGCGCGGCAGCGCGTCGACGCGGACGAGATCGGCGAGCCGCTGGGTCTTGCCGAGCTTCGCGTTGCACCAGCCGAGGATTTCCGCGGGTTCGCCGGCGCCGACATAGAAGCCGACCGGGGTCTCGCCCCATTGCTCCGAGGGCATGCCGACGACGCTGCATTCCACCACATCGGGATGGGTGACGAGCACCGCCTCGAGATCCGAGGGATAGACGTTGAACCCGCCCGAGATGATCAGATCCTTCTTGCGATCGAGCAGGGTGAGGAAACCGTCCTCGTCGAAGCGGCCGATATCGCCGTGGCGGATGAAGCGGTTGCCGGCCTCGTCGTACCAGGTCGCGGCGTCGGTCGCATCGGGCCGGCCATGATAGCCGGTCATCATCGCGCCCGAGCGGCCGACGACCTCGCCGACCTCGCCCTGCGGCACTTCGCGGCCGTCGTCGTCGATCAGGCGGATGTCCTGCCCCTCGAGCGGCTTGCCGACGGTGTGCAGCTTGTCGGGATGGGCGTTGCAGACCAGCGCCGTGGTGCCGCCGCCCTCGGTCATGCCGTAATATTCGACGAGCAGCCCCGGCCAGCGCGCGAGGATGTCGGCCTTGAGCGCGGCGGGGAAGGGCGCGCTGGTGCAGGTCTTGAGCGTGAAGCTGGAGAGATCGAAGCGGTCGAACTCGGGATCGGCCATGATCCGGCGATATTGGACAGGCACCAGCATGGTGAGGGTGCCGCGATGCTTCTCGGCGAGGGTGAGATAGTCGCGCGCGTCGAACTTCGCCATCAGCACCACCGTGCCGCCCCAGCCGAGCGTGGGCAGGACGCTGACGAGCGTGGTGTTCGAATAGAGCGGGGTGGCGACCATCGTCACCGCCTCGCCGAACCCGCCGGGGGCGCGACCGATATGCACCCAGCGCATCGCGTGCGGCTGGACGATGCCCTTGGGCGTGCCGGTGGTGCCCGAGGAATAGATGATGTTGAACGCGTCCCCGGGAGCGATCCGCACCGGCGCAGGCACGCCTTCGTCGATCCAGTCGAGCAGATGTTCGAGATAGACCTTCCGGACGGGCACATCGATGGCGTGCGCGGCATCGTGGAACAGGATTGGCGCGCCGCAGTCGGCGACCATCGCGGCGAGCTGTTCGGGTGTGGCCGAGGGCGCGAGCGGCGCGGCGACGCAGCCGGCGCGGAGCGTGCCGAGGAAGACGAGCAGATATTCGAGCATGTTGGGCCCGAGGATCGCGACCGCGTCGCCCGGCTCGACGCCGTCGCGCTGCAGCGAAAAGGCGATGTCGTCCATGAGCCGGTCGAGCACGGCATAGCTCACGACCCGCTCGCCGAAGATGATCGCCGGCTTGTCGCCGCGCTCGCGGCCGTGCGCGCGGATCAGATCGGGCAGCGCCGCGAAATCGCTCGCCAACATCGTCGCCGCAGATGCGTCCGGTTCCCCCATGCCGGCTTGGTAGGCGACCCGCCGCGCGGATGCCATACGCATTTTTCGAAAAAGCAAGGCGGATCCACGAGGCGGGCGCTACTGCCCCTGGTAGCGCCGCATCGCGTCGAGTGCCTCGGCGACGCGGCGGCTATCGTCCTCGTCGCGCAGCTGATCCATCGTCGGCCACGATCCCGGCGAGAGATTCTGGAGCAGATGCAGGTTCTCGAGATTCTCGGCGGTGAGGCGCTGCTGGGCCCATTGCTGCTGCGCGTCCCATTGGCCGCCGGTGACCAGCGGCTGCTGCGCATCGTGCGACAGGCGGAACAGCGGCGTGTTGGGGGCATCGGGATGCGCGACCGCCTGATGGATGCGGTGCGCCACGCGCGTCCCCGGCTGCACCTCGGCTTCGTTGAGGTTGATATATCCCGGCGGATAGCGACCATCGACCGTCGTCATCAAGCCGTTGATCGGGCCGCTCGCGGCGACGATGTTGTCGGGATTGTCGGCGATCGGACCGTGCTGGCCGTATCCGCCGATATGCGTGCGGTGATGCCGCCGCGGCCCGCTCTCATAGCCCTGTGATTCCATGTGCTCGCGCGCGCTATCGTGCCCGGTGCCCAGCTGGAACGCGGTGCCGGTCTGCGCCGGATCGCGCCGCGGGACATGTTGCGGCATCGGCGTGGCGGGCGCGTGGAGCACCTCGACCGGCGGCAGATAATTGCTGCCGAGCAGGAATTGCGACTGATGCTGCGCGAGCGCCTGATCGGTGTCGTCGCTCTGCGGGGTGGTGTAGATCGAGCGGAAATTGCCGCCGCCCTGGCGCCGCGGGCGCGTGTCGATCGCCTCGAAGGGGCAGGGGCCGTCCGGATGATAGGGATGCCCGGCGTTGCAGAGGCGCTGCACCACGCGCTGGACCGGCGCCGCGGCCAGCGGCGCGGCATGGCAGCCCGCGCAGCCGCATTCAGCGGCATGCGGCGCCGAGCCCGCCGCCCATGCCCGCGCGCCCATCCGGTCCGCCTCGGCCTCGAGCGGGAGCTGATCGTTGATCGCAACGCCCTTGAGCTGCGTCGTCGGCGGGACCCGCCCCTCGGCCTGCTGGACGACGTGCCACGCCTCGTGCCCGAGATGCGCCTCCTGGCCGGGGCCGACATGGATGTCGGCGCCCTGGGTATAGGCATGCGCCATCAGCTGGGCCGGTTCGGGCGAGTTATAATGCACCCGGACATGATCCATCGCCATGCCCGACAGGCGCTCGACGCCGTGCTTGAGCCGATCGGGAAGCCCGGTGCGATTGGCGCGCGGCGCGAGCGCCGACGCGGCTTCGCGCAGTTGCGCGACGCGCGGCGCGGCGTTGAGCGCGGTGGCGTGAACGCCCGTCCGCGGCGGCGCCGCTTCGCGCGAGACGGGACGATCGTTGAATCTGCGTTGCGCGCAATGCTCGGCCATGGCGCCTCCCGGTCCGGGCAATGATCCCTGCGCGCCGCCACGCGGTCAAGCCGCGCGCCGGACTATTGGCTTCGAAACGGAGCTAATCGCCGGCGGCGGGCTGCGTGGCGGGTTGCGCGGCGGGCGCGGGCTGGACCCGGGGAACGACGCGCAGAACGACGATCAGCAAGGCGGTGAGCGCGAGGCCCGCCGCCAGCACGAAATTACCCGCGGGGAAGCCGCGCTCGGCGCCGAAGGCCAGCGACTGGCTGAGCACCAGCGGCGCGAGGATCAGCGCGACGCTGTTGAGGCTGGCCATGCCGCCCTGCAACGCGCCCTGGTGTTGCGCGTCGGTCATCCGCGAGAGCAAAGCGTTGATCGAGGGCCAGGCGAGCGCCTGGAACGCGCCGATCGGGATCAGCGCATAGACCATCCAGCCCTGGCGCACGAAGACGTAGCAGACGAAGACCGAGGCGCCGGCGAGCATGCCGAGCACCACGGTGCGCGCCTCGCCCCAGCGCTTGATCGCGCGGCCGGTGACGAGCGTCTGGACCAGCGCCATCGCCAGCCCCGAGGCGGCGAGTGACCAGCCGATCGCCCGTTCGTCCCAGCCGAGCGCGATCTCGCTCCAGAAGGCCCAGGTCGCCGGATAGACCATGTGGCCGAACTGCCAGAGAAAGGCGGCGAGCAGCAGCCAGCCGGCATTGCCGGCATGGAAGATCGGCTTGAACGCGGCGAAGACGTGCGCATTGCCCCAGCGAAACGCGCGGCGGCGCTCGGGCAGCATCGTCTCGGGCAGCGCGGCGAGGATCCACAGCGCATTGAGCCCGGCGAGCACCGCGGCGGCGATGAACGGCGCGCGGGTGCCGAGGCCGGCGATCAATCCGCCCATCGCGGGTCCAAGGATGAAGCCGATCCCGAACGCCGCGCCCATCAGTCCGAAGGTGGCGCCGCGCTTCTCGGGCGGCGTCACATCGGCGAGGACTGCGTTGGCGGGACCATAGGAAGCGCCGGCGACTCCGGCGATCATCCGGCCGACGAAGAGCCAGGCGATGCTCGGCGCGGCGGCCATGAAGGCATAGTCGGCGGCAAAGGCGAGCATCGAGAAGAGCAGCACCGGACGCCGGCCGAAGCTGTCGCCGAGCGTGCCGAGGATCGGCCCCGCGAAGAACTGGGTCACTGCATAGGCGGCGAGCATATAGCCGCCGATCCGCGCGGCGTCCTCGAGCCCGACATGGGCGAACTCGACGACGAGGCGGGGAAGCACCGGCATGACGATGCCGAAACCGATCGAATCGATCAGCACGGCGGCGAGCACGATCGGTACCGCGCGGTGATGGAATGTCATGCCGGGCCCCTTTTCGCGGCGGGTTGTAGCGGGTTTCACCCGCCCGCGTCATCCCCGTGTTCCACCTTCGTCATCCCCGCTTTCGCGGAGTGACGAAGGTGGCGGGAGTGACGGAGCTTGACGTGGGCGTCACCATACCGCATTTTCGAATCTAGCCGAGCACGGCATGGAGAGGATGATGGCGACCGCACCCGAGATCGATGCCCCGGCCGACCCGCTGGCGAGGTTCCGCAGCGAAGCGCGCGACTGGCTGGCGGCGCATTTCCCGCCGTCGCTGAAGGGCAAGGACAATGCAATGTCGGCGGTCGAGGGGCCGCACACGAACTCGCCCGACGAGGAGGCCTGGCAACGGGCGATCGGCGACAAGGGCTGGGGGGTGCCGACCTGGCCGGGCGAATATGGCGGCGGCGGGCTGAGCCGCGCCGAGGCGCGCGTGCTGCAGGAAGAGATGGCGCGGATCGGCGCGTGGAACCCGATCGGCGGGATGGGCGTGATGATGTTCGGGCCGACCCTGCTCGAATATGGCAGCGAGGCGCAGAAGAAGGAGCACATCCCGGCGATCGCCAAAGGGACGGTGCGCTGGTGCCAGGGCTATTCGGAGCCGGGCGCGGGATCGGACCTTGCCAGCCTGCAATGCTTCGCCGAGGACAAGGGTGACCATTATCTGGTCAACGGCCAGAAGACGTGGACCAGCGGCGGGCAATGGGCGGACAAATGCTTCATGCTCGTCCGCACCGACAAGACGAAGAAGCACGAAGGCATCACCTTCCTGCTCTGCGACATGGACACGCCGGGCGTCGAGGTGAAGCCGATCCGGCTGATCTCGGGCTCGTCGCCATTCTGCGAGACCTTCTTCACCGATGTGAAGGTGCCCAAGGCCAATCGCGTCGGCGAGGAAGGCCAGGGCTGGACGATCGGCAAGCGGCTGCTCCAGCACGAGCGATCGAGCCTGTCGGGCGGCGGATCGACCGCGGGGCGGATGTTCGCCGGCGCGCCGCTCGGGCAGCTCGCGAAACACTTTGTCGGGGTGGATGCCGAGGGGCGGATCGCCGATCCCGATCTGCGCGGGCGGATCGTGCGGCACGACATGGATTTGCGCGCCTTCCTGCTGACGCTGCGCCGCGCCGCGCTCGAGGCCAAATCGAACCAGGGGCCCTCGGCGGCGACCTCGATCATGAAGAATGTCGGCGCGCGGATCATGCAGGAGCGCTCCGAGCTGTTGATCGAGATCCGCGGGCTGGCCGGGCTCGGCTGGGAAGGCGCGGGGTTCGAGGAGGAGGCGCTCAAGGACGTGCGCAGCTGGCTCTTCGGCAAGGCGGTGTCGATCTATGGCGGATCGAGCGAGATCCAGAACAACGTGATCGCCAAGCGCATCCTCGGGATGCTCGATCATCAATAATCTAGCTCTCTCCCGCTTTCGCGGGAGAGGGTTGGGTGAGGGCCTTCTTCTTTCGACGCGCCGAAGAAGAAGGCCCTCACCGCTGCGACTAGGCAGCAAGCTGCCAAGTCTCGCTGCCTCTCCCGCGAAGGCGGGAGAGGGATTTGCGCGGAGAGGAAATCAATGGCAGTGCTGAGCGAAGAACAGACGATGCTGCGCGACATGGCGCGCGAATGGGCGGACAATGAATCGCCCGTCAGCGCCTTTCGGAAAATGCGCGATGCGGCACCGGCCGCATTTTACGACGCCGGCGCGTGGCAGGCACAGGCCGAGATGGGCTGGGCGGGGATCCTGATACCCGAGGCGCAGGGCGGCGCGGGGATGGGTTATGTCTCGCTCGGACTGGTGCTCGAGCAGCTCGGGCGCACCCTGACCGCGACGCCGCTCGCGGCGACGGCGGCGGCAACCAGCGCGCTGCTGCTCGGCGGCTCCGAAGCGCAGCAGGCGGCGTGGCTGCCGCGGATCGCCGCGGGCGAGGTCGTCGCGACGCTGGCGATCGACGAAGGTCCGCGCTTCGCGCCCGAGCGGATCGCGACGCGCGTCGAGAATGGCAGGCTCAGCGGTACCAAGGCATTCGTCGCCGAGGGGGACAGCGCCCAGCTCTTCGTCGTCGCGGCGACCGACGGGCTCTATCTGGTCTCGGGCGACGCAGGCGTGACGCGCAGCCCGCGCCGGCTCACCGATGCGCGCAGCCATGCCGAGATCGTCTTCGACGGCGCGCCGGCGGCGAAGCTCGAAGGCGGCGGACCCGAGCTGCTCACCCAGCTGACTGACCGTGCCGCGGCGGCGCTGTGCGCCGAGATGCTCGGCATGGCCGAGGCGGCGTTCGAGCAGACCAACGACTATCTCAAGACGCGCGTCCAGTTCGGGCAGGTGCTCGCGTCGTTCCAGGCGCTGCAGCACCGCATGGCGAAGCTGTTCACCGAGCTCGAGCTGATGCGCTCGGTGGTGGAAAACGCGCTCGAGGCGATCGATTCGGGCAAGGCCGATGTCCGGCAGGACGTCAGCCTCGCCAAGGCGGTGGCCGGCGAGACGCTCCACCTCGTCAGCCGCGAGATGATCCAGCTCCATGGCGGGATCGGCATGACCGACGAGCATGATGCCGGCTTCACGCTCAAGCGCGCGCGCGTGCTCGAGGCGATGTGGGGCAATGCCGCGTGGCATCGCGACCGCTTCGCGCGGCTGGGCGGCTATTGAGCGACGCGCCCGCGGCGCCCGCGCACCGGCTTTCCGAAAGCCGGTTTGCCGCCGCGCGCGCGTCCGCGCACTGGTGCAAACGGGCAACACATCGCGTCCAGTCCCGCTTTGCAACGTTTGTTATGCTTGACGGCCCCTAGGGAAAAGGCTGTTATTCGAGGGTAGGGTATGGAACCGCCAAGTGTTCCGGCCCGTGGTGGGAGAGGAGATGATGATGCGGTTACGCCTTCTGTCGGCTTGTGCAGCGCCGGCGATGATCATGGCGCTCGCGGCGCCCGCTTATGCGCAGGACAGCCAGCAAACCACCGGCCAGACCGCCGAGCCCGAGAGCGACGGCGCCAACGAAGTCGTCATCACCGCGCAGGGCCGCGCGCAGGTTCTCGCCGACGTGCCGCTCGCGGTCTCGGCGATCAGCGCCGAGGCGCTCCAGCAATCGGGCGCCAACGACATCCGCCAGCTCAACCAGGTCGCGCCGTCGCTGCTCGTCTCGTCGACCGGCAGCGAGGCGAACGGATCGGCGCGCATCCGCGGCATCGGCACGGTGGGCGACAATCCCGGGCTCGAGAGCTCGGTCGCGGTGTTCATCGACGGCGTCTATCGCTCGCGCTCGGGCATCGGCCTCAACGAACTCGGCGAGATCGACCGGATCGAGGTGCTGCGCGGGCCGCAGGGCACGCTGGGCGGGCGCAACGCCTCGGCGGGCATGATCAACATTGTCAGCAAGGCGCCCGGGCCGAACTACAGCGCCGGCGCCGAGTTCACTTATGGCAATTACAACCAGATCCGCGCCGCGGGCTTCATCAACGTGCCGCTGGGCGACAGCCTCGCCGCGCGCGTGGACAGCGTCTATGTGCGCCGCGACGGCTATTATCAGGACGTCGTCAACGATCGCGACATCAACGACCGCAACCGCTATTTCGTGCGCGGACAGCTGCTGTTCGAGCCGTCGAGCGACCTGACCATCCGGCTGATCGGCGACTATACCAAGCGCAACGAGAATTGCTGCGCGGCGACCTATCTCAACCGCGAGATGAACCCGTTCATCGGCGATCTCAACAACTCCGCCTCGAACAGCATCATCCGCGTGCTGCAGGGCCTCGGCCAGCCGGCCGCCGCCTTCACCGAAGGCTATAGCCGCGACATCTACGTCACCCCCGGGCGCAGCTATTTCGGCACGACCGAGGATTGGGGCGCGTCGATGCAGATCGACTGGGACTTCGGCGGCGCCAAGCTCACCTCGATCACCGGCTATCGCGACTATGCGAGCGATCAGGGCTCGGACACCGACTATAGCTATGTCGACATCCTGTACCGCGCCGCCGACGGCAATTCGTCGCGCGGGTTCAAGACGTTCAGCCAGGAGCTGCGGCTGCAGGGCACCGCGTTCGGCGACAAGCTCGACTGGCTGGTCGGCGGCTATTACGCCAACGAGGACCTCGCGGTCACCGACAATCTCCGCTTCGGCAACCAATATGGCCGGTTCGCGACCTGTCGCCTGATCTCGGGCGGCGGCCTCGCCGCGCTCTACTCGCCGGCCTCGGCGGGCTGCCTCGCGGCACGTCCGGCGCTGTTCGGCGCGGCCACGCCGCTGATCTATGCGGCGATCGACGGGCTCGACGCGATCAACAATCGCGGCTCGACGCTCGACCGCTACAACCAGAACAGCCGCAACTGGGCGCTGTTCACCCACAATATCGTCCATGTCGCCAAGGGCCTCGATCTGACCCTGGGCCTGCGCTACACCAACGAGCGCAAGAAGTTCGACGCCACCTTCGGCAACGACAACACCGCCTGCGTGCTCAACCAGCAGAGCCTGTTGCCGCTGCGTCCGGTCGCGTCGCTGACCGCGGTGATCGACGGCATCCTCGGCCTCTCGTGCCAAGGCAATTCTACCTCCGAGCTCAACGGCGTCTCGATCAACGACGAGCGCAAGGAAGACGAATTCACTGGCACCGCGGTGATCTCGTACAAGCCCAATGACGATCTGCTGCTCTATGGCAGCTATTCGCGCGGCTACAAGGCGGGCGGGTTCAACCTCGACCGTTCGGCGCTCAAGATCCCGATCCTGCCGTTCGGCGGCCAGGCGGGGACGCAGGCGCTGGTCGGCAACCTCCAGTTCGATCCCGAGATCGTCAACGCCTTCGAGCTCGGCCTCAAATATTCGACCGGGCCGTTCAGCCTCAACATCGCGGCGTTCCGCCAGGAGTTCGACAATTTCCAGCTGAACACGTTCAACGGCACGGTCTTCCTCGTGCAGAACATCAACGGCTGCAAGGCGAACCTGAACGGCGGCGACCGCGACCAGAGCAAGTTCTCGACCGCGGCGAACTACAACGCCGCCGCGGCGACCACCGGGGCCTGCGGTTCGGGGGACGTGACCTATGGCGTGCGCTCGCAGGGCGTCGAGCTCGAGGCGTCGCTGGTGCCGCATCGCGACATCCGCGTCGGGCTGGGCCTGACCTATGCCGAGACCAAATATCGTGACCAGCTGGTCGGCAACGCCTCGGGCGCGCCGCTCGACCAGGCGCTGCGCAAGCTGCCGGGCGACAATCTGTCGAACGCGCCCGAGATCGTCGCGACCGCGTCGTTCGCGTGGACGCCGGACATCGGCAGCTCGGGGATGAGCGGGCTGGTCTATTTCGACAGCCGCCTGACCGACGATTACAACACCGGCTCCGATCTGTTCCCGCAAAAGGAGCAGGACAGCTACGCGATCTTCAACGCGCGCGTCGGCATCCGCGGACCCGATCAGCGCTGGTCGATCGAGTTCTGGGGGCAGAACATCTTCAACGAGAACTACACCCAGGTCGGGTTCAACTCGCCGTTCCAGGAAGGCTCGGTGGGGGCGCCCTTCACCGATCCGCAATATCCGGGCGGGCGGCAGATCTTCTCGGCCTATCTCGCCGAGCCGCGCACTTATGGCGTGACGCTGCGCACGCGGTATTGAGCGCTAAATCCTCCCGCGCCTCGGCGGGGGAGGAGGCCGGCGAAGCCGGTGGAGGGGCCCGGCCGCGAGCGATATCGCTCGTGGCCGGGCCCCTCCGTCGCGTTCGGCGCCACCCCGCTGAAGCGCGGGCGGCGTGGTGCCTAGTGGTAGACGTGCGCCGCGGCGCGCGCCGGGCGGGGCGCGGAGCGTCCGGCGGAGACGGTGAAGCGCGCGGCCTGCTCGGCGAGGCTCACGACTTCGCTGCTCAGATTGCGCGCCGCCGCCGAGGTCTCCTCGACCATCGCGGCGTTCTGCTGGGTTGACTGATCCATCGTCGCGATCGCGATGCTGATCTCGGAGATCGCAGTCGACTGGGCCTGATTGTCCGACGCCATCTGGCCGAGCAGCGCATGGACCCCGGCGACGTCGTTCGAGATGTCGGCGAGCGCGCCATCGACCTTCTGGACCATCTCGACCGCGGCGACGACCTCGGTCTGCGTCGTGGTGAGCTGATCGCGGGCCCGGCCGGCTTCCTCTTCGGCACGCATCGCCAGCGCGCTGACGAGATCGGCGACGACCGCGAAGCCGCGCCCCGCCTCGCCGGCGCGGCCGGCCTCGACCGCGGCGTTCATCGCGAGAACGCGGGTCTGGAAGGCGATCTTGTCGAGCCCCTCGATCACGCTGTCGATGCCCTTGGCGCTCTCCGACACGCGGGTCATCGCCTGCACCGCCTCATCGGTGATGGTGCGGCCGCCCGACACGGTGGCGATGGCGCCGTCGGCACGCGCAACGGTGCGCCCCGCAGCCTCTGCGGTGACCTTGAGCCGCTGGTCCATCTGGGCGACGGCGGCGGAGGTCTGCTCGAGGCTGGCGGCATTGGCTTCGGTGCGCCGCGCGAGATTCTCGGACGCCTGGGCAATCTCGCCCGAGCCGGTGCGGATCGTCGCGGCGCTGTCGTTGACGGTGCCGATCAGCGTGCGGAGCGAAACCAGCGCCGCGTTGAAGTTGCTGCGCAGCTCGGCATAGTCGCCGGGATAGTCCTCGGTGATCTCGGCGGTGAGATCGCCCTCGGCGAGGCGGCGCAGATTGGCGGTCATCCCGCGGACGATACCGGCATGCTTGCGCGCCTCGGCGTTGAGCTCGAGCTCCTTGCGCGCCGCGTCGCGGAAGCTGAGCATCGCCTTGGTCATGCGGCCGACGCAGTCCTTGTACTCGGTGAACGCGATCGGGCTCTCGAGATCGCAGGCGGCCAGCGCCTCCATGCGGACGACGGTGGTGACATAAGGCGTCGCGATCGCGCTGCGGAACCACGCGCCGCAGAACATGCCGGCAAGCAGCGCCACGACGCCGACGGCGAGCGCGTAGCCCGGCGCGACGAGCGCGGCGAGGGTGGGAAGTGCGATCAGGCCGCACATCACGCTGAACACGATCACCAGCTTGAGGCGGATGGGGGCGTCCTTGATGAACCAGGTCATGGGATGTCCGACAAAATGAAAGCCATGTGCGAAATGCACTGCTCCCAATATAGAAGAACCCGCGTCGCCCGACCGGTTATAAAGTCATTTCATTTTGGACTATTTATCTTATCTTGCCGAGACTTGCGCGGCCAGAACCCGGTCGTCGAACAGCCCGAACGCGAGCGTCGCGGCGTAGAAGGCGACGGCCTTTTCGCGCGGCATCGTGCTCGCCCATTTGCGCATGTCGAACGCGGCGTTCTGCAGCGCCATCAGCGCCTGGCTCGCGACCAGCGGATCGATCGCGCGGATCGAGCCCTGGGCGATGCCGTCGGACAACATGCCGGCGAAGCGCCGCGCGATGCGGTTCGAGCGATCGATCATCGTCGTGCGCACGCGCGGAGGGAGCCCCGACAGCGCGGTGGTGCGCAGCAGCGGCCCGCGCTCGGAGAATTGATAGTCGAGCAAGGTCGCGACGGTGCTCTCGAGCCGCTCCCAATGGCTGCCCTCATGGCTCTCGGCGAGGCGCTGGGCGTCGGCGATGATGTCGAAGCTGCGCTTGTAGCAGGCGATCACCAGCTCGTCCTTGGCGTCGAGATGATGGTAGAAGCTGCCCTTGGTGACGTTGAGCTCGGAGGCGATGCGCTGGACCGAGGCGCCGCGATAGCCGAGCTCGTTGATCAGCCGCGTCGCGGCGAGCAGGAAGGCTTCACGGCCGGGCTCGGGCTCCTCATGCTCAAGATCGAGCAGTTCGGGCGTCCACGCCTGTCCCGGTGCGGCGATGCCGAGGCGGAACACGTCCATCAGCCGCGCCTCGACGCGGGGATATTCGTCGACTTCGTAGCGCGGCAGCCAGGCGGTGAGCCAGAATGTGTTCTCGAGCAGCACGTGCGCGCGCGCGCCGAACAAATCGGTCTCGGCGCGGTTGGCGCCGGCGCCCCAGAGGTTGCGCGTCTTGCGGAACACGTTGCGCCAGCCGGCGAGCAGCTGGCTCTTGGTCGGCTCCTCCATCGCGCGGAGATCGGAGAGGATCGCGAAATCGCGCTCCTCGCCGCGGCGGATGCGCGCGAGCCGCTCCATGTTGATGTTGAGATAGCGCGCCACCCGCGCCTCGGGCGTCGGCTCCTCGAGCGCGGCGTCGAGCATCGCATCGAGCCGTTCGAGCGTCTGCTCGAACGCGGCGGCGGCGAGATCTTCCTTGCGCTTGAAATAATAAGTGACCGACGTGGTGTTGAGCCCGACGCGGCGCGCCACGTCGGCGAAGGTCATGCCCTTCGCGCTCTGCTCGTTGATCGCGTCGGCCGCGGCGGCGAGGATCGCGTCGCGCTTTGCCTGGAAGCGCTTGGTGCCTCCGCCTTCGATGTTCCCCGGTGCATTCATTGCAACTCAGCTTAGCGAATTCGTGGCGCAGCCAAAGCGTTTTTTGAAGATGCATGTCCCGATTTTTCTCTACGCCCAGCCCCTTTACCGAATATCCGGTACGTTCTAGGCAGGATTGGACAACGAGACTGGAGGGAGCTGCGATGGACTTCACGCTGAGCGAGCGGGAGACCTGGTTTCGCGACCGGGTGAAGGCGTTCATCGATAGCGAGATTCGCCCGCGCGACGGCGATTATCGCGCCCAGCAGAAGGAGGGCGATCGCTGGAAGGTGCTGCCGGTGATCGAGGAGGTGAAGGCGAGGGCGAAGGCCGCGGGGCTGTGGAACTTCTTCATGCCGCCGCATTCGGGCCAGGCCCATGTCGACGACAGCTTCGAATTCGAGGGAACGCAGCTCAGCAATCTCGAATATGCGCTGTGCGCCGAGGAGATGGGGCGGCTCGGCTGGGCGTCGGAATGCTTCAATTGCTCGGCGCCCGACACCGGCAACATGGAAGTGCTCCATCGCTACGGCACGCGCGCGCAGAAGGACCAGTGGCTCAGGCCGCTGATGGAAGGCGAGATCCGATCGGCATTCCTGATGACCGAGCCGGCGGTCGCCTCGTCCGACGCGACCAACATCGAGACGCGGATGGAGCGCGACGGCGATCATTATGTGATCAACGGGCGGAAATGGTGGTCGTCGGGCGTCGGCGATCCGCGCTGCGCGGTCGCGATCGTGATGGGAAAGACCAGCCCCGAGGCCGCGCGCCATGCCCAGCAGAGCCAGATTCTGGTGCCGCTCGACGCGCCTGGCGTGACGATCGAACGGATGCTTTCGGTTTTCGGGTATGATCACGCGCCGCACGGACACGGCGAAGTGGTACTCGAAAATGTCCGGGTGCCGGTGGAGAATGTCCTCCTCGGCGAGGGGCGCGGATTCGAGATCGCGCAGGGCCGGCTGGGGCCGGGGCGGATCCACCATTGCATGCGCACGATCGGAGTGGCCGAAGAGGCGATCGCGGCGATGGCGAAGCGGCTGGTCAGCCGCGTCGCGTTCGGCAAGCGGCTGTCCGACCACAGCGTGTGGGAGCAGCGCATCGCCCGCGCGCGGATCGACATCGAGATGACCCGGCTGCTCTGCCTCAAGGCCGCCGACATGATGGACAAGGCCGGCAACAAGGCGGCGCAGCTCGAGATCGCGATGATCAAGGTGCAGGCGCCGACCATGGCGCTGCAGATCATCGACGACGCGATTCAGGCACATGGCGGCGCGGGCGTCTCGGGCGATTTCGGGCTGGCGCACGACTGGGCCGGGATCCGCACGCTGCGGCTCGCCGATGGTCCCGACGAAGTCCACAACCGCGCGATCGCGCGGGCGGAGTTCGGGAAATGGGGCGCGGCGAAGGTGGACCGGTTGTCGTCGGGCGATGTCGGGGCTTCGCGCTGAACCAAAACAATCGTCATCCCCGCGAAAGCGGGGACCCATCTCCCGGATGAGCGGCAAACGCACCGGAGCGATTGTGGATGTTGCGGGAGATGGGCCCCCGCTTTCGCGGGGGTGACGACAAAAAAGCGACTACGGAGCAGAGATGAAAGCAGCAGTCCTTTTCGAAGCCGGCAAGCCGCTGGAGATCACCGAGGTGCGGGTGGACAAACCCGGGCCGCGCGAGGTGCTGATCCGCACCGTGGCGTGCGGGGTGTGCCGTTCGGACCTGCATTTCGTCGACGGGGCCTTCCCGCATCCGATGCCGACGGTGCCGGGGCACGAGGCGGCGGGCGTCGTCGAGGCGGTGGGCTCGGATGTCGCGCATTTGAAGCCCGGCGATCACGTCATCACCTTCTTCACGGTGTTCTGCGGATCGTGCGAGATGTGCGTCACCGGGCGGCCGTCCCTGTGCATCGATCCGTCGACGCGGCGCCCGGCGGATGCCGAGCCGCGGCTGCGGCTCGCCGACGGCACACCGCTGGCGCCTTTCCTCAACCTCTCCGCCTTTGCCGAGCTGATGCTGGTGCATGAGAATGCCTGTGTCGCGATCGACAAGGCGATGCCGCTCGACCGCGCGGCGCTGCTCGGCTGCGCGGTGATCACCGGCGCGGGGGCGATCTTCAACGACAGCCGGGTGCGTGCCGGCGAGAGCGTCGCGGTGATCGGCGCGGGCGGGATCGGGCTCGCGGCGATCAACGCTGCCAAGATCGCCGGCGCGGGGCAGATCCTCGCGATCGATCCGATGCCCGAGAAGCGCGAGCTGGCGATGAAGCTCGGCGCGACCGAGACGCTCGACCCGGGATCGGCGACGATCGTCAAGGACGTGCTCAAGCGCACCGAGGGCGGGGTGCATTACGCGATCGAGGCGGTCGGCCGGCCTAACACCGCCGAGCTCGCCTGGAACATCCTGCGCCGCGGGGGCACCGCGACGATCCTCGGGATGATCGCGCCGGGCGGCAATGTCAGCCTGCCCGGGCCGACCTTCCTCACCGGCAGGAAGATCCAGGGCTCGCTGCTGGGGAGCACGCGCTTCCCGATCGACATGCCGCGGCTGGTGCGGATGTATCTCGACGGGCTGCTCGATCTCGACACGATGGTCGCCGAGCGGATCCGGCTCGAGGACGTCAACGATGCGATGGCGAAGCTGCGCGACGGGCACAGCGTGCGCTCGGTGATCCAGTTCGCATGAGCGACCTCGACGAAGCGCGGCTGGGGAAATGGCTGGCGGCGAACGTCGCCGGCTTCGCGGGGCCGTTCACGGTGGCGAAATTCCCCGGCGGGCAGAGCAATCCGACCTATCGGATCGACGCGGGGGGCCGCGCCTGGGTGCTGCGGCGCAAGCCCTTCGGCCCGATCCTGCCCTCGGCGCATGCGGTCGAGCGCGAATATCGGCTGATCGCGGCGCTGCATCCCACCGGCTTCCCGGTCGCGCGGCCGTTCGGGCTGTGCGAGGACCCCGACGTCCTCGGCGCGCCGTTCTACGTGATGGAGATGGTGGCGGGGCGGACCTTCTGGGACGGCGCGCTGCCGGACATGGCGCCGGCCGGGCGAACCGCGGTGTACGAGGCGATCGTCGACACGCTCGCGGCGCTGCATTCGGTGGATTACGCGGCGATCGGGCTCGGCGATTACGGCAAGCCGGGCAATTATTTCGAGCGGCAGGTGGCGCGCTGGTCGAAGCAATATCGGATGAGCCAGACCGACGACATGCCCGAGGTCGAGCGGCTGATCGAATGGCTGCCGCGCACCGTGCCGGCGCAGACGCGGACCAGCATCGTCCATGGCGATTTCCGCATCGACAACATGATCTTCGCGCCCGAGGCGCCGGAAGTGCGCGCGGTGCTCGACTGGGAGCTGTCGACGCTCGGCGATCCGCTCGCCGACTTCTCCTATTTCCTGATGAGCTGGGTGACCGCGCCCGAAGGGCGTTCGGGGGTGGAGGGGCTGACCGGGCCCGAGACCGGGATCCCGACGATCGAGGCGGTCGTGGCGCGCTATTGCGCGGCGACCGGGCGCGACGGGGTGCCCGATCTCAACTGGTATTTCGCGTACAACCTGTTCCGCCTCACCGGCATCGTGCAGGGGATCAAGAAGCGGATCATCGACGGCAACGCGTCGAGCGCCGAGGCGGCGAAGACGGTGGAGCGGCTGCCGGGGCTGGCGGCCGCCGCCTGGGGGTTCGCGGAGAAGGCCGGGGCATAGGGAGAAGGCGGCATGCGGTTCAGGGACAAGGTCGTCATCGTCACCGGCGCGGGCTCGGGGATCGGGCGCGCGACGGCGCAGGCATTCGCCGCCGAGGGGGCGCGCGTCGTCGCGGCGGATATGTCAGGGCAGGTCTACGCGACCGTCGAAGGACTCGACAATGCGATCGCGGTTTCGATGGATGCCGGCAAGGAGAGCGACGTAGAAGCGCTTGTTGCCACGGCGTGCGAAGCGTTCGGCGGCGTGGACATATTCTTCGCCAATGCCGGAATCTCGGGCGGCGCGGCAGGGATCTTCGACAGCAGCGTCGAACTGTGGACCGAAGTGCTGCGGGTCAACCTGATCGGGCCGGCGCTGGCGATCAAGCATGCCGGGCCGAAGATCGTCGAGCGCGCAAAGCAAACCGGGGGTGGTGCGATCCTGTGCACCGCGAGCGTTGCGGGGCTGCGCTCGGGTGCGGGCGGGCCGGCCTATTCGGCGAGCAAGGCGGGAGTGATCAATCTCGTCCAGAGCGCCGCGCAGCAGCTCGCCACCTCGAACGTGCGGGTCAACGCGATCTGCCCGGGGCTGATCGAGACGGGGATGACCCAGCGCGCGTTCGATTATGCCCGCGAGGTCGGCAAGGAGCACAAGCTCGGCCAGCTCAACCCGCTGCGCCGCGCCGGGGTGCCCGACGAGATCGCGCAGGTGGCGCTGTTCCTCGCCAGCGATGCGGCGAGCTATGTCAACGGCCAGGCCTGGGTGGTCGATGGCGGGCTCTCGTCGAGCCATCCGGTGACGCGGCAGGAATTCGGCAAGCCCGCCTTCTGATTGACTTGGGCCCGGTTGCGCGACAGCCTTCCGTCGAAACGCTTGGGGGGAATGCCATGTCGATGCCGCGCCGGATCCTGTTCGCCTGCCTGACGCTGCTGCCGACGCCGGCGCTGGCGCAGGATTTCAGCCAGGCCGAGGTCGTCGTGACCGGGGCGCGGCGCGAGACCGACGGCTTCGACGAGAGCCGCCCCGTGGTCGGGCTGCGCCGCGCCGCCGATTTCGCGATCCTGCCCGTGACCGTCACCGGCGACACGCGCGATCAGGAAAAGCGGCGCGGCGAGATCCTCGCCATGGTGAAGAGCGCGATCGAAGTCGCGGCGCGGTTCGGAGTCGAGCTCGCGATGGGCGACGAAGTGGTCGAGCCGCTGACTGCCGCCAACTACCGTAACCTCGGCTTCACCACCGATAATCGCCCCGATACGGACCGCACCAGCTTCCTCGCCAAGGTGCGCATCGGGGCGGGCGTCGACGGCGCCGTCGCCCGCGATCGGATCAGCCGCTTCGTCAAGGCGGTGCCCGTGGTGGGACGCGCCGAGATCAGCGGCAGCGACGAGCTCACGCTATCGCTGGTCGGCCCCGACAAGTTCCGCGGCGAGATACTCGACATCATCGCCGCGGACGCCAAGGCGGTCTCGGGGCGGCTCGGGCCCGATTACGGCGTCGAGATCAAGGGGCTCGACCGCCCGGTCGAATGGTCGCGCGCCGGGCTGACCGAGGTGTTCCTCTACGTGCCGTACAACATGGTGGTGCGGCCCAAGGGCAATTAGCGCAGCCGGCGACGGCGCGCGTCAGCCGGCGAGCTTCATGCCGAGCGCGAAGGCGCCGGCCAGCGCGCCGCCGAGCGTGACGAGCGCGGTCCAGAGCTGCGCGGGCTTGAGCGCCGCGATCAACTGGCCGACCGACATCTTCGCGGGATCGAGCGCGGCTGCGGGCTCCGCGGCGGCCGGCTCCGGCTGCGCGACGAGGCGCGCGCGCCAATCGTTGAGCAGACCGCCGAACGCGGGGCCGTTCAATTCCGCCGGATCGATCGCCAGCTCGTGGACATACCAGTCATTGCCCTTTTCGAGCAGACCGTCGCAACGCAGGCTCTCGTCGACGAGCACGAGGAGCGGCAGGTGGCGGCTATAGGCCATCGCCGCCTCGATCTGGTTCCACGCGGTCGGGAAGCGCACCGGCCCCAGCGGCTTCTCCTTCGCCGAGCCCGGCCGCTCGAGCCCCGCGTCGAAGCGATAGCGCTCGAGCGCGATCACCACGGTGCCGGCGCAGCGCCTCATCAGATGGACGACGGCCTGAAGCGGCGCTTCGGTGCTGAAGGTGTTCCGCCCGATCGTGCAGGGCACGAGACCGATGGCGCGCAGCCGGTTCTCCACGGCATCGACGAACGCTTCCTGCTCGGGACTGAGGCCGGTCGCCACGCTGACAAAGACGTTCATCGCACCTCCATTTGCCCGGGCCGGCATATCTGCCGGAGCATGCAGACGCGGCGCGGATCGCGCAATCGATTTGGCGGAAGCGGGCGGCGGCTAGAGCGTCGCCGCGCCGCGCAGCACGGGGACGCAGCTGCCGCCGACGCTGGCGCGGATGCCGTTCGCGGCGCGCCATGCCCGGAGGCGAAGCGTGCTGGGCCGGCCCATCTCGACTCCCTGGGTAACGTCGAAACGCGCTTCGTCGCCGCCGAGGATCGACAGCAGCAAGGCCGCGAGCGTGGCGTTGGCGCTGCCCGTCGCCGGGTCTTCCCAAGTGCCCGAGAGCGGCGAGAACATGCGCGCGCGGATGCTGTTGCCGTCGCGGGCATAGAGGAAGATCGACAGCCGATCGCCCGCACCGAGATGCGCCTCGGCGACGCGGCGATAGGTGGCGATATCGGGAAGCGCGCGGGCGAGCGCGTCGTGCGTGACTTCGACGAGAGTGAAATCGACGCCGACGCTGGCGCGGGTCGGGATGTGCGTGGTGGTGACGAGGTCGGCGGGCACGAGCCCGATGCATGGCGCGATCGCCGCCACCGGCAGTGTGCCGAGGACGGTGAGCGGCTGCGGCGCGTCGATCTCGGCGCCGACGGCATTGCCTGTGGCGTCGCGCGCGATGCGGATCTCGACGAGCCCGGCGATCTCCTCGAAGCGCAGCACGTCGCCGGCTTCGGGACGCAGCCCGGCAAGGACATAGCCGGTGCCGACATTGGGATGGCCGGCGAAGGGCATCTCGGCGGTGCGATGGAAGATGCGGACGCGCGCGGTGTTGGCCGGGTCGGCGGGCGGCAGCACGAAGGTCGTCTCGCTATAGTTCATCTCGGCGGCGAGCGACTGCATCTCGGCGTCGCGCAGCCCCTCGGCGGCGGTGAACACCGCGAGCGGATTGCCGCCGAAGCGGGTGTCGGTGAACACGTCGAGCGTGACATAGGGGAAGCTGCGCGTCGTCATGCGACGCTCTTTGCCGCTACTCGCGGTCGTTGCGCAAGCGGATCAGACCTTCCTGGGTTACGCTGGCGACGAGGCGGCCGTCGCGCGCGTAGATCTTGCCGCGATTGAACCCGCGCGAATGCCCGGACCATGGACTGTCGGTGGTGTAGAGCAGCCATTCGTCGAAGCGGAACGGCTCGTGCAGCCAGATCGCATGATCGAGGCTCGCGGTCTGGACGTCGCCGGTCATCCAGCTGACGCCGTGGGGGAGCAGGCAGGTGCCGAGCAGGGTCATGTCGCTGGCATAGGCCAGCATCGCGCGGTGGAGCGCGAGATCGTCGGGCAAGGGCGCGATGACGCGAAACCAACTGTGCTGGTGCGGCTCGATCTTGTCCGGCGCGAACCAGTTGCGCGGATTGACCGGGCGGATCTCGATCGGGCGGGCGCGCAGGAAGAAGCGGCGGAACTTGTCCGGAACCTGATCGCGGATCTGCTCGCGCAGCTCGCGTTCGGACCTGAGCGAGTCCGGATCGGGGACGTCGGGCATCGCGTCCTGATGGTGCAGGCCTTCGGACGGCGTCTGGAAGCTCGCCGTCATGTTGAGGATCGGCTGGCCCTTCTGCATCGCGATGACGCGGCGATTGGCGAAGCTGCGGCCTTCGAAATCGCGGACGACGCGGAAGATGATCGGGTGGTTCTCGTCGCCGGGGCGCATGAAATAGGCGTGGAGCGAGTGGGCGGTCTTGTCGCCTTCCACCGAGCGCTGCGCGGCCTGGAGCGCCTGCGCGATGACCTGCCCGCCGAACACGCGGCCGACGCCGCCGGGGAGGCGGGGGCCGCGATACAGGTCGGTGTCGATCTCCTCGACGTCGAGGAGGGTGGTGAGCTGGGCTACGAGCTCGGCTGGGGTGGGTTCAGGCATGATTTTCCCGCAAACCGTCATCCCCGCGAAGGCGGGGACCCATCTCCGGAATGTGCCACGTGCATAACAGCTGTTGTATCTCGTTGCTTCTGCACGAGATGGGCCCCCGCTTTCGCGGGGGTGACGGCACGAGATGTAGGGACGCCATCAATATCCCGCCGCCTGCGCCAGCGCATCGGCGTGGAAATTACTGTCGCCGAACAGCTCGGCGAGGACTCGGGCGCGCTTCATGTAGAAGCCGATATCATATTCGTCGGTCATCCCGATGCCGCCATGCATCTGGATGCCCTCCTGCACCGCGAGCGTAGTGGCGAGGCTGGTCATTGCCTTGGCGACCGAGACGGCGTCGGTGGCGCGCTCGTCGCCCGCGTCGAGCAGTTGCTGCGCCTTGAGCACGGCAGCGCGGGCGACTTCCATCTCGCTGTAGAGATGCGCGGCGCGGTGCTGGAGGGCCTGGAAGCTGCCGATAACCGCGCCGAACTGCTTGCGCTCCTTGAGATAGGACACGGTCATGTCCATCGCGCCGCCGCCGACGCCGAGCAATTCGGCCGAGGCGCCGGTGCGGCCCGCGGCGAGCAGGCGGGCGAGGGGGGCCTGATCGACTTCGCCGACCACCGCATCGGCATCGACTTCGACGCCGTCGAAGGTGATGCGCGCGGCGAGGCTGGCATCGGCGAGGCGCTGCGGATCGGCGGTGAGGCCCTTGGTGTCGGTGGGGACGGCGAAGAGCGTGGTGCCGTGCCCGGTCGCGGCGGCGACGAGGAGCAGATCGGCGACATGGCCGTGGGTGACGAACTGCTTGGCGCCGGTGAGGCGGAAGCCGTTGCCCGAACGCTCGGCCTTCATTTCGATGCGGCCGTCATGCTTGGCGCGTTCGTCGATCGCGAGCGCGGCGACGGTCTCGCCGGCGAGAATGCCGGGGAACCAGCGCGCGGCGTGGGGCGTGCCCTTGAGCGCCTCGACCGCGGCGACGGCGGTGGTGAGGAAGGGCGAGGGCGAGAGGTTGCGGCCGATCTCCTCGAGCACGACGCCCGCCTCGACATGGCCGAGGCCGAGGCCGTTGTCGGACTCGGGGATCAGAATGCCGGTTAGGCCGAGCTCGGCGAACTGCTTCCACAGATCGCGCGAGAAGCCGGTGGCGTCGTTCGCATCGCGCAAGGCGCGCATGTGGCTTACGGGCGCGTGCTCGGCGACGAAGTCCTTCGCGGTGTCGCGGAGCATCTGCTGTTCGTCGGTGAGGTAGAGGGGCATTTTCTTCTTCTCTCTTCTGCTCCCTCTCCCGCTTTCGCGGGAGAGGTCGGGTGAGGGCCTTCTTCTTTGGCGCGGGCAAGAAGAAGACCCTCACCGCTGCGACTAGGCAGCAAGCTGCCAAGTCTCGCTCCTCTCCCGCGAAAGCGGGAGAGGGTTTATGTCAGCTCGGCAAATCCAATATCCGCTTGGCGATGATGTTAAGCTGGATCTCGCTCGTGCCACCTTCGATCGAATTGGCTTTGGTGCGCAGCCAGGCGCGGGGTGCGGCGCCGTGGTTCGACGCCTCGCTTTCCCATTCGAGGCTGT
The DNA here is from genome assembly GCF_004792695.1 of Sphingomonas naasensis. Taxonomy (GTDB): domain Bacteria; phylum Pseudomonadota; class Alphaproteobacteria; order Sphingomonadales; family Sphingomonadaceae; genus Sphingomonas; species Sphingomonas naasensis. The sequence goes on along the minus strand of NZ_SRXU01000002.1, from coordinate 62,015 downwards.
CCGAGCCGCCCGCGGCCATGGTCAGCTCGTGGCGGGCCTTGTTCAGTTCGGTGCCGTAATATTTCATCATTGAGGGCTGGGCGGGGTGCGCGCGGCCGGCCTTCAATTCGTCGATGAAGCGCTCGGACATCGCCTTGAACGCCTGCGAGCGCACCTGGAACAGGGCGATCTGGGCGCGGAGGATCGGATCGACGCCCTTGCGCGCCGCGTCGATCATCGGATCGCCAGCGGGGCCGCCGAGACCCATGCCCGAGATCATCTCGCGCTCATGGCCGAGCAGGTACTTGGCGACGTCCCAGCCCTTGTTCTCGTCATGGACGCGATTGGCCTTGGGGACCTTCACATTGTCGAAAAAGGTCTCGCAGAAGGGCGAATAGCCGCTGATCAGCAGGATTGGTTTGGTCGAGACGCCCTCGCTGGCCATGTCGAACAGCAAGAAGCTGATCCCGCCCTGCTTGCTGGTCTTGTCGGTGCGGACGAGGCAGAAGATCCAGTCGGCCTGGTCGGCGTACGACGTCCAGACCTTCTGGCCGTTGACGATATAATGGTCGCCGGCATCCTCGGCGCTGGTCTGGAGCCCGGCGAGGTCGGAGCCGGCATTGGGCTCGCTATAGCCTTGGCACCAGCGGATCTCGCCGCGGGCGATCCTGGGCAGATGCTCGAGTTTCTGCGCTTCGGTGCCGTATTTCAGCAAGGCCGGCCCGAGCATCGAGATGCCGAAGCTGTTGAGCGGGTTGCGGCATTTGAGCCGCGCCATTTCCTCGCGGAGGATCTTGGTCTCGGCCGGGCTGAGGCCACCGCCGCCATAGGCTGCGGGCCAGTCGGGCACGGTCCAGCCGCGTGCGCCCATCCGGTCCATCCAGATTTTCTGGTCGGGATGCGCGAATTGCGGGTTGCGGCCGCCCCAGGTGGCGTCCTTCTCGCCGCGCATCGGGGTGCGCATGGTCTCCGGGCAATTGGCTTCGAGCCATGCGCGGGTCTCGGCGCGGAAGGTTTCCAGATCCTCTGCCATTCTTCTCTCCATTCCTCCCCCGGAGGGGGAGGGGGACCGCGAAGCGGTGGAGGGGTAGTCTCCGCGGGCTTTGCCGCTTGTGGTGCGCTACCCCTCCGTCAGCCTTCGGCTGCCACCTCCCCCTCCGGGGGAGGATTTGGGTCACTTCACTTGTTGAACTTCTCGCCCTTTTCCGCCTTTTCGCGGAGCAAGGGGGCGACTTCGAAGCCGTATTTCTCGAGGCCGGCGACGATCTTGGCGAGGCCCTCGGTGTCGGCCCAGAACATCGGGCCGCCGCGGTACGGGGGCCAGCCATAGCCATAGACCCAGACGACATCGATGTCGCTCGCGCGCTGCGCCATGCCCTCGGCGAGGATCAGCGCGCCTTCGTTGACCATGGTGTAGAGCGTGCGGACGACGATCTCCTCCTCGGTCACTTCGTGCTGCGGAACGTTGAGCTTGCCTCGCCATTCCGCGATCAGCTCGGCGACGCGCGGGCTGTTCGAAGGCGTGCGCTTCTCGTCATAGTCGTAGAAGCCGGCGCTCTTCTTCTGGCCCCAGCGGCCTTCGGCGGCGAGCGCGTCGCGGATGTTCTCGATGCGGTTGGGGTCGCGGTGCCAGCCGATGTCGACGCCGGCGAGGTCGGCCATCTGGAACGGGCCCATCGGCATGCCGAAGCCGACATGGACCTTGTCGATCTGCTCGGGCGTGGCGCCTTCGAGCAGCATCTTGTTGGCCTCGACCTGGCGCGGCATCAGCATGCGATTGCCGATGAAGCCGTAGCAGACGCCCGCGATCACGGCGACTTTCCTGATCTTCTTCGAGACCGCCATCGCGGTGGCGAGCACGTCGTCGGCGGTCTTGGCGCCGCGGACGATCTCGAGCAGCTTCATCACGTTCGCCGGCGAGAAGAAATGCAGGCCGAGCACGTCCTGCGGGCGGCTGGTGACCGCGGCGATCTCGTCGATGTTCAGATACGAGGTGTTCGAGGCGAGGATCGCGCCCGGCTTGGCGATCTTGTCGAGCTTGCCGAAAATGTCCTTCTTGACGTCCATATTCTCGTAGACCGCCTCGATGATCAGGTCGCACTCGGCGAGATCATCGAAATTGAGGCTGGCCTTGAGCAGCCCCATCGCGCCTTCGACCTGCTCGGCGGTCATCCGGCCCTTGGCGGCGGTCGCCTCGTAATTCTTGCGGATCACGCCGGTGCCGCGATCGAGCGCGTCCTGCGCCATCTCGACGATGGTCACCGGCACGCCGGCGGTGAGGAAGTTCATCGAGATGCCGCCGCCCATCGTGCCGGCGCCGATCACGCCGACGCGCTTGATGTCGCGGAGCTGCACGTCCTCGGCGATGCCGTCGATCTTCGCGGCCTTGCGCTCGGCGAAGAAGATGTGGCGGAGCGCGGCGGACTGGGTGCCCATGATCAGCTTCATGAAGCCCATGCGCTCGGCCTGGACGCCCTCGGCATAGGGCTTGCCGGCGGTCTGCTCGATCAGGTCGACGATCGCGGTGGGGGCGTCCATGCCGCGGAAGCGCTTCGCGTTGGCCTTGCGGAACGTCTCGAAGATCGCCGGATCGACGGTGACGGGACGCTCGCTGGAGCGCGAGACGGGCTTGCCGATGACTTCGTTGGCGAACGCCACCGCGTCGGCGAGAAGGTTGCCTTCGTTGGCGAGGCGATCGACGAGGCCGGCCGCCTTGGCCTGCTCGGCCGAGATCGGATCGCCCTTGGTGGCGAGCTCGAGCGCGGTCTCGACTCCCGCGACGCGCGGCATGCGCTGGGTGCCGCCGGCACCGGGCAGGATGCCGAGCTTGACTTCGGGCAGGCCGAACTTCGCGCTAGGGACGGCGATGCGATAGTGCGAGGCGAGGGCGACTTCGCAGCCGCCGCCCAATGCAGTGCCGTGGACCGCGGCGATCACCGGCTTGTCGAGCGCCTCGATCTGATCGACCAGCACCGGCAGCGACGGCTCCTGCATCGCCTTGCCGAATTCGGTGATGTCGGCGCCGGCGAAGAAGGTCTTGCCCGCGGCGATGATGACGACGGCCTTGATGCTGTCGTCGTTCTTCGCTTCCTCGATCCCGGCCTGCAGCCCCTGACGGACCGCGGCGCCGAGCGCATTCACCGGCGGATTGTCCGAGGTGAGGATCAGGACGTCGCCCTGGCGGCTGGTGGTGATGGGGGAAGTCATTTCATTCTCCGTTCGAGTGCTCCTGCGAAAGCAGGAGCCCAGGGTTTAGGACCGGGCCGCTTGTGGCCCTGGGCTCCTGCTTTCGCGGGAGCACGATGGGGTCATGTCAAAGCCGAATAGATCATCGTCTTGAGCTCGCGGCGGATCGGGTAGCGCATCGAGGGGGTGAGCTGGGTCATGAACACCATGTGGATACGCTCGACCGGGTCGACGAAGAACGCCGTCGAGAACATCCCGCCCCAATAATATTCGCCCACCGAGCCGGGCATCAGCGTGCGCGCGACATCGGTGGTGACCGCGAAGCCGAGCCCGAAGCCGACGCCGGCATTGGTGGTCTCGCTGAACAGCGCTTTCGACATGGTCGCGAGGTCCGAACCGCCGGGGAGGTGGTTCATCGTCATCAATTCGATCGTCTTGGGGCTGACGAGGCGGACGCCGTCGAGCTCACCGCCGTTCAGGCAGAAGCTGCAGAAACGGTGATAGTCGAGCGCGGTCGAGACGAGCCCGCCGCCGCCCGAGACGAGCCTGGGGAAAAGCGACCAGGCCGAGGCTTCGCCGCGATCGTACAGCACGCGCTGGCCGGTCTTCTCGTCGAGCGCCCAGCAATCCGACAGGCGGTGGAGCTTATCGGCGGGCACCTGAAAGAAGGTGTCGGCCATGCCGAGCGGCTCGAAGATGCGCGTCGCGAAGAAGCTTTCGAGCGGCATGCCCGCGACACGCTCGACCACGGCGCCGAGCACGTCGGTCGACACCGAATAATTCCATTCGGTGCCCGGCGAGAATTCGAGCGGGAGCTTGCCGAGCGCGGCGATGAATTCGTCGAGCGTCAGATTGCCGTGCCAGTTCTCGATCTTCGAATCGCGATAGGCGGCATCGACCGGGGTGCGGTTCTGGAAACTGTAGGTCAGGCCCGAGGTGTGGCGGAGCAAGTCGACCATCCGCATCGGCTCGGCGGTCGGCGTGGTCGTGAAGGGCGCGCCCTCGCCGCCGCCGGCATAGACGCCGAGCCCCTTGAGCTCGGGCAGCACGTGATGAACGGGCGTGTCGAGCGAGACCCTGGCCTCCTCGGCCAGCATCATGAAGGCGAGGCTGGTGATCGGCTTGGTCATCGAGGCGATGCGGAACAAGGTGCCCTCGTCGACCGGGGCGCCGCCCTCGCGGGCCGCGCCCTGATGCGAGAAATGGACGATCTCGCCGTCGCGGGCGATCAGCAGCTGGACGTGCGGAAGCTTGCCCGAGTCGAGATAGCGTTCGCTGACGAACGCATCGATCCGCGCGAGCCGCGAGGCGTCGAATCCGTAGCGTCCGGACCGTGTCATGTGCATCTCGGGCTACATACCTCTCGTTCGAATCCGGTCGGCCGCGCCATATCCGCGACGCGCTTCCCCTATTGCCTTGAGCGCGACACGAATCAACACTAACGTTGCTTTCGGTTGGGTTGTTATGCCCAAACCCAATGTTCAGAAAATCATATCGAGAGGTGTTGCTTGGTCCCCGATCCGATCGTTCCGCTCGACCCCGACTGGCCCAGGATGTCGCTGGAGCAGACCAAGGCACTGCTCACCGCGCCGGGCGCGAAGTTTGAGATGGAGTCGGTCGACATTCGCGGGGTGCCGACGCGCGTGTGGAAGAACGCGCCGCCGTCGCTGCGGTTGCTCGCGCAGATGGTGCGCGCCTATGGGCCGCGGCTGTTCACGATCTACGAGGACGAGCGGGTCAGCTTCGAGGCCAATTACCGGGCGACCGCGCACATCGCGCGCCAGCTGACCGAGATGGGGGTGCAGAAGGGCGACCGCGTCGCGCTGGCGATGCGCAACCTGCCCGAATGGCCGGCGATCTTCTTCGCCGGGGTGAGCATCGGCGCGATCATGGTGCCGCTCAACGCGTGGTGGACCGGCGGCGAGCTCGAATATGCGCTCAAGGATTCGGCCGCGAAGGTGCTGATCGTCGACGGCGAGCGTCACGAGCGGCTCAAGCAATGCTATGATCAGCTGCCCGATCTCGCGCAGGTGATCGTGAGCCGCGCGAAGGGTGCGCTCGAGCTGCCGGCGCTGGCGCTCGAATCGCTGATCGGAACGCCCAACGAATGGGGCGCGCTCGACGATGTCGGTTTCCCCGAGGCCGAAGTGGCGCCCGACGACGATGCGACGATCTTCTACACCAGCGGCACCACCGGCAATCCCAAGGGCGCGCTGGGCACCCACCGCAACTTCGTCACCAACATCATGTCGAGCGGCTATGTCGCGGCGCGCACGATGCTCCGGCGCGGCGAGGTGCCGCCGGCGGTGCCCGACCCCAAGGTGATGCTGCTCGTCATCCCGCTGTTCCACGTCACCGCCTGCTCGGCGGCGATGATGGGCGCGGTCGCGGCGGGATCGACATTGATCTTCATGCGCAAATGGGACCCCGAGCTGGCGATGGGGATCATCGAGCGCGAGAAGGTCAACGCCACCGGCGGCGTGCCGACGATCGCGTGGCAGTTGCTCGAGCATCCGGCCCGGGCGAACTACGACCTGTCGAGCCTCGAGAACATCTCCTATGGCGGCGCGCCCTCGGCGCCCGAGCTGGTCAAGCGGATCTACGAGGAGTTCGGCGCGCTGCCGGGCAATGGCTGGGGGATGACCGAGACCACCGCGACGGTGACGACGCATTCGGGCGAGGATTATCTGAGCCGGCCGACCAGCGCGGGCCCCCCTGTCGCCACGGCGGACCTGCAGATCCGCTCGGTCGAAGGTGATCGCGAATTGGCGGTGGGCGAGGTCGGCGAGCTCTGGGCGCGCGGGCCGATGATCGTGAAGGGCTATTGGAACAAGCCCGAGGCGACCGCGGCGACCTTTGTCGACGGCTGGGTGCGCACCGGCGATCTCGCGCGGCTCGACGAGGACGGCTTCCTCTACATCGTCGACCGGGCCAAGGACATCGTCATCCGCGGCGGCGAGAACATCTATTCGAGCGAAGTCGAGGACGTGCTCTACGCGCATCCGGCGGTGACCGACTGCGCGCTGGTCGGCATGCCGCACAAGATCCTTGGCGAGGAGCCGGTCGCGGTGGTCCATCTCGCACCGGGAACCAGCGCGAGCGAGGCCGAGCTGCAGGATTGGGTGCGCGCGCGGCTCGCGGCGTTCAAGGTGCCGGTGAAGGTGCGCTTCGCCAAGGACGTGCTGCCGCGCAACGCGCAGGGCAAGATATTGAAGACCGAGCTGCGTGGGCTCTTTGCGGGAGAGGCAGCGGCCTAGCCCGCTCTATCGTCACCCCCGCGAAAGCGGGGGCCCATCGCCTGCAGTCGCCGCGAATATCGCGGGGGTGTGAAAGCAAAGCGCAGGAAATGGGTCCCCGCTTTCGCCGGGATGACGGTTGATGACTATTTGTTGAGGTCGAACCAGAGATCGCGCCATTCGGGGTTCGACTTTTCGATGAGCGCGATTTTCCAGGCGCGATTCCACTTCTTGATCCGCTTCTCGCGGATGATCGCATTCTCGATATCGTCGTGCCGCTCCACGTAGACGAGACGAAGGATCCTGTGTTTCGCGGTGAAGCGGCTGCCGGTGCCTTCGCGATGTTGCCATGTACGCTGTGCGATATCCGCAGTGACTCCAGTGTAGAGCGCGCCGTTTTTGCGGTTGGTCACGATATAGACATAGCCGCCCATGCTTGCGGCTAGTCCGGGAGATGGGCCCCCGCTTTCGCGGGGGTGACGATGTTCTGGACGGCTTGAGTCCAGCCGGCAAGCCGGGTCTGGCGCGCCCCGGCGGAGAGTTTGGGCTCGAAGGTTGTGCCGGGACCCCGCATCGCCGCGGCTTCCCCGAGCCCGCCGAACAGCCCGCATCCCACCCCCGCGAGCATCGCCGCGCCGAGCGCGGTGGTTTCGGCGAAATCGGGGCGGTCGACGGGGAGGGCGAGCATGTCGGCGAGGTCCTGCGCCATCCAGTCGTTGGTCACCATGCCGCCGTCGACGCGCAGCCGCGCCCAATCGGCACCATCGGCGGCGAACGCGGTCTCGAGGTCGTGGCTCTGATGCGCCATCGCCTCGAGGGCGGCGCGGACGATGTGCGCGCGGGTGCTGGCGAAGCTGAGACCCGAGAGCGCGGCGCGGGCGTCGGGCTCCCACCACGGCGCGCCGAGGCCCGACAGCGCGGGGACGAGGTAGACGCCGCCATTGTCGGGCACCGAGCGCGCGAGCGCCTCGGTCTCGGGAGCGGTGTCGATCAGCCCGACCGAATCGCGCAGCCACTGAATCAGGCTGCCGGCGACGAACACCGAGCCTTCGATCGCATAGGTGCGGCGGCCGCCCAATTGCCAGAGCACCGTGGCGAGCAGGCGGTGCTTCGAGGAGGGCGGGACGGTGCCGGCATTGGTGAGGACGAAGGCGCCTGTGCCATAGGTCGCCTTGGTGTCACCCTTGGCGAAACAGGCTTGGCCGACCGTCGCCGCCTGTTGATCGCCCGCGAGGCCGCAGATCGGGATCTCGCCGCCGAACAGGCGGGTCGTGCCGAAGCGCCCGGCGCAGTCGACGATCTCGGGCAGGGCGCTCCGCGGCGCCGAGAACATGTCGAGCAGCCCATCGCTCCAGCCGCCGCTGCCGAGGCCCATCAGCAGGGTGCGCGAGGCGTTGGTCGCGTCGGTGATGTGGAGGCCACCCCGATCCTCGCCGGCGGTGAGCTTCCACACCAGCCAGCTCTCGATCGTGCCGATCGCGAGCCGGTCGCCGGCCTCGGCGAGCTGCGGCCAGTTGGCCATCGCCCAAGCGATCTTGGTGCCCGAGAAATAGGGATCGAGCAGCAGGCCGGTGCGTGCCTGCACCCCCGGCTCCTCGCCCGCCTCGCGCCATTGGCGGCACAGGGCGGCGCTGCGCCGGTCCTGCCAGACGATCGCGGGGGCAAGCGGCTCGCCGGTGATCTTGTCCCAGAAGACGATGGTCTCGCGCTGGTTGGTGATGCCGATCGCCGCGATCCGATCGGCGCCGCCGGCCTTGTCGACCATCGCGCGGGCGCAGGCGAGCGTGCGCTGCCAGATCTGGGCGGCGTCGTGCTCGACAAGGCCGGGGCCGGGATAGCTTTGGGTGAGTTCGGCGGCCCGGCTGCCGAGGCATTCGCCCGACGGCGCGAACAGCATCGCGCGGGTGGAGGTGGTGCCTTCGTCGAGGACCAGTAGCAATTCGCCCATCGCGGCAGACTGGCCGCGGATTGCGCCGCGCGCAACCGGCGTTGCTACCGCCCGCGCCGCCTCCTAGAAGCGGTACGAAGGAGAACGAAGGGTGGACGACGAGGTGCGGGCCATGGGCGGGGGCAGCGACGAGGACGGCGGCATTCCGCCGGCCGCGCCGCGCGAGCCCATCCTCGCGCCGGACTCGCTGCAGGACGGCGGGCTGCGGCGCGACCGGCTGATGGCGGCGCTGGCGCTGATGATCGGCGTCGGGCTGCTTTTCGCGATACCGTTCGCGCTGCGCGAAGGCTCACCCTTCTTCCTGCCGCTCACCGCGGCGCTGGTGATCGCGATCGCGCTGGTACCGATGCTCGAATGGCTCGAGCGCCACCGCATGCCGGCGCCGCTGGCGGCGTTCGTCTGCGTGCTGCTGTTCCTCAGCATCGCCAATATCGCGCTGGCCTCGATCGTGGTGCCGGCGTGGCAATGGATGCAGCGGCTGCCCGAGAGCATTCCCAAGATCCAGCACAATCTCGAGCCGCTGATCCGCTTCTATTCGCGGCTCGAGCGCTTCGTCGACAAGACGCTCAACAACTTCGCCTCGGCGCCGGTGCGCCAGCCCGAGACGATCGCAGTGTCGCCGCCGCGCTCGCTGCTCGACCTGTTCAGCACCTCGGCGCCTTCGGCGCTGCTCGAGATGTTCTTCGCGATCCTCGTGATCTATTTCTTCCTCTCGGGCTGGACGCGGCTGCGCCGCAACGCGATCACCCGGCGCGCGAGCTTCGGCGGCGCGATGGCGACCGCGCGGGTGATCCAGGACGTGGTCGACGACACTTCGGCCTATCTGGGCACGATCACGCTGATCAACGTGACGCTCGGCGCGATCGTCGCCGGCGCGCTGTGGGCGATCGGCATGCCGACGCCGCTGATGTGGGGCGGCATCGTCACCCTGCTCAACTACATCCCCTATATCGGCCCGGTCCTCTCGGCGTTGCTGCTCGCGGTGGGCGGGCTGATGAGTTTCGCCGACATCTGGTGGGCGCTGCTGCCCGCGGCGCTGATGATCGGCGCGCATCTGATCGAGGCCAATGTCGTCACGCCGCTGGTCGTCGGGCACCGGCTGACGATCAGCCCGATTCTCATCCTCGTCTCGCTGAGCTTCTGGGGCTGGGTGTGGGGCACGCCGGGCGCGCTGCTCGCGGTGCCGCTGCTGATCATCATCCAGACCGTGCTCAACGCCGCGGGCAAGCCCGACATCGCCGGATTCCTGTTCGAGCACGGCACGCTGGTGAGCCATCCCGGCGAGACGCACACCCATCGTCGACAAAGTCGCGACCAATCCGGTTGACACCCCCGAAAGCCGGGGTTAGTGGCCGCCTCCTCGCTTCGAGAGCGGGTGTAGCTCAGTTGGTTAGAGCGCCGGCCTGTCACGCCGGAGGTCGCGGGTTCGAGCCCCGTCACTCGCGCCACGCGGGATCCTTTCGGGGGTCTCCTGTGGTCGACCGAAGCGGTTTCCAAGATGCGGCATGCGTCGCCCCGCCTGGATCAAGCGGGTGTAGCTCAGTTGGTTAGAGCGCCGGCCTGTCACGCCGGAGGTCGCGGGTTCGAGCCCCGTCACTCGCGCCATGCCGTTCCCGGGAAGATGTGATCGATCGTCGCGCTCAGCGCTGCGGCGCGCGCCAGCGCCCCGTCTCCATCCAGCGCAGCAACGGCTTGAGCGGGGTGATCCAGACGATGCCCAGCGTGACGTAGAGCAGCGCCTGGACGAGGATCGGCAGCGCGCCGATCTGCGCCGAGAAGCTGGCGACCAGCACCACCCAGACCAGAATCAACAACAGGATCGCGAGCATGCCGACGGGCTTGCGCCAGCTCGGCTTCACTTCTCCTCGCGCCACAACATGCCCTCCTCGGTGATGATCGCGTGCAGCGGCACGTCCCAGATGTCGGCGGGGATAGCAGGAACCTCCTGCACCGACCACGCCACCCCGACGCGCCACGCCGATTCGTAGCGCGCGAAGGCGCGGTCGTAATGGCCGGCGCCCTGGCCGAGGCGATCGAGGCGGCGATCGAAGCCGACCAGCGGGGTGAGGATCACGTCGGGAACGACCTCGGGGCTCGACGGATCGGGCTGGCGCAGGCTGAACGGGCCGGCCACCAGCGGCGCGCCCAGCTCCCAGGCGAGGAAGCGGATCGGCGCGGCGCGGTCGACCACGAAGGGGAGGGCGAGCCGGCATCCTGCCGCGGCGGCGGCAGCGGCGAGCTGGGTCGGATCGGCCTCGCTGCCCACCGCGCAATAGGTCGCGACGATCATCCCCGGCTTCAGGCGCTCGACATAGGCTTCGGGCGCGACGATCGCGGTCGAGGACTGCGCCGCGAACAGGTCGCGATCGGCGCGCAGCTTCGCGCGGAGCGCGGGCTTGTCGATGATCATGCGGGAAGAATGCGGTGGCGGGACCGCCATGGCCGTTTGCCAGAATATCCTCTGACGCCCGTTACGTCAGGTGGGGACCATATGCGACAGACCAGGATCTGCACAGGGACAGCCCCCATGGATGATGAATAGCCTCAGGGATAATGCCAAGGCTCGCACCGGGCAGTGCCCGCCGCGGATGCATGTAGGGGCGCGGGCGCGCCGACGCAACCGCGCGCTTCGGTCAGGCTTCCGCGGCGTCTTCCTCGAGCGCCGCCGCCACCGCCTCGAGCCGATCGGCGATGCGATCGAGCAGCACCGGCGAGACGCCCTGCGGCGGATTGCGCTGCACTTCGTCGACCATGTCGGCGAGGATCAGCGCGAGATAGACGAGCGTGCGCTCGGCGTTGAGCCCGCCCGAGGCGCGCTGCGCGGTCTGGGCGTGCTGCTGCAGGATCGCTTCGAGATGGCGCAGATGCGGCTCGTCGCCGTCGCGTGCGGCGATCGAATAGCTGCGGCCGGCGATGCTGAGGTCGATATCGGCCATTACTCGGATTCCGTACTCGCCGTTTCGCGCGCGATCAGCACGTCGAGCGACGCGACCGCTTCCTCGATCCGCGCGCGCAGCTTGGCGTGGCGGCGCGCGAGGCGCTCGGTGGTGTAGGCGCGCGCGGCCGCGGCGCGCTCGATCCGGGCCAGCGCCTGTTCGATACGGTCTGCGGAGCTTTCGGCCATAACCCACCCGATTAGGCAGAGCGGGCGGGCGCGGCAAGACTCCTGCGTCCAACGGCCCATCGATTTTTCGAGAGCGGCCAACGGCTTTGCCGAACAGGCGGGCGCAGCGGTTGACGTGCGGGCGCATGCGTCCCAAAGGCGTCCGCGACCAGCAGGGGAGTCCAGGTGACCGTTTCCTTCAGCGACCGCGCCAATGCGATCCGCGCGCTATCGATGGACGCCGTGGAGGCCGCCAATTCGGGGCATCCCGGCATGCCGATGGGCATGGCCGACGTCGCGACGGTGCTCTTCCAACGCTATCTGAAGTTCGATCCCGCCGCGCCGCGCTGGCCCGATCGCGATCGCTTCGTGCTCTCCGCGGGGCACGGATCGATGCTGATCTATTCGCTGCTGCATCTCACCGGCTATGCCCGGCCGACGCTCGAAGACATCCGCAACTTCCGCCAGATCGGCAGCCCGTGCGCGGGCCATCCCGAGAATTTCGAGCTCGCCGGCGTCGAGGCGACTACCGGGCCGCTCGGCCAGGGACTCGCGATGGCGGTGGGCATGGCAATCGCCGAGCGCCACCTCAACGCGACGTTCGGCAACGATCTGGTCGACCACCATACCTGGGTGATCGCCGGCGACGGCTGCCTGATGGAAGGCATCAACCACGAGGCTATCGGCCTCGCGGGGCACCTCAAGCTCGATCGGCTGATCGTGCTGTGGGACGACAACAAGATCACCATCGACGGATCGGTGTCGCTTTCGTCGAGCGAGGACATCGTCGCGCGCTACGAGGCGACCGGCTGGTACGTCACCGAATGCGACGGGCATGACGAGGACAGCATCGTCGCGGCGATCGAGGAAGCGCGCGACGAGGATCGCCCCGCGCTGATCCGCTGCCGCACGATCATCGGCAAGGGCGCGCCCAACAAGCAGGGCACCTCGAAGGTCCACGGCGCGGCGCTGGGCAAGGACGAAGTCGCCGCGGCGCGCGAGACCTTGGGCTGGCACCACGGCCCGTTCGAGGTTCCCGAGGACATCCGCGCGGCGTGGCTCGAGACCGGCAAGCGCGGCGCCGAAGCGCATAACAAGTGGCAGGAGCGCCTCGCAAGCCATTCCGATCGTGCAGCTTTCGAGGCGCGCGACACCGCTTCGAGCGACTGGCTCAAGCCCTATGTCGACGGGCTGCTCGCCAACCCGCAAAATGTCGCGACGCGCAAGGCCTCGGAAATGGCGCTCGAGGCGATCAACACCGCCTTGCCCCAGACGATCGGCGGCTCGGCCGACCTGACCGGCTCGAACAACACGCTGACCAGGAATCTCGTGGCGCTCACCGCGGGCACCTATGAGGGCCGCTACATCTATTACGGCATCCGCGAGTTCGGCATGGCCGCGGCGATGAACGGCATGGCGCTGCACGGGGGCGTGATCCCCTATGGCGGCACCTTCCTCGTGTTCTCGGACTATGCCCGCGCCGCGATCCGCCTCTCGGCGCTCCAGCAGACCCGCGTCGCCTATGTGATGACGCACGATTCGATCGGTCTCGGCGAGGACGGCCCGACGCACCAGCCGATCGAGCATGTGATGAGCCTGCGCCTCATCCCCAATCTCGACGTCTATCGCCCGTGCGACACGATCGAGACCGCCGAATGCTGGGCGCTGGCGCTGGAAAAGAACGACGGCCCGTCGCTGCTCGCGCTCTCGCGGCAGAACCTGCCCCAGCTGCGCACCGATGGCGGCGAGAACCGCTCGGCCAAGGGCGCCTACCGGCTGCTCGCTGCCGAGGCGGAGCGCAAGGTGGTGCTGATCGCCACCGGCTCCGAAGTCGAGATCGCGGTCGCCGTGCGTGCCGCGCTCGAGGCGCAGGGCATCGGCGCCGATGTCGTCTCGATGCCGAGCTGGGAGCGGTTCGACGCGCAGACTGCCGAATATCGCGACGAGGTGCTGCCGCATCACGTGCTCCGTGTCTCGATCGAGGCGGGCACGACGATGGGCTGGGAGCGCTATACCGGGATTGGCGGGCTGCGTTTCGGCATCGATCGGTTCGGTGCCTCCGGGCCCGCGCCGGCGCTCTACGAATATTTCGGCCTGACTGCCGCAGCGATCGCGCCGAAGATCGTGGCAGCGCTCGGCTGAGCCCCCATATAGCGAGCCGAACGGCTCAAAAAAATCGAAGCAGGAGTGTAGCGATATGACGAAGGTTGCGATCAACGGTTTCGGACGCATCGGACGCCTGGTCGCGCGCGCGATCCTCGAGCGCCCCGACAGCGGGCTCGAGCTGGTGACGATCAACGACCTCGCCGACGCCAAGTCGAACGCCTGGCTCTTCTCGCGTGACAGCGTCCACGGCAAATATCCGGGCACCGTCACCGCCGAGGGCGACGACCTCGTCATCGACGGCAAGCGCATCAAGGTGACCAAGGAGAAGGACCCGGCCAACCTGCCGCACGCCGCCAACGGCGTCGAGCTGGTGCTGGAGTGCACCGGCTTCTTCACCACCCGCGACGATACGCAGAAGCACATCGACGCCGGCGCGAAGAAGGTGCTGATCTCGGCGCCGGGCAAGAATGTCGATCTGACCGTCGTCTATGGCGTCAACCACGACAAGCTCGAGGCCGGCCACACGATCGTATCGAACGCGTCGTGCACCACCAACTGCCTCGCGCCGGTGGCCAAGGTGCTCAACGACAGCGTCGGCATCGAGCGCGGGCTGATGACCACGGTCCACGCCTATACCAACGACCAGAAGATCCTCGACCAGATCCACCCGGACCTGCGTCGCGCTCGTGCCGCGGCGATGAACATCATCCCGACCACCACGGGTGCTGCCCGCGCGGTGGGCGAGGTGCTGCCCGAGCTCAAGGGCAAGCTCGACGGCTCGGCGATCCGCGTTCCGGTTCCGGACGGCAGCCTCGTCGATCTGACCTTCACCCCGAAGCGCGACACCACCCGCGACGAGATCAATGCGATCCTCAAGGCGGCGTCGGAGAGCGGCCCGCTCAAGGGCGTGCTGGTCTATTCGGACGAGCCGCTCGTCTCGATCGACATCGTCCACACCCCGGCTTCGTCGACCGTCGACAGCCTCGAGACCGCAGTGATCGACGGCAAGCTGGTCCGCGTGGTCAGCTGGTACGACAATGAATGGGGCTTCTCGAACCGCATGGTCGATACCGCGACCGCGATGGCGAAGCTGGGCTGATCTGCCGCTTTGTGCTCCTGCGAAAGCGGGAGCCCAGAGCCAGGCGGGACAGTGCTTTGTAACCCTGGGCTCCTGCTTTCGCAGGAGCACGGGCGGGAGACGAATATGGCGCGCAACTTCAGGACGCTCGACGATATGGGCGAGGTCACCGGCAAGCGGGTGCTCGTCCGCGAGGATCTCAACGTGCCGATGGCCGATGGCGCGGTGACCGACGACACCCGGCTGCGCGCCGCGGTGCAGACCGTCGCCGAGCTGGCCGACAAGGGTGCCAAGGTGATCGTCCTCGCGCATTTCGGGCGCCCCAAGGGGCAGCGTAACCCCGAGATGAGCCTCGCGCTGGTCACCCGGCCGTTCGAGGCCGTGCTCGGCCGTCCGGTGCGTTTCATCGACGATCAGGACGCCGCGGGCGTGATCGCGACGATGGCCGAGGGCGAAGTCGGCATCCTCGAGAATACCCGCTTCGACGCGGGCGAGGAGAAGAACGCGCCCGAGACCGTCGACCGGCTCGCCGCGCTCGGCGATCTCTACGTCAACGACGCCTTCTCCGCCGCGCACCGCGCGCATGCCTCGACCGAGGGCCTCGCGCACAAGCTGCCGGCGTTCGCGGGGCGTCAGATGGAAGCCGAGCTCGACGCGCTCGACAAGGCGCTCGGCAATCCCGAGCATCCGGTTGCGGCGGTCGTGGGTGGCGCGAAGGTCTCGACCAAGCTCGACGTGCTCAAGCACCTCGTCGCGCAGGTCGATCATCTGATCATCGGCGGCGGTATGGCCAACACCTTCCTCGCCGCGCGCGGGGTGAATGTCGGCAAGTCGCTGTGCGAGCATGACCTTACCGGCACCGCGGAGGAGATCCTCGACGCGGCCGACAAGGCGAACTGCACGGTGCATCTGCCGTACGACGTGGTGGTCGCGAAGGAATTCCGGGCCAATCCGCCGGTGCGGACGGTCAATGTCCATGAAGTCGCCGAAGACGAGATGATCCTCGATGTCGGCCCGGCGGCGACCGAGGCGCTGGCCGATGTGCTCAAGACCTGCCGGACGTTGGTGTGGAACGGCCCGCTCGGCGCGTTCGAGACGCCGCCGTTCGACACCGCGACGATCAGCCTCGCGCGGACCGCCGCGGCGCTGACCAAGGAGGGTTCGCTGGTTTCGGTCGCCGGGGGCGGGGATACCGTCGCAGCGCTCAACCAGGCAGGCGTGGCCGGGGATTTCAGCTTCGTCTCGACCGCCGGCGGCGCGTTTCTCGAATGGATGGAAGGCAAGGCGCTGCCGGGCGTCGCCGCGCTGCAGCGATAGTCAGCCGGCAGCCGCGAGCCGCGCGCGCAAGGAACGGAGGGGAGTCGGGAAACCGGCTCCCCTTTTTTCGCCGGCGGCAGACCGGCGGCAGATTCGTGACCGATAAGCGATGCTATTGCGCTCCGGCGATGCCGGGCGCCGCTACGGCAGCCTATAATGATTCCGATATCGCCGACGCGTTGGGGAGCGCGTCCGCACTTTCCGGAACCTGCCCATGCTCAAGTCTCTCCCGATTTCCCGCAAGCTCGCCGCCGCGTTCGGCGCGATCATGCTCGCCGCCGGCGCCACGCTGGGGTTCGTCTATCTCCAGTCGTCGGAAGTGGTGCAGCTCAGCCAGGTCAATGACCAGGTCGATGCCGAGCAGGCGCTGTCCGCCGAGGTCGAGAATGCGCTGCTCGCCGCGGTCGCCGATCTGCGCGGCTATGCGGTGAGCAACGCGCCCGGGGACGTCGCCGCGTTCGAGAACAGCATGCAGCGCTTCGATGCCGCCGCGGCGAGGTTGCGGCCGCTGCTCGACGAGGCGGAGGATCGGGCATTGCTCGACCAGACCATGGCCGCGGTCGCCGAATGGCGTCGCACCGTCGTCGATCCGATGCTCGGGCACATGTCGCAGGCCGACGCGACGCGCGCGCACGCGCTCGCCGGCAGCAGCGGCGCCTCGCGCGCGGTCGAGGCGATGACGGACGGGGCCGAGGCGCTGCGCAAGGAGAAATATGCCGCGGTGCAGGCGAGCCTGAGCGAGATGCGCCGGGCGAGCAAATCGGAGGAATCGGCGGTGATCGTCGGCGCGATCGCGATGTTCGCGGTGGCGCTGCTGCTGTGGGGCTTGCTCCGCGGGCTGCTCGGCCGGCCGGTGCTGGCACTCACCGGCGTGATGAAGCGGCTCGCCGGGGGCGACAATCGCGTCGACGTGCCCGAGACGACGCGCGGCGACGAATTCGGCGACATGGCACGCGCGGTGCTGATATTCCGCGACGCGGCGGTCGCCAAGGAGGCAGCCGACCGCGCCAAGGCGGCGGCCGATGCCGAGCAGAAATTCGTCGTCGACGCGCTTTCGGACGGGCTCGGCAAGCTTTCGGCCGGCGACCTGACTGCGGCGATCGGCGAAGACTTCCCCGAGAGCTACGGGACCGTGCGGCGCAACTTCAACGATGCGCTCGGCGCGCTGCGCGGGCTGATCGGCTCGGTGCGCGAGAGCGCCGAGACGATCCGCACCGGCTCGGCGGAGATCGCGCAGGCGTCGGAAAATCTCGCGCGGCGCACCCAGAGCAACGCCGCCAGCCTCGAGGAGACCACCGCGGCGATCGCGCAGATCGACGGACGGATCCGGGCGAGCGCCGATGCGGCGTCGCAGACCGTCGCGCGCGCCGGCGAGGCTGCGGGCGCGGTGCATGGCGGGCGTGCGGTCACCGACGAGGCGGTGCAGGCGATGACGCGGGTCAGCGAGAGCGCGCGCGGCATCGACGATGTGATCGAGGGGCTCGACAAGATCGCCTTCCAGACGCGGGTGCTCGCGATGAACGCCGCGGTCGAGGCGGGGCGTGCCGGCGAGGCGGGGCGCGGCTTCGCCGTGGTCGCCGATCTGGTCAGCGCGCTGGCGATGCGCGCCGAGGAAGAGGCCGGCCGCGCGCGCGACCAGCTCACCGCGACGCAGGTCGACATCCATGCCGCGGTCGCCGCGGTCGAGCGCGTCGACGGTGCGCTGGCCGGGATCAGCGACGGGGTGGGGCAGGTGCATGACCTTGTTGGCGGCATGGCGGCAGACAATGCGGCGCAGTCGGCGGCGGTCAGCGAGATCAGCGGCGCGATCGGCACGATGGACCAGGCCACCCAGCAGAATGCGGCGATGGTCGAGCAGACCTCGGCGGCGTCGCGCACGCTCAGCAACGAAGTGACCGCGCTGGTCGAGCAGGCGGCGCGCTTCCGGCTCGACGAGGATGCCCGCACGGCGCGGGCCGGCACCCCCGGCCGCGCCCGGCTCGCGACGGTGCATTGAGGCCATCGCGCCCGGCGATTCGTCGCCGGACAGTCGCGCTCTGGCTCTTTGTCGACCCTTGACCCTTTGGTCAGCGTTGTCAGCGGTTTCCGCCCCTAATGCGGTGCGATAGGGACCGCGGCAGAGCGAACCGAATCAAGGGGAAGTCATGAGCATCACGCCCGCAGTCCGCGCCATTCTCGCGAACTACGAGTCCGACAACCCCGGGGTTAAGGCCAATCTTGCCCGGATCCTGATGCAGGGCCGGCTCGGCGGCACCGGCAAGCTGATCATCCTGCCGGTCGACCAGGGCTTCGAGCACGGCCCGGCGCGCAGCTTCGCGGTCAATCCCGCCGCCTATGATCCCCATTATCATTTCCAGCTGGCGATCGACGCCGGGCTCTCGGCCTATGCCGCGCCGCTCGGCATGATCGAGGCGGGTGCCGACACTTTCGCCGGGCAGATCCCGACCATCCTCAAGGTCAACTCGTCGAACAGCTGGGCTACCTCGATCGACCAGGCGGTGACCGGCGGCGTCGACGACGCGCTGCGGCTCGGCTGCTCGGCGATCGGCTTCACCATCTATCCGGGCGCCGACGACGTGTTCGGGATGATGGAGGAAATCAAGGAGATGCGCGCCGAGGCGGCCTCGGTCGGCATCGCCACGGTGATCTGGTCCTATCCGCGCGGCGGCAAGCTCTCGAAGGACGGCGAGCTCGCGCTCGACGTCGGCGCCTATGCCGCGCACATGGCGGGGCTGCTCGGCGCGCACATCATCAAGGTCAAGCTGCCGAGCGCGCATATCGAGCAGAAGGATGCGCAAAAGGCCTATGAGGGCAGCGATTGGTCGGCGCAGTCCGATCGCGTGAAGCATGTGGTGCAGAGCTGCTTCAACGGCCGCCGCATCGTCGTCTTCTCGGGCGGCGCGGCCAAGGGCGAGGACGCGGTCTATCAGGACGCGCGCGACATCCGCGCGGGCGGCGGCAACGGCTCGATCATCGGGCGCAACACCTTCCAGCGCAAGCGCGAGGACGCGCTGGCGATGCTCGACAGGCTGGTGCGCATCTACAAGGGCGAGGAATGACGGCGCGTCGCCCGGTGCTCGCGGGCCTCGCGCTCGCGATGCTGGGCGGCGGCGCCTTGGCGAAAGGCAGGGATATGGAAGATCCGGTCCCGTTCGGGATGATCGGCAAGATGAAAGCCCTGCCCGGCAAGCGCGCCGAGCTGATCGCGATCCTCAGCTCGGGCACCGGCGCGATGCCGGGCTGCCGCGCCTATCTGATCGCCGAGGACGCCAAGGATCCCGACGCGATCTGGATCACCGAAATCTGGGACGACGCATCGAGCCACAAGGCGTCGCTGCAGCTACCCGCGGTGCGCGCGGCGATCGCGAAGGGGCGCCCGCTGATCGCGGGGTTCGAGCTCAGCGTCGAGACGCGCCCGGTGGCGGGCAGCTTTGTCGCGCATGGCTGACGGCGTCGATCCCGGCGCGGTCGACGCGTGGATCGAGGCGAAGCTTCTGGAGAGCGATCCGGCGCTGGACGCCGCGCTCGCCGCCAACGAAGCGGGCGGGCTTCCGGCGATCGACGTTGCGCCGGTCCAGGGCAAGCTGCTCCACCTGCTGGCGCGGATCGCGGGGGCGCGGCGGATCCTCGAAATAGGCACGCTCGGCGGCTACTCGACGATCTGGCTGGCCCGCGCGCTGCCGCCCGAGGGCCGGCTGGTGACGCTCGAACTCGAGCCGCACCATGCCACGGTGGCCGAGGCCAATCTCGCGCGCGCCGGGGTGGCGGACCGCTGCGCCATCCGCGTCGGACCAGCGGCGGACAGCCTCGCGGCGTTGCAAGAAGAGGCGCAGGCGCCGTTCGACCTCGTGTTCATCGACGCCGACAAGGAAGGCAATGTCGCCTATCTGCGCGCCGCGCTCGTTCTGTCGCGGCCCGGAACGGTGATCGTGGTCGACAATGTCGTGCGCGCGGGCGGGGTGCTCGATCCGGCGAGCGACGATCCGCGGATCATTGGAACGCGCGCGCTCTACGACGCCGTCGCCGCCGAGCCGCGGCTTTCGGCAACGGCGCTGCAGACCATCGGCGCCAAGCCGTGGGACGGATTCCTGATCGCGCTGGTGACCGGCTGACGCCGGCCCGGCTCAGTCGCCGACGGGAAGCGCGCGCTCGGCCATCGCGGCGGTGACGTCGGACACCGTCGAGCCGACCACCACTTCATGCTCCTTGTCGAACGAAATCACGCCGACATCGTCGCCGGCGAGGTTGATCGTGGTCACCGTGCGCACCAGCGCGAGGTTGACGAGCATCGGCTCGCCGTTGATCGACTTGAGCTGCACGAAACGAGGCTTGCCACTGGCCATTTGCAATCGAACTCCGCATCTGCCGCGCCGCGCGCGGGCGGCTGCCTTCAAAGAGGCGCCTGATCTCTTTCCGTTATAGCGCATGCCGATGCCGAACGCGGCGGATCGCCCGAATATCGTCCGGCGCCGCGTGCGCCCGAGCCAGCCACCATCGAAATGTCCGGCGCGGCGCGGAACCAGTTCTTGACCGCCGGCTTCGCGGGGTAGAAGCGGCCACGCCAATAGGGCTAGACCCGGCCCGAACAACCGATGCGGATTTCCGCGAGCCCGGAGTTGACCATGCACGATCCCGAAGACGACCTCGACGCCGACAACGCGCTGGAGGGCTTTGCGGATCAATTCGTGCGCGACCATCGACGGCCGGCGTGCCAGCTCTATCTGATCTCGCCGCTCGACGTGACCGGCGGCTTTGCCGACCGGCTGGCCCGCGCGCTCGATGCCGGCCCGGTCGCCGCGTTCCAGTTCCGCGTCAAGGATGTCGACCAGCACGAGGCGGCGCGGCTGGCCGAGCCGCTGCAGCGCATCTGCGCCGATCGCGACGTCGCCTTCCTCGTCAACGACAGCATCAGCCTCGCCAAGCGGCTGGGGGCGGACGGGGTGCATCTCGGCCAGGAGGATGGCGACCCGCGCGAGGCGCGCTCGGTGCTCGGCCCCTCGGCGCAGATCGGCGTGACCTGCCATGACAGCCGCCACCTCGCGATGGAGGCGGGCGAGGCGGGCGCCGACTATGTCGCGTTCGGCAGCTTCTATCCGACGACGACCAAGGAAGTGCGCCATCGCCCCGAGCCGTCGATCCTGAGCTGGTGGACGACGGTGTTCGAGATCCCCTGCGTCGCGATCGGCGGAATCACGCCGGCCAATGCGCGGCCGTTGATCGATGCCGGGGCGGACTTTCTCGCGGTGTCCGCCGCGGTGTGGGGCGGCGACGAGGCCGCTGCGATAAAGGCGTTCGAGGCGGTGCTGGCGGGCTGAGGACAGGCTTGCGTCGCCCTCGCTTCGTCATCCCCGGTTTCGCGGGGATGACGGTCAATCGGCGGGGCGCCGGCCGCAGCGTCTCCGGAAACAAGCCGGCGCGCGTTCGTTCTCCGGTCCGACATATGTTGGTCAGGAGCCTGTCTTTGCGTAGAAAATTACTCGTTGCCGCTGGCCTTGCCGCGATCGCCATGGCTCCGCTCGCGGCGCAGCCCGAGGCGAAGTCGCCGAGCGGCAAGCCGCCGGTCGACTATACCATAATGCATGCGCAGGTGATCCTCGACTCGCTCGGCTTCGCGCCCGGGATCGTCGATGGCCGCGAGGGGCAATCGCTGACCGCGGCGCTCAAGGGATTCCAGCAAAGCCAGGGGCTGACGACCAGTGGCAAGCTCGATCGCGCGACGCTGGGGGCGCTCCATCAATATCGCGAGCGCCGGCCGGTGACGCGGGTCACGCTCGATCCGGCGATGCTGCAGGGCCCCTTCATCAATCCGACGCCCAAGGATCCCGAGGATCAGGCGAAGCTGCCGGCGCTCGCCTATACCCGGCCGCTCGAGAAGCTCGCCGAGATGTTCCACACCACGCCCGAGGTGCTGGTCGAGCTCAACCCCGGCGGCGGCGCGATCCGGCCGGGCGCGACCTTCGTCTTTCCCAATGTGGTACCGAGCTCGCGCGATTACGCCGGCGATCTCAAACCCGAATGGCGCCAGACGCTGACCGACCTCAATGTCGACGCGCACCAGCCGGCGGGCGACCATATCGTCGTCGACAAGTCCGAGAAGGTGCTCAAGGTGTTCGACACCAACGACACGTTGGTCGCGCAGTTCAGCGCGACGATGGGTAGCCAGCATGATCCGCTGCCGATCGGAACGTGGAAAATCAACGTCGTAGATACCAATCCGAAGTTTCATTATAACCCCGACCTGTTCTGGGACGCCAAGAAGGACGACGAGAAGGCGATGCTGCCGCCGGGCCCCAACGGGCCGGTGGGCGTGGTCTGGCTCGATCTTTCCAAGGAGCATTACGGCATCCACGGCACGCCCGAGCCGCAGACGATCGGGCGGACCCAGAGCCATGGCTGCATCCGGCTGACCAATTGGGACGCGGCGCGGCTGGCGCTGATGATCAAGCCGGGCGCCGAAGCCGTGTTCCAGGAGTGATGCCATGCTAAGACGGCTGACCATGGGGGTGGGCTTGCTCTTGCTTCTGGCGTTGGCCGCGATGGCGTCGATGATCCGCATCGTGCCGGGCGACCCCGCGGCGCCGGTGGCGCCGGCGCCCGTCCAGGCGACCGCGTCGGCGCCCGCGGCGCCGGCGGGCGCGTGGACGCATAGGTTGCTGCTCGTGCCGGTGCAGGGCGTGCAGCGCGCGCAGATCGTCGACACCTGGGGACAATCGCGCGCGAACGGCGCACGGGCGCATCAGGCGACCGATATCATGGCGCCGGGCGGCACGCCGGTGATCGCCGCCGCGCCGGGAACGATCGAGAAGCTGTTCTACAGCAATGGCGGCGGGGGGATCACGCTCTACGTCCGCTCGCCGGACCGGCAATGGAGCTATTATTACGCGCACCTCCAGCGCTATGCGCCGGGAATCGTCGAGGGGATCGAAATCAAGGCCGGCGAACTGCTCGGCTTTGTCGGCGACACCGGCAATGCCGGCGCGGGCAATTATCATCTCCACTTTGCGGTGTCGCACATGCAGCCCGCCGACAATTGGTGGCAGGGCCAGCCGGTGAATCCCTATCCGCTGCTTGCGGGCCGCCGGACCACTCCCTAGCCTGCGGGGCAGTGCAGAAAAGGTGCGTGATGCAGGGCGGCTGCAACTGCCGGTATATTCGCTTTAGAATGACGTCGGCGCCGATCTTCGTGAACGGCTGCCATTGCCGCGTCTGCCAGCGCGAGACCGGATCGGCCTTTGCGATCAACGCGATGATCGAGGCTGACCGGGTCGAGATGCTGACCGATGGCGAGCCCGAGATCTTCGTCTCGCAGCTGGGCAGCCAACCCGCGACGCGCAGCGCGCGCTGCCCGCGCTGTGGCGTGGGGCTGTGGGGGACGCACCCCGATTTCGGCGACGCGATCCGCTTCGTCCGTGGCGGCACGCTCGACGAGCGCATCCTGCCCGACGCGCATTTCTTCACGGTGACGCGGCATCCGCTGGTCGAGGTGCCCGCCGGCGTGCCGAGCTTTCCGGGGCTGCCGACGCCCGAAGACCCGCCTTTGTGGGACGAAGAGGCGACGGCGCGCATCGATGCGGCGGTGGCGGCGGCGCAGCGCTTGCCGGAATCGTGATGCGCCGCTAAAGGCGCGACCTTCGCTCTTTCTCAGCTTACAGGTCTCGATCCATGAAGATCAGCGGCGTGGACATCCGTCCCGGCAACATCATCGAATATGAAGGCGGCATCTGGCGCGCCGTGAAGATTCAGCACACCCAGCCGGGCAAGGGTGGTGCCTATATGCAGGTCGAGCTCAAGAATCTGCGCGACGGCCGCAAGAACAATGTCCGCTTCCGCTCGGCGGAGACGGTCGAGCGCGTGCGCCTCGACACCAAGGACTTCCAATTCCTGTTCGCCGAGGGCGAGAACCTCGTGTTCATGGACAAGGACACCTATGACCAGACCACGCTGCCGCGCGATCTGCTCGGCGACGCCGCGGCGTTCCTGCAGGACGGCATGGACGTGGTGATGGAGCTCTACGACGAAGAGGCGATCTCGGTGCAGCTGCCCGACACGATCGAAGCCACGATCGTCGAGGCCGATGCAGTGGTGAAGGGCCAGACGGCGTCGTCGTCGTACAAGCCCGCGCTGCTCGAGAACGGCGTCCGCGTGATGGTCCCGCCGCACATCGCCTCGGGAACCCGCATCGTCGTCGATGTTTACGAACAGACCTACGTCCGCCGCGCGGACTAAAAGCCCTCTCCCCGTGGGAGAGGGTTGGGTGAGGGCGGTATCGGACTGCCCTCGACCCGCACCCTCCCATCGCTGACGCGATGGGCCCAGTTACGGGGTGAATAACGCCCCGCGTTATTCAGGTCATGCCGGGAGCATGACCGCCCCCCTGACTCTCTCCCATTGGGAGAGGGGTTTTGGAGCAGTATCTTGGTTTCCCATTCCGGCATCATCACCGTCATCGAGCGCGCCGTCCGCAAGGCCGGGCCGCGGCTGCGGCGCGACTTCAACGAGGTCCAGCACCTCCAGGTGAGCCGCAAGGGCCCGGCCGACTTCGTCAGCCTCGCCGACAAGCGCGCCGAGGACACGCTGATCGAGGAACTGCAAAAGGCGCGGCCCGATTGGGGCTTCCTCGTCGAGGAGCGCGGCGAGATCGCGGGCGATCCGGGCAAGCCGCGCTGGATCATCGATCCGCTCGACGGCACCAGCAACTTCCTCCACGGCATCCCGCATTTCTGCATGTCGATCGCAGTCGAGGATCCCAACGGCGCGCAGGGCAAGCCCGAGGTGACGCATGGCTATATCTATCAGCCGCTCACCGACGAGAGCTTCTGGGCCGAAAAGGGCAGGGGCGCGTGGCTGCAGGGCCAGCGCCTGCGCGTCTCGGCGCGGCGTGACCTCGCCGACGCGCTGATCGCTACGGGCATTCCGTTCCTCGGCCATGGCGATTTCGTCGAATGGAGCCGGATCTTCGGCGCGGTGGCGCCCGAGGTTGCCGGCATCCGCCGGCTCGGCGCGGCGGCGCTCGATCTCGCCTGGGTCGCCGCGGGGCGGTTCGACGGCTATTGGGAATCGCACCTCAAGCCGTGGGACGTCGCGGCGGGGATGCTGCTGGTCAAGGAAGCCGGCGGCTTCGTCACCGATTTCCGCGGGCAGGATATGCCGCGCGAGCGCAACCAGTTCCTCGCCGCGAACGACGTGCTGCATTCGAAGCTGCACAAGCTGGTCGCCGGCGCGCTCCGCAACAAGTGAAGCGTTGACCTTCGGTCCTCTTCCGTCACCCCGGCCCTGGGCCGGGGTCCACGGTGCGGCCGAACGAATCCCTTGAACTTCAAGTTCTTCGCTATCGGCGGGGTGGACCCCGGCCCGAAGCCGGGGTGACGGTGTGATGCGTGTGAAGCGCATCGCCTTGAAAACGCTTGCGCCGTTGCCCGTCAAATCCTGTTTATTGCGAGTGATTCTCACGGGTTCGCCCCCTTGCCGCACCCGGTTCACAGTCCTAGAAGCCCCTCAAATTCCGCATCCGCGAGAAGGCACCTTGGTCGATCTAGTCGAATATCTGCCGATCCTGCTGTTCCTCGGCGTGGCACTGGCGCTCTCGGGCACCTTCGTGTTTCTGCCGATGCTGGTCGGCCGCCTCACCGGCACGCATCAGCCCACGCCCGAGAAGCTCACCGAATATGAGTGCGGCTTCCCCGCGTTCGAGGATTCGCGCAGCCAGTTCGACGTGCGCTTCTACCTCGTCGCGATCCTGTTCATCGTCTTCGATCTCGAGGCGGCGTTCCTCTATCCCTGGGCGGTCAGCGTGTTCGACCTCGGCTGGGTCGCCTGGATCTCGATGATGATCTTCATCGCCGAGCTCGCGCTCGGCCTCGTTTACGCCTGGAAGAAAGGTGCGTTGGAGTGGGAGTAGAGTTGAGCCCCCCGCCGCCCGGAACGCTGCCCAACGTCGCGTTCCTCGACGACATCAATGCCGAGCTCGGCGACAAGGGTTTCCTCGTCACCTCGACCGAGGAGCTGTTCCAGTGGGCGCGTACCGGCTCGCTGTGGTGGATGACCTTCGGACTCGCCTGCTGCGCGGTCGAGATGATCCACGTCAACATGCCGCGCTACGACATGGAGCGCTTCGGCGCCGCGCCGCGTGCGTCTCCGCGCCAGTCGGACGTGATGATCGTCGCGGGCACGCTCTGCAACAAGATGGCGCCGGCGCTGCGCCGGGTCTACGACCAGATGTCCGAGCCGAAATACGTCATTTCGATGGGCAGCTGCGCGAATGGCGGCGGCTATTATCATTACAGCTACAGCGTCGTGCGCGGCTGCGACCGGATCGTGCCGGTGGACATCTATGTCCCGGGCTGCCCGCCGACCGCCGAGGCGCTGCTCTATGGCGTGATGCAGCTCCAGCGTAAGATCCGTCGCATCGGGACGCTCGAACGGTGAGGGCGCCCGCACCTGCTTACACGTCCAACGAGGGCGTGATCGAAGCTGCGCAGGCTGCGCTCGGCGCGCTGCTGGTCGAGAGCAAGGACGCTGTCGGCGAGGTCTCGCTGACCGTCGCGCGCGAGTCGCTGATCGAGGCGATGATCGCGCTGCGCGATACCCCGGGCCTCGAATATCAGCAGCTGAGCGAGATCGCCGGCGCCGACTATCCGTCGCGCCCCGAGCGGTTCGACGTGGTCTACCAGCTGCTCTCGTTCACCCGGAACCACCGCATCCGCGTCCGCGTGACCACCGACGAGGAAAAGCCGGTGCCGTCGGTGACGGGGATCTGGCCGGTCGCCGGCTGGCTCGAGCGCGAAGTCTACGACATGTACGGCGTGCTGTTCGAGGGGAATACGGACCTGCGCCGCATCCTCACCGACTATGGCTTCGTCGGGCACCCGCTTCGGAAAGACTTCCCGCAGACCGGCTATGTCGAACTGCGCTATTCGGAAGAGTCGAAGCGCGTCGTCTACGAGCCGGTCAAGCTGGCGCAGGATTTCCGCAATTTCGACTTCCTGAGCCCGTGGGAAGGCGCGGCCTATGTGCTGCCGGGCGACGAGAAGGCGGCTGCGCCGCCTCCGCCGCCCGCTCCGACTCCGGCACCCGCTCCGGCGCCTGCGCCCGCTCCCGTAGCGTCGCAGCCCGAGGCGAAGGGCGCGCCGACCCCGCTGACCGCCGACGCGATCGTCAAGGCCGACGCGCCGGCGGCGAAGGCGACCAAGGCACGGGTGCGCAAGCCCAAGACCACCGACAGCACGGCCGAGAGCGGCGCGGGCAAGCCGGGACCCGAGGCGGGTCCGGCGCCGGCCGATCCCGACGTGGTCAAGAAACCGCGGAAACCGCGCGTCAAGAAGACGCCGGAGGGTGAAGCGTAATGGCTGACTATCTCGACGAGATCGAAGGACGCACCGACGCGGGCAAGCCCGAAGTGGGCGACGTCGCGATCGCCAACTACACGATCAATTTCGGCCCGCAGCACCCTGCGGCGCACGGCGTGCTGCGTCTCGTCACCGAGCTGGACGGCGAGATCATCGAGCGCATCGATCCGCATGTCGGGCTGCTCCACCGCGGCACCGAGAAGCTGATCGAGTACAAGACCTACACCCAGGCGCTGCCCTATTTCGATCGCTTCGACTATTGCTCGCCGCTGGGCATGGAGCACAGCTTCGTGCTCGCGGTCGAGAAGCTGCTCGATCTCGAGGTGCCGCTGCGCGGCCAGTATCTGCGCGTGTTCTTCGCCGAGCTGACTCGCATCTGCAATCACATGCTGAACCTCGGCAGCCACGTGATGGACGTCGGCGCGATGACGCCGAACCTGTGGATGTTCGAGCTGCGCGAGGATTGCCTCAACTTCTTCGAGCGTGCCTCGGGCGCGCGCATGCACTCGAACTATTTCCGCGTCGGCGGCGTCCGCCAGGACGTGCCGCTCAAGCTGCTCACCGACATCGCCGACTGGCTCGACACGCGCCTGCCGCGGCTGTTCGGCGATGCGATCAGCCTCGTCGCCGAGAACCGCATCTTCAAGCAGCGCAATGTCGACATCGCGGTGGTGAGCCGCGACGATGCGATCAAATGGGGCTTCTCCGGCCCGATGATCCGCGCCGCGGGCATCCCATGGGATCTGCGCCGCCAGCAGCCCTATGACGTGTACGACCGCATGGAGTTCGACATCCCGGTCGGCACGCGTGGCGATTGCTATGATCGCTTCATGGTGCGCGTCGAGGAAGTCTATCAGTCGGCGCGGATCATGAAGCAGTGCCTCGCCGAGATGCCCGAAGGGCCGGTGCTGACGCTCGACCGCAAGGTTGCGCCGCCCAAGCGCGGCGAGATGAAGCAATCGATGGAAGCGCTGATCCATCACTTCAAGCTGTTCACCGAGGGCTATCACGTGCCCGCAGGCGAGGTTTACGTCGCGACCGAGAGCCCCAAGGGCGAGTTCGGCGTCTATCTGGTGAGCGACGGCACCAACAAGCCGTATCGCTGCAAGGTCCGCCCGACCGCGTTCAGCCACCTCCAGGCGATGGACTTCATGTCCAAGGGGCACATGCTCGCCGACATCACCGCCATTCTGGGCGCGATGGATATCGTGTTCGGGGAGTGCGATCGGTGATGTCGCGGTTGCTTCTGGCCGCTGCGCTCGTCGCTGCGCCGGTGGCGGCGCATGCGCAGGACAAGACCAAGGGCACGACGTTCAATGGCGGTCCCCTCGACGGCATTGTGATGGGCCCGGTCGTTTTCGTCTCCGACGGCAAGACGCATTTCGGTCTCAAGCCGTCCAAGGCCGATGCCTCTCCGCTACCAGCTACGCTTGCGGCTCCGGTAGCGGCGCTGCTTAAGGCCTATGATACAAAAGACGAGGCGGCGCTCACCGCCATGTTCACCGCGGATGCCGGTGCCGAACTTTGCCCGAAGGGCATGGGGGGCGATTGCGATCCGACAACGCTCTCGTTCGCGAAGCAATTCAGCGAACATTGCGATCACAACACCCCGTTCCTCATGAAGGATGGGCAGGTGCGCATCGAGTGGCTCTACAAGGGCCAGCTCTACTATATCTCTTTCCTGGATTTTGCCGGCGACAAGGTTTCGCATGTCCGAACGCTGGTCGCCGAAGTGCCGCCGATGATGAATACCTCCAACACTATCGTTCCCGAGGCCCAGACGACTAATGGCTGACGTGCCCCTCCTCTCCAGCGCCAAGGATCGCATCGCCACCGCGCATGCGATGATCGAGCGCTACAATGCGCAGGATGCCGACGGCTATGTCGCGCTGATGACCGAGGACGCCTGCGAGGCGACCTATCGCGGCGCGGTGCTGCGCGAGGGGCGCGAAGGCGTGCGTTCGGGGCTCAAGGCGATGTTCGCCGATTTTCCGGGGAATCGCGCGGAAATCCTCACTTCCTATGCGCTCGGCGATACCGTCGTCCTGCACGAGAAGGTCGCGCGCTCGCCCGAGGCCGAGCCCTTCGAGGTCATGTCCATTTATTCGTTCTCCGACGACAAGGTCGATCGGGTGGAGTTCATTCGCTGATGGCTGATACGCCGCAAATCCCCGACGAGGGCGAGACCCGCGCGCGCTGGGGCGCGTTCGCATGGTCGGCCGAGAATGCCGAGAAGGCGCGCGAGATCCTCGGCCGCTATCCGGCGGGCCGGCAGATGTCGTGCACGATCCCGTTCCTCGACCTCGCCCAGCGCCAGGTCGGCGCCGACACCAATACCCAGGGCTGGCTGCCGGTGCCGGTGATCGAGTTCGTCGCGCGCGCGCTCGAGATGCCGTATATCCGCGTGTTCGAGGTCGCGACCTTCTACACGATGTTCAATCTCGCCCCGGTCGGCCGCTATCATGTCCAGGTCTGCGGCACGACGCCGTGCATGCTGCGCGGATCGGACGACGTGATGGCGGCGTGCAAGGCGCGCGGGCTGAAGAAGGGCCACACCACCGAGGACGGCATGTTCACGCTCACCGAGGTCGAGTGCATGGGCAATTGCTCGTCGGCGCCGATGGTGCAGATCAACGACGATAATTACGAAGACCTCGACTATGACCGCACGACCGCGATCCTCGACGCGCTGGCCAGGGGCGAGAGCCCCAAGACCGGCACGCAGGAGCCGGGCCGTCACACGGTCGAGCCGGTCGGCGGCCCGACGACGCTGACGGCGATGGTGGGCGAGAACCACGATTATCGCGGGGAATGGGCATGAGCCAGGACACCAAGAACGTCCTGTTCGTCGTTCTCGCCGTGATCGGCGCGATCGTCGTCGGCGGCTGGGTGCTCAAGATCGCCTTCAAGCTGCTCGGGATCATCATTCTGGTCGGGCTCGCCGCGGTCGCCTTCATGGTGATCCAGAAGCTCGTCGGGCAGGGGCGCTGAGATGCTGCAGGACAAGGATCGCATCTTCACCAATGTCTACGGCTTCCAGCCGTGGAACCTGTCGGCGTCGCTCAAGCGCGGCGACTGGGACAATACCAAGGCGCTGATGGCGCTCGGCCAGGACACGATCATCGACCGCATCAAGGCCTCGGGCCTGCGCGGGCGCGGCGGCGCGGGCTTCCCGACCGGCACGAAATGGTCGTTCATGCCCAAGGAGCCGCGGCCCGACCGGCCCAACTTCCTCGTGATCAACGCCGACGAGTCCGAGCCCGGCTCGTGCAAGGACCGCGAGATCATCCGCCACGATCCGCACAAGCTGATCGAAGGCGCGCTGATCGCCGGCTATGCGATGCGCGCGCGCGCCGCGTACATCTACATCCGCGGCGAATATATCCGCGAGGCCGAGACGCTGTTCGCGGCGGTCGCCGAGGCCTATGACAAGGGCCTGCTCGGCAAGAACGCCTGCGGCTCGGGCTATGATTTCGACGTCTTCGTCCATCGCGGCGCCGGCGCCTATATCTGCGGCGAAGAGACCGCGATGCTCGAGAGCCTCGAGGGCAAGAAGGGCCAGCCGCGGCTCAAGCCGCCGTTCCCGGCTGGCGCAGGCCTTTATGGCTGCCCGACGACGGTGAACAATGTCGAGTCGATCGCGGTCGTCCCGACGATCCTGCGGCGCTCGCCCGAATGGTTCGCCAGCTTCGGCGCCGAGAACAACAAGGGCACCAAGCTCTTCCAGATCTCGGGCCATGTCGAGAAGCCCTGCGTGGTCGAGGAGGCGATGAGCATCCCGTTCCGCGAGCTGATCGAGAAGCATTGCGGCGGCATCCGCGGCGGCTGGGACAATCTGCTCGCGGTGATCCCGGGCGGCTCCTCGGTGCCGCTCGTCCCCGCTTCGCAGATCATGGACTGCCCGATGGATTTCGACGGGCTGCGCGGAGTCGGCTCGGGCCTCGGCACCGCGGCGGTGATCGTGATGGACAAGTCGACCGACGTCGTCCGCGCGATCAGCCGGCTCAGCTATTTCTACAAGCATGAGAGCTGCGGCCAGTGCACCCCGTGCCGCGAGGGCACCGGCTGGATGTGGCGGGTGATGGAGCGGCTGCGCACCGGCGACGCCGACATCAGCGAGATCGACACGCTCCAGCAGGTCACCAAGCAGGTCGAAGGCCACACGATCTGCGCGCTCGGCGACGCCGCGGCGTGGCCGATCCAGGGCCTGATCCGCCATTTCCGCCCCGAGCTCGAGCGCCGCATCAACGAGCGCAACGGCAGCAGCGACGCGCCGATGCAGGAGGCCGCGGAATGAGCGGGAAGCCTCCCATCTCCCGGCTCGCGATCGGTTTTTATGTCGTGGCCGTTATCTCGTTTGTCGCCTTGATCAGCCCCATGTTGTTTCTGGGTCGGATGGGTCTGGCCGCCGGAGGCGCGATCGGCTCGGTGGCGCTGACGCTCATGCTTCAGCCGATTCTGATCGCGCTGTTTGGTGGCGTGGTGCAGGTGCTTTCGGATATTCGCTGGGCAGTGAGCCGGAAGCAGGAGGCCGCGGAATGAAGGCTTGCGCAGCCATAGTCGCTGGCCTGCTGGCATCGCCCGTCCTCGCGCAGGACGCGGCGCCGAAGAAGCTCGATCCGCTGGCGGTGCAGGTCGTCCATAATTTCGGCAAGTGCGTTGCGAAGCGCACGCCGTCGGCCGTCGAGAAGGTGCTCGGGCTGGATATCCGTACGGCGGCGTATAACGAGGCGCTGCGTCGCGTGACGACCGGGCATGGCTATTGCCTTACCAGCGGTGCGCTCAGGGCAGGCGGTGTGCTGCTCGCGGGGGCACTGGCCGAAGGGGCATTAATGGCCGACGAAGGCCGCGGTCTCGCCGGCAAGCTCGCATGGCACGAAGGCGCTGCGCCGATCGCGGCGCGCGGCGAGCTCGAGGCGATGGGGATGTGCATCGTGCGCAAGGCGCCCGAAGCGACCGTCGCGCTGCTGAAAACGGAACCGACCACCGAGCAGGAGACGGAGGCGCTGCGCAGCGTCACGCCGTTCCTCGGCGAGTGCACCGCCAAGGGCACGCAGGTCCGCATCAATCGCCCCGGGCTGCGCGCGCAGATCGCGCTGGCGGCCTATCGCATCACCCATACACCCGCTTCGGGAAGCTGAGTCGCAATGCCCAAGGTCAAAGTAGACGGAATCGAAGTCGAGGTGCCGCAGGGCGCCACGGTGCTTCAGGCCTGCGAGGCCGCGGGCAAGGAGATTCCGCGCTTCTGCTATCACGAGCGGCTGTCGATCGCCGGCAATTGCCGCATGTGCCTCGTCGAGGTGAAGCCGGGGCCGCCCAAGCCCCAGGCTTCGTGCGCGCTGCCTGCTGCCGACAATCAGGAAATCCGCACCGACAGCCCGATGGTGAAGGCCGCGCGCGAAGGCGTGATGGAATTCCTGCTGATCAACCACCCGCTCGATTGCCCGATCTGCGATCAGGGCGGCGAATGCGACCTGCAGGACCAGTCGGTCGCCTATGGCAAGGGCCATAGCCGCTACACCGAGAACAAGCGGGCGGTGACCGAGAAATATATGGGTCCGATCATCAAGACGGTGATGACCCGCTGCATCCAATGCACCCGCTGCGTCCGCTTCGGCGAGGAAGTCGCCGGGGTCGAGGATATCGGCGCGATCTATCGCGGCGAGAACATGCAGATCACCACCTATCTCGAGTCCGCGTTCAAGAGCGAGCTCTCGGGCAATGCCGTCGATCTCTGCCCGGTCGGCGCGCTGACCCACAAGCCGGTGGCGTTCGAATATCGCCCGTGGGAGCTGCGCCGCAACCTCTCGATCGACGTGATGGACGCGATCGGCACCAATATCCGCGCCGACAGCCGCGGCCGCCAGGTGATGCGCGTGCTTCCGCGGATCAACGAAGACGTCAATGAGGAGTGGGCGCACGACAAGACCCGCTACCATGTCGACGGTCTCGTCCGTCGCCGGCTCGACCGTCCGTTCGTGCGCAAGGGCGGCAAGCTGGTCGAGGCGAGCTGGGACGAGGCGTTCGACGCGATCGCCGCGGTCTATGCGGGCTCCAGCGTCGCGGCGATTGCCGGCGACCTGCTCGATGCCGAGACGATGTACGCCGCCAAGGCGCTGCTCAAGGGCCTCGGCTCGGATCTGATCGAGAGCCGCCAGACCGGCATGGACTATGACGTGTCGAGCCTCGGCGCGGTGGCGTTCAACCCGACCATCGCCGGCGTCGAGGATGCCGATGCGATCCTGTTGATCGGCTCGAACCTCCGCTGGGAAGCGCCGCTGGTCAACACGCGCGTCCGCAAGGCGATCAAGAAGGGCGCCAAGGTCTTCGCGATCGGGCCCGAGGTCGATCTCACCTACAAGCTCGAATGGCTGGGCAACGATCTGTCGCTGCTCGGCAAGCTGCCCGATCAGGTGGCGCAGGCGTTCGACGGCGCGAAGAAGCCGCTGGTCATCGTCGGCCCCGGCGCGCTCGGCGCGGGCTTCGGCGCGGCGCTGGCGCTGGTCGAGCCGATGAAGCTGATCCGCACGCTCGACGACGGCAGCGCGTGGAACGGCTTCGGCGTGATCCACATCGCCGCGGCGCGGATGGCCGCGCTGATGCTCGGCTTCGCGCAGAAGGGCGGCATCGCCGACATCGTCGCCGCCAAGCCGAAGCTGACCTTCTTCCTCGGCGCCGACGAAGTCGATTTCGCGGGCTTCGACGGCAGCTTCAAGGTGTTCATCGGCCATCACGGCGACAAGGGCGCGCATCATGCCGATGTGATCCTGCCGGCCGCCACCTGGGCCGAGAAGCCGGGCACCTATGTCAACCTCGAGGGCCGCGTCCAGCACGCCGAGCGTGCGGTGTTCGCACCGGGCGACGCGCGCGAGGACTGGTCGATCCTGCGCGCGCTGTCCGACAAGCTCGGCCGCACGCTGCCGTTCGACAGCTTCGACGAGTTGCGCGCAGCGATGGCGGCGGAAGTGCCCGAGTTGGGGCAGGAGGGTCTGGTGAGCTTCGCGTGGAAGGCGCCGTCGCTGTCGGCCGCCGCTTCGGGCGAAGTGACCTATCCGATCAAGGATTTCTATCTGACCAACGCGATCTGCCGTGCTTCGCCGACGATGCAGCGCTGCTCGGCCGAACTGCTCCACGGCGAGGAATTCGCGGAGGCGGCGGAGTGACCTATGGTCGACGGCATTGGCGAGTTGGTCGTGGAAGCGGTGGGCACGGCGATCGAGGTAGCCACCGACAGCCGGTCGCGACGCGTGCGCCGGGTGGCTTGGGGCGTTCTGATCGCGATCGTCGTGTTGATTGTCGCGGTGCTGATCATGGCTTTTATGGAATGACGGAAATTTTCGCATGACCGCCTTCTTCCAGAACACCATCGGCCTGCCGTTCGGCTGGGCGTGGTTCGTCGCCACGATCGTCGGGATTCTCGTGATCGCATTGCCGCTGATGCTGGCGGTGGCGATGATCATCTATGCCGATCGCAAGATCTGGGCGGCGATGGCGCTGCGTCGCGGCCCCAACGTCGTCGGCCCGCTCGGGCTGCTGCAGAGCTTCGCCGACGGCCTGAAGGTGTTCCTCCAGGAAACCATCATTCCGTCGGGCGCCAACAAGACGCTGTTCCTGATCGCGCCGATCATCACCTTCACGGTGGCACTGATCGTCTGGGCGGTGGTGCCGTGGCAGGCGGGCGTGGTGCTCTCGAACATCAATGTCGGGCTGCTCTACATCCTCGCGGCCTCGTCGCTCGGCGTCTACGGGATCATCCTCGCGGGCTGGTCGTCCAACTCGAAATATCCGTTCTACTCGGCGATCCGCGCCGCGGCGCAGATGGTGAGCTACGAAGTCTCGATCGGCTTCGTGCTGATCGCGGTGGTGCTGTGGGCCGGGACGTTCAATCTCGGCGGCATCGTCGAGGGGCAGAAGGCGCACATCTTCGGGCTGATCAACGGCTATGGCTTCAACCCGCTGCTGTTCCCGATGGCGGTGGTGTTCTTCATCTCGTCGCTCGCCGAGACCCAGCGCGCGCCGTTCGACTTGACCGAGGCCGAGTCGGAGCTCGTCGCCGGCTACCAGACCGAATATTCGTCGATGAGCTTCGCGCTCTACTGGCTCGGCGAATATGCCAATGTGCTGCTGATGTGCGCGCTCAACGCGACCTTGTTCTGGGGCGGCTATCTGCCCCCGATCGACTGGGCGCCTTTGTACCTCGTGCCCGGCATCCTCTGGCTTTTCGCCAAGATCC
Source organism: Sphingomonas naasensis (assembly GCF_004792695.1). Lineage (GTDB taxonomy): Bacteria > Pseudomonadota > Alphaproteobacteria > Sphingomonadales > Sphingomonadaceae > Sphingomonas > Sphingomonas naasensis. Next base: position 26,484 of record NZ_SRXU01000002.1, on the reverse strand, counting down.
TGTTCTTCTTCTTCGTGTTCAGCTGGGTGAAGGCGACGGTTCCGCGCTATCGCTACGACCAGCTGATGCGGCTGGGCTGGAAGATCTTCCTGCCGCTGTCGCTGATCTTCGTGTTCCTCGTTTCGGGCTACCTGATGTGGGCCCGGGTTGGATTTCCCGCATGAGCATCGCCCAACTCGTCCGTTCCTACACGCTGTGGGAGTTCATCAAGGCGCACTGGCTGACCTTGAAGTATTTCTTCAAGCCCAAGGCGACGATCAACTACCCCTACGAGAAGAATCCGATCTCGCCCCGCTTCCGCGGCGAGCATGCGCTGCGCCGCTATCCCAATGGCGAGGAGCGTTGCATCGCGTGCAAGCTGTGCGAGGCGGTGTGCCCGGCGCTGGCGATCACGATCGAGGCCGAGCCGCGTGACGACGGCAGCCGCCGCACCACGCGCTACGACATCGACATGACCAAGTGCATTTATTGTGGCTTGTGCCAGGAGGCGTGCCCGGTCGATGCGATCGTCGAGGGGCCGAACTTCGAATTCTCGACCGAGACCCGCGAGGAGCTGATCTACGACAAGGACAAGCTGCTCGCCAACGGCGACCGCTGGGAGCGCGCGATCGCCGCGAACCTTGCCGCCGATGCACCGTACCGTTAAGCGCGCGCCAACAGTGGGACGCACGATGATTCACTTTCAAACCGTCATCCCCGCGAAAGCGGGGACCCAACTCCGGCACGCGCCGGTTGCGGGACAGCACGGGAGATGGACCCCCGCTTTCGCGGGGGTGACGGGCAAATAATGATCCAGCTCATCGCCTTTTATCTGTTCGCGACGATCGTGTGCCTCTCCGGGGCGTTCACGATCATCTCGCGCAACCCGGTGCACAGCGTGCTCTGGCTGATCCTCGCCTTCTTCAACGCGGCGGGGCTGATGGTGCTCGCGGGCGCCGAGTTCATCGCGATGCTGCTCGTCATCGTCTATGTCGGCGCGGTCGCGGTGCTCTTCCTGTTCGTCGTGATGATGCTCAACATCGACTTCGCCGAGCTGCGTGCGGGAGTAATGCGCTATGCCGCGGTGGGCCTCGCGCTCGCCGTCGCGCTGGTCGCCGAGATCGTCATCGCGATCGGCGCCTATAGCGCGGGCGGGCTCGCGCTCGGCCGCCGCATCGCGCCGATCGAGGCCGATGTGCCCAATATCGAGGCGATCGGACGGCTGCTCTACACGCGCTATCTGTTCATCTTCGAAGGCGCGGGCCTTGTGCTGCTCGTCGCGATGATCGGCGCGATCGTGCTGACCTGGCGCCAGCGCAGCGACGTCCGCCCGCAGAACATCAACCGCCAGATCAACCGCCGCGCCAAGGACGCTACCCGCAACATGAACCCGCCGGTCGGGCAGGGGGTCGAGCTGTGATCGGCGTCACCCATTATCTGGTCGTCTCGGCGATCCTGTTCACGCTGGGCGTGCTCGGCATCTTCATGAACCGCAAGAACCTGATCGTCATCCTGATGGCGATCGAGCTCATCCTGCTCGCGGTGAACCTCAACCTCGTCGCCTTCTCGGCGGCTTTGGGCGATCTCGTCGGGCAGGTGTTCGCGATGTTCGTGCTCACCGTCGCCGCCGGCGAGGCCGCGATCGGGCTCGCCATTCTCGTCATCTACTTCCGTAGCCGGGGCACGATCTCGGTCGACGACGTCAATCGGATGAAGGGCTGATGTCGCCGATTCTCCTCATCGTATTCCTGCCGCTGATCGCCGCCGCGATTGCGGGGCTGTCGAACAAGGCGTTCGGCAGCGTGCTGCCCAAGCTGCTGACCACGGGCGCGCTGATCGCCGCCTGCGCGCTGTCGTGGCCGATCTTCCTCGAACATCTCCATGGCGGCATCGCGCCGACGGTCACCCCGGTGCTGCACTGGGTGAGCTCGGGCACGATGCACTTCACCTGGGAGCTGCGCGTCGACGCGCTCACCGCGGTGATGCTCGTGGTGATCACCAGCGTCTCGGCGCTCGTCCACCTCTATAGCTGGGGCTATATGAGCGAGGACCCGGATCAGCCGCGCTTCTTCGCCTATCTGTCGCTGTTCACCTTCGCGATGCTGATGCTGGTGACCGCGAACAACCTCGTCCAGATGTTCTTCGGCTGGGAAGGCGTCGGTCTCGCCTCGTACCTGCTGATCGGCTTCTGGTTCCGCAAGCCGAGCGCCAACGCCGCGGCGATCAAGGCGTTCGTGGTCAACCGCGTCGGCGATCTCGGCTTCATGCTGGGCATCTTCGGCACCTTCCTCGTCTTCGGCACCGTCGACATCCCGACGATCCTCGCCGCGGCGCCGGGCATGGCCGGCTCGACGATCGGCTTTCTCGGCTATCGCTTCGACACGCTGACCCTGCTCTGCCTGCTGCTGTTCGTTGGCGCGATGGGCAAGTCGGCGCAGCTCGGGCTCCACACCTGGCTTCCCGACGCGATGGAGGGTCCGACCCCGGTGTCGGCGCTGATCCACGCCGCGACGATGGTCACCGCCGGCGTGTTCATGGTCTGCCGCATGTCGCCGATGTTCGAGATGAGCCCGACGGCGATGGGCGTGGTGACCTTCGTCGGCGCTGCGACCTGCCTGTTCGCCGCCACCGTCGGCCTCGTCCAGACCGACATCAAGCGCGTCATCGCCTATTCGACCTGCTCGCAGCTCGGCTACATGTTCTTCGCCGCGGGCGTCGGCGCCTACGGCGCGGCGATGTTCCACCTGTTCACGCACGCCTTCTTCAAGGCTTTGCTGTTCCTCGGTGCCGGCTCGGTGATCCATGCGATGCACCACGAGCAGGACATGCGCTTCTATGGCGGCCTGTGGAAGAAGATCCCGCTGACCTATTGGACGATGATGGCGGGCACGCTCGCGATCACCGGCGTGGGCATTCCGGGCGTGTTCGACGGCGTCGCCGCGATCGGCTTCGCCGGCTTCCACTCGAAGGACGCGATCATCGAGGCGGCATGGGCCGCGGGCGTGCCGAGCGCCTTCTGGGTCGGTGTGTTCGTCGCGCTACTCACCAGCTTCTACAGCTGGCGCGTCGTGTTCCTCACTTTCCACGGCAAGCCGCGCTGGGCGGGCTCGGAGCATATCCAGCACGCCGTCCACGACGCGCACGGCCATGGCCATGATGCGCATCACGACGATCAGCCCTCGGCCGAGGATGCCGGGCATGCGCCCGACGCGCACCACGCCGGGCACGACGATCATGCCGTCGAGGGCACGGCGGGCTATCATCCGCACGAGAGCCCGTGGGTGATGCTGGTCCCGCTGCTGCTGCTGTCGATGGGCGCGATCGCCGCGGGCTATGTCTTCCATGGCTTCTTCATCGAAGCCGAGGAGGGCGCGCATTTCTGGAACGGATCGATCGCGTTCAACGCGCATCTGATGCACGCGATGCACGGGGTGCCGACCTGGGTGAAGCTCTCGGCGACGGTCGCGATGCTGCTCGGGCTGGGGAGCGCGTGGTACGCCTATATCGGCAAGCCCGGCTTCGCCGCCGCGGTCGCGAGCAACTTCCGCGTGCTCCACACCTTCCTGCTCAACAAATGGTACTTCGACGAGCTCTACAACTTCCTGTTCGTCCGCCCCGCATTCGCGATCGGCCGGCTGCTCTGGAAGGCGGGTGACGAAGGCACCATCGACCGCTTCGGCCCCAACGGCATCGCCCGTCTGGTCCAGCTCGGCAGCGTCGGCACGGCGCGCCTGCAATCGGGATATCTCTACACCTATGCGTTCATCATGCTGATCGGTCTCACCGCCGCGCTCACCTGGGTGATCGCAGGATGAGCGGCTTCCCGATCCTCTCCATCATGCTGGCGATACCCGCGATCGCCGCGGTCGCCTGCCTGTTCGCAGGCGCGAAGGGTGCCCGCTGGATCGCGCTCGGCGCGACGCTGATCGATCTGGCGCTGGGCATCTGGCTCTGGGCCCATTTCGACGCGAGCCCCGGCGCCGCCCAGTGGCAATATGTCGAGCATGTCCGGCTGTTCGGCATCGGCGGCGTCGACTTCGCCTGGGCGCTGGGCATCGACGGCTTCGCGCTGCTGCTGATCATGCTCTCGGTCTTCCTCATGCCGATCTGCATCGGCGCGAGCTGGACCGCGATCGAGAAGCGCGTCCCCGAATATATGGCGGCGATGCTGCTCACGCTGATCCTGATGATCGGCACCTTCGCCGCGCAGGATCTGCTGCTCTTCTACGTCTTCTTCGAAGGCGGGCTGATCCCGATGTACCTGATCATCGGCATCTGGGGCGGCGCGAACCGCATCTACGCGTCGTACAAATTCTTCCTCTACACGCTGCTCGGCTCGCTGCTGATGCTGATCGCGATGATCGCGATGCTGCTCAACGCCGGCACCGCGTCGATCCCGGCGCTGATGGCGCACGACTTCCCGGCGCAGTGGCAGACCTGGCTGTGGCTGGCGTTCTTCGCGTCGTTCGCGGTCAAGATGCCGATGTGGCCGGTCCACACCTGGCTTCCCGACGCGCACGTCCAGGCGCCGACCGCGGGGTCGGTGATCCTGGCGGGCGTGCTGCTCAAGCTCGGCGGATACGGCTTCCTGCGCTTCAGCCTGCCGATGTTCCCCGAGGCTTCGGCCCAGTTCATGTGGCTGGTGTTCGCATTGTCGTGCGTCGCGGTGGTCTACACCTCGCTCGTCGCGCTGGTGCAGACCGACATGAAGAAGCTGATCGCCTATTCGTCGGTGGCGCACATGGCGATCGTGACGATGGGCCTGTTCGCCTTCAACGAACAGGGCATCGACGGCGCGATGATGGTGATGCTCGGCCACGGCCTCGTCTCGGGCGCGCTGTTCCTTTGCGTCGGCGTGATCTACGACCGGCTCCACACTCGCGAGATCGACCGTTATGGCGGCCTCGCGATCAACATGCCGCGCTATGCCACGCTGTTCCTGCTCTTCACTATGGCCTCGGTCGGCCTGCCGGGGACGAGCAACTTCGTCGGCGAGTTCCTCGGCCTCGCGGGCACCTACAAGGCCTCGACGCTGACCGCGTTCATCGGCACCACCGGCATCATCCTCGGCGCCGCCTATATGCTGTGGCTGTTCCGCCGCGTCGTCTGGGGCGATCTGACCAAGGACGATGTCCGCGCGATGCCCGATCTGTCGATGCGCGAGCTGTGGCTGCTCGGCCCGATCGCGGCGGCGGTGCTGTGGATGGGCGTCTATCCCGAGAGCTTCCTCGCCCCGATGCGCGCCGACACCGCGCGCCTCGTCGAGCGGGTGTCGCGTGCCGCTCCGGCCGGCGACTCCAGGCCCACACCCGGTAACCCCGCCGCGGCGCCGGCGCATGGCGAAGGCCATGGCGCGGCTGCTGGCGAGGCTTCCGCAACCAACCATAGCGGCGCTCCGGCTGCCGCCTCCGCGCACGGGGGTGCGCACTGATGGATTATTCGACTCAATTGCTGATGAGCCTGCCCGAGCTGGTGCTGGCGGTCGGCGCGATCGCGCTGATGCTCGTCGCGGCATGGGGCGGCCAGGCTTCGACCAGGCTGGTGAGCTGGACCTCGATCGCGGTGCTGATCGGCGCGGGCATCGCGCTCGCCGGGCCGGCTTCGGCCGGCGGCGAGGCGTTCGGCGGGCTCTATCGCCCCGACATGTTCGCCGCCTTCGCCAAGGTGCTGATCTTCTTCGCCGCGGGGATCTCGATCCTGATCGCTCCGCGCTTCTTCCAGACCAGCTCGGGCGACGACCTCCGCCCCGAATATCCGGTTCTCATCCTGCTCTCGGCGGCGGGCATGGGGATGATGGTCTCGGCGGGTGATCTGCTGACGCTCTATGTCGGGCTCGAGCTGATGAGCCTCGCCTCGTACGTGCTGGCGAGCTTCATGCGCCGCGACACGCGCTCGGCCGAAGCGGGCCTGAAGTATTTCGTCCTCGGCGCGCTCGCCTCCGGCATCCTGCTCTACGGCATCAGCCTGGTGTACGGCTTTTCGGGCACGACGCTGTTCGACGGCATCGCCGAGGCCTATGCCGGCGGACGTTCGATCGGGCTGATGTTCGGGCTGGTGTTCGTCTTCGCCGGCCTCGCCTTCAAGATGAGCGCGGTGCCGTTCCACATGTGGACCCCGGACGTCTATGAAGGCGCGCCGACCCCGGTGACGGCGTTCTTCGCCTCGGCGCCCAAGGTCGCGGCGGTGGCCCTCGCCACCCGCGTCGCGATCGAGGCGATGGGCCCGGCGATCCACGACTGGCGCCAGATCGTGATCTTCGCGGCCCTTGCCTCGATCGTGTTCGGTTCGGTCGCGGCGATCGGCCAGACCAACATCAAGCGGCTGCTCGCCTATTCTTCGATAGCGAATGTCGGCTTCGCGCTGGTCGGCCTTGCGGCCGGCGGCGAGGCGGGCGTGTCGAGCGTGGTCTACTACATGGCGATCTACGTCGTCATGACGCTCGGCAGCTTCCTGATCGTGCTCCAGATGCGCGGCCCCGATGGCCAGCCGGTCGAGACCATCGCCAGCATGGCCGGCATGTCGCGCACGCGGCCGGGCCTCGCGCTCGCCATGCTGATCTTCATGCTCAGCCTCGCCGGCATCCCGCCGCTGCTCGGCTTCTTCGCCAAGCTGCAGGTGTTCGTCGCGGCGGTGCATGCCGGGCTGTGGGTGTTCGCCGCAGTGGCCGCCGCCGCCTCGACGATCGGCGCCTTCTATTATCTGAAGATCGTCAAGACGATGTATTTCGACGAGCCGTCGGATGCGCTTGCGGGCAAGACCGATCCGGTCGAGGGCGTGCTGCTGGTGGTTGCCGCCGCGGTGATCTCGCCGCTCGGCTGGCCGCTGCTCGGGCAGCTCGAGCTGGCCACTGCGGCCGCCGCGAAGGCGCTGTTCTGATCCCGACGATCCGGACCGTCGCCGAGACGGGCTCGACCAATGCAGATGTGGCTGAACTCGCGCGAAGCGGCGCGAGCGAAGGTCTTTGGCTGCGGGCCGAGCGCCAGACCTCGGGCAAGGGGCGGCAGGGCAGGGCGTGGGATTCGCCCGCCGGCAATCTCTACCTCTCGACGCTCGTCCGCACCCGCCCCGGCGAGCCTTCGCCGGCGACGCTGGCGCTGGTCGCGGCGGTGGCGCTCGAGGAAGCGGTGGCGCTGTTCGGCGTCCAGCCGATGCTCAAATGGCCCAACGACCTGCTGGTCGACGGCGCCAAGCTCTCGGGCATCCTGCTCGAACGCGTCGACGATGCGGTGATCATCGGCTTCGGAGTCAATCTCTCGCACCATCCGGTTGATCTCGATCGCCCCGCCACCAGCATCGCCGCGCATGCGCCAGCGCCGGAGCCGCAGGTCTTCGCCGAGACGCTCGCCGAGATCTTTGCCCGCTGGCTGTCCCGCTGGCGCGACGGCGTCGCCCCGGTGCGCGAGCGCTGGCTCGCCAAGGCGCATCCCGCCGGCACGGCGCTGACCGCGCGGCTGAGCGACGGCAGCGCGATCGACGGGCTGTTCGAGGGGCTGGACAGCCATGGCGCGCTCATCCTGCGCCTCGCCGACAGCACCACCCGGGTCATTCACGCGGGGGACGTCTTCCTGCTCTAGTGCGTGTAGACGACGCCGACGGCCTCCCACACGGCGATCGGATATCCGTCGTCGAACGGTACCGGCCGGGGTTCGCGCCCCTCCAACTGCGCCGGAAAGCCGGGCCCCAGATCGATGCGCGGCGCATTGCGCCCGAAATCCCGCGCGGGATCGAAGGCCAGAGATCGAGCGTAGCAATCCCGCCTGATGCGATCACAGATGCCGGTGATCAGCCGGAGCGTGGCATGGCTATGCGTCGGAACCGCAGCCGGATTGAAACCGAAGCGGGCGACCCAGCGAAGGTCCGCGGCGTAGAGGATGTGCAGCGCCGTCGCGAGCTCGCACGCCGGGTGGCGGCTGATGAAGAACAGCGGCCCGAGGCTGTAGCTCCAGTTGTGGAACCGTGCGGCGCTGTGCCATTGGTCGGGCGTCGCGGCTTTCAGCCACGCGGCATAGGCGGCGTAGATGCCGGCGGGGGTGTTCGACCAGGGCGCTCGCGTCGTCTGGCTGCCCAGCCATACCTCGAGCAGCGCGTCCGGGTCGTCGATCATCGTCCAGCGATCTGCCGCAGGCGGCGCGTCCCAGATTCGTGCGGCATCGCTCCGCTCGCGCACGACCTCTTCCAATCGCCGGTCGAGCGCGCCTCGCACCAGCATGCTGATCGACCGGATTTTGCCTTCGAGTTCCTCCAGCAACAGGCCCCATGGCCTCCCGGCCGGCATCCAGCCATGCAGGAGGTTCGCATTGACCGCTCCAGGCGAATGGAGCTCGGGCAGGGCGCCACGTGCGGCGGCGATCGGCATGCCGATATGCAGGCCTTCGATTGCGATGTCGGGCGGGAAGGAGGCGGTGCAAACCGCTTTGGCGACGTCGCCATTGGCGACGTCGCCATTGGCGGCGAGCCAGAGTTGCTTGTCGTCCCATTCGAAATAATCGCCATTGGGAGACGACCTGCGGGCGCTGCCCAGCAGCGCGGCCAGCCACGGCGGCGCGTCGCCGGGACGGAGCGTGGCAAAGAGCGCGTTCGGCGAGGCCATGCGCCCGATATGCCGCGCAACCCTTCACATCTCCTCAACCGCGCTCTCTCGCCAACGACGCCGTGCCCGACTAGAGAGACCCCATGCTGCTCGCCATCGATGCCGGGAACACCAATGTCGTCTTCGCGCTCGTCGAGGGCGGCGAGATCAGGGCGCGCTGGCGGATCGCCACCGATCCGCGTCGCACCGCCGACGAATATGCGGTGTGGCTGAGCCAGCTGCTCAGCCTCGAAGGCTATGACCGCGCCGCGGTGACCGGGGTGATCATCGGCACCGTGGTGCCGCGGGCGCTGCACAATCTGCAGGTGCTGAGCAGCAAATATTTCAAGACCGAGGCGGTGATCGCCGGGCAGGGCAAGGCCGAGTGGGGCTTCGCGCTCGACGTCGAGGAGCCGGGCAGCCTCGGCGCCGATCGCGCGCTCAACATGATCGCGGCGCATGCCCGGCACGAAGGCGATCTGATCATCATCGACTTCGGCACCGCGACCACCTTCGAGGTGGTCGACTATCAGGGGGCCTATAAGGGCGGGATCATCGCGCCGGGAATCAACCTGTCGCTCGACGCGCTGGTGACCGCGGCGGCCAAGCTGCCGCGGATCGCAATCAGCGCGCCCGAGAGCAACAGCGTGGTCGGGCGCAATACGGTCGACCAGATGCATATCGGCATCTATTGGGGCTATGTCGCGATGATCGAAGGGCTGGTCGCGCGGATCAAGGCCGAGGTCGGCCGCCCGCTCAAGGTGATCGCCACCGGCGGGCTGGCGATCCTGTTCGAGAAGCAGACCGACGTGTTCGACATGGTCGAGCCCGATTTGACGATCCAGGGGTTGGCGATGCTGTGGGAACGCAGCCGTTGACTCGATTCAAGGAATTTCAGTGACTCCAGGTAACGAACTTCTCTTCCTCGCGCTTGGCGGCTCGGGCGAGATCGGCATGAACGTCAATCTCTACGGCACGCAGGGCAAATGGCTGATGGTCGATTGCGGCATCACCTTCGGCGACGCCAATTACCCCGGCGTCGACGTGATCCTGCCCGATCTACAGTTCATCGAGGAGCGGCTCGACGACCTGCTCGGCATCGTGCTCACCCATGGCCATGAGGACCATATCGGGGCGCTGCCCTATCTCGCCGCCGACCTGGGCGTGCCGCTCTATGCCACGCCGTTCACCGCGGGGCTGATCTACGGCAAGCTCGAGGAAGAGGGCATCACCGACAAGGTCGAGCTCAACGTCGTCAAGGAGGACGGCCCGTTCAGCGTCGGCCCGTTCACGATGACCTATACCCCGCTCGCCCACTCGATCCCCGAGGGCAACGCGATCCTGATCGAGACGCCGTACGGCAAGGTCTTCCACACCGGCGACTGGAAGCTCGACGATTCGCCGGCGCTGGGCGGCGCATCGACCGCCGCCGAGCTGACCGCGATCGGCGACGCGGGCGTGCTCGCTCTGGTCTGCGATTCGACCAATGTGTTCAACCCCGAGGCTTCAGGCTCGGAGGCGGATGTCCGCAAGGGGCTCGACGAAGTCGTCGCGGCGATCAAGGGGCGGGTGCTCGTCACCACCTTCGCGTCGAACGCGGCGCGGCTCCAGACGCTGGGCGAGGTCGCCGAGGATACCGGACGCAAGCTCTGCGTCGCCGGACGCTCGCTCGACAGGATCATCCGCGTCGCCAAGGCCACCGGCTATCTGCGCGACTTCCCCGAGACGGTCGACTTCGACACCGCGATGAGCCTGCCGCCCAGCCAGGTGATGATCGTGGCGACCGGCGGGCAGGGCGAGCCACGCGCCGCGCTCAACCGCATCGCCGAGGATACCCATGTCCTCAAGCTCCATGCCGGCGACACCGTGGTGTTCTCGTCGCGGCAGATCCCGGGCAACGAGATCGCGATCGGGCGGATCATGAACACGCTGGCGGGCAAGGGCGTCGACATCATCACCGACCGCCAGGCCTTCGTCCATGTCTCGGGCCACCCCGGCCGCCCCGAGCTCGCCGAGATGTATCGCTGGATCCGGCCCGAGATCATCCTGCCCGTCCATGGCGAGGTCCGCCACATGCACGAGCAGGCGCGCTTCGCGCTGGCGCAGGGGGTTCCGCAGGCGATCAACCAGGTCAATGGCGACATCTGGCGGCTCGCGCCGGGCAAGCCGCAGCAGATCGGCCACGCCCCGGCGGGCCGGCTGGTGCTCGACGGCGACGTGATCCTGCCCGCCGACGGCGCGACGATCACCGAGCGCCGGCGGCTCGCGCTCTATGGCCAGATCTCGGTCGCGGTGGCGATCCACGGCAGCCGGCTGAAGGGCGCGCCGCAGATCCGCGTGCAGGGCGTCCCGGTCGAGGAGGATCGCGACGCGTTTCTCGAGGAAGCTGCCGAAGCCGCCGCCGAAGCGGTCCGCAAGGACGGCCGCAACCTCGAGGCGCTGCGCGAGAGCCTGCGGCTCGCGGTGCGCCGCGTGGCGGTGCGCTTCACCGGCAAGAAGCCCGTGGTCGACGTGCTGATCGTGGAGCTCTGAGCCATGCGCTGGCAGTCGATGCTCGCGATCTACTTCCTGTTCTGGGCCTTTTCGGTGTTCCTCGTGCTGCCCTTCGGGGTGCGCACCGCGCACGAGGCCGGGGTCGAGCTGGTCCCCGGCCAGGCCGAGAGCGCGCCGCACAGCTTCAGCGCGGTCAAGGTGATGATCCGCACGACGATCGTCGCGACCGTGCTGTTCGTGCTGTTCTACCTCAATTACGTGTTCGGCTGGGTGACCACCGACATGCTCGACTGGGCGCACCGGTAGGATTTTTTCGGCCGATTCCCGGGCCGAAATGTAGGATTTCGGACGTCTAGAGTCGCAAGAGTCGCAGTAGAACGACTCTTCCGTTGCGCGGCGGTGAAACTAAATTTCCTACGCGCTGCAGGACAATATCGACGCTGTCAAAGAGCAGCGGGGAGGCTGGCAGGGCTTTTCCTATTTTGGAAGCGCCTGGACTCCCCTCCCTGCAAGCCGGGAGGGACAGGAAGAGCTCAGGTCCGCAGGCGCTCGATGGCCTGGGCGAGCGCGACGTAGAGCTTGCCCATGTCCGACGAGAGCAGGGTCACGCCGAGTGTCGAGCCATCGCGCAGCGACAGGATGTGGCGGAGCATCGCCTCGAAATCGTGGATGTAGCGATTGACCAGATCGCGGAAGCCCGGATCGGAATCGTAGACGCGCGCGATCTCGCGGGTCTCGCCCGAATCGAGCAGCCGCACCGCGCGGCGGGTGAAGACGCCGCGATCCCCCTTCAGATAGGCCGCCCAGGCGCTGTCGGTGACCTCGGCCGAGAAGGCCTTGGCGATGTCGATCGAGGCCGAGTTGAGCGCCTCGATCAGCAAGGTGGTGCGGCGCGCGAAATTGTCGCTGTCGGCACGTTCGCGATCGGCGCGCTCCTCCTCGATCCGCGCCTCGAGCCGCGAGCTGGTATCGGCAAGCGCGAGCATCTGCTGGGTGAGGCGCTCGGACGCGCGCGCGGCGGCGGTGACCGCGGCCTCGGTGGTGTCGACGAGCTGCGCCATCTGGCGGCGGACGGTGCCGTCGACCGCGCGCTTGAGCGCCTCGCCGCTGGCTTCCTCGAGCGCTGCGGAAGCGTCGGGCACGATCGTCGCCATTGCCTCGCGGGCATGCGCGGCGGCGGCGCTGGCGGTCTCGCGGACATTGACCAGCGCGTCGACGAGCTGCGGCGCCGCGGTCTCGGCGAAGCGCCGGGTGGTGTTGATCGTATCGTCGACGATCGCGCCGAGCGAAGCCGCCTGATCGCTGCCGCTGGCGAGCGTCTCGAGCAGCGAGGCCTGAGTCTTGGCGAGCGTGTCGCGCTGCTGCGAGACGACATCGGCGATCGCCTCGATCGCGTCGTGCGTGCTCTCGGCGGCGGTGACCAGCGCGAGCAGCTCGGGCTTGGACGCGGCGACGACCTTGCGGCTCGCATTGATCCGGTCGTCGAGCCGGGCAATCGCCTCGGGCAAGGTCTCGTCGATCTCGCGCGCCGAGGCGTCGAGCGCGGTGAGCAGGTCCTCAGACGTGCCGATCACCTTGCGCGCGAGCTGATCGCCGGTGCGCAGCGCTTCGGACATCGCGTCGGTCGAGCCCTGCAGCGCGCTGATCGACGCGGCCAGCGACTGGGCGCGATCGGTGCCGGCGGCGTGGAGGATCTGGAGCTCGCGGTCGAGCCGATCGACGCCTGCCGACAGATCGGAGAACAGCGCGTCGCCGCGGCCCTGCTCCTCGGCGAGGCGGGCGCCGACACGGCCGATCGCTTCCTCGATCGTCGCCATGCGCGCGCCGAGCGCTTCGGCGCTGTCGCGGCCGGCGCGATCGAGCGCTGCCTGATTGGCGCCGAGCATCGCGAGGATCGCCTCGCCCTGGGTGGCGATGCCCTTGCGCGCCTCGTCGACGGCATTGGCGGCGCGATCGAGCACCGCATCGACGGCGCCCGACATCTGCTCGGTGACCTGCTCGAGCCGGTTGCTCGCGGTCTCGCTGGTCGCTTCCATCCGCGCGATATGCGCGGCGAGGCGCTCGGCGGCGCCGCCGGCGATCTGATCGGCCTCGCGCCCGCGCTCGGCGAGCGCGGTGATCTGGGTGTCGAGCGAGGCGGCGCGTTGGCTGGCGAGCAGCCCGGCGCCGTCGATGCGCTGGGCGAGGCCCTGCATCTCGTCATGCGCCTTGGGCAGCGTGGTGAGGATGATCTCGAAGCGCTTCTCGGCCTGATCCATCGCCTCGCCGAAGGTGCGGATGCCGCCGTCCATGCGCTGCGCCTGACGCTCGACCATGCCGGCGGCGCCCTCGACGCGCTCGGCGGCGCGCTCACCGAGCGTGGTCAGCACAGTGGTGTGCTCGGTCAGCGTCGCGCGATTCTCGGCGACCTTTTGCGAGATCGCCGCGAGCACGCGTTCGAGCGCGGCGGCTTCGGCGCGCATCGCGCGCGCGGTGGCGCCGAAACGGCGCGCCTCGGCGCGGCTCGTGCGCAGCGCGAGCTGGTAGAGGATCCCGACAAGGGCAGGCGGCACGCAGATCGCGGCGATCAGCTGGATCAGCGCGACGGGCTCCATCCCGCGCTGAAGCGTGGGAAGCGCGAGCCAGATCGTGGCGACGAACCAGCCGGCGACCGCGAGCCAGGCGAGCGTGGGCAGGACCCAGGCGGTGCCGTGATGCGCGTCGTCCTCGTCGAGGCCGAGTTCCTCGAGCGGCGCGGGAAGCGCCGCGGTGTCGGAGAGGACGAGGTCTTCGTGGCCGCTCGACGGCTCCGAGACGATGTGCGCGGTGTTTCCCCCAGTCATGGCATAGCTGTACCATGTTTGGACATTTCGCCAAACAGCCCGCAACCAGCCGTTAACCCCGTTCGGCTAGCGCGGAGGCATGGCATATGATCCGGGTGCAATCGATGCGACGCTGGCGGCGGCGGTGGGCGACGAGCCCCAGCTGATCGCCGAGCTGCGCGAGGCGTTTCTCGAGAGCGTGAAGCGTTCGGTGGGCGCGCTCAAATCGGCCGAGACGCCCGACGCCTGGTCCGCCGCGGCGCTGCGGCTCAAAGGACTCGCGGCGAGCTTCGGCGCGGTCCGGCTGATGGCGTTGGCCGGCGAGGCAGTGAACGGCCCGGCGCATGACGGCGCGGTGCTGCGCCGGCTGCATCGGGCGATCGACCGGCTGTAAAGCCCGGTTCTGCTTGCGGAAACCGCCGAGTGTGTTACATGCGTCACTCACCCAAGGGGAGTGACGGTGATGCGTAGCGGGTTGGTGCGTTTCTGGCTGGCGGCGGCGGCTTCGGTGCTGGCGGCGGGGAGCGCAGCGGCGCAGCAGGCGCCCGACGACGAGGTGACCGTCACCGGCCAGCGCGAGATCCCGCCCAAGGTGGCGCAGCGCTATGTCGCCGAGATCAGCGCGGGCGTCGACGGCCAGCTGACGCGCTTCCGGGTGCCGGTGTGCCCCACGGTGATCGGCATCGCCGACGATTATGCCCGCATCATCGCGAAGCGGATCCGCGCGGTGGCGCGCGATGTCGGCGCGCCGCTCGCCGACGCGAATTGCCGCGGCAATCTGGTGGTGATCTTCGCGAAGGACGGCGACGCGCTGATCAAGCAGATGCGCGCCAAGACGCCGCGGATCTTCGAGGGCGTCGACGATGTCGACCTGAAGCGCGCATTCCGCGAGGGGCCGGTACATGCGTGGAATACCACCGAAATCCTCAACGAGGACGGGCAGCGGCCGACGGGGGGGACGATGACGGTGAAGTCGGCGTCGATCCTCTATCTGCCGACGCAGCAGGCGATCAGCGGCTCGATGATCGTGCTCGATCACGAAGCGACGCTCGGCAAGACGCTCAACCAGCTCGGGGACTATGTCGCGATGCGCGCGCTGGCGGGGGCGCTGCCGCCGCGCAAGGGCGTGCCGGCGGACACGATCCTGACGCTGTTCGACGCGACCGACACCCTGCCGCCGCAGCTGAGCGCGGTCGATCGCTCCTATCTGCGCGGGCTGTACCACACCAGCCCGATGATGAAGGGCCGCGTCGCCAAGGGGCGGATCTCGCGGCAGATCCAGAACGACGCGAAGGAACGTGCCGGGGTGAATTGAGCGTTCGACGTTTCGGGCTCCTGCCAGAGCAGGAGCCCAGAGTCGCGCGCACAGTCCTTCATAGCCCGGGGCTCCTGCCTTCGCAGGCGCACGGGCTAGCAATGCGCGCACAACGCACGCCTATCGTTTGCGGCTGAGCTCGCGCATCGCGGCATCGAGGCCGGGCAGGGTGAGCGGGTACATGCGATCCTGCATCAGGCCGCGGATCAGCTGGACCGACTGGGTGTAGCTCCAATGCGCCTCGGGCAGGACATTGAGCCACACCGCGGCGGGATAGGTATCGACCAGCCGCTGCATCCACACCGCGCCCGGCTCCTCGTTGAAATGCTCGACCGAGCCGCCGGGATGGCTGATCTCGTACGCGCTCATCGAGGCATCGCCGACGAAGATCAGCTTATAGTCATGGCCATATTTGTGGAGCACGTCCCAAGTCGGGGTGCGCTCGGTGAAGCGGCGGCGATTGTCCTTCCACACGCCTTCGTACGGGCAGTTGTGGAAATAGAAGAACTCCATGTTCTTGAACTCGGCGGTCGCCGCCGAGAACAGCTCCTCGCAGAGCTTGACGAAGGGATCCATCGAGCCGCCGACGTCGAGGAAGAGGAGCAGTTTGACGGCGTTGTGGCGCTCGGGGCGCATGCGGACGTCGAGCCAGCCCTGGCGCGCGGTACCGTCGATCGTCGCGTCGATATCGAGCTCGTCGGCGGCGCCTTCGCGGGCGAAGCGGCGCAGGCGGCGGAGCGCGACCTTGATGTTGCGGGTGCCGAGCTCTTTCGTGTTGTCGAGATTCTTGAAGGCGCGCTGGTCCCACACCTTGAGCGCGCGGCCGTGCTTGCTCTCGCCGCCGATGCGGACGCCTTCGGGATTATAGCCCGAATTGCCGAAGGGCGAGGTGCCGCCGGTGCCGATCCACTTGCTCCCGCCCTGATGGCGCTCGTGCTGCTCGGCGAGGCGCTGTTTGAGCGTCTCCATGATCTCGTCCCACGAGCCCAATGATTCGATCGCGGCCATCTCTTCGGGGGTGAGGAATTTCTCGGCGATCGCCTTGAGCCAATCTTCGGGAATCTCGGCGGGGGCGACGCCGTAGGTCGTCGCGATGCCTCTGAACACCTTGGCGAAGACCTGGTCGAAGCGATCGAGCAGGCCCTCGTCCTTCACGAAGGTCGCGCGGGCGAGATAATAGAAAGCCTCGGGGGTGCGCGCGATCACGTCGCGGTCGAGCGCCTCGAGCAGGATGAGATGCTCCTTGAGGCTCGCCGGGATGCCCGCGGCGCGCAGCTCGTCGAGGAAGGAGAAGAACATGGCGCCCTTCTAGGGCTGGCGCTCGTACAGCGTCCAGTGGGTGCCCGACATGCCGCGCGCGCGGGCGGCGGCGATCGGGGCATAGGCCGCGCCGCACAAAGCGATGCGCGCGGGGGGCTCCTCGCCGCGGAAGCGATCGGCGAGGAAGAAGCGCGCGGCGGCGCAATCCGCGAGCTGGACGGTGAGCGGATAATGGGCGGAGGCGGCGGCGGCCTCGAAGGTGGCGATGCCGGTCTCGCGATCGAGCAGCAGATGGGTGCCCTGCGGCGCGCGCGCCTGCATCGCGCGGATCGCGGCGCCGGGATCGCCGCGGCGGTTGACCGCGAGATCGACATCGCAGGCGAGGCCGGCGAGGGTGATGCCGGCGAGCGCGGCGGCGGCGAGCCAGCGCTTCCACCCGCCGGCACGCCAGCCGAGCCAGATCAGCTCGGCGATCAGGATCAGCAGCGCGATGCCGACGAGCAGATAGTAGCGCGGGTGCGCGACATTGCCGGCACGGAGCAGCGCGAGGCCGAGCGGGAAGGCGAGGATCGCGAGCCGGTGAAAGGCGATGCGCGAGACCCCGGCCGAGGGCGCGAGCACGACGAGCGCCGGGATCAGCGCGAACCACCAGATGCTGACCACCGGCACGCCGAGCGCGTACTGGACCAGCTCGGAGACGCCGTGGAGCAATTCGAGCGTGTTGTAGGGATCGTAGCGGCCGAACTTGAACCCGGTGCGCAGATAGGCGGCGCCGAGGATGATCACCACGACCAGCGCGAGCGCGACCGCCGAGGGCAGGAACAGCCGGAAGCTGCCCGTCAGCGCCGGCTTCAGGCCGTCGCGCTTCCACAGCGCGAAGAACACCCAGCCGGCGAGCGCGCAAAAGGCGAAGAACATGGTGAGCTGGGCGAAGGCGCCGAGGAAGAAGGTGATCGCCAGCGCGAGCGCGGGGCTGCGCTCGGCCTCGCCGGCGAGCCAGCGGTCGGTGAGCAGGATCGCGACGAGCAGCGCCAGCGTCATCGGGGCATAGCCGCGCGCCTCCGAGCCAAAGGTCACCAGCGCCGGCGAGATCGCGAAGAGCAATGCGGTGATCAGTCCGAGCGCGGCGCCGCGGCGCGCGCCGATCGCCCAGGCCAGGGGGATCGCAGCGGTGCCGGTGACGATCGACAGCGCGCGGGCGAGCATCGGCGGCGCGTCGAACCCGACGGCGAGCAGCCACAGCGAATTCAGGTGATGGTTGTTGTCGTGATTGATGTTGAGGAACACGCCGAGCGGGGTGCCGGCATCGTGCGCCTGCTTCGCCGACCATGCCTCGTCGAGCCACAGCGCGCCCTGCGCCCCGGCGATGCGCAGCGCCAGCCCGAGCGCGACGATCGCGCCGAGCAGCCACCATATCCGCCTGTCGACGCCCCGCTCCCCCCGCATGGCGACACTATTGCTTCAGTGCCGGGCGCCGCACAAGTCAGCGGACATAGGCATCGATCAGCGAGCCGACATAATCGGGCTGGCGGCTGGTCAGCTCGGCGGCGGGGCGGGCGGGGCGCACCGCCTTGCCGGCGGCGGGATCGGGCGTGCCGTAGATGAAGCCGTGCGCGGGATAGATCGAGCTGCCGAGCCCGTTGGTGTCGCGGTACCAGACCTTGACGAGGCTCCAGTCACCGCGTTGCGAGACGTCGAACAGAGTGACGTCCTGCTCGGCATGGCCGCGCACACCGTTCTGACGCGACCAATTGGCGTGGGTGATCATCAGCACGCGCTTGTCGACGATGCGGCTGACCACCGCGACATGGCCGAGCCGCAGCCGATCACTCTTCGCGAAGGCGAGGACGGCGCCGACGCGCGGCTTCGATCCGCGCTGGTAGCGGCCATCGGCCTGATCCCACCACGTCCACGCATCGCCATAGATCTGGATCCCCGACGCCGCGCGGGCGAACGGAACGCATTGGCCGACATATTCGAGAAGCGACCCGGCCGCCTGGGCCTGACCCTGGGTCTGGGCCTGCGCGGGAACGGCCGCGAGCGCGGCGGCAACGAGCGCAGTCAAAAACGCGAGGAAACGCATACACGGGCACCGATACAGGATACCCCCCCACGCCCTGGTATCCGGCACTGGTTAAAAAAACGTTAACCCTGTTTGCGGCGGCCGTGCACGGCTTCGACGAGCACGAACGAGATGATCATCAGCAGATACCAGGCGCCGAGCTTGGCGGGGGACACCATCTCCCAGCCATCCTCCTGCCCCGGATACATCCACGCCTTGGAGAAGGTGCCGATATTCTCGGCGAACCAGATGAACAGCGCGACGAGGAACCAGCCGAGCAGCAGCGGCATCCGGCGCTCCGCGCGCCACACGGTGAAGCAGACCCGCGTGCGCCAGAACAGCAGACCGGTCGCGGCGAACAGCCCGAGCCGGATATCGGGCAGCCAATGGTGCGCGAAGAAATTGACATAGATCGCCGCAGCCAGCGCCCAGGTCGTCCAGCGCGGCGGATAGCCCGGGAAGCGGAAGGCGAAGATCCGCCAGACGCGGGCGATATAGCTGCCCACCGCGGCGTACATGAAGCCCGAGAACAGCGGCACCGCGCCGATGCGGAGCAGGCTCGGCTCGGGATAGAGCCACGAGCCGTGCGCGGTCTTGAACAGCTCCATCACCGTGCCGACGACGTGGAAGGCGAAGATGACCTTGGCCTCTTCGATATTCTCGAGCCGGAAGGCGAGCATGCCGATCTGGATCGCCACCGCACCGAGGACGAGGAAGTCGTAGCGCGCGAGCGCCGCGTCGGCCGGATAGAGATAATGGGTGCCGAGCAGCAGCACGAGGAGCAGCGCGCCGAACAGGCAGGCCCAGCCCTGTTTGAAGCCGAACAGCAGGAACTCATAGGTCCAGGCGCGCCAGCCCGGCCGCGGCGAGAACGCCTCGAGCTGCGCGCGGACGCGGGCGAAGCGGGTGGCGCCGCGGAACGCCGGCTTGTGCAAGCTCAGGCCTTGGTAACCGGCGGCGGCGGCTGCCGCGGGAAGCGTTCGAGCGCGGGGTCGATCACCGCCCAGGCGGGCGCGTCCTCGGTCCAGATCGCGACTTCGGGAGCGAGGTCGTGCGGCGCGTCGAGAAAGCCGAGGCGGATCGTGCGGAACTGCGGGCGCGCCGAGGATTGCGCCATCACTTGGGTGCCGCATTTGCCGCAGAAGCTCTGGGTGAGGGTGTTGCCGCTCGCCGCAATGTAGGTCGTGTTGGCGAGCGCGCCCTGCAACGCGACCGCGTCGGTGGCGAAGATCGCATTGGTGGTCGGCGAACCCGCGGCGACCTGCTGGCACTGGCGGCACCAGCATTGGCGCACCGTCGCCGCCTCGCCGATGATCGTCGCGGTGACCGCGCCGCAGGCGCAGCGTCCGGTGTAGCGGCTCATTTGCCCTGCCTCCGGCTCATGAAGGCAAGGCGTTCGAACAACATCACGTCCTGCTCGTTCTTGAGCAGCGCACCGTGGAGCGGCGGGATCGCCTTGCTCGGGTCCTTCGACTGGAGCACGTCGAGCGGCATCTCCTCGTGGAGGAGCAGCTTGAGCCAGTCGAGCAGCTCGCTGGTCGACGGCTTCTTCTTGAGCCCGGGGACCTCGCGAATGTCGTAGAAGATGTCCATCGCCTTCGAGACGAGGATCTTCTGGATCCCCGGGAAATGGACGTCGACGATCGCCTGCATCGTCTCGCGATCGGGGAATTTGATATAGTGGAAGAAGCAGCGGCGCAGGAACGCGTCGGGCAGCTCCTTCTCGTTGTTCGAGGTGATCACCACGATCGGCCGCTCGGCGGCGCGGATCGTCTCCTTCGTCTCGTAAACATGGAATTCCATACGATCGAGCTCCTGGAGGAGATCGTTGGGGAACTCGATATCGGCCTTGTCGATCTCGTCGATCAGCAGCACCGGGACCTGCGGGGCAGTGAACGCCTCCCACAATTTGCCCTTGCGGATATAGTTGGCGATGTCGTGGACGCGTTCGTCGCCGAGCTGGCCGTCGCGCAGCCGCGCCACCGCGTCATATTCGTACAGGCCTTGCTGCGCCTTGGTGGTCGACTTGACGTTCCACTCGATCAGCGGGGCGCCGACAGCCTTGGCGATCTCACAGGCGAGGACGGTCTTGCCGGTGCCGGGCTCGCCCTTGACGAGCAGCGGGCGGCGGAGCGTGACGGCCGCGTTGACGGCGACCTTGAGGTCCTCCGTCGCGACATAGCTTTGGGTGCCTTCGAAGCGCATGGCGCGGGGATAGAAGGAGGAGGAGGGGAGAGGCAAGGCCCCTCGCGCGAGGGCGGAGGTCCTTGCGCTCACTTCCGTCATCCCCGCTTTCGCGGGGATGACGCACAGCAGTAAATGCTTGGCTTTACACCCGTTCGCGGGCGCCGGCGCGGGCTTCGAGCAGATCCCAGAGGCCGCGATGCTGGGCGAAGACCTGCTGCGCGCCGAACAGCATCGCACGCTCCATCGCGGGCTCGCGGGCGAGCGCGTCGACGACGCTGACCGTCTCCTCGGCGAGCGGGAGGGTCGAGGCGGGGACGGCGAGGCCGAGCCGGATGGCGACGGCGTCGAGCACTTCGCGGATCGTTGCCCAATCGATCGCCAGCGCGAGCGCGGCGCCCGCGGCGCAGCCGGCGCGATCGGACTGGGCGAGCATGTCGAGCGCATGGCGCTGGGCCTGCGCGGCGGCTTCCGATTCGGCGTGGCCGGGGGTGCTGGGCAGCGGCCCGGCAGCAGCGACGATGCGCACGAGATGCGCGCGCTCGGTCGAAAAGGCATTGGCGGCGGCTTCGAGCCAGTCGCGCTCGAGCGAGACGCGGGCATGATCGAGCGCATAGTCGATCACGCCGGGATGGCGGCCATGGAGCACGCAGATGAAGTGCGCCGCGTCGGCGAGATCGCGCAGCGGCTCGAGACTGTCGGCAAGGCGCGCGAGCCAGGGATGGTTCGCACTGCCGTCGGAGGCGACGAGCGATCCCATCGCTCCCCAGGTGCCACCAAGACGGGCGATCTGTGCGGTATCAAACGGCATTATGCCCCCAAACCCTGTGAAGGCCGATCCGCGTCGGCTGCGGCCTTCATGCAACTCAGGGTTATACCGAAGCACGTAAATACGTGGTTTATGGGAAATTTACTGTTGAAAACCGCGGCGGAGCCGTCTTCGCGCGGGACGGTGCAGGCCGAGCGTTCGTCAACGCGCGTCGTCATCCCGGACTTGTTCCGGGATCCACCGTGCCGCCGGGGCGAATGGCTCGACCCACCTGTCTTTCCCTATCGGCGCTGTGGACCCCGGCACAAGGCCGGGGTGACGGTTGAGGTGAAGGCTAGTTCACCAGTTCCACATCGTCCCGTCTTCGAGCCGGTTCACCGGCAGATAGGCGCGCTTATATTCGTATTTGGCCGCCAGCGCCTCGTCGATGTCGACGCCGAGGCCGGGCTTGTCGCCGGGATGCATCAGCCCGTTCGACAGCGAATAGGCGTGCGGGAAGACTGCGTCGGTCTCGGCGGTGTGGCGCATATATTCCTGGATGCCGAAATTGGGCACCGACAGCCCGAAGTTGAGCGCCGCGGCCATGCTCACCGGCGACAGGTCGGTCGCGCCGTGGCAGCCGGTGCGGACCTGATAAAGATCGGCGAGCCCCGCGATCCGGCGCAGATGGGTGATCCCGCCGGCATGAACCACGGTCGCGCGGATATAGTCGATCAATTGCTCCTCGATCAGCTGCTTGGCGTCCCAGATCGAATTGAAGATCTCGCCGACCGCGAGCGGAGTGGTAGTGTGCTGGCGGATCAGGCGGAAGGCGGCCTGGTTCTCCGCGGGCGTCGCATCCTCGAGCCAGAACAGCCGATAGGGCTCGAGATCCTTGCCGAGCCGCCCCGCCTCGATCGGGGTGAGGCGGTGATGGACGTCGTGGAGCAGATGGATGTCCCAGCCGAGCGCGTCGCGGCCCTTTTCGAACAGCTCGGGGACGTGGCGCATATATTTGGAAGTCGACCACAGGGTCTCGTCGGGGAGCGAGCCCTTGGCGGGCTCGTAATAGAAGCGCTCGCCCGACACGCCATAGGTGGCGGCGAGGCCGGGCACGCCCGACTGGAGGCGCACCGCCTTGTAGCCTTGCTCGAGATATTCGTGCGCGCGCTCGATCGTCTCGGCGATATCGCTACCATTGGCATGGCCATAGACCATGCAGCCTTCGCGCGCCGCGCCGCCGAGCAGCTGATAGACCGGCAGCCCGGCGATCTTGCCCTTGATGTCCCACAAGGCCATGTCGACCGCGGCGATCGCCGACATCGTCACCGGCCCGCGGCGCCAATAGGCGCCCTTGTAGAGATATTGCCAGATGTCCTCGATGCCGTGCGCATCGCGGCCGATCAGGCAGGGAATGACATGATCCTCGAGATAGCTCGCCACCGCCAGCTCGCGGCCGTTCAGCGTCGCGTCGCCGATCCCGTAGACGCCCGCATCGGTCTCGATCTTGAGCGTGACGAAGTTGCGGCCGGGGCAGGTGACGATCACGCGGGCGGAAATGATACGAGACAAGAGCGCGGATTCCTATCAAAGTGGTAAGGCCAATATCTGCTTTTGGCGGGTATCCTGTCAACCTGCGGTGTTGTAATGAGGCGGCTATGAAGATCACGGGCAACAAGCTCTATCAACGCGTGGCGGCGTCGATCACCGCGGCAATCGAGGCGGGGCGCTGGTCTCCGGGGACCCGCCTGCCGGGCGAGCGCGACCTCGCCGAGGAATATAAGGTCAGCCGGCCGACGATCCGCGAGGCGATGATCGCGCTCGAGATGAAGGGCTGGATCGAGGCGCGGCACGGCTCGGGGCTCTACGTCACCAAGCGCGAGCACGGCAGCGGGCAGCGCGAGGATTCGCTCAATTTCGACGTCGGCGCGTTCGACCTGACCGAGGCGCGCATCCTGTTCGAAGGCGAGGCGGTGGCGCTCGCCGCGGTATCGATCAGCGACGAGCAGCTCGCCGAGATCGACCAATTGCTGATCGAGATGGGCGCCGACGATTCGAACGAGCCTTCGGTGATGGACGCCGACCGGCGCTTCCACCTCGCCATCGCCGACGCGACCGGGAACGAGGCGGTGCGCAGCGTGATCGAGTATCTGTGGGATCTGCGCACCCGATCGCCGCTCGCCGCGAACATGTTCGCGCGGGCGAAGCGCGGCGGGATCACCCCGCGCGTCGAGGAGCATCGCCCGATCGTCGCGGCGCTCAGGGCGCGCGATCCGCATGCGGCGCGCAGCGCGATGCGCAAGCATCTGCGCGGCGTGGTCGACGATCTGCTCGAGGCGACCGAGCTCGAGGCGCTCGAGCGGACCCGCAGCGAGATCGACGCGCGGCGCGACAGCGTGGCGCGGCGGCTCAAGATCGGCTCGGTCTGAACCGCGCGCGGAAATGGCCTGACCAATCGACCGGCATCACGGTCGCAGCGACCAAAGTCGACCAGCGTGCGACGAAGACGGTCGGCGCGCATCGGCGCGCATGCTAGGGTGACCGCGTGCGCAGCATCGTCCCCGAACAATTCCGGCGCCGCGAATTCCTGATCGCGGCCCTGCTCACCGTCTTGCTCTGGGCGGTGGCGCTGCTGCTGTGGTGCGCGCGCGATCTCGTCTCGGGAACCGTGTTTCCGTGGCCGTACAAGAGGCTGCTCATCGAGACCTTCGTGCTCGGCATGGTGTTCTCGGCGGTGCTGGCAGCGGCGATCGGGCTCTGCCGCCGCCTGCCGCGCCAGGCGATGGTCGCGGTGGCGGCGGTGGCGGCGATCGGCATCGCGCTGCTCCACGGCTTCATCGACGCGCAATCGATCGCCGCGATCAATGTCGAGCTGCGCCTGCCGCCGACACCGCTGATCGAAATCTTCTATCGCGGGCTGATGCCGTTCGTGCTGATCTATGGGCTCTACGCCACCGCGCTGGGGCTGATGCTGAGCGAGATGACGGTGCGCGAGAGCGAGCGGCGGCTGGTCGAGGCGCGTCACGCCACCCAGCAGGCCCAGCTCGCGGCGCTGCGCTTCCAGCTCAATCCGCATTTCCTGTTCAACACGCTCAACGCGATCTCGTCGCTGATCGTCACGCGCCGCAACGAGGAGGCGGAGCGGATGACGATGAAGCTCTCCGAGTTCCTGCGGCTCTCGCTCGAGGCCGACCCCGATGCCGAGGTGATGCTCGATGAGGAGCTCGGCAACACCCAATCCTATCTCGAGATCGAGGCGGTGCGCTTTGGCGACCGGCTGAAGACCGAGTTCGAATGCCCCGCCGAGCTGCTCGGCGCGTGGGTGCCGAGCTTCCTGCTCCAGCCGCTGGTCGAGAATTCGGTCAAATATGCAGTCGCGCCGTCGCGCAAGCCGGTGCTGCTGTCGGTGCGCGCGAGCGCCGCGCAGGGCACGTTGCGCCTCGTCGTCGAGGACAGCGGGCGCCAGGGCGTCGGGCTGGCCCCCGCGACGGGGACCGGATTGGGGCTGGACAATGTGCGCAAGCGTCTCGCCGCCTTCTACGGCGCGCAGGCGAGCGTCGAGGCGCAGGCGAAAGGGCGCGGCTTCGCGGTGCAGCTGGCACTGCCGTTGCGCTATGCACGAATGCAACAGGCGGCGGAATGATGCGAGTATTGCTGGTAGACGACGAACCGCTCGCGATCGAGCGGATGCAGGTGGCGCTGGCGACGATCCCCGATATCGAGGTGATCGGCACGGCGAGCGACGGGATCGAGGCGGGCGAGAAGATCGTCGCGCTGCGGCCCGACCTCGTGTTCCTCGACGTCCAGATGCCGGGGCTCTCGGGGATCGAGCTGGCGCAGTCGCTCGCGCAGACGCCCGAGCGGCCCGAGATCGTGTTCATCACCGCGTTCAATCGCTTCGCGATCGAGGCGTTCGAGGTCGAGGCGGTCGACTATCTGCTCAAGCCGGTGAGCTTCGACCGGCTGCGCATCGCAGTCGAGCGCGTCCGGCGGCGGCGCGAGCTGCTCGACGCCGACGGCCGCGCCGCCGAGCTCGACGCGGTGGTCGCCGCGCTGCGCGGGGACGAGGAAGGCGAGCCGGAGCCCGGCCAGGCCTTCGACAACGGCATCTGGGTGCCGTGCCGGCAGGGATCGGTGCGCGTGCCGGTCGAGACGATAGACCGGATCGAGGCGGCGCGCGACTATGTGCTGCTCAACACGCCGATCAAGAGCTACATATTGCGCGCCAAGATGACCGAGCTCGAGCGCCGGCTCGACCCCAAGGTGATGGTGCGCATCCACCGCTCGCACATGGTCCGGCTCGGCGCGGTGACCGGGATCGAGCGGCCGGGCAAGGGCAGCCTGCGGCTGGTGCTGAGCGACGGCGCCAATCTGCAGGTCGGGCCCAATTATCAGGACCAGGTCGTCCGCGCGCTGCGGCTCTAGCTTCGTCGCTTCGTTGCTTGGTCGCAGCGTCCGCCTCACCGGTCGCAGCGCGATTGGGCCGGTGGCGGGTCGGCCCCCAATAGGCGGATGACCCACGCTTTTTCCGCCCGCCGCCGGATCGTCCGGACTCTCTGGCTCGCACCGTTGATCGGGCTCGCGCTTCCGGCCGCCGCCGGGCAGGCCGGCCCCGCCGACGACCCGCTGGCCAGCCTCGTCGCCGCCGAGCGCGGCTTTGCCGCCGATGTCGCGCGGCTGGGGCTCAGCCCCGGCTTTCGCGCCCACGTCGCCCCCGAGGGGATATTGCTGCGCCCCGATCCGCGCCCGGCGCTGGCGCAGCTCGCCAGCGAGACCGACGAGCCGGGCATCCGGCTCGAATGGGAGCCCGCGGTCGCCGCCGTGGCGCGCTCGAACGACCTCGGCTTCACCACCGGCCCCTATCGGATGACGCGCGGGGAGGAGGCGCATCATGGCCGCTTCCTGACGATCTGGCTGCGCGGCGCGGACGGCAAATGGCGCTGGTTCCTCGACCATGGCGTGCCGACGCCCGCGGCGACGCCGGCCGCGCCGCCCGCGGTCGCGGTGGTGCGGCTCGAGACGGGGGCGGCGGCGAGCCGCCCGGCCGGGGGCGAGGCCGAACTCGTCGCGGCC
>NZ_SRXU01000001.1:999413-1120169 GCF_004792695.1 Sphingomonas naasensis | reverse complement strand
GTCATCGGCTAGGGTGGGGGCGCAGCTGCGGCGGGGGTAGCAGCCGGCGGGGGCAGCGCCGCGGCGTCGGGTGCGGCCGGTGCCGGTGCAGCCTCGGGAGCAGGCGCGGCGTCAGGTGCCGGTGCGGCGTCGGGCGGCGTCGTGGTGCCCGAGCCGGTGGTGCCCGCGGCGGGATCCGCCGGCGGGGTGTTGGCGTCGGGCGTAGTCGTGGTCGGCGACTCCGGCGCGCTGGTCGCGGGCGGAGTCTGCTGCTGGCTTGCGGGCACGTCCTGCGCCGCCGAAGTGCCGCTGATCGCCAGCGCGGCGGCGATGATCGTCCATTTCATTCGCACGTCCTCTTCTCGCTATGTTGCGGAAGAGTAACGTATGTGGCGAGGAGACGTTGCGCGCTTCGCCCGGTTCACCTCGCCCAGGCCAGCATTCGTCGCTCAGCCGCCCCGCTGCTTGCACCCGTCGAACTGGTTGCGCTTGCAGAAGGGCACGTTCTCGCGCGGCGGCGGCGGCGGGAACATCTCGCTCGGGGTCTTCGGGTTGGGCACGAAGACCACCGGCTGGCCGGGCCGCGGCGGGCCGTCGACGAACGGGCCGCTGGGCGGCGCCAGCCCGCCGAGCCGCGCGCCGTCGGCGGGCGGCGGCGAGGCTTGCTGGGGATCGGTTTGGGGGAGGGCGGCGCTACTGACGGCCAGCGCCGTCGCGAGGACGATCAGACTCATCACGGGGTCTCCGAACCAGGTTCCGGGGCGCAGGGAGATGCGCATTCCCGAAACGCCGGATTGCCGCGATGTCTCCGCCGGCGCGCTCGGGATTAACCCGTGCGGGGCGGGGAAATTCCCCTAGGTCAGTTGCCGGTATCGAGCGCGTAGCCCGCCGAGCGGACCGTGCGGATGATGTCGGGGCGGTTGCCGTGATTGATCGCCTTGCGCAGTCGCCGGATATGGACGTCGACCGTTCGGCTCTCGATGTCGCTGTCATGCCCCCACACCGCGTCGAGCAGCCGCTCGCGCGAGAACACCCAGCCCGGATGCTCGAGGAAATGCTTGAGCAGGCGGAATTCGGTCGGCCCAAGCGCGACGACGTCGCCGCCCCGGCGGACTTTGTGACCCACCGTGTCCATCTCGATATCGGCATAAGTCAACGCCTCACCGGCCAGCGCGGGGCGCACGCGGCGGAGCACCGCGCCGACGCGCGCGACCAGCTCGCGTGGCGAGAAGGGCTTGGTGACATAGTCGTCGGCGCCGGTCTCGAGCCCGCGCACGCGATCCTCTTCCTCGCCGCGCGCGGTGAGCATGATGATCGGGATGTTGGCGGTCTCGGGCATGCGGCGAAGGCGGCGGCAGACCTCGATCCCCGAAAGCCCCTCGACCATCCAGTCGAGCAGCACGATGTCGGGCGTCGCTTCCTTGGCGAGCAGCAACGCTTCCTCGCCATCGGGGGTGTGCTTCACTTCATAATCTTCGCGCTTGAAGTGCCACGTCACCAGCTCGGCGATCGCGGCGTCGTCTTCGACCAGCAGCATCTTCACTCGGGCCATGATATGTCCTCAGGCAGCGGCCGCTTCGTCGGCCAGATAGCGACCGGTTGCGGCGAAATAGACCATCTCGGCGACATTGGTGGCATGGTCGCCGATGCGTTCGATGTTTTTCGCGACGAACAGCAGGTGCGCGACCTGGCTGACCGTGCGCGGATTCTCGACCATGAAGGTCACGAGCGTTCGAAAGATCGAATCGTAGAAATCGTCGAGCGCGCTGTCGCGCTGGCAGACCCGTGCTGCGCCCGCGGCGTCGCGCGAGGCGAAGGCGTCGAGCGCGTCATGGACCATATCGCTCGCCATCTGCGCCATCGAAGGGAGCAGCGAGAGCGCCTCGATGCGGTCCTCGCCCTCGGTATGGATCAGCGGCACCCGCTTGGCGACGTTCTTGGCATAGTCGCCGATCCGCTCGATCACCGCGGCGATCTTGAGCGCCGCGATCACTTCGCGCAGGTCATCGGCCATCGGCGCGCGCAGCGCGATCAGCCGGACGACGAGCTTCTCGACCTCGGATTCGATCGCGTCGATCGCCTTGTCCTTGCCGCGCACCTGATCGGCGAGGCTGGTGTCGCCGCGCTGGAGCGCCTTCATCGCATCGTGCAGCGCCTGCTCGGCGAGCCCGCCCATCTGGCTGATCAGCGCGCGGAGCTGCTTGATGTCCTGGTCGAACGCCTTGACGGTATGTTCCTGCCCCGTCCCCATCATCCATACCTTCCGGTGATATAGTCCTTGGTGCGCTCCTCGTGGGGAGTCGTGAAGATCTGATCGGTATCGCCATATTCCACCAGCGTGCCGAGGTGGAAGAAGGCGGTGCGCTGGCTCACCCGCGCGGCCTGCTGCATGTTGTGGGTGACGATCGCGATCGCATAGCGCCCGCGCAGCTCGTGGATCAGCTCCTCGATCTTGGCGGTGGCGATCGGATCGAGCGCCGAGGCGGGCTCGTCCATCAGGATCACTTCGGGGTCGACGGCGATCGCGCGGGCGATGCACAGCCGCTGCTGCTGGCCTCCCGAGAGCGCGGTGCCGCTGTCCTGCAGCCGGTCCTTCACTTCCTCCCACAGCCCCGCGCGCCTGAGCGAGCGCTCGACGATCGCGTCGAGCTCGGCCCTCGACGGCGCCAGCCCGTGAATGCGCGGGCCGTAGGCGACATTCTCGTAGATCGATTTGGGGAAGGGGTTGGGCTTCTGGAACACCATTCCGACCCGGGCGCGCAATTGGACCACGTCCATTGCCGAGGAATAGATGTCCTCGCCGTCGAGCGTGATGTCGCCGGTCACGCGCGCGCTCGAGATCGTGTCGTTCATCCGGTTGAGCGTGCGCAGAAAGGTCGATTTGCCGCAGCCCGAGGGGCCGATGAACGCAGTGACCTTGTCCATGTCGATGTCGATCGACACGTCCTTCACGGCCTGCTTGTTGCCGTAGAAGACGTTCACGCCGCGGGCGGACATCTTGTGGGGGGTGTCGGTCATCACCAGCGGGTCTCGAATTTGTTGCGAAGATAGATGGCCAGGCCGTTCATGGCGAGCAGGAACACCAGCAGCACGATGATCGCGGCGCTGGTCTTCTCGATGAAGCCGCGGCTGACTTCGTCGGACCACAGGAAGATCTGGACGGGCAGCACCGTGGCGGGATCGGTGAAGCCGCCCGGCGGGGTGACGATGAACGCGCGCATGCCGATCAGCAGCAGCGGCGCAGTCTCGCCCAGCGCGCGCGCCATGCCGATGATCGTGCCGGTCAGGATGCCGGGCATGGCGAGCGGCAGGACATGGTGGAACACCACCTGGATCGGGCTCGCGCCGATGCCCAGCGCGGCGTCGCGGATCGACGGCGGCACCGCCTTGATCGCGTTGCGGCTGGCGATGACGATCACCGGCATGATCATCAGCGCGAGCGTCAGCCCGCCGACCAGGGCCGCCGAGCGGGGAAGGAGCGGCCCGAACTGGTAGCCGAACAGGCTCCAGCTGCCGAGAAACACCGCGAGCCCGAGCAGGCCGAAGATGATCGAGGGCACTGCGGCGAGATTGTTGATCGAGACCTCGATCAGATCGGTCCAGCGGTTCTTCGGGGCATATTCCTCGAGATAGATCGCCGAGAGCACGCCCACCGGGAAGGCGATCAGGAAGGTCACCGCCATCGTCAGCAGCGAGCCCTTGAGCGCGCCCCAGATGCCGACCGCCACCGGATCGGTCGAATCGGACTCGTGCAGGAAATCGGCGTTGAAGCGTCGCGACAGCACGCCTGCCTGCTGGAGCTTCGCCGCCGCCGCCTCGGCAGCGGCGGTGCCCTTGCCGCCCAGCGCCTGGTCGATCTCGGTCGACGCCGGCAGGTCGATCGTGATCTTGCGGTCGAGGATGCTCGGATCGGCCTTGATGGCGTCGCGCACGCGCAGCCAGGCATGTTCGGAGAGCACTTCCTCGCCGCCGGGACCGAACGCGGTCGCCGCCGCGCTCTTGACCATGTTCTCGAGCCCGGCGCCGGCCAGCGCCAGATCGGCGCCGCGCGTCGCGAGCTGCGCCCGCTCGACCACTATCCCCGAGGCGGGGAAATCGATCGGCAGCGCCACGTCGGTGCGGGTGAAGCCGCGCCAGCCATTGGCGACCATCGTGATCAGCAGGAAGGCGAGGAACGCGGCCGACAAAGTCACCGCGGCGAGCCCGAAGAAGCGGAAGCGCCGCTCGCGGGCATAGCGCCGGCGGATGCGCTTCTGCATCGCCACGGTCGTCCAGTCGGTCGGCGCGCGCTCGGTCGGCTCGGCCGGCCCGGTCGGGAGCTGGGGAAGGAGCGACTTACTCATAGGCTTCCCGATATTTCTTCACGACGCGCAGCGCGACGATGTTGAGCAGCAGCGTGATCACGAACAGCGTCAGCCCCAGCGCGAAGGCGGCGAGCGTCTTCGGGCTGTCGAACTCGCTCTCGCCGGTGAGCAGGTCGACGATCTGCTTGGTCACCGTCGTGGCGCTCTCGAACGGGTTGAGCGTGATATTGGCGGCGCCCGAGGCGGCCATCACCACGATCATCGTCTCGCCGATCGCGCGGCTCACCGCGAGCAGGACCCCGGCGACGACGCCCGGCAGCGCGGCGGGGATCAGCACGCGCGAGATCGTCTCGCTGGTCGTCGCGCCCATCGCGAGGCTGCCGTCGCGCATCGCGGTCGGCACCGCCGCGATCGAATCATCGGCCATCGACGAGACGAAGGGGATGATCATCACCCCCATCACGAGGCCGGCGGCGAGCGCGCTCTCGGACGAGGCATAGGTGTAGCCGAGCGACACCGCGAGATCGCGCACCGCCGGCGCCACCGTCAGCGCGGCGAAATAGCCATAGACCACGGTCGGCACGCCCGCGAGCATCTCGAGGATCGGCTTCATCCATTTGCGCACCGAGGGCGCGGCATATTGGGTGAGGTAGATCGCGCTCATCAGTCCGAACGGGATCGCGACGATCATCGCGATGATCGCGCCGATGAAGAAGGTGCCCCAGAACAGCGGCACCGCGCCCAGCGATTTGCCCGGATCGCCGGCGTCGATCACCTGCGGGCTCCAGTGCGTGCCGAACAGGAAGTCGGTTATCGGCACTTGCTGGAAGAAGCGCAGCGATTCCCAGAGCAGCGACAGGAAGATCCCCAATGTGGTCAGGATCGCGATCAGCGAGGCGACGAGCAGCAGCAGCATCGTGCCGCGCTCGACCCGGCTGCGCGCCTTGAAGCTCGCCCGCACGCGGGTGAGCGCGAACGCCGCGCCGGCAAAGGCGAGCAGGATCGCCGCGGCGGTGCCCATCCAGCGATAGCGCGCCTGCGCGTCGCGGGTCGGGGCGGCGAGCTGCTGCGCCACCGGGTCGAAGGCGGCGGCGCCGTCCTCGTTGGCGACGCGGCGCGCCTCGGCGAGCAGCGCGTCGCGCTCGAAGTCGAATTGCGGCAATTGCGCCGCCGCGGGATGCTGGAGCACCGCTTCCTTGACGAGACCGGGGCTCACCGCGCTCCACACCGCGACGAACAGCAGCGCCGGCAGCACCGTCCACATCGCGACATACATGCCGTGCTGGCCGGGCAGCGAGTGGAGCCGGCGCGCGCCGCCGCGGTCGAAGCGATTGGCGCGGGCGCGCGCGGTCAGCCAGCCGATCAGGCCGAGCCCGGCGACGAGGAAGAGAAGCGCGAAAGCGTTCATCAGTGTAGCCCGGCGGGATCGAGTGCGATCCGCTGCGCGACGATCTGCGCCGAATGCGCGCGCAGCGGGTCGGGCGCCGCGATCAGCCCGCGCTGGGTAAGCTTGCCCTCGGGATTCCACATCGTGGCGTAGAGCGTCAGGAAGTCGGCGAGCCCGGGAACCGCGCGCAGATGCCGCTTCTTCACATAGAGGAACAGCGGCCGCGCGCCGGGATAGGTCCCGTCGGCGATGCTCGCATAGCTCGGCGCGACGCCCTCGATCGGCACGCCGTGGAGCCGGTCGATATTCTCCTCGAGGTACGAATAGCCGAACACGCCGAGCGCGTTGGGATTGGCGGCGAGGCCCTGGACGATCAGATTGTCGTTCTCGCCCTTGTCGATATAGGGGCCGTCGTCGCGGATGCGCTTGCAGCGGCTGTCATAGGGCGCGGTATCCTTCGCCGCCTTGAGCGCCTTGACCTCGGGATCGGCGGCGGCGCAGCCCGGCTCCATCACCAGCTCGACCAGCGCGTCGCGGGTGCCGCTCGTCGCGGGCGGGCCCATCACCTGGATCGGCAGGTCGGGCAGCGCCGGATTGACGTCGCGCCAGCTGCGCGCCGGGTTGGGCTTGCCGAACGGGCTGGCGGCGAGCGCCAGATAGACGTCCTTCTTGCTGAGCTGGAGCCGCGGCCCATTATTCGCCTCGGCGAGCGCGACGCCGTCGACGCCGATCTGGACTTCCATGATCTCGCCGACGCCGTTGGCCTCGCACAGCGCATATTCGGATTTCTTGATCCGCCGGCTGGCATTGGCGATGTCGGGATATTCCCAGCCCACGCCCTCGCAGAAGCGCTTGAGCCCGGCGCCGGTGCCGATCGATTCGACCACCGGCGCCTTGCGGCCGCCGCCCTGGTTGACGAAGGTCTCGGCGACTGCGGTGGTGAAGGGATAGACCGTCGACGATCCCACGGCGCGGATCTCGCGCGCCGTGTTGCTGTCGCAGCCGGCGAGCGTGAGCGCCGCCGCTGCAATCAGGCCGAACCTGCCGAAAATGTCGCGAACTCCCGCTTACCCCGAGTCGTGCGCTCCGGCACGTCAAAGCGCGTGTCTTGCAAGTCGGTTACGGCTTTATGACAATCGCTGCACCGGCAGCAGGATGGTGACGGTGGTGCCCTTGCCGACCGCGCTGGCGATGTCGAGCCGCCCGCGATGGCGCTCGACGATGTGCTTGACGATCGCGAGGCCCAGCCCGGTCCCGCCCAGCGAGCGGCTGCGCCCGGAATCGACGCGATAAAAGCGCTCGGTCAGCCGCGGGATGTGCTGCGGCGGAATGCCTTCGCCTTCGTCGGCGACGCTGAGGCGCACCATCGCCTCGCCCTCGGGCTGCAGCGTCACGGTCACCGGGGTGGCGTCGCGGCCATATTTCATCGCGTTGCCGATGACGTTGTGGAGCAGCTGGCTGAGCTGGGTCGGATCGCCGACGACCGCGGGAACGTCCGCAATCTGGATCACCAGATCGGCGGCGCGCGGGCTGCCCGAAAGCTCGACGGTCACCTGATCGATCAGATCGGCGAGGTCGACCGCCTTGTCGGGGACGCGGTATTTCTCGGCCTCGATCCGGCTCAGCGAGATCAGGTCCTCGATCAGCCGCTGCATCCGCTGCGCCTCGCCGAACACGATCTTGAGGAACCGCGCGCGCGTCCCCGGATCGTCGCCGGCATCCTCGCGCAGCGTCTCGACATAGCCGAGTAGCGAGGCGAGCGGGGTGCGCAGCTCGTGGCTGGCATTGGCGACGAAGTCGACGCGCATCCGCTCGGCGGCATAGCTGCCGGTGCGATCGATCAGATGCACCACGCGGCGTCCGTCGCCGAGCGTGCGCACGCGCATCTCCCAGCGCTGATCGCGCGTGCCGAGCCCGACGAGATGGATCGGCGCACCCGGCGCGCCGTCGTCGCTGCGCATCAGCCGCTCCGCTGCCGCCGGGTGGCGGATCGCGACGCGGACGTCCTCGCCCAGCACGTGCCGGCCGAGCAGCTCGCGCGCGCCGTGATTCGCCGCCTCGACGCGATTGTCGGCGATCACCAGCACCGGCTCGGCGATCGCCTCGATGACGTCGGCGATCGCCGGCTCGCCGGGCGCCGGCGCGGCAACCGGCAGCGGGGGAGCGGGGGCCGCGTCGCCGCCGCTCGCCGCGACGAGCACCGCGGCGACCGCGCAGACCAGCACGACGAGGCTCGCCTGCACGTCGCCGCTCAGCAGCAGCCCGGCGCCGGCGGCGATCGCCGCCACCACGAGTGCCAGCGCTGTCCGAACCCCGAGAAACGATTGCATATGTCCCGTTCTAGGCACGGATTTACGATTGCGAAAGCCGCCCGGGCGCAGGACAAGGCATCATGGCCGACGAAAGCTCCGGACCCGTCGCTTCGCGCCGCCGCGCATTGATGCTCGGCGCCGCCGGCGCGTCGGCGATCGTCTCGATCCGGCCGGCGCTCGCCCAGACCAGCGCCTCGGTGATGAATTGCGAGATTCCGGTCCCCGATCCCGCGCGCGCCGGCAGCTATATCGCCGCCGACGGCACTTTGGTGCCCGCCGGCACCCCGGGCGCCTATCCGCCGCCGGGAACCGCGTTCAAGGCCGAGGACGTCAAGCGCGCGCTCTCGGGCGGCACCTTGCCCGGCACCGATTACGAGCGCAGCCGCGCCTATACCAACTATATCCGCCGCCTGCAGTCCGGCACCAGCGGCTTCACCTGCTTCGCCTCGCT
The DNA here is from genome assembly GCF_004792695.1 of Sphingomonas naasensis. Taxonomy (GTDB): domain Bacteria; phylum Pseudomonadota; class Alphaproteobacteria; order Sphingomonadales; family Sphingomonadaceae; genus Sphingomonas; species Sphingomonas naasensis. Next base: position 1,111,736 of record NZ_SRXU01000001.1, on the reverse strand, counting down.
GCAGATGCCGCGCGGCTGAGGCCGCTCGCGCTGGCTTGTCGAAGGGCGGTTCTTTCGTCAAACCGCAGGCTGAGCAAGCGCAGCACGACGGGGGCGGGCGTGACATTTTACCGCGCGTCTCGAGCTGATTGGTTCACGCGGAGACGCGAAGACGCGGAAAAGACGTTGTTCGCGCGGAGGCGGGGAGGCGGGGAGCGTTTCGCTCGCCGCGTCAGCGGCGCGAAAACCACCCTGTTTGCCATGCCGCCCGGCGCGAGAATGGCGGCCAACGCCGCCGGCGCCCATGCCTCCGCGCCTCTGCGCCTCCGCGCGAACCCCCTTCTTTTTCTCCGCGTCTTCGCGTCTCCGCGTGAACAAGACAAGGCCCGGCGCCGATGACGCGCTTCAAGACCGCGGCTCCCGAGACGCTGCGCATCGTGCCGCTCGACGCGCTGACGCTGATCTATCACCGCGCTTCGGGGATCACCCATATCGTCGACAGCCCGGTGCCCGAGATTCTCGCAGCCCTCGCGCCCGAACCGCTCGCCGCGTCTGATCTGATGGCGCGGCTTTCCGAGCGCTTCGATCTCGTCGACGCCGATCCCCTGGCGCTGGCGGCGCGGCTCGACGAGCTCGTCGCGACCGGGCTGGTGGAGCGGCTGTGCGCCATCTGACCCGGCTCCGCATCGGCCCGGTCGGCTTCCGCGTCGGCAGCGACTGGCGCGGGCCGATTGCGGCGCTCGACGATCTCTACCGCGATTATCCGCAGCCCGAGGGCGGCATCCCCGATTTCAACGTCCATCTCTTCGCCGCGCGGCCGTGGCGGCGCGTGCTGCGCCCGTCGGTGCAGATCGGCGGCGATTTCGTCATCCCCGATGCCGCGCCGCTGCCGCTCGCGCAGGGGCTGCTCGCCGCCGAGATGGGGATGAACCTCCAGATGGCGCTCGGCCAGCGCCGCTATCTGCTGCTCCATGCCTCGGCAGTGGAGCGCGACGGCAAGGCGCTGCTGATGACCGGCATGTCGGGAGCGGGCAAGTCGACGCTCGCCGCGCTGCTGATGGCCAGGGGCTGGCGGCTGATGGGTGACGAGTTCGCGTTGCTCGATCCCGCCACCGGGCTGCTCCACGGCTTCCCGCGCCTGATCAGCCTCAAGAACGAAGCGATCGCCGTGCTCGAACGCGCACTGCCCGGGGGGCGCTTCGGCCCCATGCTCGAGGGCACCCCCAAGGGCACGATCCGCCACCTCGTCCCCGATGCGCGGGCGATCGCCGCGATGACCGAGCCGGCAGTGCCGCGCCTGATCCTCTTCCCCAATTACGGCTTCGCCGCCGCCGAGCGCGCGGTGCCGCCGAGCGAGACCTTCGTCCGGCTGACCCAGGCCTCGACCAATTATGTCGCGCTCGCCGAACGCGGCTTCGACGCACTCACCCGGCTGGTCCGGACGGTGCCGGCCCAGGCGCTCGACTATCCCGACACGGCGACGGCGCTCGCGCAGGTCGAGCGCCTGTGGGAGGCGGCATGATCGACGCCCGCATCCTCGCCGAAGCCCTGCGCGATCCCGCCACCACCGCCGCGCTCGACACGACGGGCTGGCCCGCGCTGCTCGCCATCGCCCGCGCCGAGCAGCTGATCGGCACGCTCGCGCACCGGCTCGACGGCCTGCCGATGCCGGGCGTCGCCGCGCGCATCCTCGCCGATGCCCGCGCCTCGGCGGAGCAGGGGCGCGTCGCCGCCCTGTGGGAGGCCGAGATGGCCCGCCGTGCGCTCGCGCCGCTGGCCATGCCGGTGATCCTGCTCAAGGGCACCGCCTATGCCGCCGCCGGGCTCGCCGCGGGCAGCGGGCGCTCGATCGGCGATCTCGACATCCTCGTGCCCCGTGCGCGTCTCGACGAAGCCGAGGCGGCGCTGCTCGCTGCCGGCTGGGAATGGGTCAAGCCCGATCCCTATGACGATGCCTATTATCGCCGCTGGATGCACGAGCTGCCGCCGCTGATCCACCGCGAGCGCGATCGGATGATCGACGTCCACCACACGATCCTGCCGCGCACCGCGCGCGTCACCCCCGATGCCGATGCGCTGATCGCCGACAGCGTCGCGCTGGCGAACGGGCTGCGCGTGCTCAGCCCCGACGACATGCTCTGCCACGCCGCGGCGCATCTGATGGCGGACGGCGATCTCGCCGGCGGCATGCGCAACCTGTGGGACATCCATTGCCTGATCGCGGAATTCGGCACCGCCGGCCTCGAGGCACGCGCCGCCGTGCACGGTCTGGGCCCGGCGGTCGCCCGCGCGGCGCGTCAGGCGCATGCGCTTTACGGCACCGTGATCCCGGGAAGCTGGCGGGTGTGGGACAGCCACGATCCGCTCTACCGGCGCCGCATCCTCGCGCGCGACGGCTGGGGCCGGCCGACGCGGAAATGGACCCGGCTCGGCTTCTACATCCGCAGCCACGCGATCCGGATGCCGCCGATGATGCTGGCGCGCCACTTGTTTATTAAGTGGCGCAAGGAAGGTTAGCTAAATTAAACATTAATCGCATTCGGCAGGATTAGGTAGTAATCCTCGGTATATACGAAAAGTCCCGTATTGATTAGCTATGCGTTCTGCCTATGGTATTTTACGCAAAGGATAGTGGAGGTCAGCGGCTGGCAGCGATAAGATGGTCGGATGCGCGTTGCTCCGGCCGCCGCGAAACCAGATTATATCTTTAAAATATTGAAAAATAGAAACAATATTTGCAATTAGACGAACTTCGTCAACGAACGAAGGGGCTGTCTTCCTGGTGTTAGGGATTTGTTAACCTCCGTTATGCGAAGGTTAATCGCGACCGGGACAGACGGGGCAAAACAATAGGGGGCGCAGGTACGATGTAGTTCAGGGCAGTGAGGCAAGTTGTGATCGACGATCCCGTGCAGGCTTTTGAGAGCGCCGATGCCAGAAAGGTGGTCGATGCGCTGTGGTCGAGCTGGCCGATCGTCGTGACACTGGGCCCTGCCGAGGTCGGGATGGACGAATCCCCCGATCGGCTCATCGATTTCATCAAGACTGTTCAGGAGCTATGCGACGCGGGCCTCGTCACCTTCGAGGCGTTCGTCGTCGGCCCGGGCGGGCCGCAGGCGATCGACGCGGCGCTCACCGCGCGCGGTCGCGCCCTGCTTGGATCACGCGCGCCGGCACCTCCGGCGACGATTACTCAATTGGCCAGCTGAGGCTGCCGGATCAGGTCGGCGACGAGATCCGCCGCGGTCCGCAATATCTTCAGATCATGCCCGTCGAACTGGCGCTGCCCGCGCTGGATCGCCACGATCCGGCCGAGCGGGGTTCCGTCGATGTCGTGCAGCGGCACCGCCGCATAGGCCTGGAAGCCGAGCTTCCCCACAGCGACCGGGTCGGCGAGCTGCCACAGCAGCTCCTCGGACGATTCCGCCGCGCCGCCGGCGAGCAGGATTCCCGCGGTGTCGAGCCGCTCGCCGTCACCGGTCGCGCGCTGGCGCTCGGCATAGTGGCGAAGATCGATGATCACGCCGTCGGCGACCAGCGTCAGCTGGACCAGTTCGGCAAGTCTGGCGGAAGCGATCCGGCCGCCCGCAGGCAGCTCGGCCGCAGCCTCTCGTTGAGAGGCGGGTTGTGGCCCCTTCAATATCATCCCCCCGAAACGACCCACGTTCTCTTCCCCAAGTCGCAAGCTTTCACGTCTTGTAGAGCGAATGCAAGCGTCCGCGGAACTCAGGTAAAACACAGGTCGCAAGCCCTTCAAAAAGAGACGAAATTAAGTCTCTCTTTGCAACCGGACCAGATCAGCCGCCGAAGAACAGATGCTGGATCAGGATCTTCGCGCCGATGAGGATCAGCAGCGTGCCTCCGGCGATCTCGGCGAGCTTGCCCAGCCGCGCGCCATAGGTCGCGCCGATGCGCACCCCGGCGACGCACAGCGCCGCGGTCACCAGCCCGATCACGGCGCAGGCGATCGCGATCGGCGCGCCGATCATCGGCAGCGTGATTCCGGCGGCGGCGGCGTCGACGCTGGTCGCCACCGCGGCGCCGAGCAGCGCCCAGCCGATCAGCGCGGGCGCCGGGGTGGCGTCTTCGCCGGCCAGCCCCTCGCGCAGCATCTTCGCGCCGAGCAACCCGAGCAGCACGAACGCGACCCAATGGTCGACATTGCGGATCCAGCTCTCGAACGCGGCGCCGAGCGCCCAGCCGAGCAACGGCATGAGCCCCTGCGCGATACCGAATGCCGCGCCGATGCGCAGCGCGCCCGCGGTGCTCCGCCGCATCGCGCCCTGCGCCACCGAGACCGCGAACGCGTCCATCGCCAGCCCGAGCGCGAGCGCGAGCAGCGAGAAGAGCGGGAGCATGGTGTCATTCATGCCGTGCCCAGCTTCTCGAGCGTGGGGACCAGTTCGTCATAATGGTCGATCACCGCGTCCGCCTGCAGCTCCTCGATCGGCTGCATCAGGAAGCCGAAGCTGACCGCGATCGAGGGGATGCCGGCGTTCTTCGCCGCCTGGGTGTCGAAGATCGAGTCGCCGACGAACGCCGCGCGCCCGCCGCCGCAGCGGCGGATCATCTCGTGGATCCCCGCCGGCGAGGGCTTGCGCCCGTCCGGCCCCATCGTGTCGCCGCCGATCACGCAGGCGAAGCGGTGGTCGAGGCCGAGCTCGGCGACGAGCTGGACGGCGAGCTGCTCGGACTTGTTGGTGACGATGGCGAGCTTCGCGCCGCGCGCGTCGAGCGCGTCCATCGCCGCGGCGAGCCCGGGAAAGGCGTGCGTCCCGCGCGTGAGGTTGTCGCCGTAGAAGGCGAGAAGCGCGGGATAGGTGCGTTCGAGCGTGTCGGGATCGCATCCGCCCGATGCCTCGAGCCCCTGCTGGAGCATGTATTTCCCGCCGCGCCCGATCATCGGCTTGACGGTTTCGACGTCGAGCGGCGGCCGCCCGAGCAGCGCCAGCGCGTGGTTGAGCGCCGCGGTCAGGTCTGCGCTGGTGTCGAACAGCGTGCCGTCGAGGTCGAACCCGACGATGTTGAAGGGGAAGTCTGTCATCGCGGCGGCGCCTGCCAGCAAGACTATGGAATTGGCAAGCTTGTCATGGCAGGGGGGCTGCACCGGAGGGTTCGATGACATTCCCGATTGCCGCGATCATCCTTGCTGCGGGCAAGGGCACGCGGATGAAATCCGATACGCACAAGGTGCTGCACCCGCTCGCCGGGCGGCCGATGCTGCTGCATCTGATCGATGGCGTCGCGGCGCTCGATCCGGCGCGGACGATCGTTGTGGTCGGCGCCGGGCGCGAGCAGGTCGAGGCGGCGGTGCGCCCGCACGGCGCCGAGACGGTCCATCAGGCCGAGCAGCTCGGCACCGGCCACGCCGTGCGCATGGCCGAGGATGCGCTCGCCGGGTTCGAAGGCGATGTGCTGGTGCTGTTCGGCGACGTGCCGCGCGTCACCGCCGACACGCTGCGGCGCATGCTCGCGCGGCTCCACGCCGCGGACGCGCCTGCGACGGTCGCGCTCGGCTTCCGTCCGGTCAATCCGGCCGCCTATGGCCGCGTGATCGCCGATGCCGACGGCCGGATGGATCGCATCGTCGAGTTCAAGGACGCCTCGCCCGAGGAGCGCGCGGTGACCTTGTGCAATTCGGGGCTGTTCGCGGCGCGCGCGGCCGACCTGTTCGACTTGCTGGCCCGGATCGACAACGACAATGCCGCGGGCGAATATTATCTTCCCGACATCGTCGCCGTCGCCGCCGCCGACGGGCGCCATTCGGCGGTGATCGAAGTCGCCGCGGCCGAGGTCGCCGGGATCAACAGCCGCGGCGAGCTCGCCGCGGTCGAGGCCGATTGGCAGCAGGCCCGCCGCGCGCAGGCGATGGCCGACGGGGCGACGCTGATCGCGCCCGAGACGGTGTGGTTCGCCTATGATACCAGCCTCGGCCGCGACGTGCTGATCGAGCCGAACGTATTCTTCGGCCCCGGCGTCACGATCGCCGACAACGTCACCATCCATGCCTTCAGCCATATCGAGGGCGCGACGATCGCGCGCGGAGTGAGCGTCGGGCCCTATGCGCGGCTCCGCCCCGGCACGGTGCTCGGCGAGGGCGCGAAGATCGGCAATTTCGTCGAGACCAAGAAGGCCGTGCTCGGCAAGGGCGCCAAGGCCAACCATCTGAGCTATCTCGGCGATGCCGAAGTGGGGGCAGGGGCCAATATCGGCGCGGGCACGATCACCTGCAATTACGACGGCTTCCTCAAATACGGCACGAAGATCGGCGACGGCGCTTTCATCGGCTCGAACAGCGCGCTGGTCGCCCCGGTCGCGATCGGCGCGGGCGCGATCGTCGGTGCCGGATCGGTGGTGACGCGCGACGTCGAGGCCGATGCGCTCGCGCTCACCCGCGGCGAGCAGACTTCCAAAGCCGGCTGGGGCGCGCGGTTCCGCGCGCGCATGGCCGCACGAAAGGCAGCCAAATGAGCGATCGCTACGCCGGCAAGCCGTTCCTCAAATTGCTCGAAAGCTATGTGCTCGATGCGATCGGCCATCTCGATCCGGCGGCCGATGCGGCGCTGCGCGCGATGGAGCCGCACTATCGCACGCTGTTCGGCGCCACCGGCAGCTGGCGCGAGATCGTCGTCGGCCGCATGCAGTTTCAGGACGGCATGCAGGGGGCGATCCGCGAGGTCTGGCAGTCGGGCCGCGTCCGCTTCCGCGAAGCCAATGGGCGCGAGCCCGATCCGATGGAATTCACGCGGGTTTTCATCGACAGCAAGTTTCCGCACTGATTGCGGCAGGGGGATAGGGTTCGATGTGCGGAATTGTCGGTATCGTTGGCAACCAGGATGTCGCGGGGCGCCTGTTCGACGGGCTCAAGCGGCTCGAATATCGCGGCTATGATTCGGCCGGGATCGCCACGCTCCACGACGGCGAGATCGAGCGCCGCCGCGCCGAGGGCAAGCTCGTCAATCTCGCCGCGCGCCTCGCCGAGAGCCCGCTTCCGGGCAGGATCGGCATCGCCCACACGCGCTGGGCGACGCACGGCGCGCCGACCGAGGACAATGCCCATCCGCACATCGTCGGCGACGTCTCGATCGTCCACAACGGCATCATCGAGAATTTCAAGCCGCTCCGCGACGCGCTGATCGCCGAGGGTCGCGAGTTCAGGAGCCAGACCGACACCGAGGTCGTCGCGCACCTCGTCAGCCGCGAGCTCGAAGGCGGCAAGAGCCCGCGCGAAGCCGTCGCCGCGGTGCTGCCCCAGCTGCACGGCGCCTTCGCGGTCGCGTTCCTGTTCCGCAATCAGCCCGACATGCTGATCTGCGGCCGGCTCGGCGCGCCGCTCACCGTCGGCTATGGCGAAGGCGAGAATTATCTCGGCTCGGACGCGCACGCGCTCGCCTCGCTCACCCAGCGCATCGCCTATCTCGAGGAAGGCGATTGGGCGGTGGTCACCCGCGAGAAGATCGAGGTGTTCGATCGCGACAACCAGCCCGTCGATCGCCCGATCGTCCATTCGGGCGCCAGCGCCGCGCTGATCGACAAGGGCAATCACCGCCACTTCATGCAGAAAGAGATCTACGAACAGCCGGTCGTGGTCGCCCAGACGCTGCAATCCTATATTCGCCCGGTCGAGCAGAAGGTCGCGCTTCCCGACATGGGGTTCGATCTCAGCAAGATCGAGCGCGTCGCGATCGTCGCCTGCGGCACCGCCTCCTATGTCGGGATGATCGGCAAATACTGGATCGAACGCTTCGCCCGCCTGCCGGTCGAGGTCGATGTCGCCTCCGAGTTCCGCTATCGCGATCCCGTGCTGCTGCCCAACACGCTCGGCGTGGTGGTCAGCCAGTCGGGCGAGACCGCGGACACGCTGGCGGCGCTGCGCCACATGAAGGCCAATGGCGTCACCACCGCGGGCATCATCAACGTGCCGACCAGCTCGATGGCGCGCGAAGTCGATCTGCTGCTCTCGACGCATGCCGGCCCCGAGATCGGCGTCGCCTCGACCAAGGCGTTCACCTGCCAGCTCGCGGTGATGGCCGCGCTCGCGGTGAACCTCGCCCGCGCCAGCGGACGGCTCGCCGAGGACGAGGAGCGCGCGATCGTCCGCCACCTGATCGAGGCACCCGCCGGCATCAACGCCGCGCTCGCGCACGATGCCGAGATCGAGGCGATGGCGCACACCATCGCGCAGGCGCGCGACGTGCTCTATCTCGGCCGCGGCCCCGATTATCCGCTCGCGCTCGAGGGCGCGCTCAAGCTCAAGGAAATCAGCTACATCCACGCCGAAGGCTATGCCTCGGGCGAGATGAAGCACGGCCCGATCGCGCTGATCGACGACAGCGTCCCGCTGATCGTCCTCGCCCCCTCGGGCCCGCTGTTCGACAAGACCGTGTCGAACATGCAGGAAGCCAAGGCGCGCGGCGCGCGCGTGGTGCTGATCTCCGATGCCGAAGGGCTGGCCCAGGCCGGCGACGATGCGGTCGCGACGATCGAGATGCCGAGCGTCCACCCGTTGATCGCGCCGCTGGTCTATGCGGTGCCGGTGCAGCTGCTCGCCTATCACGTCGCGGTGGCCAAGGGCACCGACGTCGATCAGCCGCGCAATCTCGCCAAGTCGGTCACCGTCGAATAGCGCCCGGCTTACGGACCCTCGCCGGTCAGAGCACGAACTCCGCCGTCGTCAGCAATATCGAGCCGTTGAGCTGGAGCGCGAAATCGGCCGCGCCGTCGCCATTGACGTCGGCCGACACGAAGGTGCTGCCGTCGTGCTGCTCGTAGCGCAGCTGCCCGGCCACGTGCGAGAAGGCCGCGGTGCCGATAAAGGCGAAGCTCTGGTTGCCCGTCGTGGTGCTGCGCGCGTCGATCGCCGAAAGATCGATTCGGTCGGTCTGGCTGCGGCTGAAGTCGGTGATGACGTCCATCGCCCCGAACTGGCTGTCGCCGGTCGCGGTGTAGATGAAGCGATCCGCGCCCGCGCCGCCGGTCAGGATGTCCGCGCCCGCGCCGCCGGTGATCTTGTCGTTGCCCGCGCCGCCATCGACGAAGTCCGCGCCGCCCGCGGCCGAGATCGTGTCGTTGCCGCCCAGCCCGTAGATGCTGTCCTCATATTGCGTCGCGCGCGGCTGGCCGGATGCGCTGGTGCTCGTCGAGATCGTGTTCGCGGCGTTGGTGCCGGTGATCACATTGCCCTCGCGCAGGTCGAGCACGGTCACCGCCAGCGCCTGCGTGTCGACGAAGCCGCCATCGCTCGCCGAGACGATCACGTCATAGACATTGTCGCCGCCGGCATCGCCGGGCGCCTCGAAATCGGGCGCGGCGACGAAGCGCAGCGCACCGCTGTTCGCATCGATCGCAAAGCGTGCCGCGTCCGCGCCGCCGGCGATCGCATAGGAGATCGCGTCGCCGTCGCTGTCCGTCGCGAACACGGTGCCGATCGCCGTCCCGTTCTCGGCGATGCCGATCCCGGCCGAGGCGCCGCCGCCGAACGAGGCGATGGCGAGACCTTCGTTGACGTTGCCGATAGTCACCGCCAGCGCCTGCGTCGTGACGAACGCGCCGTCGCCGGCCGAGACCACGACATCATAGACATTGTCGCCGTCGGCATCGCCGGGCGCCTCGAAATCGGGCGCCGCGACAAAGGCGAGCGCGCCGGTCGCCGCGTCGATGCTGAACAGCGCCGCATCGGCGCCGCCGGCGATCGCGAACACCGGGGTGTCGCCGTCGAGATCGCTCGCCGTCACGGTGGTGACCGCAACGCCGTTCTCCGCCACGCCAATCGCGCCGCCGCCGGAGGTGATCGCAAGCCCTTCGTTCACATTGTACACGCCGACCCCGACATCGCGGCTCGCGGAGAGCGCGCCGTCGCTCGCGGTGACGGTGAAGAAGTAGTTGTTGGTCCCACCGCTGCTGCCCGGCGCCTCGAAATCGGGCGCGCCGACGAAGCTGACCGCGCCGGTCGCCGCATCGATCGCGAACAGCGCGGCATCGGCGCCCGACAGCGAATAGCTCACCGCGTCGCCATCGGCATCGGCCGCGGTGAAGGTGAAGACCTCGCTGCCATTCTCGGGGCGGAACAGCGCCACCGCCTCGCCGGCCGGCAGCGTGGTGAACGCCACGCCTTCATTGACGTTGCCCACGCTCACCGCGAGCGTCTGCGCGGTGACGAAGCTTCCGTCGCCGGCCGAGACCACGACATCATAGACATTGTCGCCATCGGCATCGCCGGGCGCCTCGAAATCGGGCGCCGCGACAAAGGCGAGCGCGCCGGTCGCCGCGTCGATGCTGAACAGCGCCGCATCGGCGCCGCCGGCGATCGCGAACACCGGGGTGTCGCCGTCGAGATCGCTCGCCGTCACGGTGGTGACCGCAACGCTGTTCTCGGTCGCGCCGATCGCAGCGCTCACGCCGCCGCCATTGGACGTGATCGAAAGGCCTTCGTTCACATTGTACACGCCGACCCCGACGGCGCGGCTCGCCGAGAACACGCCGTCGCTCGCGGTGACGGTGAAGACATAATTGTTGGTTCCGCCGCTGCTGCCCGGCGCCTCGTAATCGGGCGTGCCGACAAAGCTGACCGCGCCGGTCGCCGCGTCGATCGTGAACAGCGCGGCATCGGCGCCCGACAGCGTGTAGCTCACTGCGTCGCCATCGGCATCGGCCGCGGTGAAGGTGAAGACCTCGCCGGCATTCTCCGGGCGGAACAGCGCCACCGCCTCGCCGAGCGGCAGCGAGGTGAAGGTCACGCCTTCATTGACGTTGCCCACGGTCACCGTGAGCGCCTGATCGGTGGAAAGCGATCCGTCGCTCGCGCGCACCACCACGTCATAGACATTGTCGCCATCGGCATCGCCGGGCGCTTCGAAATCGGGCGCGTCGACGAAGCGCAGCTCGCCGGTGGTCGCGTCGATGCTGAACAGCGCCGCGTCGGCGCCGCCGGCGATCGACCAGCTCGCCGCGGTCCCCTCGGGATCGCTGCTCGTCATCACGCCGACCAGCGTGTCGTTCTCGCTCGCCGCGAACGATGCCGGCGACGTGATCGCCGGCGCCTCGTTGGCGTTCTGCACGGTGATGGTCAGCGTCTGGGTGTCGACGAGGCTGCCGTCGCTGGCGCGGACGATGACGTTGTAGACATTGTCGCCGCCGCTATCGGCCGGCGCCTCGAAATCGGGATTGGCGACGAAGCTCAGCACGCCGGTCGCCGCATTGATCGCGAAGCGCGCAGCGTCGACGCCGCCCGAAATCGAATAGACCAGCGTCGTCGATTCGGGGTCGGCCGCAACCACCGTCGCCGCCACGCCGCTGTTCTCGGCAAGCGTGATCGCGGCCGTGGTGCCGCCGCCGTTCGACGAGATCACCGGCGCCTCGTTGACGTTGGTCACCGTCACGGCGATCGCCTGCGTGTCGGCAAGCGCGCCGTCGCTGGCGCGGACGATCACGTCATAGACATTGTTGCCGCCGGCATCGGTCGGCGCCTCGTAGTTCGGCGCGACCGCGAAGCGCAGCGCGCCGGTGGTAGCGTTGATCGTGAAGCGCGCGGCGTCGGCGCCGCCGAAGATTGAATAGGTCAGCGCCGAAGGGCTGCCGTCGTCGGTCGCGGTGATCGTCGCGACGGTCGTGCCGTTCTCCGCGATCGCAATGTTGCGGGTTGCCGCGCCCAGCTCGGGCGCGACGTTGGGCAGCGGCTGGAAGATCTGGACGCGAACGTCCTGGCCCGTCCCGGTGCCGGAGGAACCGCTCGACGAGAAGCTGGCAAAGCCGCCGCCGGCGAGCCCGACCAGCGAACCCTCGATCCCGGTATTGGTGTCGGTGTTGAGCGTGAACGCGGCGCTGGTCGCCACGCCCGTCGCATCATAGGCGCGCGCCTGCATCTGGCTGCCGTTCGCGCGCCAGCCGATGACGAAGCCGCCCTCGGTCAGCGTCGCGATCTCGGGCAGCAGCCCGTCGCCGACATAGACTTCGGCGCCGACCTTGGCGCGCGCCGCGTCGAAGCGCTGGAAGAAGATGCCGCTGCCGCGCGCATAGGCGACCGCGAAGCCGCCATCGGCCAGCGCGACGACAGTGGTGTCGAGCTCGCCCACGGAATTCGTCACGAGGATGTCGTTGCCCTGCGCCACGCCATTGGCGTCGTAGACCCGCGCGGTCGCGTTCGACGAACCGGAGTTGCCAATCTGCCAGGTGACGACGAAGCCGCCATTGGCCAGCGCGGCGATGTCGGCGTTGTTCTGCGATCCGAACGCGCTGCTGTTGATGCGAAACTCGCTGCCGAGCGCGGCACCGCTGGCGCTGAAGCGCTGCCCCTCCAATGCCCAGCCCGCGCCGTCGCGGCTGGTGTCGGTCGAGTGCCACGCCACCACGAAGCTGCCATCGGCGAGCCCGGTCACCGTCGGTTGCAGCTGGTCGAGCGAGGTAAAGCTGTTGACCCGGAACTCGCTGCCGACGGCGGCGCCCGCGGCGTCGAAGATCTGCGCCTTCACTGCGGTGCCGCTGCCGTCCTGCGTCGTATCGGCGGTCTGCCACGTCACGACATAGCCGCCGCCCGCGAGCGCGCTCACCTGCGCCTTGGTCTGGCTACCCGCGGTCTGGCTGTTGACGACCACCTCGCTTCCGATCGGAACGCCGGTGGCGGAGAGGTGCCGCATGATGATTGCCGAGCCGCTGCCGTCCTGCGTCGTGTTGGTCGTTTCCCACACCGCGATCAGGCTGCCGTCGGCAAGCCGGGTCACCGATTGGCGAAGCTGGTCGCCCGCCGTCTGCGTGTTGACGTTGCTCGCTGCACCGACGCCGCCATAGCTCGACATGATATTGATCCCCCCGAAGTCGTTGTGCGAACGCTAGGGGCAAGTTGTTGAGGAGATATTACACGGCCAAGGTTGATTTCTTGGTCACGATTTCGAATTTCATCGTCGGGCCAGTAGATGTGACGCGGTCGGGCGCAGCGACCTGTTGCCCCAACTCTAACTTGCAATGTAGGATTATGCATGATGCGATGCGCGTCGGCGCCGTCTGTCCGCGCCCGCTCTTTGACCTCGTCGATCTCCTACAGGCCGCGCGCAATAATATTTCCCACTCGCGCAACGCACGAGTCATTCTATCGCGACTCTTGCGACTCTAGACGCTGGAAATCCTACATTTGCCGGGCGCGACTCGGCTCGAAATGCCTACACGCCGGCATCGAACGCAGCGCGGTTCGCAGTCAGCGCCGGCAGGTTCGTCTGCACCCAGCCGCCGAGCTGGCGCGCCTGGTCCGCCAGCGAGTTGCCCAGCGGGGTCAGCGCATATTCGACCTGCGGCGGCACGGTGGGGTGCACCGTCCGGCTGACGATCCCGTCGCGCTCGAGCCCGCGCAGCGTGCGGGTGAGCATTTGCTGCGAGATGCCCGAAACCGCCCGGCGCAGCTGGTTGAAGCGCAGCGGTCCGTCGTCGAGCGTGACCACCACCGGCAGCGTCCAGCGGTCGCCGATCCAGGCGAGGTGGCGCGCGATGGCGATGCAGCGCTCGCCGCGATGATCGATCGGCACGAGCGCGGCGGTGGCAGTCAATTCCATGTGACCTGGTCCTGAAAATATGCGTTCTTGGCGGGGGTTAGCTACCTCCATAGCTAGTTGGGGACCGAAACGGATTTGGATAGTCCCCCATGAAACTTCTCCATCTCGATTCCTCGATCCAGGGCGAAACCTCGGCGAGCCGCGCCGTATCCGCGGCGATCGTCGCGCGGCTGCGCGCCACGCATGAAGGGCTCGACACGCGCTATCGCGATCTCGCCGCCGATCCGCTGCCGCATCTGACCCTGCCGGGATATGCGACCGGGGAGGCCGCGGCGGTGCTCGACGAGTTCCTCGAAGCCGACATCGTCGTGATCGGCGCGCCGATGTACAATTTCGGCATGCCCTCGCAGCTCAAGGCGTGGTTCGATCACATCCTCGTCGCCGGCAAGACCTTCCGTTACGGCGCGAACGGCCCCGAGGGGCTGGCCGGGGCCAAGAAGGTGATCGTCGCGCTGTCGCGCGGCGGCGTCTATTCGCAGGGCCCGGCCGCGCCGATGGAGCATGCCGAGGCGCATCTCCGCACGATGCTGGGCTTCATCGGCGTCAGCGATGTCGAGTTCGTCGTCGCCGAAGGCGTGGCGCTCGGCGCCGAGCAGCGCGAGACGGCGATCGAGGCGGCCTTCGCGCATGCCGGCCGGATCGCGCCGGTGGCGGCCGCGGCCTGAGCGGGGCGCCGGTATCCCGTCGCGGCGGGATGCCGGATCGCGGCTTGCGTTCGGCCGCGGCTGGGCCGATGGTCGCGACTCCCACGGACCCCTGCGCGACAGACGCGGGGCACGCAGGAGAGGCGCGCTATGGATCAGGCAAGCCACGGCACCAGAGCAATCGCGATCGTCGGCCCCGCCGGCGCAGGCAAGACCAGTCTTCTCGAATCGCTGTTGTTCGCGACCGGCACGAGCGCCCGGCTCGGCGCGGTGGATGCGGGCACGAGCGTGGGCGATGCCAGTCCCGAAGCCCGAACGCGCGGCGGCTCGACCGAGCTCAACCTCGCCCGCTTCGAATGGATGGGCGAAACCTATGTGCTGATCGACACGCCCGGCTCGCTCGCCTTCGCCGCCGATGCCGGGCGGGCGCTCGAGCTCGCCGATCTCGCGCTGGTGGTGATCGATCCCGATCCGGAGCGCGCGGCGCTGGTCGAGCCGCTGCTGCGCCGGCTCGAGACGCTCGGGCTTCCGCACGCGCTCTTCGTCAACAAGATCGATCAGGCCCGCGGCAGCATCGAGGATCTGCTGGCAGCGCTCCAGCCGCTCAGCGGCGCCGCGGTCGTCGCGCGCCAGATCCCGATCCGCAAGGGCGAGCGCATCACCGGATTCGTCGATCTCGCGCTCGAACGAGCATATCACTATCAGCCCGGCCGCGCCTCCGAGCCGGTGCCGCTGACCGACGATCTGCGTGACGACGAGACCGGCGCGCGCTTCCACATGCTCGAGCAGCTCGCCGATCACGACGATGTGCTGCTCGAGCAATTGCTCAACGACGAGGTGCCGCCGCCCGAGACGGTGTTCGGTGATATCGTGCGCGAGACCGCGGCGGGGCTGATCGTGCCGATGCTGTTCGGCTCGGCGCTCAACGGCTTCGGGATCCGCCGGCTGCTCAAGATGCTCCGCCACGACACGCCGGTGGCCGGGCAGGCCGCCGACCGGCTCGGTGTCGACGGCGCCGCGGCGCAGGTCTTCAAGGTCTCGCACGGCAGCACGGTCGGCCGGCTGGCGCTCGCCCGGATCTTCGGCACGTCGCTGGCCGAGGGGGCCGAGCTGCGCGATTGCGAGGGCAAGACGCTGCGGACCGGCACGCTGTTCGCGCTGCAGGGCACGGCGACGACCAAGACCACGCGCGCCGAGCCGGGCGACGTGGTCGGCATCGCCAAGGTCGATTCGGCGCGTGCCGGCGATCGGCTCGGCATGGCCGGGCGGACTCCGGCGGCACCGTCGGTCGCGATCCCGCCGCTCACCCATTCGACGCTCGCCATCGCCGCGAAGGATCACAAGGACGAGGTGCGGCTGTCGACCGCGCTCAATCGCCTCGCCGAGGAGGACCCGGCGCTGCAATGGGGATTCGAGGAGGCGACCCGCGAGACGCTGCTGCACGGCACCAACGAGGAGCATCTCGCGGTGGTGCTCGCGCGGCTCGAACGGCGCTACGGCGTCGCGGTCGCGTCGCGCCAGCCGACGATCGCCTATAAGGAGACGATCCGAACCGGCGTCACCCAGCATGGCCGCCACAAGAAGCAGTCGGGCGGCCATGGCCAGTTCGGCGACGTGATCATCGAGATCCGCCCGCGGCCGCGCGGGGAGGGGTTCCATTTCGAGGAGAAGATCACCGGCGGCGCGATCCCGCGCCAGTGGATCCCGGCGGTCGAGCAGGGCGTGCGCGACGCGATGCAGCGCGGTCCGCTCGGCTTTCCGGTGGTCGACGTCGCGGTGGCGCTGGTCGACGGCTCGTTTCACAGCGTCGACAGCTCCGAGCTCGCCTTCCGCACCGCAGGCCGGATCGCGATGACCGAGGCGCTGGCCGCGGCCGCGCCCTATCTGCTCGAGCCGATCGCCCGGGTGACGATCCGCGCGCCGGGCAGCGCGGTCTCGCGGATCACCTCGGCGGCGACCAGCCGGCGCGGTCAGATGCTCGGAATCGCCCCGCTCGATGGCTGGTCGCGCTGGGATGCGATCGAGCTGCTGATGCCCGAGGCCGAGCTGTCGGGGCTCGACCCCGAATTGCGCTCGCTGAGCCAGGGGCTGGCGCAATTCGAGGCGCGGTTCGATCACCTTGCCGAGCTGAGCGACAAGCTGGCGAAAGAAGTGCGTCAGCGCATGCCCGAGCCGGCCTGACGCCCTTGCCCTAGCCGAGCAGCGCCTTCAGCGCCGCGTCGATATCGGCCTCGCGATAGGGCTTCTCGATCAGGGGCCAGGTCTCGAACCCCTCGGGTGCCGCGCCATAGCCGCTCGCGAAGGCGAAGGGCACGCCGCGCCGGCGCAGCGCCTCGGCGATCGGCGTGCTGCGCTCGCCGGCGAGGTTGATGTCGAGGATCGCAGCGCCGAGAGCCTCGCGCTCCGCCAGCACGAGGCCTTCCGCGAGCCGGCCGGCCGGGCCCACCGGGTGGCAGCCGAGCCCGTCGAGAATGTCCTCGAGGCACATCGCCACCACCGGCTCGTCCTCGACCACCAGCACGCGCAGACCCTGCCAGCCGTTCATTCGGCGCCCTCCGGAAGCGGGGCATCGACGGTGCATACCAGCCCGTCCGGCCGGAAATCGATGGCGACCGTGCCGGCGAGCTCGGCGGCGAGGCCGCGCTCGATCATCCGGGTGCCGAAGCCGCGGCGCGTCGGCGCCGTCACCGCGGGGCCGCCGCGCTCTTGCCACACCAGCGCGAGCCTCGTGCCGCCGTCGCGCTCGATGCGTTCCCAGCGGATTGCGACCCGGCCTTCGGGCCGGGAGAGCGCGCCATGCTTGACCGCATTGGTCGCGAGCTCGTGCATCGCGAGCGCGAGGCTGATCGCAGTCTTGGGGAGGATCGGCAGATCAGGACCCTCGAAGGTGAATCGGCCGGCATCGCCGTGCGGCGCCACCGCGTCGCCGATGATCTGTGCCATCGACACGGCGCCCCAATGCTCGCGGGTCAACAGATTGTGGGCTTCCGAGAGCGCCGCCAGCCGGCCTTCGAACGCCCTTCGCGCCGTTGCGGGATCGACTGCGCCCTTGAAGCTCTGCTGGGCGACGCCCTGGACGATCGCCAGCGTGTTCTTGACCCGGTGGTTCAGCTCGTCGACCAGCAGGCGCAGATGCGCCTCGGCGCGCTTGGCCTCGGTCATGTCGCGTCCGATCGCGTGGAGGCCCGTCGGCTTGCCCTCGGCATCGGTGGTCAGCCGCGAATTGATCTCCCAGATCAGCGGACGGCCGTCGCGTGCACGCACGGTGACGGTCAGCCGCGTGCTGCCGCCTTCGCGCATCTTCTGCTCGAATGCGGCCATCGCCAGCGCGAGCTGGTCCGGATCCATGAAATCGCCGATCTTCGCCCCGACGATCTTCTCCACGGGATAGTCGAGCGCCGCGACCACCGCAGGGTTCACCGACGTGATCACCTGATCAAGCGAGGTGGTGAGGAGGAAGTCGTTGGCCTGCTCGAAGATCGTCCGGAAGCGCCCCTCGCTCGCGCGCAGCTCCTCCTCGGCGCGCTTGCGGTCGGTGATGTCGAACGAGACGCCGACGAAGCGGCTCGGGCGCCTGTCGTCATAGTCGATCCGGCTGCCATGGCTCTGCAGCCAGCGCTCCTCGCGATTGTCGGCCCGGCAAACGCGATATTCGATCGTATAGGGCTGGCCGGTCCGGAAGCAGCGTTGCGCCGCGGCACGCACCCTCTCGCGATCGTCGGCATGGATGCGCGCGATCCACTCGTCGAAGCTCCCCCGGCTATCCGCCCGGCGATCCAACCCGAGAAGATCGAAGCGATTGGGCGACCATTCACCTTCCATCGTCTCAAGGTCGAGCTCCCAGCTCGCCATGCCGGCGCTCTCGGTGGCGAGGCGCAGGCTTTCCTCACTCTTGCGCAGCCGGCCTTCGGCTTCGCGGCGCCCGGTGACGTCGAGCGTCACCGCGAGCACCCCGAAAGGCTCGCCGTCAGGGCGGCGGATCACCGAGACCGAATTGTTGACCCAGACGATGCTGCCGTCCTTGCGGACATAGCGCTTCTCGTGCGTGTAGGGCGTGCCCACCGCCACCGCGCGCTCGAACAGCGGCCGGTTGCGGTCGCGGTCCTCGGGATGAGTGATGTCGAGCATCCGCATGCCCATCAGCTCGTCGCGGCTCCAGCCGGCGATTTCGCAGAAGCGGTCGTTGAGCAGAGTGAAGCGGCCCTCCAGATCGACCTGCGCGAACCCCGCGGTCGATTGCGAGATGAACGCCGAAAGCTGTGCCTCGCGGTCGCGCAGCGCCAGCTCGGCCTCCTTGGCCTCGGTCACGTCGTGGGCGACGCCGATGAAACCGATATGCCGGCCCTGCATGTCGCGCCGCGGCGACGAGGTCGAACGCAGCCAGCGCCATTCGCCTTTGGCGTTACGGTAGCGCCCCTCCAGATCGAAGGTGCCGAGGCTGGCTTCGCCGGCGACCGATTGGGCGAGCAGGTGCGCGGCGTCCTCGGGATGGATGATCCGGCGCCAGTCGAACGCCAATGCCTCGTCATAGGGCACGCCGACGAACTCGACATAGGCGCGGTTGACGAAGCTTCGGGTGCGATCGAGCCGCGTCACCCAGACCGCGACCGGGGCGCTGTCCGCGATCATGCGGAACTCGTCCTCGCCAACCGGCAGCGGTTCGTGCGCGGGCTCGGCCTCGATCATCTTATGGTACGCGCCCCAACAGAACCCCCACCCCTATCTAGTTGGAAACTATGAATACTCAATCGTCGTAATCAGCCACGCACCATCGCCAGCACGGCCTGTGCGCGTTTCAGATGCGGCATGTCGAGCATCGCTCCATCGAGCCCGATCGTGCCCGCCCCGGGGCTGGCGGCGAAAGCCGCGACGATCCGCTCGGCCTGCGCGATCTCGGCTTCCGAGGGCGAGAAGGCGCGATTGATCACCGGCACCTGATCGGGGTGGATCGCCATCATCCCGCGAAACCCGGCGCGGCGCGCTTTGGCGGCGACCTTTTCGAGGCCGGTGAGGTCGCGGAAATCGCCATGGATCGTCTCGATCGGCGTCACCCCCGCGGCCGCGGCGCCGGCGAGGCAGAGCGCGCGGAATAGCTGATAGGGGAATTCATAGTCGCCATTCTCGTCGCGATTGTCGGTGGCGCCCAGCGCCGTCGCGCTGTCCTCGGCGCCCCAGGTCAGCGCCGCGAGCCGCGGGCAGCCGGCATAGTCGCCGAGCCCGAACAGGGCAGGGGCGGTCTCGGTCGCCACCACGATCGTGCGGATTCCGCCCGGCGCGAGCCCGGCGGCGGCCTCGAGCGCGGTCAGATAATGGTGGAGCCGTTCGGCTTCGGCGCGGGTCGCCTTGGGCAGCATGATGCCGTCGGGCCGTGCCGGAACGATCGCGGCGAGATCGGCAAGGGCGTGCGCGCTATCGAGCGGGTTGATCCGCACCCATTGCGGCTGGGCGCGCGCGGCGGTGCGCAGATGCTCGGCAACGAGGTGGCGGGCCTCGCCTTTGTTCGCCTCGGCCACGGCGTCCTCGAGATCGAGCAGCACGAGATCGGCGCCGCTCGCGCCCGCCTTGACGAGCTTGCGCGGGCTATCCCCCGGCGCGAAGAGCAGCGAGCGTGCGGTCAGCGGTTCGGGCAAAAGATCCTCCCTGTCGGCCGACAGACGTAGAGCGCGGCGCGGCGCGGGTAAACCGCGGTCAAGCCGAAGCCGCGCAGGGATCGTGGCGGCTTCGGCTTGCTCCCAGGCAATGCCGGCTCCGGGGGAGAAGAGGCGGCACGCTTTACTGGCGGAGCCCTGGGAGACGAGGCATCCGCGCGCTGCCCCTAGCCGCGCAGCGCATTTCTGTCCGTTCGGGAGTTGCCCGCTATGGAATTATACCGGGGTGCCAACGAACCGCGCGTCCCGGCGCGCGCCGCTCAGGCCGTGCAATCGCGCACGGTGGCGAGCACGCGTTCCGCCCATTCGGGACGGCAGATCAGCAGATCGGGAATGCTGGTCTCGCGTTGGTTGTAGACGATCGGCGATCCGTCGATCCGCGAGGCGTGCAGCCCGGCCGCGAGCGCGACCGCGACCGGCGCGCAATTATCCCATTGATGCTGCCCGCCGGTATGGAGATAGATCTCCGCTTCGCCGCGCACCACCGCCATCGCCTTGGCGCCCGCCGAACCCATGCCGACCCGTTCCGCGCCGATACGGTCCGCGACATCGAGGCAGAGCGCGCTCGGCCGGGTGCGGCTGACCAGCAGCCGTGGCGGGGCGTGCGGCGCCGGAAGCGCGGGCGGGGCATCGCTCGACAGCGTCAGCCCGAGCCTCGGCAGAGCGACCGCGCCGATCGCGGGGTGCCCGTCGATGGCCAGCGCGACATGCACTGCCCAGTCGTCGCGCCGCTCGGCGAATTCACGCGTGCCGTCGAGCGGATCGACGATCCAAACCCGGCTGGACTGGAGCCGGGCGAGATCGTCGGCCGATTCCTCCGACAGGATCGCGTCGTCGGGCCGCGCCGCGCGCAGGCGCTCGAGGATCAGCGCATTGGCCTCGCGATCGCCGCGATCGCCGCCGGCGCATTCGGACTGGACGCGCAGCAGCAGCGCGCCCGCCTCGGCTGCGACTTCGCGCGCGAGCTCAGCATCGGTCAAATCACCGGGCTCCACGTTCCCATGATCGTCTCGACGATGCGCTCGGCCGCCGCCTCGGGCGTCTCCTTCGTTGTGTCGATCCGGATTTGCGGGTTCTCGGGCGCTTCGTACGGGCTCGAGATGCCGGTGAAGTTGGTGATCTCGCCGGCGCGCGCCTTGCGGTAGAGACCCTTGGGGTCGCGCCGCTCGGCTTCCTCGATCGGCGTGTCGATAAAGATCTCGAAGAACTCGCCGGGCGCCAGCATCGCGCGCACCATCTCCCGCTCGGCGCGGAAGGGCGAGATGAAGGCTGTCAGCACGATCAGCCCGGCATCGGTCATCAGCTTGGCGACTTCGCCGACACGGCGGATATTCTCGACCCGATCGGCATCGGAGAAGCCGAGATCGCGGTTGAGCCCGTGGCGGATATTGTCGCCGTCGAGCAGGAAGCTGTGCTTGCCCATCGCGTGCAGCTTCTTCTCGACCAGATTGGCGATGGTCGACTTGCCCGAGCCCGACAGGCCGGTGAACCAGAGCAGGCGCGGCTGCTGGCCCTTTTGCGCGGCGTGCGCCTCGCGGGTGATCTCCATCGCCTGCCAATGGACGTTCTGCGCGCGGCGCAGCGCGTGGTGGAGCATGCCCGCGCCGACCGTGGCGTTGCTCGCCTTGTCGATCAGGATGAAGCCGCCGAGATCGTGGCTGTCGGCATAGGGCTCGAACACGATTCCGCGGTCGGCGGCGATCTCGGCCACGCCGATATCGTTGAGCTTGAGCGTCTTGGCGGAGACATGGGCGAGCGTGTTGACGTCGATCGCATGCTCGGGCTCGCGCACGGTGACGCTCACCGTTTGCGTGCCGAGCTTGAGCCAATAGGCGCGGCCGGGGAGCAGATCGTTCTGGTCCATCCAGACGATCGTCGCGCGGAACTGGTCGGCGACCTGCGGCGGTGCGTCGGCCGCGGCGATGACGTCGCCGCGCGAGCAATCGACTTCGTCGGCAAGCGTGAGGGTGACCGATTCGCCGGCGCCCGCCGCGTCGCGGTCGCCGCCCATCGCGACGATCCGCGCGACGGTGCTGGTGCGCCCCGAAGGCAGTATCCGCACCGCGTCGCCGGGCTTGACGGTGCCGCTCGCGATCAGCCCGGCGAACCCGCGGAAATCCAGATTGGGGCGGTTGACCCATTGCACCGGCAGCCGGAACGCCTTGGCGCGGTCGGCCTCGGTGTCGACCTCGACCTGCTCGAGATGCTCGAGCAGCGCCGGACCCGCGAACCATGGCGTGTTGTTGGACAGGCCGGTGATGTTGTCGCCCCGGAACCCCGAGATCGGGATCGGGGTGAAGTCGCGGATGCCGATCGATTCCGCGAAGCCGCGATAATCCGCGACGATCGCGTCATAGGCGCTCTGATCATAGCCGATCAGGTCCATCTTGTTCACCGCGAGCACGATGTGTCGGATGCCGAGCAGATGCGCGAGATAGGAATGGCGCCGCGTCTGGGTGAGCACGCCCTTGCGTGCGTCGATCAGGATCACCGCGAGGTCGGCGGTCGAGGCGCCGGTGACCATGTTGCGGGTATATTGCTCGTGCCCGGGGGTGTCGGCGACGATGAACTTGCGCTTCTCGGTGGCGAAGAAGCGATAGGCGACGTCGATTGTGATGCCCTGCTCGCGCTCGGCGGCGAGGCCGTCGACGAGCAGCGCGAAATCGATCTCGCCGCCCTGCGTGCCGACGCGCTTGCTGTCGGCCTCGAGGCTGGCGAGCTGATCCTCGAAGATCATCTTCGAATCGTAGAGCAAGCGCCCGATCAGCGTGGATTTTCCATCGTCCACGCTGCCGCAGGTGATGAAGCGCAGCAGCGACTTGTTCTGGTGCAGCGTCAGATAGGCCGAGATGTCGGACGCGATCAGCGCGTCGGGGCGGTAGGAGGTCATCAGAAATAGCCCTCCTGCTTCTTCTTCTCCATGCTCGCCGCCTGATCGTGATCGATCGCCCGGCCCTGGCGCTCGGAGGTGGTGGTGAGCAGCATCTCCTGGATGACGTCCTCGAGGTTCGCCGCCTCGCTCTCGACCGCGCCGGTGAGCGGGTAGCAGCCGAGCGTGCGGAAGCGCACCGAGCGCTCGACCGGCGTCTCTCCGGGCTTCAGCCGGAAGCGTTCGTCATCGACCATCAGCAGCAGCCCGTCCCGCTCGACGGTGGGGCGCGGCGCGGCGAAATAGAGCGGGACGATCTCGATCCCCTCGGCGCGGATATACTGCCAGATGTCGAGTTCGGTCCAGTTCGAGATCGGGAACACCCGCATGCTCTCGCCCTTGTTCTTGCGGGCATTGTAGAGATGCCAGAGCTCGGGGCGCTGGTTCTTGGGATCCCAGCGATGCGAGGCGGTGCGGAACGAGAAGACGCGTTCCTTGGCGCGGCTCTTCTCCTCGTCGCGCCGCGCGCCGCCAAAGGCGGCGTCGAAGCCATATTTGTCGAGCGCCTGCTTCAGCCCCTCGGTCTTCCACAGGTCGGTGTGGAGGCTGCCATGGTCGAACGGGTTGATCCCGCGCGCCAGCGCATCGGGATTGTGGTGGACGATCAGCTCCATCCCCGCGGCCTTCGCCGCCTTGTCGCGCAGATCGTACATTGCCTGGAACTTCCACGTCGTATCGACATGGAGCAGCGGGAAGGGCGGCGGCGCGGGGTAGAAGGCCTTTTTGGCGAGGTGGAGCATCACCGCGCTGTCCTTGCCGACCGAATAGAGCATCACCGGGCGCTCGGCCTCGGCGACCACTTCGCGAAGGATATGGATGCTCTCGGCCTCGAGACGCTGGAGATGGGTAAGGGGAGAAGACGGCAATGCAAATCCCATTCGCGCGCGCTGCGCGCGGCTAAAGCTTCGTGAACCTTCTGCCGCTATTCGGCAATGTGGATGTAGGGGGCAGGAGGCCTTGCTTGCGAGGCGTTCCTAATTCGGAGCGGAGAAGAAAAATTGTCAGCCCATTTCCGCCGCAGCGGTGATCGCCGGCCCGAGCCGCACGGCGTAAAGGGCATCATCCTCGCCGGCGGATCGGGCACGCGGCTCTATCCCGCGACGCTGTCGATCTCGAAGCAGCTGCTGCCGGTGTTCGACAAGCCGATGATCTATTATCCGCTGTCGGTGCTGATGCTCGCGGGCATCCGCGACATATTGATCATCTCCAGCCCGCGCGATCTGCCCGCGTTCGAGGCGCTGCTCGGCACCGGTGCGGCGTTCGGAATCAATCTCAGCTATGCCGAGCAGCCGAGCCCCGACGGGCTGGCGCAGGCGTTTCTGATCGGCGAGGAATTCCTGAACGGCGGCCCCGCCGCGCTGATCCTCGGCGACAATATCTTCCACGGCGACGCGATGGGCGCCAAGGGGCACATGGCCGCCACCGAAGCGGCAGCGGGCGGCGCGACGGTGTTCGCCTATCAGGTCGACGATCCCGAGCGCTATGGCGTGGTCAGCTTCGATCCCGCGACCGGACGCGCCACCAGCATCGTCGAGAAGCCGGCGAATCCTGAATCGCGCTGGGCGGTCACCGGCCTCTATTTCTTCGACCGCGAGGTCACTGCGATCGCGCGCGGGCTCAAGCCGTCGGCGCGCGGCGAGCTCGAGATCACCGATCTGATCCGCACCTATCTCGATCGCGGCACGCTGACCGTGAACCGTCTCGGCCGCGGCTATGCATGGCTCGATACCGGCACGCATGACAGCCTCCACGAAGCGGGTGCGTTCGTCCGCACGATCGAGCATCGCCAGGGCATCAAGATCGCCTGCCCCGAGGAGATCGGCTTCGATCTCGGCTATCTCGGCGCCGACGCGATGCTCGAACGCGCCGCCTTGATGGGCAAGACCGGCTATGCCGACTATCTCCGCCGCTGCGTGCAGGACGCGGCATGATCCGGCGGGTTCTCGTTACCGGCGCCGCCGGGTTCATCGGTTCAGCGGTGTGCCGTCGGCTGGTGGGGCAGGGCTGGCACGTCGTCTGCCTCGACAAGCTGACCTATGCCGGCAACCGCGCCTCGCTTCGCGAAATCGAGGCCGCGCCCAATTTCCGCTTCGTCGTGGGCGATATCGCCGATAGCGAGACCGTGCTGCGGCTGCTGCGCGACGAGCAGCTCGACGCCGTCCTGCACCTGGCTGCGGAGACGCATGTCGATCGCTCGATCGACGCGCCCGCGGCTTTTGTCGAAACCAATGTCGTCGGCACGGTGCGGCTGCTCGACGCGGCGCTCGCGCATTGGCGCACGCTCGATCCGGCCGGGCGCGCGCGCTTCCGCTTCCATCATGTCTCGACCGACGAAGTGTTCGGCGATCTGCCGTTCGACAGCGGCGTCTTCACCGAGACGACGCCCTATGCCCCGTCCTCGCCCTATTCGGCGTCGAAGGCCGCATCGGATCATTTCGTCCGCGCCTGGCACGAGACCTATGGCCTGCCGGTGTTGCTCTCGAACTGCTCGAACAATTACGGGCCCTATCACTTTCCCGAGAAGCTGATCCCGCTGACGATCCTCAATGCGCTCGAGGGGCGGAAGCTACCGGTCTATGGCCGCGGCGCGAACGTGCGCGACTGGCTCTATGTCGAGGACCATGCCGAGGCGCTCGAGCAGATCCTCACGCGCGGTAGCGTTGGCGAGACCTATCTGGTCGGCGGCAGGGCCGAGCGGACCAATCTGAGCGTGGTAGAGACGATCTGCGATCTGCTCGACGCGCGGGTGCCGCTGCAGGCGGGCAAGCCGCGCCGCGCGCTGATCGATTTCGTAGCGGATCGGCCCGGCCATGACCGGCGCTATGCGATCGACCCGTCCAGGCTCGAAGGCGATCTGGGCTGGCGGCCGCGCGCGGATTTCGACACCGGTCTCGCCCGCACGGTCGACTGGTATCTCGCCAATCGCTGGTGGTGGGAGCCGATCTGCGCCTCGGCCTATGCCGGCGAGCGGCTCGGCAAGGTCGCCTGACGCTCAGCCGCGCTGCGGCTTGCCGACGCCGACCAGCTTGAGCCCCGCCCGCTCGGCCTCCGCCGGCGGATAGATGTTGCGCAGATCGACGAGCAGCGGCGTGTTGAGCAGCGACTTGATCCGCCCGAGATCGAGCGCGCGGAACGCATCCCATTCGGTGACGATCACCAGCGCGTCGGCGCCCTCTGCCGCGGCATAGGCGCTTTCGCTGAACGCGACATTGGGAAGCAGCGGCCGCGCCTGCTCGAACCCCTCGGGGTCATAGGCCTTCACCGTCGCGCCGGCATCCTCAAGCGCGGCGACGATCGAAAGGCTCGGCGCGTCGCGCATGTCGTCGGTGTTGGGCTTGAAGGTCAGGCCGAGCAACCCGACGGTCTTGCCGCGGACGTCGCCGCCCATCGCCCGGATGACCTTGCGGCCCATCGCGCGCTTGCGATTGTCGTTCACCTGCACGGTAGATTCGACGATGCGCAGCGGAGTCTCATGGTCCGCCGCGGTCTTGAGCAGCGCCAGCGTGTCCTTGGGGAAGCACGAGCCGCCATAGCCGGGGCCGGCATGAAGGAACTTGCCGCCGATGCGGTTGTCCATGCCGATGCCGCGCGCGACTTCCTGCACGTCGGCGCCGACCTCCTCGCACAGATCGGCGATTTCGTTGATGAAGGTGATCTTGACCGCGAGGAACGCGTTCGCGGCATATTTGATCAGCTCGGAGGTGCGGCGTCCGGTGAACAGCAACGGCGCGTTCTGGTTGAGCGAGAGCGGACGATAGATCGCGCGCATCACTTCGCGGGCGCCTTCGTCGTCGGTGCCCACCACGACGCGGTCGGGACGCTTGAAGTCCTCGATCGCGGCGCCTTCGCGCAGGAATTCGGGATTGGAGACGACCTTGGCGCCGCTGTCCGGCGCGACTTCGGCGATGATGCGTTCGACTTCGTCGCCGGTTCCCACCGGTACGGTCGACTTCGTGACGATCACGCTCGGCCCGGTCAGATTCTCGGCGATCTCGCGCGCTGCGGCATAGACATAGGAGAGGTCGGCATGGCCATCGCCGCGCCGGCTGGGGGTGCCGACCGCGATGAACACGGCGTCGGCATTCTTCACGCCTTCGGCAAGGTCGGTGGTGAAGGTCAACCGGCCGGCCTTGACGTTCGAGGCCACGAGCGCGTCGAGCCCCGGCTCGTAGATCGGCATCACATTCTGATGGAGCAGTTCGATCTTGCGGGCGTCCTTGTCGACGCAGACCACGTCATGGCCGAAGTCCGAGAAGCAGGCGCCGGAAACCAGCCCCACATAGCCCGTGCCGATCATCGCGATGCGCAATGCCAATCCCTCCAGAATGCGGATGACAGCGCCTTAGCCAAGCGAGCGCGGAGGGCAAGGGCCCTGCCGTCGGCACATAGGCCAGGCGGCAGGCAAGAAAAAAGCGGCTGGAGCCCCCAGCCGCTTCTCAAGAGTCGTCCGGGCCGGTCAGCGCGCCCTCACTGCTGAAGTCGCCTCACTGCCGGCCCGGATGGCACGAATTCAGAACGGACGAATGTCTTCGCCGGTCTTATCGCGAAAAAGAAGGTCAAACGCCAACATCATTGATCTCCCATCGGTGCGCATGACGCGCAATTCGAGTGGTTAAGGGGAGATTAACGACTACGCAATCAGGATTTCTGCGGAAGCGCGCAGGTTGGAGCGCTGTTCCAAAGGCTTGCGTTTAACCGTTCCTTCAAGGGTCGTGGCCTAGCGTCCTCGCTATGTCGGCAGGGTCTGAGCCTTCGGTGCACCTCGGGGGGAACGCGACGCGTGTGTTTGCGTCTTCCGCGGAAGCCAATGGAATCGCTGTAAAAGCGAGCAGCTGTGGCGTGTTCGACGCGCGCGGCAGGGGCGGCGTGGACGTGCCGGTTCCCCCGCGCGGCGATGCGTCCCCGATCGGGATGGCCGCCGAAAAGAACCCGCGCACCGCTCCCGCGCTTTGGCGAATTCTGTCCCAATGTGAGATTTTGAATTTCGCGACGCTGCGCCGCCATCTCGGTCGCCCGCGCGCCGATGCACTCGTGCTCGACGTCGGTGCGCGAATCGCGAGTGTCCTCCCCGAGGTGCGCATCCTCACCGCGGGACGCGCCCTGATCGAAGTCGCTTTCGAGCGCGAATCGCCCGAGGCGGGCGCGGCCGACATCGACCGGCTGCGCAAGGCGCTGGCGCTCCCCTTCGATCTCGACGGCGAATCGTGGCAGCTTCAGATGCAGTTCGGCGTCGCCGCGGCACCCTGCCACGAATGCGACGACGTGCGGCTCACCGAAGCGGCCGAATCGGCGCTCGAGCAGGCCCGCGGCGAGAAACGCGTGGTGATGCTCGATCTGTCGCGTGCCGATCTCGCGTTCGATCGCCTCACGCTGATGCGCGAGCTGCCGCGTGCGATCACCGAGGGAGAGATGTTTCTCCAATATCAGCCCAAGGTCCATGTCCGGCGGCAGGAGATCGCCAGCGCCGAGGCGCTGGTGCGCTGGCAGCACCCGCAGCGCGGGCTGATCCTGCCGGGCGACTTCATCTCGGTTGCCGAAGAGGCCGGCGAGATCGGCGCGCTCACCATGTGGACCCTGCGCCAAGTGATCGCCGATCAGAAGCGGCTCGCCGCCGAAGGGCACGATCTCACGCTGTTCCTCAACATCTCGGGCATGCTGCTCGCCGACGCCGATTTCGTGAAGGAGGCCTGCGCGATCGTCGCGGTCAGCGGCGCCAAGCTCGGCTTCGAGATCACCGAGACCGCCGTGATCCGCGATCCGGACAGCGCGATCCAGCATCTCCAGCAGTTCGCCGACATCGGCGTCCAGCTCGCGATCGACGATTATGGCGCGGGGCTCTCCTCGCTCGCCTATCTCAAGCGGCTGCCCGCCAGCGAGCTCAAGATCGACAAGATGTTCGTGATGCAGCTGACCAGCAGCAATCGCGATCCGCTGATCGTCCGCTCGACGATCGACCTCGCGCACGCGCTCGAGATGGAAGTCACCGCCGAAGGCGTCGAGACGCCGTCCGCGCTCGCGCTGCTCAGCGTGATGGGCTGCGACATGGTGCAGGGCTTCCTGCTCTCGCGCCCGCTCGGCTTCGAGGCGTTCCGCAAATATCTCGCCGAGGAAGCGCATCTCGCCAGCTCGGCGAACGTGCAGTCGTTCATCCGGCCCGAGAGCTTCTGGAAGCGCGCGTGATCCGCGCGCTGATACGCACGCTCGCGCTCGCGCTCTGTCTATCGACGATTCAGCCGGCATTCGCCGCTGGGGACTTCCCGGCGCCGTTGCAGGCGCAGATCGACGCCGCGAAGGGCAGCATGATGGCGGATCAGGCGCAGGCGCTGCGCCATATCGCGCTGATCGATTCGCTGGCGCGGCGCCTCCCCGATCCGCGGCAGCGCATGCTCGCGCTCGCCACGGCGCGCTGGCTCGGCGCGGAAGCCTATTTGCGCAGCAATGCGGCGGCGCGCGCTAGGCCGCTGCTGGCCGAGGGGCTTCGCCTCATCGGCGGGATTGCCGAGCCGACCAAGCTGCGCGGCGACCTGCTGATGTCGCAGGGCATGCTGTACATGCAGGACAACGACGCCGTGCAGGCGTTGGCCAACTATCAGGAATCGTTCCGGGTCTTCGCCGCGGTCAAGGAGCCGCGCAGCCAGGCGATCGCGCTTCAGAACATCGGCGCGCTCTACAGCGTCGCCAGCGACGACAATCGTGCGCAGCAATATTTTCTCCAGGCATCCGAGCTCTACGACGACGATCCGGCGCTTTCGCTGTCGCTGCACAATCGCCGTGCGAACATCCTCGCCCAGGCCCGGGAAGGCAGCGTCGAGGCGGAGCGCGAATATGAAGCGGCGCTCGTTATCGCGCGCCAACTGGAAATGCCGCTGCTGGAAGCCCGCATCCTGACGAATTTGGCGCGTAACCAGATCAAGCTGAAGCGGCTCGATGCCGCGGATCGCACGCTCGCCCGCGGCTTCAAGCTGGTCGCCGATGCCGATGCCGATCTGCTGCGCCGCCATCTGCTCGCGACCGCCGCCGGGCTGGCCGCGGCGCGCGGCGACAAGGCGAAGGCGCTGCGGCTCATCGAGGCGTGTTTCAACGGCGTGGACCTGACGACCACGACCGGCGAATATCGCAGCTCGCACACCTATGCCTATGAAATCTTCCGCGATGCCGGTGCGCCGCGGCTGGCGCTCGCGCATCTCGAGGCGATGAAGCGGCTCGACGAGGAATCGACCAAGGTCGCCACCTCCACCGGCGCGGCGCTGATGGCTGCGCGGTTCAACTATGCCGAGCAGCAGACCCGCATCCAGACGCTCAAGGCCGAGGAGGCGCGCCGCACCGCCGCGTTTCAGCGCACCCTGTTCATCAGCATCGGCGGCGCCACGCTGGTCATCATCGCGCTGCTGAGCTTCGGCTTGGTCACGATCCGCCGCAGCCGCAATCAGGTGCGCGCCGCCAACGTCGTGCTCGCCGATACCAATGTCGCGCTCGAAAAGGCGCTCAAGGCGAAGACCGAGTTCCTCGCGACGACGAGCCACGAGATCCGCACGCCGCTCAACGGCATTCTCGGCATGACGCAGGTAATGCTCGCCGATCCGAAGCTGGAGCCCGAGACGCGCGACCGGATCGGCATCGTCCACGGCGCCGGCGTGACGATGCGCAGCCTCGTCGACGACATTCTCGACGTCGCCAAGATGGAGACGGGCAATCTGACCGTCGACGCGGCACCGCTCGATCTGGGCGCGACGCTGCGCGAGGTCACCCGGCTCTGGGAGGAGCAGGCGCGCGCCAAGGGGCTCGGCTTCCGGCTCGAGCTCAGCCATGCGCCGGGCTGGATCGTCAGCGACGCCGGACGGCTCCGCCAGATCGTCTTCAATCTGCTGTCCAACGCGATCAAGTTCACCGCGCGCGGCGGCGTGAGCCTGCGCGCGGTCGCCGAGGGCGTGGGCGATGCCCGCCGCCTTCGGCTCGTCGTCAGCGATACCGGGATCGGCATTCCGGCGGAGAAGTTCGAGGAGATCTTCGAATCCTTCCGCCAGGTCGATGCCGGCACCACCCGCCAGTTCGGCGGCACCGGGCTCGGGCTCACCATCTGCCGCAACCTCGCGCGTGCGCTGGGTGGCGAGATCAGCGTCGAGAGCATCGAAGGCGAGGGCGCGGTATTCACCGTCGAGCTGCCGCTGATCGATGCCGAGGCCCCCGCCGAGGCGGCCCCGAACGGCGCGTCGGGCGCCGCGATGCTGATCGTCGACCGCAACCCGATCGCCCGGAGCATGCTGCGCACCCTGCTCGAGCCCAAGGCCTCCTCGCTGCGGTTCGCCGGCGGAGCCGAAGAGGCGCTGGCCTTGATCGCCGAGGCCCCGGTAACGCACCTGCTCGTCGACGAAGCCACGCTGAAGGCCGGCGAGGGCGAGCCCGTGGAAACACTGCAGACACTCGTCGTTGCCAGCGAGGCGGCCGTTTCCGCGGTGCTGTGGATGAAGCCGGACGAAGCGACCCTGTCTCAACTTCGCACCACGGGTGTCGGACATATCATCGAAAAACCGGTATCCGGCGCGGCGCTGGTGCAGGTATTCGTTACGCCTGCGGAAGAAAATTCTCGCCCCGCGGGCAGCGAGCCGCTTGAGTCTGAAGCGGCTTAGCGCGATAGCACACCAGATATGATAAAATCGGTCGCCGATCTCCTCTCCGTCCGAAGCGGCGGTATGCCATGAACATCCTCTTTATCGAGGACGATCCGATGAACCGTCGGGTCGTGAAGGACATGCTCGACGTCGCGGGCGCGACGATGGCCGAGGCGAGCTGGGCCGAGGAGGGGCTTGCCCGGATCGACGCCGAGAATTTCGACGTCGTCCTCGTCGATCTGCGCATGCCCGGCACCGACGGCTTCGAGACGATCCGCCGCATCCGCGCGCGCGATGACGAGCGGGGCAAGCTGCCGATCATCGTGGTGACCGCCGATACCGCAGTCGATCTGCGCGAGCGCTGCCTCGCGCTCGGCGCCGACGACGTGCTGTTCAAGCCGGTGGCGATGGATGCGCTGTTCGATTCGATCGGCCGCGTGCTGGCGAGCCGCGGCGGCGGGATGATCGCCTGACGCTCAGTCCTCGAGAATGCGCGAATGCCGGGCGGTGTCGCGCATCCGCAGATAGGTGATCAGCGAGATCGCGATCATCGCGGTGACGTACCAGTAAAATCCGCGTTCCCAGCCCGAATCCTTGAACCACAGGGCGACATATTCGGCGGTTCCGCCGAACAGCGCATTGGCGAGCGCATAGGGTAGCGCGACGCCGAGCGTGCGGATGTGCGCGGGGAAGAGCTCGGCCTTCACCACCGCGTTGATCGAGGTGTAGCCGGTGACGATCACCAGCGCGCCGAACATCAGGCCGAACGCCGCCAACGGGCTCTGCACGGTCTCCAGCGTCGTGAAGATCGGCAAGGTCAGCAACACGCCGAGCACGCCGAACCCGACCATCAGCGGCTTGCGCCCGATCACATCGGACAGCGCCCCCGCCAGCGGCTGGATCAGCATGAAGCCGAACAGCGCCGCGGCATTGATCTGCGAGGCGGTCGCGCGATCGAAGCCGGCGGTGTTGACGAGGAATTTCTGCAGATAGATCGAATAGGCATAGAAGGCGAGCGTGCCGCCCGCGGTGAGCAGCATCACCACCGCCGCCTCGCGCGGATGCTCGCGGAACAGCGCGCCGAAGCTCGATCGGCGCCCCGCGCGCTTCGCATTCTCGAAGCTCTCGGTCTCGGCGAGCCGCCGGCGAAGCCAGAACACCAGCACCGCCAGCGCGCCGCCGATCGCGAACGGGATGCGCCAGCCCCAGGCGTCGAGCTCGGCCTCGCTGAGCACTGCCTGCAGCACCAGCAGGACGAGCAGCGCCACCAGCTGCCCCGAGATCAAGGTGACGTACTGGAAGCTCGAGAAGAAGCCGCGATGGCGCTTGCCCGCCATCTCGGAGAGATAGGTCGCGCTCGCGCCATATTCGCCGCCGACCGACAGCCCCTGGAGCAGGCGCGCGAGCACGAGCAGCACCGGCGCCGCCGCGCCGATCGTGGCGTATCCCGGAGTCAGCGCGATGATCAGCGATCCCGCGCACATCAGGCTCACCGACAGCGTCAGCCCCGCCTTGCGTCCGTGGCGGTCGCCATAGACGCCCATCAGCCAGCCGCCGATCGGCCGCATCAGAAAACCGACCGCGAACACCGCCGCGGCGTTGAGCAGTTGCGCGGTCTGATCGCCTTTGGGGAAGAAATGATGGGCGAAATAGAGCGTGAACGCCGAGTAGGCGTACCAGTCATACCATTCGACGAGATTGCCCGCCGAGCCGCCGAGGATCGAACGGAGGCGGTGCCGCGCGGGAGAAGGGGATGCCATCGCGGGGCACTATAACGGCGCCCCGCCTGCCGGGAAGTGGTACAGAGGGGAATCCACCTCGGCAGACGGGGCGCCCCGGCCGGTGGGCTTCCGGCCGCTCCACCCCCGTGGAGATCGTTGAACGGGAAAACCGTGCTCCGGCGAAGACCGGAGCCCTGGCCGCGAATGCTGTCCTTGCGGCCAGCGCTCCGGCCTTCGCCGGAGCACGGTGGGAAATGCTAGCGCGCGAGGCCGATCACCGCGGTGGCGGTGTAGCCGGCGGTCGCGCTGCCACTCATCGTCGGCGTCTGCTGCGCCACCTGCGCGCTCGAATTGTCGCCGAACACATTGTCGCCCGAGAGCGACACGCCGGCGAGGTTGCGCACGCTCGTGGTGTAGCCGCTGGCGTTGTTGTAGACCTCGGTGCAGGTCGCTGCGGGCATCGCCAGCTGCGAGACCAGGGCCGCATAGCGTCCGCTGGTCGCCGTGGTCAGGCTCGAGAAAACCTCGAAATGAATGTGCGGCCAGCGCCCGGCATAGCAGCCGGGGAAGATCGTGGTGAACGTCACCTGGCCATTGGCGTCGGTCACGCCGACGCCGCGCAGATAGCTTTCGTTGGGCAGATCGTAGAGCGAATATTTCCCGTCGCGATCGCAATGCCAGATGTACACCGCATAGCCGGCGAGCGGCGCGCAGGCGGCGTTGACGTTGACCACGGTGAGCGTGAGCGTCACCTGCGCCCCCGCGGCGATTGCGGTCGACGTGCCGATGAAGCTCGGCCTGATGTCGCTGCGGACGACATTGGCTGCAGTCAACGCGTTCGAGGTCAGGCCCGACGAGGTGTTGGTGCCGTCGGCGGGGTAGGGACCGTTGGTCTCGCTCGGGTCCGCGACACAGCCGCCGCTCGGCGTGGGTGTCGGACTGGGGCTGGGGCTCGGCGTGGGCGCGTCGCTCGCGGCCGGTGTCGGCGTCGGCGTGACCACCGAGCCGGTGGCCGAGCCGCCGTCGCACCCGGTCAGCAGCGCCCCCGCGCCGGCGCCGGCGAACCAGCGCAGCGCGCGGCGCCGGCTGGCGAGCGCGTTGATGACTTCGAGGTCGTGCGCGAGACCAAGATCATGGTCGTCGTGGTGGTCGTGATGCAATGCGATACTCCCGCTGGTTGATCGCAGGAGTGGCGGCGCCAGCATGCCGCGCGATTTCGCGGGATCGCCGAATATTTCAACGCATCTCAACCGTGCCGCGCGCGGCCGTGCGGCACCTACTCCGCCGGAAGCCGCACGCGCACGCGGCCGCCGCCCGCGGCCCGGGTCTCCAGCGCCACCTCGCCGCCATGCGCCTCCGCGATCGAGCGGACGATCGCGAGCCCGAGCCCGGTGCCGCCGGTCGCGCGATTGCGCGAGGCCTCGCCGCGCACGAAGGGCGCGAACAGCGCCTCGGCGCGCCCGGTGGGAAAGCCCGGGCCTTCGTCCTCGACCAGCACTTCGGCCCAGTTGGCGGAAACCGACCAGCACAGCCGCGCGCGATCGCCATAGCGGACGGCGTTCTCGACGAGGTTGGTGAACAGCCGGCGGAGCGCGGCGGGATCGCCTTCGACGATCACGCGCGGACCGAAATCGACCTCGACCGGCATCCCCGCAGCGGCGAGATCGTCGCCAAGGCTCTCGATCAGGCTTCCGAGGTCGAGCCGCGCATGCTGCGTCTGGTTGCGATCGTCGCGGGTAAAGCGCAGCACCGCGCCCAGCATCGCGCGCATCTCGTCGATATCGGCGGCAGCGCGGTCGCGTGCGGCCTCGGGCAATTGCTCGACCCAGAACGCGATCCGCGAGAGCGGCGTGCCGAGATCGTGCGCGATCGCGGCGAGCATCGCGGTGCGGCCCTCGGCTTGCTGGAGGATGCGATCCTGCATCGCCTCCACCGCCTCGGCGAGCTCGCGCACCTCGCGCGGGCCGCCGCGCGGGATCGCCGGCCGGGCGCCGAGCCGCGCGCGCGTCGCGGCGTGCGCGAGCTCGCGGATCGGCCGCGAGATCCGCCTCGCGACGTACCAGGCGAGCACCGAGAGCACCGCGAGCGTCAGCAACATCCCCGCCAACCGCCGCAGGTGCCAGCCAGTGAAGGTCGGCGGCGCGGCGGTCGAGACGATGATCCAGCCATCGCCAGCGCGGCGCCCGACCGTGAAGCTGCCGTGCAAATCGCTGTCGGGGTCGTGCGGCGGAAATTGGTAGAAGCCCTGCACTTCGTCGGCGGGGGCGGGGATCAGCGCCGCGATCGCGGCGTCGCGCGCGGCCGAGGGTTGCTCGTCACTGCGGCCGAACCGATCCTCGTCGATCCGCGCGACTTCGATCCCGCGCACGGTTTCGGGCACCTGTCCGGTCCGCAACGCATCGGCGACGCGCGCGATCGGGGTCGGGCGGAACCAGGGCGGCGGGCCGCTGAACATCGCCGTGAACTGCACCGTCGTCGCGATCAGCGCCGCAGCGATCACCAGCAGCACGATCGGGACGGTAATCGAGCGCGCCTTGCTCACTTGGTGGTGACCTCGGCGACGAACATATAGCCTTCGTTGCGGATCGTGCGGACCAGCTCCTCGCGTCCGGGCCGTGCCAGCTTCTTGCGCAGCCGGCTCATCTGGACGTCGATAGCGCGATCGAAATGCTCCGCCATCGGACCGCGCGAAAGATCGAGCAGCATGTCGCGGGTGAGCACCCGGCGGGGGCGCTCGACGAGCGCGAGCAGCAGGCGGAACTCGCCGTCCGAAAGGTTGATGATCACATTTTCGGGGTCGTAGAGCTGCCGCGCCACCGGATCGAGCCGCCAGCCGGCGAAGCGCAGGAAGTTGCGTTCGGGCAGCCGCGCGGCGGTGCGCTCGCCGCTCCCGGCGCGGCGAAGCACCGAGCGGATGCGCGCGAGCAGCTCGCGCGGGTTGGCCGGCTTGGCGACATAGTCGTCGGCGCCCATCTCGAGCCCGACGATCCGGTCGATGTCCTCGCCGATCACCGAATGGAGGATCACGGCGGGGCCGGTCGCGCGATCGAGCGACCGCAGGATGCTGAGCCCGTCCTCACCCGGCATCATCAGGTCGAGCACGACCAGCGCATAATCGTGCGCGGCCAATTTCTCCCGCATCTCGATGCCACCGTCCGCGGTATCGACGACATAGCCATGCTGTGACAGGAAACCCGCGGTCAATTCGCGGATGCCGGGATCGTCGTCGACGATGAGGAGGCGGGTCTCGAGGTCCAGGGCGTAGGCTAACTGCATGCGTTTGGAATGGCACGCGAACCTATCGGGAGCGTTGCAGCGCTGCAATGCGGTGTAATGTGGGCGCAGTGTTGCCGAACGGTCACACCCGTTCGGCGCATCCGGCCCGAGATTCTCGTCGCCACACCGCGTCGGACCTTGAAAAATCGGATTCACGCTGATAGGTGGCCGCGACGACGCCGCAGCCCGCGCTCCGGCGAACCCTATTCTATTGTATCGAGATCGGAGCTGTACGGCCTTATGCAAATCATCGTTCGCGACAATAACGTCGACCAGGCGCTGCGGGCGCTCAAGAAGAAGCTGCAGCGTGAAGGCGTGTATCGTGAGATGAAGCTCCGCCGTCACTATGAGAAGCCCAGCGAGAAGCGCGCCCGCGAGCGTGCGGCTGCGGTTCGCCGTGCACGCAAGCTCGAGCGCAAGCGCGTGGAGCGCGACAGCGCCCGGTAAGAATATTGCGGGCTTCCGCAATCGTCGGAAAGCTTTTGCGGGAAAAGTGCGAAGTTAAGCGGCGGAACGCCGATCGAGGATGTGACTCATGTCGGTGACCGCCGTTCCGCTTCAGCCCGTCAAGCGCGCCTACAAGGTGTGGCTGTGGCTCGGCGTGCTGCTCGCGGTGGTGCTGGCCTTCGGCCTCGCCTGGCTGGGCACACGCGAGCAGGTCGCGCTCAAAGGCGCCGACACCGAGTATCTCGCGTGGAACAAGGGCCGGCCGGGCGTGCAGACCACGGCCTCGGGCCTGCAGTTCGAAGTGCTCAAGGCCGGTGATGGCGCGACGGCGGGCGAGGGCGATTACGTCATCGCCAATTACGAGGGCCGCTTCCGCGATGGCACGGTGTTCGACAAGAGCACCCAGCCGGTGCCCTTTCCGATCCAGCAGGGCAGCGCAATCCCGGGCTTCCTCGAGGGCCTCAAGCTGATGCAGAAGGGCGGCAAGTACCGCCTGTGGATCCCCGCTGACCTCGCTTATGGCGCGCCGGGCATGCAGAGCCCCGATCCCGAGCGCGTGCCGCCCGATGCGATGCTCGTCTTCACTGTCAGCCCCGAGCGGATCATTCCCGCGGCTGTCGTCCAGCAGATGATGATGCAGCGGGCGATGCAGCAGCAACAACAGCAGCAGGGTGGCGGCGCCGGCGCCGGCGCCGGGTCACCGCCGCAGGGCGTGCCGGGCCAATAAGACCCGGACCGATTGCCCTGAAGATCAGGGCGCGTCGTTTCCAATTCTGATCTGCGAGAGCGTGGCAGGCGTGGTTCAGGCCTCGATCGCAGTATCCAGTACCCAGCGTTGTTGGCCTTCGAAACCCATTGCGGTCAGCTTCCCGCTCGAATAGGCGCCGGTGTCGAGTCCGATGCGGTGCTGACGCAATTCGACCTCGTCGAAGATCGTGTGCCCGTGCACGATGATCTTCTCGAAGCCGTCGCGATGATCGAGAAACTCGTGGCGGATCCAGCGTAGATCGCTCACCCGCTGGCTCTCCAGTGCCTGCCCCGGACGCACGCCAGCATGGACGAAAGCGAAATCGCCCAGCACGATCAGATCCTCGAAGCTTTCGAGGAACGTGCGATGCGATTCGGGAACGCGCTCGACGAGAAGGGCGTGAAGCTCCGGAAAGTCGCTGTTCCGATAGTCTTCTTCAGAGATTGCGTAGCTGAGGATCGTCTCCCGCCCGCCAATGCGGACGAAGAATGCCAAGGCTTTCAGATCTCCTCCGAGTGCCCTGAGAAACACCTCCTCGTGATTGCCGAGGAGGAATCGGCAACGCCGCGGTCCTTCTGCCATTTGCAGAGCGCGCTCCACTACCTGTGCGGAGCTCGGACCCCGATCGATGAGATCGCCGAGGAAGATTATTTGCGACGCGCTGGGCGCCCTACTTGCGTCGTCCGCTTCGATCTTGGCGAGCAGGGTGTCCAGCAGGTCGACGCGACCATGGATATCACCAATCGCATAGATTCTCTGTCCGGCGGGCAGGCTGCCTGCCGGCATTGGGGCGGGGGAGCGTCGGCGGAAAAGCTTTCCAATCATACACTATGCATTTGAAGCCCTGAGATGCGGCTCTAGCGGGGCGCACCTGTACCCAAGCTTACGCTCCCTATCCGATAAAATCCCGGGGCGGAGGTGAGGCGGCGCCGCACCTGTCGGGGAACCTTCGGAAGACAAAATAAAAGTGGCGGCCACAAGGGCCGCCACTCAAAATCAATCCTTAAGACAGATCCTACGGGCTGTCGGGATCGTCGTCGTTGTTGGCGAGCGCAACCGCACCACCGATGATCGCGACAGTCGCGAGCACGCCGATGATCACGGCCGGAGCCAGCTCGCTGTCCTTCTCGCTCGCCGTCGAGGCGCGAGTCAGCGACAGCTTGGAGGCCGGAGCCGCCACAACCGGGGTAGCCGCCATCGTGACTACTGCGGCTGCCGTAAGAAGCTTTGACAACATTATTCTACTCCCTCTTCGAGCTCCGGTGTTCTCGTCAGGCGCTCCTATGACATAGGAGTCCGCCCACGGCAACACCTCAAAATCCAAGCTCACGACAAACTTAGCTCTGCCGTTGCCTGAACGCAACACCGGTTCGGTTGATCCGAACTCTGGGGCTCACAACGACGACCCGTGCCGCGAGCGCGCACGTTTCCATAACGCAGCGCAGCACTAGTGCCAAGGGGGTTAACGGAACGTGAGCGAAATGAAGAGCGCGACTATCGAACGAACTCCGTCAGTTGCAGCCGATTCCTTTGTCACTCGCCCAGCACCGATGTCGCCGGATTGTGATCGTCGGGAAGAAATGGCTAAAGGGCGGCATGTTTCCCGCTCCTCGCCCAACCCATGTTTGGCGCCTGACCTGGGTTTGCGTGGCGTTCGCCGCCGGGCTTGCGCTGCCGCAATCCTCTCTCGCCGATGCACCCCTGCAAAACCGGGATACCTTCGAGGCCGTGCGGGATGCAGATCTGCAACTCGCGACGATCGGTTGGCGGCTTTCGGTCGCCAACGCTGCGTTGTGCGATCGGCTCGAGCCGGGGCTGGGCCTGCAGCTCCATACGCTCGACCAGTTCGATTCGGCTTCTCGCGATGCAGCAAAAACGCATTTCGGATTCGCCACCCCGGTCGCGATCGAAGGCGTGATCGCCGACGGGCCGGCGGCGCGGGCAGGGCTTCGGCAGGATGATTCGCTCGTCCGGGTCGGGCCGGTCGCGATCGCAACGTTGACCGGAAAGCAGGGCACCACGCAGCGGCTTGTCGCCGCGCAACGCGCGATCGCTGCGCTGGCGCCCGACCAGCCGATCGAAGTCGAGGCGATCCGCGCGGGCGCGCCGATCAAGGCGACGGTGCAGCCGCTTCCTGCCTGCCGCACGCGGTTCGAGCTGCGCTTGTCGAGCGACTATAACGCCTCGGCGGACGGCACGATGGTGCAGATCAGCTCACAGTTTCTCGAAGCCTATACGCCCGAGCAGGTCGCCGGAGCGGTCGCGCATGAATTCTCGCACAACATCCTCCACCATCGCGATCGACTCGAAGCACGGGGGGTGGATTTCGGCATGCTTTCCGGGTTCGGCGCGAACGTGAAATATTTCCGCCAGACCGAGACGCAGGCGGATCTCCTGTCGGTCTATCTGCTCGCTAATGCAGGCTATCCGCCGCAGGCCTCGGTAGCGTTCTGGAAGCGCTTCGGGCCGAGCAAGGCGGGCGGCATCTTCCGCAGCCGCTCGCATCCGCACTGGCGCGACCGCATCGCGACGCTCGAGGCAGAGATCGCCAAGGTCGAGACGATCTCGGCGCGGCCGGCGATTCCCGGCCTGATCGCGGAGCGCAGCCAGCCCCTCGACGGCAACTGGCAGGCGATCCTGGTCCGCGCGCGCTAGGCGGTCAGCCGACCAGCCGCAGCGACTCGCCGCCCTGCGGCGCAGGCTGGTCGGGCCAGATCCCGCGGGTGTCGTAGACGCGCTTGTCGACGCGCTCGTCGAGCGGGATCGAGCGGAACACGTCGTGATCGACCAGCACGACGAAACTGCCGCAGGTCTCGATCGCGGCGTCGATGTCGGTCAGCACCGCGCCGGTGCCCTCGAAGCTCGCGGGGAGCGTGGCGGCATAGGGCTCGACGATGGCGACCCGCGGGCCGAAGCGCCTCGCCAGCGCGACCGCGACCTTGAGCGCCGGGCTTTCGCGGAAGTCGTCGATATTGGCCTTGAACGCGAGCCCGAGGCAGGCGACCCGTGCGGCGGGATCGGCCTCGATCATGGCCACGGCCCGGGCGATGACATGCTCGACCTTGCCGTCGTTCACCTCGCGCGCGGTGCGGATCAGCCGCGTCTGCTCGGGCGCGGCGCTGACGAGGAACCACGGATCGACTGCGATGCAATGGCCGCCGACGCCCGGGCCGGGGGAGAGGATGTTGACGCGCGGATGGCGATTCGCCAAGCGGATGACTTCCCAGACATCGACGTCCATCTGATCGGCGACCAGCGACAGCTCGTTGGCGAAGGCGATGTTGACGTCGCGGAAAGCGTTCTCCGCAAGCTTGGTCATCTCGGCCGCCTTGGCGGTGGTGGTGACGCAGGCGCCGCGGACGAAGCGGCGATAGAATTGCAGCGCCTTGCGGGCGCAGCGCGGCGTGACCCCGCCGATCACGCGATCATTGTCGATCAGCTCGACGAGGATGCGGCCGGGCAGCACGCGCTCGGGGCAATAGGCGATCGCGACATCGGCGCTGCCGGTGCAATGGCCGGGAATCTTCAGATCGGGGCGCAGCTGCGCGAGCTGTTCGGCGACCTTCCCGGTGGTGCCGACCGGCGAGGTCGATTCGAGGATGACCACGTCGCCGGGCTTGAGCACGATCGCGACATTGGTCGCGGCCTTGAGGACATAGCCGATATCGGGCGCGTGGTTCTCGCCGAACGGCGTCGGCACTGCGATGACGAAGACATCGGACGGTTCGATCTGGAGCGAGGCGCGGAGATTGCCGCGCGCGACGACGCCCGAAACGAGGCCGTCGAGGTCGATCTCCTCGATGTGCACCTTGCCCGAATTGACCGTGTCGACCACCGAAGGGTGGACGTCGACGCCGAGCACCTTCGCGCCGGTGCGCGCGATCACCGCGGCGGTGGGGAGGCCGATATAGCCCAGGCCGAGGACGGCGACCTTGAGCTCAGAGTCCGAAACCATGTGCGACGATCCCCGCAATCCTCTCTGCGGCATGGCCGTCGCCGAACGGGTTGTGGGCGCGTGCCATGGCAGAATAGGCATGGGGTACGTCGAGGAGGGTTGAGATTTCGGAAACGATCCGCTCGGGATCGGTGCCGACGAGCTTCGCGGTGCCCGCCGCGACGCCTTCGGGGCGCTCGGTGGTCTCGCGCATCACCAGCACCGGTTTACCGAGCGCCGGGGCCTCTTCCTGCACGCCGCCCGAATCGCTGAGGACGATCTCGGCCATGCCGAGCGCGCGGATGAAGTGCGGATAGTCGAGCGGATCGATCCGGGCGATGTTGGCGCGATCGCCGAGCACGCGGTCCATCACCGACACGACATTGGGGTTGGGGTGCATCGGGAATAGCACCGCGGTGTCGCTCCGCGCGGCGATCCGGCCGATCGCGTCGGCGATACCGGCCATGCCGTCGCCGAAATTCTCGCGGCGATGCGTGGTGACGAGGATCAACCGCTTGCCGGCGAAGCGCGCGGCGATCGCGTCGAGCCCGGCGGCGAGCGACGGATCGGCCTCGATGCGGGCGCGGGTGGCGTGGAGCGCGTCGATCACGGTGTTGCCGGTGACATGGATCGTCGCCGGATCGATATTCTCGCGGCGCAGCGCCTCCGCCGCGGTCCCGGTCGGCGCGAAATGCTGGTCGGCGATCGGCGCGACGATGCGGCGATTCACTTCCTCGGGCCAGGGCTGGTAGATGTCGCCCGAGCGCAGCCCGGCCTCGACATGACCGACGGGGATCTTGCGGTAATAGGCGACGAGCGCGCCGACCATCGCGGTGGCGGTATCGCCCTGGACCAGCACGCGATCGGGCTTTTCAGCGTCGAATACCTCGCCGAGGCCGGTGAGCAGGCGCGCGGTGAGCGCGTCGAGCGACTGGCCCGGGGTCATCACGTCGAGGTCGACGTCGGGGACGATGCCGGCGATGTCGAGCACCTGATCGAGCAGCCCGCGATGCTGGGCGGTGACGCAGGTCCGCACCGTCAGATCGCCGCGTCCCTGCAGCGCCTGGACGACGGGGAAGAGCTTGATCGCTTCGGGGCGGGTGCCGAATACGACGAGGACCTTGGGTGCCGACATGGCGCCTGCTTAGCGCGCGAGGCTTAAGAGCGATATAAGCCCCGCGGCACCCGCTTGATCGGAACTTTGGGAACGGGCAAGGCGCGGCCAAGGAGAGCCCGAATGATCAAGCCGTTGCGCAAGGCCGTATTTCCCGTCGGGGGCCTTGGCACCCGTTTCCTTCCCGCCACCAAGGCGATGCCCAAGGAAATGCTTCCCATCGTCGATCGCCCGCTGATCCAGTACGCCGTCGACGAGGCGATGGAGGCGGGGATCGAGCAGATGATCTTCGTCACCGGCCGGGGCAAGAGCGCGATCGAGGACCATTTCGACATCGCCTTCGAGCTCGAGACGACGATGAGCGAGCGCGGCAAATCGCTCGAGATCCTCGACGCGACGCGGCTCAAGCCCGGCGCGGTCGCCTATGTCCGCCAGCAGGAGCCGATGGGGCTGGGCCATGCGGTGTGGTGCGCGCGCGACATCGTCGGCGACGAGCCCTTCGCGGTGCTGCTCGCCGACGATTTCATGGTCGGCAAGCCGGGCTGCCTCAAGCAGATGGTCGAGGCCTACAACAAGGTCGGCGGCAATCTGATCTGCAACGAGATCGTCCCCGACGACCAGACGCATCGCTACGGCATCATCACCCCGGGCGCGCGCGACGGC
The DNA here is from genome assembly GCF_004792695.1 of Sphingomonas naasensis. Lineage (GTDB taxonomy): Bacteria > Pseudomonadota > Alphaproteobacteria > Sphingomonadales > Sphingomonadaceae > Sphingomonas > Sphingomonas naasensis. The sequence goes on along the minus strand of NZ_SRXU01000001.1, from coordinate 1,068,486 downwards.
TCGCTCACCGAAGTAAGAGGGCTGGTCGAGAAGCCGGCGCCCGGCACCGCGCCGTCGAACCTCTCGGTGATCGGGCGTTACATCCTCCAGCCCGAAGTGATGCGCGTGCTCGAAGGGCAGGAGAAGGGCGCCGGCGGCGAGATCCAGCTCACCGACGCGATGGCGCGGATGATCGGCGACCAGCCGTTCCACGGCGTCACCTTCGATGGCGTGCGCTTTGATTGCGGCGACAAGGCCGGCTTCATCCAGGCCAATATCGCCGTAGCGCTCGAGCGCGAGGATATCGGGCCGGCGGTGCGCGGCTTTATCGGATCGCGCTGCAGCGTGGAAGGTTAGGCGAAAGTGGGGCCAATGCGCGCTTTCGCGGCGACGCGCGGCTGACTCTGTCGAGGGGCGGCCGGCAATACCGACCGCCAGAGGCAGGCAGACCAAATCCTACATCGCGAGCGGCGCCGCGTCAGGCCGGCTGCCCGACCTGATCGAGATAGGCGCCATAGCCCTGCGCCTCCATCTCCTCGCGCGGGACGAAGCGCAGAGATGCCGAGTTGATGCAGTAGCGCAGTCCGCCGCGGTCGCGCGGGCCATCGTCGAAGACATGGCCGAGATGGCTGTCACCATTCGCCGAGCGGACCTCGGTGCGGACCATGCCATGCGTCTCGTCGCGCAGCTCGGCGACATTGGCGGGCTCGATCGGTCTGGTGAAGCTCGGCCAGCCACAGCCCGATTCATATTTGTCGGTCGAGGCGAACAGCGGCTCGCCCGAGACGATGTCGACATAGATGCCCGGCGCCTTGTTGTTGAGATATTTGCCGGTGCCGGGGCGCTCGGTGCCGCTCTGCTGGGTCACCCGGAACTCCTCGGGCGACAGCGCGGCGACGGCTTCGTCAGTCTTGCGATATTGAGTCATGCGGATCTCCGTTTCGCATGCCTATGTGGGGTGCGCGATCGCGGCTTCCAATCACGCTGCGCGATCGCGGCGAAAAGCGCTATCGGCGTCGCATGGCGAAGAAGAAACGCTACCTCACGGCCACGCTGCCCGACGGCTATGTCAAGACGATCGGGCCGACCGCGGCGCCGTTCACCCACTATTGGCGGATCGTCGCGCATCTCGGCGGCGGACGCACCGAAGTGTTCTGGGGGCACACCCGCTCGCTGCGCGAGGCGAGCGGCAAGAAAGCGGCGACCGCCGACGCGGCGAGGCAGCGTGGCTGGGAGCGGTACGAATTCGAGATCGTCGCGCTGGTCGAGAGCGGCGAGGCGCCCTAGGTGTCTGGCCCCGGCGATTGATGGTGCATCATCCACGAGTGGCTGGAAGGATGCACTATGGGCTAGGTTCTACACGGGAGCGCCCGCACGACAGAGGCGGTCCGTCGAACGATACAGCATAGTGAAGAGTGCCTGAGAGCGCTGGCCGAGCGTCACGGCGTCAACCTGAAGTGGAAGAAGCGCGGGTCGACGGCCGACCTGCCGACGGGTCCGGCGGACCCAGGATCGACCTCGCTGACGATCGAGGAGGAAGCAGTGGTCGCCTTCCGGCGCCACACGCTGCTGCCGCTGGACGACTGCCTATATGCGCTCCAGGCTACAATTCCCCACCTGACCCGCTTGTCGCTGCACGGCTGCCTTCAGCGCCATGGCATCAGCCGCTTGCCCGAGGTCGATGGCGACAAGGGACTCAGGCGCAAGTTCAAGCCGTACCCATCAGCAGCTCGAAACACACCTCAGCGACTTCATCGCTGCCTACAACGACGCACGCCGCCTCAAGACCCTGCGCGGCCTCACACCCTACGGTTTCATCTGCAAAGCTTGGGCTGAACAGCCACACCACTTCACGGCAAACCCGCATCATCAATTATCGGGACCAAACACCTGGCGCGCGCACCGCTGATAGTGGCTGGTGGACCGTTGCTTTTGGAACGCGTTAGAGCAACCTGAGCATATCGAGATAGGACTGAGCTTCCGGTGATCCCTCAGCGGGCGCCCATGGCGCCGCTTCCTTGGGTGCATCCGGATTGAATGGCCCCGCCTTCATTTCGAGGAGCACCGCTGATTCGGTCAGTGCGATAGCCGTGTGCCATTCGTCAGGAGCTACCTCGATGGCACAGGTGCCGACCGCCTTTTCCGTGCCTGCAGGCCCGATCAGGGTCACCGAAGCAGGCGTACCTTGACTGTCAAATGTCAGCACCTTGAAGACGCCGCTTAGCGCAAATAGCGTCTCTGCCTTCGGATCCTGCCTGTGGCGATGCGGCCGGATATAGGATTGCGCCAGTATCACGTTCAGGAGTCGCTGGCAGGGGTCGGCGTAGCTCGCGTGCAAGTTATGATGCTGGCGAAGGCGGGGCGATTGACGCGCCTGTTCCAGAAGCGAATCAAGCAGCTCGGTGGTGATCGCAGGGATCATTGCGCGAGCCCCCGGACGAGCTGCGCTGCGATCGCGTCGACGGAGAAAAGGCGTTTGGCAAGCGTCCTGCAGCGGCCCACCATGTCCGTGCCGCTTCGTAGCTCCTCTACCATTCCCATTGCCATCTCCGCGAGATCGGCGCCGGTCGGATCGGTCGAAACGCGTCCGACCTTCTCGTAGACGATCAGGTCTTCCAGATCATTTCCCGGGTTGATGCTCGCCAGCACGGGGAGGCCGGCGTGCATATAGGAAATGAATTTTCCGGGGATGTTGTGGCTCTGGTGGCGCGCGTCCAGCGCGACGAGTCCGACGCTCGCCTGGGCATATAGTGCCGGGATTTCGTCCGGATCGATTTCTTCGAAGAAGAGGACGTTGTCGAGCCCACGGCGCTCAGCGTCCGCCTGCAAAATCGGCCCGTCGGTACCCCGCCCGACAAAGGCGAAACCGATGCGCTGGTCGGCGCCTACTTGCTCGGCAAGATCAAGTAACTTGGACATGCCCTGCGCCACTCCCATGTTGCCGGCATAGACGAAGATCGTGCGTCCGGCGAGCGCGGTGGTCGACAGGTCGATGCTGCATTCCCGTGCGGGGGAGTCCGCCAGCCAGTTCTGCAGCACCTCCACGCGATGCGGGCCGGTTCTGCCGCGATGAGTGAAGTAGGCGAGATTACCGGGTGTCTGCACCCCGATAACGTCCGCCACGGAATATTGATACGCCGCCACCGCTTTGAGCGCGCGGTAAACAAGTCCGCGTTTGATCAGACCCATATCGGCCATCCACTCGGGGAAAATATCGCGAAGGATCAGATAGCTGCGACATTTGTCTCGCTTCTTGAGCGCTTTGACCATCGGCCCGAGGAAGATGTTCGGGGAATACCAGGCGACGCCGTCGAACTGGTGGGCGGCTGCCGGGGATTTGCGCAAGTTCCGCAACATCAGAAACGGCATCAGCAACTCGCTGATTGCGCGTCGCGCATAGTTCATATCGCGCGTTGAGAGCGCCCGCAGCCGCACGACTTCCACGCCGCCCTGCATTTCAATCTCCCAAGGCCGGCTCTGCCCTGGTGCCGAGGTGAGGACCGTCACACGATGGCCCTGCCGCACCAGTTCGCGCGAAAGGTCGCGCAACTGGACGGCCCCGGAGGAGCGCATGGGCGGAAACGCATCGGCGATCAGAGCGACATGCATGTGCCTAACTCTGGTAACGCTTCCACACCACGCGGTTCACATAGCCGGTATAGCTGAGGATGATCCGCAGGACTTTTTCGGAGAGGTTGGGCGCGACATAGTCGGCGACTTCGAGCAGCGTGCGATCGACCCCGCGACCTTGGGTCGACAGGATTTCGAGACCCTGCAGCACCCGGTCCAGGTCGAGACCGGTCATCATCACTGCCGCCTGTTCCATCGCTTCCGGGCGCTCATGCGCCTCGCGCAGGTTCAGCGCGGGGAAGTTCATGATCGACGATTCCTCGCTGATCGTCCCGCTGTCTGACAATGTCGCCCGCGCTTCGCATTGAAGCTTCACATAGTCGCGAAAGCCGAGCGGCTTCAGCGCCTGCACAAGCGGATGCAGCGTCGCGCCCGTTGCGTCCAGCTTCTTGCGCGTCCGCGGATGCGTCGAGAGGATGACCGGGAGCTGGTGCTTCTCGGCAACCGCGTTTACGATGTCGATCAGCGCCTCAAACATCCGGTCGGATTCGATATTCTCCTCCCGGTGGGCGCTGACCACGAAGAACTCGCCTGACTTGAGCCCCAGCCGGTCCAGCACGTCCGAGCCGTCGATTGCGGACCGGTGGTGCATTAGCACTTCGTAGATCGGGCTGCCCGTCTTTATCACCTGATCGGGCGGAAAGCCTTCGCGCAGCAGATACTCGCGTGCGATCGAACTGTACGTCATGTTGATGTCGGCGATGCTGTCGACGATCCGTCGATTGATCTCCTCGGGCACGCGCTGATCGAAACAACGATTGCCCGCTTCCATGTGGAACACGGGGATTTTGCGGCGCTTCGCGGGGATCGCCGCGATACAGCTATTGGTATCGCCGAGAATCAGGACCGCGTCCGGCTGGTCTTCCTCCAGAGCTGCGTCGGCCGCGATGATGACCCTGCCGATCGTTTCCGCCGCCGTCTTTCCCGCGGCTTCGAGGAAGCGGTCGGGCGTGCGGATGCCGAGATCTTCGAAGAAGATCTGGTTCAGTTCATAATCGTAATTCTGGCCGGTGTGCACCAGCCGGTGATCGCAATGCTGATCGAGCAGCGGAATAACCCGGGAAAGCCGGATCAGCTCGGGGCGTGTGCCCACAATCGTCATCACTTTGAGCATAACATTCCCCGCTATCGCTCAGCCGAAATCGTGCATGTCGCGGATCATATCGGGCCATGCCGGCGGCATATAACCGGTGGCTTCGCGGAAGCGCGTCGAATCGAGTGATCGATCGATCACCAGCCGGTCGTCAGGCACTATTTCGATCTGCTTGCCATACTCGGCGGCTATCAACCGGAGCAGCTCATATTTCGTGATGGGCGCAGCCGAGACGTGATAGAGGCCGGAGAGATCGAGGCGTGGCAGCACGTAAACGCGCACGATCCGCGCGAGCTCGGCCGTGGGCACACCGCTGAAGATCGCTCGTGTGAAGCCCTTCACGCTGCCGTTTTGACCGAGAAACCATTCGAGCAGGCTCAATCCGCCGCGCAGCTCATGGCCGATGATCGACGTCCGCAGCGTTATGGCGTGCGGCGCGCTGACTTCGCCGAGATATTTGCTGAGGCCGTACACATCACTGGCATCTGGCCGGTCGGACTCGCGGTAGTTCCCGGCAGTTCCCGAGAAAACGCAGTCGGTGCTGATGTGAATGAGGCGCGCGCCCGTAGCTTTGCAGAGCTCCGCGAGCCGGTGCGGCAGCAGCGTGTTGATCGGGACGGCGGCCATCACGCTCTTCGAGTCCTCGATCTGCTTTACCAGACCGACGCAATTGACGACGACATCGGGCTGCGCGGCGGCGAAGATGCGAACAAGGCTGTCGGGAGCTTCGGCATCGACGTCGCCAATGAATCGGAGGGGGAGGGTGGCGGAGAAATGTCGCGCAGCCTCCCGAGAGCGCGTGGCCGCTATAATTTCCAGGTCGGCATCCTCGGCCAGCAGACGCGCCATCGCGTTGCCGAGCATGCCTGTCGCGCCAAGGACAAGAATTCTCATCGTGGCGGAGCCTATACTTCGGGAAGCGTGGTGTCGCCGCGAACCGCGGCCTGCATGAACGGCAGCGACATCAGCAGCTCGCTGGTCTGCGCAAGGTCCAACCTCCGGGTGTTGTGCGAGTTGTAGTCGGGGGCCTCGCTGATGCTCTTCTCGCCTTCTTCGAAATAGGCGCCGTAGTTGAGATCGCGGTTGTCGGGCGGAATGCGATAATAGGCGTCCTGATCTTCAGCGCCGGCCGTCTCCTCGCGCGTCAGCAGCGTCTCGTAGAGCTTTTCCCCATGTCGCGTGCCGATCACGTCGATCGGGTGCTGTGGCTTGCCCAGTAGCTTCCGGATCGCGTCGGCGACGTCGCCCACCGTCGACGCCGGCGCCTTCTGGACGAAGATGTCGCCATTCGATCCTTGGGAGAATGCGTGAAGCACGAGTTCGACAGCTGAATCGAGCGACATCATGAAGCGAGTCATGTTGGGGTCGGTGACCGTGATCGGCCGTCCCTCGTTGACCTGGCGCACGAATAGCGGAATCACCGATCCGCGCGAGGCCATCACGTTGCCGTAACGCGTGCCGCAGATCACACTGTCGGTGCCCTTCAGGAGGCGCGACTTGGCGATCATGACCTTTTCCATCAATGCCTTGGACATGCCCATCGCATTGATGGGATAGACGGCCTTGTCCGTGCTGAGGCAGATCACCCGCGACACGTTATTGGCGACCGCGGCCTCGAGCAGGTTGGCGGTGCCCATGACATTGGTTTGCACCGCCTCCATCGGATGGAATTCGCAGGACGGCACCTGTTTCAATGCCGCTGCATGGAAGACGTAATCGACACCGCGGGTTGCGTTGGCGATGCTCACGGCGTCGCGCACGTCCCCGATGATGAAGCGCAGCTTGTCGTTGCGGTATTTGGCCCGCATGTCGTCTTGCTTCTTCTCGTCGCGACTGAAGATGCGGATCTCACCGATGTCAGTATCGAGGAAGCGGCGCAGCACGGCGCCACCGAAGGAACCGGTACCGCCGGAGACGAGCAGTGTCTTGTCTTTGAACATGGTTCGCCTGATTTGTGAAAGATTAGCGCGCTGATGCAAGTGGGCGCCTATTTTGCTGCGACGGCAATCGGGATCGACCGCCTCCGCGGAAAGCGCCAGGCTATTCGTCGTTGGCCAGCGTGCCCGAGTAGCCCTTGTCGGTAGCGCGCGTCATCCCGAGGCGCTCGCGCGCATAGTTCCGCGCCGCATTGTCGACCAGGCCCAGGGCGCGCCGGATTTTCTGCTCCGGCCGTCCCGTGAATGAAGTAACATGATAATAGTCATCTCCGGTTGGTGATTTTTCGGAGAAGTAATAATTTGATACACAACAGCGCGGCCCCCGGCCTGGCACGACCTGACTCACGGAGTGCCACGACAGCTTGTTCGTTTCCATCAAGACGAGCCGGTTGAACAGCGAAGGGATCGTCACCGGCGAAGTGACCTGATCGTCCCACAATTCAAGGTTTCCGCCATATTCGGGGCGCCATTCGGGTGTCACATAGTAAAGAAGGTTGATCCGGCGATACTTGCTTCGGCTTGATTCGTGGCTGTTGTCTATGTGAGGGTTGAGGAAATCGCCCGGGAACATCATCGAGAGCCCGCCGGCATAAAGATGCGGGTCGGGCTCCATGCCGTCCATCCCTGTCAGTTCTGAAATCCGTTGCGTGACGCGCGGATTCTGCAGGGCATAGGTGATGTCCGCCAGGATCAGCGGATACTGGTCCAAATTCGCCGATGTGCGCTTGTGTTCGCGAAAGGACTTGCGCGTCATGAAGCCCTCGCCGTCACGCGGGAAGGCGGCATGGATGGCCAGCGCAACATCGTCGGGCAAGAGGCTGTCGATCGCGCAGTGACGCGTCCGGGTGCCGCGGTCCGAAGCGTTCCATTCCGTTTCTATCGCTGACGCCTCCGCATCCAGGCGCTGCAGAATGAAATCAATCATTTCGGAACGGTCCACGCCGGGCTCCTCGGGTTAGAGCGACTGGCCATATGCGGCTTTTCTGATAAGCGGTAGCCACAAATGCAACGAGCGTGAGGGCCTTGAATGCTGAAGAAACTGCTGGAGCCGCGTATCTGGCGCCGGATTTACCGTGAACGGATGGGAGAGCCGGTCCTCTACAATCTCGCGTCGGTCTTCGTGCTTCTTTTCGGCAATGTGGTCCGCAAGATCGACTATGATCTGGTGCCGCGCCAACCCTATGCGTTCGGCCTCCAAAAGGCTTTCGAATTCGCCGCTGCCGAGCGGGAACGACTTGGTGTAGGGCGGCTGGTTTTCATCGAGTTCGGCGTGGCTTCGGGCGCGGGGCTGCTCAACATTTGCCGCGTGAGCGAGGCTCTGTCGCGGCACTACGGAATGCCTGCGCGCGTGATCGGGTTCGATACCGGCGCCGGCATGCCGCCTCCGGTCGATTATCGCGATCATCCGGAAAAATATCTCGATGGCGATTTCGTGCCCCATAACAGCGACGCTCTGCAGCAATCATTGCCGGGCAATGCCCATCTCATTTACGGCCCCATCGCAGAGACCGTTGGCAGCCTGGACACGCAGCTCGAACCGGGGGATGTCATCGGCTTCGTTTCGGTGGATGTCGACTATTGGTCTAGCACCATCGACTGCCTGAAGCTGTTCGATAACGAAAAGCTGGTCTTCCTACCTAGAACGCCGGTCTATTTCGACGATGTGAACAATATCGACCATAGTATTTTCGCTGGTGAGCTGCTTGCTATCAACGAATTCAACGAATCCCACGATCGCGCAAAACTTTCGAAGATGAACCAGATCCGAAACTGGCGAATATTCAAGAACGCGTTGTGGCTCGATCAGCTATATTGGTATCTTGACCTTTCGCACCGGTACTTCACGCGTGATTATCACGCGGATCGCGCGCGTACCAAGCTCTCCAATCCCTATCTGGGAATGAAGAGCGAACACCATGTCGGCGATTGAGGCTCGTCCTGCGCGGTCAAATGTCGCCGCCTCCGCAGCGGATGATCGCTTCCCAGGTGGCTGCAGCCGTCTTGGGCCAAGAATAGCGCGCTGACCGTTGATGGGCGGCCTCGGCGATCCGCTCGCGACGAGCTGAATCGTCGAGTAGCCGGGCAAGCGCCTCGGCTATGCCGCTGACGTCGTAGGGTTCAACATAGTCGAGATCCGGCCCGCCGAGCTCCGGCATGGGCTCGCGCGCCGACACCAGCAACGGCGTGCGGATCGCCATCAATTCGAGCAGGATGTTCGGGCAATTCTCGCACGACGACAGGAAGACGTTGAGCGTCGCGCGACGCGTGAGGTCGGAAATCTGGTCGTGCGGGATGTTGCCCAGCACGATCACTTCGCGCTCGAGGCCAAGCTTGGTAATCGCTGCGCGAACCTCGACGCCGTACCGGGGGTTCTCGGGGCCAGCTAGTACGAGCTTTTCAGCGCGGGGAGATCTGGCAATCAGCCTTCCCCAGGCTTCGACGAGCTCGACCTGGGCCTTGTATACGTCCAGGATCGACAAATAGAGGACGAACCGGTCGGGCAACTGCGCCGCGATCGTCGGCTCCAGTTGCTGCGTCGTAGGGGCGGTGCCATGCGGAATGACAACCGATGCGCCCCGCCGCCTGGGGATTGCGGCGTCTATGACCCGTCGCGCATATTCGGAGATGAAGATCACCAGATCGGCGCGCCGGAATGCCCAGCTCTGGATGTGACGCAGCAGCCAGACTCTAAGCCGCGTCCAGCCGAAGTGGAAACGTCGGCTCGCCTCCACGTCGAACGGGACCATGTTGCGGAAGGCGACAATCCGGCGCGTGTGCGGTGGCAATGCCAGGTCGAAGCTCCCCCCGGGAAAATAGACCGCATCGAAGTCGTGCCGCAATGGCCAGAACAGGCGGAAATAGAGGTATCCGAACAGAAAACGGGTGATGGGCCGGACGGTCCATGCAGGCGCCTGCAACCACTCGACGTTGTCGCGCGCGGGCAACCCCTCGATGGGCGCGGCCGAGAGGATATAGAGGCGGTGCCCTGCCTCAGCCGGAAAGTGGCCGACGATATGGCGGAGATAGGTGAGGCCGCCGCCGCGCCGGGCGGACAGTGCGCTTAGAAGTATCTTGGTCATGCTATTCCATCGTCACGCGATATTCGCGCCGCCACATCTCGAGCATCGCGAGCGCGTAGACCTGTTGGGCCATGTTCACGCTTTTGTCCTGCCGCAGGAAATGGCGGACTCCGGCCGGATCGAGAAGTCCGTCGCCGGCGCCTGCGGCGAGATCCTCGAGCAACGACGCCCATGGCCCGCGCAACCATGCGGCGAGCGGAATCGAGAAGCCCTGTTTGCGATGTGAATCGAACCAGTCGGGAAGGCGCCTCCGCGCAAGGCTGCGCAGCAGAAGCTTGCGTCTATTCCCGTCCGTCCGCTGGTGCGGGGCCAATCTGCCGAAGGCGAACTCGATGATCGCGGGGTCGAGCAGCGGCGCGCGAAGTTCGAGTGAGGTGAGCATGCTTGCGCGATCCACCTTCACCAATATGTCGTCGCACATATAGGTCTGGAAATCGAGCGCCATGGCACGGTCGCGCGGTTCATGACGACCGGCCATGAGCGCGGCGCGATAGTGTTCTGCCGCTCCCGCTGTGTCGCCGATTAGCGCGCGGCGCTGTCGCGGCTCCGCCAGCCGGGACACTGTGAGCGCGGGATCATATGGGTCGACCAGCCGAAGCGCCATTTTGCGCAGCGGAAAGCCGTAAGGGAGCAGTTTTGCCGCGGGACCCGACATACCCAGATGATGCAGCCCCAATCGCCGGAATCGGGCGATACGCTGTGCCCAGCCATATTGGCGGTAGCCTCCGAACAGCTCGTCGCCGCCATCGCCCCCAAGCGCGACGCGCGCCTTGCTTCGTACCAGCCGGCTCACCAGGAAGGTCGGAATCATCGAGCTGTCCGAAATCGGCTCGTCGAACTGCGCCGCGAGACTGGGGAGCAGATCAGCGGTATCGGCCTCCGCGGAAAGTTCGACATGCTCGGTGCCAAGTTCACCAGCCAGGCGCCGGGCGATCGGGCTTTCGTCGAAACCGGGATGATCTGGGAAACCAATCGTAAATGTCGTCACTTTAGAGGAAACGCGCGCCGCCGTCGCGGCGACCAAGCTGCTATCGAGGCCGCCGCTCAATAGCACCGCCACCGGGACGTCGGCATCGAGCTGACGACGCACCGCCGTATCGAAAAGCGGTTCGAAAGCGTCCAGCAGCGCTTCCATGGGCTCGGCGACGCCCCCCTTCCATTGCGGAAGATGCCAATAGGGCTCTACTTCGAGGCGGTCGGCGGCGATGTCATAGCGAAGCTTGTGTCCGGCTGGCAGCTTTGCGTAGCCCGTCAGCATGCAGAGCTCGCGCGGAACATAACCATAGGCGAGAAAGTGATCGAGCGCGATGGGATCGGCCTTCCGCGGCATTTCGGGATGCGCCAGAATCGCCTTTAGCTCGGACGCGAATATCAGCCGTCGGTCCGCATGCCGATAGAAGAAGGGCTTTTCACCAGCCCGGTCCCGCGCTGCGAACAGCTTTCGCGCTTCTCGATCGTAGATCGCAAAGGCAAACATCCCCGACAGCCGATCCAGCGCTGCCTCGCCCCATTGTTGATAAGCAGCAAGCAACACTTCGGTGTCGCTCGTGCTGCGGAATGCCCAGCCCAGCTCGCGCAACGTCTCGCGCAGTTCGTGATGGTTATAGATCTCGCCATTGTAGGTGATCACGAGTCTGCCGTCGTGGGAGGGCATTGGCTGATGGCCCCCAGCGCTTAGATCGACGATCGCGAGGCGACGATGGCCAAGTCCGACGAGCCCGTCGTCGGAGTGCCAGATGCCTTCGCCGTCCGGGCCGCGGTGCGCCATCGTATCGCGCATCGATACGAGCTGGTGCATCGAGACTGGCGCACGCGACGACAGATACCCCACGATTCCGCACATCAGCGGCGACTTCCAGTCGGTTTGATGCCACGCCCCACAAAGAAGCCCTTGTGAAACGTCACGATGTCTTCGAAGCCCGACTTCTCGAACCATCCCCGCAAAGCAGCCATGGATTGCGGCTGGTCATAGGCGGGCGCCCACATATCGAACGTGTCCAGCAACGCCCATTCCCGCTGCTGCCGAGGATCGAGAGGATAGTCCCCTTCATAGTTTACGACCGGGATCAGATAACGAAGATAGTGGCCGAGCCGGGGAATTCTTCCGACGACCTGGCTCACCGGATAGAGGATCGGGAATATCTTCTCCACGAGGCGGTACGAACGCTCGGCGCTCAGCTGCCTGGTTAGAGGACGGATCCAGTATTTGACGAAGAAGATGTTTTTCCAACCCGCCGGGTAGACGTCGACGGCGAGCCTGCCGCCCGGCGCCACGATGTCGGCAAGCTTGCGGAAGCTGATTGCCGGGTCCGGGGTGTGCTGGATGACCCCAAGACAATAGGCCAGCGGGAAGGTGTTTGGCGCAAACGGAAGGGCATTGATGTCGGCCTGAATGAAGTCGATGTCGCCCTTGTCGCGCAGATTGGCGCGTGCGGCGTCGATCGCGTGCGAAAAGTCGATTGCGATCACCCGTGCACCGCGTTTGAGGGCGACTTCCGCGAAACGGCCCGCGCCACAGCCCGCGTCGAGCACCAGCCGGTCGGCCAAATCTGCTTCGCGCCAGCCGGTATATTGATCGAACCTGTTTTCGGAGATCGGGTGCCCGCTATGGCTGTCCAGCTGGGTCTTGCTGAACATGTTCCACTGGACTCCAAAATTGTGCGCATAATTCTCCGCGGGAACGAAGCGGGCGACGCCGCCTGTCAGCGGATAAGTCGCAGCGCACTCCTTGCAGCGCAACGTCCCGGTTTCGACATCGTCGGCCGTTTCATTGGTCTCCAGTGCCAGGGATGCACTGCATTTGGGGCAGCGAAGGATGTCGAGTGTCGACTTGCGCATGTTCCTCCTTAATGTCGAATGCAGACGGCGTGGCTTACGCCGCGCGAAGCGTCCCGAGTTTCTCTTGCAGCGCATCGAAATGCGTCGGGACCTTCTCAATCACGCTGAGCACGGTATCGAGGCCGCGCGCGCCGATCCGTTGCCTGAGTTCCCGATCCCTCGCTAGCTCACGAACGGCAGCCGCGATCGCGTCGCTGTCGTTGACCGGTATCGCGAGGCAATTCTCGCGGTCCTTCATGACGGCCGGGATGCCGCCGACCATCGTCGTGATGATGGCGCACGATTTCAACATCGCTTCATACAGGACGCGCGCGAAGCCTTCGTGGTGCGAAGGGAGAATAAAGATATCCGCGGCGTCGAACGCGTTCATCACGGCGGCGCGATCGGTGACTTCTCCGGCGAGATGGACTGGTAGTTCGCGCGCATCGGCCAGCTCGCGCGCGAGCGGCTCTCCCAAGGCGCCAAGGCCGATGAGCGACATTTCGAAGTCAAGGCCTTCTGCGTGGAGCGTTTTCGCGGCCTCGATCAACTCAGGGACGCCTTTCTCCGCGTCGATCCGCCCGACGAACAGGAGTCGGAGCCGCGATCCCGCCTCCGACGGCAGACCGCGCCGATGAGCTTCCCCAGCATCGAGGTCGCGCGAGGACCGCACCACCGTCACATCCCGATTGAAGGCCTCGGCCTCTCCCGCCAGCGTCTCCGAAACCGTCATCACGAAGCGCGCCTTTCGCAGCACGCGGCCGTCAATTCCCTCCTTGTTTCCCAGCTGTCCGCCGCGGAGAAATACGCCGTAGGGTTTGTCTAAAAACAGACATAGCCGGGCAATCAGCTTGGGCAGCGTGCCCGGGTAAAACAAATAGATCAGGTCCGCGCGCCAGAAAGCCCACAGCAATCGGATCGCCCCCTGCAGGATTTTGGCTGCGCCGCGGTCGAGCCCGATCGTCGTGACCCGGCGCGGCGAGAGGATGTAGCCATAATAGTTGAGGCCAGCGGCGACGGGTTCCACCGGTTGAGCGAAGCTGAGTTGCGCGATCTCCGCGAGATCATCGAGCAGATGCCCGCACCCGCGGTCCACATGATAGGAACCGTCATCGCCGATGCCGCTCGGCCCGTTACCCACAACGAATAGCCGCGGCTGCCTTTGTCTGGTCCTCATTGGGTCAGCCACGCAGGAAATGAAGGGCGAGATAGGCAAGCGCCGCAGCAGCGAAGGTAGCGTAATAGTGCAGAAAGAAGCGCGTCGACGCATTCGCCACCGCGACCTCGCGTTGCGAGCGGGCCCACCAATATCCGATCGATGGATAGATGAAGAAAAGGGCCTGGCCGCCGTACCGCGGGATCAGGCCGCCGTAAATGACCGCAATAACGAGGAAATAGACGAGGCCGGCGAGAAGGAGCCTGGTCAGCAATGGCGTGGTGACCTGTCGAATTCGAAGCACCGCGAAAAGAAGCCACGGGAGGACAATCCCGAACCAGAGGATATTGAGATTGCGGAAGAAGAAGGTTGCGGGAAGGTCGTCTACGAATTGCGAGCTCCACACGTCGAATGGGAGCAGCACCTGGACTGCAGCTGGAATCGGAAAGAGCAGTATCTTGGCGGCAAATGGAAGAAGGATGTAGTATCCGATTACTTGTCCGGCAATTCCGGTAAGATCGAGATCTCCTTGCCCGAAGCGCGCGGTGATGACATTATTCTCGGTGACTGAACTCACCAGGAAGTTGCTGTCCAACTCATAGATGGTGAACTGGCGCGCGAAAGGCGCGATCACGACGAGCACCCCAAGAAAAACGATAAGAAGATGCGCGCGCTTCTTGAGCAACTGCGTGCCAATGAAGGCGAAGAGAATGACGATAAACATGAGCGCTGTCGCGCGCATGGAGATGATCAGCCCCAAGGCCACCACGGCATAGGCTATGGCGCCAACTCCTACCCGGTCTTCGCGAAACATCTTGGTGATCGACAGCAGGATGAGGGCGAAGGCCAGCGAGAGCGCCGGCTCTTTCAGTAGTACCAGCGAATAGAAGATGTGCGGCGTCGTCAACATACAGGCCAGCGACGCCAGAAAGGCCGCCTTGGGCGAGCTCGTCAGGAGTAATGTCGCGCGGTAGAGACAGGTAATCGCCAGAAGCAGGAAGATCGCATTTGCGATCAGCCCCGTCAGGAGCGTCGGCGAGAAAATCAAGAACAATATGGCGAGGATCAGCTGATAGCCGAGATAGTTAGAGCGGATCAGCGCCTGGAAGTTCGTTATGCCGTCCTGAACCAGGATCTGTGCCTGTTCGAAATATCCCTCGCCGTCGCTGCCCCCCAGATACGGGTGCATCCAATCGCTGCCGATGATGCTCGTGTTCGCGGTGACCGCGACGCCGATTGCGACAAACACCCCGTACAGGATCAGTGCGTTGGTGAACGCCGTGCTACGCTGCCCGCGTGCGAGCAGGAACGCAGCGCCCGGGATCATGATCAGGCTGATCAAAAAGTTGAGCACGTTAGTCGTTCGCTCCCTGGCGGCGCAGATGATATTTGGGGACCAGTTCGATCAGGTGCCGCCGCTCTTCGGCGTCCAAAACCAGCGTCCAGCCGCATGCGAGCACGATCAATGCGCCGCCCGCGGCGGCAAACATGGTGGCGTCGGGCGCCAAAGGCTTGGCCAACTCCGCCCCGATGCCGAGCAGCAGGCCGAGCATCGCCACAAGCAGAATGCGGTTGCCGTGCCATTCGATCGGATGGGCGGATTGGGCGAGGCGATACTCGACCAACGTCTTGACAGAAAATGAGATAACCGTCCCCCATGCCGCGCCTGCGATGCCGTACATATGCGTCAAAAGCGGGGTGAGTAACAACGCCAACGCGGTCATCACGCCGTAAGTGATCAGCTTGAGGTGGCTTTTGAGCGAGATGTCGATGCCAACCTGGGCGATGTCGCCCAAGCCTTTGACAACCAGCCCGAGGCAGATGGGGAATACCGCGGTTCTCCCGTCGAGAAATTCGTTCGTAGTCAGTATCTTGAGCAGCGGAACGGCAATGGCCGTCACCGCGAGCGCCGCCGCGACGCCAAAGATCGCGAAGAGCTTCAGGACCAGTCGATAAATGCCTTCGGCGCCCGGCTCGCGGAAATGTGAGAATGCGAACGGAACCCAGACGATCTGGAAGGCGCTGATCGGCAGCGTGAGAAGGATCGCGATGCGGCCGGCCGCGGCATAACGGCCGAGATCGGACTCGGTAAGGAGCGAGACGATCGATTGCCGTTCGATGAACGGCATGATGGCGTTAAGGGCGCAGATGATCCCGATAGGCCATCCGTAGCGGAGCATCGCGCCGAGTCCCTGCCGGTCCAGCGTGAGCCCGAACATCCCTTTCGTGGCATAAGCGCCATGGAGGACGGTCGCGAGGCGTGCGGCAAAGAAGATGGCGAGGACTTCCCCGGCGGAGGGGCTGCGGCTCAGGCATATCCAGGCCAGGAGCGCCATGGTGAGCAGAGTCTGGCCGACAGTGGAAATCAGATAATTATACTTGTCGTCATTCCAGATCATTAAATACTGGATATGCGAGATCAACGCCGCCAGCGCGGCCTGCCAGAACACAAGTCCAAGAAGCATCCCCTGCGGATAAGGTAGCGCCCCAAACATGAAAATACCGGCAGCGAAAAGGAGTGCCATGGGAACGGCTTGGATGGACACGATCTGGGACATCGTGCGCCGCTTTTCGATCAGATTGTCCGATTGAAAGTAAAATCGATTACCGACGGAGTCCAAGCCAAACACGGCAACGGCTGCGACAAGGTTAACTATCGTAACATAATAGTCCAAGGTGCCGAATTGCTCAGCGCCCATCGCTTTCGTCAGGATGGGGAATGTAACAAGCCCTGAAACCCGTGAAAGGACGCCAGAGACCCCATAGACGCTCATCCTTTTCAAAAGGAATCGGATATTGCCGGCAACCATCCTTATCTTCCCGAAGCGGAAGCGATGGAGTCGGTCAGGGCTCGCCAATCCTGCCTTACCACATCGGCGGAAAGGCGTGTCCGCACTGCGAGCGCACGCATCGCCAACCGTGCGCGGAGCGCGTCGTCCGCGATCAGCGTCTCGAGAGCGGCCGCGAGCGCTTCGGCGTCGTTCACCGGAACGAGTATCCCGTTCTCGCCTTGGGTGATGATTTCTCCGGGCCCGTAATCGCAATCGGTCGAGATGGCCGCGCAACCCATGGCCATCGCCTCGATCAATGCATTGGGGAATCCTTCGAAACGCGAGGCGAGGGTGAATATGCTGCTGCGCGCCAGGATCGCATCGACATCCTCTGTGAAACCGAGGAAATCGACCGCGCCCTCGAGCCCGAGGTCCAACGTCAACGCCTCGAGATGGTCGCGTTCCGGACCGTCCCCCAGCAATGCCAGGCGCCAATGCGGATTTTGCCGATGCACGGCGGCAAAGGCGCGGATGAGGACGGCATGCCCCTTATATTCGAAGAAGGAGCCAACGCAGGTGATCAGCGGCAACCGATCGGTCATTGGTAAAGGATCGGGAAGGGGCGTTCGAATCATGTTCGGAATGATTGTCGCCCGGGTTCCGCACTGGGCGAGGCACCACTCGGCAACGCCTTGGGTCTGGACCACGATGGCCGCCGCGCGGCGATAGGCCGCAAGGGCCAGGCGCCGCCAATGTGGCTTGAGCGCAAACATCTCTTCGGGATTGGTTCGAATCGAGGCGACGACAGGATGACCGGTCAGTCGCGCGACATGCATCACCAGAATGTTCGACACTTCGGAAAAACTGATGATCACATCCGGGTTGAGCCGCCAGATCAGTCGCAACGCCCTCAGCCATGAGGCGGCGAGAGCGAGGCCCCAGGCGACTTTGCCTCCTCCGGGCTCGCGTTTGCGCAAATGGACGCGCGTGACGAGCGGCGACAAAACATATCTGTCGGGGACTTCAGCGGATGCCCAACTAGCCAGCCAGACGCGCTCTCCATCCGCCGCGAAGCCGTTGGCAACTTGCGCGAGCTGCCGCTCGGCACCGCCACCGCCGAGGCTTTCATTGACGAGCAAAATGGATCGCGAGGGTCGTGGCATCAGGCATTGGTCGCCGACGCAACTGCCTTGATGGCTCGCCCGACATAACCGGTTCCGCCCACGAACACTTCGATGTCCGTGAGCTTTGCTTGCTCCAGCAGCGCCTGATAGCTCCGTCGAGTGACGTGCCGCTTGAAGTGATCGGTGTTGCGATCATGCGTATCCAGGCGCGACCATTCGTAGAGCGTATCCTTTGGAAGGTCGAAGTCCCCATAGTAGAAATTGATCGGCGACACGCGGCGCAGCAGCAATTGCGCCAAGCGATTATTCCGCACGCTCCAATGGATGGGAAAGAAGATTTTGGTCAGCTGATCGGTGACGTCGATCTGGCGCGCCGGAGAAAGCCTTTTGATTACGGCCCACCACGGCAAATAGAGCGATGTGAAATTGCCAAGGTGCCATTTATAGTGGTCGGTCACCAATTGTCCGCCCGGCTTCAGGACGCGGGTCAACTCGGTCAGGCTCGCAAGGGTGCTTGGCGTATGTTGCAGCACGCCGAGGCACACGACTGCATCGAACGTGTCGTTGGCAAAGGGAATGTGCCGGATGTCCGCCTGAAAAAGCGTCAGGCGATCATGGGACCCGTTATTTTCGAAGTTGGCCTCGACGGCGCTGCTGTAGTCGAAGGAATAGACCAGCGCGCCATGCTTGAGGAGAATCTCGGTGAAGCGGCCGGCGCCCGAGCCCGCTTCCAGGACCCGCTTGCCGGCCAGTTCGGAAAGGTCGCATCCGAACGCAATCCGCAGTCGATCTTCGGTGATGGTTGTGTCGGTGGCACTGTCCAGCTGCGTTCGCTTGAACTTGTTCCACTGCAGGCCGAAGGCTTCGGCATAATTGTCCGAGGCGACAAAGCGGGGAATGTCATGCAAAATCGGGTAGGGGCGCGCTCCGCCGATCAGAGCCGAACCTTCCCGACGCAGGGCCGCGCCGGTGGTCGGGCAGATAAAATGACCCAGATCCATCACGTTCCTCGAATTAACTGTGTAGCGGGAGCTCTACGCCGTGCTGACGCCGCCACTCCTCGAATAGCGTCAGGCCGAAAAGCTGCTCGCGAACTTGACGCCCTTTGTCCAGTCCCGCGAACAGACTCGCGACTTCGCTCCGCGAGAATGCCGAATCCGGATCGTACAGGACTTGCTCGACATGGGCGCGCCAGGGGCCGGCCCGCAGCCAGCGATCCAAGGGAATGGTGAAGCCCTGTTTGCGGACCGCGTCGAACCCGGCAGGGAGAACGCGTTTCGCTAGCTGGCGCAGGATGATCTTGCGTGCCTTGGGTGTCGCCTTCAGTGACGAAGGAACCCGGCCATAGGCGAATTCAATCACCTCGCGGTCGAGGAAAGGCGCGCGGATCTCGAGCGAATTCAGCATTGAGGCCCGATCGACTTTGACCAGAATGTCTTCAGCCATATAGTTGGCAAAGTCATAGCGCGTCATGCGCTGCACGGCATCCGTTTCAGCCGGAACCCGCCCCGCCCGCACGGCTTCCGCAGAAATGGGTGGCTTGCGTTCAATCAGGCCCGATCGCGCCTTTTCATCGAGCTGGATGGAGATCGGAGGCAGATCCCCCGTCAGGTCGGTGCCGAGCATGCGCAGCGCGCTGCGCATGCGGACTCCCGTAGGCAAGAGGTGCGTGGCGGCGCTCGCGAGCAGGCGCCTCGGCCACAAAGGTGTGTACCGCGAGACTTGCTCGAGCCGCGCCACCCTGCTGGCGCTGTAATAGCCGCCGAAGAGCTCGTCCCCGCCATCGCCGCCGATCGCAACCTTGCAATGTCGCGCGATTTGTTCGGACACCAGATAGGTCGGGATCATCGAGGAATCGATGATCGGCTCGTCATATTGGTAGGCCATTTTGGTGAGAATGTCCGGCTGGGGCATGTCCACAGCCAGAACCGTGTGATCCGTCGCGAAGTGATTGGCGACGAAGGCGGCATGTGCGGTCTCGTCGACATCGGCATATTCGGGAAAGCCGACGGTGTAGGTCTTCAGGCGTCCGCCAGCGCGCACGGCCAGAGCCGTGATGAGGCTCGAATCGACGCCGCCGCTGAGCAGCAGCCCGACCGGCACGTCCGCGACGAGCTGCCGCCGCACAGCACCTGTGAGCAGCGCTTCGAGCTCCTCGACCAACGCTTGCGAGTCTGGAGAGGCGCCCCCCGCATAGGCGGGAAGATCCCAGTAGCGCCAGGTCCGCGCGGTGCCGTTGGCGCAATTGAATTCGAGCGCGTGCGCCGCCGGCAGCTTGGACACGCCGGCGATCAGGCAGCGATTGCCGGGAACATAACCAAGACCGAGATAGCAATCGAGCGCGGCCGGATCGACAACGCGCTCGAAATCGCGATCCGCGAAAAGACCCTTGAGCTCCGATGCGAAGCGAAGCTCGCCGTCGCGGAGACGGTAAAAAAGCGGTTTCTCACCGGCGCGATCGCGTGCGAGGATCATCCGATTTTCCCTGACGTCGTGCAAGGCGAGTGCGAACATGCCGTCGAGCCGCGTCAGGAAGTCGCGACCCCACTGGCGATAGGCGGCCAGAACCACTTCGGTATCGGATGTCGAACGGAAGCGATGCCCCAATGCCTCGAGTTCGGCCCTCAACTCGATGTGATTGTAGATCTCGCCATTATAGGTCAGCCACAAACTGTTATCGGCGATCGCCATCGGCTGATGACCCAACGGGCTCAGATCGACGATGGCGAGCCGGCGATGCGCGAACATCACGCGGCGATCGTCGGACGTGTATGTGCCCGCGTCGTCCGGGCCGCGATGGATCAGCGCATCGCGACCGACGAGCATCCAGGGCAGCTCGCCCAAGGGGCGGGTAGATCCAATACCAATGATGCCGCACATCTTCCGGAGCTTCTTCGTTGAGGCTGAAACAGTGGTTCGCGTCTGAACTGTGGTCACCCGCGCAGCGTAGGGGGCCGCCCGCGGCTCCGACTAGACGCTGCTGGCGCCGCGGACCTGCCTGTTTGAGATATAGTTCACGTATTTGTCGACCGCCGCCTTGGCGATGACGCGTTCATACCAGTCGAGCCCTTGCTTCCCCATCGCGACATACCGCGTGGGATCCGCGAGGTAAGCGGAGAATTGGCCTGCAATCTGCGCGGCCGAAAACGCGTTCATGATCGGATAGAGGTCGGGGAATTCGGCCTGATAGAGCGCGTCGTCGCGATAACTCAGCAAAGGCTTGGCCGCGACCATGGCTTCGTAGAACACACCAGCCGCCATCCAGCTGTTCTGGAATTCTCCGCAAACGATATCCGCGAGCAGCAGGCCGACCATGATGTCCTTGCGATACATCTTCGGCATCCAGATCACCGAATCAGCTATGCCGAGTTCGGCGACGAGCTTCTTGGAGGCGTCGACGTCGTCGCCATATTCCACCGTCACCAGCCGCGCGCGCACGCCGGGATGGCTTTTGCGGAACTGCGCCCACCCCTCCAGCAGCTTGCGTGTGCCTTTCGCGGCCGGGGCGGTATCGGGGACCTTCCACACATGGCGGGCATGGCTGACGACCATCAGGTCGGCTCCGGCGCGGATACGCTTGAACTCTTCCCCCCAATGCGTCCTCGGCAGCATTTGCTCGAGCCGATTTGCCGCATAGGCAGGCGCGTATACCAGCGGGCTACCCTCGGTCCACCGTTCGCTATTGCCCGCAAACCGTTTCCATTGCTGTTCGTAGAGCGCGTTGGTCGGGGTCATGTGAAAGACTGCGGCGTGGCCGATTCCCCTGCGCTGCGCGACGACCGCAGGCCAAGTCTTGGCGACCCATGTGGGGCTGTGGAAGCGGAACCGCGGATATTCCCACAGGTCCCAGCCATAAGGTGCGAAAATGTCGAGCGGGATGCCGGCTTTCCACAACATCCCGGGCGCCATACCGCAGCCGATCAGGACGTCGTAACCATCGACGTCGCGCCGCACCTGTGCTGCGGAAACTTTGAGAAATCGCGTTTGCGCGCCCCAAGACAGCTTTCGCGTGTAACGCATGTAATCGAGATCGTAAGTGTCGGAGGACGGCAGGAAGTGATCCTGCTCATGCTCGTAGAGCAGAAGGTGCGTATCGAGCCCGCGATCGCGTAAGTAGCGCGTAAGCGCAAAGCCGCAATTATTGTTGTTGCCGATCACCGCGACACGACGCGTCACTTTGCGCCCTCCGGAACAGTCGCCGTATCGCGGAACGGCGCGGGGATCATCTCGAGGTCCGCGGCTCCGGGAAAGCTCACCAGCACGCCTTTACCTTTGCCTTGAAAGACCACCATGCTGCCGACGGCGACTGCCGAAGCGCCGGCCCCCACGGCGCATTTCAGGTCGACGACCGTGCCGGCGCCCCCCTGAGCGATCACCGGAACGCTGACTGCGCTGCTGACGCGCGTGATGAGATCGAGATCGAAGCCGGCCCAGGTCCCTTCGCGATCAATGGACGTAAGCAGGATTTCGCCAGCGCCGCGCCGCTCCATTTCCACGGCCCAGTCCACCACGTCGACACGATGCCGTTTACGGCCACCGCGCGATGCGACCCGTTCTTTCCCGCGCCAGTCGCGCCGTACATCGATGGAGGCGACTACTGCCTGGTTGCCGAACACTCTGGCGATTTCACCGATAACCTCGGGGCGCTCGAACGCTTGGCTATTGACGATGACCTTCTCGAAACCGATGCCGAACACGCGCGCGGCGTCCTCGCCGCTGCGAATGCCCCCGCCATAGGCCAGCGGCATGAAGCATTCGGACGCGATATCCTCGAGCAGGGCGAAGTTCGGCGCCCGGCCGGCAGGCGTCGCGCTAATGTCGAGGAAGGCGAGTTCGTCGACCTCTAGCTCGTTGAAGATCCGCACGGTGTTGCAAGGGTCGCCGATGTAGCGGAAGCGGCCGAAGCGCTCCGTCTTGACCAGGCTCTCGTCGCGCAACAGCAACGCGGGAATGACGCGCGTGCGCAGCATCAGATCTGGGCGAAGTTGGAGAGGAGTTGCATGCCGAACCTGTGACTCTTTTCGGGATGAAATTGTGCCCCGTAGATGTTCCCACGCTGGATCGCGGCGTCGAACTCTACGCCGTGCGTCGCGCGCAGCAGGGAATCGCCCCGGTCGTGAACTTGCACCGCGAAGGAGTGGACGAAATAGAAGCGCGCATCGGGCGGGAGGTCCGCGGTCAGTGGGCTCCGACGGGCGGTCCGGACGAGGTTCCAACCCATATGAGGCACTTTTAGCCTCGGTGACGCGGGCAGGCGATGGGCGCGTCCCGGTATCCAGCCGAGCCCCGGTAGCTGGCCCTCCTCGCTGCCCGATGTCAGCAATTGCATACCGAGGCAGATGCCGAGGATCGGCACGCCTTCGCCGGCCTTCCTGTCCAGCACTTCGCGCAGACCGCCTTCGTTAATCCGCGCCATCGCGTTGTCGAACGCGCCCACGCCGGGCAGCAACAGCTTTGTAGCGCTGCCGATCTCTTCCAGGTCGGAGGTCACCTGGGCCGACGCGCCGATGCGCCGAAACATGTTTCGGATCGAACCGAGATTCCCGATCCCATAGTCGACGATGGTGATCATTTTTCGATCGGCGCCGGAAAGCAATATTTCAGATAGAAGCTCATGGGCACCAGGTTGGCTTTGGATAATACAGCAAATACCGGGCGAAAGAGTTCGAATCTTTTTTTATAGGTAGGGAACTCCCACCAAGCGCGCGGCGGCTCGGACATCTTTTGATCAAATTCCTCGTCGGTGATGCCGAGTCGCTTCTTGAAGTAGGAGACGAGCTCGTCTTCCACTACCGGGGGTGTGTTATATTCCGCCCAAGCCTCTTCGCGCGATAACGCACCTTCGCGCGCCAAGGCGGCAAGCGTATTGTTGCGCATGTCGGTCGAGAATTTTCCGGGAAGATAGATGCTGTGCAAGAACGCGGTCATCCGATTTTCAAGATGATGTCCGCCATAGTATTTCCAGCCGAACCGCTGCTCCAGAAATCCCTTTGCGCGCTCCTTGGAATAATTCATATACCAGAACGGACGGATCTTTCGGATCCGGGCGGCCGCTGTCCACCAAAGCATCCGGCGAAATGTCATCAACGGGTAGGATTTCATCTTGCGCGTGCCGAAAAGGCGATGGATGCTTTGAATGTACTTTCCGTCGAAGTAATTGCGGCCCACCGGAGTAATGCCTTCCGTCGTGAAGGAGTGCCCCTCAAGGACATAGCGGATTCGGAACTTCCACGCCGCGCGGTACATGGTCTCCGCCAGAGCCAGATCGGTGGACGATTCGATCTCGGCAACACCGGATTTGAAGAAGGAGTGGAAGATGTCATCCGCCTCCTTGTTGTCTACGACATGCGTGTAGAGGTCGACGTCGAGCGCGCTCAAGACCTTGCGGATATTCTCCGTGGCAATGGCAGAGTTCCAAGTGTTGTCGTAATGGACTGCCAAAGGGCGCAGCCCCCACTCCTTGGCGAGGTAGACCATATAGGATGAATCGGTCCCACCACTAACGCCGATAATGCAGTCGTAAGGCTTCCCGCGGCCGGCTTTCTTAATCTCTTCGACGATCGCCTGAAGACTTGCTTCACCGGTCGACGAGCCGGTGCCGAATTCTTCTTTGAGCCGGTCGACCTGATGGCAATAGTTGCAGACACCATCGGCGTCGAACGTGATTCCGCTGACCCGCTCGTCGTAGATGCAACGCGAGCAGATCTGCACGCCCGCTTTGCGAATATCCTGATCCAGCAACATGGCGACGTCTTTATCCCAATCGGAGGCGCAATGAGCGCAGAACCGAACTCGCCGCGACGGACTGGCCGCGCTCCAGCTCGACTTCCACCAGCCGAACGGCGCCCGTTCCGGCAGTCACGACGACGTGCGACAGGCCGATCTCGGCAACTGCACCCGGAGCTCCCATAAAGAACCGCGGCTCAGGTTCGGTTCGCCAGATCGTCATGCGGCGACCGTCGGCGAGTACAGTGAAGGCGCCGGGGTAAGGGCGGGATTGGGCGCGCACGAAATCATGGATCCGCAAACCGGACCACGACCAGTCGACCGCGCCGTCCTCCGGAACACGCAGTCCGCAATAGCTCGGTTCGGCATCGGGCTGATCGCGCAACGCCAGCCTACCGCACTGCAACGCAGTCACGAAGCGATCGACCATCGACTCCGCTAATGCGTCGGCCTTGGCCAACGCATCCGCGATGGTTTCGTCTTGCGCAAGCGGCGCTTGCGCCTGTTCAAACAGGCGGCCGGCATCCATCTCGGCGACCATTTCGAACAGGCTGACTCCGATCTGCTGTTCGCCGGCGATGATCTGCCAGACCAGCGGCGCGTTTCCGCGGTATCGCGGCAGCGGCGAATAGTGAAAGCCGAAGAACTGCGTCGACGGGAAACGGTCCACCGGGATGATCTGATACCAGCCGTGCACGAGGACGACCGACGGCTCGTAACGTTCGATCAATTCGACGGTCTGGGCGGTGTTCGTTGAGATGTGAAACGGAACGGCGGCTTCGGCGGCGAGTGCCCGAAACTCGGGTTCTACGCTGCGCGGGTCGCCCTTTTCGTCGGGGCAGACCACGGCAAGGACCGAGGCCGCGGGCATTTCGCCGACACGTTTGCAGATCCGCAGGCCGGCGGCCTTGCTGCCGAGGAATAGGATGCCGCGTCGCGCCATGTCAGTTCATGTGCCGTGCAATGCGGTCGACGACGCGGTCGACCGGGACGTCATCATAGCAGGGCAGGGTAATCGTCGTCGCCTCGAGCGCGGCGGCAACCGGCTGAACGTCGTCGTATCGCTTGCGGAAATACGTCGTACCGCTGAGGCAATAGGTTCCGAGCGTCGTCTCGATGCCGTCGCCTTTCAGCGCCTGCACCAGCCGATCGCGATCCACCGTGTCCTGAACCCTGAAGACCAGAGACTGGACGTTGTGAAGAACATTCTCCGCAACCCGCTGAGGCGCCAGGCCCAGCGGCGCCAACGCAGTCGCGAAGGCGTCGCGGATCGCCAGCCGACGCTGAATCACCGCGTCGAGACGTCCAAGCTGCTTGCGACCCATAATCGCCTGCAGTTCCGGCAGCCGAAAATTATAGCCATAGTCCACGAAATCGAGGCCGAGGCCTTTCGAACCATCGGCGCCATGGGCCAATTTGACCCGCAGCCATTCGGCCCAATCGTTCCGATCGGTGGTGATCGCACCGCCTTCGCCGGTGCTCAGCAACTTCCTGGGATGGAAGCTGAAACAGGTCAGGTCGGCGATCGAACCGCATTTGCGGCTGTCTTCCGAACTGCCGATGGCGCAGGCGGCGTCCTCGATCAGGGGAATTCCGTGACGCTCGCAGATCGCCTTGATCGCGTGGAGCCCGGTGGGATTCCCGAGCGCGTCGACGAATATTACTGCCTTGGTTCGAGCGTTGATCTTCGCTTCCAGCTCTTCTGGGCGCATATTGTAGGTCTGCGAATCGACATCTACGAAGACCGGCGTCGCGCCGAGATCCTCGACGACATTTGCCGTCGCGGGAAAAGAGAAGTCGGACACGGCGATTTCGTCGCCGGGTCCGACGCCCAACAGCTTCAGGCAGACCCACAGCGCGGTGGTGGCGGAAGTGGCGAAAAAGACGTGGCGGGCGCCGACATAAGCGGCGAGCTCCGCGGCGAAAGCGCCGACATTTTCACCGCGCGTGAAGATGCCGCTCTCGAAGGCGGCGCGAAAGTCCTGCTCGACGTCGCTATAGTCGAGATAAGGCTTCATCAGGCGGATGGGTTCCACGTTACCTCGCAAACAGCTGACGGTAATAGGCGAGGGTGCGGCGCAAGCCCTCGTCGAACGGCGTGAGCGCATAGTCGATCAGCGCGCGCACCTTGGCGTTGCTCGCGTTATGGCAGAGCACGTCGGCGGGGCGGGCCGGCCCACGCAAGATCTCACCGCGATAGTCGAGCGCCCGCATAATCGTGTCGATCAACTCGGCCACCGAGATTTGGTTGTCGGTCGAGATATTGACCGATTCCCCGGCAGGCAGCTTCACGTAGAGCTTGACGACGGCATCCACCGTATCGCTGACATAGATGAAATCGCGGCTCTGCTGTCCGTCGCCATGAATTTCCGGCTTGGCCCCGGTGAAAATGCGTCGCGCGGTGATCGGAATGATGCCTGCCAGAGGCCCCTTGTGGTTTTGTCGAGGGCCGTAGTTGTTGAATGGCCGCACGATCATCGCATCGAGGCCGAACATCCTGACATAGCTTTCCACGGCGAGGTCGGCAGCGGCCTTTCCCGCGGCATAGGTGGTGGTTGCGCCGCGCGGATGCGCTTCGTCCATCGGCTCGTAAACGGCAGAGCCGTAGACCTCCGAGGTCGAGAAATGGCACAAAGTGCGAAACGCGCCCCGGCGCTGCAGCTCGAGTAGATTGATCGCGACGGTAACATTCGTCGAAAAGGCGTTGGCGGGGTTCTGGAAGGAATAGTTGAGCGCCTTGGTCGCGCAGTTGAACACCGTCGAGATGTCGTGTGCAGCGAAGATATAGTCGAGGCTGGACGCCAGCTCGGCGTCGTCGCGGTAGAATACCGCCCTGCCCGTCGCCAATGCGCTCTCGAGATTGTCCTCCGATCCGAGGAACAGGTTGTCGACGACCACCACCTTCGATGCGCCGTCCGCGAGAAGACGGTCGACGAGATGGCTGCCTATGAATCCGGCGCCGCCGGTTACCAATACTTCCTGACCGGCCAGGCTGGGGCGCGCTGTCATGCCAGCACCAGCTGCTGAATGGTCTCACAGATGTCCGCGGCGGCCAATGCTTCGGCCGCAGAAGGACCTTGCAGGTTGCCCGTCTGGCACATCGCGGCAAATGCCTGCAATTCGCTCAACAATGCCTCCTGGGGGCGCACCTCGATCGTTTCCTCGATCGCGCTGATCCGGTAGGGCCCCCCATCCCGATGCTGGATCTCGGATTGACGGTTCACGAGGAGCTCCTTGCGCATCAGTTCGCAATCGACGAACATGTCGATGCACGTGGCCTGAATTGAGCGCATCTTCTTTTCGGTGATCCGGCTGGCCTGAATGCGGGAGAAGCGGCCATTGGCATGCGTCAGAGAAGCCGAGGCGAAGTTGATCATCCCATCTGTCGCCCAGCCCTGCGCCGCGATGTTGCTGACCGGGCCGTTGAGGTAAATCGCGAGGTCGATGTCGTGGATCATCAGATCGGTAACGACGTCCACGTCAGTGATGCGCGAACTCAGCTTGTTGGTTCGCGTGAAATCCATGCTGATAACCTGGCGCGAGCCATCGACGACGCTCTTGAGCTGTTGGACGGCCGGGTTGAAGCGTTCGATGAAGCCGACTTGCACGTTCAGCCCGCGGGCTGCGATGAAATCGAGCAGCGTCCGCGTCTCGTTCAAATCATGCGCCAGCGGCTTTTCGACGAAGATATTCGAGACCTTCTCGGCGGCGCGGCGAAGATATTCGCTGTGCGTCACCGTCGGCGTGCAGATCACCACGGCGTCGACGCCCTCGAGAAGCAGCTCGAGGTCTGAACCCGTTACCGTACCATTTTCTTCGGCAAGGCGTGCGGCCAGCGCGGCGTCGAGATCATAAATAAAGGCGAGATCGACGCCCTTCAGCATCGAAAGGACGCGCAAATGGTTACGCCCCATCGAGCCGAGGCCGATCAGGCCCACGCGAACGGATTTGGTGTCTTTCATACGGGACCCACACGATTGCCGGCCTCGTCGATCTTCGCGACCGGACGGGCTGGATTGCCAACGACCAAGGTATAAGGCGGGACATCCCGCGTAACGACGCTACCGGCCGCAACCATCGCGAATTCACCGATGGTGATGCCGCAAACGATCGTGCTGTTCGCGCCTATGCTGCAGCCATTCTCCAGCCGGGTGGACGTGATCGTCCAGTCGGCGTTGAAGGCGCGTGGGACCTTGTCGTTGGTGAAGGCCGCATTCGGTCCGACGAACACGTCGTCGCCGATCGTGACGCCGTTGTAGACCGACACCCCGTTCTGGATCTTGCAGCGGGCGCCGATCGCGACAGCATGATCGATATAGACGTCCTTGGAAAGGATGCAGCCCTCTCCGATCGACGCTTCCTCGCGGACCTGGACGTTGATCCAGACCTTGGTGCCCGCGCCGATCGAGGCGGCCGGCGATACCGTCGCCGTCGGGTGAATGTAGGTGTCGGTCACTTAGTCCTCCAGCGTGCGCACAGTCGCGACGACATGGTCGACCTCGAACGAGGTCATGTACGCAAAAAGCGGGAGATTGATGACCTGGCGCGATAGCAGCTCGGCCCGGTCACCGCCATAATGAGCCTTCAGATAGGGCTTGGCACCTGGTTGCGAGGCCATCGAGCCGGGATAGATATTGCCGAACCCGATGCCGTTCTCCCGCAGCGTCGCTTCCAGTCGCGCCTTTTGTGCCGCGTCCTCGATGAGGCAAACATTACAATAGCCATTCTCTACATATCCGGCCGGGACCGGCATTGGCGAGACGCTTGTCGGCAGCGCGCAGCGATAGGTCTCCGCAACGGCCCGACGCGAGGCCAGGCGCGCGTCAAGGAAATCGAAGGAAATATTGAGGAACGCGGCCTGGAGCGCGTCGAGCCGCGAGTTCCAGCCGACATCGCCATAGCCGTAATGCGCGGTGCGGCCATGGTTGCCCAATCGCCGCACCTTGTCCGCCAGCGCCGCGTCGTCAGTGAACACCGCACCTGCGTCGCCCGCCGCGCCCAGCACCTTTGCAGGGTAGAAGGAGGTCGTGGAGATCAGCGCTCCCTTGAGCACGGGTTCGCCGTCGAGGCTTGCTCCGAAACATTGGGCGCCATCCTCAAGCAACGCCACGCCTTCGCGGGCGCAGAGCTGGCGGATCGCCTTGAGATCGCGGGATGCCCAACCATAGAGATGCACGGCAATCGCCGCCTTCGGGCGCTCACGAGCGATTGCCTGCTCGAGCGCACTCAGGTCGAGACCGCCGTCGGCCAGCGAAATGTCCACCGTGACCGGGGTGGCGCCGACGTTCACCACTGCCTCGAAGGTTGCCCAGAAAGTCGCATTTGGCACGAGAACAACATCACCGGCGCCGACATCGAGTGCCCGCAGGCCGAGCTGGATTGCGTCGGTGCCGTTGGCGCAGCCGATCGCGTATCCGACACCGAGGGTCTCGCATAGGCGCGCTTCGAGAGCTGCGACCTCAGGTCCGCCGATGAATTGCGCCGCTCCGCTCATGGCGCCGACCTTCTCGGTCCAACGTTGCTGGAAGCCCGGCTCCCAGCGCGAAATGTCGATGAAAGGAACTTTCATGGAGTTTGCGATGCCTTTTGAAGGATGCCGGAGCCGGGTTAGAGCCGCAGATCCGCGGCGCCTTGCGGCAGCGCGAATTTCAGGTCGTACAGCACGTGATTTTCCCTCGCGAAGGCCCGGATCGCGGTCTCTCCCATCGCTACGAATTCCTCGTGCGCGACTGCGAGGACGATGCCGTCGTAGGTGCCAAGGGCCGGGTTGTCGATCGGCGTGACGCCATATTCCGCTTCGACCTCTTCGGAATTGACCCATGGATCATGGACGTCGACGGTCACGCCAAACGCTTCCAGTTCGCGGACCACGTCGATCACGCGCGTGTTGCGGACGTCGGGGCAGTTTTCTTTGAAGGTGAGGCCTAACAGCAAGACCCGGGCGCCGTTCACCTGGATCTGCTGTTTCAGCATCGCCTTGATGAGTTGCCCGGCTACATAGGGGCCCATGCCGTCGTTGAGGCGGCGCCCGGCGAGGATGATCTCAGGATGGTAGCCGATCGCCTGCGCCTTGTGCGTCAGATAATAGGGGTCGATGCCGATGCAGTGCCCACCTACCAGCCCCGGGCGGAAGGGAAGGAAATTCCATTTCGTGCCGGCAGCGAGCAGCACCTGTTCGGTGTCGATGCCCAGCCGATTGAAGATGATCGCCAGTTCGTTGATCAGGGCAATGTTGAGATCGCGTTGAGTGTTCTCGATGACCTTGGCCGCTTCCGCCACACGGATCGAGCCCGCCTTGTAGGTGCCCGCCGTGACGATGCTGGCATACAATTGGTCGACGAACTCGGCGATTTCGGGCGTTGAGCCGGATGTGACCTTGCGGATCGTCGGCAGACGGTGCTGTTTGTCGCCGGGGTTGATCCGTTCCGGACTGTAGCCGGCGAAGAAGTCGCGGTTGAAGACCAGGCCGGAGACACGCTCGAGCACGGGCACGCATTCTTCCTCGGTGGCGCCGGGATAAACCGTCGACTCGTAGATTACGATATCGCCGTGCTTGAGTACCTTGCCCACGGCCTCGGAGGCGCGGATTAGCGGCGTGAGGTCAGGCCGCTTGTGCTCGTCGATCGGTGTCGGGACCGTGACGATGAAGACGTTGCAGTCCACGATGTCGGCCAGAGCGGTCGAGAAGGTCAGGCGCTCGGCGGCCGAAAGCTCCTCGCGCTCCATCTCGAGGGTACGGTCATAGCCGGCGCGCAATTCGGCCACCCGCGCGGCATTGATGTCAAAGCCGACCACCGAAAGCCGCTTGCCGAATTCTGCGGCCAGCGGCAGGCCAACATATCCCAGGCCGATAACTGCCAACCGAGCTTCGTCTACCGATCGCATTAGGGCATTAACTCCGATTTCGGGTGTCCCGCGGAGGCATTGCGCACCGGGGCGCGCAGATGCAGCGCGGCGTTTGCGTTCACTCGCCCGTTTCCGGCGAATGGATGAGCGGCTGTTCGCCCTCCTCGAGCAAGGCGTCGATTTCGGCCTTGATCGCTTCGTACTCCTTCATCTTGCGATGCAGGAACCTCGTGGTCAGCATTGCCCTTTCGGCGATCCCGCTCGGTGTCAGCGCGTAGGCATAACGCAGCTTGTTGTCGGACTGCCGAAAGTTGGAGACTTTCACGTGTCCCTTTTCGATCAACGCCTTCAGGCAATAGTTCACGCCACCCAAGCTGATGTCGAGGGCGTCGGCGATGTCGCGCTGACTATAGTCCGGGTTCTGCTCGAGCATCCGGAGCACTTTGAAGCGCACATCTTCCCGAAAAATGTCGCGGCGTTCTGTCATATCAATGGCGGGGGAGGGTAAAGCTACCGCACGGCTAGCCCGGTGGACTAACCGCGAAACGAGAGGCAGCGTTCGTGCGTGAACGCATACGCTAATATCGGCTGATTGCAAATCGTTTCGTGCTACAAACACGGCAGCCGGCGGGGGGCCGCCAAAGCGGCGGCGGATTGACTCCGCGAAGGTCGGGTCTATGCGTTCATAGATGAACAAGTGGCCCCAAGTTCCGAACCCTGTCTGGTATCTGGTCCAGACCAAGCCGAGCCGGGGCCTCCTTGCCGAACGCAACCTGAGACGACAAGGATTTGGCGTTTTTGCGCCCAGGATCGCGGCGAAGCGGCGCGCACGGGGAGGGTATGAAGAGGGATTCCGCGAACTCTTCCCCGGCTATCTTTTTGTCAGCGCGGGGGCGAGTGCGAGGTGGCGTGCGATCGACAGCACCTTGGGCGTTCAAAGGTTGGTGGCGTTCGGAAGCGACGGCCCCTCGCGCGTGTCGAACGAGCTTATTGAACTGCTCAAACGGCGCTGCGACGCCGGCGACACCGTCCAACCTCTGCCGCTAAAGGTTGGCGACGCGGTGAAAATCGTTGCGGGGCCCTTCTCCGAATATGTCGCATCCGTGGAGAGCATGCCGTCGGAAAAGCGCATCTGGGTGTTGCTCGATCTCTTGGGTCGGGAGACGCGAGTATCACTCGCGCGCGAGGACCTGGAGCCTCAACCCGCGTGAGAGGCCGTGAGCGAATCAGCGTGTGAAATCGAGCGTCCTGACGACGAACTCCAATCCTTGGCTGTTCTCGCCCGCGATGTAATTCAGCTCGAGAACTTGGGCGGCGCAGCTCTGCGGAACCATCGGTCCGACTGCAACCGTGCCCTTTTGAGCGATGGGGGCGTCGGCGCTACGCCAGATCGTCTCGGTTTCCGTGCCGCGCATGCATTTCAGATCCCACCACGCGCGGGAGTTGCCGTCGTTCACCACGGGATCGCGGGTTTCGCTGAACCGATAGGGGCCTGGTGCCAATTGCAGGACGCGGCGAAGGGCTACGCCGCGCTCACCGAAACTCGCAATTACGCGAGCCTCCCGTTGCACCGAATTCGTCGCATTTTCGAACGATACGCTGGAGGCATCGCTGACGACCGGGGCCCAGGCCAAGGCGCCGAATTGCTGGTCCACCGTCGTGGCGTTGAAGCCGGCGGAAGCGAGTGCCGCGAGATTGGCGCCGGGGAGACGCCGAAGGAGCTCGCGCGCCTCCCCGAGATGGCCTTCCTGGGCCAGCCCGGTGAACATCGCGGCAGAATTGGTCTGCATCAGCGCACGGGCGCGCGGATTGTCGGCAGCGATCAACAGCCTGGCGATGTCTTTGGCGGCACCCTGCCGAGCGGCATGCGTGACGAACGGGTCCATCCACGCGACATCGGGTCGGACATAGGGCACCAGCGCCTGGCGGATTGCATCGTCCGACAGCGCTCCAGCGAGGATCGGAAACAAGGTCGGTCGGGAAATCTCATGCGTGCGGAGCGCGACATCGTAATGGCGCAGTGCCCCCACATAGTCGTTGGCGGCGACTGATTGCTCGATCAGTAGCAGCTGGATGATCAGGTCGCGACGCGAAACCCGCTCGGCCAGCAACGCGAATGCCTTGGCTTTCTCCGCTTCGCCAGCGTGGGCACTTTGCACGGCTATGACGCTGAGAGGCAACGCGGCCAGAGCCTGTTCGCGCAACGCGTCTCTGGCGACCGAAACTATCCGAGAGTCGCGCGGTCGCTGTAGAAGATCGTGTTGCGCGATCGCCAGCGCCGCCCAGCGATCGCCCGTCACGCGCAGCGCTAGCTCCGGCTTTTGGTAGCGCGTTGCCGCAACCAGCGCAGAGACTCCGCTGGCAGCTGCCAGTGTCAGACCGACTGCGGCGCATCCCAGAACCCGTACCAGCTGACCGCGCGAAAGCTTGGGGCGCCGTAGCGCAGCTACAGCAGGCCGCCGCCTATTCCGCATCGCTTTTCTGCCCATAGCCATAGCCATAGCCATAGCCATAGCCATAGCCATAGCCGGCTTGGCGCTTGCTGAACTTCGTCAGGATGGCGCCATAGACGTGCGCATGCGCCTGCTGGAGGCGTGCCAAGGCCGAACGAAGCCCCCGGACTGCAACGCCACCGGCCTCGATAACGAAGACGCACCCTTCGACCGCGCGCGTGATCAGGGGCGCGTCCGCCAAGCCAAGGATCGGCGGACTATCGACAACGACATGGTCGTAATGCTGCTCCAGCTGCTTCATCAGCGAGAGGAGTCGATCACCGCTCAGCAATTCCGCTGCACTCGGCGGGGTCGGTCCGGCACTGATGATCTCAAGACCTTTGAGATTGGTCGGCCGGACCATCGCCTGCCAATTGTCGTCGCCGGTGAGATAGTTGCTCAGGCCCGAGCTGTTCGGATGACCGAAGAAGCCGTGGACCGACGGCGAGCGCATATCGGCATCGATCAGCAGCACCTTCTTGCCAGTGCGGCCGAGCACGGCCGCGAGCGCCAGCGAGGATGTAGTCTTGCCTTCTGCCGGGCGCGAACTCGTCATCATCACCGAGCGCGGGAAGCCGTGAGCGGTAGAGAAGGCCAGGTTGGACTGGATACTGAGATAGGCCTCCGACATTTCGGATTTGGCGTCGATCAACGACTGCGCGGGATCCTCGCTTTCGAGCTCGGGCACGGTGCCGAGCAAGGGCAGCTGAAGCTGCTGGCCCACGGCGCCCGGCTCGCGCAGGCCTTCGTCGATCTGCTCGAGCCCGAGCACGCCAAGGAATGCAAGGCCGATGCCTCCTGCGAAGGCCAAAGCAAGATTGATCATCAAATTGGGAGAGGATGGCTGACCAGGCACCTGCGCCACGTCGACGACCGCGATGTTGTTGGCTGAGACGCCTGCGACACCGATCTCCTTGTAGCGCTGCAAGAGGCTGTCATAGAGTTCGCGGTTGGTGTCAGCTTCGCGCTGATAGATATTATACTGGATCGCGTCGATCTTCTGCTTGGCAAGGCGCTGCTTCAGCCCCTCGACCTGCTGGCGCAGTTCAGCTTCGCGCTTCACAGCTTCGCCATATTCGCTCGAACGGGTTGCCGAGACACGAGACTCTTCGCGGGCGATGCTGCCGTCGAGAGCCCGGACCTGTTGGGCGAGCGCCTTGGCTGCCGGATATTCCGGCTCGAACTGCGCGAGCATCTTGGAATATTCAGAGGCGACTTCGGCGCGGCGCTGGCGCAACGTCGCGAGCGCCGCATTCGTCGTGCCCTCGGCCGCGGTCGCGCCGCTGGCGCGACGCCTGCTTTCGGCAGCGATGCGAGCTGCGGTCGCTTCCGCCAAGGCCGCGTTGATCGCCTCGAGATCGCTCGACACCAGCGTCCGGTCGACTTGGGTCTTACCTTGTGGGTCGGTTATGCGTCCGAGCGTCACGATGCCCTTGTCGGCAGCGTAGCGGACAACCTCACGTTCCGATGATTCGAGCCTGCCGCCAAGATCGGCAAGCCGGCTCTCGAGGAACTTGCGCGCATCGGCCGTCGAGGCGAAGCGACGGTCCAGGCTGGATTCGATGAACTGCTGCACCCAGGTATTGGCGACCTCGGCCGAAATGCTCGGAGAGGCGCTCGAGTAGCGAATGTCCACGAGCCTCGAGCGCAAGGTCGGGACGATCCTGACGTGCGCCAGGAGCAGCGAGACGGCGGACCGCTCGCGCGAAGCACGTTCCGCCGGAGTGAGCGTGCCGCTGTTGCCACCGGAAAGCAGGCCATTGCTGAAGCTCACGCCGTGCGCAGCGAAGAATGCGTCGTTGGTAGCCAAGTGCAGCTTGCGAGCCACGCGCTCGGCAAGCGAGCGGGCCGAGAGCAAAGAATACTGAGTCTGATAGAATTCGTCGCCGCGGCTCGCCTCGGGAGATTCGAGACCCTCGACCTTGGTGACGTTCTGCTGCTCGCGGCTGATCTCGATGCGCGTGACCGCGGTGTACTGCGGGGTCGCGAGCAGGGTGACGATCACACCCACCGCGAGCGCCGAGGCGAGAATCACGAGGATCGCCCACTTCCACCGCAGTACGACCTGCCAATATTGCAGGAGGACCGGCGGCGCGATGACCTGCGTCTGCTCGGGCGCGTCCAGCGTCTGCACTGATTCCACCCGGGAGGGGGCGTCCGATCCGACTCTATTCAACATCTCAAACTTTCTCGGCTTCCAGCGAAGCGATTATTGAAGGGCGATGATAAGCGGCGTCGTCAGCAGTGGAACGACGGAAAGCGCGTCCCTGAACAGCTTGCGTGCCTGCGATTCGCCCACCACGACGACGTCGTTCGCGTACAGTTGGGGATCGTCGTACATGCCCCGGCGGATCGCCTTGAGATTATACAACGCTGCCATGCGCTGACCACTCACGGTCCGGAAGATCACAACGTCTTCCTGCTTGGCGAACTCGCTTAAGCCCTTGGCGGTAGCGACCGCCCGCATCAGCGTCATCTGTCCGATCACCGGATACAGGCCGGGCTCACGCACGGCACCGTCAACAGTGATGACTTGACTTACCGTCTCCTTCAGATTGACGGTCACCTGAGGATCCCGCACGTAACGGCCGCGAAGCCGCTGTTCGATGACATCTTCGATTTCGGGAGGCGTCTTGCCCGCCGCTTCGATCACGCCGGCAAGCGGAAACGAGATCCTGCCGCCGGCATCAGTCTGGAATTCTTTCTGGCTAAGTTCGGGGACCCCGAACACGTCGATGACGAGCTTGTCGAACGGCCCGATAAGATAAGGCCGGTTCTGATCTACCAAATCCGTGCGAGAGGGCGGCGGAAGCGCAGATGCGTTGACGACCGAAAGGCGCGAAGAAGGCTGCGCACCGTCCGTCTGGACAGGGCCGAGTGGGCTTGGGCCGGCGCATCCTGCCATCAAACAGCACAACGCCACTGCAAAGACACGAAAATTCATTGCTTGCCCTCAACCCTGAGCTTGGTCAGCTAGACGAGCAGCACCTAAACTTCCACCATTTTTAGTGGACGTTGCCGTAAAGGTCCGGGCCCGCGCCGCATCGCCAAGCCAGAAGATTGCGACAACCGCAAGGCAGGCAATCGAGGGCGCTCTCAGCGGATAATCGGCAACGCTGGCGAGGCCGAGCATTGCGAAAAGCACCGAGGCGAGCCGCCCGAAGGTCCGCTCCGCACCGGGCGTAGCATTGCGCCACGCCGCAAGCGAATCGCGAGCGATCACGACAACCGCGGTGAGAAGTAGGGCGCAGCCGATCAGGCCGCCCGTCATATAGACCTCGAGCCAGTCATTATGCGCGTGGTTGAGATAGGAGAGCCGAAGCAGCTTCTCCGGCTCGTGGACCTGGAAAACCTCGGCAAAGCTCCCGATTCCCGAGCCCGTGGGGAAATAGGTCCACGCCATATCGACAATCGGGCCCCAGACCCGAAATCGAAGGTCTTCCAGCTGGTCCGCGGCGGTGATCCGGCTGAGCGTCTTGGCGCGCGTGAAAAGCACCATCAACAACGCAATCCCCGCAACGATCGCGACTGCAAGCACCATCGGACCCGCTATGGTGCGCGTCTTGCGCTTCGTCGGAATATCGAGCGCTGGCCGGCGATAGAGAGCAACCGTGGACGCAATGCCGATCAGCCCCAGCACGAAGCCGGCGCGCGATCCCGTGACCAACAGCAGGGGAAATATGACCAAGGCCACCGCTATCATGAGCCCGGTCCGGACGCGCGCCTGCTCGGGAGTGCGGACGCCGGTCGAGGCAAGAACCGCCGCCATCGGGAAAATGCACGCGAGGAAGATTGCCTGATGGTTGCGATTGGCGAACAGACCTACTGCGGCATCATGGTTGGTGATGCGGTAAAAATAGAGGGGGCTGCTATAGCCGCTGGTTACCTGGAGCAGGCCGATCAGCCCCGAGATCACGCCGAATGCAATGAAGAACGGAAGCAGATCTCGCCGTTGCCGGGGTGGGATCTGGACGCACAAGAGTAGGACGACGAGCGGCACCAGTAGCGAATACAGCGCGTTCCAGGTCGCAAGCGGAGCCATGCTGATAGGCCGCCAGGTCGGCCCGAGGCCGGTCGCGGTATCGATTTGCGCCACAATTTCGCGCCCCGGAAGCATGTGCCAAATCACCGGCGGAAGAGGGACGAGTTGAATCGCGACATAGACTATTACTGCCGCGGCGAAGGCGAATAATCCCCGGTTTTCCGTAACTTGTTCGCGCCGAAGCGTGGCTAGCGCGACCCCGCAAAGCAAGCCCGCCAACGGACGGAGGATGACGAGCGACGCGACGTCGCCTCGCGCGCCCCCACCCAATAACGCAGTGACGCCGAGAAACGCCAGGAGCAGCCAAAATTGGACCGACTTCGGATATCGTTTCCCGGAGGGGCGGTGCAAGGGGTGTTTCCTTCGATCAGCAAGTCACGATGCGGGCGGGCCGGGGCCGGGGCCGGGTGTTCGAATAACCTCTCGCCCTCATTCGTCAATCCTGACGACCGTCTATTTGGCTCCGCTACCGCTTGCCATGGTTCGAATGGTCTTGAGGACAATCAATATGTCCAGCCAGGCCGAAAAATTTTTGACGTAGTAAAAGTCGAGATTGAGCTTCTCGCGGACATCATTGACGTCGGAGACGTGGCCCTGATTGACTTGCGCCCAACCCGAAATCCCCGGTTTGATGATGTGGCGATAGTGATAGAACGGGATTTCCTTCTCATACCACTTGGTGAGTGCAACGGCTTCGGGCCGCGGCCCGATCATGCTCATCTCGCCCTTCAGGATGTTGAGCAGCTGCGGCAGCTCATCAAGCCTGGTTCTGCGCAGGAGGGCACCCGCGCGCGTGATGCGGGGATCGCCGTCTTGCGTGATCGCACTGTGCCGCTCGTCATTCGGGGTTGCGGCGCTTTGGTGCATCGTGCGGAATTTGTAGACCGTGAAGGGTTTGGCGCGAAAACCGGTGCGCTGTTGCTTGAACAATGCCGGTCCGGGTGAATCTAGTCGGATCAGGATAGCGACTGTGATCAACAGCGGGGAAAGGAAAGCCAGCGCGATCAGCGCCATCATCATGTCGAAGGCGCCCTTGACCTTCAGGTAGAGATCGTTCGGGTTTAGTGCTCCTAGCGTATTCTCGGACAAGTGTTCGATCTCCACGCGTCCCGAAAGCTGCTCGATGGCCTGCTTCACATGATAGACGGGTGTGCCTTCCAGCGCGAAGGCGGCGATTCGGCTGCTCCACGCGTCCCCATGCTCTGCGTGAAGGTCTACGACCACGCCTTCGAAGCGGGGCGTCGGAGCGTCGGGTGAGGGGACGACGTGCCAGATAACGCGGTCGAAGGTGGGAAGTGTGCCCAGGCTGCCATTGGGAACCACGCCAAGAATGACCGGCCGACGAACGACGAACTTCAAATGAATGTATGTGAAGAAACCGATCGTCAGCACATAGCTGGTGAGCAATTGCAGTCGACTATAATCTAGTCTTGCCATAATCAAAACGATGGCAAGTAGTCCGTATGTAACCGAAAAGGCTGGAATGATGTACCCGCCAGAGGTTAGTCCCGGAAAAACGTGGAGTCTCCTGAAGCCGACATACCCGGCAATAAGTGCTACTATCCCCCCTATCGCTGTATTGTATTGAGTTGATTCATTGATGCCGACGCCGCTGATCACTTGGCTGGCGATGAGCGGCATGGCTATGGCGAAAAGCGCTCCAAGAAGAATCTGATAGCGCTTGCGTTTGATGAAATCCCTGCCGCTATGATTTCTACGCTCAAGCGCATGCGCACTTATCGGGGAGGGCGCGCGCCTTTCGGTTTCGGTCGTGGATGTCATAGCGAACTATTGTTCTTCTTGCTCGCCGACGAGGCCGCCGGTTCGTCCTTGAAACATCGGCGCGCTAGCGCAATGGCTTGCTGTTTAGCCACAAGGCTGGGCGTTGTCAGCCGATATCGACAGCGTCTCGCCCGATCACCGTAGTCGCTGCGCCAGCGGGAGTGCGGAAGCACTCGCAGGCAGATCGCGAGCGGACTCATGTCGAGGCAAATCCATCTGTCGCGGTCCGTCGCACCGGTTCTCGCGATCCGCCGCTGGCGGAAGTACCGGTCAGGAGCCGTAATGGTCTCGGTACCAATTGACGAAATTCGAAACGCCGACGCTCGGTGGCGTATTCGGCGCATAGCCGGTGAGCTGCTGGAGCAACGCAGATGAGGCCTCTGTCGCGGGAACGTCGCCCTGCTGCATAGGCAGGAAGTTCTTCATCGCCTCGCGGCCAAGCGCAACCTCGAGCGCGCCGATATACTCCATCAGCGGCGTAGGTTGACCGTTGCCGATGTTGACCGAGCGGAAGGGGGCGACGGGGGAGAGGCTGTCGCCTTCCACCGGCTCGCGTCCGGGCACCGCTTCGGTTAGTCGCACGATCGATTCGGCGAGGTCGTCGATATAGGTAAAGTCGCGGACCATGTTGCCATTGTTGTAGACGTCGATCGGGCGCCCCTCGAGGATCGCCTTGGTAAACTTGAACAGCGCCATGTCGGGCCGGCCCCACGGGCCGTAGACCGTGAAGAAGCGGAAAAAGGTCATCGGCGTGCCGAACAAATGGCTGTAGCTGTGCCCCATCAGCTCGGTCGCGCCCTTCGTAGCTGCATAGAGGCTGAGCGGCGTCTGGGTGCGCTGCGTCTCGGTGAAGGGCATCTCGGTGTTGGCGCCGTAGACCGAACTGGTCGAGGCAGCGAGCAAGTGGCGGACCGGATGGTGCCGGGCGAGCTCCAGCACGTTGTGCGTGCCGATGATATTGGCGCCGATATAGCTGCGCGGTGCGTCGATCGAGTAGCGAACGCCGGCCTGGGCCGCGAGGTGGATCACAGTGTCGGGCCTGAACGCCGTCCAGGCCGCGCCGAATGCGTCGGCGTCCTCGATCGAAACCCGGGCCAACGAAAAGCCTTCATGATTGCCGAGAATGTCGGTCCGCGCTTCCTTGAGGCCAACGTCATAATAAGCCGAGAAATTGTCCACGCCGAGCACCGCGGCGCCCTGCTGGAGCAATTTGCTGCAAGTATGGAAGCCGATGAATCCCGCCGAGCCCGTGACCAGGACTCGCTTGCCGTTGCTTGCCATATACTCCTGCCTGTTAGATTTGCCGGTCCCCACCGACGAAGCTGCTAGGGCTACGAGCGGTTCAGCGTCGAGATGTCAAGTCGAACAGGCGCGGGGACTCCCATTGCAGTCAAACTTCGGTTAACTAACGTCATCGACGCAGGGAGTTACGGCCGTGCAAGAGCCGGAGAGGAAAGAGGACGAAGCGGCGGATACGCTGCTTCGCGGACGGAATATCACCGATAGCGCGCCCCATCTGATCGAGCCGAAGGCCTATGCCTTTGACGGCTGGTCGATGGTGCCGTTCGAGCCCGAATCGACCTGAGGCGCCCCGCAGGCCGGGCAGCCTGGATCCTTGGGCAGGGTTAGTGAGCGGAAGCGCAGCGACAGCGCGTCGACGAGCAGCAGCTTGCCGGCGCTGTCCTCGCCGAACGGCGCGATCGCGCGGATCGTCTCGAGCGCGGCGAGGCTGCCCATCAATCCGGTGAGCGCGCCGAGCACGCCCTGTTCGGCGCAGCTCACGCCCTCGCGCTCCGGGGCGGAACCGACGAAGCAGCGATAGCAGGGCTTGTCGCTTTCCCAGCCGCGGAAGGTGCCGAGCTGGCCCTCGAACTCCGCGACCGCGGCGGAGACCAGCGGGACGCGGGCAGCGAGCGCGGCGTCGGCGACGAGCAGGCGGGTGGCGAAATTGTCGGTGCCGTCGATGATGACGTCGGGCCGGACGAGATCGAGTATCTCCGCGACATTGTCGCCGTCGATCCGCACGCCGAGTCCGGCCGGCCGGATCGTCGGATTGAGCCGCTCCATCGCCTCCACTGCAGTGGCGGCCTTGTCCTTGCCGACATCGTCGGTGCCGAACAGCGTCTGGCGCTGGAGGTTGGACAGCTCGACCCGATCATTGTCAGCGACCGCGAGATACCCGATTCCCGCCGCCGCGAGATATTGGAGCGCCGGCGAGCCGATTCCGCCCGCGCCGATCACCAGCACGCTTGCCGCCTTCAGCTTCGCCTGCCCGCTGCCGCCGACCTCGCGCAGCACGATGTGGCGGGCATAGCGTTCGAGTTCTTCGTCGCTGAGGGTCATGGCGTCCAGCTGAAGCTGAGCTGCGCGCGGTACCAGATCTGGCCGGTGCCCGAGCGCGGCAGGAGGTTGTTGCGCGCGAAGCTCGCTACCAACGCCGCGGCATATTGCTCGACGGTGGGGCAGCGGATCGCGCGGGGGACGGCGGTGCGGATGCCGTTGGCCTCGTCGA
This sequence comes from Sphingomonas naasensis, assembly GCF_004792695.1. Taxonomy (GTDB): domain Bacteria; phylum Pseudomonadota; class Alphaproteobacteria; order Sphingomonadales; family Sphingomonadaceae; genus Sphingomonas; species Sphingomonas naasensis. Next base: position 1,026,499 of record NZ_SRXU01000001.1, on the reverse strand, counting down.
CGAGCACCGCGACCTCGACTTCCATCGCGCCGGGCTTCGCCAGCGGACATTTGCGCGCGATCGCCTCGCGCCGGACAAAGGCATGCATCTCGGGCGTGACCAGCGGCGGCGCGCGCCAAGGCAAGGGGGCCAGCCCCTTCCAGTCGAGCGGCGCGGTCTGCAGCGCCGCCGCAAGGGCGAGCGCGGCGATCACATTCCGGTCGAGCCGAAGCCGCCGGCCCCCCTCACGGTTTCGTCGAGCGCGGTCACTTCGTCGAATTCCGCGCGCTGGACGGGGGCGGGGACGAGCTGCGCGATCCGGTCGCCGCGCGCGATCGCGAAGGGAGCGTCGCCGAGATTGGCGAGGATCACCTTCACTTCGCCGCGATAGTCGCTGTCGATCGTTCCGGGCGTGTTGAGGCAGGTGACGCCGTGCTTGAGCGCGAGCCCCGAGCGCGGGCGGACCTGCACCTCATAGCCCTCGGGGATCGCCATCGCGAAGCCGGTGGCGACGGCATGGCGCGCGCCGGGGGCGATCGTCACCTCCTCGGCGGCGACCACGTCCATGCCGGCCGCGCCATGGGTCGCATAGGCAGGAAGCGGAAGGCCGGCGCCATGCGGCAGGCGCTGCAGCGCGATACGAATAGAGGTGAGCATGTCAGCCTTTCTTGGGGAGCGCGGCGGCGAGGCGTTCGGCCGCGCTCAGCACTTCGGGATCGTCGAGGATCTCATGGCCCTTGCCGGGCAGCACCCGATAGTCGGTGGCGATGCCGCGCAGCGCCAGCGCCTCGGCATAGGCGCGCGAGAATTTGGGCGGCGTGATCGGATCGTCCGCGCCGACGACCAGCACCGCCCGCAGGTCGAGCTGGGCGCCGCCCACCGTCTGGAGCGGATCGAGGCTGCGCACCGGTTGGTCGAACGGCGCTGCGGGCAATCGCGCCTTCATGTGCTGGCGCCATTCGGGAAGGCTGCACGGGCAGGCGGCGAGCAGCAGCCCGTCGACCAGCTCGGGCCGGGTGCCGGCGAGATCGGCGGCCATCGCCGCGCCGCCCGAATGCCCGATCAGCACGAGCCGCGCCTGCGGATAGCGCGCCCGCAGCCGGCGGAGCGAATCGCTGACCGCGTCGAGCCGGTCTGGGGTGTAGTTGTCGCCGGTGGTGAGGCCACGGTCGCCGGGCGAGCGATTGCCCTGCGGATCCGCATAGCCGGGACGCAGCAGGGCGACGACGCGGGCATCGGGGATGTGCGCGGCCAGCGTCCGGGCGAAGTCGTATTGATAGCCGGGGTTGGCGGTGGGCGCGTCGCCGTGAAGAACCACCAGCAAGGTCGCCGGGTGGGCGACCCCGAAGCTGCGCGCATAGAGCTCGGCGGCGGGCTGGCTGGCGGTTTGCGGCGCGGCCGAATCCGTGGCGCAGCCGGCGAGGAGTAGCGGGAGCAAGGCGAGGCTAGAGCGCATCGGCGATCCGCTCCGCCAGCCGGCGCGCGACTTCGGCCTTGGGCAAGCGCTCCCAATGCTCGACGCCGTCGGCGGTGACGAGATGGACGGTGTTTGCCTCACCTCCCATGACGTCGCCCGAAACGTCGTTGGCGACAATCCAGTCCGCGCCCTTGCGAGTCCTTTTTGCGGTGGCGTGTTCGATCACCTGCTCGGTCTCGGCGGCGAAGCCGACGACCAGCCCGGGGCGATGCGGGCCGCGGGCGAGAAGCGCGAGGATGTCCGGATTCTCGAAGAGCTCGATCACGGGCGGGGTCTCACCCTTTTTGCGCTTCTGCGCGGTCGCCTCCGCATGCCAGTCGCCGACCGCGGCCACCATCACCGCGGCGTCGGCGGGAAGCGCCGCGTCGACGGCATCGGCCATTTGCCGTGCGGTCTCGACGTCGATGCGGGTGACGCCGGCGGGCGTCGCGAGCGTGACCGGACCGCTGATTAGCGTGACCCGCGCGCCGAGACGAGCGAGCGCCCCGGCGATCGCGAAACCCTGCCGCCCCGAGGAGCGGTTGGCGATGTAACGGACCGGATCGATCGGCTCATGCGTCGGCCCCGCGGTGACGAGGATGTGCTTGCCGGCCAGCCGCCGCGCGCCACCGTCGAGCTGCGCCTCGATCGCGGCGAGGATCGCCTCAGGCTCGGGCAGGCGCCCGGGGCCAAATTCGCCGCATGCCATCGGGCCTTCGTCGGGCTCGAGCACGGTCACGCCGTCGGCGCGAAGCTGCGCTACGTTGCGGCGCGTGGCGGCGTGCTGCCACATGCGGACGTTCATTGCCGGCGCGGCGAGCACCGGCTTGTCGGTGGCGAGCAGCAGCGTGGTGGCGAGATCGTCGGCCAACCCGGCGGCCATCTTCGCGAGCAGATCGGCGGTGGCGGGGGTGACCACGACCAGATCGGCCTCGCGGCTGAGCTGGATATGGCCCATCTCGGCCTCGTCCTTGAGGTCCCACAAGGTCGAATAAACCTGGTTCTCGGAGAGGGCTGCAAAGGTCATCGCCGTGACGAAATGGCTGCCGCCTTCGGTCAGCACCACCTTCACGCCGATTCCCGCCTTGCGGCACAGCCGGACGAGCTCGCAGGCCTTGTACGCCGCGATACCGCCGCCGACGATCAGCAGGATGCGTTTCATCGCGCTACCCTTGTCACGGTGATGCGGCGCCTGTCGAGAGCGGGACGGAAAAGGTCGCGCAAGCCATCGGGCACGAAGACGAGGCCGGCGAGGAAGACCGGGGCGACCATCAATCCCCAGTAGAAGGTGTCGCTGCGGGCGAAAATCGCGATCAACGCGGCATAGGCGGCCAGCGTGGCGACCATGCGCAGCCCCAGCGGATCGTTCCACGCCGCCCAGCCGAACAGCGCGAGCCCGACGATCAGCGCTGCGGCCGCGGTGGGAAGCAGCTGAAGCGCAGTGGCGAGAGTCAGTGCCTTGACGAAGAAGCCGAAGCCCAGCAGCCCGTGCCAGCCGGGCGAGGCGGGATCGTGCGGTCCGGTCACGCCGGTCACGGCCCAAGCATGCGCCGCGAGCGCGGCGGCGAACAGCGCGAGCGCGGCGAGCCAGCCCAGCGCCTCGCGCCGCTCGCCTTCCCGCCAGGCGAGCGCCAGCATGACGAGCGCGTAGAGGACCGCCGTCTCGCGGATCAGCATCGCGACCAGCCCGAAAGCGACCGGCTCGAGCCAGCGCCCCGGACGGCGCAGCCCGAGCGAGAGCGCGATCAGCAGGCCGGCCCAGATCTCGTGAAAGGGCGCGAGATCGGCCTGGAAAAAGGCGAGCAGCGAGCCGGCGAGCAGCACGAGTGCGGCGACCCGCGGCAAAAGCCGGGGAAGCGCCTCGCTCAGCCGCAGCATCCAGATCAGCCCGACATAGGCGGCGAGCAGCCAGAGCAGTATTTCCGGACCCCAGACCGGCAGCGCCGCCTGCACCACCGCGAGCGAGGGCATGCGCACGGTGAAGAACGGCCGCAGCGGATAGCCGCCGGCGCGCAGCGTGTCGGTCGCCACGGTGTAATAGTCGCCGCCCCCGCGCACGCCCGCTATTATCTTCTCGTAGACCATCAGATCGGTCTGCTCGGACTGGCTGGACGCCGGACCGGTCGCGACCGCGGCGGGCGTGGGCGCGGTCAGCGCGAGCAGACAGGCGAGCAGCAGCAGGACGAGCAGGCCGATCACGATGCGTGCACGCGGCTTGCCGATGGCCGCGAAGCGACCGGGGGTGGCGAGCCAGAGAGTGGCGGTGCGGGCCATGCTCGCGCCGACCTACACGGGCGTTCGAGGCAGTGTCGAGAGGGTCAGGCGAACGCCACCCACATCGCCGCCGCGCTCGCCGCCGCCGCCGCCGCCGCGACCGCCGCATAGCGCCAGCCGCCGCCGACGCGCACGACTTCGATCTCGCGGAGCGGCGGAGACGGCGGCGCGCCACCCGGCGCCGGATAGCGCAGCTCGATGTTGCGGATCAGCTCGGGCAGTCGGGCGAGCGTGCGCAGATCGGTGATGATCCGATCGGCGACCGCGGCCTCGGGCCCCAATTCGGTGCGAATCCATTCGCGGACGAACGGCGCCGAGGTCTCCCAGAGATTGATGTCGGGGTCGAGCCCGCGCGCCACGCCTTCGACCATCACCATCGTCTTCTGGAGCAGCAGCAAATGCGGCTGGGTCTGCATGTCGAAGTCGCGGGTGATGTTGAACAGCCCGTCGAGCATCGCGCCGACGCTCATGTCCTTGACCGGCAGCCCGCGCATCGGCTCGCCGACCGCGCGCAGCGCGGTGGCGAATTCGGCGACATTGTGGTGGGCGGGGACATAGCCCGCCTCGAAATGGATCTCGGCGACGCGCTTGTAGTTGCCGGTGATCAGCCCGTAGAGGATCTCGGCGAGCCAGACACGGGCGCGGCGATCGATCCGGCCCATGATGCCGAAATCGATCGCGGCGATGCGACCGTCGGGGAGCGCGAACAGATTCCCCTGGTGCATGTCGGCGTGGAAGAAGCCCTCGGCGATTGCCTGGCGCAGGAACGCGCGGATCAGCTTGCCCGCGAGCGCGGTGGTGTCGTGCCCCGCGGTGATCAGCGCGGCGCGATCCGAAAGCTTGATCCCGTCGAGCCATTCGAGCGTCAGCACCTTGCCGGTGGTGCGCTGCCAATCGATCTCGGGAACGTAGAAATCGGGCTCGGCGGTCATGCCCTCGGCGAGCTCGGAGGCCGAAGCGGCCTCGCGGCGCAAGTCGAGCTCGCGCGCGGTCCAGCGCTTGAAGGTCTCGATGATCAGCCGGGGGCGCAGCCGCGCGGCCTCGCCGCCCATGCCCTCGACCTGCGCGGCGGCCCATTCATAGGTGTCGATCGCCTTGGCGAACTCGGCCTCGATCCCCGGGCGCAGCACCTTGACCGCGACCTGGCGGCCGTCGGTGGTCACTGCGCGGTGGACCTGCGCGATCGACGCGGCGCCGACCGGCGCCTCCTCGATCGAGGCGAAGAAAGTCTCGAGCGGCCGGCCATAGCTGGTCTCGATCCGCTCGCGGATCACCACGAAGGGTAGCGGCGGCAGCGCGTCCTGCAGGCGGAGCAGGTTGCTCGCGGCGGCCTCGCCGACGAGGTCGGGGCGCGTGGCGAGCGTCTGGCCTAGCTTGATCGCGGCGGGTCCGATCGCCTGGAAGGCATCGGCATAGCGCGGCGTCGCCGGCACCCGCGCGCCGAAACGCGCGAGCCGGGCGATGCGGCGGACGGGCCTGGGTGTGTTGGGATCGCGCTCGATTCCGCGCAGCGCACCGTGGCGCGCGAGAATGCGGCCCCATTTGAGCAGGCGGAAGAGGTGGATTGCAGGTGCGGTCACTTCGGCTAGATCTTCCAGCCGCTGTGAATTGCCACCAGCCCGCCGAGCAACGGCTCGACCTTGGTCTGGGTGAAGCCGGCGTCGCGAATCATGCCCTCGAATTCGGGCATCGGCGGGAAGCGGCGGATCGATTCGATCAGATAGCGGTACGAATCGGCGTCGTTGGCGAGCAGCTTGCCGAGCCGCGGCACGAGATGGTGCGAATAGGCATCATAGACCTCGGCGAAGCCGGGCCACTGGGTGGTCGAGAATTCGAGCACGTAGAAGCGGCCGCCGCGCTTGAGCACGCGGTGCGCCTCGCGCAGCGCCGCAGGGATGTCGGTGACGTTGCGAATCCCGAACGCGATCGTATAGGCGTCGAAGAACTTGTCGGGCCATTGCAGCCGCTCGGCGTTGGCCTCACTCCACACCAGCCCGTCGATCCCGCGCTGCGCCGCCCGCTCGACGCCGACCGCGAGCATCTCGGGATTGATGTCGGCGACCGTGATCGCCGCGCCCGAGGGCGCCATGCGGAAGGCGATGTCGCCGGTGCCGCCCGCCATATCGAGGATGTGCTCGCCGGCGCGCGGCTTCACCCGGCGGACGAACAGGTCCTTCCACAGTCGATGCAGCCCGCCCGACATCGCGTCGTTCATCAGATCGTATTTCGACGCGACGCTGGAGAAGACCTGTCCCACGCGAGCGGTCTTTTCGGACGCGGCTATGTCTTCATAGCCGAAGGAGACGGTGTCGGGCATGGCTGCGCTCTAGCGGGGGGCGGGGAGCACCGCTAGGGGTTTGGCATGCCAGAACTTCCCGAAGTCGAGACGACGGTTCGCGGACTGGAGCCGGTGTTGCAGGGCGCGCGGATCGAGCGCGTGACGCTGCGCCGTGGCGATCTGCGCCGGCCCTTCCCGCCGGATCTCGGCCAGCGGCTGACCGGGGCGACCGTCACCGGACTCGGCCGGCGCGCCAAATATGGGCTGGTCGACACCGATCGCGGCGATACTTTGGTCTTCCATCTCGGCATGTCGGGGCGCTGGCGGATCGATCCCGAGGAACTCGGCAAGCACGACCATTTCGTCATCGAGACCGCGCAGCATCGGCTCGCGCTCAACGACGCGCGGCGATTCGGCTCGCTCGATCTGGTGCCGACCGTGGAGCTGGCCGAATGGCCCGCCTTCGCGGCGCTCGGCCCCGAGCCGCTCGGGCCGGACTTCACCGCCGCGCATCTGGCGGCGGCGTTCGAAGGCCGCATCGCACCGGTCAAGGCGCTGCTGCTCGACCAGCGCGTCGTCGCCGGGCTCGGCAACATCTATGTCTGCGAGGCGCTCTATCGCGCCCGAATCGCCCCGACGCGGCCGGCGGGGACGATCTCCAGGGCGTGGCTGGTGAAGCTGGTCGAGGCGATCCACGAAGTCCTCGAGGCGGCGATTCGCGCCGGCGGGTCGACGCTCAAGGACTATGCCCGGCCCGACGGCGAGCTCGGCTATTTCGCCAAGGAATGGCGCGTCTATGGTCGCGAGGGCGAGCCGTGCCAATGTGGTGGGCTGGTCGAGCGGCGAGTCGATTCGGGGCGTTCGACCTTCTGGTGCCCGGCTTGCCAGAAATAGGGAGAGACGATGTTCGCACTGCTTGCCCTGCTCGTAACGCAAAAGATCGAGCCGCCCAGGATCGACCCGTGCAACGAATATGCGGGCCTGGGCTATGCCGTAGCGTACAGCCCCGCCGTCCCACGACAGGGAGATACGCTCGAACTCACGGGATATTCGGTACGGTTCAACGGCGGCCCCGTCGAGCCGGTGCCCGCCAAATGCGTGCGCGACTGGAAGGTCGAAGGCGAGGGCGTGAAGCTGCTTCGCGGCGGCAGGATCGCGATCGACGCGAAGGCAGTGCCCGGCACCGAGATCCGGTTCTCGGCGCAGATCGGTGGTGAGCAAGGTGGCCGCGGCTATGGCAGCTTCAAGATCATCGGTCTCGATCAGAAAGTGCTGTCGGGAACGTTCGGGGTCCGCACGCAGGAGCGATGCGACACGCCGAAGATCGCCGAGATGAGCTTCAGTGCCGAGGGCTATTACAGCTACACGCTGCCCGAACACATGGTCGAGACGATGGTGTCGGGGAGCGGACGGTATCGCTGGGACGGCGACACCGGCAAGCTCGAGCTGGGAGGAACCGCGGAACCGTTCGCGGCGCAGCGAACCGGCACCGCCAAATGGATCGACGGTGCGCTGGTGCTCGAAGGCGTGGATCCGGGTGGGTCGTCGGGTTCGTGCCGGATCACGCTCGGAGGCGGTTGACCCGAATCGCCTCAGGGGGTAAGGGGCCCGTCTTTCCGGGCGTGGGCGGCTTGTCCCGCGCCCTTCTACTTTTTGACAACGGGAACGGTACGGCATGGCGAATACGCCGCAAGCGAAGAAGCGTATCCGGCGGAACGATCGCCGCGCGGAGATCAACGGCAACCGCGTGAGCCGCATCCGCACCTTCATCAAGAAGGTCGAGTCGGCGCTCGAATCGGGCGACAAGGCCGCCGCCAGCGCCGCGCTCGCCGCCGCGCAGCCCGAGCTGCAGCGGGGCGTCGCCAAGGGCGTGTTGCACAAGAACACCGCCAGCCGGAAGTTCTCGCGCCTCAACAAGCGCCTGCAAGCGCTCGCATAATCGTCACATTTCCGTAACGATGACCCCGCCGGAGCTGCTCCGGCGGGGTTTTTCGCGTGCGCAGCAAGGCACTTGGCACCTGTAGCCAATCGGGACGGCCTAAGTGGCGGAAATCCGGCGATTCGCATGCTTCAGATTTATGAAGGTTAGCATAAGTCATTGATTTATCAGGTGGAAAATTGTGACATGACGGAAATCCGTGGGTTCCGGCGAGTCAACAAAACTATTTCACTTTCTTTGCATGTCGGCCCCTTGATCGACTCGATTTTCGGTACCTAAAACAGTCCTCCCGGTCGTGTTTCGAAGCCGGGCTAGTTTAAGCTCAGCGCGCTTGCCTGGGGGGCAATTCCGGCGGCGAGGAGCCTTAAGTCGTAGTGGTTTTACGCGCGGAAACTGCGTTTTCCGCGAAGGAGGGGTGCGTCGTCGTGACTCAGGTGCGGACACTGGAGCGGGGTGACATGGAGGCAGCAGTCAGCAAGGCGTGGAGCCATGTGCGCGGCAACCTTCGTCGTTCCGCGGGCCAGCGCCTGTTCGACCAGTGGCTAAAGCCGGTGGTGCTCGTCGACGGCTCGACCAGCGAGGCCGTGCGCCTCGGCCTGCCCTCGGCATTCATGACCCAGTGGGTGAAGAATCACTATTCGGAGCGGTTGCTGCTCGAGTTCCGCGCGGTGCTGCCCGACGTGCACAGCGTCACGATCGAGACGATGGCCGACGAGCCTGCGCGCGTGCTCAAGGCTGAGCCCGAAGTCGCGCCCGCGCCGCTGCCGCAGGGTGAGCGTCCGGCGTTCGATCCGCGCTTCACCTTTGCGCGCTTCGTCGTCGATTCGGCGAATCGGGTGGCGTTCAACGCCGCGAGGGCCGTCGCGCAACCGGGCACGCCGCAGTTCAACCCGCTCTATCTCCATGCCGGCACCGGCCAGGGCAAGACGCACCTGATGCACGCGCTCGGTCATGCCTTTCTCGAGGCGAACCCCGAGGCGACGGCGATCTACGTCACCGCCGAGCGCTTCATGTTCGAGTTCGTCCAGGCGCTGCGCAACAGGGACACCCATGCGTTCAAGACGCGGCTGCGTTCGGTCGATCTGCTGATGATCGACGATCTCCAGTTCATCGGCGGCAAGGACGCGACGCAGGAAGAGTTCTTCCACACCGTCAACGAGTTCATGGCCTCGGGCAAGCGGCTGGTGATCGCGGCCGATCGCGCGCCGCAGGCGCTCGAGGGCTTCGAGCCGCGACTCGCCGGCCGGCTTGGATCGGGGCTGGTCGCCGACATCAAGCCCGCCGAGCTCGAGCTGCGCCGCGCGATCGTCGCGCGCAAGCTCGAGGACATGCCCGCGGTCGACATGCCCGACGAGGTCGTCGATCTGCTCGCGGCCCGGATCACCTCGAACGTCCGCGAGCTCGAAGGCGCGCTCAACCGGCTGGTCGCCTATGCCAATCTGTCGAACGAGACGATCACGATCGATTTCGCCGTCACCACGCTCGGCGAGGTGCTGCGCAACGCCCAGCGCCGCATCACGATCGACGAGATCCAGCGCGCGGTATCGAGCCATTTCGAAGTCAAGCAGATCGACCTGATCTCGGAGCGCCGCGCGGTGGCGATCGCGCGCCCGCGCCAGATTGCGATGTATCTCGCCAAGCGGCTCACCACGCGCTCGCTTCCCGAGATCGGCCGCAAGTTCGGCAATCGCGATCACTCGACCGTGATCCATGCGGTGCGGCGGATCGAGGAACTGCGCGGCAAGGACGTCGAGATCGACGGCGCCGTGCGCGCGCTGATGCGCTCGCTCGAAGGCTGAGCGTACCGGTTACCGCCTCTCAGGCGAGGCGGCTTCCCACCCGGACGGGTGGGGGCGGGGTGGAGGAGACGAGAGCGGGGCAACGCGATGGTCACGCCTCCACCCCGATTGTCGCTACGGACGGGTTTCGTGCTCCGAAGGCCGGAGCGGCGGACAGCGAAGGGCGGTCGGGCCTGCGCTTCGGCCTTCGCCGGAGCACGACATCGGCCGGACCAATTCGCCGACTGCTAGCTCAAGGCACGATCCGGAAGAAATAGCTGTAGCTGCGCTGCACGCCGCCCACGGCCACCCGGTCGATCGTCACATCGTAATAGATATTCGCCTGAAGCCCGCTCACGGCGAATTGCAGGTTGTTGGGCAGGCCATAGCCTTGCGTGTCATAGGCGATCCGCGAGACGGTCAGCGCCGCGCCGCCGCGCTGGCGGACGGTGATCGCCGCGTTTGAGAAATCGACATTGGTGTTACCCCATTTGTTGGTCTTGTTCGCGATCACGCCGAACGAGAGCAGCGCACGGCTGTCGAACAGCCGCGCCGGATAGTCCTCGAACGGCCAGGCGACATAGTCGGGCAACGTCCCGGTCGGCCCCGCCGGGCCTGCCGTATCGAACACCTTCATCGCCGCAGCATCCGCGCGATTGCTGGTCTCGTAGCGCCCGGCGACCCGGCCATAGGCGATCGATCCGAGGAACGGATCGAGCAGCCAGCGACGATGGCCGACATTCTCGGCGATGATGTTCTGCACCTCGGTGAGCCAGCCGGCGATGACCTGCTCGTCGCTGATCAGGCTCAGCCCGGTGCCGATGCCCCCATAGAGATTGCTCGATCCCGAGGCGGCGGCGCCTGCGGCGGTATAGCAGCGCCAGCTGCTCGGCGGGGTGTGGCTGAGCTGGCCGTTGGCCGCCTGCATCAGCGCCGATTGCTGCGCCCCGGGCTCGTCGGCGGGGGAATAGGTCGCCGGCGGCAGATGGTGGAGCGCGCGGACCGCGTTGAGGGTCTGCAGCACCTGGCTGGTCACCACCGGCTTGAGCGCGCCGGGCTGGCACGCCGCGATGTCGGCCTGGGTGGTGTAGAGTGCCGCGGCGGCAGCGAAGAAGTCGCCCGGCGCGGGGGTTGGGGTGGGGAAGGGCACCGGGGAAGGGCTGGGCGTCGGCGTCGGCGCGGGCGTGTCGACCGGCGGTACCACCACCGTACCGCCCCCGCCGCTGCCGCCGCCACCACCGCATGCGGACAGCGCCAGCAGCGGAATCATCAGCAGCGTCAGTTGTTTACGCATAGCCTGCCCTCACGCAGGAGCGCCCCAACGCGCATCCTGGGCGTCAGGGTAACGCCTTAAATATGTTGGTGTTTCCTCGTCACGGCGCGATCGGCGCAGCGTCAGTCGCACCCCGTGCCGCGCTTGCGCGCGGCCCAGCCGATCGCGCCGTCGACCAATGCGACATGCGCCGGCTCCGACCAGCTCTCGGGGTCGTGGCCGAGCGCCGAGTAGAAGATTCGGGCCTTGCCCTCGCATCGCCACCAGATCAGCGCATGGTGATCGCCCATCCGGTGCTTGGGCTCGAGCCGCATGCCGGTCTCGTCGAGCCGCGCGAGGACATGCACGTCGGCGCGCGGCGGCGCCGTCCACGCATAATATTCCTCGGTCCAGCGCCAGCGCGGCGACAAATGGCGAGTGGCGGGGTGGTTGCGGTCGACGATCAGGTCGCTGGTCTGGAACTGGTCGGCGCCGCCGGGATGGCCAGTATAGCTCCCGCCGGTGCCGAGGATCTGCTGGTACCAGCCGGGATGGCTGCCGTCGCCGCCGCCGTGCAGCGCGACGAAGCCGCGGCCGCTCGCGAGATATTCCTCGAACGCAGCGCGCTGGTCAGGCGTGAACATGTCCCCGGTCGCGCTGGCGAAGACGATGACGTCGAAGCGCGCGAGCTGCGCCGGATTGAACACCGCCGCATTCTCGGTGGCGTAGCTGCTCCAGCCGCGCGCGCGCACGAGCTTCTCGACGGCGGCAACCGTGGCGGGAATCGAATCGTGCCGCCAGCCATTGGTCTTGCTGAAGATCAGCACTGCCGGCCGCTCGAGCGCGGGCAAAGTGGGGGCGACGGAATCGAAGGTCGGCGTCGGGCGATGCGGGTCGGGGGTGGGCGTGGTCTGTCCCATCAGCGCCAGCGCGCCGAATCCGATGAGCAGCTTCGTGCGGAACATCCTCGTCTCCCCCTTTACGACCTCGTCAGACCTGCAACCCTACCGCTTGTTGCGCCGCCTTGAGCGTCGGTGCGGCGAGCGCGTTGGCGCGTTCCGCTCCCCGGGCGAGCTGCGCGCCGACCGCGGCGCGATCGTCGAGCAGCTGCGTCAGCCGGTCGCGCACCGGCGCCAGCACCGACACCGCGAGATCGGCCAGCGCCGGCTTGAATGCGCCGAAGCCCTGCCCGGCGAATTCCTCGACCACCGATTGCGGCGTGCGTTCGGCGAGCGCGGCGTAGATCGTCACGAGGTTCTTGGCCTCGGGGCGCTCGGCGAGGCCGTCGAAGTTGTCGGGGAGCAGATCGGCGTCCGATTTCGACTTGCGAATCTTGGCCGCGATCGTGTCGTTATCGTCGATCAGGTTGATCCGGCTCATGTCCGAGGGATCGGACTTGGACATCTTGGCGCTGCCGTCGCGCAGGGACATGATTCGCGGCGCCGCCTTCGAGATCAAAGGCTCGGGCAGCGGGAAGAGATCGACCTCGAAGTCGGTGTTGAACTTGGTCGCCACGTCGCGGGCGAGCTCGAGATGCTGCTTCTGGTCTTCGCCGACCGGGACGTGCGTCGCCTTGTAGACGAGCACGTCGGCGGCCTGGAGCACCGGATAGGTGAACAGGCCGACGCTGGCGCCTTCGCGGTTCTTGCCCGCCTTGTCCTTCCACTGGGTCATGCGGTTGAGCCAGCCCATCCGCGCGGTGCCCTGCAGGATCCAGCACAATTCGGCATGCGCGGGCACGCGGCTCTGGTTGAACAGGATCGCGCGATCATCGATCCCCGAAGCCATCAGCGTGGCGGCCATCTCGATCGTCGAATTGGCGAGCTCCTGCGGCGACACGTTGCCGGTCAGCGCGTGGAGGTCGGCGAGGAAGAACAGGCACTCGCCCCCATTCTCTTCAAGCGCGTCCTGCATCGCCACCCACTGCCGGATCGCCCCGAGATAATTTCCGAGATGGAGATTGCCGGTGGTCTGGATGCCGGAAACGACGCGCATGTTCACTCCTTGGGTGCCGCCTGGGCCTTGCGGCGGATCAGGGCCTTGAGATCACTCAGGCGATAGGCCCGGGTGATGAAGCAGGCGACGACATAGATCGCGCCGCCCGCGCCTACCAGCACGCTCAGCGCGGCGAAGCGCATCCAGATCGTACCGGTGAGATAGGGATCGAGCAGCCGCTCGCCTGCGAACAGCGCGCCGCCCATCAGGATCGCGGCTATCGCGAGGCGGGGAATGCGGCGCTTGAGCTGCGCATCGGCGGCGAAATGGCCGCGCTTGCCGAGCGCGCGATAGAGCATCCAGACATTGACGCTCGACGCGATCGCGGTCGCGAGCGGCGGGCCGACATGCTTGATGAGCGGGATCAGCGCGAGATTGAGCGCGAGGTTCACGCCGACCGAGATGGTAGCGAATCGCATCGGCGTGCGCGTGTCCTCGCGCGCGAAGAAGCCCGGGGTGAGCACCTTGACCAGCACATAGGAAGGCAGGCCGATCGAGAAGGCCGAGAGCGCCCAGGCCGAGCGTATCGTATCCTCGGCGGTGAACTGGCCGTGCTGGAACAGCCCGCGCAGGATCGGCTCGGCGGCGACGACGAACGCCACCGTCGCCGGGAGGGTCAGGAACAATGCCAGCTCGATGCCGCGATTCTGCGTCTCCATCGCCTCGGCCTCGCGCCCGGCGCCGAGCAACTTCGAGATGGTGGGGAGCAGGATCGTGCCGAGCCCGATCCCGATCAGCCCGAGCGGGAGCTGGTTCAGCCGGTCGGCATAATAGATGTACGAGATCGAGCCTTCCTCGAGCAGCCAGCCGGCCATCGCGGTCGAGACGATCAGGTTGATCTGGACCGCGCCCGCGCCGGCGGCGGCGGGGAGGATCAGCTTCAGGAGGCGGCGGATCTCGGGATCGAGCCGTGGACGGCGCGGGCGAAGCGATACGCCGGCGGCGCGGCAGGCAATCCATAGCCAGGCAAGCTGGAGCAACCCGCCGATCGGCACCGCGATCGCCTGCGCGCGCGCGGTCTCCTCGGGCGTGCCGTGGAAGAACAGCAAGGCCGAGACCATCGCGAGGTTGAGCAGGATCGGCGCGGCGGCGTTGACCCAGAACTTGTCGAGCGAATTGAGGATGCCGCCGAGCAACGAGGCGAGGCTGATCAGCATCAGGTAGGGAATCGTGATCCGCGACAGTTCGACCGCGAAGGCGAACTGCTCGGACGTGGGATTCTGCCTGGTGAACCCGCCGGCGAGTCCCCAGGTGAGCGGCCAGGCGGCGGCCAGCATCACCAGAGTCATTCCGGTCAGGAAGACGAACAGCACCGCCAGTGCCTGTTCGGCAAAGGCCAAGGCAGGGGCGAGCTCGCCATCATTCTCGCCGACCTTGCGGTTGAACATCGGAATGAAGGCGGAGGCGAACGCCCCTTCGGCGAAGAAGGCGCGGAACATGTTGGGCAGGCGAAAGGCGACGAGAAACGCGTCCGACGCGAAGTTCGCTCCGACAAAGGCGGCCTGCAGCGAATCGCGGACCAGCGCGAGAATGCGACTGGCGAGCGTGAGTCCGCCGATCGAACCAAGGCTGCGCGCGAGCTTCATGCGCTGCGCATCATGCTGAAGTCAGGCGCGACGGCCGCCGTGCCGACCGAACGTCCGGGAGATGGGCCCCCGCTTTCGCGGAGGTGACGATCCTTGGTCACTATGCCCGATCCCCCGGAATAACGTCAGGCGTTGCCGGCGATCTCGCCCTGCGGCTGGTCGCCGGCCTGGGCGCGCTGCTGCAGGTAGATGCCGGTGAAGTCGATCGGCTCGAGCATCAGCGGCGGGAAGCCGCCGTCGCGCACGGCGTCGGCGATGACGCGGCGCGCGAACGGGAACAGGATGCGCGGCGCTTCGCCGAGCAGGAAAGGCTCCATCTGGTCCTGCGGCACGTTGCGGAGCGCGAACAGCCCGGCATAGGAGAGATCGACGATGAACGCGGTCTGGTCCTCGGCCTGCGCCTTGACGTCGATCTTGAGCACGACTTCGTAGACGTCCTCGCCGACCTGGCCCGAGCCGATGTTGAACTGCACGTCGATGGCGGGTGCCGTCTGCGACTGATAGACCTGCGGGGCGTTCGGATTCTCGAACGACAGGTCCTTCACATATTGCGACAGCACACCCGCGACGGGCGCGGTATCGGCGCCATTGGCTGCGGGCTCGCCGAACTCGGCGATCGTGTCGTTCTCTGCCATCGAAGATTCCTCTGTTTACCGGAAAGTTTCGCGCCCGTGACGCGTTTGTTCAGCGTGCGCGCCTAGCAGGGGCGCGAAGGCAGTTCAATCGGGCGGCGTTTTCGCGGAATTTGTAACCCGCGGCGCGAAGGCCTATGTATCTCGGCGACGAGGCTCGGAGGCTCAGTGTTCTACGTTATCCTGTTCGCGATGATTGCCGGTTTCCTGGCGCTTCGGCTGTATTCGGTGCTCGGCAAGCGCACCGGACACGAGCAGGCGCTGCCCAAGCCGGCTGAGGAGCGCGTCGCCGCGCAGCCGATGCCGCGCACGATCGACGTGACTCCCGAAATCCGCGAAGGCGCCGGCCGCCCGATCGAGGCGGGTGCCGAGGCGGGGCTGCGCGCTGTGGTCTCCGCCGATTCGGGCTTCGACGTCGGCCAGTTCGTCGAAGGTTCGAAGGCGGCTTATCGCATGATTCTCGAAGCCTTCTGGAAGGGCGACGAAGAGACGCTCGGCTGGCTGGTCGAGGACGAGGTTCGTGGCGGGTTCGCCGAAGCGATCGCCGACCGCAAGGCCGCCGGCCATGTGCTCGACAATCGCCTGGTCGCGATCGAGCGCGCGGTCATCACCGACGCTTCGGTGGAAGGGCGAGTCGCCCGAATCACGGTGCGCTTCGATGCCGATATCGCCGCCGTGACGCGCGACCAGGACGGCAATGTCGTCGCCGGCTCGCTCACCGACGCGGTCGAGACGCACGACATCTGGACCTTCGCACGCAACCTGCGCAGCGACGATCCCAACTGGAAGCTGGTCGAGACCGACGAAGCATAAGGGGCACATTATGCGTCTGTGGGGGGCAGTCGCATCCGCGGCTCTGTTGAGCGCCTGTTCGGGCGGAATCGTACCGCCCGAGGCGGGGTCCGCCCGGGCGGCCGCGTCGCGGCCGGCGCCGGCACCCACGCCTTCGCGTGCACCCTCGCGACCGGGCAGCTTATCCGAAACGCCGATTCATCTGCCTGCGCGTCAGCCGACGCCCGCGATTCCGCTGCCGGCGATGCCCGCACCCGCGGCGTCCGCCAGCACCACCACCGCCGCCGCGGCGGGCGTGGTGCCCGGTCCCGCGCTCGACACACTGCCGATCACTCAGGAGAGCGCCGAGCGCGCGCTCACCGCCTATCGGCTAAGCTGTTCCGCGCTCCAGCGGCGCACCGACAGCACCGGGCTGACCCAGGGCGCCGATTGGGCCGATTCGTGCCGCGCTGCCGCCAGCTGGCCGGCGCGCGACGCGCGGAGCTTCTTCGTCCGCTATTTCGAGACGGCGCAGATCGGTGACGGCAAGGCCTTCGCCACCGGCTATTACGAGCCCGAGATCCATGGTTGTCGTGAAAGGCGCGCGGGCTGCGAAGTGCCGATCTACGGCGTGCCGAGCGATCTGATCGACGTCGATCTCGGGCTGTTCTCGGACGATCTCAAGGGCAAGAAGATCCGCGGTCGCGTCGACGGCAGGAGCTTCGTCCCCTATTTCGATCGCACCCAGATCGAGGAGGGCAGGCTGCAGAGCCGCGCGCCGGTGATCGCGTACGCCAATGATCCGGTCGAGATTTTCTTCTTGCAGGTCCAGGGCTCGGGGCGGCTGCGACTGCCCGATGGCGGAGTGATGCGGATTGGTTATGCCGGCCAGAACGGCCGCGACTATACCGGCATCGGCAAGCTGATGCGCGATCGCGGGCTGCTCGGCCCCGGCCAGGCTTCGATGCAGGGGATCATGGCGTATCTGCGCGAGCACCCCGAGGAAGGCCGCGCGATCATGCGCGAGAACAAGAGCTTCGTCTTCTTCAAGGAACTCACCGGCGCCGGCCCGCTCGGCGCCATGGGTCTGCCCGTCACCGGCTGGGCGAGCGCTGCGGTCGATCCCAAATTCGTGCCGCTGGGCGCGCCCGCCTTCCTCTCGATGGACCGCACCGACGCGACCGGGCTGTGGGTGGCGCAGGATACCGGCGGTGCGATCAAGGGCGCCAATCGCTTCGACACCTTCTGGGGCGCCGGCGACGATGCGCGGGCGATCGCCGGCGGCATGTCGGCGCGCGGCACGGCGTGGCTGCTGCTCCCCAGGGGCGTGCTCGCGCGGCGCGCGGCGGCGGTGGCACCGACCCCGTGAAACGGACTCTGGCGCCCGAGGAAGCGGCGCTCTGGAAACGCGTGATCGCGACGGTGAAGCCGCTCAAGGCGGCCAAACCTGCGGCAAAAGTGCAAACTCCCCTCCCGGCAAGAGAGGGGCAGGGTGTGGGTGCGAGCGGCAAGGCCGCGAGCCCGTCCCCCGCCGCACGCAAGTCGCTCGAAGCTATGGCTTCTCGCGCCCACCAGCCCCTCCCTGCACGCAGAGAGGGGAACAACACCCTCGACGCCAGCTGGGACCGCCGCCTCTCCCGCGGCCTCGTCGCGCCCGAATCGAGCATCGACCTGCACGGCCACAGCCTCTCTGCCGCCTATGATCGGCTCGACTACGGGCTCGAACAGGCGATCCGGCATGGCGATCGCGTGCTGCTCCTCATCACCGGAAAGCCGCCGCGCCCCGAATCCGAACGGCCGCATGCCCGCGGCGCGATCCGGGCGGCGGTGGGCGACTGGCTCGCCGCCTCGCGCCATGCCGATCGTATCGCCGCGGTCCGCGGCGCGCATCCGCGGCATGGCGGCAGCGGCGCGCTTTATATCGTGCTGCGCCGCCCGAGGGGCGCGCCGCCACGAAATTCTTAACTTCTGTCTGCAAGGGTGCGCCCCGGGAGATTTTAGCGGGGGTAGAACGGCCGAAGTGGAAGGGTTTTCGCTAAGGAGCCGGGCGATCGCATTTGCGATGTGTGCCGGGGCGGTGGCGTTCATCCTTGCCGTGGCCGCTGCGTCGGAACGCGTCCTCACCGTCGAATCCGCCGGCCGCGCGCTGATCGCGGCGATCATCTGCGGGGTGATGTGCTGGGCCTCCGCTGAGCGCAGCATCGCCTCGACCGCGGGCGCGATCGACGCCGCGATCGACCGCCTCGCCGCCGCCGCCAACGGCGATCTCCAGAGCGAGATCCCCGAGGAAGTCGAGCAGTGCGTGCCGCCGCTGGCGCGGGCGATGGACGGGCTGTTCCACCAGCTTCACGAGAATCTCGAAAGCGTCCAGCGGCTCGCGATGTTCGATCCGGTGACCGCGCTCGCCAACCGCACCAATTTCCGCCGAACCGCCGAGCGCCTGCTCGCCGAGCTGCCGCAAGGCGAGATCGCGGTGCTCTATTTCATCGATCTCGATCGCTTCAAGGCCGTCAACGACACGATGGGCCATGCCACCGGCGACGTGCTGCTCGGCATGGTCGCCAATCGATTGCGCGCGGTCGGCGACCGTTTTGCTGCCGAGGGGGCGATCCGCGCGCCGCTGATCGGCCGCCTCGCCGGCGACGAGTTCACGATGTTCTTCCCCGGAATCCGCGGCGAGCGCGATGCCGAGCGGATCGGCCGCGGCATCCTGTTCGCGCTTTCCGAGCCCTTCGACCTCGCCGATCAGGAAATCTCGATCGGGGCCTCGATCGGCATCGCCATGCGCCCCGAGCACGGCACCACGCTGCACGATCTGATGCGCGCCGCCGATGCCGCGATGTATCATGCCAAATCGCTGGGCCGCGGCCGCGCCGAGCATTTCACCGAGTTCCTCGCTGCGCAGATCGCCGAGCGCGCCCAGCTCGAGAGCGATCTCCGTGCCGCGGTCGACAAGGATCAGTTCGCGCTGGTCTTCCAGCCGCAGGTCAGTGCGGCGGACGGGCGGATCGTCGGCGCCGAGGCGCTGCTACGCTGGCGGCACCCCGACGGGCTCAAGCTGCCCGGCGCCTTCATCCAGCGCGCCGAGGAGACCGGGCTCATCGTCGAGATCGGCGAATGGGTGGTCAGCAACGTCGCCGAGACGATCTCGCGCTGGGGCAAGCTCGGCATCGAGCAGCGGCTCGCGGTCAACATCAGCCAGCGCCAGATCGACCACGCCAATTTCTTCCGTCGGCTGCGCGCGGCGATGCACGCCGCACGTGCGCCGGCCAGCCTGCTCGAGCTCGAGATCACCGAGACGCTGGCGATGCACTGCTCGAGCGAGGTGCTCGATGCGATCGCGGCGCTCCGCGCAGACGGCGCCAGCGTCGCGATCGACGATTTCGGCACCGGCTATTCGAACCTCGCGCGGCTGCGCCAGCTGCCGGTCGACCGCGTCAAGCTCGACCGCAGCCTGATCGAGCACGTCGTCGAGCAGCCCGAATCGCGCACGATCGCGCAGGCGGTGATCGGGCTGGTCCATGGCCTCGGCTGCGAAGCGGTCGCCGAAGGGATCGAGAGCGAGGCGCAGGCCGCGGTGCTCCGCATCATCGGCTGCGATGTCCTGCAGGGCTATGCCGTCGCCACCCCGATGGCCGAGGAGGATTTCCTCACCTGGGCCCGCGGCGTCGAGCCCCGCCGGATCGCGAGTTAGCTTTCCGTCATCCCGGCGAAAGCCGGGACCTCGTGCGACATGCGCCTCGGCTTGAGATTCCGGCTTTCGCCGGGATGACGGTTTAGCCGTGCACCCGCCGCAGCACTTCCTCGTACACGTCCGTCAGCGCGGTCAGATCCGCCAGCGCCACCGCCTCGTCGAGCTTGTGCATCGTCGCGTTGACCAGCCCGAATTCGACCACGGGGCACAGCTTGACCAGATAGCGCGCGTCCGACGTCCCGCCGCTGGTCGATAGCTCGGGCACGATCCCGAGCTTCGCCTCGATCGCCCCGGCGACGAGTTCCGAAAGGGCGCCGGGCTGGGTCAGGAACGACTCGCCATAGACGGTGCCCCTGACCTGCGCGCCCGGGGCGTGGCGCTGGACGATCGCCTCGATGCGGGCGATCAGGTCGTCGCCGCGCTGCATGTCGTTGAAGCGGATCGACAGCCGCGCCCGGGCATTGCCGGGAATGACGTTGGTCGCAGGGTTGCTGGTATGGATGTCGGTGACCTCGATGTTCGAGGCCTGGAACCAGTCATTGCCGGTGTCGAGCGTGATCGCGTCGATCTCGGCGAGCGCCGCGACCAGCTTCGGGATCGGATTGTCGGCGAGGTGCGGATAGGCGACATGGCCCTGCTTGCCGGGAACGTCGATCCAGATCACCGTCGAACCGCGCCGCCCGATCTTGATCGTGTCGCCGAGCCGCTGGGCCGAGGTCGGCTCGCCGACGAGGCACAGATCGGGCTTCACGCCCCGCTCGGCCATCCGCTCGATCAGCTTCGGGGTGCCGAAGGTGGCGGGGCCTTCCTCGTCGCCGGTGATGATCAGGCTGAGCCTGCCCTCCGCCGGGACGCGCGCCGCCGCGGCGACGAAGGCGGCGATCGCGCCTTTCATGTCGACCGCGCCGCGCCCATAGAGCAAGTCGCCGCGGACTTCGGGCGCGAAGGCGCCGCTCGCCCAGCCTTCGCCCGGCGGAACGACGTCGAGATGTCCCGCAAAGGCGAAATGCGTGCCCTGCGACCCGCGCGTGGCGAGCAAATTCTCGACCGGCCCGTCGGGCGCCTCGCCCTCGACGAAGCGCGAGACCGCGAAGCCCATCGGGGCCAGCGCCGCCTCGAGCACGTCGAACACCGCGCCGCGCGCCGGCGTGATGCTTTCGGCGGCGATCAGCGCCTTGGTGAGTGCGACGACGTCGGGCAAAAGGCTCTCCACAAGTTGATGGAGGCGGCATTGCCCAAGCTCGATCTCGATACAATCCCGCAAACCAATGCCACCGGCTATCCCGCGCCCTTTTCGGACGCGGTGCAGGGCCGCTGGTACCGGCGGCTGGCCCCGGCGAGCGGGATCGGCGATTTCGGCTTCAGCCATGTCACGCTCGCACCAGGCGCCTGGTCGTCGCAGCGCCATTGGCACGAGGGCGAGGACGAGTTCGTCGTGATGCTCGCCGGCGAGGCGGTGTTGGTCGACGATGCCGGCGAGACCATGATGCGCCCCGGCGATGTCGCCGCCTTTCCCAAGAATGACGGCAACGGCCATGTCCTGCAGAACCGCAGCGACGCCGAATGCGTGTTCATCGCGGTCGGGCGCCCGAGCGCGAGCGCCTGCCACTATCCCGATATCGACATGCACCTGCCCATGGGCGGCGGGCCCTTCCGCCGCAAGGACGGCAGCGCCTTCCCGTAATCGCCCCTAACGCCCGGTTAAGCAAAGATTCACGCAGGCCGTGTGAGAGTGCGGAGCATGCGAAGGATGCTCCTCCTTGCCGTTGCGATGTTCAGCTTCGCCGATCTTGCCGTCTTTTCGGGCCGGCATCTGGCGGGGATCGGCGATGCCGCGCGCGATCAGATCGAGAGCGTCCGGGTCAAGGCCGACGAATATTCGCGCAAGCCGATCTGAGCCCGGCCCGGCCGCTCAGTCGTGCGCCGGCATCTCGAACTGCTCGATCACCCAATCCTCTTCCTGCGCCCCCGCGATCCAGTCCTGCATGAAGGGATGCTGGAGCACCGCGAGCATATAGGGCTGGGCGAAGCGCGGCACCGGCAGCGAATAGGTCACGATCCGCGTCACCACCGGCGCGAACATGATGTCGACCGCGCCGAAATCGCCGAACAGGAACTCGCCGTCGCCGCCGAAGCGCGCGCGGGCCTGTGCCCATAGCTCCATGATCCGGCTCAGATCCTGCGCCACGTCCGGATCGGGAGCCGTCGCCGGATAGACCTGGCGGATGTTCATGCTGTGCTTGCGGCGCAGCGCCGTGAAGCTCGAATGCATTTCGGCGGCCATCGAGCGCGCCATCGCCCGCGCCGCCATGTCCTCGGGCCAGAAGCGCGTGCCGCCGGCCTTGTCGTTGAGATAGTCGACGATCGCCAGGCTGTCCCACACTACCGCCTCGCCGTCCCACAGGATCGGCACCTTGCCCGAAGAGGGGGCGAACTCGGCGCCCTCGCGACGCCGGTCCCACTCGGCGTCGTAGAGCGGCACCACGACTTCCTCGAACGGCAGGCCGGACTGCCTGACCGCGAGCCAGCCGCGCAGCGACCACGAGCTATAGGCCTTGTTGCCGATGATGAGCTTGAGCATGGCGCCTCCTAGCCACTTCGCATGCTGCGAGTCGAGGGCGCTCGGCGCGGTAGAGGCTTGCGCCGGCCGCGCGGACGCGACAGCATGGCGCCGGGCAAGAATGGGCAAAACGGGGGATAAGATGTTGCGTTGGCGTGCGGGCCTGCTGTGTGCGGGCGCTCTGGTCGTGTCCGCGCCGGCCGCGGTGCCGGCGCAGAGCCAAGGGGCGAGTCCGCCGCCAACCAGTCCGGGAACGCAGACCAACCCGACGCCGTTCGACGTGTCGGTGTTCGCCGAACTCCCCGCGATGGAGGGCCCCGAAATCTCCCCCAACGGCAAGTTCATCGCGGCCAAGATCGCCGTTGCGGGCACCCAATATTTCGCGATCGTTCCGCTCGACGGCGGCAAGCCCAAGCTCATCGGCCTCGGCGAGAACGACCTCAACAAATGGAGCTGGGTCAATGACGATTGGCTCGTCATCGGCGTCGGGCAGCTCGTGCCGATGGAAGGTGACAGCTGGTACGTGACGCGTTCGCTCGGCGTCAGCGCTGCGGGCAACAAGATCGTCAAGCTCGCCGCGAACGATGCGGCGCAGGATGCTGACGACATCGTCTGGATCGCCACTGACGGCACGCCGCGCGTTCGCATGGCGCTGCAGACGTCGATCTATTCGGACGATCCCGGCTTCTGGCCGCAGGTCGAGGAGATCGACGTGTCGACCGGCCGGCGCAAGCCGGTGCTGCGCGGCCGCGAGGGCATCTGGAACTGGTATGCCGACGGCAGCGGCGCGATCCGCATGGGCATCGGCATGTCGCTCGACGGCCGCACCCAGCGCGCGGTCTATCGCGAGAGCGGCGAGGGCTCGTTCAAGACGATCGACAAGGTCAAGACCCATCGCGACACGCTGACGGTCCCCGCGATGTTCCTCAAGGAGCCGGGCAAGGGCCTGATGATCGCCGACGACGCCGACGGCTTTTCGGCGCTCTACGAACTCGACCTCTCGACGCTCGAGCGCGGCAAGCAGCTGTTCGCGAGCAAGGGGTTCGATATCGGCGGGCTGCTCCCCGACGAGAGCGGCTTCGGCTATGTCGGCGTCTATGTGAACGAGGACAAGCCGGGAATCCGCTGGACCGATCCCGCGCTCGTCGCGCTGCAGGCCACGATCGCGGGGATGATCAAGGGCGGCGAGCCGCGCATCGTCTCGCTGAGCCGCGATCGCTCGGTCGCGGTCGTCCATGTCGGCGGCGCCAACGCTCCTGGCGCCTATTTCCTCTATCGCACCGCCGACCAGTCGATGCAGCGGCTGGTCACCAACAACGACACGATCGGGATGAAGCGCATGAACCCCGTGCGCACGATCCGCTACAGGGCGCGCGACGGGCTCGAGATCGCCGCGGTGCTGACGCTTCCGGCCGGCAAGAAGTCCAATCTGCCGCTGATCGTGATGCCGCATGGCGGCCCGTTCGCGCGCGATACCGAGGAATGGGACTGGTGGACCCAGTTTCTCGCCTCGCGCGGCTATGCCGTGGTCCAGCCCAATTATCGCGGCTCGTCGGGCTATGGCACGCCGTTCACCCAGAAGGGGCAGGGGCAATGGGGCCTCGCCATGCAGGACGATCTGAACGACGTCGTCCCCGAGCTGGCGAAGCTCGGCATCGCCGATCCCAAGCGCGCCTGCATGGTCGGCGCCTCCTATGGCGGCTATGCGGCGATGCGGGCCGCGCAGCGTGACGGCAAGCTCTATCGCTGCGCGGTCGCCTTTGCGGGCGTGTCCGACCTGAACCGCATGCTCAACCAGAACCGCAACTTCCTCGGCAGCGACGCCCGGCGCGACTGGCTCAAGATGCAGGCGCCCGATCTGAAGGCGGTCTCGCCGCTCAACTATCCCGGCGAGTTCTCGATCCCGCTGCTCCTCGTCCACGGCAAGAAGGACCGGGTGGTACCGATCGTCCATTCGCGCGCGATGGCGTCGAAGCTCAAGGGTGTGGGCAAGGACGTCGTCTATATCGAGCAGCCCGAGGCCGACCACCATTTCTCGCGCAGCGAGGACCGGCTCGAGTTCCTCAAGGCGCTGGAGGCGTTCCTCGCGAAGCACAACCCGGCTTGAGGGTGTGCACGAAAGCATCCACGGTCTGTCACCGTCTCACCGCGTGCAGCAAAATTCGCAGGTTAGCGAGGATTGCTTAGATCTGCGAAGAGTCCTAGAAACGCCGATCTAACTCAACATTAGCGCGCTCGCAAGGCTGTTGCTCGTTCGACGCGTCCGCATAATGCAGGAGTCCAGTCCAGATCCAGAGGCCTAGTCCGCCTCTTCGGCCACCTTGCTTGGAGCATTGAACAGTAAAATGGAAGAATTAGGTCCTCAGTATCGTTGGCGTTTTGTAGGCGTTTCACCCTTCGAAGCTCGTGATGGTCACGGTCTGATCAGCTACCATGGCAAGCTTTGGTCTTATGGTGGATGGAATCCGCTGGACAGCGAAAACTTTCCTCAGATTACGAACAATGAGATCTGGGTCTCGACAGACCCTGGGGCAAATGTATGGCAGCTCGCGACGCCGCATGCCGAATGGGACCCCCGGCATACCTTTGGCACTGTCATCCATGACGACCACGTCATCATAATCGGTGGCGATGTAATCCAGGGGAAGTATCAGAGCGACGTCTGGTCATCTGACGACGGGTACACATTCACCTTATTGAATGGCGACGCGCCGTGGGGCCCGAGAACGCTGTTCCTGTCGGCGTCATTTCAGGGGCAAATCTGGGTTTTTGGCGGACAGACCTTGAGCGAGTTCGCTGGCGGCGGCCCCGACATCGCGTACCGGGATGCGTGGAAGTCCGCTGATGGGATCACCTGGACGCAGGCGGCTACCGACCTTCCCTTTTTGCCCCGCGGCCTTGTCGATAACCTCGTCGAACTTGATGGCTATCTTTGGGCGATCGGGGGCGGGATGTACGCTACGGCCGGATCGCCGTTCGAGCATCGCAACGACGTCTGGCGCTCAGCGGATGGGATCAATTGGGAATTGGTCCTCGACCACGCGCCTTGGGAGGCGCGGCGTTACGGCAGCGTCGAAGTTTATGACGGCCGCCTCTGGGTCGTTGGCGGCGTCAACGAGAACGGGAATATCGCCGACTCCTGGATGAGCGAGGACGGCATCAACTGGATTTCAGTCCCGGCCCCGTTTTCTCCCCGACACGCAGCCGGGTTGGCAGTGCATGACGGGCAGATGTATCTGACGTCCGCAGATCTGGCGGCGAATGACATCTGGGTTCTGCGTGAGGCGGTTGTGGTCTACGGAACACCTGATTCCGACACGCTCACCGGGCACGGCGAGGAAATATTGGTCGGTGGAGCGGGCGACGACCAATATGTCCTGAGCACCGATGACGAGGTTTATGAGACTATAAACTCGGGGCGCGATACCATCTATACGCGCGGCAACTTCTTGCTCACTGACGACGTATATGTCGAGGTCCTGTCTGCGGCCGATTCGACCATGGTCGATCCGCTCGAGCTTGAGGGCAATGTTCACGACAACCTCATCATCGGTGCGGCTGGCGACGATTTCCTCCTCGGAAACGGCGGTGCCGATATCTTGCGCGGCGGCGCGGGTGCCGATCGGCTCTTCGGCGGCGCCGATGATGACGAACTCGACGGAGAGGGCGGTGATGATCGCCTCGATGGCGGCGAAGGCGTGGACGTTCTCTCTGGCGGGGACGGCCATGATTGGTACTATGTCGACAACCCCGGCGATGCCGTCGTCGAAATGGCGGGCCAAGGGTGGGATCGCGTCTACGCATCGGCCAGCTACACGCTGACCGCCGGTGCCGAGGTCGAGGAACTGCATACCGCCGATTTTCTCGGCACTGCGGGCATCGATCTCACCGGCAACGGCGTCGGCCAATATTTGCTCGGCAATGCCGGCGCAAACCGTCTCGACGGCGGCGGCGGCACTGATACGCTCGCGGGCGGTGCCGGCGACGACATCTACGTCGCGGACAGCGACGACACCATCGTCGAGCTGGAAGGCGAGGGCGCGGACACGATTCTTGCCCGCACGAGCTTCGCGCTGGCGGGCGGCGTCCATATCGAACGGCTCGCGGCGGCGGATCCGCTGTCGACCGACGCGCTCGATCTGACCGGCAACGAACTGGACAACAGCATCAGCGGCAGTGCCGGCGCCAACCGTCTCGACGGCGGCGGCGGCACTGATACGCTCGCGGGCGGTGCCGGCGACGACATCTACGTCGTGGACAGCGACGACACCATCGTCGAGCTGGAAGGCGAGGGCGAGGACACGATTCTTGCCCGTACCAGCCTCGCGCTGGCGGGCGGCGTCCATATCGAACGGCTCGCGGCGGCGGATCCGCTGTCGACCGACGCGCTCGATCTGACCGGCAACGAACTGGACAATAGCATCAGCGGGAATGCCGGTGCCAACCGTCTCGACGGGGGCCGCGGGGCGGATGCCCTTGCAGGCGGCGCTGGCGATGACGTTCTGATAGGCGGCGAAGGCGACGATACAATCGACGGTGGCCTGGGTGCAGATGTCCTTGAGGGGGGCGTCGGCGACGACGCCTATTACGTCGACGGTGACGATACCGTCGTCGAGCTGGAAGGCGAGGGCGAGGACACGATTCTTGCCCGCACGAGCTTCGTGCTGGCGGCCGGTGCTCATGTCGAACGGCTTGTGGCTGCGGATCCGCGGTCGACCGATGCGCTTGATCTGACCGGCAACGAGCTGGACAACAGCATCAGCGGCGGTGCCGGCGCGAACCGTCTCGACGGTGGTGGCGGCGCCGACACGATGACCGGCTTCGACGGCCACGACTGGTACTATGTCGACAATGCCGGAGACGTCGTCGTCGAGGCGGTCGGTCAGGGGTGG
>NZ_SRXU01000001.1:0-999317 GCF_004792695.1 Sphingomonas naasensis | reverse complement strand
CGGACGCCCTCGGCACTGGCGATCTCAACTTCACCGGCAACGGCTTCGGCCAGTATCTGTTCGGAAACGCCGGCGCGAACCGTCTCGACGGTGGTGGCGGCGCCGACACGATGACCGGCTTCGACGGCCACGACTGGTACTATGTCGACAATGCCGGAGACGTCGTCGTCGAGGCGGTCGGTCAGGGGTGGGACCGGGTCTATGCGTCGGCGAGCTACACACTGACCGCGGGCGCCGAGATCGAGGAGATTCGCACCACCGACGCCCTCGGCACTGGCGATCTCAACTTCACCGGCAACGGCTTCGGCCAGTATCTGTTCGGAAACGCCGGCGCGAACCGTCTCGACGGTGGTGGCGGCGCCGACACGATGACCGGCTTCGGCGGCCACGACTGGTACTATGTCGACAATGCCGGGGACATCGTCGTCGAGGCGGTCGGTCAGGGGTGGGATCGGGTCTATGCGTCGGCGAGCTACACGCTGACCGCGGCCGCCGAGATCGAGGAAATGCAGACGACCGATATTGCCGGTACTGCCAGCATCAACCTCACCGGCAACGGCTTCGGCCAGTATCTTTTCGGAAATGCCGGCGCGAACCACCTCGACGGTGGTGGCGGCGCCGACACGATGACCGGCTTCGACGGCCACGACTGGTACTATGTCGACAATGCCGGAGACGTCGTCGTCGAGGCGGTCGGCCAAGGGTGGGATCGGGTCTATGCTTCGACGAGCTACACGCTGACCGCGGGCGCCGAGATCGAGGAGATTCAGACGACCGATATTGCCGGTACTGCCAGCATCAACCTCACCGGCAACGGCTTCGGCCAGTATCTTTTCGGAAATGCCGGTGCGAACCGCCTCGACGGAGGCGCCGGAGCCGACATTCTTGAAGGATTCGACGGCAATGACAGCTTTGCATTCACCACTGCGTTAGGAAACGGAAACGTGGATGCGATCGTCGACTTCCAGGCGGGTGACAACATCCTCCTCGACCATGCCGTGTTCACTGGTCTCGAACTCGGTGCACTCATCGGCGGAGCTTTCCATCTGGATGCCAAGCCTCAGCACTTGAATGATCGCATTCTCTACGATGCCGCCACCGGCAGTCTCTATTTCGACGCGGACGGCATTGGTGCCGCAAATGCCATGCTGTTCGCTACCATTACTCCGTGGACCCACCTCAGCGCCTTGGACTTCCAGGTGATCTGACGTGCCCGTGGTCAGAATTCCCGAAGCGTGCAGAACGAAAATAGCGATTGTTCGGCGCGACCGTGCCTGGTTCTGCTCGGCAAGTCCGTAGCGGTGCGGTGACACAACGCCGGCCGCGCCTCGTCAAACCAGCGAACGCCGGTATCCGGCCGGGAGCGGAACGGCAGTTTCATTAGCCAGACGCTGGCCGGCCGCCAAACCGTCTTGCGCAACCCATAATGATGCATATACATCATGTATATGCATCATGATTCGCCCGCCGCATCGGCCGCCTGTGCCTGCACCACGCTTCGCAAGGCCGCACGGGCAGTGACGCGCGCCTATGACGACGCGCTCGCCGTCAACGCGATGACGACCGCACAATTCGCCATCCTGCGGTACATCGCCCGCGGCGAGCCGCTGCCGCTCAGCCGGCTCGCCGAGCAGCTCGCGCTCGACCGGACCTCGCTCTACCGCGCGCTCGCGCCGATCGAGGCCAAGGGTTGGGCGATCGTCGCTGCGGGGGAGGGGAAGACCAAATTGGCTTCGCTCACCGCCGCCGGGCGCGCGGCGATCGCCACCGCGGAGACGGATTGGGAAGGCGTGCAGGAACGGATCGTCGGGGCGATGGGGAAGGAGAAGTGGGTGGAGCTCGAGGCGGCGCTGCAGCTGGTCACCGAACTGGCCCAGCGCGGCCCGGGAGCGCGCGCATGACCGCGATGCTCCGGCGGCTGCCGGTCTCGACGCGCGGCTATGCCGGGATCGTCGTCGCGGTGACCTTTCTCGCGCTCCTCGTCTCGGCGGGGCTGCGCTCGGCGCCGAGCGTGATGATGCTGCCGCTCGAACAGCATTTCGGCTGGGACCGCGCGACGATCTCGGCCTCGGCGGCGATCGGCCTGCTGCTCTACGGGCTGGTCGGGCCCTTCGCCGCGGCGCTGATGCTGTCGATCGGGATCAAGCGGACCATGCTCGGCGGGCTGGTGCTGATGGCCTCGGCGACCTTCGCCAGCCTGTGGATGCGCGAGCCGTGGCAATATGTGCTGAGCTGGGGCCTCGTCTCGGGCGTGGGCAGCGGCGCGGTCGCGTCGGTGCTCGGCGCGGCGGTGGTCAATCGCTGGTTCGCGACGCGGCAGGGGCTGGTGATGGGCATGCTCACAGCCAGCACCGCGACCGGCGCGCTCGTCTTCCTGCCGATGCTGGCCTGGCTCGCGCAGGGCGGCGCGTGGCGGCCGGTCGCGCTCGCGGTTTCGATCGCCTGCGCGGCGATGGTGCCCTTGGTGCTGCTCTTCGTCCCCGAACGGCCGCAGGACGTCGGGGTGCGCCGCTTCGGCGAGACCGGGGACAGCGCACCGCCACCGCCGCTCAAGCAGGCGGCAACCGCGAGCCTCGCCTTCACCGCGCTGTTCCGTGCCGCACGCTCGCCGATGTTCTGGCTGTTGTTCGGCACCTTCTTCGTCTGCGGGCTCACCACCAACGGACTTGTCGGCACGCATCTGATCGCCTTTTGCGGTGATCACGGCATCGCCCCGGTCCAGGCCGCGGGTCTGCTCTCGCTGATGGGGCTGTTCGATCTGGTCGGCACCACCGCCTCGGGCTGGCTGACCGATCGCTATGATCCGCGCAAATTGCTGTTCGTCTATTACGGCATTCGCGGGCTTTCGCTGCTCGCTTTGCCCTTTCTCGATTTCAATGCGCCGAGCCTGTTCCTGTTCGCGCTGTTCTACGGTCTCGACTGGATCGCCACCGTGCCGCCGACGGTGAAGCTCGCCAATCTCAGCTTCGGCGAGCGCGACGCGCCGATCATCTTCGGCTGGGTGATGGTCGGGCACCAGCTCGGCGCCGCCACCGCGGCGTTCGGCGCGGGCGCGATCCGGGCGTGGATGGGCACCTACACCCCGGCTTTCCTGATCGCCGGCGCGTTCGGCCTCGCCGCGGCGGTGGCGATCCTGGCCGGGCGGACCGAGCCGCGGGCGCTCCAGCCCGCGACCTGAGATCAGGCGGCTTCGAGCGTCTCGATGAAGCTGCGCATCTCGCGCATCAGCAGCTGGGTCTTGTCGACGAGGTCGGTGGTCACCGTGCCGAGCTCGCCGGTCACCTCGGCGGCAGCGTCGGCGGCCTGCTCGGCGATGGTCGCGCTGCCGTGGAGGTTCGAGGCGAGCGACGCGGCCGAGCCGGCATATTGCTGGATCGACCGGATCACATTGCCCTGCCGCGCCATCGCCTGCTCGACGGCGCCGGCGACTTCGCTGATCCGGTCGAAGCTCGCGCGCATGTCGCCGACGATGCTCGCCGTCGAATTCACCGCCTCGGTGATTTGGGTGAGCCGGCACCGAATGTCCTTGGTCGCGACCGCGGTCTGCGAGGCGAGTGCCTTCACTTCCTGCGCGACGACCGCGAAGCCATGCCCTGCCGCGCCCGCACGCGCCGCCTCGATCGAGGCATTGAGCGCGAGTAGATTGGTACGCGCCGCCACTTCAGCGATCAGATCGGCGATCGTCCCGGCGCTGCTGGCATAGCCGACCAACGTGGCGAAGCGATCGTCGGCGGCGAGCGACAGCGTGTGGAGATGCGCGGTGGTGGCTTCCTGCGCCGCGATGCTCGTTTCGACGGCCGTGCGCGAATGGCCGAGATTGGCGGATTCGCCGAGCAACACGCTCGCGCCCATCTCTGCCTCGCCGACATTGCCGACGACGCTGCGGACCTGATCCTGCGAGGTGCGCGCGCTCAGCGTGAGCAGCTCGGCCGATTGGCGCGTCTGATCCGCCGCTGCGGCGAGATCGGTGATGCTGCGCACGAACAGATGCTCGAACCGGTTGGCGATCCGGCGGACCTCCTCGTCGCGACTGCGCCGGCTCTCGGTTTCGGCGCGGGTGCGCGCCTCGGCGGCGGTGGCCTGGCGCTGCCACTCCTCGCGCTGCGCCTCGGCGCGGAGCAGGTCGCGCTCGTGCTCGGCAAGCGCGCGCGCCTGGCCCGATTCGAACTGGCTCGCGACCAAGGCGGCCTGCTCGACAATGAAACGCCCGAGCAGCATCACGAACACCGCAAGGAACACCGACATGCCGAGGGGCATGTCCCATAAAACCGCGAAGGCGAGTGCGACGAGGTTGGCGGTGAACAGGAAGGCCAGGCTCGCCGGCGGAAGCGCGGCATAGCGGAGCGCACCGACGGCGATCACGCCGGTGATCACGGTGGCGACCACGACGCGCTCGTGCTCGCTCGCGCTCATTCCGCAGGCGCCGAGAAATACCATCCAGCCCGTGGCGGCCATGGCGGCCTGCGCCACGGTGATGCGAATCGATCGGCGCGCATCGTCGACCTGCCAGTTGCGCTTCTGCTGACGCAGATACCGTACCAGCAACGTGCCGAGGATGCCGAGATGGATGATGAGCGCGATGCAGCGGAAGACGAGATGCTCGGTTTCGCGGAACATGGCCATCATGCCGATGCTGACGATGACTCCCATGGTGAACGTGAACGGGAAGCCGTGCGAAGTCGACTTGATCTGGGTGCGAACCAGATCCTCGGGCAGCACCACCCAGCGACCGTAAACGGTGCGGGCGACGCGTGAGGTCAAGGATCGCAGCGCGGAGATCATCAACCTATTTTAGCGCGAAGATGCGCCGCTACGCGTTTTCACAGGGGCGCTAAGTAGTTGAACGTAGGCCTATCCGGTGTGGCTCACAGCCGCAAATGGATGCCGCGGCGATGGAATGGGAGCAGCGCGGCCAGCACCAGCGCCAGCGCGATCAGCGCATAGGCGAACGAGGCGACATAGGGATCGGGGATCAGCGCGTTCAGTCGCGCGAAGCTCCACGCCTGCACGCTCTCGGCGCCGATGAACAGCCGGAAGCCGGCGATGCCGATCAGCACCGAGAGGATATAGCCGAGGATCGCGTTCATCCCGAGCATGTGGAACGGCGCGAGCAGACGCGGCACGCCTCTGCGGGTCGCGGCCATGCACAAAGCGAGGAGGAGTGCCGCGCTTCCCGAGGTGAAGATCGCGAAGCTGCTCGTCCACAGCTTCTTGTTGATCGGCAGGATCGGGTGGAGGAGCAGCCCCAGCGCGATCAGCGCCGCGCCGGCCAGCGCGATCCGCAGCGTCGCTCGTTCGGGTGCGCGCTGCCACGCGATCGCGGCGAGCATGCCGAACAGCACATTGGCGAGCGCGGGGAGGGTCGAGAGCAGCCCTTCGGGATCGTAGACGATGTTCCCCGCCGCATCGGTGCCGCCGCGCCAGATATGCGCGGTGGTGAACACCAGCCGGTCGACATAGCTCGCGAGATTGCCTTCCGGGCTCAGCTGGCCTGCGCCATGGCCCGGGACGGGCACGAAGGCGAGGAGCGCCCAATAGACGAGCAGCGCGCCCAGCGCTCCGGCG
This sequence comes from Sphingomonas naasensis, assembly GCF_004792695.1. Classification (GTDB taxonomy): domain Bacteria; phylum Pseudomonadota; class Alphaproteobacteria; order Sphingomonadales; family Sphingomonadaceae; genus Sphingomonas; species Sphingomonas naasensis. The sequence goes on along the minus strand of NZ_SRXU01000001.1, from coordinate 993,752 downwards.
AGGATCGCGCCCGCGCGCAGGCTCCGGCGCCCGTCGGGCAAGCGTGCGGCACAGGCGATCGCGAAGCCGGCGGCTAGCGCGTAGCAGAGCCCGATCCGCTGGAGCACGCCCGGAAAGCGGAAGCTGGCGAGTTCGGGGCGTGCGAGCAGCTGGAGCCCCCAGCCGATCGCGATCAGCAGCAGCGTGCGCCGCGCGATCCGCGCCCAGGTCGCGCCGTCCACCTTGCGCGGAAAGGAGAGGGCGAGCGCCACGCCGACCGCGAACAGAAAGGCGGGGAAGACGAGGTCGGTCGGCGTCCAGCCGTGCCATTCGGCATGATCGAGCGGCCACCAGAGATGCGCCCAGCTCCCCGGCGTGTTGACGAGGATCATACCCGCCACCGCGAGCCCGCGGAAAATGTCGAGACCGGCGAGACGCGGCCTCGCCGCGATCAACCCACGGCCTCCAGCACCGCGGCGCGGAGCTCGGCAAGGCCCATGCCCTTCTCGCTCGAGGTGGCGAGGATATCGGGATGCGCGGCGGGGCGCTTGCGCGCTTCGGCCTCGGTGCGCGCGCGCACCTCGGCGAGCTCGGTCGCCTTGATCTTGTCGGTCTTGGTCAGGACGATCCGGTAGCTCACCGCTGCGGCGTCGAGCATGTCGAGGATCTCGTTGTCGACTTCCTTGATGCCGTGGCGCGAGTCGATCAGCACGAGCGTCCGCTTGAGCACGTCGCGCCCGCGCAGATAGTCGTTGATCAGATAGCGCCACTGGCGCTGCATGTCCTTGGGCGCTTTGGCGAAGCCATAGCCGGGCATGTCGACCAGCCGGAATTTGAGCGGCTCGCCCACGTCGAAGAAGTTGAGCTCCTGCGTGCGCCCCGGCGTGTTCGACGTGCGCGCGAGCGTGTTCCGGCTGGTGAGCCCGTTTATCAGCGACGACTTGCCGACATTCGAACGGCCGGCGAACGCGACCTCGGGCACCGCCGGGTTGGGCAGATGCTCAAGCTTCGGTGCGGATTTCAGGAAGGCGATCGGGCCGGCGAAGATCTTTCGCGCGGCCTCGATCTGATCCTCGTCGAAGCTGCTCACTTCGCCTTGGCTTCCTTCTTGGGCGGATCCTTCTTGATCGGCTCCTTGAGCGCCGGGTGCTTCTTGTAGAGCAGCCATTGCTGGCCGATCGTCAGCACGTTCGACGTGATCCAGTAGACCTGCAGGCCCACCGCGAAAGGTGCCATCAGGAACATCATCATCCACGGCATGATCGAGAAGATCTGCTTCTGCATATCGTCCATCGGCGCCGGGTTGAGCTTGAACTGGAAGTACATCGAGATGCCGAGCAGGATCGGGATCACGCCGATCGCGATGAAGGTCGGCGGCGCGAAGTTGAGCAGCCCGAACAGGTTGAGCGGAGTCAGCGGATCGGGTGCCGAAAGATCGCGGATCCACGCCACGAAAGGCTGATGCCGCATTTCGATCGTGAGCAGCAGCACCTTGTACAGCGCGAACATGATCGGGATCTGGATCAGGATCGGAAGGCAGCCGGCGAGCGGATTGACCTTCTCTTCCTTGTACAGCTTCATGATCTCCTGCTGCTGGCGCTGCTTGTCGTCCTTGTAGCGTTCCTGCAGCGCCTTCATCTTGGGCTGCACCGCGCGCATCGCCGCCATCGAGGCGAACTGGCGCTGGGCGATCGGGAAGAGCAGCAGGCGGATCGTGATCGTCAGCAGGATGATCGCGACGCCGAAATTGCCGACGAGGCGGAACAGCCAGTCGAGATAATAGAAGATCGGCTGCTCGATAACGCCGTACCAGCCCCAGTCGATGGCATGGCCAAACTTCACGATGCCCAGCTCGTCCTGATATTTGTCGAGCAGCTTCACTTCCTTCGCGCCAGCGAAGAAGCGGCTATTGTAGGTGACCTTCTTGCCCGGGGCGAGGTTGATCGGATCGCTGAGCTGATAATCCGCCTGATAGCCCTTGGCCGGGGTCGGGCGCTGCTGGAGCGCGACGGGGACGCGCTGATCGGGGACGAGCGCGGTCAGCCAATAATGGTCGGTATAGCCGACCCAGCCGCCGGTGGTGGCGAATTGCTGCGCCTCCGCGTCGACGTCCTTCCAGTTGACATATTTCGCCGCGCCGCCGGCGCTCGCGATCGGACCGACATGCGCCGCCCATTGATCGGGGTCCGCCGAGCGCTCGGCGCGCGAGATCAGCGCGAACGGCGTGATCGATACCGGCGCGCTGCCGTTGTTCGCCACCGTCTGGCGGATGCTGAACATGTAATTTTCATCGACCGAGAGCTCGATGCGGAACAGCTGGCCGGTCGCGCTCTGCGAGGTCAGCGTCACCGGGGTGGTCGGAGTCAGCCTGGGGCCGCTCGCCTGCCAGATCGTGTTGGCGTCCGGCGTCTCCGCGCCCGCGCCCTGCCAGCCGAACTGCGCGAAATAGGCGCCCTTGGCACCGCTCGGCGAGAGCAGGTGGATCGGCGGCGAATTCTTGGCGACCGTCTCGGCATATTGGGTGAGGACGAGATCGTCGATCCGCGCGCCCTTGAGGTTGATCGAGCCGCGCAGGCTGGGAGTCTCGATCTGCACGCGCGGCGTCTCGGCGAGCACGACCTGACGATCGCGCAGCGCCTTGGGCGAATCGGCCGCGGGATCGGTGCCGGCATTGGCGACCGGCTTGGTCTTGCCGCCCTCGATCTTGACCGAGGCGGGCTGCTGCTGCGGGAAGATCCAGTGAGTGATCTGCGGCCAGCCGAACAGGATCAGTGCGGCCAGCACTGCGAAGATCACGAAATTCTTTTGATCGTCTTTTTTCACCGAATAGTCCCCGGAAAGTCCGTCATGGCACGGGATCGTAGCCGTGCCCGCCCCATGGATGGCAGCGCAGGAGGCGCCTTGCGGCAAGCCAGCCGCCCTTGAGCGCTCCATAGCGGCGAAGCGCCTCGATTGCATAGGCCGAACAGCTGGGCGCGTAGCGGCAGCTGGGCGGCAGGATTCGCGACGGGCCGATCTGCCAGAATCGCGCGATCAGGATGAGGACGCGCGCGATCATCGACCGAGCTTCGCGCACGCCTTGGCCAGCTCGGCCCGGAGCGCGGCATAATCGCGCTCGATCCCGCCGTTGCGGCCGATCAGCACATGGTCCGCGCCGGGAATCCCGGCCTCGGGCAGCACTTCGCGGGCGAGCGCGCGGAAGCGCCGCTTCATGCGGTTGCGCACCACGGCGTTGCCGACTTTTTTGGATACGGTGATGCCGACCCGAATCGTCGGATCGGCATCGTCACGCGCGCGCACCAGCAGGACGAAGCCGGGCATGGGTGCCCGCTTCCCCGCATTGGCGGCGAGATAGTGCTTGCGCTCGGTGAGCCGCGCGAGCGGTACGGCGGTTAGGCCGACAGCTTCTTGCGGCCGCGGGCGCGGCGGGCGCGGATCACGTTGCGGCCACCGACGGTCGCCATCCGCGCGCGGAAGCCGTGCCGGCGCGCACGCACCAGGTTGCTCGGCTGAAAGGTCCGCTTCATCGCTCATCCTCGGTAATCTGGAACGTAAAAGGGCCGCCACAGGGGCGGCCGCGTGTCGGGTGCCCATACGCAGCTCGAGGCCCCAAGTCAACGCGGGTCTGCGGGAAAGCCGAGAACGCGCGCTTCGGCCTCGGCCAGCGCCATCTCCTTGGCACGTTCCTGGCGTCGGCGGAAGCTGCGCCGGCGCAGCGCCATGTCGCTGTAATGGCCGAAACGCGGCCAGCGCCGCTTGAGTCGCGCGAAATGGCGGCGGGCCCAGGTCGCGTTCTTGAGCACCAGCACCAGCCCGAGCGCGAAGACGAGGATCCCGCCGGGGCCGGGGATGATTCCGACCAGCGGCGACGCCGCCATGATCGCAAATCCGAGCACGACCAGTGCGGTGCGGACGAGATGGGGGCGGGTGTTTGAGTTCGCCATGACACCGATGTGGGGTTGCCGTGCGCCGCTGCCAAGTATCCCTTGCCCGATTGTGCAGGTCTTCGTCGCGGCGCGGGCGCGAGTCGCCGATCTCGCCGTTTCGGAGGAGTTCGGTTCCATCGCGGACGAAAGCCGGTAAGAACAGGCGCTGGGGAGGGCGGCGCATGATCGCGAGCGTTTCGACGGTGGCCTATCTGGGGCTCGAAGCGCGCGCGGTCGAAGTCCAGTGCAACCTCGTCGCCGGGCTGCCGAGCTTCGTCGTCGTCGGATTGCCCGACAAGGCCGTGGCCGAAAGCCGCGAACGCGTCCGCGCCGCGATCGCCGCAATCGGGCTCGCGCTGCCGCCCAAGCGGATCATCCTCAATCTGTCGCCTGCCGACCTGCCCAAGGAAGGCGCGCATTTCGATCTGCCGATCGCACTCGCGCTGCTCGCGGCGATGGGCGTCGCCGATGCCGAGACGCTGTCGGGCTATGTCGTCGTGGGCGAGCTCGGCCTCGACGGACGAATCGCGCCGTCGCCGGGCGTGCTGCTCGCCGCGCTGCACGCTTCGGAGACCGGCAAGGGGCTGGTCTGTCCGGTGGCGCAGGGCCCTGAAGCGGCGTGGGCCGGATCGGTCGAAGTGGTCGCCGCGCCCGATCTGATCGGGCTGCTCAATCACTTCAAGGGCAACCAGCTGCTCCCTGCCGCGCCGGCGGGCGAGATCGAGGCGGCAGGGTACGGCCCCGATCTCGCGCAGGTGAAGGGGCAGGAGACGGCGAAGCGCGCGCTAGAGATCGCCGCGGCGGGCGGGCACAACATGATCATGGTCGGGCCGCCGGGCGCGGGCAAATCGCTGCTCGCGTCGTGCCTACCAGGCATCCTGCCGCCGCTCGACGCCGCCGAGGCGCTCGAAGTCTCGATGGTGGCCTCGGTCGCCGGGACGTTGTCGAGCGGTCAGCTGACGCGCACCCGGCCGTTCCGCAGCCCGCATCATTCGGCGTCGATGGCGGCGCTCACCGGGGGTGGGCTGCGGGTCAAGCCCGGCGAGGTCAGCCTCGCGCATCTCGGCGTGCTGTTTCTCGACGAGCTTCCCGAGTTCCAGCGCGCGGTGCTCGATTCGCTGCGCCAGCCGCTCGAGGCTGGCGTGGTCAGCGTCGCGCGCGCCAATGCCCATGTCACCTTTCCCGCGCGCGTCCAGCTGATCGCGGCGATGAACCCGTGCCGCTGCGGCCATCTCGGCGATCCCGCGCTCGCCTGCGCTCGCGCCCCGCGCTGCGCCGCCGACTATCAGGCCAAGGTCTCGGGGCCGCTGCTGGATCGCATCGACCTGCACGTCGAGGTCCAGCCGGTCACCGCCGCCGATCTGGTGCTGCCGGCCGCGTCCGAGAGCTCGGCGGAGGTCGCGGCGCGCGTCGCCGCTGCCCGTGGAATCCAGACAGCACGTTATTGCGGGGCCCCCGCGCGCACGAACGCCGAGGCGGAGGGCGAGATGCTCACCGAGGTTGCGACGCCCGACGCGCCCGGCAGCCAGTTGCTCGCCCAGGCCGCCGAAGCGCTGCGCCTTTCCGCGCGCGGCTATACCCGCGTGCTCCGCGTCGCGCGCACGATCGCCGATCTCGCCGGCGCGGACGGCGTCGGGCGCATGCACGTGGCAGAGGCGCTGAGCTATCGCCGTCAGGTTCCGCGCAGCTGACGCTCATCCGGGCCGGACGCGGACATCCGAGAAATAGCCGATCGTCTCGGGCCCGATCTGCAGCGCCACCGCACCGGCCCCATCCGGGCCCGAGCGCAGATCGTTGACGACGAGCGCAGGCTGGTCGCTGCCGTTGAGGTACAACCGCGCCTTGTCGCCGCGCACCTCGATGCGGAACTTCACCCAGCGGCCGACCGCGACATCGGCATAGCTCTCATATTGACCCGGCGCCGAGGCGCGCAGCCGATCCCAGGGGAAGTCCGGCTCATATTCATATTGCACCGTGCGGTTGCGCCGCAGCTGATCGGGCGCGCGGCCATTGGTCATCCGCACATAGAGGACGTCGTAGCGCTTCGGCACGCCGTTGATGCGGAAGGCGATCCCGACAAAGCCGCGCGCCCCGGGCGAGCTGCCCGGCGTCGGCATGCCGGTGAGATAGCCGTCGATGACGCCGTCATGAAACGCCGGGCCGGGGAGCGGCACCAGCCGTTCGGCGCTGACGAGCCCCGCGCGATCGACCACCCGTGTCGCCTTGCGGCCCGCATGGCTTGCCTGGGTAACCTCGATCGCCGGGCTCTGCGTTCCCGACGCGAGCGGCAACGCCACCGCCACCGTCGTGGCCAAAGCCACTGCGGCGCATGCCGCCATGGCCCCCGCGATCATGCCGTTCCTTGCCAATTTGCCTCGATCCGATTCAGCGCTGGAGGAAGCTGGTCTTCGCCGCGGTGAGCAGCGGGTTGGTCTTGCTGCCGGGCAGATAGCCGTAATTGACCGTCCAGATGATCGCCCCGCCCAATTTGGTCTCGCGCACCCATTTGCCCTTGGCGGCGATCGAGGCTTCGTCCTCGTAGCTCAGAAAGCCCGCCCGGCTGAGACTTGGCTCGAGCGCGGGGACGTAGCCGCCGCCAGGATAGGAACGATAGCCGACCTGCGAGATCTCGTCCCAATAATAGGTGCCGTGCGAGAGATAGCCGAGCCGCACCAGCTCCGAATAGCGCAGCGCGACGTCGTTGGTTTCGAAGATGTTGTTGTGTTCGGTGTCCTGGCGCGGCCCCGTGATCGTCGGGCCGTAGAAGATGCCGTAGAAGCCGATGCCGATGCCGATGCGTTCGCGCGGCACGCCGGTCTTCACATAGGCGGTGATGCTGCTGTCGAGATCGCGCGGCGTGGTGCCGGTGGCGCCGAAGATCGGCGAGGAGAACCACGATGACCAGCCCGCTTGGTTCCACGCGGTGCCGATGCCATAGCTCATCAGGTTGAACTGATCGACGAGGTTGGCGATGTCGGCCTGCCATTGCTGGACCTTGCCGCCCGGTTCGAGGTCGTTGATGCTCACCGTATAGTGCGGATAGGTGATCAGCACGCCTGTGTTCGGCGCCTGATAGCGCGGGCGCGCATTGGCGGCGGCGCGAACGTCGATGATCAGCTGCTTGAGGCGGCGGCGCGCTTCGATCGGATCGATCTTGGCATCGCGGGTCTCCTGGGTATCCGCGAGATAATTTTCCCAGTCGACATCGACCCCATCATAGTCATGGGCGACGAGGTAATCGACGATGTTCTTGACGAAGGTCGGGCGGATATTGTCGGCAGTGGATTTGTAGAATCCGATCCCGTCCGCGCCGTCGCCGCCCAGCATCAGCAACGCCTTGGTGCCCGCCGTGTGCGCGCGCCCGATCAGATAGTCCTCGACGGTCTTGTTGGGATCGGGGCGCTCGGGGTCATGCGGATCCTGGGAGCTGCCGCCGCCAGGAACGAGTTCACCCGGAACACCCCCCGGCAGCGACCCGCCACCCGGTGCCACGCGGCCGAAGACGAAGTGCGTCATCGCGCGCATATCGACCTGCTCGGGCGGATAATCCGGCCAGAAATAGCCGACATAATAGCCGGTCACCCAAGGCGTGGCCGACGGCGTCGGGGACGGTGACGGCGAGGGAGTGGGGGAGGGGGAAGGGGTGGGTGAAGGGCTCGGCGACGGGGAGGGGCTGGGCGAAGGCGCAGGCGAGACGATGCCGCCGCCACCTCCGCCGCCGCCGCAGCCGCTAACGGCGAGCGCCAGCGCGGCCGCGAGCGTCGCGCGGGCGGCGGGCATGCGGGGAGCGGCTCTGTGGATCGAACGCATAACTGTTCCTCCCGATCGGATCGCCGGTCGATCCGGCGGACGGGGCGAGGGAGGCCTTGCATACTTAAGCCGGACTTAAAGCCATCACGGGACATCGACGAAGGGGTGATTTCCTGTCGACGAACACGGATCGCGCGGCGCGAAACTATCCACGGATTTGCCCCTCACGGTGGCATTTCGGGATATGGCAATCTGAATCGCGCCGCCCTATAGGCTCGTGCGAGGCATCTTCTGCGCCGCGGCAAAGGCGGTCTCACGGGATGCGGGTGTGGCGGAATTGGTAGACGCAGCGGATTCAAAATCCGCCTCTGAGTGATCAGATTGTCGGTTCGAGTCCGACCACCCGTACCAGAATGGTTTCCGCCTCCGCCTAGACTTTAGCCCCGCAATAGTCCGGCGGCAGCGCGATGCGCCGATCGATGCCGATCGCCGCGAGGAAGCACTCGTCATGACTGACGACGAGGAGCGCCCCGTCATAGGCGAGCAGCCCGGCCTCGACCGCCGCGACCGCCTCTAGATCGAGATGGTTGGTCGGCTCGTCGAGCAGGAGCAGCGCCGGCGGCGCGGGATTGGCGAGGATGCACGCCAGCCCCGCGAGCAGCATCTGCCCGCCGCTCAACGAACCCGCCGGTTGATCGGCCGCCTCGGCGCGGAAGCGGAAGCGGGCGAGCGCGGCGCGGCAATCATTCTCGCTGACGCCGGGATTGAGCCGCATGAAGTTCTCGGCGATCGTCTCGCCGGGGCGCAGGATGCTGACATGCTGGTCGAGCAAGGTGAATGCGCCATGCCGCGTCACGCTTCCGGACCGGGGCGCCAGCGCGCCCGTGATGACGCGGATCAGCGTTGATTTGCCCGCGCCGTTCGCGCCGGTGACTGCGATCCGCTCGGGCCCGGTGATCTTCAGCGACAGGTCGCGCAGGATCGGGGCGCCTTCTGCATATCCGGCGGTCACCTCGTCGAGGGTGAGCACCTCGTGCGACGGGTTGAGGCCGGTCGAAGCGATCCGGACCGAGAGCGGCTCGACCCGCTCGATCTGGTCCTTCGCCTCGGCCACCGCGCGATCGGCCTCGCCGAGCTGCCGCTGCGCCAGTCGACGATTTTCGGCGCCGCTATTCTCCGCGCGTTCGCGCCGCGCACCGAGCAGGATGCGGGGCATCCCGCCGCGCGCTGCCGCGCGACCACCCGCCGCGTCGCGGCGTTGCTGGCGCTCGGCGGTAAGCTGCGTCCTGCGCGCGATGTCGGTCCGCTGTCGCCGGGCGACCTCGAGATCGCGCTCGGCCGCGGCGCGCTCGACCGCCTTGCGCGCGCTATAATCGCTCCAGTTGCCGCCATAGCGGCGCGCGCCCAGCGTGGTGAGCTCGACGATCGCATCCATCGTCTCGAGCAGCGCGCGGTCGTGGCTGACCACCACAGCGCCCGCGCGCCAATTCTCCAGCAGCGCACGGACAAGGTCACGCCCTTCGCGATCGAGATTGTTGGTTGGCTCGTCCAGCAGCAGGAAATCGGGCTCAGCAAAGACCAGTCCTGCCAACGCCGCACGAGTCCGCTGGCCGCCCGACAGGCGGACGAGCGGAGTCTCGAGCGCAAAGTCGAGGCCTGCCGCGGCGAGCGCTTCGGCCGCGCGCGGCTCCAGCGTCCAGTCGGCCTCGGCCAGATCGTCCATCGTCGCGGTGCCGTTCTCGGCCCGGCGCAGGATGGCGAGCGCCTCGCGGATGCCGAGCAGATCGGACAGGGTTTCGTCAGGCGCGACCTGAACGGTCTGCCGCAACGCAGCCACCGTGCCTTGAACGTGGATGGTGCCCCGCGCCGGCGCGAGCTGGCCCGCCAGAAGCTTGAGCAAGGTCGATTTGCCGACGCCGTTCCGTCCCGTCAGTCCGGTGCGCTCGGCGCCGGCGAAGTCGAGGGTCAGGTCGTCGAGGACACGGTGTCCGTCAGGCGTGGACCAGGCGAGATGGGAAACGGAGATCGAAGCGGACATGGGCAGAGCTTTCCTTGGCGGCAAGGCGGGTGGGCATTGCAGTCAAGGTGAGGTCCATCGTCGCGTACTCCTGCGTTGAGGCCGGAGGTAGGTGCGGGGCATTCGCGGGTCAAGTCGAGCGGCGCGAGCATGCCGATACGGCGGAGGCGCCCGCGTGGATTGCGCTCGAAAGCGTTGCCCTGATGCGGTACAGTCGCATTCCCGGAACGAAACCCCTAAGGGCGTTCCGTATGAGAGGATGCGATGTCTGAAGGATCGGGCGGGCCATGGACCTCGTCTGGAGCGCATGTATCGGCGCCCCCGCACGAAGTTGGTCGAAGCGAAAACGTCGAGCCGGCGCGCCCTGAGGGCCGTCTGCCGGCGTTCCCGGCCGAGCGCGCCGAACGCGGCATCCAGCTCGTCTCGCGACTCGCCGGGCCCGCCGTGTTCGTCCTCGCGCTGGGCGGAATCGCATGGTGGTTGATCAAATAGCCAAGACCCGCGACTCCCGCGCCTGGCCGACCGGCGCGACGACAGGAGCGGATCGCAAGACGCGCTGAAAACTTCCGATACGCGAACGTATCGATGATCTCGCTCCGGGCACGGGTCGTCCCGAAAAGTCCCCTGGTTCGCCGCCGCCCGCTTGCCTTCGCCGGATGCATATGGCCCTGCTGCGCCGCAGCAAGTTCTACGCGTTTATCAGTACGTGGAATTGCTGGCCCGCAAAGGGTGTGTTGCGTCAGGGAGTATCGGGTGTCGCATGTCAAAGATTGACCTCGCGATCCGCGGCTATCCGAGTCGAACGCCGTTCGTCTCGGCAGCGAGGCGAAGCGCCAAGATATGGTTGTGCCTCGCGCTGATCGGCGCCGATGCGCTGGCGCTCTTCATCGGCTTCGCGGTCGGCCTCAGCGTCGAGCAGCCCGGCACGATCTCGGGCAATGTCTGGACCTCGATGCTCGGCGCGATCCTCGTCTTCGTGGGCATCGCTTTCCAGAACGAGGCCTATGCCAGCAAGAGCCTGACCAGCGGCGTGACGAGCTGCCGCCAAGCGCTGGTCTCGATCGCGGCGACGCTGCTGCTCTTCCTGCTCGTGGTGTTCTCGCTCAAGGTGACCGGCCGGATGCCGCGGTTCGCGCTTTCGCTCGGCATCATCTCGACCGTGGTGCTGATCCTCAGTCAGCGCATTCTGATCTGCCACCTCGTCCAGCGCCTCTATGGCAGCCAGCTCCACACCGAGCTGGTGATCGTCGACGGCGGCAACGTGCCCGACGCCTATCTGGGCAGCGACATCGTCGATGCCGGCGTCGCGGCGCTGCGCTCGGACCTCGACGACCCCTATATGCTCAACCGGCTCGGCACCTTGCTGCGGCATTATGACCGCGTCGTCATCAGCTGCGCGCCCGAGCGCAAGGTCGAATGGGCGCAGGTGCTCAAGGGTGCCAACATCCAGGGCGAGATCATCGTCCCCGAGATCGGCGAGCTCGGCCCGCTGGCCGTGCACCAGCTGAGCGGCGCCACCACCGTCGTCGTCTCGCGCGGGCCGCTCAGCCTCGCCGACCGCGCCAAGAAGCGCGCGCTCGACATCGCGCTGACCGTGCCGGTGCTGATCATGCTGCTGCCGCTGATGGTCGCGGTGGCGCTCGCCATTCGCCTCGATTCTCCGGGTCCGGTCTTCTTCCGTCAGGAGCGGATGGGGCGCGGCAACCGCATCTTCCACATCCTCAAATTCCGCAGCATGCGCGTCGAGACGAGCGACTCGGACGGCACGCGCTCGGCGAGCCGCGACGATGATCGGATCACGCGGATCGGCCGGCTGATCCGGCGGACGAGCATCGACGAACTGCCGCAGCTGATCAACGTGCTGCTCGGCGAGATGAGCCTTGTCGGGCCGCGCCCGCACGCGCTCGGCTCGCTTGCCGGCGACGAGCTGTTCTGGCGCGTCGACCGCCAATATTGGCACCGTCATGCGCTCAAGCCGGGCATCACCGGTCTCGCGCAGGTCCGCGGCTTCCGCGGCGCGACCGAGCATCGCCGCGACATCGTCAATCGGCTCGAGGCCGACCTCGAATATCTCCAGGGGTGGAGCCTGATGCGCGACATCGGCATCCTCGCGATGACCGCGCAGGTGCTGACGCACAAGAACGCCTATTGAGCCACGCGCGGGCGAAAAGCCGCTCGCGCTCGATGTTAATGATCGCCAAAAAGCTTCCATAAAGGATTTTCGGCGATAGCCGCTGCGGGCAACAAGGATCGCGGGCAGTGGCAAAGAAACTGGTGATGGCGAACGATGCCGACGCGCGCGTCGCCGAGCAGGCGCAAGCGCAGCCGATGTGGCTGATGCCGGCGGACGTCAACGAACCTCTATCCGAGCGCCTCGTCCAGGCGGGCTCGCGTTGGGCGGGCATCGCCAGTTTCGTGGTCGCGCTTGGCGCGGTCGGCCTCTGGCTGCTCGGCTGAATCCGACTCGCGTCGGCAGCTGCGGGACGGTCGTTCCCGTCCAGAAACGAACAAGCCGTGCCTCGGGTACGACCAACCGAATTAACTAAGGTGGGCAGCGGCGACCGAACGCTCTAGCATGACCAAATTGCTGCACTGCAATGAGGTCCTGAGCGCGTGCTTTGCTCTGGCGAAAGCGTATCTAATCTAAATTGTTTCGCAGCTGCGAAGGGCTGGGAGACTGTGCGACGACGCGTGTTCAAGCGTCGATCGGCCGAGCTTTTTGCGGGCACTATGTTGCTCTGCACAATGTCGGTCGCATCGGCGCGGGCGCAGGAAGTCGATCGACCCAAGCCCAAGGCGCAGCCGCAGGCCGAGCAAGGGCTGCGGATCGAGCCGTCATTGTCGATCGTCTATGACGACAATGTCTATCGCGTCGATTCCGACGCGGCGGATCCCGTCGCCGATGTGATCGTCACCCCGGCGATCGAGGCGCGCTTCGATCGCGACATCGGCGTCCGCGCTATAAGCCTGCGCGCATTGGTCGGCTACGACCGGTTCGTCTCGGAAAGCGGCCGGAGCAAGCCGCGCCTCGAGCTCGAGGGTTCGGGCAAGCTGCTGATCGCCGGCACCTGCGCGGTGAAGCCTTATGCGAGCTATCGCCAGCAGCGCGCCGATTATGGCGACATCAACAGCGCCAGCGAGAACCTTCAGAAATTCTCGACGCTCGGCGTCTCGGCCGATTGCGAGCGGCCCGCCGGCCTCTATCCGGTGGCGAGCTGGCGGCGCGACACCACGCGCAACGGCGATGGCTTCGAATATGCCGATCAGACCAGCAACCTCTGGCGTGCCGGGGTGGGCTACGCCAAGCCGAGCCTCGGCAAGCTCACTGCCTATTACGAGCACGTCACCAGCGACCGGCCGGCGCTGGCGGCGGAGAATCGCAGCGACGCCTGGGGGCTGTCCTTCTCGCGCGCGGTCTCGCCGCTGACGTCGATCGACGCCGATTTCCGCTGGATGCACGTGACGAGCACCTCCGCGGCGATCGGTGACTATGACGGCCCGGGCTGGGCGGTGCGCGTCTCGACAATGGCGATTCCGCGCGTGAAGCTCACCGCATCGACCGAGCGGACGATCGTCAACGACAGCCTGATCGCCACCGGCTTCGCGATCCGTACGGCGCATCGTCTCTCGGCCGAGGTCGGGCTGAGCGAGCTCACCACGATCGGCGCGTTCGGCGAGCTCGTCCGGCGCGATTTCCGTCAGGACGCTGCGATCCGGCCGTTCAGCTACACCCATGATCGAACCAACCAGTTCGGTTTGATTGCGCGGCGCAAGATCAGCGAGGCGCTCGCGCTGGATCTGTCGCTCACGCATCTCGACCGCGCCACTAACAGCGATGTCTCGAACTATCGGGCGAACCGTGTCTCGCTCGGCGCAACCATGAGGTTTTGAACCTATGAGGTACATGCAACATCACCGAACCCGCCTTCCGGCCCTCGCGCTGGCAGTATCGATCCTCGCTTTTCCGGCGGCCGCGCAGACCAGCGGCGCCGGACTCGCCGCGGCGACCCCGCCGCCAGGGGCTGCCGCTGCTGCGCCGCCTGCTGCGGCCGCCGCCGCGACGGCACCTGCTGCCGCGCCCGGCTACCGGCTCGGTCCCGACGATGAGGTCAAGGTGTTCATCTATGGCCAGCCCGATCTCTCGGTCACCACCCGGGTGAAGGCCGACGGAACGATCCGCCTCGCGATGCTCGGCGCGGTCGATGTGCGCGGCAAGACCACCGCCGAGCTCGCCGATGCGATCGCCAGCGGCTATGCTTCGGGCGGCTATCTCGAGCGGCCCTCGGTCAATGTCGAGGTGTCGCAGTTCGTCAGCCGCTCGGTCGCCGTGCTCGGCAACGTGTCCGAGGCGGGCAACTATCCGCTAGACCGGCCCTATACGGTCGCCTCGATGCTCGCCAAGGCGGGCGGGGCGAATGCGACCGGCGCCAATGCCGTGATCCTGACGCCCGCGGACGGCAGCGGCCCGGTGCGGATCTCGCTGGCCGACATGAACGCCGGCGCCAATCGCCCGCTCGGCCCTGGCGACATCCTGTTCGTGCCGCCGGCCGAGAAGGTCTATGTCTATGGGCAGGTGCAGGGCCCCGGCGCCTTCAACTTCGTTCCCGGCCAGACCTTCCGCCAGGCGCTCGCGCTGGCCGGCGGGCCGACGCTCGCCGGGTCGACCAAACGCATCAAGGTGCGCCGTGCGGGCAAGGAGATCGAGGGCATCACCCTCGATGACGCCGTCCAGCCCGAGGACGTGCTGATCATCCGCGAGAAACTGTTTTGAGCGTAACCCACGGGAACCACGACATGGGCTGGACCGAACGATTGCAGCATTGGCTGCAGAGCCTGTTCTCGGGAGAGCCGGGCGGCAGGCGCATTCCTGAGCGCCTCGAATATGCGGCGCCGGCAGAGGACGAGACCCCGGTGATGCCGATTTCCGGCGGGCGCGGGGCCGGCGGGCAGCCGGCGATCGCGTTTCGCCGGAATGCCGTGTTCGCGGCGTTCAACACTGCGGTGCCGGTGAGCGATCGCCATGGCCTTGCCGGCCGCAAGAAGGAGCTGGCGCGGCTGATCGATGCCGTCGTCAAGCAGCGCAAGCACGCGCTGATCTATGGCGCGCGCGGATCGGGCAAGACCTCGCTCGCGCGCGTCTTCGGCGATCTCGCCGATGAGGCGGGCTGCGTCGCGCTCTATGGCTCGGCCAGCGAAGGCGCCGATGTCGACGGGCTGTTCCGCCCGTTCCTCGACGAGCTGCCGCTCCAGCGTGGCATCGCCGCATCGATCCCCGCAGACAAGCCGCTGGGCATCCAGCAGATCGCCAATCTCTTCGTCCAAGGCGTCAACCAGCGCACCTTGCTGATCGTCGACGAATTCGATCGCGTCGCGGCCGAGCGCACCCGGCACGAAGTCGCGTCGCTGCTCAAGCTGCTCACCGACATGCATTCGACGGTGCAGATCGTGCTCGTCGGCATCGCCGGCAATGTCGACGGGCTGCTCGCCGCGCATCCGTCGCTGCGGCGGCATCTCGCGGCACAGCCGGTGGCGCCGATCGAGCGCGACGAACTCGCCGGTTTGCTGCGGCTTTGTGCGCAGCAGGCGGGGCTGTCGTTCGAGGAGGAGGCGGTTCAGACGATCGTCTCGGCGGCGATAGGCTCGCCTTATCATGCCCGGCTGTTCGGCATGCACGCCGCGCTCAACGCCGAGGCGGCAGGGCGCGACCGCATCGTGCTGGCCGACGCCCAGAAGGGCCTCGCCGAGGCGCTTGCCGAGTGGAGCGATCTCACGCCGGACATGTGTCGGGTCTTCGAGCGCGCGCTCGCCCAGGCGGGTTCGTTGCGCGGGATGATCGCGCTGGCGGGGGTGCTCGCGGCGCATGCACCGATCCTCACCTTCGAACGGCTCACCGCGGCAGGCACCGACCTGTTCGGCGAGGAACTGGGTGGGGCAACCGCAGTCGATCGCACGATCGGCCTGATCGCCCCCGCGCTCACCGAAGACGGCATGCCGGGCGAGCTGCAATTCGCCGATTCGCTGTCCCCGCAATTCCTCGTGCTGATGGCCAATGGCGCGGCGCGAACCCGCGACGCCGCATCGGTGGCGCGTGACACGCTCGACGCGCGCGAGCTTCTGCAGGGAGTCGGGCTATGACCATCAAGGCAGCCGATCTGGTCGAGGCGCTCAAGGCGCGCTGGCTGCTCGTTGCGGCGATCGCGGGCGTGCTGTTCGCTATCGTCGCCGCGATCGCGCTGGTCCAGCCGCGGCAATATGTGGCGACGTCGTCGCTGCTGCTCGACCTCTCGCAAACCGATCCGACCGACAGCACCCAGCAGCAGCAGGGCCGCGTCGAGACCGATTCGATCATCGCCACCCAAGTCGATCTGATCCGCAGCGCCAAGGTCACCGATGCGGTGGCGAAGGCGGCCGGCTTCCTCGACGCGATCCCGGCGGACGTTCCCCCCGAGGCGCGGCTCCAGCAGGCCGCGGCGCGGGTGCGCGCGGGGCTGACGGTCACCACCGGCCGGCAGAGCAACGTGCTGCAGATCCAGTTCCTCGATCCGGATCCGGCGGTGGCGGCGCGCGTCGCCAATCTCGCCGCGCAGATCTACATGCGCGAGCAGGTCAGCCTGCGCGCCTCGGCGGCGCAGGGTTCGGCGCAATGGTTCGAAGCGCGCACCGCCGACGTCCGCCGCCGCTACGAAATCGCGCAGAAGAAGCTCTCTGACTTCCAGCGCGCGCACGACATCATCGGCATGAACCGCATGGATCTCGAGGCGGAGAAGCTCAAGAACCTCTCGGCGCATCTCGTTCAGGCGCAGGCCGATGCCGCCGCGGCGCACTCCAAATCGGGATCGGCGGCGGTGCCCGAGGTCGCGACCTCGCTCGTCGTGCAGAATATCGAGGAAGCGGTCGCCACCCAGGCCGGCAAGGTCGCCCAGCTCGCCAAGTCGCTGGGCCCGAACCATCCGCAGATGGTCGCCGCAAAGGCCGAACTGGGCGAGCTTCAGGGCAGCCTGCGTGCCGCGCGGGCCAACCAGGCTTCGTCGATGACCGCCAACAGCAGCGCGGCCAGCCGTCGCGAAGGCGAGCTGCGCGGCGAGATGGCGGCGCAGGAGGATCGCATGATCCGGATGTCGGGCGTGCAGGACCAGCTGATGGTCATGCAGCGCGACGTCGAGGCGGCGCGGCAGACCTATGACACGGTCCGTCAGCGCTTCAACGAGGCGGCGCTCAAGAGCCAGATCTCGCAGCCCAATGCCAGCCTGCTTGATCAGGCGACGGTGCCGCTCTTCCCGGCCCGGCCGAGCCTGCCCCTGTGGTTCGCTGGCGGCATCGCGCTCGGGCTGCTCGCGGGTATCGCTACGGTGATCCTCGGCGAGATCCTGCGGCCGCGCGTGCGCACCCTCCACGGGCTCGCGGCGTCGACCGAAGTCGAGGTGATCGCCGATCTCTCCCCCAACTCCCAGCCGGCCGGTGGCTGGTTCATCCCACGTGAGGAGGCTGCATGAGGCTCCGTTCCACTGCGGGCGCAAACCCGCTGCTCGCCGAGGCCGCGTTCCATCCGGCCGATGCCGAAGCCCCGGGGCAGGGCGGTCTTGCGCTGCTCGCGCGCGGCGACGACCGTGTCGATCCGCTGGTCACCGCCGCGTTCGACGCCGACGATGCCTATGTCGCCAAGGTCCGCAAGGTGCGCGCCAAGCTGCTCGCCACCGCGCGCGAGGCGAGTGGCGCCGACGGGCGGCTGCGGCTCGCGATCCTCTCGCTCCAGGCCGGCGACGAGGCGTCGATCCTCGCCGCCAATCTCGCCACGGTGATGGCGCAGATGGACGGGCCGACGATCCTCGTCGACGCCGATATCGAGCGACCCTCGCTCGACCGGCTGCTGCGCCTGCCCAACCGCATCGGGCTTGCCGAGCAGCTGGGCGGCATGGCGTTGCGCCTGCCGGTGACGCAAACCGCGATCGAGCGGCTCTGGCTGATGCCGGCGGGGCAGGCGGCAGGCGGCGCGGCGACGTTGGTCGAGAAGGGCTCGCTCGCCGAGGCGGCCGCCGGCTGGAACCTGCCCGAGGCCAATCTGCTCGCCTATCTCGCCGAGCGCGCACGGGGGGCGACGGCCTTCGGCAACATCCTCGAGAAGTTCGATGCCGTGGTTGTCGTGGCGCGGCGCGGAGTCACGCCGGTGTCCGAGATCCGCCGCGTGATCGACGATCTCGATCGGCACCACATCCCGATCGCCGGCTCGGTGGTCAGCTGAGGAGCGCCCGATGCACGGAAGCACGATAGAGCTCTCGCTGCGCGAAAGCGGGGCCGGCGACGGCCATGCCGAGACCGCATGGGTGGGCGGCGTGCCAGTGTCGACGCTGTCGCTCCGCGCGCTGATCGAGAAGATGCTGCGCGATGCGCCGCTGGGGCTGGCGGCGGGCGAACGGCCCGCGCTGGTGTTCGATTGCAACGGCCACGGCCTGTCGCTCAACGCGACCGACAAGGCCTTCGCCGCCGATCTCGCCGAGGCCGACCTGATCCATGCCGACGGCCAGGTGATCGTCAAGGCCTCGGAATGGCTCGGTGGACCGAAGATCGCCGACCGCTCGAGCACCACCGACATGTTCATCGACAGCCTGCCGGGCGCCGCGGCCGCCGGAGTGCGCTATTATCTGCTCGGCGGCACCGAGCAGGTGAACGCCGATTGCGCCGCGCGCATCACCGGCTCGACGCCCGGGCTCGCGCTCGCCGGGCGTCGCAACGGCTTCTGGAAGCCCGACGAGGAGGCCGCGGTGATCGATGCGATCAACGCCGCAGCACCCGATGTGCTGTGGGTCGGCACCGGCAAGCCGCGCGAGCAGGCGTTTTGCGTGCGCAACCGCGATCGGATCAAGGCGGGCTGGATCGTCACCTGTGGCGGCCTGTTCAACTACATCACCGGCGATTATCCGCGCGCGCCGCAATGGATGCAGAATGCCGGGCTCGAATGGCTGCACCGCATGGCGACCAATCCGCGGCATCTCGCCTGGCGCTATCTCACCACCAATCCGCACGCGCTGTATCTGATCTGGAAGCACCGGAATGGTTGAGGCTGCTGCCTTGCCTGTTGAAAAGAAACCCCTGCGCGCCACGCTGGCGCGCTTCGGGCTGGCGAGCATGTCGTCGGCGGCGGTGTCGGTCAGCCATTTGCTCGTCCAGCTGGCCTCGGTGCGCCGGCTCGATGCGGCCGAGATCGGTACGCTCGCCTTCCTGCTGGTGATCATCCAGTTCGGCTATGGCCTGTCGAACGCGCTGGTCTCGACTCCCTATGCGATCGCGGTGAACCAGCACGAGGAAGAGGGCGAGGGCTTCGACTTCTTCTATCCGGTCAATCTGCTGCTCGCGCTCGCGCAGGGGCTGCTCTGCGGGACGATCGGCTGGGTGATGGCCGGCCCCTGGGCGGCGGCGGCGTTCGGGCTGGCGGGAGTGTTCTCGCTGCTCCGCTGGTTCGGCCGCGCCAATGCCTATGCGCACCACACCCCGGGCGGTGCGGCGATCTCCGATCTCGTCTATGCGGTCTGCGTGGTCGCCGGCGTCGGCGCGACGCTCGCCTTCGGGGCGCATCTCGAGCTGTTCGGCGCGGTGATCGCGGCGGCCGGCGCGGTGGCGCTGATCCCCTTCGGCGCGCGCTTCCTCGCGCGGCATCGGCCGGTGGGGCTGGGCAGGGCGCTGGCCGATTATCGTCCGGTGTGGAAGCGCCAGTCGGCCTGGACGCTGATCGGCGTGGTCACCACCGAAGCGACCTCGAACGCGCACAGCTACATCGTCACGCTCTTTGCCGGCCCGGCGGCGTTCGCGCCGATCGCGGTGGGCATGTTGTTCTTCCGTCCGGTCAATGTCTGCATCACCGCGCTCACCCAGCTCGAGCGGCCGCGCATGGCGCGCGCCATAGGCAAGGGCGACGCGCGCGGCGCGCGCGGATCGGCGCGCGCGTTCATGGCCGCGCTGGTGGCGATCTGGATCGCGACCGTCGTTCTCGCGGGGCTGATCCTCACGCTCGTCCCGCAGGTGATCATCAAGCCGACGCTGTCGGTGCCGACGGTGATGACCGCGGTCGCGCTCTGCGCGGGGCTGTCGCTCGTGCAGTGTCTGCAGGCGCCGATGAGCGTGCTCACCCAGGCGCGCGGCGCGTTCCGGCCGCTCGCCGCGACCAGCGTGCGGAGCTGCATCGTCGGCGTCGCGGCGGTGGTGGCGATCACGCTCTTCGCGCCGTCGGTCTACACGATCGCTGGCGTGGTGCTCGCCCAGCTGGTGATGATGCTCGGCATCTGGCGGCTCGACCGGCGCGCCCGGCGCGGGGAGGCGCAATGAGCCTCGCGCTTCCCTGGCACCGCGGACGGCTGCCCGAGCGCAGCGGCGGCATCGCGCAGCCGCGCGCCGAGGCGCTGATCCCGGTCGCGCAGTTCGTCTATTACATCTTCCTGATGCTGATCTTCATCGGTCAGCAGCCCTTCTCGTCGCGCAACCAGGAACAGCTGGTGGCGATGGCGGCGAACAATGACGGGTCGGACCCGTTCAAGCAGGCCTTCTTCATCGGCTTCGCGCTGGTGCTGACGCTGCTCGAGCTCGTCCGGCGCTATCAGCCGCAATATCGCTTCACCTATTGGCCGCTGCTGCTGATGCTCGCCTGGTTCCTGATCAGCTGCAGCTGGGGCGTCGACCCGTTCGTCTCGTTCAAGCGGGTGATGCAGCAGGTGATCGTGATCTACATCACCTTCCTGTCGCTCGCGCTGCTCGGCCCGCAGCGGCTCTATCACACGCTCGTCGCGGCGCTGGTCACCTCGCTGCTGATCTGCTGGGTGTCGCTGCCGCTCACTCCCAATGCGGTTCACCCGCCGACCGAGAGCGACAAGGCGCTGATCGGCGCGTGGCGCGGCTTCTTCTTCCACAAGAACATCGCCGGCGCGGTGATGGCGCTCACCTTCGTGGTCACCGCGCACGCCTATTTCACCTCGCGCAAATGGGTTTTCGCGCTGTTCTCGGTGATGGCCTTCGTCTTCGTCGTGGGAACCAAGAGCAAGACCTCGCTCGCGCTCTGCTTCGCGATCCTCGCGGTGAGCTCGGTCTATCGGCTGCTCAGCCAGTCGGTCGCCAAGCGCGCGGTGCTGCTGCTGCTCGTCGGGCTCGGCATGCTGCTCTTCCTCGCGCTCTACATCGCCTTCCAACCGATGATCGAGCGCTGGTTCGCCGATCCCACTGCGTTCACCGGACGCGTGTCGATCTGGAAGGTGGCGATCGACTATCTCGGCGATCACCCGTGGCTCGGCGCCGGTTTCGGCGGCTTCTGGCAGGTCGGCGATCTCTCGCCCGCGCACGACTATCTCAACCAGAAATTCCAGCTGCTCACCGCGCATTCGCACAATGGCTATCTCGAGATCCTCGTCACCACCGGCCCGGTCGGGTTGGTGCTGCTGCTCGTCTCGTTCGTGGTGCTGCCGGCGTGGTGGTTCCTCACCGGCACCACCAAGGCCAACGCCACGCTGATGGCGAGCGCCTTCGCGATCTGGAGCTTCGTCCTCTACCAGAATCTGCTCGAGACCTCGTTCTTCGACAAGGACCGGCAGGTCTGGGTGATCTTCCTTTCGTCGCTCGCGATCGCGCACGCCTCGTTCAAGGCGGTCGAGCGGCCGCGCTGGCGCCGCCAACCGACGCGCGCCGTCGCCCCCGGAGTTCCTGCATGACCGAGATCGCCATCTGCATCGCCACGCGCCAGCGACCGCAGGGCATTACCCGAACGCTGCGCTCGCTCGCCGGGCTCGTCACCGAACGCGCGGTCACGGTGATCGTCGCCGACAATGACGCCGTGAAGCGCGAAGGTATCGCCGCCGCGGAAGCGCTGCGCGCCGAAGGCTATCGTTGGCCGCTCGAGCTGCTGACCGTCGCCGAGCCCGGAATCCCGCAGGTCCGCAACGCGCTGGTCGCCGCGGCGCTGCGGCTGCCCGACATCGCCTTCGTCGCAATGCTCGACGACGACGAGGCAGCCGATCCGCACTGGCTGCATGCGATGCTGGCCTGCCAGGCCGCGACGCGCGCCGATATCGTCGGCGGCGCGGTGCTGCGCGAGATGGAGGGCGAGATCCCATCCTGGATGCTCGACCATCCGATCCTGCGGCCCAAGCTCCGCGGCGGCTCGGGGGTGGTCGATCTGGTCGACAGCACCGGCAATGTGCTGATCGCCGCCGAGGCGCTGCGAGCGCTGGGCGACAAGCCCTTCCACGAGGCGATGGCGCTCACCGGCGGCTCGGACAAGGAGCTGTTCACCCGGATGCAGCGCGGCGGGCGGCGTTTCGCCTGGGCCGAGGATGCGCGCGTCACCGAACTGATCCCGGCCAGCCGGATCTCGACGAAGTGGCTGCTGATGCGCGGCTACCGCATCGGGATGACCGACACGATCACCGCGCTGACCCACAGCACGCCCTTCAAGGTGGCGACCGCGGAGGCGCCGCGAATCTTCGGCGGCTTCGTGCTCGGCTCGCTCGGCGCACTGACCTTCGATCCGGGCAAGCGCGCCGAGCGGCTCGGCAAGCTCTATCGTGCGGCGGGCAAGGTCGCCGCGCTCACCGGCCATCGTTACGAGGAATATCGCAAGGTGCACGGCGCATGAGGAACGACACCGGCCAACCCACCTTCTCGGTGGTGATCCCGCTGTACAATCGCGCGGAGATCGTCGCGACGACGATCCGCTCGGTGCTCGACCAGGATTTCCGCGATTTCGAGATCATCGTCGTCGACGATGGCTCGAAGGATGCTGCCGAGCCCGTGGTCGCCGCGATCGGCGATCCGCGTATCCGCTATGTCCGGCAGGAGAATGCCGGCGGCGGCGCGGCGCGCAATCGCGGCATCGAGGAGGCGCGCGGCCGCTACATCGCCTTTCTCGATTCCGACGATCAGTTCCTGCCCGGCAAGCTCTCGATCATGGCGGCGGCGCTGCCCGACGAAGGCGATACGGTGCTCTATTCGCAGATGAAGGTCGATCGCGGGGTCGACCGCTATTGGGTCCGCCCAGAGCGCGGCATCCGCGAGGACGAGGATGTCGGCGAGTATCTGTTCTGCGCCAATCAGTTCATGCAGACCTCGACGCTGGTCGTGCCCGCCGCGCTGGCCAAGCGGGTGCGCTTCGATCCGGCGCTGAAAAAGGGGCAGGATCTCGATTTCGCGGTGCGGCTGCAGGTGGCCGGGGGGCGCTTCCGGATGATCGAGCAACCGCTCACCATCTGGCTCGACGCGACCGAGGTCGGCCGCACGTCCTATGTGCGCGGCTACGAGACCTCGCTCGACTGGCTCGAGCGCTGCGGCCATCTGCTCACCAGCCGCGCCCGCCACGGCTATCGCGCCACGGTGCTCGCCTATCACATGGCCCCGGTCCGTCCGCTCGCGACGATCCCCGAGCTGGTTCGTGGCCTGTTCTACGGGCGCGTGCCGCCGCGCATCCTCGCGCGCCAGCTGCTCCGCTCCTATTTGCCCAAATCCTTCTACCGATCGCTGGTGAACCAGTTCGTCCATCGCTTCGGTAAGACCGGCGCGCTGGCGGGCAAGGCGGGTGAGTGAATGGACGCGCTGAGCCAGCTCCAGCCCATCGAGGCGAGCGCAGCGGAGGCGCCGCTGTTCACTGTCGTCATTCCCACCTTCAATCGCCGCGATACCGTGGTCGAAGCGGTGCGCTCGGCGCTCGACCAGAGCGTGCGCGATCTCGAGGTGATCGTGGTCGATGACGGTTCGACCGACGGCACCGCCAGCGCGGTCGCGGCGATCGGCGACGAGCGGCTCCACGTCATCGTCCAGCCCAATGCCGGCGCGGCGGCGGCGCGCAACCGCGGCATCGATTATGCCCGCGGGCGCTATGTCGCCTTCCTCGATTCCGACGATCGCTTCTTCCCCGATCATCTCGCCGATCTGCTGCCGCTGCTCGCGCAGGGCGACGATGTCGTCGCCTATTGCCGCGTCGTGGTCGATCGCGGCGCGGGGCGGCAGTTCCTCAAGCCCTATCGCGAGATTTTGAGCGGCGAGGGCGTCGACCGCTATCTGATGTGCGAGCGCGGCTTCATCCAGACGAGCAGCCTCGCGCTGCGCCGCAGCCTCGCCAATACCGTGCGCTATCGCGAGGATGTCGGGTTCGGCGACGATACCGATTTCGCGGTACGCCTCTCGCTTGCCGGCGCGCGGTTCCTGATGGCGCCGGACGCGACCGTGCTCTGGGCCGACCGCCGGACCGAGAACCGGCTGTCGCAGGTTCGGGCGAACATCGGCAACCTCGCCTGGCTCAAGGATCTGCGCCCGCACATCTCGGCGCGCGCCTATTCGGCCTATATGGGCTGGCACGCCGCCAAGAGCGTCTGGCCGACCAGCCGGCGTACCGCGCTGCGCTACTATTTCGGCGCGCTGCGCCATGGCGCGTTCCGCCCGCATGTCGCCGCCATCGTGCTATTGCAAATCATTATCCCAGACAATCTTTACCGAAAGACGGCTGATCGATGGATCGCGTTGACCAGCCGGGGGAAGGGCGCGCGGATATGAGGCGACGCGCCTTCCTCGCCGGTGCGGCGGCCGCGTGCAGCGTGCCGCTCGCCACCAGCGCGGTGCCGTTCGTTCCGCCCCGGCCCGATACCCACGGCCCCGGGCTCGATGCGCGCGCGCGGCGGAGCGGGCGGCGTTTCGGTTGCGCGATCAAGTCGAGCCAGATCGCGAAGGACACCGCCTTCACCGCCGCGGTGCTGCGCGAGGCGGGCACGATCGTGCAGGAATATGAGCTCAAGCGGCACGTCACCCAGGCGAAGCCGGGCCGCTATGATTTCAGCGGCAACGATCGCCTGCTCGCCTTCGCGCAACGGCACGGGCTGGCCGCGCGCGGGCATACGTTGGTCTGGTACGCGGCCAATCCACCCTGGCTCGAAGCGGCGCTGCCCAAGGCCGCGCCGCGGGCGAAGGAAGCCCTGCTCACCGGTTATATCGACGCCGCGATGCGGCGTTATTCGGGGCAGATCGGCGAATGGGACGTCGTCAACGAGGCCGTCGAGCCAAACCAGGGCCGTAGCGACGGCATGCGCGCGCAGAATATCTGGGAGCAGGCGTTCGGCGAGGATTATATCGACATCGCCTTCCACACCGCCCGCGCCGCCGATCCGCATGCGCGGCTGTTCCTCACCGATTTCGGGCTCGAGCACGCCTCGCGGCGCTGCGCCGCGCGGCGCACTGCGATCCTCAAGCTGCTCGAGCGCGCATTGGCACGGCGTGTCCCGATCGACGCGCTCGGTATTCAGGGGCATCTCAAGCCGTTCCGCGAGCCGTTCGACGAGCGCATCTTCGCCGGCTTCCTCGACGAAGTCCGCGGCATGGGGCTGTCGATCGCGATCACCGAATTCGACATCGCCGATCGCGGTGGGCCGCAGGCAGTCGAGCCGCGCGACGCGCAGGTCGCCGCGGTCGGCAAGGCGTTCCTCGACGTCGCGCTCGACAATCCGGCGGTGACCTCGGTGCTCAGCTGGGGACTGTCCGACCGCTATTCGTGGCTGTCGACCTATCCCGAATATCGCTGGCCCGACGGCAAGCCCTCGCGCGGGCTGCCGCTCGATGCCGATCTGGGCCGCAAACGGCTCTGGGCGTCGATGGCGGCGGCGTTCGACGCTGCGCCTGCGCGGCAGGCAAGACATCAAGGCAAGGGAGTGCCGGCATGAGGATCGCGCCATTGACGGGGTTGCGCGGGATCGCGGCGATCGCCGTGCTGCTCTACCATATCCCGCATTCGCCGGCCTTCTCGGCATTCCATCTGACGCTGTTTTCGCGCGCCTATCTCGCGGTCGATCTGTTCTTCATCCTGAGCGGCTTCGTCATCTCGATCGGCTATTATGAGCGCGTGGTGAAGCATCCGGGCTGGTCGAGCTATGGCGACTTCCTGCTCAACCGCATGGCGCGGGTATGGCCACTCCATTTCATCGTCGCGCTGGTGTTCCTGCTCCGGATTCTAGTCAACGTCTCGGGCGATCAGCCGGTCGCGCTGACCTCGGCGAACCTGTTCACCAATTTCTTCATGATCGAGAGCTGGGGTTGGGGGACGCAGGCGCTGGCGGGCAATAGCTGGTCGGTGAGCACCGAGCTGCTCGCCTATCTCGCCTATCCGCTGGTCGCGGTGATCGCCTTTTCGCGCGCGGCATGGGGGCAGGCGATCGCGGCGCTGGTCCTGCTGATCCTCGTCGCGACCTATGGGCATGGCGCGCAGGGGCCGCTCGACGTCAACGACGGCGACAGCATCCTGCCGGTGCTGCGCTGCCTCGCCGGCTTCTCGCTCGGCGTGATCGCCTATCGGCTGGTGCGGCATCCCCTGTGCGAGCGGCTGCTCGGCGGCGAGCATGGCTTTATCGGCAGCTGCCTGCTGATCGCCGCCGCGCTGCTGATCCCGGGTGCCGACGTGCTGGTCGCGCTGGCCTTCGTGCCGCTGGTGATCGCCTGCTATTATAACGGCCAGACAGCGCGGCGCCTGCTCGCCAACCCGGTCGTCTTTCATCTCGGGCTGATCAGCTATTCGATCTATCTCTGGCACCCGCTGGTCCGCGACATATTCGCGCGGACGATGGGGATCGCGCATCGCCATGGCGTCGTCGGCTTCGACTGGGCATTCGTCGGGGCCCTGCTGATCGCGACCTGGCTGATCTGCTGGGCGAGCTATCTGCTGATCGAGGTGCCCGGGCATCGCGCGATCAAGAAGCTCGAGCGCCGCGTCGTCCCGCGGCCGCCGCTGCCCTTCCAGCAAGCTGCCGAATAGCGATGCACGCCGCCTCGACGATCATCGCGGTCCCCACTTTCCGGCGCCCCGAGCAGCTGCGCCATCTGATCGCGGCGATCGCCCGGCTCGACGCGCTCGACGATGCGGCGCTGCTGGTCGCCGACAATGGCGGCGGCGAGGGAGCGGTAGTGGCGGCGGCGATGGCGGAGCAGGGCCTGCCGCTCCCTGTCGAGGTGATCCATGTGCCCGAGCCGGGGCTGTGCCATGCCCGCAACGCCATCGTCGCGCACGCGCTCGCGATCCCGTCGATGCAGCGGCTGGCGATGCTCGACGACGATGAATGGCCCGAGCCGCAATGGCTCGCGGCGCTGCTTGCGGTCCAGCGGCGCACCAACGCCGCGGTGGTCGGCGGGCCGGTGATCCCGGTCTTCCCCCAAGGCGCGCCCGATTGGGTCGAGCAGACCCTCGTCTTCCGCCCCGAGCAACGCACCGAAGGGCCCACGGGCATGCTCTACGCGAGCAACAACCTGCTGGTGATGCGCACCGCGCTCGAGGCGCTGGGTGCACCGTGGTTCGATCCCGCTTTCAACCGCAGCGGCGGCGAGGATCTCGATTTCCTCACCCGGCTGCAGGCGATCGGCTTCCGTTTCGCCTGGGCGCCGGGCGCGCGCGTGTCCGAATGGGTCGGCGCCGAGCGCGCGCGCAAGGCATGGGTGCTGCGGCGGATGTGGCGGATCGGCGTGACCGACACGCGCGTCGCCCGCAAGCAGCGGCGCGGGCTGGTCGGACATATCGTGCTCGGGCTGCGCTCGCTGGCGCTGCTCGGCCTGCGCACCGCCGCGCTGCCGGCGATGCTCTGGCGGCAGAAGCGCCGCCTCGACATCGCCGGTCAATGGGTCAAGGCGGTCGCGCGCCTCTATGCGCTGGCGGGCGGGAGCGACGCGCTCTACGCCGCTCCCGCGCCGCTCAGTTCTGCCAGGCGCGGAAGCTCTTGACGATCATGTCGCCCGAGCCGTCGTCATAGGCGCTGGTCGTCTTCACCGCGACGTCCATGATCGGATACCAGCGGTGCCCGCGGAACGGATTGACGCTCTGATAGGTCTCGAGCCCGTCGACGAACCAGGTGATGTATTCCGGCCCGATGTCGACCGCGTAGCGGTGATAGCCCTGCGCGAACCCCGACAGTCCATAGGCCTGCTCGGCCTGGATGTTGGTGCCGCGCTGGAAGCTCCGCACCCCGCCGCTGCCGCCGTGGATCGTCGCCGAGACGTGCCGGTCGAAGTCCCAGTAGCTCTGATATCCGAAGCCCTCATAGACGTCGATTTCGGGCGGCCAGCCCGAGGTGGAGATCAGCCAGAAAGCCGGCCACGCCCCGCGCCGGGTCGGCATCTTGGCGACCCACTCATATTGGCCATAGCCGATCTGGGTGGCCGGGGTGTTGTGGCCGCTCAGCACCACCGAGCCATATTGATAGGCCGTGCCGTTATAGGTGATCGCCGACCACAGCTTCTGGGTGTGGAACACCAGCCCCTCGTCGGTATAGCGCAGCGGCGCCTCGACCCAGGGGTAGAGACTCTCGTCGAGGTAGAGGCCGGTCTCGCCGTTCGCGGGCTGGGCGCGGCCATGCGAGAGCTGGGTCGCCCAGGCGCCCGACCAGCCGACGTCGGACCAGCGCATGGTGTCCTTGGTCATGTCGTACTGGAGCGCGCCATAGGTGCGGAAGCTCCGCGGGTTGCGGAAGCCGCTGGTGGCGGCCGCGGTCGGCGTGGCGCCGGCGTTCGCCGTCACGGTCGCACTGGCGGTGCCCTGGTTCGCGCCCCACGGCGCCTCGCGCAGCTTCAACGAGAATTGCTGGCCATTGGTGGCAGAAAGGATCGGCACCGCCACGGTCTTGCGCAGCGGATCGCCGGGGCGGAAGATCACCACGTCCTCGGTCGCCTTGTACTGATAGCCCGAGATCGCCTTGGTGCTGCCCGATCCGTTGACGGTGATCACGCGCGCGATGACGGTGTTGGGCGTCGCCTGGTTCAATATCACCGGAACATAGGCGACCGAAGCGCCCGGCTGGAACGTCGCGGCGCCGATCGACAGCGTGGCCTTGGCCGGAAGCCTGGTGCCGTTGGCGAAGTCGAAGCTGGCGAAGCTGTTGGTGCTCGCGATGGTCTGGGTTTGCGCAGGCGCCGCGACCGCGCTCGTCGCCTCGGCAGTAGTCGCATCTGAAACGACGATCATGCCGGTCTGTTGTTGTGAAGAGCTGGAGTCCTCACCCGAGCACGCCGCGAGCGCGCACAGAGAGACAGCGCCCGCAAGCGGACGCAACATAGTGATACGCATGTAAACACCCCCCGGTGTCAGCGGCCAACAACTGTGCCGCCTAAGGGGTATTTAGGAAAGAAAGGGCGCCCGAACCAAGGTCGGACGCCCTATTTGCGTTGAGTTGAAGCTAAAAGCTGTCGATTTGCGAAACTAAATTACTCTGCCGCAATCGCGAGTGCTTCTGGCGCAACTGTCAGTCCGCGACCGACGCCGGTATAAGTGAAGCCGGCGGCCTCTACGGCCTCGGGCCGATAGATGTTGCGCAGGTCGACCAGCGCATCGCCTTCCATGCGCGCGCGCAGCTCGGCTAGGTCGAGCGCGCGGAAGGCGTTCCATTCGGTGACGATCACCAGCGCCGCGGCCCCGTCGGCGGCCTCGTAGGGCGATGTCGCGAAGTCGACATTGGGAAGCAGCGGCCGCGCCGCGGCCATGCCCTCGGGATCGAAGGCGCTGACGCGCGCACCGCCGTCCTCGAGCGCCTGGATGATCGCGAGGCTCGGCGCATCGCGCATGTCGTCGGTATTGGGCTTGAAGGTCAGCCCGAGCACCGCGATCTTCTTGCCGCGCACCGATCCGCCGCACGCGGCGATGATCTTGCGGCCCATCGCGCGCTTGCGGCTGTCGTTGACCGCGACGGTCGCCTCGACGATCCGCACCGGCGTGCCGGCATCCTCGGCGGTCTTGACCAGCGCGAGCGTGTCCTTGGGGAAGCACGATCCGCCATAGCCGGGGCCGGCGTGGAGGAACTTCGAGCCGATGCGGTTGTCGAGCCCGATCCCGCGCGCAACCTGCTGGACGTCGCCGCCCACCGCCTCGCACAGGTCCGCCATCTCGTTGATGAAGGTGATCTTGACCGCGAGGAACGCGTTCGCGGCGTATTTGATCAGCTCGGAGGTGCGCCGGCCGGTGAACAGCAGCGGCGCCTGGTTGAGATAGAGCGGGCGATAGACTTCTTCCATCACCGGGCGGGCGCGCTCGTCCTCGATGCCGATGACGATGCGGTCGGGGCGCTTGAAGTCCTCGATCGCCGCGCCCTCGCGCAGGAATTCGGGGTTCGAGGCGACGGCGAAATCGGCCTCGGGATTGGTCTCGGCGATGATGCGTTCGACCTCGTCGCCGGTGCCGACCGGAACGGTCGACTTGGTCACCACCACGGTGAAGCCCTTGAGGCAGGGCGCCATCTCGGCGGCGGCGGCGTGGACATAGGAGAGGTCGGCATGGCCGTCACCGCGGCGCGACGGCGTGCCGACCGCGATGAACACCACATCGGCCTTCTCGACCGGACCGGACAGCTCGGTAGAGAAGGCGAGCCGCCCCGCCGCGACGTTGCGCGCAACGAGGTCGTCGAGGCCCGGCTCGTAAATCGGGATCTGGCCCGCGTTGAGCCGGGCGATCTTGCCTTCGTCCTTGTCGACGCAGGTCACCTGGTGCCCGAAATCGGCGAAGCAGGCGCCCGAGACGAGTCCGACATAGCCCGATCCGATCATTACGATACGCATGTACGATACTCCTGGAATTATCGGATTCAGGCCGCGCGGCGCGGCTGGCGGGCGGCGAGCAGCTGGCTCGCGAACAGCTCGACTTCGTCGGCGAGGTCCTCGCGCTCGAGCGCCATCGCCAGATTGGCGTGGAGGAAGCCGGCCTTGTCGCCGCAATCATAGCGCGTGCCGGCGAAGGTCAGGCCGTGGAATGGCTGCTCGCCGATCATTCGCGACATCGCGTCGGTCAGCTGGATCTCGCCGCCGGCGCCCTTTTCCTGGCTCGCCAGCACGCGCATCACGTCGGGCTGTAGAATGTAGCGGCCGATCACCGACAGGTTCGACGGCGCGGTGCCGGGCGCCGGCTTCTCGACCAGCCCCTGCACTTCGGTGAGCGAGCCCTCGCGCTTGCCCGGGGTGATGATGCCATAACGATGCGTCTGCTCGTCGGGCACGGTCTCCGCGCAGATCACGTTGCCGCCGACCTGCTCGTACGCATCGATCATCTGCTTGAGGCAGCCGGGGCGGCCGACCATGAAATCGTCGGCGAGCAGCACCGCGAAGGGCTCGTCGCCCACCACGTCACGCGCGCACCACACCGCGTGGCCGAGTCCCATCGGCTCCTGCTGGCGGACATAGGTGACCGCGCCGGGCTTGAGCCGGGTGCGGCCGAGAATGTCGAGCGATTTGCCGCGCCCGCTCATCGTCGTCTCGAGCTCGAAGGCGATATCGAAATGATCCTCGATCGCCGCCTTGCCGCGGCCGGTGACGAAGATCATCTGTTCGATCCCGGCCTCGAGCGCTTCCTCGACGGCATATTGGATCAGGGGGCGGTCGACGACCGGTAACATTTCTTTGGGAATTGCCTTCGTCGCCGGCAGAAAACGGGTTCCAAGCCCGCCGACGGGAAACACAGCCTTACGCACTCGCTTCGGGGTCATATACGCCACCTCCTTCGCTGCGATGCAGCATAGTCAGGCGACGTCATGGCGGCAATTTCGCCTCGCCGCCCGGGCGGCTCCGGTGGTCCGTGTTTTGAGGGTCAGCCCTGCGCCGCGGCGACCGATGCGCGACGGATCAGCGTCGATACGAACAGCGACGCTTCGCCGTCCTCGCCCGCCGGGCCACCGCCTTCGCCGCCGACCAGCTTGAGCGCCGCGGCGCGCGCCATCGTCGCGATCGGCCAGCGTACCGTGGTGAGCGGCGGCCAGAGGTGTGAGGCGATCGGCGTGTCGTCGAAGCCGATGATCGACAGATCCTGGGGCACGTTGAGCCCGCGCTGGCGCGCGACGTGGAGCACGCCGGCCGCCATTTCGTCGTTCGAGGCGAACACCGCGGTGGGGCGGGGCGCGAGGTCGAGCAGCTGCTCGGCGGCGCGCATCCCCGATTCGAACTTGTAGTCGCCCTGGACGATCAGCGTCCGCTGGATCGGCAGCCCGGCGCGTTCGAGCGCTTCCTCATAGCCCTTTTGCCGCTCGGCCGCCGAGCGGAAGCCATGCGGCCCGAGCACCAGCCCGATCCGGCGATGGCCCGATTCGATCAGATGCTCGACTGCGCCGCGCACCGCTTCGCGATCGTTCGAGGCGACCATGTGCGCCACCTCGTCGAGCGGCGCCGATCCCATGCGGACATAGCGGACGCCGAGCTGCGCGCAGAGCGCCGCGAGCTGATCATTCTCCGAGATCGGCGGCAGGATCATCACCCCGAACGGGCGCTGGCGTTCGAGGAACTGGCCGATATCCTCGAGCATCGTCGGCGAGCCGCGATTGACCGGGTGGACGATCAGCTCGAACTCGGTGTCGCGCAGCACCTCGAGCATGCCCTGCTGGACGTTGAGCACCATCTGCGCGTTCGGGTTGTCATGGATCAGCCCGATCAGAAAATTGCGGCGCAGCGCCAATGCGCGCGCTTGCGGATTGGGGACGTAGCCGAGCTCGGCGATGACTTCCTCGACACGCTTGCGGGTGTCGCCGTTGAGCAGCGGGGATTGGTTGATCACCCGGCTGACGGTCTTCTTCGAGACGCCGGCGATACGGGCGACGTCGTTGATCGTGGGTTGCGAGCTGCGCTTCATCACAGGACGACATACCCCGGACACGCGCTTGCGCCAAATGCATCATGCACGCGTGCTGTTGCCAATCGCCCTCTTTGCTTGATACCGGTGTCATAGACGGCCGCAGAGCCGAAAAGCGAGAGGATATGGAAATGCTGCTACGACCATCGCGGCGCGACCTGCTGCGCTACGGCGCGCTCGCCGGTGCGGGGACGCTTCTGCCCGGTAGCGCCCGTTCCGCGCCCGATCCCTGGCAGCGCGCCGCCGATATCGCCCGGACGGTTCGGGCGCCGGTCTTCCCCGCACGTAGCTTCGACATCACGCGCTACGGCGCGAAGGGCGATGGCGTGACTCTCGTCACCGAAGCGATCGCCGCCGCGATCAAGGCGTGCGCCGCGGCGGGCGGGGGCAGGGTGGTGGTACCCGCCGGCACCTTTCTCACCGGCGCGGTCCATCTCCAGTCGAACGTCGAGCTGCATCTTGCCGCTGGCGCGACGTTGCTCTTCAGCACCGATCCCGCGCATTATCCGATGGTCTTCACGCGCTGGGAAGGCATCGAGCTGATCAACTATTCGCCGTTGGTCTATGCGTACAAGGCAAAGAACATCGCGATCACCGGTTCGGGCACGCTCGACGGACAGGGCAGCGCCGAACATTGGTGGGCGTGGAAGGGGCCATGGGGCGGCACCGCCGAACATGGCTGGCGCGAGGGCATGCCCGATCAGCGCAAGAGCCGCGCGGTGCTGTTCCAGATGGCCGAGGATCGCGTGCCGGTCGAGAAGCGCGTGTTCGGCGACGGCCATTATCTGCGCCCGCCCTTCATCCAGCCCTATCTTTGCGAGAATGTGCTGATCGAAGGCGTCAAGATCCGCCGCTCGCCCTTCTGGAACGTCCATCCGGTGCTGTGCCGCAACGTCATCCTGCGCGGCCTCGACATCATGGGGCACGGCCCGAACAACGACGGCACCGATCCGGAATCGGTCGACATGATGCTGATCGAGGGCTGCTCGTTCGACACCGGCGATGACTGCATCGCGGTCAATTCGGGACGCAACGAGGATGGCCGCCGCATCGGCGTGCCCTCGCAGAACATCCTGATCCGCAATTGCCGGATGAAGGAAGGCCATGGCGGGATCACCGTCGGCTCGCAGATCTCGGGCGGGGCACGCTGGGTGTTCGCCGAGAAATGTCGACTCGACAGCCCGGATCTCGACTATGCGATCCGCTTCAAGAACAACGCGCTCCGCGGCGGGCTTCTCGAGAATTTTCACTATCGCGACATCGCGGTGGGCGAGGTCCGCCGCGCGGCGATCGCCTGCGACTTCAACTATGAGGAAGGCGCGAAGGGCCGGTTCACTCCGATCCTGCGGCACATCAACATCACCCGGCTGCACGCCCGTCACGCGACGCGGGTGCTCGACAGCCAGGGGCTTCCCGGCGCGCCGGTGACTGACATCGCGCTCCGCGACTGCAGCTTCGACGGGGTCACCCAGCCAAGCATCCTCCGCCATACCGAGCGCGTGACGCTCGCCAGGGTGCGCGTGAACGGCAGGTCTGTCACCGCGCTCGACCCGCTCCAGCCGTCCTGAGACGCCCATGCTCGCGTTGACCGTGCTGGCATTGCTGGCTTCGTCAGAAGCGGAGCCGCAACCCGCCTTTCCCGGTGCGGAGGGTGCGGGCCGTTTCGCGCAGGGCGGGCGTGGCGGGGAGGTGCTGTTCGTCACCAACCTCGCGGATAACGGCCCGGGCAGCCTCCGCGCCGCGGTCGAGACCAAAGGGCCGCGCACTATCCTGTTCCGCGTGTCGGGAACGATCCGGCTCGCCACGCCGCTCGTCGTTCGCGAGGGAAGGGTGACCATCGCCGGCCAGTCGGCACCGGGGGGCGGGATCACCCTGCGCGATCACATGCTGCAGATCGCCGCCGACGATGTGATCGTGCGCCACATCCGCTCGCGGCTCGGCGACGAATCGAAGACCGAGTCCGATGCGATCACGATCACCAAAGGCCGACGGATCATCCTCGATCACGTCTCGGCGAGCTGGTCGGTCGACGAGACGCTGTCGGTCTCGGCGAACTACACCAATGCCGGACAGGGCTTTTACGACGTCACCGTCCAATGGTCGATCATCTCGGAATCGCTGACCCACTCGCTCCATGCCAAGGGCGAGCATGGCTATGGCAGCCTGATCCGCGGCGGGCGCGGTTCGAAAGCGAGTTTCCACCACAATCTCTGGGCGAGCCATTCGGCGCGGATGCCGCGCCCCGGCAATTACAGCGGTCCCGAGGTCGACCCTGTCGGCGCCTTTTTCGATTTCCGCTCGAACGTCTTCTACAATTGGGGCCGCACGCGCTCGGGCTACAATGCCGACAAGGCGACGCTCGTCCGCTACAATTTCGTCGACAACGCCTATGTCGCCGGCCCGCAATCGCAAAAGCCGATCGCGTTCGATGAATCCGATATGCTCGCCAGGGCCTGGTTCGCGGGCAACAGCATGAACGGCACGATTCCCGCCGATCCGTGGAGCCTCGTCACCGGCGTCCAGCCGGAAGGCTATCGGCTGGCGCAGCCGGTGGATGTCGCGCCGGTCACGGCGGATCCTGCCGCGTCGGCCTATGCCAGGGTGCTTGCGGGCGCGGGCGCGTCGAGGGTGCGCGACGCCGTCGATCTGCGGGTCATCGCCGGGGTGCGCGATCGGACGGGCAAGCAGATCGACAGCCAGCGCGAGGTCGGCGGCTGGCCCGCGCTCGAAAGCTTGCCGGCGCCGCCCGATGGCGACGGCGACGGCATGCCCGACGCGTGGGAGCGCCGGCACGGCCTCGATCCGCGCAGGGCCGATGCCAATGACGATCGCAATCGCGACGGCTATACCAATATCGAGGAATGGCTCGCCGCCGCCGCCGAGGGCAAGGGTTAAGCGAAACCCTGGCTGCGTGCCCAGCTGAGGAAGAGCTCGGGCCAGACCGCGGCCGGCTTGCCCGCCACGCGCGTCATGCCGAAGCCGTGCCCGCCATGGGTGAAGAGGTGCGTCTCGACCGGCACCCCGGCCTGTTTGAGCGCGGCGCGCATCAACAGGCTGTTCTCGACCGGCACGACATCGTCGTCCTCGGCGTGGAGCAGGAAGCAGGGCGGGGTATTCCTGTCGACATTGCGATGCGGGGCGTGCGCGGCTTCGAGCGCGGGGCTGGCATTCTCGCCGATCAGCTGCTTGCGCGAGCCCATATGCGCGTCGGGCGCGCTCATCGAGATCACCGGGTAGATCGGCGCGGCGACCATCGGCCGCGCGCCGAGCTTGTCGGCCGCGTCGACGGGATCATAGGTTTTGACCGCGTGGCGCGTCGCGAGATCGGCGCAGAGATGGCCACCCGCCGAGAAGCCGATCGCGGCCACCCGCTCGGGATCGAGCGCGTCGCGGAGCGCGCGCGCGCGGATCAGCCGCATCGCACGCTGGGCATCGGAGAGCGCGACGTTCGGCCCCGCGCCCCATCCGTCGCCCGGCAGGCGATAGAAGAGCACATAGGCCGTGAAGCCCTGCGCGGCGAGCCAGCGCGCCAGCACATAGCCTTCGTGATCGAGCACGATCCGGACATAGCCGCCGCCCGGCATGATCAGCACCGAAGCGCCGTTGGCGATGCGCGGGCGGAACACCGCCAGTCGCGGGTTGGCGACGCCGCTCACCGAGCGATCGGCGAGCATAGCGTTGGTGCTGCGCTCCTCGACCTTCTCGATCGGCAGCTTTGTCGGCTTGCCCGGCACGCCTTTGGGCCAGAGGTCGATCGTCTCGGTCGGGTCGGTCAGCCCTGCCGGCAGCGTCTTGTCGCCCTTGGGCGGCGCGGTCTGCGCGCTGGCCGCGATCGGTGTGGCAAGCGCCGCGAGCAAGGCGGAACGACGATCGAACTTCATCCGGCAGAACCTCCCGAAAAGCCGGCTTCAGGTGCCGGGCTGAATATAGGGCACGCGCGCGAACAGCTCGCGCTGCCATTTGCGCGGGTCGTTCTCGATGCGGCTGCGCGCATCGAAGACCATCGTCGCGCGCTTGTCGAGGCCGTAGCGCGGCCAGTGCGGCAACCCGGCGTGATTGGGGTCGCCGGTCCTGGTGAAGGCGACGAAGCTGTCCTGCATCGCTTTCGACGCGGCGCGCGCATCGGCGCCGGTGCCGGTCTGCGAGCCCGCGGCGCCGAGCGTCCCAAATACCAGCGGAATGTCCATCGTGTGGAAGGCCCCGCGGCGCGGATCGGTGCGCGAGGCGAAATCGAGCTGATAAACCCAGCCCGGCGCGCCGGCGCGGGCGCGTGCCTCGGCCTCGATCACTTGCCCGCGCCAGCTCCGTCCACAGGTGGTCGCGTCGTAAAACACCTGCTCGGGCGTCCAGGCGGGATAGTGCGCGCGATATTCGGCGACGACCCATTCGGGCAGGATGTCGATGCGCAGCTCGGGCGCGATCCGCTCGGCGATATTGTCCCAGCCGAGCCCCCGCATCTTCGCCGAGTCCGGCGCGATGAAGGCGCGGGTCTCGTCATGCGTGTTGCCGAGGATCATCGGGATCGCGTTCGACCGGGGATCGGCGTCGGGCCAGAAGGGGTGGCGTGTCAGCCATTTCATGTCGAGCACCGGCCCGAAATAGACGCCGCCGCCGAGCACCGGATCGGTTGCCGAAAGCCCTTCGATCAGCTTTTCCCGCGGCATCGCCAGCAACGCGCCGAGATCGGTCTCCTGTACCCCGAGCTTGCCGAGATAGGCCCGCGTCCGCGCGGTGGCATTGAGCGGACCCGAGGCGGTAATCTGCTGGCCGCTCATCGTCGCGGCGCGGTGGAACAGCCCGTCGGCAGCTGCCATGCCCATCATCGTCGCGATCTTCGCGCCGCCGCCCGATTGGCCGAACACCATCACCCGGCGCGGATCGCCACCGAACGCTGCGATATTGTCGCGGACCCATTGCAGCGCGAGGATCAGGTCGAGCTGGCCGCAATTGCCGCTGTCGGCAAAGCGCGGATCGAGCCGCGCCAGATAGAGATAGCCGAAGGCGTTGAGCCGGTGGTTGACCGTCACCACCACCACGTCGCCGCGTGCCGCCAGCGCGCCGCCGTCGTTGAGCGGATCGGTGACGCTGCCGCCCGAATAGGCGCCGCCATGGATGTAGAGCATCACCGGCTTGCGGGCGCGCGGGTCGGCCTCGGCGGTCCAGATGTTGAGGAACAGACAATCCTCGGACTGGGCGCCGTAGCGGCTGCCCGCTTGCGGCGCGACCGGGCCGAAGCTCGCGGCCGACTGGATTTCCGCGGCGGCGGAGATGGGGGTGGGGGCGCGGAAACGCTCGGCATGGCCGTAGCGGATGCCGCGGAACACGCGGACACCGCCTTCGATCGTCCCCTGGAAGGCACCGGCCGCGGCGCGGACGGGCGCGCCGGCGGATTGCGCCCGGGCGCGCGCGGAGAGCAAGGCCGCCGAGGCCCCCGCGATCAGCGTGCGGCGGTCGATCATCGCTCACTCCCCTAAAGCATTGCTATGCTTGCCGGATCGGGTAACCGGTGTCAGACGGCTTTGCAACGCCACCGCGGCGCTACGCCGTCCAATGGTTGCGTCGCCCGCGGTTTCGACCCACATAGCCACTGGCGCAGGCGCGCCCCGGACAAGCGATGACGACTGCTCTCAAGATCCATTCGAACGACCATGTCGCGACGCTGCTCGAGCCGATCGCGGCGGGCGAAAGCGTCGAAATCGACGGCGCGCGCATCGTCGCACGCGCCGATATCCCCAAGGGACACAAGATCGCCCTGGTCGACATCGCGCCCGGCACCGAAGTGAACAAGTTCGGTTTCCCGATCGGCCGTGCGATCGCGCCGATCGCATCGGGCGATCATGTCCATAGCCACAATCTGGCGACCGGCCTGTCGGGCACGCTCGACTATCGCTACGATCCGCATGCCGAACCGCGCGCGCCGACTACGGGCGGGAAGACCTTCCTCGGCTATGTCCGCGCCGACGGCCGGGTGGGCACGCGCAACGAGATCTGGATTCTGCCGACGGTGGGCTGTGTCGGCCGCACCGCCGAGCGCATCGCCGCCGAGGCCGGGCGGCGCCATGCCGGGCAAGTCGACGGCGTCCACGCGTTCGCCCACCCCTATGGCTGCTCGCAGCTCGGCGACGATCTCGGCGCGACGCGGCGGATGCTCGCCGCGCTGGCCGCGCACCCCAATGCCGGCGGCGTACTGCTGATCGGGCTGGGCTGCGAATCGAATCAGCTCGCGCAACTGCTCGAAGCGATGCCCGAGGGCTATCGCGACCGCATCCGCACCGTCGTCGCGCAGAAATCGGAGGACGAGTTCGCGGACGGTCTCGCCGCAGTCGCCGAGCTCGCCGCCGAGGCGGCGCGGACGAAGCGCGAGCCCGTCGGCCTCGACAGGCTGGTGCTCGGGGTGAAGTGCGGCGGTTCGGACGGCTTTTCGGGGCTGACCGCCAATCCGCTGGTCGGCCGGATGAGCGACGTCGTCACTGCCGCGGGCGGCAGCGCGATCGTCACCGAGATCCCCGAGATCTTCGGCGCCGAGCAGATGCTGATGGATCGCGCCGAGAATGCGGCGGTGTTCGAGAATATCGTCGGCGTGGTCAACGACTTCAAGAATTACTTCCTCAGCCATGGCGAGCCGGTCTCGGAAAATCCTTCGCCGGGCAACATCGCCGGCGGGATCACCACGCTCGAGGAGAAGTCGCTCGGCGCGGTGCAGAAGGCGGGGCATGCCGTCCTCACCGACGTCAAACGCTATGGCGAGCGCATCGAGCGCACCGGGCTGACCTTGCTCGAGGCGCCGGGCAACGATGCGGTTTCGTCGACGGCGCTAGCCGCGGCGGGGGCGACGGTGATCCTGTTCACCACCGGCCGCGGCACGCCGCTCGGCTTCCCGGTGCCGACGGTCAAGATCGCGTCGAACAGCGACCTCGCCATGCGCAAGCCGAACTGGATCGACTTCGACGCGGGGCAGGTGCTGCGCGAAGGTTTCGACGCGGCCGAGGAAGCGCTGATCGACCGTATCGTCGCGATCGCGTCAGGCGCGGAGACCGCAGCCGAGCGCAATGGCGAGCGCGAGATCGCCTTCTGGAAGCGCGGCGTTACGCTGTAGGTGCGTTGACCGCCAGCTGCGCAGCGAAGGCGCGCTGATAGGCGGGGCGCGCCTCGCCGCGCGCGACATAGGCGGCGAGATTGGGATATTCGTCGAGGATCCCCGACATCCGCGAGCGGAGCAGCACCGACACCATCAGCAGATCGCCCGCGCTGAACGCGCCGTCGAGCCATTCGGCGTCGCCCAGCCGGGCCGAGAGCCGGTCCAGCCGATCGCGGATGCGCTCCTTCACCAGCGGCAGGCGCTCCGCCGCCCATGGCTTGTCGCCTTCGATGATCTTGACGACGGTCAGGTCGAGGATCGGCGGCTCGACGGTATTGAGCGCCGCGAACATCCAGGTGATCGCCCGGGCGCGCGGGTCGGGATCGTGCGGCAGCAGGCCAGCATGTTGCGTGGCGATATGAAATACGATCGCCCCGGTTTCGAAGATCGCGAGGCCGCCGTCCTCATAGGTGGGGATCTGCCCGAACGGATGGACCGCCAGATGCGCGGGCTCCTTCATCGCGGCGAAGGAAACGAGCCGGACGTCATAGGGCTGGCCGACTTCCTCGAGCGCCCAGCGCACCCGCGTATCGCGTGCCAGCCCCATGCCCCCGTCGGGCGATCGTTCAAAGGCGGTGATAGTGATCGTCATCGTGTCGGTCTCCCTGCGTGATGCGATGCCTCGTGGCGCCGCATCGTGACGACGAGCGCGCCTCCCGGAAATCGACACGCTGTTGTGATTATTTTCCGCCGAAGCGCAAATCGCGCGCCTGCGAATGGCCGCGGCATCGAAAGCGCCCTACG
Source organism: Sphingomonas naasensis (assembly GCF_004792695.1). Lineage (GTDB taxonomy): Bacteria > Pseudomonadota > Alphaproteobacteria > Sphingomonadales > Sphingomonadaceae > Sphingomonas > Sphingomonas naasensis. The sequence goes on along the minus strand of NZ_SRXU01000001.1, from coordinate 953,607 downwards.
ACAAAGGCGGACAAAGGGACGAAGATGCGGCTGGGAAGCTTGGGACTGGTTGCAAGCGCATTCGCGCTGGCGCTCGCGGCATGCGGCGGAAACGGCGGATCCGCGGTGACTCCGGCGGGCGTTGCGGAGCACACCACGCTCGATTTCGCGAAGGTCGCCGATTATTCTACGCGGTCGCTTCCCGCCCATTTCGATCAGAGCGTGGCGGCGCTCGACAACAGCCCGGCTTCCCGCCCGGGCGACGATCGCGTCGCGACGCTCGGACGGGTGCTGTTCTACGATTTGCGGTTGAGCACCAACGATCGCGCGTCGTGCGCCTCATGCCATCAGCAGGCGCTCGGCTTCACCGATTCGATGCGGTTCAGCAACGGGATCAGCAGCGCCGCGACCACCGATTTCCATGCGATGCGGCTCGGCAATCTGCGCTACTGGCGGCCCGGCTCGACCTTCTGGGATCGCCGCGCGGCGAGCGTAGAGGCGCAGGCCAGCCGTCCGTTCCACAGCCTCGTCGAAATGGGATGGGGCGGCGCGGCGGGCGGCTTCGACGCGCTGATCCGCAAAATGGGCAAGACGGCCTATTATCCGGATCTGTTCGGCTGGGCGTTCGGCGACGCCGCGATCACCGAGCCGCGGATCCAGCAGTCGCTCGCGCAGTTCGTGCGCGCGATGATCTCGCATTCGAGCCAATGGGACACGGGCTATGCTCAGGTCTTCGCGCCCGGCGCGCCCAACCGCGCGCTGAACCGCGATCTGCCGAACTTCACGCCGCAGCAGAATCGCGGCCGGCAGCTGTTCATGATGCGGGTCGGCGAGGGCGGCGCCGGCTGCTCGTCCTGCCATCTGCCCCCGACCTTCGCGCTGGCGGCGGACGCGCGCAGCAACGGGCTCGACGCCGGCGAGAAGCGTGTGTTCAAGGCGCCGTCGCTCCGCAATGCCGGATTGACCGGGCCGTACATGCACGACGGGCGGTTCGCGACCCTCGCCGAGGTCGTCGACTTCTACGATCACGGCATTCAGGACGGCCCGGCGCTCGACAATCGCCTGCGGCAGGACGGCCGGCCGCAGCGGCTCAACCTTGGTGCGGCGGATCGGGCGGCGCTGGTCGTTTTCGTGATGACCCTGAGCGATCTCGCGCTGACCACCGATCCGCGCTTCGGCGATCCGTTTCGCCGGCCTGCGCGCTAGCTGGCGCGGATCGAATACAAGGTCGCGTTGCTGATCGCATAGACCGCGCCGTCGGCGCCGATCAGCGTCGGCGTATAGGCCTGGCCGAGCCCGGTGTTGAGCCGGACGCCCTGCGACAGCGTGTTGGTCACGAGGTCCCAGCGGTAGAGCACGCCGTCCTCGTTGTTGGCGAGGATCGACTTGCGCTGCGGATCCGCCGCCATCGTGTTGATGCACCATTCGCGCCGTGCGGTGGGCGATCCGCCGTCCAGCGTCGGCCCGAGGATCGTCAGCACTTCGCGCATCACCTGCAGGCCGGCGACGATCGGATCGGCCTGGCTCGCCTTGGGATCGAGCACCGCGATCCGGTTGAGCCCGTCGCCCGTGCCCACCCCCGCATAGTTGTTGTACTTCTGCGCGAGCAGATAGGTCGAGGTGCCCGTATAGGACGGCACCATCGCAGCGGGGATCACGCTGGGCGAGACATCCCAGCCGAAGCTGCCCGGGACCCCCACCGGATTGAGCAGTGCGTCGAACTGGAGCAGCCAGCCGCGCGCATTGTGCGTCGGGAACTGCGTTTCCAGCACGCCGTAGAACACGCGGCCGTCGGGCCCGATCACCGGCGATGCCGTGCCGTCGTCGCTGATCCGCGCGAGTGTCTTCTGATTGGGATCGACCAATGCGACTTTGGCGCGGGTGGCGAGCGTCGTGCTGTCGAGCGCGAGCAGGAAGCCGGTCTGCGTTGCGGTGGTCGCGCCGCGGTTCACGGCGATGTAAACGGTGTTGCCGTCGATCGAGAGCGCGGGCGCGCAATTCATCGCGGGCTTCTGGACCGAAGCATCGCTCGCCGCGGTGGCTGCGCTCACCCAGATGCCGGTGCCGTCGGGCGAAACCCGCGCGATCCCGCTGACCAGATTCGCGGGGTTTGTCCCGGTCACGTGGAAGCCGAAGAAGAGATTGCCGTTCGCATCCGCGGTGATCGGCGTGTTGATGAAGACGCTGCCGTCGAACGCGGCAGGGTTCGCGTTGTAGGTCGCCGCGCCGTAGAAGATGTGCGCGGCAAGCGCGCCACTCGCCGCGTCGGCGTCGGCGCGCATCAGCAGCTTGCCCCCGGCGCCGGGGGCATAGAGGCGGCCCTGCTGGGTGAGCAGCACATTATAGGGCGGCAGCCAATTGCGCGGCGGCGTGACATAGTCGGTGGTCGCCGACCACAGCAGCGCGCCCGTCGTGCCGTCGCGCCCCTCGACGCGGTAGCCGCCGGTGGCGCCGGTCTTCACCGGGATCACCACCGTGTTGTGCGTGGTCACGACCGGCGATCCGTAATGGGTGAGCAGCGCGCCGGACGGCGTGTATTGCGGCGCGAGGTCGACCGGAGACGACCAGGCGATGCGCCCGAGATCCTGCGACGCGATCGCGCTCACTGCCGTGTGCTGCGCATCCCGGCCATAGCCATACCATGCCGGGCCCGAAACCGGCGTGGGTGACGGCGAAGGCGAGGGCGAAGGCGACGGGCTCGGACTCGGCGTCGGAGCGGGAGAGGGCGTAGGCGACCCGCCGCCGCTGCCGCACGCGGCCAGCACGGCGGACGATGACAGCATTGCCAGCGCGCTGCGACGCGAAAGGACAGCGGGGAGCGGGGCGTCTGGCGACAGAGGATGGCGGCTCATAGCCGCAGCGTACGCCCTCGTTCGGCGAAATCCACCCACTTATATGCGCTTACGCAGCTTCGACGTAGCTCTCCATCGCAAATCGGCGCCGCTCCTGAGGTGGAGATGCGGGGCGCCGCCGCTGAAAATCTCGGCGCCCCGTTGCCAATGACACCGGTTTCCTCTAATTCTCCGCCAAACACAGACCGAGAGGAAGGGGCCTGGTGGGATCCGTACAGTTTGCCGATGAAGCGCGTCGAATTGCCGAGACGTTCGTCGAGGCGCGTCGCGAGAGCCGCGGGCTGCCCGATTATCCGGGCGACGTGCCTGCCGCGCTCGACGATGCCTATGCGGTGCAGGACCATGCCATCGCGTTCGACGGCCGGCGGATCGGCGGGTGGAAGGTCGGCCGGATCAATCCGCCGCGCGACGGCGTCGATCGGCTGGCGGGGCCGATCTTCAGCGACACGATCGTCGATGCGCGCGAAGGGCTCGAGATGCCGATCTTCGGTGCCGGCTTCGGCGCGGCGGAGGCGGAGTTTCTGCTCCGGCTGGGTGCGACACCGCCGGCGGGCAAGACGCGTTTCACCGAAGAGGAGGCCGCCGATCTGATCGACGCGGTCCATGTCGGGATCGAGATCGCCAGCTCGCCCTTTCCGGGGATCAACGAGCATGGCCCGACAGTGACCATCTCCGATTACGGCAACAATAACGGCCTCGTCATCGGGCCCGAGATCAAGGACTGGCGCTCGGCCGGCATCAATGCCTGGCCGGTGACGCTCGACATCAATGGCGCGCGGATCGGCGCTGCCACCGCCGAGACGATGCTCGATGGCCCGGTCGGCGCCGTGCGCTTCCTGCTCGAGCTCATGGCGGCGCGCGGGATCGTGCTCGAGGCCGGGCAATGGGTGTCGAGCGGCGCGGTGACCGGCGTCCATCCGGTCAAGCCGGGCGACGAGGTCGCATGCCGCTTCGGCGCGGGTTTGGAAGTAGAGTGCGCGATCATCGCCTCGTAAGCGGGCGGATCGGGCGGAGTGGAGAGCACATGCGAATCGCGAGTGCGGCGGTGCGGAGCGCCGCTGCGCATCCCCAAGTCTGCACGATGCGCGTGACGCCCGCCGTCGGGGCGCTTTGGTGATCCTCGTGCGCCGCCGCGCGTTGCTGGGCGGGCTGACCGCCTCGGCGATGCTGTCGGCATTGCCCGCGTCCGGGCAGCCGCGCGACGACGCCCGTTTGCGCGAGGCGCTCGACGGGCTGGTCGGGGTGCCCGGCTATGATCAGCGGCTGGCCGCGCTCGAACCGTTCGATGCGGCCTCGCTCTCGCCTTCGGCGGCAGTGGATTTGCGAACCATCCGCAAGAATATTGCGATAGATTCGCAATTGTCGCGGCTCTTCCCTGGCGGCAAGGCCGGTTTGCCCTATGGGTTGCCGGCGTCTTCGGAGGGCCTGTCGCAACGTCCCGAGGGCGCCGCTGCCTATGCGCTGCTGCTCGAACGGCATGTCGGCGCGCGCGTTAACCCCGAAGCTGCGCATCGCCGGTTCGAGCGCGAGGCGGCGCGGCTGGTCGCGCGCGCCGATCAGCTGCTGCGCGGCGCCGGCTTCTCCCGGGGTACCGTCGGGGCGCGTTTCAGGGCGATCTTCGCCGATCCGCGCGGGCTCTATCCCGACGACGAGGCCGGGCGCGATGCCGCGGTGGCCGATATGAACCGCTGGCTCGACGCGGCGCGCCGGCAAGCGTCGGCGCTGGTCGGCCCGGTGCCCCAGGCCAGCCTCGACGTCAGCGTGCGCCGGATGAGTCTCGCCGATCAGGCCGCGGGCAAGCAGGGCTATCGTCAGATACCCACCCCGGGCCAATCGGGTGTCTACGTCGTCGATCTCAAGGAGATCCGCCGCCGGCCACGCTGGACGCTCGGCAGCGTCGTCCATCACGAGTTGCTGCCCGGGCACATGGTCCAGCTCCCGATCGAGGCTGCGGCGAATCCGCATCCGCTGCGTATCGCCTATCTGCCGGCTTTCGCCGAGGGCTGGGCGATCCACGCCGAGCAGCTGATGGCCGATCACGGGGTGTATCGCGGCAGGCCGCTCGACGCGCTGGGTCATATCCATTGGCTGCTGTTCCGCACGGTGCGCGGGCTGCTCGACACCGGCATCCATCATCGCCGCTGGAGCCGCGATGCGGCGCTTGCGGCATTCGATCGGTTGCAGGGTGTGCCCGCCTATTTCGCGCCGTTCGAAAAGGATCTCGAACGGATCGCCGGCGATCCGGCTGTGCGCGCTGCCGAAGCGCTGATCTGGCTCGGGCTCGCCGCCCGGACGAACGGGCAGCGCGGCGCAGCGCTCCGGCGAATCCACCAGCAGATCCTCGCCGACGGCCGCAAGCCGCTGGTGTTACTCCCGAATGTTGGGAGTGCAGTATGACATGCGAAACGATGGCTTTCCGTGGCGGGACAGGCTAACCACCGTCAAAACCAGCTGCGAGCGGGAATCGGGCCGCAAGAAATAAGAGTGGGAGAGGCTGAATGAACGACATGCGAGAGGCGACCATCGCGGCCGCCACCGAGCGGGTGGGGCGCTATCGCTGGGTGATCGTCGGCCTGCTCTTCGCCGCCACCGCGATCAACTATATCGATCGCCAGATGATCGGGCTGCTCAAGCCGATCATGATGGAGGATCCCTCGCTCCACATGGACGAGCGGACCTATGCCGATATCGTCGTGTGGTTCCAGATCGCCTACGCGATCGGCTATCTCGGCTTCGGCAAGGTGGTCGACGCGATCGGCGCGCGGATGGGCTATGCCGCGGCGGTGGTGATCTGGACGATCGCGCACGTCGCGCATGGCGGTGCCTATAGCGTCACGCAGTTCGCCGCGGCCCGCTTCGGGCTCGGCATCGGCGAATCCGGCAACTTCCCCGCCGGCGTCAAGGCAGTGACCAGCTGGTTCCCGCAAAAGGAGCGCGCCTTCGCCGTCGGCGTGTTCAACGCCGGCTCGAACGTCGGCGCGATCGCGGCGCCCTTGCTCTGCTTCCTGATGGTGCCGGCGGTCGGCTGGCGGATGACGTTCATCCTCACCGGCGTGTTCGGCCTGATCTGGCTGGTCGCGTGGCTCGCCGTCTATCGCGACGATCCGGCGAAGCATGCCCGCGTCGGTGCGCCCGAAGTCGCGCACATCACGCAGGATCCCGCCGACCCCGACGTGAAGACGCCCGGCCTGTGGCTGCGCCTGCTCGCCCAGCGCGAGACCTGGGCGTTCGCGCTCGGCAAGTTCTTCATCGACCCGATCTGGTGGTTCTATCTGTTCTGGCTGCCGGGCTATCTCGGCACCCAATATGGCCTCGACCTCAAGACCTGGTCGACGCCCACCGCGGCGCTCGCATTGGGCGGCATCTATCTGATCTCGGACATCGGCAGCGTCGCCGGCGGCTGGCTCTCGGGCCGGCTGATGAAGGGCGGGATGAGCGTCAACGCGGCGCGCAAGATCACCATGGTGATCTGCGCCTTCTGCGTGCTGCCCGTGGTGTTCGCCACCTCGGTGCCCAATCTCTGGGCGAGCGTGCTGATCATCGGCATCGCCGCGGCGGCGCATCAGGGCTTCTCGGCCAATCTCTACACTGTGCCGTCGGACACCTTCCCGCGTTTCGCGGTGGGCGCGGTGATCGGCATCGGCGGCACCATGGGAGCGATCGGCGGCGCGCTCTTCTCGAAATATTCGGGAGACGTGCTCGATCGCGTCGGCAGCTATGCGCCGATGTTCATCGCCGCGGGCGCGGCCTATTTCCTCGCCGTGCTGTCGGTGCATCTGCTGACGCCGCGGCTCGCGCGGGTCGAGAGCTTCCGCCACTCGACGCCCTGGGCGGTGATCGCCGCGGTGGTCGCCGGGCTGGTCGGCGTGATAGTCTTCCTCGCCTCCGGCAAGAACACCGAAGGCTGCGTGCCGGTGTGGATGGGCCCCGCCTCGCCCTGCTTCGAAACCGGGACCTACTGGATGATCCTCGGCGCGTGCGCGGCGGTTGCGATCCTCGCGATCGTCGTCAACACGCTGGTCCGCGACAAGGCGCCGCAAGCGTAAGAGAGAGTAGAATGACCAAGCCCCTCAAGCTCGATCCCGACCGGCTGTTTCCCGCCGACGAGCGCACGCGGAGCATCGCGCGCGCGCTCTATGCCGAAGTGGCCGGGCTGCCGATCATCAGCCCGCACGGGCACACCGATCCGACCTGGTTCGCCACCAATGCGAACTGGTCGAACGCGACCGAGCTGCTGCTCTCGCCCGATCATTACATCTACCGCATGCTCTATTCGCAGGGCGTCGCGCTCGACGATCTCTGCGTTCCGAGCAAGGCGGGGATGCCGGGCACCGATCCGCGCAAGGCGTGGCGGACTTTCGCCGAGCATGTCCATCTGTTCCGCGGCACGCCGTCGAGCATGTGGCTCGGCCATGTCTTCGGCGAGGTGTTCGGCTTCGACGTCGCGCTCGATGCGTCGACCGCGGATCATTATTACGACACGATCAACGAGAAGCTCGCCAGCGACGCGTTCAAGCCGCGCGCGCTGTTCGATCGCTTCGGCATCGAGTTCCTCGCCACGACCGAGGGGCCGCAGGACGATCTCTCGCCGCACCATGCGATCCGTGAATCGGGCTGGCAGGGCCGGGTGGTCACCACCTATCGCCCCGACGCAGTGATCGATGTCGAGCACGAGCAGTTCGCCGGCGCGATGAAGATCTTCGCCGACAAGACCGGCGAGGACGTCTGGTCGTGGGACGGCTATCTCGCTGCGCACCGCAAGCGCCGCGCCGATTTCCGCGCGGCGGGCGCCACCGCCACGGATCACGGCCACCCGACGGCGCAGACCGCCAATCTTTCGAAGGACGAGGCCGAGCGGCTGTTCCGTACCATCCTGTCGGATCGCTGGACTCCGCAGGATGCCGAGCTGTTCCGCGCCCAGATGCTCACCGAGATGGCGGCGATGTCGGTCGAGGACGGGATGGTGATGCAGATCCACCCCGGCAGCTTCCGCAACCACAATGGCGGGCTGTTCGAGAGCCATGGCCGCGACAAGGGCGCGGACATCCCGATGCGCACCGATTATGTCCATGCATTGAAGCCGCTGCTCGATCGGTTCGGGACGAGCACGCAGCTGTCGATCATCCTCTTCACGCTCGACGAGACCGTGTACGCGCGCGAGCTGGCGCCGCTGGCCGGCCATTATCCGTGCCTCAAGCTCGGCCCCTCCTGGTGGTTCCACGACAGCCCCGAGGGCATGCGCCGCTTCCGCGAGCAGGTCACCGAGACCGCGGGCTTCTACAACACCGTCGGCTTCAACGACGACACCCGCGCCTTCCTGTCGATCCCGGCGCGGCACGACGTCGCGCGGCGGATCGATTGCGGCTTCCTCGCCCAGCTCGTCGCCGAGGGGCGGCTGCTCGACTGGGAAGCGCAGGAACTCGCCCACGAACTGACCAACGGCCTCGTCCGCAAGGCATACAAGCTCGATCAACAAGCGCCGGCGCCCGTCGCCGCCGCGGCCTAAATCAAACCAACGGAGTACCCCATGTTCGACCGCACCTATTACGCCACGCACCCGGATATGATGGAATGCGTCTCGAACGAGGAGCTGCGCGATCGCTATCTGATCGACGGGCTGTTCCGCGACGGTGAGTGCGTGCTCAACTATACGCACGCCGATCGCTTCGTGATCGGCGGGGTCGCAGTGGCATCGGGCAGCGTCAAGCTTCCCGACCAGACCGAGCCGGCGTCGGCAGCGGGCCATCCGTTCCTCGAGCGCCGCGAGCTCGCGGTGGTCAATGTCGGCGGAGTCGAAGGCACTGTCACCGTTGATGGCGAGGCCTTCACGCTCGGCAACAAGGACTGCCTCTACGTCACGATGGGCGCCAAGGACGTCCAGTTCTCGGGCAATGGCGCGCGCTTCTATCTGGCCTCGTGCCCGGCGCATAAAGGCTTCCAGACGCGGAAACTGTCGATCGCCGACGCCAATGCGCTCGAGCGCGGCAGCCTCGAGGAATCGAACGAACGCACGATCTACCAGCTCGTCATCCCCGGCGTGTGCGACAGCGCGCAGCTGGTGATGGGCCTCACCGTGCTCAAGCCGGGCTCGGTGTGGAACACGATGCCCCCGCACATCCACGAGCGCCGCAGCGAGATCTATTTCTACTTCGAATTGGACGGCCCCAACGACCGCGTCTTCCATTACATGGGCGAAGGCGAGGCGATGCGGCACATCGTGATGGGCAACGAGGAAGCGGTGATCTCGCCGCCCTGGTCGATCCATATGGGCTCGGGCACCAAGGCCTATGCCTTCATCTGGGCGATGGCCGGCGAGAACCAGGACTATACCGACATGAACGTGCTGGACATCTGCCAGCTCGCGTAAGCCCGACGTGACTCCCCTCCCTCGAAGGGAGGGGTTGGGGGTGGGTGCCGAGCCGAAGGCTCGGCCCTCCTCCGCGACTGAAGAAGCGCGACGCTGCGCGTCGCGCGCCCACCCCGACCCCTCCCCGGCAGGAGGCGAGTGAGAGAGTGCATGACCAAGATCTTCGACCTGACCGGCAAGACCGCCATCGTCACCGGCGCCAATACCGGCATCGGCCAAGGCATTGCGCTCGCGCTCGCCGCCGCCGGCGCCAACATCGCCGCGGTCGGCCGCTCGGCCGCCACCGAGACCGTCGACAAGGCCCGCGCGCTGGGCGTGCAGGCCGAGATCGTCTCCGCCGATCTCTCGACGATCGAGCCTGTGGGCAGGGTTGTGGACGAGACTGTGGAAAAGCTCGGCGGGCTCGACATCCTCGTCAACAATGCCGGGATCATCCGCCGCAACGACAGCCTCGATTTCACCGAAGAGGATTGGGACGCGGTGATCGACACCAATCTCAAGTCGGTGTTCTTCCTCTGCCAGGCCGCCGGCCGCCACATGGCGGCGCAGGGCAGGGGCAAGATCATCAACATCGCCTCGATGCTGAGCTTCCAGGGCGGCATCCGCGTGCCGAGCTACACCGCATCCAAGTCGGGCGTGGCCGGGCTCACCAAGCTGCTCGCCTGCGAATGGGCGGCCAAGGGGATTAACGTCAACGCGATCGCCCCCGGCTATATCGCCACCAACAACACCACTGCCTTGCAGGCCGACGAGACGCGCAACCGCCAGATCGTCGAGCGCATCCCGGCGGGCCGCTGGGGCGATCCGGCCGATCTCGGCGGCGCCGCGGTGTTCCTCGCCTCCTCGGCCGCGGACTATGTCCAGGGCCATATCCTCGCGGTCGACGGCGGGTGGCTCGCTCGATGACCATCGCATTCTTCGGCGAAGTGATGCTGCGGCTCTCGCCGCCGGGGCGCGAGCTGCTGCTCCAGACGCCGACGCTCGAAGTGAATGTCGGCGGCGCCGAGGCGAACGTCGCCACCGGGCTCGCCTGTCTCGGCCACGCCACCCGCATGATCAGCGCGGTGGCCGACAATCCGCTCGGCGGCGCGGTAATCAACGAGCTGCGCCGGCGCGGCGTCGATACCGCGACGGTGGCGCGCGAGGAGGGGCGGCTCGGTCTCTATTTCCTCACCCCCGGCGCGGGCCTGCGCGCATCCGAGGTCGTCTACGACCGGGCGCATTCGGTGTTCGCCACGCGCGCGGCCGATAGCTGGGATTGGGATCGCCTGCTCGAAGGCGCCACCCGGCTGCATCTGTCGGGGATCACTCCGGCGCTCGGCCACAACACCGCCGCCGCCGCGATCGCCGCCGCCGAAGCGGCGTCCGCCCGCGGCATCCCCGTCTCGTTCGACGGCAACTATCGCGCCAAGTTGTGGGAAGCGTGGGACAGCGATCCGCGCGCGGTGCTGACCCAACTGATCAGCCATGCCGACATATTGTTCGGCAATCATCGCGATGTCTCGCTGCTGCTCGGCAAGCCCTTTTCGGGCGAAGGCTCGGATCGCCGGCGCGAGGCGGCGGAAGCGGCCTTTGCGCATTTCCCCAGGCTCCAGACGATCGCCTCGACCGCGCGGCATGTCGACGACGCCGACAGCCACCGCGTCTCGGCGCGAGTGGATACGCGCGGCGGCGCGCACCAGACCGACGAAGTGCTGATCGCCGGGATCGTCGACCGGATCGGCGCGGGTGACGCCTTCGCGGCGGGCGTGCTGCACGGCCTGATCGAGAGCGACGACGATGCCCGCGCCGCGGCAAAGGCCGGCCTCGCGCTGACCGCGCTCAAACATTCGCTGCCGGGGGACGCGAGCCTGTTCACCCGTGCCGATCTCGCCGCCTTCGAAGGCGGCGGGCTGGACGTGCGCCGATGACAAAATGCGAGGGGATTCCGGAGGGGATGTATGTTGGAGGAGAGGGGATTCGCCGCTGGTGAAGCGGCGTTGCCGCGGTACGATGCCGCGGCATTGCGACGCGGCTATGCGATCGACGATCGTTTCGAGGCCGAGCTGCGCGAAGCCTGGACCTTTGTCGAGCCGCACATCGCGGGGATCGCGCGCGACTTGCTCGAGCGCCGCGCGGGCGCCGCGGTGTCGGACGCGCTGGTCGCTTCGCGGGTCGATTATGCCCGCGCCAAGCTGGCGCGGTCGATCGATCAGGCCTGGGTCGACGCCATCGTCGCCGAGGCCGATCGCATCGCGCAGAACGACCTCGATTTCTCGGTGGTCGCGGCATCGATGCTCGTCGCGCAGATGCGCATCCACGCGCTGTTCTTCGAGCTGACCCAGGATCCCGCCCAGCTCGAGCGTCTCACCCGCGCGACCCAGAAGCTGGCGGGGATCGAATTCGAGGTCATCGCCAGCCGGCTGCGCGCGATCGCCCGCGCACGCAATCAGGCCGCGGTCCGCGCCGAAGCCGACGCGGTGCGCAAGCAATTGGGCGAGGCGATCACCACCAGCGCGCGCGCCAGCCGTGACGTGGCGATGTTCACCGAACGCAGCGCCGCCGAGATGCAGTCGCTGAGCAAGCCCGCGGTCGAGGTCGCCACCGCGGCCGATCAATCGGCGACGGCGATGGCGCAATCCGCCGAGAGCGCCGCCGTGCTGATCTCGGCGTTCGAGCGTGCCCGCGAGGAAGCGCTCGCGGCGTCCGAAGTCGCCGGCCGCGCCGACGCGATCGCGCTGCAGGGCGCGGAGAATGCCGCCAATCTCGCCTCGCACACTGCGCAGATCGAAACCGTGCTCACGCTGATCGCGGGGATCGCGCAGCAGACCAAGCTGCTCGCGCTCAACGCCAGCATCGAGGCGGCGCGCGCGGGCGAGAGCGGGCATGGCTTCGCGGTGGTCGCGCAGGAGGTCCGCAGTCTCGCCGATCAGGCGGCCGATGCCACGGGCGGCGTCACCGTCACGATCCGCCAAGCGCAGAATGCTAGCGAGATCATGGCGCACACCAACCAGGCGATCCTCGCGATCGTCAGCGAGCTGATGGAGCGGGTGCGCGGCCTTTCATCCGAGATGGAGGAGCAGGTGGCGACGGTGGGCGCGATCCTAGCCGCGATCGACGAGACCGCGATGTCCTCGCGTGAGATCGCCGGGCTGATCGCCCAGATCAGTGGACGCGTCTCCGAGCTCGCCGCCGCCGCGCAGGACGCGGGCCGGCAGGCGACCGAGGCCGGGGCCGCGCTCCAGCGAGTTGAGCATACGGTCGGCCAGTTCATGGCCGGAGTCGCGCGCTAGCAACAGGGAAGCCGTTATGGATCGTCGTACCCTCCTCGCCACGGGGCTCGCGCTCGGCGTCGCCGGCAGCGCGCGTGCGGCGATGGCTGCCGGGCCCGAACGCGTCACGCTCTGGCCCGGCATACCGCCGGGCGGGGAGGGGCTCGGCATCCGCGACGAGATCATCCAGCGTTCGCCGCCGGGCGGCGATCCCGACGACATCGCATGGACGCATATCGCCAGCCCGGCGATGACGGTGGCGCGCGCAGCCAACCCCAATGGCGCGGCGGTGCTGCTCATCCCCGGCGGCGGCTATACCCGCGTCGCGGTGCGCCGCACGCCTTCGAACATCGCGCAGATGTTCGCGGCGCGCGGGATCACTGCGTTCGAGCTTCTCTATCGCCTGCCGCACGACGGCTGGCGCGCCGGTCCGGCCGCCCCGCTGCAGGATGCCCAGCGCGCGATGCGGCTGATCCGCGACGGCGCGGCGAAATGGGCGATCGATCCGGCGCGCGTCGCCGCGATCGGTTTCTCGGCGGGCGGGCATCTGGTCGGGCAATTGAGCGCACGGGCCGAGCGGGAGACCTATGCGCCGCTCGACGCGGCCGATCGGCTGCCGGCGCGCCCGATCGCGACGGGCATGTTCTTCCCGGTGGTCTCGATGCTGCCGCCGCTCGCGCACGAGCAGTCGCGCCGCGAGCTGCTCGGCGCCGATCCATCCGAAGCGCTCGCCACCGAATGGTCGCTCGAGCGCAACGTCCCCGCGACGATGCCGCCGACCTTCGTCTGCCACATGGCCGACGACAAGACCGTCAAGGCGGCGAACAGCCTCGCGATGTTCGCGGCGCTGCAGGCGGCGCGCATCTCCTCCGAGCTGGTGATCGGCGAGAAGGGCGGGCACGGCGTGCCGCTGCTCGGCCGCGACGGCAAGCGGCATGTCTGGTTCGATCTGTTCGAGACTTTTGCGACCCGCCACGGCTGGCTGAAGGCCTAGGGTCCGTACTCAATACCCACAACGGTCGGGATCGCGCGCAGCGGCGGGCCGCTTTTGGCGCACAGCCACGTCACGAGCCAAGCCCTTGGAGTCACGATGACACCGCATCGCTCCCTCCTCTTTCCTCCCCGTGCGCCAAAATCGGCTCCGTCACGACCATTGCGGGTATTGAGTACGGACCCTAGCCCGGGCCAAAAAAAAGGGGCGGCACGCGGCCGCCCCGAGTTGATCGCTTCCGGTAATTCTAGAAGTCGAGCTTCACGCCCGCGCGGAAGTAGCGGCCCATGATGTTCGGGCCGGCCCAGGCGGGGTTGTAGCCATAGAAGCCATAAGCGGCGTTCGGATCGAACGGCGGCTTGATGTCGAAGGCATTGAGCACGTTCACATAGATCGTGAACTGGTCGTTGAGCTTGTGCGAGGCCGTCAGATCGACGTTCCAGATTGCCTTGGAGCGGCACTGCACCGGGGTGCCGTCGTCATAGGTCGCCGCGCCGGCGTCGACTGCGCTTTCGCAATCGCCGGGGACGCCGCCAAAGTCGACTGCCGCGACATCGTATCCGGCGGTGTAATAGGCCGTGGCGGTCAGCGTGGTGTCGCCGAGCGCGAGGCTGTTCTGCCAGCTCCAGCGCCAACGCGGCGAGCCCGAGCACGAGGTCACGTTGCACGGGCTGAGCGTGCCTTCGAACTTCTGCGGGTCCTGCGGCTCCCCGGTCGCCGGATTGACGAGCGTGAGATGGTTCTTGCCGAGGTACGAAGCCTCGAACGAGCTCGACCAGCGCACGCCGTCGCTGATCTTGATGTCGGCGTTGACGCCGAGATCGATGCCCTGAACCGCCTGCTGGTTGGCATTGACATAAGAGGCCTGGACGAACCCGATATGCGGCAGCGCGGTCGGATGGGCGGGATCGACCGGGGCGGGCGTCACGGTCAGGTTGGGAATCGTGACGACGCCATTGTTGGTGTAATATTGCTCGAGGATCGGTCCGAGGTCGGTGATCCCCACGATCTGGTCGCGGACCTTGATGCGCCAGAAATCGACGGTGAAGCTCAGGCCGCGCATCGGCTCGAACACCGCGCCGGCGGTCATGCTCTCCGAACGCTCGGGCTTGAGCTTGGGATTGCCGGTGCTGGTCAGGCCGACCGAGAAAGGCGCGGTCGCATAAGAGCTATTGCCGTGCGCCGCGCAGAACGCCGCATAGTTCTCGCAGAACGCCTCGTTGCCGCCCTGGGTCACATAGCCGGTGGTCGGCAGGCCGAAGGCTTCGTTGAAGCTCGGGATGCGGAACCCCTTCGACCAGGTGCCCCGCAGCGCGAGCTCGCGGACCGGCGTGAACTTGGCGCCGACCTTGGGCGAGAAGTTCTTCTGGCCGGTCGAGTAGGAGTCGTAGCGGCCGGACAGGTTGAGCTCGAGCTTGTTCAGCGCAGTCGCCTGAAGCTCGCCAAAGGCCGAGAACACCTTGCGGCTGCCCGCGGTGCCGACTGCGTTGACCGAATAGTATCGATCATAGGGATGCAGGTCGTTCTGCGGGTTGGCGCTCGGCGCGTCGATTGATTCATAGCGATAGGAAACGCCGCCCGCCGCATCGACGCCGCCGTCCGGAAGCGAGAACAAACGCCGCGAAAGCGTCGCGGTGGCCTGCCAGAGATCCGAATTTGAGACGGTGGTGTTGTCAGGAGCGAGATAGTCCCAGACGCTCTGCGGCGTCGCGGCGGGGTTGAACAGGTTGAACTCGCCACGGGCGAGGACGTCCATCGCGCGCTGCGGGATGATGTAGTTGGACTGGGTCCGGGTGAGCTTGGAGTTCGCCGCGACGAAGCTGGTCGAATAATCGAACCCGGCAAGGGTGCCGGACAGGCCGATGACGCCGCGCAGCGAGCGCGACACGGCGTGGTCTTCGCGTACGCGATCCCCGCGGAAGAGCACCTGCGCGGTCTGCCCCGCCGCTGCGAAGGGATTGTACGGATTGAGCACGCCATTGGTCGCGTTGCAGCCCGTGTTCACGCCATTGGGCGTGCCGATGCCCGTGGGGCAGACATAGACTGGCAGGATCGCGAAATAGGTATCGGCACTGTTCGGCGGCGGCGGCGTGCCGGCGAAACCATGCGGCGCCGAAGTCGCGAGAGTCGACGTCTTGTAGTAGTTCGCCTGCGCGTAGAGTTGATGCGAGTCACCGATGTTGGCGGTGAAGCGCGTGGACACGCCGAAGCGCTCCACGTCGGGCAGAAGCATCAGATATTCGCCGACGTAGTTCACTTCGCAAATGCCGGCGAGCGGCAGCGAATCGTCCGAATCCAGCTGATCGGCAGTGAGCTGGTTCCGCGTCCAACGGCCGCAGCGGACCGAGGGGTTCAGGTAGGTGTAGCGACCGTCGCCGATGATCTCGTCCGGGGTCGTGACGGGACGAACCAACACGACGTTGGGCGTGCTGAACAACGCGTTGATCTGGCCGTCCGGGCTAACCCCGTTCCAGTTGTTGTTGTGCATGCAACCGCCGTTGCCGTTGCAGATCTTGCTGAAGTCGGCGGTGTTGAACGGATGGCCGCGATCGCGCGCCATCAACGCGTTCTGCTTGTTGTATTCGCCGCTGACGTAGAAGTTGAATCCCTGCTCGCTGAGGTCGCCATAGCCCCAGGTCAGGTCGCCACGCGACTCGCCGGCATCGCCGCGCGACGAGATGCCCGCCGAGAAATTGGCGTGGAGGCCCTGAATTTCCTTCTTGGTGATGACGTTGATCACGCCCGCGACCGCGTCGGCGCCGTAGGTCGAGGAAGCGCCGTCGCGCAGCACTTCGATCCGCTCGATGATCGAGTTGGGGATGGTGTTGAGGTCGACGAAGTTGCGCTGGCCGTCATCGGCGAGCGGATAGGGCGCCATGCGCAGCCCGTCGAAGATCGTCAGGGTCGCCTGCACGGTGAGGCCGCGCAGCGAGATCGCGCTCGCACCTGCGGCGAAATTGCCCTGTGCATTCCAGCCTTGGGTGATGGTGCCGGCGTTGCCTGCGGCAAGCCGCTGCACCGCCTCGGCGACGGTGTTGAGGCCGCGCTGCTCGAGCGTTTCGGCTGACAGCACGGTCACCGGCGACGGCGTCTCGGCATTGGTGCGGCGGAACAGCGAGCCGGTGACGACGACTTCATCGCCGGTTTCGGGTGGGGTCTGGAGATAGGTGGTCTCCGCCGGGGCGGGTGCCGCTTGCTGCGTTTCCTGCGCCGCGGCCACGCTCTCGGTCGCGGGCGTCGCTTCGGTCGCCGCTTCCTGTGCCCAGGCCGGTGCGATCGACAGCGCCATCGCGGCGGTCGAGCCGCACAGCAGCCGCGCCAGAATCCTGCTTCGATTAGTCATTTCATTCCCCTTTGCTTGCCGGGATCGCCCGCTCATTGTGATGAGCCGGGTGTCACGCGAGCCACTCGACCAAGTCGCGCGGCGGGGATTCCAGTGACTTGCTCCGCCAAGATGGAAGAGTGTCTGAAGAAGACGATCGGCTGCCCGATCGTCCGATTGCCCCCGCTTTGCCGAAGCCGTTCCCGCGATGGAGAACGGCCGAGCGGTGGCTGTGCAGCGATTGTCTTCGCGACTGCGGTAGAAATCGACGGAACCGGATCTCGCGGCGACGAGGGCCGACCGGACAGCGCTAGCGGGCGGGCGCCAGCGCCTCGCACAGTCGATCGGTGGCGAGCGCCACGCGCGATTCGGCGGTGGTGCGGTTGCCGGGCGCGTTCTCGACGCCCCGGGTCTCCGTGTTGAACGCGAGCAGCGTGCCGATGCGCTGATCAGGGCACAGGCTCAGATAGGCGCGGAAGCCGTTCTGATCGCCGTTGTGCCCGACGATGCGGAAGCCCTTGCCCTGATCGAGAAAGAACGAGAGGCCGCTCTGCGTGGTCGCGGCCATCCGGCCCTGGCTGAAATCCTCGCCCGCGGAGATTTGCGGCCGCCACATCTCCTCGAGCGAGGAACGCTTGAGGATCAGATCATAATCGGCGGCGCGCTGCGGATCGCCGAGCAGGAAGGTGACATAGCGGGCCATATCGGGCAGCGGCGCATTGAGCCCGCCATTGGACACCGTCACGCCGGTATCGGCGTCGAACGGCGCGGGGGTGCGCTTGCCGTCGCGGATGTAATAGCTGTGCGAACGGTGCGGCAGCAGAAACGCCGGGGTGCGATCGAAATAGCTCGCATGCATGCCGAGCGGGCGAAGGATGTTCTTGTCGACATAGACTTCGAAATCCTCGCCCGAGAGCCGCTCGATTACCTGGCCGAGATAGACGATCCCCGGGTTCGAATAGCTGAAGCGGCTGCCGGGCCGGAACGTTACCTCGGTATAGGGCAGAATCGCCTCGAGCTGCTCCCAGCGCGGCGGCTCGAAGGGCTGCCATTCCTTGTCGCGCCACGGCCAGGTGCCGCTGCGGAAGCCGGCGCTGTGGCTCATCAGCTGGCGGATCGTGATCGCGCTCGTGTCGCCGAAGGGGTTATGGACCCGGGCGAGCTCGGGCACGTAGCGCACGATCGGATCGTCGAGGCCGAGCAGCCCGCGATCGCGCAATTGCATGATCGCGATCCCGGTCATCGTCTTGGTGATCGACGCCCAGTGATAGATGGTCCGGGCGTCGACCGGGACATGCGCCTCGGCATCCTGCTCGCCGAGATGGTCGGCGACCACCGTCTTGCCGTCGCGCACCACATAGAAGCTGCTGCCGGCGATTCCTGCGCGCTGAACCTCGGCGCGGTGCAGCTTGCGGAAGCCCGCAATCGCCGCGTCGAAACGGTCGTCCTGCGCCGCCGCGGGAGTGGCGACGGTGGTGAGGAGCAGGCAGATGGCGAGGGCGCGGCGCACGGTCAGCGCGCCCGCAGCAGGCGGCCGGGCCTTGCGACGCGCTTGCCGCCCTCGAAGGCTGGCCGACCATTGACCATCACGAGATCGAAGCCCTCGGCCCTGGCGAAAGGATCGAGGAACGTCGATCGCGCCCGTATCTTGCCCGGATCGAACAGGAGCAGATCGGCCCTGGCGCCGGGCCTGATCACTCCGCGATCGGGCAGGCGCAAGACGTGCGCGGGAAGCGACGTCGCCTTGCGGACCGCTTCCTCGATCGGCAGCTTGCGATCGCGCACGACATATTCCTCGATTAGCTTGGCATAGGTTCCCGTCGCGCGCGGGTGGCGCATGCCGGGGCCGCCATCGGTGGAGATCGCGACGAACGGATCGAGCAGCAGAACGTCCTGCAGGGCTTTGTCCATTGTGAAATGCGCGCCCGAGCCGCCTTCCGGGCCCAGCTTGATCAGGAAGTCGGCGAAATGCAGCCCGGCCTCCTGCGCGGCCTGCGCCACGGTCTTGCCGGCATAGGGCGCGGTGCCGAGCAGCAGCGCCTCCGGGCCGCCGCGGCGGATCATCCGCTTCTCGAGATAGTCGCGCAGCTCCTGCCGGCGATTGGCGACGACGCCGGCATAGTCGGTGGGCGGCAGCGCCCACTCGGGGAAGAGAATCGCGACGCCGGTATAGCCGGCGGTATAGGGGTAGGCGTCAGCAGTGAGATCGATCCCCTGGCGGCGCTTCGCGGCGAGGAATTCGAGCAGCGAACGCGCGCGCTCCTCGCCTTTGCCGAACACCAGCTTGAGGTGCGAGATATGCGGCCGCGCGGGCAGCGAGGAGGCGATCAGCTCGTCGATCGAGGCATTGATCTCCTCGTCATTCTCCGAGCGCATATGGCTCATCACCACCCCGCCCGTGCCGGCGACGACCTTGCCGAGATTGGTCAGCTCGGCGGTCTCCGAATAGATGCCGGGGACATATTCGAGGCCGTACGAAAGGCCGAAGGCGCCGGCGCGGAGTTCGGCCTCCAGCTGCTTCGCCATGCGGGCGAGCGCGGCCCCGTCGGGACGGCGGACGGCGTCGGGGATGCCCACCGCGCGGCGGAGCGTGCCATGGCTGGCGAGTGTCGCGACGTTGCAATCGAGCCGGGCGCGATCGACCGCGGCCATCCAGCTGCGGAGATCGAGATCCTTGCCGAGCCGCGGGCCGCTGCCGTCCTGCCCCAGCACGATCGTGGTGACGCCCATCGCGAGGAAGGATTCGTACGACTGGTCGAGCGGATCGCCATGGCTGTGCGTGTCGATGAAGCCCGGCGCGAGCACGCGGCCGTCGCCGGCGATGACGCGCGCGCCCTTCACGGTGGTGCGCGTGCCCGGCGCGGTGATCGCCGCGATCCGCTCGCCGCTGACGAGCACGCTCGCGCGCCGCGGCGCCGCGCCGGTCCCGTCGACCAGCAGGACGTCGTGAAACAGGGTCGCGCCCGCCGTCTGCCCCGCGGCGCGTTCGGGCAGTGCGGCCGCAACACCGCCCGCGGCGAGCGCGCCGCCGACAAGCTGCCGGCGCGTCAGGCGCTGAGACATTCTTGCTCCCCCGTCGGGCGGTTGCGCGCTTCGCCGCCGAAGTTCCTCGTCAACACGCTTCGCCGCGTCACCGTCGCCGCCAGCCCCGCGGTGATCGCGGCGAGCGCGGCGTCGAGATCATGCGTTCTTCCGCACAGGAAGATATCGATGCAGGCGCTGCCATATTCGGGCCAGGTGTGGATCGAGATGTGCGATTCCGCGAGCAGCGCGACGCCGGTGACGCCCTGACCGGGACCGAACGAATGTAGCCGCACCTCGAGCACGGTCGCGCCGGCGGCCGCCGCGGCGGCGAGCAGGCAGCGCTCGACATGGTCGACCTCGGTCAGGCGCGAGGCGCCCGCCAGATCGGCGATCAGATGCTGGCCTTCACACGCTTGGGTCACAACAGGCTCTCATGCGGATGGCCGAGCAACGCCATCGCCTGCTCGGCGGCGCGGACGCCGTGATAATGCGCCTCCTCGAACAGCGACAGCCCACTGAGGTCGGAATGCGCGACGAACAGCGGCGGGGCGGGCGTCACCGCCGCACCGCGCGCGAGGAAGCCGGGGGTCGGACGGATCATCGCATGGCCCCAGCGCCACAGCTCGATGCGGCGGATCGCGGGTTCGAGATCGGGATGCATCGCGAGCAGATCGTCGCGGACGATCCGCTTCCATTCGTCGGCCGGGCGCTGGACGAGCAGGCGGCGGGCCTGCTCGGGCGGCATGTCCGACAAGGGGAGGTACCAGGTCAGCACGGTTGCGGGCGTGATCGCATCGGGCCCCTGATGCGTCGCGACGACATAGCCCAGCGAATTGCTGGTGCTCGAAACATTGTCCCAGGCGAGCGGCACGCCGCGGCCCTCGGGCAGGCGATCGACGGTGACGTTGGCGACCAGCCACGGCGCGTAGCTGAAGCCGGGCGGGTCGGCGATCTCGCCGCAGACGCGCTTCGCCACGAAATGCGGCATGGCGAGGATCGCGGCGCCGGCGCGCGTGCGCACCGTCGCGGCGGTGGCGACGTCGAAGCTGTCGACGAGCACCGCCGATCCCTCGCGCGCCACGCGGTGGACGATGTGCCCGGCGGCGATCTTCCCGGGCAAGAACTCGGCGAGGCGGCGCGTCAGCCGGCCATTGCCTTCGGGCCAGGTCAGCTCGTTGTCGTTGACGCCGTCAGCGGCCCAGCCGCGCCGCGCGGCGAAATAATGCACCCCCGCCCACGCCGAGACCTGATCGGGCTCGGTGCCGTAATCGTCGCGCATCGCATAGCGGACATGCGCGCGCAGCACCGGCGAGCGCCAGCCCCGGGCGTCGAGCCACGCAGTAAAGCTCAGCGTGTCGAGCGCGAGCAGATCGGCGTCGCCTGCGCTGTACGCCATCGGCACCGCGAAGGCCGGTCTGCCATCGGCGCCGATACGCTTCGAGAATGCCGCCATCGCAGCTTCGAACGCTGCGAGATCCTTGCGGTCCTGCGCGGTGATGCCGGTGCGCGGGATCAGCCCTTCCTGCCAGCGGCCCTGCCAGAACAACCGCTCCTGCATGTCGGCGCAGAGCTGCTCGGAGTCGTAGATCGGCACGCCGTCGCGATCGCCGGTGATCATCCCGAGCTGGCGGAGCAGGTGCTGGAGCGCCTTGGCTTCCTTGTTGGCGACTGGGAGGTAATGCGCGCCGAGCGGATAGGCCGAGATCGCGTTGCGGCCGCTGCGCGCATTGCCGCCGACATGGTCCTCGAGCTCGAGCAGCTTGAACCGGTCATAGCCCGCATCGGCCAGCCGCCAGCCCGCCGAGAGCCCGGCGACGCCGCCGCCGGCGATCACCAGATCGACGTCCTCGAACCGGCTCGGCGCGGGAAATCCGCCGGTGCGCAGGCGATGGCCGCGCGCCATGTCGGCGCCGGCGAGCGCGCCGCCGGGCAGCGGCGCCTCGCGCCCCAGCGCATAGGCCAGCCCGCCGCCCGCCGCTGCGGCCGCGACGGCGCCGAGGCCGAGCAGCGCGCGCCGGTCAGCCTTCATATTTGCCCCATGCGTCGGCGAACTCGCGGACGAGCACCTGATTGTCGAGCCGGTTCACCGGGGTCGGGCGCCGCGCCATGTCGGGCGGGAAATCGAACAGCCGCTGGTCGATCACCGGCGTGAGGAAGCGCCCGGTCGGGATGTTGGCCTGGTCCGGGATCGGGCCCGGCGCGGCGAGGACGAAGCCCCATTCGCCGAAGCTCGGCACATAGGCGTGATAGCCCCGCGTCTGCAGCCCCGCGGCCTCGAGCGTCGAGGCGACGGTCCAATAGGCATTGGGCGCAACCAGCGGCGAGGTGCTCTGGACCACGATCATCCCGCCCGGCGCGAGCAGCTTGCGCACCGCGCGGTAGAAAGTGTCCGTGTAGAGCTTGCCCACCGAATAATCGACCGGATCGGGGAAATCGACGATGATCGCGTCGTACCGGCCGGTGGCCTCGCGCGCCCAGCGGAAGCCGTCGGCGTTGATCACCGTCATCCTTTTGTCGGTCAGCGAACCGCCGTTGAGCCGCGACAGCATCGCGGTGCGCGAGAACAGGCTGGTCATCTCGCCGTCGAGGTCGACCAGCGTCAGGCGCTCGACTCCGGGGTGGCGGAACACCTCGCGCGCGGCGAGCCCGTCGCCGCCGCCCAGGATCAGCACGTTGCGCGGGTTGGCGACGCGGCCGAGCGCGGGGTGCACCAGCGCTTCGTGATAGCGATATTCGTCGCGCGACGAGAATTGCAGATTGCCGTTGAGATAGAGCCGGACATCGTCGTCACGCCGGGTCAGCACGATGCGCTGGAACTTGGTCGTGCTGGCATAGATCACAGGCTCGCCATAGCTCGCCACCTCGGCCCAGCGCTGGAGCCGGTCCGACGCGATGAAGCCCGCGGCGAGTGCGAGCAGGACGAGCACCGACGCTATCTTCTCGCCGCGATAGCCGCCGGCACGCGGCAGGGTGAACAGCAGCGCCAGCGCCACGCCGGCGTTGAGGAAGCCGAACAGGAAGCCGGTGCGGATCATGCCGAGATGCGGCATCAGCAGCAGCGGGAAGAGCAGGCTGGCGACCAGCGCGCCGACATAGTCGAAGGTGAGGACGTTGGAGACGGTCTCGCGGAAGTCGAAACCGCGCAGGATGCGGATCAGCAGCGGGATCTCGAGCCCGACGAGGAAGCCGATCGCGAGGACGAGCCCGTAGAGCGCGACGCGGAAATGATCGATCACCGGGAAGAGAATAAATAGCGCCGCCGCCGAGCATCCGCCGAGCAGCGCGATGAGCAGCTCGACGCGGACGAACAGCCGCAATTCGCCGCGCCTCACATAGCGCGAGCACCAGCTGCCCACGCCCATCGCGAACAGATAGCTGCCGATGACGGTGGAGAATTGGGTAACGCTGTCGCCGAGCAGATAGCTGGCCAGCGTGCTCGCCAGCAGCTCGTAGATCAGCCCGCAGGTGGAGACGACGAAGGCCGAGGCGAGCAACGCCGCGGCGGAACCGGACGCACGGACTTTGGGTGTCGCGGGGTCGGCTTCAGCCATGGATCGCGGCGGCGACGATGATCGCGAGCCCGATCGCGACCGCGCCCGCGAAGATCGCCACGGCGACATTCTGCTTCTGCTCGATCTCTTCCCACAGCTTTCCCGGGGTGAGCAGGTCGAGGATGACGAAACCGACGACGAACACGACGATGCCGATCGCGGAATAGAGCAGGGTGCTCAGCACGGCGGGTAGGGTGGTGACCATTTCCGTCTCCTATTTGTGGTGGGGGCCGTAATAGCCGGCATGGCTGCGCGCGCGGCCGCCTTCGGCGAAAGGCGACCAGGCGAAGCCGGCGCCGAGTACGAACAGCCCCGCTACGCCGAGGCACCAGAGCGAAAAGAAGAAGGTGCGTCCGCTCATTCGTCGTCGTCCCCATCGCTTCCGCTCGGGGCGAAGTCGCTCTCGCCCTTGCGCGCGCTCTCGAACGAGAGGTGCCGGAACAGGCCGAACAGCAAAGGCGCCGCGATCAGAATCAGCGCAAGCCAGAGATTGGAGGCGTATACCGCGCCCTGCCGCACCTCGACGGTGACCTGCGGCGCGTTGGCGGCGTCCATCCAGCCGGCGCCGCTATCGAGATAGCTCGGCGCGTTCGACCAGCGATTGCCCTTGTAATCGACCACCAGATCATAGCTGCCCGCGGGAACGCTGGGGATCGACACCGCGGTGCGGCGGTCCCCCTCGGTCCATGCGCCGTCGGAGTCCGTGCCCGAATAGCGCTCGGCGGCGCCATAGGCTTCGTAGACCTGCTGGGTCTTGCGATCGACGAGGCTGTAGTCGAGATCGAGCCAGCCATTTTCGAGGCGCGGCACCTCCGCGCGGAGATGGACGCTCTGATAGCGGCTGCGCAAGGTGATCGGGCCGAGCGTCACGCTCTGCTCGCGTCCGTCGGCCGCGATCGGGAACGTGCCCGCCGCGTCCCATCGCGTGCCCCCGAATTGGAAGGCGAAGAGCAGCAGGAAGGCGAACGCGACAAGGCCGATCTTGACCCCGGTCTTGAGCCAGTCCCCCCAAGGCGAGGGCTGATGCGGCAAGGGCGGCCACGGTAGCGGATCGCGCTGGACTCCGAACGCCTGCTGCATCTCCTTCGAGGGCAACCATTCGTTGCGCGTCCAGCTGATCTCCTGGGCGTTCTCCTCGCGCGACAGCATCGCGCCCGGGCGTGCCCAGTCGGCGGTCTGCACGGTTTCGCCCACCGCCACGCGCCAGAAGAACTCGCCGAGCACATAATCGACCCGCGCGACACCATCGGCGTAGAAATGCGTGAAGATCTCCCCCGCGACGGCGAGCTGGTCGTGCGCGACCCAGTCCGGCATGACGGTCAGCTGCTCGCCGAGGCTCCAGCCACCGCGCGCGTACACCAGCCAGCGATAGCCGTGATACGGATTGAACAGCAGATACTCGTCCCAGCCATAGGCGCCGTTCTCCGAGCGCTGGAGATAGCCGATGACTTCCCATTCGACGCCGCGCAGCACGCCGCGCGTGCCGAGCGGGATCTCGAGCGCCGCCGCCGCCTGGTGATAGGCGGTGACCAGCTTCACCTGCGGATCGGTGACGTCGAGGATCGAGCCGCAATATTGGCAGGCGACATGGACGGTATAGCCCGCCGCGCGCAGCTCGACGCCGCCGCCGCAGGAAGGGCAGGTCAGCGCCCGCGTCGCAGGCGCCGGCTCGGCGCGGATCGCGGCGTCAGGCTGCATAAGCGGGCAGCGTCCAGCCTTCGATCGCGCGCATCCCGCGCGGCGCCAGTTCGGCGAGCGTCACATAGCGCCCTTGGTAGACACTCGTTTCCCCGCGGTCGCGCTGCAGCGTCGCGCACTCGCCGTGCTGGCCGCGCAGATCGACGCTGTAGAGCTTCCAGCCGCTCGGCGCGGTGAAGGGCAGCTCGCCCTCGGCCGCGACGCAGACCACCTCGCGCGCATCGGCGATGACCAGCTTCTGGTGGTCGAGCTGGACCTCGGTGCCGATCACCGCGTCCTGCCCCTTGACGATGCCGCGCAGCGCGGGGCTGCGGACCTGACCCAGCGAACGCTCCCACAGCAGCATGAACTGCCCCATCGCCTCGCCGAGCCACGCGTTGCCGCCATCCTCGAACAGCAGCAGCCACTCGTTCCACGCGCCGTCGGTCCATGCCCAGCGGACGCGGCCGATGACTTCGAAGCCCTTGCCGTCGATGCGGCCGCGCATGCCGATCTGCACCGGGCTGACGTCGAAGGGCAAAGCCGCGGCCTCGCCGACCTTGATCACGCCCGAATCGCTGCGCACCAGCAGCGAGCGGCAATAGTCGCACACACGGCTCGGCAGCGCTGGCGAGCGGAACACGACATCGGCGCCGCAATTGGGGCAGGGAAGGTGCTGGCTCATGCGGCCGGAATCCCGATCAGCGGATACGGCTCAGCAGCTCGGCCTTCTTGGCGTCGAAATCCTCCTGCGTGATCGCGCCGATGGTCAGCAATTTGTGGAGCTTCTCGATCTGCGCATAGGCGTCCTCGCCCAATGCCGCCGCCGGAGCCGAAGGCGCGGCACCGATGCCGCCCGCCATGGTCTGGCCGATCGCCAGTCCCGCCGCCATGCCCGCGCCGGCGCCCGCGACGCCGCCAGACTGGCCGGCCGCGGTCTCGATCGCCTGCGCGCTCTGGAAGCGGACGAAGCGATCGAGATCGCCGACGACGCGCATCGAGCTCGCCTTATCGAGATGCGCCTGGACTTCCTCGGGCAGCGACAGGCTCTCGATGAAGAAGCTGGTGCAGCTGAGGCCCCAGGCGGCGAAGGCGGGCTCGACCGCGGCCTTGAGCTTCTCGGAGAGCACGCTCTGGTTGGCGGCGAGGTCGAGGAACGCGATCTCGCCGGTGCCCAGCGCCGAGGCGATCGCAGTGGCGATCACGCCGCGCAGCTGATCCTCGAGATCGTGCACGGTGAGCCGGTCGAGCGAGCCCATCATCTTCACCGCGAAGGTCGGCACGCTCTCGATGCGGAACGAATAGGAGCCGAAGGCGCGGACGCGTAAGGGGCCGAATTCCTTGTCGCGCACCGTGATCGGCTGCTGCGTCCCCCATTTCAGCCCGGTCTGCTCCTTCTGGCTGAAATAATAGACATCGGCCTTGAACGGCGAGGCGAAGCCCTTGTCCCAGTTCATCAGCGCGGTGAGCACCGGCAGGTTGCCGGTCTCGAGCGTGTAGAGCCCGGGCAGGAAGGCGTCGGCGAGCTGGCCTTCGTTGTAGAAGAGCGCGGTCTGGCCGGCGCGCACGGTCAGCTGCGCGCCGTTCTGGATCTCGCGATCCTGCATCGGATAGCGGATCGCCAGCGTGCCCGGCTCGTCGACCCAGTCGATGACGTCGACGAACTGCTTCGAGAGAAAATCGAAAATGCCCATACGTCCCCCTCTTCCGCGGCGAGGATAGAGGCTTCCGCGCGAGTCCGAAACAGCAAAGCGACGTAAGGGCGCGGGCCGGGCGCCGCGCGTGCGTTTTTTCAGGCTCGTATGCGCGTGTAGATCGCGCCGCGGTATCGCAGCGCCGATCCGCCGTCGACGAAGCCGATCCGCTCGCCCTGCATCGGAACGAGCTCGACCCGGACGGTCTCGGGTTCCGGCGAGGGCTCGGCGAGCGCGCGCATCGCGCCGAAGTGGATGTCGAGCGATCGCGCCGACGCGCTGACTTCGATCTCGCCAAACGCGTCGTTGCAATATCGCCCGGCATATTCCTGCATCGGCCGGGTCAGCGTCGAGCGGCGTGCCGCTCGCGCCGCGCGATCCGCGGTGATCTTCGCGTAGAGGCGGTCGCGCGCGATCACGAGTTGCTCGATCCGTGCGTCGAAGACCTGGACGGCGTCTGCGCGCCGCGCGGTGCGATCATAGACATAGTCGGCGATGGCGTCGGTGAGCTCGGTGGCCGCGCTCGAATCGTTCACGAACGCGGCGACTCCGATCCGTCGCGCCGGGATGTACGAGACATGGGCGCGCGCGCCGGCAAAGCCGCCGAGATGGTGCAGCATCAGCTCGTCACGGAACGGCACATGGTACCAGCCGAGCCCGTAGGCGGTGCGGGTATAGCCGGCGAATTCGGCGCGAAGCGCGGCGATCGGCGCGCGGGTCGCGAGCACCGCTGCGGCAGGGACGATTTGCCGCCCGCCGATCGCGCCGGCTTCGCTCATTAGCTCGAGCCACCGGACGGCATCATGGGCGCTCATGATCACGCCGCCCGCCGAATGCATCGTCGCGTCATCCTTCTGCAGGCCGATCGGCGTCACGCCTTCGGGCAGCGCGACGTGCGGCCTGGCGACAGGCCAGCCTTCGCGCCGCGCACGCGACATGCGCGCGCTGGCATGCCGCATGCGTGCGGGGCCGAAGAGCTCGCGTTCCAGCATGTCCTGCCACGGTCGGCCGAAATGCCGGTCGGTGAGGAGCGTGGCGATGTTGTAGCCGATGTTGGTGTAGTGGAAGGTGCCGGGCGGCGCCTCGGTGTCGACGGTGCACGCGGCGAGCAGGCGCCACAGCGTCGCCGGATCGTGCTGGCCGGAAAAGGCGACGCGGAAGCCGATGGGATCGCAACTGATTCCGGAGATGTGCGCCAGCAGGTGGCGCAACGTCACTTCGCCTGCCCGAACCTCGGCGGGGAAGGGCGCGGCCTCGGCCCAGCGGGCGATCGGCGCGGCCAGGTCGAGCGCACCGCGATGCGCCATGGTTGCGAGCGTCAGGGCGGTCAGCGGCTTGGTCGATGATCCGATGTAGAAGCAGGTGTCCGCGTCGACTGGCCGGCCTGCCCGAAGCTCGGTGACGCCGAACCCGCGCGCGTAGGTTCCGTCAGGGGAATAGACCGCGACCGCAAGGCCGGTGGCCGCCGAAAGCCGGCGCATGGCCTTGTAGATGCGCTCGTCGAGTTCGTCTGCCAGCGGAAAGCTGGAAGCCCCTCGGCGAGGCGGAATTTGCGCATCTGCGGCCTTGGCGGCGCCCGACAGCGAGGCGGCCCCGATGCCGAGCAATAAGGAACGACGATCCATGGCCACACCCTGGAGCGGTACGGCGCGCGCGTATTGGACGATCTTAGCCGATCGCGCGCAACCATTGCGCCCGCTGCGCGCCGGGAGTGCGGCCGATCACGCGGCGGAAGACGCGATTCATATGGCTCTGGTCATAGAAGCCGGCCGCCACGGCGACGTCGCTCAGCGCCGCCTCGCGCGTCATCAGCGCCAGCGCGCGCCGCACGCCCTGCGCGCGGGCATGATCGCTGATCGACATGGCATAGCATTGCCGGAACAGGCGCGAGGCGTGGACCGGATGGACCCCGGCGGCGATCGCGCGGGCGCGAACGTCGACCTGTGCCTGGCTGACGGTTTCCAGCTCCTCCTTGAGATGCCGGAGCCACGCCGGGGGCGGTCGCCGCTCCGCGATATCGTCCGGCCGCGTCGCGATCAGGTCGTTTCCCGCGGTCGCCACCCCCGCCGAATCGCCTGCCAATGCGGCTTCGAGCAGCCCGGCGGCATGACGGAGCGCGAAGCCGTCCGAGCGGCGGTGCCATTCGGGCGCGTGCGGGGCGGCGTCGAACGGATCGTCGGTCAGAAATTCGATCGAGGCGACGATGGCGCCGTCGCTCCCGAACTGGTCCTCGTGCAGCGCGCGGTGCGATTTGAGCAGGACATCGCCGGGCGTCATGCGAATGGCGCCCGGCCGGCTTTCCTCGCGATACCCGCCCCGGAGGACGAAGCTGATACGCGGGTAGCGATCGCGGTGCGCGCGATGCCGCTCGCCCGGGGCGTAGCGGGACACGCTCACCGCATGGTGCGGCGCTGCCAACAGGCAGTCATGGCGTCTCACGCGATCGGGGCCGGCGCAGTCTGGGGGGGCAGGCCGGCCGATATCCGGCGCGCCTCCAGCACCTTGGCGAGCGCGGTCCATTTGGCGTCGCCGGCGCTGTTCTGGATCATCGCCTCGACGAAGGTCATCGTCCTGAGACCGTCGGTGATGCCCGGGAACCAGTCCGCCGCGCCGCGCACCGGGGGAGCTCCTGCGCCGGCACGGATCGTCCGGCCGAAGCTCTGATAGAGATTGGCGAAGGCCTCGATATACCCTTCGGGATGGCCTGAGGGCGTGCGCAGCCGTGCGGCGGTCAGCGGGTCGAGGCCGGGGCCGCCGGCGCGGACGGTCTCGGCGGGGCGGTCGAGCCAGCGCAGCGTCAGCGTGTTGGGCTCCATCTGCGACCATTCGAGCCCGCCTTTCTCGCCATAGACGCGCAGCCGCAGGCCATTCTCCTCGCCCGCGGCGACCTGCGTCGCCTTGAGCACCCCGCGTGCGCCGCCTTCGAAGCGGAGCAGCGCGGCGACGTCGTCGTCGAGCCGGCGGCCGGGGACATGGATGGCGAGATCGGCGCTGAGCGCCTCGACGGTCAGCCCCGAGACATGCTCGGCGAGCTGGAAGGCGTGGGTGCCGATGTCGCCGAGGCAGCCGCCCAGCCCGGCGCGCGCCGGATCGGTGCGCCATTCGGCCTGTTTCTGCCCGTCGCGGTCGATCGGCTGGCTCAGCCAGCCTTGCCAATATTCGGCCTGGACCAGCCGGATCGCGCCGAAATCGCCCCGCGCGACGCGCGCCCGCGCCTCCTCGACCAGCGGATAGCCGCTATAGGTGAAGGCCAGCCCGTAGAGCCTGCCGCTGCGCTGCACCGCCGCCTCGATCGCCAGCGCCTCGTCGAGGTCGAGCGCCATCGGCTTCTCGGAGAAGACGTGGAAGCCGGCATCGAGCGCGGCAATCGCGGCGGGGGCGTGGAGGTGATTGGGGGTGACGATCGCCAGCGCCTGCATCCGCTGATCCGCGGGCAGCGCCGCCTCGCCGGCGAGCAGCGCGTCGAGCGTCGCATAGGCGCGCGCGGGATCGAGCCCGAGGCCCGCGGCGCTGCGCCGGTTGCGTTCCGCATCGCTGCTGAACGCGCCGCACACCAGCTGGTATGCGCCGTCGAGCGACGCCGCCATGCGATGCACCGCGCCGATGAACGCGCCTTCGCCGCCCCCCACCATGCCGTAGCGTAACCTTGGCTGCGTGCCCGTCTCCATCGGTCCTCCGTCCATCGATTTTATGTCTGATAAATGGTTGCGCCGTGCGGCGCGAACCGCTTACATGAAGCCTACCGATCGTTGCCAGACCGGAGAGGATAATGAAATCTCTGATCATGTTGTCGCCGGTTGCGGCAACATTATGTGCGCTGACCCTGACAGCGTTGCCGTCCGTCGCCGCACCTCCCGTCCAGGATGCGGGCGCGGCGGCCTTCGCTACCTGCAAGGCGTGCCACACGCTTTCTGCCGGCGGGAAGAGCCTGCTGGGCCCCAATCTCCACGGCCTGTTCGGCCGCAAGGCCGGTTCTGTGCCGGGCTTCAACTACAGCCCCGCGCTCAAGGCATCGAACATCGTCTGGAATGCGCAGACGCTCGATCAATTCCTCGCCGCGCCGACGCAGAAGGTGCCCGGCACGCGCATGCCGATGAAGGTGACCGATCCGGCCAAACGCGCTGCGCTGATCGCGTATCTCAAGGCCGAAACCGCGAAGTGAGCTTCGCACCGACGGGAGGGGTGGCATGAAGGGTCCGGCGGTCTTCCTCGCCCAGTTCATGAGCGACGCGGCGCCGTTCGACACGCTTGCCTCGGCGGCGCGCTGGATGGCCGATGCCGGCTATGTCGGCGTCCAGATTCCCACTTGGGATAGCCGCTGCATCGACCTCGCCAAAGCCGCCGAGAGCCAGGATTATTGCGACGAGCTCGCCGGCATTTGCCGCGAGGCGGGGGTCGAGATCACCGAACTCTCGACGCATCTCCAGGGGCAGCTGGTCGCGGTGCACCCTGCCTATGACGTCGCCTTCGATGCGTTCGCGCCCGATGCGCTCAAGGGCAAGCCCGCCGAGCGCCAGCAATGGGCGGTCGCGCAGCTCCATCTCGCTGCCAAGGCGAGCCGGCGGCTCGGGCTCGACGCGCATGCGACCTTCTCGGGCGCGCTCGCCTGGCCCTATCTCTATCCGTGGCCGCAGCGCCCGGCCGGGCTGGTCGAGGAAGCGTTCGGCGAGCTGGCGAAGCGCTGGCGGCCGATCCTCGACGCGTTCGACGGGCAGGGCGTCGACCTCGCCTATGAGATCCACCCCGGCGAGGATCTCCACGACGGCGTCACCTTCGAGCGGTTCCTCGCGGGGGTCGACAATCACCCGCGCGCCAACATCCTCTACGACCCCAGCCACTACGTGCTGCAGGCGCTCGACTATCTGGCGTTCATCGACATCTATCACGAGCGCATCAAGATGTTCCACGTCAAGGACGCCGAGCTCAACCCGACGGGGCGCTCGGGGGTCTATGGCGGCTTCCAGGACTGGGTCGATCGCCCCGGCCGCTTCCGCTCGCTCGGCGACGGTCAGGTCGATTTCGGCGGCATTTTCTCGAAGCTGACACAGTATGGATACGAAGGTTGGGCAGTGCTCGAATGGGAATGCTGCCTCAAGCATCCCGAAGACGGCGCGCGCGAAGGCGCGCCGTTCATCGCGGCGCACATGATCCGGCGGGCGGACAAGGCATTCGACGATTTCGCGGGCGGGAGCGATCCGGGGCTCAACCGCAAGCTGCTGGGGCTGGGCTGACGACACGACCGGGCGCACGATAACGATAAGGGGAGGGAGCCAGAAAATGGCCACGACATTGAACAAGGGACGGCTGTTCTGGCTCGGCGTCCTCGCGCTGTTCACCGCGGCGTCGAGCCTCGCGATCCGCGGGGCGATCGCCAGCGGACTCAAGGCCGAATGGATCGATCCGATCGCCCCGCTGCACGCGGGCGAGCTGATCGCCGCCGCGCTCGGTGCGGCGTTCCTCAGCTTCTCGATCACGCTGTTCGTCGCCAGCGCGCTGCTCGATCAGATCGGCATGAAGCGCTGCCTGCTCGGCGCCGGGCTGTGCTTCATCCTCGGGCCGCTGCTGATCATCAGCGCGGGCAATCTCGCGACGGGCATGACGATCTACACGATCGTCTGGCTCGGCATGCTGCTCAGCGGCATCGGCTGGGGGCTGACCGAGGCGGCGATCAATCCGCTGACCGCGCAGCTCTATCCCGAGGACACCACCCATCGGCTCAACGTGCTCCATGCCTGGTTCCCCGGCGGGATCATCGTCGGCGGGCTCGCCGGCTTCTTCCTCTCGGCGACCTTGCCGTGGCAGGGCATCATGGCGCTGGTGATGATCCCCGCGGCGCTCACCGTGGTGATCGCCGCGACCACCACCTTCCCGCCGCCGCTGCGCAGCGAGACCGGGGTGAGCTTCGGCGAGATGGTCAGCGAGGTGTTCCGCCGCCCGAGCTTCTTCATCTGGTTCGGCGCGATGTTCCTCACCGCCTCGTCCGAGCTGGCTCCCGGCCAGTGGATCGACGTGGCGCTGTCGAACCGGGTGGGCATGCGCGGCATCCTGCTGCTCGTTTACGTCAATGCGCTGATGTTCGTGTTCCGCCATTTCGCCGGCCGTCTCGCCAACAGAATCTCGAATCCCGGCCTGCTCTGGGTGTCGAGCCTGCTCGCCGCGATCGGGCTGTTCATGCTGAGCCAGGCGCAGACGCCGGTGACGGCGGTGCTCGCCGCCACCGTATGGGGTCTCGGCGTGTGCGTGATGTGGCCGACGATGCTCGCCTCGGTGGCGGAGCGCTATCCGCGTGGCGGATCGTGGGCGATGGGGCTGGTCGGGTCGGCCGGCGCGCTCGCCAGCTTCTTCGTCCTGCCCTTGCTCGGCGCGATGTTCGACAAGGCCAAGGTCGAGTTCGCCGGCGGGCCCGAGGCGTTCGCGCAGCTCGCCGGCGCGGCCAAGCTTGCGGCGGAGGACGCCGCGGCGTCGGTGTCGTTCCAGAAGCTGGCGATCCTGCCGGTGGTGCTGCTCGCGGTGTTCGGCTTCATCTGGCTGCGCGAGCGCGGCAAGTCGCGCGCGGCGCTGGCAGGCGAGACGGCGTGAAGCTCAGCCGGCGATCGATACTGGCCGCCAGCGCCGCAGCGGCGGGCACGGCAACGATGGGCCGTGCCGCGCCGGCGCAGAACGCCGCACGCTTCTCGCTCGGCTTCGCGCCGCACGAGGGCAGCTTCGCGAGCCGCGGCAACCGGCTTGAGCAGATCGCGTACGCCGCCGATCAGGGCTTCACTGCCTGGGAAGACAATGAAGCGGCGGGCCGCACCATCGCCGACCAGAATGCGATGGCGCGCGCGCTCCGGCAGCGCGGCATGACGATGGGCGTGTTCGTCGCCAGCATGCCGCGATGGGCCGATTTCCGCCCGGTGCTCGGCGGCAACGACGATGGCGATCGCCAGGCCTTTCTGCGCGATGTCCGCGCCTCGATCGACGTCGCCAAGCGGCTCGACGTCAAGTGGATGACGGTGGTCACCGGCTTTCTCGATCGCCGGCTGCCGGTCGAGATCCAGACCGGGCGGATCATCGACACGATGCGCCGCGCCGCCGAGATCGTCGAACCGCACGGGCTCGTCATGGTGATGGAGCCGCTCAACACGATCGTGAACCACCCGGGCGTGTTCCTGCAGACGATCCCGCAGGGCTTCGCGGTCGCGCGCGGCGTCGACAGTCCTGCGGTGAAGGTGCTCGCCGACCTCTATCACGAGCAGATCCAGGCGGGGAATTTGATCAACACCCTCGGCGCCTGCTGGGACGAGATCGGCTATATCCAGTTCGGCGACAATCCCGGCCGCAAGGAGCCGGGGACCGGCGAGGTGAATTTTCAGAATGTCGTGCGCTGGCTGCGCGCGCGGAAATATGCCGGAGTCATCGGCATGGAACATGGCAATTCGATCGAGGGACGCGCCGGCGAGGAGCGGCTGATCGCCGCCTATCGCGCCATCGACGCGGCATGAGGGAGGAAGCAGTGAAGCGTATCGCATGGGCCACCGCGATGGCGGTGGCGGCGACGGCGGCAAGTCCCGCCGTCGCGCAGGAGAAGCCGGGCTTCAAGGACACGCCGATGCTGCCCGACGGCAAGTGGCAGGTCCACGATGCCGATCGGCCCTATCCGCAGGTGGTGACGCCCGCCGCGACCCCCGGCGCGCCGCCTGCGGACGCCGTGGTGCTGTTCGACGGCAAGTCGCTCGACGCGTGGCAGGCGCAGGCGACGCCGTGGGCGCTCAAGGACGGCGCCGTCACGTCTACGCCGCGCGCCGGCGGCGGCGGCGAGAATGCGCTGGTCAGCAAGGCGAGCTTCGGCGACGTCCAGCTCCATCTCGAATATCGCTCGCCCAATCCGCCGACCAAGACCTCGCAGGATCGCGGCAACAGCGGCATCTGGTTCATGCAGCGCTACGAGATCCAGATCCTCGACGGCTATCAGAACCCCACTTATGCCGACGGCACCGTCGGGGCGATCTATGGCTGGAAGCCGCCGCTGGTGAACGCCTCGCGCAAGCCTGGCGAATGGCAGAGCTACGACGTCGTCTTCGAGCGCCCGCATTTCGGGCCCGACGGCAAGCTGCTGCGCCCTGCATACATCACGGCGTTCCTCAACGGCGTGCTGGTGCAGAACCGCCAGCCCTGGCTGGGCGGCACGATCTGGCGCAAGGTCGGCACCTATCAGGCGCATGGCGATGCCGCGCCGATCCAGCTCCAGGACCATAATTCGCCGGTCTCGTTCCGGAACATCTGGGTGCGCCCGCTGCCCGAGGCGGCGGCGAGCTATGATTTCGAAGGTAGTGTGAAATGATCATCGATCGCAGAGACGCCCTTGCGGGCATGGTCGCGATGTTCGGCGCGGGGCTGTACGCCCCGATCGCCCGCGCGGCGAAGGCACAGGCAACCGGGATCAGCGACGGGCCGCCGAGCACGCCGGTGTTCAGCGCGCAGCAGCGCGCCGCGGTGACCGCGCTCAGCGAGCGGGTGATGCCGACCACCGATACCCCCGGCGCGATCGCCGCGGGGGTTCCCGCCTTCATCGAGAAGCTGCTCGCCGATTGGGCGGCGCCCGAGGATCGCAAACCGATCCTCGCCGGGCTCGACGCGATCGAGGCGCGCAGCCAGCAGGATTACAAGGTCGCCACCGACAAGGCGACGCCGGCGCAGCAGGACGCGCTGCTCACGCTGGCGATGGAAGACAAGCTGCCCGGCGGCGAGGACTTCTTCGACAAGTTCCGCCAGCTCGTGATCACCGGCTATTTCACGTCGGAGATCGGCATCACCCAAGAGCGCGAATATCTGCCCGTCCCGGGCCGGTACGACGGCGCCTATCCCTATTCTCAGGTCAACAAGGTGTTCTCGTCATGATGATCAGCCGACGGCAATGGATGGCGGGCGGCGCCGCGCTCGCGACGACGCTCGCGGCGGGGCCGCTGGTGGCGAAGAGCCTCAAGGGCAGGCCGGTGGGGCTCCAGCTCTACACGGTGCGCGAGCTCTTCGCCGCGGACCCGATGGGCACGCTCGGCAAGGTCGCGGCGATCGGCTATCGCGAGGTCGAATATGGCGGCGGCGGCTATGACAAGATGGATCATGCCGCGCTCCGCCAAACGATGGACCGGCTGGGCCTGAAGTCGCCCTCGCTGCATATCGGCTATGATGCGCTGAACAGCGATTTCGCCGGTTCGGTGAAGATGGCGAAGACGCTGGGCGCCGACACGGTGATCCTGCCCTACATGGTCGCTGAGCAGCGCAACGCCGAGAGCTGGAAGCTGGCGGTCGCCAATTTCAACCGCTGGGCGAAGCAGCTCAAGGGGGAGGGGCTCGACTTCGCCTATCACAACCATGATTTCGAGTTCACCACCAAGCCCGGCGGTGTCAGCCTGTACGAGACGCTGGTCACCGATACCGATCCGGCGTTGGTCAAGCTCGAGCTCGACCTGTTCTGGGCGATCGCCGCGGGCGAGGATCCCAAGGCGCTGATCAAGCGCCATCCGGGCCGGATCTACGCCTATCACGTCAAGGATCGCACCGCCGACGGCAAGATGACCAGCGTCGGCAAGGGCGTGATTGATTTCGCCGACATCTTCACGCTCAACGCGACCGCGGGCGTGAAGCATTTCTATGTCGAGAACGATCAGTCGCCGGCGCCCTATCTGCCCGACATCCAGACCAGCTTCGCGACGCTCAGCAAGCTGCGCGCGTAATTTAGTTCGAGGAACACAGCTATGGCGGACAAGTTCGATGCGATCGTCATCGGCTCCGGAGTGAGCGGCGGATGGGCGGCGAAGGAACTCACCGAGAAGGGGCTCAAGGTCCTGATGCTCGATCGTGGCGTGATGGTCGAGCATGGCGAGGGCTATGATTTCGACGGCAAGCCCGCCTTCGAGATCCCCAGCCGCGACATCATGCCCAAATCGCTGGTCGACAGCGATTATTTCATCGCCAAGCACGGCTATGTCTCGCCCGGCAACCGGAAGTTCTACAATAACGACCGGTTGAATCCCTATGCCTATGGCGAGGGGGAGAAATTCTACTGGATCCGCCCGGGCGCGGTCGGCGGCAAGTCGCTGATCTGGGGCCGCTGGAGCTTCCGCTGGAGCCCTGAGGATTTCGAGGCCAACAAGCGCGAGCAGGTCGGGATCGACTGGCCGATCCGCTACGAGGATCTCGCCCCGTGGTATGATTATGTCGAGAAATATATTGGCGTGTCGGGCTCGCGCGAGAATCTGCCGCAGCTGCCCGACAGCGCGTTCCAGCCGCCGATGCAGATGAACATCGCCGAGAAATGGGTGAAGGGCCGGCTCGAGGCGACGACGCCCGGGCGCAAGCTGATCAACACCCGCCTCTCGAACATGACCGAGGACAAGGAAGCGCAGGGCCGCAGCAAGTGCCAGTTCCGTAACCAGTGCGGTCGCGGCTGCTCGTTCGGCGCCTATTTCTCGACGCAGGCGGTGACGCTGCCCGCGGCGCGCGCCACCGGCCGCCTGACGCTGCGTTCGGACGCCGTGGTCTCGAACCTCGAATATGACCCGAAGACGAAGAAGGTCACCGGCGTCCGCGTGGTCGACGCCAAGACCAAACAGGCCGAGGTGATCCCGGCGCGGCTGGTGTTCCTCTGCGCCTCGGCGATGGCGTCGACCCAGATCCTGATGAACTCGCGGATCCCGGGCAGCAGCAAGAGCCATTTCGACACCAGCGGCACGCTCGGCCGCTATGTGATGGATCACATCTTCCGCGTCGGCATCTCGGGCGAGATCCCCGGCATGACCGACTATATCGAATATGGCCGCCGCCCCGGCGGGGTCTATATCCCGCGCTTCCGCAATGTCGGCGGCGAGGAAGGCATCGGTTTCAGGCGCGGCTATGGCTATCAGGGCAGCGCGCGGCGCGATCCGGCGCAGCCCGTCGGCTTCGGCGCGTCGATGAAGCAGGGCATGCGCAAATATGGCGGATGGAAGTTCGGCATGGGCGCGTTCGGCGAGTGCCTGCCCTATGAGGACAATCGCGTCAGCCTCCACGCCGACAAGGTCGATCGCTTCGGCATCCCGCTGATGCGCTTCGACGTCACCTTCCGCGAGAACGAGCTCAGGATGATGCGCGACGCGCGGACCGAGGGCGAGAAGATGCTGCGCGCGGCGGGGCTGCTCAACGTGACCAGCGACGAGGGCGAGCACGTCCCCGGCGACGCGATCCACGAGATGGGTGGTGCCCGCATGGCCGCCGATCCGCGCCAGTCGGTGCTCAACAAATGGAGCCAGGCGCACGACGCCGCCAATCTGTTCGTCACCGACGGCGCGCAGATGGCGTCGATCTCGTGCGTCAATCCGTCGCTCACCTTCATGGCGCTCACCGCCCGCGCGGCCGACTATGCCGTCAAGCAGATGAAGGCGGGGGCGATCTAGGAAAAGACCCTCCCCGGAACGGGGAGGGGGACCGCGCAACGTAGTAGCGTGGTGGAGGGGCTCTCCGCGAGGGAATCCCTTGCGGCACGCCCCCTCCACCATGCTTCGCATGGTCCCCCTCCCCGTGCCGGGGAGGATCTTTTTCGTCCTATACCCGCAAGGCATACCATCCACTCGAATTGCCATGCCGCTGTCATTGCAGTGCAGCAACGACGCCACCGACCCGTCACGACCCGCGCCTAATGCCCCGGCGACCGCATCCAGCGGGTAGTTTGCCGGGGAAGAAATCACATGAAGGTCGCCTATCCTGTCCGCGCCGTCGTCGCGGCGCTGCTCGTCACGTGCAGCAGCCACGCGCTCGCCCAGACCGCCGATCAACCCGCCGCGCCGGAAGCCGAAACCGAGGGGCAGGACATCATCGTCACCGGCCGCGCCGGCGCCGGCGAGCGTACCCGGGTCGAGACCAGCTACGCGGTCACCACGATCGACGCCGACATGCTGCGTTCGCGCGCACCGTCGAGCGTCACCGAAACGCTCAAATCGGTCCCCGGCTTCTGGGTCGAGGCCTCGGGCGGCGAAGGCTCGGGCAACGTCCGCGCCCGCGGCATCCCGGTCGACGGCTTCGGCTCGATCAACCTGCTCGAGGACGGGCTGCCGGTGCAGCACGATCCGGCGCTGGGCTATCTCAACGCCGATCAGGCCTTCCGCGTCGATCAGTCGATCGATCGTATCGAAGTCGTCCGCGGCGGCCCGTCGTCGGTCTTCTATTCGAACGCGCCGGGCGGCGCGGTCAACTTCATCACCCGCAAGCCGGGCGACGAAATCTCGGGCGTGGCGCGGGTGCTCTATGGCCCGACCGCCGATCTCTACCGCGTTGACGGCTGGGTCGGCGCACCGATTGGCGGCGGCTGGGGCATCGGCGTCGGCGGCTTCTACCGCAACGAGCGTGGCGTGCGCGATCCGGGCTTCACCGGCAACAAGGGCGGCCAGATCCGCGCCGATCTGCACGGCGATTTCGCCAACGGCAGCACGACGATCAGCTACAAGCACCTCGCCGACAATGCGATCTTCTACACCGGCATCCCGCTGACCAAGGACAGCGAGGGCGACATCGTCGGGCTGCCCGGCTTCGATCCGCATTACGACACCACCGCGAGCGCGCAGGTCCGCCGCATGACGCTCAAGAGCGCGACCGGCCCGGTCGACTTTCGCGAGGATCAGGGCACGCGCATCCGGCTCGACCAGATCAGCTGGCTGAGCGACTGGCAGGTCGGTGACGGCTGGAAGCTCAGCCACCGCATGCGCTACCGCGATTCGAACACGGTGCGGAACGGCGTCTATCCGGCCTCGGTGAGTACCGCGACGGCGCTGCTCAACACCTATCGCAACCAGGTGATCGGCGCTTTCCCGGGCGCGACCAGCATCCAGCTGCGCTATGTTGACAACGGCCAGGCGTTCGATGTCGCCGGCCAGAACGGCAATGGCGACGTGTTCATCAACGCCGCGCGCCCGGTCACGGTCGAAGAGAGCGAGCTGCTCAACGACCTGCGCCTCGCACACCGCTTCGAGGCGGCGGGTACCCACGACTTCGCGGTCGGCATCTACTACGCCTATATCAAGGAGACCTTCCGCCGCTATTCGGCGTCGACGATCCAGGACGTGTCGGGCAATTCGCGCCTGCTCGATCTCGTCGCGCTCAATGCCGCGGGCAATGTCGTCGGCGCGCTGACCGAGAACGGCGTCGCGCGCTACGGCTCGGAATTCGCCAATGGCTATGGTTCGCAGCGCACCGTCGCGGTCTATGCGTCGGACGAATGGCAGATCGCGCCGGGCTTCCGCATCGACGGCGGGCTGCGCTGGGAGAAGGTCTCGGCCGCCGGCGCGCAGGAGAACAGCCGCACGGTCAATCTCCGCAACGCCGCAACGCTCGCCGACGATAGCGTGCTCACCGGCAGCGGCGTGTTCGTGCCCTATAGCCGCACCTTCGATCGGCTCGGCTGGACGCTCGGCGCCAACTGGCAGTTCATGGAGGATGCGGGCCTGTTCGCGCGCTACACCTCGGCCTTCCGCCTGCCGAGCGTCGGCAGCTTCATCACCAGCGCCGCCGCGCAGCCGGTGGTGCAGGGGATCGACATGTGGGAGGCGGGGCTGAAATATAGTTCGCGCCTGCTCAGCCTCTACGCGACGGCCTTTCTGACCGATTTCGACTCCTATTCGATCGGCAACACCCGCTTCGACACGGCGACCAACAGCTATACCCAGCAGACCGTCTACACCGACACCCGCGCCTATGGCGTCGAGTTTGAAGGCACGCTCCGCCCGGCGCCGTTCTTCGATTTCACGCTCAATGCGACGTGGCAGGAGCCGACCTTCCGCAACCTCGCCTTCAACGAGCTGGCCACGGTCAACGGCGTCCAGACGCTGATCCCGCGCGATTATTCGGGCAATCAGCTGCTCCGCGTCCCCAAGCTCGCGCTGCGCGCCACCCCGGCGGTCAATCTGTTCGACAACCGCTTCCGCGCCCAGCTCGACGTCGAGCATTATACCAGGCGCTATGCCGATGCGGCGAACACCTCGACGCTGCCGGCCTATACCGTGCTCAACGCCAGCGTGCGGCTGAACGTGACCGACCAGATCAGCCTCTGGGCCTATGGCGACAATCTCACCAACACGATCGGCCTCACCGAAGGCAATCCGCGCGCCGGCGAGCTGACCAGCGGCCAGGCCAACGATCTGCTGTTCATCGGCCGCCCGATCCTTGGCCGGAACTTCCGCTTCGCGGTGGACTTCAAGTTCTGATGCGGATGCTGCTTCCTGCGTTGCTCGCCGCGCTGGCGCCCATCACGGCGGGGGCGCAGGAGGCGGCACCCGATCTCGTCTTCACCGGCGCGATCACCGGCGCCGATCATCAGCACTACAAGCCGGTGCCGTTCGACGTCCCCAAGGGCGTCGAGCGGATCACGGTGACGCTCAGCTACGACAAGGCGAGCAAGACCGTGGTAGATCTCGGCCTGTGGGATCCGGTGCGCTTCCGCGGCTGGAGCGGCGGCACGCGCGATCGCTTCACCATCGCGCCGAGCGATGCCAGCCCGGGCTATCTGCCCGGCGCGCTGCCGGCCGGGCGCTGGCAGGTGATGCTCGGCGTTCCCAATGCCCGCGCCGGGAGCAAAGCCGCCTATCGCGTCACCGTGGCGTTCGATCGCGGCGCGGTGCGGCATGCCAGCGCGGCGATCGCCGATCCGCCGATCGATCGCAATCCCGGCTGGTATCGCGGCGATCTCCACATGCACGACGCGCACAGCGACGGCAGCTGCGCCAGCCAGTCGGGCAGGCGCGTGCCGTGCCCGCTGTTCCGCACCGTCGAGGCGGCGGCGAAGGCGGG
Organism: Sphingomonas naasensis; assembly: GCF_004792695.1. GTDB lineage: Bacteria > Pseudomonadota > Alphaproteobacteria > Sphingomonadales > Sphingomonadaceae > Sphingomonas > Sphingomonas naasensis. Next base: position 912,103 of record NZ_SRXU01000001.1, on the reverse strand, counting down.
GCTCGATTTCGTCGCGGTGACCGATCACAACACCACCGCGCATTTCTCCGGCCTGCGCGAGCTCCAGCCCTTTTTCGACAGATTGCTGCTGATCCCAGGGGCGGAGATCACCACTTTCGGCGGCCATGCCAATCTGATCGGCCCGCGGGGCTTCGTCGATTTCCGGATCGGCAGCCGCGCGGTGCCCGATGTCCGCGCGCTCCAGCGCGCCGCGGCGGCTTCGGGCGGTCTCCTGTCGCTCAACCATCCGGCGCTGCCCTCGGGCGAGGCGTGCATGGGCTGCGGCTGGACCTGGCCCGACACCGATTGGTCGGCGGTCACCGCGATCGAGGCGGTCAACGCCAACGCCGCCGAGGGGCCGCTCGCCGGGATCGGCTTCTGGTATGCCCGGCTCAACGCGGGCCACAGGCTGACCGGCATCGCCGGCAGCGACAATCACGATCCCGATGCGCCGTCGGGCAAGGCGCCGATCGGCCGGCCGACCACGGTGGTGCATGCCGCCAATCTGTCGACCGATGCGATCCTCGCCGGCATCCGCGCGGGCAATGTCTTCATCGACGTGCGCGGCGGCGCGAAACGATTGCTCGAGGTGGAGGGCGCGGCGGGCGGCCGGGTCGCGGCGATGGGCGGAACGCTCGACGCCGCCCCGGAGACGCTGCTCCGCATCCATGCCCGGGGCGTCGCCGGTGCGACCGCGGAGCTCATCGCCAACGGCAAGCCCGCGCAGACGCAGCCGATCGACGGCGACGATGCGCGCCTCGTCTTCCGCCTCGGTCGGCCCGGCTGCGGCTGGGCGGCGGTCAATGTCCGCGACGGCGCGGGGCACCCGCTGCTGATCGGCAACCCGATCTATCTGCGCTGCCGATCGAAATAGGCGCGCAACGGGCGGCGGCTCAGTTCGACCGTGCCGGATCGGTGATCGGATCGAGCTCGCGCGCATCGGGTCCGCGGAAGCGCGGCAGCGAGCCGGTCTGCCGCTCGATCCGGCGGTGCACCACCGGCTCGCTGCCGTCGATCCGCAGCCGGCGGAGCGCCTCGCTGTTCGCGTCGTCGGCGTGCGTGCGGCGGTGGTTGTGGCGCACATAATCGAGCCAGGTCGCGACATGGTAGCGCTCGATCCACAGCCGCGGGTCGCCGAGGTCGCGGAGCAGCGCCCAATGCCGCGCGCCGTCGCGCATCCGGATCCGGCGGCGCTCGCTCATCACGCCCAGAAACGCGGCGACGTCCTTCTCGGCGATGCGATGCTCGATGGTGATCACGATCGGGCCGCTGCGGGCCTCGACCGGGACCGCCGTCTGCGGTTCCTCCCAGCTGTCGCGCGGATCGAGGTTGAGCTGGCTGACCGGCGGCAGGTACCAGATCAGCCCGGCGACCACGCTGAGCAACTGGACGCACGCCGCGGCAATCAGCGCGGCCTCGACGCCATGGCCGCTCGCGACGATGCCGAAGATCCAGCTCCCGCCCGCCATCCCGCCAAAGGCGGACATCTGGTAGAGCGCCAGCGCGCGCGCCACCACCCAGCGCGGCGAGGCCATCTGGACGCTGACGTTGAAGGTCGACAGCGCCAGCACCCAGCCCGCGCCGCAAAACGCCAGCGCGACGAGCGAGAGCGCCAGCCATCCCGTCGCCGCGGTCGCCGCCGCGCCGATGGCGAGGCCGAGCGAGGCCAGCCGCACCAGCGCTTCGGTGGAGAGCCGGCTCCGCATCCAGCGGCTGCCCAGCGCGCCGCCCACCGCGCCGAGCCCGAAGCCGCCGAGCAGCAGACCGAAGGTGAGCGGGCCGCCGCCGACGATGTCGCGCGCGACCAGCGGCATCATCGCGGGGACCGCGCTGGCCGCGAAGCCGAACAGCGCGGCGCGCGCGAGCACGGTGCGGATCGGGGGCGAGAGCGCGACGTAGCGGATCCCGGCGCCCATCGCGACGCCGATCCGCTCGCGTGGCAGTCGCGCCGCCGGAAGCTCGGGCTTCCAGCGCGCGAGCACGACGATCAGGCCGATATAGCTCACGGCGTTGACCAGAAAGGCCGCGGCGGCGCCCGCGACGGCGACGATCGCGCCGCCTATCGCCGGCCCGACGCTGCGCGCCACGTTGAAGCCCATGCTGTTGAACGCCACCGCGTCGGGCAGCATCGTGCGCGGCACCATGTCGCCGACCGAGGCTTGCCAGGCGGGGCCGTTGATCGCGGTGCCGCAGCCGATCAGGAAGGTGAACACCAGCAGGAGCCACGGCGTGAGCATGCCCGCCCAGGTGCCGATGGCGAGCAGCGCCGATACGATCAGCATGAAGAACTGCGCCGACAGCATCACCCTGCGGCGATCGAGATTGTCGGCGACCGCGCCCGACCAGAGCGACAACAGCATGATCGGCAGGCTGGTCGACGCCTGGACCAGCGCGATCATCTGTGGCGTGCCGCCGAGATTGATCATCATCCACGAGGCGCCGACCGACTGGATCAACCCGCCGAAGTTGGACGCGAGGCTGGCGATCCACACCGAGCGGAAGAGCGGGACGTGGAAGGGGGAACGATGCTCGGATACGGCGCGCATGGCTGCTCAATACCTCAGCACCGTGGCCGATCCGCGATAATTTGTTTTGCGCCGGTTTGCCTCGGTCGCGCCGAACGATCCGGCTGGCCGCCGCGCTCCCGCGGTTCCGCGCCGGCGGAGGCTTTGATCACGGCAGGACCGAGCCGAAGGTCTCGAATGCCGATCCCCGGGACGCGCGTTCCTCGACGGGCGCGTCACCCATGAGAATGTCGGGTCAGGCGGCTTCAACGCACCGGGAGAACCGGCGCATCTTCCATTTTCCCCCCGACGAGCGGACCGCGCGGAGTACGTGTCGGCTCTCCAGATTCTCGACGTGCAGCGATTGACACCGGTGACCGTTTTCCTCGCAAAGGGGTCTCCAGCTGGTCCCATATTGTAGGAGTAGGGGTGTCGATTTTGTTGCCCGCATCGATTTGCACAGGATCCACGATGAAAAATCAGCATTTGCAACCTACCTATTGACACCGGTGTCCAATGGCGTGAAGTTGGTCCTCATCCCGCCTCTGCATGGCGGAGGATCGATGCGCGCCTATCGCGCGCGGAGATCTCGGACTCGCCACAGAGCGGGCCGACAGGAACAGGCAAGGAGGAGGCCCGATGAAATTCCGCGTTTCTCGATTCGATTGGCGCATCGGCGCGTCGGCGGCGGCGGTTGCGCTCGCGCTCGGCGCTGCAGCGACCGCGTCGGCACAGACCGTCGAGCCGGCACCCGCCGCGACCGATGACGCGCAGGCGCAGCCTGCCGAGGAGCCGGCAGCCGACGAGATCGTGGTCACCGGCTTCCGCCAGTCGCTCGAAGCCGCGCTGAATGTGAAGCGCAATTCGGTCTCCGCGGTAGACGCGATCGTCGCCGAGGATATCGCCAAGTTCCCCGATCAGAACCTCGCAGAATCGCTTCAGCGCATCCCCGGCATCTCGATCCAGCGCGACGGCGGCGAGGGCAGGGCGATTACCGTGCGCGGCCTCGGCTCGCAATTTACCCGCGTCCGGGTGAACGGGCTCGAGACGATCGCCACGTCGCATGACGGCGCCTCCTCGAACCGCGATCGCGCGTTCGACTTCAACGTCTTCGCCTCCGAGCTCTTCACCTCGATCGTCGTCCACAAGACCGCCGAGGCGAGCCTGGACGAAGGCTCGCTGGGCGCGGTGGTGGACCTCAACACCGGCAATCCGCTGGCGGGCAAGGATGGCTTCACCCTCGTCGGCTCGGCGCAGGGCAGCTACAATGATCTCAGCAAGAATTGGGGCCCGCGCTTCGCCGGCCTGATCGGCTGGAAGTCGCCCGACGGCACGCTGGGCGCGTCGATCTCGGCGGCCTATCAGAGCACCGACACGCTCGAGCTCGGCAACAACACCGTGCGCTGGGCGCAGGCGCGCTTCGATTCGGTCAATGGCACGCCGTGCTTCTATTCGGCGAACACCGGCGGCACGCCGGTCGCGAATTCGGGCGGCAACTATCGTCCGAGCACCGCTTGCGACGCGGTGGCGCTGGCCTTCCATCCGCGCATCCCGCGCTATGGCGAGGTCCGTCACGATCGCGAACGTCTCGGCATCACCGGCAGCATTCAATGGGCGCCGAGCGATGCCACCAGGATCTCGATCGATGGCCTGTTCTCGCGGTTCCGCGAGAATCGCGAGGAGAAGTGGGGCGAGGTGCTGCTGCGCTCGAACGAGCGGTCGATCAACGTCAGCAACTACGTCATCGACGACGACAATAATCTGATTAGCGCGACGCTCGACGACGCATGGGTGCGCACCGAGCATTTCCTCAAACAGTCGAAGACGACATTCTATCAGATCGGCGGCAGCTGGGATCAGGATCTCGGCGACAATTTCCGCTTCACGCTGCTCGGCGGCATCTCCAAGTCCGACGCAGACGTGCCGGTCGAGACCACGTTCGTGTTCGACGATCGCGACGCGCAGGGCTATCACTACGATTATAGCGACATGAACCGCCCGGTGCTGACCTTCGGCACGAGCGTGACCAATCCGGCCAATTTCCAGCTCGCCGAGCTACGCGACCGGCCGTCGAACGTCACCAACAAGTTCCGCACGGTGCAGCTGCGCACCGAATGGGATGTCGCCGAGGGCTTCCAGGTCAAGCTGGGCGGGCTCTATCGCCGCTTCGACTTCGATTCCGAGGCGTTCACCCGCGATACCGTGGTGTGCGGCAATGGCGGGCTCGATCGCGTGCTCGGCACCGTCACCTGTTCGCCCAGTTCGGCATTCGGCCCGGCGGCGGTGTACGGCCTCCCGGTGACCTCGGCGATCAGCGAGCTGTTCCGGCTCGGCAATGCCGGGCAGCCGGGCGGCACGACCACCGAGTGGCTGGTTCCCAATATCGGTGCCGCCGCGGACTATACCAACCTCTACAACCGCCCGACGGCGGTCGACGCCGGCAATACCCGGGGCGTCACCGAGGAAGTGAAGGGCGGCTATCTTCAGTTCGATGCGAAGACCGAGCTGGGCGGCGTCGAAGTCGCGGTCAATGCCGGCATCCGCTATGTCCGCACCGATCAGGAATCGCGCGGCCTCACCAGCGGCACGCCGGTGACGGTGAACCGCGATTACGAAGATTGGCTGCCGGCGGTGAACCTCGCGATCACGCCGGTCCACGACGTGATCATCCGCGCTGCGATCGCGAAGGTGATGACGCGCCCGACGCTCGGCAATCTCACGCCCGGCGGCTCGGTCGACGGGTTCAACTATCGCATCAACTACGGCAATCCGTTCCTCGAGCCGTTCCGCGCGACGGCCTATGATCTCGGCCTCGAATGGTATTTCGCGCCGGGCTCGATCGCTTCGGTCGCGTTCTTCCGCAAGGAGATCCAGAGCTTCCCGGTAGCCGAGACGCGCAGCGGCAGCTTCGCCTCGACCGGCCTGCCGCTGTCGATTATCCCGCCCAGCTCGCCCGCGGCGATCAACCCCGAAGGTCAGCTCTGGACGATCAACTCGATCGGCAACGGCGCGGGCGCCGAGCTCAACGGCATCGAGCTTTCGTTGCAGGCCCCGTTCCGCTTCCTGCCGGGCTTCCTCTCGAACTTCGGCGGCATCGTGAACGCCACCTTCGTCGATTCCGACGCGGACTATACCGTGGCCGGCCCGACGGTGAACGCGTGCGTGCCCGGTGCCACGCCCACGGCGGCGTGCGCCTTCGGCCCCAATGTCGCAGCGACGCGCAGCTCGACGCTGTTCGGCCTGTCGAAAAAGGCGTTCAACGCGACGCTCTACTACGAAGACAGCCGTTTCAGCGCGCGTGCCTCGGTCAGCTATCGCGGGCCGTACAATGATCAGAACAGCGGCACCGGCAACGTGTTCGAAGGCTATGACGCAATCACCAACGTCGACGCCTCGATCCGCTACAAGCTGACCGACTGGATCGAGCTGTCGGTCGAGGGCACCAACCTCACCGACGCCTATCGCGAGCGCTTCACCGACGTCGATGCGCAGCGCAACTACGAGTACAACCATTTCGGGCGCACCTTCCTCGTCGGTGCGCGCCTCAAGATGTGAGAGGCGTCGGCGGTATCGTTCTTCAAATCCTCCCCCGCGCGGGGGAGGTGTCGGCCGCAGGTTGACGAGGGACAAGCAGCGCACGCGCCCGTTGCGCGCGGTGCCCGCGCCCCGTCGCGCTTCGCGCGTGACACGCGCCAATACGAATATGCTGGCAACGGATCGCGACAGTCGAATGCACGACGGCGTGTCCGACGGAGGATCTGCGAAATCATACCGCTCCGACTGTCAGAGGTCCCTCCCGCGCTTCCCACTTTGCTCGCGGCGTAAGGTCAATCATCGCACGCGGCGAGGAAGGGGCGATCATAGGGCGCTTTCAGCGGTGTCGGGGAACACCGACCCTTATCCGGAACAGACTTCGCCCTCGTTGATCTCTGCCCTGCCAACTGGCACACCATCGATCGGGATGGCGGAGAAATGCCCCGATAATCACAGGTTGTCGCCGGCGAGAGAGAGGCGCCCGAGCAGGAGGATGTCCCTATGTCCGACACGGAAGCTCGGGTACCCGCGTTTCGCCCACCCGCCCATTATCCTACCGACGGCATCGCGCAATCACTCGCGGGCCTCGACTTCGACAGCGATGGCGATATCGACCTTCTGGCGGCAATTTACGATGACGGCTCGCACAACGGCTACGTCGCTTTGCTAGAGAACATCGGAAACGGGAGCTTTACTGCACCGGTCAAGGTGAGCGGTACCTGGCAGACTGGCCCCGACATCCTCGTTGCGGACCTCAATCAGGATGGCAACCAGGACTATCTGGTGGTGAAGCTCGTTTTCAACGGACCCGAGCCTTGGGAATCCGTGAGCGATTTATATCTCTACCATGGCGACGGCGTTGGGGGCTTCACGTTCCAACGAAACACCAGCACGCCGGGCGTGATCGCCGCAACGGTTCTCGGGGACGTGAATGGCGATGGCCGGCTCGACCTGATCACCACGAGGCGCGTCTGGAGTGATCCCGCCACCTCGCAGGCCCTGTTCGCGGTAGAGCTGGGGCAGGCGGATGGGGCATTCGGCAATGCGCTGACCAGGGTTCTTCCCGTTGGCGGGAACGGAATCGCGCGCGGCCACCTGAACGACGATGCCTTTATCGACCTCGTCGTGACGACGGCATCGGGATATTCGTTGTTGCTCGGCAACGGCGACGGGACGTTCGCGCAAACCAACGTCAGCGTCGCGGGCGGCACGACCAGCCCCGCAGTCGGCGATTTCAACGGCGACGGCAACACCGATCTGCCGTGGCGCAGCGCCGCGGGCGAGAGCCGGGTATGGACGCTCGACGGCACGACGGTCCTGTCGCAGGCGGCGACCAACTCGCAGGCGCCGACCGCGTGGAAGGTGCAGGACGTCGCCGACTTCAACGGCGACGGCAAGGCCGATATCCTCTGGCGCCACGACGACGGCGCGACCTTCATGTGGTTCATGGACGGCACCGACGATTATGTTGGTGCGGGCTACACCAATTCGCAGACATCGCTGAGCTGGCACATCGTCTGAAGGCCGACCCGGGGCTGTTGCGCGCGACATCGAGCAGCCACCGCGAGCTCACCAACCCTCAAAGTATCCGGGGGATTTGAGATTCCTGATCGCGATGGCGGCTTTGCGCGCTGAGCTCGGTCATTCGACGTTGCGACGCGTCGCCGCCTTGCCCGGGACATCGACGTCCATACGTTTCCTCGAGCGCGACCTGCACGGAGGGTCGATCGCGTTCCAGGCTAGGTCTGGGCCGCGACCATCTTGACGACATCGTCTCCAACCCATTCGATGAGGGGCGCGTCGTAATTGCCCATCGCCACGACGGTATAGCCGGTTTCCCAAACGATCCGGGCAATATCGTTGATGCCGGAGAATGCGCCGCCCCCGGTGTGGCCGCGGACCGACCTGTCCCCCAGTTTGCGGTGCAGGAAGCCATAGCCATATTGGCTATAGCCCTTCTGGAGGCTCGTCATTTCCTCGGTCATGCGGGGCGAGAGCAACTTTCCGCTGCGCAGCGCCTGAAGGAAGCGCGTGATGTCGCCGACGGTCGAGTAGCTACCGCCGCAGGAGTTGCCGCGATAGCCCAGTCCCTGGAAGGTCCAGTTGTTGATCCGCTCGCCGAAGCCGAGAAAATCCTCATCCGGAAACCGATACCCGACAGCGCGCAGGGGCGAGACCTGGTCGATCCGGTAATAGATCGTGTCCTTCATGCCGGCACGCTCGAAAACCTTGCTCTGCACGGCGTCGTAATAGGTCGGCCCGGTCAGTTTCTCGACGATAGCGCCGAGCAGGATGAAACCCTCGTTGCTGTAGCTTGCCTGGGTGCCGGGCGCGAAATCCAGTGGCTTGGAGGCGAAGCGCGGGAGCAGCTCGCGCACGCGTTCGAAACGGCGAAGGCGATCTTCCGCCGGGCCGCCGAAAGACGAAGCCACGCCGGATTGGTGGCTGAGCAGGTGCCGCAGGGTGATCGAACGCGCGGCGTCAGCGTTGGGATAGTCCGGGAGAATCTCGCCAAGCCGGGTGTCGAGGGTAAGCCGTCCTTCCTCGATCAACTGGCCGATCAGAACGGCGGTGAACATTTTGTCCATCGAGCCCGTGTGGAAACGGGTGTCCAGCGTGACGGGAATTCCGAAATTCTTGTCGGCCTGGCCGAACGCCCCGCTGTAGATCGTCTCGTCGCCGCGCATCACGAGTACGGCGCCGGAGAATTCATCCCGGCCGGCCGCGAAGCGCAAGCGGTCGTCGATTGCCTTTCGCAGCGCGTCGCGCGTGACCGGGTGATCGATTAACGGAGCCGGATAAGGAGCGGGGCGCGCAAATGCGTTGAACCGCAAGACGCCGTTTGCCGGCGTTCCGTCGGTTTCGAGCGAAAGCTTGCCGGTCTTGCCATTTGCCGCGCGCAGGTCGAGGCGCAGCCAACCATTCTTCCGTTCCGTCGAAATGAGCGTCAGGCCGCGGCTTGCGTCGCCAATGTCGCCCAGCATCTTGCTCAGGTCGGTGGCATTCAGGGCGCCATCGCGGAGCGAATGATATCTGGCGGCCCATCGGGTGCGGGTCACCGGGTCGCCGGCGTTGACCGCAGCTACCAGATCCGTGGCGAGAATCTTGTCGGCCTCGCTCGCGCTGGTATCGATCGCGGCCGGCGGCACGGACTGCGCGGAAACAATCTCGCTCGAAAGCACTGCCGCGCCGACGAGATAAGCTACGCGCAGCAATTGTCTCATGTGCCGATCCCCGGAGATTCGTCGTTGAACGCGCAGAGCGACCGCGACCGGCATCGAAAGGCAAGGTCTGAGCGACCAACGCCGCCATGGTTCGACGAAGATCGCCGCCGGCATCGCGAAATGCCAGGCCCGATCGCCCTCAGTAGATCTCGTGCCAGTTTTCGGTCGATGAGGAGCGGTTGGCGAGGCCCCAGCAGATCAGGCTCGGGCGCGCCGCCGAGGCCTTGCCCTTGACGAGCTGATATTTCAGCCGCCGGCACCGAAAGCCGTCGATCGTCTCTTCGGTCAGCACCGTGAGCGTTCCGGCGGCGGCCTTTCCCTGCCAGCGATGCACGTGGCCGACCTGCCAGCTGCCGGCCCGCCGGGCGCGTTCCTCATATTGGCCACTGAACTGGTCATAGGCATATTTCGGGCGCCCATCGAAATCGATCCCGCCTTCGCAGTCGTTGCAGCGCACTTCGCCGAACAGATTGTACGCGATCCGGAGCGCTTCGGCGTCCGAGGGCTTGGCGATGTCGTCGGTGTAGCGTGGGGCGCGCGTGGGGGCGGCTTCCGTCGTCGCCGGCGCAGCGCGGGGCGGTCCGCCGCGTACGGCGCGGGGCGTCATCACCGCGGCCGGCGCTGCTTCGCGGCCCCGTCCACGAACGTCGCCGCCGGAGGACGCGGGAGCGGTGGAGCCGGTTCCCGGGTCCTCGACGATCCGCTCGACCCGTTCTTCTGCCTTCTCGACGGCGCGTTCGGCGAGCCGCTTCAGAAAGCCCTGCGCGCAGGCGGGCTGGGGATTGACGAGGAAAGCGGGCGCAATCGCCATCGCCCAAAGCACGTGTCGCATCGGTATTTCCTGCCTGAGAGATTTCAGAAGTCGTAGACGGCCTGCTTGCCGCCCTCTTCGATCGTGAGGGTCATGGGCCCGCCGCCATTCTGGCGGTCGAAGACGAATTTGGTGCGGATCTCCTTGCCCGCGCGCACAACCGGCGGGGGCGATCCGAAAAGCTTCGGGTAACCGGGCTCCGCGCGCAGGCCCTGACCGCTTCTCTGCTCCACTCCGCCGGCTTCGAGATAGACCCAGACATCCTCGGTCTGCAGCAGGTCGCGCGTGCCCGGATTGCGGAGCGTCAGATAAACATGGGTCAGCCGGTCGTCGCGCGGGTTCTCGACGCGATCGAGACGCACGTCCCATTTGCCGAGCGGCTGATAGTCGCCGGCCGGCGCTTCGGTCTCCGATCCCGGCGTCGGCGCGGATGGCGCCGGCGCCGGGCGCGGGTCCGAGACGGAAGCCGGAGCGGGCGTCGGGGCGGGCGTCTGCGCCACGATCTTGCGTCCGGACCAGCCTTGCTCGACCGGCTTGCCCGCCACCATGCGCGTATAGCTGCCGCTGAAGCTCTTGCCATCCGCCGACGGGTCGAGGCGAAGCGTTCCCGCGCCTTCCACGCCGACGATCGCGGCCTTCCACGCCCCTCCCAACTCCGCGCCCCGCCGCATGCCGTCAAAATGGTGCATCGCCACGAGTATGCGGCCCTCGGATGCACCGTGGTCGGGTATCACGGTGCCGGTCAGATGCGCGCCTTCCACGCGGAGAGTCATTCTGCCGAGGCTGGTCTCCCAGTCGCCGGACAGCGATGCGGCCGGAGAGCTGTCGTCCACCCGCGATGCGGTCAGCACCATCCGGCCGCTGAACGGCGCACCTTCGGTGACGGAGAGCTCGAGCGTTCGATCGTCGATCAGCCGCGCCTTGAAGCGTCGCTCGCCGCCGCTGTCCTGGCCCCCCTGGCCGATGAGCTCGCCCCCAGCCGGTCGGACAACAAAGCTCGACGCCTTGCCGGAGTCGGGCGTGAACCGTCCGGACAAGCGGGCACTCCCGTTGGGAGACTCCGGCGAGCCACCCATGATCTCGATGGTGCCAAGAGTGGAGTTCCATCGTCCGGTCAGCCGGACGAAGTCTACGGTTTCCTGATCCTTCTCCGCTGCCGGAAAAGCATCGGGGACGGCCGGTACGGTCGGCTCGCGCGGCGTCTGTGGCTGTCCCGCGCCAGGAAGCTTGTCGACCCGCTCGCCCCGGAAGCCGAACTCCTGCATGCCCAGCGCGCCAGCCTTGTTGGCGCTGTAGGTGCCGGTGAAGCTGTTGGCATCGGCGGAAAGCGTCAGGGTCAGGTCGCCCCAGCGGGCGGGCTTGTGGATCCACGTTCCGGTGACGTCGAACTCGGAATCCCACGCGCCGCTGACGGTCTTTTCGTCGCCCTTGAAGGCGACGCGCTCCTTGCGCGGATCGGAGCCGTGGGTGATCCAGCCGAAGAAGTTGAAGCCGTCGGTGGCGATTTCGAGCAGACCGAGATTGGTCTGCCACTTACCCTTCCAGACCATCGCCGAAAGCTGGGCGCGCCCCTCCTCGATGCGCGAAAAAGGCACCAGTTCGGGCGTGGCGTTCGCGCCGTTCATCCAGAGCCGGTTGTTGTCGGCAACCCACGCTTTCAGCTCCCGGTCGGCTGGAAAGCCGCTGACGGGCACGTAGCGCACCGTGCCGATCATCGCGCCCTGCGTCAGCGCGGGCTCGAGAATACCGTTCGCATATTCCCTGCCGGTTTCGCGGACGATCTGGCGGAACTGGACTTTGCCGCCTGGCAGCGGCGTGAAGTGATATTCGTGTTTGTCGTCCTGCCATTTGCCATGGAGGCGGACGCCCATCACCGAATTGTCCGGCGCGATCTTCGCCTTTTGCGCGATCGCCGGGACCGGCGCGGTGATCGCCGCCGAAAGCGGCGCCAGCAGCAGCGCGGACTGCAGGAGCGAGCGCTTGAACATCGAACGCGAGAGCATCGTTTCCTCATTTTTCTTGGCATGCTTGCCGTCGACGAGGCGCTTGCCGCGGCGAGCAGAGGAGCGCCGCTGCTCTGATACCGGGCTCGCCGGCCGCGAGACTGACCCCGCCGTTCGCGACGAAGCCGGCCGACGAAGCGACAAATCCGGCTTTGAGCGGCGCGTAGCCGCGCGAACCCGCTTCGATGCAGGTCGGGCGACCGCACAACCGGGTCGAGCGCATCGTGGCTGCCGGTCGCCCGGCAATGCGCCAGGCGGGGGCATGATCAAAGGAGACAGGCCCATGCTGCACATCACTGGATTCATGCTCGCCGCCACAGCCGCCGCCGCGAGCGTGTTCGCGCTTTCCGGCCGGTCGCCCGAGCCTGCGACGCTCGCCGGTAACTGGTCGCAATCGAGCCGGGGCAAGGAACTCGTGCTGGTCCCCCGGATCAAGCTACAACCCAATGTCGGCGTGGGCACGGGCACCAGCCTGGGCGGAACGGTGGGCTATGGCTCGATGACGCGCACGGCGGTCGTCACCGAGCCGGTGCCGATGGAGGTCACGCGATCGATGACGCTGGCTATCGCGCCTGACGGACGCTTCGAGTGGACGATCACGCGCGGCCATGGCGAGGATGGCGGCTGCATGCGGACCAGCTCGCAGATAAAGCAGGGGAATGTCCGCAGCGAAGGCCGCGACCTCGTATTTGCCGTTACGGGCGGCACCGAGAATTGGCGGTCCTCCTGCGGCAAGCAGGGAAGCGGGAAAGTCGCGGCGGCCAGCGAGCGCTATGGGATGACGCTCGAAGGGCGCACCCTGCAACTCGTCAGCGGCCCGAGCCGCTGGACGTTCAGCCGGCGCTGATGCCGGTCAAGCAGGCTCGCGCGCGAGGCCCAGCCGCGCGAGCACCGCTTTCACATAGCTCGGACCGACCTGCACCACCGCGCCATCGCGCATCTCGAGCGCGATCAGCCCTCTGCCGAGACGCTGAACTCCGGCGACCAGAGCGGGCCGAATGAAGGTGGAGCGATGCACGCGCATCAGGGCGCTCGATTCGAGCAAGACCTCGAGTGCGGTCATCGAGATGCGGTGGATATAGCTGCGCGTGGCGGTGTGCAGCATCACATAGTCTTTCGCCGCCTCGATCCATTCGATCTGGTCGACCGGCAGGCGGATCTGCCCGGTCGGAACCTGTATCCAGATCGCTTCCCCGCGCGCCGGAGCATCGCTCTGCGGCATCGCCGCCAGCCTGTCGACGGCGTCGCGCTGCTCGCGGCGGCGCCGCGCGCGCTCGACGGCCTGACGCAGGCGATCGAACCGCACCGGCTTCAACAGATAATCGGCCGCCTCGACTTCGAAAGCGTCCGGGGCATATTGCTCGAAGGCCGTCACGAAAACGATCTCCGGCCTTTCCCCGCTCCCGAGATCCGAGGCGACGCGCAGCCCGCTCTTTTGCGGCATCGAGATGTCGAGCATGACAAGGTCGGGGCAGAGCGCCTCGATGCGCTCCTCGGCCTCGCGACCCGTGGTCGCCGTGCCGACCACCTCGGTGTCGTCGATATCCGCGAACAGCGTCGCCAGCCTGCGCAGCGCCAGCGGCTCGTCGTCGACCAGCAGCACGCGGAGCCGGTTCATGCCGCTTGCTCCGGCCTGTGGGCGGCGCGGCGGGTGAGCGGGAAGCGCAGGATCGAGACGAAGCCCTGTTCACGCTTCGTGGTCTCGATCGTGCCGCGGCTGCCATAGAGCGTGTGCAGCCGCTGACGTATGTTGGGAATGCCGACGCCGGTTCCGGACCTCGCAGGCGCGTCGCCACTCGCGCCGTCGTCTTCGACGAATATCACGAGATCGTCGCCGTCGCGGGTCGCTTCGACTCGTACCGCGACGGGATCGGCCGAGGGCGCGACGGCATATTTGATCGCGTTCTCGACCAGCGGCTGGAGCACGAAGCTCGGCACCAGAGCATCATTGAGGTCGGACGGGCAGACAAAGGCAACTTCGAGCCTCTCGCCGAAACGCGCGCTCTCGATCTCGAGATAATGCTGCAACGTCGCCAGCTCGTCCTCGAGCAGGATGAGGGCATCGGGATTGGCGGCGAGCGTCGCGCGCAGGAATTCCGATAATTTGCCCAGCATCGCATCTGCGGGGCCATAGTCGCGCGTGACGATGAGCGAGGAGATGGCGTTGAGCGTATTGAAGAGGAAATGCGGGTTGAGCTGGTAGCGGAGCGCCGCCAGCCGCGCGGCGCTCGCTGCCGCCTCGGCGCGCGTGGCATTCTCCCGCGCGAGCGCAAGTTCGCGCTCGCGCTCGCGGGCGAGGTTGTTGGCATCGAGAAGCGAGAAGGCGGTGCCGAGGAGAGCGAACTCCCAGATCAGCGCCGCGAACGCATTGGTGGCACGGAAGGCGAAGGGGGCGGGGCGTGCCCCCTCGGGAAAATAGGCGTCGAGAATCTCGGAGATCAGCGCTTCCGACATCGATAGCGCCGCGGCTGCAAGGACTACCGCGACGCTCGTCGCTGCGAACCGCACGTACCGGCTGCGCCGCCGCGCGGCGCGCACCGCCAGATAGACCCCGAAGGAAAGCAGCGAGCCGACGGTTAGTAGATGCAGGAGCGAAATTAGCAGGTTCAGCCCCGCGCCGCCCCGAAACAGATGGAAGGGGATCGTCAGGAAGATCGCCGTCAGGATCCAGGTCGCAGCGATCAGCGTCGCGGCCTGCCGGATGTCGGTATTGGGCTTCATCGCAGGTTCCATATCCTGACCGGGTCTGCGTAGCTATTGCTTCAACGCGCCTGACGGGCGCGCTCCGGCGATTCCACCGGCTTTAGGGGACCACGGCCGCGACCGCTGGTGACCGTGCAGAACATTCGCCCGGCCGATCTAGCGAGAAGCATGCTTGGGCAGATCGAACCGGATGGGCGCCAATTCGGCTTCGGCGGGAAGATCCGCCATCGTGCCGTCGCTCAGGAACTGCATGGCGGAACGCCACAGGTCCGGGCGGTCGAGGAGCAACTGCCGCGTGCCGACATGCTGGCCGCGATGCACGATGATGGTGCGGGCCTTGGGATAATAGGGCAGGATTCCGAACAGATTCTCGATCGGCGTATTGGTGTCCCAGTCTCCCTGGACGAACAGGATCGGCGTGTCGTCCCTTGCAGGCAGCCTGAAATCGTCGCCGAGATCTCTGGTCGGCCAGGTTTCCGCCGAGGCCAGATAGGTCGCGAAATTCCACGGCCCGATGATGTCGAGCGCGGGGTCGGCACGGAGCTGACGCTCGCGCTCTGCGCTGATCCCGGTGGCGGTATCGATCAGCGGCGAGATCAGATCGGTGTCACGCGCCTTGCGGCTCTCGATCACTTCGCGCGCCCAGCGATCGAAGCGTCCCTGGTGGAGATCGATGACGAAGGCGGGCCAGCCCGAAGCGGTGGCGGCATGCCCGACGAGCGATTGCTGAAAATCGCCGAGACCGAGCGTAACGGCAACCGGCGTGCCGCCGTCCTCCCCTCGAACGGTCACGACGATCGGGCCCGCCGCCAGCCGGTCGCGAACCGCGCGGGCGGCCGCCATCAATCCGCCGGCCGGGATGTAAGGCTGCAGCGCCTTGTCGCGTTCGGCCTCGAACGCGATCCGCTGCATGGCGGCGTAGATCTGCGAGGGCATGTCGTAGCCGTTGTTGAGCGGCTCGACCGCCGAGATGAGCGCGCGTGCGACGGTGCCGGGATGACGCTTCATCACCGCGAAGCTCCACTGCGAGCCGAAGCTGGCGCCCAGCAGCGAGATGCGCGGATAGCCGAGTGCCCGCCGTACCGCGTCGACGTCGTCGGCGCACTCGGCGATCGTATAGCCGGCCAGGTCGCGCCCCGGGTTCCCGGCGCTGGCCGCTTTCGCGAGCGCCATGGTCACCGCGATGTCGTCGGCGACGGTGGTCGGACGATCCAGCGGCATCGCCGGATAGCTGAGCCTGAGCATGTCGCCGCGTGGCGTGAACCCGCGCTGCTCGACGATGACGAGGTCCGCCCCCGCGCTATAGTCCAGCCAGTAGCGCAGCCGGCGCCGCGCGGACGCGCTCTTGTCGCCGATCGTGTCGAGCATGGTGAGGCCGGGACCGCCGACCAGCAGGAAGATCGGCGGTGCCTTGGTCGCCACCCGAGCCTTCACGCGGAGCACGCCGACGCCAATCTTGCGGCTGTCGGGTTTCGAGCGGTTTTCCGGAACGCGGATCGTGCCGATCTCGTAAGGGACGGGCGTGCCGTCCGAGGCGGTTTCCATGCCCGGTGTGAGGAGCAATTCGGAGGATCTGTCTGCTGCTGCGGATAGTGGCTGCGCGCTCAACGGGCTTGCCGCGAGAAGCCAGAGAGCAAGGGATCGAGTGAGGTTGCGCATTCGTCGCCCTTCCTGTCGTTGATCCTGGCCCTGGCCGGATCGGAAGTCCCTGGGGACCGTATCGCCCCGCAACAATCGGCGGGGCAGGGCCGAACTCTAGCGATTACGCTCTGCGTATCGGCGTCCGATCGGCGAACGGCGGGATCGGCCCGGCGAGCGGCAAGACCATGGCGGAATTCGCTCTATAAGGCGGGGTCATGATCCGGCTCGCAGCGATCCTTCTCGCCTTCCTCCTCGCGGCGCCCGTTCGGGCAGACGATCTCGACGTGCGCGACGTCATCCTGTGCCCCGGCCCCGCCGGGACTGCGCCGGAATTCACCGGGCCGGCGTGCCGCAGGACGACGTTGGACGCGATCGACAGCCAGGACGGGCCGGTCTGGATCAGGGCAACCTTTCGCCTCCCGCGGACCGATCGACTGCCCGGTCTCAGGATCGCCGCGATGGCCGCGAGCGAGGTCTGGTGGAACGGCACGCGGCTCGGCGCGAACGGCAGGCCGGGCGCCGATGCATCCACCGAGATACCGGGCACGTTCGACGCGGTCTGGCCGCTTGCGCCGCCTGTTCTCCGGCCGGGCGACAATCTCATGGTCGCGCACCTCTCCTCGTGGCACCAGCCCTGGCGCGTCGGACACTCCGTCGTGCAGATCGACATCGAGGAATATACCGGGCCGCAGGCGCCGCTCCTGCGCTATTATCTCCCCGCCCTGGCGACCGCCGGCATCTTCGCCATCGCCGCGATCTTCTTCGGCGGCGCGTGGTTCACCGATCGCCGCAACATGGGCTCGCTCGCGCTTGCTGCCCTGTCGGCCGCAACGCTGGCGCAATTGGCGGTCGAGGTGTCCCGCGGGGTCCTGCCCCTGCCATATCCCTGGCAGGGGCCGCGTCTGCTCGTCATCATGATCTGCGCGAGCGGGGTCGGCATGGCGATGCTCGCCTATGCGGCATGGCATTATCGGCGCGATGGCCTGGCCGCGTGGATGGCGGGCGGGGCGGTGGCCATGGTCAGCGTGTGGCTGTTGCCGATCGCCGAGGACAAGCGATCGATGCTGGTCCTCGCGCTTGGTGCGTCGGGCGCGATCGCCGCCGTCTCCACTGCCGCCCTCCGGCACGGCGAAAAGGGGCCACGCGCCAAGCTTCTGCTGGCCGCGCTGGCGGCGTTCATCACCCTGCTGGCGCTCCAGCCGGACTTCCTCGACGGGGCGCTATATCTCACGCTCGGAGGGCTGGCCGTTATTCTGTTCGCCGACCAGATCCTTGTGCTGAGGAAGGCCCAGCGCGAGGCGGCGATCGCGGCGATGCGCGCGGCGGGCCTGGAGACCGCGCTGCTGCGGCAAAGCATCGCGCCGCATTTCCTGCTCAATACGCTCAACAGCCTGGTCGAATGGGTCGAGAGTGATCCGAAAGCCGGGGTCGAGATGATCGAACTGCTCGGCGACGAGTTCCGCACCCTCGCGCGGATCGCCAGCCAGCCGCTGATCGCGCTCGACGAGGAGATCGAGCTTTGCCGTGCCCATCTGAGATTGATGGCGTTCCGCACCGACGTCCGGCTCGGCCTCGATGTTGATGGAGACACCGCCAACCTCCAGATTCCGCCCGGCGTCCTTCTCACGCTGGTCGAGAACGCGCTGGTGCACGGCCGGTACGCCGACGGCGCGAGCTTCTCGTTGAAGATCGTGCGCGCCCGGACCGTGCTCGGCTCGCTCGAGCTGACGACACCCGCCAGCCTGCGCGGCGGTGACGGATCGCTGAGCACGGGCACGGGGCTCGCCTATATCGGTGCCCAGATCGCTGCGGCGTTCGGCGCCGCGGCCACGGTCGATGCGCGGGCCGTGCGCGGCAATATCTGGCGCACCACCATCGTCACCGGCGCCCTGCCATGAGGCTGCTGCTGGTCGAGGACGAAGCGTCCGCGATGCGCCGGCTGGTCCGGCTGGTCCGCGATCACCTTGGGGACCGCGCTTCATTGTGCTGCGTCGACGATGTCGCGGCCGCGATCGAACAGCTCGAAGCCGCCGCCTTTGACGGCGTCCTGCTCGATCTCAATCTCGGCGGCAGCAACGGGTTCGAGGTGATGCGCGCGGTCGGGCGGACGCCCTGCGTGGTGGTCTCGGCATATGCCGATCGCTCGCTCGAGGCCTTCGACCATGCGGTGCTCGATTTCGTGGCCAAGCCGATCGTCCCCGCGCGGCTCGCCCGGGCACTCGACCGGCTCGCCGCGGCGGGCGCAGGGCCGCGGCGTGCCACGATCGTCGTGCGGAGCATCGGCCGCGCCGAGATCGTCTATTGCGACGATCTGGTCCGTATCGAGGCCGCGGACGATTATGCCGAGCTGGTGACCGTTGATGGCAGGCACTTGCTCCACGACGGCAGCCTCGCCCTGCTCGAACGGCGCCTCCCGTCGAATTTCGTTCGCGTCCACCGCTCGCACATCGTCAACGTCGCGCATGCTTCCGCGATCGTCCGTGAGGATGCGGGCATCGCGGTCAGGATGGCAGGCGGCCAGACGGTACCCGTCAGCCGACGTCGGCTCCGGGCGGTCGGGCACCGTTTGCTGGACGAGCAATCCTTTCCCGGCGACCGGAGGTGAATCCCCGCCGGCACAAGGTCACGAAGACAGGCATGCGCCGAATCACGGGGATTCGCGTGGTGCCGAGTGCAGGGATCGAACCCGCGACCTTCGGTTTACAAAACCGCTGCTCTACCAGCTGAGCTAACCCGGCGCGGTGCTTCCCATGCGTCAGGGAACGCCGAAGGTCCAGCCCTCCGTGCGTGCCAGATCGGGCGTCAGCCGCGCGGGCGACCATAGTTCGGCCTGCGTCGCGGCGACGCGCAGCCACGCGGCCGAGAGGATCGCATCGGTGGCGTGGTCGTCATGGCGCGGCAGCGGGCGGTGCGGCGCCGAGCCGAACGCCGCGAGCAGCGCGTCGAGCGTCTCGCCGTCGCGGATCTTGGACACCCCCTTGCGCATGCCGGCAAGCCGCGCCGCCAGCGCGGTGTAGATCTCGACGAGCACCGGCCCGCTTTCGGGCAGCGGATCGAACGGCCATAGCCCGATCGTGCCGCGCAGCCGGTGGAGCACGCGCATGCCCGTGAGGCTCGATTTGCCGACCTGCGAGGCGCCGACAAGGTTGAAGCAGCTATAGGGGGAGAGGCGCATCGCCTCCTGGCCATGCTCGCACACCCGGAAGCGGCCGCGCCCGGGCGGGAACAGGTCGCCGCAATCGCCGCGCTGGCGGAAGTGGCGCCGCGCGTCGGGGTGGTTGACGAAGCGGGTCGCGGCGAGATGCGGATCGTCGGCGCTGAGCGTGTCGACCAGCTTCCACAGCGCAGGGCCGTCGGGCGGCGAGGCGGCCCAGCCGGGGAAATAGGCGCCCGCGTCGCAAAAGGGGAAGGCGGGCGAGAGATCGAGGCCGATCAGCGCCCGGGTGCCGCGCGCGGCGAGTTCGGCGAGCCATTCGAGAAGGTCCTGCCGCGACCAGCGCCGGTCGATCAGTTCGGGCGCGGCGCTGCCCGCCCGGGCTTGCGCGACCGCGAGCCCTCTCGGTCGCTCGACTGCCTGTCCCGACCAGTCGATCGCGATGAAGTCGGTGAAGCTCAGGGCCGCTCCGCCATCCCCGCGGCGATCCGCTGCGGCTTCTTCGCGCGGTCCCACCAGGCGCGCTGGATGTAGAGTTCGATCCGCTCGCGGCTGTCGGTGCCGTAGCGGACCAGCAGCATCGGGTAGTTGGCGTAGTGCGCAGTCTGCCAGAAAGTCCCGGGATCGGTCTCGAACAGCAGCTCCTTTTCGGGGCCGGTGACCATCAGCGCGAAGCTGCCCTCGATCCGCGCGCGCGACATCAGGCCCTTGCCGTTGATCTTGGGGCAGGGCGTTCCCCACCAGCTCTCCATCACCACCTCGGGGAGGGCGCAGGCATAGGCGCAGGCGTCTTCCCAGTCATCCATCGCGCTTCTTCTCCCGCATTGCGTTCCACCACGCCATGCGCTCGGCGATGCGCTTCTCGTGGCCGCGGTCGGTCGGCTCGTAAAAGGTCTGCGGCGGCATCTCCTCGGGCCAGTAATTGTCGCCCGAGAAGCCGTCCTCGGCGTCATGGTCATAGCTATAGCCCTTGCCATAGCCGATCTGCTTCATGAGTTTGGTCGGCGCGTTGAGGATGTTCTGCGGCGGCATCAGCGAGCCGGTTTCCCTGGCCGAGCGCCACGCCGCCTTCTGCGCCGCATAGGCCGCGTTCGATTTGGGCGCGGTGGCGAGATAGAGGCAGGCCTGCGCGATCGCCAGCTCGCCCTCGGGTGAGCCGAGAAAGTCGTAGCTATCCTTGGCGGCGATGCACTGGGCGAGCGCATTCGGATCGGCGAGCCCGATATCCTCGACCGCGGCGCGGGTGAGCCGGCGCAGCACATAGAGCGGCTCCTCGCCGGCGGTGAGCATCCGGGCGAGATAATAGAGCGCCGCCTGCGGATCGCTGCCGCGGATCGATTTGTGCAGCGCCGAGATCAGATTGTAATGGCCCTCGCGGTCCTTGTCGTAGACCGCGACGCGGCGCTGGAGGAAATCGCCGAGCGCCGCCGGGTCGAGCGGCGCCTCGAACTGCACCGAGAACAGCGTCTCGGCCTGGTTGAGCAGGAAGCGCCCGTCGCCGTCCGCCGAGGCGACCAGCGCATCGCGCGCCGCCGGGGTCAGCGGCAGCGGGCGGCCCTCGAGCGCCTCGCCGCGGTCGAGCAGCTTGCACAGCGCCTGGTGGTCGAGCCGCTGGAGGATGAGCACCTGCGCCCGGCTGAGCAAAGCGGCGTTGAGCTCGAAGCTGGGGTTCTCGGTGGTCGCGCCGACCAGCGTGACCGTGCCGTCCTCGACATAGGGCAGGAAGCCATCCTGCTGGGCGCGATTGAAGCGGTGGATCTCGTCGACGAAGAGCAGGGTCTTGCGGCCGAGCCGGGCATATTCGCGCGCCTCGGCGAACACTTTCTTGAGGTCGGCGACTCCCGAGAACACCGCCGAGATCGCGACGAAGCGCAAGCCCACGGCGTCGGCGAGCAGCCGCGCGATCGTGGTCTTGCCGGTGCCCGGCGGCCCCCACAGGATGATCGAGCTCAGCTTCCCCGCGACGACCATCCGGCCGATCGCGCCCTCGGGGCCGGTGAGATGCTCCTGCCCGACCACCTGGTCGAGCTGTTGCGGGCGCAGCCGATCGGCGAGCGGCCCGGTGGTGGGCGCCGCGCCGGGCTGCTGCTGTTCTTCGGTAGCGAAAAGATCGGGCATCTCGCGGAAAGATAGGCGTTCGCGCCGCCTTCGTCATCCCGGCGAACGCTGCGATTCCGGGCCGCCGGCGAACGCCGCGGGGGGCGGCGCGAAGGGGCTTGCGTAAATCCATTCAAGATATATCTTAGACGCATCGCGACTCGCTATAAAAGGATTTACGATGCGATTTGGATTTCACGGCGGCCGCCCTGCGCGCGGCCATGATTGCGGCGGCCGGCACGGCGGACCGCGCGGCTGGGGCCGCGGCGGGCCCTGGGGCATGGGCGGCTGGGGCGGCATGCACGAAGGCGGCCGCGGCGGCGGGCGCGGCCGGCGCATGTTCGACGGCAGCGAGCTCCGCCTGCTCCTGCTCAAGCTGATCGAGGAGCAGCCGCGCCACGGCTATGATCTGATCCGCGAGATCGAGGAGCGCTCGGGCGGCGCCTATGCGCCGAGCCCCGGCGTGATCTACCCGACGCTGACCATGCTCGACGATATGGGGCTGGTCGAGGCGAAGGCCGAGGGCGCGCGCAAGGCGTTCGCGATCACCGACGCCGGCACCGCCGAGCTGAAGGCGAAAGCGGACGAGGTCGCGGCGCTGTTCGCGCGGCTCGCGGCGCTCGGCGAGCACCAGGCCCGCACCAGCGGCGGCCCGATTCGCCGTGCGATGGGCAATTTGCGCGCCGTGCTGCAGGAGCGACTGGGCGGTTCGGAGGTTGATGCCGAGACGCTGCATGCCGTCGCCGACATTCTCGACGAGGCCGCGCGGAAGATCGAGCGGCTCTGAAATGCCGCGACTGGAGATGCTGCGGCGCCGGCTCGGGCTCGGGCCCGGATCGGCGCCGCCGGGAAAGGAACGAGACATGACGATCACCACCGCGAGCGCGACGGCCTTGGTGCCGACCGGTCATGCGAGCAAATATCTCCAGCAGCTGTGCAAGCATTGGGAGCATAATCTGCAGGTCGAGTTCACCCCCGAGAACGGCACGGTGATCTTCCCCCGCGATGCCCGCGGCGCCAGCCATCCGGGCGACGCCGTGGTGACCTTCAACGTCGCCGAGACCGGGCTCGAGGTGCGGATCGACGCGTCGAGCGGCGAGCAGCTCGACGGGCTCAAGGGCGCCGTCGCGCGCCATCTCGATCGCTTCGCCTTCCGCGAGGCGCCCCTCGCCTTCGACTGGCAATAGCTTCTCACAATCCTTCCTCGCGACGGGGGGAGGATTGCAGTTCACCGCGCGTCTTCCCTGCGCTAGCAAGGGCCGATGCCGGAGAAGCGGGGGATTCTTGTTGTCGGAGGAGGCACGGCGGGCTGGCTGACCGCCGCCTATCTCGCGCGCTTCTTCGAGGGGCGGATCGCGATCACGCTGCTCGAATCGCCCGAGATCGGGATCATCGGCGTGGGCGAGGGCGCCTTCCCGACGATCCGCTCGACGCTCAAATTCCTCGGCATCGACGAGAGCCATTTCATCCGCGCCGCCTCGGCGACGTTCAAGCAGGGCATCCGCTTCAACGACTGGCTCCACGCCCCCGGGCCGGGCGGGCGCCGGCACCATTATCTCCACCCGTTCGAGGCACCCTTCTACACCGAGGGCGCCAGCCTTGTGCCCTATTGGCTGCTCCAGGATCCGGCGACGCGGCCGCCCTTCGCCGAGGCGGTGACCATCCAGAACCGCGTCGCCGAGGCGCAGCGCGCGCCCAAGCGGCCGGGCGAGGGCGATTATGCCGGGCCGCTCAACTATGCCTATCATTTCGACGCGCGCCGGCTCGCCGAGCTGCTCGAGGCGCGCGCGGTGGATCTCGGCGTGCGGCATTTGCGCGGGCTGCTCACCGATGTCGAGCTGGACGCGGACGGCAGCATCGCCGCGATCCGCACCGCCGGGCATGGCCGGCTCGAAGCGGATCTCTATATCGATTGCTCGGGCTTCCGTGCCGAGCTGATCGGCAAGGCGCTCGGCGCGCGCTTCCAGTCGGTCCGGCACCAGCTGTTCACCGATCGCGCGCTCGCCTGCAAGATCCCCTATGACCGGCCCGACGCGCCGATCGAGAGCTTCACCGTCGCCACCGCGCACGCGGCCGGCTGGACATGGGACATCGGGCTCGAGGGCGCGCGCGGCATCGGCTGCGTCTATTCCTCGGCGCACATGGCCGACGACGAAGCCGCCGCGGTGCTGCGCGATTATGTCGGCCATGATCGCTATTCGGCGCGGATCATCCCGTTCGAGCCCGGCTATCGCGCGGCGCAATGGGTCGGGAATTGCGTCTCGGTCGGGCTGTCGGGCGGCTTTCTCGAACCGCTCGAATCGACCGGGGTGGTGCTGATCGAGGCGGCGGTCGGGATGATCGCCGAGCTCTTCCCGCACAACGGCCCCGCCGAGGCGCCCGCGGCGCGGTTCAACGCGCTGATGGCGGCGCGCTATGCGAACATCATCAACTTCCTCAA
Source organism: Sphingomonas naasensis (assembly GCF_004792695.1). Lineage (GTDB taxonomy): Bacteria > Pseudomonadota > Alphaproteobacteria > Sphingomonadales > Sphingomonadaceae > Sphingomonas > Sphingomonas naasensis. The sequence continues at coordinate 887,992 of NZ_SRXU01000001.1, read as the reverse complement.
GCTCCATTATTGCCTCAGCCGGCGCCCCGAGCCCTTCTGGCGCGACAATGCCGATCCGGCGTCGATCCCCGCGGCGCTGCAGGAGCTGCTCGCGCAATGGCGCTGGCGGCCGCCGAGCCGCTTCGATTTCACGCTCGATCTCGAGAGCTTCGCTTTCTTCAACTATCAGTACATCCTCTACGGGATGGAGTTCGGCACCGATCTGGCGCCGGGGCGCGGCGATTTCCCCAATGTCGCCGCGGCCGAGAAGCTGTTCGCGCGGATCCGCGGCTTCAGCGAGCGCGCGACCGAGGATCTGCCGGCGCACCGCGCGCTGATCCGCGAGATCAATGCGGGGCGCTCGCTTGGCGCCTGACGCGCCGGCGCGCGGCCTGTCGGCGGAGGCCCGCTGCGCGCTCGCCTCGGCGCTGCTCTGCGGGCTCGTGCTCGGCTTTTTCTGGCCGGGCGTCGCGCATTACGACAGCGTCGCGCAATATCAGCAGGTCGTCTCCGGCGCCTTTTACGATTGGCACCCGCCGGCGATGGCGCGGCTCTGGTCGCTCTTCCACGCGCTGGGCTGGCAGGGGCAGGGGCCGATGTTCCTGCTCCAGACCGCCCTGTACTGGACCGGTCTCGGCCTGCTCGCCGCGGCGCTCGCGGGGCGCGGGGCGCGGATCGCCGCGATCGCCGTGCTCGCGCTCGGGCTATGGCCGCCGGCGCTGGGCTGGCAGGTCGTGGTGGTCAAGGACGGGCAGATGGCGGCGGCATTGCTCGCCGCGACCGGGCTGATCGGCTGGCACCGCTTGCGCGAAAAGCCGCTTACGATCGCCGCCACGGCGGTGGCGCTGCTGCTGTTCGGCTATGCGGTGCTCGTCCGCTCCAATGCGATCTTCGCGGTGGCGCCGCTCGCGGCGGGGCTGCTCGCGCCGTGGCGCTGGCGCGATTGGCCGAGGCGCTTCGCGCTGATCGCCGCCGTGACGCTGGCGGTGCTGGCGCTCTCGCCCGCGATCAACCGCGGGCTGCTCGGTGCCGCGCCGAGCGGTGCCGAGGGCAGCCAGGCGATCTTCGACATGGCCGGCATCGCCCATCGCGCGGGTCCCGCCGCGGTGCCGCTGCTCCCGCCCGCGACGTGGCGCCGGCTCGAGGCGGAGCATTGCCACTCCTCGATCCTGTGGGACAAATTCTCGATCGGCAAACGCTGCGACTATATCCAGCAGGGCCTTGCCGGGCGGCCGCGTCAGGAGATTTTCGCGGCGTGGACCGGCGCGATCCGGGCGCATCCCGGCGCATGGGCGGCGCATCGGCTCGCGCACTGGAACGCGACGATGCGCTGGTTCGTGCCCTGGCATTTCCCGCAAGCGGTGCCGCTGGCGCGGTCCGAGCCCAATCCGTTCGGGCTGGCCTCACCCGCGCCGCGCGTAGCGGCATTCGATCGCTTCGCCGGCGGGCTGGCGAACAGCCCGCTCGGCGCGCCTATCCTCGCGCTGGCGGCCGCGCTCGCGGTGCTGGCGCTGGCGCGGCCCGGGCAGAGCATCGCGCACAGCCTCGCAGTCCCGCTCGCGCTGTCCGCGGCGGCGATGGAGCTGAGCTTCCTCGTCGTCAGCATCGCGCCCGATTGGCGCTACCATCTCTGGTCCACGCTCGCCGCGTGGCTGTCGGCGATCCTGCTGCTCACCGCGCCGCTGCCCCGGCGCCGCGCCCGGATCGCGCTCACGGCACTGGCGCTGGTCGCGCTCACCGGCCTCGCCGCGCGGCTGTGGCTGCCGCAGATCGGCGATGATTATCAGGCGCTGATGGGCTGAGAAAAATTGCCCGCCCCGCGATGCGCGCGGGACGGGCACAGGAGGAATTCAGACGGTGGCGAGGCGCGGGTCGATCTGATCGAGCTCGCCGGTCTCCCGGGCCTTCCTGCCATAAACGGCCTCGAACAGCGGCGTCGCCATCACCGTGGTGATGATCGCCATCAGCACCAGCATCGAGAACAGGGTCGGGCCGATGATGCCCTTTTGCAGGCCGATATTGATGATGATCAGCTCCATCAGCCCGCGCGAGTTCATCAGCGCGCCGATGCCCAGCGCCGTGCGGTTGTCCTCGCCCGAAAGCCGCGCCGCGGCCCAGCAGGCACCGAACTTGGCGAGCACCGAGGCGACGAGGATGCCCGCCGCGACGAGCAGCAGCGGTATCGAATTGACCATGTCGATCCGCGTGTTGAGCCCCGAATAGGTGAAGAACATCGGCAGCAGCAGCACCACCGCGAGCGGCTCGACCTTGCGCTTGAGCTCCTCGACGAACAGCCCGCGCGGCATGCACACGCCGATCAGGAAGCCGCCGAAGATCGCGTGGATGCCGATCGCATCCATCAGAAAGGCGGAGAGGCAGAAGAGCAGCATCGTGATCGCGAGCACCTGCGTGCTCATCTCGCCGCGCGCCTCGACCGCGCGGCCCAGCGGCGCGAGCAGCTTGCGCCCGAAGATCAGCATGAAGCCGGCATAGAGCACCGCGCCGCCGATCGCGATCACCGCGACGCCCGGACCCGAGCCGAAGGTGGCGAGCACCAGCGCGAGCACGCACCACGATGCGGCGTCGTCGAACGCGCCCGCGGTCAGCGAGAGCGTGCCGAGCGACGAGTTGGCGAGGCCGTTCTCGTTGATGATCCGCGCCAGCATCGGGAAGGCGGTCAGCGCGATGCACGCCCCCATGAACAGCGTCGCGTTCGCTTGGCTGATCCCGTCGGTGAACAGCCCCGGCACGGTGAGCAGGAACGGCGTGATCAGCGCGGCGAGCAGGAATGGTGCGGCGATGCCGGCCGCCGAGACCGTCGCGGCGCTCTTCGCCTTGGACTGGAAATGATCCAGCCGCAGCGTCAGCCCGACCATGAACATGTAGAGCCCGACGCCCAATTGTGCGCCGACATAGAGGACGTTGCGCGTTTCCTTGGGAAAGATCGCGAGCTGAAGGTCGGGGAAGAACAGCCCGAGCAGCGACGGCCCCAGCACCACGCCCGCGATCATCTCGCCGACGACCTGCGGCTGGCGGAACAGCTTCTGGCCCAGCCAGCCGACGATGCGGCAGGCGAGGATGATCACGGCGAGCTGGAGGAAGAAATGCACGCTGTAGTCCGCCGGCGAATAGCTGGTGGCGGCGTTCACCGCCGGTCCGTGCGGATTGAGCACGTCGGTCAGTGCGAACCAGGCATTTTCCAGTAAGTCGAGCATGAGCCTCCCCCGATTTGGCGCCGCGGGGCAGCTTGCGTGCCTCTCGCGTGCCGCCAGCAAGCGCGGCCGGGGCAGGGGGCGCAACCGGAATTCCTGCCGCGCCGCGCATTTTTCCGGCCACGCCGATGTTTCTGTTGCGCGCCCTCCACACAGTAGTAACGTACCTACATGACAACGCAGACAAAGTAGCGACATAGGCACGATATGAAGGTGATCAGCAGCCGCGAATTCAACCAGGACGTCAGCGCCGCGAAGCGGATGGCGCGACTCGAACCGGTGTTCGTCACCGATCGCGGCCGCCCCACCCATGTGCTGATGAGCATCGAGAATTTCCGTCAGCTGAGCGGCCAGCGCGAGAGCGTGGTCGATCTGCTCGCGATGCCCGCCGCGCCGCAGGCCGAGCTCGGCCCGGCCGAGCGCTGGGACCGGCCCGGGGGCTGGTGATGTATCTGCTCGACACGCCGGTTCTGTTCGACTTGCGCAAGGCGCGCAGCGGCGGCGCCGACGCGGCGTTGACCGCCTGGGCGGGCGGGGTGGCGCGCGAGCGGCTGTTCCTCTCCGCGATCAGCCTCGTCGAGCTCGAGGCGGCGGTGGCGCGCATCGCGCGCGGCGACAAGGCAGCGGGGGCCGCGCTGCGTGGCTGGATCGACGATCAGGTGGTGCCGGCGTTCGAGGGCCATATCCTGCCGCTCGATGCCGCGGTGGCGCGCCGGCGCGGCCAGATCGCGCTGGGCGAAACCCGCGACGCGCTGTTCGCCGCCACCGCGCTCGAGCATGGCCTGCGTCTCGTCACCTATGACGCGGCCGCCTACAAGGGCGCCCGGGTCAAGCTGTTCGATCCGCGCGGCTATCAGGACGATGGGCTCGGGGAGGATGCCGATTGGCGCGCGGCGGCGCGCAACGGCCCGCTCTGGCTGCGCAATCTGTTCGTCCGCGGCTGACCACGGTTTCTTAACTTATGTTGTGTCACCCTCGCGGTGCAGAGGTGACAGCATGTTTCAGGCGGTTGTCGAATTGGTGCCGGGCGCGCGGGGCGTGTCGCTGCCGTCGCGGGGCGATCGGCGCACGAGCGATCGGGCGCCCGTCGAGCTCGCGGCGAACGTCCGCGCGCGCGGCAGTCGTTTGCGGCTCCGTGCCGAGGTCGTCGACATCTCCACCGATGGCTGCCGCATCCTCGCGCAGGAATATGCGCCCGGCGACACCGTGCTGATCGCGCTGGCGCATCTCGCCCCGATCGCCGGACGGGTCTGCTGGGCGCGCGAGGGCGCGATCGGCGTCCAGTTCGAGACCCGGCTCCACCCCGCGATCGTCCGCCACCTCGCCGCGCTGGGCCGCGCCTAGCCCGCGGCTTCCATCCGGCGCACCAGATCGCGCCAGTCGACCATCAGAATAGCGGCGACCATGCGGCCGACCTTGCCGGTCGGCGGGGCGGTGCCGTCCCACAGGCCGCGATGCCAGCTGCCGTAAAACGCACGCGCCGCGACATATTGGACGCGCGTCGGCGGCAGCGCGGCGTCGTAGAAATCCATGTTGTAGATTTGTTTCGACTGTCGGGGCGTGTCGCCGGGCACGATCGGCGTCCGGCCGTTGGCGGTGACATAGACGAACGGCTCGGTCTTCGCGATCGCGACCGGAGTGCCGTTGTAGCTGCCCAGCGTCTCGGGATCCTCGAGATTCCAGTCGAGCAGCGAGTTGATCTTGACCCGGATCTCCGCCGCCGGCTGATCAGGGGTGAAGTAACCGCCCTCGCTTCGGACGGTGGTCGGAAGCGCCAGTCGCAGATCCGTCACGAAGATGCTGACCGATGCGGAGAACCGCCCCGAGCGAAACCGGTCGATGCGGATCCGCGGCCGCAGGCTGAAGCCGCGGATTTCGCGCAGCGAGGGCTGGGCGAGCAGCGCGTCGACCGCCAGCCGCGCCTTACGCGCGAACAGCGCCGCCTGCGCGCGCGGGACGGCGTCGCTCTGATAGTCGATCTCGGCTGGGAAGATCCGCCCGCGCGCCGCCTCGTCGGGCGTCTCGCCGAGCGTCGTGCCCGGCGGCGATGCGCGCCAGAACGTCACGAAATAATGGTAGCGAAACGGCTCGCCATTTGCCCAGCGGCCGGTGGCTCCGGCGTCCTGCGCGCCCGCGGGCAGCGGCACGAGCGCGAGCGCGACGAGGGTGGCGAGGGCGGCAAGGCGGGCGATCATCGCCGCCGGTTCGGCTGCGCCGGTGCGGCGATCAAGCCGCAAGCGACGAAGCCCGGCAATCACCGTACCGGCTCAGCCGCCGCGGCGCGCCATCACCTCGAGATAGGTGTCGATCACTTTCTGGTTGATCGCGTCCCATTGATAGGTCTGCGCCTTGGCATGGCCGGCCGCGGCCTGCGCCTTGTGGAGCGCCGGATCGGCGACGAGCCGGGCGATCGCGTCGGCATAGGCGTCGCAGTCGCGCGGCGGCACGAGGAAGCCGTTGACGCCTTCCTCGATCAGGTCGATCGCGCCGGTCGCGCGCGCCGCGACCACGGGGACCGCGCAGGCCATCGCCTCGAGCGTCACATTGCCGAAGGTCTCGGTGACCGAGGGATTGAACAGCACGTCCATCGAGGCGACCGCGCGCCCGAGATCGTCGCCGCGCTGGAAGCCGGCAAAGGCGGCCTCGGGAACGCGCTCGGCGAACCAGTCGCGCGCCGGGCCGTCGCCGACCACCAGCACGCGGTGCGGCACGTCGCGCTCGCGCAGGATGCGGCAGACATCGGCGAAGATGTCGAGGCCCTTCTCGAGCACCAGCCGGCCGAGAAAGCCGATCGCGAACTCGTCGTCGCCGATGCCGAGGCTGCGGCGCCATTCGAGATCGCGGCGCGACGGGCAGAAGCGCACGTGATCCACCCCGCGCGACCAGATGCGGATCGGCGTGGTCACCCCCCAGGAGCGCAATATGTCGGCGGTCGATTCGCCCGGCGTCACCACCTGATCGACGCGATTGTAGAAGCGGGTGAGCCCCTTGATCATCAGCGGCGCGAGGAAGCCGATGCCGTAATAGGCGGGATAGGTCTCGAAGCGGGTGTGGAGCGAGGCGACCGTCGCGATGCCGTTGTCGCGCGCCCAGCTCACCGCGCGATGGCCGAGCACTTCGGGCGCCGAGACATGGACGAGATTGGGCCGGAAAGCCTCGAGGTCCGCGCGGGTCTCGCGCGGCAGATGCCAGGCGAACTTATATTCGGCGCGCCCGCCCGGCACCGGCAGCGCGGGGACGCTGACCAGATCGCCGACCGGCGGAAACGCGGGGGTATCGGTGGTCGGCGAATAGACCCGCAGCGTCACGCCCTGGCTCAGCAGATGGCCGGCAAGCTTGTTCAGCGCCTGGTTCGCTCCGTCGCGCACATAATTGTAGTTGCCGCTGAACAGGGCGACGCGAAGGTCGGTGGGCTGCATCGCGGCGCGATAGCGGGGGCGGGGGGCGGGGGCAAGTTCAGGGCCCCTGGCCGCCTATCGTGCCGGCAGCAGCGCCCGGTCGATCCGCGCCGCCACGCCGACGCTGCGGCCGGCGAGATTGGGCACGGTGAAGCGGACCGCGCTGCCCATCACCTGCGCCGCCTCGGCGAGGCTCAGGCCGTAATCCTCGCGCAGCCACTGGATCAGCCCGGTGCTCGCCTGTTTGAGCGCGTCGTCGAGCGAGCCGGCCTGGCCGAGCACCATCAGCTCGGTCGGCGATTCGACGCGCGGCATCGGCACCGACTTGCGCTTGACGAGCTCGACGCGGAACGTGACGTCCATCGACGTCTCCAGCGCATATTGCGAGGTTTCGCCGTCGCCCTGCCGGGCATGCCCGTCGCCGAGATAGAGCAGCCCGCCGGGCTGGAGCACCGGCAGCCAGACGCGGTTGCCCTCGATCACTTCGGGAAAGTCCATATTGCCGCCGGCGCGCCCGGTATCGCCGGTCGATAGCGGCGGCGATCCGAAGCCGCTCGCCAGCGCCAGCCCGCCGAGCATCGGGCGGACCGGCACGCGAAGCCCCTTGAGCGCCGCGCCGGCGTTCTCGGGCGTCGCGATCCCGGCGGCGCGATCGATCCGCCAGCGGACCGGCTTGCCGAGCCCCTTCGCCTCGGCGACCAGCTCCGCGCCCAGCGCCCGGCCCACGATCGTGTCGAGGCTGTCGGCCCAGTCGCGGTTGAGCCGCAGCCGCTCGATGTGGACGATCACGCTGTCCCCGGGCGCGGCGCCGGCGATGAAGAACGGCCCGGTCTGGGGATTGCCGAACAGCGCGCGCGTCACGCCCTGCGCATCGACTCCGCCCGAATCGATCGTGACGGTCCGCACCGTGTCGCCCGGCCAGATCGTCAGCACCGGCGCGCGATCGGGCGAGAAGCTGTTCGAATAGTCGGTCGGGCGGAAATCATGCACCCGCGGCCCGCCCGCCGGGCGATCGGGGACGCGCCGCGCGGTGAAGCCGTGCCGCACCCGCGCCGACGGGTTGTTGCCGTCGGGAAAGTCCGCAGTGCCGCGGATCCCGTCGCGGCCGATCGCGCCCTCGAAGCGATAGACGCTCCCGCGTCCGTCGGTCACCGCGAAGGTGAGGCGCCGCGCGCGCACCGCACCGGTGAGCGGATCGCCGTCCCAGTCGCCGGTCAGCGTCTTGCCGTCGGCGACGAGATTGAGCGTCGAATATTCCTTGTTCCCCCAGCGATCGGTGGCGACGATCCATTGGCCGGTCTGGGCCTGCGCGGCGAGCGGGGCGGCCAGCGCCAGCGCGGTCAGCGATACGAGCAGCTTGGTCACCCCGGTTCTCCCTTTGTCGACTACATCTGTAATCATCGACGTGGCGGACTCAAGACCGGCAGCGGGCGAATTGTGTTGTTCCCCTCTTGTTCCTGCGCTAGCCTCGCCGCCATGGCGAAGCCGAAGAAGCGATATGTGTGTCAGGCCTGCGGGTCGGTGTCCTCGCAATGGGCGGGGCAATGCGCCGATTGCGGCGACTGGAACAGCCTGGTCGAGGATGCCGGCGGGGTGGTGACGCCGTTTCAGGCGAAGCACAATCTCCAGTCGGGCGGCCGCGCGATCCAGCTGGTCGGGCTCGATACCGATATCGCGCTGCCCGATCGCACCGGCACCGGCATCGCCGAGCTCGATCGCGCGCTCGGCGGCGGCTTTGTCGAGGGCAGCGCGACGCTGATCGGCGGCGATCCGGGGATCGGCAAGTCGACCTTGCTGCTCCAGGCGGCGGCGCTGATCGCGCGGCGCGGGCTGAGCGTCGCCTATGTCTCAGGCGAGGAGGCGGCCGATCAGGTGCGGCTCCGCGCGCGCCGGCTCGGGCTCGGCGACGCGCCGGTCCGGCTCGCCGCGGCAACCTCGGTGCGCGACATCCTCACTACGCTGGGTGAGGGCGCGCCGCCGGCGTTGCTGGTGATCGATTCGATCCAGACGATGCATTCGGACCTGATCGAAGGCGCGCCGGGCACGGTGAGCCAGGTGCGCGCGAGCGCGCAGGAATTGATCCGCTTCGCCAAGGAGCGCGGCACGGCGCTGGTGCTGGTCGGCCACGTCACCAAGGACGGCAGCATCGCCGGGCCGCGCGTGCTCGAGCACATGGTCGATACCGTGCTGGCGTTCGAAGGCGAGCGCAGCCACCAATATCGCATCCTGCGCGCAGTGAAGAACCGCTTCGGCGGCACAGACGAGATCGGCGTGTTCGCGATGCAGGCCGAGGGGCTGAGCGAGGTAGGCAACCCGTCGTCGCTGTTCCTCACCCATCGCGACGAGAATATGAGCGGCACGATCGTCTTCCCCGCGCTCGAGGGCACGCGCCCGGTGCTGGTCGAGGTGCAGGCGCTCACCGTGCGGCTCGCCTCGGGCGCGACGCCGCGGCGCGCGGTGGTCGGCTGGGATTCGGGCCGGCTGGCGATGATCCTCGCGGTGCTCGAGGCGCGCTGCGGGCTCAGCTTCTCGGCGTGCGAGGTCTATCTCAACGTCTCGGGCGGCTATCGCGTGCAGGATCCCGCGGCCGATCTCGCGGTGGCGGCGGCTTTGGTCTCGGCGCTGGCCGAGCGCCCGGTGCCGGCGGATGCGATCGCGTTCGGCGAGGTCGCGCTGTCGGGCGAGATCCGCCCGGTCGCGCATGGCGCGCTGCGCTGCCGCGAAGCCGCCAAGCTCGGCTTCGCCCGCGCGCTGGCCCCCGCCGCGCAGAGCGAGACCGGCGGGCTGCAGATCGCGGGGTTCAAGTCGCTCGGCGCCTTCGTGGACCATTTGCTGGGTAGATGAATCAAAATCCTCCCCCGCCAGGGGGAGGTGGCGCCGAAGGTGACGGAGGGGGAGGAGAGCGATGCGTCTCGAGTGTTCCGCCGGTGGCCGCCGCAACGCCAAACGCCTGCGCAAGCAGATGACGCCGCCGGAAATTGGCCTATGGCTGGCGCTTCGCCGCAACGATGCAGGATTGCGCTTTCGCAAGCAGCATGGTGCGGGCAGCTACGTCCTCGATTTCTACTGTGCGCGGGCGATGCTTGCTGTCGAGGTTGACGGCGAAGCGCACGGATTCGGCGAACGACCATCGCGTGATGCAGCGCGCGATGAATGGCTCGTTGCACAAGGGGTGCGGGTGTTGCGCTATCCCGCGGGCGAGGTGCTGGCGAATGTCGAGGGCGTGGTGAGCCAAATCATGGCGATTGCAGTCGATCGGCGCGACAGATTCGCGAGTTGAAGGGCGGCCGCCCCCTCCGTCAGGCTGCGCCTGCCACCTCCCCCTGGCGGGGGAGGATTTGGTAGCGGTGCAGTCGACGCCTGCCGATTTTCCCTGTCGCCCAGCGGTCACGGACCGCCAGACGGCACCGACGAAGGGATGATCGATGTCCGTAAAAACCGCGGCGCTGCTGCTGATCATCGGCATCGCCGTCAATATCACCATGGTGGTCACCAGCAGCGTGATGACACTGGCGGCGTGGCAAGGCGCGCTGTCCGGCTGGGAATGGCGGCTGGCGGCGGGCCCCATCCTCACCGCGATCGGGCTCGTCTCGCTGCAAGGGCCGTTGCTGCTGCTCGCGATCGCGCTCTATCGCCGGCGCGACGAGCACTGAGCGCCGCACGGCCGGATATTTGCGCAAGGGCTACCAATTCGCCGCACTGCATTCCAATATGCCCGCATGAAGCAATCGACTGCGCTCAAGATCGCCACCGGCGTCGCCGCCGCCGCCATTGGCGGGTTCTTCGTCTATTCGCGCGCGACGCGGCCGCCGGTGATCAATCCCGCGGTGCCCGAGCCGGCAAAGCCGGTCGAGCTCACCCGTTATCTCGGCAAATGGTTCGAGCTGGCGCGGCACGAGAACCGCTTCCAGAAGGGGCTCGACGCGGTCACGGCGGATTATGCGCTCGAGCCCGATGGCCGGATCCGCATCGCCAATGCCGGCCGCCAGGGCGGCGCGCAGGGCGAGTATAGCTATGCCGAGGGCCATGCGATCGTCGCCGACGAGGCGACCAACGCCAAGCTCAAGGTCTCGTTCTTCGGGCCGCTCTACACCGGCGATTATTGGGTGCTCGATCATGGCGACGACTATGAATGGTCGATCGTCGGCGAGCCGGGCGGACGCTATTGCTGGCTGCTCCACCGCGATCCCAGGCCCGCCCCCGCGGTGGTCGAGGCTTTGCTCAAACGCGTCGAGGCGCTGGGCTATGATCGCTGGGCGCTGCGGATCACCCGGCAGGGCTGAGGCCGTCGCCGAACTTCAGCGCTGGCTGGTCTCTCTTGGTGGCGGCACCCAAGCTCGTCACCCCGGCCTTGTGCCGGGGTCCGCAGAGAGGCAGGCAAGCCACTCTTTTTCAAAGCTTTCCGGTTGCCGCACGGTGGATCCCGGCACGAGGCCGGGATGACGAAATAGTGCGTCGCCGCTTGTAATGTAGGGTTTCGCCTGCTGCCCTGCGCGCCGGCCCGGCGCTGCCGTGCCCGCTCTTTGACGCGGTCGATTTTCCAACAGCCATCGCGCAACAAAATGTCGCGTCCGCGCAACGCGTGAGTCGTTCAATCGCGACTCTTGCGACTCTAGGGCGCGCAAATCCTACTCTCGGGGTCCGCGAATCGGCGTAATTCGCCTACAGGCTGGCCCGCGCCCGGACGTCCGATTTGCCGCCTTCCGCCGTTCGCAACGGCCGGGTATCAGGGATGCGGGAGGGACGCGTTTCATGGCTTTGACCGGGCTCGATATCGCCGTGCTGCTCGCGATCGGCGGGGCGGCGGTGCTGGGATTCATCCGCGGCTTCGTCACCGAAGTGCTCGCGCTGGGCGCGTGGCTCGCGGTGGTCCTCGTGCTCAAGCTGTTCCATGGCCCGCTCGCCGGGGCGATGGCGGGCATGGTCGGCACCGCGCAGGGCGGGGCGGTGCTCGCCTTCGCGCTGCTCTCCGGCGTCACCTATTTTGCCGGCCGGCTGATCGCCAACACGATCGGCTCGCGGATGCGCGACAGTTTCCTCGGCCCGATCGATCGCGCGCTCGGCTTCGGCTTCGGTGCGCTCAAGGGGTTGGTGCTGGTCAGTGTCGGCTTCCTGCTGCTCGTGCTGGTGTTCGACACGGTCGGCGGCGGACCCGGGGGGCGGCCCGACTGGATCACCCATTCGACCACCTATCCGCTGCTCGACAAGTCGAGCGCGACGGTGGCCGATTTCGTCGATCGCCGCCGCAAGGGCGAGCCGGTGTTCGGCGACGAAGACGAGGGCAACGCCGCCAACGCGACGAAGTAGCGATCGGCGCGCTTTGGGGGTCGCATCCTCGGCCCCGGTCCCTTAAGTCGGGAGCGGAATGAACGCGCCGCTCTACAACACGCAGATTCTCCGGCTCGCCGCCGAGATTCCCTTTCACGAGCGGCTGGCCGATCCCGCCGCGAGCGTCGAGAAGCGCTCGCCGGTGTGCGGGAGCCGGGTGACCGTCGATGTCGATGTCGATGGCGAGGGGCGCGTCGCCGCGGTCGGGATGCTGGTGCGCGCCTGCGCGCTCGGCCAGGCCTCGGCCTCGCTGATGGGGGCGCATGTCGTCGGGCGCAGCGCCGACGAGATCGCCGTCGCACGCGACCAGCTCATTGCCTGGCTCGCCGGCGAGCGCGATGCGCCGCCCGATTGGCCGGGGATGGAAATCTTCGCGCCGGCACTGGTCCATCGCGGCCGCCACGCCGCGATCCGCCTCGCCTTCGAAGCGGCCGCCGAGGCCGCAGCCGGAGCGCAGCGCTGATGGAAGCCCATGCCGATGGCTCGCTCCTCCACGATGGCGTGCCGATGCTGGGCTTCGCGCTCGTCTTCGTCCTGATCTTCCGCCGGCTCGGGCTGGGCGCCACGCTGGGCTTCCTCGTCGCCGGCGCGATCGTCGGGCCGCAGGTGCTCGGGCTGGTCGGCGGCGCCGAGACCAAGCTCGGCATCGCCGAGCTCGGCATCGCGCTGCTGCTGTTCCTTGTCGGGCTCGAGCTGAGCCCTTCGCGGCTGTGGCGGATGCGGCGCGACATTTTCGGGCTCGGGCTGATGCAGGTCACGCTGTGCGGGCTGGCGATCGCCGCGATCGTCTGGGTGGTATCGCAATCGACGCTCGCGGCGGCGCTGGCGCTCGGGCTGCCGCTGGCGCTGTCCTCGACCGCGCAGGTGCTGCCGCTGCTCCAGTCGCAGGGCCGGCTGCGCACCCCGCTCGGCGAGCGCGCCTTCGCGATCCTGCTGTTCCAGGACCTGTCGATCGTGCCGCTGATCACGATCGTCGCGGCGATGTCGCGCAACCCCGCCGACATGGGCGGCCCGCCGGGCTGGCTGCTCGGTCTCTACACCGTCGCCGCGATCGTCGGGCTGATCCTTGTCGGACGCTATGTGCTGCGCCCCGCGTTCCGGCTGATCGGCAATCTCGGCGAGCGCGAGATGTTCGTCTTCGCCGGGCTGTTCACCGTGATCGCCAGCGCGGCGATCATGGAGATGCTCGGGCTGTCGGCGGCGCTGGGCGCGTTCATCGCCGGCGTGATGCTCGCCGATTCGCCCTATCGCCACGAGCTCGAGGCCGATGTCGAGCCGTTCCGCGCGATCCTGCTCGGTATGTTCTTCCTCGCCGTCGGCATGACGCTCAACCTCGCGGCGATCGCCGAGCGGCCGTTGTTCGTCGCCGGCATGGCGCTGGCGCTGATCGCCACCAAGACCGTGCTGATCAGCGGGCTGGGGCTGCTCTTCGGCATGCAGAAGCGCCAGGCCTTCGCGCTCGGCGTGCTGCTGAGCCAGGGCGGCGAGTTCGGCTTCGTGCTGTTCGCCCAGGCGCAGTCGGCGATGCTGGTCACCGGCGAGGCGGCGAGCATCTTCGGGGCGATCGTCACGCTGTCGATGGCGACCACGCCGTTCCTGATGATGGCCACCAAGAAGCTGCGCGCCGAGCCCGAGCGCAGCGCCGAAGGACTGGACGGTCCCCGGCACGAAGGCTCGAATGCCGTGGTCGTGGGCTATGGCCGGTTCGGCCAGACGGTCGCGCAGATGCTGATCGGCCAGGGTATTCCGGTCACGCTGGTCGATACCGATGTCGAGATGATCGAGACCGCGGGCACCTTCGGGATGAAGGTCTATTATGGCGACGGCACCCGTGTCGACATCCTCCGCCAGGCCGGCGCCGCCGATGCCGAGCTGCTGCTCTTCTGCCAAGACGGCGACGGGCTCGACACCGAGGCGCTGGAAGGGGTCCACCACGCCTTTCCGAACGCGACGATCTTCGTTCGCGCCTATGATCGGCGCTCGGTGATGAAGATGAAGGGCGCGCCGATCGCCGGGGCGGTGCGCGAGCTGCTCGAGAGCGCGATCGTGATGGCGCGGCGCGCGATGGATGCGGTCGGGGTCGACGGCGCCGAGATCGACAAGACCGAGGCCGAATATCGTCGGCGCGATTTCGAGCGATTGAAGCTCCAGCGCGAGACCGGCGACATCTATGCCGCGCGCGATTCGATGTTCAGCCAGGCCGGCCAGGCCGCGGCGGCCGAGACGGATCTCGAGCCGCGATGAAGAACCGGCCCTTCCGCGAGCGCATGGGTTTCGCGCTGGAGGGCATCCGCACCGGCTGGCGGCGCGAGGCGAGCTTCCGAACGCAGACCATGCTGGCGGGCTGCGCGCTGCTCGCGCTCCTCGTGCTGCGGCCGGCGCCGATCTGGTGGGGGCTGGTGGCGGTAACCTGCGCGCTGGTGCTCGCGCTCGAGCTGCTCAATTCGGCGATGGAAGCGGTGATCGACTTGCTCCATCCCGGCATCCACCCGTCGATCAAGATCGCCAAGGACATGCTGGCGGGGGCGGTGCTGACGATCAGCGCAGCGGCGCTGGTGGTGGGCGTGGCGATGGTGGTGGCGACGGGACCGGCGTTTCTGGCGGAGATCGGCCTATGAAGCTGGTGACGGTGCTCGCCGCGCTCTCGGGCGCGCTCGCAGTGGCGGCGGGCGCGTTCGGCGCGCACGGCGCCACGGGGCAGGCGGCGGAATGGCTGCGGACCGGCGGGCAATATCAGTTGATCCACGCGGTCGCGGCGCTGGTCGCGGTGCGGATGGGCATGCGCCGGTCCCCCTGGTTGTTCGTCGGCGGCGCGGGGCTGTTCGCCGGAACGCTGTATCTGATGGCGCTGGGGCTGCCGCACTGGCTCGGCGCGATCACGCCGATCGGCGGTGCCGCGCTGATCGCCGGGTGGATCTGCCTCGCGGTGGGCGCGGCGCGGGCGAAGCCATGAAACGCCCGGCGGCCGCGGTGCTGGCCCTCGGAGTGCTGACAGCGTCGGCGGGTGGCTCGCATGCCCCGTCGAAGCCGGTGCTCGCCGAGGATTTCGAATCCGATCGCGGCGCGGTCTATCGGATACTCACGCGCGATCCGCGGCTCATCGTGGTCGCGGGCGCGGGCGTCGGCGGCGGGCGCGCATTGCGGACGACCTATGCCGGCGGGCCGACCGGCAGCGACGGAACCGCGCATGAGATCCCGCTTGGCGAAGCCGGCGGCGAGTATACGCTCAACTACGACGTCCGGTTCGACCGCGATTTCCAGTTCGTGCGCGGCGGCAAGATGCACGGTCTGGGCCCGGCGGAGCCGGTCACCGGCGGCAATGGGGTGCGGCCCGATGGCTGGAGCGCGCGCGTGATGTGGCGTGAGCTAGGGCGTCCGGTAACCTATACCTATCATCAGGACCAACGCGGGACCTATGGCGATGACGGACCCGAGGCACGGCCCTTCGCTTTCGCGCTGGATCGCTATTATGCGATCTCGCTGCATGTGCGGCTGAACGACGCGGCCGATCGACGCGAGGGTTCCGTCCGGCTCTATGTCGACGGTGTGCTGGTGTCGGCGCAGGAGAAGATTCGCCTGCGCGGAGGATCCGGCGAGGCAGGACTGATCAGCACCTTTCTGTTCCACACCTTCCACGGCGGGCATGACCCGAGCTGGGCACCGCGCAACGCGGCGGGCGACTATGCCGAGGTCCATGCGTGGTTCGACAATATCGCGGTCTATCGCGGAGAGCGTATCCGCCCGCGTCCCGGCGCCTGATATGCTCAGCCTACCGGCACGAAGGCGAGGTGCTGGAAGTCGTAGCTGAAATCGGCCAGCGGCGAGAGCGGCTTCATCGTGACGCCGGTGACCTTGCTGTCGGCGACGACGAAGGTGACCGTCGCGTCCTCGCCCGCGCCCTTGGGGAAGCGCGTGCGAAAGGTGTCCTTGCCCCACGGCTCGAGCATGCTCTTGAAAACCGGGGTGGGCAGGAAATCGATATGGAGGCCCTTGCCGCGGGTGGTGACGAGGATGTCGCCATACCAGGGATCGCGGTAGCGCCCCGCATAGGCCGATAGCGGCAGGCTGGGCGCGCCGGCGGGAGCCGTGTCGACGCCGCCGCTGCCGAGTTCGGCAAGGCCATCGGCCTCCTGCTTCTTCACCCGCGCACGCACCGCGGCGACCCAGTCGAAGGCCGGGGCGCCGATGATCTGGTCGAGCAGCGCGTTGCGGATCCCACCGGAGACCGCGTCCTCGGTGTTCGAAAGCACGACCACCGCCGCCTTGCGGCCGGGGAGCATCGCGGTCTGGGTGACCTGCCCCGAGAGCCCGCCCGAATGGTGGATCAGCCGCTCGCCGCGGAAATCCTGGATGAACCAGCCGAGCGCATAGGTCTGGGTGACGCCGCGCGCGGGCCACGCCTCGGTCGGGCCGTCCGAGGAGGCGACGATCGTCTGCGGCTTCCACAGCTCCGCCTGCTGCGCCGCGCTCCACAGCGCGCGGCCGTCCGGCAGCTTGCCCCCGGCGAGCTGGAGCTGAAGCCATTTGGCGACGTCACTGACGCTGGCGTTGATGCCGCCGGCGGCGTCGGTCATGATTCCCTCGTCGGGCGCGATCACTTCCATCGGGCCCATGCCGCGCACCGGCGGGCCGAGCCGGGCATGGCGGCCGGCGACGTCCTGCGTATTCAGGAAGCGCAGCGCCGGGACCGCATCGGTCATTCCGATCGGCTTGAGCAGGCGTTCGGAGACGAAAACGTGCCACGGCTTGCCCGAGAGCTTCTCGATCAGCAGCCCGGCGACGACGTAGAGGATATTGTCATAGGCATAGCCGGTGCGGAAGCCGCGCTCGGCGGCGAGGAAGGGTAGCGCCTTGATCGCATCGCTTGCGGGGCGTTCGGTGGCGGGAAACTGCATCAGATCGCCGGCGCCGAGCGCGAGGCCGCTATTGTGGACGAGCAGGTCGCGGACGGTCAGCAATTCGGTAACGCGCGGATCGTGCATGCGGAAATCGGGGAGATAGTCCTTGACCGGCTTGTCCCACGCGACCTTGCCTTCCTCGACCAGCATCGCGAGCGAAGCGGCGGTGAATGCCTTGGAGTTCGACGCGATGCCGAAGCGGGTATGGATCCCGACCGGCGCGGGCTTGCCGAGCGTGCGGACGCCATAACCCTTGAGATAGACCGGACGGCCGGGGCGGATCACCGCGACGGCAATGCCGGGCGTCTCGAACGCCGCCATGAAGCGCTGGACGACGCCGTCGATCGCCGGATCGGCCTGGGCAGCATCCTGCGCGAAGGCGAGGCCGGGCAGCGCGGCGGTGCCGAGCCCGGCGAGCGACCAGGCGAGCGCCTCGCGGCGATTGAGTTGCAGGCCGGTCATGCTGGTCCCCCCGAGATTGATGGGGAGCTTAGGGGGAAATACGCCCCAGACAACTCCCCTCCCTGCAAGGGAGGGGCCGGGGGAGGGTGCGAGCGCAAGCGAGCCCACCGAACTGCCTGGAACGAAGAAAAGGCCGGGCATCGAGCCCGACCTTTTCTCACCCACCCCTAACCCCTCCCTTGCAGGGAGGGGAACAACCGGGGCTTATTTCGAGACGATCTTCGCGATCTGCGCGGCGGTGACCGGGTGATAGGTCGGGCGCGCGTCCTCGAAGAAGCGCTTTGCGATCGGCTTGCCCCAATCACCTTGCGCCATCAGCCCCTCGAAGATCGGGCGGATCAGCAGGCCGCGGCCGACGCTCTTCACGAACGCCTGGATCGAAGGGAGTGCGGGCTCGTAGCGATTGGCGATCGCCAGCTCGGCCCAGGCCGAGCGGACATAGGCGTTGGTCGAAGCCGAGAGACCGAGCGTCTCGTCAAGCTCCTTGAGCCGCGCGGGTGTTTGCTCGCGCGGCAAGCCGTTGAGGAAGCGCAGCCATTGCTGGGTCGCCCAGCCCTTGGGCGTGACCGCGGAGACCGGGCCGCCCGCCTTGACTGCAGCGAGCTGGGCATCGACCTCCGCCAGCGTCGCCGACTTCACATGCACGGCGTTTTCCGGAAGCCCGGCCTGATAGGCCCAGCGATCGAGCTGGAGCTTGGCCTCGAGCGCCTTGTCGCCCTTGATCAGGTTCTTGCGGATATCGGCGAGGAAGCCCGCGGTGGTCTGCGGCTGGAAGGCGTGGCGGTCGAAATAGGAGCGCAGATAGGCGTCGAAGCGGTCGCGGCCCACGGCCTGCTCGATCGTGCGGAGGAAGGTGGAGCCCTTGAAATAGTCGAGCTGCCCCGCGGTCGCGCCGGGATCGCCGTGCAGGCGCGTGCTCGGATCGGCATCGCCGCCGGCGTCCTTGATGTCCTTGACGAGGCCGTCCCAGTCGAGATCGGCGTACATCGCGGCGCGCTCCTTGCCGTAGACCGCCTCCATGATGCGGTTCTCGAAATAGGTGGTGAAGCCCTCGTTGAGCCACGAATCGGACCAGGTCGCGTTCGTGACGAGATTGCCCGACCAGCTGTGCGCGAGCTCGTGCGCGACGACATCGGTGTTCGAGCGGTCGCCGGTGATGATCGTCGGCGTGAGGAAGGTGAGGGTGGGGTTCTCCATCCCGCCGAACGGGAAGCTCGGCGGCAGCACGAGCATGTCGTAGCGGCCCCAGCGATAGGGGCCGTAGAGCGCCTCGGCGGCGTCGATCATCTTCTCGACATCGGCGACTTCGTGCGCGGCGGCATCGAGCTGGCTCGGTTCGGCCCACACGCCCGAGCGCGGACCGGTCGCCTTGAAGGCGAGATCGCCGACCGCCAGCGCGATCAGATAGGGCGGGACCGGCTTGTCCATCCGGAAGCGGAAACGCCGCTGGTAATGGGGGACGAGTTCGCCCTTGCCGCCATCGAGCCGCTCGCCGCTCATCACCGCGACGAAGCCATCGGGCACGGTGATCGTGGCCGACCAGGTCTGGCGGATGCCGGGGCTGTCCTGCGTGGGGATCCAGCTGCGATTGTTGATCGGCTGGCCCTGGCTGAACAGATAGGGCTGCTTCTTGCCGGCGGTTAGCTCGGGCGCCAGCCATTGCAGCGCCGACGCGCCGGGTTTGGTGCTGTAGCGGATCGCGATCTGGCGGGTGCCGGCGGGGAGTTCGATGGTGAGCGCCGAGCCGAGCTCCTTATCCCGCGGACCGACCGTGTAGCGCAGCGGCCTGCGCTCGGCGTTGGTGACTTCGAAGATCTCGAGATCGTCGACATCGAGCACGATCTGCTTCGCGTGCGGGGACGCAAGGACATCGAGCAATGCGCGGCCCGAGACGGTCTTGCTCTCGAAGCTCACGTCGAGGTCGAGATCCACATGCGTGACACGCGCGGCCTGCGGCTCGGCGTGCGTCCAGACATCCCTGGCCTCGGGGGTGGTGAGGATCGGTGCGGGCTGTGCCTGCTGCGCGGCGGCGGGGGCGGCAATCACGAAAGCGGCGAGCGCGGGAAGGAGGATTTGCATGGCGGCTTGCTATGCCGATCGACGATGAACGGCAACTGAGTGGAGCGCTTCAAATCCTCCCTCGCGCAGCGGGGGAGGTGGCGCCGAAGGCGACGGAGGGGGGCATCTCCTCGGGCGAGGTCGCTCGCGGCGAGACCCCCTCCGTCATGCTGCGCATGCCACCTCCCCCGCTAAAGCGAGGGAGGATCTTGAAGGTCAGCGAGGCTGTTCGTCGAGGAAGGCGGCGACATCGGTGAGGTCGACGGTCTTGTCGAGGAAGGTCTGGCCGATGCCGCGAGCGAGCAGGAAAGGCAGGGTGCCCGCCGCCATCTTCTTGTCGTGGAGCATATGCTCGACCAGCCGCGCGCCCGAGGCAGTGACGCCGGCCGCGGCGAGCCCGTTGGGCAGGCCGATCGCGGCGAGATGCGCGGCGACGCGCGCGGCGTCCTGCGCTGTGCACAGGCCGCGGCGTGCCGAATAGCCGAAGGCCAGCGCCATGCCCGCGGCGACGCCCTCGCCGTGGAGCAGCTTGTCCGAGAAGCCGGTCTCGGCCTCGAGCGCGTGGCCGAACGTGTGTCCCAGGTTGAGCAGCGCGCGCTTGCCGGTCGTCTCGCGCTCGTCCTCGGCGACGATGCGCGCCTTGGCGGCGACCGAGTGCGCGATCGCGGTCTCGCGTGCCCGCGGATCCCCCGCGAGCAGCGCGGCGGCGTTGGCCTCGCACCATTCGAAAAAGGCGAAATCATCGATCAGGCCGTATTTGACGACCTCGGCATAGCCGGCGCGTTGCTCGCGCTGCGGCAGGGTATCGAGCACCTGCGGATCGATCAGCACGACCGCGGGCTGGTGGAAGGCGCCGACCAGGTTCTTGCCGGCGCGGCTGTTGATCGCAGTCTTGCCGCCGACCGAGCTGTCGACCTGCGCGAGCAGGGTCGTCGGGATCTGGACGAAATTGCAGCCGCGCTTGAGGATCGAGGTCGCGAAGCCGACGAGATCGCCGATCACGCCGCCGCCCAGCGCGATGACATGGTCGCTGCGCTCGACGCCCAGCGCGAGCAGGCGATCGGTCAACGCTTCGAGTTGCGCCCAGCTCTTGGTCGATTCGCCGGGCGGCAGCACGATCGCCTCGCTGGCGACGCCGGCAGCGGCGAGGCTCGCCTGCAGCGTGGCGAGATGCGGCAGGACATGTTCGTCGGTGACGATCGGCATCGTGCGGCCGCGCGCGAGCGGCGCGAGCACCGCGCCGGCGCGGGCGAGCAGTCCGGCCTCGATGCGGACGTCGTAGCTGCGGTCGCCCAATGCGACGGGAACGATGGTCAAGCGCGGATCGCCTTCAGAATTTCGTCGACGGTGGTGTCGTGCGGTGCCGCGATGCTCTGCACGCGGATCGGCGCGAGCGCATAGAAAGGATTTCTTACCGCCGCCAATTCGGTGAGGATATCTTCGGGATCGCGGCCGCGCAGCAGCGGACGCGTGTCGCGGCGGCGCACGCGATCGGCGAGCACCGCGGGCTCGGCGTCGAGCCATACCGCGATCGCCTGATCGAGGATCAGCGCGCGCGTCTCGGCATTGAGGAAAGCGCCGCCGCCGGTGGCGATCACCTTGGGGGTGCCGTCGATCAGCCTGGCGATCACCCGGCGCTCCCCGTCGCGAAAATAGGGCTCGCCGAACTTCTCGAAGATGTCGGAGATCGTCATTCCCGCCGCGGCCTCGATCTCGTGGTCGGCATCGACGAAGGGCAGGCGCAGCCGCTGGGCGAGACGCCGGCCGACCGTGGTCTTGCCGGCACCCATCAGCCCGATCAGGACGAGCGGCTTGCCCTTCCAGGGCCAGTCTTGAGCATGCGCTTGCAACATTGTCGGGGGGCTATACAGCGAGGGCGGGTCTCGGGCAAAAGGCCCGCGCGTTTCTCAATTTACGGACCTTTCCATGTCCCGTTCGCTGCTGGCTCTCATCGTCGTCCTCCTCGTGCTGGTGGGGGGAATCTTCTACCTCTCGACGCGAAGCTCCGAGAAGGAGCCGGTCCGTATGGAGAAGGTGGTCCCGCTTGATAACCTCACGAAGTAAGGCGTCGCGGATCGGGCTGGCGGCGCTGCTGCTGGCCGGCGTGGGCGTGCCCGCGCTGGGGCAGGACACGCCCGAATCGCTGCTGCCGCCCGGCTTCGACGATCCGGCGCCCACGCCTGCACCGGCGCCCGCGCCCGGCGCGACCAGCGCGCCCGCGCGCCCGATCGAGCAGCCGCTCCCGGTCGATCCGGGGGCGTTGCCGCTCGACAACACGCTCGGCAATTTCGCCGCGCAGGCCGACGCGCAGGCCGCCGCGGTCGATCTTTCCCGATATGAGCTGCCGGAATTCGCCCGGCGCTCGCTCGATCGCGTCGGCATCGTCGCGGCGGGCAATGCGCCGTTTCCCGCTGATTCGTTCGGGCATGCCGATGGACGCTTCCTCCGGACCCTGATGCGACGGATGGACGCGCCGATCGCGTCGCGCTGGGTCTCGATCGCGCTGCGCCGCGCGTTGATGTCGCCGCTCGATACGCCGGCGAACGCCAATGGCGCCGATTTCGCCGCCGATCGCGCTTGGGCGCTGCTGCGCATGGGCGAGGCCAATGCCGCGCGCGCGGTGATCGAGGATGTCGACACCGACAATTACACGACCTGGCTCTATCAGGTGGCGATGCAGTCGGCGCTCGCCTCGGGCGATCCGGCCGCCTTGTGCCCGATCGCGGACAAGGGCGCCGAAGCGATCGCGCAGCGCGGCTGGGCATTGGCGCAGGCGATGTGCCTCGGGCTTGCCGGCAAGCCCAACGAGGCGGGCAAGCAGTTCGAGCGCGCGCGCTCGGGGACGAGCCCGTCGGACATCGACAATCTGCTCGCCGAGAAGGTGCTCGGCACCGGCGCGCAGGGCCGTCGCGCCGTGACGATCGAATGGAACCCGGTGAGCCAGCTCACCGCGTGGCGCTGGGGCCTCGCGACGGCGACCGGAGTCGAGGTTCCCGCGGAGCTCTACCAGACCGCCGCGCCGCAGGTGCGCTATTGGCAGGCGCTCGCGCCCAATATCGATCCGGTGGCCCGGGCGACGGCGGCCGAACTGGCAGCGACGGCGGGGGTTTTCTCCAATGCCGGACTGGTCGATCTCTATTCCGAAATAGAGCAGGGCGGCGATTCCGGGGCGGCGCAGACCGTCGCTCGCGATCTGCGCACCGCCTATACCGACGGCGATGTCGGCACGCGCATCAAGGCGCTCGAGACGCTGTGGGATGCCGCCACCACGCCGCGCACCCGCTATGCCCGGCTGATCCTCACCGCACGCGCCGCTTCGTGGATTCCGGCACGCGACAAGGTCGAGGAGACCGACCGGTTGATCGCCTCGATGCTGTCGTCGGGCTACGATGCGGCGGCGCTCGAATGGCGGGGCGTGGCGCCGCGCGGGAGCGAGGGCTGGGCGCTGCTCGCGCTCGCCGATCCCGGCAGATCGGGCGTGGCGGCAGGCGACGTCACCGGC
The DNA here is from genome assembly GCF_004792695.1 of Sphingomonas naasensis. Taxonomy (GTDB): domain Bacteria; phylum Pseudomonadota; class Alphaproteobacteria; order Sphingomonadales; family Sphingomonadaceae; genus Sphingomonas; species Sphingomonas naasensis. The sequence goes on along the minus strand of NZ_SRXU01000001.1, from coordinate 865,155 downwards.
TTCGCCGATGGCGCATCGCGTCGCAAGGCGCAGATGCTGCTCGCCGGGCTGGCCGGGCTGAACCGGATGAGCGCAGGCGACGCGCAGAGCGCGGCCGCCGCGCTCGACGTGCAGATCGGCGGGGTCAATGGCTGGACGCAGGCGATCGACGCCGCGGGCCAGCGCGGCGACGCGGCGACGGTGGCGCTGCTCGCCGGCGTGGGCATGCAATCGCCGACCTGGGACTATGTCGCCCCCGAGGCGCTGTTCCACATCGTCGCGGCGATGCGCGCGGCGGGAATGGTCAATTACGCGCGGATGATCGCCGTGGAGGCGGTTACGCGGGCGGCTTGAGCCAGCTCGAGGATCGCGCGCTGATCGAGCGCTTTCTCGAGATGATGCAGGCCGAGGCCGGCGCGGCGGGCAACACCATCGCCGCCTATGGCACCGATTTGCGGCTCGCCTCCGAGGCGCTCGGCGGAGGCCTTGGAGACGCCGGACCGGAGGAGATCGCGCGGCTGGCCGGCGAATGGCAGGCGCTGGCGCGATCGACGGTCGCGCGTAAGGCCGCGGCACTGCGGCGCTTCTTCGCCTTCCTCGCCGACGAAGGCCTCCGCGAGGACGATCCGAGCGGCGCGCTGCCGCGGCCGGGGACGGCGCGTTCGCTTCCCAAGGTGCTGAGCATCGGCGACGTCGACGCGATGTTCGCGGTGATCGCCGCCCGTCAGGCGCGGGTGCCGGCCGATCCGCTCGATCTGCGGCTCGCGGCGCTGGTCGAGCTGCTCTACGGATCGGGACTGCGCGCGACCGAGCTCGTTTCGCTGCCGCGCAACGCCGTGGCGCCCGACCGGCCCTATCTGATCCTCAAGGGCAAGGGCGGGCGCGAGCGGCTGGTGCCGATCTCGGACCGCGCGCGGGCGGCGGTGGCCGAATGGCGCGCGCATGTCGACAGCGCACGGGCATGGCTGTTTCCCTCGGGCAAGAGCCATCTGTCGCGCGTGCGGCTCTATCAATTGATCCGCGCGCTCGCGGCCGAGGCGGGGATTCCGCCCGAGCGCGTCAGCCCGCACGTGCTGCGCCACGCCTTCGCGACGCATCTGCTCGAAGGCGGCGCGGATCTGCGCGCGCTGCAGGCGATGCTGGGCCATGCCGACATCGCCACCACCGAAATCTACACCCATGTCGACAGCCGACGGCTGGTCGCGCTGGTCAACGAGCGGCATCCGCTGGCCGAAGCGCTCGGGCGCAAGGGACGGTGACAGGGATATTTGGATCGTGGCCGTCGTTGACGTAACGAACCGGCAGGACTAGCCCGCGCAGCGATGACCACTTTCCTCGACTTCGAGAAACCGATCGCCGAGCTGCAGAGCCGGATCGACGAGCTTCGCCGCACTGCCGAAGGTGGCGCGGTCGACATCGACGCGGAGATCGCGCCGCTTCAGGCCAAGGCCGAAAAGCTGCTCCACGACACCTATGCCAGGCTCACGCCGTGGCAGAAGACGCAAGTCGCGCGGCACCCGGAGCGGCCGCACTTCAAACATTATGTCGCGGGGCTGATCGAGGATTTCACGCCGCTGGGCGGCGATCGCGCCTTTGCCGACGACAATGCGATCCTCGGCGGGCTCGGGCGTTTCCGCGGCCGCCGGGTGATGGTGATCGGCCATGAGAAGGGCGACGATACCGCCAGCCGGCTCAAGCATAATTTCGGCATGGGCAAGCCCGAAGGCTATCGCAAGGCGATCCGGCTGATGGCGCTGGCCGACAAGTTCAAACTGCCGGTGATCACCCTGGTCGACACTTCGGGCGCGTTTCCCGGGGTGCAAGCCGAGGAGCGCGGCCAGGCTGAAGCGATCGCGCGCTCGACCGAAGCCTGCCTCAATCTCGGCGTGCCGCTGGTCGCGACGATCCTTGGCGAAGGCGGCTCGGGCGGCGCGGTGGCGCTCGCCGCGGGCAACAAGGTGCTGATGATGGAGCACGCGGTCTATTCGGTGATCTCGCCCGAAGGCTGTGCCTCGATCCTGTGGCGCACCGCCGACAAGGCGGCGGATGCCGCGGAGGCGATGAAGGTGACCGCGCAGCACCTCAAGGAGCTCAAGGTGATCGACGGCATCATCGGCGAGCCGCTGGGCGGTGCGCATCGCGACCCCGGTGCCGCGGTGCAGGCGCTCGGCGATGCCGTCGAGGCGGCGCTCGGCGGGCTGGAGGGGCTGTCGCCCGAAGCCCTGCGCCACGCGCGCCGCAGCAAGTTCCTCGCGATGGGCCGGATCTAGGCCCGCAGCGACCCTCAAAAACGAAAAGGGCGGCGGAACCCGGTTCCGCCGCCCTTCGCGTTGGTTCGTCGAACGCGGCCTAGGTGGCCTTCATGTTCGATTCGACGTTGCCGAAAGTCTTGTTGAGCTGGTTGCCCAGGCCCTGCATCGCGGCAATGGCGGCGACGGCGATGAGCGCGGCGATAAGGCCGTATTCGATCGCGGTGGCGCCCTTCGAGTTCTTCAGAAACTTGCGGATCATCGGTTCACTCCCACAGAAACCACAGCCGCGCGCGGGGCGCCGGCCTCGTTCCGTATGCGGAACAAAAGTCAATGAAAGATGAAGAAGAGTGAAGGTGTCTGCCGTGCGAGGCGCGCAACGAAAAAGGGCGGCGGAACCGAAGTTCCGCCGCCCTCTCTTTTCGGTTCAGTCGAAAGAGGCTTACGAAGCCTTCATGTTCGACGTGACGTTGCCGAAGGTCTTGTTGAGCTGGTTGCCCAGACCCTGCATCGCGGCAATCGCGGCGACGGCGATGAGAGCGGCGATCAGGCCGTACTCGATCGCGGTGGCGCCCTTGGAATTCTTAACGAAGTTGCGAATCTTCTGCATAACCGGTCTCCAACGTTCTAGAACTACTTCATTCACCCGGCCGGCCCGGAGATCCGGTACGGCATGAATCACCCTAGAGAAGAGTTGTAAAAAAACGCCTAAATCAGTGTGTTACCGACCTGTTAGGCATCTTTAGCTGGCGGTCTGGACCTTGGTGCTGACATTGTTCCACATGTCGCTGGTCACCGTTCCGAGCGCCAGCAGCGCCGCCATGATGGCAAGCACGATCAGCGCACAAATCAGGCCGTATTCGACTGCGGTGGCCGCCCTGGTATCACGGGCCACGCGATGGATCGTCTTCACAAGGGCTCGCATATCGCCCGCTTCTCCTCCAGAGGATGCGACGCAAATAGCGAAAGAGAATTAACGAAGTGTCGAACCCGGTTTCCGGACTATTGCTGGTGGTCGCCGTGGCGCTGGTGGACGCGGAGGGGCGCGTGCTCGTGCAGCAACGTCCGCCGGGCAAGCCGATGGCGGGGCTGTGGGAATTTCCCGGCGGCAAGGTCGAGCCGGGCGAAGTGCCCGAAGCGGCGCTGGTGCGCGAGCTAGCCGAGGAACTCGGCATCGAAGCCGAACCCGGCGCGCTGACCCCCATCGCCTTCGCCAGCGAGACGCTGGGCGCGCGTCATCTGCTCCTGTTGCTGTACCGCGCCGATGCCTGGCAAGGCACGCCTGAGCCGCGGCATGCGAGCGCGCTGCGCTGGGTGCATCCCGCGGCGATGCGGGCGCTGGCAATGCCGCCGGCAGACGTGCCGTTGGTCGACGCGCTCGAGCGGCTGCTCAGTTCGTCGGTTTCGGCCTGAGCGCGTCCGCCAGCGAAGCGGTCGCGCTGCCGGGACGCGCGGCCCTGGGCTGCGAGGGATCGGGTGCCCAGCCGGTCAGATAGACGATCTCGAACCGCTCGGGGGTGCGGCCATCCTCCTCGGCGCGATCGGCGAAGGCGGCCGAAGTGCGGACGAGGGTCTCGCGGGTGAGCGGCGCGGGGTTCGGCAGCAAATTGGTCGCCGCCATGCCGCGCAGGTCGCGCAGCAGATTGGGCAGCCCGGCATAGCGGACCAGCAAGGTCTCGAGATCGGAAACCGGGAGCGCGAACCCGGCGCGCGCGAGCAGATCGCCAGCCGCGCGCACATCGATCTGGGGATGGAAGCGTGCAGCGGGCTGCTCGGCCTCCGCCTCGCGCAGGCAGGCGCGCAGCGTGGCCAGCGTGCCGGCGCCGGCAAAGGCGCCGAGGAAGAGGCCGTCGGGGCGAAGCACGCGTCGCGCCAGCGCCAGCGCGCCCGGCACATCGTTGACTTGGTCGAGCACTCCGGCCGAGATGACCAGATCGAAACTGGCATCGGCGAAGGGGAGGCGGTCTTCATCGGCCTGCACGCCGCCGGCGGCGCGGGCGAAAGCGAAACCGGCGTCGAGCCGGGCGATGCGCGCGCCCGGTATCTGCAAATCGCCGGCGAAGCTCCCGAGATCGAGCACATCGCGGAACTCGCGCTTCACCGCGTCGAGCCGCTCGAGCAGCCCCTCGAGCATATGCTCGCGCAGAAAGGCGAAGCCGACATAGCCGGGCGCAGCGCGATCACGCCGCCGCCGACGGGCCGCGCGCGAAAAGATTTCGGAGGGGTTTGCAGAATCGGACACGCCCGGCTTGTGCAGCGTGCCAGCGCTCGCGACAAGCAGGTCCATGGCTGCGCTCGCTTCCCTTGCCCGGCTTGCCGATCTTGCGCTGCCGCCGCGCTGCCCGGGTTGCGGGGAAGTGACCGCCGCGGATCACCGCTTCTGCGCGGCGTGCTGGGGCGCGTTGCGCTTTCTCGGGCCGCCTTGGTGCGCGACGTGCCAAATGCCGTTCGCGTTCGATCGCGGCGATGGCGCGTGCTGCGTCGAATGCCTCGCCGATCCGCCGGTCCATGACGGGGTGCGCGCCGCGGTGGCCTATGGCGACATCGCGCGCGAGGTGGCGCTCAAGCTCAAATATTCGGGAAGGCTCGCCTGCGCGGGCACGATGGCGCGGGCGATGGCGCGATTGATGCCCGAAGGCGCGGATCTGCTGGTGCCGGTGCCGCTGCATCGCTGGCGGATCTGGTCGCGCGGGTTCAACCAGGCCGCGCTGATCGCCGGGATACTCGCGCGCAGCTCGGGGATCGCCTGCGACAGCGCGCTTCTCAGGCGGGCGAAGGCAACGCCGATCCTGCGCGGGCTCGGCGCGCGCGGGCGGGCCAAGGCGGTGGCCGGGGCGTTCGCGCTCGCTGTGGACGCGAAGGCGAAGCTCGCCGGCAAGACCGTGGTGCTCGTCGACGATGTCTATACCAGCGGGGCGACCGGCACCGCGTGCGCGCGCCTGCTCAAGCGCGGGGGGGCCGACAAAGTGATCCTTCTTTGCTGGGCGCGCGTTCTCGACGCGGAAGCGCTGGATTGACAAGCGCGCGGACGCACCACAGGTCGGAGAGATCATGGCGAAGGTCGAAATCTACACCAAGGCATTCTGCCCCTATTGCTATCGCGCCAAGGCGCTCCTCGACTCCAAGGGAGTCGAATATGAGGAGATCGACATCACGATGGGCGGCCCGCGCCGCCCCGAGATGATCCAGCGCGCCAATGGCCGCACCACCGTCCCGCAGATCTTCATCGACGGCAAGCATGTCGGTGGCTCGGACGATCTTGCCGAGCTCGATCGGCAGGGTGGCCTGGACCCGCTGCTCGCCGCATGAAGGCGGCGCTTCTCCAGATGACCAGCGGGATCGATCCCGCGGCCAATGCGCGCACGCTGGTCGAAGGCGTCGCGCAGGCGGCAGCCGGCGGCGCGGCGATGCTGTTCACCCCGGAAATGTCGGGGCTGCTCGACCGTGATCGCGATCGCGCGGCGGGGGCGCTGGCAAGCGAGGACGATGATCGCGTGCTCGCCGCAGTGCGCGAGGCGGCCGCGAAGCATGGGATCTGGGTGCATCTCGGCAGCATCGCGGTGCTGCGTGGCGACGGCAGGCTCGCCAATCGCGGCTTCGTGATCGACGATGGCGGCGCGGTACGGGCGCGCTACGACAAGATGCATCTGTTCGATGTCGATCTGCCGACCGGCGAGAGCTGGCGCGAATCGAACAGCTATGCGCCGGGCGAGCGCGCGGTGACGGTGGCCACGCCCCTCGGGGTGCTCGGTCTCGCAATCTGCTACGATTTGCGTTTTCCGGACTTGTTTCGCGCGTTGAGCGATGCCGGCGCGACCCTGCTCGCGGTGCCGGCGGCATTCACGCGCCCGACCGGCGCCGCGCATTGGCAGGTGCTGCTGCGCGCCCGCGCGATCGAGGCGGCGGCGTTCGTGATCGCCGCGGCGCAGACCGGCCTGCACGAGGACGGCCGCGCCACTTATGGCCATTCGCTCGTCGCCGATCCCTGGGGCGAGCTGCTGCTCGACATGGGCGAGCCGGCGGGGATCGGATTTGCCGAGATCGATCCGGCGCGGATCGAGGCGGCGCGGGGACGCGTGCCGGTGCTCCGCCATCGCCGCGCGATTCCGCCGGTCGAAGCGCTTTGATCGTCTTCGACCTCAAATGCGCGGCAGGCCATGTCTTCGAGGCGTGGTTCGGTTCGAGCGCGGCGTGGGACGCGCAACGCGCGGCCGGGCTGATCGCCTGCCCGATCTGCGGCGATGGCGACGTCGCCAAGGCAGTGATGGCGCCCAATGTCGCGGCCAAGGGCAATCGACGCACCACCGCGCCCGCGCCGGTGCTGCCAAGGGAGACGCCGCCACCCGAGGTGGTGAAAGCGGCGATGGAGATGATCGCGGCGGCGCAGACGAAGATGCTCGAGACCTCGCAATGGGTCGGCGCCGCCTTCACCGAGAAGGCGCGGGCGATGCATCTCGGCGAAGCGCCGGCCGCCCCGATCCACGGCCGGGCCACCGCCGAGCAGGCCCAGGAACTGATCGAGGAGGGCGTAGCCGTGGCGCCGCTGCTCGTGCCGGTGGTCCCGCCCGAGCAGCGCAACTAGCGCCCGCGCTACTGCCTTACCGGAGCATCGTCACCAGCAGCGTGAACAACGGCACGAAAGGAAGCAGCACGCTCAGCGCGCTGACGAACAGACTTCGATAGGATCCGCCCGCGGCGAGCGACGCGTGGAGCGCGCGAAGCTCTGCGACCTGCTTGAGATCATCGGTGGTGAGCGTGTCGATGCGTGCGATGCGCGCCCCGGCCTCGGCGTCGATCCTTTCCAGCGCGCGGAGCTGCAAGGTCTGCGCGGCGCGGCGAAGCGCGGATTCGGCGGCGAGAAAGATCAGCACGCCGACGCCGATCGAGAAGAAGCCGGTGAGGGGAACCTCGACCGTGACGAACCATTTCGTCGTCGGGTCGAGCAGCAGCGCCTGCGGACGCGTCCAGTCGATCCCGGCGGGGAGGATGAGCGCGATCGAAAAGGCGATTCCCACCCAGAACAGCAGGATGATGCGCCCGATCCGCGCGATGGCTTCGACCAGTTCGGAGCGGGCGGGGTCGAGCCACAGGCGCGTGCCGAGCGCGTCGACGAGCCATGGCGGAAACAGGCGGTAGAAGGTCGCGGTGGCGACGACCTTGGCGGCGGTGGCGAACAATATCGCCCAGCCGCAGCACCACCAGACCAGCTCCGGCAAGGGCAGGTCCGGGCGCCGGACGAGCAGTCCGGCGAGGCCGGCCGCGGCGATGGCGATGATCCACGATTGAAGGCGCAGCGCGCCGGGCCGGTAGCGCAGCCGCAGCTCCTCGCGGATCGCGGCACAGGCGGTCTCGGAGAGACGGGGCAGCACGTCGCGGCGCAGAATCCGCAACACCGCGTCCGAGGCCAGGGTCGCCGTGATCGTCGACCAGCCGGCCCAGAACGCGCCGTAGATTTGAAGGGCCAAGAGCGGCCGCGACGGCACGAAGCCCGGGAGTAACAGACCGGCCAGCCACGGCACGGCGCAGAAGAACACCAGATAGCCCGCGAAAATCTGGCCTCCGCGCCAGATCGCGCTGGTGCGGACCGCATCAGGGCGAAGCGCTTCCCACCGCGCGAGGACGACGCGCGGAAATACCGCCAGCCCTAGTCCGCCGTCGAGAATCGACGCCAGTTCATCGTCCAGTTGCTGTCGCGCATCCATGCTCCGCCCCCTCCGGTTCCCCAGAGGATGCTATGCGCAGCCGGGCCATTGCGCCAGCGACGGCGATTGACCCTGTTTGCCCCGCTGGGTACGGACCGGCGCGTGGCCCGGTAGCTCAGCAGGATAGAGCAAGCGATTCCTAATCGAGAGGTCGGAGGTTCGAATCCTCTCCGGGTCACCACCACCGTATTCGGCAGGCTCAGCGCGCCCGGTTCTTGCGCAGGATCGCGAAGATGATCGTCAGGAACGCCACCAGCCGGACCAGATAGACCCAGCTGCGCTGCTCGTCGGGGATTCCGACGAGCGCGAGGCTTGCCTGGGCGATGCCGAGCAGCAGGAAAGCGATCGCGAAGGCGAGGAAGAGCTCGTCATGCGTGTCGCGCCAGAAGCGCAGAAAGAACAATGCGGCCGCGGCGAACCCGAGCGTCACCGCGCCGGAGAGGAAGACGATCAGGGTCATGCGCCTTCCTCCATGTCCCAGATGAAGCCGAAGAGCAGCACCGCCACCGCGGCGAGCGACAGCAGCAGCCGGACCAGGCCGAAATCCACATCGCGGATCAGCACGAGATCGACGATGACGAACAGATTGTTCGCGGCGAGCAGGCCGAAGCACAGGGCGCTCCACAGCAGCAGTCGCATCCCGCTGCGCCGATAGCTGCGGCCGAGCAGCAACGCGCAGGCGCCGCTCGTCGCGAAGCAGAGCAGATAGACGATCGAGGGGAACCACGCGCTCATATCAGTCGCGCCACAGCTTGAATGCATCGGCGAAGCTGGTCAGGCCCGAGGGCGTGGGCGCGACGATCATTCGCCGCACCGCATCCGGCCGGCTGGCATAGAGCGTTTGCGCCGCATCCGCGAGATCGTCGACTGCCTCCGAAGTCGGCTGGTAGCGCACCAATTGCCCGGGCTCGATCACCACCAGCCCCGCGGCGAGCAACGATTCGATGCTCTGCGAAACCACCAGATCGCTGCCGCGAAGCGCCGCGACGAGGTCGCGCTGCGGCCACGCGCGGTCGCGATGCTTCCTGAGGAAGCAGAGCAGCTCGAGCGCCCACACCGACCGGAAGGTCGAGCGGATGAAGCTGGAAAGCTCTTGTCTGGCCGGCATTCTCCACGCCGTTTTCCATCTGAGTGTTTCCCCCGAGTTTCACGGCCTTGCGCGATGCAGCTGCGGATTGTCGCAATTCGCTGCAAATCCGCGTACGCGTTCACTTTTCCTACATCCCGGCTGTTGCTATGCAGGTGTCCGGCCGGGGGGCCAGTCAGCATTCTTACGGGGTGGGGGGAAGAATCTTGACAGGAGTGCCAGGTGAACGCCGAACCAGCTCGCGACACGCTCGACCGCCGTCAACTCGTCGCCGCGCTCCGCAGCTTCCGGCGCGGTGACTTCAGCGTCCGGCTGCCCGATGACCTTGCGGGCACCGATGGCGAGATAGCCGCGCTGTTCAACGAAGTCGTCGCCATGGAAGAGGCGATGACCGCCGAATATGAGCGCCTTTCGCGCGTCGTCGGCAAGGAAGGCAAGATCACCCAGCGCGGCCATGTCCGCGGCGCCACCGGCGGCTGGGAGGCCAAGCTCCGCTCGGTCAACGAACTCATCGAGGACATGGTGCAGCCGACTGCCGAAGTCGCGCGCGTCATCGGCGCGGTGGCCAAGGGCGACCTCTCGCAATCGATGACGGTCGAGATCGACGGCCGGCCGCTGCGCGGTGAATTCCTGCGCATCGGCAAGGTGGTGAACACCATGGTCGAGCAGCTTGCCTCGTTCGCCTCGGAAGTGACGCGCGTTGCGCGCGAGGTGGGCACCGAGGGCAAGCTGGGCGGGCAGGCCAAGGTGAAGGGCGTCGCCGGCACGTGGAAGGATCTCACCGACAACGTCAACGCGATGGCGACCAACCTGACCGGCCAGGTGCGCAACATCGCCGAGGTGACCACCGCGGTGGCATCGGGCGACCTTTCGAAGAAGATCACCGTCGAGGTGAAGGGCGAGATCCTCGAGCTCAAGAACACCATCAACACCATGGTGGACCAGCTCAACTCGTTCGCTTCGGAAGTGACCCGCGTGGCGCGCGAAGTTGGCACCGAGGGCAAGCTGGGCGGGCAGGCACGCGTGGAAGGCGTCGCCGGCACGTGGAAGGACCTCACCGACAACGTCAACCTGATGGCCGACAATCTCACCGGTCAGGTGCGCAACATCGCCGAGGTGACCACCGCAGTGGCATCGGGCGACTTGTCCAAGAAGATCACCGTCGACGTGAAGGGCGAGATCCTCGAGCTGAAGAACACGATCAACGTGATGGTCGACCAGCTCAACGGCTTCGCCTCGGAAGTGACGCGCGTGGCGCGCGAAGTGGGCACGGAGGGCAAATTGGGCGGTCAGGCGCAGGTGCCTGGGGTTGCCGGCACGTGGAAGGACCTCACCGACAACGTCAACCTGATGGCCGACAATCTGACGGGCCAGGTGCGCAACATCGCCGAGGTGACCACCGCGGTGGCATCGGGTGACCTTTCCAAGAAGATCACGGTCGACGTGAAGGGCGAGATCCTCGAGCTCAAGAACACGATCAACGTCATGGTCGACCAGCTCAACGGCTTCGCCTCGGAAGTGACCCGCGTGGCGCGAGAGGTGGGCACCGAGGGCAAGCTGGGCGGGCAGGCGCAGGTGCCGGGCGTCGCCGGCACGTGGAAGGACCTCACCGACAACGTCAACCTGATGGCGGCGAATCTCACCGGCCAGGTGCGCAACATCGCCGACGTGACCACCGCGGTGGCCAAGGGCGATCTTTCGAAAAAGATCACCGTCGAGGTGCGCGGCGAGATCCTCGAGCTCAAGAACACGATCAACGTGATGGTGGACCAGCTCAACGGCTTCGCGAGCGAAGTGACCCGCGTGGCGCGTGAGGTGGGCTCGGAAGGCAAGCTGGGCGGGCAGGCGCAGGTCGAAGGCGTCGGCGGCACGTGGAAGGACCTTACCGACAACGTCAATCTGATGGCGGGCAATCTCACCGGCCAGGTGCGCAACATCGCCGAGGTGACCACCGCAGTGGCGCGCGGCGACTTGTCGAAGAAGATCACCGTGGACGTGAAGGGCGAGATCCTCGAGCTCAAGAATACCATCAACACCATGGTCGACCAGCTCAACGGCTTCGCCTCCGAAGTGACGCGCGTGGCGCGCGAAGTGGGCTCGGAAGGCAAGCTCGGCGGGCAGGCGCAGGTGCCCGGGGTCGGCGGCACGTGGAAGGACCTCACCGACAATGTGAACGCGATGGCGGCGAACCTGACCGGCCAGGTGCGCAACATCGCCGACGTGACCACCGCGGTGGCGCTGGGCGACTTGTCGAAGAAGATCACGGTCGACGTGAAGGGCGAGATCCTCGAGCTCAAGAACACCATCAACACCATGGTCGACCAGCTCAACTCGTTCGCGTCGGAAGTGACCCGCGTGGCGCGCGAGGTGGGCACCGAGGGCAAGCTGGGCGGGCAGGCGCAGGTGCGCGGCGTCGCGGGCACTTGGGCGGATCTCACCGACAATGTGAACCTGATGGCGGCGAACCTGACCGGTCAGGTGCGCAACATCGCCGACGTGACCACCGCCGTCGCGCGCGGCGATCTTTCCAAGAAGATCACGGTCGACGTGAAGGGCGAGATCCTCGAGCTCAAGAACACCATAAACACGATGGTGGACCAGCTCAACGGCTTCGCCTCGGAAGTTACCCGCGTGGCGCGCGAGGTGGGCACCGAGGGCAAGCTGGGCGGACAGGCGCAGGTGCCCGGGGTCGCCGGCACGTGGAAGGATCTAACCGATAACGTGAATCAGATGGCGGGTAATCTTACCAGTCAGGTTCGCGGTATCGCCGACGTCGTCACCGCGGTGGCGCAGGGCAATTTGAAGCGCAAGCTCACCGTGGACGCCAAGGGCGAGATCGCGGCGCTCGCCGAGACGATCAACTTCATGATCGAGACGCTCGCCACCTTCGCCGATCAGGTGACCAACATGGCGCGCGAAGTGGGCATCGAGGGCAAGCTCGGCGGGCAGGCGCGCGTGCCCGGCGCCGCCGGCCTGTGGCGCGACCTTACCGACAACGTGAACCAGCTCGCGGCGAACCTGACCAACCAGGTGCGCTCGATCGCCGACGTGGCGACCGCGGTGACCAAGGGCGATCTGACCCGCTCGATCGCGGTGGAAGCGTCGGGCGAGATGGCCGCGCTCAAGGACAACATCAACGAGATGATCCGCAACCTCAAGGACCAGACCTTGAAGAATGCGGAGCAGGATTGGCTCAAGACCAACCTCGCGCGGTTCAGCCGCATGCTGCAGGGCGAGCGCGATCTCACCACGGTCTCGAACCTGATCATGTCCGAGCTCGCGCCGCTGGTGAACGCGCAATATGGCGTGTTCTACGTGACGACGCGCGATGGCGACGACACCGTGCTCGAGCTCGCGGCGAGCTACGGCGCCGAGAGCAAGGAAGCGCTCAAGGCCAAGTTCGAGCTGCGCGAGGGGCTGGTCGGCCAGGCCGCCGCGGACAAGCGCGCGATCGTGCTCGAGAACGTCCCCGGCGACTTCCTCCGCATCGGCTCGGGCCTTGGCCATTCCACCCCGGCCAATGTCGCGATCCTGCCGGCGCTCTTCGAGGACGACGTCAAGGCGGTGATCGAGCTCGCCTCGTTCGGCGAGTTCAACGAGACGCACCAGAGCTTCCTCGACCAGCTGATGGAATCGGTCGGCATCGTGCTCAACACGATCGCCGCGACGATGCGCACCGAGGGGCTGCTCAAGCAGTCGCAGCTGCTGACGCAGGAGCTGCAGGCCCGCCAGACCGAGCTGACCACCAAGCAGGAAGAGCTGCACAACACCAACGAGGAGCTGCAGGAAAAGGCCCAGCTGCTCGAGAACGAGAAGAAGCAGGTCGAGGCGAAGAATCTCGAGATCGAAATGGCGCGCCGCGCGCTCGAGGAGAAGGCCGAGCAGCTCGCGCTCACCTCGAAGTACAAGTCCGAGTTCCTCGCCAACATGTCGCACGAGCTGCGCACGCCGCTCAATTCGCTGCTGATCCTCTCGAAGCTGCTTTCGGACAATCCGCAGGGCAATCTCAACGAGAAGCAGGTCGAGTTCGCGCGGACGATCAACGGCGCGGGCTCGGATCTGCTCAACCTGATCAACGACATTCTCGATCTGTCGAAGATCGAATCGGGCACCGTCTCGATCGAGGTCGGCGAGATGCCGCTGGCCGGGCTCAAGCAGCATATGGAGCGCACCTTCCGCCAGCTCGCCGCGGACAAGAGCCTCGCCTTCAACGTCGAGTTCGACGCGGCGCTGCCGGCGACGATCCGCACCGACGAGAAGCGGCTCCAGCAGGTCGTACTCAACCTGCTCTCCAACGCGTTCAAGTTCACCGCGCAGGGCGGGGTCACGCTGGCGGTGCGCGCCGCCACCAAGGGCTGGAGCACCAACCATCCGATGCTGCGCGGCGTCGACACCGCGGTGGAGATCGCCGTCACCGACACCGGCATCGGCATCCCGCAGGACAAGCAGAAGCTGATCTTCGAGGCGTTCCAGCAGGCCGACGGCACCACCAGCCGCAAATATGGCGGCACCGGCCTCGGCCTGTCGATCAGCCGCGAGATCGCGCGGTTGCTGGGCGGCGAGCTGCAGGTGCGCTCGAAGCCGGGCGAAGGCTCGACCTTCACGCTGTTTATCCCGCTCCAGGCGGCCGCCGCGCCGGCACAGGTTGGACCGTCGGGGACCACCGCGCGCTACGACAATAGCGGCGCGATGGTGCCCAGCGCGCTGCCCGGCTCGCTCGACCTGACCGACGACCGCGACAGCTTGTCGGGCGATCCGTTCGTGCTGATCGTCGAGGACGATCCCACCTTCGCGTCGATCCTGCTCGACATCGCGCGCGGCGTGGGTCTCAAGGGCGTCGTGTCCGGCGCCGGCGCGGGGACGCTGGCGATGGTGCGGAAGCTCCAGCCGCACGCGATCACGCTCGATCTCGGCCTGTCGGACATCGACGGCTTCGTGTTGCTCGATCTGCTCAAGCACGATCCGCAGACCCGCCATGTGCCGATCCACGTCATCTCGGGCGCTGACAAGGTGGCCAAGGCGATCGATCTCGGCGCGTTCGGCGTGACCGAGAAGCCGGCTGGCAAGGAGGCGCTGGTGGCCGTGTTCAGCGACCTCGCCGAGCGCATCGATGCGTCCCCCAAGGTGATCGAGCTCGTTCCCGAGCAGGCCGATCAGCTCATCCAGGCGGAGCGCGGCGTGCCCGAGCTGGCCGACGCCAAGATCCTCATCGTCGACGACGACATCCGCAACATCTACTCGCTGACCAGCGTGCTCGAGAGCTATGGCGTCGAGGTGCAGCATGCCGAGCGCGGCCGCGACGGCATCCTTATCCTCGAGCAGACGCCGGGGATCGACATCGCGCTGATCGACATCATGATGCCCGAGATGGACGGCTATGAGACGATGCAGCAGATCCGCCAGCGCCCCGAGCTGGCCGATCTGCCGCTGATCGCGGTGACCGCCAAGGCGATGAAGGGCGACCGGCAAAAATGTCTCGACGCGGGCGCATCGGACTATATCGCCAAGCCGGTGGACATCGATTTGCTGCTCGCGCTGCTGCGCGTGTGGATCGCGCGCTCGCGCGATGCCGCGCGCGCGAACGGCGCGGTCGTGGCAGAGCGGAACTGAGGTGCGGATGGGCTCGAGACTCCCTGCCACCCGAGACGCCACGATCGCCGAGGCCCCGCTTGTGAAAGACGCCGACGTCATGGAAGATCGCGCCAGGGTCCTCGTCGTCGACGATGACGAGCGCAACCTGCTCGCGATCCGCACCGTGCTCGAGGACGTGGCCGAAGTCGTCGTCGCCAATTCGGGCGAGGAGGCGCTGCGCCAGCTCCTCAAGGGCGAGTTCGCGGTGATCCTGCTCGACGTCTACATGCCCGGCATCGACGGCTATGAGACCGCGCAGATCATCCGCTCGCGCGAGCAGACCAAGCGCGTGCCGATCGTCTTCCTCTCCGCGGTCAACAAGGAGAGCGAGCATCTGCTGCGCGGCTATTCGATGGGCGCAGTGGACTATGTGTTCAAGCCGGTCGATCCGATCGTGCTGCAGTCCAAGGTCGCGGTGTTCGTCGATCTGTTCACGATGACGAAGGAGATCCAGCGCAAGGCCCGGCAGGAGCAGGCGCTGCTCGACGCCAATCTGCGCGCCAATGCCGAGCGGCTTCGCGTCGAGCAGGAACTGCGCCTCGCCGAGCAGCGCCAGGCGGCGATCATCCAGTCGCTGCCGATCATCCTCTATCTCGAGGAGATCGACGCGGCGCCGCGCATCCCCAAATTCGTCAGCGGCAACTTTCAGGCGCTCACCGGCTATGCCTTCGAGGACCTCCAGCGCTCGCCGACGCTCTGGGTGGACCGGTTGCATGGCGACGACCGTGGTCGCGTGGTCGAGGCGATGGGCGGACGCCGCACCGGTCAGTCGCTCGCGATCGAGTATCGCTGGCAATGCGCCGATGGCCAGTACAGGCATTTCCTCGATCAGGCGGTGCTGGTGCGCGATTCCTTCGGCAATCCGGTCGAGTTCGCCGGCACCCTGCTCGACGTCACCGACCGCAAGGAGCTCGAGAGCCAGCTCACCCAGGCGCGCAAGATGGATGCGATCGGTCAGCTGACCGGCGGTATCGCGCATGATTTCAACAATCTGCTCGCCGCGGTGCTCGGCGGGCTGGGCATGATCGAGCGCCGTGTGTCGCTGAGCGACGATCAGGCGAAGATCGTCGGCATGACCAGACACGCGGCCGAGCAGGGCGCCGAATTGGTCAAGCATCTGCTGGCCTTCGCCCGCCGCCAGAAGCTCGAACCCGCCTCGGTCCAGATCCCGCGGCTCGCCCAGTCAGTGACCAACCTGCTCACCCACACGCTGGGCGGGATGGTCGAGCTCGAGTGGAAGCTCGCCGATCACGTGTCGCCGGTCTATGCCGACACCTCGCAGCTCGAGCTGGCGCTGATGAATCTGATCATCAACGCGCGCGACGCGATGCCCGAAGGTGGTGTCGTCACCGTGGCGGCCGAAGATCGCGAGATCACCGAGCAGGTTGGGCGGACCGGCCTCAAGCCGGGCCTTTATGTCGTGATCGGCGTGGGCGATACCGGCTGCGGCATCGCGCCCGAGATGATCGAGCAGGTGCTCGAGCCCTTCTTCACCACCAAGCCGGTGGGCAAGGGCACCGGGCTGGGGCTCAGCATGGTCTATGGCTTCGCGCAGCAATCGGGCGGCGAGGTGCGCGTCGACAGCGAGCTCGGCCGCGGCACCTGCGTCGAGATATGGCTGCCGCGCGCACCCGAGAGCGATGGCCAGACCGGGATCGAAGTCGAGGTCGCGGAAGTGCTCGACGGTGTTTCGATCACGATGAACATCCTGCTGGTCGACGACCATGACGGTGTCCGCGCCACCACCGCCGCGCTGCTCGAGGACCTCGGCCACAGCGTGACGCACGTCACCGAAGGCGCGCACGCGCTCGAACTGTTCCGCAAGGATCCGGCGGCGTTCGACCTGCTGATCACCGACTATGCGATGCCGCGCATGTCGGGTGCCGAACTGGTCCGGCAGGTCCGTGTCGAGCGCGCGGATTTCCCGGCGCTGGTGATCACCGGCTATGCCGAATCCGACATGGGCGTCGCCGAGGCGATCAATGTCCGGATCCTCGACAAGCCGTTCACGCCCGATCAGCTCAAATCGGCGTTGCGCGAACGTCGCGCGGCGGCGTTGGGCTAGGCTTCGATCCCGGCGCCGCCGATCCACGTGCCGGTGACGTGGAACGCATCGTCGAGCGCGACGAGATCCGCGCGGTATCCGGGCGCGATCTGGCCGAGGCTGTCGGCGAGGCCGAGGAACGCAGCGGGCGCGTGGGCGGCCATGCAGGCCGCGGCTTCGATCGGCGCGCCGAGCAGCCGCATCGTATTGGCGAGCGCAGTGGCCATGTCGAGATGCGAACCCGCGATGGTGCCGTCGACGTCGCGGCAGACCCCGTCGAGGACGCGGATATGGCGGCCCTGCAACAGGAATTCGTCGCTGTCGCTGCCGACCGAGGGCATCGCGTCGGTGACCAGCATCAGCTGCTCGGGCGGTTTGCAGCGCAACGCGATCTTGAGCGTCGTCGGGCTGACATGATGGCCATCGACGATGATCCCGCAGATCAGCTCGGGGCGTTCGAGCGAGGCGCCGGTGAGCCCCGGCGCGCGCGAGGTGAGCGGCGACATCGCGTTGAACAAATGGGTGATGCCGGTGGTGCCGGCCTCGACCGCGGCGATCGACTGTTCGTAGGTCGCGTTGCTGTGTCCCGCTGCGACGATCACGCCCGCATCGGTCAGTCGACGGATCGTGGCGGGCGTGGTCCGCTCCGGCGCGAGCGTCACCAAGGTGCGGCCGCGCTTGAGCGAAGTCAGGATCGCGAGGCCTTCCTCGTCGAGCTCCCGGATTTTGTCGGCGCGGTGGATGCCGCGGCGTTCGACGTTGAGGAAGGGGCCCTCGATATGGATGCCGAGCACGCCCGGCACGCCTTCGGTGATCGCGGCATCCACCGCGGCGACGGCGTGGCGGATCACCTCGAGATCGTCGCTGATCAGGGTCGGCAGGAAACCGGTGGTGCCGAAGCGGCGGTGCGCCGCGCCGATCGCGGCGATCCCCTCGACGCTGGTCGAATCGTTGAACAGCACGCCGCCGCCGCCATTGACCTGCGTGTCGATGAAGCCGGGGAGCAGCATCGCGCCCTGAAGATCGTGCCGTGCCGCGTCCGCGGGAACCTCGGCCAGAGGCACGATCGCGGCAATGCGTTCGCCGTCGAGAAGCACGGCCTCACCGTCGCGAAGGGCGCCCGCGCGAAGCACGCGGCCATGGACCAGAGCAGTGACCATCAGACGGTTTCGGTGACCTTGGCGAGCAGGGGAGGGCGATCGGGATCGAAGCCCCGGCGCAGCGAGAGCGCGTTGGCCGCGCGGTAGAAAGCCTGGATCTGCAGCATCGGCTCGATCGCGGGATGCGCGGCCGGATGCGGCAACTGGATAGCGCCGGGCACGTCGCCGCCGCTGACCAGCACCTGACCGCCGCGCGCGAGCACCTCGGCGACGAGCTCGTCGACGCCGTCGGCGGTCTCGTCGGCCTGGCGGAAGACGAGCAGCGGGAAGTCCGGGCCGACCAGCGCCATCGGGCCGTGACGGACCTCGGCGGCGCTGAACGCCTCGGCGTGGAGCCCGCACGTCTCCTTGAACTTGAGCGCCGCTTCCTGCGCGACGCCGAAACCGAGCCCGCGCCCGATGACGTAGAGCCCGCGCGCGTCGGCAAGCTTGTCGACCATCGGCGACCAATCGGCCGCCCAGGCGCGTTCGAGCAGCGCCGGCGCCTCGTGGAGCGCCTCGAGCAATTCACCGTCGCCCGCCCATTCGCCGACGAGGTGGAGCAGCGCGGCGAGGCTGGCGATATAGGATTTGGTCGCGGCTACGCTGATCTCGGCGCCGGCGTGAAGCGGGAGGAAGGTATCGACTTCCGCGGCCAGCGGCGACCCGGCGGTATTGACCAGCGCCGCGGTGCGCGCGCCGCCCTGTTTCGCCGCGCGCATTGCCGCGAGAATGTCGGGGCTCTTGCCCGATTGCGAGATGCCGATCGCCAGCATGCCGGCGAGGTTCGCCGCGGCACCATAGACCGACGAGATCGAAGGGGCCGCCGAGGTGGTGAGCACGCCGGCGCGGGTCTCGATCAGATATTTGCCGAAGGTCGCGGCATGATCCGAGCTGCCGCGCGCGCAGGTGAGCACGCCACGTGGTGGCGCGGCACGAAGCTCGGCGGCGAGCGCGCTCACCGCGACCTGATTGGCGGCGAGCTGGCGGCGCACCACCGCTGCGGCCTCACCGGCCTCGCTGAACATCCGGGTGTTTTCTGGAACCGTCACTGCATCAGCCTCGCGTGTCGAGCTCGGCGACGAAGTCATAGGCGTCGCCGCGATACCAGCTCTGCGTCGCCTCGATCACCCGGCCGTCCGCCAAAAATCCGCGGCGTTCGATATAAAGCCCCGGCGCACCCGCTTCGATCCCCAGCAACTGCGCCTGCTCGGCGTCGAACAGGACCGCGCGAAGGCGCTGGAGCGCGCGCGCAGGCCGATTGCCGGTCGCTTCGAGCGCGGCGTAGAGCGACGCGCCGACATCCTCCTCGCTCGCCAGCCCGAAGCCGGGGATCGTCGAATATTCGATCGCCATGGGCGTATCGTCGGCATAGCGGATGCGGTTGAAGCGATAGACCGGCGTGCCGGGGCTCAAGCCAAGCTTGAGCGATTCGTCGGGAGTAACTGCGCCCGAGGCGCGCACCAGCCATTCGCTGCGCACAATGCGCCCGCGCGCCGCCATGTCTTCCGAAAAGGACGAGAGTTTCGCGAATTGCTTCTCGACGCGCCCGGCGACGAAGGTGCCCGCGCCCTGGCGGCGGATGAGCAAGCCTTCGCCCACCAGCGTATCGAGCGCCTTGCGCAGTGTGATGCGCGATACCGAGAGATCGGCGGCGAGATCGCGTTCGGCGGGCAGCGCCTCGTTGGGCTTGAGCACCTGATCGCGCAACGCGTCGCGCAACGCATCCTCCAGCCGCCGGTAGAGCGGTCCGCTCCCGGTTCCATCAAGTGGTCGTATCTTTTCGGCCAGAAGCGGCATTTCGGTTCCTACCATTGGACGTAGGTGCGTGATACGCAATACTAATACCAATAAGAGACCACACGCTACCCACAAAATGCATCGCGTCGTCACATTAGTGAAAGAATCCCTCTTGACGGCCTCAAAGGTCTGACGGATGGTCCGCTCAATGGTATGCAACTGGTATAAAAAAGGCATGCCACTGGGATCATAAGGGGAAGAGACATGCGGATTCGGGCCTTTCTGATTGGCACCGCCAGCGCGATGGCGCTGTTTTCCGGTGCCGCATACGCACAGACCGCTGACGAGACGCCGGCCGCGGCCGAGGCCCAGGACGGCGAGGAAGTCGTCGTCACCGGCTACCGCGCCTCGCTGGCGGCGGCGATCGAAGTCAAGCGCAACGCCAATTCGATCGTCGATTCGATCTCGGCCGAGGATGTCGGCAAATTCCCCAACACCAATGTCGCCGAGGCGCTGACGCTGGTACCGGGCGTGACCGTCGACCGCCAGTTCGGCCAGGGCGAGAAGGTCTCGATCCTCGGCACCGATCCGGCGCTCAACCGCACCTTGCTCAACGGCCAGACCGTCGCGTCGGCCGACTGGTTCATCCTCGACTCCCCGGGTCGCACCTTCAACTACGCGCTGCTCGCGCCGCAGCTCGTCAGCCGGGTAGATGTGCACAAGTCGCCCGAGGCGCGGATCGACGAAGGCTCGATCGGCGGCACGGTCAACGTGATCACCCGTCGGCCGCTCGATCTCAAACCGTTCACCGTCGCCGGGTCGCTCGGCTATCTCTACAATGATCGCTCGGAAAAGGGCGACGTGCAGGGTTCGGCGCTGGTCAGCTGGCACAACGAGGCCGGCACGATCGGCCTGCTCGCCTCGTTCCAGCGCGCCAAGGATCGCCTGCGCCGCGACGGCCTCGAGGCCTATGGCACGATCACCGCGGACTTCTGGTCGGGCCGCAACGACGCCGGCACCGATTCGCGATTGCCGACCTTCAACCAGGACGGCAGCGTCGCCACCCCGGCCGATTGCACCGGCGCCTGCGCAACGACGCTCACCGCCAATCCCAAGGCGGTGTTCCCCAACGCGTTCGGCACGTCCTATTTCGAGCAGGGTCGCGAGCGCCTGACCTATTCGGCGGCAGCGCAGTGGCGGCCGGTGCCCGAGCTGACGGTCGGCGTGGATTATCTCCGCATCGACGCGACCTATGACAACCTCAACCAGTCGATGTACGCCTTCCCGGGCAATGTCTGGAACAGCGCCGGCCAGCTCAATGCGCTGCAGGTGCAGGACGGCATCGTCACCCAGGCATCGTTCACCAACGCGCTCTCGGTGCTCGACGCGCAATATCGCACCGCCGAGATGCATTCCGAGACGTGGCACGGCCAGGTCGGCTGGGAAGGCGTCAACTGGAACCTCAACGTCGAAGGTGGCATGTCCGATGCCGATGGCGGCACCAAGAAGCAGGTGTTCCTCGAGTTCCTCAACTGGGCGAACTACACCGTCGACATCAGCGGCGCGCCCGGCAGCCCCGGAACGATCAGCTACACCACCGACGTGCTCGGCAATCCCGCAGCCTTCCGGACCGATCCGGGCTGGAGCGGCAACCTCGTCGAGAAGCCGACCAGCGACAAGGAGCGCTATGGCCAGGCCGATCTGACCTTCAAGTTCGACGGCAGCCTCAAGAGCCTGCAGGTCGGCTATAAATATCGTCGCCACGAGACCGGGCAGCGCTATGCCGGTGTCACCGTCGCGGGCGTCAACGTGCCGGCCGGGCAGTTCAACACGAGTCAGGTCAGCGACAACTATCTGCGCGGCTTCAACGGCGTGAACGACCAGATGACCGGCCGCTTCAAGATCGACGGCAATTCGATGGTCGATTATGTCGAGGGCGGCAGCTGGGTGCCCGGCGGTGGCGCAGTGCCGACGCCGTCGCAGTTCGCCGCGGTCGAGTTCGCGGCGGGCAACTGGGATGTCACCGAGGACATTCACGCCGCCTATGCGCAGATCAACTTCGAGCAGGGCGCGCTGCGCGGCAATATCGGTGCGCGCTACGTCAACACCTCGAGCGAGAGCGCCGGTTTCGTCTGCACCTCGGGCACTTGCGCCGCGGCGACGGACTGGGTGTGGCAGGCGACGAACAAGACCTATGAGAACGTCCTGCCGTCGATCAACATCGCGATCGATCTCAAGAAGGATCTGATCTTCCGCGCAGCGGCGACGCAGGTGATCGCGCGGCCCAACTATGCCGACATGACCAACTCCTTCTGGCTGGCGGATTCGATCCTCACCGGCGGCGGCGGCAACCCCGATCTCGATCCCTATGAATCGGACAATTTCAACGCGTCGCTCGAATGGTATTTCGCGCCGCGCGCGATCCTTGCCGGCGAGATTTTCTACAAGAACATCACCAACTACATCCTCTCGCGGACGGTGCCCGAGCAGCATTTCAACACCTCGCGTAACACGATCTCGACCTATAATGTCAGCCGGCCGTTCAATGCCGGCTCGGCGCAGGTGAAGGGCTTCGCGATCGCCTATCAGCAGAGCCTGCCCTATGGGTTCGGCGTGCTGGCCAACTACACTTATTCGGATGGCAAGGGTCAGAACGACGCGGATCTGCCGTTCAACTCGCGGCACCAGGTGAGCCTGAGCCCGTTCTTCGAGAGCGGCCCGATCGCGATCCGGGGGACCTACACCTGGCGGTCGAAATACTTCACCGGGATCGATCGCGGCGACAACATGTTCGTCCGCGACACGGCGAACGTCGATCTCTCGGCGACCTACAACATCACCGAGAATATCGGCCTCACCATCTCGGGCATGAACCTCACCGACAGCGAATATTACGCCTATGCCAACACGCCGCGTCTGCCGCGTGGCGTCTACCGCACCGGGCGCCGGGCACTCGCCTCGGTGAACGTCAACTTCTAACCGGGCGGAAGGGCATGGCCGGGCGGCGGAGATCCACGATGTTTCTCCGCCGCCCGATTTTTTTCTGCTCGGTCGGCGCCGCAGCGCGCCGATTGAGCGACGCGCGAAACCGCCTAAGTTCGACGCGCATCATCGTCGGGAGCCGTGCTTGATCTTCTTGTCTCGATCGTTGGTGGCGCTCGGCGCCCTGCTGGCGGCAACGCCGGCGCTGGCGCAGGTCCCGAAGCTGTTGCCGCTCCCCGCTGAACTACATGCGGGGCAGGGGCGCCTCGCCGTTACCGGCGCAACTGGCATCACGGTGCCCGCCGGCGATGCCGGGGCGCGGAATGCCGCCGAGCGCCTCTCGGTGCTGCTCGATGAATCGCGCGGGCTTCGGCTGGCGATCGGAACCGCCGGCAAGGGCGCTTCGATCCGCTTCGTCCGCGCCGCGACCGGCAAGCCAGAAAGCTATCGGCTCGACGTGACGCCCCGCGGCGCGACGATCACCGCAGGCGACGATGCCGGGCTGCTCTACGGCGCGGTGACTTTGTGGCAGGCGCTGACGCAGACGCCGGGCCGCGGCCCGGTGACGGTTTCGGCATTCGACGTCGCCGATGCGCCGCGCTTCGGCTGGCGCGGGCTGATGCTCGACAGCGCGCGGCATTTCCAGTCGCCCGACTATGTGCGGCATCTGATCGACTGGATGGCGGTCAACAAGCTCAACACGCTGCACTGGCATCTGGTCGACGATCAGGGCTGGCGGATCGAGATCAAGAAATATCCGAAGCTCACCGAGATTTCGGGCTGGCGCCATCCTGCCACCGCGCCGGGCGCGCCGCAACTCCCGAAGATCGGCGGCTTCTACACCCAGGACGAGATCCGCAGCATCCTTGCTTATGCTGCGCAGCGCAACATCACGATCGTCCCCGAGATCGAGATGCCGGGGCACGCGCTCGCCGCGATCCGCGCCTATCCCGAGCTCGGCACCGGCGTGCCGATCCCGCCGGGCACCGAGAGCGATTGGGGCGTGTTCCCGTGGCTCTACAATCTCGACGACAGCACCTTCGGCTTCCTCGAGGACGTGCTCGACGAGGTCATCGCGCTGTTTCCCTCGAAATTCATCCATGTCGGCGGCGACGAGGCGACCAAGGAGCAGTGGAAGGGCTCGGCGCGGATCCAGGCGCAGATGAAGGCGCTCGGCATCAAGGACGAGACGGCGCTGCAGGCCGCCTTCATGCATCGCATCGCCGGGCATCTGACGAAGCGCGGCCGCAAGCTGATCGGCTGGGACGAGATCCTCGAGGGTAATGAAGTGCCGCCCGACGCGACGATCACCTCGTGGCGCGGGATCGAAGGCGCGATCACCGCGGCCAAGGCCGGGCACGACGCCGTTCTGAGCCCGGCGCCGACGCTCTATTTCGACAACCGCCAAGGCTTCAGCGACACCGAGCCCCCCGGGCGCGGCAATCTGATCGACCTCAAGACCGTCTATGCCTTCGATCCGGTCCCCGACGCGATCCCGGCGGCGCAGCAGCATCATGTGCTCGGCGTGCAGGCCAATCTGTGGACCGAGCATGTCCGCACCGAGGCGCGCGCGGCATGGCAGACTTTCCCGCGCGCGTCCGCGGTGGCCGAGAAGGGCTGGTCGGCGAAGGGGGCGAGCGATTTCGGCGGCTTTGTCGACCGCGTGATCCCGCAGATGACGCGGATGCGCGACCTCGGGCTCAACGCCTCGTTCAGTGCCTTCGAGGTGCAGCCCAGCTATGATTATGCGCCGGGCAGCGACAGCGTGACCGTCACGCTCGCCAATCAGGCCGGCCTCGCCATGCGCTACACCGTCGATGGTGGTGCGGTGACCGCGAACTCGCCGGCCTATGCCGGGCCGTTCAAGGCGACGCTGCCGGTGGCGCTCAAGGCGGCCGCGTTCAAGGGCGACCGCGCGGTGCCCGGCGAGATCACGCGCACGATCACGCTGCAGAGCCTGCGCTGGCGCAGCGACGAGGCGCTCAAGACCTGCACCAGCCGCGTCGTGCTCGCGCTCGAGGACGATTATCCCGCCACCGGCAAGCGGGCGACGTTCGTCAGCGATATCTTCAACCCGTGCTGGCTGTGGGAGAAGGCGCCGGTCGGCGGCGCACGGCAGATCGCGATCACCGTCGGGCAGGTCCCGTTCAACTTCCAGGTCGGCAAGGACCGCGACGGCATCAAGTTCGAGGCACCGACGACGCCCGAGGGCGAGTTCGTCGTTCACGCGGGGACCTGCGAGGGGCCGCGGGTGGCGGTCCTCCCGCTCGCTCCGGCCGTCGGCAATCCGGGGCTGACCCGGCTGGTCGGTACGCTCGCGCCGCGCGCGGGCAACGAGACCTTGTGCATCCGCTACACGGCCAGGGGCGTGGAGCCGATATGGGCAATCGACGCGGTCGAGCTGGTACAGTGAGTGGTATGATCGGCGATAGTGTAACTCTGGTCGCGCCCTTTGCGGGCTGGCTCGCGCCGCTGGACAGCGTGCCCGACGCGGTATTTGCCGAGCGGATGATGGGCGATGGCTTCGCGATCGATCCGGTCGAAGGCCTGCTGCGCGCGCCCGCGGCGGGCGAAGTGCTGTCGGTGCCCGCGACGGCGCATGCGGTTACGCTGCGCCTCGACAATGGCGCCGAACTGTTGCTGCACATCGGGCTCGAGACCGTCGCGCTCGGCGGCAAGGGCTTCGACGCCCGGGTCGAGGCCGGCCAGCGCGTCGCCGCGGGCGATCCGCTGATCGCCTTCGATCTCGATGCGGTCGCCGAAGCGGCCAAGGCGCTGATCACCCCGGTGGTGCTCGCCAGCGAAGGCTATGTGCTGACGCTCGACGCGACCGGCCGGCTGGTCGAGGCCGGGGCGAGCGTCGCGCGGATCGCGCGCGCCGAGCCGCGCGAGGCAGCGCGCGCTGCCTCGGTCGACGAGCGGTTCGAGCGTGAGGTGATCGTCGCCGCCACGCACGGCATCCATGCGCGGCCGGCGGCGCGGATCGCCGCGGCGCTCCGGCCGTTCGTCGCCGAAGTCGCGCTGGTCGCAGGCGACAGGCGCGCCAATGCGCGCAGCACCGTGGCGCTGCTCGGGCTGGGCGTGACTTCGGGCAGCTGCGTGCGGATCGTCGGCGCCGGCGCGGATGCGCGTGCCGCGGTGGAGGCGGTTGCGGAACTGATCCTGTCGGGGCTGGGCGAGGAAGGCGCGGCAGCGCCCGCGGCGCCTGCGATCGTGACTCAGGGTCCGGTCTGCGCCTCGCCGGGTTTGGCGATCGGCCAGGCGTTGCAACTGCATGCCGCCGATCAGGCGGTTCCCGAATTTGGCAAGGATGCCGCAGCCGAGCGCGCTGCGCTCGACACCGCGCTTGCCGGGATCAGCGCACGGCTGGCCGGCGCGCGCGGTGCCGCGGCCGAGATCGCCGAGGCGCATCGCGCGCTGCTCGACGATCCCGAGCTGCTCGCCGCCGCGAACGCGCAGATCGCCACGGGCCGCAGCGCCGGCTTCGCGTGGCGCGCGGCGACCGTCGAGGCTTCGGCGGCGATCCGGGCGACCGGCGACGCGCTGCTGATGGAGCGTGTCGCCGACCTCAAGGACCTCGAACGCCAGGTGATCGCGGCGCTGCTCGGTACGGCGGAGGCGAGCATTCCGGCGCTGCGTCCGCACACGATCCTGATCGCCGAGGATCTGCTGCCGTCGCAGTTCCTCGCGCTGGACACCGTCAATCTCGCGGGTATCGCCACGGCCGCAGGCGGACCGACCTCGCACGTCGCGATCCTCGCCGCTTCCGCCGGTATCCCGATGCTGGTCGCGGCAGGCGAGGGCGTGCTTGCGGTCGCCGACGGTACCCCGCTGATCCTCGACGCCGATGCCGCGACGCTCACGATCGAGCCGGGCCCCGAGGCGCTCGCCGAAACCAGCGAACGGCTGTCCGCCGTCCGCGAGCGGCGTGCGCGCGAGGCGGCGGAGGCGCACGCGCCCTGCCGCATGGCCGATGGCAAGCGGATCGAGATCTTTGCCAATCTCGGCTCGGTGACCGACGCCGCCGCGGCGGTGGCAGCGGGCGCCGAAGGCTGCGGATTGCTGCGTACCGAATTCCTGTTCCTCGATCGCGCCACCGCGCCCGACGAGGACGAGCAGCGCGAGACCTATTCGCGGATCGCGGCGACGCTTGGCGAGCGCCCGCTGATCGTCCGCACGCTCGACATCGGCGGCGACAAGCCGGTGCCCTATCTGCCGATGGCCGGCGAGGAGAACCCCGCGCTCGGGCTGCGTGGCGTGCGCCTCAGCCTCGCCCGGCCTGATCTGATGCGGCTCCAGCTCCGCGCGATCCTGCGCGGCGTGCCCGCGGGCCAGTGCCGGATCATGCTGCCGATGGTCGCCGATCTTGGCGACTATCGCCCGGTGCGCACGCTGCTCGACGAGGTTCGCGCCGAGCTGGGCATCGCCGAACCGGTGCAACTCGGGGTGATGATCGAGACCCCCGCGGCGGCGATGCTGGCCGGCCAGATCGCCCGCGAAGCCGACTTCCTGTCGATCGGCACCAACGACCTCACCCAATACACGCTCGCCGCCGATCGCGGGAACGCGGCGGTCTCGCAGCGCGTCGACGCGATGCATCCGGCGGTGCTGCGGCTGGTTCGCGAAGTTGGCAAAGGTGCCGCGGCGGCGGGGCGCTGGGCAGGCATGTGCGGGGGGCTCGCCTCCGATCCGCTCGCCGCGCCGATCCTGATCGGGCTCGGCATCACCGAGCTTTCGGCGACCCCCGCGTCGATCCCCGGCCTCAAGGCGGTGGTCCGCAAACTCGATATGAACGCGTGCGTGGCGCTGGCGGAGAAGGCGTGCGACGCCGCGTCTCCCGCCGAAGTGCGCGCGCTCGCCCGTGAGGCACTGGCATGAGCTTTCGACCCGCCACCCTGCTCGCCAAGGCGCAGCCGCTCGGCCGCGCGCTGATGCTGCCGATCGCGGTGCTGCCGATTGCTGCGCTTTTGCTGCGGCTCGGCCAGGCCGACATGCTGAACATCCCGTTCGTCGCGGCGGCGGGTGAAGCGATCTTCTCCAATCTCGGACTGCTCTTCGCCGCCGGCGTGTCAGTCGGGTTGGCGCGCGAGAACCACGGTGCCGCGTCTTTGGCGGGCGTGGTCGCCTATCTGGTCGCGGTCGAGGGCGCCAAGGTGCTGCTGCGGCTTCCGCCCGATATCGCCGCGGCACCCGCGCTCGAACAGGCCGCGTGGCGGGCCAAGGAGATCAGCAAGCTGAGCGTCGCCGCGGGCATCCTGTCGGGGATCGTCGCCGGCGTGCTCTACAACCGTTTCTCGAACATCAAGCTGCCCGACTATCTCGCCTTCTTCGCCGGACGGCGTTTCGTGCCGATCGTCGCGGGGCTGGCGGGCCTCTTCGGCGCGGCACTGTTCGGGCTCGGCTTTCCATGGTTCGAGGCGGGTGTCGACACGCTCAGCAAATGGGTGCTCGGTGCCGGATCGGTCGGGCTGTTCCTGTTCGGGCTCCTCAACCGTCTGTTGTTGATCACCGGCCTCCACCACATCCTCAACAACATCCCGTGGTTCCTGCTCGGCGACTTCAACGGCGCGACCGGGGATATCAAGCGCTTCTTTGCGGGCGATCCGACCGCGGGCGCGTTCATGTCGGGCTTCTTCCCGGTGATGATGTTCGGGCTGCCCGCGGCATGCCTCGCCATGTACCGCAACGCGCTGCCCGAGCGGCGCAAGGCCGTCGGTGGCCTGCTGCTCAGCCTCGCGCTGACGTCGTTCCTTACCGGCGTGACCGAGCCGATCGAGTTCACCTTCATCTTCCTCGCGCCAGTGCTCTACGCCATCCATGCGGTGCTCACCGGCATCGCGATGGTGGTGATGAACGCGCTCGGGGTGAAGCTGGGTTTCGGCTTCTCGGCGGGTCTGATCGACTATGTGCTCAACTTCGGGCTTGCCACGAAGCCGTTGCTGTTGCTGCCCGTCGGCGCGGTCTATTTCTGGATCTATTATGCCGCGTTCAGCTGGTCGATCCGGCGCTGGGATCTGAAGACCCCGGGCCGCGAGACCGACGCGCCGGCGCCGGGACCGCAGCCGGTATCCGGCGAACGCGGGCCGGCGATCCTCGCCGCGCTGGGCGGCAGCGCCAATGTCCGCAGCGTCGACGCCTGCACCACCCGGCTGCGGCTCGTGGTGGGCGATTTCGCGGCCATCGACGAAGCCGGCCTGCGTGGCCTCGGCGCGCGCGGCGTGCTCAAGCTCGACAATGGCGCGCTGCAGGTGGTGTTCGGGCCGATGGCCGACCAGATCGCCGGCGAGGTGCGCGCGGCGATCGCCGAGGGACCCGTGGTGGCGCCTGTCGCGCCTGCCCTGGGCGTGGCGCCGGGCGCCGCACAATCGATCGCTGCACCGACCATTCAGGATTTCGATGCTGCGGCGATCGCGCGTGCGCTGGGCGAAGGCAATGTGCGGTCGGTGCGTGCGCGAGGCACGCGATTGCTGGTCGAGCTGGGCGATGTATCGAAGGTCGATCGCGCCGCACTGGCGCGCGGCGGGGTTCAGGCGCTGGTGATCCCGGCCGATGCCGGGCGGCCGCTGCACCTGATCGCAGGCGACGCCACGGCGGCGCTGGCCGCGGCGCTGCAGCCGGTCAGGTAGCGCGCTGGATCAGCCCGGCGCGATCGGCGGCGACCAGATCGGCATAGGAGACGCGGCCGGTCTCGCTCTCGATCCAGCATTCGGCCTCGCCATAGCCGCCCTGGCGCACCAGCACGACGGCGCAATCGCCGAACGGGCCGAACAGCGCCGTCACCGGTCCGCCGCGCGCGGAGGGCCGGTTCACATAGACTTCGGCAAAGGCGTTCATTGGCGGCAGATTCACGGCGGCGCCGTACATACTGTCCATAACCCCTCCCAGGTCCCCGTTTTTTCGCCACCGATCTGCGGCTCTGGGGCCGCTCGTTTTGGAATCGGTTGGACAGGTTTGGAGTATGCCGCACCCAATCGGCAGGTCAATGGACAAATTGGCCCGAAAAGGTCACGATCTGTCTAACCAATCTGTCGGACCCGGGGCTGGCGCGCCTGGCACGGGACCGCTAGGTTGCTGCGGGGGAAGGGGAGCGCCATTGGCACCAGGCATATCGCAGGCGGGCGAGGGACGGTTGGCCGACCGCGCCTATTCGCGGATCGTCGAGATCATCAACGGCGGCGATCTCGGCATCGGCGATCGGCTGCCCTCCGAGCCGCGGCTGGCCGAGATGTTCGGCATGTCGCGCACGGTGGTGCGCGAGGCGCTGGTCCGGCTCGCGGCCGACGGAATCACCGAAGCCCGGCGCGGCGCCGGATCCTATATCCTGCGCCGGCCCTCGGAACGGCTCGGCGCGCATATGCCGATGGCCGAGCTGTCGGCGACGCTCGGCACCTATGAAGTGCGCTTCGTGCTCGAGGCCGAGGCGTGCCGGCTCGCGGCGATGCGGCGCTCGCCCGAGCAGATGGAGACGATCCAGCGGGCGATGGACGCGCTGCGCGCGGCGCTGCTGTCGAACGGACCCGCGCACGAGGAGGATTGGGTGCTCCACCGCTCGATCTTCGAGGCGACCGCCAACCCCGCCTTCGTCGCTGCGTTCGACCATCTCGAAGAGGGGATCTACCGCATCCTCCGTGCCGGGGTGGACATCTCGCGCGCGCGGCCGGTCGAGGCGATCGGCGCGATGATCATCGAGCATGAAATGGTGGTCGAAGCGATCCGCGCGCAGGATGCCGACGGGGCGGCGCTGGCGATGCGCTGGCATCTCTCGCAGGGGCGGAAGCGGCTGATGCCCTGATAGGATAATCCTCCCTCGCGCAGCGGGGGAGGTGGCGCCGAAGGCGACGGAGGGGGCCTTTCCGCAAAGTCGTCGATCGAGGAGGGCCCCCTCCGTCAGCTTCGCTGACACCTCCCCCGCTGCGCGAGGGAGGATTTTGATTTAGCGCCAGCCGCCGCCGAGCGCCTTGTACAGCGCCACGGCCGCCTGGCCCTTGGCGGCGCGTGCCTGATCCGCACGCCGCTCCGACGCCAGCAGTGACTCGCGGGCGCGGAGCAGGGTGAGGCGGTCGTCCTCGCCTCTGGCCTGGCGCTTCTCCGCCAAAGCATAGGCGGCGCGCTCGCGCTCGAGCGCGGCGCCGGCCTCGGCTTCGGCGGCGCCCGCGTTGAGGAAGCGGTTGATCGCCGCCTCGCTGTCGCCCAGCGCGCCGAGCACGGCCTTTTCGTAGCGCGCGGCGGCACCCTGCGCGCGGGCGTCGGCAGCGCGAATCTGGGCGCGGATCGTCCCGCCCGAGAAGATCGGCCATGAGAAGCTCGGGCCGATCTGCAGCCGGGTGCTTTCCCCCGCGAACAGGTCGCCGGGCGTGCGCGCCTGCTGGCCGATGCTGCCGAACAGGCTGAAGCGCGGGAACAGATCGGCGGTGGCGACGCCGATATCCGCAGTCGCGGCGGCAAGCTCGCGCTCGGCGCGGCGGATGTCGGGGCGGCGCTCGAGCAGGTCGGAGCGGATTCCGACAAGGATCCGGTCGGGGCTGGCGGGCAACGGCGCGGGCTGGCGCAAGCGGGGCGCGACTTCCTCGGGCGCGGCGCCGACGAGGGTCGCGATCCGATAGGCCGCGGCGGCGGCGCGCGCCTCGACATCGGGCATCGCGGCGGCACTCGTCCGCGCGGCTGCTTCGGCGCGTTCGAGCTCGAGCTGCGAAGATTCGCCCACGGTGACGCGGAGGCGCGTGAGCCGGGCGAGCTCGGCGTCGGCGGTGGCGAGGGCCTGCGCGCTGGCGGCATCCGCCTGCGCCGCCCGCAGATCGAAATAGCTCCGTGCGACTTCGCCGATCA
Source organism: Sphingomonas naasensis (assembly GCF_004792695.1). GTDB lineage: Bacteria > Pseudomonadota > Alphaproteobacteria > Sphingomonadales > Sphingomonadaceae > Sphingomonas > Sphingomonas naasensis. The sequence continues at coordinate 833,776 of NZ_SRXU01000001.1, read as the reverse complement.
GGGTGAGCATCACGTCGCGCTGGCCGAACAGCGCCGCCTCGGCGCGCGCGTTCGCGGCTTCGATCTGGCGGGTGCGGCGGCCCCAGAAATCGAGCTCCCAACTCGCGTCGAATCCGAGATCGAACAGCCGGAACTCGCGATCGACGCCGGGGATGTTGCCGATCGGCAGCTGGCCGTTCTCGCTGAGCCGGTTCTCGGTTGCCGAGCCCTTGGCCTCGACGCCCGGCAGTCGCCCGCCCGCCACGGCGTCGCGATTGGCGCGCGCTTCGGCGAGCCGCGCCTCCGCTTCCTTCAAATCGGGCGCGCTCGTCAGCGCGCGGTGCACGAGCGCCGAGAGCTCGGGGTCGCCGAAGCTGTCCCACCAGGCGAGGTCGACCGCGCCGGGCGCGCCGGGTTCGAGCCACGGCGACTGGCTTGCCGCCGTGGGCGCGGGGCGCTGGTAATCGGGGCCGACGGTGCAGCCGGCGGCCAGCAGGGGCAGAGCGAGGAGAGACAGGCGGGGCATCGGTTACTCCATGCGCGCGCGGAACAGCCATGCCGACGCGGAGAGCGTCGCGCAGGCGATCAGCACGAGCGGCCAGAGCTGGTGGAACACGGCGGTGGCGGGCATCGCCTTGAGGAACAGCCCCTGGACGATGATCAGGAAATAGCGCGCCGGATCGATATAGGTGACGGTCTGGAGCCAGCCCGGCATGTTGTCGATCGGGCTCGCATAGCCCGACAGCAGGATCAGCGGCGTCATGATCAGGAACACGCCGAGGAATGCTTGCTGCATCGTCTTGGACGCCGCCGAGATCAGCATGCCCAGCCCGATCAAGGCGAGCATGTAGACGCTGAGCGAGAGGAAGAAGAGCGCGAGCGAGCCCTTGAACGGCACCCCGAACACGAGGGGCGCGAGGATCAGATAGAGGCTGCCGTTGAACATGCCGAGCAGATAGGGCGGCACCATCTTGCCGATCAGAATCTCGTGCACCCTGAGCGGCGAGACCATCAGCTGGTCGAACGTGCCCATCTCGCGCTCGCGCGCCACCGATTGCGAGGTGATCGCGAGGCCGGCAACCGAGGTGATGATCGCCACCAGCGAGGGCAGCGTGAACCAGATATAGTCGAGCGAAGGATTGTACCAGTTGGTCACGACGCTGCCGCCACCCGCAGCGCCGCGCGGCTGGAGATCGGCGCCGAGCCCGCCGACGATGTTGGTGAGATAGCCCGAGACGATCTGCGCCGCGTTCGAGCGACGGCCGTCGAGCACCAGCCCGATCGTCGCCGGCTGGCCCGAGGCGAGCTTGCGATCGAAATCCTCGTCGATCACCATCGCGGCGATCACCTTCTGGTTGTCGATCGCCGCGCGCAGCTCGTCGGTCGAGCGAAAGGTGCGGATGTCGCGGAAATTGGGGCTGCCCGAGATGCGCTGGACCAGCTCGACCGAATGCGCGCCCGAGCTGCGATCGAGCAGGCCGATATCGACATTGGTGACGTCGAGCGTCGTCGCATAAGTGAAGATGAAGAGCTGGAGGATCGGCGGGACGACCAGCACGACGCGCGACTTGGGATCGCGCAGCACCGCCAGCATCTCCTTGACGATCATCGCCCAGAGGCGGCTCAGCCCGCGTCCCATCAGTCGAGGCTCCTGCGGGTGACCCGGAAGGACAGCGTGAAGAAGAACAGCCCGAAGCCCAGCATCACGCCAATATTGGGGAGGATCAGCCCCCATTGATCGCCGGCGAGGAACACCGTCTGGAGCGAGGGGATCAGATAGCGCGCGGGGACGATATAAGTGATCGCCTGGATCGGCCACGGCATCGACGCGATCTCGAAGATGAAGCCCGAAAGCAGGAAGGTCGGCAGGAAGCCGGCGAGCGTGGCGATCTGGCTGGCGACGAACTGGTTCTTGGTCGCCGAGGAGATGAACAGGCCGAGGCCCAATGCAGGCATCAGGAAGGCCGAGGCGATCGCGAACAGGGTGAGCAGTGATCCGCGGAAGGGCACCCCGAACGCCCAGATGCCGATCGCGGTGCACATCGCCATCGAGCAGAGCGCGAGGAGGTAATAGGGCAAAAGCTTACTGACGATGAACTCGACCATCGTGATCGGCGTTGCCATCATCGCTTCCATCGTGCCGCGTTCCCATTCGCGCGCGACGACCAGGGCGGTGAGCAAGGTGCCGATCATCGTCATCACGATCGCTATCGATCCTGGGACGAGGAAATAGCGGCTCTTGAGCTCGGGATTATACCAGAAGCGCGCCGACAGGCTGACCGGCGGGCCGGCGGCGCCGGGATTGCGCTCGAGCCCCTCGGCGGCCGCCCATTGCGCGCGCACGCCTTCGCCATAGGCTGCGGCGAAATTGGCGGTGTTGGGCTGCGAGCCATCGGTGATGATCTGGATCGCAGGCGGGCGGCCGCGCTTCACGCCCGCGCCGAAATCGGACGGGATGACGATGATCGCGCGCAAGTCGCCGCCGACCATCTTCTCGCGCATCGGCTGGATCGTCCGCGCCATCGTCACTTCGAAATAGGGCGAGGTCTGATAGGCCTGCGCCAGCCGCAGCGCGGGGGCGCTCGAATCCTGGAGCACCAGACCGATCCGCGTCCGGCTGGTGTCGAGCGACACCGCATAGCCGAACAGGAAGAGCAGGATCATCGGCAGCACGAAGGCGATCAGGAAGGTGGAAGGGTCGCGCAGGATCTGCGCGCCTTCCTTGCGGACGAGCGCGGCGAGGCGGCGAGGGGAGAAGCCGCTCATGCTGCTTCCTTCGCTTCGCGCTTGCGGTCGAATTCCTCGATCAGCGCGATGAAGGCGTCTTCCATCGTCGGGTCGTCGAGCCCGGCGAGCTTGCCCGCCTGTGCCTTCAATTCATCGGGGGTGCCGGTGGCGATCTGCTCGGCGCGGTAGATCAGGGTGACGCGGTCGCAATATTCGGCCTCGTCCATGAAATGGGTCGTGACCAGCACGGTCACGCCTTTCTCGACCAGCCCGTTGATATGCGTCCAGAATTCGCGGCGCGTCACCGGATCGACCCCCGAGGTCGGCTCGTCGAGGAACAGCACCGGCGGCTCGTGCATCACCGCGCAGGCGAGCGCGAGCCGCTGCTTGAAGCCGAGCGGGAGGGTGCCGGCATTGACGTCGAGCTTTCCCTTCAACTCGAAGATCTCGATCATCGCCGCGATCGCACGTTCGGCGGTCTTGCGGTCGAGATCATAGGCGCCGGCGAAGAAATCCAGATTCTGGCGGACGCTGAGATCGCCGTAGAGCGAGAATTTCTGCGCCATATAGCCGAGCGATGCCCGGGCATCGGCGCGCGAGCGGCGCAGGTCGTGACCGGCGACTGCGCCGCTGCCGCTGGTCGGGGTGAGCAACCCGCACAGCATCTTGAAGGTGGTCGATTTGCCCGCGCCATTGGGCCCGAGCAGCCCGAAGATCTGCCCGCGCGGGATCTCGAAATGCATGTCGCTCGCCGCGACGAAATCGCCGAAGCGCTTGGTCAGTCCTTCGGCCGTGATCGCGCACTGGTCGTTCTCGGGGATGTCGCGATAGCGTTCGGCGAGCGCGCTGGTGCCCTTGGGGCCGCCGCCGAGCCGCTCGATGAAGCCATCCTCGAAGCGGGGCGGGGTGGGTTCGACCGTACCGCCTGCGGCATCGAGCGATTCCGGGGTGGGGGCAGGCGCGTCCTCGGCCATCAGCAGCCGCACCGATCGGCCCTGGATCGTCCCGTCGATCACTTCATCGCGGTCGAGCGTGCGGGTGAGGAAATGGCGGCGGCGGTCCTTGAAGCCGGTGACGCGGAACACCCGGTCGCCGACCTTGCCGGTCAGATCGCCTGGCGGCCCGTCGAACAGCAACTTGCCTTCGTTGAGCAGATAGACCGCGTCGCACTTCTCGGCCTCGTCGAGATAGGCGGTCGACCAGAGCACCCCGATCCCCTGATCGGTCAGGTCGCCGACCATCGCCCAGAGCTCGCGGCGCGAGATCGGATCGACGCCGACGCCGGGCTCGTCGAGCAGCAGCACCCTGGGCGCCTTGACCAGCGCGCAGGCGAGCCCGAGCTTCTGCTTCATGCCCCCCGAGAGCTTGCCCGCCAGCCGATCCTGGAAGCGCGCGAGATCGGTGAAGTCGAGCAGCCGGTCGAAGCTCTCCTTGTGCTCGGCCCTGGGCAGCCCGCGCACCTCGGCATAGAGAGTGAGGTTCTCGATCACCGACAGGTCCTCGTAGAGCCCGAAGCGCTGCGGCATATAGCCGAGATCGTCGAGCTTTTGCCCCGCCGGCGCGCCCAGCACCTCGACCTCGCCCCCGCTCGGCGCCATCAGCCCGGCGAGGATGCGGATCAGGGTGGTCTTGCCGGCGCCGTCGGGGCCGACCAGCCCGGTGACCTTGCCCGGTTCGATCGCCATCGACACGCCGTCGAGCGCGGTCAGCGCGTCGAAGCGCTTGACCAGATCGGTGGTGCGGGCGACGGGCCCGTCCATCCTGCTCAGTCCTCGTGGCGCGGGCGGGCGCCGACGACGCGGATGGTGACCGGCTGGCCCTGGCGCAGCGCATCGTCGGGATCGTCGACGATCACGCGCACCTGATAGACGAGGTCGGTCCGCAGATTCTCGGTCTCGACCGACTTGGGAGTGAATTCCGCGCGCGGCGCGATGTAGCCGATCGTCCCGCGATAGGTTTTCGGATTGCCGTCGGCGGTGACCTGCACCTTCATGCCCGGGCTGACCCGGCTGAGATCGGTCTCGGCGACATAGGCGCGCACGCGCATCGGCCGATCGATCGACAGGGTCAGCACGGTCTCGCCCGGCTGGACGATCGCGCCGGGTTCGCGCGCCCGCGTGACCACCGTGCCCGCGCTCGCCGCGACGAGCCGCGTGTCCGAGCGATCGGTGGTGACGCTGGTCCGTGCCGCCTGCGCGGATTTGAGCTCGGCGGCCGCGGCCTCGATGTCCTCGCGCCGCGTACCCGCCTGCAGTAGCGACAGCGCCTGACGGGCCTCGGCGAGCTGGGCAGCGGCGCGGTCGCGGTCGGCGCGGGTCTGCTCCCAGAGTCCCCGGCTGATCGCGCCGGGCTCGACCAGCGCCTGCCGCCGGGCATAGTCGCGCTGGGCGTTGTCATAGACCGCCTGCGCTGCGGCGACGCGAGCGCGTGCCTGCCCGATATCCTGCGCCCGGGCGCCGTTGCGCGCCTTGTCGTAGCCCGCCTGCGCCTGCGCGACCCGCGCATCGGCCTCGGCGACCCGACTCTCGATCGTCGCGGTGTCGAGCGTCGCGAGCAGCTGGCCGCTCGTCACCCGCGCGCCTTCGTCGACTCCGATCGCGGCGATCCGGCCGCCGACGCGGAAGCCCATATCGACTTCGCGAATATCGACATTGCCGAACAGGCTGAGCTCGGTCTCGGGACGCCCGGGCATCAGCCCGAAGCCGCGGGTGAAGATCCCGACGAGCAGGAGCACCACGACGACGGCGAGCACGATCAGGCGGCGTCGGTTCATTGCGGCTTCTCCGAAAGAATGCAGAGCATGTTGGCGCGCAGGCGCGCACGCAACAATCGGGATGTTTCCTCGTCGATCTGCTCGACCTGCAGCGCCCGGCACACCGCGGCGCGGCCCGCGCGCAACACCATCGCCTGGCCGAAAAGCAGGATCGCCATCGCCACTGCCTCGCGCGGGGCGAGATCGGGGCGCGCGCGTGCGATCAGCTCGATGAACGCGTCGAGCACCGGCTGCATCACCCGGCTGAACAGCCGATCGAATGCCTCGGTGGGGAATTGCTGCTCGCGGATGATGAAGCGTGACCAGGCCTCGGTCTCGGGACGCAGCATCATCTGGGCGTACCCGTCCAGAATCGTCGCAAGCGCCTCGATCGCCGCCGTGCGCGATTCCCGCCCCGCGGCGACGGCGCGCGCGACATTCTCACTCTGCAACGCGCGAATCGATGCGGCAATATGCTCCGCCGCGGCGAGATACAGGCCCTGCTTGCCGCCGAAGTGATAGGTGATCGAGGACATCGCCGTGCCCGAGGCGCGCGCGATCTCGCGCGTGCTCGCGCCATCGAATCCGTAGCGTCCGAACTGGTCGATCGCGGTGTCGAGAAGCATCGTCGAGACCATGTTTGCCCCGTCGTTCGTTCGAACGAACAGTGCATAGGCTTGCATATTTCCAGCTGCAACCCCTTTTAACGCTGGCGGTTCGCACCCGTTTGTCCGACTACGCGTTAATACTAGTGATTTTTCCACACTTTGTGATTATATACCGATCATTATGAAACTTGCTATCTGCTCCGCTCCGAAAGGGCGCCCGCGCGAATTCTGCGTCGACGAGGCGCTCGCCCAGGCGCTGCGCGTCTTTTGGAGCAAGGGATATGAAGGTGCGTCGCTCACCGATCTGACCGACGCGATGGGGATCACCCGTCCCAGCCTCTACGCCGCGTTCGGCAACAAGGAGGCGCTCTTCCGCAAGGCGCTCGACCTCTATGAGCGCGAGAAGCTCTGCTACATGTCGCAGGCGCTCGACGCGCCGACCGCGCGCGACGTTGCCGAACGGCTGCTGCGCGGCGCGCTCGAGATGCAGGCGAGCGATTGCGAGCCGCGCGGCTGCCTGCGGGTGATCAGCTCGGTCGCCTGCGGGGTCGAGGCCGAATCGATCCGCGACGAAGTGATCGCCCGGCGCAAATCGTCGATGGAGGCGTTGATCAAACGCTTCGAGCAGGCCGAGGAAGCGGGCGAGCTGCCCGATCACATGGATGCCGAGGGGCTCGCGGCCTATCTCGGGGCACTGCTCCAGGGCCTGTCGCTGCAGGCCGGGGCGGGGGCCAGCCGCGAGGAGCTCGAACGGCTGGTCGAGACCAGCCTCGCCGTCTGGCCGACGCGCTAGGCGCGCACCGGCCGCTGCGCCGCGCGGGCGGGCTTCGGCCGCTTGAACCAGAAGCTCCACACCGCGAGCGAGCCGAGCAGCATCAGCGTAAGGCCCGAGACCGTCATCACCAGTCGCCAGCCGAGCCCGCCCACCTTTGCCGCGTGGAGCGGATAGGCGCCGTTGAAGACCTGCGCGCCCCTGGGCAGCGCGAGCGCGTCGCGCGCGGCGAGGACATGGCCGTCCTGCGCGTCGATCCACAGGGTGGTGCGGCCATTGGGCAGCCATTCGCCGGCGCGCTTCATCCGGATGGTGATCGGCTCGCCGGGCTTGCGCGGCAGCGCGAGGATGCGGATCGTTGCGTCGGGAAAGCGTGCGTGGGCGCTGCGCAGGATCGGAGCCCAGTCGAGGCGCGGCGCGAGCGGCCCGCTCTTGACCTTGGGCGCCTTCAGTGACGTCGTCACGATGCCATAGCCGCTGAACGGCGCGACCACGGTTTCGGCCACCGGGCGGAAGATCATCATCGTGCCGGTGAGCGCCGAGAGAAGCAGCAAGGGCGCGACGACGATGCCGAGATCGCGATGGTGCATCACGATCGCCGGGCGGCTCAGCCGCTTCGGGAGCAGGCGGAACTTGAAGGTCCGGCGGGTGCGCCACCAGAGGATCGCACCGGTGATCACGAAGAGCAGCGCCGCGAGGCCGGCGATCCCGATCACCGTCTCGCCGGCATCACCGGAGAAGAGATGGTGGTGGAAGTCGAACAGCCAGAGCTCGGGCCGCTGCCATTGACTGGACCAGCGGGTGACGATCTCGCCCGTCTGATCGGCGTATAGACCGGCGCCTTCGCCGGTGCGCAACTGGTGCAGACCGAAGCGGTCACCCGCATAGACGATGCTCTGCGCGCCCGGCTCGGCGAGCAGCTTCGCGGTGGCGCGCGCGATCGCATCGGGATCGCGGACCAGCGCATCCCCGGCGTGCGGCAGCGCGATCCAGCTCTCCTTGTGGACTAGGATCGCGCCGCTCAAGCCGAGCAGCGCCAGCACGAGACCGATCAGCCCGCCGGTCCAGCGATGGAGAAGGTCGAGAAGCCGGATCAGAAGCGATAGTCCCAGCCGAGCGTGATGGTGCGGCCGCGGCCGGCGAAATAGCTGAGATTGTCGGTCGGCAGCCGGGTGTCGCTCGAATAGTCGATGTAGAATTTGTCGAAGAGATTCTGCGCGCTCAGGCTGATCGCGCCGATCCCGGTCTCATAGCGGACCGTCGCGTCGGTGATCGCATAGCCGCCGAAATCGTTGCGCGGATCGACCTTCGGGCCATCGAATTTGCGCGAGAGGAAGAATTGCGTCTGGAGGCGCGCCGAGAGCGGGCCGCGGACATAGCTTGCCGCGAGGTTGAGCCGATCCGGCGAGATGTTGGTGCCGTCGAGATCGGTGTCGACCTTGCCGTCGGGCACCGTGTCGCTGTCGTAGCGCCCGTCGAGATGGGCATAGCCGATCGAGACGCGGGCACCCGGGATCGGCAGCGCCACCCCCAGATTGATCTCGAGCCCCTCGATCTCGGTGCGCAGCCGCTGGACGTCGAAGATCCGGTCGGGGCGGGCGATGAGCAGCTGGCCCTTGTCGCTCGACGACCAGAAATAGGCGACGCTGGCATCGAGCGGGCCGCGCTTCACCTCGAGGCCAATCTCGCGGTTGTTCGAGACGATCGGGCTGATGTCGAGATAATTATCGAGGCTGATGCCCTGATCCCGGATCGCGCGGGTGATGCGGCCGACATCGGGCATGGTGAAGCCCTCGGCATAGCTGACATAGGCGCGGATGCCCGGCATCGGCTCGACGATCACGCCGCCATTGAGCAGGGCGTCCTGGAAGGTCGGCCTGCCGCCGGCGACCGCGACGCCGCCGAAGGTCGCCGGATTACGACCGTCATAGGTAGTCGAGGCGAGCGTGTGGAAATCGTCGATCCGGATCGCGACATTTTCCCAGCGCACGCCGCCGGCGAGGCGGAGCTTCTTGTCGAACAATGCGAGGTTGAGCTGGCCGAACGGGGCGAGGCTGCGGAAATCGGCGGGTGGCACCCAGATGCGGTCGGTGGCGATCAGCCGTTGCTCGGTCGAGTCCCAGAGCGCGTCGAAGCCGATGATCGCAGTGAGCGCCTCGAAGCCGGGGACCCCGCGCTCATAGCTGATCTTGCCGCCATATTTACGCGAGCGGTTCTCCGATTGGTCGAACAACGTGCCGACCGGCGCGATTACCGGATCCTGGAAGGTGGCGATCGGCGCGAGCTCGCCGCCGAAGGTGTCGTGGGTGCGATTCCAGAAGATCTGGCTGACGAAATTGCCGCCCCACAGGCTGGTGTCGGTGAGCGACAGCGCGAGGCTCTCGGTGCGGCTGGCGGCGGGCTCGCCCGGAGGCGTGCCCTTGACGGCGCTGGTGGGAATGCCGAGCGCGCGGTTGCCGGGAAGCGCGACGAAATCCCCGTCGCCGTCGAGCTGGAAGCGGCTGGCGATCAAGTCGATCCGCGCGGTCTCGCCGAGTTCGTAGCCGAAGCGGCCGAACAGCGACCAGCTGCGCGAATCCTGCGTCTCGCCCTGCGTGAGGTTGAGGCCGATGCGGCGGCCCTCGCCGTCGAAGAACACACCGCGCCGGTCATAGGCGGCGCCGACGCTCGCGTCGAAACGGCCGGCCTTGTACTGGACCAGCCCCGCGGCCTTGCCGCCCAGCCCATCCTTGTGGAAGTCGCTGTCGGCGGTGCCCTGGAGCAGGACGCGGCCGGTGAGCCCTTCGGTCCTGGGCGCGCCGACGGTAACCTGATTGACGATGCCCCCGGTGCCGCCGATGCCCTGCAGCGCGTTCGAGCCGTAGATCAGCTCGACCCGGTCGACGAAGAAGCCGTCGATCGTGAAGCCGTCGCGGCTGCCGTCGCGCAGCGGAGTCGATTGCGGGATGCCGTTGATCGCATAGAGCGGCGAGCGGCCGCGCAGCGTCTCGCCCGCGCCCGACAGCTTCTGACGGGTAGGGGAGAAGCTGGGGGTGAGAGTCGACACCGCGTCGGTGACCGAGCCCGAGATCGCGATCTGCTGGTCGAGCGTCGCCTTGTCGATGATGTCGATGGTTAGCGGCAGCGCGCTGGGCGGCAGCACCGAGCGCGCCGCGGTGACGACCACTTCGTCGCCGGCTCCGGAATCCTGTGCCGGGTCTTCCCCGGGCGGCTCCGTCTGTGCCCAGGCGGGCTGGATCATCAGCAGCAGCGCGACACCCGCGAGCAGCGGTCGCCGGTAATCTTTCGAACGCATCTTTACCCTTTCGCTCACGCGCAGCCCGGTAGGCGTGGCGCGGGGTTATTGCAAGTCAGTTGCAATTGCGATGCGAGAAGGTGCGAAACGTTCGCAATGGGATGGGCCTGAGCGGCGGTCTTTACGCTTTGCTTATGCCGTGCCCGATCTTCCCCGTGGAAGCTTAACCCGCCTCGGCACCATGTCGCTCGCCATCGGCAGCCGGAGCGAAGCGAGTGCGTGCGAGTCTGCATCGTCTGGAAGCGGGGGAGCGCTGCTGGGGCGCGGAATGCCTGTTGCACGGGTTCGGCGCGGCGCTGCTCGGGCTGTGCGGGACGGCTTCCTGGTGGCTGCACCGCGCGCTCGGCGGCGCGCACGGACCCGGGCCGCTCGAATTCGCGGTCGCCGCGCTGGCGGTCGCCGCGCTCGGTCTCGGGCTCGCTTTCGCGTTCGAGGGACCGGCGCTGTTCCGGCTGCTTCCGGTGCCGGGCCGACATTTCGATTTCACGCCATGACAGGGGACAAAGATCGTGACCGACTTCATCTGGCTCGCGGGGGTGGCGGGGCTCTTCCTGCTGACGCTCGCCTTCATCCGCCTCTGCGACAATGCGTGAGGCGGCGGCGATGACTCTCCACCTCGCGCTCGCCGGGCTCACTGCACTGGGCCTGCTCCTCTATCTCGTGGCCGTGCTCGTCCGGCCCGAGCGTTTCTGAAAGCACCTGCCATGACGCTCCAGGGCTGGACGCTGATCCTCGTCTTCACTGCCATCCTCGTCGCGCTCGCCAAGCCGATGGGGCTGTGGCTGTTCGCACTTTACGAAGGGCGGCGGACGCCGCTGCATGTCGTGCTCGGGCCCATCGAGCGCGGTTTCTACAAGCTCGCCGGGATCGATCCCGCCGCCGAGATGGGCTGGCGCCGCTACGCGCTGCACCTGCTGTTCTTCAACCTCGCGTTGCTGTTGTTCACCTATGCGGTGCTGCGGCTGCAGGGCGTGCTGCCGATGAACTCGCGCGGGCTGACCGGGCTGGGCGCGGACGGCGCGTTCAACACCGCGATCAGCTTCACCACCAACACCAACTGGCAATGGTATTCGGGCGAGGTCGTGCTTTCGAACCTCAGCCAGATGCTCGGGCTGACGATCCACAATTTCCTCAGCGCCGCGACGGGCATCGCCGTCGCCTTCGCGCTGTTCCGCGGGTTCGCCCGGCGCAGCACGGGGACGCTCGGCAATTTCTGGGCGGATGTGACACGCGTCACGCTCTATCTGCTGCTGCCGATCTGCTGCGTCTATGCGCTGTGGCTGATCGCGAGCGGGGTGCCGCAAACCTTTCTCAGCACGGTCGACGCGACCACGCTCGAGGGCGTGAAGCAGACGATCATCCTGGGCCCGGTCGCCTCGCAGGAAGCGATCAAGATGCTCGGGACCAATGGCGGCGGATTCTTCAACGCCAACAGCGCGCATCCGTTCGAGAACCCGAGCGCGCTCACCAACCTTGTCGAGATGCTGTCGATCTTCGCGATCGGCGTCGGGCTGACCTGGACCTTCGGCAAGGCGGTCGGCAATCCGCGGCAAGGCTGGGCGATCCTCGCGGCGATGCTGATCCTGTTCGTCGCCGGCGCAGGCGTGACCTATTGGCAGGAAGCGGCGGGCAATCCGATGCTCCACCAGCTCGGCGCCGCGGGCGGCAATATGGAGGGCAAGGAAGTCCGCTTCGGCATCGCCGCGAGCGCCCTGTTCTCGGTCGTCACCACCGCGGCCTCGTGCGGCGCGGTCAATGCGATGCACGACAGTTTCACTGCGCTCGGCGGGATGATCCCGCTGTTCAACATGCAATTGGGCGAGATCGTCATCGGCGGCGTCGGCGCGGGGATCTACGGCTTCCTGCTCTATGCTCTGCTCGCCGTGTTCGTCGCCGGGCTGATGGTCGGCCGCACGCCCGAATATGTCGGCAAGAAGATCGAGAGCCGCGAAGTGAAGCTGGCGGTGCTGGCGATCGCGGTGCTGCCGCTGTCGATCCTCGGCTTCACCGCGCTCGCCGCGGTGCTGCCGCAGGGGCTGGCCGGGCCGCTCAACAAGGGACCGCACGGCTTCACCGAGATCCTCTACGCGTTCAGTTCGGCGACCGCGAACAATGGCTCGGCCTTTGCCGGGTTGAGCGCGGGTACGCCCTTCTACAACGCGCTGCTCGGCATCGCGATGTGGATCGGGCGGTTCTTCGTGATCGTCCCCGTCCTCGCCATCGCCGGGTCGCTCGCCGCGAAGAAGCACACGCCGGAGACCGCGGGCTCGTTCCCGACCACCGGCGCGCTGTGGATCGGCCTGCTCGTCGGGATCATCCTCATCGTCGGCGGGCTGACCTTCCTGCCCAGCCTCGCACTCGGACCCGTCGCCGATCATCTCGCGATGATCCACGGCCAGCTCTTCTGAAGGCATCTCCCATGACCACTCCAACCTCGATGTTCTCGGCGATGCTTATCGGCCCGGCGATCGGCGACGCGTTCCGCAAGCTCAACCCCGCCGAGCTGGTGAAGAACCCGGTGCTGTTCACCACCGCGGTGGTGGCGCTGCTGCTCACGGTGCTGCTGGCGATCGGCGGCGACGCATTGTCGGTGCCGTTCCAGCTCCAGCTGATCGTCTGGCTGTGGCTGACGGTGCTGTTTGGCACCTTCGCCGAGGCGCTGGCCGAGGGGCGCGGACGCGCCCAGGCCGCTTCGCTGCGCGCCGCCAAGTCCGAGCTCACCGCGAAGCTGGCCGACGGCAAGACCATTCCCGCCGCGCAGCTCCACAAGGGCCAGATCGTCCTCGTCGACACCGGCGATCTGATCCCCGCCGATGGCGAGGTTGTTGAGGGCGTCGCCAGCGTCAACGAAGCCGCGATCACCGGCGAGAGCGCGCCGGTGATCCGCGAGGCAGGCGGCGATCGCTCGGCGGTCACCGCCGGCACGCGGGTGATCTCGGATCGGATCAAGGTGCGCGTGACGCAGGAGCCCGGGCAGGGATTCCTCGATCGGATGATCGCGCTGGTCGAGGGCGCCGAGCGGCAGAAGACGCCCAACGAGATCGCGCTGACCGTTCTGCTGGTCGGCCTCACGATCATCTTCCTGATCGCCGTCGCCACGATTCCGGGCTTCGCCAGCTATGCCGGGGGCAACATCCCGGTGGCGATCCTCGCGGCGCTGCTGATCACCCTGATCCCGACGACGATCGCGGCGCTGCTATCGGCGATCGGCATCGCCGGGATGGACCGGCTGGTGCGCTTCAACGTGCTCGCCAAATCGGGCCGCGCGGTCGAGGCGGCGGGCGATGTCGACGTGCTGCTGCTGGACAAGACGGGGACGATCACGATCGGCGACCGCGCCGCGAGCGAGTTTCGCCCGCTCGCCGGCGTGCCGATCGATACGCTCGCCGGCGCCGCGCTGCTCGCGAGCTTCGCCGACGAGACGCCGGAGGGCCGCTCGATCGTGGCGCTGAGCCATGGCAAATATGGCCAGTCGCGAGACGCACTGCCCGCCGATGCCGAGATCATTGCGTTCACCGCACAGACGCGCATTTCGGGGATACGCACGGCCGGGAGCCTGATCCAGAAGGGCGCGGTCGATGCGGTGCTGCGCGCCAATCCCGGCGTGGGCGAGACCGCGGCGGCGACCGAGCTTCGCCGGATCACCGACGAAGTCGCACGTTCGGGCCAGACCCCGCTCGCCGTGGCGCAGGACGGCCGGCTGCTCGGCATCGTGGCGCTCAAGGACGTGGTCAAGGCTGGGGTGCGCGAGCGCTTCGCCGAGCTGCGTCGGATGGGCATCCGCACGGTGATGATCACCGGCGATAATCCGCTTACCGCCGCGGCGATCGCCGCCGAGGCCGGCGTCGATGATTTCCTTGCCGAAGCCACGCCCGAGGACAAGCTCGCGCTGATCCGCAAGGAGCAGCAGGGCGGCAAGCTCGTCGCGATGTGCGGTGACGGCACCAACGACGCACCCGCGCTCGCCCAGGCCGATGTCGGCGTCGCGATGAACACGGGAACGCAGGCCGCGCGCGAGGCGGGCAACATGGTCGATCTCGACAGCGATCCGACCAAGCTCATCGAAGTGGTGGGGCTCGGCAAGCAGCTGCTGATGACCCGCGGGGCGCTGACCACCTTCTCAGTGGCCAATGACGTGGCGAAGTATTTCGCGATCATCCCGGCGATGTTCGTGGGGCTGTATCCGGGGCTCGGGGTGCTCAACGTGATGGGGCTGGCCTCACCGCAATCGGCGATCCTCTCGGCGATCATCTTCAACGCGCTGATCATCCCGTGCCTCGTCCCGCTGGCGCTGCGCGGCGTGACCTACAAGCCGATGGCGGCGGGGCCGCTGCTCGCCCGCAATCTCGCGATCTACGGCCTTGGCGGCCTGATCGCCCCGTTCGTCGGCATCAAGGCGATCGATCTGATCGTCGCCGGTCTCAACCTCGCCTGAGGACAGGAACATGCTCAAGGATTTCACCACCGCGCTGCGCCCGGCGATCGTGCTGACGCTGCTGTTCGCCGCCTTGCTCGGGCTCGCTTATCCGGCGCTGCTCACCGGCATCGGGCAGACGGTCTTTCCGGCACAGGCCAATGGCAGCCTGATCGAGGACGATGGCCGCATCATCGGTTCGGCACTGATCGGACAGGGCTTCGCCGCCCCGGGCTATTTCCACGGCCGCCCCTCCGCGGCGGGCAGCGGCTATGACGCTTCGGCCTCGGCCGGGTCGAACCTCGGCCCGACCAGCCAGGCCCTGGCCGACCGTGTCCGCGCGGACGCTGCAACCCTCGCGAAAACACCAGGAGCATCGGTCCCCGCCGATCTGGTGACTGCCTCCGCCTCGGGGCTCGACCCCCATATCAGCCCCGAGGCGGCCTTTTCGCAGGTGGCGCGCGTCGCGGCCGCGCGGGGGCTCGCGGCGGGCCGCGTCGAGGCGCTGGTGCGGCAGCAGGTCGAGGGGCGGCTGCTCGGCTTCCTCGGCGAACCGCGCGTCAATGTGCTCGCGCTCAATCGGGCGCTCGACAGGCTGGCAGCGGAAGGGGCAAAAGCCACCCGGTGAGCGACACGCCATCACCCGACGGCCGCCCCGACCCCGAGGCCCTTCTGCGCGCCGCCGCGCAGGAGGGCCGCGGGCGTTTGAAGGTGTTCCTCGGCGCGGCGCCGGGGGTGGGCAAGACCTATGAGATGCTGAGCGAAGGCGCGGCGCGCAAGCGCGCGGGCGTCGATGTGGTGATCGGCATCGTCGAGACGCACGGGCGCACCGAGACCGAAGCGCTGCTCCACGGCCATGAGATCCTGCCGCGCCGGCAGATCCCCTATCAGGGCCGGATGCTCGACGAACTCGACATCGACGCGATCCGCGCGCGCGCGCCGCAACTGGTGCTGGTCGACGAGCTGGCGCACAGCAATGCGCCCGGGAGCCGCCACGACAAGCGCTATCAGGATGTCGAGGAGCTGCTCGCGGCCGGGATCGACGTCTACTCGACAGTCAACATCCAGCACCTCGAAAGCCTGAACGACGTCGTCGCGTCGTTCACCAAGGTCCGCGTGCGCGAGACGCTGCCCGATCGGGTGCTCGAGAATGCCGAGATCGAAGTCGTCGACATCCCGCCCGACGAGCTGATCGAGCGGCTCAAGGAGGGCAAGGTCTATGTGCCCGAGGAAGCGAGCCGGGCGCTCGGGCATTTCTTCTCCAAATCGAACCTGTCGGCGCTGCGCGAGCTCGCGCTGCGGCGCGCGGCGCAGGCAGTCGACGCGCAGATGCTCGACTATTTGCGCGCGCATGCGCTGGCGGGCAATTGGGCGGTGGGCGAGCGGCTGGTGGTCGCGGTGAGCGAGCTTCCCGGCGCGCCCGAGCTGGTGCGCGCGGCCAAGCGCACCGCCGATGCCCTGCGCGCGCCATGGACCGCCGTCCATATCGAGACGCCGCGCGCCACCCGCTTCAGCGATGCCGAGAACGGGCGGGTCGCGGCGACTTTGCATCTCGCGACCCAGCTCGGCGGCCAGGTCGCCTCGGTGCCCGCCGAATCGGTGCTGGAGGGATTGAAGTGCTTCACCAGCGAGGCACGCGCCACCCAGTTGATCGTCGGCAAGTCGCTGCGCTCGCGCTGGTTCGAACTGCTCCACGGATCGGTGGTCGACCGGCTCGTGCGCGAGACGCCCGGCGTCGCGGTGCATGTGCTGCCGATGGCGGAGAGTGCGCCGCGGGCGGCCGGCGCAGCGCCGCGGCGCGCCGGACGCGGCTGGGGCAAGCCGGCGGGATATGGGGTGGCGCTGGGGCTGGTGCTGCTGGTCACGCTGCTCGGCGTCAGCATTCTCACTGCCGGCAACATCACCAATATCGGCTTGCTCTATCTGCTGCCGGTGATGGTCGCCGCCACGCGCTACGGGGTGCGGACCGGCGTCGTGACCGGGCTGGTCTCCTCGCTGGCCTATAATTTCTTCTTCATCCCGCCGACCCGCACTTTCACCATCCAGGATCCGCAGAACATCATCACCGTGCTGGTGCTGCTGACGGTGGCGGTGGTCAGCAGCCAGCTCGCCGCGCGGGTGCGCGATCAGGCGATGCTCGCCCAGCGCAGCGCCGCGCAGAACAGCTCGCTCACGGGTTTCGCGCGGCAGCTCACCGGAGTGAGCGAGCGCGACGCGCTCGGCCAGCTGCTCTGCGCCGAGGTCGGGCGACTGGTCGATGCCGATGCGGTGCTGCTGCTTCCGGTCGACGGCACGCTCGAGCTCAGCGCCGCGGTTCCGCCCGAGAACCGGCTCGAGATGATCGAGCAGGCGGCGGCACGCTGGGCATTCGAGCATAATGTGCCGGCGGGGCGAGGCTCCGATACGCTGACTGCGTCGGAATGGCTATTCCATCCGCTCGCGGCGGGCGGGCGCGTGCTCGGGGTGATGGGGCTCGCGCGCTCCGATGCGGGCACGCCGATCCGCTCGGACCAGCTGCCGCTGCTGCTCAGCCTGCTCGACCAGGCGTCGCTCGCGCTCGAGCGGATCGCCTTCGAGGCCGAGATGGCGACGGTCACCCAGCTCAAGGAGCGCGACCGGCTCCGCGCGGCCTTGCTCTCCTCGGTGAGCCATGATCTGCGCACTCCGCTCACCACCATCCTCGGCATGCTGGCCGAGATGCGGCCCGCCTCCGACGAGCAGGCCGGCCAGCTCACCGCAGCGCGCGGCGAGGCCGAACGCCTGCGCCGCTTCGTCGCGAACCTGCTCGACATGGTGCGCATCGAATCGGGGGCACTGCGCCAGGCGGTCGAGCCGGTCGACCTTGCCGATGCGGTCGCGGCCGCGGTGCACGATCTGCGCCGCACGCTCGAAGGTCATGCCATCCAGCTCGATATCTCGCCCGAGCTGCCCTTCGTCACGGTCGACCCGCAGCTGTTTCACCACTGCCTGATCAACCTGCTCGAGAACGCCGCCAAATATGGCGATCCGGAATCGCCGATCCTCGTCGCGGCGCGGCGTTTGCCCGACGCGCTGACGCTGAGCGTGCTCGATGAGGGGCCTGGCCTGCCTGCCGGCGAGGAGGCGCGGATCTTCGAGACCTTCGCCCGGATCGAGGGATCGGACCGCAAGGGCGGCACCGGGCTCGGCCTCGCCATCGTCAAGGGTTTCGCCGAGGCGATGGGGCTTTCGGTCAGTGCCGCAAACCGGAGCGACCGGCGCGGCGCCGTGTTCACGCTGCACATCCCCGCGAGCCACCTCAAGAAAGGCGTGGCGGGCGAATGAGCCAGCAGCCCAAGATCCTGGTGGTCGACGACGAGCCCGCGATCCGGCGGCTGCTCGGCGCGAGCCTCAAGCGCGCCGGCTATCGCGTCGTCGAGGCGGGCAATGCGCGGGAGGCACTCACCGGACTGCAGATCGACAAGCCCGAGGCGGTGTTGCTCGATCTCGGCCTGCCCGATCGCGACGGGCTCGAGCTGGTGCCGCTGGTCAAGGCCATGGGGGCGGCGCTGCTGGTCGTCTCCGCGCGCGACGCGACCGGGGAGAAGGTGACTGCGCTCGATCTCGGCGCCGACGATTACATCACCAAGCCGTTCGATACCGAGGAGGTGCTCGCGCGCGTCCGCACCGCGCTGCGCCACCGGCTTTCGGCGGAGACCGCGGCGCCGGTGCTCAGAGTGGGCGACATCAAGATCGATCTCGCCGCGCGGCTGATCCGCAGGGGCGGCGAGGAAGTCCATCTCACGCCCAAGGAGTTCGGCTTCCTCGCGGAGCTCGCCAAGCATCCCGGCCGGGTGGTTACGCATGCCCAGCTGCTCCGCAACGTGTGGGGGCCGGGGCACGAAGGCGACGTCGAATATCTACGCGTCGCCGCGCGCGGGGTCCGCCGCAAGCTCGAGGGGGAGACGCCGTCCGGGCTGATCCGCAACGAACCGGGGGTCGGGTACCGGTTGATGGCCTGAGCGGGCGGCGATCAGCGCGCCTCGATCGGGACCGCGTACAAGGCGTGATGCGTCAGGACGAAGAGCGTCCGCCGATCCTCGCCGCCGATCACCAGCTGTAGCGGCCGCTCGGGCAGGTCGATCCGGCGGATCGGCTTGCCGTCGGGACCGTAGACGAACACCTGCCCGTTCGCGACATAGAGGTTGCCGGCCGCATCTCGCGCGACGCTCTCGCCGCCACGATCGGCGGCGATGCGCAGATCGGTGACGGTGCCCGCGCGACCGACCAGCCCGCTATAGGTGCGGTTCTCCGACGCATTGGTCAGGAAGATGCGCTCGCCCGGTCGCGCGGTGACGAGGCCATGGGCGTCGAGCGAGTCCGACCAACGCCAGCCCTGATGGTCGTCGGGCCCCTGGTTCCACACCCGGAACGCAGGGAGCACCAGCGATCCGTCGGGCGAGACATATTCCCTGGCCTTGGGCGTGCCCATCGCGTCGGTGAAGAACGCTGCAATCGGCGGGAACTCGTAGCTGACCGGATCGATGCGGTCGGCGAACTCGCCATTGGCCCACAGGTTCACCGGCAGCGCGGTGGCCGCGTCGGGGCGCATCTTCACCGGCGTCGGCGCGATCACCCGCACCTCTGCCGGTTTCGCCGGATCGATGCTGTAGACGCTGGCATCATGGCCGGCCGAGGAGAGCACCATCAGGTCGC
This sequence comes from Sphingomonas naasensis, assembly GCF_004792695.1. Lineage (GTDB taxonomy): Bacteria > Pseudomonadota > Alphaproteobacteria > Sphingomonadales > Sphingomonadaceae > Sphingomonas > Sphingomonas naasensis. Next base: position 814,555 of record NZ_SRXU01000001.1, on the reverse strand, counting down.
CCGAACGATCGATCGCGAGGTTCACCGGGTCGAGCGGCGCATCGGCGACAATCGTCAGCCCCTCGCCGCGCGACCAGCCATGGATGCGGTGGTAGAAGCGGTCGACGAAGTAGAGCTTCCCCTTCGCATCGACCGCGGCGCCGGCGATCGAATAGAAGCCGTCGGCGAGCTTCTCGACCCCCGGCGACACCGGAACCCCCGAGACGGCAGCGGCGGTCACTGGCCCTGCCGGCACGTCGAGCCGGGCGAACTCGCGCTCGCGCACCTCCAACTGGCGCGTCACGTCCTTGATCGCGTTCTCGAACGGAAATTTGCTGGCGCGGAGATAGGTGCCGCAGCCCTTGTCGTCGCAGCTGGCGAAGGCGCTCTCGGCGTTCACATGGACGTTGCGGAAGCGGATGTCGCGCGAGTTGATCAGGCGGATCGCGGTGTCCATCGGCTTGATCGAGCGGGTGACGCGATAGCCGTGATAATTGGCGAACAGGATGTTGCGCGAGTTGCGGAACTCGGTGGAGATCGCATTGACCCCGTCGCGGACCTCCTGCTCGGTCTGCGGCGCGAGGAACTCCCAATTCTCGACATTGTCGAGCACGATCTCGGCGCGATAATGATGCTCGGCCGAGAGCTCGTAGACGAAGCCGGGGGTCTTCGTGTTCGAGACCTGGAAGCCGGCCGAGGCGAGGGTGTTGGGCGACCATATAGCCGCGAAGGTGCCGCCGCCGCCATCCGTCACCCAGATGCTGGGATGCTGGCCGTCGAAGCGTGCCCTGGGATCGCCGAACCCGATCGGACTGCCCTTGGTCAGCACGGTACCGCCGCCGCCCTGGATCTTGACGTCGTTGACCATCGAAGCGGCGCCGGCCTTCCACAGCAACGCGGTCGCGCGGGGATTGACCCCGCCGGTCCACAGGCCGAGCCCTGAGACGATCGCGTCGCCGCCCTTTGCGCTCTGGAGCAGCGCCCTTGCGCCGCCGACACCGGCATAAGCCGGCGTTTCGTCGGGCAGATAGAGATGGGTGAGGCTGGGATGGAGCGCGATCAGCACGCTGTCCGGTCGCAGCTTGAGCGTGTCGGTGACGCGGTAGCGGCCCATCGGCAGATAGAGCACCCGGTGGCTGTCGATCGCGCGTTGCAGCGCCGCGGTGTCGTCGGTCTCGTCGTCGCCTTTCACCCCGAGATCGCGAACATTGGTCCAGTCGCGTACCGGCGGCAGCGCGCGGATCGCCGGCGCCCGGCGCGCAGGCATGCGGGACAGCGGGGTGATCGTGACGTCGGTGGCAAATTCGCCCATCATCCCGAGTGCCGGCAGCTTGAGGCCATGGCTGAAGTCGCCGACGCGATAGTGCCGGCCTTGCCCCGGCACCGTCTTTCCGCTGTCGCGGAAGCGGGCGAACACCGGCGTGTTCGCTGCGATCGCATTGTCGAAGCCGATCTGGGTGAACACGCTGTCCTCGTTCGAGATCAGCACGCCGGCGTTCGAGACATTCTCGAACCGGACGTCCTTGCCCCACAGCGAATCCGAATAGCCGCGGTCGATCTCGATCCCCACGGGCGTGTTGCGGATCGCGACGTTGACGAGCGTCAGATCGACTTCGTGCTCGCGGATCGCGGCGTCGCGCTGGCCGTCGAACTCGGAATCGATCAGCGTGAACTGCCAGGCGGGCGAGGTCTTCTCGGTCAGGATCCCGTACCGGCCGCCGTAGAAGCGCAAATTCTCGCATTCGTTGCCGGCCTGATAGATGCCCGCCAGCCCCGAGCTGAGATGGAAGTCGATATGGCGGAGGAAGCCGTGCTGGGCGACGCGAAAGCGCACGGCGACCGCGCCGGAATTGCCGCGTCCGATCTCGAAATCGACGTTCGACAAGGCCGAATAGAAGGTGCTCGAGGTCGCGTCATAGATTGCGGGATTGGCCGGCACGCTGGTGGGCGGCGGCACCGGGACCTTGCCGACGCGATACTGGTCCTCGCCGGTGAAGCTGATCATCGCGGCCACGCCCGCGCCGAAGCCGGGCGTGCTGTCGCCGAGCAGGATCACCGGCCGGGTGGCGCCGACGCCGAACACGCGCACCGCCGAGCGTACGAACACCGTGCGGCTGATCCGGTAGCGGCCCGAAGGCAGGAAGACGATTCCGCCATGACCACCGGCAGCCGCAGCATCGATCGCCTGCTGGAGCGCGGCGCTGTCGTCGGCGCGACCATCGCCGACGCCCTTGACCGTGATCGCGCGCGGATCGTCGGGCGCGCTCAGATAGACCGAGGTCGATTTGGCGAAGGCTGCGGGCGCAAGCAGCAACGCCACGCAGAAGAGGCCGAATGCCTTCATCGTCTTCCCTCCGGATCGACTGATATCGTGATGTGAAGCGCCTGCGCCGGACGTCGCGCCGCGAGCTTGTCGCCTGCCGGCCCCTGCGGGCCGGGAAATCAGAGGATGTGCGGTGCGAGCGTCTGCGCGGCGATCGCGACCTGCGTGCGGTTGCGCACGTTCAGCTTACGCATCAGCGCGGTCATATGGGCCTTCACCGTCGCCTCGGCGATGCCGAGCTCGTACGCGATCTGCTTGTTCAGCTGACCCGAATGAACGCCGCGCATTACCTTGATCTGGGTGGGCGTCAGCTGGACCGCCGTCGTGGCGTTGGCGGGAGTCGCCGGGTCCGCGCCGTCTTGCTGGAAGTTCCCCTTCATCTGATCCTCGCTCCCTTGGCTCATTGGCCGGTCATCTTGCGGAACCTTGCCCGGGCAGCTCCGGTTGATCCGGAATCAGTCAGACAGATTTTGGTTATGTTCTGCGATTGTGCCCGGATGCAAGCGGTTTTCGCCCGAAATCGGTAAAAATCTGTCCAACAGATCGTAGAGAGTCGTCCGACAATGTTGTCAGAGAGCTGATGGCCGCAGCGGCGCGGGACGGGGCGTCAGGCGCATGATCGATGGCTTCCGCGCCGGTCGGCGCAGGCAATTTTCGGGATTCGGACGGCCCTTAGCGTTGCGCCGCGGTCGCCATGTCGCGCGCCCATGCGAGAACGGCGGCGCGGAGCTCGGTGAGCGGCTGGTAGCAATGCAGCGCCAGCGCGGGCTCATCGTCGGTCGGGCGCTCGAGCGTGGCGAACTGGCTGTCGAGCAGGTTGGGCGGCATGTAATGCCCCGTGCGCGCGCCGAGCCGCTCGGCGATCTCGGCGCGTTCGCCGTCGAGCAGCACGAACAATAGCGGCACCCCGGCCGCGGCTTCGAGCCTTTCGCGATAGCTGCGCTTGAGCGCCGAGCAGGCGGCGACTGCGACACCGTTGTCAGTGACCGCCGCGCCAATGGCCGCGCCGAGCCGATCGAGCCATGGCCAGCGATCGGCATCGTCGAGCGGCCGTCCCGCGCGCATCTTGGCGATGCTCGCCGGGGCGTGAAAATCATCGCCTTCGAAGGCGGGGCACGCCCAATGCCGCGCGAGATGCGCGACCAGGGTCGATTTGCCGCAACCGCTGACGCCCATCGCGACGATCCCACAGGGCGGCAAGCCGGGATGGTTCTGCTCTACTCGCACGCGCGTCCTCGGCTTTCCTCAAAGCGGCGCGTTTCCGCGGCCCGGCAGAGCTATTGGGCGTACCGCCGGCTTTGACCATTGCGACCTTTGTCGCAGTCGCCGCGCGGATCGCGCCCGCCTATCCCGCAGGATGACCGCGCGTCGGTTTCGGAGAGGATGCAGGATGGCGAGGGTTTCGGGCGTGATCGCCGCATGTCTGGTGGTCGCTGCGCTGCACGCCGGCTCGCCAGCCGCGGCGCAGCGCACGTCGTCGGCGTCGGTCTTCGCGGTCGCGCCGCCCGATCCGGCTGCGGTCACGGTCAAGGCCCGTGGGGATGGCGTGGCCGACGACAGCGCCGCGATCCAGGCGGCGATCGACGCGGCGGCGGAGAAGCCCGGCGGCGGCATCGTCTTCCTGCCTTCCGGTCGCCACCGCATCACCCGCACCCTCTACATGTGGCCGGGCGTGCGCCTGTTCGGCGTCGGCAAGACGCGTCCCGTGTTCCTGCTGGCGCCCGCGACGCCGGGCTTCCAGCGCGGCGTGGGCAGCATGGTCTTCTTCACCGGCAACCGGCCGGGCGCCGCACCGCCGGTCCCGGGCGGTGGCCCGTTGCGCGGCAGGGTGCCGGTGCCGCCGCCGACCAGCGTGCCCTTCGATCCGGACATCGCCGATGCCAATTCCGGGACGTTCTATTCGGCGATGGCCAATGTCGATTTCGAGATCGGCGAGGGCAATCCGGCGGCCACTGCAGTGCGCTTCCACACCGCGCAGCACAGCTATCTGAGCCATATCGATTTCCGCCTCGGCTCGGCGCTGGCGGGCATCTATCAGGTCGGCAATCTCGGAATGGGCCTGCGCTTCTTCGGCGGGCGCTACGGGATCCTTGCCGAAAAGACCTCGCCCGCCTGGCAATATACGCTGCTCGACTCGCAGTTCGAAGGCCAGCGCGACGCCGCGATCCGCGAGCACGAGGCGGGGCTGACGCTGGTCAACACGGTGTTCCGCAACGTGCCGGTCGGGATCGAGATCGACCGCGGCTATGGCGACTGGTTGTGGGGCAGGGACGTGCGCTTCGAGAATGTCGCGCGGGCAGGGGTGGTGATCAGCAACGAAGGCAATGTCTTTACCCAGATCGGGCTCGACAATGCCGTGGCGAGCGGCACGCCGGTGTTCGCGCGCTTTCGCGACAGCGGCCGGGAAGTCGCGGGCCCGGCGCCGCACTACAAGGTCAAGGAATTCACTTATGGGCTGACGTTGCCCGCGCTCGGCCAGCCGGGCAGCTACCAGACCCGCATCGACGCGGCCCCGCTGGCGAGGCTGCCGCGCCGGATCGCACCCGCGATCCGCGCCTTTCCCGCGGTCGGCGCATGGAGCAGCGTGCGCGACCTCGGGGTGAAGGGCGACAACGCCACCGACGATACCGCCGCGCTCCAGCGCGCGATCGATACGCATCGCGTGCTCTATTTCCCGACGGGCTTCTACCGGGTCAGCGACACGCTCAGGCTGCGTCCCGATACGGTGCTGATCGGCCTGCATCCGAGCCTGACCCAGATCGTGCTGGCCGAGGACAGTCCCGCCTATCGCGGGGTCGGCCCGGCAAGGGCGCTGATCGAGAGCGCCAAAGGCGGCGACGCGATCGTAACCGGGCTCGGCCTTGCCACCGGCGGGATCAATCCACGCGCGACGGCGCTGCTCTGGCGCGCCGGCGAACGCTCGCTGGTCGACGACGTCAAGTTCCAAGGCGGGCACGGCACCAACCTCGCCGATGGCAGCCGCTTCGATCCCTATAATGCCAATCACAGCGCCGATGCCGATCCGAAGAAGCGTTGGGACGGCCAATATGCCAGCCTGTGGGTGACCGATGGCGGCGGGGGAACGTTCAACGGGCTGTGGACGCCGAACACCTACGCCCAGGCCGGTTTATATGTCTCGAACACCGCGACGCCCGGCCATGTCTATCAGATGTCGGCCGAGCACCATGTCCGCGCCGAGATCGTGCTCGACGGCGTGCGCAACTGGCAGTTCCTCGCGCCGCAGACCGAGGAGGAGACAGGCGAGAGCCGCAACACCGTGGCGCTCGAGGTCCGCAATTCGCGCGATCTGCTGTTCGCCAATTTCCACGGCTACCGCGTCACGCGCTCGCTCCAGCCGGCGCCGGCAGCGGTCAAGCTCTATGGTTCGACGGGCATCCGTTTCCGCAACGTCCATGTCAACGCCGAGAGCGGCTTCGCGACCTGCGACGCCAATGGCTGCGGCACCTATTTGCGGGCGAGCAAATATCCCTACGCGAACGCGATTCAGGACGTGACTCGCGGCGCCGAGGTGCGCGAGCGCGAGTTCGCGGTGCTCGACGTGACCGACACGCCGGTCCCTGCCGCGGCGCCTGCGCTCACCCCCGTCCGGCAACTCGCCGCGGGCTTCTACGCGCTGGGTGGCGGCGCGGTGGACGCCGACGGCAAGCTCTATTTCGTCGATCGGCAGTTCCATCGCATCCATGGCTGGTCGGAGAAGGAAGGGCTTTCGGTCGTCGCCGACGCGCCGCTCGACCCGATCAATCTCGCGGTCGACCGATCGGGGAACCTGCTGGTGTTGTCGTCGGACGGGCCCGAGGCCACGGTCTACAGCATCAGGCCGGGCGCGTCCGAGGCGGTGCGGGTGATCGCGTCGACGCCGGTCGCGGCGCGCGTCGGCGCCACGGTCGCGCTCCCGGCGAGCTTCTGGAACAATGGCGAGTTCCGCGATCAATATGATCCCGCGCAGGATCGCTTCACAACGCTCGCCGAGATGTTCGCGCGCGATGTCGCGGTGCCGAAGCCGCGCGAATATGTCTCGCCCGACGGTAGCCTTGTGCTGCCCGCGTTCCGCGTCTGGCAGCAGGGCCCGTCCAACCATCTCGGCTGGCGCTTCTCCGACACGCTCGACAGCTATGGCTGGATCAGCGGCAAGGTCGGTCAGCGGATCCATGTGGTCAACGGTTCCGAGAACCGCACCTATTCGGGCGTGCTCGGCGCAGGCGGGGCGGTGACCGATCTCAGACCCTTCGCGCCGCGTGGCGGCGAGGGCGTCGCGACCGGGCCCGACGGGCGGGTCTATGTCGCGAACGGACAGGTGTTCGTCTATGCCCCCGACGGCAGCGAGCAGGGGCGGATCGACGTGCCCGAGCGGCCGCTGCAATTGCTGTTCGGCGGCGCCGACGGACGCACCCTGTTCATCCTCACTCATCACGCGCTCTACGCCGCCCAACCCTGAGCGAGCCCATATCTGCGACCATGGTCGTAGATGTTGGGACCGGTTCGATCCGATAAGACTCGCCATCGTCGCGGACCTCAGAACAAGGCGCGCGCATAAAAACGACAAGGTGGGGATGGAGATGATGGCGAATTTCTGGTTCGACCGCCGCAGGAACGCGGCGGTGCGTGGTACCGCTACCAGTCTGGCGGCGCTCGCGACGTCGCTGAGCTTCACGCCAGCGCATGCACAGACGGCGCCCGCCGCGCCCGCGGTCCAGGAGGCCGAACAGGCGCCCCCGGCCGCGCCCGCGCAGGAAGCCGAAGCGCAGCAGGGCGACATCATCATCACCGGCACGCGAATCATGTCGAGCGGGTTCACTGCGCCGACGCCGACCACGGTGATCGGCGAGGAGGAAATCGCGCGCAACGCCCAGCCCAATCTGTTCAACACGGTGATCCAGCTGCCCTCGCTGCAGGGCTCGACCGGCGCCGCCACCGGCACGTTCAGCACGTCGAGCGGCCAGCAGGGACTGAGTTCCTTCTCGCTGCGCGGCCTCGGCACGATCCGCACGCTGACTCTGCTCGATGGTCAGCGCGTCGTCGGCGCGAACGTCACCGGGGTTCCCGATATCAGCATGTTCCCGCAGCTGCTGGTCAAGCGCGTCGACGTGGTCACCGGCGGCGCCTCGGCCTCCTATGGTTCGGACGCGGTCGGCGGCGTGGTCAACTTCATCACCGACACGCGCTTCACCGGCTTCAAGGCCAACGCCCAGGCGGGCATCACCACCTATGGCGACGACAAGCAGGCGCTCGTCCAGGCGGCGTTCGGCACCGCGCTGCTCGACAACCGGCTGCACCTGATCGTCAGTGGCGAATATGATCATGAGGATGGCGTCGGCCCGGGCAATTTCGGCATCGATCTCGCCGGCGACCGCGACTGGCACCGCGCCTCGACCTTGCTCAACACCGGCATCACCAACAACGGCCTGCCGCAGTTCAACTACCGCGACTATGCGCAGCCCTATCAATATGCGCTGTACGGCCTGATCAACAACGGGCCGCTGCAGGGGATCGCGTTCGACGCGAATGGCGCGCCGTTCAACTTCAACTATGGTTCGAACGGCCAGCCGCTCGGCAATGGCCGCGTCTCGAATTGCTTCCCGGGCAACAGTTTCTGCGTCGGCGGCGACCTGAGCGGGGCGCCGGGCTCGGGCGCGTCGCTCAAATCGGCGCTCGAGCGCATCAACGGCTACGGCCGGATCGGCTTCGACTTCGCCGATAATCACGAGATCTACTTCACCGCCAACGTCGCGCAGGTGAAGACCAGCAACCAGCCGAGCCCGGGTTACAACCGGCCCAATTTGACCGTCCAGTGCGCCAATCCGTTCCTGCCGCAGCTGATCCGCGATCGCTGCGTCACCGCAGGCATCACTTCGTTCAATTTCGGGTCGAGCAACGGCAGCTTCCCCGATCCCAAGGTGCACACCGATCGGCGCCAATACCGCTTCGTCGGCGGCTTGAAGGGCCAGTTCGACTTCGCCGCGGGCGATTGGAGCTACGACGCCTATTACGCGCACGGCACCACGATCTCGGACATCAATGTCGACACGATCGTGCTGCAGAACCGCTATGTCGCCGCGACCAACGCGATCACGCTGAACGGCGCGATCGTCTGTGCCGATGCGGGCGCACGCGCGCTGGGCTGCCAGCCGATCAACATCTTCGGCGGTTTCGCTCCGTCTTCGGCAGCGCTCGCCTATGTCACCCCCGAGAACGGGCCGTTCCAGCACACCAGGCTGACCCAGGACGTCGCGAGCATCAACATCTCGGGCGATCTGATCAATCTCTGGGCGGGTCCGCTCGCGCTGGCGTTCGGCGGTGAATATCGCCGCGAATTCTACCGGGTGAACGCCGATCCCTATGGCGCAGGCGTCAGCGCGATCAGCCCCAACAGCCCCGAATATCCGGCCGATCCGCTGCTCAACGCGGCCCAGGGCAGCAACTGGGCGGCGGGCAACTACAAGAATGGCGGCGGCAAGTACGACGTCTATGAAGGCTTTGCCGAGCTCAACCTGCCACTGTTCAAGAGCGACGGGGCGGGCAGCGCCAACCTCAACGGCGCCGCCCGCGTGACCCACTACAGCACCTCGGGCACCGTCTGGGCATGGAAGATCGGCGGCACGTGGGAGACGCCGCTCGACGGCATCCGCCTGCGCGCGGTGACCTCGCGCGACGTGCGTGCGCCGAACCTCTCCGAGCTGTTCGCCGCGCCCACCGTGACGACCTTGCCCAACTTCAACGACCCCTTCCGCAACGTCGCGGTGCAGGCGTTCCAGAACACGATCGGCAACCCCGATCTCAAGCCGGAGATCGCGCGCAACACCGAAGTGGGCGTCGTGCTCTCGCGGCCGTCATGGGCGCCGGGGCTGAGCCTGTCGTTCGACTATTACAGCATCAAGCTGCGCGGCGTCGTCTCGACGCTGACCGCCGACCAGATCGTCCGCTTCTGCTTCGAGGGCAACCAGGCGTTCTGCGGCGGCTTCGTGCTCGACAGCCCGACCCAGGGCGGCAATTTCATCAACGTCCAGCCGTTCAACCTCGCGTCGTGGAAGACCAGCGGGTTCGACATCGAGGCGAGCTATCAATGGCGCCGGCCGCTGGGCCTGCCGGGCGACTTCACCATCCGGGCGCTCGGCACGCATGTCCGCGAGTTCCTCGTCAGCGCCGGCATCGCGGGCGTCGACACGGTCGATCAGGCCGGCGCCAACACCGGCAACACGCCCGACTGGAAATGGCTGGCGGTGCAGACCTACAGCAACGACAGCTTCAGCCTGACGCTCCAGCAGCGCTGGTTCAGCGACGGGGTGTTCGGCAACCAATATGTCGTGTGCACGGCGAGCTGCCCCACCTCGACCGCCAACCATCCGACGATCGACTATAACCGGATGAAGGGGGCGTTCTATTTCGACGTCGGCGGATCGGTGAACGTCACCAAGGCGATCGGGGCCTATTTCAAGGTCGACAATCTCTTCGATCACGATCCCACGCCGTCGCCGCAGACCAATACCGGTCTCGATGTGAACCCTGCGCTCTACGACACGCTCGGCCGCACCTATCGACTGGGCGTGCGCATGCGCTTCTGACCCCTTTCACGATCCTCCCTTGGCCTGGCGGACGACGGACTCCGCCAGGCCATTTTTTTAGCCATTGGCGAAGCCCGCGTCAGCGGCCGCGGTCATCCGCGGCGGATCAGAACTGGAAGTTCACCGCCAGTGCGAAGGTGCGCCCGAAATAGGCAGTGTAGAGCGGATCCTGCCGCACGGTATCGACGGTCAGGCGATTGGTCTCGTTGGTGATGTTGCTCACCTCGGCGATCAGCTTGATGTTGTCGCTGAGATTGTACGAGGCCGAAGCGTCAATGAAGACCGAGCTCGCGTTCGACGTCGAGTCCGCGTCGACCGATCCGCTGGGCACTGCAGTGAGGAACGCCGCACGGTAGTTCACGGTCGAACGGATGCTGAACTTGCTGTCTTCGTAGTAGAGCGTGCCGCTTGCCGTCTCCGGCGACAGGCCGACCAGCGGGGCGGTGCGCGAGAGCGTCGGCGAGATGACGTAATTGATGTTCGAGCGAACCCGCGTGTAGTTGGCGAGCGCGCCGAAGTTGCGCAGCGCGCCGGGCAGGAAGCGGAACGGCAGCTGCACGTTCAGCTCGAACCCGCGCAGTGGCCCGCCCGGCGTATTGTTGCTCCGCTGGACGGTGAACTGGTCGGTCGGACGCAGCTGCGTGCCGTTGAGCAGGGTGAGCGGCAGGCCGATGTCCTGGAACGCGACCTGCTGGCTCGTCGTCTGGATATAGGTCTCGATATCCTTGTAGAAATAGGCGGCCGAGATCAGCGATCCCGGTGCGAAATACCATTCGAGTGCCGCGTCGAAGGTGTTGGCGCGGATCGGCTCGAGGAACGGATTGCTGAACGACGCGGTCTGGATGACGAGGTTGGCGGAGCCGGCCGGGATCAGCTGCCCGTAAGAGGGCCGCGACATCACCCGCGCGGCAGACGCACGCGCGATCAGATTGGGCGTGATGTCGAGCGCGACGTTGACCGACGGCAGCCAGTCTTCGTAGCTACGGCCCACCTCCGAGATGACGAAACGCGAGGGGTAGGTAGATCCCGCGGGCGCGGCGGTGGTGATCGGGCCGTAGGTGTCGAGCCTGGTATGGACGTAGCGCACGCCGGCGTCGCCGCGCAGCGCGAAGGGCAAGGTCTCCTCGGTGTTGAACTTCACCATCAGATAGCCCGACTTGTACTTCTCGTCGACGCCGCCATAGGTGCCCTTGGCGCATTCGACGCTGCAATAGACATAGCTGTCAAGGCCGACGGCGGCGCGGAACTTGTCGGGATCGACCGAGACGAAATCCTGCAGCTGCCCGTCGAGATTGCTGCCGACCCCAGTGGTCACCGTGGTGAAGCTCGACAAGGCGACGCCGGCGGGCAACGCGAGCGGCGTTCCGGTGGCGAGCTGGCGCTCGCGCGCGGTGTATCGGTTGGTGCGATACTGGCCGCCGGTCTGGATCGTGAAGCCGGGTGCGACCTTCCATTCGGTGTTCAGCTCGAAGGTCTTGCTGGTGATCGTATTGCGGCGGATGAAGTTGGAGAGCTGGCCCTGCTGGTCGCCGTTCGCGAGCGGCGGGCCGTATCGGAACAGCGCGGCATTGGTGGTGTCGATGCCGTAGCCGATCTTCGGGATGTCGGGATTGTCGCGGAAATCGATCGAGAAGTTGCGGCTGTCGTTCGAATCGATCGCCACCTGCAGGCGGTTCACGTCGAGCTTCGATTCGTTGATGCCGGCGAGGCCGAAGACGCGGAAGCTGTCGGAGAAGCGGTGGTCGAGGTTGAGGTTGACCTGCCGGTAGGTCGAGGTGAACCTTTCGTCCTGCATTTCCGAGCGCAGGTCGACGCCGTCGAACAGGCCGTGGATCAGCGACCCATTGTCATCGACCTCGATCTCGCGGACCGACGTCAACGGCTGACCGTTGTTCGAGATCGCTCGGCCGAACGAACGCCCGTCGAACATCTGGTCTAGCCGGTTGACCTTGAAACGCGAATAAAGGCCGTCGATCGAGATGTCGGTGTCGTCGGTCGGCTTCCATTGCAGCGTCAACGTGCCGGCGATCCGTTCCTGATCCTGCGTGCTCTTCACCGGCCGCGGCAGGCGCGGCAGGTACACGCCGCCACCCGGGCGGCCGTTCACGCCGGTGCGGCTCATGATATAGTCATAGGCCGCCTGCGTGCCGGTGCGCGGATTGCCGGTGCTGCAATTGTTGGCGTCCGAGCCGATCGGGGTGCCGTTCGGCTGGGTATAGCCACCTACCGGGCTCGAGACCGGCGCACCGTTGTAGACATATCCGACGGGCGTGCAGAACGGGAAGATCACGCCGGCGTTGGCGCTGCCGGCGGGCTGCGCCAGACCATAGACGGTGGTCGGCACGACATCGACCGCCGAATAGGCGTATTCCTCGATATGGCGCTTCGAATAGGCGGCGCTGGCGAGCACGCCGAAGGCGTCGCCGAACTTCTTCGAGACCAGCGCCGAAAGGCGCGGATCCGCCTTCTTCGAAATGTCGTTGTAGATGCCCCGTACCGTGCCCGAAAAGACGAAGTCTTTCTTCTGATCGAACGGCTTCGGCGCGCGAAGATCGACCGTCGCGCCGAGCGAGCCTTCCTCGACATCGGCCGAAAGGGTTTTCCGCACCGCCAGCGAGGAGAAGATCTCGGTCGGGAAGGTCACGAAGTCGAATGAACGCCCGGTGGCGACGCCGCCGCGAATGTCGCTGCCGCTGACCTGCGACACGCCCTCCATCCCGTTGATGCGCACGCGGGTGAACTGCGCCCCGAGGCCGCGAACCGAGATGTTGCGGCCCTCGCCGCCGTCGCCGCGCGACAGAGCGACGCCGGGGATGCGCTGCATCGATTCGGCTAGGTTCGAATCGGGGAACTTGCCGATGTCTTCGGCAACGATGCTGTCGACCGCCGCGGTCTCCTGGCGCTTCAGATTCAAGGCATTGTCGAGCGCGGCGCGGAAGCCGACGATGACGATGTCCTGCTCCTGCGGGGGCGCATCGGCAGCGGGCGATCCGGCAGGTTGTTGGTCGCTCGACTGGACCGGTTCCGCCGTCGGCTGCGGCGCGGTCTGGCTGTGAACGGGCAACGCCATCAACAGGCTCGTCAGACCCGACGAGACCAGCAGCTGCCGCGTGAACTTATTGCGCCTCATTCCCCTCTCCCGATGGTCTGGGCGTGCGTTGACCGCCGCCCTTTAAGGTAACCGCAGACAATTCGGACATTTACTTTATTTATGGGCAGGGGCTAACACTGTCAGACAGGGTTGGCAATAGTGGCCTGACCAACATGCCGATGACATCGTGCCGGTCGTCGCAAAAAGGCCTGACAGGGCTATTGCATGTGGCCTGACCGACAATTACCGTCGGGAAAAGAAAGCCGTCGATCGAGGTCGGCTGCGAACGAACGGCGAGGATGTTATGAGAGCGGCAGCACCAGCGCGATGCGTGACACGCATTTCCGGCGACATTCCGGCCTCCCGGGCGATGGCGCTCGTGGCTTCCATGGCATTGCTGGCTGCGTCCGCCGCGATCCCGATCTCCGCAACCGCGACGATGCGGGAGGAGGCGCCGTGGCGTGATGTGACGCCCGGTGTCGGGATGGAGGGTTGGCACAAGGCTGGTGGAAACGCGCCCTACAGCATCGAGAATGGCGAGCTGGTCGGCCGCGCCGCGGCGGGATCGGCGAACAGCTGGCTCGTGTCCGACGCGCAATATGGCGACTTCATCCTCGAATTCGATGCGAAGACCGATCCCAGGCTGAATTCCGGGGTAATGATCCGCGGGCAGAGCCGACCGGATTATCGGCAGGGCGTGGTCTTTGGATACCAGGCCGAGATCGACCCGTCGAAGCGCGGCTGGAGTGGCGGCATCTATGACGAGCAGCGCCGCCAATGGCTCTACACGCTCGGTCGCAACGACGCGGCGCGGCAGGCCTTCCGCTCGGGGGACTGGAATCATTATCGCGTCGAGGCGATCGGCAATCGTCTTCGGACATGGCTGAACGGCGTGCCCGCGGCCGACGTGGTCGACGATGTCGATGCGCGCGGGTTCATCGCATTTCAGGTCCATGCCATTTCCGATGCCGAAGCCAGTCGTGCCCCCGAGGTGCGGTTCCGCAACGTCCGGATCCTGAGCGACAATGCCGCGCGTTTCGCTTCGCCGGCGACGGCGCTGGAGCCGCAATCCTGGCTGGCCAATCGCCTGTCCGACGGCGAGCGGCGCGCCGGCTGGAAGCTGTTATGGGATGGCAAGACCGGAGCGGGCTGGCGCAGCGCGAAAGGCGGCGCGTTCCCGGCCAAAGGCTGGGCGATCCGCGACGGGGTTCTCTCGGTCGAAGGCGGGGGCGGCGACATCGTGACCGAGCGCGACTATGGGGATTTCGAGCTGTCGGTCGATTTCCGCCTATCGCCCGGCGCGAACAGCGGGATCAAATATGGCCTCGAGGGCAACGGTTCCTCGATCGGGCTCGAATATCAGCTGCTCGACGACGCGCGCCATCCCGATGCGAAGATGGGCCGCGACGGCAACCGCACGCTGGGCTCGCTCTACGATCTGATCGCGGCGCAGAATCTTTCGGATCCCGATAGCCCGGGCAAGCGGATCAATCCGCCCGGCGAATGGAACCGCGCGGGGATCGTGGTGCGTGGGCAGCATGTCGAGCATTGGCTCAACGGCTTCAAGGTCGTCGAATATGACCGCGGTTCGCCCGCGTTCGGCGCGCTCGTCGCGCAGAGCAAGTTCGCCGGACGGCCCAATTTCGGCGCGGCGATGCGCGCGCCGATCCTGCTCCAGGACCATGGCGACCGAGTCGATTTTCGCTCGATCAAGCTGCGCGCATTTTGAAGGGAGTGACGATGCTCGACCGTCGAACCGTGATGAAAGGGGCCGGTGCGGCCATGGGAGTGGCGATGAGCGCTCGCAGCTATGCGCAGATCAAGGGAGCCAATGATCGATTGCGCGTCGCGATCGTCGGCGTGAATGGCCGTGGTCAGGCGCATATGAGTGCCTTCTCGAAGCTGCCCAACGTCGCCGTCACGCATTTCGTCGACGTCGATTCGCAGATATTGGCGAAGCGCGCCGCCGAGTTCGCCGCAAAGGGCCATCCCGCGCCGCGGACCGGGCACGACTACCGCCGGCTGCTGGACGGCAAGGCGGTCGACATCGTGACCGTCGCCACCCCCGATCACTGGCACGCCAAGGTCGCGATCGACGCGATGGATGCCGGCCACCATGTCTATTGCGAAAAGCCGATCGGCATCGCGCCGGCCGAGGGCGAGGCGCTGATCGCTGTGCAGAAGCGCACCGGGCGGAAGCTCCAGGTCGGCAACCAGCAGCGTTCGAGCGCCGAGACGCAGCAGCTCGTCGCGCTGGTAAAGGCCGGCGCGCTCGGCGACGTGTACGAGGCGCAAACCTGGTATGCCAACAACCGCGTGTCGATCGGGCGGGGACATGAGATGGCGCCGCCCGCGCACCTCGACTGGGATCTGTGGCAGGGTCCGCGCCCGCGCGGACCCTATCGCTCCAATCTCGTTCCCTACAACTGGCACTGGTTCTGGAAGTACGGCACCGGCGAGACCTGCAACAACGCGATGCACGAGCTCGACGTGGCGCGTTGGGCGATGGGGCTGGAATTTCCCGAGAAGGTCGTCGCGCGCGGATCGCGCCAGTTCTTCCGCGGCGACGATTGGGAGATGTACGACACGCTCGCGCTCGATCTCGCCTATCCGGACGGGCGGACGATCCGCTGGGACGGGAACAGCTGCAACGGCATGCTGCGCTACGGCCGCGGGCGGGGCGTGCTGCTGCTCGGGACCAAGGGCTCCGCGGTGGTCGACCGCAATGGCTATGAGCTGTTCGATCTGGCGGGCAAGTCGCTCCGCGAGGTCAAGGCTCCGGCGACCTCGGAAACCACCGGCACGGTGGGCGAGGGCGCGCTCGACGTCTATCATGCCGGCAATCTCGTCGACGTCATCCGCGGCCGCGCTCCGGCGCTCGCCTCGCCGATCCGCGAGGGGCATATCAGCACGACGCTCTGCCACCTCGGCAACATCGCCTATCGCACCAATTCGGTGCTCACCCTCGATCCGGCGACTGGCAAGCCGTCGAGCACCGAGGCGATGAAGCTCTGGTCGGTCGACTATGAGCCGGGCTGGGAGGTGAAGGCCTGATCCCGATTGCCGCCATGTCCGGGGTCGAGCGGTTTGCGGCGATGGGCACGCGTGTCGAGCTGCACCTGTTCGGTGCCACCGGCAGCGATGCGCTTGCCGTAGCGCGGCGAGCGATCGAGGCAGTCGATGATGCGCTCACCATCCATCGGCCTTCGGCGACGACTGCGCTCAATGCCAGTTTGATGGCGGGGCGATCGCACGCCGTCGACGATCCGTTGCTGCTCGCGGCGCTGATCGAGATCGAGGCGGCGCATGCACTGACCCTGGGCCTGTTCGATCCCGCCGCGGATGCCGCACGCCCGGGCGCCGGGTGGAACGCGATCCGCGTCGACCGCGACGCTGCGCGCATCGAAGCCGCGCGTCCGTTGGCGCTCGATTTCGGCGGATTCGGCAAGGGCTTCGCGCTCGATCAGGCGTGCGATGCGCTGCGCGCGGCCGGCGTCGCCTCGGCATTTCTGGTCGCGGGAGAGAGTTCGATCGCGGTGATGGGCGAACACCCGCTCGGCGGCGGCTGGCCGGTTGCTATACCCGATCCGCTTGCGCCGGATCAGTCGCTGGTGGAACTCGAGCTTCGCGACGCGGCACTCTCGATCTCATCGACCTTGGGCGCGGGGGCGGAGGCGCCCGGGCGCGCGCCGATGATCCGTCCGAACGACGGTAGCTGCGTCACGGCGGCGCGCACTGCCATCGCCATCGATCGCCGCGGCTCGCGCGCCGAGATGCTGAGCACGGCGCTGCTCGTCGCCGATGCGGGACAGGCCATGCGCCTGATCGCCGAAGCGCCAGCCCACCGTTTCCTATTCAATTTCAGTCGTACGGCGGCGGCCGTCGTTCAACCGCGAGAGGTAGTTGCATAATGACCGACAAGGATTTCGACTTCACGCGACGCGCGTTCCTCGACGGCGTGTTGAAGGCGACGGCGGGGGCGGGGGTGGCGGCCGCCGCGCCTTGGGCGGTCTCCGCCGCATCGGCTGCGCCCCTGAGCGGCGATCGCGTGCGGCTGGGGGTGATCGGGACGGGGGATCGCGGCCGGACGCTGATCCGCAACATCCTCAAGACCCGCAACTGCGCAGTCGCCGCGGTCTGCGACAATTTCGCGCCGCATCTGGCGAAGGCGCAGGCGATCGTCGGGGCGAACGTGCCCGCCTTCGCCGATCATCGCGCGATGCTTGACGCGCGTGGTCTCGATGCGGTCGTCATTGCGACGCCGCTCGATTTTCATGCTCCGCTCGCCTTCGACGCGTTCGGCGCGGGCCTCCACGTCTGGTGCGAGAAGGCGATGGCGCGGACGATCGCCGATTGCAGCGCGATGGTGAAGCGATCGCAGGATAGCGCGAAGGTGCTCCAGATCGGGCATCAGCGCATGTTCCATCCGACCTATCTCAACGCGCTCAAGCGGGTGAAGGCGGGCGAGATCGGCCCGGTCACCCAGATCCGGGCGAGCTGGCACCGCAACACCAGCTGGCGCCGCCCGATCCCGCCGGGGAGCACCGACCGCAAGATCAACTGGCGCCTCTATCGCGAGGCGTCGGCGGGGCTGATGACCGAGCTGGCGACGCACCAGCTGCAGGTCGGCAACTGGTTCCTCGACGCTGTGCCGACCCGCGTGATCGGTTCGGGCAGCATCTGCTTCTGGAAGGACGGGCGCGAGGTCTATGACCATGTCGCGCTGGTCTATGAATATTCGGATGGCCGGAAGTTCGTCTACACCTCGCATCTGAACAACGCCCGCTATGGCTGCGAGGAGCAGATCCAGGGCAGCAAGGGCACGATCGAGCCCGAGCTCGGCCGGATCTATCAGGAAGTGCCGCCCAAGGTGCTCGCGCTCCAGCGCATGCAGGAAGATGTGAAGCGCGGGCACAAGCGCACCGTTCCGATCGGCGGCGCGACCTGGTTCCCCGAGCTGCCGGTGACCACGCCGGGGGACTCGCTCGGCTGGGGCGAATATGACGAGACCATGCTGCAGTTCGAGGGGTTCGGCGAGGCAGTCCGTGCGGGCAAGCCGCTGCCGGGCATGCTCGCCCAGGCCTATGCCGCGAGCGTCGCCTCGCTGCTTGGCGAGCAGGCCATGGACCGCGGCGAGGCCGTGACCTGGCCGACCGATCTGATCGCGGTCTGACCCGGCCGCAGCAAAAAATCCGCTATTCGAGGAAACCGCCGTGACTCAATCCAGCCGCCGTGAACTTCTTGGCCTGTTGTCCGCGGGTGTCGCCACGGGCCTTACCGCCGACGCGCTCGCACAGTCCGTGACTCGCGGCGACGCGCCAACCGAATCCGCGCAGGCGCGGCCGGCGCCGGAAGCCAGACATCGCGTTCCCTTCGCGGTGATCGGGCTCGACCATAATCACATCTATGGCATCACCGACGCCGTGATTCGGGGCGGCGGCGTGCTCACCAGTTTCTACGCCACCGATCCCGGGCAGATCGCGATGTTCCGCAAGCGCTATGGCGATGTTCCGCTGGCGCGCTCGGAGGACGAGATCCTCGACAACCGGGCGATCAAGCTGGTCTGCAGCGCCGCGATTCCAAGTCTGCGCGCGCCGCTCGGCATCCGGGTCATGCGCGCGGGCAAGGACTATCTGAGCGACAAGGCGGCGGTCACCTCGCTTCGCCAGCTCGCCGAGGTTCGGCGCGCGATCAAGGAGACCGGCCGCAAATACGGGATCATGTATTCCGAGCGGCTGGAAGTGCCTGCCGCGGTCATGGCTGGCCAGCTCGTCCATGACGGGGCGATCGGCCGGGTGATCCAGACGGTCAATCTCGCGCCGCACCGGCTGGCCGCGCCGACGCGGCCTGCCTGGTTCTGGGATCCGGATCGCAACGGTGGTATCCTCACCGATGTCGGCAGCCATCAGGCCGATCAGTTCGTCTATCTGACGGGCAGCAAAAGCGCCCATGTCGTCGCGTCGCAGACCGGCAATTTCCATAATCCCGAGCATCCGAAGTTTCAGGACTTCGGCGACATGATGCTGAACGGCGACGGCGGCGCAGGCTATGTCCGGGTCGACTGGTTCACGCCGAACGGTCTTCCCACGTGGGGCGACGGCCGGCTTTTCATCCTCGGCACCGAGGGCTTCATCGAACTGCGCAAATATGTCGATGTCGCCGGAAGGCCCGGGGGGAACCATCTGTTCATCGCCGACCGGAACGGCACGCGTTATCTCGATTGCTCGAAAGTGCCCTTGCCGTTCGGCCCGCAATTCGTGAACGACATCGTCGAAGGCACGGCGATCGCGCAGGATCAGCAAGGCGCGCTGCTCGCCGCCGAGCTGGTGCTCACTGCTTCGGCAACCGCGAAGCCGGCGGTCGCGCCCGCCCGCTAGCAGCTCGATCCGCCGCGCCACCCGGGTCAACGCGCCGGCACGGAACATCGTCGGGGAGTAGGTGGGCTCGATCGGCCGCGCGCGGTCCGGCGCGCCTCGACGGTGACGCGCGCAGGCGCACGCTTCGAGAGGCGCGAGGTGATTGCTTGACGGCCGCCGCCGCAGATGATCGAAGCGGGCCGTGAGTGAAAGTCCTTCCGGTCCCGATCCGTCAGCCGCGGCTGAGGCAAGTGTCCGCGCCGAGGCGCGTGCGGCGGAAGCCGTTGCCACCCGGCGGCGCTGGATCACGCTGGCCGAAGTGCTGGCTGTAGTCGCCGTCCTCATCTCGGGACTGACCTTGTGGAACAGCTGGAGCGAGCGAAGCGACAGCAAGGCGGTCAAGACCGCGGAGGCCGAGCGAGCCTCCGCACGCGCCGCGACGCTGGTGCTGATCGTCGCCGACCGCGGGGAACGTGCATTGTCGCTGAAGCCTGCCGCCGCCGAGCAATCGGTCCAGAGCCAGACGATAACTTTCCCGACGCCACTTGGCGCGGCGCCTGCCCAGACCACCGGCGAGCCCAGGATCGAGGCGGGGTGGTTCGAGGGCGCGCTCAAAAAGGCGCGCGAGGCGGCCGGCCTCCCGGACAACAGCCGCGGCGACGAGCAGCTGCCCGTCGTCATCAGAACCCGCTTCCTCGTCGATGGTGAGCCGCACGACGACGTCGCCCTGTACGATATCGGCTATACGATTTCGGGGCGGTTGCTCGCCGGGCACAATGTCAAGCTTCGCGGGCTTTCTCTCGTCTCGCGGCTGAACGATGTGGACGCGCAAACGAAGCTGGACGCGCGCTGGAAACGGCTTCTCCCCTCCCGCTAGGTCGTTATCCGAAGGGCGGGGTCGATACCCGGCGGTCGCCCCCGCGACCGCCGGCGAGAGATCAGAAGTGGAAGCTCAGGGTGCCGCCGATCGTGCGGAATGCTTCGGGGCTCACGATCCGGTTATAGCCGCCCGGATTGAACGTCGCGGTCGCGGCGTAGGGGGCATAGAATTGCCTGTCGAGCAGGTTGCGGGCGTAGATCCCGACGCGCCATTGCCCGTCATTCCCCGAGATGCCGATCGTGCCGTTGAGCAGCCCGTATGCGTCGATCCGCGCCTTGGGGTCGCCGAGCACGGCCTGGGTCGCGTCGCGCCATGCCCAGTTCGCGCCCGCGTCGAGCTCGAGATCGCCGCCGAGCGCGGCCTGATAATCGGCGCGCAGCGTGTAGGACCATTTGGGCGCGTTAGGCAGACTGTAGCCGGCATAGTCGGCAACGCGCACCGTCGCGGAAGCGGGCAGCAGATAGCAGCCGGTGCCGACGACCGACGAGTTCGCCTGACCCGAATAGCAGGGGCCGATGAAGCTGCGATAGGTGGCGTCGCTGTACGAACCGCTCGCCGAGACATGGAAGCCGCGGGCGATGCGCAGCCGCGTCTCGAGCTCGACGCCGCGCGAGCGCAGCCCGCCGGCGTTGGTCAGGATGAAGGCCGGCGGCGTCAGGCTCATGTCGAGCGCGGTGGTCTGGAAGTTGGTGTAGTCGGCCCAATAGGCCGAGGCGTTGAACGTCATCCGGCCATCGAACAGGCTACTCTTGAGGCCGATCTCGTAGCTCTTGACGGTCTCGGGCTCGACTTCGCGAACGATGCCGCCCGTGCCGTCGATCGCCGGGCCCTTATAGCCGGTCGAGAAGGTCGCGTAGAGCATCAGGTCGCGGCTCGGCTCGAACTGCACGCCGACCTTGCCCGAGACATTGTCCGCATCGACCGTGCCATCGTAGGGCAGGGCGACGCTCGCGATCACGGCGGGGAAGGGGAGCTTGGTGATCGCCACTGAACCGTGGTTGCGATCGTTGGTGTAGCGCAGCCCGCCGATCAGCTTGAACGTGTCGCTGAGCCGATAGGTAAGCTGCCCGAATGCAGCGAGGCTGCGCACATCGTTGACCTGCGTGCGCAGGCCGCTCGCGATCACCACCGGCACGCCGTAGATGCCGTAGAACCGGCCATATTGGGCGATGTCGCCGCGGTTCTCGGTGCGGTAATAATAGAGGCCGGCGACATATTCGAGCGGCTTGCCGGCGGGCGACGTCAGCCGCAGTTCCTGCGAGAACTGGTGGCTGTTCACCCCGCCGTCGCTGTGATTGAAGATGTCGATCGGCGCGCCGTCGATGTCTGAGAGCTGGGTTACCTTGAGCTCGCGATAGGCGGTGATCGAGGTCAGCGTCGCTTCGCCGATCGCGTAATCCGCCTGCAGCGAGGTTGCCCAGAGCGAGGTGTCCGCGGTCCAGTCGCCGTCATTGTACGCGAGATAGACGCCGTGGCCCGGCTTGACCGGGAAGCGATTGAACTGGGCGTTGTAGGTGGGATTCACGCCCAGCGATTCGATCGTCTGGCCGTCGCGCGCGAACGCGGTCTGATATTCGCCCGAAACCAGCAGCGAGAGATCGGCACTCGGCTCCCACAGCAATTTGGCGCGCACGCCATTGTTGTTGCGGTCGCCCACGCGCGTGCCGTTGACAACATTGGGGATCGCGCCGTCCTGGCCGTTGGAGAAGCCCGAGACGCGCAGCGCCGCCTTGCTACCGAGCGGCAGGTTCATCGTCGCACGGGCGATGCGATCGTTGCGCTCGCCATAGCTGAAGTCGAGATCGAGCCCGTAGCGATCGAGCTCGGGCCGGCGGGTGATCACCTGGATCACGCCCGCGGATGAGTTCTTGCCGAACAGGGTGCCCTGCGGTCCGCGCAGCACTTCGATCCGTTCCACGTCGGAGAAACCGGTCGCCCCGGGATCGCGCGACAGGCCGATGACGACGCCGTCGACGACGAGGCCGACGGTCTGCTCGACGCTGCTGTCATAGGTCTGGGTGCCGACGCCGCGGACCTGATAGCCGCCCCCGTTCGAGACCGGATTGGTCGCCGAGAAGGTGACGTTGGGCGCCAGATACTGGATGTCGGTGACTTCCTTCAGGCTCGATCGGGCGAGATCGTCGCCGCTCACCGCGGTGACGGAGAGCGGCACGTCCTGTAGCCGCTCTTCGCGCCGGTTCGCGGTCACGACGATCTCGTTGCCGTCGCGCGCCTCCGCTTCGGGTGCGGCCGGCGCCGTCTGCTGCGCCAGCACCGGCACCGCCGCGACCAGCCAACCCGCCGCCGAACCGATCAGCGCCGCGCGCGCCCTGTTCCGCTTAGCCATTTCCCCACTCCCTGATGATTCTCGTTGGTGTCGGGAAAAGGTGGATTTCAATTTACAGTCAGTCAAGCCCGTTTGTTTTATGGCGGAGCGATGTTCGCGCTTGCCACGTCGGAAATGGCCGCATAGGTTTACGGTCAGAATTGTTTGTAAGTTTCAGGGCGAGGAGTTGACTGATGAGCGAGGTTCGTCCCCGGCGCACCCAGGCGGAGCGGAGTGCCGGCACCCGCAAGGCGCTGCTCGACGCCACGATATCGGCGCTGCACGAGCATGGCTATGGCGCGACCACGACCTTGCTCGTCGCCGAGCTGGCGGGGGTCAGCCGCGGTGCTATGCTCCACCAGTTCCGCACCAAGGCCGATCTGATGACCTATGTCGTCGAGGCGGTCTTCGAGGAAGAGATCGCGCGTTACGAGGAGCGGCTGGGCGACATCGCTGATCCCCAGCAGCGCTTGCTCGCTTATCCCGAGCTGGGCTGGGACGTGCTCAGCCGTCCCTCGGGGGTCGCAGTGCTGGAGATCCTCCAGGGCTCGCGCAGCGATCCCGAGCTCGCCGAGAAATTGGGTCCGGTGCAGGATCGCATCGAGCATGACGCGCTGGCGCGCGCTGGTGTGGCATTCAGCGCCGATGCGCGCAGCGCGGTGGCGATGATGCGGCTGATCGTCTGGGCGGTGCGCGGGCTCTCGATCGCACAGGTGCTCGCGCCTGAGCCGGGTGGGGTGAAGGATTCGATCAAGCTGCTGCGCAAGCTGATTGAGGCGGGCTTCCAGACGGGGCTGCTTTCGCTGGATGCGCCGGCGGCGCGACCGGAATCGGGAAAGGCCGCAAACCAGTGAAGCGCGGCAAGGCTATGGCTGCGGCGCTGGCGATCGCCGCGGCCGCGCCCGTGTGCGCACAGGATAAGGCGGCGGGGAAGCAGGTGAACCAGCAGGAAGGCGCCTCGCCCGAGGCGCGCGCGACGGCGATCGTCGATGCGATGACGCTCGAGCAACAGATCGGTTTGCTCCGCTCGAAATCGGGCGCTAGCCTGCTCGATCTCGGGGTGCCGCTGCCCTCGTTCATCCCCGAGCCCATGCGCGCGCCCAAGCCGAAGGGCGCGATCGGCACTGCGGGCTTCGTGCCGGCGATCCCCGAGGCGGGGCTGCCGGCGCTGCATCTCGCCGATGCCAGCCTCGGCGTCGCGGACATCGGCTATCTGCGTCCCGGCGATCAGGCGACGGCGTTGCCCTCTTCGCTGTCGCTCGCATCGACCTTTGATCCGGGAATGGCGCGCGAGGCCGGCCGGCTGGTGGGGGCGGAAGCCTTTGCCAAGGGAATCAACGTCCAGCTCGCCGGCGGCGTCAATCTTGCCCGCGAGCCACGCAACGGCCGCAATTTCGAATATTTCGGCGAGGATCCCCTGCTCGCCGGACGGCTGGTCGGCGAGCAGATCGCCGGGATCCAGGATCGCCACGTCGCCTCGACGATCAAGCATTTCGCGCTCAACGCGCAGGAGAGCGGGCGTTTCGTCCACGACGCGCGGATCGGCGAGGCGGGCCTGCGCGAATCGGACCTGCTCGCATTCGAGATCGGCATCAAGCGCGGCAAGCCCGCCTCGGTGATGTGCGCGTACAACAAGGTCAACGGCGCCTATGCCTGCGAGAGCCCCTATCTGATCGCGCAGGTGCTGAAAGGGGATTGGCGCTTTCCCGGCTGGGTGATGTCGGATTGGGGGGCAGTCCACAGCCTAGAAGGTTCGATTGCGGCCGGGCTCGACCAGCAGTCCCCGCAGGACAAGGATTATTTCGCCGATCTCGCCGCCGCGGTCGAGCGCGGCGCGATCCCGCGCGAGCGCGTCCGCGATGCGGCGCTGCGTATCGTGCGCGGCATGGCGGCGGTCGGCGCCCTCGATCATGTCGCCCGGCCCGGTGGCGCGATCGATCGCGAAGCGCACGCGGCCCGCGCGCAGACGATGGCCGAGGCGGGAATGGTGCTGCTCAAGAATGACGGGCTGCTGCCTTTGGCGGCGACGGCGAAGCGCATCGCCGTGATCGGTCGCCATGCCGACAAGGGCGTGCTCGCCGGCGGCGGCTCGTCGCAGGTGATCCCCTATGGCGGCGTCTATCGCGACGCGCCGGGTGCTAATCCGCTCAGCGCCTTGCTCGCGCCGAGCTACGGCCTGTCGTCCCCGCTCGCGGCGTTGCAGGCCGCGCTTCCGGGCACCGAATTCCTGTTCGACGACGGTAGCGATGCCGCCCGCGCCGCGCAGGTTGCGAAGTCCGCCGATCTCGCGTTGGTCTTCGCGGTCAAGCCCGAGGTCGAGGGCGTCGATCATGCCGATCTTTCGCTGCCTTATGGCCAGGACGCGATGATCGCCGCGGTCGCCGCCGCCAATCCGCGCACCGGCGTGGTGCTGGAGACCGGCAATCCGATCGCAATGCCGTGGCTGGACCGGGTCGGCGCCGTGCTCGAGGCATGGTTCCCGGGGCAGCGCGGTGGGGAGGCGATCGCGGCGATCCTCACCGGCAAGAGCGCGCCGCAGGGCCGGCTGCCGATCAGCTTCCCCGCCGCGGTTGCGCAACTGCCGCGCCCGGTGCTGACCGGCTTCGATCCCGCGAAACAGCGCCCGCTCGGGATCGGCGTGACCTATGCCCCGTTCGCGATCGATTACGGCGAAGGGAGCGATATCGGCTATCGCTGGCTCGACCGGAACGGTGCGACGCCGCTGTTCGCGTTCGGCCACGGGCTCACTTACACCAGCTTTGACTATTCGCGGCTCAAGCCGCGCGGCGGCGCCGATCTGACGGTGCGGCTGCGCATCACCAACACCGGCAAGCGCCGGGGCACCGAAGTGGCGCAGCTCTATGTCGCGCCGCCCGGGCGGACGCATCGCCTCGCCGGCTGGGCCAGAGTCGAGCTTGCGCCGGGGGAGAGCCGCGAGGTGGCGATCTCCGCCGATCCGTGGCTGCTGCTTTCGTGGGACGACACGGCGCGGCGCTGGGCGCGGCCCGCGGGCGACTATCGCTTCTTCGTCGGCAAGTCCGCCGGCGACCCCGTGCTGAAGGGCGTCACGCGCCTTTCCGCCGCCAGCCAGTCGAAGGAGCGCTGACATGCGCGCGGTTCTTGCCCTGGGCGTCACGGCATTCACCTTGATCGCCGCGAACGACCCGGCGCCGCACGTCACGGTCGATACCGGCAAGATCGCCGGCAAGGCATCGGGCGACGTCGAGGCGTTTCTCGGCATCCCCTATGCCGCGCCGCCGGTCGGTCCGCTGCGCTGGCGTTCCACCCAACCGGCCGCGCGCTGGAGCGGCGTGCGGCCCGCCGATGCGCTCGGTCCCGATTGCATGCAGGCGCGCGACCGTGCCGACGATCATCGCCCGCTTTCGGAGGATTGCCTGACCGTCAATGTCTGGCGGCCGGCGCAGCGCACGGCCCGCGCCCGGCCGGTGCTGGTATGGATTCATGGTGGTGGCTTCGTCGCCGGGGGGAGCCAGGATCCGCAGACCTGGGGCGACGCCCTGGCCCGCCGCGGGATCGTGGTGGTGACCTTCAACTACCGTCTCGGCCGGCTCGGCTTTTTCGCGCACCCGGGGCTCAGCGCCGAGCATGCCGAAGATCCCATGGGCAATTACGGCTATCTCGATCAGATCGCCGCGCTCAAATGGGTCCAGCGGAACATCGCTCGCTTCGGCGGCGATCCGCGCGCCGTCACGGTGATGGGCGAATCCGCAGGGGGCGAGTCGGTGCTGGCTCTTGCCGGCTCGGCCATGGCGGAGGGATTGTTCGCCCGCGCGATCGTCCAGTCGGGCGGGGGTCGCGAGCCCTTGCTCGGACGCCGGCTGCTGCGCGGCGACCTGCCCGAACGGGTTTCCGCCGAGAAGGCGGGCCTCGCCTTCGCGAAAGCGCAGAACATCGGCGGAGAAGGACCGGAGGCGCTCGCCGCGCTTCGCGCGCTGCCCGCCGAGCAGGTCAACGCCAGGCTGACCATGGCATCGCTGATCTTCGGCGAGTTGGAGCGCTTTGCCGGCCCGATCGAGGACGGCCGGATCGTCACCGCGCGCCCGGCGGCTGCGCTCGCCACGGCAAAGGGTGCCATCCCGATGCTCGTCGGCACCACCGGCGCCGATCTCGGTTTCAACCTCGCAGCGAGCAAGGACGCCGCTTTCGCGCAGTTCGGCGACGGCGCGGCGGCGGCGCGTGCGGCCTATGATCCCGATGGCAAAGTGGCGCTGCCGCTGGTCAACACCCGGATCGGCGCGGACCGGATCATGCAGGAGCCGGCACGCCTCGTCGCGCAGACGCTCGCGGCGCGCGGCGCGCCCGCATGGCGCTTCCGCTTTTCCTATGTGGCCACGGGATTGGCCGGCAAACCGACGCCGGGCGCCGAGCATGCGAGCGATGTCGCTTATGCCTTCGACACGCTCGACGTGCCGCTGGCCGGCAAGCTGACACCCGGGGACCGCGCGGTGGCGCGGATGCTCGGCGGCTATTGGCTCAACTTCGTCCGCAATGGTGATCCGAACGGCCCCGGCCTCGCCAATTGGCCGCGGGTCGACAAGGCGGGCGAGCCGATGCTCGAATTCGAAGCGGACGGCAAGGCGGTCGCCAAAGCCGATCCGTGGAAGGTCCGGCTCGATCTGGCGCAGGCGAACGCCGCGAGCAAACCATAGGCTGGCGCCGGGCCGGGGCCCGGCGCCGCCCGATCACTTCTTGATCGCCTTCAGTCCGGCATCGACCCGGGCGAGTTCGTCGTCGGTGATCGCACCCTGCGAATAGGGCTGGAGCTGCTTGAGGCTCATGCTCTTGAACGAATCGTACATCGCGTGGGTCAGCAGCGTCGGCATTTCCTTTTCGAGCACGGCCTTGCCCGCCGGTACCGCGACGATCGCCTCGATCGGCGTGTCGATCGTCAGCGCCGCGGCGGCTGCCGGAGCGGGGGCGGTCTGCGCCGGTAGCGCGGCGGGGGTGAGCGTGGTGAGCAGCGCGAGCGCGAGCCTGAGCATCGATGATCTCCTCTTGCCGCCGGCAATGCGCCGGTCGGTGCCGATCGATCTTGCCGGTCTTGCACAATACAGTCAAACCTGTTTGTAAGTTACGCGTATTGAGAGGAGAGCGATGATGTGGGCGATGGGCGCGATGCTCGCGGGGGCGATGGCGGGAATGTCCGCGGACGCGACGCAACCCGATCTCATGCCGCTGCCGAGAGCGGTGGTGACGGAGCCGGGGGCGCTGGCTGTGCGCGGGGCCTTCGCGGTGCGATGGGCGGGCTGCGGGAACATGTCCTTTCTCGACAGCGCCATACGCCGCCTGCAGACGGACGTAACCCGCGAGACGGGGCTGATCCTCGATGGGCAGTCGGCGGTGCCCGTCACCGTCCGTTGCCGCGATGCCCGCGCCGGGGTGGATCTGGGCGAGGGCTACACGCTTCGAGTCACCGCCACGGGCATCGCCATCGAAGCCGAGGGGCCGATGGGCGTGCTTCGCGCCTTCGCGACCCTGCGTCAGCTGGTCGGCCTTTCCCCACAGGCGATCGCGCTGCCTCTGGTGACGATCACCGACGGCCCGCGTTTCGCGTGGCGCGGGGTGATGCTCGATCCGGCTCGGCATTTCATCGAAGTGGCGACGCTCAAGCGCCAGATCGACGCGATGGAGCGGGTCAAACTCAACGTGCTCCATCTGCACCTGAGCGACGACGAGGGTTTCCGCGTCGAGAGCCGTCGCTATCCCAGGCTTACCGCGGACGATGCGGGCGCCTTCTACAGCCAGGCCGAGATCCGCGATCTCGTCGCCTATGCCGCCGAGCGCGGCGTGCGGATCGTCCCCGAGTTCGACGTGCCAGGGCATAGCCGCGCGATCGTCGCGGCCTATCCCGAAGTGGGGGTAACGGGCAAAAAGCTGTTCCTCGGCCGGCCCGACGTCGCGCTCAATCCCGCGTCACCGGCGACCTATCGTTTCCTCGCACGATTGTTCGGCGAGATGGCCGCGCTGTTCCCCGATCGGCATTTCCATGTCGGCGGCGACGAAGTGGCGAAGGATGTCTGGGAGGATTCTCCCGATGTTCGCGCGCTGATGGCCCGCGAGAGGCTTGCCGACCGCAAGGCCGTGGAAGGCTATTTCATGCGCCGTGTCAGCCGGATCGTGGCGGCGGCGGGGAAACAGATGATCGGCTGGGAGGAAGTCGCGGCGGCGGGTGTCGCGCCCGATGCGATCGTCCAGGCGTGGCAGACCTCGAACGCCATCGCTGCCGCGGCCGCGAAAGGGCACCGCACGATCGTCTCGGCGGGCTATTATCTCAACCTGCTGATGCCCGCAGGCTACCACTACGCCATCGATCCCTTCGCGACGTCGGCGGCGGGGCTGACCCCCGCGCATGCCGTCGGGTTGCGCGAGCTCAACCCGTTGCTGGCCGCGATCGTCACCGACGCGCTCGTCGACTTCCCGCGCGACGCCCTGTCGCGCGAGCAGGAAGCGCGGATTCTTGGCGGGGAGGCGCCCTTGTGGGGCGAGATTGCCGACGACGCCCTGATCGACCAGCAGCTCTGGCCGCGCGCCGCGGCGATGGCCGAGCGCTTCTGGTCGCCGGCGAGCGTGACCGATGTGCCCGACATGTATCGACGGCTGGCGATCGTTGCCGACCAGCTCAGCGTCACCGGGCTCGCGGATCGCGCGACGCGGCAACGCATGGCAGCGCGTGTGGCCCCCGGGGAGAGCGATCCGCTGGAGACTCTGCTCGCGATCACCGGTCCGGTGCGCAACATGGCGCACGATCATCGCATCAAGGCGATGCTGGCAGGCAAGCGCATCGTCCAGCCGCTCAACGATCTTGCCGATGCCGCACCGGTCGACAGCCTCGCCGCGCATCGCTTCGCCGCGCAGGCGCAAGCCTATGTCGGCGGCGATCACTCGCAGCGCGCGGCGCTCCGCGCGCAGCTGATGCTGTGGCGCGCCAACGACGCCCGGTTTGCCGCGATCGCGAAGGGCCGGCCGATGCTGGAAGCGGCGTTGCCGACCTCCGCGCAGATCGCCGCACTGGCGGAGGCCGGCCTCGCCGCGCTCGACGCGATCGAGACGGGCAAGCAGCGGGATCCGGCCGAAGCGCGCGCGCTGCTCGATACGCTCGCGGCGCAGGAAGCTGCGTCGTGGCGGCCGTTCGACTCATTCCTCCGCCAGCAACCCCCGGCCGATCTGATCGTCAAGATCGGGCCGGGGATCCGCATTCTGGTCGAGGCCGCGGCGGCGGCGCGGTGACTAGAGCCCGCCGGCGCGCGCGATGCCGCCGAGGAACTTCGCGCTGGGCTTGGGGGTGCGCTTGAAGGTCTCGCGGTCGACCGCCACCAGGCCGAATTTGGGGCGGTAGCCCGACATCCACTCCCAATTGTCGAGCAGCGACCAGTGGATGTAGCTGCGTACGTCGATCCCGTCCGCGAGGCAGCGTTCCACTCCGGCGACCGCGCCCTTGATATAGGCGATTCGTCGGGTGTCGTCCTCGGTCGCGACGCCGTTCTCGGTGACGTAGATCGGCCGTTTGGTGCGCGAGGCGACCAGCCGGATCGCGCCCTCGATCGCGTCCGGACGGAAGGCATAGCCCATCTGGGTCAGTTCCTCCTCCGGCGCGTGCGGCAGATCCTTGTCGGGGCCGACGGCCGAGCCGGTATAGGACTGCACCCCGACGAAATCGCCGGGGCCGGCGAGCCAGCGGTCGAGCATCTCGGCATTCTTGCGCGCGATCCCGCTGTCGGGCCCGGCCGGGCGGTCCGCCGGAACCGCCAGGGTGATGCCGACGGGCAGGCGGTTCGCCGAAGCCAGCTTCACCGCGGCATAGGCCGCGGCGTGCGCATCGGCGATCGCGGCATGCTGGCTCTCGCCGGCGAGAAGGGGGCTTGCCCAGTCGGGCGCGCCAGTCGCGGCACCCGCCGCCTTCTGCACCGCCGCGATGATCGGCTTGTACTTGGCGAGCGAACCATCCCAGCGCACCACCGTGGCGACATTGGGCTCGTTGAACGTCGCGGCGACGGCGATCAGGTCGCCCATATGCTCGGTGACGATACGGCAGTAATCGGCGAAGATCCTCGCGCCATCGGGTTGCGCGAAGCCGCCGGCCGCCGCGAACCAGGCGGGGACCGAGTAATGGTTGAAGGTGACCACCGGCGCGAGCCCGTGCTTGCGGCAGGTCTTGAGCACGCCGCGATAATAATCGAGCGCAGCCCGCGAAATCTGGCCGCGCGCCGGCTCGATCCGGGCCCATTCGATCGACAATCGGTGGCTGTTGAAGCCGAGCGCCGCGGCAAGTGCGATATCCTCGGCATAGCGGTGATAGCTGTCGGCGGCATCGCCCGAGGGCGCCGCGAAGATGCCCGGCTTAACATGCTCGAGCACCCAGATGTCGCTGCCGACATTGCCGCCCTCGATCTGATAGGCGGCGCCCGAAGTGCCCCACAGAAATCCGGGCGGAAAGGCGCGCCGGGTGCGCGCTAGCGCGGGGGAGGACATGACGCCTGCGGCGCCCACCGCAGCCATCCCGAATATCTCCCGACGACGCAACGACATGATCCCCTCCATTTACAAGCAGTGCTGATTGTATGTAGCATCGCATAATGCGGATGGGCAAGCGGATCGCGTCGCAGGAACCCGGCGGGCGCAATCGTCGCCACGAGCCATTTGCTGACGATAGGTGAGGCCGAGGGCCGATTTCGGCCCCGCAATGCCGGGAACTGCCCAAGCGCGGGAGTTCGCCGCGGTAACCGCGGCTACGAAGATGCATGATGGCGGTGCACTCTCCTCGGGTCGTTTCGAGCTTGTGAAAAGGTGGAGCCAAGCCTGTCCGACGGGGAGGCGCGGCGAAAAAATCGGGCCCCGGCCGATTGCGCCCTCGACAATAAAAATACCGGGCAGTATAGAAAGCCCTTGACGCGCCGCAGCACGATTTCTATACCAGTCGGTATGGAAGTGATCCGTCACCTTCGCAACCGGGACCAGACGAAGGAGCTGCCTATGCGTCAGCCTTGCAAACCACGGGATCGGGCCACGGCCTGAACCATCCGGCGCTTCGCGCGCCGATCCACATTTCGGGGCCGGCCAGCCCGTCGCGCGAGCACCGCTCGGGCGAGGGTGGCCTGCGCTCTCGCGACAGCAAATCGCCGGTGACGCCGTGGTCGAAAGGCCAAGGGCAGGGGAGCGGCGCGTCCGCCGCCGGCAGGAAGGGAGAAAAATCATGGCCTATCTGAACTTCGCCGCATTGCAGGGCAGCCCGATCGCGACGCCGGTCGACCTGATCGCCGCCCCGCGCTCGCAGACGGGCTTTTCCGCGCTCGAATGGCAGGTCGTCGCGATCGCCCAGCATGATCGGCTGTCCTCGCTCGAAAAGCCGGGCAAGCTCTCCGTCGCGCTGGGCATGATCTTCGGCGGCCAGCGCCCTAATCCCGAGCTCGCCGACACGCGGCTCGAGGCGCTGCGTCGCCTCGCGGTCCTCGCCTGGCACAAGGGCTATGCGGTGCCGCGCGCCGCGATCCGCGCCTTCCACGAGGCCGGCTTCTCTCTCGAACAATATGAAACGCTGCTCGCCAGCATCAGCCGGGGCCGGGCAGCCCTCAATCAGGGAAATCGTGCATGAACATGATCACGCGTATCGATCCGGTCGAGCCCGAAGCGGCAGAGCCGGGTCCGTCGACTCGAAAGCGGCCGCTGTGGCAGAAGGGCGCGTTCGTCGCGCTGCCGGTGCTCCTCGTCGCCGGCGGCATCGGGCTGGCCAATCGGCAGGCGCCGGCGCTCGCCGCGCCGCCGCCGGCCACCGTCACCGTTGCCCAGCCGCTGGTCCGCCAGATCAACGAATGGGACGATTATGTCGGCCGGTTCGAGGCGAGCCGCAGCGTCGAGGTGCGTCCGCGCGTCTCGGGGCAGGTCGTCGGCATCCACTTCACCGACGGTGCGATCGTGCAGAAGGGGCAGTTGCTCTTCACGCTCGACTCGCGTCCGTTCGCGGCGGCGCTCGCCGAGGCCCGCGCCGGCCTCGCCACCGCGCAGAGCGATCTCGCGCTCGCCAGGTCCGATCTCGGCCGCGCCGAGCGGCTGGTCGCTGCGGAAGCGGTGTCGAAGAGCGATGTCGAGCGGCTGCAGGCCCGCGTCCGCGCGGCGAACGCCTCGGTTGCCGCGGCGCAGGCGCGGGTCCGTGCCCGTGCGCTCGATGTCGAGTTCACCCAGGTTCGCGCCCCGATCGCCGGCCGCATCTCGGACCGCAAGGTCGATGCCGGCAATCTGGTCGCGGCCGGGGAAGGCGCGGGCGGCTCGCTGCTCACCACGATCAACGCACTCGACCCGATCTACTTCACCTTCGACGGATCGGAAGCCTTGTTCCTCAAGGCCAAGCGCGCGGCGGCGGCAGGCAATGCCGCGTCGCCGGTCGAGATCCGTCTGCAGGACGAGGCCGATTATCGCTGGAAGGGCGGGCTCGACTTCACCGACAACGGGCTCGACCCCAAGTCCGGGACGATCCGCGGCCGCGCGGTGCTGCGCAATCCGGACATGTTCCTCACGCCCGGCATGTTCGGCAACATGCGGCTCTCGGCCGGCGGCACTGCGCAGGCGCTGCTGATCCCGGATTCGGCGCTGTCGACGGATCAGGCACGCAAGATCGTGATGACCGTCGGCAAGGACGGCACGCTCCAGCCCAAGCCGGTCACGGTCGGGCCGGTGGTCGACGGGCTCCGCGTCGTCCGCTCGGGCCTCACGCCGCAGGACCGCGTCGTCCTCGCCGGCGGGCAGATGTCGCCGCCGGGCAGCAAGGTCCAGGTCAAGCCGGGCAAGATCGAGCCCCAGGCTGCGGCCGCAGCGCCGGTCATATCGGCTCCGGTCACGGGCGAAGCCACTTTCGCACGCTGACCGACCTGCCGCCGGGCGGTCCCCAAGAGCCCGGCGGCAGGACCCAAACCACACGTTCGCCCTGAGCCCGTCCGCGGGCGGCCCGCCACCCGCGTGCCGCCTGCCAGCTGGCCCGAACGAAGCATTTTGAACCCCTCCAACGAGGAGCAGGCCCATGCGCCTCTCGCGTTTCTTCATCACGCGCCCGATCTTCGCGGCGGTCATCGCGGTCGTGATCACGATCATCGGTGCGATCGCCTATCTCGCGCTTCCGATCTCGCAATATCCCGACATCGTCCCGCCGACGGTGACGGTCACCGCCGCCTATCCCGGCGCCTCGGCCGAGACGGTCGCCGAGACCGTCGCCGCGCCGATCGAGCAGGAAATCAACGGGGTCGACGACATGCTCTACCAGTCGTCGCAGTCGACCGGCGACGGCGCGGTGACGATCACCGTTACCTTCAAGTCGGGTACCGATCTCGATGCCGCGCAGGTGCTGGTGCAGAACCGCGTCGCGGTCGCGATCCCGCGTTTGCCCGAGGAGGTGCAGCGCCTCGGCGTCGTGACCCGGAAAACCACCCCGGACTTCCTGATGGTGGTGAACCTGATCTCGCCCGACAATTCGATCGATCGCAGCTACATCTCGAATTACGCGCTCACCCAGGTCAAGGACCGGCTCGCCCGGATCGAGGGCGTCGGCGACGTCCGCATGTTCGGCGCGCGCGATTATGCGATGCGCGTGTGGATCGATCCGGGTCGTGCCGCCGCGCTCGATCTGACCGCGGGCGACATCGTCCAGGCGCTCCGTGCGCAGAACATCCAGGTCGCCGCCGGCACGCTCGGCCAGCCCGGCTCGACGCCGAGCGGCAATGCCTTCCAGCTCAACATCGAGACGCAGGGGCGCCTGAAGGACCCCGCCGAGTTCGGCCAGGTCGTGATCCGCACCGATGCCGCAGGCCGTCAGGTCCGCGTGAGCGACGTCGCGCGCGTCGAGCTGGGCGCCGCGGACTACAACTCCAACACCTATCTCTCGAACCAGCCGACCGTGATCCTCGCCGCCTTCCAGCGGCCGGGCTCGAATGCGCTCGCCGCCGCGCAGGCGGTCGAGAACGAGATGAAGACGCTTTCGAAGAACTTCCCCAAGGGCCTCGAATATCGCGTCATCTACAACCCGACCGAGTTCATCGCCCAGTCGATCGACGCGGTCTATCACACGCTGGGCGAGGCGATCCTGCTCGTCGTGCTGGTGGTCATCGTCTTCCTCCAGAAATGGCGTGCGGCGATCATCCCGGTGGTGGCGATCCCGGTCTCGCTGATCGGCACGATGGCGGTGCTGCTGCCGCTGGGATACTCGCTCAACAACCTCTCGCTGTTCGGCCTGGTGCTGGCGATCGGCATCGTCGTCGACGACGCGATCGTCGTGGTCGAGAATGTCGAGCGCAACCTCGCACGGGGCATGTCCTCGCTCGAGGCGGCGCGGACCTCGATGGACGAAGTGTCGGGCGCGCTCGTCGCGATCGTCCTCGTGCTGCTCGCGGTGTTCCTGCCGACCCTGTTCCTGAACGGCCTGTCGGGCGCCTTCTACAAGCAGTTCGCCGTGACGATCTCGGTGGCCACCGCGATCTCGCTGCTCATCTCGCTGACCCTGTCGCCCGCGCTCGCCGCCTTGCTGCTCAAGGGGCACGAGGGCGAACCCAAGGGCCCGATCGCACGCGTCGTCAATCGCGGTGCCGACTTGTTCAACCGCGGCTTCGAGCGGATGAGCGAAGGCTATTCACGGCTCACCCGCGCACTGGTCACCCGACCCAAGCGGATGATGGTCGCCTATGCCGGCCTGATCGCCGCGACGGTGGGCATGTTCTGGGTGACGCCGGTCGGCTTCATCCCGGCGCAGGACCAGGGCTATTTCCTCACCGTGATCCAGCTGCCGCCGGGCTCGTCGCTCGAGCGTACCGACGAAGTGATGCGCAAGGTCGTCGCGCGCATCCTGCCGATCAAGGGCGTCAAGGGCTCGGTGATGCTCGCCGGCTTCGACGGTCCGTCGCAGACGC
Source organism: Sphingomonas naasensis (assembly GCF_004792695.1). Lineage (GTDB taxonomy): Bacteria > Pseudomonadota > Alphaproteobacteria > Sphingomonadales > Sphingomonadaceae > Sphingomonas > Sphingomonas naasensis. The sequence goes on along the minus strand of NZ_SRXU01000001.1, from coordinate 779,115 downwards.
TCGCCCCGAATTCTGCCGCTGCCTATGTGCCGCTGCTGTCGTTCGAGGAGCGCAAGAAGCTCGGCGTCAATTATGCCGACATCATGAACGAGGCGCGCAAGCGCACCGCCGACATCAACGAGGCGATGCTGCTGGTGGTCCCGCCGCCGCTCATCCAGGGCATCGGCTCTGCCGGCGGCTTCCGGCTGATGGTGCAGGATCGCGGCGAGCACGGCTATGACCAGCTCGGCAAGACCGCGTTCGGGCTGATCGGCAAGGCCAACCAGACGCCGGGTCTCCAGCAGATCTACACCTTCTTCAACACCGCCACGCCGCGCGTCTTCGCCGATATCGACCGGCGCAAGGCAAACCTGCTCGGGGTGCCCCCGGAGCGGGTGTTCGAGGCGCTCAACGTCTATCTCGGCTCGACCTTCGTCAACGACTTCAACATGCTCGGCCGCACCTATCGCGTCACCGCGCAGGCCGATGCGCCGTTCCGGGCGACCGAGGCGGACATCGCCAATCTGAAGACCCGTTCGAACTCGGGCGAGATGGTGCCGATCGGTTCGGTGTCGACCTTCGAAAACAAGACCGGGCCGTATCGCGTCACACGCTACAATCTGTTCCCGGCGGTCGAGGTCGATGGCGACACCGCGCCGGGCTACAGCTCGGGCGCCTCGCTCGACTCGATGGAGAAGCTCGCCGCCGAACTGCCGCCCGGCTACGGCGCCGAATGGACCGGAATCGCCTATCAGCAGAAGATGGCGGGAAGCACCGCGGGCCTCGTGTTCGGACTGGCCGTGCTGTTCGTCTTCCTCGTGCTGGCGGCGCAATATGAGAGCCTGACATTGCCGCTCGCGATCGTGCTGATCGTGCCGATGTGTCTACTCGCGGCAATGGCCGGCGTGAATCTGCGGGGCATGGACAACAATGTGCTCACCCAGATCGGCCTCGTCGTGCTGATCGCGCTCGCCGCGAAGAACGCGATCCTCGTGGTCGAGTTCGCCCAACAGGCCGAGGCGCAGGACGGGTTGTCGCCGGTGGAAGCCGCGGTGCGTGCCGCGCGCGATCGCCTGCGGCCGATCCTGATGACCTCGTTCGCCTTCATCCTCGGCGCCGTGCCGCTGCTGATCGCGAGCGGGGCAGGGGCCGAGCTCCGCCAGGCGCTGGGCACTGCGGTGTTCTTCGGGATGATGGGCGTGACCGCGTTCGGCCTGCTCTTCACCCCCACCTTCTACGTCGTCTGCCGCGGGCTTGGACAGCGTCTCGCGCGCAGGCGGCGTGGATCGGGCGGGCATGTCGAACCCGTGCTGCAGCCCGCCGAATAACCACTAGCCGTCATCCCGGCATCCCCGGGATGACGGCAGGAGGAAATCAAATGATCATCTATCGCAACATCCTCGCCACGGCCTCGGCGCTCGCTCTGGCCGCTTGCGCCGCCGGCCCCGATTATGTCGCCCCGGTCCATCCGCAGACCGCCGCCGGCAGCTTCGTCGCGACCAGCCCCGCGGTCACCCCCGAGCCGGTCAAGGGCGACTGGTGGCGGCTCTATAACGATCCGGTGCTCGACCAGCTCGTCGCCGACGCGCTCGCCGCCAACACCGATGTCCGCGTCGCCGTCGCCCGCATCGCCCGCGCCCGCGCGGGGCTGCGCGGCGCCAATGCCGACCGGCTGCCGCAGGCGAACGTGGGTGCCGGCGCGAACTATGCGCGCTCGCCCGAAGGCCAGCGTGCGCCCGGCGCGCCGCGCGAGGACTGGCAGATCGATGCCGGGCTCGATGTGAGCTACGAAGTCGACCTGTTCGGCCGCGTCTCGCGCAACGTCGAGGCCAGCCGCGGCGATGTCGCCGCGGCGGAGGCCGATGCCGACGCGGTGCGCGTGATCGTCGCCGCCGAGACCGCGCGTGCCTATGCCGACGCCGCCTCCGCCGCCGAGCGGCTCGCGGTCGCCGAGCGCATCGTGAAGCTGCTCGACCAGTCGATCGACCTCACCGAGCGCCGCCGCAATGTCGGCCTCGCGACCCGGCTCGACACTGCCCGGATCGGCGCGCTGCGCAACCAGCGCCAGGCCGAGGTGCCCGCGTTCGCCGCCCAGCGCGACGCGGCGCTGTTCCGCCTCGCCATGCTCACCGGACGCACGCCGGCGGGCCTGCCCGACACGGCGCGCGCGCGCACCGAGACGCTACGCCTCAACCAGCCGATCCCGGTGGGCGACGGCGCTGCGTTGCTCGCGCGTCGCCCCGATGTCCGCGCCGCCGAGCGCCGCCTTGCGGCCAACACCGCGCGGATCGGCGTCGCCACCGCCGATCTCTATCCGCGGATAACGCTGGGCGGATCGGTCGGCTCGACCGGAAACGACATTGGCGAGATCTTCACCGGCGGGCCGCTGCGCTGGCTGCTCGGCGGGTTGCTCAACTGGGCGGTCAATCCCGAGCCGGCGCGCGCGCGGGTGCAGGCCGCCGAGGCCGACACGCAGGCCGCGCTCGCCACCTTCGACGGCGTCGTGCTCGGCGCGCTGCAGGAAACCGAGACCGCGCTCTCGGCCTATGCCCATGCGCTCGAGCGCCGCGGCGCGCTGCAGGCCGCGTGGAACGAGGCGCAGGCCGCGGTCAACATCGCCCGCGCACGCCAGCGTGAAGGGGATATCGACAGCCTCGCCTTGCTCGATGCCGAGCGCACCTTCGCCGACGCCGAGGCGGCGCTGGCCGCCGCCGACGCGCAGATCGCCGATACCCAGGTCGATCTGTTCAAGGCGCTGGGGGGCGGGTGGCAGACCACCTGACCCAGTCGTCACCCCGGCCTTGTGCCGGGGTCCACAGCGCCGAACGGGAGAAGTCGGCGGCAGTGGCGGGAACGTCGCCGCGCGGACCTCTAGCTTTTCGCTTTCCAGCCTGGTGGACCCCGGCACAAGGCCGGGGTGACGGGTTAGAGCGTCAGCGCCCCTTCTTCTCGTCCGCGATGCGGACCAGCCGCAGCACGTTGCCGCTCCACATCTTCTCGATGTCCTTCGCCGAATAGCCCGCCTGCCGGAGCCGCGCGGTGACCTTGGGAAGCGCATCGATATCCTCGAAGCCGGGGACGCCGCCGCCGCCGTCCCAGTCGGCGCCGAAGCAGACATGGTCGACCCCCGCCACTTCGATCAGGTGCAGCACCAGCCGCATATAGGTCTCGAAATCGGCCTGCTGCGACGGCGCGGTCTTCTCGATCTCGCGCAGCCGCCGGGTGAGCGTGGCGACCTGCTCGGCGGTCAGCCCCAGCTTCGCGGCGTCCTCGAGCTTGTCCGCAATCTCCGAGCGTTCGGCATTGGGATTGGACGCGCCCAGATAGGCGGCGTTGGCGCAGATCGCCCCGCCCGATGCTGCGAGCCTGCGCAGGCGCGCATCGTCGAGATTGCGGGCATGGTCGAAGATCGCCTTCGAGCCCGAGTGTGACAGGATCACCGGGGTTTTCGATAGCGCTATCATCTGGTCGAGCACCGCGTCCGAGGCGTGGCTCGCGTCGAGCACCATCCCCAGCCGGTTCATCTCGGCGACCCATTGCCTGCCGAGCGGGCTGAGGCCGTTCCACTTCGGCTTGTTGGTCGCCGAATCCGCGAACTGGTTGTTCCGGAAATGCACGGGCGAAGCCATGCGCACGCCGCGCCTGTAGAACTCGCCGAGCAGCGACAGATCCTCGCCCAACGGATAGCTGTTCTCGATGCTGATGAAAGCGAAGCGCTTGCCCGCCTTGTCGAGCCGCGCGGCGTCACTCGCCTTGGTGGCGAGCGCGATCCGGCCGGGGAATTTGGCGAGCATCGCGTGGATCTCGTCCGCACGCCTGAGCGCGAAATCCTTCGCCGCGGCATAGCCCTCCGGGGTCAGCGGCCCCGACGCGGTGTAGATCACGAAGAACCCGCCATCGAGGTCACCCGCATCCATCCGGCCGAGATCGACCTGCACCGGATCGGTCGCATGGTCGTGGCGCTCGCCGAAATTCCAGCCGGGGCGGCTGAAATGCGCCGGCGTATCGAGATGCGTGTCGAGCGTCAGCAGCCGCTTGTGCAGATCGGTGTCGTCGCCCGGCGCGGCATAGGAGGTGGCGGAAGCAGTGGCGGCGAGCAGGGCAAGCAGGGCGAGTTTCTTCATCGGGCACCTCGGCTGAACAGCGACGGCCCTGGGTATGGCGCGGCGCGGAGGGGCCGTACAGCCCGCCGCGAACCGCCGCGCCATAGCTTCGGGGAATAGGCGAGGTCGCAGCGCCTGCCTGCATGACAACGACGGTCAAGGTCCGATTCGGTACTTGTATGTGAAAATTGTTAGCGCTAATAAACATGCTCGTGACCCCGCCCGAATAGAGGCGGGGGGCGATGCGGACGGGAGGGGGCGCGGCATGGGGTCGCATTCTTTCCCTCTGCGGATCTGGAGGGGGGAGTTTGATGATCGAGGTACGTTCGCGTTCCGGCGGGTCGCGCGCTGGATTGATTCGCTGCGGTGTTTCCACGCTCGCACTGATTGCCACAGGCTTCGCGGCGCCGGCGTTGGCCGCCGATGATCCGGTCGTCGCCGCCGCGACACCGCAAGACCAGACCCAGACAACCACGACGCCGGAAACGTCGCAGGACGAAGTCGTCGTCACCGGCATCCGCGCCTCGCTCACCAGCGCGCGCAACATCAAGCGCAACGCCGATCAGATCGTCGATTCGATCTCCGCGCAGGATATCGGCGCGCTTCCCGATCGATCGGTTTCCGAAGCGCTCCAGCGCATCCCCGGCATCACGCTTCAGCGCACCAACGAGAACCGCGATCCGGCGCGCCTCGCCGCCGAAGGCGGCGGCGTCTTCATCCGCGGGCTTTCCTGGGTTCGCTCGGAAATCAACGGGCGCGACGTATTCTCGGCGAACAACGGCCGTGGGCTGAGCTTCGAGGACGTATCGCCCGATCTGCTCGCCGGCGTCGACGTCTACAAGAACCCGTCGGCCGAGATGGTCGAAGGCGGAGTCGGCGGCATCGTCAATCTGCGCACGCGCAAGCCCTTCGACCAGGCCGGGCAGCTCGTCGCGGTCTCGGCCGACTACAATTACGCCGACATGCGCGGCAAAGGCTATTGGTCTGGCAATGCGCTCTACAGCAACCGCTTCAACGTCGGCGGCGGCGAGGTAGGCATCCTGCTCTCGGCCAGCATCAACAATATCGGCAACCGCACCGACAGCATCCAGCTCGGTACCTATACCCGCCGCGCGAACGCCACGGCGCCCGCGGCTTTCCAGAACATCCTCGTGCCTTCCTCGCTCGGCTGGCGGCGGATCGACTGGGAGCAGCGCCGCACCTCGTACAATGGCTCGCTCCAGTGGAGCCCCAGCTCCGACATGACCTTCACTGCCGAGGCGTTCATCTCCTCGGCCGACCCGAAGGACATGGAGCATGCCGAGGGCGTCTATCAGCTCCCCGACTATGACTCGACCTATCAGCTGAACGACGACGGCGTGCTCGAGGCCGGAACCTATCGCAACGCGAACATGGATCTCGACACGCGATACGGCAAATCGCACAAGGTCACGCGCGACTATTCGCTCAACTGGAAATGGACGCCCGGCGACCATCTCGCGATCAGCGCCGACGTTCAGCGCATCACCTCCAAGGCGAACGTCCACAGCTTCACCGGGTTCAGCGAATTCGGCGTCGCCGGTGCCGATCCTGCCGCTCCCGGCTTCGATCCGCGCCGTCCGGACATCATCTTCGATCTCAGCGGGAATACGCCCAGCGTCACCACGCGCGAGAATGGCGCATCGCTCGGCGCCCAGAATAATTACTGGTGGGCCGCCGCGATGGACCATCTCGAGCGTAACCGCGCCGGGCAATGGGCCGAGCGGCTCGATCTCGAATACAGCTTCGACGACGACAGCTTCCTCAAATCGTTCCGCGCCGGCGTCCGCGCCACCGATCGCGAGGCGGTCACGCGGCAGACGGGCTATAATTGGGGCCTGTTGTCGATGCAGTTCTGGGGCAATGGCGGCGGCGCCCCGGTCTATCTCAACCAGACCGGGAATCCGCCCAATGCCGGCCTGCCGGAGCAGTCCGAACTCTTCACCTATGACGATTTCTTCCGCGGCAGCGTTGCTGTCCCAGGCGTGGGCTGGTTCCCGTCGACCGATCTGATGAGCGGCGGCACCGGGCAGGCCTATAATTATCTCCGCGCCACCGAGACCTCGGGCTGGGGCTGGGCGCCGCTCACCAATGCCAGCTTCGACGCGGCCAATCCGGCGGCGGACAATGTCCTCGGCGGCGTCGCCACCCAGAAGGAAAAGACGCTCGCCGGCTATGGCATGCTGCGCTTCGGCGCGGGCATCCTCGACGGCAATATCGGCGTTCGCGTCGTCCGCACCAAAAACGAGGCGACCGGCTATCTGAGCGTCGGGACGATCACCTCGCCGTGCACCGCGACGCCGACCGCGCCGGCCTGTTCGGGGCTGACCACCGCGCTCGCCTTCTCGAACAACGGCGCGGGTGGGCGGCTGTCCGACGCCACCTACGAGAACAGCTATACCGACGTGCTGCCGACGCTCAATCTGCGGCTCAAGGTCACCGATCAGCTGCAGCTGCGCTTCGCCGCGGGGAGGGCGATGGTGCGCCCGAATTTCTCGCAGCTCAGGCCCTATGCGTCGCTCAGCTTCACGCTCAATCCCGCGGGCACCGCGCTGCTGGCGCAGCCCCAGGGGCTGACCGGGCAGGCGGGCAATCCCTATCTGAAGCCGACCAAGTCCGATCAGTTCGATTTCAGCGCCGAATATTATTTCGGTAAGTCGAACAGCATCACCTTCGCGGCCTTTTACAAGGATGTCCGCAACTACATCATCTCGGGCAATGTCGACGAGACCTATGTCAACAATGGCCAGTCGCTGACCTTCAACGTCACCCGCGCGGTCAATGGTGAGAAGGGCAAGATCAAGGGCTTCGAATTCGCCTATACCCAGTTCTTCGACATGCTCCCGGGCGCGCTCGGCGGGCTCGGCTTCTCGGGCAACCTGACCTATGTCGACAGCACCGGCGGCGCCAACCAGCCGGTCAACACGCTCGATCCCAACCAGATCACCAACGCGAACGATACGACGCTGCCGCTCGAGGGGTTGTCGAAATGGAGCTACAACCTCGCCGCGATCTACGAGAAATACGGGGTCTCGGCGCGGGTGGCGTATAACTGGCGCTCCGAATATCTGCTGACCACCTCCGCGGCGAACCTCAACGCGCCGGTCTGGTCGGAGGACTATGGCCAGCTCGACGCATCGCTGCTCGTCAACATCACCAACAACATCAAGATCGGCGTGCAGGGCACCAATTTGCTCAACACGCGCACGTTCCTGGACGTCGGAGGTGCGGTCCTCCATCCGCGCTACAGCTGGACCGATACCGACAGGCGCATCGCCGGTATCATCCGGGCCAGCTTCTGATCCCAGAAACTGGGCGGCGCTCCTTCGGGGGCGCCGCCTCCCTTTATTCCGGCTTCGCTCGCGCCTAACCTCGAAGGCGTCCATGTCCGATCAGGCCATTAGATCGATCCTCATCGTCGGCGGCGGCACCGCCGGCTGGATCAGCGCGGCCGTTCTCGCGCGCTTCCTCGATCCCGCGCGCTGCACGATCACGCTGATCGAATCCGAGGAGATCGGCACGATCGGCGTCGGCGAGGCAACGGTGCCGCTGATGCAGCATCTGAACGGCCTGCTCGGCATCGACGAGCGCGAATTCGTCAGGGCGACGCAGGGCAGCTTCAAGCTCGGCATCGAATTCCGCGACTGGGGCCGGATCGGCGATCGCTTCTTCCACGGCTTCGGCGATTATGGCGACGCGATCGAGGGCGTCGCGCCGCACCAGCATTGGCTCAAGCTGCGTGGCGAAGGCGATCCGACGCCGATCGACGCCTACAGCCTGCCTTGGGCGATGGCCGAGCGTGGGCGCTTCGCGCCGCCCTCGTCCGATCCGGCGAAGCAGCAGCATTATTATCGCTACGCCTTCCATTTCGACGCGTTGCTCTACGCGCGCTTCCTGCGGAATTATTGCGAGCAGCGTGGCGTGCGGCGGATCGAGGGCCGGGTGGTCGATGCCGCGCTCGACGGCGAGAGCGGCCGGATCGCCGCGGTGATCACTGCCGATGGCGAACGCCATGCCGCCGATCTGTTCATCGATTGCTCGGGTTTTCGCGGGTTGCTGATCGAGGAGGCGCTGGGCACCGGCTATGAGGATTGGCGCCACTGGCTGCCCTGCGACAGCGCGGTGGTGGCGCCGAGCGCGCTGGCCGGGCCGCCCGCGCCCTATACGCTTTCCACCGCGCGCGAGGCGGGCTGGCAATGGCGCATCCCGCTCCAGCACCGGATGGGCAATGGCTATGTCTATGCGTCGGGCTTCACCGACGACGCGCGCGCCCGTGATCTCTTCACTGCCAATGTCGAGGGGGCGCTGCTCGCCGATCCGCGCCTGCTGCGCTTCACCACCGGGCGGCGCAAGCGCTTCTGGAACCGCAACTGCGTCGCGATCGGGCTGGCCGGCGGCTTCATGGAGCCGCTCGAATCGACCAGCATCCAGCTGATTCAGACAGCGATCGCGCGCCTGATCGAGTATTTTCCCGACCGCAACTGGGATCCGCGCGTCGCGGAGGAATATAACCGCGTCACCACCAGCGAGTTCGAGCGGATCCGCGACTTCCTGATCCTCCATTATTGCCTCACCCGCCGCGACGACGCGCCGCTCTGGGACCATTGCCGGGCAATGGCGCTGCCCGACACGCTGGCGCACAAGATCGCCACGTTCCGCGCCACCGGCCGGGTGCCGCTGCTCTCCGAGGAATCCTATCAGGAGCCGAGCTGGGTCGCGATCTTCGCGGGCAACGGGCTGCTGCCCGATCGCTACGATCCGCTGGTCGACCGGATCGACCGCGATCGGCTCCGCGCCGGGCTGGCGCACCGTCGCCAGCAGATCGCCGAGGCCGCCGAGGCGACGCCGCCGCACGGGCTCTTCCTCAACCGTTGCTGCCGCGCCGAGGCCGCGTGAGCGACGCGGCGATCCGCACCATCCTGATCGCCGGCGGCGGGACCGCCGGATGGATGGCCGCCGCCGCGCTGTCGGTCGCGTTCCAGCCGCACCAATGCCGTATCGTGCTGGTCGAATCCGACGAGATCGGCACCGTCGGCGTCGGCGAGGCGACGATCCCGCCGATCCAGCTGTTCAACAAGATCCTCGGCATCGACGAGCGCGAATTCGTCCGTGCGACGCAGGGCAGCTTCAAGCTCGGCATCGAGTTCGTCGGCTGGCTGCGCGAAGGACAGCGCTATTTCCACCCGTTCGGCCGCTATGGCGACGATTTCGGCCTCACCGCGTTCCACCAGCAATGGCTGCGCGCGCAGACGCTGGGCAGCACCACGCCGCTCGACGGCTATTCGCTCAATCACCAGGCGGCATATCGCGGCCGGTTCGAGATCCCGACGCCGCAATCGAACCCGGTCTTCTCGACCTTCTCCTGGGCCTATCATTTCGACGCCGGGCTCTATGCGCGCTATCTGCGCGGGTTCGCCGAGCGCCGCGGCGTCGAGCGTGTCGAGGGCAAGATTGCCGAGGTGGTGCTTCGTCCCGGGGATGGCTTCGTCGATCGCCTGATCCTTGGCGACGGCCGCGCGCTCGAAGCCGAGCTGTTCCTCGATTGCACCGGCTTTCGCGGGCTGATCACCGAGGCGCTCGGCACCGGCTATGAGGAATGGACGCACTGGCTGCCGTGCGATCGCGCGCTCGCGGTGCCGTGCGCGCGGGTCGCCGATCCGGTGCCCTATACCCGCGCGACCGCGCGGCAAGCCGGCTGGCAATGGCGCATCCCGCTCCAGCACCGCACCGGCAACGGCCATGTCTATTGCAGCGGCGCGATCTCGGACGACGCTGCCGCCGCCACGCTGCTCGCCAATCTCGACGGCGCGCCCGAAGCCGATCCGCGCATGCTGCGCTTCACCACCGGCCGGCGGCGCAAGGCGTGGAACCGCAATTGCATCGCGCTCGGCCTCGCCTCAGGCTTTCTCGAGCCGCTCGAATCGACCAGCATCCATCTGATCCAGACCGGTATCTCGAAGCTGCTGTCGTGGTTTCCCGATCGCCATTGCGACCCGTTGCTCGCGGCCGAGTATAATCGGCTGGTCGATGCCGAGATGGAATCGATCCGTGACTTCCTCATCCTCCATTATCAGGCGAACGAACGCGACGAGCCCTTCTGGCGCCAATGCGCGGCGATGCCGATTCCGGACACGCTTGCGGCGAAGATCGAGATGTTCCGCGCCAATGGCCGGCTGATCGAGCGCCCGCACGATCTCTTCCATCCGACGAGCTGGCTCGCGGTGCTGCTGGGGCAGGGCGTGGCACCCGCCGCGCACGATCCGCTTGCCGACACGGTGCCGCCGGAGGAACTCGCCGCCGTGCTTGGGGGCATGCGGCACGTAATCGATCAGGCCGCCGCGCGGATGTCGACCCACCAGCAGTTCATCGACCGCAATTGCCGCGCGGCGCCCGCCAGCGCCATCACTCAGGAGCCGCACCCATGAAGCTGCGTATCGCCCTCCTACCGATGCTGCTGTCCGCGGTCCCGCTGTCGGTTGCCGCTGCGCAGGACATCAAGGCCGGGATCACTTCGACCAAGACCGCCAGCGCGGTGAGCGTCAGCGCCGATCCCGCGCTGTCGGACGGCCGGCTGGTGCTGCGCGTCGCCGCGCAGAACCGTACCCGGGCGCCGGTGCCTTTCGGTCCGGCCTCGGTGACGATCGCCACCGCCGCCGGCGAGGCGATCGCGATCCGCCCGCTCGCCGCGCTGGTTGCCGATGTCGAGGCGTCGGTCGGGCTCGAACCCTCTGGATCGGTGTCGGGCTATGCCGAGAACCCCACGCTGGTGAACAACACCGCCGGGCAGAAGGACGTCACCGGCTTTACCGGCGGCATGAACAGCGGCGTCGCGCGCGGCAGTGGCCGCCGCAAGCCCAAGGCGGCCGATGTCGCCGCCGCGAACGCGCAAATCGCCGCGCTCAAGGCCGGTATCCTCGCCGACGCCAGCATCGGCGCCGGTCAGGTCGCCGCCGGCCAGCTGGTCAGTGAGAAGATCAGGTTTCGCGACAAGCGCAAGCGCGGGCTGGTGGTGACGGTGACCGTCGCCGGCGAGACCCACAGCTTCGCCTTCGACGCACCCGAATAGAGTGCAAACCCCCGCGTGAACGCGGGGGAGCTGCCTTACTCCGCCGCGTCCGCAGCCAGCGCGTGCGCTGCGCCCTTGCGATATTGATAGTCGGCAAGGCTGGCCGGCTTCATCTCGATCGAGAAGCCCGGTGCGGTCGGCGCGAGGTAGGCGCCGTTCTCGACCTCGCACGGGTGGAGGAAATGCTCGTGGAGATGATCGACGAATTCGATCACGCGTCCCTCGGTGGTCCCGGCGAAGGCGAGATAATCGATCATCGCGAGATGCTGGACATATTCGCACAGCCCGACACCGCCGGCATGCGGGCACACCGGGAGCTCATATTTCGCCGCCATCAGCAGCACCGCGAGCACTTCGTTGACGCCGCCGAGCCGGCACGCGTCGATTTGCACCACATCGATCGCGCCGCGCATGATCAGCTGCTTGAAGATCACGCGGTTCTGGCACATCTCGCCGGTCGCGACGCGGAGCGGGTGCACCGCCTCTCGGATCGCGCGATGGCCCTCGACATCGTCGGGGCTGGTCGGCTCCTCGATGAACCACGCATCGGCGAAGGCGAGCGCGCGCAGATGCGTGATCGCCTGATCGACTTCCCACACCTGGTTGGCGTCGAGCATCAGCTTGCGATCCGGGCCGAGCACCCGACGCGCGATCGTCGTGCGGCGGACATCTTCCTCGACCGAACGGCCGACCTTAAGCTTCACATGGCCGAAGCCCTGCGCCACCGCTTCGCGGCACAGCCGCTCGAGCTTCTCGTCCGAATAGCCGAGCCAACCGGCCGAAGTCGTGTAGGCGGGATAACCCTTCGCGCGCAGCGTCGCGATGCGCTCGGCCTTGCCGGGCGCGCGCGCCTCGAGCAGCGCGAGGCCTTCCTCCGGGGTGATGCAATCGGTGATGTAGCGGAAGTCGATCAGCCCGATCAGCTCGGCCGGGCTCATCTCGCCGATCAGCTGCCAGAGCGGCTTGCCCGCCATCTTGGCGAGCAGATCCCACACCGCGTTGACCACCGCGCCGGTGGCAAGGTGGATGACGCCCTTTTCGGGACCGATCCAGCGCAGCTGGCTGTCGCCGGTGACGTGCCGCCAGAAGCGCGCGCCGTCTTCGCGGATCCAGTCGAGGTCGAGCCCCTCGACCAGCGGCGCCAACGCCTCGATCGCCGCGCAGACGATGTCGTTGCCGCGGCCGATCGTGAAGGTCAGGCCATGCCCCTCCAGCGCCGCGTCATCGGTTTCGAGCACGCAATAGGCGGCCGAATAGTCCGGATCGGGATTCATCGCGTCCGATCCGTCGAGGAACTGCGACGTCGGAAACCGGACGTCGAGTACGCGTAATTTACGGATGATGGTCATTGCGCGGTGCCGAGGCTCCCTCGACCTGCTTTCCGGCTTCGCGCGCGCGCCTTCTCATTCATCGGTCCGCTGCCCCTCCTGCCTGGCCCGATATGTCCGAGCTAGTCCGCCACATGTTCGCAGATGATTATGATTTTCATAGGTGCGAAATGCGTGTGGCGCAAGTTTCCTGTTGTGCTAAGCGTCCGCGCGATCGAACGAAATGCGACTTTCGGAGGGATGATGACACGGCGGATCTGTTTCGCGCTCGACCTTGTCGACGATGCCGCGCTGATCGCCGAATATGAAGCCCGCCATGCCCCGGGTGCGGTCTGGCCCGTCGTGCGCGCGCATATCGAGGCGCAGGGTGTCAGCGCGATGGAAATCTGGCGCACCGGCGACCGGATGGTGATGATCGCCGAGGTCGCCGAAGACTATCCCCGCGCAATACCCGAGCCGCCCGAGATTGCGGAATGGGAGGCGCTGATGTGGCGTTTCCAGCGCGCGCTGCCGCATGCCGCGACCGGCGAGAAATGGGTGCCGATGCAGCGCATCTTCGCGCTGGGCGAAACCGCGTGATCGCCACGCGCCGTCTGCCGGGTTGCGGCCTGCAATTGCCCGAGCTCGGCATCGGCACCGCGCCGCTCGGCAATCTCTATCGCAGCGTTTCCGATGCCGATGCCGCTGCCGCGATCGCGACGGCGCTCGATGCCGGCATGCGCTATGCCGATACTGCCCCCTATTACGGTTTCGGGCTCGCCGAGAAGCGGCTCGGGGCAGGGCTCGCCGGCCATAGTGCGATCGTGTCGACCAAGGTCGGCCGGCTACTCGAACCCCTTGAGGGACCCTTGGCCGCGGAGCGCCACGGCTTCCGTTCGGCCGAGCCGTTCGAGCCGGTCTATGACTATTCGTACGACGGCGTGCTGCGCTCGCACGAGGCGAGCCTCGCGCGGCTCGGTGTCGACCGGATCGACGTGCTGCTCGTCCATGATATCGGCCGCACGACGCACGGCGATCGCCATGCCGAGCGCATGGCGCAGCTTACCGGCGGCGGGCTCCGCGCGCTCGAACGGCTGCGCGGCGAGGGCGCGATCACGGCGTTCGGGATCGGCGTCAACGAGTGCGAGGTCGCGCTCGAATTGCTCGATCACGGACCGCTCGATCTCATCCTGCTCGCCGGCCGCTACACCTTGCTCGAGCAGGGCGCGATGGACGTGCTGCTGCCGCGCTGCACCGCGATGGGCACCGGTATCGTGATCGGCGGACCCTATAATAGCGGCATCCTGGCGGGGCAGGGTCCGGGTCCCAATGCGCGCTACAATTACGAGGCGGCGCCCGATCCGGTGGTGGCGAAGGCGCGGGCGATCGCCGCGGTCTGCGCGCGGCACGATGTCGCGCTCGGGGCGGCGGCGCTGCAGTTCGTGCTCGCGCATCCCGCGGTGGTGAGCGTCGTGCCCGGGCTGGCAAGCGCGGGCGAGGTCGCCGAGACGCTCGCGCGCTACGCCGCCGGCATTCCCGCCCGGCTCTGGGCAGAACTGAAGCAGGAGGGGCTGCTCCGCGCCGACGCGCCGGTGCCCCCCGAAACCAAATTGGAGGTACGGACGGCATGACGGGCAGGCTCGCGGGCAAGACGGCGTTGATCACCGGCGCCGCGCATGGGATCGGGCGCGCCACCGCCGAGCTCTATCTGCGCGAGGGCGCGACCTTGTGGGCGGTCGATCGCGACGCCGATGCGCTCGCGACGCTGGGCGGCGCGGTGACGCGCGTGGTCGACATCTGCGATGCCGCGGCGGTCGCCGCGCTGATCGCCGAGGCGCCGGCGCTCGACATCCTGTTCAATTGCGCGGGGATCGTCGCGGCGGGCACGATCCTCGATTGCAGCGAGGACGACTGGCAGGCCTCGTTCGACCTCAACGTCACGGCGATGTACCGGCTGATCCGCGCGGCACTGCCCGGGATGCTCGCAAAGGGCGGCGGCTCGATCGTCAACATGGCGTCGGTGGCCAGCTCGATCATCGGCGTGCCCAATCGCTTCGCCTATGGCGCATCCAAGGCAGCGGTGATCGGGCTCACCAAGGCGGTCGCGGCCGACTATGTCGGGCGGGGAATCCGTTGCAACGCGATCTGCCCGGGCACAGTCGACACGCCCGCGCTTCACACGCGGCTCCAGGCTACCGGCGATTACGAGAACGCGCTGCGCGCATTCAACGCGCGCCAGCCGATGGGGCGGCTGGGCAGCGTCGACGAGATCGCCGCGCTCGCGCTCTATCTCGGCTCGGACGAATCCGCCTTCACCACCGGGCAGGTCCAGATCATCGACGGCGGCTGGACGGTGCTGTGATCCTCAGATCCGGCTGTCGCCCTCGACCAGCTGTTCCGAGATCTGCACCGCGGCGAGCCGGACGAGCTCGGCGGTCTCCCTTGGCGAGACCGAAGGCTGAAGCTTTTTTAGATAGGGCACCGTCAGCGCGGCCGCGGCCATCCCCCCGCGCATCACCGGCGCCGAGATATCGGTCACGCCCGCGACGAACTTGCTCGGGGTGAGCTCGACCTGGCGCTCGCGGATCTCGTCGGCATGCTGGCGGAAGGCGGCGAGCTCGGCGTCCGAGAGCTGCGGATCGAGCAGGCTCTCCCAGCGCCGGCGGACGTCCTCGGGCTGGAAGGCGTAGAGCACGATGCCCGACGCCGCGAGCTGCAACGGCCGACGATAGCCGACGCGCACCGAAAAACCGAGCTGCTCGCTCGATTCCATCCGCGCGACCACCACCATCTCGCCCAGCGTGTGGAGCGCGAGATGGCATGACTGGCCGACGCTCGAGGCGAGCTGGCGCATCACCGGCAGCGCGGCCTCGATCAGGTTGCGCGTGCGCGGCTGCTGCATGCCCAGCGAGAAGAGCCGATCGGTGAGCCGATAGCCTTCGTTCGATGGGTCCTGCTCGATATAGCCGCGAAATTCGAGCACCTGGACCATGCGGAACAGCTCACCATGCGAGCGCTCGAGCCGATTGACGATAGCGGTCAGGGTCATTGGCCGCGCCTCGCTGGCGAGCAGCTCGAGGATGTCGATGCCTTTTTCGAGCGCGGGTGCGCGGTAGCGCGAATCGATCTCGCCCTTCTCCTCAACGGTCTTCTTCACGGCACCCCCTCATGGCGTTCTTCCCTGCACCGTGTATCTGTTGGCGGCGCCGGAATGAAGATGGGCGCGTACAAGCGGCAGGGCAGCATGGTTGCATTCGTATGTGAACGATGTTTTTATATGCGCAAGCCCCTTGAGAGGGCTTTCCGCAGGGGAGAATAGCCGCATGGACGCTCAGGCCCCGTTTGCCGTGGAGGCATCGCCGGTTCGCAGCCCCGCCTCGACCGCGTTTCTGCCGATGGTGCTGATCGTCGCGCTGTTCTTTCTCTGGGGCCTCGCGAACAATCTCAACGACGTGCTGATCGCGCATTTCCGCAAGCTGTTCACGCTTGGCGATTTCCAGGCAGGGCTCGTCCAGTCGGCCTTCTACCTCGGCTATTTCTGCCTCGCGATTCCCGCGGCGCTGTTCATGCGCGCGCGCGGCTATCGCGCCGCGGTGCTCACCGGGCTGGGGCTCTACGGGCTGGGCGCATTGCTGTTCTGGCCGGCCGCGGGGGCACAGAGCTATCCCTTCTTCCTCGCGGCGCTGTTCGTCATCGCCGGGGGGCTCGCTTTTCTCGAGACCTCGGCCAATCCGCTGATCGCGCGGCTGGGATCCGAGGAGACCGCGTCGCGGCGCCTCAATCTCGCCCAGGCGTTCAATCCGCTCGGCTCGATCACCGGGGTGGTGCTCGGCAGCCAGCTGATCCTTTCGGGCGTCTCGGTGACGCCGGCGCAGGTCGCGGCGATGGAGCCCGCCGCGCGCGCGGCATGGCGGGCGAGCGAAGCCTCGGCGGTCCAGCTTCCCTATCTGGTGATTGCGCTGGTGGTGCTCGGCTGGGCGGTGCTGATCCGCGTCGTGCGCTTCCCCGCGGTGGCGACCGAGGCCGATGTCGACGAGGGCGTCGGCGCGTTCGCCGATTTCCGCGCCTTGCTCGGCGAGCCCCGGCTGATGCTCGGGGTCGCCGCGCAATTCTTCTATGTCGGCGCGCAGGTCGGGGTGTGGAGCTTCCTGATCCGCTACGCCCAGGTCGCGGTGCCGGGGACGGGCGAGCATCAGGCGGCCGGCTGGCTGACGCTTTCGCTGACCTTGTTCATGATCGGACGCTTCGTCGGCACAGCGCTGATGGGGCGGATCGCCGCGCTGCCGCTGCTCGCGAGCTTCGCCGGCATCGCCGCGATCCTGTGCATTGTCGCGGCGCTGTTCGGCGGCACGTTCGGGATCGCGGCGCTGATCGCGACGAGCTTCTTCATGTCGATCATGTTCCCGACGATCTTCGCCGAATCGGTCGCCGGGCTCGGTGCGCGTACCAAATCGGCGTCGGCGCTGCTGGTGATGGCGATCATCGGGGGCGCAGTGCTCACGGCGCTGATGGGTTACGTCTCGGACGCCAGCGGCTCGATCCTGTGGGCGATGCTCGTCCCCGCCGGGTGCTTCCTCGTCGTGCTCGCCTTCGCGCTGCAGGCGCGCGCGCGGCGCGCTTGATCGACGCGCACGTCCATCTCTGGCGGATCGGCGCGCATGGCTGCGTCTGGCCCGGCCCCGACCTTGCCGCCATCCACCGCGATTTCGACCTGGCCGATTTTCGCGCTGCGGCGGGCGAGGGCGTCGAGGCGGTGCTACTGGTCCAGAGCCAGGAGGATCTCGCCGACACCGATTGGCTGCTCGGGCTCGCCGACCCGCTGATCGCCGGCGTGGTCGGCTGGGTCGATCTCGCCGCGCCCGACGCCCCCGCGCGAGTCGCCGCGCTCGCGACGCACCCGCTTCTGCGCGGGGTGCGCCCGATGGTGCAGGGCCGCGCGGACGATTGGTACGATGGCGCGAACGATGCCGCGCTGGCCGCGATGGCACACCACCGCCTCGTCCTCGACGCGCTGGTCCAGCCCCGCCATCTCGATTCGCTCGGACGCCTCGCCGCACGCCATCCCGATCTCGCGATCGTCATCGACCACGCCGCCAAGCCGCAGGCCGAGGGATTCGAGGCTTGGGTATGCGCGATCGACTCGGTCGCCGGCCATGCCAACCTCCATTGCAAGCTGTCGGGGCTGGTCACCGAAAGCGCCGCCGTCGCCGATGCGTTCGCCGCGATCTGGCGCGCTTTCGGCCCCGAGCGGCTGCTCTGGGGAAGCGACTGGCCGGTCGTGAACCTCGCCGCAAGCTACGGAGAATGGCGGGAAATGGCGCGCGCTCTGGTCCCGGCGGAGCATTGGGGCGCAGTGTTTGGCGGTAATGCGCGGCGCGTCTATCGCCTCGAAGAAGGACGGTCGGACGGCGGAAAAGGGAGTTAAACGCCGCCCGACCGCACCCCTTAGGGGGGAACCCTGCGGAGCTGAACCTTCATACTCCTGAATACGTCCTCGGACCAGTACGCAGTTTCCCCATATCGGGACGTCAGGGCAGTGGCCGGATCCCCTCGGCGCGCACTTTCCAGCCTTCGCGCGGGAAGCCGGGAGCGGGGCCGGTCGATCCGTCCCATCCAGCCGTCATCATGCCCACCGCGAGCAGCAACGATCCGTTCGAGGGGAAATAGGTCTCGGCCGCGCGCGCGAAGCCCGGCCCGTCGGGCCCCGCGCCGGCGCCCGCCGCGGCGGGGCCGACCAGCTGCCTCTCTTCCTCGAGATGGACGCGCGGGGTCATCCCGTTCACGCCCCAGCGGTTGTTGGGGAAGTCGCGGAACAGCCAGTCGATTGCCCGTTCGCGATCGCCGAGTCGCGCCGCGGTCATCGCGACCACCGGAAAGTCCCAGCCCCAGGTCTGGCGCAGATCCCAATGCGCCTCGGTGGCGGCGAGGGTCCGCCGCATTGTCGCGGGGTCGACGCGCGCGCCGGGGATCAGCCCCCATGCCATCAGGAACGAGGGATGATCGCGGTTGAGGCAGCGCGGCGGCGTCGCATGGCCGCTGCATTCCGGCGATATCGCCTCCCGCCAGAAATCGGGCGCGCTCTCGACCGGGAGATAGAGCCCGTCGCGTTGCGGCGGCGGCGCCAACCCGGCGATCACCCGATCCCATTCGGCGTTCCGCGCGAGCCCGCGCCGCGCGCGCCAGCGCTGCGCCGTGTCGAGCGCCCAGCGATAATATTCGAGCTCGAACGCGGGGTTCACCGTGGTGAGCGGCGGATGATTCTCCTGCACCGGTATGATCGGCGGGCCGAGCACGAATCGATCGCCTTCGCGCCGCGGCCAGCTCGCCAGCAACCGCGCGGTCTCCTCCACCATCTCACCGTAGCGCGCCAGCGTCGCCCGGTCGCGGCGCGCGCGCCAGACCAGCTCGGCGAGATAGATCGGATGTGGCTGCTGCCACATGATGAACGGATTCACCGTGCTCGGGCTGTTCCAGCCGTCCGGCCCGGTCATCTTGCTCCACCACGCGCCCTGCACGCCGTGCCTGCGCGCCAGCTGCCGCGCCTGGGGAAGCATCCTCAGATACCAGCCAAGGCTGCGCTCGAGTAGCGCGGGCCTGCCCCAGCTCGCCCAATGCCCGGCATGGAAGATCGGCATTTCGAGGTGGAACTTGCCGTTCCAGCTGTTCGAGAACAGCCCCTCCTCCTGCGGCGGATATTCGCCCGCCTGATTGATCGCGGCAAGATATTGCGAGAGCACCACGCGGCGCTCGAGTTCGGCGGCGCGCGGATCGCTGCTCCCGCCGAAGTCGATCACGCCGCCCTGCGTCCAATAGGCGCGCCAATGCCGCGCGACCGCCGCTGCGTCGACCGCGCCGGGCTGCTGCCGCGACCGATCGAAGCTGATCGTCACGTCGAGCCGGTCGCCCTCGCGGCGCAGCGCGCGGAAGCCGTGCGGCCCCGCGCGGACGACGCTCCCGCCGGGCGCGGCGAGCGCCGAATAATAGCGCGTGGCGTCGAGCGTACGCTCGGCGACCAGCCGGTCTGCCCGTTGTTGGACGATGCGGGTCTGGTGCGCATCGTCGTTGGTCCAGTCCGAAGGGTCGGGGTTGAGCCTTGCCGAAACGCCCGGATAGCGCACATCGACTCCGATCCGGCCCGCCGCGACCAGCGGCGAGCGGATCGACACCATCACCATGTCGCGCGTCGGATGCACCCGGGTCTCGACATGCACCGGTTGCCCGTCGAACACGAAGCTGCTGGTCAGCGCGCCGGACCAGAGATCGAGCATCTGACGGGCTTCGCTCAGCTCCGCGAAGCGCGCCTGCGTCCCGTCGCGGTGAAGCAGCGCCAGCCCGATCCTGCCGAGCGAGAAGCGATGCGGATTCTCGCGCAGCCATTTGAGCGCCGGCCGTTTCTCGACCTCGGACCAGTCGCGGATCCACGGAAAGGGTTGTTCGCCGCGGCCGGGCACGGATACCATCACCAGCCCGTCGCGCTCGGTATAGCCGTTCCGGTTGGGGAAGCTGTGCCACGCCCATTGCGCCATCGTCAGCAGCGGCGCGATCGGCGAATATTGCTCGGGAAAGGTCTGCAGCCCGGTGATGTCGGCGGTGAAGCCGAGATTGCCGTTGCCGAGCATCAGCGGCGCATGCGGATCGATGCGGGTGAGCGTGATGTTGTGGCGCGCGACGAGCGCGTGCCGGTCGATCGGCTGGGCCGGAGCGGGGCAGGCGAGGAGCGCCAGCCCGAGCCCCAATGCCAGGCCGATCAGCCGCCGCATCGCCTCAGCCGCCCGTGAGCTTCGCCGTCCGCATCGGCATCGGCACGGCTTCCTTGTGCCCGGGCATCTTCGGCAGCGCCGGCCAGTCGAGCCCCGTGACGAGGCTGTCGATGCGCACCGGCTGGCCGGTCTCGAAGCATTTGTCAGCGGCGATCCCGATCAGGCACGAAGCCGCGCCGCCACGCTCGTCCGCCGCGCGCATCAGCGGGTCATTCGGCGCGCCGGGATCGAAGATGTCGGCGAGCATCACCGCATCGCCACCGCCATGCGAGCCAGCGCCGGTATCGGGCTTCAGATCCTGCGCCTCGCCGCGCATCGGGATGATCCGCGTCTTGATCCGGTCCTCGTCGCGCTCGTTGCTCGCGCCGGCGACGCCGCCCTGCTCGACCACGCTGTGCTCGAGCCGGCCCTTGGTGCCGTTGAACGCGACGTGATAGCCTTCCCAGGCATTGAAGGCGTTGAGGCTGTAGCTCAGCGTCGTGCCGCCGGCATAGCCGACGATCACGTTCATCGTATCCTCGATGCTGATCTCCGGGCGCCAGACGCACTGGTCGCGGAAATAGCCGTCATATTTCTCGGCATCGAGATAGAGCGCCTTGAGCGCCGGGTCCGCCGCCATGTCGAAGAAGAAGGTGCATTTGTTCTTCTCCGGACAGGTGTGGCAGCGCTGGTGCGGTCCCTCCAGCCCAAAGCGGCGCGCCATCTCGGGAGTGTAGAATTCGCGCTTGCCGGTGGCGTTGACGCTTACCGGCATGTCCGACAGCCACCAATTAACCAGGTCGAAATGGTGCGTCGCCTTGTGCACCATCAGCCCGCCCGAGATTGCCTTGTTCGAGTGCCAGCGGCGGAAATAGTCGGCCCCGTGCACGGTGTTGAGCAGCCAGTGGAAGTCGACCGACAGCACGTCGCCGATCACCCCCGACATCAGCAGCTCCTTCACCTGGCTGCGAAAGGGCGAGTAGCGATAGTTGAAGGTCACGCGGATGTGCCGGCCGCTACGCTTGACCGCATCGAGGATCTGCTGCGCCTTCGCTGCGGTCGTGGTCATCGGCTTTTCGGTGATGACGTCGACCCCCGCGTCGAGCGCGCGGATGATATATTCGTTGTGAAAGGCGTCGGGCGGCGTGACGATCACCGCGTCGGGCTTCTGCTCGCGCAGCATCTTGTCGAAGTCGGATGCGAGATAGGGCTTGGGGGCGGGGGCGCCGGCCTTCGCCGCGCGGATGCCGACATAGGCCATGCGGCCCGGATTGGTATCGCAGATCGCCACCAGCTCGCCATGCGCCTTGTGCGGACCCCAGAGCGCTTCCTGATACATGCGGTTGCGGCTGCCGACGCCGACCGAGACATAGCGCTTGCGGGTGTCCGCTGCGGCGACGCGGGCGGCATTGGCGTCGAGCGCGGTCGCGAGCGCGGTGCCCGCCGCCAGCCCGCCGAGAACGTCACGCCGCCGGACGGCGGTTCCTTCCGTACGATCCATGTTCCATCCTCTCCCTGCCGGACTTTGCGTCCGTGCCCATGGTCTGCGAATTTCAGCGGCGCGTCGCCTCCACCAGCGCGTCGCGGCTGATCTGGTCGATGCGGGTGCAGCCGGTCAGCGCCATCGCGACGCGCATTTCGGCTTCGACGAGCTTGAGCATATGGCTCACGCCTGCCTCGCCCCGGGCTGCGAGCGCATAGGCCCAGGCACGGCCGAGCAGCACGCCCTTCGCGCCGAGCGCGAGCATGCGGACGACGTCGAGCCCGGAGCGCACTCCGCCATCGGCGAGCACGGTCAGCTTGTCGCCCACCGCGTCGGCGATCGGGGGCAGCGCGTGCGCGGTCGACGGCACGCCGTCGAGCTGGCGGCCGCCATGGTTGGAGACGACGATCCCGTCGGCGCCGAGCTCGGCGGCGGAGCGCGCGTCCTCGGCGTCGAGGATGCCCTTGATGATCAGCGGACCGTTCCAGCGCTCGCGGATGAAGTCGAGGTCGCGCCAGCTCACCGTCGGATCGAAATTGTTACGCATCCACGCGAAGAAATCCTCGAGCCCGGTATTCTTGCCGAGCACCGGCGCGACGTTGCCGAGCTGGTGCGGGCGGCCGTGCACGCCGACGTCCCATGCCCAGCCCGGGCGCTTCACCGCCTGCCATACGCGGCGCAGCCCGCCGGACATGCCGCTCGCGCCGGCGAGCCCCGAGCGATAATCGCGATAGCGCGAACCCGGCACCGGCATGTCGACCGTGAAGACCAGCGCGTTGCATCCCGCCGCGGTCGCCTGATCGAGCAGCTCGCGCATGAAGCCGCGGTCGCGGATCATGTAGAGCTGGAACCAGAAGGGCACGTTGGTGCCGCGCGCGACTTCGCCCAACGGGCAGGCCGAGACGGTCGACAGGCAGAAGGGGACGCCCGCCTTCTCGGCGGCGCGCGCCGCCTGCACCTCGCCGCGCCGGGCGTTCATGCCGGCGAGCCCGATGGGCGCCAGCGCGACCGGCATTTTGAGGTCCTGCCCGAAGAGGCTGGTCGACAGATCGAGAGTCGAGACATCGCGCAGGATGCGCTGGCGCAGCGCGATCGCCGCGAGATCGTCGACGTTCCGCCTGAGCGTCACTTCGGCATAGGAGCCGCCGTCGATATATTCGAACAGGAAATGCGGGAGCCGCCGCCGGGCGAGCTCGCGATAGTCGAGGGTGGAAGCTGCTCGTCTCATTGCGTGATATGCTGTGCCATAAGATGGAACCTGCTGTCGAGCCAGCTTCGACTGCCGGCACGATGCGCGCAAGGCTTGGCGCTGGCCAGCGGTAAATGATAGCGCTCCCATCGCGCCGGCGGCGACCGGCATCGGGAGAGTGTCGAATGTGGAAGCTCGCGGCGATCGGTGTGGCGCTCGCTTTGCCGGCGGCGGCGCAGGCGCAGATGCAGGCGACTTACACCAATCCGATCCTCTACGCCGACTATTCCGATCCCGACGTCATCCGTGTGGGGCAGGACTATTTCATGGTCGCCTCCAGCTTCCATTTCTCGCCGGGCATCCCGGTGCTCAGGTCCCGCGACCTCGTCCATTGGACGATCATCGGTCATGTCCTGCCGCGGCTGCCCTTCGGTCCGCTCTACGACATGCCGGGGCCGCACACGCTGACCGACAGCATCTCGAAGCCGATCGGCGGCACCAAATATGCCAGCGGGGTCTGGGCACCGAGCATCCGGCATCATGACGGGAAATTCTGGGTCTATTGGGCGACCCCCGACGAAGGCGTGTTCATGGCGACCGCGACGGATCCTGCGGGTCCGTGGACCGCGCCGGTGGCGGTGATCGCGCGCGCCGGGCTCGAGGACCCGTGTCCTTTCTGGGACGCCGACGGCAGCGCGTGGCTGGTGCACGGCAAGGTCGGCGCGGGGCCGCTGATCCTCCACCGCATGCGACCCGACGGCACCGGCGTGCTCGACGAGGGCAGGGTGATCGCCGAGGATCGGGTCAACTTGCCGGTGCTCGAAGGACCCAAGATCTACAAGCGGGGCGGCTGGTATTACATCTGGGCGCCGATCGGCGGAGTGGGCACCGGCCCGCAGGCGGTCGGGCGCGCGCGGGCGATCACCGGGCCCTATGAATGGCGGGTCGTGCTCGAGGCGGGCAACACCCCGGTGCAGGCGCCGCATCAGGGCGGCTATGTCGAGACGCCCTCGGGCGAGGGCTGGTTCGCGCATTTCAACTCGACCGGGGCGTTCGGGCGGATCGTCCATCTCCAGCCGGTGCGCTGGGCCGATGACTGGCCGGTGGTCGGCGAGCCGATTCCCGGCAAGAATTCGGGCCAGCCGGTGCTCAGCCACGCGATGCCGGACAGCGGCGTCCCGGCCAGCGCCGACCGGCTGCAGGACTCCGACGACTTCGCCGGCCGCGCCCTCGGGCTGCAATGGTCGTGGAACCACAATCCCGCCGACGGCGCATGGAGCCTCGCCAGCCGTCCGGGCTGGCTGCGGCTCACTGCGCTGCCCGCCGAGCATCTCGTCACCGCGCGCAACACGCTCACCCAGATCCTCCAGGGGCCGCGCACCCGCATCACTGCGCGGCTCGACGTCGCGCGGATGCGCGAGGGGCAACGCGCCGGGCTCACGCTGTTCGGTGTCCGCCCGAGCTGGATCGGGGTGGTGCGGAGCGGCGGCGCGACTCGCGTCGCGATCGCTTCCGAAGGCGCGGAGACGCTCGGGCCGCGCCTCGCCGGGCCTACGCTCGTCCTCGCCGCCGAGGTGAGCGAGGGGCAGAGTGTGCGCTACAGCTACAGCCTCGACAATGGCCGCCGCTTCACGCCGCTCGGTGCGCCGGTCTGGCTGGCGCGCTTCTCGTGGTGGAAGGGCTCGCGGCCCGGGCTGTTCACGTTCACCCGCGGGAGCGCGCCGGGCGGATCGGTCGACATCGACTGGTTCCGGGTCGCGCGGCAGGGTTTCTGACGGCTGATCGCACCCGGCGCACCGCCCGGCGCAGATGTTACGACGAACATTGTGGCATTTTTGCCGCAACCGCGGGCTTTCGTAGTCCTCATCCGGTTCGGCTTCTACGAAGTAGCTGATAAGGAATAGATATTACGGCCAAAGATGCGATGCGCAAGTTGTGCGCACGACGGTTGACAACGTGAGACAGTTTGGTAGCGTTAACATCGGGCGGCAACCTGCCAGCTCACATAAAAAACCATGCGGCGCGTCTTCGGCGCGTCGACGAGGAGGGGACAGATGACTAGCATTCGGCTCACGCCGGCGCTCGCGCGCTCGGCTTCGGCAATCGCCATAACGGCCTGTCTGATGCTACCGGGAATGGCCTTCGCGCAGGACAGCGCCGCCACCGCCCAGGCGCAGGCAAGCGAACCCGGCGCCCAGCAAGATCCTGCCGCTGAGGACGTCGTGATCACCGGCATCCGCGCCTCGCTCGATCGCGCGATCGACATCAAGCGCAATTCGAGCGGCGTCGTCGACGCGATCTCGGCCGAGGACATCGGCAAGTTCCCCGACACCAACCTCGCCGAATCGCTCCAGCGCATCCCCGGCGTCTCGATCAACCGCGTCAACGGCGAGGGCTCGGAAGTCACCGCGCGCGGCTTCGGCGCCGCGTTCAACCTCGTCACCCTCAACGGCCGCACCATGCCGGCGGCGAACGTCGTCGCGGTCGGCGGCGATCAGAGCGTCGATTTCGGCCGCGCCACCAGCCGCGCGTTCGACTTCTCCAACCTCGCCTCGGAAGGCGTCAGCCGGCTCGAGGTCTACAAGACCGGCCGCGCGGCGATCCCCTCGGGCGGCATCGGCGCGACGGTCAATGTCGTGACCCGCCGCCCGCTCGACGGCAGCGAGAGCGGTATCCGGGGCAGCATCGGCGCCAAGGCAGTGATCGACTCGAGCGTCGATCGCGGCAACAAGGTCACTCCCGAGGTCTCGGGCCTGCTCAGCTGGTCGAACGAGCTCGACACGGTCGGCGTCTCGCTGTTCGGCTCGTACCAGCGGCGCGACAGCGCGGCGGCGAGCGCGACCTCGAACGCATGGAACATCATGCGCGGCAGCACCTTCCTCGCGCCGGGCACCTATGTCCGCACCGACGGCACCACCCAGGTCACCAACGCGCCTGCCGCGGACGATCTGATCGCGGTCCCCAACGACAGCCGCTATCACTTCTCCGAATCCGAGCGCGAGCGCATCAACTTCTCCGGCGTGCTGCAATTCCGCCCGGTCGACGGACTGACGATCACCGGCGACGCGCTGTGGGTGCAGAACAAGAGCAACGAGGCGCGCAGCGACCAGACCAACTGGTTCAACCGCCCGTTCAACCAGGTCCGCTTCGACGGCAACGACGTGGTCTCGACCACCGAGTTCCTTCAGGAGACCATCGCCGGGGTGAAGGACACCGGCTTCGAGCAGCAATATCGCGCGACCAAGGACAAGCTCGAATCCTATGGCCTCAACCTCGCCTGGGACGCGACCGACACCTTCTCGGTCAAGCTCGACGGCCATATCTCGACCGCGCGAAGCGATCCGGATGCTCCGAACGGCACCAGCGCGACGCTGGTCAGCATCGGCGCGCCGGTGATCGCCTCGCACTCGGTCGACTTCAGCGGCGAGATCCCGGTCCAGTCGATCGTGATCAACGACGCGTTGCGCGGCAACAATAACGGCCAGCTCGATCTCGGCGACCTCGGTAGCCAAGTCGCGCGCACCAACGCCTCGTCACAGCGGCAGCGGATCAAGGAAGCCCGGCTCGAAATGGGCTGGGATGCGGGCGGTGGCAGCCGGTTCGATTTCGGCGGCAGCTATATCGACTCCGAGATGACCAGCGCGCGTATCCAGACCCAGCAGACGCTGGGCGACTGGGGCATCACCTATCCGGGCGACGTCAACTCGCTCGCGCCGGGGCTGGTCGAGCAATTCTGCCTCACCTGCAAGTTCGACCATTTCGATCCCGGCGCGACCGGGGCCTCGCTGGTCGCGTTCCGCGGCAATGCGGTCGATTTGTACAACGCGCTATCGCCCGCCTACGCGGCCGACAGCAATCCGGTCCTCGCCGGGGTGCAGGCCGGTCGACCGATCGACGTGACCGGCAATGACTATGATCGCGTGCACGAGAAGACCTGGTCGGTCTTCGGTCAGATCACCTGGGAAGGCGAGATCGGGGGCATGAAGACGAACATGGTCGCCGGGGTCCGCTACGAGAAGACCGATGTCGCATCCTACGCGCGCGTCGTGCCGCCCTCGGCGATCCGGTGGACCGCCGATAACGACTTCAGTCGCATCCTCAGCTTCACCACCGCGCCGGTGGAGCGCAACGGCACGGGTTCCTACTCGAACTTCCTGCCGGCCTTCGACTTCTCGATCGAGCCGGTCGAGAATCTCAAGGGCCGTCTCTCGTTCAGCCGCACGCTCGCACGGCCCGAATACGGCAATCTGTTCGTGTCCGAGACGGCAAATGCGCCGGGCCGACCGATCGCGGTGGGGGGCGAGGCGACCGGATCGACCGGAAACCCGAACCTCCAGCCATTGCTGTCGGACAATCTCGATCTGTCGCTCGAATGGTATTTCGCGCCGTCGAGCTATGTATCGGCAGGCTTCTTCTACAAGAATGTCCGCAACTTCGTCGGCAGCGGCCAGTCTCGGGGCAATCTGTTCGGCCTGCGCGATCCGAGCTCAGGGGCGGCGGGCAGCCGTTCGGGGACCGCACGGACCGCGTTGGGTGGGATCGGCGCCAATCTGAGCGACGTGAACCTGTTCACGATGACCGCGCTGATCATCCAGAACAACGGCAATGTCGGTGCCGCGACCACGCAGTTCCAGGCGAACCGCGGCCCGAGCGGCGATCTCAACCAGGGCTTTGTCGACTCGGTGCTCGCCGCCGTCGACATCACCGCGGACGCCAACGATCCGTTGTTCAACTTCGTGATCACGCAGCCGATCAACAACCGCGAGGCCAAGATCCACGGCTTCGAGCTGGCCGGATCCTACTTCTTCGGTCAGACCGGCTTCGGTGTCGCGGGGTCGTACACGATCGTGCGTGGCGACGTGCACATCGATCCGGGCGCCGATCCCGCGATCGATCAGTTCGCGCTGCTCGGGTTGAGCGACAGCTTCAACATCACGGCGATCTACGACAAGGGCGGGATCTCCGCGCGCGTCGCCTATAACTGGCGCGACAAATATCTGTCGGCGACCAACCGTGACGGCTCGAACCGCAACCCCGTGTTCGTCGCGCCGTTCGGAACGCTCGACGTCAATGTCAGCTGGGATATCACCGACAACATCGCGCTCTCGTTCGAAGGCATCAACCTGACGAGCGAGGCGGTGCGGACCTATGGCCGTACCGAGACCAACCTGTACTTCGCACAGGAACTCAAGCCGCGTTACCTGCTGGGCGCGCGGTTCCGCTTCTGACCATCCAGCCCTGTCTGGATAAAAGGGGGAGAGGGCCGCTGTTCGCAGCGGCCCTTTTCCTGACCGCCGGTTGAGTGCGCCGGCGCTTTGTTTCATCATCGGGCGGTATTGCCCGGAGCGCGCAGATGGCCAGAACGGTACAGCTCAACAATGTCGATCACCACGATCTGCGGGTGATCACGCGGCACGCCGCCGAGTTTGGCGACGCGGTCAATCAGGTGCTGATCTTCCCGACTGAGTTCGAGGAAATTCAGCGGGAATATCCGATATTCTTCATACGTGATGCGAGCGACGACTATCAGGCGGTAGCGCTGCTCGGGCTCGATCGCGACGAGAATCTCTTCCTCGACGATGCCGGCTGGCAGGCAGGCTATGTTCCCGCGGCGCAACAGCGCGGACCCTTCGCCATCGGGATGGGCGAAGAGGGTGGCGATCCGATGATCCATATCGACATCGAGCATGCGCGCGTGGGCCGCGGCGACGGGGAGGGCCAGCCGTTGTTCCTGCCGCATGGCGGCAACGCGCCCTATCTCGAGCATGTCGCCGGCGTGTTGCGGACGATCTATGCCGGGCTCGATCTGATCCGCCCGATGTTCGAGGCATTCGAGGATGCCGGGCTGATCGAGCCCGTCGCGGTGCAGGTCCAGCTCAGCGACACCGAGAGCTATGAGCTCGGCGATTTCAGCACGATCTCGGCCGAGCGGCTTGGCGCGCTCGACGGCGCCGCGCTCGATGCGCTGCATCGCGCGGGCTTCCTCTATCCCGCCTTCCTGATCGTCGCCTCGACGGCGAACGTGAACCGGCTGATCGAGCGCAAGCTCG
Source organism: Sphingomonas naasensis (assembly GCF_004792695.1). GTDB lineage: Bacteria > Pseudomonadota > Alphaproteobacteria > Sphingomonadales > Sphingomonadaceae > Sphingomonas > Sphingomonas naasensis. The sequence continues at coordinate 750,181 of NZ_SRXU01000001.1, read as the reverse complement.
CGCGCGGTCGCGCCGGGTGATCGAAATCGCCCGCAAGACCCGGGTGATCGAGGGCGTCGCGCCCGATGCCATCCCCTATGCGGCGATGCTCGAGGCGCAGGAGCCGGTGATCCTCAAAGGCGTCGCGCGCGATTGGCCGCTGGTCCGGCGCGGGCGCGAGGGGGCCGAGGCCGCGATCGCCTATCTCGCGGGCTTCGATGGCGGCAAGCCGATCACCGGCTTCACCGGCGCGCCGGAGATTGGCGGGCGCTTCGGCTATGATGACGCCATGACGGCGCTCAACTTCGCCAGCGAGCGCGTCCGGCTGACGGAGTTTCTCGAGCGCGTCCGCGCGCATCTGGGCGAAAAGAGCCCGCCCTCCTTCTATGTCGGCTCGACCGATCTGGAAGGCTATTTGCCGGGGCTGGGGGCGGAGAACGGGCTCGTCCTGAACGATCCGATGTTCGCGGCGCATCCGCCGCTGGTGAGCATCTGGATCGGCAACCGCACCACGGCCGCCGCCCATTACGACATGTCGAACAACCTCGCCTGCTGCATGGTCGGGCGGCGGCGGTTCACGCTGTTTCCGCCCGGGCAGGTCGCCAATCTCTATCCCGGCCCGCTCGAGCCGACGCCGGGCGGGCAGGTGGTGACGATGGTCGATTTCCGCGATCCCGATTTCGACCGCTATCCGCGCTTTCGCGAAGCGCTGGCTGCCGCGCAGGTCGCCGAGCTCGATCCGGGGGACGTGCTCTTCTATCCGGCCCTGTGGTGGCACCAGGTCGATGCGCGCGATCCGTTCAACGCGATGATCAACTATTGGTGGAACACCGCGCCGGGCTTCATGGATACCCCGCAGAACACGTTGCTCCATGCGTTGCTCAGTCTGCGCGACCGGCCAGAAGCCGAGAAGCGCGGCTGGCAGGCGCTGTTCGACTATTACGTGTTCGGCGCGGCCGATCGCGCCGGCGCGCATCTGCCCGAACATGCCCGCGGAGCGCTTGGCACGCTCGACGAGATGAAGGCGCGCCGGCTGCGCGCGCAACTCCTGAACAGGCTGAACCGATGACCGAACCCGCCGTCAAACGCGTCGTCATCGCGGGCGGCGGCACCGCCGGCTGGGTCGCCGCGGCGGCGTTGGTCAAGCATCTCGGGCCGTTGCTCGACATCACGCTCGTCGAGTCCGACGAGATCGGCACGGTGGGCGTGGGCGAATCGACGATCCCCACCTCGCGCAGCTTCCACGAGTTGCTGACGATCAACGAGCCGGCGTTCATGCGCGCCACCCAGGCAACCTTCAAGCTCGGCATCGTTTTCGAAAATTGGGGCCGGGCCGGCGATCGCTATGTCCACAGCTTCGGCGAGATCGGCAAGCGATCGACCTGGATGGCGGACTTCCACCATTTCTGGCTCGAGGCGCAGCGCCAGGGCTTTGGCGGCAGCCTCGCTGACTATTGCTTCGAGCTGCAGGCGGCCGAGGCCGGCAAGTTCTTCAAGGGCGACAATTTCCCGATCAACTATGCCTATCACCTCGACGCCACGCTCTATGCGCGGTTTCTGCGCGGGCTCGCCGAGCCGGCGGGGGTTCGTCGGGTCGAAGGCAAGATCGCGCGGGTCGAGCAGGATCCCGAGAGCGGCTTCCTCACAGCGCTCGCGCTCGAATCGGGCCAGCGCGTCGAAGGCGATCTGTTCCTCGATTGCACCGGCTTCCGCGCCATGCTGATCGAGCAAACACTTCAGACAGGATATGAGGATTGGACGCGATATCTCGCAACTAACAGCGCTTTTGCTGTGCAGACGCGCGCGACCGGGCCGGCGGCGCCCTATACGCGCGCGATCGCACATGAAGGCGGCTGGCGCTGGCGGATCCCGCTCCAGCATCGCGTCGGCAACGGCATCGTCTTTAGCAGCGATCTCATGTCCGATGAGCAAGCAAGATTAAAGCTTCTCAACGATATAGATGGTGAAGCTCTAACCGAACCTCGGCTCATCCGCTATCGCACCGGCGCCCGGCGCAAGGTGTGGAACAAGAATTGCGTCGCGCTTGGGCTCGCCAGCGGTTTCATCGAGCCGCTCGAGTCGACGAGCATCCACCTCGTCAAGGTCGCGGTGACGCGGCTGATTCAGGAATTCCCGTTCGGCGGGTGCCAGCCCGCGCTCGCCGAGCGCTTCAACCAGCAGTCGCGCCACGAAATCGAGGGCATTCGCGACTTCATCACGCTCCACTATCATCTGACCGAGCGCGACGATTCACCCTTCTGGCGGCGGTGCCGGGAGATGGAGATCCCGGATTCGCTCGCGCAGCGCATGGCCTCGTTCCGCGAGGCGGCGCACGCCTGGCAAGAAGGAAACGATCTGTTCCGCGTGGATAGCTGGGTGCAGGTGCTGCTCGGCCAAGGGCTCCGCCCCGGCAGCTATCATCGCCTGGCGCGGATGATGGATCCCGGCGCGCTGCGCGCGGCGCTGGCCACGCTCAAGGGCAATATCGACGCGGCGGTCGCGCGCATGCCTTCGCACGAGCAATTCCTCGCCAGCTACCGCGCTGCAAGCGATGGCTGAGCGTCAGCAAAAACAAGCACTTCCACTGCGGTCGGTTACGCTTGTTTCACGCCTTGGGCGTAGAAGGCCAGCATGGACTGGGCTGCCCACCCGCTCGTGATGCTCGCGATGGCGTTTTGCGTGGCGGTTGCGCTTGCGTTGGTGCGCGGCCGTGCGAAGCCGAGCTTCGTCGAGATCGACGCGGCGCTCGAGCGTGTGCGACAGGGCGAGGCGGGGGTTCGCCTCGAGCCGGGATTCTCGGGGCGCGACGCGCGCTTCGTCAGCCGCTTCAACGCCGCGCTCGCCGAAATCGAGGCCGGCTCCTATGACTGGGATCGCGCCGCGCCGCAGGAACGGGCGATGTTCAACGCGCTGCGCAAGGAGGCGCCGGCGCAGGATGGAGCGGGCACGACCTTCGTCGCGGTGGTCGAGGTCGATCGCTTCGCCACGCTGCGCCAGAGCATCGGCTACAGCCTCGCCAACCAGCTTCTCGCCACGCTCGCACGGCGTGTGCCCGCGACGATCGCGGATGCCGAGATCGGCCGCATCGGCCGCACCACTTTCGAATTCGCGTTCAAGGCGGCGAGCGCCGGCGAGGCCCAGCTGCGGCTGATCGCAGCGATCGAGACGCTCGAGCGCCGGCTGACGATCGAGGACTATGTCTTCGATCTCACCGTCGCGATCGGCTTCGCCGATGCCGGCACCAGCTCGATCCGCGACGAGCTGGTCGATCAGGCCGCGGCGGCGCTCGCGGCGGCCAAGGCGGCGCGGGTCAAGGTGTGCTTCGCCGACGCCGATATCCTCGTCCACAACAGCATGGCCGATCTCGAGCTGATGCGAGCGCTGCCCAAGGCGCTCGCGGCGGGCGAGGTCGAGCTCCATTATCAACCCAAGCTCGAGGCGCGCAGCAATACGATCCGTGCAGTCGAGGCGCTGGCGCGCTGGACGCGACCCGGGCTGGGGTTGGTGCCCACCGATCGCTTCATCTCGCTCGCCGAGGAAACCGGGACGATCCGCGAATTGACCGAATGGGGTATCGCGCGGGCAATTCGGGATCAGAAAACGCTGCTCGATCAGGGGTATGAGATCGATATCTCGGTCAATATCTCAGGCCATCTGCTGCCCGATCGCGACTTTGCGCGCACCGCGCTCGATCTGGTCGCGACCGCAGTGGGGCGGATCGGGTTCGAGATCACCGAGACCGCGGTGATCGACGATCCCGATGCAGCGCTGGCCAATCTGCGCGATTTCACCCAGGCCGGGATCCGTATCGCGATCGACGATTACGGCTCGGGGCTGTCGTCGCTGGCGTATCTCAAGCAGCTTCCCGCGCACGAACTCAAGATCGACAAGATGTTCGTCAGCGGGCTCACCGAGAGCCACCGCGATCCGCTGCTGGTGCGCTCGTCGATCGATCTCGCGCACGCGCTCGAGATGGAAGTGACCGCCGAGGGCGTCGACGACGCGATGGCGCTGTCGCTGCTGCGGATCATGGGATGCGACATGCTCCAGGGCTATTTCATCTCGCCGCCGATCGCGCTCGACGCCTTGACGGCATTTCTCGGCGATGAAGAACGCGTGCGGCGGCTCGCCGAAGGCAGCGTCGGCGGCCAATGGCCGCTGTTCGGAAACGGCTGAAAACGCCTCCGTATTTATCTCCCTAACGCGAATTTCACGATCTCCGTTGCGATCTGACTCACCGGAACCGTTGTACGCCGGATGGATAGATCGGTGGCTTCAGGGGGCTGCTGACCCGAATGCGGGGGCAGAATATGACGTCGTTCCGAATGGCTCGCAGCATCTTGCTCGCGACTGCACTGGCCGCTCCGGCGGCATCGTTCGCACCGCTGGCCGCGGTGGCGCAGACCGCGCCTGCGCCCGCGCCGACCCCTGCTGCGACCCCGACGCCCTCCGCCCAACCGGTCAAGCCGCTCAGCGGCACCGTCGAGCCCAAATGGGGCAGCATCCGCACCTTCTGGGGCGAGTCGAGCCCGCTCTGGGGAAGCATCCGCACCTTCTGGGGCGACGTGAATCCCTATGAGGGCGACGTCAACGCGTTCTGGGGCTCGATCCGCACGTTCAACGACGGCAGCGGCACCAACAGCATCACGCCGCTCTGGGGAAGCATCCGCACCTTCTCGGGCGACCTCGGCGCGTCGTGGGGAAGCATCCGCACTTTCTGGGGCAGCATCCGCACTTTCGAGGAAGCGCCGCAGGATTATGCGACGCTCGCGACGATGCTGGGCGGCATGGTCAATCAGTCGCAGGGCTTCTGGGGCTCGGCGGTGCAGGCGCAGACCGGCAAGTCGTTCGCCGATGCCTTCGCCAATCCGCTGCTCGCCAAATACGGCATCAGTCTTTCGGACCCCGCCAGCCTCGCCAGGCTCGACGCCAATCAACGCGAGCATTTCTTCCTCGAATGGTATGATGGGCTGATGAACTTTTCCGGGGCCGACCATGTCGACCACTGGATGAGCGCGATCCACTGGACCCCGTCGATCACCGAGACGATCGGCGAGGGCCGCGACAGCGTCATCGGGTTGCTCGACTTCTCGGTGACCGGCGACGGCACGCGAAACATCACCAAATATGACGGCATCTCGAGCTTCAGCAACGGCCATGGCGCCGCCGTCGCCAGCCTGATGATCGCGGCGCATGACGGCAAGGGCGTGATGGGCATCGCGCCGATGGCCTCGGTGGTCGCCTACAACCCGTTCGACGAGACCGGCACCGCCGGCTGGAGCGACATCCGCAACGGCGTGCTGATGCTGGCGCAGAACGGCGCGAGCATCATCAATATGTCGTTGGGCGTGCCGGGCTGGACGCTGCACCAGGGCTGGAACGACGTGTTCAGCGACGCCGCGGTCGCCGCCGCCACGAAGAACGCGGTGTTCGTCGTCGCCGCTGGCAATGACGGCGTCGTGCAGCGCCAGAACATCAACTGGAACTTCGCGACCAATCCCAACCTGATCGTCGTCGGCTCGGTCGATCCGGCCGGCAACATCTCGAGCTTCTCGAACCAGCCGGGCGAGGCGTGCCTGCTCGCCAATGGCACCGCCTGTGCCGAGGGCAACAAGCTCAAATATCGCTTCGTCACCGCGCCGGGCGAGCTGATCCTCGTTGCGGACGGGCAGGGCGGCGTTACCCGCAAATCGGGCACCTCGTTCGCCGCGCCGCTGGTCTCGGGCACGATCGCGCTGATCCACGATCGCTGGCCGTGGCTCGCCAACTATCCCGCCGAAACCGTCGACATCATCCTCAAGTCCGCGCGCGATGTCGGCGCGCCGGGGGTCGATCCCGTCTATGGCTGGGGCATTCTCGACGCCACCGCCGCACTCTCGCCGCTCAGCTTCAACGGGCTGAAATGGTATACCTACAAGGACGGCAAGATCGCGCCCGAGCAGCAGAACAAGATTCGCAATCCCAAGGAAGTCGCCAAGTGGGAAGCGAAGGGCATGTTTTTCTATGCCTATGAGGACATCGGCAAGACCTTCCGCGACTTCGCGATTCCCGTGTCGTCGAAGCTGGTCGGCCAATCGGCGACCTCCTATACCGGATCGACCGAATATCTGCAGGCCTATATCTACAGCCGCTTCCTCGCCTGGGTGAACACCGGCGGAAAGCCCGACAGTTCGGGCAAGGGATTCACCGGCTTCGCCTATTCGTCGCCGATCCCGAACCGCTCGGGGCTCGATCTCTCGATGGCGGTCGCACCGCGCACCTTCGTGCCGGGCTATCGGAGCCCCAACGTGCCGTATCAATCGGCGCTGCGGCTGACCGGGCCCGACGGCCGCTTCGCGATCACCGCGGGCGAGGGCGACGGCGCGGTGATGCTCGGCGATGGCGGCTTCGGCATGGCCTCGGACTACGATCCGTTCACCGGCGGCGCGAACCCGTTGATGGGCTTCGCCTCGGGCGGCGGCTATCTTGAGACCAATGTTCGCCTCGGCGATTCGTGGAGCGTCTCGACCGGGCTTTCGCAGCGCGTGCTCAAGCGCGATCTCGAGCGGCTCGACATGCTCGAGCAGTTCGCGCTCGGCTCGATCGATGCCTATCGCGCCGGCGCGCAGCACGTCAGCGTGGCGTATGAGACGCCCGAGGCAAAGCTGACCGGCACCTATACCCGGCTGCGCGAGGACAATGCGCTGCTCGGCGTGCAGTCGCTCGATCCGAACGACTTTGCCGATGGCACCACCACCGACGGTGTGAGCCTCGGTGCCGAACTCGGGCTGGCGCCGACGCTGTCGCTGGCGGCTACCGGCACGATGAGCCGTACCCGGCCGGGTGGCTCGGGCCAGTCGAGCATCGCAGTGTCGGACGGTGGCCTCGTCAGCAGCTCGTTCCAGCTCGGCCTCACCAAGGATCGGCTGTTCGGGCGCAAGGATCGCGCGCGCCTCACGCTCGCCCAGCCGATGCATCTCGAGCGTGGCGGAATCGATCTCACCACGGTCCAGGTGATCAACCGCCAGACCGGCGAGCTCGGCGCGGTGGCCCAGCGCTTCAATCTCGGCGTGCCCGAACGCCAGTTCGTCGGCGAGATGATGTACGGCACCCGCCTGATGGACGGCGCCGCCGAGCTCAGCGTCTTCGGACGCGCCACGCTCAACGGCGAGGAGACCGATCAGCTGCCCCGGGTGATGGCGGGCGCGGGGTTCAAGTTCAGCTTCTAGCCTTCTCCCTCGGCCCGTCGCGGGTTCCCGCGGCGGGCCGTTCCTTTGCCCCGCATTAAGCTTTTTCAGCTAGTTGGCGGGAACCAGTCGGGGGACTTTCGATGCGCATCGCGGCGCTGCTTCCATTGCTTCTCGTTATTGCTCCGCCGCTCTCGCCCGCGCACGCCCAGTCCTCGCCCGGCACCGAAACCGACCGCGGCTTCGCGAGCGTCGACGAGGCCGTGCAGGAAGCGAAGACGGCGATGATGGCCGATCCCGGGCAGGCCATGGCCAAGGCCGAGATCGCCATCGCCCGTGCCCGCGCGCTTCCGCGCTCGCCCCGCGCCGAAATGGCGCTGGCGACGGCAGAATGGCTCAAGGCCGAGTCGTTCATCGGCGTCAATCAACCGGCCAAGGCCGCGCCGATCGTCGCTGCGGCGCTCGCGCGAGTCGAACGCTACGGATCCAACACCAAGCTTCAGGGCGATCTGATGCGTTCGCATGGTGCGATCGCGGCGATGGGCGGGAGCGTCCAGCAGGCGTTGATCGACTTTCAGCGGGCGCACACCATCTTCCGCGCCGCGCGCGAGATCCGCAGTCAGGCGATCGCGCTGCAGGACATCGCGATGATCTATGTCGAGGCCGGCGATTACGAGCGCGCGCTCCAATATTACGCGCAGGCGGTCGAGCTCTATACCGCCGACCCGGCCTTCACGCTGACGACCCACAACAATCGCGGCGAGGTGTTGCGCAAGATCGGCCGCAACGCCGAGGCCGTCCGCGAGTTCGAGCGCGCACTGGAGAGCGCCCGGCAGCTCCAGAGTCCGCTGCTCGAAGTCCGCATCCTCAGCAATCTCGCCGTGGCGCAAGTGAAGAGCGGTGCTGTCGCCGCAGCCTCGCGGACGATCGATCGCGCGCTGCGCCTGTCGGGCGGCGGAGAGGCGGCGGGGTGGAAGCCGATGGTCTATGGCGCAGCGGGCGAAGTTGCCGAGGCACGCGGCGATCTTCCCGCGGCGGCGCGCGATCTGCGTCAAGCCTTTGCCGGCGAGGATCTGGCGCGCACCGAAATGGCCTTTCGCGAGTTTCACCAGCTGGCGGCTTCGGTGTTCGAGCGCCTCGGCGACGAGGAGGCGGCGCTTCAGCATCTCAAGGCATTCCAGCGCCTCGAAAGCGAAGCCCAGAAGCTGACGGCGTCGGCCAGCTCGCAGCTGATGTCGGCGCGGTTCGACTATCAGAACCAGAAGCAGAAGATCTTCGAGCGCGACGCGCGCATCCGCCAGCAACAGGCCGAGTTTCGCACCACCGTGCTCGCCGGGTTGGTGATCGCCGGCGGCATCGTGCTCGCCTTGTTGCTGGTGAGCGCGCTGCGCATCCGGCGCAGCCGCAATCAGGTGCGCGCGGCCAACGTCGTGCTCAACCAGACCAACACGGCGCTCGAAAAGGCGCTCAAGGCAAAGACCGAGTTCCTCGCCACCACCAGCCACGAGATCCGCACGCCGCTCAACGGCATTCTCGGCATGACCCAGATCCTGCTCGCCAATCGGCGTCTCGAGGAGGAGGTGCGCGAGCAGGTGCAGGTCGTCCACGGCGCGGGCGAGGCGATGCGCGCGCTGGTCGACGACATTCTCGACGTCGCCAAGATGGAGACCGGCGAGATCACCGTCGTCGACGAGGAAATCGGGTTCAGGGCTATTCTGGAGGACGCCGCGCGGCTGTGGAACGGCCATGCCGAAGCTAAAGGGTTGCGCCTAACGCTCACGATCGGCGAGGTGCCCGATCGGATCCGCTCGGACGGCGCGCGGCTGCGGCAGATCGTGTTCAATCTCTTGTCCAACGCCGTGAAGTTCACCCCACAGGGCGCGGTGGCGCTGCGCGCGCGGGCCGAGGGCGGCGAGCTGGTGATCGAAGTCGAAGACAGCGGCATCGGCATACCCGAAGACCAGCTCCCGTTGATCTTCGAAGCCTTCCACCAGGTCGATGGCGGCACGGCCCGCCAGTTCAGCGGTACGGGGCTGGGGCTTTCGATCTGCCACAAGCTGGCCGTGGCGCTGAGCGGGGCGATCTCGGTGCGGAGCGTGCCCGGGCAAGGATCGGTCTTCACCGTGCGCTTGCCGTTCGGGCGAGTCGACGGGGCGATCGCCGCCGTGGTCGCCGGCCGGCCCGGGGCTACTGCGCTCGCGGAGTCGCGGCTTCTGCTGGTCGAGGGCAATGCGATGACGCAGGGCATCTTCCGCGGCCTGCTCGAGCCCGTGACTGGCGCCATCGAATGCGTGGATTGCGGCGGCGCGGCGCTCAGCGCATTGCGCATCGGAATTGTCGATCACGTGCTGATCGAAGCGCGCTCGGCGCAAATCGAAGGATCGGCGCCGCTCGACTCGTTGCGGCGGGTAATCGAGGCGGCGCGCACCGCGGGGACGCGCGTGACGATCTTGCTCGCGCCGGCCGCCGATCTGCCCCTCGGCGAGGTCGCCCAGCTCGGCGCCGATCAACTGGTGCTCAAGCCGGTCGGCGGAGCCCAGCTCGTCGCCACGCTGCACGAGGCCTATCGGATCGTCGCCGCGCCGCCGGCCGCGATCTCGAGCGCCGCATGAGCCGGAATAATCAAAGTCTTTACGCCGATCGCCTACGACTCGGACAAATAGGAGAGTCGCGCATGCAAGTCCTGTTCGTCGAAGACGACGCCATGAACCGCCGCGTCGTGAAGGACATGCTGCGCGTCGTCGGGGCGAACATGGAAGAGGCCCCCGATGCCGAGACCGGGCTCGAGATGATCGAGAACGGATCGTTCAACATCATCCTGATGGACTTGCGGATGCCCGGCATGGACGGGCTCACCGCGATCCGCCAGCTACGCTCGCGGGGATGCGCCAAGGCCGAATTGCCGGTGATCGTGGTCACCGCGGACACCGCGGTCGATCTGCGCGAGCAGTGCCTCGCAGCGGGTGCCGACGAGGTCATCCTCAAGCCGGTGGCGATGGGCGCGTTGCTCAACGCGATGGGCCGGATGGTCGCCAAGGGCGGCGCGGACGACGTCATCCTCAGTTGAACGAAGCCTCCCCGCGGCGTCGCCGCAGGGAGGCGTCGCGTTCTCACTGCGCGGTCTGTGCCTCGTTGCCACCCTCGTCGCGCGAGACACGCGCGGTCATCCCGGTCGCATCGGCGTCGTCCTGGGTCTGCTCGTCGGCGCTGAGCTCGGGCGCAGCCGGCTGGACGTCGGTGGTGGTGAGATTGTCGACCATCGGTGCCGGCGAGGCTTCGGTGGCCACCGGGCTCTCGTTCACCACCTCGATCGGGGCCATGTTCTCGACATTCGCCGTCGCCGGCTGATCGCTGTCCTTGCCGCCCGAGCAGGCGCCGAGCGCGAGCGCGCCGGCCGCCGACGCAAGCAGAGCGATACGCTTGATGTTCATTCGCTATTCCCCTTTCAACGTGCGGCGACGGCGGTGATCGCCGAGCGCCTCTCGATCTTCGCCGCGAGCGTCTTGTCCCAGCCATAGGGATCGCCGCGGAAGTTCATCGCCCCGTTCGCGCTGGCGAACGCGGTCCAGTAGAGCAGATAGACATGGACCTGATCCTGCGGCTGCAGCTGGACGCGCTGGGTCTTGCCCGTCGAAAGCGCCGTCTGGATCTCGTCGGGTTGCCAGGCAGGATCGTTGCGCAGCAGCAGTTGCGCGAGCGGGCCGGGCTTTTCGAGACGGACGCAGCCATGGCTCGCCAGTCGGCTGAAGCTCGAGAAGGTCGATTGCGACGGCGTGTCGTGCAGATACACCGCATAGGGATTGTCGAAGTCGAACTTGTACAGCCCCAGCGCGCTCTTCGGGCCCGGCTGCTGCTGGATGCGGCGTCCCGCACCGGTGCCGATGATCTTGTAGTTGTTGCGCGCCAGATAGGCCGTGCCCTTGGGGAACAGCTCCTTGGCGGCGATCCCGGCGGGGACGTTCCACGGCGGGTTGAGCACGATCGAATGGATGCGCGACTGGAGCATCGGTGTCTCGTTGCCCGGACGGCCGGTCACGGCTTTCATCGACGCGATCGGGGCGTCGCCCTCGAACACGGTCAGCACCGCGGCGGCGATGTTGACCTGGATCCGCTTGGCTGGAAGCTCGGCGGGGAGCCAGCGCCAGCGCTCCATGTTCGCCATGATCTGGCGGACGCGATCGGCCGCCGGCACGTTGAGCGCGCCGAGCGTGCCGGTCGAGACGACGCCGGTCGGGTTGAGGCCGTAGCGGCGCTGGGCGCGGACCACGGCATCCTTGAGCTCGGCGTCGAACTTGGTCCCGGTGGCGACGACTTCGCTGTCCTCGACCGCGAGACGCTGGCGCAGCGCCGCGACGCGCGGCCCGCTCGCGCCGAGCGCGAGGTCGGGTCCGGCGGGCAGCGCCGCCCAGCCGCCAGAAGCCTCGATCTTGCGATAGGCGGCAAGGCCCTTCTGGAGCCCGTCATAGCCCGAATAGGGCGGCGGCAGCCCACGGAACCATTGCGGCAGCCGATCGCGCTTCACTGCATCGGCAAAGGCGGGGAGAGGGTCGTAGGCGGCGGGCCGCAGACCCCAATCCTGCTGGAAGTCGCTGGTATCGAGCCGGCCGGCATGCACCGCACGGGCATAGTCGAGCGCGGCGCGGACGAGCGCGTCATTGCCGTCCGGACGCGGCTGGGCGGTGCCGTCGTGGCGCAGGCCCTGCGCATAGCCGGCATCGGCGAGCAGCTGGTTCAGCTGGGCGGCCTGCGCGGCACTGATAGTGGGTGGCGGGACGATCTGAACCGGCGCCACAGGCGGCACAGCCTGCACCATCGGTGCGGATACCGGCGGCGTCTGCTGCGCGAACCCCGCGGTGCTAACAAGGCCGATAGCCGTCGCCACTGCGGTGCCCAGCCGCACGGATCGGCCCAAAGTCGCTCGCGATATCACTCTGTCATACTCCTGCCCGACTGCTCGCCCCCCGGCGGATCAGCTGAATCGAGCTGCTAATAGGCGAATTTTGGGTGCAAGTGCGAGCAACTATTGACCCGCGGCCAAGATATGCCGGCCGCGGGTCAAACAGGGGCGCGGTTTGCTGTCCGAACCCGAGCCCGGGAATCCGCGCCCGATCGGGCTCTTTGTGAAGAACGACCGGCATCGCCCGAGCTTGCCAGCTTTCTGCACGCCGCTAAGCTTTCCGAATGCGGGAGGGCTGCCCACCCGCCGATACAGGAGAGGTCATGCCCCCGATCGTCCGCCGCGGTTTCCTTGCCGGTGCGCTCGCGCTGCCCTTCGCCGCACGCGCCCAGACGCAGGAGAGTCCCGAGGAACGGCGCCAGCGCCAGCAGCGCGAGGATTGGCCGGCGCTCGGCCGCTACGCCGCCGACAATGCGAAGCTGGTCAAGTCGGGGGTGAAGACGAACATCGTCTTCATGGGCGACTCGATCACCGAGGGCTGGCGGCGCCAGCGTCCGGATTTCTTCAGCAAGGGGCGCGTCGGGCGCGGGATCAGCGGCCAGACCACCCCCCAGATGGTGCTTCGGATGATGTCCGACGTGGTCGCGCTCAAACCGCGCTACCTCCACATCATGGCGGGCACCAACGATGTCGCCGGCAACACAGGCCCGATCACGCTCGCCCAGACCCTCGACAATTTCCGGATGATGACCGCCATCGCGCAGGCGCATCGCATCGCGGTGCTGATCGCGTCGGTGCCGCCTGCCGATCATTTCCCGTGGCGGCCGGGGGTCGAGACCGTCGCGCCGATCCGCGCGATCAATGCCGGGCTCAAGCGCTATGCCAAAACTGCGGGCGCGACCTGGATCGATTATTGGCCTGTGCTCGCCGATGCCGGTGGCGCAATGAAGCCGGGGCTGGCGAACGATGGCGTCCATCCGACCGATCAGGGCTACGACCTGATGGCGACGGTGATCGAACCCTTTCTGCGGGCGCGGAAGATATGAGCGGCGCTGCTGTGGCAATATTCTCAGACAAATAGGGTTCACAGCTCTCGCTTTTCGACTAGTCTCGGCCGAACGACGCGGCGCCGACCGCGGAGGGGAGAGCGATGATGAGGATCACGCGTCGAGACGTGGCAGTGGCGCTGGGCACCCTATTTGCCGTCGGTGCAGCAGGCGCGCTCGCGCAGACCAGTCCCGCAAAGCTCGGCCCCGCGGTGTTCGACTGGGCAAAAATGGAGGCGAAGCCGACCGATGTCGGCGCAATCCGCAACCTCGTCCGCCAGCCGACCGCGACGCTCGACGAGCTTGAGATGCACGTCACCACGCTCAATCCCGGGGCTCGCATCGCACCCGCCGCACACCCATCCCAATGAGGAGCTGGTGATCGTCCGCGAAGGCACGGTCGAGGTGCTCAACGGCGGCAGCTGGAAGCGGCTCGGCCCCGGCTCGGTGATCTTCAACGCTTCGAATTCGCCGCACGCCTTGCGCAATGTCGGCGACACACCTGCGACCTATCACGTGATCAACTGGAAGACGGCGGCCACGCCTGCGCATTGAGGAGAAGTCCATGCACCGCCGCACGATGCTCACCGGCGCCGGATTGGCCGGCCTCACCGCGACCTTGCCCGCCGATTTGCTCGCCCAGTCGCAGACGCAGGGCAATGCGGTGTCCGCCGACGCCGCGCCGTCGGGCCCGGAGCCCATGGCGAAGCACCGCATCAACTTCGGAGTGATCGGGCTCGATCACGCGCATATCTACGGCATGACCGACGCGATGATCCGCGGCGGCGGCACGCCGACGGCCTTCTTCGCGACCGATCCGAAGCAGATCGGGACCTTTCAGAAACGCTACGGCAATGGCGTCCGGCTCGCGAAGAGCGAGGACGAGATCCTCGGCGACAAGAGCATCCAGCTGATCATCGGCGCGCCGATCCCCGATCTGCGCGCGCCGCTCGGGATCCGGGCGATGCGGGCCGGGAAGGATTATCTCGGCGACAAGCCCGCGATCACCAGCCTCGAGCAGCTCGCCGAGGTTCGCCGTGCGGTCAACGAGACCGGCCGGAAGTTCGCGATCATGTATTCCGAGCGGCTCGAGGTGCGCTCGGCGGTTCATGCCGGCGAGCTCGTCGCGCAGGGGGCGATCGGCAAGGTGATCCAGACGGTCAATCTCGCGCCGCACCGGGTCAGCGCGCCGAGCCGGCCGGACTGGTTCTGGGACAAGGCGCGCTATGGCGGCATCCTCACCGATATCGGCAGCCACCAGGCCGATCAGTTCCTGTTCTACACCGGCTCGACCTCGGCGCAGGTCGTCGCGTCGCAGACCGGCAACTTTCACTGGCCCGACAAGCCGAAGTTCGAGGATTTCGGCGACATGGTCGCGGTCGGCAATGGCGGCACCGGCTATATCCGGGTCGACTGGTTCACCCCCGACGGCCTGCCGACCTGGGGCGACGGGCGGCTGTTCCTCGTCGGCACCGAAGGCTCGATCGAGCTGCGCAAATATGTCGACGTCGCGGGGCGACCCGGCGGCAACCACCTCTTCCTCACCGACAGGAAGGGCGTGCGCTACATCGATTGCTCGAAGGTGCCGCTGCCGTTCGGCCCGCAATTCGTGACCGACGTGGTCGAACGCTCGTCGATCGCACAGGATCAGGCGCAGGCGCTGCTGGCCGCCGAGCTGGTGCTGACCGCGCAGAAGAACGCCACGCGGCCCAAGCTGGCCTGAGGGGAGACGGAGCATGCCCATGTCGAGACGCGGCCTCCTCAAGACCGGCGCGGCGCTGGCGGCGCCGGTGATCGTCCCCGCGAGCGTATTCGGCCGGAACGCGCCATCGAACCGGATCACGATCGGCGCGATCGGAGTGGGGCGCATCTCGCGCATCCACGACATGAAGGAGGTCCACAAACATGGTGACGCCCAAATCGTCGCCGTGTGCGACGTCGACACGATCCGGCTCGGCGCGGGCAAGGAGCTCGTCGACTCGCGCTATACCGCCAGCAGTGGCAAGCCCTATGCCGGCACGCGCATGTACACCGATTATCGCGAGCTGCTCGCGAACAAGGAGATCGACGCGGTTCTGATCTCCACGCCCGATCACCAGCATGCGCCGCAGGCGGTGCATGCGGTGCGCGCGGGCAAGCATGTCTATCTCCAGAAGCCCGCCGCGCTGACCATCGCCGAGGGACGCGCGATGGCGGATGCGGTCAAGGTCAGCGGCAAGGTCCTCCAGATCGGCTCGCAGCAGCGCGGGCAGGATCCCTGGCCGCAATTCCACCGGGCCTGCGAGCTGGTCCGCAACGGCCGGATCGGCAAGCTCAAGCATGTCGAGGTCGGCCTGCCCGGCGATCCATCGGGACCCGAGGCGCCGCCGATGCCGATACCCTCGAACCTGAACTACGACGCCTGGCTCGGCACCACGCCCGAGATTCCCTACACCGAGATCGGCGTCCATCCGCAGGATTCGTTCGAGAACCGGCCGGGCTGGCTGCGGCTCGAGCAATTCGGCGCGGGGATGATCACCGGCTGGGGCTCGCACCATATCGATACCGCCCATTGGGGCATGGACATGGAGCATTCGGGCCCGGTCGAGATCTGGGGCAGCGCCGAGTTTCCCAAAAGTGGTTTGTGGGACGTCCATGGCGCCTTCGAGACGCATGCACGCTATGCCAATGGCGTGACGATGACGGTGTCGGGCGCGCTGCCCAACGGCATCAAGTTCATCGGCGACGAGGGCTGGATCTTCGTCACCCGCAGCGGCGCGGTCACGGCGAGCGATCCCAGCGCGGGCGCGAAGCCACTCGACCCGCTCCAGGCCAGCGACCCGAAGATCCTGAACAGCGTGATCGGCCCGAACGAGATCCATCTGCTCAAGGTGCCCGAGCAGCACCGCAACTGGCTCGACGCGATTAGGACCGGCGTGCCGGTGAGCGCGCCGGCCGAGGTGGGACACCGCGGCTGCTCGACCTGCCTGCTCCACTGGACCGCGATGAAGACCGGCCGGCGGCTCAAATGGGATCCCAAGGCCGAACGCTTCCTCGGCGATGACGCGGCGAACGCGATGCTCAGCCGTCCCCAGCGCGCGAAATACGCGATCTAGGGGTCGTCGCGCGCCACAATCGGTCGGCGTCCGGATTGGAAAATAGTGGCGCCGATCCTAGAGGGGCGGCTGCACCGTCAAAGAGGAGGCGCGCATGATCCGTACCGGGCTGATCGGCTATGGCCTCGGCGGGTGCGCGTTCCATGCGCCGTTGATCGATGCCGTACCCGAGCTCGCGCTGACGGCGATCGTCACCTCGCGCGCCGACGCGGTCCGCGCGCGGTATCCCCAGACGAAAGTCGTGTCCGAAGCTGCGGCGCTCTTCGTCGATCCGCAAATCGAGCTGGTGGTGGTCTCGACCCCCAATGACACCCATTTCCCGCTGGCCCATGCTGCGCTGGAGGCCGGCAAGCACGTCGTGATCGACAAGCCCTTCGCCAACAGCGTCGCCGAGGCCGAAGCGCTCGTCACGCTCGCCGAGGCGCAGGGCACCGTGCTCAGCGTGTTCCACAACCGGCGTTGGGACAGCGACTTCCTGACGGTGCGAAAGCTGCTCGATGACAGGGCAGTCGGCGAGGTCGCGCTCTATGAGGCGCGTTGGGATCGCTTTCGCCCGGCGCTGCGCGACAGCTGGCACGAAATTGCCGGGCCGGGCGGCGGCGTGCTGATCGATCTCGGCCCGCATCTCATCGATCAGGCGCTCGCCCTGTTCGGACCACCGCAGACGCTGACCGCCGACATCATCGCGCAGCGTGCGGGGTCGCGGGTCGACGATTATTTCGAAATCACGCTTCACTATGGGCGGATGCGCGCGGTGCTGTCTTCGGCCGCGATCGTTCCGGCGCCGCGGGCGCGGTTCGCGGTGCACGGCACGCGCGGCAGCTTCGTCAAATATGGGCTCGATCCGCAGGAAGCGCAGTTGCGGGCCGGCGCCCGCGCGGATGCGCCCGGCCTCGGCGTCGAGGAGGCGACTCAGCACGGGGCGCTGATCGGCGGAGACGGTGCCTCGCAGATCGTCCCGTCCGAAACCGGGGACTATCGCCGCTTCTATGCGGGGATCGCGCACGCCATCGCCGATCGCGCGCCGCCGCCGGTCTCGCCGGAAGACGCGCTCGCGGTGCTGCGGATCGTCGAACTGGCGCGGCAAAGCGCCGCAGAGGGCCGATCCTTACCGTTCCAATAGGTTCGAACTCGGGCATTTCCCTTAGGTGGGAGCGCGTAGCAACAGGATTATACGAGGTTATTTCCGCGGCCCCGGCCGTAGACTAGGGATCTTGCATGCTGAGCCTCACGGCCGCGTTGTCGCATGGCAGCTATGCGCCGCATGGGGCATCCATGGCCTGGCGGGCGGATCTGCTCTGGGCCCATGTCGCGGGCGATGCGATCCTCGCGCTGGCCTATTTCTCGATCGCCGCGGCGCTGGCGACACTGATCCGGCGCCGCCGCGATTTCGCCTTTGGCTGGATGTTCCGCTGCTTCGCCGCGTTCCTCTTCGCCGGCGGACTGCTCCATGTGTTCGCCATCGTCACGCTCTGGTATCCGATTTACGGCATCGAAGCCGCTTTGAAAGCCTTGACCGCAGCCGCATCGATTGCGACTGCGGCGGCGCTCTGGCCACTCCTGTCCAAGGTGATATCGATGCCGTCTCGCGCGCAGCTGACCGCCGCCAACACCGAGCTGGAGGCGCTGATCGCGGAGCGCGACGCCGCGATCGAAGAGCTTCGAACGCATGTCGCGGAACGGCGCGAGCTCGAGGCGGCGCTGCTGCAATCGCAAAAGCTCGAAGCGATCGGGCAGCTCACCGGCGGTATCGCCCATGACTTCAACAACCTGCTTCAGGCTGTCGCGGGCAATCTCGAGCTGATCGCGCGCAAGCCCGATGATCTGGATCGGGTGATCGCCTGGAGCGCGAACGCGCTCAGCGCGGTCGAGCGCGGTCGCGCGCTCACCGGCCAGTTGCTCGCTTTCTCGAGCAAGCAGCGCGTCGATCTCAATTCGGTCCGGCTGGCCGAGCTGGTCGGCGGGGTCAAGGATCTGCTCGAACGCGCGGTGGCGCCGCTTGGGCAAGTGCGCATCGAGCGGATCGATCCGGGGCTCAACGTCGAGGTCGACCCGCTCCAGCTCGAGCTCGCGTTGCTCAATCTCGCCTTCAACGCGCGCGATGCGATGCCAGAGGGTGGCACGCTGACCGTGTCGGCCGCGCGCTGCAGCGGCCCGATCGATGCTGCCGGGCTTCCGACGGGCGATTATGTCGCGCTGACGATGGCGGATACCGGAACCGGCATGTCGGAGGAGGTGCGTGGGCGCGCGGCGGATGCGTTCTTCACCACCAAAGGCCCGGGCAAGGGCACCGGCATGGGCCTCGCCATGGCGATGGGGGTGATGCGTCAGTCGGGCGGATCGCTCGCGATCGAAAGCGAGGAAGGCAAGGGTAGCGCGATCACGCTGTATCTGCGCGTCGCGACCGCCCAGCCCCGGCGTGTGGTGGGTGACGACGCGCGCTCGGATGCGCGCGTCAATCTGTCAGGTTGCCGGATCGCGCTCGTCGACGACGACGCGCAGGTTCGTGGATCGCTGCGCGACACGCTGACCGCGGCGGGCGCGATCGTCGAGGAGGCCGCCGAAGGCGGCGCAGGGATGGCGCTGGTGCGCGAATTGCGGCCCGATCTGCTCGTCGTCGATTTCGCCATGCCCGGGATGAATGGCGCCGATGTCGTGCGCCAGATGCGCGACGAATTTCCCGAGATGCCGGTGGTGCTGGTCACCGGCTTCGCCGAATCGGGCAAGCTCGATGCCGTGACCGGTCCGCAGGTCGCGGTGCTGTGGAAGCCCTTCGAGGCGCAGGAATTGCTGCGCAAGGTCGCGGGGCTGCTCCACCGTTAGGGCAGCGCGCGGCGCAGCTCCTCGATCCATGTCGTCGCCACGCTGTCCGACGGCGCGCGCCAGTCGCCGCGTGGGCTGAGCGCTCCACCGGCCGAGACCTTGGGGCCGTTGGGCAGCGCCGAGCGCTTGAACTGGCTGGTCTGGAAGAAGCGGAACAGGAAGGTCTCCAGCCACTTCGCGATCGTCGCGAGGTCATATTCGTTGCGGCCGCTCTCGGGGAAATCGATCGGCCACGACCCCGCCTCGCGATCGCGCCACGCGTGCCAGGCGAGAAAGGCGATCTTCGACGGGCGCAGGCCGTAACGCACGACATAGTGGAGGAAGAAATCGTGGAGCTCGTACGGGCCGATCCGGTCCTGCGTGCTTTGCATCTTCCCCTCGGCGTCGGCGGGGACGAGCTCGGGCGAGATCTCGGTGTTCAGGATCGAGTCCAGCGTGGTAGCGGCGTCGCCGGTGAACTGGCCGGTCTGCACCGCCCAGCGGATGAGATACTGGATCAGCGTCTTGGGCACGCCGGCATTGACGCCGTAATGGCTCATCTGATCGCCGACGCCATAGGTGCACCAGCCGAGAGCGAGCTCCGACAAGTCGCCGGTGCCGACGACGAAGCCCTCGCGTTGATTGGCCAATCGGAACAGATAATCGGTACGCAGCCCCGCCTGGACGTTCTCGAAGGTCACGTCATAGACCGGCTCGCCCTCCGCGAAGGGGTGGCCGAGATCGGCGAGCATCTGGCGCGCGGACGGCCGGATGTCGATCTCCGCGCCGGAGACGCCGAGCGCGCGCATCAGCGCCCAGGCGTTGGCTTTGGTCGCCTCGCCGGTGGCGAAGCCGGGCATGGTGAAGCCGAGTATCTCCGAGCGCGGCCGCCCCAGCCGATCCATCGCCTTGCACGCCACGATCAGCGCATGAGTCGAATCGAGCCCGCCCGAAACGCCGATGACGAGATGCTTGCTGCCGGTAGCGTCGAGCCGCTTGCGCAGCCCCTCGACCTGGATGTTGAAGGCCTCGTAGCAATCCTCCTCGAGCCGCGACGGGGTGTTGGGCACGAAGGGGAAGCGCCGCAGCCGGCGCACCAGCCCGCGATCGGCCATGTCGGGCTGATGGGCGAAGCCGATACGGCGGAAGCGCATCTCGGGATGGTTGGCATAGCGGGCGCTGTCGTTGAAGGTGCCGTTGCGCATTCGTTCGAGGCGCAGCCGTTCCAGATCGAGATCGGCATAGACGATCTCGGTGGTGAGCTCGAAGCGCTCGGAGCGCGCGAGCAACTCGCCGAACTCGTAGATCAATCCCTGGCCGTCCCAGGCGAGATCGGTCGTGCTCTCCCCCGGGCCCGAGGCCGAATAGAGATAGGCGGCGATCGCACGCGCGGATTGCGAGGCGCAGAGCAGCTCGCGCTCGCGGCCCTTGCCGATCACGATGTTCGAGGCGGAAAGGTTGCACAGCACCAGCGCGCCGGCGAGCGCCCCGTCGGTCGAGGGCGGGGTGGGGGACCAATAATCCTCGCAGATCTCGATATGGAGGACGAAGTCCTCGAGATCGGAGGCGGCGAAGATCAGATCGGCGCCGAACGGCACGGTCTGCCCGGCCACGGTGATCTCGAGCCCGGCGAGGCCGAGCCCCGAGGCGAACCAGCGCTTCTCATAATATTCGCGGTAATTGGGCAGGAACTGCTTGGGCACGACGCCGAGGATGCGTCCGCGCGCGATCGCCAGCGCGCAATTGTAGAGCCGGCCGTTGCGGCGCAGCGCCGCGCCGACCAGCAGCACCGGCTTGAGCTTCGCGCTCGCCTCGACGATCGCGGCGATGCCCGCCTCGGTCGCGTCGAGGATCGCGTCCTGCAGATGCAGGTCGTCGATCGCATAGGTGGTGACGTTGAGCTCGGGGAAGACGAGCAAATCGGCGCCCTCGGCATCGCCTTGCTGCGCCAGCGCGATCGCCGATGCCGCATTCGCCCCAGGATCACCGACCGTCACCGAAGGCGTGCACACGCCCGCGCGGATCATCCCTTGGCGGTGGAGCGAGAAAAAGGAGTGGGACTTCGCCATCACACCCTCCCCGATAGCATGTTCGGGGCGACCCGCAGGCATGCGATCCGCGCTGGCGCGCGGCCGGCATATGGGGCTGCGGCGTCGACCGCATCGGGAAGGACCGGCGAAAGCGTTTCGATCATGCAATGGTCCTAGTCCGTGGCAGGGGCCGATGCCAACCCGGCACGGCAGCGATGGTTGCGCGGCATCTGTGATCAGATTGATAATCTAAATTGCTTGTCTTTGGGCGAAGCAGTAACCGGGTCGGCGACCGTAATGACGGCAAATCGTGCCCGACGACGCGAACAACGCAGCGCGGGCGCAGCTAGATGGAGAGGCAGGCATGCGCAGCTATCGGGCCGATCGTAGACATTTCCTCGCCGGGAGCACCGCGCTCGGCAGCGTGCTCGCCCTCGCGCCGGTCGCTGCTGCGAGGCCGGCAACACCGGCATATGCGCCCGCGCCGGGGGTCAATCGCGCGCCGCTGGCACCGCAGCCATTCTATGCGCTGCCCGTCGGCGCGATCCGGCCGGCGGGGTGGCTGCGCCGCCAGCTCGAGATCCAGGCCGCGGGCATGGGCGGGCGGATCGACGAGACCTGGCCCGATCTCGGCCCCGACAGCGGCTGGCTGGGCGGCAAGGGCGAGAGCTGGGAGCGCGGTCCCTATTTCCTCGACGGACTGGTGCCGCTCGCCTGGATGCTCGATTCCGCGCCGCTCAAGGCCAAGGCGCAGAAGTTCATCGACTGGACGCTCGATAATCCGGCGCCCAACGGCATGATCGGCCCGCGCAGCAACGACGATTGGTGGCCGCGCATGGTGATGCTCAAGGTCCTCACCCAATATCACGAGCTGACCGGCGACAAGCGCGTCATCCCGGTGATGACCAACTATTTCCATCACCAGCTGGCGGAAATGTCCGGCCGACCACTGCGCGACTGGGGCCGGTCGCGCTGGCAGGACGAGGTCGTGTCGGTGATCTGGCTCTACAACCGCACCGGCGATGCAAGGCTGCTCGAGCTGGCCAGGCTGCTCAAGCAACAGGGCTATGATTGGCAGGGACTGTTCGGGCCGAACTATCCTTATCGGGCCAAGACCGTCAAAACGGAGGTCGGCCTCGACAAGACCGGCGCGGAAGGCACCGCCAATGGGCTGGCGGACCATGCGCAGTCGCTGCACGGCGTCAACAATGCGCAGGCGCTGAAGGCATCGCCGGTATGGGCGGTGGTTTCGGGCAGCGCGGAGGACCGCGAGGCGATCCACACCCAGCTGGCGATTCTCGACCGCTATCACGGCCTGCCGATCGGCATCTATTCCGCCGACGAGCATCTCGCCGGGCGCAGCCCGAGCCAGGGCGTCGAGCTGTGCGCGATCGTCGAGGCGATGTACTCGCTCGAGCTGGCGCTGGCGATCACCGGCGACGGCGCGCTCGGCGACCGGATCGAGCGCATCGCCTATAACGCGCTGCAGGCAACCTTCAGCGACGACATGTGGGCGCATCAATATGATCAGCAGCCCAACCAGATCCGCTGCGCGCACGAAAAGGGGCCGTGGACGACCAACGGCCCCGAGGCCAATCTGTTCGGGCTCGAGCCCAATTTCGGCTGCTGCACCGCCAATTTCCATCAGGGCTGGCCCAAGCTGATCGCGAACCTGTGGATGGCCTCGGCCGAAGGCGGGCTCGCCGCGACGATCTATGGTCCGTGCGAAGTGGCGACCACGGTCGCCGGGGTGCCGGTGAAGCTGCGCGAGGAGACGGGCTATCCGTTCCGCGAGCAGATCGTGATCCATGTCGATCCGGCGCGGCCGCATCGCTTCCCGATCGCGCTGCGCGTCCCCGGCTGGGCAAAGGGCGCGCGCATTCGGGTGAACGGCAAGGCGATGGCTGAAGGTACGCCCGGCCAGTTCGCCCGCATCGAGCGTGAGTGGCGTGCCGGCGATCGCATAGAGCTGGCCTTCACGGCGCCACCGCAGCGTGTCTCCACGCCCGAGGGGAGCTTCGTCGAGCAGGGGCCGCTCGTCTTCGCGCTGCCGATCGAGGAGAAATGGCAGAAGCTGCGCGATCGCGGGCTCACCGCCGATTGGGCAGTGCTGCCGGAAAGCGAATGGCGCTACGCGCTTGCCGAGGGCGCGGCGATCGAGCGGGTCGAGCGACCGATCGGGCCGGTGCCCTTCTCGCGGCGCAGCCCGCCGGTGGTGCTGGTGACGCAGGGGCGGCGCGTCGCCAACTGGGCCGAACAGGACAATGCCGCCGCGCCGCCACCGGCGAAGGCGGAAGTTGTTGGCCCTCCCGAGCGGATCGTGCTGATGCCCTATGCCGCGCCCAAGCTGCGGATCACGTCGT
The DNA here is from genome assembly GCF_004792695.1 of Sphingomonas naasensis. Lineage (GTDB taxonomy): Bacteria > Pseudomonadota > Alphaproteobacteria > Sphingomonadales > Sphingomonadaceae > Sphingomonas > Sphingomonas naasensis. The sequence continues at coordinate 726,803 of NZ_SRXU01000001.1, read as the reverse complement.
TTCCGCTTGCGGCCAAGACGTGATGTGCCATTATATGGCACCGCATGCCATAGATTGAGCGCAGCGCGGCAAGACCGGTGCCCGAGCCGGCGAGCAATGGAGGGGAACATGCCGCGCACCGCCAAGCTGATTGCAGCCATGCCATTGAAGTTGGCGCTGTTTATGGCTGCGATTCCCGGTGCGCAGGCGCAACTTTCGGCGCCGGCGGGCGGGATGCACCGCGACGCGGTGACCGATGTCGCCGACGCTCCCACGCGGCTCAAGCCTGCCTATCCCGCGCCCTATGGCAGGCCGTCGGAGGCGGAGGTCAAGGCAGTGCTGGACCGCGTGCTGGGCTATATCGATCGCGAGACGCCGACCGCGCTCGTCGACGCCGCCGACAGGGAACAGCCGCGCAGCGGTCCGCTCGCACCCGGCGCGCGCCTGCGCTCGGCCTATCGCCTGACCAGCTATGAATGGGGCGTCACATATTCGGGCGCGCTGCTTGCCGGCGCCGTGACCGGCGATGCGCGCTACACGCGCTATGTCGCGGACCGGCTGGGCACCGTGGTCGACCTCGCCAACCGCTATCGCGAGCAACGGACCCCCGGCGAGCAGACCCCGGTCCGCCAGATGCTCGCGCCCGGCAGGCTCGACGATAGCGGCGCGATGGCCGCCGCGCTGATCAAGGCGCAGCGCGCCAATATCGTCACCGCGGGGCGCGGACAGATCGACGTCTATCTCGACTGGATCTCGAACCACCAATACCGGCTGTCCGACGGCACGCTCGCGCGCGAGGTGCCGATGCACAACAGCCTGTGGCTCGACGATCTCTACATGAGCGTGCCGGCGCTCGCGCAGATGGGAGCGCTGACCGGCGAGCGGCGCTATTTCGACGACGCCGTCCGCCAGATCCTGCAATTCTCCGGGCGGATGTTCGTCAAGGAGGCGGGGCTCTATCGACACGGCTGGGTCGACGGCATGGACCCGCATCCGAGCTTCTTCTGGGGCCGCGCCAATGGCTGGGCGATCATGGCGACGGTCGAGCTGCTCGAGGTGCTGCCCGCAGACCATCCCGGTCGGCCGGCGATTCTCGATCTGCTGCGCGCGCACGCCGCCGGGCTCGCCCGGCTGCAATCGGGCACCGGCCTGTGGCACCAGTTGCTCGATCGGCCCGACAGCTATCTCGAGACCTCGGCCACCGCGATCTACGCTTATTCGATTGCGCGCGCGATCAATCGCGGCTGGCTCGATCGCCGGGCCTATGCGCCGGTAGCCGTGCTCGCGTGGAACGCCGTGACGACCAAGGTCAACGCCGCGGGCGAGGTCGAGGATGTCTGCGTCGGCACCGGCATGGGGTTCGATCCGGCATTCTATTATTTCCGCCCGCGCCACGTTCGCGCGGCGCATGGCTATGGGCCGGTGTTACTCGCCGGGGCGGAGATCATCGCACTGCTGCGCAAGGATCCCGGCGGGCCGCGCGGAAGCCTGCTCTTTCGCTAGGCCCGGCCGGCCGGGCGGCGATCAGACCTTGGCGGAATAGATCATCCGGCCCGGGCCGAGGCGCTCGAACACCTTGGCTAGCTCGTTCTCACCGACCGCGAAACAGCCCTGGCTGCGGCCGAGCTTGCCGTGCTTCGCGATCATGTCAGTGTTCGAATACCAGGCCGAATGGACCACGATCGCGCGATCGAACGCGTTGTTGTTGGTCGGGTCGAGCCCGAGCAGGCGCTGTGAATCGCCGTGCTTGCCGACATAATAATCGGCGGTGAGGAAGGCGCCCTCGCTGGTCGCCTCCGAATTGATCGCGTTCGAGAAGCTGTGCAGCAGGCCGGTATGCTCGGGATCCGAGCCGACGCCGTGCGCGACGAGGAAGCTCTGCACTTCGCCGCTGCCGAGATGCACGATGTGGAAGCGCGCCCGCGACGACGGCGTGGCGAAATCGGCGATCGCGATGCGATCGTGCGAGGGAATGCGGACCGAATGACGGTCGAGCGCCGCGACGGCGCGCTTGAACAGCTCGGGACGGATCGTGCCGGGGACGCGCGGACCGCTCCTGGCGACTTGCGGCGCGGCCGGAATCGGCGCGACCGGGCTGGGCACCGGCAGCGGCGCAGCCGGCATCGCCAGGTTCATCGTACGCGTCGCACAGGCCGAAACTACCGCCCCGCTCGCCATAACCAGCGCCGACTTGATCAGCGCGCGGCGCGTCTGCGCCGTATCGAGATGCTTCGTCACTATGTACTGCTACCCGCTATTATGCCCCGAGCTATAACAGAGCTCTCCTTTCATATGGGATGACCATCGGGCGCATTCCCTGCGACTCGCCGCATTCATTGCCCATCTCGCCGAGTTAAAACCCGGGGATTGCAACCAAATGCCGGATCGCGGGGCAGGCGAGAGGTGATTCGCACCGCGCTTAAATATCGGTTAACCTTGTTAAGACGGGCGGGGTGCCCGTGCCGGCAAGGGGAGCGATGAGATGGTTCGTGGCGCGCGCGTGCTGGTCTTGCTGGCGGCGGGGATGCTGGTGCCGATGGCGCCGGCGGCGGCGCAATCCCCCGTGGACGCCGCGCAGCCCGCTCTCCCCAGGCTCAAGCCGGGGCAGTCGGTCTGGTTCGATACGCCGCAGCTGATCAAGACCGGCACGGCGAGCGCGCCGGTGAAGATCGTGATTGCGATCCAGCAGCAGCTGGCGATGGTCTATCAGGGCGAAAGGCTGGTCGGGGTCTCGACGGTCTCGACCGGCGCGCCGGGCTATGAGACGCCGCTCGGCGAGTTCACCATCCTCGAGAAGAAGGTGTTCCACCGCTCGAACCTCTACAGCAACGCGCCGATGCCGCATATGCAGCGGCTCACTTGGGGCGGCGTCGCGCTCCATGCGGGGCAGCTCCCCGGCTATCCCGCCTCGCATGGCTGCATCCGCCTGCCGCGGGATTTCGCGCGCGCGCTCTACGATCTGACTGCGATGGGCGGGCGCGTGGTCGTGGTCGACGATGTCGTCGATGCGCCGCTCTATCTACCGGTGACGCCGCTGCTCACCGCCGATACGCGCAGCTTCGATCCCGGCGGTATCAGCTATTCCGCGCCCGTGCTCACCGCGGAGACGCGCGATCTGGGAGGCGCGGCCTATGACGTGCTGACGATGCGCGGCGATCCGCCTGCCGAGGAACGCCCGGCCTCGTGGGTAACCGGCGGGACCCAGGGCGCGGGCCAGCCGCCGGCGGGGCGCGGCTCGCGCTAGCCTTTCCGCAATCCGTCACAGTCGCCGGCTAGAGCAGCGGCATGACGGGAATTTCCTTCGCCGCGGCAGTGCCGATGCTGATCGAGGTCGGGCAACGGCTCGACGCGCGCGGCTGGGCGCCGGCGACCGCCGGCAATTATTCGGCGCGGCTCGACGACGGCAGCTTTGCGGTGACCGTGTCGGGCACGCATAAGGGCCGGCTGACGCCTGACGGGATCATGCGCGTCGATGCGGCAGGGCGGGGGCTCACCCCCGGCAGGCCTTCGGCCGAGACCGCGCTGCATCTCGCGCTCTATCGGCTGTTTCCCGGCACGGGCGCGGTGCTGCACGGCCATTCGCCGCATGCGGTGGGCCTCAGCCGCGCGGCAGGCGAGGCCGGGGAATGGGTGTTTCGCGGGCACGAGATGCTCAAGGCTTTCCCGGGGGTGGTCTCGCACGAGGGCGAGGTGCGGCTGCCGATGGTCGACAACAGCCAGGACATGGCCGAGATCGAGGCGGCGGTGCGTTCGGCGTTGGTCGAGCCGGGCGTCGCACCGGCTTATTTGATCCGCAGCCACGGCCTCTATGCCTGGGGTGCTGACCTCGATGAGGCCGAACGCGTACTCGAGGCGACCGAGTGGCTGATCGCGGCCGAGCTCGCCGAGCAGAATTTCAGGGAAGCTCTGCGATGACCCGGCTCAGCGTCTACAGCCTCGACGGCGGGCAAAAGCTGGACACGCGCGATCCGGCGTGCATCGCCGGCGCGCTCGCGCCGCTCGGCGTGCGCTTCGAGCAATGGCCGGCGCGGCCGTTGCCCGCCGATGCCGATCCGGCGGCGGTGCTCGATGCCTTCGCGCCCGAGGTCGCGCGATTGCAGGCCGAGAATGGCTATCGCACGGTCGACGTGATCCGGATGACGCCCGACCATCCCGAGCGCGCGGCGCTGCGCGCCAAATTCCTCTCCGAGCATCGCCATAGCGAGGATGAGGTGCGCTTCTTCGTCGAGGGCGCGGGGTTGTTCATGCTGCGCGACGACGCGCATGTCCATGCGGTGCTCTGCGAGGCGGGGGACTTGATCTCGGTGCCCGCCGGGATGCGTCACTGGTTCGACATGGGGCCGCATCCGCGCTTCACCGCCATCCGGTTGTTCATCGAACCCGCCGGCTGGGTGGCCGATTTCACCGGCGACGCGATCGCCGATCGTTTCCCGCGGCACGAGCCGGTCTGAGCATGGACGTGCCGCAGGCCATTCTCCTCGATATCGAGGGGACGACGAGCAGCATCGCGTTCGTCGCGGACGTGCTGTTTCCCTATGCGCGGGCGCACCTGCGCGATTTCGTCGCGGCGCATGGCGAGGCGGTGGCGCCGATCCTCGCCGAGGTGCCGGGTGACGATCCGGTCGCGACCTTGCTCGAATGGATCGACGCCGATCGCAAGGCGACGCCACTCAAGACGCTGCAGGGGATGATCTGGGCGCAGGGCTATGCCGAGGGTGTGCTCGAGGGGCACGTCTATCCCGACACGCCGGTGGCGCTGCGGCGCTGGCGCGGCGCGGGCATTCCGGTGCACATCTATTCGTCGGGATCGATCGCGGCGCAGAAGCAGCTGTTCGGCAATTCGATCGCCGGCGATCTCCGGCCGCTGATCGCGGGCTATTTCGACACGACCAGCGGGCCGAAGCGCGAGAGCGCCTCCTATACCGCGATTGCCGCCGCGCTGGGGCTGCCGCCATCGGCGCTCCTGTTCGTCTCCGACGTGCAGGCCGAGGTCGATGCCGCGCACGCCGCCGGGTTGGGGGCGGTACTGATCGCGCGCGACGGTGGAGGCGATGTGCAGAGCCTCGATGCGGTGCTGCCATGATCCTGCAGGGCGAGCATCGCCGTTCGATTGCGCGCACCGACGACGGCGCAGGCGTGCGGATCCTCGACCAGCGGCTGCTGCCATGGGAAGTCCGCTGGGTCGAGCTGCGCAGCGCCGATACCGCCGCGGTGGCGATCCGCGAGATGTGGACGCGCGGCGCGCCGATGATCGGCGCGACCGCGGCCTATGGGCTGGCGATGGCGCTGGCGGCCGATCCGGGCGATGCGAGCCTCGCGCGCGCTTACGACACGCTGCTGGCGACGCGGCCGACCGCGGTCAACCTGCGCTGGGCGCTCGATCAGGTGCGCGCGGCGGTGATCGATCTGCCCGCGGCGGCGCGCGCTACGGCGGCGCTCGCGCGTGCCGATGCGATCTGCGACGAAGATGCGGCGCTCTGCCGTGCGATCGGCGAGCAGGGGCTCGCGCTGTTCCGCACGCTGCACGCGAAGAACCCCGATCGCCCGCTCAACATCCTCACCCATTGCAATGCCGGCTGGCTGGCGACGGTGGATTACGGCACCGCCACCGCGCCGGTCTATCTCGCGCACGATGCCGGCATTCCGGTGCACGTCTGGGTCGACGAGACGCGGCCGCGCAACCAGGGTGCGCTGCTCACCGCGTTCGAGCTCGCCAATCACGGCGTTCCGCACACGGTGATCGCCGACAATGCCGGTGGGCTGCTGATGATGCAGGGCAAGGTCGACGCGGTCATCGTCGGCACCGATCGCGTCACCGCCAATGGCGACGTCTGCAACAAGATCGGGACCTATCTGAAGGCGCTGGCCGCGGCCGACAACGGCGTGCCCTTCTATGTCGCCTTGCCCTACACGACCTTCGATCCGGACACCGCGACGGGTGCGGACGTGCCGATCGAGGAACGCAGCGCCGATGAGCTGACGCGACTGACCGGGCCGGCGGAAGGCGGAATCGCAACCGTGAAGGTCACCGACTCGCCTGCCGCCAACCCGGCCTTCGACGTCACCCCCGCGCGGCTGGTGACGGGCTACATCACCGAGCGCGGGGTTCTCGACCGGATCTAGTTGTTCTTGGTCTCGACCGTCGTGGTCGTCGTGGTGCGCGGCGCGGCGGTGGTCGCGGGCTTGCGCACGGTACGTTTCACCGTGGTCTTCTTGCTCGAATAGGAGCGAGCGGCCGGCGCGCTGGTCGTGGTGGTGATCGTCGTGCTAGATTCCTTGGCGGCAGCGGCCTCCGCGGCGGCTACCGTCGCGGCCTGCTGCGCGGCTGCGGCCTGCTGGCTCGCGGCCGCGGCCTGATTCTGCGCCTGCGCGGCCGCGCTCTCGGCGGCGGCGCGCTGCTCACGCTCGGCGGCGGCGTCCGATGCTGCGGCGTTGGCCGCTGCCTCGGCGGCGAGGCGCTGCTCGCGCTCGTTCGATGCCTGGGCGGTCTTGTTGCGCTCGGCTTCCTCGAGCGCCTGATCGGCGAGGCCCGAAGCGCGACGCGCCTCGTTGATCGTCGAATCGCGATGGTCGCGGGCGAGCTGGTCGCGGGCGACGCGCAGCGATTCCTGCGCACGGGCCATCGTTTCGGATGCATGGGTCGTCGCGCCGGCCTTCTCGGCGGCCTCGACCTTGGCGGTGGCTTCTGCGACAGCGGTACGCGCGCGGTCGATACGGCTCTGCGCCAGCGTCGGCGTCGCGACCAGCAGCGCCGCGATGCCGGCGCCCTGCATGAACATTTTGATCGTTCGCATTTTTGCAACTCCTCGTTGCCCCGGCCGGCGAACGGACTCGGGTGGCAAGGGTTGCCGCGACGACGACGAAGCGACGCTGGCTATCGGCCAAGCGTTTCCCGGGCCGCGCCGATGCGTTCGATCGCCGCGTCGAGCGTCGCATCCTGCTTGACGAAACAGAAGCGCACGATGCCGGTCACCGGCGCCTCCGCGTAGAAGGCCGAGACCGGGATCGCGACGACGCCGGCCTCGATCAGGCGCTCGCAGAACGCCACATCGTCGAGCGCGATGTCCGACGCGGCAAGATCGACCGACAGGAAATAGGTCGCGACGCTGGGCAGCACCGCGAGGCCGGCGTCGGCGAGCCCGGCGGCGAGGCGGTCGCGGCCGCGCTCGAAGCGGTGGCGCGCATCCTGCACCCAGGCGTCCTGCGTCGCGAGACCCTCGGCAACCGCCCATTGCAGGTTGGGCGGGGTGGTGAAGGTGAGGAACTGGTGCGCGCGGGCGAGGACGCGCGCGAGCGGCGGGGCGGCGCACATCCAGCCGACCTTGAAGCCGGTCAGCGCGAAGATCTTGCCGGCGCTGCCGATCTTGACGCTACGCTCGCGCATGCCGGGAAAGCCGATCAGCGGCAAATGGCGCGCGCCGTCGAAAGTGACATGCTCCCAAACCTCGTCGCAGATCGCGATCAGATCGTGCGCGACGCAGAAATCGGCGAGCATCGCGAGCTCGGCGGCGCTGGCCATCGTCGCGGCGGGGTTGAGCGGGTTGTTGAGCAGCAGGAAGCGCGTGCGCGGGGTCACCGCGGCGGCGAGGGCTTCGCGGGTGATCTTCCAGTGCGGCGGCTCGAGCCGGACGAAACGGGGCACGCCGCCGGCGCGGCGGACGAGCGGGACATAGGCGTCGTAGAGCGGCTGGAAGAGGATGACTTCGTCGCCCGGCGAGATCAGCGCGAGCAAGGTCGCGGCGAGCGCCTCGGTCGCGCCCGAGGTGACGATCACTTCGTCGGCGGCAAGATCGAGCGCCTGGTGGCGGCAATAATGGTCGGCGACCGCCTCGCGGAGCTCGGCGAGGCCGGCCATCGGCGGATATTGGTTCGATTTCCCGAGCAGCGCGCGCGCCGCGGCTTCGAGCACCGCCGGCGGGCCGGGATCATCGGCAAAGCCCTGGCCGAGGTTGATCGCCCCGGTCTCGCGGGCGCGGGCCGACATCGCCTCGAAGATCGTCGTGCCCATTTGCGCGTAGACCGGGTGCATGCACGGCTTGTGGCCGCTTGCAACCGACCACGCAACCGCCGCATTAGCGGCTCGTTGAAGCATGGCGCATCAGAAGGATGATCATGAGCAGGAAGCCGCCCGTCCCCGCCGAAAACCAGTCTCCCTACCCGATCGAGGAGCCGCCGCACGATCCTGTCCCCGACAATGAGACGGTAGCGGTGGTACGCGAGATGGCAGCCGCGAAGAAGCGGCGCGCGGGCCCGAGTTCGCGCCAGCTCGGCATCGGCGCGGCGGTGGGGATCGGCTCGGCAGCGATCGTCGCCGGGCTGCTGTTCTGGCGTGGCAATCGCAAGGACGGGAAGTAGGTCAGCCCTCGACCGGCACCGTCAGGTCGAGCGTATTCGAGCCGCGGCGTACCCGCAGCACCAGCTGCGTGCCCACTTCGGTCCGGCCGACGAGATCGCGTAGCGCGGCGGCGGTCGGGGTCTCCCGTTCGCCCGCCGAGACGACAATGTCGCCGCGGCGCAGCCCCGCCCGCTCGGCGGCCGATCCCGGCGCGACCGCGGCGATCAACGCGCCCCGTACCGGCGTATCGGCATTCGCCCCCGCCAGCGTGGCGGCGTCGAGCAGGGTAACGCCGAGGCGGCCGCGGTGGACGGTGCCGTGGCGGAGGATCTCGTTCATCACGAAGCGCGCGGTGTTTGCCGGTACGGCGAAGCCGATGCCGATATTGGCGCCGGGGCCGAACAAGGCACTGTTGATCCCCACCACGGTACCGCCCATGCCGATCAGCGGTCCGCCCGAATTGCCCGGATTGATCGATGCATCGGTCTGGATGTAGCTCTCGAACCCTTCGCGACTGAGCCCGCGCCCCACCGCGCTGATGATACCCGAAGTCACGGTCTGACCGAGCCCGAAGGGATTGCCGATCGCGAGCACCTGATCGCCGACGCGCGCTGCATCGGAATTGCCGAGCGGAAGCTGGGGCAGGTTGGCCGCGGGCAGGCGGAGCAGCGCGATGTCCGAAGGCGCGTCGCTGCCGAGCCGGGTGGCCTCGAAGCGTCGCTGATCGGGAAGCACGACTTCGATCGTCCGCGCATCCGCAACGACATGATGATTGGTCAGCACCAGCCCGCGCGCGCTGTCGACGATGACGCCGGATCCCGACGAGAGCCGCACCTGCCCGGCATCGGGAACGTCGAAATAGCGCCGGAAGAAGGGATCGCGCAGCAGCGGGTTCTGCTGCGCCGGCGATGCCTGCACGACGGCGATGCTGACCACCGCGGGTGCCGCGCGGGCGACCAGTTCGGCGAAACCGGTCGTCCCGCCGGGACGCGCGCCAGAGGTCTGGGCGGGTGCCCCGGGTGTCGCGGTCGGCGTGGGGAGGGGCTGGCCGCGATCGTTCGGCTGCGAACGACACGCGCCGAGCAGTGCCGCGGCCAGCAACACCGGGCCGATCAGGGGCGCGGACTTCCGGGCATCGCGCATGGCGGACGTTCCTTTCCGATTGCAGCGCGACGTTCAGCCGGTCGCGGATGGGCCGGGGGTGCCTGGATCGACGGGGCCCGGCTCGATCGGCGCCGGCGTGGGCGGGACGTCGACGGCGGTCTCGCGGCGCTGCTCCCGATCGCGCACCTCGACCGCATCGCTGCCGGTGCCGATCGCGATGAAGGCGGCGCCTTCGAAGAGCAGCGCGATGCCCAGCGCCACGCCCGGGACGAAGAAGCCGGCGATCGGCAGGCGGAGCATGAGCCAGACACCGCCGATCAGCGCCACCAGCCCCGAGACGATGAGCCAGCGCCAGCCACGATCGGGCCGGATGCGAAAACCGAGGATGATCTCGCCAATGCCGGTGACGAAGAGCAGCCAGGCGAGCAGCAAGGTGATCGCCAACGCGCCGGTGATCGGGCTCAGCAGGAAGGCCGCGCTACCCGCGAGATAGATCAACCCGAGCAATACGTTCAGGAAAAACCCTTTCCATGCCGGTGCGCGAAACGCCTGGATCACCTGCGAGACGCCGGCAATCGCCGCGGCGATGCCGGCGATTACCGTGGTGGCGAGCGTCGAAAGGAGCGGCGCGAGCAATGCGAAGATCCCGCACAGCGCCAGCACGATGCCGAGCAGGACGAACCAGTGCCGCTGCCCGGCGCGTGAGTCGAAGCCGGCAAGGGGCGAGGATTGAAGGGTGGAGCTGTTCATCGCGAACTCCCGCTGGGGGCGGCGGCGATACGATGGCGCACCGCAGGGCCCTGGGAAGCGTCATAGATGGGGGCTAGTCCCTCGGGGTATCGAGATTAGTCCCGATACCCGATCAGTATCGTCGTCTCGTATTTCCTTCGGTTCCAATCCCCAAGGACGGCCCGGATGCCGACCATGGGGACAAACCCGCGCATCCCGTTCGGCGCATCGCCGCCGGAATGCGAAAACAGGGAGAACCGCCGTGCAGAGTATCGCGTTGATGATCGGATTGACGATGGTGGCCACGGCGGTTCCCGCCGAACCGCAGCGCGGCCGCTGGATCACGCTGGGCACCGCCACGCTTCGCCTCGATTCCAGCCAGGGCATCATCCGTGTGCGCGGGACCGATCGCTATCGGCAGGTGCGGCTCTGCGTCGAGCGTCGCGCCGTCCGTATCGAGACCGCCCGCGTGGAATTCGCGCGCGGCACTCCGCAGGTGCTGAACGTTCGCCGGACCGTGGGTGCGGGCAACTGCACCACGGCCGAGACGCTGCGCCGGCCCAATATGCGCACCGTCCGGCTGAATGTCGGCCGGCAGAACCACGGCGCGCGCCCGATCGTCTCGGTCCAGGCGCGCTGGTAACCGCGGCGGGCGGCCGCCATCGACCGTGAAATCCGCGACAGGCTCGGTCACGATCGGGCGATCGCGGATTCGCGCGGCATCGCATAAGGACGCGCGACAGCATCGTGCGACGGTCGCGCTCTTTTCGTCGCAGGGGACAGCGCGGTCGCGTCAGCAAAGCCATTTGTGCGCCGCGAGCGCCGCCAGCCTGTCGGTGTCGAGCGGGCCGCGCTGGATCGCCGCGGCATTGGCCTCGAGCTGCGCGCATGTCCGCATGCCGACCGCCACGGTCGATACCGCGGGGTGCGACAGGGCGAAGCGCAGTGCGAGATCGGCAACCGATCGATCGGGCGCCACGACGGCAGGCGCCAGCCGCTGCACGCGCGCTTCGGTCTCGCGGCGATGCGCGTCGTAGAAATAGGCGGTGCGCCAGTCTTCGGTCGAAAAGCCGGGCATGGCGCCGTCCGGGCGGGCGGCGAGCGCGCCGAAATAGAGCGGCGATCGCACGACCACGCCGACGCCATGCCCCTGGCAGAGCGGGAACAGCGCCGCCGCCGCGCCCTGATCGAAGACATTGTACATCAGCTCGACCGCATCGATCGTGCCGCTGGCGACGATCTCCAGTCCCGCCGCGACATCGTGGTCGAACAGCGACACGCCGATGCCTGCGATCTTCCCCTCGGCGCGCAGAGTTTCGAGCGTCTGCCGCCAATCGCCTTCGCCGCGCCATTCGGGGCACCAGGCGTGCAGCTGCTGGAGCGCGAGACGCTCGACGCCGAGCCGGCCGAGCAATGCCTCGGTCGCGGCACGAAGGTGCCAGCCGGGATAGGCCTGATCGGCGGGGACATGCGGCGAGGGGAGATCGAAGGGCACCAGCGAGGCGGCGCGCGCAATCACATGGACGCGGTGGCGCGCGCCTTCGCGGCGGAGGATGTCGCCGAGCAGAGTCGCGGTTTCGGCGTCGCTCGAATCGATTTCGACCGTATTGATGCCGAGCGCGAGCGCGCGCGCCAGCATCGCGCCGGCCTCGCCGGGGTCGCGCGCCGCGCTCCGCAGCGCGGCGGTGCCGATGGCCAGCTCGGAGAGATTGAGGCCGGTGCGCCCGAGCGGGCGGAAACGGATCATGAATCGGACGCCGCGGTGATCACGATCTGCATCCCCGGCGCGTGGCGGTTGGCCCAGGCCGAGCGATGCCATGCGCCCGGCTGTGCCGGGGTCTGGACGCGGTGAATGCTCGCCGCGCCCGGGGTGACTTCGCATTCCGCTTCGCGGTCGAGGAGAAAGGGGAAGCGTCCCGAGGTCATCGCCGCCAATTGTTCGGGGCGGTGCGCCCAGAGCGTCTCGACCGGTGCGCCGGTGCGCAGCACCCGGCTGTCCATCTGGCAGAGCAGCGGGAACTCGCGGCGCATATAGGCGCGATAGATGTCGGGATCGATGTTGGCGGCCGGCGTGACGCGCATGCCGGCGGGGCGGCCGATCGGCCAGAGCAGCCGGACGGCGCGGGCTTCCTGCACCCGATCGACGTGCCAGACCAGATCGCCGGGGGCGAAGGAAGTGCGGATCGCGATCGATGCGCGTCCGCCGGCGAGGTGCGACGCGAAGCCGGCGAGCGTCGCGATCTCCTCGGCCAGGAGCGCGCGGGCGCGGACGAAGCTGGCGGGGCCGAGCAACTGATCGGAGACGAGCGCGAGCGCCGCGTCGGGCTCCAGCCGGTTGAAGTCGAGCTTGAAGCCTTGGCGCGCGAGGAGGGCGCGGACGAAATCGCGATAGGGCAGGTCGTCGAGCGGCGGTCGGGCGAGCTCGAGCGCGCCGAGCGGCGCTCGATCGAGCCGGTCGCGCGCCGCATCGTGCGGAGAGGGGAGCGACAGAGTGTCGGGCAGCGCCATGTCAGCGGCCGGGCGCGATGCAGGCGGTGACGGCGCGGAACCCGGCGAGCGCGATACAGGTGCTGCGCATCCGGACACCTCCCGGCCGAAAATCAGAGCATATCGGAGGGCGGCGCGGTTTTCGAGCCGCGCGTCGCCGCGCCGGAGGCCGGCGGGCGCGCCCGAAGACGCGCCCGCCGCCGATCAGTTGCCGAACTGGACGCGGACGCCGCCCATGATGCGGCGGCCGCCGTAGAGCAGCCGCATGACGCGCGGCGTGCCGTCGCCGAAGGGCACATAGCTCCCCGTCGAGATCGTCTGCGCCTCGCGCGTCATGTTGCGGCCCTCGAGATAGATCTGGGCGTTGCGCGTGACGTTGTACGAGATCTTCGCGTCGATGAAGGTGCTCGAGTCATTGAACCGCGGCACGCCCGGATTGTAGCCCGGCGCAACGAGGCGGACATTGGTCCATTGCTCGCCCGGATAATTGATGTCGGTCGTGTTGCCGCCGCACGGCGTGATGCACGAGAAGCGCGACGTGCGGTACTGATAGGACACGCGCATGTTGAGCTTGCCGTCGTCATACCAGAGCGACGCATTGGCATAATATTTGGACTCGTCGGGCGGCGCCATCACGTCGCCGGTCAACGGATCCTGCTGGCCGCTGGTCGCCGCCGACGAGAGGACCGAGAGGTTGGCGTCGACGCCGGTATATTTCAGGAACCAGGGCAAGAAGGTGTAGGCCGTCTTGACCGAGAATTCCCAGATGTTGCGCTTGTAGCCCGGTCCGTTCGCCCAGGTCGGAACGAGGAAGGCGATATCGGCCAGCGGGGCGCCGGTGATCGGATCGATCTCGGTGCTGCCCTCGAACGGCTTTTCGAGCACGGTCACCGCGATCGGCTTGCCGATCTTCACGTCGAGCTTGCCATAAGCGACCGAGAAGATCGTGTCCTTGTTGGGATACCATTCGAGCGAGGCGTTGTAGCTCCACGCGGTGAACGGCTTGAGGCCGGGATTGCCGACGCGATCGCGGCAGCCGAAGCTGTCCTCGGTCGCGGTGTCGAGAACGTCACGCTCGTCAACGGTGCAGGTGCCGCCGGGGATGAGGTTGTCGATGCTCGGCCGTGCCACCGTCTTGGCGCCATAGAGGCGGAAAACGACCTGGTCGTCAAAGCCCCAGAGGTTGAGGTTGACGCTGGGCAGCCAGTCGGTGGTGCTGCGCTTGAAGGTGACCGGGCGGGCGAAGGACTGGGTGGAGAAGCCGCCCGCCGCGTCCGGATTGGCCGGATTGTAGCTCGAGGTGACGCGGATCGCCTCGATCGTCTGCAACCCCGACGACTGGGTGCTGGTGAACACGCCGCGAATGCCGGCATTGCCGTTGAACACGAGGCCGAAGGGCAGGCGCTGCTCGAAGTCGAACATGCCGTAGACGTTCTTGATCGTCTCATTGGCGCGCGTCACCGGCTGGTCGTACATCTGGCCGTCGCTGCCCATGCATTGCTTTAGGCAGTCGAAGTTCATGAACTGCGCCGCGCCGAGCTCGGCGAACAGCTCGTCGGTGCGGATGCCTTGCCACGCCGGGGGCAGACTGCCGCGGTTCGGCAGATCGCCGAAATATTCCGAGGTCGGGCTCTCGAGCGTACGGGCGAACAGATCACGCAACTGATCGGGAGTGAGCGTGTCGACGCCCGAGCGGACCGCGGACGGATTGGTGCTCGGGACGAAGCCGTAGTTGCACGACAGCCCGCCCGCCGCCGACGAGCCGGTGGTCGGCTGGCAGGCGCGATAGCTGCCGCGGACGATTGCGGTGGGGACGATCACCGCCGGGACATAACCGGCCTGGCCGAAGGTGCCGATCGCCGAGGAGGCGGTGTAGCCGCCATTGCCCCATTTGCTGATCTGCTGGTTGCGGTACATCGCGCCGACCTTGATGCGCGAGATGAAGGGGACCAGCTCCTCGGTCTTGTAGGCGAGGTCGAACTTGGCCGTCTTCTCGGTCGATTCGCCGAGCGACGGCGTGTACTGAATCTGGAAGTTCGGCGTGACCAGCGGCATCTGCGATACGAGATACTGGGTCGTCCCGCCCGGGTTGGTCGCCGATGCGGCGGCGGATTGCTGGCCGATGCAGGTGGCCGGATTGGTGCCCCCCGCGACGCAGGCCGGCGGATTGAGCTGGACGAAGTTGCTCGGGTTGGTCTCGTCATAGGTGGACGGCAACGCGATGTCCCAAAGGCCGTTGGGCTGCAGCGTCAGCGTCGCGTCGCCATAGGCATAGGAGCGCGCGGTGCGCATGTCGGCGCGGCTCGTCGTCGCCTTGGTGTAGCCGCCCCACAGATCGATCTCGAGCCGGTCGCCGCGATATTCGGCGCCCGCCTGCGCATATTTGGTTTTGGTGTCGATCGTGTTCTCGATCTGGTCGATGCCAACCGAATTGTTGGTCAACGTCATCTCGGTGACGTTGTGCGCGCCGTCGACCTTGATGCTGCCCGGAACGACGTTGAGGACGTTGCCGAGCACCGGATTGGTGACGAGGCTGCTGCCGCTGCCGGTGCTGGCCGCATTGAGGCCATAGGCCGGGTCATACAGATAATAGCCCGCCGGCGCGTTGGGCGAGACCGAGCGGGTCAGCGGATACCCGCTGGTCGAGTTGACGAAGGTGCCGTTGAGATTCTGGTTGAACAGCGAGACCGGGTTGCGGCTCCGATTCTGGTCGTGAACCTTGCGGTTGGCGATCGTGCCCTTGGCGAAGATCGTGAGATTGTCGGTGAGGCGATAATCGAGACGCGCGTCGATCGAATAGCGCGTGTCGTTCTGCTCGTTCATGAAGTTGCGGATCAGCGACGGCGTATAGTCGTTCCACTGATTGAGGCAGGTCTGCTGCTCGAGAATGCGTTGCGCGCGCTGGTTGGCGAGCGTCTGCCCGGCGACCGTGCCGCCATTGCCGGTCGGGTTGTCCGGGAAGATCTGCAGACATTGCGCCTTGCTGGTGGCGCCCGCCGCGAGCGTGACCAGCTCGCGCGGGGTCAGCGTCGTGCCGTCGGGGGCCCGGCTGTTGGCGAAGGCGACGTCGGCGGCATCGGTGCCGACCGTGGCGGGATTGAAGCTGAAGGTCTTCTCGGGCGACTGATCGAAGTCGAACAGGCGCGAATAGCCGCGATTGTTGCTCGTCGTGGTCTCGAAGCCGTGGCCGTTGTTCTGGATCTTCGAATAAGTGCCGCTGACGATCACGCCGAGTCGATCGTCGAGGAATTTGCTCGCGGCGACGCCGTTGAAGTCCGGCGTCCAGTTACGGCCGAGCGAGTTCTGGCCCACGCCGGCGCGCAGCGAGAAATAGGGCTTCTTGAAATCGAGGCCGCTGCGGGTTTTGATCTGGACCGTGCCGCCCAGCGAGCCCTCGGTCATGTCGGCGGTCGAGCCCTTGACCACGTCGACGCTCTTGATCAGCTCGGCGGGCAGCTCGCGCAGATCCGCACTGCGGCCCTGGCCCGAGGCGATCGCGAGGCCGTTGGTGCTCTGCACGCCGATCCCGTCGAGCTCGACGCGCGTCAGATCGGCGCCATTGCCGCGTACCGCGACGCCGTCGCCCTCGCCGAACTCGTTGCGGCTGAGCGCGACGCCCGGGATGCGCGAGATCGCTTCGTTGACGTTGCGGTCGGGGAAGGAGCCGATGTCGTCGGCGACGATCGAGTCGGTCGCGGTGCGCGCATTCTTCTTGCGTGCATTGGCCGATTGCTGGCTGGCACGCGAGCCGACGACGACGACCTCGTCGTAGTTCTGCGAGACGCCGGGCGCCAGGTCATCGTCGGCCGGAACGGCCTGCGCGTTGGGATCCGGCGCGGTCTGCGCCGTCGCTTCGCCGCCACAGGCGAGGAGCAGCCCCAGCACCGTCCAGGAAGCAGTCGCGCCGATACGGACGCGCGAAATCGATCGTTTAGACATGGTTTTCCCCTCTCCACCCTGTGGTTCACGTACCGGTCGTGGCAGGTCTCGGTTTTGCCGATGTCCCTGTCCGGCCAGCTTTTGTTGGGGATTTCGGAGTGCCTCGCTCCGCATCCCAAAATGTGGCACGTAAACTCAGCTTTTAGAATTACTCATTTTTCGCGTCGGTGCAATAGTCTGACTAACAGGCCAATTTGCGCCGTAGCTTCCGTCGCTTAGGCTGCTCGCAAATGGGTATGCGTCTGATTTGCCGACGCTAGCTCCGCCGCGTTGGAGCAACCGCAGGAGCGAGGCGCGATCTCTGGTAAGGCCAATGCGCGAGTCGAGTCGCGAATGGCTTGACCATTTTTGCCCACATATCGTAGTATTTGTTCAAATAGTAGAACGTTGGGACGCGTGGGCGAGAGCTTCTCTTTCGCGCGCAGGAGGAGAAGGTCCGTTGAGAGCGCCCAGCCTTGCCCTTGCCGCGCTGTTGACCGTTGCCGGCGGGCCCGCGCCGGCGCACGACGCGTCCACCATGGTCAGCTCGCCGCGACGCACCTGGAACCTCAATCCCGAATGGCGGATGGCGATCGGCGAGCAGCCGGGCGCCGAGCGCGAGGGGTTCGACGATCGCGGCTGGAATCGCGTCACGCTTCCCAACGCCTTCAACGAGAAGCAGGCCTTCGCGCGCGACATCAAGGCATTGTCGACCGGCATCACCTGGTATCGCAAGCGCATCCTCCTGCCGGCGGGCGCGGCCGGCGGCCGGGCGTTGCTCGAGTTCGAGGGCGTGCGTCAGGCGGCGGAGGTGTGGGTCAACGGCAAGTCGGTCGCCCTGTCAGAGAGCGGCGCGATGGCGTTCGGCGCCGACATCAGCGCGGCGCTCAAGCCCGGCGAAAATCTGATCGCGGTGCGCGTCGACAATGACTGGAAGTACAAGGAGCGCGCGACCGGCAGCGGCTTCCAGTGGAACAACGACAATTTCAACGTCAACTATGGCGGCATCACCAAAAATGTGCGGCTGCATCTGACCGGGCCGGTCTATCAGACGCTGCCGCTCCAGGCGGGGCTGGGGACCAGCGGCCAATATGTCTGGGCCGACGGCTTCGATCTCGCGCGGCGCAGCGCGACGGTGCACGCCGAGACCGAAGTGCGCAATGCAGGCGCGGCGGCGCGGCAAATCGGCTTTCGCATCGAGCTGCGCGATCCGGCCGGTAAGATCGTCGCGAAGTTCGATGGCGCAGCCGCGACGCTGGCGCCGGGCGAGACGCGCATCCTGGCCGCCGCCGCGCGTGTCGCGGGGCTCCACTGGTGGAGCTGGGGCTATGGCTATCTCTACACGGTGACGACCAGCCTGACCGAGAACGGCAAGGTCATCGACAGCGTCGACACCCGCACCGGCTTTCGCCAGACCAAATTCGCCGACGGGATGGTGACGCTCAACGGCCGCGTCCTCCAGATGCACGGCTATGCCCAGCGCACCTCGAACGAATGGCCCGCCGTCGGCGTGTCGGTGCCGCCATGGATCAGCGATTTCTCGAACGCGCTGATGGTCGAGAGCGGCGGCAATCTGGTGCGCTGGATGCACATCACTCCATCGAAGCAGGACGTCGAATCGGCGGACCGGGTGGGCCTGATCGAGGCGATGCCCGCGGGCGATGCCGAGAGCGACACCACCGGCCGGCGCTGGGAGCAGCGCAAGGAGCAGATGCAGGCGGCGATCGTCTACAATCGCAACAACCCGTCGATTCTGTTCTACGAGGGCGGCAACGAGAGCATCAGCGAGGCGCACATGGCCGAGCTGAAGGCGATCCGCGATCGCTGGGATCCGCATGGCGGCCGCGCGATCGGATCGCGCGAGATGCTCGACAGCAAGATCGCCGAATATGGCGGCGAGATGCTCTACATCAACAAGAGCGCGAAGCACCCGATGTGGGCGATGGAATATTCGCGCGACGAAGGCGCACGGCTCTATCAGGACGCGCTGACGCCGCCGTTCCACAAGGATGCGCCCGACTATAACCGCAACCAGGACAGCCACGCGATCGAGGACGTGAAGCGCTGGTGGGACTATTATCGGGTGCGGCCGGGGACGGGCAAGCGCGTCAGCTCGGGCGGCGTCAACATCATCTTCTCGGACTCGAACACCCATTTTCGCGGCGACAACAACTATCGCCGCTCGGGCGAGGTCGACGCAGTGCGGCTACCCAAAGAGGGGTTCTACGCGCACAAGGTGATGTGGAGCGACTGGGTCGACAGCGTGACGCCCGCGACGCACATCATCGGCCACTGGAATTACGCCGCGGGCACCCGCAAGGACGTCACCGTCGTCTCGAATGGCGCCAGCGTCGAGCTGTTTCTGGGCGGTCGCTCGCTGGGCAAGGGCACGCGCAGCAGCGGCTTCCTGTTCAGCTGGAAGGACGTGCAATGGGCGCCGGGAACGCTGCGCGCGGTCGCCACCCACGCCGATGGACGCACCTCCGTGCACCGCCTCGAGACGACCGGCGCGCCGGCGGCGCTGCGGCTGACGCCGCATCTCTCGCCGCGCGGCTTCGTCATGGACGGCGCCGATCTGGCGCTGGTCGATGTCGAGGTGGTCGATGCGAAGGGCCGGCGCGTGCCGACCGCGAACCAGAGGGTCGCGTTCACGCTCGACGGCCCGGCGGAATGGCGCGGCGGCATCGCGCAGGGCGATTCCTCGGGCACGCCGCGCGCGGCGACCGCCTCGGGGCCTGCCGAACCCGCGAAGCCGGCGGGCGCCGATCAGACGACGCAATATGCCGGCACCGCGCGGGGGGAGGACAATTACATCCTCGCGCGGACGTTGCCGGTCGAGGCGGGGATCAATCGCGTGCTGCTGCGCGCCGGGACCGCGAAGGGCATGGTGCGCGTCACCGCGACCGCGCCCGGATTGAAAACCGTCACGCTGGCGATCCCGACGATCCTGCCCAAAGCGGCCCGCGGCGGACTCTCCGGCGATTTCCCCGAGGATCACCAGCCCGGGTTGCTCACGCGCGGACCGACCCCTTCCGGGCCGTCGTTCAGGATGACCCGCACCACCGCGCTGCCGGCATCAGTTGCGGCAGGATCGAACGCCGCGGAGGCAGGGCGCAGCATCGACGACAACGAGCTTTCGCGCTGGACCAGCGACGGGCGGCCCGACACCGCGTGGATCGAATATCGCTTCGATGCGCCGCTGACGCTGAGCGAGCTCGACCTCAAGCTCGTCGGCTGGCGTTCGCGCAGCTATCCGCTGCGCCTCACGCTCGACGGCCGCGTGATCTGGGAGGGCCAGACCGAACGCCAGCTCGGCTATGCCAATATCGCCTTCGCACCTGCGACTGGACGCGTGCTGCGGATCCAGCAGATCGGCCAGGTCGAGGACCGCGACGGCTTCGGCAAGATCGTCGAGCTCGACACCGCGCGCAAGGCGGGCGACACCGGCGCCGATGCCGTGCCGCCGGGCTGGCGGCTGGGGATCGTCGAGGTCGACTTTCACGGGCCTGTCGCGGGCGGGACTCGATAAGCGCGAAAGGTGGAATGGACTGGCGCGGAGCCGGCGGCGTTCGGAAAATTGCGCGACCTCGGCAGGGCAGGATCTGAAAAGGATCTCTTCGGCTCGCGCCATGGCCCCTCGGGCGCGTCGTGTCCGGCTATTCGGGCCGCGCCAACGATTGGCGCAGCGCCTCGTTCTCCGGCTCGCCGAGTTCGGAGAGAAACGCGATGCGCAATGCGTCCGGAAAGCTGGGCACGCGCAGCTTGAGCATGATGTTGGCGCGATGCACTTCCACCGTGCGCGGGCTGATTCCGAACATCAGCGCGATCTCCTTGTTCGAATGCCCCCGTGCGAGGCGATCGAGTATCTCCTGCTCGCGATCGGTCAGCACGCCGAGGCGGCGGCGGGCATGCTCGCGACGGTCAACCTGGGTCGAGAGATCCTCGAGCTGGTTGAACGCGCGCTCGACCACCTCGAGCAGCGCGTGCCGCGAGACCGGCTTCTCGAGGAAATCCAGCGCGCCGTTCTGGGTGGCGCGAACCGCGGTCTGGATATCGCCCTGGCCGGTGAGGATGATCACCGGCAGCAAGACGCCGTGCGTGTTCATCCATTCCTGCACGCCCAGCCCGTCGATGTCGGGCATGTGCAGGTCGAGGATCACGCAGGCGCGCTGCGGACGCTTGATGTGGCGGATGAACTCGGCGCCGCTCGACCAGGTCTTGGGGAAATAGCCCGCACTCTGGAGAACGAAGGCAACCGATCTGCGAATCGGCAATTCGTCGTCGACGACGTGGACGATCCCTTTCTCAGGCATGCGAGCTTCCTCCGATTTTCGCTTTTTTGAGGCTCAGTCTGATTTCGGCGTTTCTTCCTGGATCCTCCGCGATCGAGACATGTCCGCCGTGCAGGCTCATCGTCACCTGGCAGATGGCGAGCAGCCGGACATCGTCATTGTCTGATGGATAAAGCTCCGCCGGGACCCGGCCCGGCACCGCGCCGTCGAGGTCCCATGCCCTGCAGTCGAGGAAGCGGACGACGGCGCCTTCGCGGCCTTCGGGCGCAATACGGACCCTGATCGAATGCTTCGCGGCCGGCCCGGCGCGGCGCAGGCAGCGCTGCATCAGCAGGACGAGCATCGACACGAAGTGCGCATGGCTCAGCCGGACGTGCAGATCGGCGTCGCCGCCGTGCAATGCGAGCAGGGCGCCGCGCCCGCCCTGCGTCTGGCCGAGCAGGTCGTGCGCCTGCCGCACGACATCGCAGAGCGAATGCAGCTCGAGCGCGCGGTTCTGATAGCCGAAGCTCCGGCGCAGCACGCGGAGCAGCTCGGCGCAATGCAGCGCCTGCTGCCCCGCCTCGGCGAGCGCGTCCTGGACGCGCCCGAGGTCCCCGGCGCCGCCGTTCAGCAGCACCGCCGAAGTCTGCACATAGTTGACGATCGCGGCGAGCGACTGGTTGAGCTCGTGCTCGACCATTGCGCCCGCCGCGGCGAACGCGCTCTCGCGCGCCGCATCGGTGATCTCGTCCCAGCGATGCGCTTCCGTCGGACCGCTGCGCTCGAGCGGGCGCAGGTGGCAGAGCAGGTGGCGGGCGCCGCGATATTCGACGGTGGAGCCCAACAGGCACATATCCGTCGTGCTCGGGCTCGCCGCGCGCAGCCTCGCCATGCCGGTATAGCCGAAGCACTGCCGTTGCGCGAACCAGCCGGCGAGGAGATCGGCCAGTGAATCGTCGGCATCGAACTGGCTCAGGCTGGGCGCGACGCCGATCAGCGCTTTCGCAACTTCGGTGGCGAAAGCGATCCGCCCAACCCGATCGATGATGAGGTGCGCCTCCCCCGATTCCTCAAGGAATTTTTCGAGAGGTGCCGTCTCGATCAAAATGCTCAACCTCCACTGCTGCGCCGGCGAGCGTGGGATTGTGACAAGCCCCCCTCACCATTTGGAACGCGGACAGGTCCCCAAGGAACGCGAACATTTGAAGTAGATCATCACCCCCGTAATCGATCGATACGTGGTAACACCTACGTAACGCTGCGGATAGGGTGCATGCACTTGATCAGTCTGGAGGCACGGGCTGCCGCGGGGTACGGGTTATCAACTACGTGTCTTCCGTTGCGGTTTCGTCACAGACGCTCCGAACCACAGGAAGTTGGTGGCGCTTCGTCTTTTTCCGGACAAACTGACGATCCGCAAAAGTCGTCGTCGGCAATCGACCTATGGTTGCGAAGCCGTCCCGAGTGGGGCGGTCGCCGATGGGCCAGGGGGCTTTCGGTGCCATTCGAAGACAAGGAGAACACTATGCGTGTTCGTACCATCCTCAAGGCTTCGGCGGCCGCATTCGGACTCGTCGTCGCCATGCCGGCGTTCGCTCAATCGGGCGGTAACGTGAACACCACGGACAGCGACCATGTCGCCGTCATCAACGATCTCCTCGACGTGATCTTCACCGACAACGCCGCCGATTCCTATTCGGACGACGACACCAAGACGATCAGCAAGGAGAATGGCTCGTACAACGGCAACAACGCCGTCAGCGCGAACCAGTATCTGAAGGCGGTCAACATCAACCGCGAGCTCGACGAAGTCGTCGACCTCGACGGTGAGGACGACACCGATACCGCCGTCGGCTACAACAGTGGCAGCAACTCGGTGAACGACAACGCCTTCGCGGCGTTCGCCGGCATCGCCAACGCAGCCTGGAACACGGGCATCAACGCCAACACGCAAGCCGCGACCAACATCGCGGCGCAGGGCACCGTCAATTTCGGTGTCGGCGGCGGCGGCGGTGCGGGTGGCGGCGACGACGGCGGCGATTGATCCCCCCGGGGGGCCGGGCCCGCTTCCATCGGTCCGGCCCCTTCTCGTTTCCGCATTCGAAAGGCGTTTGCCATGATCTCCCTAGCATTGCGGGCGGGGCTCGCTGCTCCCGCTCTTTTCCTGTCCGCCGGCGCGCTCGCGCAGCAGGCTCCCGCTTCCGATGCCGCCACGGGCGATGCCCAGGCCGCGGCCCGGCCGGAGAGCGGCTTGTTGTCGCTCGAGGAACTGGCGCAGCTGCGCGGCGGCGAGACCATCGTGCTCAACACCCAGGTGCTGCAGGGCGTGACCAGCGGCATGCTGCTCGGCGATTATAGCGCGGGCACGATCAGCCTCAGCGACAACGCGCTCTCGAACTTCAACGGGGTAGGCAATTTCGTGATCAACACCGGCGCATTGAACACGATGCAGGCCGGCATGACCCTCACCGTCAATCTGGGCGAATGACCCCGTGCGGCGCGCGCGGCTCCTGATCGCCGCGGCGATCGGCATTGCGGCACCGCTGGCCGCCGATGCGCAGGTGCGCCTCGGGCAGGAAGCGGGGGGCAATTACACGGTCACCGTGATGAGCTGGTGGGAGATCCCGTTCCGCACCGTCATCCGCCAGCGCTACGATTTCAGCTGCGGGTCCGCGGCGCTCGCGACCCTGCTCCATTATCACTATGGCCGTGCCCTCGGCGAACGCGAGAGCTTCGCGGCGATGTGGGCGAACGGCGATCAGGATGCGATCCGCCGCCAGGGCTTCTCGCTGCTCGACATGAAGACCTATCTCGACAAGATCGGTTATCGCGCGGAGGGCTTCCGCCTCGATCTCGCCCAGCTCAAGCAGGTGCGCAGGCCGCTGATCCTGCTGCTCGACCTGCGCGGCTTCAAGCATTTCGTCGTGCTCAAGGGCATGACCGACGACAAGATCCTCGTCGGCGATCCGATGCTCGGCCTAACTCAATATCGCTGGAGCGAGTTCGGTCATTACTGGAACGGCGTGGTGCTGGCGGTGATGCGCACTCCCGACAGGCGGCTGCCGAGCTTCAACCTCGTCAGCGACTGGAATTTCCAGGGTGGCAGGGCGCTCGATCGCACGATCGGCGGGCGCACCTCGATCGCCGACGTCACCAACTATCTCCCGCCGGCATATCAATTGTCGCCCGTGATGCTGCTCGACGTGCGGGTGGGGACCGTGAATTGAAGGAGCGTATGATGTTCAGCCTGTCGAAATTGGCGCTCGCCTGCGCGATCGGGCTCGGCCCGGCATCGGCGATGGCGCAGGACGCGGTTTCGGGCGACCCGCTGGCGTCGGCGCGGCCGATGCCCGATGCGGAGCTGGCGCAGGCGCGGGGCGGATTCGAGATCGCCGGGCTGATCATCTCGCTCGGTGCGGACCTGCGGACCTATCTCAACGGCGAGCTTGCCTTGCGCACGCTGTTCACCTGGGGCGATGGCGGGGTCGAGACGCAGCAATTCGTCTCGGCCGCGCTGACCCAGGCGACCGCGGACCAGCTTCGCGCGGGAATGTTCTCCGAAGGCGGCATCCGGCTGCAGCTCGGCGACCAGCAGGTGTTCTTCGCCAATCAGGGGCAGACCGCGCTGATCCACAATGTCGAGGGCGGCATCCAGAACATGCTGCTGAACACCGCGAACAACACCGCGGTTCGCCAGGAAGTCGATCTCACCCTCAACCTGTCGGGGTACGACACCTTCCGGGACTCAATCTCGGCCGGCACGCTCCCCCAGGGCATGGCCGGCGAACTCGATGCGGCGCTGGGCGCGGCGGCGGGCAACTGATCCCGCCGCCGGCGCCGTACCGGCTCTAGAACATCGTCGGCAGGCGGATCGTGATCCCGACATCGGGCGCATCCTCGGTCATGCCGAATTCGAACCCGACATTGGCGGTCACGCGCGTGTTGAGCCGATAGGACATGCCGAGGCTGAGCGAGCCGATCTGGAGCGGAAGCGATTCCGCGACGATGTCGCCGATCTCGGTCGTCGTCTTGAAGATGTAGCTGTGGCGATAGCCGAGCGAGAAGGAGAAGCGCGGATTCAGCGCGAAGCCGAAGCCGAGATTGGCGGAGATCGCGTCACCGGGGTCGACATGGCCGACAAAGGCGCCGCCCACGGTCTTGTCGATGTCGCGGCCGAGATGCCAGAGATAGGTCGATCCGCCGAAGATCACGACCGGATCCGACGGGAGCAGGAAGCTCAATCCGGGCTGCACGCCCCAGAATCCCGATCCGGTGGCGAGCCCGGTCGCGACGCCGAACGAGTCATAGCCGATATCGAACGGCCCCTGGCCGGTATCGGATTTGACCCGGATGCTGCCGACGAAGATCGGATCCTGCCCGTGCGCGTCGTTGATCTGGTAGCGCAGCGCGAGCTCGGCATCGCCGAAGCTGCTGTCCTTGAGCGCGATCGTCCGCACGATTCCCTGATCGCGCTGCTGCGCGACCTGGATGCGATCATAGCGGTGCATATAGGGCAGCCGTCCCTCGATCTCGAGCCGGCTGGTGATCCCGTAGCGCAGCGCGAGCGTGGGCGCGAGCGAGTCCCGGCGCGCCCGGCTCGCCTCGATCAGCCCGACCTGGATGCCCGGGATCAGCTCGAAGCCGCGGAACACCAGCCGGTCGGTCGCCGACTGGGTATAGTCGAAGATCGGATCGAGGACGAAGTGCCCCGCGGGGGTGAGCACGCCCTGTTCCTGCGGGACCGCGGCGACCTCGGCCTTGAGATCGCGCTGCTCCTGCGGCGCTTCGCCCACCGGCGCGGACGGCGCAGCCTGTGGCGACGGCGTCGCCTGCGTCGTCTGGGCGGCGATCGCCGCGCCGCGTGCCTCCATCGCGCCGATGCCGGCGCCGCGATAGGTGACGAGCTCGTCGTTCGGCAGCGACAGGGCCTCGATCCGTGCCTCTTGCTGCACCAACAGGGCGCGCTGTTCCGAGAGCTCGTCGGCCTGACGGGCGACGAGCTCCTCGAGCGCGCGAACCCGCTCGCCGAGGTCCTGGGCCTGGGCGTTGGCGGGGCGGGCGCAGACCGCCGAGAGCGACAGCGCGAGCGCGCTCGCCGCGGCGAGCAGCGTGGAGCGGGGGCCGCTCATGGCCGGATCCCGGCATGGACCAGCGTCCGGCCCGGCCGTGCCGGCGGCAGCTCGTCGCAGTCGCTCTGGCCCGCCAGCAGGCCGAGCTGACCGGGCTGGCGCACGCATACGCAATGCGGGCCGTCGAGCTCGATGAAGCCGCAGCGGATGAGCTGCGAGAAGGCCCGGCTGGCGGTGTGCATGTTGATGCCGAGATGATCGGCGATGTCCTCGCGCGACATCGGCAGGTCGATCGTCGCGCCCTGGCCCGTGCGATCGGCGAAATGGAGAAGGAAGGCGGCGAGCCGCTCGACCGCGGTGCGGCGCCCGAGCATGGCGAGGGTCTGGAGCGCTTCGCCGAGGCCCTGCCGCAGCAGCGCGGCATTGCCGCTGGCGCGGCCATGGCCCTCGGCCTTCTCGAGCGGCGAGAGCAGTACTTCGGTGACGGCTTCCGCGGTCTCGTCCCAGTCGCCTTCCTCGAGCCCGATCACGTCGCCGGCGATCGCGAAGCCGATCACCTGGCGCGTGCCGTCGGCACTGTAGCGGCAACGGCGGACCGCCCCCTGCATCACCTGAAGGCAGGTATTACGATGTTCGCCTTGCGAGAAAATCACGCCTCCCGGCGAATAGCGGCGAATGTGCGGGAACGAGCTAGCCGACGTGGCGTTGTGGCTTTCACTTATACAAGAATTTTTGCCTGCGATGCTTTCACTAAAGTTGTGCATAACTTTAACCCTTTGATCGAGTACGCGTATTTTGTTATTTAAGCGGACGCGACCTGCGCAAAATATACTGTGGAAAACTCGCGGCGATTATTGGGAGTTGTTCGTACGGGATTCCCGTACCCGCTGGCGCAAAAGCCATGGCGGGGCGGGACCTTGGCGCGGATTGCTGGCACGGGGCTGGCAGGTTGCGCTGCGCCGGGGTGGCTCGGCGGCGATGCGTTGGCGCGCCCGGCAGGATTCGAACCTGCGACCATCGGCTTAGAAGGCAGATGCTCTATCCAGCTGAGCTACGGGCGCGCGCGAATCGCCTGTGCCACGGATTGCGCAGCAGCGGAACCGGCATCATAACCGCGGCATGAGCGAGGGGGCAGACAGGCCGGCGCAAGTCGCCGCGCGCGACGTGGCGGGTGGGCATTTCCGCTATTTCGACTTCGTGATGGTGGCATTCGTCGTCGTGCTGCTGCTCTCGAACATCATCGGCGCGAGCAAGCGATCGGTGATCGACCTGCCGTGGATCGGACCATGGCCGTTCGGCGCCGGCATCCTGTTCTTCCCGATCAGCTATGTGATCGGCGACGTGCTGACCGAGGTCTATGGCTATGCCCGGGCCCGGCGGGTGATCTGGGCCGGGTTCGCGGCGATGCTCTACATGGTGCTGATGTGCATCGTCGTGGTGGCGCTGCCGGTCGACGCCGGCTGGGCGGGGCAGGCGGCATACGAGCAGATCTTCGGCTTCGGCAGCATTCCGCGCATCGCCTTCGCCTCGATCATCGCCTTCTGGTGCGGCGAGTTCGTCAATTCGTTCGTGCTCGCGCGGATGAAGATCCTCACCCGCGGCAGGCATCTATGGGCGCGGACGATCGGATCGACGATCTTCGGCCAGGCCGTCGACAGCCTGATCTTCTACCCGCTCGCCTTTCTGTTCGCCGCCGGCTGGACCACCCACCAGGTGATCACCGTGCTGTTCACCCAATGGGCGCTCAAGGTGGGCTGGGAAGTGCTGCTGACTCCGTTCACCTATGCGGTAGTCGGGTTCCTCAAAAGCCGCGAGGGCGTCGACGTTTATGACGAGGGGACCGACTTCACCCCCTTCGCCACGCGGGTCTGAGCGGCCTGCAATCTGCGCACTTGCACATTGTTGCGGTTTCGGAACAGTCTCGGGAAACGCTGAGAGGGAGCAGGGCATGGCCGCCGAGGAAGCGACGTTCACGAGCACGGGTGACGCGAGCATCTTCTATCGCACCTGGCAGCCCGACGGCGCCCCCCGCGCGGTGGTGGTGATCTGCCACGGCGTCAATTCGCATGGCGGCCAGTATCTCTGGGCCGCCGACCAGCTCGTTGCGGCGGGCTATGCGGTCCTCGCGCTCGACCTGCGCGGCCGCGGCCGCTCGACCGGCGAGCGCTTCTATGTCGAGACCGTCGCCGATTATGTCGCCGATGTCGCGGGCACGATCGCGATCGCGAAGCAGCGTTTCCCGGGGCAGAAGGTGTTTCTGCTCGGGCACAGCGCGGGCGGGGTGACCTCGGCGAGCTACGTCCTCGATCATCAGAGCGAGATCGACGGGTTCATCTGCGAGAGCTTCGCCTTCCAGGTCCCCGCGCCGGGTTTCGCGCTGGCCGCGATCAAGGGGCTGAGCCACATCGCGCCGCGGCTCGGCGTGCTCAAATTGCACAACGAGGATTTCTCGCGCGATCCCGATTGGGTGGCGACGCTCAACGCCGATCCGTACATCAAGGACGAGACCCAGCCCGCCGCGACCGTCGCCGCGCTGGTCCGTGCCGACGAACGGCTGCGCGAGGAATTCCCGACGGTGACGCTGCCGGTGCTGATCATGCACGGCACCGCCGACAAGGCGACGGTCTGCAAAGGCAGCGAGTTCTTCTACGAGACCGCCGGATCGAGCGACAAGACGCTCAAGCTCTACAAGGACCATTATCACGACCTGCTCGCCGATATCGGCAAGGAGGAAGTGATGGCGGACATCAAGGCCTGGCTGGAGGCACGGCTGTAGGGCTGGCGCGACGACATTCCCGTCATCCCGGCCTTGTGCCGGGATCCGCCGCGAGGCAGGCGACGCGCTCTCGCCTCCCGCTTTTCCGGCTCGGCACGGTGGACCCCGGCACAAGGCCGGGGTGACGGTGAGTAGGAAGGCCGCGCAGCCATTTTGTAGGAATCCGCCGGTCTAGAGTCGCAAGAGTCGCGGTAGAACGACTCTCGCGTTGCGCGAGTAGGAAACAATCTTGCGCGGCGCTGTAGGAAAATCGACGATGTCAAAGAGCGCGGTCGGCGCGCGCCGGACCGGCGGCCACGGCAGCAGGCGAAATCCTACATTGCAAGGGACGAGCGAACGGCGGCTATGGGTGGGAAGCGGACGGACGGCTCTTAGGGCCGACGCGGCGATAGCTGCCGATATGCGCCTGGTCAGAATGGGTGGCCGCTCCCGCCTCACTTGCCCACTATCTACTTTCCTCTACACCACAGTTCATGAACCTGTTGCGATGGCTGCTCATGGCTTGTGGCGCGCTTTTCATATTGGGGGCGCTGGGCTTTCTCTTGTTTCTGCCTGACAGTATTCGCGAATACGCGCACGAGCCCGAGGATGCCTGGCTTCAAGGTGGATGGGCGCTTGTTTTGGGTATACTTGCCGCGTTGTGCTTATGGAGCGCTCGGAAGCTTCGTTCAACGCAACGGGTCTAACGCCCCCAGGCTGAACGCACGTCCGCTTTTGAGCAGCGTAGCGGCGACGCTGAAGACCGACTGCGGGGCGCAAGCTGCCGTTCGTGTCGGCGGATGGCAGCCGCCCTCAGGCGACCGCTTCGAGCAGGCCCTCGAACAGGCGGCGGCCGTCGAGGCCGCCATGCGCGGCTTCGATGCGGCGCTCGGGGTGGGGCATCATGCCGAGCACATTGCCGCTCGCGTTGAGCAGCCCGGCGATGTTGCGCGCCGAGCCGTTGACGTCCTCGGCATAGCGGAAGGCGACGCGGCCTTCGCCCTCGATCCGATCGAGCGTCTCGGCATCGGCGAAGTAATTGCCGTCATGATGTGCGACGGGGACAGTGATCGTCTCGCCCGACTGATAGCCGCTGGTGAAGATCGACTGGCTGTTATCGATGGTCAGCGCGACGTCGCGGCAGACGAAGTTGAGCCCCGAATTGCGCATCAGCGCGCCGGGAAGCAGACCGGTCTCGGTGAGGACCTGGAAGCCGTTGCAGATGCCGATCACCGGCACGCCGCGTTCGGCCGCCGCGACCACCGCGCGGACCACCGGCGAGCGCGCCGCGATCGCGCCGCAGCGCAGATAATCGCCATAGGAGAAGCCGCCGGGCAGGGCGATCAGCCCGACGCCGTCGGGGAGATCGCTCTCGCCGTGCCAGACCATCGCCGGCGCGGTGCCGGTCACGTCCTCGAGCGCCACCGCGATGTCGCGGTCGCAATTGGAGCCGGGGAAGACGATGACCGCGGTCTTCATGGGCGTTCGACCCGATAATTCTCGATCACCGTGTTGGCGAGCAGCTTGCGGCACATCTCGTCGATGGCGGCGTCGCTGGTGCCGTCGGCCACGTCGAGCTCGAAGATCTTGCCGGCGCGGACGTCGTCGACGCCTTCGAAACCAAGGCCGCCGAGCGCGTGCTGGATGGCCTTGCCCTGGGGGTCGAGGACGCCGTTCTTGAGGGTCACGATGATGCGGAGCTTCATGGCCGCGCCTATGGCCCGGCCGGACGAGTCCCGCAATCAGAAATAACGGCCGCGCGCTCGCGCCCG
Source organism: Sphingomonas naasensis (assembly GCF_004792695.1). GTDB lineage: Bacteria > Pseudomonadota > Alphaproteobacteria > Sphingomonadales > Sphingomonadaceae > Sphingomonas > Sphingomonas naasensis. The sequence goes on along the minus strand of NZ_SRXU01000001.1, from coordinate 696,381 downwards.
CGATCAGAAATAGCGGGCGAGCGCCGCGCGGAAGCGCACCCGATCGGTGCTGTAGAAGGGAATGTTCGAGCTGGTGCGCGCATAGGTGACGCTGAGCTCGGGCGAGAAGCCGAACACGCGGATCTTGCGATTGCCGAGCGTCGCGCGCGTGCTCCAGCGCCAGTCGCGGCGCGGATCGTTCGAGAAGAACGGCACCGCCGCGTCATAGACCGCGCGCGAGCCGGTGCCGCTGAGGCTGAAGTTGATCCCGTGCGGCAGCTCGCCGCCGACCGCGAGGCTCAGCCCGGCTTCCTTGCTCGAATATGCCGGTGCGTCCAGCCAGTCGCGCCGGCCGAACAGGCCGACCGAACCGACGAGGCTGCGCGACAGCGCATGCTCCCAATTGGCGTAGAGCCCGGTCTGCCAGCCGTCATAGCCATGGTTGAACAGCGCCACGGTGCGGCGCGCGTCGAGCTGGAGGCCGATCCGGTCGCGGGCGCCCAGTGTTGCCTGCGCGCCGGCCTTGACGCCGCCCTGGCGCGTGGCGAGATGCCCGCCATACCAACGCTGCGCCCCGACGGCCTCGATCGAGACGCTGACCGCCTGCGACAGGCGAAACTCGGGGCCGGCGGCGAACTGAACGAGATAATCGTCATAGTCGACGCCGGCATAGTTGCTGCCGGTGCCGTCGAAATCGACGAGCATCGAGAGATTCTGGCTGACCGGAAGCCGGACGCCGGCCGAGACGGTGGCGGTGAGCCCGGTGCCCGAACGCGCCCTCGCGTTGTCTTCGAGCGTCAGCGGCAGCGAATAGCCGCCGAGATTGACCGTCACCTGATCGACGCCGGTGGCGTTGTTGATGTTGCTGTCGGGGGCGATGCCGAAATCGACGTCGAGCCGCCATGCCCGCTTCTGGCGGATCACCGCGCGCACGCCGCGAATCGCCTTGGCGAGCTCGGGCGGCAATTCGCGATCCTGCCCGGCGAGGCGGAACTGCTTGTCGGCGCTTTGCGGCTTGCCCATCGCCATCATCGCCTTGCCGAGCTCGAGGCGGACGCGGGTCTGATTGGGATCGTCGGCGAGGATCGCCTTGTACTGATCGGCGGCGGCGTGGAAATCACCGCTCTCCGCGGCGATCAGGCCGGTGAGGAAACGCGTCTGGAGCGTGTAGCCGGGGGCGAGCTTGAGCGCCGCGATCAGCGGCCGCGCCTCGTCGAAGCGCCGCAGCGCGACCAGCCGCTCGGCGCTGGCGAGCAGCTGCGCCGGGGTGAGGCGCAGCTGGCAATCGCCGCCCTCGCATGGCGAGCTCTGGGCATGGGCCACCGACCCCGCTCCGAGGAGGAGCAGGGCGGCGATCAGCGACGCGCGCATATGGGCTCCGGTTGGGCTTAGGGCTTGGTGCCGGTGAACGCGCCGAGAATGTCGACGCGCTGATCGGGGATGCCGCCGACGATGCGGATGTTGCCGCCGACATCGACTGCGTTCGGGCCGAAGAAGCCGCCGTCGATCGAGCTGGCGCCCGCAGTGGGGCCGCCGGCCGAGACGCTGGCGAAGTCGACGCCGACGAAGCTGGCGCCGCTGCCGAAGCCGACATTCTGCTGGCCACCGGTGTTCTGGGTGAAGACGCCGGTGAAGCCGCCCTTGCCGGTGAGATTGACCTGCGCGGTGCCGCGCGCGGTGAAGCTCGTGCCCGCGGCGATCGGCGAGGGGACGGTCGCGCCCTGGACATAGGCCGGGCCGACGGTACCGGTGAGGGTGAGATCGACCTGGCCGGTGCCGAACTTGACCGCAACGCTGCTGTCGCCGCTGATCCACTGCATGGTCGAACGGCCGCCGCCGGTGGGATCGGCGACCATCGAGGCGAGGAAATCGCCGCGATAGGTGCCTTCGCCCGAGGTCGGGACCTGATTGAACGGCGTCTTCTGGCCGAAGACGAAGGCGCCGCGCTCGCCCTTGAAGTTGGTGGCGGTCACCGTCGGGTCGGTCGCCGGGTTGGCGGGCGGCGTGGTGGTCTGGCTCTCCTCGACGCGCGAGAAGCCGGCGAGCGACACGAAGGTCGACGCCTTGCTGCCATCGGCGCGGGTGGCGCCGGGGCGCTGATAGAAGAACACCGGCTGGGCGTTGCCTTCGAGCACCTGGAGATAGTTGAAGGTCGCGAGGTTCGGGATCTGATAGCTGGCGAACTGCCCGCCCGAGAACTGGGTGCGGTGCGCCGGATCCTGATAGTTGTAGGTCCGGGTCACATTGGCGGCGTTGTCGGTGAAGCGGACGGTGAAGATGCCGTCGCGCGGATTGTAGCTGATCGAGCCGTTGGGCGCGTTTACCGTCGCGGCGTTGCCGGCATAGAGCGAGGCGACGCGGGTGGTCGGCGTGCCGCCGCCTGCCGGGGTCGATACCGTCGTCGTCGTGTCGAGCGTCTGGAAGGATCCGACGACGTCGAACGTCGTGGTGCTGGTGACGTCGAGGAAATTTGCCGGCGTCGGCGTCGGCGTGCTGCCACCGGGAGGTGCAATACCGCCTACGGTCTGCGGCCCCGTATCGCCGCCGCACGCCGCGAGCGTGAAGGCGCCGGAGAGCGCGAGAAAGCTACCAAACGAACGCATGCGTAATCCCCCTGACCGGAATTCGTCGGAAGGATTAGGCGCGCCATGGTTAAGAAGCTGTTTAACGTGGCGGCGAAATCGCGAAGATTCCGCCGCCGGGAAACGTGCGGTTACTTGCCGCGGCGCTTGCGGTGGCTCTCGAGATCCAGCACCGCCGAATCGGCGCCTTCGGGGAACAGCCCGAGCCGGCGCGCGACTTCCTGATAGGCCTCGACCTCGCCGCCGAGATCGCGGCGGAAACGGTCCTTGTCGAGCTTCTCGTTGGTCGCGATGTCCCACAGGCGGCAGCCATCGGGGCTGATCTCGTCGGCGAGGATGATCCGGGCATAGTCATTGTCCCAGATCCGGCCGAACTCGAGCTTGAAGTCGACGAGGCGGATGCCGATTCCGGCGAACAGCCCCGAGAGGAAGTCGTTCACCCGAATCGCCATGTCGGCCATGTCGTGCAGCTCTTCCTGCGCGGCCCAGCCGAAGGCGAGGATATGCTCGTCGGTGACCATCGGATCGCCGAGCGCATCGTCCTTGAAATAATATTCGATGATCGTGCGCGGCAGCGGGGTGCCTTCCTCGATGCCGAGGCGCTTGGCGAGGCTGCCGGCGACGACGTTGCGCACCACCACCTCGATCGGGACGATCTCGACCTGGCGGATCAGCTGCTCGCGCATGTTGAGCCGGCGGATGAAGTGGGTGGGGATGCCGATCCCGGCGAGCAGGGTGAAGACATGCTCGGAAATCCGGTTGTTGAGCACGCCCTTGCCGCTGATCGTGCCCTTTTTCTGCGCGTTGAACGCAGTCGCGTCGTCCTTGAAATACTGGATCAGCGTGCCCGGCTCGGGACCCTCGTAAAGGATCTTTGCCTTGCCTTCGTAGATCTGCCGGCGGCGTGCCATCGTGGCTCTTACCCCTGAAAAGCGTCGCCCCGGCGGTGCGGAAACACCGCATGGCAGCCGGGGCTCTGGAAGAGCACGCGCCTATACTGGATGCGGTGTTGCGGTGCAATCACGCTTCGGCGGCGGGATAATATCTGCGCTTGTACCAGCGCCGCAGGGGCAGGGCGATGGCCAGACCGATCGCTGCCCAGGGCGCGAGCAGGATGAGCAGGATCAGCAGGGTGCGGCCCAAGGCGAACACCGCGCCGAGCGACGTGACGAACGCGTCGGCGAGCCGGTTCGACTGCGGGCGCGGCGAAGGCTCGACCGCGACCGCGGGGACATAGTTGATCCGGAACTGCGACAGCGCGACGCGAGTGCGCAATTGGCCGAGCCAGCCCTTGGCCTGATCGAGCTCCTCCTGCGCGGCGGCGACGCTGCGTTCGGCCTCGACCAGCTCGGAGACGCGGCCCTGGCGGCTGCGCAGCATCTCGGTGAGGCGGGCGACGAGGATCTCGCGCTGGCGGATGCGCGCCTCGGTATCGACCATGTCCTTCGAGACGTCCTCGGCGGTGATGCTGGTGTCGACCGGGCGTCCGCCGGCATCGGCGATCGCCTGGGTGAGATCGCCGCGGAAGCGCTGCGCGATGCCGCTCGCCACGCGGAGCTGGAGCGCGGCGTCCTTATAACCTTCGTCCGAGCTGCCGTTGCGCATCGACACCAGCTGGCAGCGAGTCGGCCCGAGCTTCTGGCAGAGCGTGAGATGCGCCTGCTGCGCTTCGGCGATGCGCGGGCCGGGGAGGCGATAGGCGAGCTGATAGGCATAAGCGAGCTGGGGGACGCTGACCGCGATCGGGTCGGTCGCGGCGGCGCCGTCGGCCGGCTCGCGCAATTGGGGCGCTTCGCTGCCGGCCGGCGCGCTGACCGCCATCGCTTCGGGGGGCGCCGCCACCGATGTCGGCGGGGACACCATCTCCGACGGCGGGGGTGGGGGGCTCGCCGCCTCCATCTCGCGGAGCGCGGCCGGCGACTGCTGCGCGGGCTGGCTGCCGGTATGGGCGGACTGGATCAGCAAAAGGCAGGTCGCGAGCACCACCAGCGCGGCGCAACCGCCCGACGCGATCATGATGAGCCGTTTGGGCATCCCATCCTCCTGTTGTTGTGATGATACAACATCACATTTCCAAAGGCGGTGCAATCGAGGATTTGGGGGCCTGATCGGTGCGGAAACGGGACAGTTCTCGGGCGTGAGGCCCCGCTCCGCGTCGTGGCTGCGGAGCGGGGCGCACTGGTCAGCCGGCTTCGGCGGGAAGGCGTCGCTTGCGCAGGCCGCGCAGCACGAGCACCGGCAGCGCGAGCAGGGCCAGCCAGGGCAGCACATAGATCAGCAGCGAGAGCAGCAGGTTGAGCCCGATCAGGAAGACCGCGCCCGAGCCCTGCGCGGCCTCGCCGAGCCGGACGCCGAGCCCCTGCGCCGAGGCCGCGGGGGCGATCGCGCCGTAATGGATGTCGAACTCGGACATCGCGACGCGGCCCCGGAGCTCGCCGAGCCAGCCGCGCGCCTGATCGAGCTCCTCCTGCGCCTCGGTGACGCTGCGCTCGGCGGCGACCAGCTCGGACGGCTTGCCGCTGCGGGTGCGCAGCGCCTCGGTGAGGCGGGCGACGAGCAATTCGCGCTGGCGGATCCGCGCCTCGGTGTCGACGATCTGCTTCGACACCTCGTCGGTGGCGATCCGGGCATTTTCGGTGCGGCCGCCGGCTTCAGTGACGCCGTGATCGAGCAGGATCTGGAAGCGCCGCGCCTCGGCGGTGGCGACGCGCAGCTTGAGCATCGCGCGGTTGGTCTCCGCATCGCCGATGCCGCGCTCGAGCCCGATCAGCTGGCAGCGCGCCGGCCCCATCTCCTCGCAGAGATCGCGGTGCGCGTCCTGCGTCGCGGCGATCCTGTCGCCGGGGACGAGATAGGAGAGCGCATAGCTGTAGGTGAGCTTCGGGAGCGAGATCGGCAGCTTCGTCGCATTGTCGGGGTTGGCCGGATTGCCCGACGCGGCATCGGCCGGGGCGGCCATTTCGGCGGTGGTCGGCGTGCCGCCGGCATCGCCGGCCTGTCCGGACGGATCGCCGGTCTGGGAGGAGCAGGCGGCAAGCAAGGCCGCGATCGCGAGAGGGGAAATAAGGCGCATGGGCGTATCTCCTGCAACGAGGATGATATGCCATCACATGACTGGATTTGCGTCAAGCCACAATTTCGCCACATTTAGGGCGAAACTGTGGCAAGGGGCGCGGGGACGTGGGATCGATCCCCCGGCTCACGGGCGCATATGGCGCCAGGGAGCCTCGTATTCGATCTTGTTGAGTAGCGTGAACGTGTCGGCCAGCTTTTTGAAAAGGCTGGAGATTCCATTGCTGAGCTGCTCGTGGTTGTCCGCCCAGGCGGTGCTTTCATAATCGCGGTCCATGACAAGTTCTCCTGTGCCTATGGCTCGCCTTATTTGGGCCCGAACGCGTGGCCACGCCAACAAATCGTTGGACCAAGGTAACAAGCCTGCCTTATGGATAGGGCATGCGCCGCCTGCCGCCCCTGTCCGCCGTCCGGGTGTTCGAAGCCGCGGCGCGGCACGGCAATTTCACCCGCGCCGCCGAGGAGCTGGGGATGACCCAGGCGGCGGTGAGCTATCAGATCAAACTGCTCGAGGAGCGGCTCGGCGCGCCTTTGTTCCGCCGCGACAAGCGCAAGGTGGTGCTGACCGAGGCGGGCGCGCGCGCCGCGCCGCAGATCACCCGCGCGTTCGACGCGATCGACTCGGCCTTCGCCAATGTCCGCGCCGAGGATGAGGGGTTGCTGGTCATCTCGACCTCGAACACCTTCGCCAATGCGTGGCTGGCATGGCGGCTGGGCAGCTTCCAGATGGCGCATCCCGAGATGGCGGTGCGGCTCGAGACCAGCGACGCGCTGGTCAATCTCGAGGGCGGCGAAGTCGATTGCGCGATCCGCGCCGGCCGGGGCGACTGGCCGGGGCTCGCGCCCGATCTGCTGCTGCCGATCGACTTCACCCCGATGGTCAGCCCGGCCTTTCTCGATCGCCACGGGCCGCTCCAACCCGCCGACCTGCTCCGCCTGCCGCTGATCAGCCCGCACGACCCCTGGTGGACGGTGTGGCTGCGCGAGGCAGGAGTCGACGTGCCCGACGGGCCGCTGCGGCCCGGCGTCCGGCTCGATTCGCAGGCGCATGAGGGCCACGCCGCGATCGCTGCGCAGGGCGTGGCGATGCTGACGCCGTTCTTCTGGCGCAACGACCTTGCCGAGGGCCGGCTGGTCCGCCCGTTCGAGCAGATCTCGACGCGCGGCTATGCCTATTGGTTCGTCGCGCCGGTAGGACGGCGCAACCAGCCCAAGATCAAGCGCTTCCGCGAATGGCTGCTCGCCGAAATCGGACGCGAGCGTCCCGTGCCGGTGCTCGAGAGCTATTCGGCACGGCAGGCCTGACCCGGCTCTGGCGGGTTCCGCCCGAGCGAGGCAGGATCCTCGCACGGGCGGTGTAGTTCGCGATGGTCAGAAGCGGATGCCGAGACCCGCCAACAGCTGGTGACGGCCGGCGTCGCCCGCAGTGTAGCGATATTCGGCTTTGGCGTAGAGCGATTTGCCGAGGCGGTGCTCGACGCCGATCCCAAGGCGGAGGTTGTCGTCGTTACCCTCCGAACTGAAGCTATAGTCCTCCCCGACGATTTCCGAGCGGTAGGCGGTGTCGACCCAGCCCGCCTTGACGAAAGCGAGCGTTTTCGGACCGATTTTGGTGCCGAGACGAACCGAGATGTCGGCATCATGCGCCCCGGTCACATGAAAGGTCGTCGGATCGTTGGTGGCGAACGGTCCGACCGTCACGCCGCCGGTAACCGTCCAGCCGATGCCGGCTTCGATACCAACGAGGAAATTGTTGCCGAGCGGTGCGTCATAGCCGATCGCGCCGCCGACGCGCAGGCCGCCGAGTTCCTCGCCATAGAGCGCGTCGTCGCCGGTGCGGTCGTAGCCGATATTCGCTTCGGCGCGGAAGCCGGCGAAATCCTTGCTCGCCGGCGCGGGGGTTTCCTGAGCGGAAGCGGCATGGGTGCCCAGCATCGTCAGCGAAGCGAGGACGCACGAAATCAATTTACGCATAGTTTACTTTCACTTGTGGGATTCCCCTGGTGCGGCGGGCGTAGGAAAGCCGTTCCGAAAGCCGCGCCGCTATGCGACCAGAGCCGCCCTGCGCGCGTCGGGGCCGGCGGGGTTCCGGGCGATCGGTATCGGGCGGCAGGCAGCCACGCCCGTCACCCGGCTTTGTTGCCGACGCGCCCCGGTCGGGATCGGCGGCCGAAGCGGCGGAGGTCAGCCGGCGCGGCGGAATGGACCCCGGCACTTCGGCCGGGGTGACGGATGGAGAATTGCCCGCACCCCGCGGAATGCAACCCTTGGCTTTGCGCGCCGCCCCGGGGCTGCTAGTCCGGACCGACGATGAGCCTCGACACCGAAATCCTCGAACCCGGCGGCCCCACTGACGTTCCTTTCGATAGCGCGCTTTCCGAGCGCTATCTCGTCTATGCGCTGTCGACGATCACCGCGCGCTCGTTGCCCGATGTCCGCGACGGGCTGAAGCCGGTCCATCGCCGGCTGCTCTGGGCGATGCGGCTGCTGCGGCTCGACCCGGCATCGGGCTACAAGAAGTGCGCGCGCGTCGTCGGCGACGTGATCGGCAAATATCACCCGCATGGCGACCAGTCGGTCTATGACGCGATGGTCCGCCTCGCCCAGACCTTTGCGCTGCGCTATCCGCTCGTCGACGGGCAGGGCAATTTCGGCAATATCGACGGCGATAACGCCGCGGCCTATCGCTATACCGAGGCGCGGCTGACCCAGGTCGCGATCGACCTGATGGCCGGGCTCGACGAGAATGCCGTCGATTTCCGCGCGACCTATAATGGCGAGGAAGAGGAGCCCGAGCTCTTCCCCGGGCTGTTCCCCAACCTGCTCGCCAACGGCGCCGCCGGCATCGCGGTGGGCATGGCGACCTCGATCCCGCCGCACAACGCCGCCGAGCTGATGAACGCCGCGGTGGCGCTGATCGACAATCCGCAGACGAACGTGCTCGATTATGTCAGCGGGCCCGATTTTCCGACCGGCGGGCTGGTGGTCGACAGCCCTGCCGCGATCGCCGAGAGCTATGCCACCGGGCGCGGCAGCTTCCGGGTGCGCGCGAAGATCGAGAAGGTGACCGAGAAGGGGGGCGGCTGGCACCTTATCGTCTCCGAGATCCCCTACGGCGTCCAGAAGGGCAAGCTGATCGAGGGGATCGCCGAGCTCATCAACGAGAAGAAGCTGCCGATCCTCGGCGACGTGCGCGACGAATCGGCGGAGGACATCCGCGTCGTGCTCGAGCCGCGCAGCCGCACCGTCGACGCCGAGACGCTGATGGAGAGCCTCTACCGACTCTCCGACCTCGAAGTGCGCGTGCCGCTCAACCTCAACGTGCTCGACAAGCACCGCACCCCGCGGGTGATGAGCCTCGGCGAGGCGATCGCGGCGTGGGTCGAGCACCAGTTCGTCGTGCTGCGCCGCCGCTCGCAGCACCGGCTGGACAAGATCGCCGACCGGCTCGAGCTGGTCGGCGGCTATATCATCGCCTTCCTCAACCTCGACCGGGTGATCCACATCATCCGCACCGAGGACGAGCCCAAGCCGGTGATGATGGCCGAGTTCCAGCTGACCGATCGCCAGGCCGAGGCGATCCTCAACATGCGGCTGCGCAGCCTGCGCCGGCTCGAGGAGATGGAGCTCAGGCGCGAGCAGGAGGCGCTGCTCAAGGAGCAGGCCGAGCTCGAGACGTTGCTGTCATCCGATGCGCGCCAGCGCACCCGGATGAAGCGCGATCTCGGCAAGATGATCGAGCGCTACGGGCTCGACACGCCGCTGGGCGCGCGGCGCACGACGATCCGCGAGGCGGGGCCGACGCGCGAGATCCCGCTCGAGGCGATGATCGAGCGCGAGCCGATCACGGTGATCCTCTCCCAGCGCGGCTGGATCCGGGCGATGAAGGGGCATGTCGAGCTGGCATCGGCCGAGACGCTGAAGTTCAAGGAAGGCGACGGCCCGCTCTTCGCCTTCCATGCCCAGACCACCGACAAGCTGCTGCTCGCCGCCGACAATGGGCGGTTCTACACGCTGGGGGGCGACAAGCTGCCCGGCGGGCGCGGCTTCGGCGAGCCGGTGCGGCTGATGGTCGACCTCGACGGCGAGCGCCAGATCATCGCGCTGCTGCCGGCGAGCGCCTCGCCCAAGCTGCTTGTGGCGGCGACCGACGGGCGCGGCTTCGTCGTCAACGCCGCCGACGTGATCGCCGAGACGCGCAAGGGCAAGCAGGTGGTGACGCCGCGCGCCGGCGCGCAGCTCAAGCTCGTCCGCCCGATCGCGGCGCAGGACGACGCGGTCGCGGCGATCGGCGACAATCGCAAGATGCTGGTCTTCCCGCTGAGCGAAGTCGCCGAGCTGGCGCGCGGGCAGGGGGTGCAGCTCCAGCGCTATCGCGACGGCGGGCTTGCCGACGCGCGGACCTTCCGGATGGAGGACGGGCTGAGCTGGGCGATGGGCGGCGAGACCGGGCGGACGCGGACCGAGAGCGACCTCTCGCCATGGCGCGCCACGCGCGGCGCCGCCGGCCGGATGGCCCCCAACGGCTTCCCGCGCGACAATCGGTTCTAGCGGGGTCTCGGCTTCTTCTTTCCTCCCCCGCAAGGGGCAGGTGGCGCCGACGGCGACGGAGGGGGAGGACTCACTGCGTTCAGTGATTCCGCCCCCTCCGTCACGCTGCGCGTGCCACCTCCCCCTGGCGGGGGAGGATAGATAGAAGGTTGGTTCTGACGACGGATCCCGCGCCGGATTTCTGCTCGCTTCAGCCGGTCTTAACCAATTACCGCTAGCCCCGGCGAGCAATGGCGTTCGGCAAGCTCAGGTCCGTCTCGACCGCGCCGGCGGAGTCCGCTCCGCAGGCAGCGGAGGCGTGCATCCTCGGCCCGTCCGAAACCGGGCTGATGCTCGACCTGTTGCCGGTGCCCGCGGTGGCGGTGACGCTCGAGGGCGGCAAGTTCCATTTCCGGGCGCTCAACCGCCCGTTCCGCCTCGCCGGACTGGGCACGATCGCGGCCGAATCGCCGCTGATCCGCCTGCTCGGCACCCAGCTGCGCCGCTTCCTCGAATCGGACGAGACGCAGCGCGAGATCGCGTGGCAGTTCGGCGAGGAAGTCGATTGCCGCTATTTCCGCGTGCTGTTCGCGCGGCGCGCCGCGCATGTCGGGCAAGATCGCTGCCTCGTGACCCTGGTCGACCAGACCAGCGAGCTGCGCACCGAGCACAGCCTGCGCCGCGAGATGGCGACCGACAGCCTGACCGGCCTGCCCAATCGCCCCGGATTCAGCGACGAGCTGGAAAATTCGATCAATCCCGACAATGCCGAGAGCTTCGCGGTGCTGGTGGTCAATCTCGACCGCTTCAGCCGGGTCAACGCCTGCATGGGCGGGCTGGCCGGCGACGAGTTGCTGATTTCGGTCGCGCGCCGGCTCAAGGGCGCGCTGCGCGGCCGCGACATCCTCGCGCGGATGGGCGGCGACGAGTTCGGGGTGCTGCTGACGCTCGACGACGGCCCCGGCGACGCGCTGCACGTCGCGCGGCGCATCCAGGCCGCGCTGGCGACGCCGTTCCGGCTCTCCGACTTCGAGATCCGCGTCGATTGCTCGATCGGCATCGCGCTCGGCGCCGACAATCGCGGCGAGCCCGAGGATCTGATCCGCCACGCCCAGTTCGCGGTGAAGCGCGCCAAGACCAGCGGCCGGATCGAAGTCTATCACACCCGCGCCTTCGACATCGCGCGCGAGCAGTTCAGCATCGAGACCGAACTGCGCCGCGCGATCGAGAATGGCGACATGACGCTCGCCTTCCAGCCGATCTGCAACCTCGCCACCGGCAAGATCACTTCGTTCGAGGCGCTGGCGCGCTGGACCAACGAGCGCGGCATCGCGCTGTCGCCCAATGAATTCATTCCGGTGGCCGAGGAATCGGGGCTGATCATCCCGCTCGGTCGCTGGGCAATGGAAGAGGCCGCGCGCACGCTCGCTTCGTGGGACGTCGCGGCGGGGGGCGATTGCGGTGTCAAGGTCGCAGTCAATCTGTCGGCGATCCAGCTGCAGCGCGATCATATCCCCGAAATGGTGCAGGCGGCGCTCGAACAGGCGGGCATCGCCGGTTCGCGGCTCACGCTCGAACTCACCGAGAGCGCGATCGTCAGCGATCCCGACCGGATCAGCCGGACGATGATGGCGCTCAAGGATCTCGGCACCACGCTGGCGATGGACGATTTCGGCACCGGCTATTCGAACCTCGCCTATCTGCAGAAGCTGCCGATCGACTTGCTCAAGATCGACCGCAGCTTCGTCTCGGGGATGCTCGCCGACCGCGACAAGATCGCGATCGTCCGCGCGGTGCTCAGCCTCGCCCAGGCGCTGGGGATGCAGACCACCGCCGAGGGCATCGAGACCAACGAGCTGGCCCAGACGCTCGCCGCGCTCGGCTGCACCTTCGGGCAGGGCTATCTGTTCGCGCGGCCGATCCCGCAGGCCGAAGCCTATGCCTTGCTGGCGGCGCGCAACGCCTGAGCGACGATTTCGTCGGCGAGCGCGTTGACCCGGGCCGCGTCCGGGAAGCCTTCGGCGATCCAGCGATCCTCCACCGCACGTAGCGCCCGCGCGACATCGGGGCCCTTGGCGAGCCCGCGCGCGACGAGGGCACCGCCCGAGAGCGGCAGGCGAGGGGGCTGCCAGCCGGCGATTTCGATGACCTCCGCGATCGGACGCTCGGATAGCAGCAGCTGATCGACGGCGCTGTCGACGCCCAGCCGATAGGCGAGCGGCATCGCCGCGCCCTCGGGTGCCGCGGCGGCGGTCACCAGCCGCTTGCGCTCGGCATTGGAGAGCTTGAGCCGGGCGCCGAGCTGATCGGCGAGGCCGGCGTCGCGCGGCAGCAGCGCCGAGAGGCGGCGAATCGGATGCGGCGCGATCCCCGCCTCGGCCTCGCGCGCGGCGAGATGCGCGAGCAGATCGGGCGCGACGATCTCGGGCAGCACCGGCAGCAGGATGCCGCGATCGAGCATCAGCGCGACCACGCGCACCGCGTCGCGCGCGACCAGCAGCTTGAGCAGCTCGTCGCGGATGCGCTCGCGCGACAGCGCCATCAGGTCCTTCGCGCGCGCGGTGCAGGCATCGAGCCCGGCGGGATCGGCCCGATCGCCGAAGCGGGCGAGGAAGCGGAAGAAGCGCAGGATGCGCAGATGATCCTCGGCGATGCGCTGAACCGGATCGCCGATGAAGCGGACATGGCGCGCCTCGAGATCGGCGACGCCGCCGAAATAGTCGAAGATCGCGCCGGTCAGCGGATCGGCGTAGAGCGCGTTCATCGTGAAGTCGCGGCGCGCGGCGTCCGCGCGCCAGTCGTCGGTGAAGGCGACGGTGGCGCGGCGGCCGTCGGTCGAGACGTCGCGGCGCAGCGTGGTGATCTCGATCGGCCCGCTGGCCAGCACCGCGGTGATCGTGCCGTGCTCGATCCCGGTGGGCACCGCGCGAATCCCGGCCTGTCGCAGCAAATCCATCACTGCCTCGGGCGCGTGGCGCGTGGCGATGTCGACATCGGCCTCGGTGACCTCGTTGCCGAGCAGCGCGTCGCGCACCGCGCCACCCACAAAGCGCGTCATCCCCTGCGCGACGCCGAGCGCTTCGCACAGCTCGGCGAGGCCGATGCGCTTGCGGAAGGGGGCATCAGGTAGAATCAGGCCGTCCAACGTAGTCTCCGGGAAAGATTGACGAGCATCGCCGCGGTGGCGCCCCAGATGCGGCGCTCGCCCCACACTATCTCGTAATAGCGGCGCTCGCGGCCCTGGTAGAGCGCGGTCGCCTCGACGTGGTTGGCGCTGTCGAGCAGGAAGGCGAGCGGGACCTCGAACACCGCCGCGACCTCGGCCTCGGCGGGGACCAGCGCGAGATCGGGCGGGACCACGCCGACCACGGGGGTCACCTCATAGCCGGTGACGGTGCGGTAGCGATCGGCGGTGCCGATCACCTCGACCGCCGAGGCGGGGAGGGCGATCTCCTCCTCGGCCTCGCGCAGCGCCGCGCCGATCGGGCCGTCGTCCTCAGGGTCGATGCGGCCGCCGGGAAAGGCGACCTGGCCGGGGTGGCGGCGCAGCGTCTCGGTGCGCTGGGTGAGGATGACTCCGGGCGCGGCGCGATCGGTGACCGCGATCAGCACCGCGGCGGGATTGCCGGCGATCGCGGGATCGAATTCGAAATGGTCGCCGGCGAGCAGCACCGGCCCGTCGGCATGCGCGGCGTCGAGCGCGACGCGGAGCCGTTCGGCGAGCGTCATGGCTGCGGCTCCAGCGCGAAGAAGGCGCCATTGCTCCACACTCCCGGCGGTCCGCTGCCATTCGCGAGCGCGATCTGGGCGAGCTCGTAATAGACCGGGCGCGCGATCAGCGCCTCGAGCCCGCCGCGGACATGGAGATAGGGGCGCGGGCCATCGCCGCGTTGCGCGAACCGTAGCGGGTGATCGGGGCCGGCAGTGACGAGGTCGCCGGTGTTGAGGCGGAAGGCGAGCCGCATCGCGTCGCCTTCGCCCTCGGCCTTCATCTCGACGGCGACGAAGGGCGCGTCCTCGACTGCGATGTCGAGCTTCTCGACCGGAGTGACGAGGACGAAGCCGCCGTCGGGCTCGCGGCGCAGGATCGTCGCGAACAGCCGCACCATCGCCGCGCGGCCGATCGGCGAACCCTGATGATACCAGGTGCCGTCGCGGGCGATGCGCATCTCGCTGTCGCCGCAATGCGCCGGGTTCCAGCTCTCGACCGGCGGCAGCCGGTTCGCCTCGGCGAGGCGCGCGATCTCGGCGAGCGACAGGCTGGCGAGATCGGGAGGCGGCGGCGCGGGCATCACCGACTCGTTAGGCGAGCGCGCGCGCCCCCTCAAGCTGCCTGACGGACGCGCGGCCCGAGCATCCCCGCGCAATCGGGCACCGAATCGCCGCGCGCGAGCAGCCGGCGCGGCTCGAACGGGCCGGGAAGGCGCCAGCGCCCGGTGCGTTCGGGCGTGAAGCCGAAGAAGCGGGCATAATATTCGGGGTCGCCGATCAGCATCAGCGCATCGCAGCCCGGCGCGCCGCAATCGGGCACCGCCTCGAGCATGCGTTCCATCAGCGCGCGGCCGATGCCGCCCTGCTGGCGCTCGGGCGCGACGGCGACCGGGCCGACCATCACCATCGGCACCTCGGCACCGTCGTCGCAGGCGAGCGCGACCGGCCAGCACTGGATCGTGCCGAGCAGCGCGCCGGCATCGTCGACCGCGGCGAAGCTGAGCTCGGGGACGGGCAGGGTGCCGGCGCGGACGCGATAGGCGGTGCGCGTGCGTCGCTCCGGGCCGAAGGCGCGGTCGAGCAGCGCCTCCACGGCCTCGGGTTCGACGGCAGACAGCGGCACCAATGCGATCACCTGTTCCATATCCTCGCGAAATGCCCGGCAGCATGCCGGGGCGCGCGCTTTAGCGCCGATCCGCCCTGACGCAAGGATTAACCGGGGCACGGGGCCCACTTCCCCCTGCCTCGGCTTCTGCTAAGGGGGCGCGGTTTCCACGAAAGGCCGTTAATTGCGCGATCTGCTCCAGCTCCAGGTGCACGACCTCGAAGTCGAGGTGCTGACCGGGATCTATTCCGAAGAGACTCATCTGCCGCAGCCGCTGCGAATCTCGGTGACCTGCGACATCGACATGCCCGAGCGTTTCGCGCCGGATACGCCGCTGAGCGCCTCGAAGAGCTATATCGACCTCAAGCACGCGGCGACCACCGGTCTGCCCAGGGACGTGCATTTCACGCTGATCGAGGCCGTGGCCGAGCATGTCTGCGAGACGCTGTTCGTCTCCGACAAGCGCGTCCAGCGCGTCGAGGTGCGAATCGTCAAGCTGGCGATCGCCGAGCAGGGCGAATCGATCGGCATCACCATGGTGCGTCACCGGCGCTAGGCGCCGGGCGCGCTCAGCGGCAGGGCCCGAGCGCGGCGAGCACCATCGCATAATCCTCGCGCGCGACCGCGGCATTGGCCGAATCGCCCGATTCGAGGCTCTCCGCCGGCAACTGGCGCGGCAACCCGCAGGCGAGGCGATACCAGAGCAGGGTGTTCGGCCTGGGCGGGCCCGCCGATTCGTCGACAATGTCTCCCAATGAGACAGACCAGCGCGGCTGCTCGCCCGGGCGGCGCAGGATCTGGAGCGACACCGGCGCGCCGTTCTTCGTCTGAAGAAACACCTGCGTCTCGCCTTCGCCGGGCAGCGAGCCGGGGACGTGAAAGGCATTGCCGACCCCCGTGATCGCCGGCGGGGCATCCGCCGCGATCGTCTCGCGGACGATCCCGCGGACCAGCGAATCGAGCTCTGCCGACCACGCGCGCTGGCCGTCGAGCGTGGCGAGCTGGACCTGATCGGGGCGCCCGGCGACCGGGCGTGCAAAGAGCAGGACGCGCTGCTTCTTGAGCTTGGGCTCGCGCCCGCGATCGGTGAGCGGCAGATCGGCGACATACCCGATTCTCGGAGCCACCGCGGCGCCGCGAATCACCCCGGTGACATCGGCCTCGATGTAGAATCGACCCCGCCCCGGAGCGACATTCGCTGCCTCGGCGCCTTTAATTCTCACCGCGCTGCGAATGCGCGCATCGACGATCAGGGGTGCCCCAAGGACCAACCCTGCAACAGTGGCGTAGCTGGGTAATACAGTGGGCGCAGAAGCTTGGTTTTGCGTGGGTTGCGGGGCGGACTGGGCAGGCGCAATTAACGATATCGCGCAACAAAAAGCCATCATAGGAACGCGGATCATGCTGTCGCGTTACCGGATCGCGTCGTTCTTATACAGAAATAATTCGGTCACGGAGCGGCGGTAGGCGCGGT
This sequence comes from Sphingomonas naasensis, assembly GCF_004792695.1. Taxonomy (GTDB): domain Bacteria; phylum Pseudomonadota; class Alphaproteobacteria; order Sphingomonadales; family Sphingomonadaceae; genus Sphingomonas; species Sphingomonas naasensis. The sequence continues at coordinate 679,928 of NZ_SRXU01000001.1, read as the reverse complement.
TTGTCCGACAAAGCGTTTGCGTACCCCGAGTGCCCACGATAGAGACTCGCGCTCTGCCGCACCGACGCACCCAAGCGAAGGGCGGCCGAACTTGTGCGCGAGACATCCATGCGCTCAGGGTCGCACAGGATTAGAGGAGTGACGTTGCCGAATGGCTTACGCTGACCGGAATGTAAGTGGCAGCCGGTTCGTTGCGATCGTAATCGTCGCAATTATCGTGGCTGGCTTGGGTTATGCCTTCGTCACGGGCTTGGCATACCAATATATCAAAAAGAAGGCGGAAGAGCTGAAGACTTTCGAGGTCGAAGAGCCGCCGCCCCCGCCCGAGGAGGTGCCGCCGCCGCCACCGCCGCCGGACAGCCCCGTGCCGCCGCCGCCGACCCAGGTCGTGACGCCGCCGGCTCAGGTCGTGGTCCAGCAGCCGTCGCCGCCGATCGCCACCACCCCGATCATCCCGCCCCCGCCGCCGATCACGCCGCCGGCACCGCCTGCGCCGCCCGCGCCGCCTGCGCCGCCTGCGATCAGCAAGGCCGCAGCCGCCAAGGGCAACCCCGCTTCGTGGGTCACCCAGGACGACTATCCGCCTGCCGCGCTCCGCGCCGAGCAGGAGGGTTCCGTCGGCATCACGTTCAACGTGAACGCGCAGGGCCGCATCGAGAACTGCTCGGTCACGTCGTCGTCCGGCGCTTCGGTGCTCGACGAAGCGACTTGCCGGCTCGTCACCCGCCGCGGGCGATATTCGCCGGCGCTGGATGCGGGCGGCAATCCGATCCCGGGCGGGCGCAAGTCGCTCCGCTTCCGGTGGCAGATTGAAAAGTAACGCGATCAAGGTGGCCGAAAAGGCCAAGCTCACAGCAATTCTTGTAAGGGAATAACCGACAATGCTCACCACCATTCTCGCCGCGGCGGCGCCCAACGGCGAAAACCCGTACGGCCTTCAGCAGGCGCTCAAGGAAGGCGGCCTCATCTCGCAGACGGTGTTCGCCATCCTCGTGCTGATGCTCTTCGTCTCGCTCTACATCCTGTTCACCAAGCTGTTCGAGCAGCAGAAGATCATCAACCAGGCGAAGCGCGTGCGCGCCGGCTTCTGGGCTTCGAACAGCCTGCGCGAAGGCGCGGCGAAGCTCGAGAAGAACTCGGCCTATCGCCAGATCGTCGACGACGGCATCCAGGCGCAGGAGCAGTACAAGCAGCTGACCGATCCGGTCGAGGCGCATGACTGGCTGCACGGTTCGCTCGCGCGTTCGGAAGCCACGATCAACTCGTCGCTCGCCGGCGGCCTCGCGTTCCTCGCGACCACCGGTGCGACCGCGCCGTTCATCGGTCTGTTCGGTACCGTCATCGGCATCTACCGCGCGCTGATCAAGATCGGTGCGGCGGGCCAGGCCTCGATCGACAAGGTCGCCGGCCCGGTCGGTGAAGCACTGATCATGACCGCGCTCGGTCTCGTCGTCGCGGTTCCGGCCGTGCTCGCGTACAACTTCCTGCAGCGCCGCAACAAGGCGATCGCGGAGAATCTGAACGCGTTCTCGAACGACGTGCTCGGCTATCTGGCTTCGGACGGCCGCGTCCGCCCGGAGACCAAGAAGGTCGCCGCCGCGGCTGCCAAGCCGGCCGGCACCACCACGACCGCCGGCCAGGCCGGTGGCGTGCAGACCCGCGCATAAGCTGAAAGCATCGGGCCGCGCGTCTCGACGTGCGGCCCTTCGCCGCGGGCGTACCCGCGGCGGGATAGAAGGATAGGATAACGCCCAATGGCGATGAGCGTAGGCAGCGGCGGCGACGAAGCACCGATGTCGGACATCAACACCACGCCCCTCGTGGACGTGATGCTGGTGCTTCTGATCATCTTCCTGATCGCCGTCCCCGTGGTGATCCAGACGATCAAGCTGGAGCTGCCCAAGGTGCAGTTCGAGCCGACCACGACCAAGCCCGAGAACGTCGCGCTCTCGGTGACCGGCGCTGGCGGCCAGTGCCAGGTCTACTGGGGCATGACCCCGGTCGGCCATCAGGAACTGCTCGACAAGGGCGTGGCCAAGCTGAAGCAGGAAATCGAACGTCAGGGTGGCCCCAACGCCGCCGGACTCGAGCTTCCCGAGGTGCACATTCGCGGCGACTCGAACACCCCGTATCGCTGCATCGGCGGTGCGATCTACACCATGCAGATGGCCGGGTTCGTGAAGGTGGGCTTCATTTCGGAACCCCCCGCGGGCGCCGCAACCACCCGCTTGTGACGCGCACCGTTTAAGGAGTTACATCAATGGCAATGAGCGGTGGCCGCGACGACGGCGAACCGATGATGGAAATGAACACGACGCCGTTGATCGACGTCATGCTCGTGCTCCTCATCATGTTCATCATCACCATCCCGATCCAGACGCACGCGGTGAAGGTCGATCTTCCGCAGAACAGCAATCAGTCCGCGCCTCCGGTAGAGCCGCAGAAGAACAAGCTGTACATCGACGCGAACGGCAATGTGTTCTGGAACAGCGTCCAGATCGACGACGTCACGCTGCGTCAGTATCTCGACGCGTCGCTGGCGCAGGATCCGGAACCCGAGCTGCACTTCCAGCCCGACCCGCAGGCGCGGTACGACGTGGTCGACCGGGTGCTCGCGATCGTGAAGCGCGCGAACGTCACGAAGCTCGGCTTCGTCGGCAACGAGCAGTATCGCAACGACTTCTGATCCGCCGCGCGCACGCGCAGCCTTCAGCAACTCTGGAAAGGCGGTCCTTCGGGGCCGCCTTTTTCTTTGCGCACTTGCAATCAACGCACTTGAGGACATGCAACAAAACTGTCACATAGGAGTCATCAAGATGTCACGGAAGTTTCACCGTGATGCAATGAATCCTGGAGGGTGCCATGCGTTTTGCTCTTGTTATCCTCGCCGCCGCGCCTCTCGTCGCGGCACTTCCGGCTCAGGCGCAGGACAGCGCCGTCGCCAGCACCCAGATCGTCCAGGGCGATTACAGCGCCGCTGAAGCGAAGCTGCTCAGCGAGCTGCGGATCACCCCGGATCGTCCCGAGCTGCTGATCAACCTCGCCGCGGTCTATGCCAAGACCGGCCGCGCCAGCGAGGCGCGCAGCCTCTACACCAAGGTGCTGAGCAGCGACGACGTGCTGATGGATCTGAGCGCCGAGCGGACCGCGGGTTCGCACGCGATCGCCCAGCGCGGCCTGCGCCGGCTCGACACGGTGCAGTTCAGCGCGCGCTGACCCCGATTGCGCTCAGCCGACGACGAGCCCGACGACGAGCCCGACGCCGGCCACGGCGACGAGCACGGCATAGGGCAGCGCGACAAAGGGCTGGACGAAGACGCCGGCGACATTGCCGACCCTCCGGCGATGGGGCCATGCCTCGCTCCACGCGGCGTAGATCTGAAAGGGCGCGATCTCGGTCGCGCCCTTTTCGTCGCGGAACCACGCCTCGAGCCGTTCGATCCGGCCGACGAGGCAATATTGGAAGCTCTTCCAGATCGCCTCGAGCAGCCATAGCGACAGCGCCACCGCGATCGTCGCGATCAGGATCGCCGCGCTCGCTTCCTTGAGCCCCGCGGCGACGCCGGCGCCGAGCAGCGGCCCGGCGATCGCCTTCAGCGACAGCGCGCGCTTGTCATAATCCTCGTAGAGAGTCTGGAGCAGCAGATACTCGGCGCGGAGATCGTCGCTGCCCGCCATCGTCCGCCCCCTAGAGCCGCGGCAGCGTCACGCCGCGCTGGCCCATATATTTGCCGGCACGATCGGCATAGCTGGTCTCGCAGGGCTGCTCGCCCTTGAGGAACAGGAACTGGCAGGCGCCTTCATTGGCGTAGATCTTCGCCGGCAGCGGCGTGGTGTTCGAGAATTCGAGCGTGACATGGCCTTCCCATTCGGGCTCGAGCGGCGTCACGTTGACGATGATCCCGCAGCGGGCATAGGTCGACTTGCCGAGGCAGATCACCAGCGTGTCGCGCGGGATCCGGAAATATTCGACCGTGCGGGCGAGCGCGAAGCTGTTGGGCGGGATGATGCAGACATCGGTCTTGCGGTCGACGAAGCTGTTCGAATCGAAATTCTTGGGATCGACCACCGAGCTGTCGATGTTGGTGAAGATCTTGAACTCGTCGGCGACGCGCGCGTCATAGCCGTAGGAGGACAGCCCGTAGCTGATGCATCCCTCGCGCCGCTGCGCCTCGACGAACGGCTCGATCATGCCGGTCGAAAGCGCCTGTTCGCGAATCCAGCGATCGGAAAGAATGCTCATATATTCCCCTGCGGTGCGACGCCCGGTTTCGCGGGAAGTGCGGCGCTCCGCAAGGGCTGGTTTCGCCTAGCGGACCGGCAGCTCGAACGGCGTCGCGGGCAGGCCGGTGCCGTCATAGAGGTTGCAGATCGGGCTATCCCCCCAGCAATAGCGCACCCGATCGGCGGCGCCAGTGCCCGCCTGGACGATCACGTCGCTGCCCGAAAGCGTCGCGGGGGCGAAGCGGCAGCTGCCGGGGGCGGGGCCGCAGAGCTCGAAGCCGAACGGCTGGGCGGCGTTGTAGGTCACCAGCCCCTGGTCGGCGCCGGTGAAGCGGACGCGGACCACCGCGCCCTCGTAGCGCGCCTCGACCGGCCACGGGCCCGAGGGCGATGCCTTGCCGCCATAGCTCAGCGCCTCGGCGCCGCGGGCGAGGCGATGGCCGACGTCGAGCTTGTTGGCGGGATGGATGTCGACGACGTCGCCGAGATCGATCGTCACCGCGAGCGCGGCATGCGGATCGGCGGCGACCGCCCGGCGCTGCTCGTCGCGGATCTGCGCGAAGCCGCTCTCGACCGGCCGCGGCACGCGCGGGCCCCAGCTCGACAGCTGGGCGATCAGGAACGGCAGCTCGGGCTTGCCGAACTGGCCGCGCCACGCGCCCATCATGCTGCCGAGCTTTTCGGCATAGCCGTCGGGCGACCCGGCATTGGCCTCGCCCTGATACCATGCTGCGCCGCGCAGCCCGTACGGCCCGATCGGCGCGACCATCGCATTGTAGATGCCCGAGAAGCCGGCGATCGCCTCCCACGGCGCGTGCGGCGGATCGCCCACCCCGGCGGGGGCGCGGCGCCATTGCCAGCCCGCGGGCGCGGCGAGCGGCACGCTGCTGCCGTCGGCGAAGCGGATCGCGCGCTGCTCGGGGGTGCCGGTCAGGCCGCCTTCGCCCCACGTGTCGAGCACGCCGACCGCGATCAGGTTCTTGCCTGGCTTGAGCGTGCCCGGCGCGAGCGGATAGAGCCGCGGCACGCCCCAGGCATAGGTGACGCCGACCGGCACGCCGTTGACGAAGCTCGCGTCCATATCGTCGGCGGGGCCGAGCGCGAGGCTCGCGCCGCCCTTCGCGGCCTGCTCGGGCGTCAGCGTCACTTCGGTGCGGTACCAGAGCATGCCGTTATACTGGGCGAGCGCGGCGACGCCCCATTTCTCCCAGGGATCGAACGACGGCAGCGCAGCCCAGTCGCCCGGCGCGGTCGCCTGCCACGGCTCGGCACCGGCGGCGTCGCCCGATCTGGCGCGGTACCACGCCATCCAGCGCTCGCCGAACTGCTTGCTCGCGAGGGCGGGATCGGCGCGATAGGTGCGGAAGAGCGCGAGATCGGCCTGCGCGGTCGGGTCCTTCGCCAGCGCGCTTTCGGGGCGCCACGCGTCGATCGCGGTGCCGCCCCATGTCGCGTCGATCAGCCCCATCGGCACCTTTTGCGAGGCGCGCAGATCGCGCGCCATGAAATAGCAGGCGGCGGAGAAATCGCGGACCGTCTCCGGCGTGGTCGGCTGCCAGCGGACGGGGGCGGGGAACTGGCGTTCGGGGTTGAGGCTGGTCTTCTTCTCGACCGTCATCAGCCGCAGCTCGGGATCCTTGGCCTTGCCGATCTCGCCGGCGGCGCCGAGCACGCCGCTGACCGGATATTCCATGTTCGACTGGCCCGAGCAGAGCCAGACATCGCCGATCATCATATCCTCGGCGCGGGCGCTGCCGCCGCTGCGCGTGGCGACGGCGAGCGTGTACGGCCCGCCGGCGCGCATCGCGGGCAAGTCGGCGCGCCAATGGCCGTCCTTGTCGGCGCGGACGAGCAGCTTGCGGCTGCCGAGCGTCACTTCGACGCGCTCGCCCGCCGGGGCATCGCCCCAGACCGGGATCGGCCGATCGCGCTGGAGCACGGCATGATCCTGGAACATCGGATGGAGCAACGGCGCGGCCTGCTGCGCCGCGGCGGGATGGGCGAGCAAAATCGGCAGCGCGAGCGCGCTCCGCAACGGCGTCTTCATGGCATCTCCTCTGTTGGCGGCAGGAGAGCATGGCGGAGGCGCGAATGGCAAGCCGGGCCGCGTCGTCCGGACCGATCGCAACGATGGCCGATTTGGTCGCCGGCGCGGCGGCACGTGTCGCGCCGGGTGGTAGCGAACACGGCCATGACGGGCGGGGTGATTTTTCGGAGAAGGCGCATGACGGCGCGGAAGCGGATCGGAATTCTGGCGGCCGCCGGCCTTTTTCTGCCGCTCATGGCCGCGGCGCAGACTCGCGCGCCCACGCAGAACGAGGTCATCGAGCAGGGCAGGAAAGACATAAGGGCGAGCGAGCGCGAGGCCGCGCGCAATCTCGACCGGCGCGACAGCCCCGACCAGATTCGGCTGCGGAAAGCGATCGAGTCCGGCGACAGCGCCGAGGCGATGCGGCTCATGAACGAGCTCTATGGCGACACCCCGCTTTCCGGCGGGCCGGGCGATCTGAAGGCGGTCTACAGCGTTGGCGGCGGAAGCATCTGGGGCGGCGTCATTCCGGTTTCCCCGCCGAAACGCGCGAAGAAACCGCCGGTGAAGAAGCCGGTGCCGGTCGCTGCTTCGAAGAACAGGGACGAAAGCAACGACGCGGGCGGCAACGGGCCCGATCCGAAGCTGAAAAAGGAGCTCGCCGACCGGCTCTGGCAAAAGCGGGAGGTGCTCGACGCGATCCTGCGGCACAAGGACCAGCTTCCCGATGGCCCGCACAAAAAGGTGCTCGAGGCGGATATGGACAAGGAAGCGGATCTGGTTCGGACCGAAATCCGCAAGGCCGAAAAGCGCTACACCGACTATCTCTACGTCCACGAACCAAACGAATATCAGCAATATGTCGATCAGCGGCGCCGGATCCATGACAGCCCGCTCGAGGCGCGGCCCATCGAGATGCGCGACCAGCTGCGGGGCGGCAGGGTGCGCCCCGATCCGCTGCCGCCGCGACCGGAGCGTCCGCAGACCCCGCCGCTCAAGGACTATGATGACTGAACGATCCCGACATCGGGCGGCCGCTGTGACGCAAGCTGTGGTGCCGGCCGCGGCACTTGGCGGTTCGGCGGCCATGATGCTAGGCTCCCCCTATGGATTTCGCCCGTAGCTGCGTTTCCGGCCTGCTGGCCCTCGCCGTCTGCGGATGCGGCGGTTCGGGAAAGGAAACGACGGACGACGCGTCGGCGGCGGCGCGCACCGCAAGCGCCGGCGAGCGCGCGCAGGCGCGCGCCTATGTCGGCCGGTTCGCCACCGGAAATCCGGATGTCTGCTTCAGGGAAGTCGGGCTGACCCAGCCGGCGCTCGAGGCGCGGTCGGGCGAGGGGGGCGGCCCGCGCGTCCCGCCGGTTCGCGTCGTCGTTGCGATCGACGGCTCCGGCTCGATGGCGGGGCGGATCGGCGGACAGACCAAGCTCGATCTGGCGCGCGAGGCCGCCACGCGCTTCGTCGACGGGCTGCCGGCGTCGGTGGAAGCGTCGCTGCTCGTCTTCGGGCAGCAGGGCGACAACAGCGCGGCGGGCAAGGCGCGGTCCTGCGCGGGGATCGACGTTCTGGCCCCGATGTCGAACGATCGCGCGCAGCTCGGTGCCGCGGTCTCGCGGGTCCGGGCGGTGGGCTGGACGCCGCTTGCCGCCGGCCTCGCCAAGGCGGAGGCGCTGCTCGCCCGCTCCGCCACCGAAGGCGCGCAGATCATCTATGTCGTCTCCGACGGCGAGGAGACGTGCGGCGGCGATCCGGTGGCGGCGGCGCGGCGGATCAACAGCGGCGCGACCCGGGCGATCGTCAACATCATCGGCTTCAGCCTGCCCTCGGGCGAAGCGGCGGCGCTGAAGGCGGTCTCCGACGCGGGCGGCGGCAGCTTCGTCAATCTCAACAGCCGCGCCGATTACGACCAGACGCTCGCGCGACTGCGCGAAGCCAATCGCCAGTCCGGCAATGTCCTGCGCCAGAGCAACGCCGTCTCGGGCAACGTCCTGCGCACGTCGAACGCGACCAGCAGCGCCACGCTCTGCATCAGCAACATGATCAGCAGCGAAACCCTGCGGATGAGCAACGACCTGTCCGCCCGGGTCCTGCGGAAGGAGGGGCTGCCCTTCCGCAGCACTGCCGAGGGGCTGCTGAAGGAGCGGCACGATGCAATGCGGGGCCGGCTGGAGCGCTACCGGGCGCGGCTGCAGGGGGATGAGGCCCGGACGCGCGACACGATCGACGCGGCTGCGGATGCGGTGCGCTAGGTCGACGGGGAACAGGAGGGCCTGCGACAGGCAACGGGGAAAGCCGCCCGGCTCGCGGCCGCGAACGGCGAGCCGGGAGGAGGATCGCGAGCCGAACCGGATGTTCGAGCGCGGGTGAAGCCTATATATCGCAACTCGCGCCATGCCGCTTCGAGACGTCCCGCATTGCAAGAGGCGCATGTCGCGCTGCCGCTGAACGTACGTGTGCTTTCAGGGACCGCTGCGGTGACGCTGAACGACTGAAACGAGTGCGCAAAGCCGCCACTGACTTCTCGCTTGGTCGGAACCAAGTCAGATTTCCCGTCGAAAACCTGGTACTGCTTTCCCGAGCGCGCTTTGATGCTAGACTCGGTGAGAGGAGAATCTGATGAACGCGCGCGCCCTGCTCCCCGCTATCCTGCTGCTTGCCCCGGCGCTGCCGGCGGGGGCGCAAGACACGCCTGCGTCCGTCGCGCGGCTCGACCATGTCGCGATTTTCGTAGCGGACCAGCAGAAGAGCATCGAGTTCTATCGCGACCTGTTTGGCCTGAGCGAAATCCCTGCACCATTCCCCGCGGGCGGGCCGCGCTGGATGCGCTTCGCCAATGGAATAGAACTTCACATCCAGCCCGGCCGCACTGAACCGGTCGCGCAACATCGCCGCGTTCACATGGCGGTCGCCGTGGCAAGTCTTGACCTGGTCATGGCCAAGCTCAAGGCGCGCGGCCAAGGCTGGAGCGACGTCGCAGGTACGCCCGGCGCGATCCAGACCCTCCGCACCGATGGCATCCGCCAGATCTTCTTTCAGGATCCCGACGGCTATTGGATCGAAGTAAACGACACGCTCAAGAAGCGGTGACGTTGCCATTCTGCTCGATCCCTTCCGGGATCGAAGGTTGCTCATCGAAGATCGGCCGGCCCAAAGGCGTGCGGTAGCAGCTCCGACAGACGGTATTCCGCGATCTCGTCGCCCGCCGCGCCGCCGCAATAGACGGGCAAGTCCCGCCCCCCGACCTGCGCGGCTTCGTTGATGATCTGGCGGCAGCGGCCGCAAGGGCTCACCGGCGCGGTGTCGGCATGGCCGATGCGGCCGCCGATCACGCCGATCGCGACGACCTCGCGGAAGCGGCCCTGCGCACTGACCGTCGCCAGCGCCACCGTCTCGGCGCAGAGCGACAGGCCGTAGCTGGCATTCTCGAAATTGGCGCCGGTGACGACGCTGCCGTCGGCGAGCAGCACCGCCGCGCCGACCGCGAAGTTGGAGTAGGGCGCATAGGCGTGTTTCGCCGCCTCGCGCGCGGCCGCGATCAGGGCGCGGGATGGGTCGGTCATTTGTCTATCCCTTGATGTGGAGCACGCAGATCAGCGTGAACAGGCGGCGGGCGGTGTCGAAGTCGAGATCGATCTTGCCCTCCAGCCGCTCCATCAGCAGCTCGGCGGACTGGTTGTGGATGCCGCGCCGGGCCATGTCGACGGTCTCGATCTGCGCCGGCGTGGCGTTGCGGATCGCCTGGTAATAGCTGTCGCAGATCGCGAAATAGTCGCGGATCGGGCGGCGGAAGCGGGCGAGGCCGAGGACGAGCGTCTCGAGCGGCGCGCCGTCCTCGCGGTGGATCTCGAGCGCGAGCCGGCCTTCCTCGACGCGGAGATGGAGCCGGTAGGGGCCGGCATAGCCGTCCGGGTGCTGGCGCTGCGGGGCGAAGCGATTCTCCTCGAGCAGGTCGAAGATCGCGATGCGGCGCTCTTGCTCGATATCGGCCGAGCGCCACAAAATCGTGCGTTCGTCGAGCGTCACGTCGATGATGCGCGGATCGGCCATTGACGGCTCCTATCCGGTCATACCCGTTATTCACAAGCGCCGACGGTTGAAGCGGGGGGCCGGGTGCGCGACTAGGGGACGATGGCACAACCGATTCCCTTTCCCGCACCCGATGTCCCCGAAGGCGGCCTCAGCCTGCCCGCCAATGTCGAGGCCGAGGCGGCGCTGCTCGGCGCGATGATGATCGACAACCGCGTCGCCGAGGACGTTCTCCAGAAGCTGCGCCCCGAGCATTTCTTCGAGCCGCTGCACGGGCGGATCTATGACGCGATCTCGGCGATGGTCGGCGACAACCGGCTCGCCACGCCGGTGACGCTGCGCCCGCTGTTCGCCGCCGATCCGGCGATGAAGGAGCTGGGCGGCCCGGCCTATCTGGCGCAGCTGACCGGCAACCCGGCGAGCCTGATCGGCGCGCGCTCGTTCGCCGACCAGATCTACGACCTCGCGATGCTCCGCGCGCTGGTCAGCGTCGGCCGCGACCTTGTCGAAGGCGCGCTCGACACCAGCGAGGACATCAATCCGGCCAAGCAGATCGAGCAGGCCGAGATGAAGCTCTACGAAGTCGCCGAGAAGGGCGAATCGGACGCGGGGCTCAAATCATTCACCCGCGCCGCGACGCTGGCGGTGCGCCAGGCCGAGAAGGCGATGAACTCGGGCGGCGGCATCTCGGGGATCACCACCGGGCTGACCGATCTCAATGCGTCGACCGGCGGGTTCAACCGGTCGGACCTGCTGATCCTCGCCGGCCGCCCGGGCATGGGCAAGACCTCGCTCGCCACCAACATCGCGTTCAACGCCGCCAAGCGCTGGGCCGACGATCTCGAGGCGGGGATTCCCGAGGAGAAGTCGATCGGCGCGCCGGTGGCGTTCTTCAGCCTCGAAATGTCGGCCGACCAGCTGGCGATGCGTATCCTGTCCGAGCAGGCGGAAGTGGTCTCGGAGAAATTGCGCACCGGGCAGATCAGCCATAGCGAGTTCCAGAAATTCGCGCGCGCGGCGGGCGATCTCGAGCGGCTGCCACTCTATATCGACGACACGCCGGGCCTGACCATCGCCGCGCTGCGCACGCGCGCGCGACGGATGAAGCGCCAGCACAAGATCGGGATGGTCGTGGTCGACTATCTCCAGCTGCTGAGCGGCAGCGCCAAGGCATCGGGCGACGGGCGCGTGCAGGAAATCTCGGAGATCAGCCGCGGATTGAAGACGCTGGCCAAGGAGCTCAATTTGCCGGTGCTCGCGCTGTCGCAGCTGAGCCGCGGCGTCGAGAGCCGCGAGGACAAAAGGCCGCAGCTCTCCGACCTTCGCGAATCGGGATCGATCGAGCAGGACGCCGACATCGTGCTGTTCGTCTATCGCGACGAATATTATCACGACTTCAAGGCGCCGACCAAGACGCCCGACGGCACCGAGACGCCCGAGGAACGGATCGCCTATGAGAATTGGCAGGCCAAGCAGCTCGAGGTTTCGGGCAAGGCGACGGTGATCATCGCCAAGCAGCGCCATGGCGCGACGGGTTCGGTGCACATGCGCTTCGACCGGCAATTCACCAAGTTCAGCGACCTCGCGCACGAGGATTATTGAGGCGGGAGTCGGTAGCGTGGAAGGCAGTCAGCGCCGCCGCGTATAGTCGAGCCTGACGGCGAGCGTCTCGGCGCCGCCGCGCGTCTCGTAGAACTCGTAGCGGAAATGCTCCGCGTCGGTGAGCGTGAGCACTTCCCTGACCGGAACCGGATCCTGCCCTTGCGCGGCGGCGATGGCGCCACGCAGCGTGATCGTCTTCGCCGCGTCGTCGAGGCCGCCCCAGGCAATGACGAGGCCGGGAAAGTTGACGTCCATCCACGTGCTGAAGAAACGCTGCGCGGCACTGTCGTAGCCGAGATAGCTCAGCCCCTCGAAATCGGTCCCGTCGGCGATGTGCAGGTTCTGGCGCAGATGCCGGCCGTTGAGCACCATCGCCAGCTCGGCGGTGCCCTCATCGCGCCTCGGCGGCTTGCCCGGTGCGAGCCAGAAGGATTGTTTCACGGCCCATTTTCCCGCGAGCGCGGCGAGCAGCCGATGCTCCCGGTCGGGGGCGACCGCGGCCTTCTCCTGTGCGGACAGCGGTGCTGCGAGCAGCAGCGCGGCGGACAGGGCGAGACAGGCTGAGCTTCGCATGCGGGATCCTCCATCCTGGGTGGGTAGCCAGCCGGGTGGCATCGGCACGCGCGCGGCTCAACTACCTCGAAGGTCGTTGTCCTCACCCCGGTGACGCGCGAAGGTGCCGCGATTTCGGTGGGGGAGCTGATGACGGGCGCGACGATTTCTTCGACCAGAAGCTATCCGCCGATCGGGATGCTGCTGCGCGAATGGCGCGGCGCGCGGCGGATGAGCCAGCTCGAACTTGCCCTCGAGTGCGGGCTGTCGGCGCGGCACCTCGGCTTTGTCGAGCTGGGCAAGGCGCGGCTTTCGCGCGAGGCGGCGGGCCGGGTGGCGGACGCGCTGGCGCTGGCGCTGCGCGAGCGCAACGCGCTGCTGCTCGCCGCCGGCTATTCGCCGCAATATGCCGAGACCGACCTTGCGAGCCCGGCGCTCGAGCAGATGCGGGGGGCGGTGGACCTGATCCTGCGCCATCAGGAGCCCTATCCGGCATTCGTGCTCAACCGGCATTTCGACGTGCTGATGGCCAATGACGCGGCGACGCGCGTCAACCGGCTGGTGATGCAGGGGCGCGAGAGCCGGCACGGCAATCTGCTGCGTCAGATTTTCGATCCCGACGATTTCCGCGCGGTGATCGACAATTGGCAGGACGTCGCGGCGGGGCTCCTGCGCCGGCTGCAGGCCGAGCTGGCGGCCAATCCGGGCGACGCGCGCGGGCGTGCGCTGCTCGACGAGCTGCTCGGCTATCCGGGCGTCCCGCCCGAATGGCGCTTCCGCGCGGTATCCGGCCGGGAGGATCCGGTGCTCGGCCTCGTCTTCCGCAGCCCCACGGGGCCGCTGCGCTTCTTCGAGACGATCACCACCTTCGCCACGCCGCTGGACGTCACGCTCGACGAGTTGCGGATCGACTGCGCTTTTCCCGCCGATCAGCACACCGCAGAAGTGTGCCGGCGGCTTGCAAGCCCATAGCGTCTCCGGCCATAGGCGCGCTCCGTTCCTTCGCCGCGATTGGATGCTTCCGTGACCGCCACTGCCCTCGGGCTCGACTTCGGCACCACCAACAGCGTGGTCGCGCTGGCCAGCGGCGGTGCCGCGCCGGAGATGGTCGCGTTCGCGGGGCCCGAGGCGGTGAGCCCGGTATTCCGCTCGGCGCTGTGCTTCTGGGAGGATGGCGGGGTGCAGGTCGAGGCGGGGCCTTGGGCGATCGCCGAATATCTCGAATATCCGGAGGGGAGCCGCTTCCTCCAGTCGTTCAAGTCGGTCGCGGCGAGCCCGGCGTTCGAGCACGCCTCGGTGTTCGACAAAAGGCTAAAGTTCGACGAGCTGGGCAAGACCTTTCTGCGCAAGCTGGTCGAGCATGCCGGCGGCAGCCTCGACGCGCGGCCCGGCCGGATCGTGGTGGGACGGCCGATCGAATATGCCGGGACGCGACCCGATCCCGCGCTGGCGCGCGAACGCTATGACGCGATGTTCGCCGGGTTCGGCGCCGAGATCCATTATGTCTACGAGCCGATCGGCGCGGCGTTCAGCTATGCGCGGCGGCTGAGCGAACCGGCGACCTTGCTCGTCGCCGATTTCGGCGGCGGCACCAGCGACTTTTCGGTGGTGCGGGTCGATGCGCCGGGCGCGGCGCGGCGCTGCACCGCGCTCGGCCATGCCGGCATCGGCATCGCCGGTGACCGCTTCGACTATCGGATCATCGACCAGCTGGTGCTGCCGCTGCTCGGCAAGGGCGGCCAGTATCGCTCGTTCGACAAGCTGCTCGAGATCCCTGGCGGCTATTTCAGCGATTTCGGCGACTGGTCGCGGCTCGCGCTGATGCGCAACCGGCGGACGCTCGAAGCGCTCCACAAGCTCGAACGCGCGGCGGAGGATCCCGCGGCGATCGGTCGGATGATCGCGATCATCGAGAACGAGCTCGGCTATCGGCTGTACGACGCAGTGGGCAAGCTCAAGCGCGCGCTGTCGGGCGTCGCGCAGGCCGAGTTCCGCTTCGAGGGCGGCGGAGTGAAGATCGCCACCGAAGTGCGGCGCGAGCAGTTCGAGGCGTGGATCGCGCCCGATCTCGCGCGGATCGAGGCGACGGTGGATCAGGCGCTCGCGGCGGCCGGCACGGGCGAGGACGCGATCGACCGGGTGTTCCTGACCGGCGGATCGTCGCTGATCCCCGCGGTGCGCGCGATCTTCGAGCGGCGCTTCGGGAACGAGCGGATCGGCGCGGGCGACGAGCTCACCTCGATCGCGCACGGGCTGGCGATGGTGGCGCAGGAAGACGACATCGCCGCCTGGGCGAGTTGAGCGTCCAGCTCAGCGCGCGCTGGGCAATTTCTTCCGAACGACATCGTCGATCACGCGGCGCAGTCCGTCCTTCAGCACGGCGGAGGCCGCTTCGTCATCGGCTTGCGGATCGAACGCCTTGATCTTCTCGCTGTTGTACCAATGCATGTTCCTGGGCTTCGCGCCCCGCGTGCGATCGGTGATGTTGTAGAACAGCGTCAGCTCCTTGCCGTAGAGTGTCGAATTCTCGAACTGGATCATCTGGAAGGTGAACCCGTAGCGGCAGCCTTCACCCGCGGTGACCGGAGACTTCGTGAATGCGCGTTGCGTCTGCGGATCCGGTTCGAGGATGAAGCGGTCCGCCGCAATGTTGAGGCGCTCGCCAATGCTGCTTTCCCTGAGCGCCTGAAGCTGCAGTTCAGGCGTGAGCAGCGTTTGGGTGACCGTGGAGTCACCTCGCTTGAGCTTCTTCTTCTCCAGCTCGTCGCCGCCAAAAAGGACCATCGATACGTCGTTCTTGATGACGTCCGTCGGCCAGACATGCATTTCGCAGCCCGCCACAGGCACCGCGTCCTGGGCACCGGCATCCCCTGCGAGGGATGCGAGCACCATCGCACCAACGAGAAATGTAACGCGCATCGAGCAAGGCCCCGCTTTTGCCGACAGGTTAGCGCGCCGATGTCGCAATAGCGAGATTGTTCGATTGAATACTGGCCGCGCGCATTCGCGTATCGACCAACACTTGCTCCGATGCTTGCGCCGTTTGGCCCCCGAGGCTGGAAACGGCTGGCCGGGGTTTGCAGCCGCGCAGCTGCGCGACGGGATGAGGCTCGTGAGCGGCTAATCGAAGCGACTAGCGGCTCTAGTCGGAATGCGGAGCGCGCGCCGTTCGTCGCCGGCGTAACATCCACCCCGGTTCACCAGACAGGGGACACGCAATGACGACGATCGGAGCGAACACTGCATTCTCGGGCGCGCTGCAGGGGCTGCTCGCCGGCTCGGCATCGGCCAATTTCGTGCTCGCGGCGGGGATCGCGGGCAAGTTCCTCAACCCGCTCGGC
The DNA here is from genome assembly GCF_004792695.1 of Sphingomonas naasensis. Taxonomy (GTDB): domain Bacteria; phylum Pseudomonadota; class Alphaproteobacteria; order Sphingomonadales; family Sphingomonadaceae; genus Sphingomonas; species Sphingomonas naasensis. The sequence goes on along the minus strand of NZ_SRXU01000001.1, from coordinate 664,154 downwards.
GCGGGGCCGTTCGCGTCGAGCTGCTTCCCCAAGGGCTGGAACGTCGATGCGCGCTGCGGCGGCGAGACGCGGGCGAGCTGGACGGTCAAGACCGGCGGCGAGGGCAAGGCCGCGATCGATCTCGGCGACGGCTACAGCCTGAATCTCAACGAGCACAACAGCGAGATGACGATCACCAACGCCAAGACCGGCGAGACCACGCGGATCTGGGGCGATCCGCATGTCGATGTGAATGGCCAGCACGCCTATGACTTCTGGGGCACGACGACCTTCACGCTCGACAACGGCACCAAGATCACGATCAACACCGAGCAGGGCCAGGGCAATCCCAACGTCTATTTCGCCAGCTCGGTGGCGATCACCAAGGGCAATCAGGCGATCGAGGTCACCGGGCTGAGCCAGCAGACGCTCGGCGATCTCGAAGTGACGATGGGCAATAACGGCCGCGCGCTCGACAGCGCCAATGACGATGGCTTCGTGCTCCACGAGAATGCCAGCGGCGCGGGCTGGCGCTCGGCCTATACCGGCGACCTCGCGACGCAGGCGGACCTCAATTTGACCAGGCCGGGGCAGATTTTCGGACCCGGGTCCGAAGAGGGGCGGACGCTGGCGGGGCTCAGCTTCCTGCTCGGCGCGTTCCTCGGTGGCGCGATGCTGTTCGGCGGGCTCGGGACCGAGGCGCGGAGCAGCGAGAGCGGACGCGGGCAGTGGTTACCGCGGGTGTTCGATTTCTGATCGGGATAGGATCGGTTCGTCAGCAGGAGAGGGCAGCCGGGGTCACCGCAGGGTGGCCCCGGCAACATCCTGTCCGTCACCCCGGCCTTGTGCCGGGGTCCACCATGCGAACTGAGGAAGAGCATACGGGCCCGCGGTAACCGAACCGCGAGCACCTCGAGCTTCTCGTTCGTTGCGGCGTGGATCCCGGCACTTCGGCCGGGATGACGGCAGTAATGGGCCCGAGCTGCGCGCCTAGAAGCTCGGCTGGTTGGGGTCGCCGTCGGCGATCGGGGTGTGGATGCCGCATTCGGTCTTGTCCCAGCCGCGCCAGCGGCCGGCGCGGGGATCCTCGCCGGGCTTGACCATGCTGGTGCACGGCGCGCAGCCGATCGAGGGATAGCCCTGCGCGACCAGCGGATGCATCGGCAGATCGTGCCGCGCGAAATAGGCGTCGAGATCGGCGCGGGTCCAGTCGGCCAGCGGATTGACCTTGAGCCGGCCCTGCGCATCGGCGGTGTCGATCTCGAAGCGCGGCAGCGCGTTGCGGGTCTTCGCCTGGAACGCCTTGCGGCCGGTGATGCTCGCATCGAATCCTTCGAGCCCCCTGGCGAGCGGCGCCACCTTGCGGATGTCGCAGCAGCCATCGGGATCATAGGACCAGCGCAGCTCGCTCGCGTCGCGCGCGGCGAGGACATCGGCATCGGGCCGGAGGTTGCGGAAGTCGGTGAGGCCGAGCCGCGCGACCAGCGTGTCGCGATAGGCAAGCGTCTCGGGGAAATGCTTGCCGGTATCGAGGAACAGCACCGGCACCGACGGATCGACCGAGGCGACGAGATGGAGCAGCGCCGCGGACTCGGCGCCGAACGACGAGACCACCGCGACCTCGCCGACCATGTGCTCGCCGAGGACGGTGCGCAGCATCTCCTCGGTCGAGGTGCCGCGGAACAGATTGTTGAGCCGGATCGCGTCCTGCTGCGTGAAGCGCGGGGCGAGATCCAGCCGGTCGACCTTGCGGGCCGCGGCTTCAGCCATGGCGGAGTTTCCAGACGGGGACCGCGTCGTCGGCGGCGTTTTGATAGACATAGTCGAAGCGAGCGAGCGCGGCTTCGAGCGCCGCCTCGTCGATCGGCGCGGCGGGCGCGAAGCTGTCGAACCCGCAGCGACGCATGAACAGCATCTGGTCGACGAGGACGTCGCCCGAGGCGCGGATCTCGCCCTTGTAGCCGGCCTCGCGCAGGATGCGCGCCGAGCTGTAGCCGCGGCCGTCGCGGAAGCGCGGGAAGTCGATCTCCACCAGCGCGAGGCGATCGAGAAAGGGGATCAGCTGACGCGCGTCCTCGCCGGCCTCGATGCGCACCGAAGTGGCGTTGGACTGGCCGAGGAACGCGTCGATCGAGACCGCGGGCTCGTCATGCGCCTCGTCGTCGCGGAAGCGCAGGAGATTATCCATAGATCGCCTCCTTGAACGGATCCATGCCGACCCGGCGATAGGTGTCGAGGAAGCGCTCGCCGGGCTGGCGTTCGCGTAAGTAGACATTGGTGGCCTTTTCGAGCGCGTCGACCACGCCGTCCTCGTCGAAGCCGGGGCCGGTGATCTTGGCCTGCGAGGTATCCTCCGCACCCGAGCCGCCGAGGAGGAGCTGGTAATTCTCCGTCCCCTTACGGTCGACGCCGAGGATGCCGATATGCCCGGCATGGTGGTGGCCGCAGGCATTGATGCAGCCGCTGATCTTGATCTTGAGCTCGCCCAGCTCGAGCTGGCGATCCATATCGGCGAAGCGCGCCGCGATCTTCTGCGCGAGCGGGATCGAGCGGGCATTGGCGAGGCTGCAATAATCGAGCCCCGGGCAGGCGATGATGTCGGTCACCAGATCGAGATTGACGCTGGCGAGGCCGGCCGCGTCGAGCACCTGCCACAAGGCGTGGAGATCGGCCTTGCGGACATGCGGCAGCACGAGGTTCTGCGCGTGCGTGGCGCGGATCTCGTCGAAGCTGTAGCGCTCGGCGAGATCGGCGACGATGTCCATCTGCTCGGCCGAGATGTCGCCGGGGATGCCGGTGATCGGCTTGAGGCTGATGTTGACGATCGCATAGCCCGGCGCCTTGTGCGCGACGGTCTGGCGATCGACCCAGAGCGCGAACTCGGGATCGCTGCGATCGATCTCCGCGCTCGGGCCGGTCTCGAACGGCGGCGGGGCGAAATAGGCCGCGATGCGGTCATACTCGGCTTGCGGGAAATCGGTCTGGAGCGTGAGGAAGTGCTGGAACCCTTCCTCGACCTGGCGGCGGAATTCCTCCTCGCCGAGCTCGTGGACGAGGATCTTCATCCGCTGCTTGTGGATGTTGTCGCGCCGCGCATGGGTGTTCCACACGCGCAGCACCGCCTGGAGATAGGAGAAGATCTGCGCGAAGGGCAGGAATTCGCGGATCTGATAGGCGATGATCGGGGTGCGGCCCATGCCGCCGCCGGCATAGACTTCGAAGCCCTGCTCGCCGACATCGTTCTTGACGATGCGCAGCGCGAAATCGTGCCAGCGCAGCGCGGCGCGATCCTCCTGCGCGGCGATCACCGCGATCTTGAACTTGCGCGGCAGATAGCTGAACTCGGGATGGAAGGTCGTCGCCTGACGGAGCAATTCGGCCCAGGGGCGCGGATCGCAGATCTCGTCGGCGGCGGCGCCGGCATATTGATCGGCCGAGAGATTGCGGATGCTCTCGCCCGAGGTCTGGATCGCGTGCATCTCGACCGTGGCGAGCTCGGCGAGGATGTCGGGCGCCTCTTCCAGCTTGATCCAGTTGTACTGGAGGTTCTGGCGGGTGGTGAAATGGCCGTAGCCGCGGTCGTACCTGCGCGCGATGTCGGCGAGCTTGCGCATCTGGCGGCCGTCGAGCGTGCCATAGGGGATGGCGACGCGCAGCATATAGGCGTGGAGCTGGAGATAGAGCCCGTTCTTGAGCCGCAGCGGCTTGAACTGGTCGTCGTTCATCGCCCCGGCGATGCGGCGCGCGGTCTGCTCGCGGAACTCCTCGACGCGGGCGTCGACGATGGCCTGGTCATATTGGTCGTAGCGGTACATGTCAGATCACCCAGCTGCCGGCATTGGGATCGGCGGGTTTGAGCGTGAGATCGGGGCGCACGGTGGGGCCGAGCGCGCGGATGCGGTCCTTGATGTGCGCGGGGCGGGGACCCTCGGGGGTCATCGAGCCGTCGATCACCACGCCGCCATTGACGCGGCGCGCGCCGGTCTCCTCGGTGAGGATCGCCTCGCCGCGGTCGCCGACATCGGTGGCGTCCTCGACATGGAGCGACCAGCCCTCGCCGGTCCACCAGATCACCGCGCCGGTGCGCAGATCGTTGCCGGTCAGGATCTTCATGCGAGCGACTCCGCTGCTTTGGCCCAGGCGGCGAGCTTGTCCTCGGCGTCGGACAGGCGGACCACCTCGCCGACGACGATGATCGCGGGGCTCTTGATGTCCTCGCGCTCGACCATGTCGCCGAGATCGGCGAGCAGGGTGCGGATCGCGCGATGGTCGGCAAGCGTGGCGCGCTCGAGTACCGCGACGGGCATGTCGGGGGCGACGCCATCGGCCATCAGCTTGTCGGCGATCGCCGGGCAATTGGCGACGCCCATATAGATGACGAGGGTGCGGCCCTTGCCGGCGAGGCCCGACCAATTCTGGTCGGACAGGCCCTTGCACTGGCCGGCGACGAAGCTGACCGCGCTCGACCAGTCGCGATGGGTGAGCGGCAGCATCGCCTCGGCGGCGGCGCCGAGCGCGGCGGAGACGCCGGGGACCACCTCGACCGGCAGGCCGGCGGCGCGCACGGCTTCGACTTCCTCGCCGCCGCGGCCGAAGATGAAGGGATCGCCGCCCTTGAGGCGGACGACGATCGCGCCGGTCTTCACATGCGCGACGATGAGCGCGTTGATCGCGTCCTGCGGCAGCGTATGGCGCGCGCGGCGCTTGGCGACCGAGATGCGGTGCGCCTGCGGGGCGAGATCGAGCACGCGCGGATCGACGAGGCCGTCATGGACGAGGACGTCGGCTTCGCGCAGCGCCTCGACGGCGCGCACGGTGAGCAGGCCCGGATCGCCGGGGCCGGCACCGACGAGAATCACGCGGCCACGCGCGGAAGGGTCGAGCAGAGATGCCATGCGGCGGGAGATGGGCTTTGGCCGGGATTGGGGCAACGGAGGATGGTTTGGGGGGCGAGTAGGGGAGCTATTAGGCGTGCGTTCCTCCCCGGCACGGGGAGGGGGACCAGCCGCAGGCTGGTGGAGGGGGCTCTCCTCATGGCGAATCCTTCGCGGCGATCCCCCTCCACCACGCCACTGCGTGGCGCGGTCCCCCTCCCCGTGCCGGGGAGGATCTTTATGCCGCTGTTGCTTCCCCCACACTCGCCAGCGCCTTCGCGTGCGCCGCGATCACCGCCCGCGTGGTCGCGTCGGTGTCGAACACGCCGTACCAGCCTTGCGGCTCGTGCGGGGGATCGCCGAGCCACGCCGTGTCGCCGGAGCGGAAGCGATGGTCGCCATGCGCGGCGCGGCCTTCGCCGTTCCACGCCCAGAAGTTCGATCCGACGATCGGGCCGCCGGTGCGGGCGCTGGTCAGGACGGCGTCGTAGATCTGCCGGTAATACAGGTCCTTGAAGTGGGTGCTTGCCTCCCGGTCGTAGCCGCCGCCGTCGCGCGGATAGCCGAATTCCTCGATCACCAGCGGCTTGCCGATCTGGCGGGCGAGCGCCTGATGCTGATCGAGATATTCGGCGACCTTGGCGGTCGCGGCGGCGTGGCTGCCGGCGATGTCCCCCGCGTCGACCCAGTTCCAGTTGAGCGGCCAGATATGCGCGGTGAGATAGTCGATCTCGGGCACGCTGTGCGCGGTGCGATAGATTTCGGCGCTCTCGACGCTGCCCTTGAGGCCCTCGCTGCCGGTCGAGACGAGATGGTTGCCGTCCAGCGACTTGATCAGCTTCGCGCTGTCGCGGAGCCAGGCATAATAGGCCGGAAGCAGCGGGGTCGCGGTGGCGCGATCGCCGCCGGGACGCGGCTCGTTGGCGAGCTGCCACGCCATGATCGTCGGATCGTCGCGATAGGCGGTGCCGGTGATCGCATTGGTGCGCCCGACGATCGCGCGCACCCAATCATGGTTGCACGCGACGGCCCTGGGGTTGGCGTAGAATTGCGCAGTGGCGTTGGGGAAGGCCGGCCAGGGATGCGCGGGGTCGTTGACGTCCATGTACTTGCCGGTGACGTAATAGAGATAGGTCATCATCCCGCCCGACCATTCCCAGAAATTGGTCAGGTACAGCACCGCCTTCATCCCGCGCCTGGCCATCTCGGCGAGGGCGAAATCGAGCCCGCCGAGCAACGCCGGATCGGCCGAGCCCGGATCGGCGCCGTGAAAGGCCGGCTTGACCGCATTCTTGAGCGGCGACTCCTCGGCCGAAGCGGCGATGCGGAGATTGGTGACGCCGGTGGCCGCCAGCGTATCGAGCTCGCGGCGCAGGCGGGCGCGATCGCCATAAGGCGCGTCGGCGCCGAGCCATGCGGCGTACCAGAGATTGGCGCCGGCGAAGCGATAGGGCCGGCCGCCGAGCATCAGCCGCGTGCCCTCGCGCCGGACCAAGCCGGGCGCGGCGCGGGCGGAAAGCGGCAAGGTCAATGTCGCCGCCAGTGCGGCCGAGCCGCCGATGAGCGACCTGCGTGTGACCATGATTTCCCTCCCTCGCTTCAGCCGCGACGATAGCGGGAGGCAGCGCGCAAAGAAAAGCCCGGCGCTGCGCGATACGCGACGGATGGGGGGCCGGGCCGTGGACCGGGGCGGCCGACGTGACCTATCCATGGCGCCACCACAGGAGGCAGATCATGCGGACCATGTCATGCGCCATCGCGCTGCTGGCGATCGCCGCGCCGGGATATGGCCAAGACCTCCCGACCACCCAGGTCGAGGATCATGGCCGCGTCGTCCTGCAGGATTCGACGACGCGCGCGCTGCTCCGGAACAGTCGCGCGCGCCAGGCGCAGCGCCGGCCGACCCCGGCGCAGATATCCGCATGCGCCTCCAAGGCGCAGTTCCGCGCGAAGTTCGGCGCGAACCACCCGAAGGTGCAGCGGCTCTACGAATTGTGCCGCGGCGTCGGGCTCTGACGGCGGCAAAGAAAGGCCCGCCGCCGAGCGATCGGCGACGGGCAGGTTCGGAAACTGTTCGGGGATTGGGGGACTAGTCGAACAGTTCCTCGAGGAACGACTTGCGGCGCTTGTGGCCGTAGTGCTGGCCGTGATGGCCGCCATGCTGCTGGTGGCGATCATCGTAGCGCGGCCGCTGATCGGGCCAGGGCGCGGGCTGCGCCGCCGGTTGCGGCTGGGGCGGCAACGGCGCCGCCACGGCGCCGTTGCGCTCGATGATCTTGTCGAGCTCGCCGCGATCGAGCCAGACGCCGCGGCAGCTCGGGCAATGATCGATCTCGATGCCCGAGCGCTCCATCGGCACCAATTTGGTGCCGTCGACGGGGCAGGTGAAGGTGCCGGTCACGCGGTTACTCCCGCTCGCCCATCAGCCCCAGCAGCAGCTGGAACATGTTGATCAGGTTGAGATAGAGCGACAGCGCGCCCATCACCGCGAGCTTCTCGGCCGCCTGGCTGTTGCCATAGACGACATATTCGCTCTTCAGGCGCTGCGTGTCCCACGCGGTGAGGCCCGCGAACACCACGACGCCGACGACCGAGAGCGCCATCTGGAGCAGGCTCGAGCCGAGGAACAGATTGACGAGGCTCGCGCCGATCACCGCGACCAGCCCGATGACGAGGAAGGTCCCCATGCCGGTGAGATCGCGCTTCGTGGTGTAGCCCCACAGGCTGAGGCCGGCGAACATCGCCGCGGCGGTGAAGAAGGCCATCGCGATGCTCTGGCCGGTGAAGACGAGGAAGATGCTCGCCATCGACACGCCCATCACGCCGGCAAAGGCGAAGAAGGCGGTGCGCGCGCCGGCGGTGGTCATCCGGTCGATGCGGAAGGTGAAGAAGAAGACGAACGCCAGCGGCGCGAGCATCGCGACCCACTTCAGCGGCGTGCCGAAGATCAGCGCGACCAGCGGCGGCGAGCTGGCGACGAGCAAAGCGACCAGCCCGGTGATGGCGAGGCCGATGCCCATGTTGCGATAGATGCCGAGCATGTGCCGGCGCAGGCCCTCATCGTAGCGGACCTGCGCGGCACTGGCGGCGCCGCGGTTGAAGGCGGAAAGATTGTCCACGTGCGTGGTCTCCTTAGGCGTGACGCGCGCGCGCGATCGCGCCGCGCGCGATGCGGCGCATCTCGGCCGCATCGGGGAAGTGGCGGAAGAGCCGGTCCTTGATCGCGAGCCGTTCCTTCTTGAGCCGGGTCAGCCGGGAGGAATCGGGGGCGCGACGCGCGAGCTCGCGGCGGATTTCGCGGTTGAGAAGACGGTGCGCGGCGATCAGCCGCTCGATCAGGATACTCACTTGCCACTCCATCGACAGTTACATCGATCGAGCCGGTTCTTCGGTGAGGGAGGAGGGGGCAGCCACCAAACCTGCACCGAGCTAGCTCGATGCGGTCCGACATCACGGGGCTTCAGGTGAAGCCGCCGCCAGAGGGGCCCGGTCCCGCAGTCTCGAATCTAGGGGCTGGGCCCGGCGGATTCAATGGCCGGCGCGGGCCAGCAATGTTTCGTTACAATTCTTCGCCGGCGCGCGTCATCCCCGCGAAAGCGGGGAGAGCCTAGCCCTTCGGCGTCACCCAGACCGAGACGGGGACGACGACCTTGCCCGGCGCGGGCTTGCCGATGTCGACGCGGTCGGCCTTGACCAGCTCGCCGGTCTCGAGAGTGAACGAGGCCCAGGGCTTGGGCATGCGGCCGAAGCTCATCTTCTGGATCGGCTGGCCGGTGGTCGAATTCATGATGGTGGCGATGACGGGCATGCAGCGCCGATAGCGGGCAGGGTCGGCGCCCGTCCAGCGCCGCAACGCGGCCATGCACAGCTAAATGCATTAGAATTGACTAATGCATTAGCGTAAACTAATATGAGTCGCATGATCCAGACCAGCCCGATCGATTCCGTCATGCGCGCGCTCGCTGACCCGACAAGGCGCGCAGTGTTCGAGCGCATCGCGCGCGCCGACGAGATCAACGTCGCCGAGCTGACCCGGGTCAGCGGGGTCACGCAGGGCGCGGTGTCGCAGCATCTCAAATCGCTCAAGCTGGCGGGGCTGGTCGCCGAGCGGCCGCAGGGCCGCAACGTCTTCTACCGCGCGCGGCCCGAGGGGCTCGCGCCGCTGTTCGACTGGCTGAGCCATTACGACCTGTTCTGGCGCGATCGCTTCGCCGACCTGCGCAGCCTTCTCAAGGAGATCGATCCATGAACGATGCCGAAGTGCAGACCCGCGCCCGCGCGATCGCGGTGGACGAGGTGTTTCCGCATGCGCCCGAGACGATCTGGAAGACGCTGACCACGGGCGCGTTGATGAGCCGCTGGCTCGGCATGGTGCCGAGCGACTTCGCCCCGGTGCCGGGCAGCCGCTTCACCTACCGGACCAGCCCGGCGGGCGAATGGGACGGCACGATCGAGTGCGAGGTGCTCGAGGCGGTGCCCAACCGGCGCTTCGCCTATTCGTGGAAGGGCGGGCATCCGGGCAATGCGGGCTATGGCTCGCTGCTCGACACCATCGTCACCTTCACGCTCGAGGCCGTCGAGGGCGGGACGCGGCTCCAGCTGGTCCATTCGGGCTTCGAGCTGCCGCGCAACGACACCGCCTACACCAATATGAGTGGCGGCTGGCGCAAGGTCGTGCCGCGGATCGGCGCGGTCACCGGCGAAGAGGAGCAGTGAGCATGTCGGAACTGCCGAAGAACCATCCCGCCGTGGTCGCAGCGGAAGAGTGGGAGAGGGCGCGCACGGCGCTGCTGGTCAAGGAGAAGGCGCAGACCCGTGCGCGCGACGCGCTGGCGGCCGAGCGCCGGCGGATGCCGTGGATGGCGGTGGAGAAGGATTATGGGTTCGAGGGGCCGGAAGGTCGGCTCAGCCTGCTCGACCTGTTCGCCGGGCGGCGCCAGATGATCGTCTATCGCGCCTTTTTCGAGCCCGGTGTGTTCGGCTGGCCCGACCACGCTTGCCGCGGCTGCTCGCTCGGCGCCGATCAGGTGAGCCATCTCGCGCATCTCAATGCGCGCGACACGACGCTGGTCTATGCCTCGCGCGCGCCGCAGCCGGACATCGCGCGATTGAAGGCGCGGATGGGCTGGGACATGCCGTGGGTGACGATCACCGACGATTTCGACAAGGATTTCGGCGTCGACGAGTGGCACGGCCACAATGTCTTCATCCACGACGGCGACCGGATCTACCGCACCTATTTCATCAACAATCGCGGCGACGAGGCGATGGGGACGGTGTGGAGCTATCTCGATCTCACCCCGCTCGGCCGGCAGGAAATCTGGGAGGATTCGCCTGACGGCTATCCGCAGACCCAGACCTATAAATGGTGGAACTGGCACGACAATTACGAGGCCGAGGCGGCACCGGATCCCAAATGGGTCGAAGTGTCGGATGCCGGCGAGGCGGCGTTCCGCAACGCCGACACCGCATCGTGAACGCCGCCCGCGCCGCCGATTGGCTGGCGCTGGCGGCCACACCGGGCTTCGCGCTGATGGCGCTGCTGAGCGCGCAGGGCGGCGGCTCGGTGGCGATGCTCTGCGGCGCGGCGTCTCCCTTTGGCGGGATGACCGCGATGTATCTGCTGATGAGCGTCGTCCATGCCGGGCCGTGGCTGCGGCGCGCGGCTCAGGCGTCGCGCAGCCCCAGCCCGATCGCGGCGCGGGCCTGTTCCGATTCCGAAGAGACCACCGGATAGGCGCAATAATCGGCGGCGTAATAGGCGCTCGGGCGGTGATTGCCCGACCAGCCGACGCCGCCGAACGGCGCTGCCGAGGAGGCGCCGTTGGTCGGGCGGTTCCAGTTGACGATGCCGGCGCGGATATTGGCCCAGAACTGGTCGTAGAGCCGCGGATTCTGGCTCACCAGCGAGGCCGACAGGCCGTAGCGCGTGTCGTTCGCCTCGATGATCGCGTCCTCGAAGGTCGCCTTGCGGTAGATCTGGAGGACGGGGCCGAACAGCTCGACATCGGGCTTGTCATTGGCCTGGGTCATGTCGATCAGGCCGGGCGTGAGGAACGGCCGGCTCTCGATCGGGCGCTCCATATGCTTGAGCGGGCGGCCGCCCATCGTCGACAAAGCGAGGAAGCTCTCGGTGAGCATGTCGGCGGCGTCGTTGTCGATCACCGGCCCCATGAACGGCGCGGGGTCGGCGTGCGGCTCGTCGACGATCAGCCGGCCGATCAGCTTGTTGAGCTCGACCATCAGCGGGTCGAACAATTTCTCGTCGACGATCAGCCGGCGCGCCGCGGTGCAGCGCTGGCCGGCGGTGGTGAAAGCCGACTGGATGACGAGCACCGCGGCCGAATAGAGATCGGGGGTGTCCCAGACGACGATCGGATTGTTGCCGCCCATCTCGAGCGCGAGGATCTTTTCGGGCCGGGTGGCGAACTGGCGGTTGAGCGCGATGCCGGTGTTGGCCGAGCCGGTGAACAGCAGCCCGTCGATATCGGGGTGGCCGGCGAGCGCCTTGCCCTGCTCGGGCCCGCCGATCAGCAGGCGGATGCAGCCTTCGGGGATGCCGGCCTGGTGGAAGCAATCGACGAGGAAGGCGCCCGAGGCCGGGGTCTTCTCCGACGGCTTGAACACCACCGCGTTGCCGGCGAGCAAAGCGGGGACGATATGGCCGTTGGGCAGATGCGCAGGGAAATTATACGGGCCGAGCACCGCGAGCACGCCATGCGGCTTGTGGCGCAGCGCGAGCCGGGTGTTCATCGGCGCCTCGATCCGGCGCTGGCCGGTGCGCTCCGAATAGGCAGTGACCGAGATGTCGACCTTGCCGATCACCGTCTCGACTTCGGTGCGCGCCTCCCAGAGCGGCTTGCCGGTCTCGCGCGCGAGCAGGTCGGTGAAGGCATCGGCCTTTTGGCGGACGACATTGGCGAAGCGGCGCAGCGCCTCGACGCGATAGGCGAGCGGGCGCGCGGCCCATTCGGCCCAGCTGCGGCGGGCGTGGGCGACTTCCGCATCGACGTCGCCGATCTTCTGACGCCAGAGCACGGCACCCGTCGCCGGCTCCGTGGAGATGATTTCCGTTCCCGGCATTTGGTTTCTGGCTTGTATCCCCGGAATGTTGCCTAGCTCTTGCCCGAAACAAAGATGGGTTCCAACCCCCTCCCTGCCATCGTCACCCCTGCGAAGGCGGGGGCCCATCTCGTGTAGATGCCGCAGGCCAACGCGCCGCGTATCGGTGGCACATCCGGGAGATAGGCCCCCGCTTTCGCGGGGGCGACGACCAAGGCATCAGGCCAGCGCCTCGCCCATGCGACGGATCGCGGCGACCTTGGCGTCGAGGCGCGACCAATCGTCGTCCGCCGCGATCGCGGCCCAGATCGATTCGACTTCGTCGATCAGCATCGAGCAGGGCGCGGGATCGGACCAATAGACATGGTCGCGCGGCTTGCGCGGAGCGAAATGGGCGAGCTGCGCGCGGAGATCGGCAAAGGGCGCGCCATAGCTTTCGGGCAGCGCGCCGCCGAAAGCGTCGAAGAAGAACCGGTCGATCGGTGCGCCGGTCTCGACGAGCGCGCGCTCGATCGCGCCGACCAGCGCGCGATCGTCACCGGTGCCGCGCGGCACGAGGCCGAGCCGCCACAGCATCGCCTCGACGACCTCGCGCTGGAAGGTTTCGGGGAAGACGTCCATCGCCGCGATCAGCGGTTCCTCGTCGGCGATCAGGCGGAGCGAGCTGGCGAGCTGCATCACGTCCCAATAGATCGCCTCGGGCTGGCGCCCGAAGGCATAGAGGCCTGACTGGTCGAAATAGGCGGCGGTGAAGCCGGGCGCCCAATCCGGGGCGAAGCGCCATGGCCCATAGTCGAAGCTCTCGCCGGTGACGTTGATATTGTCGCTGTTGAGCACGCCATGGACGAAGCCCGCCGCCATGATGCGGCCGGCCATGCGCGCGGTGCGCCGGGCGACATGCGCGAGCAGCCGCTGCGGCGCGTCGTCGCCGGCGGCTTCGCCGAAATAGTGGCGCAGGACATAGGCGGCGAGCCTGGCGAGATTCCCGGTGTCCTGCGCATGAGCGAGGCGCTGGAAGGTGCCGATGCGGATATGGCCGTGGCTGAGCCGGACGAGCACCGCCGAGCGGGTGGGCGAGGGTTCGTCGCCGCGGTGGAGCTCCTCGCCGGTCTCGATGAGCGAGAAGGTTCGCGAGGTCTCGACGCCCAATGCCTCGAGCATCTCGGTGGCGAGGATCTCGCGGACGCCGCCCTTGAGGGTGAGGCGGCCGTCGCCGAAGCGGCTGTACGGCGTCTGGCCCGAGCCCTTGGTGCCGAGGTCCATCAGCCGGCCGGCGGTATCGGTCATCTGGGCGAACAGGAAGCCGCGGCCGTCGCCGATATCGGGATTGTACACGCGGAACTGGTGGCCGTGATAGCGCAGCGCCAGCGGCTGCGGGAGCGTGCCAGGGAGGGGCTCGAATCGCCCGAAATGCGCGATCCACTGCGCGTCGCTCAGCGCGTCGAGGCCGACCTCGGCGGCGGCACGGTCGTTGCGGAAGCGCAGGATCGTCCGGGGGAAGCGCGCGGCGGTGACGGGATCGTAGAAGGCGTCGCCGAGTTCGAGGATCGCCTGTTGCGGAGTGAATGCCATGCGGCGATATGGGGAGCGATGGGCGAGCGGCGCAACTATACCGACGGGTTTTGGTGGTCGAAGGACGGCCTGAGGCTGCATTACCGCGACTATGCCGGGGCGGACGACCGGCCGCCGGTGCTCTGCTTTCCCGGGCTGACCCGCAACGCCCGCGACTATGACGGGCTGGCCAGCCGGCTGGCAGGCGCGCGGCGGGTGCTCTGCATCGAGTTCCGCGGGCGCGGCGAAAGCGCCTATGCCAAGGACCCGATGTCCTATGTGCCCTTGACCTATTTGCAGGACGTCGAGGCGCTGCTCGCCGACCTCGGTATCACCCGGTTCGTCGCGGTGGGGACGTCGCTCGGCGGGATCGTGACGATGCTGCTCGCGGCGACCGACGGCGCGAAGATCGCCGGCGCGGTGCTCAACGATGTCGGCCCCGAGCTCGATCCGGGCGGGCTGGCGCGGATCCGCTCCTATGTCGGCAAGGCAGTGTGGCACCCGACCTGGATGCACGCCGCGCGCGCGCTCGCCGAAAACAACGCCGATGTCTATCCCGGCTACGGGATCGAGGATTGGTTGCGCATGGCCAAGCGGCTCTATCGGGTGAACAGCTCGGGGCGGATCGTGCTCGATTACGACATGAAGATCGCCGAGCCGTTCCGCGTGCCGGGCAACGAGGCGGGGCCGGACATGTGGCCGACGATCGACGCGATGCAGGGCAAGCCGCTGCTGATCGTCCGCGGCGAGCGCTCGGACATCCTCGGCGCCGCGACGGCGGACAAGATGGTCGCGCGGGTAAAGGGCGCCGAACTGGTGACGGTGCCCGGCGTGGGCCATGCGCCGACGCTCGACGAGCCCGAGGTGGTGGAAGCGATCGAGCGGCTGCTGGCGAAGGTCGCCTGACGCCGCGCCTCAGATGCCCATCACGGCTTCCCACCAGGCAAGGCTGTAGTGGGTGCGTCGCTCGAAGCGGAATATGTGGGTGAAGGATCTCCGCGCCTCCGGCCCCTTGCCGATGACCGAAACCTCGATCGGGTCGCGAAGCGTTCGCGGCGACAAATCGACGACGAAATGGCAGACGTCATCGACGTTCGGCGTGACCGCATCGGGCGCGCTCTTCTCGCAGGTGACGATCTGTGGGGCAGCGCCGGTGCCGCCGGCACGGACGCGGAGCTCGAAAGCGGCCACATCCGTCCCGCGCCCGCCGGCGAAGCGGCCGTTGATCCGCGCCCGATCCGAATAGGCCACGTCGTGCAGCCATGAATCGGGAGGGACTTTCTCGATCAGGTCGGTCCAGTGCCTTAGATCCAGCGTCAGCCCGTGCGCCGAAGCGGGCGCCGATACGGGTTCGGTGGTGCGCACCACGCCCTGCGAGAGAAGGAGGCCCGAGACCGCCAGCACCGGCAGGCCGACCAGTCCGAAACAGCCATAAGTGACAAGGGGGTGCATGGGGCGAAGCTACGCGTCCGCCGCCGCAGCGCAAGATATGCTTGCCCGAGACGGGCGGGGCATCCCGGTAAGAGGGAGTTTGAGGTGACGGACGCGCGTCCGGGCGCTAATCACCCGCTCCGATATGCCCATTCACATCCTCCACCTCCATTCGACCTTCAATCATGGCGGCAAGGAAGCGCGCGCCGTGCGGCTGATGAACGCGTTCGGCGACAAGGCGCGGCACACGATCGTCTCGGCGATGCCCGACCAGCTCGGCGCGCGCGACGCGATCGCCAAGGGGATCAAATACGAGATCGCGCAGAACCCGCCGCCGCTCTCGGGCCGGCCCTCGGTCAAGCGCTACGAGGAGATCGCGCGGTTCATGCGGCGCTTCGATCTGGTGCTGACCTATAATTGGGGCGCGATCGACGGGGTGATGGCGGCGCGGGTGTTCGGCAAGGGGCTGCCGCCGATCGTCCATCACGAGGACGGCTTCAACCAGGACGAGGCCGAGCGGTTGAATCCGGTGCGCAACATGTATCGCCGGATCGCGCTTCCCGCCGCCAACGCGCTGGTGGTGCCGAGCCAGGTGCTCGAGCGCGTCGCGATCAAGCATTGGCGCCAGCCGGCGGCGCGCGTCCACCGCATCGCCAATGGCGTGCCCACCGCCTTGTTCGCGCAGAAGCCCGATCCCACGCTGATCCCACAGCTCCAGAACAAGCGCGAGGGCGAAGTGTTCGTCGGCTGCGTCGCGGGGCTGCGGCCGGTCAAGGACCTGCCGATGCTGATCCGGGCTATCGCGGGGGTGAACGTGCGCTTCAAGCTGGTGATCCTCGGCGAGGGGCCCGAGCGGCAGAACATCGTCGACGCCGCCGAGGCGATGGCGATCGAGGATCAGGTGATCCTGCCCGGATTCCTGCCCGAGCCGCACCGCTATATGGGGCTGTTCGACCTCTTCGCACTGTCGTCGAAGAGCGAGCAGGCGCCGATCTCGGTGATCGAGGCGATGGCGGCGGGGCTGCCGGTGGTCTCGACCCGGGTGGGCGACATCCCGTCGATGGTCTCGCCCGAGAACGCGCCTTTCCTCGCCCCGCGGCACCATGAGGTCGACCTGCGCGACCGCATCGACACGCTGGCGCGGCACCCGGATTCGATGCGTCATATCGGCGAACAGAACCGTGCGCGCGCCCGTGCGTTGTTCGACGAGGCGCAGATGATCGCGTCCTATGCGCGGCTCTATGGCGAGGCGATGGGACGCCCTGACGCACTGCAATAACGATTGCGGCTCGCTTGTTGGCGGGTTTTGCGTATAGCGTGCCGCGAAATTTCGGCGGAGGTACATTTGTTCAAGGGTTTGACCCCCATCAACTATAACGGCCGCGAAGTGTGGCCGCTGGTGGAGGGTGGCAAGGGCGTCGCTGCGACCAATCATGCGAGCGCGGGCGCCTGGGCGGCGGCCGGCGGCATCGGCACGGTGAGCGCGGTCAACGCCGACAGCTACGACGCCGAGGGCAAGATCATCCCGCAAATCTATCGCGCGCTGACCCGGCGCGAACGCCATGAAGAGCTGGTCGAATATGCGATCGAGGGCGCCGTCACCCAGGTGAAGAAGGCCTTCGAGATCGCCGGCGGCAAGGGCGCGGTGAACATCAACGTGCTGTGGGAAATGGGCGGCGCGCAGCGCGTGCTCCACGGCGTGCTCGAGCGCACCCGCGGCATGGTGGCGGGCGTCACCTGCGGCGCGGGCATGCCCTACAAGCTCAGCGAGATCGCGGCGTCGTACAACGTCTCCTATCTGCCGATCGTCAGCTCGGGCCGCGCCTTCCGCGCGCTGTGGAAGCGCGCTTATTCGAAGGCGGCGGAGTGGCTCGCGGCGGTAGTCTATGAGGATCCGTGGCTCGCCGGCGGGCACAACGGCCTGTCCAACGCCGAGGACCCGCTGGTGCCGCAGGACCCCTATCCGCGCGTCCGCGACCTGCGCGCGACGATGCGCGAGGGCGGCATCTCCGACGACGTGCCGATCGTGATGGCGGGCGGCGTCTGGTATCTGCGCGACTGGAGCGACTGGATCGACAATCCCGAGCTCGGCAAGATCGCCTTCCAGTTCGGCACCCGGCCGCTGCTCACCCAGGAGAGCCCCATCCCCGAGGAGTGGAAGGCGCGGCTGATGACGCTCGACGAGGGCGACGTGCTGCTCCACCGCTTCTCGCCGACGGGTTTCTATTCCTCGGCGGTGCGCAATCCGTTCCTGCGCAACCTCGAGGCGCGTTCGGACCGGCAGATCGCCTATTCGACCGAGCATGCCGGCGATCACACCTTCCAGCTCGACGTGGGCGTGAAGGGCAAGAATTTCTGGGTGACCCGCAACGACCTGCTGCGCGCGCGCCAATGGTTCGGCGAAGGCTTCACCTCGGCGCTCAAGACCCCGGACAACACGCTGGTCTTCGTCACCGAGGAAGAGAAGGGCGTGATCCGCAAGGACCAGGCCGATTGCATGGGCTGCCTCAGCCAGTGCCAGTTCTCGTCCTGGGCCGACACCGAGACGAATTCGACCGGCCGGCTGGCGGACCCGCGCAGCTTCTGCATCCAGAAGACGCTGCAGGACATCGCGCATGGCGGCCCGGTCGAGCAGAATCTCATGTTCGCGGGGCACAACGCCTATAACTTCAAGCGCGACCCCTTCTATTCGAACGGGTTCGTGCCGACGGTGAAGCAACTCGTCGACCGGATCCTGACCGGCGATTGATCCTTCCTTTTCCTCCCTCGCGCAGCGGGGGAGGGGGACCACGAAGTGGTGGAGGGGGCATCTCCGCGAGGGACGTCGCTCGTGGAGATGCCCCCTCCGTCGCCTTCGGCGCCACCTCCCCCGCTGCGCGAGGGAGGATTTGATCGCTCCCAAGAAAACCTGGTCTTTCGATCGGCGTTCGGACCGCTAGGCTGGCGGCATGAAGACCGGTCTGATCATCCGCCACACGCCCTATGAGGGCATTGCCGGGTTTCGCGAACCGATCGAGGCGGCGGGCTATGTGCTCGACCGCGTCGACGTCACCGATCCCGGCTTCTCCGGCCTCGACTTCAATGCGCCCGATCTGCTGCTGATGATGGGCGGGCCGATGGGCGTCTATGAGCGCGACGCGCATCCATGGATCGCGCACGAGCTCGACCGGCTCGCCCAGCGGATCGCGCGCGGGCTGCCGACTTTGGGGGTGTGCCTCGGCGCGCAGATGGTCGCGGCGGCGATGGGCGCGGAGGTGCGGCCGGGGCCCGTGAAGGAAGTGGGCTTCACCCCGGTGGCGCTCAACCGCGCGGGCGCGGATTCGCCGCTGCGCCATGTCGCCGACGTGCCGGTGCTGCATTGGCATGGCGACACGTTCGACTTGCCCGACGGGGTCGAGCTGCTCGCCTCGACATCGGCCTATCCGCATCAGGCATTCCGCCGCGGCCCCGAATTGCTCGCGCTGCAATTCCATGCCGAGATGGGCGAGGATCCGCGGTTCGAGGCGTGGATCGAGAACGGCCCAGCCTTCATCGCCGAGGCCGGCACCTCGGCCGAGGCGTTGCGCGCGGCGCATCGCGCGCTCGGGCCGGGCGCGGTGACCGCCGGGCAGGCGATGATCCGCGAGTGGCTCGGCGGGCTCTAGCCCGCGCCGAGCGGCGTCAAAGCCAGCCGTCGAGGATCTGATCGGGCGGGCGATGGCCGTCGACCCAGGAGCGGATGTTGGCGATCACCCTCAGCCCCATCGCGTCGCGGCCCTCGAAGGTCGCCGAGCCGAGATGCGGGAGCAGCACGACATTGTCGAACGCCATCAGCCGCGGATCGACCGCGGGCTCGCCGACATAGACGTCGAGGCCGGCGCCGGCGATCCGCTTGCCCCGGAGCGCGGCGACCAGCGCCTCGGGATCGACGATCTCGCCGCGCGCCGTGTTGATCAGCCAGCCATTGGGGCCGAGCAGGTCGAGCCGGCGCGCGTCGATCAGCCCGCCGGTGGCGCCGGTGTGCGGGGTATGGATGGTGAGGATGTCGACCGCTTCGAGCATCGCGTCGAGATCGGCATGGAAGGTCGCGCCGAGCTGCGCCTCGGCGACGTCGGGGATGCGATGGCGGTTGTGATAGTGGATCTGGAGGCCGAAGGCGCGGGCGCGCTGCGCCACGGCCTGGCCGATCCGGCCCATGCCGAGGATGCCGAGCTTCTTGCCGCCGATACGGTGGCCGCGCATGCCGGTGGGGTGCCAGCCGGTCCACTGGCCGGCGCGGACCAGCTTGTCGCCCTCGACCAGCCGGCGCGGCACCGCGAGGATCAGCGCCATCGCCATGTCGGCGGTATCCTCGGTGAGCACGCCGGGGGTGTTGGTGACCACGATGCCGCGCTCGCGCGCCGCCTTGAGGTCGATATGGCCGACGCCGGCGCCGTAATTGGCGATCAGCCGCAGGCGATCGGGCGCGGCGGCGATCAGCGCGGCGTCGATCCGATCGGTGACGGTGGGGACGAAGACATCGGCATCGGCCATCGCGGCGGCGAGCGCGGCGCGGTCGCGCGGCGCATCGTCGGGATTGAGCACGGCGTCGAACAATTCGGCCATGCGCGCCTCGACGGCGTCGGGCAAGGTCCGGGTGACGGCCACACGGGGGCGGGAAGGGCGCGCGCTCTGTGCCATTCAGAGCGGATTGGCGGGCGCGGGCGCCGCAGTCAACGGGTTGAAGCGTGATGGCACCGCGCGGTAAAGCTGAGCGATGATAGGGGAACATATGCGGCTTCGCGGCTGGGCCGTGCTGGCGATCGTTGCGCTCGGGCTCGCCGCGCCAGCGATCGCGCAACGCAAGCCGCCTTATTGGGTGTCGATCGACGTCGACAAGGCGCGGATGCGCACCGGGCCGGGGCGCAACTATCCGGCGAACTGGCTCTACCAGCGGCGCAATCTGCCGCTCAAGGTGCTCGACGTCTATGGCGAGTGGCGCAAGGTTGAGGATCCGGGCGGCACGCAGGGCTGGATGCTGCGCAACTTCCTCGACGAGCGGCGCACGGGAATCGTCGTCGGCACCGTCACCGAGCTGCGCGCGTCGCCGGCGGCGAACGCGCACATCAACTGGCGGGTCGAGCCCGGCGTGGTCGGCCGGCTGAGCAAATGCGCCGATAATTGGTGCCGCTTCGACGTCGACGGGCGCTCGGGCTATGTCGAGCAATCGCATATCTGGGGCGTCGAGCCCGGCGAGACCTTCGACTAGGCGAGCTTGTACGGAGTTGGGTCGCCGCGTTCGTCGATCAGCTGGCGGGCGAGCGCGCGGCATTCCGCATAGGCGCCGTGCAGCGCGGGGTGGCGCGCGAGAATCGCATCGTCGGGATCGGTGGCGATCTCGCCGACAAGCGGTTCGGGGTCCAGCGCGTGCCGTTCGGCGAGCAGACGGAAGGTGCGGGCGCGCAGGCGGAATTCGAAATCGTCGAGGCGCGCCGACTCGACCTCGGCCTTTTTGAGCAGCGCGCCTCTCAGATCGAAGACCATCGCGTCAGTCCAGCAGCTCCACTGCCACTGCGGTCGCCTCGCCGCCGCCGATGCAGAGCGAGGCGAGGCCGCGCTTCTGGCCGTGGGTCTCGAGCGCCGAGAGCAGAGTCGCCAGCACGCGCGCGCCCGAGGCGCCGATCGGGTGGCCGAGCGCGCAGGCGCCGCCATGGACGTTGAGCACGTCGTGGGAGATGCCGAGATCGTGCATCGCGATCATCGCGACGCAGGCGAACGCTTCGTTGACTTCGAACAGGTCGACATCGCCGATCTGCCAGCCGGCCTTGTCGAGCGCCTTCCGCATCGCGAACACCGGCGCGGTGGTGAAGCGGGCGGGGAGATGCGCGTGCGCAGCGTGCGCGACGATCCGCGCGCGCGGCGTGAGCCCGAGCCGGTCGGCGACGCTCGCCCGGGTCATCACCAGGGCCGCGGCGCCGTCCGAGATCGACGAGGCATTGGCGGCGGTGATCGTGCCGTCCTTCGAGAAAGCGGGCTTGAGCGTCGGGATCTTCGAGAGATCGCCCTTTGCCGGCTGCTCGTCAAACGTGACGGTAGTGGTGCCCTTGCGGCCCTTGACCTCGACGGGGGCGATCTCGCGATCGAACGCCCCTGAACGCTGCGCCTTTTGCGCGCGCTCGAGCGAGGCGATGGCGAAGGCGTCCTGCGCTTCGCGGGTGAACTGATATTCCTGCGCGGTCTCCTCGGCGAAGCTGCCCATCAGCCGGCCGGGCTCATAGGCATCCTCGAGCCCGTCGAGATACATGTGATCCTTGAGCACATCGTGCCCGATCCGCGCGCCGGCGCGGTGGCGCAGCGAGAGATAGGGCGCGTTGGTCATGCTCTCCATCCCGCCGGCGACGATGAGGTCGGCCGAGCCAGAAGCGAGCGCCTCGGCGGCCATGATCGCCGCCTGCATGCCCGATCCGCACATCTTGTTGATCGTCGTCGCCTCGATGTGGTGCGGCAGCCCGGCCTTGAGCGCGGCCTGGCGCGCGGGCGCCTGGCCGAGCCCGGCGGGAAGCACGCAGCCCATATAGATCCGCTCGATCGCGTCGCCTTTGAGGCCTGCGCGCTCGACCGCCGCGCCGACCGCGGTGGCACCGAGATCGGTGGCGCTCGCATCGGTCAGGCAGCCCTGGAAGCTGCCCATCGGCGTGCGGGCATAGGAAGCAATGACGATTGCGTCGGCGGACATGTTTTTCCTCTCGATTGTTGGGGGCGATCTAGTGCTCCGCGGCGCGGTTTGCAAAAGCCCGCGCGCTGCCTCAGGGATGGTGCCGCATGACGCTTGTCGACATTCTCAAATGGTCCGCATCGATCAGCGGCATCGTCGCGGCGTTCATGGTGTCGCTCGATCTCGGGCGGCGCGTGACCGGCTGGGGGTTCGCGCTGTTCGTGGCATCGAGCATCTGCTGGATCACCGGCGCGCTGCTCTCCGACGATGCGCCGCTCTGGACGCAGAACCTCGCCTTGTTCGGAATCAACGTGTTCGGGGTGTACCGCTATCTGATCCGCAAGCGAAAGCCGCGCGATGACGATTGAGCCGTGGCTGCTCGCATCGCTGCTCGGCGCGCTCGGGCTGGTCTTCGGGAGCTTCATCGCGACGCTGGCGATCCGCTGGCCGCAGGGGCGATCGGCGCTGCATGGACGGTCGCAATGCGACCGCTGCGGCAAGGGACTGGGCGCGCGCGAGCTCGTGCCGATATTGAGTTTCGTGCTCCAGCGCGGGCGCTGCCGCGGGTGCGGCACGGCGATCCCTCCGAGCCATTTGCTCACCGAGCTTGCCGGGCTGGCGATCGGGGTGGCGGCGGCGCTCGCCACGGCCTCGACGCTCGCGGCGGTCGCAGGAGCGATCTTCGGCTGGCTGCTGCTGATGCTGGCGGCGATGGACCTTGCCGCCTTCTGGCTGCCCAACGCGCTCACCGGCGCGCTGGCGGCGACGGGGCTGGCGGTCGGGCTGCTCGGGATGGCGCCCGGCATGGAGGCGCGGCTGATCGGCGGGATCGGCGGCTATGCGGCGCTGGCGGCTGTCGCAGCGGGGTATCGCGTGATCCGTGGGCGACAGGGTCTGGGCGGCGGCGACCCCAAGCTGTTCGGCGCAATCGGCTGCTGGCTCGGCTGGCAGGCGCTGCCGCTGGTGCAGCTGGCGGCGGCGCTGATCGGAATCGCGGCGGTATTGGGGTTCATGATGGGCGGGCGCAAGGTCACCGCGACCGATCGGCTGCCCTTCGGCGTGATGCTCGCGACGGCGGCCTTCGCGGTGTGGATCGGTCAGGCATTGACGCCGCAGCCGGCGCCGGAGGACATTGTGGTCATCACTCAATTCGCAACGGAGCCCCGATGATGCGCGAACTGCTCGATCGCCAGCGCGCTGCGTTCATGGCGGAGCTGCCGGTGTCGCTGGACGTCCGCAAGGACCGGCTCAAGCGCGCGATCGCGATGACCGCCGGCAATGCTACGCGCTTCTGCGACGCGCTGAGCGAGGATTTCGGGCATCGTAGCCGCGAGCAATCGATGATCACCGATATCGCAGCGTCGGTGGGGCCGCTCCGTCACGCGCTCAAGCATGTCGGGCGTTGGGCGAAGGCCGAGCGCAAGCCGACGATGTTCCCGCTGGGGCTGCTCGGCGGGCGAGCGTGGATCGAATATCAGCCCAAGGGCGTGGTGGGGATCATCGCGCCGTGGAACTTCCCGGTGAACCTCGTGATGAGCCCGCTCGCCGGCGTGCTCGCCGCGGGCAATCGCGCGATGGTTAAGACCAGCGAGTTCACCCCGGCGGTCGCCGCGCTGTTCGAGGAGCTGGCGCCGCGCTATTTCGCGCCCGAGGAGCTGGCGTTCGTCAGCGGCGGGCCCGATGTCGGCAAGGCGTTCGCCGAGCTGCCCTTCGACCATCTGCTGTTCACCGGCGCCACGGGAATCGCGAAGCACATCCTCCATGCCGCCGCGGACAATCTGGTGCCGGTGACGCTCGAGCTCGGCGGCAAGTCGCCGGTGGTGGTGGGGCGTTCGGCGGATGTCGCCAAGGCGACCGAGCGCGTGGCGATGGGCAAGATGCTCAACGCCGGACAGATCTGCCTCGCGCCCGACTATATGCTGGTGCCCGAGGAGAAGGAGGCGGAGGTGGTCGACGGGCTGACCCGCGCGGCGGCGGCGATGTATCCGCGCCTGCTCGACAATCCCGACTATACCGCGGTGATCAACGACCGGCACCATGCCCGGCTGAGCGGCTGGATCGAGGACGCCCGCGCCAAGGGCGCCGAGGTGATCGCGGTCAATCCGGCGGGCGAGGATTTCGCCGGCTCGAACAGCCGGAAGATGCCGCTCCACATCATCCGCGGCGCCACCGACGCGATGACGGTGATGCAGGAGGAGATTTTCGGGCCGGTGCTGCCGGTGCGCAGCTACAAGCATATCGACGACGCGATCGCCGAAGTGAACCGCCGCGACCGGCCGCTCGCGCTCTATTATTTCGGCAGCGACGCCGGCGAGCGGCGACAGGTGCTCGACCGGACGATCTCGGGCGGGGTGACGCTCGACGACGTGATTTTCCATGTCAGCCAGGAAGAGCTGCCGTTCGGCGGGATCGGCCCCTCGGGGACGGGCGCCTATCATGGCGAGGCGGGCTTCCGGACGTTCAGCCATGCGCGCAGCATCTACCGGCAGACGAGGCTCGACGTGGCGAAGCTGGCGGGGATGAAGCCGCCCTATGGCAAGGCGACGCAGGCGACGATCAGACGGCAGATGAAATGACAAATCCTCCCCCGCAAGGGGGAGGTGTCGCCGAAGGCGGCGGAGGGGGAGGTGGGCGATCCACCAGCCAGCGTGCTTCCGCCCCCTCCGTCATGCTTCGCATGCCACCTCCCCCTGGCGGGGGAGGATCGAGGGCAAAAAAAAGGCCGCCCAGGAGGACGGCCGTTTGAAAGTTTTAGGAGAGGATGCCTGAAAGGCCCGATCTTTCTGCACCGCAGCGGGTTATGTTGCAAGTGCGAAGTGATACCGGTATCATTGCAGAAAATGCAATCGTTCAACGTTGTCACTTGCGCGGATGACATGTTGGCAGCACGGTGAGGCCGATGCCCGACAAGCTCAAACTCGACGAATTTCTGCCCTATCGGCTCTCGATCGCTTCGAACACCGTGTCGGATACGGTCGCCTCGGCCTATCGCACCTTGTTCGGGCTGCGGATCCCCGAATGGCGGCTGGTCGCGGTGCTCGCCGAGGGCGGGGCGATGAGCCAGCAGGCGCTGTGCGGGCGCACCCGGATGGACAAGGTGACGGTGAGCCGCGCCGCGATCGCGCTCGCCGAACGCGGGCTGATCCAGCGCGGCGCCAATCCCGAGGATCAGCGCTCGCATCTGCTGACGCTCTCGCCGGAGGGCTGGGCGCTGTACGAGCAGGTTTCGCCCAAGGCGCTCGAATTCGAGCGGCGGATCTTCGCGACGCTTTCGGACGCCGAGCGCGAACAGCTGCGCGCGATGCTCGAACGGATCGAGGCGGCGGCGATCGCGCTCGATCGCGGGGTTGATTAGCGGCCGCGAGGCCGATACTCCGGCGCGGCCCTCCCCAGGCACCGAGTGTTTTGCGAGGAGGAGTTTTCATGTCCGCTTATTGCGATCGCGCCGGATTGCAGGTTGCCGAGGTGCTCGCGCGCTTCGTCGAGACGCGGGTGCTGCCCGAGCTGGCGATCGAGGCGGAGGCGTTCTGGGCGGGTGCCGCCGACATCTTCGCGCGATTCGCCCCCGGGAATCGTGCGCTGCTCGCCAAACGCGACGACCTCCAGGCCGAGATCGACCGCTGGTCGGCCGAAAACCCGGCGCGCGCCGCTGATCCCGCGGCGCAGGAGGCGTTCCTGCGCGAGATCGGCTATCTCGTTCCCGAGCCGGCGGCCTTCACGATCGGCACCACCCATGTCGACGCCGAGATCGCGACGATGGCGGGCCCGCAGCTCGTCGTTCCCGCGCTCAACGCCCGCTTCGTGCTCAACGCCGCCAATGCCCGCTGGGGGAGCCTGTACGACGCGCTCTACGGCACCGATGCGCTGCCCGGCGCGGCGAAGCCGGGCGGCTATGACTCCGGGCGCGGCGCGCAGGTGATCGCGCGGGCGCGGGCCTTTCTCGACGAGGCGGTGCCGCTCGCCGCGGGTCGCTGGGCGGACCTGACGGGCGAGCCGGTGCTGCGCGATCCCGCGCAGCAGGTCGCGCCGTGGCTGTACCGCCACCACGGGCTGCACATCGAAGTGGTGATCGACCGCGCTCATCCGATCGGGCGCGACGATCCGGCGGGGATTGCGGACGTGCTGCTCGAGGCGGCGCTGACGACGATCGTCGATCTCGAGGATTCGATCGCCGCGGTCGATGCCGCGGACAAGGTGGCCGCCTATGCCAATTGGCTCGGGCTGATGCGCGGCGATCTCGAGGAGGCGTTCGACAAGGGCGGGCGGACGATGACGCGGCGGCTCGCGGGCGACCGGCACGGCCTGCCCGGGCGGGCGCTGTTGTTCGTCCGCAATGTCGGGCATCTGATGACCACCCCCGCGGTGCTGCTCGCCGACGGGGGCGAGGCGCCCGAGGGGGTGCTCGACGCGATAATCACCAGCCTGATCGCGCTCTACGACCTGCGCGGGCTCGGACGTTTCCGCAACAGCCGCGCCGGATCGATCTACATCGTCAAGCCCAAGATGCACGGGCCCGAGGAATGCGGCTTCACCGATCGGCTGTTCGACGCGGTCGAGGATCTGCTCGGGCTCGCGCGCCACACGATCAAGGTGGGGGTGATGGACGAGGAGCGGCGGACCTCGGCCAATCTCGCGGCGTGCATCCATGCGGTGAAGGACCGCATCGCCTTCATCAACACCGGCTTCCTCGATCGCACCGGCGACGAGATCCATACCAGCATGCGCGCCGGGCCGATGCTCCCCAAGGGAGAGATCAAGGGCAGCGCGTGGATCAAGGCCTATGAGGACCGCAATGTCCGCATCGGGCTCGCCTGCGGGCTCTCGGGCAAGGCGCAGATCGGCAAGGGGATGTGGGCCGCGCCCGATCGGATGGCCGATATGCTCGCGCAGAAGGGCGCGCATCCGCAAGCCGGCGCGAACACCGCCTGGGTGCCGTCGCCGACCGCGGCGACCCTGCACGCGCTGCATTATCATGCGACCGACGTGTTCGCGCGGCAGCGGGCGATCGCGGCGGAGCCGGTGCCGGGGCTGGCGCCGCTGTTGACGATCCCGATCGCGCAGGGACGCAACTGGTCGGCGGAGGAAGTCGCGCGCGAGCTCGACAATAATGCCCAGGGCATTCTCGGCTATGTCGTGCGCTGGATCGATCAGGGGGTGGGCTGCTCCAAGGTGCCCGATATCGACGATGTCGGGCTGATGGAGGACCGTGCGACGCTGCGCATCTCGTCGCAGCACATCGCCAATTGGCTGCTCCACGGCGTCGCCAGCGAAGCCGATGTCGACGCGGCGCTGCGGCGGATGGCCGCGAAGGTCGATGGCCAGAACGCCGGCGATCCGCGCTACCGGCCGATGGCGGGACGCGAGGCGGGGAGCCTTGCCTTTCAGGCGGCGCGCGCGCTGATCTTCGAAGGCGCCGCCCAGCCCAATGGCTATACCGAGCCGCTGCTCCACCGTTTCCGCGCGCGGGCCAAGGCCGCGCATTAAGCGGCGGTTCACGGCGCGGGGGAAAGATTGGCGCCGGGCAATGCAGGGAGGCTGGGATGCGCATCTTCGCGGCTGGAATTCTGGGGCTCGGCCTCATCGCTGCGGCGCCCGTTTCCGCGCAGATCGCCGGATCGATGCGCGGGCTCTCGGGGAGCCCTTCGATCCGCGGCGACATTCTCCGCGAGGCGCCCGCCGATCCGCGCGTCGCGCAGCGCGTGTCGATCGGCCGCGAGGTGCGCGACATCCGCGACCAGATCCGCGACGGGCGCGACGCCGGCCAGCTCAGCCGGCGCGAGGCGCGCGCGCTGCGCCGCGAGGGGCTGCGGATCGAGGCAGCGAGCGACCGCTATGGCCGCGACGGCTATTCGGACGCCGAGCTCATGATGCTGCGCAGCCGCACCGAGGCGCTGCGCAGCGCGATGACGGCGAAGCGAACCCAGGGACTCGCGGGCAAATAGCGCTCAGAGCATTTGCCCGGCGGCCCAGCCGCTCGCCCACGCCCATTGGAAATTATAGCCGCCGAGCCAGCCGGTGACGTCGACCGCCTCGCCGATCGCATAGAGGCCGGGGACTTTCCGCGCCGCCATCGTCTGCGACGAGAGCTCGGCGGTGCTGATCCCGCCGATCGTGACCTCGGCCTTGGCGAAGCCTTCGGTGCCGTTGGGCAGGAAGGGCCAGCCGGAAAGCCGCTGCTCGGCTTCGTGCAGCTTGCGATCGGGCAGGTTGGCGAGCTCGCCGGGCAGGCCGAACTGCTCGGTGAGCCGCTCGGCGAGGCGATCGGGCAGGGCCTCGCCGAGCAGCTTGCGCAGCGTCGTGCGCGGGCGCGCGCGCTTGGCCCCAGTCAGCCAGTGGGCGTCGTGATCGGGCAGGAAGTCGATCGCGATCGGCTCGCCATGGCGCCAATAGCTCGAAATCTGGAGGATCGCGGGGCCCGAGAGCCCGCGATGGGTGAACAAAGCCGCCTCGCGGAAGCCGGTCTTGCCGGCGCGGGCGATCACGTCGGTCGAGACGCCCGAAAGCTCGCGGAACAGCGCCTGATCGGGGGGCAGGGTGAGCGGGACCAGCGCGGGGCGCGGCTCGACCACCTTGAGCCCGAAGCGGCGCGCGAGATCATAGGCGAAGCCGGTCGCGCCCATTTTCGGGATCGACGGGCCGCCGGTGGCGATGACCAGCGCCGGCGCGCTGCCGTCGTCGACGCGGTAGCGGCCATCGGCATGATCGATCGCGCCGATGCTCCGGCCGGTGCGGATCTCGACCTGGCCGGCGGCGCATTCGTCGAGCAGCATCGCCACGATCTGGCGCGCCGAGCCGTCGCAGAAGAGCTGGCCGAGCGTCTTCTCGTGCCACGCGATGCGATGACGCTCGACCAGCGCGAGGAAATCCTGCGCGGTGTAGCGGCCGAGCGCGGACTTGGCGAAATGCGGGTTGGCCGAGAGGTAGCGATCCGGCGCGGTGTGGATGTTGGTGAAGTTGCAGCGCCCGCCGCCCGAGATGAGGATCTTCTTGCCGACCTCGGACGCATGATCGAGCAGCAGCACCCGGCGGCCGCGCTGCCCGGCGACCGCCGCGCACATCAGGCCGGCGGCGCCGCCGCCGAGGATGATCGCGTCATACTGGTTCCTGGTCACGAACGACCCCTCATGCGTCATGGAAACCGGGCGGGAAGCGCGCGCTCTTGCCCTGCCGTTGCGGCACGGTGGACCCCGGCACAAGGCCGGCGTGACGAGAGGGGTGCAAGGTCGGCAAGATCCTAGTGCAGCTTGGCGATGCTCAGCCCGTCGAGCTTGGCGCGCTCCTTCACCGATTCCTCGCTGCGGGTCAGCGCTTTGGCGATCGCCTTCAAGGCCATGCCCTTCTTGGCGAGCGTGTGCAGCTTCTGGATCTCGTCGGGGCGCCAGGGCTGGCGGTGGCGCTCGAAACGTTCGGACATGCTCGTCTCCTGTTCAGCCTCGCGCAATGCCAGCCGCGCGAGCCTGTGGCCAGTCAAAGGGGGAGGCCACCATGTCGTTGCTGATCGCCGCCGCACTCGTCGCGCAGGCCGCCGACCCGCTCTGCCCGCAGATCGCGCGGCTGATCGCCGCCGCGCGCGAGAAGGCCCCGTTCGCCAGCCTGCGGGCCGAGGGGTTCGAACTGCGGCTGCTCGAGCGCCATCCCTGCTCGGCCGACGGACGCGGCTATCATTGCAAGCGGGTGCTGCTGCCGCCCGAGGTCACCGCAGGCTCGGTCGCCCAGCAGATCGCGGCGTGCCTGCCCGATGCGAAGATTTCTGTGGAAAAGACCGGCGATTGGGCGCGCGAGAAGACCGTGGTGCGCGGTTCCGGCCTTGCGTTCGCGCTCGACGAGTCGGGGGACGACCGCGCGCATGTCGGCCGGATTCTGTTCGTGCTGGTGCGTCCGGGCAGCGCCTCGGCCGACCAGCTCTAGCCCGCAACGGAACGGGGCGGGCCTCTTTCGAGACCCGCCCCGTCTGGTTCGTTCAAGCGCACCGGCCGATGCCGGCGGCAGCCTTACTTGACGTGCTTGGAGACGTGCTTGTTCATCTCGAACATGGTCGCCTTCTTGCCGCCGAAGACCTTCTCCAGCTTGTCGTCCGCCAGAATTTCCCGCTTGTTTTCAGGGTTCTGGAGGTTGTTCTTCTTGATGTGCTCCCAGAGCTTGCTGACGATCTCGCTGCGCGGCAGCGGGCCGTTGCCGACGATCGCGGCCAGCTCCGGCGACGGCGTCACCGGCTTTGCGATGCCACCACGTGCTCCGCCTGCTGCTTTAGTCTCGGCCATTCTCTCTTCTCCTGTTCGCACCCGTTTCCGGGCTATTCCCTCGTCAGCGCCGCCGGCTTGTGCGAAGCCTTCCCGCCGTTGTCGCTCTCGACGATGTACTGTGGTTCGTGCTCCGATGCACGCACCTGATGCCCTTTGATCGTGGTATCGCGCGTCTGTCTAGAGAGCACTTTGCCATGGGCGGTGCCGCCGTGCGATTTCCAGGTGACCCGATCGCCCTTCCTGAGATGCTCCGCCATCGTCATGCTCTCCATAGCTTACATGGATTGAGCGCGAGGGAACCGGGTTCGGTTGCGCTGCCGCAACGCTTCGTCGCATTGCGGGTTCGCCTCGGCGGAAAGCGTGCACATTGGGGCGGATGGCAGCGGGCGCGGGGGCGTGATACAGCCCCTCGACCGGAGGGAGGGACGCGATGCGGTTGGTGATCGTGGCAGGATTGTTGGCGCTGGGCGGATGCGGCGGGGGCGGGACCACCGGCACCAATTATTCCGATCCGCCGCCGATGGCCGAGATCGTCGCCACGCCCAGCCCGAAGCCCAGCGAAACGCCGACCCCCGAGGCCGAGGCCGAGACGACGGCGGACGAAAATGCGGCGGTGGCGGAGAATGCCGTCGATGCCGAAGCGCCGGCCAATACCGCCGAATAGCCGGCGGATCACGCCAGACGGTGGACAAAAGCGCGCGCCTCTTCCATAAGGAAGGGGTGACGACCGCACTGCGCCTTGGCCTGCGACTTATTCGCCCTTAGGGGCCGAACCGCCGCGCGCGCACGTCCCTAAGGGTCAAACCAAGCCTTCCTGCCAGCCCGAGGCCGCGCTATGCGCGCGCCCGTACCCTTAAGAGGCGAAGCCCATGCTCCGCGATCCAAGCGTAAAATACCGTCCCTTCCCGCAGGTCGATCTCCCCGACCGGCAATGGCCCAATCGTACCATCACCAGGCCGCCGCGCTGGCTCTCGACCGACATGCGCGACGGCAACCAGGCGCTGATCGACCCGATGGACGGCGAGAAGAAGCAGCGCTTCTTCGACCTGTTGGTGAAAGTGGGCGTGAAGGAGATCGAGGTCGGCTTCCCGAGCGCCGGCGCCACCGAATTCGACTTCATCTCGGGGCTGGTCCGGCAGGACAAGATCCCCGACGATGTGATCGTCCAGGTGCTCACCCAGTCGCGCCAGGACCTGATCGAGACGAGCTTCCAGAGCCTGAAGGGCGCGAAGAAGGCGATCGTCCACCTCTACAACGCGGTCTCGCCCGCGTGGCGGCGGATCGTATTCGGGATGAGCCGCGACGAGATCAAGGGCATCGCAATCGCCGGTGCAAAGGTGCTGCGCGACGAGGCGGCGAAGCAGCCCGATACAGAATGGCATTTCGAGTACAGCCCCGAGACCTTCTCGACCGCGGAGCTCGATTTTTCGGTCGAGGTCTGCGAGGCGGTGATGGAAATCCTCCGCCCGACGCCCGAGAAGCCGCTGATCCTCAACCTGCCGGCGACGGTCGAGGCGGCGACGCCCAACATCTATGCCGATCAGATCGAATGGTTCGGGCGCAACATTCGCAATCGTGACTCGGTGGTGATCAGTCTCCACACGCACAATGACCGCGGCACCGGCGTGGCGGCCTCGGAGCTGGGCCTGCTCGCGGGCGCGGACCGGATCGAAGGCTGCCTGTTCGGCAATGGCGAGCGCACCGGCAATGTCGATCTCGTGACGCTGGCGCTCAACATGTACACGCAAGGCGTTGATCCGGGGCTCAATTTCTCGGACATCGACGAGGTCATCCAGACGGTCGAGTATTGCAACCAGTTGCCGGTGCACCCGCGGCATCCCTATGCCGGCGAGCTGGTGTTCACGGCCTTTTCGGGCAGCCACCAGGACGCGATCAAAAAGGGCTTCGCGGCGCAGGAAGCGCGCAACGACCAGATCTGGGACGTGCCCTATCTGCCGATCGACCCCAAGGACCTCGGCCGCGATTACGAGGCGGTGATCCGGGTCAATTCGCAATCGGGCAAGGGCGGCGTCGCCTGGGTGCTCGAGCAGGATCGTGGACTCAAGCTGCCGAAGCGGATGCAGGCCGATTTCTCGCGCCACGTCCAGGCGCTGGCTGACGAAACCAGCCGCGAGCTCAATGCAGCGGACATCCGCCAGAAGTTCGAGGCCGTCTATCTGCCGGGCGTGGGCGATCGCATCGCGCTGGTCGATTACGAGGAGACCGGCGCCGCGGGGCAGCGCGTGTTCGTCGGCCGCATCGCCGTCGATGGCGTCGAGCAGTCGATCTCGGGGCGCGGCAATGGCCTGATCTCCGGCGTGATCGATGCGCTCGGCAGCTCGACCGGGCCGCGGCTCGACGTGGTCGACTATAGCGAACACGCGATCGGCCACGGCGCCGACGCGCAGGCCGCCGCCTATGTCGAATGCCGCACCGATGACGGGCGAACGGTGTTCGGGGTCGGGATCGACGCCGATATCGCGACTGCTTCGGTGCGCGCGGTGCTGAGCGCGGCCAACCGGGCCTGATCGCGCGGTGAACCGGTTCGTCGCCGTCTCGGGATGTTCGGGCGGCGGCAAATCGACGCTGATCGACGCGCTGGCCGCGCGCGGCTTCGCTACGGTGCCCGAGCCGGGGCGGCGGATCGTCGGCGAGCTGCGCCTCGAGCGCGGCGAGGCGCTGCCTTGGGTCGATCTCGCGGCATTTGCGCGGCGGGCGATCGCGATGGCGATCGAAGACCGCGCGGCCGCCGAGGCGATGCCGGGCTGGGTGTTCTTCGATCGCGGAGTGGTCGATGCGGCGGTGGCGCTCGCCCATGCGACGGGCGAGGACGTCGTCGCGCCGCTGGCGCGCGCGCATCGCTATCACCGCCGGGTGTTTCTGGCGCCGCCCTGGCCGGAGATCTGGACTGGCGACAGCGCGCGGCTGCACGATCTGGGCGATGCCGAGGCGGAATATGCGCGGCTGGCGGCGGCGTGGCCGGCGCTGGGGTATGAGGTACAGGTATTGCCGAGGACGAGTGTCGCGCATCGGGTGGAATGGATGCTGGCGGCGCTCGGTGCGGCGAGCTCGACCTGAGCCGGCGCTTCGGAATGCTGCACCCCGGCGAAGGCCGGGGCCCAGTTGCAGGCGGTTCGTGGGTCTGACGCACCGCGCCTTGGCAGCGTCGACGAAACTGGGCCCCGGCCTTCGCCGGGGTGCGTGAAGCAAGGCGAAACGGCGCGGCCCCGTCCGCGCCGCCCCGCGCGCGCTTACGGATAGCTCAGGCCGTAATAGCCATAGACGCGCTCGCCATAGGCCTGGTCATAAGCGGGCGGTTCCTCGGCAGAGTAGCGCGGCGCGGCTTCGAGGGTTTCCTTGTCGACATCGACGACATAGCCGCCCTGTTCGGTGTCGTAGGTCAGCTTGTCCCAAGGCAGCGGATAATAGTCGCTGCCGAGCCCGAACACGCCGCCAAACTGGAGCACGGCATACTCCACCTGGCCCGAGAGCTTGTCGACCATGAAATTGTAGATGCTGCCGAGCTTCTCGCCGTCCTCGTCATAGACTGCGGTGCCCTCGACCTTGTTGGAGGCGATCAGGCTTGCGGTCTCGTCGGTCGCGATTTCCGGGTCGTTCGCGATATCCGTATCGGTCATAGCTCGTCTCCTCGACTCAGCCCCCGCCGGCCCTTCGAGACTGCGCCGGGGCAGTGACTCGGCGATGACAGCGAGTCAGCTTCCGACGCGCTCGAATATCATTCCGCCGGGATTCGTCGGGCGTCGTTCGGGGCTGGTATTGGCCCAGACGATCGGGAAGCTGCCGAGGCGCAGCGTGGTCCCTTCTACCCAGACGCGCTCGAAGAGGCGCGTGCCGCGCACGGGGAAAGGGAAGGGCGCGCAGGTGCGGCCGTCGACGGCGCGCGGCTGGCCCTGCTGCCAGCCGCCGCCGAAGCCGCACCCCGATCCGGGCTGGTTGTAGACTGCGATCACGTCGGGCGCGTCGACGGTCATCTCGATCGCGTCGACGACATGATCGAGGTCGATCGCGGCACCGTTCGCCCCGGTTTTGGCGATCCTGGCGCGGAAGGTCGTGCGGATGGTCGGCGTGTCGCAATTGCTGTGGGCATAGACCTGCGAGACCGCTGACAACGTCATCGGCGTTGCGGTCAGCGTGGTGATCAAGCCGTGCCTGCCGTTCCTGCCGATCGGCATGCAGCCGGTCTTCCACGTGCCGACGATCGGCGAAGGCGCGGGATGGGCCGATTGCCCCGCGACGCCGGCGAGGAGCGGCAGCAGCCAGAGCGACAGCATCGGCACCCTTAGCGGCTGGGGTCGATCAGATATTTCTCGCCGGTCGCCTTTTTCGCATAGGCGGCGGCGATCACCGGATCGAGCGCCTCGGCGAGCGAGATCGTCGCGGTATAGTGGCTGGCGAAGGTCGTCTTCAATTCGGCGGCGACGCGGGCGCGCAGCCGCAGCACGCCCTCCATGCCGAGCTTCATCAGGAAGGGCGTGAGCAAGAAGCCGCTGACCCCCCAGGCGAAGCCATAGCCGCGATCGAGCTCGGTCGGGCCGAGATCGAGCGCGCCATAGATATAGACCTGCTTGAAGGTCGACGAGCCGTAGCGGCTATATTCGGTCGCGCTGCGATTGGCCGCGGCTTCCATCGCGTGGAGGATGCTGTTCACCAGCCTGCCGCCGCCGATCGCGTCGAAGGCGAGGGTGGCGCCGGTCTCGGCGATCGCGTCGGTGAGCTTCTCGCGGAAATCGGCGGCGCTGCTGTCGACGATGTGTTTGGCGCCGATCTCGCGGAGGATCGCGGCCTGAGCCTCGTTGCGCACCACGTTCACCAGCGGGACGCCGTCGGCGATGCAGATGCGGTTGAGCATCTGGCCGAGGTTCGACGCGGCGGCGGTATGGACCAGCGCCTTGTGGCCTTCCATCCTGAGCGTCTCGACCATCGCCAGCGCGGTTAGCGGATTGACGAACATCGAGGCGCCGTCGGCGGCGCTGGCGCCCTCGGGGAGCGGGATGCAGTCGCGCGCGGCGATCTTGCGATACTCGGCGTACATCGCGCCGCCGATCATCCCCACCTTCTTGCCGAGCAGCCCCGCGACATTAGCGCCCGCCGCGACCACCGTACCGGCGCCTTCGTTGCCGACCGGCATCGGTTGATCGAGCCGCGCCTTCATCGCCCCGAGCCGTGCCGGGGGGATCGCCGCGGTGAGGCCGGGGCTGTCGGCGCTCCCGCTGGCCGCGAGCGTCGACACGTCGGCAGGGCCGAGCAGCAAGCCGAGATCGGAAGGATTGATCGGCGTCGCCTCGACGCGGACGATCACCTCGTCGGGGCCGGGCGGATCGAGCGTCACCGGCGCGAGGGTCAACGTCAGCCGCGCATCGCTCGACACCGTCGAGCGCAGTTCGAGCCCGGTGAACCGATCGGCCATCACTTCCTCCCTTTGCTGCTTCCCGTCATCGGCGCTCGCGGACGATCTCACAACCGATGCGCGCGTCGGGGTAGATGTCGAGCTTCATCGAGCGGACCCGCACGCGGACCACGCGGGGGTCGGCGAGCGCGAGCGCCGCGACTGCGTCGCACAGCGTCTCCTGCAGCTCGATATGGCGCGCCGCGGCGAGCGCGTGGATCCGCTCGCGGAGGAAATCATAGTCGACCACCGCGTCGATCCGGTCGTCGGGCGCATCGGCATAGGCGCAGGTCATCGCGACATCGAGCATGACCCGCTGCGGCGCGGCGCGCTCGTGCGGGTGGACGCCGAGGCCGATGCGCAGTTCGAGCCCCTCGAGCAGGATCGTGTACTCAGCCATGCGGGCGTTCGCGTCCTTCGAACATCACGTCGCCGTCGCGCGGCAGGAAGCGCTGGCCGCAATCGACGAAGACATTCTGCCCGGTGATGCTGCGCGCGGTGAGCAGATGCTCCACCGTCGCGGCGATGTCGTCGAGCGCGACCGGCTGCTGGAGCAGGTTCGCGCGCGAATGTTCGGCGAATTCCTCCATGGTCTGGTCGAGGCTCGGCAAGGTCAGGCCAGGGGAGACCGCATTGACGCGTACCCTTGGCGCGAGTGCGCGGGCGAGCAATTCGGTCGCGGCGGCGAGCGCGGCCTTGCTCAGCGTGTAGGTGAGGAAATCGGGGTTGAGATTGGCGATCTTCTGATCGAGCAGATTGACCACCGCCCCGGCATCGAGATCGTCCTGCGCGGCGAGGGCCGAGGCGAGCGCGACGGGGGCACCGCAATTGACGCGCATATGGCGATCGAGCAGCGCGAAATCGGCGAGCGGCAGCGCGTCCCACGCGAATATCGAGGCGTTGTTGACGAGGCCGTCGATCGCGCCGCCGAGCCCTTCGCGCGCGGCGTGGATCAGGGCGGGGGCGGTTTCGGCCTCGGCGAGCTCGCCCGAGACGATGCAGGCGGTGCCGCCCGCCGCGGCGATCGCGTCGCGCAGCGCCTCGGCGTCGTCGGGCGCGTGATGGTGGTGGATCGCGACGGCATGGCCGCGCAGCGCCAGCCGGCGCGCGATCCCCGCACCGATTCGCTTCGCCCCGCCGGTGACGAGGATTCTCACCGGATCCTCCCCCGCGGGAGGAGGGGGGAGGAACGAGGACGCACCTGCATCCTCAATAGCCCATCAGCTTGAGCACTTCCTGCCGGCTCCGCTCGTCGTCGCGGAACACCCCCATCATGCGGCTGGTGACCATGCCGACCCCCGGCGTGCGCACGCCGCGCGCGGTCATGCAGGCATGGCTCGCCTCGATCACCACCGCGACGCCGACCGGCTTGAGGCCGTTCCAGATACAGTCGGCAACCTCGGCGGTGAGGCGCTCCTGAACCTGCAGCCGGCGGGCAAAGGCGTGGAGCACGCGCGCCAGCTTGGAGATGCCGACGACGTGATCCTTGGGGAGATAGGCGATCGAGGCCTTGCCGATGATCGGCGCCATGTGGTGCTCGCAATGCGACTGGAAGGGGATGTCCTTGAGCAGCACGATCTCGTCATAGCCGCCGACTTCCTCGAACACGCGGGCGAGATGGTGCGCGGGGTCTTCGCCATAGCCCTGGCAATATTCCTTCCACGCGCGCGCCACGCGCTGCGGGGTGTCGATCAGCCCCTCGCGCGCGGGATCGTCGCCCGACCAGCGGATCAGCGTGCGGATCGCTTCGGCGACGTCCTCGGGCACCGCGATCTTGGCGGGGCCGGCGATCAGATCGCCATCTTCCGCCGGATCGTGAATTTCTGCCATTCGCCCGTCCTTCCTCGACCTGCCTATGTTTACGCTACGGCATGCGCCGCTTTGCGTCGCCGGCACTGTTGCGCATCCGTACCACCCTCGGGAAAACGGCCGGAAACCGCGGAGTTCCGCGCCGCATCCCCGTTGACGGCTTCAAAAATGCAGCGTTAGTTTCGTACGTAATAAAAGCAACGCCGATGCCGGATAGGTAACAGGGCCGGCGACAGGAGAGGGGATCCATCGCAATGAAGAAGCTCGATTTGCTCGCGGCGACCGCGCTCGCATTGCTCGCAGCCACGCCGGCGTTCGCCCAGGAAACGCCTGCGCCCGCCGACGAGAGCGCGACGCAGGACTATGACAGCGCCAACGACATCGTCGTGACCGCGACGCGGCGTAACGAGACCGTGCAGGAAGTGCCGATCGCGATCACCGCGATCGGTGCCGAGCTGCTCCAGAACGCCGCGGTCGACAATGTCCGCGACCTTGAGCAGCTCGCGCCGTCGCTGCAGAGCTCGACCGGCCAGTCCTCGGCGACGGGCACCACCATCTATCTGCGCGGCATCACGACCGGCGGCGACAATCCCGGCTTCGAGCCCGCAGTGGGCGTGTTCATCGACGGCGTGTTCCGCGCCCGCGCCGGCGTCGCCATCTCCGAGCTTCCCGAGCTCGAGCGCGTCGAGGTGCTGCGCGGGCCGCAGGGCACGCTGTTCGGCCGCAACACCTCGGCCGGTGCGCTGAGCATCTTCACCGCGCAGCCGCAGTTCGAGACGCAGGGCTATGTCGAGGGGATGTACGGCAACTACAACGCCTATGGCGTCAAGGGCGCGATCACCGGTCCGGTGAGCAAGTCGCTCGCGCTGCGCCTCGACGCCGGTTATCGCAAGCGCGACGGCTATATCGAGGACGTCAACAGCGATCGCGCGATCAACGACATCGATCGCTGGAACGTCCGCGGCCAGGCGCTGCTCGACACGGGCGACATCACCTTCCGCCTGATCGGCGACTATTACCAGACCGACGAGCAATGCTGCGGCGCGGTGTCCGCGGTCCGCGGCGCGCTTGCCGGCGCGATCGAGGGGATCGCGGCGGCGCAGGGCCTTGACGGGCTATATTTCACGCCCGGCGTGACGCGTGCCTTCCCCGTCGGCAGCACCACGCAGCTCAACTTCAGCGACATGCCGCTCGAGCGGCGCATGGCGATCTCCCCCAACCGCGACTTTGCCGAGCGCATCCGCGACTGGGGCTTTTCGGGCGAGCTCAACTGGGATCTCGGCGACGTCAAGCTGACTTCGATCACCGCCTATCGCAACTGGCGGGTGGTGCGGAACCAGGACATTGATTTCTCGGGAATCGATCGCGCCTATCGCGACGGCTATCGCAACGAGCTCACCGATTTCACGCAGGAGCTGCGCCTGCAGGGCTCGGGCTTCGGCGGCAAGCTCGACTGGCTGATCGGCGGCTTCTACCTCAACGAGAGCAACAAGCTGCGCGACGTCGTGCAGATCGGCAATGACGGCAACCGCTATGTCGACACCGTGTTTGCCGGCCAGCTCCGCGCGGCCTTCGGCACGCCGCTGCAATTCTTCGGCTCGCTCGGCCCGACGGTGCCGACCTTCGGCGCGGCGCTGCTCAATCCCGCGGTTCCGAACAGCTTGCCCGCGCTCACCGCGGTCTATGGCCAGCTCGCGCCGCTGGTCGGCTGCTTCCGCGCGCAGGCGGGCACGGCGCCGCCCGGGCTCTGCGTGATCCCGGGCTTCCCGTCCACGCCGATC
Source organism: Sphingomonas naasensis (assembly GCF_004792695.1). Classification (GTDB taxonomy): domain Bacteria; phylum Pseudomonadota; class Alphaproteobacteria; order Sphingomonadales; family Sphingomonadaceae; genus Sphingomonas; species Sphingomonas naasensis. The sequence goes on along the minus strand of NZ_SRXU01000001.1, from coordinate 625,344 downwards.
CCGGGTCTCGCCGCGCTGGCTGCGAGCCCGCTTCCCGGCGCGGTGCCCGGCCAGGGCAACAGCCCCGACGATTTCCGCGTCAAGACCAATGCCTTCGCGCTGTTCACGCACAACATCATCAACGTCACCGACAAGCTCTCGGTCACGCTGGGTGCGCGCTGGAACCACGAGAAGAAGGACATGACCGCCTCGATCAACAACAATCTGGGCAGCTGCACCTTCTTCAACCAGGTGCGCGCGGGCAACGCCGCGGCGGTGGCCTATGCCAATGTGCTCAAGCAGATCCCGGGGCTGTTCAACAACCTGTTCCTGCTCAGCTGCAACCCGGCGGTGAACACCGAGTTCAACGGCAACTATCAGGACGATTTCACCGACAACGAGATCACCGGCACCGCCAAGCTGGCGTACAAGATCTCGAACCGGCTGCTCGCCTATGCGAGCTTCGATCACGGCTACAAGTCGGGCGGCTACAATCTCGACCAGGCGACCTTCGATTCGGTGCTGCTCGGCGGCAACGGCGCGCAGGGATCGGATCTGCGTTTCGGCGCCGAGACGGTCGATGCCTATGAGATCGGCTTCAAGGCGAGCCCGAGCCGCGAGTTCACGCTCAACGTCGCGGCGTTCTACATGAACTTTTACAATCTCCAGTCGCTGGTGTTCTCGGGCAACAATTTCGTCGTCCAGAATGTGCCCAAGAGCATTAGCAAGGGCATCGAGATCGAATCGACGATCCGCCCGGCGCGCGATCTGACCTTCCAACTCGGCTACAGCTACATCAGCGCCAAATATTCCGACAGCAACGACTTCCTCAACACCCCGCTACAGGGGCAAGAAGGCCGGCAGTTCAACAATCAGCCCGAGCATACCGTGGTGATCGCGGGCACCTGGACCCCGCGGCTTACCAACGCGCTCAACGGCCTGCTGCACGTCGACATGCGGTACAACAGCGAGGTCAACATTCCCTCGAGCAACCCCGATCCGGCGAACGATCGCACCACTTTGTTCAATCCGGGCTATGCGCTGGTCAACGCCAGCCTCGGCGTTCAGTCGAGCAACGGCAAATGGCGTGGCGAGGTCTTCGTCGAGAACGCCACCAACCAATATTACCACATCACCGGCTTCGCGGTGCCCGAGCAGACCGGCAACTATGCCGCCTATCCGGGCACGCCGCGCTTCTACGGCGCACGGGTTCGCGTCGGCTTCTAGGGCCAGGGCGGGAAAGCAGGACGGCCGGGGCGAAAGCTCCGGCCGTTTTTCTTTGGCTCAGCGCTCGAAGAGGTGGTCGAGCGCGCTCGCCGGCAGGCACCAGAAGATCGCGACCAGCGCCGCGCAGGCGAGGCCGAGCGCGGGCGACACGAAGCTGAGCGCGATGCCGGTGACGTAGACCGCGGTCGCCGCGGCGCCCTTGCGCAGCGCGAGGCGGTGATAGGCGCGCGATTCCCCGGTCTGGCTGCCGGTGCGCCGGATCGTCCGCTGGAGCCACATATAGGCGAAGCTCGGCAGCAGCATGATGCCCATATACACCAGCGTCGCGTCGCGGCTGAAGATCTGCTCGCCGAGATAGGCGGTGCCGAACGGGATCAGCGAGAGCGTGAAGATCAGCGTGATGTTCGACCAGAGCAGCCCGTTGGTGACGCGGGTCGCGTGGTGGAACAGCCGGTGATGGTTGACCCAGTAGATCGAGACATAGGCGAAGCTGAGCGCATAGGACACGAAGATCGGCCAGAGATGGAGGAGATGGCCCCAGCCGGGCGCCTCGGGCGCGTGCATCTCGAGCACCATGATCGTCACGACGATCGCAATGACGGCGTCGGAATAGGCCTCGACGCGGGTCACGCCGGCGCGGCCTTCGGTTTCTTCGGTCATGTATTGCCCCTTGCTGTCGTCGGTTCCGTTGAAGGGGAATGCCGAGATCAAGTCAAAAAGCCCAGTGCTCCTGCGAAAGCAGGAGCCCAGAGTTACGGAGCGTTTTGCATGCCGCCCTGGGCTCCTGCTTCCGCAGGAGCACGGAAAGGGACGCACTAGAAAAATCCTCCCTCGCGCAGCGGGGGAGGTGGCGCCGAAGGCGACGGAGGGGGCCTCTCCGCGAGCGGGTCGCTTGCGGAGAGGCCCCCTCCGTCAGGCTGCGCCTGCCACCTCCCCCGGTTCCCCGGGGGAGGATTTTGAGGCTCAGTTCTTGTCCTTGTCGACCAGCTTGTTGGCGCTGATCCACGGCATCATCGCGCGGAGCTCGCTGCCGACTTCCTCGATCTGGTGGCGCTTCGCCGCGATGCGGCTGGCCTTCAGCTCGGGCTGGCCGGCGCGGTTGTCGAGGACGAAGTCCTTGACGAAGCGGCCCGACTGAATGTCGGCGAGGACGCGCTTCATTTCCTTCTTGGTCTCTTCGGTGATGATGCGCGGGCCGGTCTTGATGTCGCCATATTCGGCGGTGTTCGAGATCGAGTAGCGCATGTTGGCGATGCCGCCCTCGTACATCAGGTCGACGATGAGCTTGAGCTCGTGGAGGCACTCGAAATAGGCCATTTCCGGCGCATAGCCGGCCTCGACCAGCGTCTCGAATCCGGCCTGGACCAGCGCGGTGGCGCCGCCGCAGAGCACGGCCTGCTCGCCGAACAGATCGGTCTCGCACTCCTCGCGGAAATTGGTCTCGATGATCCCCGAGCGGCCGCCGCCGACGCCCGACGCGTAGGCGAGCGCGACGTCATGCGCGTTGCCGCTGGCGTCCTGGTGGATCGCGATCAGGCAGGGCACGCCGCCGCCGCGGACATATTCGCTGCGCACGGTGTGGCCCGGGCCCTTGGGCGCGATCATGATCACGTCGATGTCCTTGGGCGGCTCGATCAGGCCGAAATGCACGTTGAGGCCGTGCGCAAAGGCGAGCGCGGCGCCGGGCTTCATATTGCCCTTGAGATCGGCGTCCCAGATGCCGGCCTGATGCTCGTCGGGGGCGAGGATCATCAGGATGTCGGCCCAGCCGGCGGCTTCCTTGTTGCTCAGCACCTTGAAGCCGGCGTCCTCGGCCTTCTTCGCCGAGGCCGAGCCGGGGCGCAGCGCGATCGCGATGTCCTTGACGCCCGAATCGCGCAGGTTCTGCGCATGGGCATGGCCCTGCGAGCCATAGCCGAGGATGGCGATCTTCTTGCCGGTGATCAGGTTCAGATCGGCGTCGCGATCGTAATAGACTTTCATTTCTCTTCCTTTCCGATCGTCATCCCCGCGAAAGCGGGGACCCATCTCCCGTGCGTGCCAAGCCCGACAACAGGGGTGTTGCGCGCGGCCAGTGCAGGAGATGGGCCCCCGCTTTCGCGGGGGTGACGGTTAAAATTACGCGGCTTCCTTGCCCCGTGAAATTGCAACGACGCCGGTGCGGGCGACCTCGACGAGGCCGAGCTCGCGCATCAGCTCGACGAACTTGTCGATCTTTTCCGAGCCGCCGGTGACCTCGAACACGAAGCTCGACGTGGTCGCATCGACGACGCGGGCGCGATAGACCTCGGCGAGGCGGAGCGCCTCGATCCGGTGGTCGCCGGTCCCGGCCACCTTGACGAGCGCGAGCTCGCGCTCGACATGCGGGCCGAAAGCAGTGAGGTCGGTCACCTTGTGGACCGGTACGAGGCGCTCGAGCTGCGCGATGATCTGCTCCATCACCGCGGCCGAGGCCGACGTCACGATGGTGATGCGACTAATTCGATTGTCCTCGGTGATCTCCGAGACGGTGAGGCTTTCGATATTGTAGCCGCGCGCGGTGAACAGCCCGGCGATCCGGGCGAGGATGCCCGGCTCGTTGTCGACGATCACGGCAAGCGTATGCCGCTCTTTTTGCTCTTCCTTGATGTGCATGGGATCAGACCAGTGCCTTGGCTTCGTCGTCCATTTCGCCGGAAACTTCGGCGGCCTGGAGCAGCATTTCGGTATGGGCGGCGCCCGACGGGATCATCGGGAAGCAATTGGCGAGCTTGGCCACCCGGCAATCGACGAGCACCGGCCCGTCATAGGCGAGCATCTCGCCAATGCCGGGATCGAGCTCCTGCCGGCCCTCGATGCGAATGCCCTTCCAGCCATAGGCCTCGGCGAGCTTGACGAAATCGGGAAGCGCGTCCGAATAGCTCTCCGAGTAGCGCGACTGATAGGTCAGCTCCTGCCACTGGCGGACCATGCCCATATATTCGTTGTTCAGGATGAACAGCTTGACCGGCAGGCGATACTGGGTGGCGGTGGCCAGCTCCTGAATGTTCATCTGGATCGAGGCTTCGCCGGCGATGTCGATCACCAGCGCATCCGGATTGCCGAGCTGCGCGCCGATCGCGGCGGGCAGGCCATAGCCCATCGTGCCGAGGCCGCCGCTGGTCAGCCACTTGTTGGGCGCTTCGAAGCCGAAATGCTGCGCGGCCCACATCTGGTGCTGGCCAACCTCGGTGGTGATGATCGGGGCGCGATGCTTCGTCGCCTCGTACAGCGCACGGATCGCGCGCTGCGGCATGATCGCGTCGCCCTTCTCCTCGAAATCGAGGCAGCGGGTCTGGCGCCAGCCGTTGATCCGGTTCCACCATTCGGTGAGATCGGGCTTCGGATGCTGGCGCGCCTTCCAGCAGGCGATCATCTCGCGCAGCGCCACGCCGACATCGGCGATGATCGGCAAGTCGACGCGGACATTCTTGTTCACCGACGAGCGATCGATGTCGATGTGCACCTTGCGGCTGTTCGGCGCGAAGGCGTCGAGCCGGCCGGTGACGCGATCGTCGAAGCGCGAGCCGAAGGCGATGATCAGATCGGCCTTGTTCATCGCCCAATTGGCTTCGTAGGTGCCGTGCATGCCGAGCATGCCCAGCCACTGGTCCGACGAGGCGGGCAGCGCGCCGAGCCCCATCAAGGTCGAGGTGACCGGTGCGCCGGTGAGCGCGGCGAGCTCGCGCAGCGCCTCGGACGCGTCGGGACCCGAATTGATGATCCCGCCGCCGGTGTAGAAGATCGGACGCTCGGCGGCGGCGAGCATGTCGACCGACTCCTGGATCTTCGCCGCGTCGGGCTGGGTCTGCGGGCGATAGGTCTTGTGCTGGATCGGGCCCGGCGCCTCGTAGCGCGCGGTGGCGACCTGGACGTCCTTGGGGATGTCGACCACGACCGGGCCGGGGCGACCCGAAGTGGCGATGTGGAACGCCTCGTGGATGATGCTTCCCAGCGTCTCGGGCGCCTTCACCAGATAATTATGCTTGGTGCAGTGCCGCGTGATGCCGACCGTATCGGCCTCCTGGAACGCATCGGTGCCGATCAGCGCGGTGGGCACCTGGCCGGTGATCACCACCATCGGGATCGAATCCATCAGCGCGTCGGTGATCCCGGTGACCGCGTTGGTCGCGCCCGGGCCCGAGGTGACGAGGACGACGCCGGGCTTGCCGGTCGAGCGGGCATAGCCCTCCGCCGCGTGCGTCGCCGCCTGCTCGTGGCGGACGAGGATGTGGCGAATTCGGTCCTGCTTGAAAATCGCGTCGTAAATCGGAAGCACGGCGCCACCGGGATAACCGAAGATGACCTCCACACCGAGGTCGCTCAACGCCTCGATCAGGATGTCTGCTCCGCTCTTCTCGGTCACGTCTGCCTCCTTATGTTGCGATGCAAGGTAACACCGCCGGAGGGCGCTGCTACCGGTAAGAAAATGGCACGTCAAGCATTATATGTGAAATTTAGTTTCAATCAAATGCATTCTGACGTTCATTTCTGTCGCATCGGTTTTCTGCCAATCCTCGGGCGGTTGCCGTCGGAACCAGGTGTACTGCCGTTTGGCATATTGCCGCGTGGCGAGCGCACCCGCCGCGGCAGCTTGCACGACATCGCTCTCGCCCGCAAACAATGCGCGCAGCTCGGGCACGCCGATCGCGCGGAGCACCGGCGCATCGGTGGGGATATCGGTGCGCGCGAGCAGCGCCTTGGCTTCGTCGCGGCCCGCTTCGAGCATCTCGGCGAAACGCGTGTCGATGCGCGCGCCGAGCCAGTCGCGATCGGGGAGCAGGATCAGCGGCGCGAGGTGGATCTCCCCCGCGATGCCGCCGACGCGCTGCTGCTGCCAATGGGCGAGCGGCCTGCCGGTCGAGCGCACCACTTCGAGCGCGCGCGCGACGCGGGTGGTGTCGCCGGCGTTGAGCCGGGCGGCGGCCTCGGGATCGGCGCCGGCGAGCGCGGCATGGGCGTCGGCGACGGGAAGCGCGCGGACTTCGCTGCGCACCGCTGCGTCGATCTCGGGCACCGGCGCGATGCCTTCGATCAGCGTGCGCAGGTACAGGCCGGTGCCGCCGACGAGGATCGGCAACCGGCCTTCGTGCTGTGCCTCGGCGATCGCTGCGCGCGCCTCGATTGCCCAGCGCGCCGCCGAATAGCTGTCGGCGCCGTCGACATGGCCGAACAGGCGGTGGGGGGCGCGGGTCTCCTCGTCGCGGGTCGGCCGCGCGGTGAGGATGCGGAGATCGGCATAGACCTGCATCGAATCGGCGTTGATCACGGTGCCGCGGTGCTTTTCGGCGAGCGCGAGGGCGAGCGCGGACTTGCCGCTCGCGGTCGGCCCTGCGATGAGCGCCACCACTGGCAGGTCAGGGGATCCCATGTTCATCGCGACGCTCATAGCAGACGGCAAGCTCGACGCCTCGCTCCTATCCGACGTGGCGCATGAGTTCGATACCGAATGCACTGCCGGCGCGTTGGAGAGCGCCGCCTTCATCGATGAAGGTTATGCCGCCGACTTGATTTTCACCCCGACGGAGGGCTTCGGCCCAGCGGATTGCGCTTCGCTCGCCGACGCAATGAAGCAGCGCGCGGGCGCGATTGCCGGCTTCGACATCAAGCTCGACATCGTCGTCCAGCCCGCGGCGAGCCGCGAGAAGAAGCTGCTCGTCGCCGACATGGATTCGACGATGATCACGGTCGAGTGCATCGACGAGCTCGCCGATTATGCCGGGATCAAGGCGCAGATCGCCGAGGTGACCGAGCGGGCGATGCGCGGCGAGCTCGACTTCGCCGAGGCGCTCGACGCGCGGGTGGCCTTGCTCAAGGATCTCGAGGAGGCGGCGATCGATCGCTGCCTCGCCGAGCGTGTGCGGCTGATGCCGGGCGCGAAGGCGCTGGTGCGGACGATGAAGGCGCGCGGCGCGACGACGATCCTCGTGTCGGGCGGGTTCACCCGCTTCGCCGAGCCGGTGGGGGCCGAGATCGGCTTCGACCGGGTGATCGCCAATGTGCTCGAGATCGGCGCGGCGCGGCTGACCGGGCTGGTGACCAAGCCGATCGTCGACAGCAGCACCAAGGAGACGACGCTGCTCGGCGCGCTTGCCGAGCTGGGGCTGACGGCCGAGCAGTCGATGGCGGTCGGCGACGGTGCCAACGACCTCGCGATGATCCGCCAGGCCGGACTCGGCGTCGCCTATCATGCCAAGCCGATCGTCGCCGCCGCGGCGGGCGCGCGGATCGATCATGGCGACCTGACCGCCTTGCTCTACGCGCAGGGCATCGCCCGCGCGGAGTGGGTGGCGGACTAGGATGAATCTCCCCTCCCTGCTTGCAGGGAGGGGCAGGGGGTGGGTGCGCGCGTCCGCGCGCCAAAAGACTCACATACCACGCAGCTGAAATGAACCGGCCGGGGCGTCGAGCCCCGACCGCTTCAACCCACCCCTAACCCCTCCCTGACAGGGAGGGGGATTCAGTATTCAAAGCGGCTCCCCCGCCGCCCGCGCGCGATCCTCGCGGGTGGCTTCCGCCGCCGGCACCAGCCGGAGCGCGGCGATCGCGGCGGCGACCGCGAGCGGCAGCGTCAGCAGCAGCGAGAGGATGCCGGTCGACAGGCTGCCGGTGAGATCGGCGACGCGGCCGGCGAGATAGGGCCCCATCGCCAGCCCGATCAGCGTGGTGCCGATGAAGAAGGCGGCGGTGGCAGTGCCGCGCATGCGGGGCAGGACGAGGTCCTGCGTCGCGGCGGCGGCGGCGCCCAATGCGCAACTCGCCAGCACCTGGGTGATCGGCAGCATCGCGTAGAACAGCGCCTTGTCGGCGGTGGTGAAGGCGATCACCAGCGTGGGGATCGGCGCGAGGCTGCCGAACAGCACGACCATGATCCGCCCCGATGCCCAGCGGCGGCGCAGCCGATCGGCGGCGATCCCGCCCAGCGTCACGCCGATAAAGCCGCCGAGGATCGCGGGGCCGCCGATGAACAGCCCGGCCTCGCGGCTGGTGACGCCGAAGACCTGCTCGGCATAGCTCGGCGCGAGGCCCGCCACGGCATAGGCGAGAAAGGCATTGAGGCCGTAAGCGAGCACCACCGCGAGGAAGGCGGGGGTGCCGAGGATCAACTTGAAGGTGGGCGCGTCACGGTGGCGCAATGCCGCCGACCAGCTGTACACCGCATAGACGCCGATCCCGACCGCGAGCCATTGCGGCAACGGCTCGCCGAAACGGTGCAGCGCGTAGATCGCCGCAGCGACCAGCGCGAGCATGACGAGGTTGCGCAGCAGCGCGCCCGTGCCGTTGCGCGCGGCGCCGATCAACGTCAGCGGCGGGATGATCGCGACGAGGTCCTCGAGGAAGCTCTTGAACGGCGCGGGGTGGGGCGGCGCCCGCAGCCCTTCGGATTGGCCGCGCATCGGCTCGCGCAGCGTGAACACCCACAGGGCGAGCAGCAGCCCGGGCAGGCCGACCGCCATGAACGCCGCCTGCCAGCCGGCGAGGCCGAAGGGCGGGTTGACGGGATAGGCCGCGTTCCACCAGTCGACGATCGCGCCGCCGAGGAACAGCGAGAAGCCGCCGCCGAAATAGATGCCGGCCGAATAGATGGCGAGCGCGGTGGCGCGTTGGCGCTTGGGAAACCAGTCCGAGATCAGCGAATAGGCCGAAGGGCTCGCGGTCGCCTCGCCGACGCCCACGCCGATCCGCGCCGCGGCGAGCTGAAGCCCGGTGCGCGAAAGGCCCGAGAGCGCGGTCATCGTCGACCAGAGCGCGAGCCCGAGCGTCATCAGCCGGACCCGGTGCCAGCTATCGGCGAGCCGGCCGAGCGGGATTCCGAACAGCGCATAGAACACCCCGAACGCGGTGCCGTAGAGAAAGCCGATATCGGCATGGCTCAACCCGAGATCGCGGCGTATGTGCGGCGCGAGGATCGTCAGGATCTGGCGATCGATGAAGTTGAGCGCGTAGACGAGAAACAGGACGACGAGGACATACCAGGCATAGGGTCCGGCCTTGTGATCGGCCGGCGCGGCGTGCGAACTCGCCATCCATTCTCTCCCGCTTTATATCGTTAAGCCAAGGCTAGCAGAGCATACCGCGTTTACGAAAGAGGGGATTTCCGTTGCGTCCGCCATCGCTATTGTTCGTCTGCCTCGGCAATATCTGCCGCTCGCCGCTCGCCGAGGCGGCGTTCCGCGCCGCGGCCGAGCGCGCCGGGCTGGATGCGGTGGCCGAATCGGCGGGAACCGGCGCGTGGCATGTCGGCAATCCGCCCGATCCGCGCAGCGTCGCGGTCGCGCACCGGCACGGCATCGATATTTCGGCGAAGCGCGCGCGGAGCATCCGCGGCGCCGATTTCACCGGCTTCGATCATATCCTCGCGCTCGATCCGCAGAATCTGCGCGATCTCCATGCGATGGCGCCGCAGCGCTCCACCGCGCGGATCGCGCTGCTGATGGATCAGGTTGCCGGCTGCGCGGGGCAGGCGGTGCGCGATCCCTATTATGGCGGGGAGGCCGACTTCGACGCGGTCTGGGAGCAGGTGACGCGCGCCGCGGACGCGCTGGTGACGCAGCTCAGGGCGTAACGCCGCGCGGCCGGCTCGGCTCAGTCCGCCGGCAGGCTTTCGTTGCCGAGCATCACCAGCGGGAAGTTCGCAACCTTGGTCGCGCTCAGCAGGCATCGGAGGGTTTCGTCCGGTGCGGCACGCGACCGGATCTCGCGCTGCAGCCACGTCTGACGGAAGGTGTGGATGTCGCCGTCCGACAGAATCGCGCCGTTCGCGCGCGGGCCGCACAGGCGCTCGATCGCCGCGACGAAAGCGGCGCCGTCGGTCGTGCCTTCGGCATAGGCGGGAACGCGCGCCAGCAGGCCGCGTGCGGACAGCCACGCACGCGCCTCGACGGCGTTGCTTGCAGATTCGCGGGCTAGCCGGAGGGCGCCGAACCGGGGCTGCGCGGCCGGCGGGAGCGCCACTTCGAACGGTGCGGCGGCCGCGTCGAGACAGCGCAGCTGCGCATCGCTCGCCGCCGTGGCGCCGGGTGCGGCCAGAATCTCGTCCTGCAATTCTTCGGCATAGGTGGCGGTGACCGGCCCGACCCCGCATCGCGAGGCGCGCTCGGCAGCGGCCTGCGCGCCGAGCGGCACGACCGGAGCGGCGCCCGGGCTCGACTGCACGAGCGCGGCGAAAAGCAGAAGGCTGGCAGCGACCATGCCGAAGTCTCGCAAATGCGCGGCGCTGCCGCAATCGTGCCGGCGATGCGAGCCTGCGCGTGGCAAGTCGTGGTTAACATCAGCTTCCGCGCCTCCTCCGATAAACTGCGGACCGAAACGCGTTTTCCTGAGGGAAGGGGGGGGCGCTTCACCCTGATATTTCTGGAATTTTACTGAGGTCTGCACCGGATCGCTCGGGGCTCTTCCTATAACGGATCAGCACAATCCTTTCGGGAGCATAGTTAAATGAAACGGGGTACCCTCTTCCTGGCAGCTGCGCCGCTCGCGCTTGCGACGCCGGCCCTTGCCGGGACGACGGCAAATACTTCGGCGGCGCCGAAGGTCGAAGCCGAAGCAAAGGCTGCGGAAGCGGACAAGGCGCAGGACAGCGCCAGGGAGCCCGCCAAGGAAGTGTTCTCGACCGGCGTCGCCAAGGGCCGCGACCGTCTCGACAGCGCCACTTCGACCAGCGCGCTGCGCGCGGCCGAGGTCGACAAGCTCGGCGCGCGTTCGGTCGCCGAGATCCTGCGCAACATCCCGGGCATCCGCTCCGAGGCCGCCAGCGGCGAGGGCAATGCCAACATCACCATCCGCGGTCTCCCGATCGCCTCGACCGGCGCCAAGTTCCTGCAGCTGCAGGAAGACGGCCTGCCGATCCTCGAATTCGGCGACATCAGCCTGAGCACCGCCGACGCGTTCCTGCGCGCCGACCTCAACCTCGCGGCGGTCGAAGCGATCCGCGGCGGCTCGGCCTCGACCTTCGCGTCGAACTCGCCCGGCGGCATCGTCAACTTCATCTCGAAGACCGGCGACACCGAAGGCGGCGCCGTCCAGCTCTCGAGCGGCCTTGACTATGACATGCGCCGCATCGACTTCGATTATGGCGCGAAGATCAGCGACACGCTGCGCTTCCACGTCGGCGGCTTCTATCGCGACGGCCAGGGCCCGCGCGCGACCGGCTTCACCACCGCGCAGGGCGGCCAGATCAAGCTGAACGTCACCAAGGAGTTCGACGGCGGCTATATCCGTTTCTACGGCAAGTATCTCGACGACCGTTCGCCGATCTACGACGTGACTCCGATCGCGGCGAGCGGCACCAACAGCGATCCCGAGTACAACACGATCACCGGCTTCGATGCGCGCCACGACACGCTGTTCACCCGCAATTTCCAGCGCGTGACCGGCCTCGACGGCAACAACAACGTCTCCAACCACGACAACCGCAACCACGTGCTGGTCAAGTCGTTCGGGATCGAAGGCAAGTTCGAGCTCGCCGGCTGGGACGTGATCGAGAAGTTCCGCTACGCCGACATCTCGGGCCATTACATGGGCGTCAACTACGCCCAGTTCGTGCCCGCAGCGGCGCTGGCGCCGGCGTTCGGCGCGCCGGGCGGCACGATCCGCTTCGCCACCGGCGCCAATGCCGGCCAGACGATCACTAACCCCACCACGCTCAACGGCAACGGCCAGGCCGCGATGCTGCTGATCGCCGACGCGAAGCTCAACAGCCTCGACAACGTCACCAACGATGTGCGTGCCAGCAAGGTGTGGGACGTCGCCGGCGGCGATCTGACCACCACGGTCGGCCTGTACAGCTCGCACCAGACGCTCGACAGCGATTGGGCGTGGGGCACGGTGTTCAGCGACGTCAATGGCGGCGGCAACGGCAATCTGCTCGACATCGTCACCGCGACCGGCACCAAGCTGACCCAGGACGGCGTGTTCGCCTATGGCATCGCCGGCGCCGACACGCTGCGCCGCGGCTATCGGATGGGCTACACCACCAACGCGCCGTTCGGCTCGGTCAACTTCCACATCGGCAAGCTCGCGATCGGCGGCAGCGCCCGCTACGATTTCGGCCATGCCAAGGGCACGCTGATCGGTGCCGAGCTCGGTGACGGCCGCGTCGGTCGTGCCGCGAAGGACATGAACGGCGACGGCGTGATCTCGGTCCCCGAGATGAGCGTCGCGATCCTGCCGCTCACCCGTCCGGGCGTCGTCGACTACAAATATGACTATCTGTCGTGGTCGACCGGCGTGAACTTCCGCATCGCCGAGCCGATCGCGGTGTTCGCCCGCTACAGCGTCGGCGGCCGCGCCAATGCCGATCGTCTGCTGTTCAGCCCGATCGTAAACACCAATGGCGGCCTCGTCTATCCCGAGGCGGCGGTCGACAAGGTCAAGCAGGCCGAGGCCGGCGTGAAGTACCGCAAGGGCGGTCTCACGCTCAACCTCACCGGCTTCTGGGCCAAGGCCGAGGACACCAATATCGACTCGACCAACGGCGACATCATCGCGCGTGAATATCGCGCGATGGGCGGCGAGTTCGAGGGCGGCTTCCGTTCGGGCATCTTCAGCCTGACCGCGGGCGCGACCTACACCGATGCCGAGATCGTGACCGATTTCGTCAACCCGGCGATCGTCGGCAACACGCCGCACCATCAGGCGAAGGTGATCTTCCAGGCGACGCCGCAGATCACGACCGATGCGTTCGACATCGGCGCGACCTTCATCGGCACCACCGGAAGCTATGCGACCGACGACAATCTGCTGAAGGTGCCGGGCTTCGTCACCACCAACGCGTTCGTGCAGTTCCGCCCGGTCGACCGGGTGACGCTCGCAGTCAACGCCAGCAACCTGTTCGATGTGCTCGCGATCACCGCGATCGACGATCCGACGCTTCCGGCGGCGGGCGTGGCCAAGGGGCATGTCCTCACCGGCCGCACGATCTCGGCTTCGGTCCGCTTCGACTTCTGATCGACCCACCGCCCGGGCCGCCCTCGCGGCCCGGGCCCTTGCTTACGCTCGTGTTTCTGTCGCGGCCAACGCGGCCGGCAGAGAGAGCGTCTCATCCCACGCGCCAGTCAGAATGACGGCGTTTTTTCAGAAAGTTAGGTAACAAGATGAAGAAGTATCTGCTGTCGGCCGTCGCGCCGTTCGCGCTCGTCGCTCCGGCGCTCGCCAATGAAACCCCGCCGCCGGCGCCTGCCGCGCAGAGCGAGACCGAAGCGCCCGCCAAGAAGGCCAATGAGGAAGTCTTCTCGACCGGCGTGGCCAAGGGCCGCGACCGCCTCGACAGCGCGACCTCGACCAGCGCGCTGCGCGCGGCCGACGTCGACAAGATCGGCGCCCGCTCGATCTCCGAGATCCTGCGCGCGATCCCGGGCATCCGCGCCGAAGCCTCGACCGGCGAAGGCAGCGCCAACATCACCATCCGCGGCCTGCCGATCGCCTCGACCGGCGCCAAGTTCCTGCAGCTGCAGGAAGACGGCCTGCCGATCCTCGAATTCGGCGATATCGCCTTCGCGACCGCCGACACCTTCCTGCGCGCCGACCTGAACCTCGCCGCAGTCGAAGCGATCCGCGGCGGCTCGGCCTCGACCTTCGCGTCGAACTCGCCCGGCGGCATCGTCAACTTCATCTCGAAGACCGGCGACACCGACGGCGGCGCCGTCCAGCTGTCGACCGGCCTCGACTACGGCATGCGCCGCATCGACTTCGACTATGGCGCGCACATCAGCCCGACGCTGCGCTTCCATGTCGGCGGCTTCTACCGCGACGGCGAAGGCCCGCGCGCGACCGGCTTCAACTCGACCCGCGGTGGCCAGATCAAGCTGAACATCACCAAGGAATTCGAGGGCGGCTATATCCGCTTCTACGGCAAGTACATGGACGACATCACGCCGGCCTATGACATCACCGCGCTCGGCGTGAGCGGCACCAACGACAAGCCGGTCTACAAGAACATCGCCAATTACGACGTTCGCCACGACAGCCTGTTCTCGCGCAACTATCAGAGCCAGCTGACGCTCGACGGCAACAACAATCCGGTGCTCGACGACGTCACCGCCGGCCAGCATCCGATCGTCAAGTCGATCGGCGTCGAGAGCAAGTTCGAAGTCGGTGGTTTCGACATCACCGAGCGCTTCCGCTACGCCGACATGTCCAACCATTACATGGGCATCTATTACGCGCAGTTCGTCCCGGCGGCGGCGATGCCGACCGCGTTCGGCGTTCCCGGCGGCTCGCTGCGTTACGCCAGCGGCCCGAATGTCGGCACGGCGATCGCCAATCCGACGACGCTCAACGGCAACGGCCTCGGCGCGCTGATGATGCTCGCCGACACCGATCTGAACAGCCTGCGCAACGTCACCAACGACATCCGCGCCAGCCGCGTGTGGAACGTCGGCGGCAACGACCTGACCACCACGGTCGGCCTGTACAGCTCGCACCAGACGATCGACTCGGACTGGAACTGGGCGAGCGTGCTCAGCGGGATCGCCAGCAACGGCGACGCCCAGCTGCTCGACGTCGTCACCCCGACCGGCGTCAAGGTGACCCAGGACGGCACGCTGCGTTACGGCGCGCCGACCAACCCGGCGCAGTTCAACCGCGGCTACAAGCTCGGCTACACCACCAACGCGCCCTTCGCTTCGGTCAATCTGAAGATCGGCGGCGTGGCGATCGGCGGCTCGATCCGCTACGATTTCGGCAAGGCGAGCGGCACCGTTCTCGGTTACGACCTCGGTGGCGGCCGCGTCGGCGCCGCACCGGTGGACATCAACCGTGACGGCGTGATCGCAGTCCCCGAAATGGCGGTTGCGGTGCTTCCGCTCACCCGTCCGGCTCCGGTCGACTATGACTATGGCTATCTGAGCTACTCGGCCGGCCTGAACTGGCGCATCGCCGAGCCGCTCGCGGTGTTCGCGCGCTACAGCCGCGGCGGCCGTGCGAACGCCGACCGTATCCAGTTCGGTCCGTTCATCAGCACGACCGACGGCCATCTGATCGACAAGGACGCCGATGTCGACGTCGTCCATCAGGCCGAGGCGGGCATCAAGTATCGCAATGGCGGGCTGACGCTCAACGTCACGGGCTTCTGGGCCAAGGCCGAGGACACCAACCTCGACTCGACCACCGGCCTGCCGCTCGTGCGCGACTACAAGGCAGTCGGTGCCGAGTTCGAAGGCGGCTACAAGATGGGCATCTTCAGCCTGACCGCCGGCGCGACCTACACCGACGCGGAGATCACCCGCGACGCGATCGATCCGACGTTCGAGGGCAACACCCCGCAGCACCAGGCCAAGCTGATCTACCAGATCTCGCCGCAGGTCACGACCGACCGCTTCAGCGCGGGCGCGGTGATCGTCGGCACGACCGGCAGCTACGCCACTGCGGCGAACACGCTCAAGGTGCCGGGCTACACGACGACCAACGCGTTCGTGCAGTTCCGTCCGCTCGATCGCGTGACCCTCGCCGTCAACGCAGCGAACCTGTTCGACGTGCTCGCGATCACCGCGATCGACGACGCGGTGATCCCGGCGGTGGGCGTGGCGCGTGCGCACGTGCTCAACGGCCGCACGATCTCGGCATCGGTCCGCTTCGACTTCTGATCGGAAAAGAGCCCGGGCCGCTCCGCGCGGTCCGGGTTCGTCATTCATCAAACCCGTTTGCCATGCCGCGGTTGCCGCGCGCTCGAAGGGAAATGGGGCGCATTCGGGCCGATCTGTGCGGAGCGGTCTATAATGCATTGAGAAAACGAAAGAGCAAAGTGGTGAACATGCTGAAATCGATGAAAATCCCCCGGAAGCTGGGTCTGTCGTTTCTGACGATCTGCGCGACTGCGGCGATCGTGATGCTGGTGTTCTTCACCAACATCTCGTCGATCCGCAGCACGACTGATGCGAACAATCTGAGCCAGTCGATCCACGCCAAGACGCTCGCGCTCGAGACCTCGCTGCTCCGGCAGAACAGCCAGATGCGCGGCTTCCTCGTCACCGGCGACGAGAGCTATCTCAAGTCGTACAACGAGGGCCGCGAGGATTACGACAAGACCTCGGCCGAGCTCGAGGACCTTCTCGTCGATCCCAAGCAGGAATCGGCGTTGCTCAAGTCGCGCGAGGAAACCCTCGCATGGCGCAAGGATTGGGGCGATCGGCTGATCGCCAAGGTCAAGGCCGGCCAGCGCGACGCGGCGGAAGCCGAAGTCCGCGCCGCCGGCAAGGCCGTGCTGACCAGCAACGCGGTGCTGCCGCTGCGCGAGATCAAGGACACCCAGACCAAGCTGATCGAGGAAAATGGCGCGAGCCAGGAAACCGCGATCAAGACCGCGCTGTTCGTCCTCGTCGCCGGCGCGATCGCGCTGATCGGCATCGCCATCACGCTCGCGATGATGCTCACCGGCCTGATCGCCAAGCCCGTCAGCGGCCTCACCAAGACGATGGCCGATCTCGCCGCAGGCAAGAACGACATCGCCGTGCCCGACACCGATCGCGGTGACGAGCTGGGCGACATGGCGCGCGCGGTGCTGGTGTTCCGCGACGCCGCGGTCGCCAAGCAGGCCGCCGAGGCCGCCAATGCGCGCGCCGAAGCCGAGCAGAAGATGGTCGTCGAGACCGTATCGGCGCAGCTCTCCGAGCTCGCCAACGGCAATCTCACCGCCGAGATCAGCCGCGATTTCCCGGGCGACTATGCGACGGTGAAGACCAATTTCAACGCCGCGGTCGGCGAGCTGCGCGGGCTGATCGGCACCGTGATGCAGAGCGCCGCGACGATCCGCGACGGCTCGAACGAGATCGCCCAGGCCTCCGAGGATCTGGCGCGTCGCACCGAAGCCAATGCCGCGAGCCTCGAGGAGACTTCGGCTGCGGTGACCCAGATGGACGGCCGCCTCAAGGCGACCGCCGCCGCCGCCGGCCGCACGGTCGAGCGCGCCGACGGGACGATCGTCACGGTTTCGGCGGGCCGTTCGACCGCCGACGAGGCGATGCAGGCAATGACCCGCGTCGCGGACTCGGCCAAGGGCATCGACAGCGTCATCGAGGGCCTCGACAAGATCGCCTTCCAGACGCGGGTTCTCGCGATGAACGCCGCCGTGGAAGCGGGGCGCGCGGGTGAAGCAGGCCGCGGCTTCGCGGTCGTCGCCGACCTCGTCTCGGCGCTGGCGATGCGCGCCGAGGAAGAAGCCGGCCGCGCCCGCGATCAGCTGACCGCCACCCAGACCGACATCGTCGCGGCGGTGGAGATGGTGCAGAAGGTCGACACCGCGCTCGCCGACATCTCGGGCGACGTGGGCGAGGTCCACAAGCTGCTCGGCGACATGGCCTCGGACAACCAGGCCCAGTCGACCGCGATCAGCGAGATCTCGATCGCGATCGGGACGATGGATCAGTCGACCCAGCAAAATGCCGCGATGGTCGAACAGACCTCGGCAGCGGCGCGCAACCTGAGCGGCGAAGTCGCCGCGCTCAGCGAGCAGGCGTCGCGGTTCAATGTCGGCGCGGCGGGCAGCGTCCGCGCGAGCAAGACGCAGATCCGCTTCGATGGCCCGGTCAAGCCGCTTCCGGCGGCCGCCGTGCCCGCGCTCAAGCGCACCAACGGCCACGACGACTGGGCATCGTTCTAAGCCAGCACCGGGTTGCCGCCCCGGCGGGGGCGGCGGGGCGGCAGCCCGGCGGTTGATGACGGGGGCGCAAGCGCCGGCGCAGATGTGCCGGCGGCGGGAGGAATATGGACAAGTTTTCTGGGAGCCGCGGCGAATTCGTCCGTCAGGCGGATATCGCCCGCGCGCTCGGCTCGCCCTTCGTCGCATCGGTACTCGAGGCCGGCGAACGCCATCTCGCCCGGGCGCCGCGCACCGCCGCGTTGATCCAGTCCTGGCCGGGCGATCCCTCGGCGGCGGCATTGGCGATGCGCTTCAATGCCGCGATCCACGCGCTGGCGCGGCGCGGCCGCCCGCGGCGGCTCGAATCGCTCTATCGGCGCCAGCATGACGATTTCGACGGCGCGCTGTGCGCCGCGCTGGTCAGCGAGGACGATTTCATCGCGCGCTGGATGCGCCAGCCGACCCAGACCAACGAAGTCAATCGCGCCGCGGCGATCCTTGCCGCGCTGATGGTCGCGGGCGAGCGGTTCGGGCTGCCGTTCGAGCTGCTCGAGCTCGGTTCGAGCGCCGGGCTCAATCTCAACCTCGCGCACTACGCCTATGATCTCGGTGGAGTCGCCGCGGGCATGCCGGGTTCGTCGGTGCAGATCGCGCCGACCTGGCACGGCGCACCGCCGCCCGACGCCGCAGTCGAGGTTTGCGGCGCGCGCGGCGTCGACCTCCACCCGCTCGACGTTGCCGACGAGGCGACGCGCGAACGGCTGATGTCGTTCGTCTTCGCCGATCAGCCGGCGCGTGCCGAGCGCCTTGGCAATGCCATCGCGCTGGCCCGGCGGCATCCGCCGCTGATCACCTGCGGCGATGCGGTATCGTGGCTGGCCGATCAGCTCGACGTGCCACAGCCCGAGGGGCGCTGCCGCGCGATCTTCCATTCGATGGTGCTGCAATATCTCGGCCCCGAGGACCGCAAGGCGGCAACCGACCTGATCGCCGCTGCCGGCGCGCGCGCCACTGCCGATCGGCCGCTGGCGTGGATCAGCTTCGAATGGACGCAGGCACGCACCGAGGTGCAGCTCTGGCTCACGACCTGGCCGAGCGGCGAGGCGCGGCACCTCGCGACTTGCCACCCCTATGGCGCGTGGATCGACTGGCGCGGCTGAGCCGAGCGCCTCACATCCGGAACGCGATCTTCACCGCTTCGGTGCTGCGATCCGCATCGCCGTGATGCACCGCCTCGATATTGTTGCCGTCGGGATCGAGCAGGAACGCGGCGTAGTAGCCCGGGTGATAGTTGGCGCGGTCGCCCGGGGCGCCGTTATCCTTGCCGCCCGCGGCGAGCCCGGCCTGGTAAAAGGCATCGACCATCGCATGGTCCTTGGTCTGAAAGGCGAGGTGGTGGCGGCCGGTGAGCGCGCCCTGCGCCCCGGGGCCGTCCTTGGTCGAGATGAACAGCTCGTCGGCCCAGAAATGCGTCTCGGCCTCGCCGCCGATCGGAATGCCGAGCACGTCGAACAGCGCCTGATAGAAGCGGCGGCTGGCGGCGAGGTCGCGGACGACGAGCTGGACATGGTCGATCAGGCGGCCGCGATACAATTCCATGCTTTCCATGGCGGGGACTCCTGGCTGGCAGAGCTTCGAACAAGGATCGTCCCCGGGCGTTCCGCGCGCGATCGCAGTCGGCGACGGCGCGTGCCCCGCGCCCGATCGTCCGAACCTGCGCCGGCCTCAGCGGATCCCGGTGTTGAAGGTGAAGGTGAGCGCCGCGCCTCCCGAAAACTGGTCGCGCGAGCCGATCGAGCGGACGATCGGCGAATCGGCGGCATCAGCGATCAGCCGCTCATATTTGACATAGCCATAGACGCCCCAGCTGCGGTCGAGCTGGAACAGGGTGGTGGCGCTGGCGCCGACCGAGTGGATGCCGCCATCGGGGCGATAGACCGCAAGGCCGGTGCGCGCGCTGGCCGCCGGGTTCACGCCGAAATAGGCTTCCTGATATTTCCGGTCGGCGAGGACGAAGCGGGGCCCGACCGAGAACAGCCATTTATCGCCGTCGCGCGCGACATAATCGAGCATCACGTCGCTCACCAGGCCCTTGTGGCCGGTCACGCCCTTGCGCAGCTCGCCGCGTGCGCGGATCGACGATCCGATCCACAGCTCGCCATAGCCGCCGGCTTCGAAGCTGGTGCCGACTTCGTCGACGGGAAGATCGGCTTCGCTGCGCCGCCGGCTGCCTTCGACCCGGAACGAGGGGCCGAACGCGAAGCCATCCTTCTGGACGATCGCGATCGAGACTCCCTGATCGGCAGCCTCGAAGGTGAACGGCTTGTCGCCCCGGGTGACCGAGACGTCGTAGAGCGGGAGCAGCAGGTTGCGGTCCGAGCCGGGGAAGCGCGGACGGATCTGCGGGCCGAGCGCGACGCGCGCGCGCCGGGTTTCCTTTTCGACCGCCGGGGAGTCGACGAGGGAGGGGGACGTCGCGGTCGGATCGGCCTCTTGCGCGGCGGCACCGGTTGCAACGACGAGGGCGGGAAGGGCAGCTACGGCCAGCAGGGCTTTGATCATGGGCGCGAAACGCGCTGCGCATGACTTTGTTGCGGGCGCGAAGCGATTTCCTGTGCCTAGCGTGCGACGGGCACGCAGGGCTTGACCGCGCCGCACGCCGCGGACGCTGCGGCACGCGAGGCATAGGGCCCGACGAGGAGCTTGGTCAGCGCGCCCGTCTTGACGAAATAGGGCTGGCGGCCGGGGAAGCGTCCGCCGATCTGGCCCCACAGCTTGCGCGCATTGCCGGGATCGCCGAACGCGCCGAGCTGGACGCGCCAGCCGCCATCCTGCGCCGCGGGGGCGGGGCGGGGCGGGGCCGATGCCGCCGTCGCGGGTGCGGCACCCGGAGTCGGCCGCTTCACCGGGGGCGGCGCGGGGCGGCTGACCGAAGGCGCGGGCGGGCGGGTGGTGACCGAAGGCGCGGTGCCGTCCGCCACTTCGACCGGCGGCAGCGGACGCCCGCCCCGGTTGAATTCCTCTTCGTATTTGCGCGCGAGGGCGAGGCCCTTCTGACGGTCGTCGAGCGGCATATACTGGTCCATCTGGCCGCGCGCCTTGATCGCCGCGTCGAGCCCCGAGGACGAAGCGCGGACCATCAGCGCATAGGCGCGGACCCAATCCTTCTGCACCGCGTCGCCGTTGAACAGCATGATGCCCAGAATATATTGCGCGCGGGCATCGCCGCGGGCGACCGCGCGCTGGAGCCACTGCACCGCCTCGGCGCGCTTGCCGTTTTCGAACAGCGCCAGCCCGTAATAGCCTTCGGCCTGCTCATGGCCCTGCAGCGCGGCGCGGCGGTACCAGGCCTCGGCCTGCTTCATGTCGGTGGGGACGCCGCGGCCCAGCTTGTAGGCCTGCCCCATGTTGAACTGCGCATCGGCGCTGCCATGCTCGGCGGCGGGCCGCCATTTCTCGACCGCGGTGCGATAGTCGCCGCGCTCATAGGCGTCGACGCCTGCCCGGACCGGATCCTCCTGCGCGCATGCGGGCGCCACGAGCAGCAACGCGCCCGCGCTCGCCGCCATCCACAGAGACTTCATTCCGAGCACGCTCCACGCCCCTCAACAAACTTAATAAATGCCACTTAACCGACGACAGGCAAAGATATCCTTACTCGCGCGGAAACCAAAACACGTCCCGCGGCGAAACGCGTTAACCGGTTCTTATCGACCCGCATGGCATCAGGCAGTTCGCACTACCGAGTTTTCGAGGGGGTTCATGCGCGTTCTAGCGATGGCATCGCAGAAGGGTGGGTCTGGCAAGACCACGCTGTCCGGTCACCTTGCGGTGCAGGCACAGCTGGCTGGCCACGGGCCTGTCGTTCTCATCGATATCGACCCGCAGGGTTCGCTCTCCGATTGGTGGAACGAGCGCGACACGGAGTATCCGGCGTTCGCGCAGACCACCGTCGCGCGGCTCCAGGCGGATCTCGAGGTCCTGCGCCAGCAGGGCTTCCGTCTCGCGGTGATCGACACGCCACCCGCCATCACCATGGCGATCCAGAGCGTGATCCAGGTCGCCGAGCTGATCGTCATCCCGACGCGTCCGTCGCCGCACGATCTGCGCGCCGTCGGCGCCACGGTCGATCTGTGCGAGCGCGCCGGCAAGCCGCTGATCTTCGTGGTCAACGCCGCGACGCCCAAGGCGCGAATCACGTCGGAAGCCGCGGTCGCGCTGTCGCAGCACGGCACCGTCGCGCCGATCACGCTCCACCATCGCACCGATTTCGCCGCGTCGATGATCGACGGCCGCACCGTGATGGAGACCGATCCCAACGGCAAGTCGTCGGGCGAGGTCGCGGGTCTCTGGGCCTATATCTACGATCGGCTCGAGAAGAATTTCCGCCGCACCGTGTTCGCGGCGCCCACCCAGCCGGTGAGCCAGTTCGGCGCCGCGCGGCCCCAGGGTGGCTTCGGCCGCCGGGTCATGAGCTGAGGAGGTCGCGATGATCGGCACCTCCAAACCGCTCGCCTCCCTCTCCTCCAGCCTCCTCGCCCGCAAGGGTCAGGCGCGTCCGGCGATGCGTCCGCAGGGCTTCCTGCAGATGAACACCGGTGCGCAGGAAGATCTCGGCTGGAACGACATGGGCGAAGATTTCCGCCCGGCGCCGACGCCCTATGTCGCGCCGGTCGAGCAGGTCTATGACGCGCCCAAGCCCGAGGTGCTGCGCCAGATCGAGGCGCTCGACGAGCAGCTCGCGGCGCCCGCGCCCGCGGTCTTCGACACGCCCGAGTTCGCGCCTGAGCCCGAGACCGCGGCCGAGGCCGAGCCCGAGCAGGAAGAAATCCAGGTCGTCGTGGCCCGCCCGATGAAGCGCGAGCCGGTGCTGAAGCATGCGCCCGCGGTTTCGCAGGGCACGCTCGCCAAGGTCGCCCGCGAGGTCTCGTCGAAGAAGGCCAAGGCCGCCTTCACGCTGCGCCTCGACCATGACCGCCATCTGCGGCTGCGCCTCGCCTCGGCGGTGACCGGCCGCTCGGCGCAGCAGCTCGTTACCGAAGCGCTCGATCAGTATCTCGAATCGCTCGAGGGCATCGACGCGCTGGCCAGCCAGATCGATCCCGCGACGCTCCGGGCCTGAAGGATATGACGATGAACAGCCGCAAGATGATCAAGTTCGGTCTCTCCGCGCTCGCGCTCGGCGGCATCGCCGTTACCGGGATCGCGACGCAGGGCTTCACCAGCGCCGCGTTCGCCACGTCGGGCGCCAATGCCAAGAAGGCGGCCGCCGAGGCGAAGGAAGCGCGCAAGGCCGTCGCCAAGCGCAACGCCGTCGCCGCCGTGGAGCATGCCGAAGCGGCAGTGGCCAACGATCCGACCAGCGCCGATTATCGCGCGCTGCTCGGCCAGGCCTATCTGCTCGCCGGCCGTTTCACCTCGGCGTCGCAGGCGCTCGGCGACGCGCTGACGCTTGCGCCGCAGGACGGGCGCATCGCGCTGAACCTGACCCTCGCCAAGATCGCGCAGGGCGATTGGGCGGGTGCGCGCACGACGCTGCAGGCGCATGCCGACACCATTCCCGCGAGCGATCGCGGTCTCGCTTTCGCGCTCGCCGGCGATCCGGTGACGGCGATCGATATTCTGGGCCCCGCCGCGCGCGAGGCCACCGCGACTGCCAAGACGCGCCAGAATCTCGCGCTGAGCATGGCGCTCGCCGGCCGCTGGAAGGAAGCCACCCAGATCGCCGCGATGGACGTGTCGCCCGATCAGCTCCAGAACCGTCTCACCGAATGGGCTTCGTTCGCCCGTCCCACCAACGCCTATGATCAGGTCGCGTCGCTGCTCGGCGTGCACGCGGTCGAGGACGCCGGCCAGCCGGTCGCGCTCGCGCTCGCGCAGCAGCCCAATGTGGCGCTGGCTGCGGCCGCGCCGGTCGCCGATCCGGTCGACGCCTATATGCCCGGCGCGACGCAGGCCACCACGCAGGTAGCCGCGGAGCCGGCGGTCGAGGTGGCCGCTGCACCGCAGGTAGAAACCCCGGCCGAGCCCAAGGCCGAGCCGCAGCAGGTTGCCGGCACCGGTCCGCAGGTCGTGTTCGGCCCGCGCGCCGAGGTCGTTCAGCAGGTGCGCGTCGCGCAGCCCGCGCCGGTCCGCGCAGCGCCTGCCAGGGCTGCGGTCCGCACCGCTGCGGTCGCGGCTCCCGTCGCAGCCAAGGCCAAGCCCGGCAATTATTACGTCCAGCTCGGCGCCTATGAAAATGCCGCGGTCGCGCGTGATGCCTGGGCGCGTCACAGCCGCCGCGTCGCCGCGCTGCGCAACGAGACGCCGCAGGGTGTCCAGTTCTCAACCGGTGCCGGCAATTTTTATCGCCTGTCGGTGGGCGGCTTCGACCGCAGCGGCGCTGCGGCGCTCTGCCAGCAGGTCCGCGCCAGCGGCAGCCCATGCTTCGTGCGGGTGCAGGCCGGCGACAGCGTCGCCGCCTGGGTCAAGGGTGGTGGCCGCGCGCAGGTTGCTGCCCGCTAGCCGCATACAAGTTCGTCACGTGAAAGGCCGGGGCTCGCGCTCCGGCCTTTTTCGTTGGCGAGCGGAGACGTCAGCCGACATCCATCGGATCGCGGGGTCTTGCAAACAGCGGCCTGAGCAACGCGCCGAAATAGCCGCCCACGGCGATCAGGAACAACAGAACGCCCGCCATCAGCGGCGCGTCCATCGTCGCGTCGAAGTCGGGATCGTCGATCACCAATAGCATGAGCTCGCTGCCGGTCCGCGCGAGCGCGATCATGCTCGGAAGCAGCAGCAGATGGAGAGCCCACGACGAACGGATGCTCTTGGCCAACCGCCAGAACGCCACGGCAAGCGCAATCGGGCCGTAAGTGAAGATCGCCCAGCCCGCGAGACCGACCGGCAGCATGCCCTCCGGGACCTGCGCCCGATAGTGGTCATATGCCAGGTCTCCGGGGCCTCGGACACAGAGCAGCGAGACGACAATCACGGACGCCAGCGCCAGCTTTTCGAATCGGTTCATCGGCCAGATCGCTTCCGACAATTTCCCGCCGGAAGATAGCCCGCGCGCGCTTGCCGACAAGCCGTGCCTGCGGGGCTAATCGATCGCGGTCCCGCCCTTGTAGAGGGCGAGCACCTTGCCCTGCACCGGCAGCCGGTCGAACGGCGTGTTGCCGGCACGTGCGACCATCGTCTCGGCGGTGATCTGCCACGGCGCGTCGGGATCGAGCACGACCAGATCGGCGGGCTTGCCGGGGGCGAGCGTGCCGGTGTCGAGGCCGAGGATCTTCGCCGGATTGGCGGCGAGCAGCGCGAACAGGCGCTCGATCGGGATCAGCCCGTCGCGGACCAGCCCCAGCGCGAGCGCGAGCAGGGTCTCGGCGCCCGACATGCCGGGCTCGGCATCGGCGAAGGGCAGGCGCTTGGCCTCGGGGCCGCGCGGATCATGGCCCGATGCGATCACGTCGATCGTGCCGTCCTTGATCGCCGTCAGCGCCGCCTGGCGATCGCTTTCGTCGCGTAAGGGAGGCGAGAGGCGCGCATAGGTGCGGAAGTCGCTGATCGCGATGTCCGAGAGCAGCAGATGCGCCGGGGTGATGCCGCAGGTGACGCGCACGCCGCGGCGCTTGGCGGCACGGATCAGATCGAAGGCGGCGGCGGTGGTGACCTGGCGGAAATGGAGGCGCGCGCCGGTCTCCTCGGCGAGCGTCAGATCGCGCGCGACCGCCAGCGCCTCGGCGATCGCCGGCGCGGCGGCGAGGCCGTGGCGAGTCGCGGTCTCGCCCTCGGTGGCGACCGCGCCGCCGGCGAGTCCGCCGTCTTCGGCATGCGCGACGACGACGAGCCCGCAATCACGGGCATAGGCGAGCACCTTGCGCATCGTCGCCGAGGCGCCGATCCAGCCGCGCCCGGTGGCGACGGCACGCGCGCCGGCCGAGGCGTTGATCGCCATCTCGCCGAGATCCTGTCCTTCGAGGCCGCGGGTGGCGGCGGCGAGGGGGTGGACCCAGAGTGCGGGCTTGCCCGACAGCGCGGCGCGTCGGACGATGCCGGGATCGTCGAGCACCGGCGACTGATCGGGCATCAGCCCGACGCGGGCGATGCCGCCGGCGCGGCAGGCCGCCTTGTCGACTGCGAACACGCCGAGATCGATCAGCGCGGGCGCGAGCGTCTTGGCGGCGAGATCGATCGCCTGCGCGTCCGATGGCGCCTCGAAGCTTCCGGTGGCGGCGATGGTCTCGCCGTCGATCAGCAGGTCGCCGGTGGTGACCCCGCCCGTTGGGCAGACGAGCCGGGCGTTTGTGAAAAGCGTCTTCACTTGCCGTCACCCCCGCGAAAGCGGGGGCCCATCTCGGGGAGAAGCCCGGAGCGATCACCGCGGTGGAACGTGTTGCGCATACAGGAGATGGGTCCCCGCCTTCGCGGGGATGACGGGTTGAAAGATCGCGCGTGCATCATGCCCAGCCCTCCACGCCGCGCTCGGCGCGCGTGAGCACGTCGAGGCACGCCATGCGCACCGCGACGCCCATCTCGACCTGCTCGGTGATCGCGCTGCGCGTCGGATGGTCGGCCACGCTCGACTCGATCTCGACGCCGCGGTTCATCGGGCCGGGATGCATCACCAGCGCATCGGGTTTCGCCCGGGCCAGCCGTTCGGGGGTGAGGCCGTAGCGCATATGGAACTCGCGGGTGGAGGGGATGTAGCCGCCGGCCATGCGCTCGTTCTGGACGCGGAGCATCATCACCACGTCGGCGCCTTCGAGCGCGGCGTCGAAATCGGTATAGGGCTGGACGTACATCCGCTCGATCGCGGCGGGCATCAGCGTCGAGGGCGCGACGACGCGGACCTCGGCGGCGAGCGCGGTCAGCGCGAGCATGTTCGAGCGCGCGACCCGGCTGTGGAGGATATCGCCGCAGATCACCACGCGCTGGCCGGCGATGTTGCCGCGGCGGCGGCGGATGGTCAGCGCGTCGAGCAACGCCTGGGTGGGATGCTCGTGCCAGCCGTCGCCGGCGTTGAGCACCGGGCAATCGACCTTCTCGGCGATCAGCTCGACCGCGCCCGAGCTCATGTGGCGGATGACGATCACGTCGGCGCGCATCGCATTGAGCGTCACCGCGGTGTCGATCAGCGTCTCGCCCTTCTTCACCGAGCTCTGCGCGGCATGCATGTTGACCACATCGGCGCCGAGCCGCTTGCCGGCGATCTCGAACGAGAGGAGCGTGCGCGTCGAGTTCTCGAAGAACGCGTTGATCTGGGTAAGGCCCTCGAGCCGCTTGTCGCTCTTGGCGCGGGTGCGGTTCGCCTCGATCCATTGCTCGGACTCGTCGAGCAGGAAGACGATCTCGTGCGGCTGGAGGCCCGCAATGCCGGTGAGATGCCGGTGCGGAAAGGCGGCGCGGCCGGGAAGCTGGGCCGCGGGGCTGTGATCGGAAGCTTGCATTAAAGCTGCGGCCTAGACCGCGATGCGCGGAGTGGCAAGCGGCGGCGGCGCCCGCTCAATGGGGTTTTTCGCCGCCTTATTCCTTCTTCGCTTCGGGTTTCGCTTCCTCGACCTTCTCGCCCTTCGCCGAGCGGACGAGCTTCCACCACGCCGCGAACAGCGCGGCGAGCGCGATCAGCACGCCGGTGACGAGCTTGATCCAGTCGGGCGCCTCGGTCAGCCCGTCGCGAACCCGATCGTACCACGCGACCTTGACGTTGACCGCGCGCGTCTCGACCGTGCTGCGCAGCACGACGCGCGTGCCGTTGGCCATCACCCCCTCGACCGCGGTCTTCACCGCGAGGACATAGTTGCTGCCGCGCAGGGGGGTGACTTCCCACTCCCAGCTCGTCGTGCTGCCGGGCGACAGAACCTGCGAAGCCTCGCTGCGCGGCTCGATCTTGAAGCCTTGGCCGATCAGTTCGGCGCGCATGTCGCGCCCGACCAGCGGGCTGTACTGCTCGGTCTCGCCGGGGAGCCCCTTGACCACGTCGGCGGGCGCGGCCCCCTTGAAGCCCGGATGCGGGGGCCTCGGCGTCGGCATCGCGGCGGTCGTCGGTGTCTCGACCGGCGCGCTGGCGTTTTCGGCGGCGCTGGCGTTTTCAGGCGTGACCGCAGTATCCGCGAAGTTCCCGGCCGCGCCACCGGCCGCATCCTCCGCGACCGGTGGCGGTTCGAGCGAGATGGCGAGCACGATCATCGTCGATTTGCCGCGCGTCATCGGCGGGACGTTGAACGCCGCGGTGCCGCGTGCCGCCTGCGAGGCGGTGTCGGTGAGGTCGTCGCAGTCCTGGCGCGTGGTGCGGCGATTGATCTCGCGGCAGAAGATCATCTCGCCGGCGACCGCGGCATTGGTCACCGGCATGCTGTCGATGCTGGCATTCTCGGTCGGACCGCCTCCCGTGCAGCCCGCCAGCGACACCAGCAACCCGATCGTCAGAACCCCTCGATACATCGGCCAAAATCCCCGCAGATGCAGCCGGATATCCTACCGGATTTGGCGAGCGGACGAAATGGACCGAATGATCCGTGCCTGGCTCAGACGTTGACCAGCGCGTCGATCGCTGCCTGCAGGATGTGCGCGGCGGCCATATTGTCGATCATCTCGGCGCGGCGGGCGCGGCTGAAGTCCTGTTCTATCAACGTGCGCTCGACCGCAACCGTCGACCAGCGCTCGTCCCACAGCAATATCGGGAAGCCCATATCGTCGCAGTTGCGCGCGAAGGCGCGAGTCGATTGGGTGCGCGGACTGTCGGTGCCGTCGAGGTTGAGCGGCAGGCCGATCACGAGGCCCTTCACCTGCTGCTTCGCGATCAGCTCGGCCAGCGCGGCCTTGTCCCTGGTGAACTTGCTGCGCCGGATCAGCGAGGCGGGGCTGGCGAAGCTCCAGCCCGCGTCGCACAGCGCGGTGCCGATCGTCTTGGTGCCGACATCGAGCCCGATCAGCCGCCCGCCGGCGGGAAGCGCGGCGCGGAAATCGGCGGGGGCGGTGGTGATCACGGCCTGTACGCCGCGAGCCGGCGCTCGGCATCCTTGCGGACATTGGCCCAGAACAGGCTGTAGTCGAACACATGATAGTTGTTGCCGGGCAGGACGTACTGGCCGAACTCGGGGGGCTCGCGGCCGATCGTCAGGAAGCCGCGCCCTTCGCAGCGCGCCGGAACCCGCCCGGTCACCAGCTGCGCCGACTGGAAGCTCATATCGGGGATCAGCGTGCCGAGATTGGCGCTGGCCGGCGCCGAATCATCGGGTTTGCCGGTGATCGGATTGGTGCAGACCATCGGCGTGCCTGCGCGGGGCTTGCCGGTGAAGCCGGTGGTGGCGTCGAACGTGTCGACGATCAGCGCGGGATCGGCGGGCTCGGAGAAGCTCTGCCACGACAGGATGCAGCCGGTCGCGTCGGGGGCGGCGCAGGCGGGCAGGCCCATCGCCGGCAGATCCGCGCTCACCGAGACCGGCCAGCCGACGACATAGGCCGCTACGACGCGCTTCGCGAGCGGCGTTCCGGCGACACGATCGACGAGCAGGCGCGAGAGGTGGAGCGCGCCCTGGCTGTGCCCGGCGAGGATGATCGGGCGGTCGCCGGCCTCGGTCACGAACTGGTCGAAGGCGGCGAGGACGTCGCGATAGGCGAAGTCGAGCGCCTGTTGCGCGCTGGCCTTGCTGGTCAGGAAGGCGCCGAACGTCGCCTGGCGATAGCGCGGCGCCCAGATCGCGCCGGTCGAATTGAACGCGCTCGCCTGACCGCGCAGGAACAAGGCCGCGCGGTTGTTGGCGTCGGCATTGTCGAGCGGGGCGTTCCACGTCTTGGTGTCGAGGAACGAGGTCGGGTGGACGAAGAAGACCGCGGCTTGCGGATCGGCGGCAGGCTTGTAGCCGGCGGGGGTCCACAGCGCCGGATTGCCGGGCTTGTCCGGTCGCGCGATCCACATATCGGCGCGGGCATAGGCGCCGGTTGCGGGGGGCGGCAGCGCGGTGGCCTCGCCCGACGGCACCATGAACTGGCGCATCAGCTGGACGCCGTAGAAGCGGTAGGCAAAAGCGGCGGCGAAGGCGAGCACGATCAGGACGACGACGGCATAGAGGAATTTCCGGACCAAACGCACTCTCCATTGTGCGATGCAGCATAAACCGATGAGGCGGCAATCGCGTTCCCGTGGCGCACGCTTGCGAAGGATGCAACCGCGTTGACGCGGCCGCGGCTTCCATGGATGTTCCGCAAACGAAACGGGGAGTGGCGATGCTCAGGAAAAGCTCAGCATTCGATCATGCCGCGCCGCGCCGGCGCGCCTAGGCCCGCCCTTCTACAAATCGGAGATTCGGCAATGCAGGCGGACGAAGCCAGGGCGGAAGCGCAGCCGGGCGCGGATACGGAATGGACGGCGCGGCCGCTGATCCTCGGCGCGATCGGGCTCGCGGCCGGGCTGTTCGTGCATTTCATCCTCGGCAGCTTTCACACCCGGCTCTCGACGCTGGAAGCCGCATCGCTGACCGCGGTGGTGCTCGCGGCGGGCTTGACCGGTTTCACGCTCGAGCGGCGGCGGTGGCGGGCATCGATCCTGTTCTCGTTGGCGTTGGCGCTGGTCGGCGCGCTCGTCGTGGCGTGGAACGGCACGCCCGAGGACTGGAGCGTCGGCGAGGGCTGGCGGATGGTGAGCCTGTTGCTCGCGCTGGCGATCGCCGCGCCGCTGTTCCAGGCCGCGCGCGACGAGGGCGCGCGGCGCTTCCCCTATCCGGTGGTGCACGATCATGCCTGGACCAACGTCGTGCTGTTCGGCGCCTGCTGCGTCTTCGTCGTCATCGTCTTTGCGCTGGCGTGGCTGCTGGCGATGCTGTTCGACCTGATCAAGATCGCGTTCCTCAAGGATCTGCTGCAGGAAGACTGGTTCTGGCGCGGCCTGATCGGGCTCGCCTTCGGATCGGCGCTCGGGCTGCTGCGCGAGCATGACGCGGTGGTGCGGCTGCTCCAGCGCGTGGTCGCGCTGGTGCTGGCGGTATTGGCGCCGGTGCTCGCGATCGGGCTGGTGCTGTTCGTGCTCGCGCTGCCCTTCACCGGGCTCGACGCGCTGTGGGAGGCGACCAAGTCGACCACGCCGATCCTGCTGTTCTGCGTGGTCGGCGCGCTGGTGCTCGCCAATGCGGTGATCGGTAACGCGCCCGCGCAGGAGCGGGGCTCGCCGCCGCTGCGCGTTGGCGCGATCGGGCTGGCGGCGGTGATGCTGCCGCTGGCGGTACTCGCCGCGATCGCGACCGGGCTGCGCGTCGGCCAATATGGCTTCACGCCCGAGCGGCTCTGGGCGATCGTGTTCGTCGGCATCGCCTGCCTGTGGGGGGCGGGCTATCTGGTGGCGCTGGCGCGGGGCCGGCGCGACTGGATGGCGCGGGTGCGGCCGATGAACCTCATGCTCGCCTTCATCGTCTGCGGAGTCGCGTTGGTGCTGGCGACTCCGCTGGTCGGCTTCAATGCGATCTCGACCCGCGATCAGGTCGCCCGGCTCGAATCGGGCAAGGTGACGCCCGAGCAGTTCGACTGGCGTGCGCTGGCGTTCGATTTCGGTGCCCCCGGCCGCGCCGCGCTCGCCAGGCTGCAGCGATCGGCCAATGCGACGATCAAGGCGCGCGCCAACGACGTGGCGAAGGCAAATGGCCGCTGGGATATCGAGGATAGCAGCCGCGAGACCCGGCAACGCGACGAAGTGGGGAAGAACACCCGGGTGCTGCCGCAAGGCGGCGCGCTTCCGCAGGGGCTCTCCGAAGCGATCGCGCAAGGCTATGATTGCATCGGGGTCCAGAAATGCAGCGTGCTGCTGCTCGGCGAGACCGAGGCACTGCTGTTCAAGGACAATTGCTTCGAGGCGCCGAAGCCGCCGCCGGCACCTGCTGGCAAGCCCGCGCCGCCGCCGCCGATCAGCTATGGCTGCCGGCCGGGCCAGCGCTTTCGGCTGAACGACGGCAAATGGCTGGTGGCGTCGCGCGCGGTCACCGCGCCGGAGTTCGCGGCGATGGCGCGCGGCTATGCCGAGGGCAAGGTCGAGATCCGCACGGTGCCGCGGCGTCAGGCCTATGTCGGCGGGGTGCCGGTCGGCGATCCGTTCGAATAACGCAGCCACCGCTTGAAGGGCAGGGGCGCGGCTGATAGTCGCGCCTCCATGTCCGTAGACACTGCAACCGTGAAGAAGGTGGCCAGCCTCGCCCGGATCGCGATCAGCGATGCCGATGCCGAGCGCCTCGCGCCAGAGCTCAACAACATCCTCGGCTGGATCGAGCAATTGGGCGAGGTCGACACCGCGAATGTCGATCCGATGACCGCGGTCATCCCCAACACGCTGCGCCTGCGCGCCGACGTGATCACCGAAGGGCAGCAGCGCGACGCCGTGCTGCAGAACGCGCCGCAGGGCGAGCACGGCTTCTTCACCGTGCCGAAGGTGGTCGAATGACCGACGTCACCGATCTCGGCATCGCGCAGCTGCGCGACGGCATTCGCGCAGGGACCTTCTCGGCGCGCGAAGTCGCCGATGCGTTCATCGTCAAGGTGAGCAAGGCCAAGGCGCTCAATGCGTTCATCGTCGAGACGCCCGATCATGCCATCGCCGCGGCCAAGGACGCCGATGCCGCGCGCGCTGCGGGCGAGACGCTCAAGCCGCTCGCCGGCGTGCCGATCGGCATGAAGGATCTGTTCGCCACCAAGGGCGTGCAGACCACCGCTGCGAGCCATATGCTCGAAGGCTTCAAGCCGGTCTATGAATCGACTGTGTCGCAGCGCCTGTGGGACGCCGGCGCGGGGATGCTCGGCAAGCTCAATCTCGACCAGTTCGCGATGGGCTCGTCGAACGAGACCAGCTATTTCGGCAACGTGATCTCGCCGTGGCGGCGCGGCGGCGGCGACAATGCCCCGTTGGCGCCGGGCGGTTCGTCGGGCGGCAGCTCGGCGGCGATCGCGGCGCGGCTCGTGCCCGGTGCGACCGGCACCGACACCGGCGGCTCGATCCGCCAGCCCGCGGCGTTCGTCGGTATCAGCGGCATCAAGCCGACCTATGGCCGCTGCTCGCGCTGGGGCGTGGTCGCCTTCGCCTCGTCGCTCGATCAGGCCGGGCCGATGGCGCGCTCGGTGCAGGATTGCGCGATCCTGCTCGAGAACATGGCGGGCTTCGACCCCAAGGATTCGACCTCGCTCGAGCTGGCGGTGCCGAAATGGGAAGCCGGGCTCTCGTCGAGCCTGCGCGGCAAGAAGATCGGCATCCCGAAGGAATATCGCGTCGACGGCATGCCGGCCGAGATCGAGGCGCTCTGGCAGCAGGGCATCGACTGGGTGAAGGACGCCGGGGCCGAGGTCGTCGAGGTGTCGCTGCCGCACACCAAATATGCGCTGCCGGCCTATTACATCATCGCGCCGGCCGAAGCTTCGTCCAATCTCGCGCGCTATGACGGCGTGCGTTACGGGCTGCGTGAGCTGGCCGACGGGCAGAACCTGCAGGAGATGTACGCAAGCACTCGCGCCGCCGGCTTCGGCGACGAGGTCAAGCGTCGTATCCTGATCGGGACCTATGTGCTCTCGGCGGGCTTCTACGATGCCTATTACACCCAGGCGCAGAAGGTCCGCACGCTGATCGCACGCGACTTCGACAATGCGTGGATGGAGTGCGATCTGCTGCTCACCCCGACCGCGCCGAGCGCCGCGTTCGCGCTGGGCGAGAAATCGGCCGATCCGCTGGCGATGTACCTCAACGACGTCTTCACCGTGCCGAGCAGCCTCGCGGGTCTGCCGGCGATGTCGGTGCCGGGCGGGCTCGACAAGGCTGGGCTGCCGCTGGGTCTCCAGATCATCGGCAAGCCGCTCGACGAGCAGGGCGTGCTCAACGCCGGGCTGGCGATCGAGGAGCGCGCCGGGTTCACCGCGCGGCCGGAGAGCTGGTGGTAGGTGGAAGACCTGGCCGTCATCGCAGCGGGAGCATTGATCTTTCCGCTCGTGTTGGCGGTCGCTGATCTGGCCGGCGCCTGCATGGGGCTGGGCTGGGGATATTATTCCAAGCGGCGCAAGGCGAAGCGCGCCAAGGAAATAGGCAATGACTGAAGCAGCATATCGCATCCAGGGCGACACCGGCGAATGGGAGGTCGTGATCGGCCTCGAGGTCCACGCACAGGTGACCTCCAACGCCAAGCTCTTCTCGGGCGCGGCGACCGCGTTCGGCGCCGAGCCCAACAGTCAGGTGTCGCTGATCGACGCGGCGATGCCCGGCATGCTGCCGACGCCGAACCGGGAATGCATCCGTCAGGCGGTGCGCACCGGCATGGCGATCGGCGCGGTGATCAATAAATATTCGCGGTTCGACCGGAAGAATTACTTCTACGCCGATTTGCCGCAGGGCTATCAGATCAGCCAGCTCTTCCACCCGATCGTCGGCGAGGGCCAGATCGAGATCAGCCTCGACGAGAAGGACCCCGAGGCGTTCACCAAGACGATCGGAATCGAGCGCATCCATGTCGAGCAGGACGCCGGCAAGCTGATGCACGACCAGCATCCGACGCGCAGCTACGTCGATCTCAACCGCGCCGGCGTGGCTCTGATGGAGATCGTCTCGAAGCCCGATATGCGCTCGCCGCAGGAAGCCGGCGCCTATCTGAGCAAGCTCCGCGCGATCCTGCGCTATGTCGGCTCGTGCGACGGCAACATGGACCAGGGCTCGATGCGCGCCGACGTCAACGTCTCGGTGCGCAAGCCCGGCGCCGAGTTCGGCACCCGCACCGAGACCAAGAACGTCAATTCGGTCCGCTTCGTCATGCAGACCGTCGAGGTCGAGGCGCGCCGTCAGGTCGAGGTGCTGGAGGCCGGCGGCAAGATCGTCCAGGAAACCCGCCTGTTCGATCCCGATCGCGGCGAGACGCGCTCGATGCGCTCGAAGGAAGACGCGCACGATTATCGCTACTTCCCCGATCCCGACCTGCTGCCGCTCGAACTCGACGATTCGTTCCTCGAGGAATGCCGCGCCAGCCTGCCCGAACTGCCCGACGCCAAGCGCCGCCGCTACGAGCAGGCGCTGGGGCTGACCGCGTACAACGCCGCGGTGCTCACCGCCGATGCCGATACCGCGCGCTGGTTCGAGGCGCTGCTCGCCGAGAGCGCACGCGTGCAGGGCAAGGGCGAGCAGGAAGTCGCGCGGGCCGCGGCCAACTGGCTGCTCTCGGACCTCTATGGCGCGCTCAACAAGCTCGGCAAGGATCTCGGCGAGAGCCCGGTGAGCCCCGTGCAGGGCGCCGAATTGCTGGCGCTGGTCGCCGACGGGACGATCTCCGGCCCGCTCGCCAAGCAGGTGTTCGAGATCATGCTCGAGACCGGCGACAGCGCACCGAAGATCGTCGAGGATCGCGGGCTCAAGCAGACCAGCGACACCGGTGCGATCGAGGCGGTGATCGCCGAGGTGCTGGCGAAGAACCCCGGCCAGCTCGAACAGTATCGCGGCGGCAAGGAGGCTTTGTTCGGCTTCTTCGTCGGCCAGACGATGAAGGCGATGGCGGGCAAGGCCAATCCTGCGGTGGTCAACGAGCTGCTGAAGAAGGCGCTGGCGGGGTAGGATTTTTCGCGCCGATTCCGCGGCCGGATTGTAGGATTTTTCCGGCCTAGAGTCGCAAGAGTCGCGTAAAAGCTTTCCGACAATTGCGCGGGGTTGGAAGAAGATTTCCCACCGGCTGTAGGACATTTCACGCTGTCAAAGAGCCGTTGGAGGCTGGCACGGCGATTCCTACTTTGGAAGCGTGCGGTCGCCTTTGGCGGGCCCCGATGCCGTATAGGCGGTGCCCGCCGAATAGATGCCGTCGAACCCTTCGCGCGCCGTGGAATCGCGCCGAACGCCGCGTGGCGCCACCGGCTCGCGCACCGGCATCGCATAAGGTTTGCACCCCTCGCGTTTGCCCTCCGGCGACTGGCAACCCCAATAAGAGCCGCCTGGGCGAACAAAGGCGAAAGTCAGCACCTTCTCGCCGGGCAGCAATGCCCCCAACGCGTCGAAAGGCGGCCCGTACGAGGTCCAGCGTGTCTTCCCCGCGTGCCCCACGCCGGTCAGCGCGATCGCGAGGCTGTTCGGGCGCCTCTCGACGGCGACGCGCAACAACCGGGCCATGCCCGCCTCGCGTTCGGCCGAAGTGCCGGAAATCGATACCGGATCGAAGGCGAGGAGCGTGACGTCGCGGCCGGCGCGCGCCAGCCGGCGCGCCGAATCGAGCAGGCCGAGAATCGCTTCCGTCGTGCGGCCGCCGGCCTCGGACCAGGCCGGCGCGGCGAGCAAAGCAGCGCGCGCGTCGGTGCCGCCGTCGCTGGCCAGCCATGCGTCGAGCGAGGGCTGGTTCACCTGATCCATTTCGATGCCGAGGATGACGGGCCTGCGCGTGGCGAGGCCGCTGCACAGGGCGTCGGCGACCACTCCGGGCATTTCGACCGTGCCGTGATATTCGCCGAACAGGAGATAGGCCACATCCGCCGTGATCAACGGATCGAGGCCTGGGAGGGGCGTGCAGACGGGGTCGGCGGCCCGAGCCGCGGCGGGCGCGGCGAGCGCGATACAGGTCAGAGCGAGGACGTGACGAAGCAAGGAACCCTCCAGAGCAGGCGAAGACGCCCCCTGGCGGAGGACAATCGCCGACACCGCTGATTGTCGTCCAATCCGCCCCTCCTTGCTGCGAACCTGACGCGAACTGGCGCGTGGACAGGCAATAGGGTTAGGATCGACGCGACCGAGGAGATGCCGATGATCCGCACGATGCTGACGCTGTTGCTGGTACTGTTCGCGTTGCCCGCCATGGCGCAGACCGCGCCCGCGCCGGCGCCCAACCCCCGCGTCGCGATCGACACCAGCGCCGGGCGCTTCGTCGTCGAAGTCTATCTCGACAAGGCGCCGATCAGCGCGAAGAACTTCCTGCGCTATGTCGATGCGAAGCGGCTCGATGGCATCAGCTTCTATCGCACGGTGAAGGTCGCCGACCGGTTCGGCTTCGTCCAGTTCGGCGTGCAGAATGCGCCGGCGAAGATGTTCCCCGCGATCAGGCACGAGCCGACCAGCGTCACCGGCATCAAGCATCTCGACGGCACGCTGTCGCTGCCGCGACTCGCGCCGGGCAGCGCGCGCGGCGAGTTCACGATCATGGTCGGCGACCAGCCTTCGTTCGACGCCGATCCGTCGAAGCCCGGCGACAATCTCGGCTACGCCGCCTTCGCGCGCGTGGTCGAGGGGATGGACGTGGTGGTGAAGATCATGGATGCGCCGACCTCTCCGTCCAAAACGCTGCAGGGCAGCTTCAAGGGCGAAGTTCCCGAAGCCGCGGTGAAGGTGATCAGCGCGCGCCGGCTGCCCGGCTAACGCGGGCGTTTGTCGAGATAGAGATAGGCGGGATCGAACTCGGCGAGCCTGCGCAGGGTGGGAAGGTCGAGGATCGTCACGCGGCCGCTGCGGAACTCGACGAGCCCGCGCTCGCGCAATTCCTTGAGCACGCGGTTCACATGCACCGAGGTGAGGCCGAGGCATTCGGCGAGCACGGTCTGGGTGATCGGCAGCGCATAGCCGCGCTCGGTCGCGAGGCCGGCGATCCCGAGGCGCAGCTGCAGTTCGCAGAACAGATGCGCAGTGCGCTTGAGCGCGCTGCGCCGGCCGAGCGAGACCACCCATTCGCGGTGGATCGCCGCGTCGAGATTGGTCATGAACCACAGCACCCGGGCGAGGTGCGGGTGGTTCTCGGTGATCGCCTGCAGCTTCTCGTGCGGCACCTGCACGATGACGCTGGGCGTAACCGTCATGATGCTGTGATCGAGGAATTTGAGCGTGAAGCTGTGCAGATCGGCGAAATCGCCGGGTACGTGGAGTTCGGTGATCTGGCGCTCGCCGTTGCTCAGATCCTTGTAGCGAGCGATTAGCCCCTCGATCAGCAGCGTCGAGGAATGGAGCAGCTTTCCCGCCGGGATGAACGTGACATCGGCGGGGTGGCGGACGATCTCGCCGACCGCCGCGCGCAACGCCTCCTCTTCGTCCGCGCTGATCTCGTCGCGCGCGCGAAGCTTCATCAGAAGCCTGTCGATCATGATCGGGTGCTCCGTTCGGACCGGCATACCCGATTATTGCTGCGTGCGATCCTGATTCTTCACTTCGCCCGCGGTGCCGCCGACGCCGTCGGGGATACCCGTCGGCTCGAGCGGCGACTCCGTTCCGCCGCCGCCCGCGGCATCGGCCTCGTCCGCGCGCGACTGCACGGCCTGTTCGAGATCGGAACGCGGATCGTCCGCCTCGCCGGTGATCGGTCCGCGCAGTTCGGCGTCGTTGCTCGTCTCGCCCATGACTCTTCTCCTCGTCTGGTGAACGCCAGCTCAGGCGATCGGTTGCCCCGGCGCGACATTGGGGTCGCCGCCGGGCTGCGGCGCGGGGACGTCGACATCGGGGGCGGGCGGGTGATATTCGGGCGGCGGCGTGGCGGGCTGCGCGGGCTGGGGCGCGCCCGGGGTTTCGGCGGGCGCCGGCTCGGGGGTCGCGGGAATCGGCGGTTCGACGGGCATTCGGGGTCTCCTTGTCCCCCGTTGAACGCTGCGCGCACCGCGCGGTTGCTTCGCCGC
Source organism: Sphingomonas naasensis (assembly GCF_004792695.1). Classification (GTDB taxonomy): domain Bacteria; phylum Pseudomonadota; class Alphaproteobacteria; order Sphingomonadales; family Sphingomonadaceae; genus Sphingomonas; species Sphingomonas naasensis. The sequence goes on along the minus strand of NZ_SRXU01000001.1, from coordinate 586,988 downwards.
TTGCTCCGGATGCCATGACTGCTATAGAGCCCGCCGACCGGCGGTGCCCCTGCGGGCGTGGCGGAACTGGTAGACGCGCCAGATTTAGGTTCTGGTATCGAAAGGTGTGGGGGTTCGAGTCCCTTCGCCCGCACCAGCACCGCCGCTCTCTGATCAGCGTCCCGGCGCCGCGATCCCAATTCTAGTGTGGAAGCCTGAAAGAATGCAGACTGTCGAGACGTTGAACGAGGGCCTGAAGCGCGCCTACACGCTGACCATCACCGCCAAGGACATCGACAAGAAGGTCGATGCCGAAGTGAAGCGGGTCGCCCCGCAGGTCCGCATGCCGGGCTTCCGCCCCGGTAAGGTTCCCGCCAATCTTGTGCGCAAGATGCACGGCGAGGCGATCGCGCAGGACGCGCTCAACAACTCGATCCAGGAAGGCATCCAGAAGCTCCTCGTCGATCACAAGCTGCGCCCTGCGATGCAGCCGTCGGTGAGCCTCGAGGGCGAATACGCCCCCGGCAAGGACGCCGAGATCAAGGTCGAGCTCGAAGTGCTCCCCGACGTGCCGACGCCGTCGATCGAGGGCCTCAAGCTCGAGCGCCTGACCGTTCCGGCCGATGACGCCGAGGTGCAGAAGCAGCTCGAGCAGCTCGCCAGCAACCAGAAGAGCTGGGAAGACGCCCCCGCCAAGCACAAGGCGGCGACCGGCGACCAGGTCACGATGGACTTTGTCGGCAAGACCGCTGACGGCGTCGCCTTCGACGGCGGCACCGGCGAGGGCATGGCCGTCGAAATCGGCTCGGGCCGCCTGATCCCGGGCTTCGAGGACCAGATCATCGGCGTGAAGGCCGGCGACGAGAAGCAGATCTCGGTTACCTTCCCCGACGATTACGGCGCCAAGAACCTCGCCGGTCAGCCCGCCACCTTCGATCTCAAGATCACCGCGGTGAAGACCGCCGGCGAGGCGAAGATCGACGACGAGTTCGCCAAGCAGCTCGGCCTGCAGGATCTCGAGCAGCTCCAGGGGCTGCTCAAGGGCCAGATCGAGCAGCAGCTGGGCGGCCTCACCCGCACCTATATGAAGCGCAAGCTGCTCGACCAGCTCGCCGCGGGCCATGATTTCCCGGTGCCGCCGTCGATGGTCGACGCCGAGTTCCAGCAGATCTGGCACCAGCTCGTCCACGAGACTGAGCATGAGGAAGATCCCGCCGCGGCGCTCGCCGAGCTCGAATCCGAGCGCGACGACTATTTCAAGATCGCCGAGCGCCGCGTGCGCCTCGGTCTGCTCCTCTCCGAGATCGGCACCGCCAACGGCGTCGAAGTCTCGCAGCAGGAGATGAGCCGGCTGATCGCGCAGGCCGCGCAGCAATACGGCCCCGAGGATCGCCAGCGCTTCATCCAGTATGTCCAGCAGGAGCCGATGGCGGCTGCCCAGCTGCGTGCGCCGCTGTTCGAGGACAAGGTCGTCGACTTCCTGTTCGACAAGGCCGAGATCAGCGACCGCGAAGTGACTCGCGAGGAGCTGGAAGCCGCGATCGAGAGCGACGAGGGCTTCGACACCGGCACCTACACGCACGATCACGACAACCATAAGCCCAAGGCGAAGAAGGCGGCCGCGAAGAAGCCGGCCGCCGACGAGGCCGAAGCCAAGCCCGCCAAGAAGGCCAAGGCCGAGCCCAAGGCGGAGGAAGCCGTCGAGGCGCCCGCCAAGAAGGCCGCCAAGCCCAGGAAGGTCGAAGCCGCCGACGTCGAGCCTGCGGCCCCCGGCGACGATCTCGTCGAGGCCGAGCCGGTGAAGAAGGCGGCGACCAAGAAGGCGCCGGCCGCCAAGGCCGAGAAGGCGGAAGAGGCTCCGGCCAAGCCGGCCAAGAAGGCGCCGGCGAAGAAGAAGGCCGACTGATCCGGTCAGCACCGTCACCCCGGCCTCGTGCCGGGGTCCACGGTGCATCAAGGGTCGGACAGAAGGCTCGGGCATTTCCGCCAGCCTCCCGGTGGACCCCGGCCCGAGGCCGGGGTGACGGAAGTAAAGTGAGGTCCGTTCTCCATCATGGGGAGCGGGCCTTTGCTTTGTCCGGTGACGGTTTGGCCGTCGGCTTACAAAATTATCGAAACGCTATCGTTTCGGCCCTAAAGCAGCGTAATGACCGAACCGCGCATTGCCGTCCTTCTCCCCTGCTACAACGAAGAAGCCGCGATCGCGCAGACGATCGCGGGTTTTCGCGCGGTGTTTCCCGACGCCGCCATCTATGTCTACGACAACAACAGCCGCGACCGCACGATCGACGTCGCGCGCGAGGCCGGCGCGATCGTCCGCAGCGAGCGGATGCAGGGCAAGGGCAATGTCGTCCGGCGGATGTTCGCCGATATCGATGCCGATATCTATGTGATGGCCGATGGCGACGCGACCTATGACGCCAGCGCCGCGCCCGCGATGGTCGAGCGGCTGACCCGCGACGGGCTCGACATGGTGGTCGGCACCCGCGTCCACGAGGCGGCCGAGGCCTATCGCCGCGGCCATGTTCTCGGCAATCGCGCGATGACCGGGCTGCTCGCGCATCTGTTCGGGCGCAGCTTCACCGATATCTTCTCGGGCTATCGCGCCTTCTCGCGCCGCTTCGTGAAGAGCTTTCCGGTGCTCTCCTCGGGGTTCGAGATCGAGACCGAGATCAGCGTCCACGCGCTCGAGCTCAAGATGCCGGTCGGCGAGGCCGAGACGCGCTATTTCGCGCGGCCCGAGGGCTCGGCGTCGAAGCTCAACACCTATCGTGACGGCTTCCGCATCGCGAAGACGATCGCGGTGCTCTACCGGATCGAGCGGCCGATGCTATTCTTCGGCTTCATCGCCACCGTCTTCGCGCTGATGGCGCTGATCCTCGCCTTCCCGCTGGCGATCACCTATCTCCACACGCACAGCGTGCCGCGCTTCCCGACCGCGATCCTCGCGACGGGGCTGATGATCCTCGCCTTTCTCAACCTGTTCACCGGGCTGATCCTCGACACCGTGGTGCGCGGTCGGCGCGAGATGCGACGGCTGGCCTATCTGGCGCAGCCGGGACCGTTCAGGGACTGACCGGGGCCGGCGCCGGCGCAGCGCCGGCGTGCAGCCGCCGTCGCGCGCGCACCACGGCGTCCGCCGCGAAAAAGGCGAGCAGCGGCCAGACGATGTAGCTGTAGCGCGGCACCGGCTGGACGATCGCATAGGGCAGCGCCGCCAGCGCGACATAGATCCCGACCAGCCAATAGCCGCGGCGTCCGCGCGCGATCCCGAGCCCCAGTCCGGCGAGGCCGAGGAGGCTGACCAGCCCGATGATCAGCGCGCGCAGATGGCGCGCCTCGCCCCAGCCGCTGAAATAGAATTGCCAGGGGCGGGGCACGAAGAATTGGGTGAGGTGCGCCACGCTCAGCCGCGCGAAGGCGATCGGATGCGCCGCGATCCAGGCCCTCGTCTCGGCGCCGAGCGCAGCGGAATAGGCGCTCTCGCCGCCCGCGGCGCGCAGCGCGGCGCGCGCGGCGGGGCTGTGATAGGGATGGATCTGGAGCAGGCGCCCGGCGAAGACGTCGTCGGGATCGGCGGCGTCGAGCGCGGCGGGATGGTTGCCGATCGCCAGCTCGAGCCCGAAATTGCTGCGTAGCGGGATCGGATCGCCCATCACCGCGGCGTTGCGCAGCATCCATGGCGCGATCAGCAGCGCCAGCGCCGCGGCACAGGCGCCGCCGAGCACCGTCGCGCGCTTCCAGCCGAGCCGCACCAGCGCGACCAGCCCCCAACAGGCATAGAGTGCGAGCCCCGCCGCGGGGCTGACGAAGAAGGTGAGGGCGGCGAGCGCCGCGGCGCCGAGCACCAGCGAGGGGGGCGCGGCGCGGGTGGCGTCGACACGCACGATCAGCAGCAGGTTGAGCGCCGCGAGCGCCATCGCGGCGGCGCCTTCCCAATAGCGGAAGTCGATCGTCTCCTGCGGCATGAACACCGGCAGGAGGCAGAGGAGGACGAGCCCGCTGCGGACCGCGGCCGCGTCCATGCCGAGCGCGATCGCCAGCCGGCGGAGCAGCAGATAGGCGGTGAAGGTCTGCAGCAGCGACCAGGCGAGCAGCGCGAAATTGGCGGCGATGCTCCCCGGGCCGAACAGCCACAGCATGGCTCCCGCCATCCCGGGATTGAGCGGCAGCAGGTGCGCGGTGGGGCCATAGCCCTGATAATAGGCGTCGGCGATGCCGCCGGTGCGCGCGAAGGCCAGCGCGACGCGGGTGGCCTCGCCGGCGCCGTAGAAGCCGGTCACGCCGTCGCCGCGCAGCGCGAGCAGCGCGAGGCGCAGCAACAGCCCGGCGCCGAGCACGAGCAGCAGGAAACGGCGTTCGGAGGTCACGCTTGGCATGGGCACGCCCCGGCCATAGCCGCGAGGGCGTGGAAAAGTCGCTAACGGCCGACCCGCGCGGCGCGCGCTTCGTCGACGGATGGGCGGGGTTCGCCTCGCGATGGTTTGCCCTCGCCGGATCGCGCGCATGCTGCGCCCTCTGATTTGAGGAATCGACGATGCGCGCACCAATCGGACCGGCGATGATCGCGATGCTGCTCGTCGGCGTCGTCGCGGCGCCTGCTTATCCCCGGCAGGCGACGGCGCCGGCCGCCGCGCAGGCGCAGGATCTGCCGATCCCCGATCCGCTGCCCGACGGACCGGCGCTGCCGGGCGACGACAAGCTCAGCTGCGCGCAGGTCCTCGCCGAATCGCGGGGAAGGCTCGCGCAGCTCGATGTGATCGAGGCCCAGCGCGACGCGATCGTCTACAAAAAGGGCGCCAAGACCCGGGCGCTGGAGGCCGCGGGAACGGTGGGCGGCATGCTGCCCGGACCGTTCGGATCGGTGGCCTCGATGGCCTCGGCGACCGCGCAGATCAAAACGACGCGCGACGACGCGAAGACCAATTACGGCGCGATCGATCGCAAGGCGGATTGGGTCATGGACCGCATGGATTTGATGAACGCAACCTACCAGCGCGATTGCATGGCCGGCCAGTGAGGCCTCAGGCGCTGGTGACCAGCCCGAGCGCCATCAGGCTCTCGGCGCTGGCGACGATCGCCTCCTCGTTCGATCGCGGCTGCCAGCCGAGCACGCTGCGCGCCTTCGCGTTGCTCGCGCGCGCCTGAATGCCGAGCCGCGGCACGGCCTCGCGGGCAAGCGGGTTGAACAGCGCGAGCAGGCGGATCAGCCAATCGGGCAGCTCGCGCTTCGGCGCCCTCGCGCCGGCCGGGCCGAGCCGCGCGCGCAGCACGCTGGCCATCTGATGAAACGACATCGCATCGCCGGCGACGGCGAGGAAGCGCTCGCCCGCGGCGGCCGGATCGGTCATCGCGCGCAACTGGAGGTCGGCGACGTCGCGCACATCGACCACGCCGAGCCAGAGCCGCGGCGTGCCGGGCATCTTGCCCTCGAGCATCGTCTGGACGAGGAAGATCGAGGTCGAGAGATCGCCGTTGAGCGCGGGCCCGAAGATGCCGACGGGATTGACCACCGCCAGCTCCATGCCCTTGCCCTCGTGTTCGACGAACTCCCACGCCGCGCGCTCGGCGAGCGTCTTGGACTTCATATAGGGCTGCACCGCGGGGCCGTCGGGATCGGTCCAGTCCGCCTCGGTATAGGGCGTGTCGCGCTGTCCCTGGCCATAGCCGATCGCGGCGAACGAGGAAGTGACGACGACTCGCTTCACTCCGGCGTCGCGCGCCGCGCGCAGCACGCGCAGCGTGCCCTCGCGTGCGGGGCGAATCAGCTCGTTCTCGTCGCTGGGCTGGGCGGGCGGGAAGGGCGACGCGACGTGCTGGACATAGTCGCAGCCTTCGACCGCGGCGGCCCAGCCCTCGTCCTTTTCGAGATCGGCGGCGAAGAAGCGCAGCCGCTCGCCGGCATCCGCGCCGGCACGGGCCAGCGTCGCGCGCATCTCGGCTTCGCGCGCGAGGCTGCGCACGGTGGTGCGCACCTGATGCCCCGCCGCCAGCAGCTGGAGGATCACATGGCTTCCGACGAAGCCCGAGCCGCCCGTAACGAGGACCGTATATGTCGCCATCGTAACGATATGGGTGCGGGATCGTGCAGGTTCAATGCGGGGCGTTCACTGCGTTCCCCCCTTGCGCCGCGCTGCCCGAGCGCCGATGTTGGGGCTCTGGGCAACCATCCAAGAGAAAATCCCGCATGCATCCGCTTTCCGGTCAGATGACCATTGATCCCGTCACTGGCGGCCTCGTTCCCATCGTCATCGAACAGTCGAGCCGCGGCGAGCGCAGCTTCGACATCTATTCGCGTCTGCTCCGTGAGCGGATCGTGTTCGTCACCGGCGGCGTCGAGGACCATATGGCCTCGCTGATCACCGCGCAGCTGCTCTTCCTCGAGTCCGAGAACCCGAAGAAGGACATCTGGATGTACATCAATTCGCCGGGCGGCGTGGTCACCGCCGGCATGGCGATCCACGACACCATGCAATATATCCGTCCGCGCGTCGGTACGGTGTGCATCGGTCAGGCGGCGTCGATGGGCAGCTTTCTGCTCGCCTCGGGCGAGCCCGGCCTGCGAGTCGCGCTCACCAATGCCCGCATCATGGTGCACCAGCCCTCGGGCGGCGCGCAGGGCATGGCCTCGGATATCGAGATCCAGGCTAAGGAGATTCTCCGTATTCGCCAGCGGATGAATGACCTGTATGCCAAATATACGGGACAGCCGCTCGAGAAGATCGAGCGGGCGATGGATCGCGATACCTTCCTCGAGGCTCAGGAAGCCAAGGCGTTCGGCATCGTCGACGAAGTTTACGAAAAGCGGCCGCAGCCGACCGACGACGCAGCAGCTGCTTAAGATTATTGGATTATAGCCGTCCGCGGGCGAGTCCCACGGACGGCGTCAAACTGCCCGCACCGGGCGGTTTATGGATTGCCGGACGGGAACCCGCGTGTAGGATGGCGGGTAGTGGCTACGCGTCCGGCGCGTAAAGGATGGATTGAATGACCAAGCTCAGCGGCGGCGACTCCAAGAGCACGCTCTACTGCTCGTTCTGCGGCAAATCGCAGCACGAGGTGCGCAAGCTCATCGCCGGACCGACCGTGTTCATCTGCGACGAGTGCGTCGAGCTCTGCAACGATATCATCCGCGAAGAGACCAAGTCGGCGCTCGTCAGCAAGAAGGACGGTGGCGTCCCGACGCCGCAGGAGATCTGCGACGTCCTCGACGATTATGTGATCGGGCAGAAGCAGGCCAAACGCGTGCTCTCGGTCGCGGTGCACAACCATTACAAGCGGCTCAACCACGGCGCCAAGGGTGCCGATGTCGAGCTCGCCAAGTCGAACATCCTGCTCGTCGGCCCCACCGGCTGCGGCAAGACGCTGCTGGCGCAGACGCTGGCGCGAATCCTCGATGTGCCGTTCACCATGGCCGATGCGACGACGCTCACCGAGGCCGGCTATGTCGGCGAGGACGTCGAGAACATCATTTTGAAGCTGCTCCAGGCCTCCGACTACAACGTCGAGCGGGCGCAGCGCGGGATCGTCTATATCGACGAGATCGACAAGATCAGCCGCAAGGCCGAGAACCCCTCGATCACCCGCGACGTGTCGGGCGAGGGCGTCCAGCAGGCGCTGCTCAAGCTGATGGAAGGCACCACCGCGTCGGTGCCGCCGCAGGGCGGTCGCAAGCATCCGCAGCAGGAATTCCTCCAGGTCGACACGACCAACATCCTGTTCATCTGCGGCGGCGCCTTCTCGGGCCTCGAGAAGATCATCGGCGATCGCCTGCAGGGCAAGTCGATCGGCTTCGGCGCCTATGTCGCGGCGCCCGAAGAGCGGCGCACCGGCGAGGTGCTGCGCCAGACCGAGCCGGAGGATCTGCTCAAGTTCGGCCTGATCCCCGAGTTCGTCGGCCGTCTGCCGGTGATCGCGACGCTGGAAGACCTCGACATCGAGGCGCTGGTCAAAATCCTCACCGAGCCGAAGAACGCGCTGGTCAAACAGTATCAGAAGCTGTTCGACATGGAGGGCGTCAAGCTCAGCTTCAACGACGATGCGCTCACCGCGGTCGCCAAGAAGGCGATCGACCGCAAGACCGGCGCGCGCGGGCTGCGCTCGATCCTCGAGGCGATCCTGCTCGACACGATGTTCGATCTGCCCAGCATGGACGGCGTCGACGAAGTGATGATCGACAAGGACGTGGTCGAGGGCCGCAAGGACCCGGTCCGCATCTATGCCAAGAAGGAAAAGGCGGGCAGCGCCGCCTGATCCTCTCAACTTCTGTTGCCAAAACACTGCACGAGCGGCCGGAAAGATCCCTTTCCGGCCGTTTTCGCATGGCGTGCGATTGACCCGACTCGGCCCTGAGGCGCACTATCGCCCAAGGAGACGAGATGGAGAGGTGACGTATGTCCGATATTGCCATCCTCGATGACGAAGATCCTCGCGAGTATCATTCGCCGTTCGATCTGGCCCTCAACCCTGCCGCGCTCGAGATGTTCAAATGGCTCGTACTTGGCCATGTCTTGTACGTCATCGGTCTGGCGGTGGTGATTTACTTCCACGTCGCCAATGGCGCGGTGTGGATCACGCCGCTGTTCGGCCTGCCGTTCGTCTGGCAGGAACGCGCGCATCGTCCCGCGGTGAAGGCATTGGTGTTCTTCGGCGGGTTCACGCTGATGCACTATGTCGCGTTGAAGACGGTGAGCGGGATCAGCGGCGACGAAGTCGGCTTCCTCCGCGGGTTCGTCGGCGGGATGATCGGCGCCGGCGGCAGCCTCTTGCTCTGCGCGATCTTCGGCCTGCTCCGCAAAGGCTCGAGCCTGACCTTCGAGGCGTTCGGCACGCTGCTGCTCGGCGCGGTCGGCAGCTTCGTCCTCTATCTCTACCTGACCACCGGGGCGACCGGCAATTCGTTCGTCAGCGACGTGGTGCAGCTGCTCAAGATCTACACGCCGTGGCAGATCGCCTTCGCCTATGTTCTCGCGCGGGTGCTGCGCCCGATCTAGAACAGCCCGGGCACGAAACGTGCGACGCGCGCGGCATAGGCCTCGTAGACCGGGCCGAACTGCGCGCGGAGCAGCTTCTCCTCCTCGGCCACCCGCAGCCAGGTGCCGAGCCAGTAGAGCGGCACGCCGGCGATCAGCCCGCGCCAATGGCCGAACGCCAGCGCCATTGCGAGCATGAACGCGAACAGCGCGGTGTAGATCGGGTGGCGGATCAGCGCGAACGGCCCCGCGGTGATCAGCGCATGGTCTTCCCGGATGCGCGCGACGATGCTCCAGTTGCGTCCCATCGCGCGCGCGGCCGATACGAAAAGCGCGATCGTCACGCCCATCAGCACGAGCACCAGCATCGCCTCGACCACCGCCGGCGTCGAGCGCGGGGCGAGCACCGGCAGGATCGGACCGAACCCCACGCACAGGAATCCGACCATCTGGACGAGTACGCCGAGCATCGAGCGCGGCGAGCGTCGCTCGGCGACCGGATCGGCCTTCCGCCCCCGGCTGCCGGTGAGCAGCAGCGAGAGCAGGAAGATAGCGAATCCCGCCGCCATCGCGCCCAGCGCCAGCGCGCTGGTCGGCTGGGGCGCGACGAGGCTCATTGCCCGCGCGCGCCCTGCTGCGCCTGGAGCGCCTCGACGGCTTCCGAGCGCCGGAGGATGCGCGACGCCGGATCGATCACGACATGCGCGCCCTCGGGCACGGCGATGCTGCCGGTGCCGCCGGTCATCGCCACGGTCTCGACCTTGCCGTCGATCTGCACCTCCACGGGGAGCGGGAAGGGCTTGTCGCCGGGGGTTTTCCAGCGCAGCGTCAGCCGCCCGCCCGCGCGTGACTGGAGCAGCTCGGGCAGCGCCGCCTCGCGCAGATAGACGTCGAAGAACCACGTCATGTCCTTGCCGGTCACTTCGTTGACGATCGCGACATATTCGGGGGTGGTGGCGAAGCGCGGCTCGAAATTGCCGGGCTTCGGATCGGGACGGCCATAGACCAGCCGGCGGGTGACTTCCCAAAACGCCCTGTCGCCGATCGTGTTGCGCAGCGTGTGGAGCACCCACGCGCCCTTGACGTAGATGTCGCCCGCGGGGCCGCCCTTCTCCTCCTCATAGACCTCTTCCTCGGTCATGATCCGGCCGGAGACGATCGGCGCCTTGTTCTCGATCTGGTTGCGGAACGCCTCCATCATCACTGCATAGCGCGCCTCGCCCTCGCGCCAGCGGCCATAGAGCGGTTGCATGTACTGGCCATAGCCTTCGTGGAGCCAGTAATCGTCCCAATTGGCCGCCGACATCTGGTTGCCGAACCATTCGTGCGCCAGCTCGTGCTGAAACAGCCAGTCGAAGCCGGTCGCGTCCTTGCGGTAATTGTTGCCGTACGCGTTGATCGTCTGGTGCTCCATGCCGAGATGCGGCGTCTCGACCACGCCGAGCTTCTCGTCCCCCCACGGATAGGGGCCGACATTGGCCTCGAAGAAATCGAGCGTCGGCGCGAATTCGGCGAACAGGCCCAGCGCCCCCGCCTCGCGGCCCGGCAAATGCCAGTAATGCAGCGGAACGGTGTTTCCGAAGCGGCTCTTGTAGCTGCCCTTGATCTCGGCATAGGGCGCGATGTTGAGCACCACCGAATAGGGATTGGGGCTGCGCGCGTGCCAATGCCAGGTCGTGCGGCCGTCGGCGAGCGTGTCGACCTTCTGGAGCACGCCGTTCGACGGTGCCGAGAGCCCCCTGGGCACGGTGATGTGGAGATCGACGCTGGCGGGCTCGCCGGCGGGGAAGTCGAGGCACGGCCAGAACAGGTCGCAGCCATAGCCCTCCGCGGTGGTGGCGATCCACGGCTTGCCCTCGGGAGTCTTCGCCCAGACGATGCCGTCGTCCCAAGGCGCGCGCACCGCGACGTGCGGCGTGCCGCCATAGCTGATCTTCACCACCGCGCGGGTGCCGGCATCGAGCGTCTTCGGCAGGCCGATCACCAGCCGGCCCTGCGGGTTGGACCAGCTCGAACGGGGCAGGGGAGCGCCGTCGACGCTGATCGCGCTCACCGGCAGATTCTTGTCGAGATCGATGAACAGCCGCCGCTGGGGCGATTTGCTGGTCAGCGTCAGCGTCGCCACCCCCGCAAGCTTCTGCGTGTCGGGGAACACCTCGATCGCCAGATCGACATGCTCGAGGCGAAGCGCGGCGCGCTCGGGGTCGATCGGCCCGCCCGAGGCCTGGGTGATCTCGGTGATCGGCGGCTCGCCGGGTTTGACCTGCGCGAGGGCCGGGGAGGCGGTGAGCGCGAGCGCGGAAGCGGCGAGCAGGAAACGGGTCGTGATAAGGGCCTCCATCAGGCGAGTTCGACGGTGAAATCGGTGAGGTCGAGTTCGAAATAGGGCTTATTGTCGTGCAGGATGGTGATGGTCTGCGGCCAGCGCACGCCTTTGTCCCGGAATTCGCCTTCCAGCAGGATCTGTTGGGCAATCGTCGCGTCGCTGTCGGGACTGGTCACGGCATAGTCGGCGGCGACCAGATAGTCGCCCTCCATCCGGAAGCGCACGGGCGGGAGCCCTGCCTTCCGCGCCACGAGGCGATCGCCCTCGACCCGGGTCGGCGCCTGCGCGAGAAGCATATAGCCGTACAAGCCATGTTGCTGGCGCTCATGCGCGACTTGCCGTGCCGGCAGCGGCGTTCGCGTGCCGCCGCGCTCGACGAATCCGCCCTCGGGCTCGATCAGCAGCGTGCGCGCCGTTTCGGGCCGACCGCTGATCCAGCTTCGCGAGCGGGCGCGGAGAAAAGGCTCGACGCGGGTTTCGACTTCGAGCTCGAGCGTCGTCGTCGGCGTGGGGACCCGCGCGTGACCGGCCCAGGAGAGTGCCTTGACGCGAGCCAGCCTGTCGCGCCCGCCGGCGGCCTTGAGCGCGCGCGCGAGCAGATCTTCCTCTGCCGGCCAGGCCGCCTTCGCCGCGACGGGCAGCAGCAGTCCACAGCCAATCAATCCGCGCCGATTGATGCGGCTGGCGCAGCCACCATATATAGTGGAAAGTAAGGGCCGCTCGGGCCCAGGAGTATCCATGAAGCAGTCCTATCCTGTCCTGCCGCTTCGCGACATCGTCGTCTTTCCGCACATGATCGTGCCGCTCTTCGTCGGGCGCGACAAGTCGGTAGCCGCGCTCGAGGCGGCGATGGCCGACGACAAGGAGATATTCCTCGTCGCGCAGCTCGATCCCGCCGAGGACGATCCCGGCCGCGAGGACCTGTACGATACCGGCGTCTCGGCCGAGGTGCTGCAGCTGCTCAAGCTGCCCGACGGCACCGTGCGCGTGCTGGTCGCCGGCAAGGAGCGCGGCACGCTCGCGACGGTCGACGAATCGGGCGCGTATCTGACCGCGACCGTCGCCCCCGTCGAGGAGGAGGAAGTCGAGGGCACCGAGGTCCAGGCGCTGATGCGCTCGGTGGTCGATCAGTTCGAGAATTATGCCAAGCTCAACCGCAAGCTACCCGCCGAGACCGCGGTGCAGCTCGCCGAGCTCGACGATGCCTCGCGCCTCGCCGACGCGGTCGCCGCCAACATCGCGGTCAAGGTCGCCGACAAGCAGTCGCTGCTCGTCGAGAAGGATCCTCAGAAGCGCCTCGAGATGGTGTTCGCCTTCATGGAGGGCGAGCTCGGCGTGCTGCAGGTCGAGAAGAAGATCCGCAGCCGCGTCAAGCGCCAGATGGAGAAGACGCAGCGCGAATATTATCTCAACGAGCAGCTGAAGGCGATCCAGCGCGAGCTCGGCAACGAGAATGAGGAAGGCGATGGCGACGAGATCGCCGAGCTGACCCAGAAGATCGCGACGCTCAAGCTCTCGAAGGAAGCGCGCACCAAGGCGACCTCCGAGCTCAAGAAGCTCAAGACGATGGCGCCGATGTCGGCCGAGGCCACTGTGGTGCGCAATTATCTCGACGTGCTGCTCGGGCTGCCCTGGGGCAAGAAGTCCAAGCTCAAGAAGGACATCGCCGAGGCGCAGGGCGTGCTCGATCAGGACCATTATGCGCTCGAGAAGGTCAAGGACCGGATCGTCGAATATCTCGCGGTCCAGGCGCGCACCAACAAATTGAAGGGGCCGATCCTGTGCCTCGTCGGGCCTCCCGGCGTTGGCAAGACCTCGCTCGGCAAGAGCATCGCCAAGGCGACCGGGCGCGAGTTCATCCGCCAGTCGCTGGGCGGCGTGCGCGACGAGGCCGAGATCCGCGGCCACCGGCGCACCTATATCGGCTCGCTGCCGGGCAAGATCGTCACCAATCTGCGCAAGGCGGGGACGAGCAATCCGCTGTTCCTGCTCGACGAGATCGACAAGCTCGGCCAGGACTTCCGCGGCGATCCCGCGAGCGCGCTGCTCGAGGTTCTGGATCCGGAGCAGAACAACAAGTTCAACGATCACTATCTGGAGATCGACATCGATCTCTCGGACGTGATGTTCGTGTGCACGGCGAACTCGCTCAACCTGCCCCAGCCGCTGCTCGACCGCATGGAGATCATCCGGCTCGAAGGCTATACCGAGGACGAGAAGGTCGAGATCGCCGAGCGCCACCTGATCGACAAGCAGATCGAGGCGCATGGGCTCAAGGAAGGCGAGTTCACCCTCACCGCCGAGGGGCTGCGCGCGCTGATCCAGAAATACACCCGCGAGGCCGGCGTCCGCACGCTCGAGCGCGAGATCGCCAAGCTCGCCCGCAAGGCGCTGCGCAAGATCCTCGAGGGCAAGGAAACCAGCGTCACGATCACGCCGGACAACCTCCACGAATATGCCGGGGTCCAGAAATACCGCCACGGTCTCGGCGAGGAGGAGAACCAGATTGGCGCGGTCACCGGGCTCGCCTGGACGGAGGTCGGCGGCGAGCTGCTCACGATCGAAAGCGTCACCGTGCCGGGCAAGGGCGCGATCAAGACCACCGGCAAGCTGGGCGACGTGATGAAGGAATCGGTCGAGGCCGCGTTCAGCTTCGTCAAGGCGCGCAGCCCCAGCTACGGCATCAAGCCGAGCCTGTTCGCGCGCAAGGACATCCACGTCCACTTGCCCGAGGGCGCGGTTCCCAAGGATGGCCCTTCGGCCGGCATCGGGCTGGTCACCTCGATCGTCTCGACGCTCACCGGAGTCGCGGTGCGCAAGGACATCGCGATGACCGGCGAGGTCACGCTGCGCGGCCGCGTGCTGCCGATCGGCGGGCTGAAGGAGAAGCTGCTCGCGGCGCTGCGCGGCGGCATCAAGACCGTGCTGATCCCGCAGGAGAATGAGAAGGATCTCGCCGAGATCCCGACCAATATCCGCGAGGGGCTCGAGATCATCCCCGTCAGCCATGTCGACGAAGTGCTGCGGCGCGCGCTCACCGAGCCGCTCACCGCGATCGACTGGACCGATGCCGACGAACTCGCCGCGCAGCCGCCGGCGCACGTCCCCGGCATAGGAGATGCCGTTCATCATTGAACGCGCGTCGCTTTTTGGCACGCGCCCGTCGCTGGGGGTTTGACAGCGGCGGCGGTCGCGTGCTGACTGGCTCACTCGGCCCGCCGCCGCGACTCACTTTATCGACGCACTGACGCACTCAAGAGGGGGAATCCACCAGCATGAACAAGCAAGAGCTGATCGGGACGGTCGCCGACACCTCCGGCCTCGGCAAGGGCGACGCCACCAAGGCCGTTGAGGCGGTATTCGACGCGATCTCGGCCGCGCTCAAAAAGGGCGACGAGGTTCGCCTCGTCGGCTTCGGCACCTTCTCGGTGAGCAAGCGCAAGGCCTCGACCGGCCGCAACCCGCGCACCGGCGAGGAAATGACGATCAAGGCGTCGAACCAGCCCAAGTTCAAGGCCGGCAAGGGCCTCAAGGATTCGGTCAACTGATCCACCGGGAAAGCCGGGCTGCAAGGGGCTGGACAGCGCACCCCGCACCGCCTAAAGGCCCGCTTCCCGTTTCGGCCTCCGGGCCAATGGGCGCGTAGCTCAGTGGTAGAGCACTGTGTTCACACCGCAGGGGTCGCAAGTTCAATCCTTGCCGCGCCCACCATGTAGAGAAGCCCGCCGGTCCCGCGATCGGCGGGCTTTTTCGTTTCCGGGAGGTCCCGATGCGTCTGCTGCTCTGGCTGGTCGTGCTGTTGACGACGCCGCTCGCGGCGGCGGCGCAGTCGCTGCTGCTCGTGCCCGATCGGGTGTTCACCGCCACCGACGCCGCGTCGCGCCCCGGCTGGAAGGTGCTCGTCGCGGGCGATCGGATCGTCGCGGTGGGCCCCGATATCGTCGCGCCGGCGGGGGCGCGCACGCTCGTCCTGCCGGGGATGACGCTGCTGCCCGGGCTGATCGACCTCCATGTCCATCTCTTCCTGCACCCCTATGACGAAGCCAGCTGGAACGATCAGCTGATCAAGGAGCCGCTCGCGCTGCGCACCGCGCGCGCGGTCGCGCATGCCCGTGCGACGCTGATGGCGGGGTTCACCACGGTGCGCGATCTCGGCACCGAAGGGGCAGGGGACGCCGATGCCGGGCTCGAGGCCGCGATCGCGCAGCATATCGTCCCCGGCCCGCGGCTGCTGATCGCCAATCGCGCGCTGGTCGCCACTGGCGCCTATGGCCCCAAGGGCTATGCCTTCGACGTTCCACAGGGCGCCGAGGAAGTCAGCGGCGTCGACGATGTCGTCGCCGCGGTGCGCCGTCAGATCGCGCACGGCGCCGACTGGGTGAAATTCTACGCCGATTATCGCTGGGGGCCGGGCGAGCCGAGCCGCGCGACGTTCAGCCTCGAGGAATTGAAGGCAGGGATCGCCGCGGCGCACGATGCCGGGCGCAAGGTCGCGGTCCATGCGAGCACGCCCGAAGGGATGCGCCGCGCCACGCTCGCCGGCGCCGACACGATCGAGCACGGCAATGACGGCACGCCCGAGATCTTCCGGTTGATGCGGGCGCATGGCGTCGCTTTCTGTCCGACGCTCGCCGCCAGCGATGCGATCGCGCGCTATGCCGGCTGGAACGGCGCCGCGCCCGAGCCCGAGGCGATTCGCGCGAAGCGGCGCAGCTATGCCGCGGCGCGCGAATCGGGCGTCGCGCTGTGCGTCGGCGGCGACACCGGCGTGTTCGCGCATGGCGACAATGCCCGCGAGATCGCGCTGATGGCGGTGTGGGGCATGGCGTCCGGCGAGGCGCTGCGCGCGGCGACCGCGGGCAACGCCGCGATCCTCGGCCTCGCCGATCGCATCGGCACGATCGCGCCGGGACGCCTCGCCGATCTCGTCGCAGTGGCGGGCGATCCCGTCGCGGATCCGATGGCGCTCGGCAAGGTCCGGCTCGTAGTGCAAAACGGCGCGATCGTCCGCGCACCCTGACGTCCTGCCGGTTGTTGCGCGGCTGCAACATGTCACCGGACTGTCATTTCAGTGTCTCGCAAGAGTCTCCGGATTCTCGCCGAGACGTCACGCAAGCCTCCTAGCGCAGCGTTCGAGATCGGCAGGGGGAACCGAGTCGATCCCGTCCATTCGCCCATCCCGCGCAACCCGGCATCCCGCCGGAACGGAGACTTTATGGCCAGCTTCAAACGCCTCAGCCTCATCCTTATGACGACGGCCGCCTCTGCGGCGCTCTCCGCCTGCAACGGTGCGGACAATGTCGCCTCGCCGGGAGCGGGCAGCGTCGTGATCGTGACCCCGACCCCCTCGCCGAGCCCGAGCCCCACGCCGACGCCGACCGCGCCGATCACGGCTGCGCAGTTCGCGGCGGTCACCACCCAGGCCGGCCTCAGCATCACCGCCGACGAGCAGCTCGCCGTCGTCAACGCCGGCACCAACAACAATGTCAGCGGCACCAACGTGCTCAACGGCATCTATCCGCTGACCGCCAGCTCGGCGACGACGGCCGCCGATCCCTCGGCGCTCAATGCGTTCTTCACCAGCACCAACTATGTCGGCGCGCTCAACGGCCCGACCGACACCTCGTTCCAGGAATGGACCTGCAACTCGAGCACGGCGCAGTTCGGCGGCGCCAGCCTCGCCTGCACCGCGGTTCCCGCGGTCGGCACCGGCGGTTCGGCCGCTGCCTGCCCCACCGGCACGATCGATGACGGCCTCGTCCAGACCTTCCGCGCCTGCCGCATCCCGGCCGCCGTCACCACCGATCTCACGCTGCCCAAGATCGCCGGCGTCTTCTATCGCCTGCGCGGCCAGACCGAGATCGGCACCGACCTCGGCGCCACCGGCGGCGCCGGCGTGACCCTCACGATCGCCGCGGGCGTCGTGATCGCCGCCGACTCGACCGAGCCGACCAACGATCTGCTGCTCGTCAACCGCGGCAGCAA
Organism: Sphingomonas naasensis; assembly: GCF_004792695.1. Classification (GTDB taxonomy): domain Bacteria; phylum Pseudomonadota; class Alphaproteobacteria; order Sphingomonadales; family Sphingomonadaceae; genus Sphingomonas; species Sphingomonas naasensis. The sequence continues at coordinate 569,726 of NZ_SRXU01000001.1, read as the reverse complement.
GATCCAGGCGGTGGGCACGCGCAGCGCGCCGATCATCTTCACGTCGCAGCAGAACCTCGCCAACAACGGCGTCAGCGATTCGACACAGGGTCAGTGGGGCGGCATCATCCTGCTCGGCCGCTCGACCACCGCGGTCTGCGCCGCCGGCACCGGCGGTTCGTCGGGCACGCCCTGCCAGCAGGCGATCGAAGGCGTCACCGGCCGCTTCTACGGCGGCACCAACGAGGCCGACAGCAGCGGCCAGATGTCGTACGTCCAGATCCGCTACAGCGGCATCGCCATCTCGGACGGCAACGAGCTGCAGGGCCTGACCCTCGGCGCGACCGGCTCGGGCACCGTGCTCGATCACATCCAGAGCCACAACTCGGCCGACGACGGCATCGAGATCTTCGGCGGCACCACCAACATCAAGTACATCGCGGTGACCGGCGCCGATGACGACGGCTTCGACGTCGACAATGGCTGGCGCGGCTTCATCCAGTTCATGATCGCGGCCCAGAAGGTCTCGGGCGCCACCGCCGACTCGTTCTCGACCGAGATCGACTCGAACGGTGCCGAAGATCTGATCCCGCGCACCTGGGGTCGTTACGCCAACTTCACCTTCATCGAGACGGCCAATGCGCCGGCGGCGATCCGCCTGCGCGGCGGCGCGGACTTCACCTTCGTCAACGGCATCGTGAAGACCCCGGCCAACGTCGCCTGCGTCAACATGATCGCCGGCGAGACCAGCGCGGCGGACCGCTCGACGATCCGTCCGGCCAACGCTGCGCTGCAGGATCAGGGCCCGCCGGTGTTCAACTCGGTCTACTTCAGCTGCCAGGGCCGCTGAGGCTCGCCGGGACCTCAACCAGGTCGGGGCGGTGGTGATCCGCCGCCCCGGCATTGCTCGTACTAACTGACTGGATGACACGGCCATGCAGCGACGCCTAGCCTATGCCACGCTCCTTCTCCTGACGTCTCAACTCGTCTCTCCGGCCGCGCTCGCGCAGACCGCCGGCGGCACGACCGAGCCGGCGCCCGCCGCGACTCCGCAGTCCGGTGATCCCGCCCAGGACCAGGCCGCCCCGCCGGAGCAGGATGTCGAGGTTTCGGCGCCCGGCGTCGATACCGGCGACATTCAGGACATCGTCGTCACCGGCCGTCACATCCCCAACACGGTCCGCGCCACCCCGCAGATCGTCTCGGTGCTGTCGACTGAGGACATCGCCCGCACCGGCGAAGGCGACATCGCCGGCGCGCTCACCCGCGTCACCGGCCTCAGCGTCGTCGGCGGCGGCTTCGTCTATGTCCGCGGCCTCGGCGATCGCTATTCGCTGGCGATGCTCAACGGCTCGCCCTTGCCCAGCCCCGAGCCGCTGCGCCGCTCGGTGCCGCTCGACATCTTCCCGACCACGATCGTCGGCTCGGCGCTCGTCCAGAAGACCTATTCGGTCAACTATCCCGGCGAATTCGGCGGCGGCGTGGTCAACCTCACCACCAAGGCGATCCCCGACAAGGATTTCGTCACGATCGGCGGCTCGATCTCGGCCGACGATGTCACCACCAGCGAGCTCGGCTACACCTATTACGGCAGCAGCACCGACTGGCTCGGCTTCGACAAGAACACGCGCAATGTTCCGGCTTTCATCCGCAACGCGCCGGACGGCTCGGGCCTGATCCCCGCCTCGCAGGTGCTTCAGCTCTCGAACGCGTCGACGACGCTGATGCAGGCCAACCACCAGCTGCCCGCCAACTGGTCCGCCGAGCTCAGCACCGGCGTCAATTTCGACATCGGCAGCGATCAGCTCGGCCTGATCACCTCGGTCGGCTACAGCAACACGTGGCGCACCCGCTCGATCACCCAGCAGGACAGCGTCACCGAGACCGGCGCGATCCGCAACGATTTCCGCACCTTGCTCACCGACAACCGGATCGTCGGCAACGCGCTGATCGGGCTCGGCTATTCGTTCGGCGACAACAAGATCCGCTGGACCAACGTCTATATCCGCGACGTGCTCAAGCAGGCGCGCGGCTCGGCCGCCGAGGTGTACAACAACGCCAGCGGCCTGCGCTTCCAGCAGAACACCAACTGGTTCGAACGCCAGCTGTTCGAAAGCCAGGCGGTGGGCGAGTTCCGCTTCGGCGACCTGCATCTCGACGTGCGCGGCGCCTATGCCAATTCGAAACGCGACGCGCCGTACGAGCGCCAGTTCGACTATCTCTGCACGACCTCGACCGCGCAGGGCGCCCCGATCGTCAATGACGGCCTCAACGGTGCGGGCGGCTTCCAGTGCGCCGGCGCCTATCAGGTCACCCAGCGCTTCTCGCCCTTCGCCTCGATCATCTTCTCGGATCTCAACGAGGATCTGTGGAGCGGGCAGGCCGATCTCTCGTACAAGCTGCCGAACATCGCGACGCTGTCGGCCGGCTATTATTATTCGGACACGAAGCGCTTCTCGCGGCGCCTGCAGTTCAACTACCAGACCAGCGCCGGCGGCGGCACCTCGATCGGCTATCCGTACAGCCTGTACCGGCCCGACTTCCTGCTGAGCCCCGATGTGGTCAACAACGCCTGCCCGCAACAGGGGCAGGGCGCGTGCACGGTCGAGCTGCAGTTCAACACGCCGCTCGGTGCCTATGCCTATGATGCGGGCCTCCGCATCCATGGCGGCTATGTCCAGGCCGAAGTCGAGCCGGTCACCAGCGTGCGCGCCGTCGGCGGCGTCCGCTATGAAAAGGCCGATCAGTTCGTGACGCCGATCGGCACCACCACGACGGGTCTGAACAACGACTATTGGTTGCCCGCGGCGACGCTCACCTGGAATTTCGCCGAGGACATGCAGCTGCGCGGCAGCTTCGCCAAGACGATCTCGCGGCCGCAGTTCCGCGAGCTCGCCCCGCAGCAGTTCCGCGATCCGGACTCGGATCGCCTGTTCTTCGGCAACCCGCTGCTCCAGGATTCGCAGCTCGACAATTTCGAGGCGCGCTACGAGTGGTTCTTCGCGCGCGACCAGCGCTTCACGCTCGCCGGCTTCTACAAGAAGATCAAGAATCCGATCGAGCAGGTCGGCTTCTACACCGGCGCCGACGATCGCCTGCAGACCGGCTTCACCAATCTGCCCAAGGCGAAGCTCTACGGCGCCGAGGTCGAGGTGCAGAAATACTTCCCGCTCGATTGGGTGGGGGGCGATTTCTTCGCGACGCGCCGTGCGGTGGTGATCGCGAACTACACCTACACGCATTCGTCGATCACCGCCGACGACAGCTGCGTGCCGAACGTGCTCAACCAAACGATCGGCGGCTGCTCGGCGGGCTTCGGTCCGGCGAGCCTGCAGTTCCGCGACGGCGCGCCGCTCACCGGCCAGTCGGATCACCTCGTCAATGTCCAGCTGGGCCTCGAGGACACCGCGCGGCTCTCGCAGCTGACCTTCCTGTTCAACTATGCGAGCGACCGCGTGACCAATCGCGGGCCTTCGAACCTGTCGGGTCAGGGCTTCCAGCCCGACATCATCGAGCATCCGGGCATCCGCTTCGATATCGTCGCGCGGCAGGGCTTCGAGGTCGGCGGCGGCAAGTTCGAGCTCAAGCTCGAGGGGCGCAACCTGCTCGGCACGCGCTTCGAGGAGAGCCAGACCTTCTCGAACGACAGCGTGGTGTACATCAACCGCTACAATGTCGGCCGGGTGTTCACGCTGGGTCTCAGCGCGACCTTCTGATCGGTTAAAAGGGGGATGGGGCTTCGGCGGACGGACGTCCGCCGGGGCCCTTTTCTATGTCACCAGCCCCAGGGCCGCTCGCGGAACCACTGGGTGATCACATATTTGGTTCCCGCGCGCACCTTCATCGCATGGTGGATCGTCGACGGGTTCGGCGTGCCGTTGGCGCGTAGATTGTTCCAGGCGAGGATCTTGCCGGTCTCGGGCTCGACCATCTTGTCGATCGCCTTGAAGCGCGTGACGCCGCCTGCCTCCACATCGTTGAGATAGAGCATCACCGTCCAGGTGCGCTGCCCGGCGACGCTGCAATATTTCGCATAGTCGGCGCCCGAGGGCTCGAAATAATCAGTGTGCGCCTTGAACTCCTGGCCGACCTCGTAGCGCTGCCCCTGCATCGGCTCGGCATGCGCGGGGTCGAGCCCGGTCAGCGCGATGATCCGCCGCTTGAGCGCGATCACCAGCGGGTCGTCGGGATCGAGATCGCAGGTCTCGCTGGTGCGGAAGGCATAGTCGCCGTTCGAATCGGCGATCGTCGAGGGCCGGCGGCGTGCGTCGATCTGCGCGATCAGCTTTTCGCACATTTCCGGCGCGATGAACTTCTTGCCGATGAACATCGCGACCTTGGGGTTGGGCACGCGCTGGATCCCCGGCTGGGCGAGGATGTGCGCGATGATCGGCTCGGAGGGATGGCCGGGGCCGAGATTGGGCAAGTCGGCGAACGGAGCGGCGGAAAGCGTCTGCATCGCGCCGATTCTGCCAAATCCCGCGGCTTTTCGCCAGTATCGCGGCGCTTGCGCTGCTGTCGTAACAAAAGCGCAAGCAAGCCGTCACATTGCGCAGGCAGGCGAAGCGCGATGGCCGTCGACACCCAGCTCGAAGCCCAATCGCCGTCTCCGACGGGGCTCGACGCATTGGCGCTGCTCGACGTGCCCGCCCGGCTCGCCGCCGCGATCGAGCGCGCCGCCGATCGCCCGACGGGGCTGATCGCCATCGCCGGTCCCGGCGCGGCGGAGACCGCGACCGCGCTCCACCATCGCTATGCCATTCCGCTGGCGAGCGGCATCGGCGATCGCATTGCCGCCAGCCACGCCGTCGAAGCCGCCGATCGCGGGCTGGTGCTCGCCTGTTTCGACGACGGCGACGCGGTCGGCACGATCCTCGCGCTGCGCCGGCTGGCACCCGATCGCTTCGCGCTCGCCGCGGCGCTGCGGCTGGTGATCGCCCAGCGAATCGCGCCCGGGCTGTGCCGCGCCTGCCGGCGGCCGATCCAGGCCTTTGGCTCGACCGCGGCGCTGCTCGGGCTCGATCCCGGCGCGATTCTCTGGTCGGCGCCCGGCTGCGACGGCTGCAGCGGCAGCGGGCAGGGCGATGCGGTGCGGATCTTCGAGGGAGTCGAGATCGATCCGGCGATGCGGCGGCTGATCTACGACGGCGCCGATGCGCCGCTGCTCGCGCGCCATGCCTTTCTTTCCGCGCCGAATTTTGCCTCGGCGGCGCGTGCTTTGGCGCGCGACGGCGTCCTCGCGCCCGAACATGCCGTCGCGGCGTCACGCAATGATCTTGCGCTTCGCGAAAGCGCTCGCTAAGCGGCCATCCTCCACGGCGACCGTAGTTCAATTGGTTAGAGCGCCGGCTTGTGATGCCGGAAGTTGCGGGTTCAAGTCCCGTCGGTCGCCCCATTCTCCCACGACCGCTCGCGCCGGACGACGGGCGGCATCGCCGCAGGAATCTGACGCGTGATAACGGACTGGGGCTTTCCCGATTTCGACGACCATGAGGGCGTCCATCTCTTCAGCGACCGCGAATCGGGGCTGAGCGCGATCATCGCGATCCATTCGAGCAAGCTCGGTCCGGCTGCCGGCGGCGTGCGCTTCTGGCACTATGCCGATCACCGCGCCGCGATCACCGACGCGCTGCGCCTCTCGCGCGGGATGAGCTACAAGAACGCGATGGCCAATCTGCCGCTCGGCGGCGGCAAGGGCGTCATCCTCGCCAACCAGCCCGGCGCCACCGTCACCACCGCGCAGCTCGAGGCGTTCGGCCGCGCAGTCGAATCGCTCGGCGGCCGCTACGTCACCGCCGAGGATGTCGGCATGTCCGAGGAGCGGATGAAGGTCGTCGCGACCCAGACGCGCCACGTCTCGGGCCTCCCCGTCGCCGAAGGCGGGGCGGGCGGCGATCCCGGCCCGATCACCGCGCGCGGCGTCTATCTGGGCGTCAAGGCGGCGGCGAAGCGCGGGCTCGGCGTCGATTCGATGGCGGGCGTCCGCGTCGCGGTCCAGGGCGTCGGCTCGGTCGGCGGCGGACTCGCCCGGCTGCTGGCGAAGGACGGCGCGAAGCTGGTCCTCGCCGACGTCAACGCCGAACGCGCGAAGGCGCTCGCGGCGGAGCTCGGCGCCGAAGCGGTCGACGCGGCCGACATCCTGACGCGCGACACCGATCTGTTCAGCCCGAACGCGCTCGGCGCGATCCTCACCGAGGCGTCGATCCCGGCGATCAAGGCCAGGGTCGTCGCCGGTGGCGCGAACAACCAGCTGGCGACCCGCGCCGATGGCGCGCGGCTCCACGACCGCGGCATCCTCTACGCCCCCGATTACGTGATCAACGCCGGCGGGATCATCAATGTCGGGCTCGAATATCTCGGCCAGGGCAACATGGCCGAGGTCCAGGGCCGGGTCGACAAGATCCCCGAGCGGCTGATCGAGGTGTGGGACGAAAGCGACCGCACCGGCGATCCCGAGAGCGAAGTCGCCGATCGCATCGCCCAGCGGCTGATCGGGCGGGGCTGATTCACCCGGGGACCTTCCCCTGAATTCCGACCGTCACCCCGGCCTTGTGCCGGGGGCCACGATGCGGCGCGGGAAGTCGCAGGAGGGGAGAGGACATCGCCTGGCGAGCGGTGGACCCCGGCACGAGGCCGGGGTGACGAAGGTTTTTGAACCTCGGTCGTCGCCTCGGCGAAAGCCGAGGTCTCGCGCCGCTGGCGCGAGGCGTGGGGCAGGCGGTCCCGGTTTCCGCTAGCGCGAAAAAAATTGCCCTCCCATGTCACATCCGCGGGCGCTGTCTCGTCATGTCTCCGTGAACCAAGGAGACCGACCATGACTGCACGCCTCGACCCCTTCGCCGCCGCGCCCGCCGAGATGAAGGCGTGGCTCGATATGTCGCTCAAGATCGCGCCGGCGCTCGAGCACAGCCTGCTCGAGCTGATCAAGATCCGCGCCTCGCAGATCAACGGCTGCGCCAATTGCCTCAACATGCACACCGCCGATGCGCGCAAGGCCGGCGAGACCGAGCAGCGCATCTATTTGCTCGGCGCCTGGCACGAGGCGCCGGTGTTCTCGGCGCGCGAGCGCGCGGCGTTGGCATGGACCGACGCGCTGACTCTGGTATCGAGCGCACGGGCGCCGCAGGCCGTGTACGATGCGCTCGCGGCCGAGTTCACCGCGGAGGAGCAGGTGCAGCTGACGCTGATGATCAACGCGATCAACGGGTGGAACCGCATCGCGGTGGGCTTCGACCTGTTCTACGACGCGCGCCCCGCGCACACGCAGCAGGCCGCGTGAGCGACGACGCCGCCACTTCGTTCGATCCGCTGCGTCCGCGGCTGACCCGCATCGCCTATCGCATGCTGGGTTCGGTCGCGGACGCCGAGGACGTGGTGCAGGACGCGTTCCTGCGCTGGATGGCGGCCGATCGCGCCGCGATCCGCGAGCCCGAGGCGTTCCTGCGCCGGGTGGTGACCCGCCTGTGCCTCGACCAGCTGAAATCGGCGCGGGCGCGGCGCGAGACCTATGTCGGGCCATGGCTGCCCGAGCCGGTGGTCGAGGAAACGGAGGAGGCCGACGATGTCACCCTGCCGCTGATGCTCGCGCTCGAACGGCTGACTCCGCTCGAGCGCGCGGCGTTCCTGCTCCACGACGTGTTCGGGCTACCGTTCGAGGAGATCGCCGAGACGATCGGGCGCGACACGGCGGCGGCGCGCCAGCTCGCCAGCCGGGCGCGGACGCATGTCCGCGGCGCGAGGACGCGCTCGACGGTGCCGAAGGAGAAGGGGCAGGAAATCGCCGCCGCCTTCTTCGCCGCCTCGCGGAGCGGCGACATGGGTGCGCTGCGTTCGCTGCTCGCCGCCGACGTGTCTCTCTATTCGGACGGCGGCGGCAAGGTCCATGCCGGGCTCAAGCCGATCCACGGCGTCGACGACATGCTCAAGCTGCACAGCTCGCTCGCGCGCTTCTTCGCGAAGGAGATGTCGCAGGTCGTGCGCTTCGCGACGATCAACGGTCTGCCCGGCTTCGTCACCATCGAGCCCGGCGGCGTGCTCCAGACCACCGCGCTGGCGATCGGCGCCAACGGCATCGAGGCGATCTACATCATGCGCAACCCCGACAAGCTCGAGCATCTCGGCGCGCTGCACTAGGGGTCAGGGCCCGGGTTTGGCCCTGAGCCGGTCGAGCAACTCGCGCAGAAAGGCCTGCGTGGTACCCGAATTCTCGGCGATGTTGCGGCGCCGGCGCGCGGCCCGGCGCTCTTCCAGCAGCGGGTGCGGCGGGATCGACTGGCGGAGGTGACCCATGGTGAAAGCCGGCAGCGTCCGGTCGACGATCAGCCATTCCTGCTGCACCAGCCACGCATGAATGGCGTCGCGCAAACCGTCACCCTGCCGCTCGAGTGCGTAGAAACGCTCATCGAAGCCGCGGAACAGGTCCGTGGCCGCTGCTTCATCCTCTTCGTACAGTTCGTAGATCCGTTCCTCATTCTCGATCGAGAACCGGATGAAATCCGCGAGGATGCCCTCATAGTCCGGGCGCCCCAGCCGCTGCAGCGCCCGCAGCGCCTGCGACCATTCGGAAACGTCGCCGTCGGTGTTGCCGCCATATTGCGCGTGTCCGCCGTTCAGCACTTCGCCGTGATATTTCCACAGATGGGTGAAATCCTCGGCGCCTTCGGGAAGCTCGTCGGGCTCGTAACCGAACTCGTCGATGGCGGCGCTGACGAAATAGTCCGCCCACAGGCAGATCTCATCGGCTTCGTGCGCGGCGGACGCGCCGGGGGAGAGCCTGATCTCGGTGATGCGGTCGCGCGGCATTCGTCCCCCCTTTTCCCGCACCCTATTGGCAAGCCGGCGCGAACGCCACTTGCCGATGAAACGGGGAGGGCGCCGACCGGTGGCGCTATTGCGGCCCCACCGGGCGGAGCTGCTCGGCGGCGTCGAGCTGGGCGCAGACAAGCCCGGCATGGACGCGCTGCAGCTGCGCGCGGACCTGCTCGATCGTCGCGAGCAGCTCGACGAGATCGAGCGACATCGCGGTGATCGCGGCGGCTTCGCGGGGATCCGGCCTTTCGATCATCGGGACGCTCCTTGCTCGGGACCGGATACAACGCGCGGCGTCCGCCCGGGATGCACGGCACGCCCGGAATAGCCGTCTCAGCTCCGCTTGTCCTTGCGCGCCTGATGCCGTTTGTTCTGTTGCGAGACGCTGCCGATCTGGCTGCCGGGCAGGATCCGCCGGGTCCGCCGGCTCGGCAGCGGACGCAGCCCCTCGTCGGCGGTCTTCTGCTCGGGGCGTTCGGGGAATTGCTGCGCGCGCCGCAACTCGAGCGCGTGGCGCGCCGCTTCGCCGTGCGCGGTCTTCGCCTCGAACACCTCGTGCCGGCGAATCTCGCGGTTGAGGCGCTTGATTGCCGAGGCGAAGGCCTGTTTGCGCTGATAGGGGCGGGCGATCGTTCCCGGGAAGCGCTTGCCGCGCGGCTCGGCCTTGCCTGAGGATTCGCGCTGCTTCTGCCGGGCGAACCCTTTTTCCTTGTCCCGCAGGTCCCGGAGCAGGCCGCGGCGATCCTCGAGCGTGCCGCGGTCGAGTTCGCTGATATAGGGGTGGTGCGTCGAGCGCAGCAGCTCGCGCTCCTCGAAATCGAGCAGGCTCATCTCGGATTTGTACGATACGGCCATCGCGGCACTCCTTCCCGAAAAGCGCGGGAGTAGAATTTCAGTGCGGAAGCGCTGTTTTCTACGGCAGTCACTGTACACGATCCCGTAAATCAAGTCGATCGACTGCAAATTCACTACGTACTGATTAAGTTTATTAAACCGATCGGCCGAAGGTTCACTTATTCATGTTGCGAGACAACTTGAATTTGCTTAAGAGCCTTGCGGGGCGGGAGGTGCATTCGTTTGACGGAGGCGCCGGGGCATGAGGTTCGATACGAAGGGGCTCGAGGCCCGTCTGGTTCGCCTGTCGCTGCCCGGCCTCATCTGGGGCACCTTCTTCTTCGCCGCCTCGCTGACGCCCAGCATGATCCCGCGCCATTTCGTGCTGCAGGGGGCGCTTTCCGGCTTCTCGTTCGCGCTCGGCTATGGGCTCGGGCTGCTGCTCGAGCGTCTCTGGGCCTATGTCCAGCTGCCGCGACCCGGCGCGGCCTTCGTCCGGCGGGCGACGCTGGTCACTGCGGCGGTCTGCTGCGTCGTCGCCGTCATCTTCCTGTGGCTGGCGACGGGCTGGCAGAATTCGGTGCGCGCGGCGCTGCAGCTGCCGCTGGAGGCGAGCGCCAGCCCGCTCTTCGTCGGTATCGTCGCGGCGATCACTTTCTGGCTGCTGCGCGCGCTCGCGCGGCTGATCGGGCTGAGCTTCCGGATCATTTCGCGGCGGCTCAAGCAGCACATGCCCGAGCGGGCGGCCAATTTTCTCGGCGTGCTGCTCGCGGCGCTGCTCTGCCTGTCGGTGCTCGACGGGCTGATCTTCCGGCTCGCCCTGTCGATCGCCGACAGCTCGTATCGCGAGTTCGATGCGCTGATCGAGACCGACGTCGCGCGGCCGATCGATCCGCTGCGCACCGGCAGCGCGGCCTCGCTGCTCGACTGGCAGCACCTCGGACGGGCGGGGCGCGAGTTCATCGACGCGGGGCCGAATCGCGAGAGCATCGCCGCGCTGGCGGGTGGCGAAGCACGCCAGCCGATCCGGGTCTATGCGGGGCTCAATTCGGCGGCGACGCCGCGCGCCCGCGCCGCGCTCGCGCTCGCCGAGCTGAAGCGGGTCGGCGCGTTCGATCGGCCGGTGCTGGTGATCATCATGCCCACCGGCACGGGCTGGGTCGATCCGGCGGGGATCGACACGCTCGAATATATGCACCGGGGCAATGTCGCGAGCGTGGCGGTGCAATATTCCTATCTGTCGAGCTGGCTGTCGCTGCTGATCGAGCCCGAGAACGGCAGCGAGACGGCGCACGCGCTGTTCGACACCGTCTACGGCTATTGGACGACGCTGCCGCACGATTCGCGGCCGAAGCTCTATTTGTCCGGACTGAGCCTCGGCGCGCTCGGTTCGCAGCGCTCGGCAGACATGTTCAAGGTGATCGGCGATCCGTTCAACGGCGCGGTGTGGAGCGGGACGCCGTTTCGCAGCACGATGTGGCGCACGCTCACCGCGGGGCGGCAACCGGGCTCGCCGGCGTGGCTGCCGATGTCGGGCGACGGTTCGACCGTCCGCTTCACCAACCAGCAGAATCATCTCGCCATTCCCGGCGCCAAATGGGGGCCGATGCGGATCGTGATGCTGCAATATGCCAGCGACCCGATCACCTTTTTCGAGCCGAGCATGTTCTGGCGACGGCCCGAATGGCTCGATCCGCGCGGGCCCGACGTCTCGCCCGCGCTGCGCTGGATCCCGATCGTCAGCGCGCTGCAGATGGGAGTCGACATCACGCTGTCGGGCATGGTGCCGCCCGGGCGCGGGCACGTCTTCGCCGCAGCCCATTATATCGATGCGTGGAAGGAAGTGACCCAGCCGCCCGGCTGGAGCGACGCGGACACCGCGCGGCTCAAGGCGGCGATGGCGGGGCGCTGAGGCCAGACACCAAGCCCGTCATCCCGGAAGCCAATTTTCTCCAAATCTCTGATTTGGTCGGAAAATTGAGCTGTCCGGGATCCACCGTGACGCAGTTGCTGTTGGAGCGGTGGCTCCCGGACAGTAGGGCTTTCCGACGGAAAACCTTACCGTCCGGGATGACGGCTTGGCTAATCGAGCCCAGCCCCCGGGCCCCCGTCAGAGCCCGCGCGTATCGGGACGGAAGCGGTCGTGGCGGGGCAGGGCATCGCCGGCTTCGGCCCAGCCGATACGGCTCGCGTAGAAGATGTGGAATCCCGGCACCACCGCGTCGGGCGTATCGAGCGTGGCGATGCTGAAATCGACCGTTTCGGGCTGGTGGTCGACCTGCATCAGGAACGGCGTGCCGCAGCGCGTGCAGAAGCGGCGATGGCCGAAGTCGCTCGACGCGACGCTCCCGACCAGGTGCTCACCCAGTGTGAAGACGAAGTCGCCGATCGGCACGGTGGCGAACGCCATCGCCGGGCTTCCCGAGTTCAGCTGGCAGGTACGGCAATGGCACCAGCCGGCGTCATAGGGCGCCGATCGCAGCCGATAGCGCACCGCGCCGCACATGCAGCCACCTTCCATGCTCGCCTCCTCTCGATCCGCAGCACCGGCCGGGCACGACGGCCCGGCCAGCCTTAGCGTCTAGTCGCGCCAATAGTCATGGCGCCCGGCGCCGTCGAAACCGACCCGAGCGCAGGCAACAATTTTTGAAAGCTCTTTCCGGAGCCGCAGGGGCAGGGATCCTTGCGGCCCAGCTTCTCGATGAGTTCGACGTCGCCGTGCACGAAGCGCAGTCCACGCTTCACATGCGTTTCAGAGGGGTAACCCCTGCGGCGCTTACTGGTGATCTCGAAAGCAGGGGAGATCATCGCGGGTCTGGCGTGCCATATCGGCCTCCTGTCGTTGGCCGCCGGAGGCGGCGGCACGCCGTGCCTGGCTTCGTCCCCCGCGGAACGCAAGCCCGATCAGCTCCGATAATCGGCGTTGATCGAGATATAGCCATGGGTGAGATCGCAGGTCCACACGGTGGCGCGGCCGTCGCCAAGACCGAGATCGACGCCGATCGCGATTTCGCGGCCCTTGAGATGCGCGGCGACCGGCGCCTCGTCATAGCCCGAGACCGCGAGGCCGTTCCGCGCCACCTGCGTCGCGCCGAAGCGGATCGCGAGCCTGTCGCGCTCGGCGGGTTCGCCCGCCTTGCCGACCGCCATCACCACCCGGCCCCAATTGGCGTCCTCGCCGGCGATCGCCGTCTTCACCAGCGGTGAGTTGGCGATCGACATCGCGATGCGGTGCGCGCTGCGGTCGCTCTCGGCGCCCTCGACGGTGATCTCGATCAGCTTCTGCGCGCCTTCGCCGTCGCGGACGACGAGCAACGCCAGCTGATGGCAGAGATCGGCGAGCGCGGCGCGGAAGGCATCGGCGCCGGCATCGTCGTCGCCGGTCAGCGGGGCGTTGCCCGCGGTGCCGGTGGCGAAGGCGAGGATGGTGTCGCTGGTCGAGGTGTCGCCGTCGACGGTGATGCACGAGAAGCTGGTGCGGTTGGCCTCGGCGAGCGCGGCCTGGAGGAATTCGGGTTCGGCGGCGGCGTCGGTGAAGACGAAGCCGAGCATCGTCGCCATGTCGGGCGCGATCATCCCCGAGCCCTTGATGATCCCGACGAGGTTGACCGTGCGCCCGTCGACCACGGCGCGGGTCACCGCTGCCTTGGCGAAGGTGTCGGTGGTCATGATCGTCTCGGCGGCGGCTTCCCAGCTGCACGGCTCGGCGGCGAAGGCCGCGGCGAGGCCGGCCTCGCTCTTGTCGATCGGCAGCGGCACGCCGATCACCCCGGTCGAGGCGAGGAAGACGTCGGAGGGATCGCAGCCGAGATGCCGCGCGGTCTTGGCCGCGAGATTCTCCACTGCGGCGCGGCCGCGATCGCCGGTGAAGGCGTTCGAATTGCCGGCATTCACCACCAGCGCGCGGGCGCGGCCGAGCCCCAGCGCCTTGCGGCACCATTCGACTTCGGGCGAGGGGCAGCGGCTCTGGGTGAGCACGCCGGCCACCGCCGTGCCCGGATCGAGCGTGACGAAGGTGAGGTCGCAGCGATCCCACGTCTTGTAGCGCGCGCGGGCGATGCGCGGCGTCACGCCGGCGATCGCGGGGAGTTCGGGAAAGGGCAGCGCGAGCGGGGAGCGTTCGGTGGACATGGAGCAGCCTGCTGATAGGGTGCGGCTGCTTCGGGCAAGCGGGGGGAAAGATCAATGATTTTGCTGCCCTTCTGGATTGCGATCCAGGATGCAGAGATCGGCGCGGCCGCGCGCCCCGTGAGCGTGCCGACGCAATGGGTAACGAGCGACGACTATCCTCCGATCGCGCTGCGCTACAATCAGGAAGGCACAGTGGCCATTGCGTTGACACTGGATCCGTCGGGCGCGCCGACCGCCTGCGACATCCGGGCGACTTCCGGCTATGTCGAACTCGACAACCAGACCTGTTCCCTGCTGATGCAGCGCGCACGCTTCGCTCCGGCATTGGACCGCGCCGGGGAGCCGACAAAGTCGACCTGGACGAGCCGTATCCGTTGGCAGCTCTCCAAGGTCCCGATGCTTCTCGAGCAGGGCGCGGTGTCGGTCCGCGTGGTGGTGAACGGTGACGGGAAGGTGGAAGCGTGCCACGTGATTGGGAAGGGGAACCTTGCAAAGGGCGACGACCTTCTTTGCGAGGGAAGTCGCGATGCGCAGATAGCACCGGCGTTCGCCTGGGCACTTTCATTGGCAAAGAATGGCACCGCGATAACGCTGATCTCGTCCTATGGCATGGATCTGGACGAGGCGGCGGTAGCGCCCATGGAAGCCGAGGCAACTGACACGCATCGACACGCGCTTGCCGTAGCCCTTTTCGAGGTGGATGCCGGCGGTCGCGTGCTCCGATGCGTCGAGACCGTTCGTGCCGGCAGTATCGGACTGCCGAGGAACATGTGTGCCCGTCTTCCCGAGCAATTTGCGACGACGACTGCGCACAAGGTGCGGGTCTGGGCGAAAACCTTGACGGGGGAACCAAGACCAGAAGACCGACCGTGAGCCCGCCGCCGCTAACCACGCTTTGGATTGGACGAACGGCACGCGGCACACTATGTCGCAGCCTTCTGCCCTGAGAGAGCCGATTTGAACCTGCTGCTTCTCCTCACTGCGCTGCTCGCGAGCCTGACCGGAACCGGTACGGGCGATCGCGGCGTGCGCGGGGTGCAGGATGTCGCGGTGGTCCGCGCCGCCGAGGTGGTGCAGGCCGCGAGCCAGCAGGCGCGTGCGGCGCGGCCGGTGCATCCGGTTGCCGACGGCACGACGGCGATCGGCCAGCATTGGGCGGTTGCGGAGGCCAAAGTGCTTCCCGCCGTGGAGCAGCGCTTCGAGCGCCGGCTCGAATAAGCGCGCGCGGTCCGCTTGAGGGACCGCTCTTCTCCGAACTTCGTTTGATGCGGGTGCGGCCATGCGTGCTGCGTCCGCCCGACCACCATATAGATACGGGAAATCTCCATGCTCGGCGGCCTTGCCAAGACCATTTTCGGCTCCTCGAACGAACGCTACGTCAAGTCGCTCGGGTCGATCGTCCAGAAGATCAACGCGTTCGAGCCGACCATCTCGGCGATGGACGACGCGACCCTCGCCAATCAGACGATCCTCTTCCGCGAACGGCTGGCGAACGGCGAGAAGCTCGACAGCATCCTGCCCGAAGCCTTCGCTACCGTCCGCGAGGCGGCCAAGCGCACGCTCGGCCAGCGCCATTACGATGTCCAGATGATCGGCGGCATCGTGCTCCATCGCGGCGAGATCGCCGAGATGCGCACCGGCGAAGGCAAGACGCTGGTCGCGACGCTCGCGACCTATCTCAACGCGCTGCCGGGCGAGGGCGTCCATGTCGTCACCGTCAACGACTATCTCGCCAAGCGCGACGCCGAATGGATGGCGCAGGTCTATGGCTTCCTCGGCCTCACCACCGGGGTGATCATCCCCAACCTGACCGACGAGCAGCGCCGCGCCGCCTATGCCTCGGACATCACCTACGGCACCAACAACGAGTTCGGCTTCGATTATCTGCGCGACAACATGAAGTACGACCGCGCCTCGATGACGCAGCGGCCGTTCAACTTCGCGATCGTCGACGAAGTGGATTCGATCCTGATCGACGAGGCGCGCACGCCGCTCATCATCTCGGGCCCGACCGACGACCGCTCCGAGCTCTATATGGGCGTCGACGCGGTGGTGAAGCAGCTCGTGCCGATCGATTACGAGAAGGACGAGAAGCAGCGCACCGTCGTGCTCACCGAGGACGGCACCGAGAAGATCGAGCGTATGCTCGAGGCCGCGGGGCTGCTCCAGGGCGCCAATCTCTATGATTTCGAGAACACCCAGGTGGTCCACCATCTGAACCAGGCGCTGCGCGCGAACGTGATGTTCAAGCGCGACATCGACTACATCGTCAAGGACGGCAAGGTCATCATCATCGACGAGTTCACCGGTCGCATGATGGACGGCCGGCGCTGGTCGGACGGCCTGCACCAGGCGGTCGAGGCCAAGGAAGCCGTCCAGATCGAACCCGAGAACCAGACGCTCGCCTCGATCACCTTCCAGAACTATTTCCGCATGTACCCCAAGCTCTCGGGGATGACCGGCACCGCCGCGACCGAGGCGCCCGAATTCTTCGACATCTACAAGATGAACGTCGTCACCATCCCGACCAACCTGCCGATCAGCCGGGTCGACGAGGAGGACGAGTTCTACAAGACCACCGAGGAAAAATTCGGGGCGATCGCCAAGAAGATCAAGGCGCATTCGGCCAAGGGCCAGCCGGTCCTCGTCGGCACCGTCTCGATCGAGAAGAGCGAGCTGCTCAGCGAGTTCCTCAACAAGGAAGGCGTCGAGCATTCGGTGCTCAACGCGCGCCATCACGAGCTCGAGGCGGGCATCGTCGCGCAGGCGGGCCGGCTCGGCGCGGTGACGATCGCCACCAACATGGCCGGCCGCGGCACCGACATCCAGCTCGGCGGCAACCTCGAATTCCGCGTCCATGACGAGCTTGGCGAGATGGAGGAAGGCCCGCAGCGCGACGCCGCGGTCGAGCAGATCAAGGCGGAGATCGCCGCCGAGAAGGACCGCGTGAAGCAGGCCGGCGGGCTGTTCGTGCTCGGCACCGAGCGCCACGAGAGCCGCCGCATCGACAACCAGCTACGCGGCCGCTCGGGCCGTCAGGGCGATCCGGGCCTCAGCCGCTTCTATCTCAGCCTCGATGACGATCTGCTGCGCATCTTCGGCTCGAACACGCTGTTCGCGCGGATGATGCGCTCGAACATCGAGGACGGCGAGGCGATCGGCTCGAAATGGCTGACCAAGGCGATCGAGACCGCGCAGAAGAAGGTCGAGGCGCGCAATTACGACATCCGCAAGCAGGTCGTCGAATATGACGACGTGATGAACGACCAGCGCAAGGTCATCTACGAGCAGCGCGCCGACATCATGGACGCCGACACCGTCGGCGAAGTCGTCGAGGATATGCGCCACGAGACGGTCAACGGCATCGTCGGCGATGCCTGCCCGGTCGGCAGCTATCCCGAGCAGTGGGACGTGGCCGGGCTCAAGGAAAAGCTCGCCACGACGCTCGCGGTCGAGGCGCCGGTCGACCAGTGGATCGCCGAGAGCGAAGGCATCGAGCCCGAGCAGGTCGAGGAGCGCATTCGTGAACTCGCCGATGCGGTGGTCACCACCAAGTCCGACGAGCTCGATCCCGAGACCTGGACCCAGATCGAGAAGTCGATCCTGCTCCAGAATCTCGATCATCACTGGAAGGAGCATCTCGCGATGCTCGATGCGCTGCGCCAGGTCGTGCATCTCCGTGCCTATGCGCAGAAGACCCCGATCAACGAGTATAAGCACGAGGCGTTCGCGATGTTCGAGCGGATGCTGGGCAACATTCGCGAGGATGTGACGCGCACGCTCGCCTTCGCGCAGTTCCGCATGGCGCCGCCGCCGGATCTGCCCGAGCTGCCCGACTTCCTGACCACGCACATCGATCCGCTGACGGGCATGGACAATAGCGGCGACTATGATGCCGGCGCGGCGGGGTTGGTGTTCAACCAGCTGCCGCAGATGGGCATCCCGCAGCCTTCGGGCGAGGATCTCGGCACCGATCCGGCGCAGTGGGAAGGGCTGGTCAGCCGCAACGCGCCGTGCCCCTGCGGTTCGGGCCGCAAGTACAAGCACTGCCACGGCGCGCTGACCGGCTAGCCACAAAAAATCCTCCCTCGCGAAGCGGGGGAGGGGGACCACGAAGTGGTGGAGGGGGCCTCTCCCCAAGCGACATTGCTTGGGGAGAGGCCCCCTCCGTCATGCTGCGCATGCACTTCCCGCGCTGCGCGAGAGAGGATCAAGGCAAAAATTCCTCCCCGAGCTCGCCTCGGGGAGGGGGACCATCGCGAAGCGATGGTGGAGCGGCCGCCATCGCAGACGGCGGTGTTCCACCGCCGCCCCTCCACCACGCCCTGCGGGCGCGGTCCCCCTCCCCGAGCAAGCTCGGGGAGGATTTATGCAATCACCGAACCTCGGGCATCCGGATCGACGGGCCGAGGCGATCGAGCACCTCGCGCGCGTCGAAGGCGCGGACGTTGCTCGTCGGCTTGGGGCCGCGGCCGGTGACGATTTCGGCGGTCGCCTCATATTGGCGGACGGTCCGATAGTCCCAGTCGCGGTCGCGCCAGAAGGGGTCGTCCCAGAACGGATCGTACGAGCGCCAGCCCCAGCGCGGGCCGCGATAGAAGCGCCACGACGGGCTCCAATAGCCCCACGGCCCCGGCCCGTAAAAGGCGCCCGGCGAGCGATAGGTCTCGGTGCGCGTCTCGGTGTCGCGGGTGACGAGGATGAAGTGATCGTCGCCGTGCTGCACGGTGAGTTCGGCCGCCCGATACAGCAGATAGCGCTCGACGGTCTCGCGCGCGGTGAGGCTGTTGCCCGCGAAGCTGACGCGGAAACGGTTGCTCTCGATCTGCTCGTCCCAGAAGCCGAGCCGTGACGAATTGGTGGCGGGCTGATAGGGGGTCGCGGTCATGCAGCCCGCGAGCGTGGTGCTTCCCGCCAGCGCTGCCGCCAGCGCGAGCAAGCGCGACCGCTTTGTTATGCTTTTTAGCATGGTTCCTCCGGTAGTTATGGCGAGGGGCGGAGATGCCGATCGTCAGTCGAACGCGCACGGGGGATGAAGGCTCCCGTGCGAAGACGCGGTGAATCGTGCACCCGTGGCGATTGACGGAGGCTGAACATGGTCAGCCGAGCCGCTCGGGCACTTCCATGGCCTCCTCGGCGAGCTTCTCGCGCGGCGCCATCGCTTCCCACGGGAAGATGAACCAGTCCTTGTCCCGGCTCCGGTCGATGATGCGCGCGCGATAATCGACGCGCTGCGCCGAGAGCGCATTGTCGATCAGCACGGCGAAGCGGATGTTCGTGTCGATCGCTCCCTCGGCGGCGAGCGCGGCGCGGATCTCGCCGATCGTCTTGCCGCTGTCGTTGATGTCCTCGACGAACAGCAGCTGCTCGCCGGCGCGGGTGCGCTCGGCGAGGACGGCGATCAGCGCGGCGCCGAACGGCGCGATCCGGGTCGAATGATCGATCGAGACGAGCGGCAGGTTCATGCGGTGCGACAGATACACGCCCGGCGCGAGCCCGCCGCGGCCGACGCCGACCAGCAGGGCAGGGCGCCAGCCTTCGGCTTCCATCGCCGCGGCGAGCGCATGAATCCCGGCCACCATCTCGTCATGCGTGTAGGACGTAAACACGATCGCGTTCACGCATCGGCCTCCACATAGGCGTCGAGCTTCGCGAGGTGGCCGGCGACTTCGTCGTCGGACAGGAACGAGCCGAGGAAGCTGTTGCGCGCGAGCGTGACGAGGTCGTCGCGGTCGAGTTCGCGGCCCTTGGCGATCGCGCGGTAATTGTCGCCGACATAGCCGCCGAAATAGGCGGGGTCGTCCGAATTGACCGTGGCGCGCAGCCCGAGGCGCAGCATCCGGTCGATCGGGTGGACGTCGATCGAGGCGACGTTGCATAGCTTGACGTTGGAGAGCGGGCAGACGGTGAGCGTCATCCCCGAGCGCGCGAGCCGCGCGACCAGCGCGGGATCCTCGAGGCTCCGATTGCCGTGATCGAGCCGGTCGACCCCGAGCAAGTCGAGCGCCTCATGGACATAGTCGGGCGGCCCCTCCTCGCCGGCATGCGCGACACGCTTGAGCCCCATCGCCGCCGCGGCGGCGAAGACGCGCGCGAATTTCGACGGCGGATGGCCGAGCTCGGACGAATCGAGCCCGACGCCGGCGATCTGGTCGAGCCAGGGCTGGGCCTGTTCGAGCGTGCGAAAGGCGTCGGCTTCGTCGAGATGGCGCAGGAAGCAGAGGATCAGCTTCGCGGTGAGGCCGTGGCGCTTCTCGGCCTCGGCCATCCCGGCGAGCAGCCCGTTGGCGACCACGCCGAAGGGCACGCCGCGATGCGTGTGGGTCTGCGGATCGAAGAAGATCTCGGCATGGACGACGCCGTCGGCGGCGGCGCGATCGAAATAGGCGAGCGCGAGGTCGCGGAAATCCTCCTCGGTGCGCAGCACGTCGGCGCCGGCATAATAGATGTCGAGAAAGTCCTGCAGGTTCGAGAAATCATAGGCGGCGCGGACTTCGTCGACGCTCGCGAAGGGGATGGTGACGCCGTTGCGCCGGGCGAACTCGAACATCTGCTCGGGCTCGAGGCTGCCCTCGATATGGAGATGGAGCTCGGCCTTGGGCAGGCCGGTGATGAAGGCGTCGAGGTCGGTCATCGCCCGAGCATCGCAGGGGCCGGGGAGCGGCGCAAGCCGGAGCGCGGGGCGGGGGCGATGCGTTGGTGCGCCATGCCTTCGAGCGTGATCCGCGGATGGGACTATGACGAAGCCGGCCATGCGCTCGACATCCTGTTCGTCAGCGGCAAGCGCTATCGCTATCACGACGTCCCCGAACGCGTCGCCGCGGGGATGCGCAAGGCGCTCTCCAAGGGCAGCTATTTCAACCGCCGCATCCGCGATCACTTCGCGTTCACCCAGTTGTAGAGAGGGCTTCGGGCGGACCAAAAAAGCCCCTCCCCTTCAGGGGAGGGGTTGGGGTGGGGCATGTCCGCGCGCGAAATCCAGTAAGGAGCGGATTCGGAACGGGCCCCATTCGTCATCCCGGCCTTCCGGGGTCCACCGTGCGGCAGCTGACTTGTTCTCTCTTCCAGCTTTCCGGCCGCGGCTCAGGGGATCCCGGCACCTGGCCGGGATGACGAAGAAAAGAGCTCGGCCACATCCTTGCAATGCAGGATTTCGCCTGCTTGGCTCGCCGCCGGTCCGGCGCCGTCCGGCCGCGCTCTTTGACGCCGTCGATTTTCCTACCGGTCCGCGCAACCACATTTCCTACCCGCGCAACGCGCGAGTCGTTTGATCGCGACTCTTGCGACTCTAGGCCGGTCAAACCCTACAAAATGCCCGCGCCGGCGTCCTACAGCACAAGCCGGGGCGGCTAGTCCCCGATCAGGTGCAGTGCGATCTCGCGGCGATGCGGGCGGCGGCGGTGCTCGAACAGGTAGATGCCCTGCCACGTGCCGAGCGCGAGCTTGCCGGCGATCAGCGGGATCGAGAGCTGGATGCCGGTGAGCGTCGCGCGGAGGTGCGCGGGCATGTCGTCGGGGCCCTCGTCGTCATGCGCATAGGCGTCGCTCTCGGGCGCGAGCCGCGCCAGCCATGCCTCGAGGTCGCTGCGGACCTCGGGGGCGGCATTCTCCTGGATCAGCAGCGAGGCCGAGGTGTGGCGGCAGAAGAGGGTGAGCAGGCCCTGTTCGATGTGCTGCCCGGCGGTCCAGCGACTCACCGCGCGCGTGATCTCGATCAGTCCCTGGCCGTGCGTGTCGAAGCCGAGGATGTGCGTGGCTTGTCGCATCGTCTGAAGTGGCTCCCTGAGTAGGATTCGAACCTACGGCCGCTCGATTAACAGTCGAGAGCTCTACCGCTGAGCTATCAGGGAATAGCGACTTCCCGGGCTCCATGCCTCGCCGCCGGCGCGAGTCCGGCGGCTGGCTCCCTGAGTAGGATTCGAACCTACGGCCGCTCGATTAACAGTCGAGAGCTCTACCGCTGAGCTATCAGGGAACAAGCCGAGGGCGCGTCTATAGCTCGGGATTTTTCAGATGCAAGCGAGTCAGCGGGTCACGCGATGAATTGTTCCATCGTTATGCGATCGTCGAGCGCATGCTCGGGATCGAACAGCAACGTGAGGTCGCGCATATGGTCGATCGCGACATGGACCTCGGCAACCTCGCGGATCTCGCGCTGGTCGGCGACGGCGCTGACCGGGCGCTTGCTCGCCTCGAGCACGCGGATGCCGATGCGGGTCTTTTCGGGCAGAATCGCGCCGCGCCAGCGCCGCGGGCGGAAGGGGCTGATCGGGGTGAGCGCGAGCAAAGCCGAGCCGAGCGGCAGGATCGGGCCGTTGGCGGAGAGGTTGTACGCAGTCGATCCCGCCGGCGTCGCGACGAGCATGCCGTCGGCGACCAGTTCCTCGAGCACGACGCGATCGTTGACCGTGACTTCGAGCTTGGCGGTCTGGCGCGTCTCGCGGAGCAGCGAGACTTCGTTGATCGCGGGAAGCACGCAATGCTCGCCGTCGACGGTGGTCGCGGTCATGCTGAGCGGCGAGACGCGGAACGGCTTGGCGCGGGTGAGGCGCTCCTCGAGGCCGTCGAGCCGCCAGTCGTTCATCAGGAAGCCGATCGTGCCGAGGTTCATCCCGAACACGGGCAGGAGGCGGCGGCGCTCGAGCATCGCGTGGAGCGTCTGGAGCATGAAGCCGTCGCCGCCCAGCGCGACGACCTGATCGGCCTGATTGAGCGGCACCCAGTCATAGGCGCGGCGCAGCTCCTCGGCGGCGATCTGCGCGGGTGGAGTCGGCGATGCGACGAGCGCGCGTGCGGTCATCCGCCGGTGACGCTCATGTGCCGCGCCACCGCCGGCGCGGCGCCGGCTTCGATGCGGAAATCATGCGCCTCGGGCTTGCGGGCCAGCGCCTCGCCGATCCGGGCATCGACCTCGGCGAGTCCGCCGCCGCGGATCGCCGCCCGCAGATCGACCGAATCGTCATGGCCGAGGCACATGTGCAACTTGCCGTCGGTGGAGAGACGGACGCGATTGCAGGTCGCGCAGAAATTGCCGGTCAGCGGCGAGATCAGCCCGAGCCGGGTGTCGCTCCCCGCCAGCCGCCAATAGCGCGCGGGGCCGCCGCTGCGGTGTCCGTCGGGCGCGAGATCGAAGCGGTCGCGCAGATCGGCGAGCACCCGCGGCAGCGGCAGGAAGCGATCGGCGCGGTCCTCGTCGATCTGCCCGAGCGGCATCGTCTCGATGAGCGTGAGGTCGTGCCCCTCGTCGGCGGCCCAGGCGAGCATCGGCGCGATCTCGTCCTCGTTGAGGCCTTTGAGCGCGACCATGTTGATCTTGATCCGGAGACCCGCCGCCTTCGCCGCGGCGATGCCGTCCAGCACCTGCGTCACGTCGCCATGGCGCGTGATGTAGCGGAAGCGCTCGGGATCGCGGCTGTCGAGGCTGACGTTGATCCGCCGCATCCCCGCCGCGAACAATTCCTCGGCATGCCCGGCAAGGCGCGTGCCGTTGGTGGTGAGGGTGAGCTCGTCGAGCCCGGCGCCGACCTGCCGGCCGAGCCGCCAGGCGAGCTCGACCATGTCGCGGCGGACGAGCGGCTCGCCCCCGGTCAGGCGGATCTTGCGCACCCCGCGCGCGATGAAGCGCTCGGCGATCAGCGCGATCTCCTCGAGGCTGAGCAGCTCGGCGCGGGGGAGGAAGGTCATCGCCTCGGCCATGCAATAGCGGCAGCGCAGATCGCAGCGATCGGTGACCGAGATGCGCAAATAGCTGATCGCCCGGCCGTGCCGGTCCACCAGTTTATCGGCGCTGTCGACGGAAACGCTGGCCATGATGCGCGGCGTAAGGCCTTGTGCGCGCCCAAACAACCCTCCGGATGGCGGTGGGCGAAGCTTCCCGCTATCGATAGGGCAATGGAAGACAATTTCACGATCGCCGACGCCAATGCCGCTGCCGACACGCCGGTGTTCGTATTGTCCTTCCGTCAGCGCGACGAAGTCGCCGCCGCGGCGGCGGGCGGGGGATGGCGGGTGGTCGCGGCGCGGCGTCCCGACGGGCTCGAGCAGCGCTTTCTCGCCAGCGGGGCCAGCGTCGCGGTGATCGACGCGCGCGGCGCGATGACCGACGGGCTCGATGCCACCAAGGCGCTGGGCCCCGCGGTCGAGGCGCATGGTGGCGCGATGCTGATCCTCGTCTCGCAGAGCGACACGGTGCACATGCGCCATTTCTACGATGCCGGGGCGACGCATTTTCTCGGCAGCCCGATGTCGTCGGCGGCGATGGCGCACGCGATCCGTTTCGCCCAGCTCCATGTCGATCGGCTAGCCGCGGCGCGCGGGCATGGCGGCGGCGCCGCCGAGCCGCTCGGCTGGCGCATCGATCCTGCCGATCGCACGCTCCAGCTGACCCCGGGGCTCGCCAATCTGCTCGGCCTTAGCGAAGCGCCGGGAATGCGCGCGGTGATGCGGCGGCTCGATCCCGAGGATCGCGGCCTCGTCAAGACCGCGCTGCGGCGGCTCGACAAGCGGCAGGGATCGACCGCGTTCGCGCACGATCTGAGCGGGGTCGGTCGGGTGGTCCAGCATCTCCAGTTCGATACGAACACCGGCGCGCTGCACGGGCTGATCGAGGCGCTGGGGATCGCGCCCGACGCCAGCGTCGCGGTGCGCGACGCGCTCACCGGCGCGCGCGACGCAACCAGCGCGCGGCGCTGGATCGATCGCGGGCTTGCCGAGGGCAAGGCAGTGGGCGCGATCCTGATCGGGCTCAGCCGCTTCGAGACGGTCAACACCGCCTATGGCCGCGCCGCCGGCGACGAGCTGCTGCGCGGCGTCTCGCGGCGGACGGCCGATGTCGCGCGGCAGGTGCTGGGGCGCGAGGCGATCGTGGCGCGGATCGCCGGGTCGGAATTTCTCGTCGCCAGCCACGATGCCGACGGCACGCACCTCGCCGAAGCCGAGGCGCGGCTCGAAGAGGCGCTCAGCCGGCCGTTCGTCGCCGGGGGCGAGATCGCGCATCTCGGCGCTCGCATGGCGAGCATGACCAGTGTGCCGGGCGATTCGGCGACCAGCCTGCTGCGCCGGGCGAGCGAGGCGCTGCTCGGCGACGCGGTGCCCGCCGAACCCAATGCCCCGCCGATCGAGGAACTGACCAACGATCTCCACCGTGCGCTCGAGCGCGGCGAGATCGGCGTGCGTTTCCAGCCGCAGGTCGCGATCGCATCGGGGCAGATCGTCGGCGTGGAGGCGCTGGCGCGCTGGCACCACCCGCAGCTCGGCGAGATCGGCGCGGAGACGCTGTTCCTCGCCGCGCAGCGCGCCGGGCTCGAGACGCAGCTCAGCGATCATGTCCAGCGCCGCGCGCTGACCGGGGCGGCGCAATGGCCGTCGAAGCTCGGCCGGCTGCGGCTGTCGATCAACGTCACCGCGAGCGATGTCGCGCGCGCCGGCTTCGCCGACAGCCTGCTCGGCCGGATCGACGCGAGCGGATTTCCACGCGCGCGGCTGACGATCGAGATCACCGAGAGCGGGATCATGGCCGATCTGACGGAGGCGGCGCGGCTGCTCGCGCAATTGCGCGCGGCGGGCTGCCGGGTGGCGATCGACGATTTCGGTACGGGCTATTCGAGCCTCGCCTATCTGAAGGCGCTGCCGCTCGACTATCTCAAGATCGACAAGCGGCTCAGCCACGACATCACCGGCGCGCACCGCGACCGGGTGGTGGTGCGCGGGGTGATCGACATGGCGCGCTCGCTCGGGCTGGCGGTGGTCGCCGAGGGCGTCGAGACCGAAGCGCAGCTCGATCTGCTCGCCAAGGAAGGCTGCCAATATTTCCAGGGCTATCTCTGCGCCGAGCCGCTCGACGTGCCGGCGCTGGCCAATCTCGTGCAGGGATAAAGGCGCGGACCGTCAGTCGGCGGGCTGGCGGAGCATCTCGACGATCGCGCGCACCGCCGCGGCCCGTGCTTCGGGCGGGCTTCGCGCGAGGCGTTCCTCGAAGGCCGAGGCCTCGTCGCCCAGCGCGGCCTCGCCGAACATCCCCGCCGAGCCGGCGAGCTTGTGGAGCAATTCGCCGAGCTCCACGGCGTCGTCATCGCTGACCGTGTCTGCAGCGGCGAGGCGCTCGGCGCACACCGCCACTTCTTCCTTGCGCGCATCATAGCGCGCGCGGAGCGCAGGCGAGATCAGCGAGGGTTCGGCGGGCCGCGCGGGCGCGGTCGGCGCCGGCGCCTCGGGCTGCGCGGGTTCGATGCGCGTCCAGCGGCGGATCACCGTGGCGAGCTCGGCCAGCTGGATCGGTTTGGCGAGATGCGCCTGCATGCCCGCCGCGAGGCAGGCGGCGATGTCGTCGGCATAGGCATTTGCGGTGAGCGCGAGGATCGGCAGCGTCCGGTTGCTGAGCCCCGCCGCGCGGATCGCCCGCGTCGCCTCGAGCCCGTCCATCACCGGCATCTGCATGTCCATCAGGACGAGATCGAAGGCCTTGTCCGACCGCGACGCGGCGATCGCGGCGTGCAGCGCCTGGCTGCCGTCGGCGACCGTCACCGATTCGTGGCCGAGCCGGGCGAGCATCGCCTCCATCAGCTTCTGGTTCACGTCGTGATCCTCGGCGAGCAGGATCCGCAGCGGCCGTTCGGGCTGGTCGTCGCGCTGCTCCGCCGCAACGGCGTCCATATCCGACGCGTCCGCGAGCACCAGCGGGACGCGCAGCGTGAAGCTGGTGCCCGTGCCTTCCTCGCTCGCCAGATCGAGCGTGCCGCCCATCAACGTGGCGAGCTGGTTGCTGATCGAAAGCCCGAGGCCGGTGCCCCCGAAGCGGCGGGCGGTGGAGCCTTCGGCCTGGACGAACTGCTCGAAGATCGCCGATTGCCGATCCGCGGCGATGCCGATGCCGGTGTCGGCGACCGTGATCTCGATATTGGCGCGGCCATTGTGCCAGCCGCGTTTCGCCTCGAGCGATACGCTGCCGCGTTCGGTGAACTTGACCGCATTGCCGAGCAGGTTGAGCACGATCTGGCGCAGCCGCAGGCCGTCGATCACGACGAAGATCGGCAGCTCGGGCTCGACGTCGAAGCGCAGCCGCAACCCCTTTTGCGCGGCCGCGGGTTCGATCAGCTTGACGCAGTTGCGCAGCGCGTGGCGGAAATCGACGCGCTCGGGGGCGATCTGCATCTGCCCCGCCTCGATCTTCGAGATGTCGAGAATGTCGTTGAGCAGCCGCATCATCGCCTTGCCCGAATCGGCGATCAGCTGGGCGTAGCGCTGCTGCTGCTCGGTGAGGCCGCTGTTGAGCAAGAGATCGGCAAAGCCGAGCACGCCGTTCATCGGGGTGCGGATCTCGTGGCTCATATTGGCGAGGAAGCTCGATTTGGCGCTCGCCGCCGCCTCGGCGCGCGCGCGGGCGCCTTCGAGCTCGAACTCGAGACGCTTGCGCTTGGAGACGTCGCGCAGCGAGGCGATGACCTCGACCGGCGCGCCGGTGGCGTCGTCGCGAACAAGGCCGCAATTGGTCTCGATCCAGCAATCCGCGCCGCTCCGGCCGCGGCGAAGGATGCGATTGGCGACGATTCCCTGATCGATCCGGCCGGCGGTCAGCTCGGCGTAGAATTCGAGCACCTTCTGCCGATCGTCGGGGTGGACCTGCGTCGCGACATGCTTGCCGACCGCGATCTCGGGGGTGACGCCGACCACTTGCTCGGTCGAAGGCGAGGCGTAGGTGATGATCCCGTCGAGATCGATGCGGAACACCGCATCGGTGGCGTTCTCGGCGAGAAGCGCGAGCTGCGCCTCCGCGATCTCGCGCCGGGCAATGTCCTGTTCGAGCTGGCTGTTGGCGTCGCGCAGCGAGAGCATGCGCGCGCGCCGGTCGCGGAGGACGAGCAGCGCGAGCAGCAGGACGAGGAACGCGCTCAGCCCGAACGCGATCTGGACCGGCTGCTCATAGCCATTGGAATGGTCGAGCCGGGCCGCGAGAAGCCGCTGCTCCTCGCTCTCGATCTCTGTCACCGTGCGGAGCAACCGGGCGGTTTCCTCACGCGCGGCCGGGCTGTCGAGCGTGTCGATCGCTTCGGCGGTCCGGCCGGTGCCGCGCAGCCACATCGAGCGCGCCGACGCCGAGAGGCGCTGCTGCAGCATCGCCGAGAGCCGGGCGATGCGAATGCCCTGTTCGGGATTGTCGGTGGTCATCCGGCGCAGCGCGTCGAGTTCGCGCGAGAGAGCGCGGCGCAGGGCGTCCACCGCCGCGCGATCCTCGGCCTTGCCGGTGAGCAGATAATTGCGGCGGAAAAGCTCGCTGCGCAGATTCAGGATGCGAACGCGCGACAGCCGATCGGAGACCTCGAAGGTGTGGCGCACCCAGGTCTCGGCCTTCTGCTTCTCCGCGGCGAGCCACAGCCCGGAACCCGCGCAGACAATCAGCAATAGAAACACCGCCGCGATCATGAGCCGCGAGCGGGGCCGGGAGGCATCCGTCATCATCGAGTTCCCTGAAACTCTTTATTCTCTACTATAGAGCGAATTGGCGCCTTTTCGTTGCGGGATGCAACGCGTGACCGCGGCAAAGGTCCGCGTGCGACCGGGAACGATTCTGGAGCGTTATGATTTCGTGCCATGAGTGCGGCACGATAGAGGGGTCGGGATGGCGCGGATCATCATTGCGGACGATGACGAACTGGTGGGCGAAATGGCGCGCGATGCGCTGATCGCGGCCGGGCATGGCGCGGGGCTGGTGAGCAACGGCGCCGACGCGCTCCGCGTGATCAAGGCGCGGCGGCCCGATCTGGTGATCCTCGACTGCAACATGCCCGAGCTTTCCGGCGTGCTGCTCGTCCAGGAGCTGCGCAAATCGCCGGAGTTCGCGACGCTGCCGGTGATGATGCTCACCGGACGGCGCAGCGATCGCGACGAGGAGCTGGCGCGCTTCGCCGGCGCCAACGACTATATGAAGAAGCCGTTCGATCCCGACGAGCTGGTCTTCCGCGTCGAGGAACTGCTCGCGCGCAACTGAGCGCGGCACGCCAGGCATCGCAAGGACTTGCGACGCGCGCGGTGGCGGGCGGCCGCCGACATGCGTCCGGCTGCAAGTGCCAAATATTGCCATCATATCCCACATAGTATAGCAAGTGGCTTGCCGGCGCGTGTTGCCGGCGGGCGACCTGCAAGGGCAGGCGCGGCACCGGGAGGATCCGATGAAGGCGCATCTTTCGACTCGCACCACCACGGGAATGGCCGCGCTGGCCTGTGCGCTGGCTTTTGGCGGTCCCGCTTATGCGCAGACCCAGCCAGAGCCCGCCGCGGATGCGGCCGCGCCCGGGCAGGACGAAGCCACCGAAGTCGTGGTGACCGGCATTCGCCAGAGCCTTGCCGACGCGCAGAGCGTCAAGCGCAACTCGGCGCAGGTGGTCGATGCGATCTCGGCCGAGGATCTCGGCAAATTCCCCGACAAGAATATCGGCGAGGCGCTCCAGCGCGTCACCGGCGTGCAGATCACCCGCGCGGCGGGCGAGGGGCAGAACGTCTCGATCCGCGGCGCCGATCCGTCGCTCAACCGCGTCGAGATCAACGGCCAGACCGCGCTGTCGACGGTGGTCGGCAGCTCACGCGCAGTCGAGTTCCGCGATATGCCGGTCGAGTTCGTCTCGCGCGTCGAGGTGGTCAAGTCGGCCACCCCCGACATGGTCGAGGGCGGCCTCGGCGGCACGGTGCGCATCGTCACGCGGCGGCCGTTCGACAGCAAGAAGCCGTTCATCGCCGGATCGGTGCAGGGCATTTACGGCACGCTTGCCGGCAAGCTCGATCCCAAGCTCGCGATCATCGGCAGCACACTCTTCAACAACGACACGATGGGCATCCTCGTCTCGGCGACCTACGAGAATCGCAGCCTGTGGTACGATCAGCTGCGCACCACCGGCTGGCGCCAGATCGATCGCGATCCCGCGACCGCCGGGATCCAGCTGCTCGACCTCAACGGCGACGGCAGCGGCGATTTCTACCCCGACATCCCGCGCCCGGTGATCAACCGCGAATCCACCAAGCGCGGCGCGATCAACGGCGTGTTCGAATGGCGCCCCAACAGCGATTTCCGGGCCTTCATCGAAGGCACCTACACAAAGTCGCGGCTGACGCTGGACAGTCAGTTCCTCCAGCTCAACACCGTGCAGAACGTGGCGAATGGCGGCGTCGATCCGGCGCGCACCACGATCGGATCGGACGATACCGCGAGCAGCGTGACCTTCATCGGCTCGCTCGCCGCACCGGGCGGCCTTGGTGTCAGCTATCGCAACATTTTGGGCACGCAGGACCGCAACACCTTCAACGGTCAGACCGGGTTCGACTGGACGGTTGGCCGGCTGACGCTGCAGGCGCGCGGCGGCTATGCCAAATCGCGGGCGTACAACAACGAGATCAACGCCACCGCAGGGGCGCTCGGCCTCTCCTCGCTGACGATCGACTATGACAATGATCAGCAGGCACCCAACATCACGCTGCCGATCGACCAGACCACCTCGCAGGGCGTAAACCAGCTGATCGTGCTGCGCCGGCCGCGCTACAATGATCAGGAGGAGTGGGACGGCCGGCTCGACGCCGAGTTCAAGCCCGACGGCGGCTTCTTCACGTCGCTCAAGGCCGGCATCCAGAAGCGCGTGCTCACCGCCGACAGCCGCTATTACGACAAGTCGATCACGCTCAACGGCTATAACGGCACGACGGTGACCAACACCTATGCCACGGGCGTGAGCTCGAACGTCACCGTCTCGACCGTTCCAGCCGCGCAGCTGACCCAGCAGATTCGCGATCTGCTCACCGCCAACGCGACGCTGGGCGACCATGACTTCTTCGGCAATGCCGATCGCGGCTTCGACGGCGGTATCCGGCGTTGGCTCAACCTCGGCATGGACGTGGCGGACGCGGTCGGCATCCCCGATCCGTTCGTCAATCCGGTGCCGCTCGATACGTGGGAAGTGAAGGACAATAATCTCGCCGGCTACGGCCAGGCGGCGTTCGCCTTTGGCGGCGGCGTGCGGATCACCGGCGTGGCGGGTCTGCGCGTGGTCGACACGCGCACCACCTCGGACGGCTTCCAGGTGCGCGCCGGCACGGTGACCCCGGTGTCGTTCGAAGGGCATTATACCGAGTTCCTGCCCTCGCTGAACCTCAAGGCCGAGCTGATCCCCAACAAGCTCCAGCTGCGCGCGACCGCGACCGAGGTGCTCGCGCGGCCCTCGCCGGCGCAGCTCGCGCCGCGCTTCGCGCTCGATGCGGTGGGTCTCACCGGCTCGCGTGGCAATCCGGGCCTCGAGCCCTATCGCGCGCGGCAATATGATCTCGGGATCGAATATTACCCGAACCGCACCGGCTATATCTCGGCGGCCTATTTCCGGAAGGAGATCGGATCGTTCATCCAGAATGGCAGCGAAGCCTATGTCGAGCCGACCACCGGCGTGACCTATACGGTGACGGTGCCGGTCAACGGCAGCAGCAAGGTGACGATCAACGGGGCCGAGATCGGCGGCCAGTACGTCCTCGATTTCCTGCCCGGTGCGCTCGGCAATCTCGGCGTGATCGCCAACTACACCTATTCGAAGGATTCGGGCTATGCCGACCGCGACGTATTCACCGGCTCGGCGCTGTCGTTCCCGGGGCTGTCGCGGCACAGCTACAATCTGTCGGGCTTTTACGAGGACAGCGTGTTCAACGCGCGCGTCTCGTACAATTGGCGGTCCAAATATCTGATCACCTCGCGTGGGCGTGGCAACAATCCCGAGTTCGGCGAGGCGTTCGGGCAGGTCGACGCCTCCGCCGGGGTGAACCTCAACCAGAACGTCTCGCTGTTCTTCGAGGGCGTGAACCTGACCAACGCGGTGCGCGCCGAGAACGCCAACAGCATCTATCGGCGGACGATCATCGAGACCTATGGTCGTCGCTTCTACGGCGGCGTGCGCGCGCGCTTCTGATCGAACCGGCCGGCGGAGGTACCGCCGGCCGCGACAAACATAGGGGAGGGGCCGCATGAAACGGCTGGTCGCGCTGTCGTTGCTGCTGTTGCCGTCTCCGCTCGCGGCGCAGACCGCGGGCCCCGAGGCGCTGTGGAACAGCTTCCTCGCGCCGCCCGACGATGCACGGCCGATGGTGCGCTGGTGGTGGTTCGGCCCCGCCGTCACCACGCACGAGATCGACCGCGAGATCCGCGCGATGAAGGCGGGCGGGTTCGGCGGGTTCGAAGTGCAGCCCGTCTACCCGCTGTCGCCGGACAGCGCGACGCTCCGCAACCTGCCCTATCTGTCCGACGATTTCATCGCTGCGCTGCGCCATGCCGCGCAGACCGGGCGCGCCGAGGGCATGCGCGTCGACGTCACCGGCGGCAGCGGCTGGCCGTTCGGCGGCCCGCATATCCCGGTCGATCAGGCCGCGGCCAATGTGCGGTTGGTGCGCGTATCGCTGGCAGCGGGCGTGGGTGAATTGACGCGCCCGGCGCTCGGCCCCGGCGAGAGCCTGCTCTCCGCGATGATCGGCCCCGAAGGCGTCAGCGCCAAAGCGGATCGCCCGCTCGCCCCGCTCGATGTGCGCGAGGATCGCGTCGCAGTGGCGCCGGCGGACCAGCCGCGCGAGGCGCTGTTCTTCATCGCCGGGCGGACCGGCCAGCAGGTCAAGCGCGCCGCGATCGGCGCCGAAGGCTATGTGCTCGATCATATCGATCCCGCCGCGGTGGCGAACCATCTCCGCACGGTCGGCGATCGCCTTCTCGAAGCCTTTGCCGGCGGGCCGCCGCCCGACGCGGTCTTTTCGGACAGCCTCGAGGCCTATGGCTCGAGCTGGACCGGCGACCTGCCGGCCGAGTTTCGGCGACGGCGCGGCTATGACCTGATCGCGCATCTGCCGGCGCTGTTCCTCGACACGCCCGAGAGCGCGGCGGTCCGCTATGATTGGGCGGAGACGCTCTCCGAACTGGTCGACGCGCGCTATCTCGCGCCGATCGATGCCTGGGCGCGCTCGAAGGGCACGCGCTTCCGCGCGCAGGTCTATGGCTTCCCCCCGCCGACGCTGTCGAGCAACGCGCTGGTCGCGCTGCCCGAGGGGGAGGGCGCCGACTGGCGCAGCTTCACTTCGACGCGGTGGGCAACCTCGGGCGCGCATCTCTACGACAAGCCGGTGGTATCTTCCGAAGTGTGGACCTGGCTCCGCTCGCCTTCGTGGGCAGCGACGCCGCTCGACATGAAGGTCGAGGCCGATCGCCATTTCCTGCAGGGCGTGACGCAGCTGGTCGGCCATGGCTGGCCCTACAGTCCGCCCGAAGCCGGCGAGCCCGGCTGGGCATTCTACGCCGCGGCGGCGCTCAACGAGCATAATCCGTGGTTCGGCGTGATGCCCGATGTGACGCGCTATCTCCAGCGCGCCTCGTTCCTGCTCCGGCAGGGCGAGGCGGCCAACAGCGTCGCCATCTACCTGCCGATCGAGGATGCGTTCGCGGCGATGCGGCCCGAAGCCGCATCGGTCAACGAGGCGATGCATCGCCGCGTGCGCGATGCGCTGATCGCGCAGGTGCTCGACAATGGCTATGGCTTCGACTTTGTCGACGCCGGCGCGCTGGCGTCGCGGGGCATCCGGCACAAGGCGCTGGTGCTGCCTTCGATGGAGCGGATCGATCCCGCCGCCTATGCCGCGATCGCGCGCTGGGTGAAGGCAGGCGGGCGCGTGATCGCGATCGAGGGGCTGCCGTCGAACGCCGGCGGGTTGCGCGATGACGCGGGCCGCGCGCGGGTGCAGGCGGTGTCGCGGCGCCTGGCGCGGAGCAAGGGCGTCGTCATCGTGAAGGAGGGCGCGCTCGGGCCGGCGCTGCGGGCGGCGATTTCTCCCGAGGTCCGCACCGCGGCACCGGCGCCGGCGCTCGGCTTCCTCCATCGCCGGCTGGCCGATGGCGACGTCTATTTCGTCGTGAACACCGGCAATGTGCCGCTGCGGACAAGCGCGCGCTTCGCCGGCGATCGCGGCAATGGCAGCTGGTGGGATGCGCTGCACGGGACGCGCCGCGCGGCGGGGAGGGGCGACATCGCCGTCGATCTCGCACCCTATGAATCGCGCTTCCTCCTGTTCGGCGGGCCTGCCCGGCAACCGGCGGCACCGTCGATCGCACCGCTGAGCGCGGCGGCACGGGACTGGACCCTGTCGATCGCAGGGCGTCCCGAACAGCCGCTTCCGAAGTTCGGCTCATGGACCGCCGATCCGGCGCTGCGGCATTTTTCGGGGACCGCGGTGTATCGGGCGAGGCTCGATCTCGATCCGGGGGACGCGGGCAAATGCCTCGCGCTCGACTTCGGCGCGCCGGCCCCGGCCGGCGCCGTTTCGAACCAGGCGCGGCCCTTCGCCGCGATCGAGGCGCCGATCCGCGACGCGGCGATCGTCTCGGTCAACGGCAAGCCGATCGGCAGCGTCTGGGCGCCGCCCTATCGCATCGACCTGTCGGGGCTGCGCGTCGGGCGGAATGCGATCGAGGTGGCGGTGTCGAACACCGCGCTCAATCGCCTCGCCGGGCGGGCGCGCACCGATTATCGGCTGCTGAGCGCGCGGTTCGGCGAACGCTTCACCGCGCAGGATCAGGACAAGATCGTCGCGCAGCCTTCGGGATTGCTGCGCGCGCCGACGCTCGTCGAGACCGGCGCCGGCGATTGTCGTTGAGCGCCTAGTCGACCTCGGCCAGCGACGGCGCGGCGATGAGCTCGTCGGTGAAGCGCTTGCGCCACCACATCACGTCCTCGCGCTCGACGCCGTCCATCAGCGCTCGCCACCGCGCGATCCGTTCGTCGCGCGGCATGCGCAGCGCCGTGAGGATCGCGTCGGAGATCTCCTCGGCGCTGTAGGGATTGACCAGCACCGCTTCCTGCATCTGCGCCGCCGCGCCGGCGAAGCGCGAGAGGATGAGCACCCCAGGATCGCCAGGATCCTGCGCGGCGACATATTCCTTGGCGACGAGGTTCATCCCGTCGCGCAGCGGCGTGACCAGCCCGATCCGCGAGGCGCGGTACACGCCGGCCAGCACGTCGCGCGGATAGCCCTGGTTGACGTAGCGGATCGGCACCCAGTCGAGATCGGCATGCTCGCCGTTGATCCGCCCCGACAGGCCTTCGAGCGTGTTGCGGATGCGCTGGTAGCTCCCCACCGATGCGCGCGAGGGCGGGGCGATCTGGAGCAGGAACAGCTCCTTGCGCTCCTCCGGATGCTCGAGGAGGAAGCGCTCGAAGCCGAGCAGACGCTCTTCGAGCCCCTTGGAATAATCGAGCCGGTCGACGCCGACGATCATCGCGCGGCCGACTGCGCTGCGCTCCATCTGGCGGCAGGTGTGCTGCGCGGTATCGCTCGCGGCGAGCGCGCGGAACTCGGCGGTGTCGATGCCGATCGGGCAGACGATCACGCGCACCGTGCGGCCGCCGAAGCGGATGACGTCGCCATCCTCCTCAATGTCGGCGCCCATCTCCAGCCGCGCGAAATCGCAGAAGGATTCGAGCCATTCCGCGGTGTGGAAGCCGAGCACGTCATAGGCGAACAGCGTCTCGACCAGCTCGTTCGCCTCGGGCAGCGTGGCGAGCAGGCGGCGCGGCGGCCACGGCGTGTGGAGGAAGAAGCCGATCCGGTTCGCGCAGCCACGCCGGCGCAATTCCTGGCCGAGCGGGATCATGTGATAGTCCTGGATCCAGACGGTGTCGTCCTGCTCGATCAGCGGCCGCACGGTGTCGGCGAAGCGCTCGTTGACGCGTTGATAGCCGCCGGCGAAGCCGCGCTCATATTCGGCGAGGTCCATCCGATAGTGGAAAAGCGGCCACAACGTCCGGTTCGCATAGCCGTTATAATATTCGTCGATATCCTGCTCTTCGAGATCGACCGTCGCAGTGGTGTAGCCGTCGCCGCGCTGGAGGTTGACCTGCCCGGTGAAGACGTCGGTCTGCCCGCCCGACCAGCCGAACCAGATCCCGCCCATCTCGCGCAGGGCGGATTGCAGCGCGACGGCGAGCCCGCCCTGCGCGCCCGAATGCGAGCCCTCGGCCGGGGCGACGCGGTTCGAGATGACGATGAGGCGGCTCAACGCACCGAACTCCATGGCTTGCTGAGCAGCACCGCGCAGTTGATCATCCCGACCAGCGAATAGGTTTGCGGGTAATTGCCCCAGAGCTCGCCGGTCACAGGGTCGATATCCTCCGATAACAGCCCCGCGGCAGTCCGGCGGGTGAGCATCTCCTCGAACAGCGCCCGCGCATCGGCGCCGCGCCCGGTGAAGTGCAGCGCCTCGATCAGCCAGAAGGTGCAGACGTTGAACGCGGTCTCGGGCAGGCCGAAATCGTCTTCGGTGGCATAGCGCAGCATGTGCGAGCCGCGCCGCAACCCCGCCTCGACCGCGGTCAGCGTGTCCTTGAAGCGCGAATCCTCGGGCGAGAGGAAACGCAGGTCGAGCAGCTGGATCAGGCTGGCGTCGAGGTCGTCGCCGGCGAAGGTGGCGGACATGCGCCGGGTATCGGTGCGCCATGCCGAGCCTTCGATCCGCGCGCGGATCTGGTCGGCGCGGTCCTGCCAGAAGTCGCGGCGATCCTCGAGGCCGAGCGCCTGCGCGGCGTTGGCGAGCCGGTCGCACGCCGCCCAGCACATCGCGGCGGAATAGGTGTGGACGCTCTGCCGGGTGCGCAGTTCCCACAGCCCGGCATCGGGCTGGTCGTGATAGGTCCAGGCGCGCTCGCCGACCTTTTCCAGCGCCTCGAAATCCTCGACCCCGGCCATGCGGAACAGCCTTTGGTCGAAGAACGCCTGGGCGTTGGAGAGCACGATCTGGCCATAGGCGTCGTGCTGGATCTGCTCATAGGCCTGGTTGCCGACGCGGACCGGGCCCATGCCGCGATAGCCGGCCAGATCGGAGGCGAAGCGCTCCTCGAGCGTCGCCTCGCCGAGCACGCCGTAGAGCGGCTGGATATGCCCGCCGCGCGCGCCATCGACGATATTGCGGAGATAGCCGAGATAGGCCTCGAGCACGTCGAGCGCGCCGAGCCGGTTGAGCGCCTGGACGGTGTAATAGGCGTCGCGGATCCAGCAGTAGCGATAGTCCCAGTTGCGCTGCGATCCGGCATGTTCGGGGATCGAGGTGGTGAGCGCGGCGACGATCGCGCCGGTCTCCTCGTGCTGGCAGAGCTTGAGGCTGATCGCCGAGCGGATCACGACCTCCTGCCATTCGAGCGGGATCGCGAGCCCGCGCACCCATTCGCGCCACTCCTCCTCGGTATCGTGGAGCATCGCGTCGAGCGTCGCGGCGATGTCGCCGGTGAAGCTCTCGTCGGGGCCGAGGAAGAAATGGAGCGGGCGTTCGAGCCGGAAGGCGCGCTCCTCGTGCACCATGCCGACCGGGGCGGTCGTGGTGAGCCGCATCGTCAGCGCGTCCATCTGGTAGCGCAGATGGTTCGATCCGCCGATGCGACGCGTGCAGGCGCCGCCCCAGCCGCAGGTCGGCCGCAGCCGCACCCGGATGCGCGGGCTACCGGCGACGGGGCGGACGATCCGCGCGAACGCGACGGGGCGGTAGCTCCGGCCGAGACGGCGGAAATAGGGGCAGAAGTCGATGACTTCGATCGCGTTCCCGGCGGAATCGACATGGCGGGTGACTAGCACCGGGGTGTTTCGGCGATATGCCTGCTCGGTCGAGACCACATCGTCGAGCTCGATGCTCCAATAGCCCGCCTCGGGAGCCTCGCCGCCGACCAGCGCCGAGAAGAGCGGATCGCCGTCGACGCGCGGCACGCAGCCCCAGACGAAGCGGCCGGCGCGATCGACGAGCGCGCTGACCTGGCAATTGCCGATCGGCCAGAGATCTAGATCGATCATGCCGCGCTGCCTGCGGCGAGCCAGTCGCGCACCGCGGCAACATCGTCGAGCCGATAGCGCGCCGCGCTCGGCCGCGGCGAGCCAATCAGGATGCCGGCACCGCCCAGTTCGCCAGCCGCGATGAAGCCGGGCTCGTCGGTGAGGTCGTCGCCCATGAACAGGGGACGCGTGGACACCATGCGGGGTTCCGCCATCAACGCACGGATCGCCGCGCCCTTGTCTCCACCCGCGGCACGGACCTCGACCATCATCTTGCCCGGCTGGAAGTGGAGACCATGTTCCGCCGCCAGCTCGCGGGCGAGCGTCTCACAGGAACCGGCCTCTTCGGGCGCCTGGCGGTAATGGAGCGCGACGCCGAGCGGCTTTTCCTCGATGCGCAGGCCGGGATGTCGCTCGGCGTGCCTGCGGATCCGTTCGAAGGCTGCGCCGAGCGCGGCCGGGCGATCGGCACTGGCGCGGCGCCCGTCGGCGTGGCGAAACTCCATGCCGTGGCTGCCGACGATGTCGAGCGCCGGCAAGTCGAGCAGCTGCGCGAGCTGCTCGGCCGGCCTGCCGCTGATCAGCACCACGCGACCGTTCAGTCGGGCGTGCAGCGATGCGAGCAGGTCGCGCAGCCGCGCGTCGACCATCACCGCCTCGGGCGTCTCGGCGATCGCGACGAGGGTCCCGTCGAAATCGAGGAACAGGCTCGCATTGCCGTCCAGCAGGCTGGCGGGGGGTGGGGGCAAAGCGGCGGTCGGGGAGGGGGCGTACGCAGTCACTGCCCAATTATCGTATCGGAGCCGTTATTGTTCCCCCGAAACCGACGAACCGAGCCCGAAGCTCCGCAACGACCCGTGACCGGCCGCGCCGCCCAGCGCCGGATCGCGGCAAGCGGGAGCATCGCGCTCGCTGTCGCGTTGATGTGCTGCGATGGGGTGTTCGCAGCCGGTTGAGGAGAAGCGCGATGAAGGTCCTGATATCGCCGGCGATTCTCGCCGCGATCGGCGGCACTGCCGTCGCCGGGCAGTCGCCGCAGCAGACTCCGCTCGCAAGCTCGACGCCGCAGACGACCTCGCCTGCGACGACCACACCCGACGCCAACACGCCGCCGGCCGATCCGAGGACCGGCACCACCGGCTCGGGGACGACGCGCCTCGCGTCCGATCCTGCTCCCGAGGGCGC
Source organism: Sphingomonas naasensis (assembly GCF_004792695.1). Classification (GTDB taxonomy): domain Bacteria; phylum Pseudomonadota; class Alphaproteobacteria; order Sphingomonadales; family Sphingomonadaceae; genus Sphingomonas; species Sphingomonas naasensis. The sequence continues at coordinate 530,981 of NZ_SRXU01000001.1, read as the reverse complement.
AAGCCCCGCGCGCCCTGCGGCAAGCACGGCAACCGCGACGCCCTCTGCAAGCACGCCGCGCGACTATCCGCGCTGCTCGCGGACGCTGAAGGATCAGTGCCGCCAGCCGGGCAGCCGCTAGGGCGGCCGATCGCACCTCGGATCGAGCGCGGCTAGCCCAGCAACGCCTCGATCTGCGCCTCGGCGATCGCCCGGGCCTCGGTCGCGTCGAGCACCGCGGGCGAAAGGCACAGCTCGAGCCATAGGCCGTCGACCAGCGCGGTGATCGCGATCGCGGCGCGGCGCCGCGCCGCCGGCGCGAGCCCGCAGGCTCCCAGCAGCGCCTCCAGCGCGTCGCGATAGCGCGCATATTGCGTGTCGTGGAGCGCGGCGATCTCCACGCGCGCGATCACCAGCCCCCAGAACGCCGTCCAGGTCGCGAGCAGCGCGCGGTCGGCGATCGGCGACAGGAAGCTCGCCGCGACATAGGCCATGAGCCGTGCGCGCGGGTCATTCCCGGCACCGGCTACCGCGGCATCGAGCGCCGCGGAGACTTGCTCGCCGATCTGGGCATAGGTTGCTGCGATCAGCGCATCGACCCCGCCGAAATGGTGCGTGACCAGCCCCGGCGACACGCCCGCCTCGAGCGCGATCGCGCGCACCGATGCGCCGCCGGCGCCGTCGCGTGCCAGCACGCTCGCAGTGGCCTCGATCAGCGACTGGCGCCGCGCATCGGGCTCGGCGCGGGTGAAGCCGGACTTGCTCATTGCCCCAGCTTATTATACGATCGTACAACAAGCAATCGGAGCCGGCCATGGCGACCCTCGCCTCCCTTCCAGAAGTCGATCCCGATGCCGACTGGTCGCTGCCGGGCTGGATCTACACCGACCCCGAGTTCCTGAGCGTCGAGACCGACCGCATCCTGCGCCCGTCGTGGCAGATCGTCTGCCACGAGAGCGATATCGCCGAGCCCGGCGCGTGGCGGACGCTTTCCTATCTCGGCGAGAATGTCGTCGCTTTGCGCGGCCGCGACGGGGTGATCCGAGCCTTTCATAACGTGTGCCGGCACCGCGCGATGCGGATCGTCGAGGGCGATGCGGGCTGCGCGAAGAAGCTCGTCTGCCCCTATCATGCCTGGGTCTACGAGCTCGACGGCACCCTTTCTGGCGTGCCGATGCGGCGCGACTATCCGGCGCTCGACATGGCGGCGAGCGGGCTCGTCCCGGTCGACCTGTCGATCTGGCGCGGCTTCGTCTTCGTCCGGCTGGAAGATGACGGCGGGCCGTCGGTCGCCGAGATGATGGCGCCCTACGAGGCCGAGATCGCCCCTTATCGTCTCGAGGAGATGCGCCGGATCGGCGACGTCCGCACCCGCGACCGCGCGGTCAACTGGAAGAATGTCGGAGACAATTATTCGGACAATCTCCACATCCCGGTCGCGCATGACGGGCTGACCCGGCTGTTCGGAAAATCCTATGCGATCGAGGCGTCAGGCTGGGTCGACAAGATGTCGGGCTATCTCGTCGACCGCCCTTCAGCCAATCCGTGGGAGGCCTTCTACCAGCGCCATCTGCCGCGGGTCGATCACCTGCCCGAAGCCAACCAGCGGCTGTGGCTCTATTACAAGCTCTGGCCCAACATGGCGTTCGACATTTACGCCGACCAGATCGACTTTATGCAGTGGCTGCCGACTTCGCCGACGACCTGCGTGCTGCGCGAGATGACCTTCGCGTTGCCCGACGACCGCCGCGAGATGAAGCTGGTCCGCTACGCCAACTGGCGGATCAACCGCGTGGTCAATGCCGAGGACACCTGGCTGATCGAGCGCGTCCAGCAGGGGATGGCGTCGTCGAGCTACACTGCCGGGCCGATCGGCGCGAGCGAAGTGTGCCTGCGCAGCTTCGCCGCCAAGGTGCGCGCGATCATTCCCGAGGCAAGGCAGCACCGCGCGCCGGCACCGGGCTGGTCGCGGCGCCCGCACACCATCTGATTTTCCGGGGGACGCATGCAGAAATACGACGCGATCGTCATCGGCGGCGGGCATAACGGCCTCGTCTGCGCCTTCTATCTCGCGCGCGCCGGGCTGAAGGTCCGGGTGCTCGAACGGCGCGACGTCGTCGGCGGCGCGGCAGTGACCGAGGAATTCCATCCCGGCTTCCGCAACTCGACGGCGAGCTACACCGTCAGCCTGCTCCGCCCCAAGGTGATCCAGGACATGAAGCTGCACGAGCGCGGCTGGCGGATCATCGAGCGGACGATCAGCAACTTCTTCCCCCACGAGAACGGCTATCTCAAGCTCGGCGGCGGCACCGCACGCACGCAGGCCGAATTCGCGCGGTTCAGCCCGAAGGACGCCGAGACCTTCCCCAAATATGAGGAAGCGCTGGAGCGCGTCGCCGAAGTGCTGCGCGACATGGCGCTCAAGACTCCGCCCAATGCCGGCGGCGGCGTTCGCGCACTGCTTGCCGCGGCATTGCAGGGAAAGCGGCTCGCCGGGATGGACATCGAGGCGCAGCGCGACGTGATGGACCTGTTCGTCAAGTCGGCGCGCGATTTCCTCAATAGCTGGTACGAGAATCCGTACATCCAGGCGGCGTTCGGCTTCGACGCAGTGGTCGGCAATTATGCCAGCCCGGACACGCCCGGCAGCGCCTATGTGCTGCTCCACCACGTCTTCGGCGAGATCAACGGCAAGAAGGGCATGTGGGGCCACAGCGTCGGCGGGATGGGCGCGATCACGCAATATATGGCCGAGGCTTGCATCGAGGCAGGCGTCGAGATCAGCCTCGAAGCGCCGGTCGCCAAGGTGCTGGTCGACGGCAAGAAGGTCGCCGGCGTTCGGCTTGAGTCGGGCGAGGAAATCGCCGCGCCGATCGTCGCGGCCAATGTCGGCCCGGCCCTGCTTTATCGCCAGCTCGTCGATCGCACCGACATGACGCCCGAATTCGCCCGGCGCATGGACAATTTCAAAGCGGGATCGGGCACCTTCCGGATGAATGTCGCGCTCTCCGAGCTCCCCGATTTCACCGTGCTTCCCGGCAAGGAGAAGGCCGAGCACCACACCGCCGGGATCATCATCTCGCCGACGCTCGACTATATGGACGACGCCTTCACCAGCGCGAAGGCGAAGGGCTGGTCCGACGAACCGATCGTCGAGATGAAATTGCCGACGTCGGTCGATGACAGCCTCGCCCCGCCGGGGATGCACATCGCCAGCCTGTTCTGCCAGCAATTCGCGCCCGTGCTGCCCGACGGCCGCAGCTGGGACGACGAGCGCGAGGCGGCGGCCGACCACATCATCGATACGGTCACCAAGCATGCCCCCAATTTCAAGGCGTCGATCGTCGGCCGCCAGATCCACAGCCCGCTCGATCTCGAGCGCAAATTCGGGCTGATCGGCGGCGACATCATGCACGGCCATATGTCGCTCGATCAGCTCTGGGCGGCGCGGCCGGTACTCGGCCATGGCGACTATCGCGCGCCGATTTCGGGGCTCTACATGTGCGGCGCGGGGACGCATCCGGGCGGCGGCGTCACCGGCGCGCCGGGGCACAACGCCGCGCACGAGATCCTGCGCGATCGCTCGCTGGTCAGGCGACTGCTGCCGGTGTGAACTATCCTCCCCCGCCAGGGGGAGGTGTCAGCGCAGCTGACGGAGGGGGAGGACTCGCTGAGCGCAGTGATTCCTCCCCCTCCGTCGCCTTCGGCGCCACCTCCCCCTGGCGGGGGAGGATCAGGGGTTTCGCCGCACCCAGAGGAACATCGGCAAACCCAGCGCGAGCAGCCCGAGACCCCACAGATTGGCGTGCAGGCCGAGCCCGTAGACCATCCACAGCACGAAGCCCGCCGAGACGATCGCGGCGAGCTGTACGGCGCGGTCGCCGGCGAGCAGCTTCAGCGCCGCCAGCGCGCTGACGAAATAGGCGAGCATCCCCGCGGCGAGGCTGATCGTCGCGATCTCGGCGAACAGCGCGCCGGTCGAGCCCGTATAGTTGAGCGCCATCACGATCGTCACCAGCACGCCCGAGACGAGGTGCGCGCGCGCCGGGGTGCCGCGGCGGCTCTCCTTGCCGAACCACGCGGGGAAAACGCCGCCGCGCGCCATCGCCCACGGCATCTCGCCCTGCAGCAGCACGAAGCCGTTGAGCGTGCCGAGCGCGCTGATCGCCGCGAACAGGGCGACGATCGCCTGCGCGCCGCTTCCCCAGGAGCGGCCGAGAAAATCGGCGAGCGGGGCGGGCGAGGCGGCGGTCACGCTCGCCGGCAGCATCAGCGCGACCGAGCCGGCGACGAGGACGTAGACCGCGCCGGTCAGCGCAGTGCCGAGCAGGGTGACGAGCGGCACCGTCCGTGCCGCGTTCCGGACCTTGTCGGCGGGGACGGTGGCGGATTCGACGCCGAGAAACCCCCAGAATGTCAGCGCGACCGCACCGGCGACGGCATTGGCGCTGATCGGCACCGCCGGATTGGCTGCGATCGCCGTCGCGCCATCGCGTGCCAGCAGCCATAGCGCGAGCAGGATCACCGCGACGAGCGGTGCCAGCTTGAGCACCGCCGTGATCAGCTGGATCCGCCCCGCCAGCGCGACGCCGCGAATGTTCACCGCGACGGCCGCCCAGATCAGCAGCAGCGCGGTGGCGAAGGCCGGGGTGCCGCCGGCGAGCATGGGGAAGGGCACGCTCAGCGCGCTCACCACGGCGATCGCCAGCGCGCCATTGCCTGCCCAGACGAGGATCCAGTAGCTCCACGCCACTGCGAACCCGATTGTCGGGCCGAACGCGGCGTCGGCGAACGCATAGGGGCCGCCGGCGCAGGGCAGCTTCGCCGCGAGCCGCGCGAAGACAAAGGCCAGCGCCATCGCGCCGACGATCGTCACGCCCCAGCCGATCATCGCATTGGCGCCGAGCGGCGCGAGCGTGGCGGGGAGCAGATAGATCCCCGATCCGATCATGTTGCCCACCACCAGCGCCAGCGCCGGCCAGAAGCCGAGCGCGCGTCGCGACGGTGGGGCGGGCTCCCTCACGCGTCCCCGTTTACGGTCACGATGCGTGGAGGCGAACCGATCATGTCGCCGACGACCAGCGCAACCGGCTCAGCGAAAGGTCTCAGCAGTTGCCGCCGCCTTCCGGACAGCGGTCCGTAATATCGGACCCGGAAAATCCGAAAAAGAGCAAGAACAGCGACGTCAGTTCGTCCACGACCGATCCTCTGCCCGTTGAGCGAGATCGTCAGCATACACGCTGTTCGACGCAATGCTACGGTCAACCAAGGTCGTCGGGGGAAGCGGCAGGCGCGCGTGTCCAGCATGAAATCGAGCGCTTGATCGCCGCGCGGACGCGTGGTCATCTCGGCCCGATGCCCGCGACGCGCTTCCCCCCGGATCTGATGGCAGCCGCGCTCGCGCTGCACGACAACCGCCTTCCCGACGCCGAGCGCGGCCTCAAGGACTATCTCAAGCGCGATCCGTTCGATGCCCGCGCGATCCGCATGCTCGCCGAGCTCGCCGGGCGGATCGGGCGGCTGAAGGATGCCGAGGCGCTGCTCCGCCGCGCGGTCGAGATCGCACCCGCCTTCACCGCCGCGCGCGCCAATCTCGCGCTGGTGCTCTACCGCCAGAACCGCGCGAGCGAGGCGCTCGAGGAACTGGACCTGCTCGTCGAAGCCGAGCCCGATCATCCCGGCCACGCCAATCTCAAGGCCGCGACGCTCGGCCGGCTCGGCGCCTTCGAGGAGGCGATCCTGCTCTACGAGCGCGTCCTCGCCGAGGCGCCCGCGCAGCCCAAGCTGTGGATGAGCTATGGCCATATGCTCAAGACCGTCGGACGCCAGGCGGACGGCATCGCCGCCTATCGCAAGGCACTGGCGCTTTCGCCGACCCTGGGCGAGGCGTGGTGGAGCCTCGCCAACCTCAAGACCGTGCGCTTCGACGATGCCGACATCGCCGCGATGGAGGCTGCGCAGACCGAGCCCGGCATCGGCGACGAGGATCGCTTCCACCTCGACTTCGCGCTCGGCAAGGCGTTCGAGGACCGGCGCGAGGCCGACCGGGCCTTTGCGCATTATGCCGCGGGCAATGCGCTGCGGCGGACCCGGCTCGTCTACGACGCCGACGAAACCGGGCGCTTCGTCGACGATTGCATCGCGCTCGCCACCCCCGAATTCTTCGCCGAGCGCACCGGCCGGGGCAGCGATGCGCGCGACCCGATCTTCATCCTCGGCATGCCGCGCGCGGGATCGACGCTCGTCGAGCAGATTCTCGCCAGCCACAGCCTGATCGAAGGCACCACCGAGCTGCCCGATCTGCCCGCGCTCGCGCGAAAAATTCCGAACTATCCGCATGGACTGACCACCCTGATGGCTGAACGCACGCGCGAGCTCGGTGAGGAGTATCTCCGTCGCACCGCGGTCCAGCGCCGAACCGACCGGCCCTTGTTCATCGACAAGCTCCCCAACAACTGGGCGCATGTCGTGCTGATCCGGCTGATCCTGCCCAACGCCACGATCATCGACGCGCGCCGCGAACCGCGGGCATGCTGCTTCTCCAACTTCAAGCAGCATTTCGCGCGCGGCCAGGCATTCAGCTACGCGCTCGACGACATGGGGCGCTATTATCGCGACTATGTGCGGCTGATGGCGCATCTCGACCGCGTCCAGCCGGGGCAGGTCCACCGGGTGATCCACGAAGCGCTGGTGGCGGATACCGAGGCCGAAGTGCGTCGGTTGCTGGACGCCTGCGGCGTAGCGTTCGAGCCCGCCTGCCTCGCCTTTCACGAAACCGAGCGCGCGGTCCGCACCGCCAGCTCCGAGCAGGTGCGCCAGCCGATCTTCACTGGCGGCGACCGCGCGTGGCGGCCGTTCGCGCCGCATCTCGACCCGCTGAGCGCCGCGCTGGGCGATGTCGTCGATGCCTATCCGCAAGCGCCGGCATCTTTGTAACGTTGCAGAAACATCACGGTCGCCGAAGAACGCACATCGGTATCCGGCGCGACGATTGACGGCTGCTGCGTCGCAGCACAGTCTCTACTTACATTGATGTTACGTGGGGGCTGCGATGATCCTATCCGTGCGCCGTGCCGTGATTTCCGGGCTGCTCGCTTCGACCGCCCTGACGCTTCCCGCCGCCGCGCAGACCCAGGATTCGCAAACTACTACTCCCACCGATCTTCCTCCCGACCGCGACGAGATCGTCGTCACTGCGCAGAAGCGCGACGAGAACATCCAGTCGGTCCCGATCAGCATCCAGGCGATCGGCACGCGCAAGCTCGATCAGCTCAACATCTCGAACTTCAACGAATATACCCAGCTGCTGCCCTCGGTCGCGTTCCAGACCATCCAGCCGGGCTCCACCACCGTCTATATGCGCGGCGTCGCATCGGGCGGTGACGGCAACCATTCGGGCTCGCTGCCTTCGGTCGGTTCCTATCTCGACGAGCAGCCGGTGACGACGATCGGCGGCACGCTCGACGTTCATATCTACGATATCGCCCGGATCGAGAGCCTCGCGGGTCCGCAGGGCACGCTGTATGGCGCGTCGAGCCAGGCGGGCACGATCCGCATCATCACCAACAAACCCGACGCCTCGGCGTTCGACGGCCGCGTCGATGCCGAGGTCAACACGGTCGCGCATGGCGGGCAGGGCGGCAAGCTCGAAGGCATGATCAACGCGCCGCTGTCGAACTGGGCGGCGCTGCGTGTCGTCGGCTTCTACCAGCGCGACGCCGGCTTCATCGACAACGTGCCCGGCACGCGCAGCTTCCTGCCGACGCCGGGCGGGATCACCGTCGACAACGACGAATTCGTCGAGGAGAATTACAACGACACCGAGACCTGGGGCGGCCGCGCCGCGCTCAAGGTCGATCTCGACGAGACCTGGACCGTCACGCCGAGCGTGCTGTATCAGGAGATGCGCAGCCACGGCACCTATGGCTTCGATCCGCAGGTCGGCGATCTCGAGCTCCAGCATTTCTACCCCGAATATCGCCGCGATCGCTTCATCCAGGGCGCGCTGACGATCGAGGGAAAGATCGGCAACTGGGACGTCACCTATGCCGGTGCCTATCTCGACCGGAGAACCGCCTCGTCGAGCGACTATACCGATTATTCCGAGGCTTATGACAATCTCTACGCCTCGGTCGGCGGGCTCGCCGGCTATTTCTATTATCAGGACAATGCCGGCAACACGATCGATCCACGCCAGGTCGTGGTCGCGTCGGACCATTTCAAGAAGACCAGCCAGGAGCTGCGCGTCGCTTCGCCGTCCGAAGAGCGTTTCCGGGTCGTCGCGGGCATGTTCTACCAGCGTCAGTCGAACCTGATCCATCAGGACTATCAGATCCCCAATCTCGGCGACGCGGTTTCGGTCAACGGCTCGCCGGGCACCTTGTGGCTCACCCAGCAGCACCGCGTCGACAAGGACTATGCGATGTTCGGCGAGGCGAGCTTCGACCTGACGCCGAAGATCAGCTTCACCGCGGGCGCGCGCGCCTATATCTTCGACAATTCGCTGATCGGCTTCTTCGGCTTCGGCAGGAATCCGGGCGTCGATCCCGCCGACGGACGCCCCTACACCGCGTCGCCGTTCAACGCCGCGGGAAGCTCGCGCACCGGCGTCGCCAGCTGTTTCCTCGCCGATGGGCGGACCTTGCGCGACGCCTATCTGGACGGGAGCGCGACCAACACGCTGCTCCCGGCGACGGTCTCGGGCGGGCCCTGCACCAATCTCGCGACCTATGTGGCGGGCGAGCTCCGGCCCAAGGAGACGAGCGGGCAGGGCGTAACCTATCGCTTCAACCTGACGTGGAAGCCGAGCGACGACCTGCTCTTCTACGCCGTCGCCTCGAGCGGCTTCCGGCCGGGCGGGATCAATCGCCGCGGCGACGTCGCGCCTTATGCCACCGACGTCCTCTACAATTACGAGCTCGGCTGGAAGACCACGCTGGCCGACGGCAGGTTGCGCTTCAACGGCGCGATCTACCAGCAGAGCTGGAAGGACTTCCAATTCTCGTTCCTCGGCGAGAACAGCTTCACGATCATCCAGAACGGGCCCGATGCGCGCATTCGCGGCGTCGAGATGGACGCCAACCTCGCGCTCGGCGGACTCTCGCTGACGGCGGCGGGATCGTACACCGACGCCAAGACGCGCGAGGATCTGTGCGAGACGCAGATCTGCATCGGCGATGGCAGCGACGTGCTGGCGCCCGAAGGTACGCGTCTGCCGATCACGCCGCGCTTCAAGATCAGCGGCACCGCGCGCTATGCCGTGCCGATCGGATCGGGCCGCGGCTATGTGCAGGGGCTGATCGCGCATCAGAGCTCCGCCTCGTCGGACATCCGGATCGCCAAGGCGGCGGCGCTCGGCAGGCTCGAGGCCTATACGACCGGTAACCTCGCCTTCGGATTCGAGCTGTCGCGCTATAATTTCGAGCTGTTCGCGCAAAACATCTGGGACGAGCGCGGGCAGATATCGCGCTTCCAGCAATGCGGCGCGTGCGATCAACGGCATTATATCGTCCCGATCATGCCGCGGACGATCGGCATCAGGGCGGGAACGCGGTTCTAGCCGTCGCCGACCGGCCCGTGCCGGGGCTTGACCTTCGCTAGCGCTGTTGCCCAGAGGCAGCGCGTGACGACGAAACTCTCACTCCGCGAGGCGCGCCGGGTCGCGCTCGCCGCGCAGGGCTTCGGCGTCCGCCATCCCGAACGGCCGGGCGCGGCGCGCCTGCTGGCGACGCTCGACCGGCTCGGGCTGTTCCAGATCGACAGTGTCAACGTGCTCACCCGGGCGCATTATCTCCCCGCCTTCTCGCGGCTGGGAGGCTATGACCGCACCCTGCTCGAGCGGCACGCCTGGGGCCCGAAGCGGCAGCGGCGGCTGTTCGAATATTGGGCGCACGAGGCCTCGCTGTTGCCGCTCGACCTGCATCCCTTGCTGCGCTGGCGGATGGCGCGCGCCGAGCGTGGCGAGATCGGCTACCGGGCGCTCCGCCGCTTCGCCACCGAGCAGCGGCCCGAAGCGCAGGCGGTGCTCGATCGGATAATCGCCGAAGGCCCGATGGCCGCCGCCGATTTCGAGCAGGGATCGAGCAAGAGCGGCTGGTGGGAATGGAGCCACACCAAGCACGCGCTCGAATGGCTGTTCTGGTCGGGCCAGATCACGACGGCCACCCGCCGCGGCAGCTTCGCGCGGCTCTACGACTTGCCCGAACGCGTGCTGCCGAAGGCGGTGCTGGAGTTGCCGACGCCCGACGCGATCAGCGCGCAACGCGCGCTGATCGCGCGCAGCGCGCGGGCGCTCGGCATCGCGACCGCGGCGGAGCTGCGCGACTATTTCCGGCTCAAGCCGGACGAGGCCGATCATGCGATCGCTGCGCTGATCGAGGCGGGGATCCTCGTGCCTGTGGCGGTCGAGGGCTGGAGCCAGAAGGCGTGGCTGCACCGCGATGCGCGGATTCCGCGCCGGATCCGCGGCGCCGCGCTGCTCGCGCCGTTCGATCCGCTCGTCTGGGAACGCGGCCGCGCCGAAAGGCTGTTCGGCTTCCGCTACCGGATCGAGATCTATGTGCCGCAGGATAAGCGCGCGCATGGCTATTATGTGCTGCCGTTCCTGATGGACGAGGCGCTGGTCGCGCGCGTCGATCTCAAGGCCGACCGTCAGGCCGGCGTCCTGCGCGCGAACCGCGTCACGCTCGAGCCCGGGGCGCCTGCCGAAACGCAGGAGCGCCTCGTGATCGAGCTCGACCGGATGGCGGCGTGGCTCGGGCTGGACTCGGTCCGGATCGGCAACGCCGGCTAGCGGCCTATCGATACAGCCCCATCGTCACCTTGAGCATCACCGGCTCGCCGGTGAAGTTGAGGCCATAATCGATCTGGTCGCCATTCCAGCGGCGGCGCATCGTCCATTTGCCGGCGACGAAGCTGCCCTCCTCGGCGCTGATCAGCTGCGCCTGCTCGCCGGGGGCGGCGTTGACCGGAGACAGCCGCACCCGGACATGGCTGCCACTGATCAGGAAGGTGTCGGGACCGAGCTGCGCCACGACCATCCCGCCGACCGGCGCCTCCGCGAGCGGCGGCCGGTCCATCTTGATCCAGCTCGTCCAGCCCGGCTCGCCCATCTGCCACTGGCCATATTCCGCGGCGATCCGCCAGCGGCCGAGGACGGTGGACTGCGCCTTGGCGCCCTTCGCCGTGCCCCAGACCGGGTTCTCGAAGGCGATGCGCGCCCAATCGCCGGCCATCGGCGCGAGCATCGCATAGGGACCGGCAAAGGCTTCCATCGTCGCCGGATCGAGCGCCTTGGCGCCGAGCGGGTAATTGAAGAAGCCGGTGGCATCCATGCCGAAGGGCGCGAAGCCGATCGCGCCGCGCCCGAGCGCCGGCCAGAGGAAGCGCGCATAATCGAGCGCATTGCCGATCTCGGGCACCATCAAGGCATTGTCGCGCTGCGCATATTTGTCGAGCAAGCTCTCCACCGCGAGCGCGTCGCGTTTGTAGATGTCGGGCGCAACCAGATCGATGTGCGGCGCCGCCGTTTTCCACACCGGGATGACGTTCCAGTTCGGACCGCCCGACGGCCCGACATTGCCGCCCTCGTCGGTGAACGCATCGCCCAGCGCGGCGTTGACGTACATCGGCAGCGGCTTCACTGCCTTACCGGCAGCCGCGATCTCGTCGATATAGCGCGCGAGATGCCAGGTCTGGAAATATTGCTCGGCGCGCTTGCCGAAGACCGCGGTCCAGCTTCCCGGCTTGACCTTGAGCGCGCGAACCAGCTCGGCGGGCACCGCGCCCCGGAACAGCCGCTCCGCTTCGGGCGCATGGTCGCGGGCGAGCTCGTAGCTGCCCGCCTCATTCTCGGGCTGCACCATGATCACGGTATGATCGCGGTCGATCCTGGCGAGGTGCTTCATCATCGCGACGAAAGCGCGCTTGTCGGCCTCGAGCGTGTTCCGGCCGTGCGGGCTGAGCGCGTAGTGCGTCGCGCCGTCGGGCTTCCGCATCCGCGGGAAGCGGCCGGTGTCGCGCTTCACCCATTCGGGGGCATAGCTGTTGCCGGTGTTCTTCCATGTCGCGAACCACAGCAGCACGAGGCGGAGCTTGTGCGCGCGCGCCTGCTCGATCAGCGTGTCGAGAAAGGCGAAGTCGAACTGCCCCTCGACCGGCTCGACCTGCTCCCACGCGATCGGGATCTCGAGCGTGTTGGCGTGCATCGCCTCGACCACCGGCCAGACCTTGGGCAGCATCGCGGGGTAGTTGCTCGAATTATTGGCCTGCGCGCCGAGCATCAGGAAGGGCGCACCGTCGACGAACAGCGCGTGCCGTCCGTCGCGCGTCACGATGCGCGGCGCCTCTTGCGCCGGAAGCGCTCCCGCCAACAGCGTGGCCGCGCTCGCGCCCACCAGCCACGCCATCCTTTGCCGCATCTGCGCCCCTCCCTGTTTCACCCGCTTCATTCCGTCGGGCTCCGCACTATCTGGACGAGCTTCGCCGCATCCTGCCCGGACGGCAACCGGGTCGTGCTCGACAGCGTCCCGCTACGCTCGTTCCAGACCAGTTCGGCCTCGATGCCCTTGCCCGCGCGATAGGCATTGGTGGTGCCGTCGTCGTCATAGAGCGTGAAGCGGGCGTCGCGACCCGGATAGACGCGGATCGCCGCAAGCGCCTGCTTCTCCGCGGTGCTCGAAACCGCCGCGCCGATCGGCACGATCGAGCCCGCACGGACGAACAGCGGGATCCGCTCGATCGGCGCCGCCGCGTCGATCGTCTGGCCGCCGCTGTACCGCCGGTTGGTCCAGTAATCGTACCAGTCGCTTCCCTTGGGCAGATAGACCCGGCGGCTGGTGCGGCCCTGCCCGGTGACCGGCGCCACGAGAAACGCCGGCCCGAACATATATTGATCGCCGATCGTCGCCGCTTCGGGATCGTCGGGGAAGTCCATGAACAGCGCGCGCATGAACGGCGCCCCGGTCTCCGAGGTCTGCCGTCCGAGCGAATAGAGATAGGGGACGAGCGCGTAGCGCAGCCGCAGATAGTCGGCGAGGATCGGTTCGGCCGCCTTGCCATATTCCCAGATCGCCGTCGCCGGGCGCTGGCCGTGGATGCGCAGCGTCGGGGTGAAGGTGTTGTACTGGAACCAACGGACGAAGAGCTCGGGATAGTCGGCATAATCCGCGCCCATCGCGGTCGCGCCGGCGGGATCGACAAGCAGCGGACGCTCGGCCCTCGGGCCGCTCGGCCACATCCAGCCGCCGGTGTCGCTGCTCCAATATGCCATGCCGCTCGCGGTGAAGTTGAGCCCGGTCGGGACCTGTCGGCGCAGCGCCTCCCAGGTCGAATGGACGTCCGACGACCAGAACAGCGCGCCGTTGCGCTGCACCCCGAGATAAGCGGCGCGCGACAGGATCAGGTTGCGCTTGTCGGGCCGATCGCGCGCCGAGCCTTCGGCGACGCCGCTGGTGTGCACCAGCGGATAGAGATTGTAATAGCGGTCGCCCGAGCCGAGCGAATAGAAATGCCCCGCGGGCACGAGATCGGGCTCGGTCTCATCGAGCCAGAACCAGTCGAAACCCTCGCTGGCGATATTGTCGCGGATCTTGGTCCAGAACCACGCCCGGGCTTCGGCATTGGTGCTGTCGAGCAGCGCGCCGGCGCGATCGGCGCGGACCGGAAGGCCGTCGGCGGTCTGACCGTCGGCATCCTTGAGCAGCCATCCCCTGGCCGAGAGCATGTCGTAATAGCGCGATTCACGCTCGAAGCGCGGCCACACGCTGATGATCGAGCGCATGCCCCAATCGTGCAGCTGGCGGTTCATGCCGGCGGGGTCGGGAAAGGCGTTCCGATCGATGTCGAGCTGCCCCATCCGGGTCCAGTGGAACCAGTCGAGCACCATGATGTCGAGCGGATATTTGCGGCTGCGATAGCCATCGGCGATGCGCATCAGCTCGTCGCGGCTCTCGTAGCGCGCCTTGCTCTGGATCAGCCCGAACGCCGCCTTGGGGGGGAGGGGCGTCTCGCCGGTCAGCCTGGCATAGCCGGCATAGAGCGCGTCGGCACTGTCGCCGGTGATCACGAAGAAGGACACGCGCTCGCCGACCTGCGACTGGAAGCGTGTGGCGCTGTGCAGGCCGGGCGAGACGAGGGTCGCCGCCGGATTGTCCCAGACGATCCCATAGCCCTTGTTGGTGACGAGGAAGGGCACGCACACCGTCTCGCCGGCGGGGGCATCGTAATTGTGGCGGCAGTCGATCGTGCGCCCGCGCAGATCGAGAACGCCTTCCTGATTCTGGCCGAGGCCGTAATAATGGGTGTCCGCAGTGTCGGCGAAGCTCGCGCCGACGCGGAAGGTCTTCTCGCCGTTGACGGTCTGCGGCGCCAGCTCCCAGCCGCTCATCCGCGTGATCTCGCGCCCGTCGGCGCCGGCGATCGCGATCGAGACGGGCGGCAGCGAGGGGACGAAATAGCGCTCCATCTGGGTCGGCGGCTTTGGCCAGGCCTTGGCATCGACCGTCACGCGCAGCGCCGACGATGCGAACACGTCGCCGCTCGCATCGCTGCGATGGGTCCAGCCTGCCGGGTCGGCCTTGCCGATGATGCCGTAGCCGGGGCCCGCGTCGAGTTCCTTGCGATCCAGCGCGATCGTCACATGGACGATGTTGGGGCCATAGGCCTCGATCGACACGAGGCTGCCGTTGCGGTCCACCGTGGCGAGCGCCTGCGCCGCGGCGGGGCTGGCGGCCAGGGTGGCACTTGCGAGCAAAAGGCTTCGAAGGATCATGGCTCTCCCCTTGATGATTGCAGCGCCGCGGGATTGCGCCCCGTCATAGCGCTGCCGCGCGCGCGATAGGTCAGGTTATGGAAGGTGACGCCGCCCTTGCCAGCGGCGTAGATGCCGGGGCGCAGGCTCAGAAACCCGTCCGCGACATTGTGGTTGTAGCCGGCGACCTCGAACGAGCGTTCCTTGGTCCAGCGCGCGCCGTCGGCACTGTGAAAGAAGGTGACGACATTCTCGTCGTTGACCGCGCGCAGATGCAGCCGCCGGGTCGCGGCCGGGCCGCCGGGCGGCCAGCGCTCCTCCTGACCGATGCGCCATGCGTGCAGCTTCCCTTCGGAAAGGCCGAGCCCGCAGAACAGTTTCTCGTCGTAGAACAGCACGAGTCCGCCCTGTGCCCCGGGCTCGATCTCGAGCTCGACCGAGACTTCGTACGCGCGGTCCCCCGCCACGAACAACAGCGGTGAAGCGTCCGCCGGACCGGTCCCCTGGCCCGCGAGGCGGAGAACGCCGCCACCGAGCTTTACCCGTCGCAGATAGTCCGCTCGCGGCGCATGGAATGCCAGCCTCGTGCGCAACGCATCCTCGGTGAAACCCGACAGCGCGGCGCCATGCGGGCCCGACGCGGCGGGCACGGGCTTGGCGAGTGGTTGCGACAGATCACCGCCCAGCGCGCGCGGCCAGCCATCGGCGGTCCAGGCGATCGGCTCGAGCAGCATCTGCCGGCCGAGCGTGCGGAAACCGTTCTCATAGCCGTGATAAACCAGCCACCAATCGCCGGCCGGGCCCTCGACTGCGGTCGCGTGCCCGCGCGACCACCAGGGCTCGTCGCGATGGGCGGTCCGGACGATCGGATTGTCCGGGCAATTCTGCCACGGACCATGGATCGAGCGTGACCGCGCGACCACCACCATATGGCTCGTCGGCGGCCCCGCCGTCCCGCCTTGCCCCGAGAACATGTAGAACCAGCCGTCCCTGCGGAGCAGCTTGGGGCCTTCGAGCGCGAAACCCTCGATGATCCAGTCTTCGGGGATCGGCCAGCCGTCATAGACATGCTCGACCTTGCCGGCGGCGGAGAGGCCGTCGTCGCTGATCCGGACGCGGTGGCCGCCGTTGAAGAAGAGGTAGCGCTTGCCGTCCTCGCCCACCGCGTGGCCGGGATCGATATAGCCATCGATGCGCATGTCGATCGGATCGCTCCACGGCCCGCGCATGTCGGCCGCATGTATCACCCACGTCTTGAGTGGCCGCGCGTCGTCGCGCGGATCGAGCGCGGGGATGTAGATGAAATAGCGCCAATCGTGCCTGGCGATGTCGAGCGCCCACACCGAGCCAATATTCCTGCGCAGCGCGGTGGTGACCGGAGTCCAGTGGACCAGATCACGCGAATGCCAGATCGGCACGCCGGGATAATATTGGAAGGACGAGAAGGTGGCGTAATAGTCGTCGCCGTCCTTCAGCACATTGGGATCGGGCCGATCGCCGGCGAGCACCGGGTTGCGGTAACGGCCGTCGCCGAGGTCCGGGACGCGCTGGCCCTCGACGCCCATTTTCTGCGCCGGCATCGTGGCCGGGCGTGCCTCGCCCGGCAGGCCGAGCATCCCGGCGGTTCCGACCGCAAGGCCGAGCGTTTCGCGGCGAGTGGCTTTCATGATCACTCCCGGTGACGCTATTTGCGCCCGGATCGGGCAAGCGGCTCGATCAGCGCGAGAACGACGTCGTTGGTCCGCATCGGCACGCGCAGCATATAGCTGCCCGCCTTGCCGACACGCACCGTCGCCCGCGTCTCGGGCAGGTCACGGGTCAGCCCGCGCAGCTCGGCGAGTTGCGCGGCCGATAGCGAGGCGGGCGAACCCATCTCCAGATAGCGGCTATGCGCGTCATTGGCCTTGAAGCCGGTGCGGCGCACGGTGACGCGATAGCTTCCCGGCGCGAGCCCGGCGAAACGCAGCTTGGCGGGCCTGGTCTTCTGCGCCGGCAGAAGCCGGGTGAAGAAGGGGCGATTGCTCAGCGCCTGCTTCGGCTGTTGCCAATCCCAGAGCAGCACCGCGGTGCGGCCTTCGGCGCTGCCGATCCAGCTCTGCGGGTCGGCGGTCGGGACCTCGCGGCCACGGAGCAGGTTGAGATATTTGTAGGCGAAGAAAGCGGGTTTGCGGATGCCTTCGCGGTTGATCAGGCCGAACCCGCCATGAAAGGGCGTCGGCGGCGGCCCTGCTTCCTCGAACAGGTCGCTGAAGGTCCAGTAGCTCATCCCCTGCGCCAGATCGCGCGTCGCCTTGAGCTTGGTCAGGATATAGGCGGCGCTGATATAGGAATCGTGCACCGGATCGCGCGGGTTGTAGCTCGCGCTCCACTCGGTGAAGAACAGCGGCAGGCGCGGGAATTTGGACGCCGCGATTTGCTGGCGCACGCGGCGAACGTCGCCGACGACCGCGTCGGGGTTGGTGGACAGGCGATTATCGTCCTGGCCCTTCTCGTCGAGGAAACCGCCATCGACGCCATAGGTGTGCGTCGCGACGAAATCGACCGACAGGCCGCGGGTCGCCGCGAAGTCGAGGAATTCGGGCACCCACGCGGCGCCAGCGGTTGCCGGGCCGCCAACCCGCAATTGCGGATCGATCGCCTTGATCGCCCGCGCGCTGGCTTCGTAGAGATCGAAATAGGCCCGTTGGTCGGCACGCTCCCAAAAGCCGTCGAGATTGGGCTCGTTCCAAACCTCGAAATACCAGCTGCGGACCTCGGCCTCGCCGTATCGGCTGCGCAGATGCCGCACGAATGCATCGACGAGCGCGCGCCACGCCTTGGGCTCGGGATGCGAGGTGTTGCCCTTCCAGAAGAAGATCGTCTGCGGCGAGCTGGCCATCGCCTCCGGGGTGAAGCCGAGCTCGACGAACGGCTTGATCCCCATGCCGAGCAGCGCGTCGTAGAGCTGGTCGATCTTCGTCCAGTCGTAGATCGTCTTGCCATTCTCGACGCGGACGGTGCGGAAGACGTCGTGGAAGATCGCGTGGAAGCGGACATAGCGGAAGCCGAGCTCGTCCACCGCGATCTTGAGCTGGGCGAGGCTTTCGGGGCGGATCAGCGTGCCGGGATAGTCGGATCCGACCGACAAGTTGAACGGCCGGTCGAGCGGGCCCGCCGCCTTGCGGAGATCGATATCGATGCGGCGCTCCGCTGTGGGAGGCCCTTTCGGCGCGGCAAAGGCCGCCGGCGCCGGCAGGCACGCGAGGGCGATGGCCGCCAGGGCGCGCAAGGCCCGGACCGAAATCGACATGCTGGCGCTCACCTGGTCTGCCTTTCCGATGACGAGGCGGGAACAGCATCGATCCCCGGCGGCGGGGCGTCCGAACCGCGATAGGCGATGCTGTGTTCGAGCAGGACCTTGCGGATGACCGGTTCTTCGCCCTGGGCGACCGCGTCGAGCTCCCCGGCGAGTTGGGCCACCGCCCAGGCCGCCATCGCGCCGAGCGGCTGCGAGACCGTGGTGATCTGCGGCGACATCATCCGAGCGATCTCGCTGTCGTCGAACCCGCAAACCGAGAGGACGCGCGGCACGGCGATGCCGCGACCGCGAGCGACGCTGATCACCGCGGCGGCCATATCGTCGTTGGAAGCGAAGATCGCGGTCAGCGGCGGCTCCATCGACAGCGCCTGCTCGGCGATGCCGATCGCGGTGCCGAAGCTGTAATCGCCCTGCCAGCACAGCCTGTCATCGGGAGACATGTCGAAGATGCGCAAGGCTTCCTCGAAACCGGCGCGGCGCCGTGTCGAGGAGCGGTGCCGCGCATGCCCCGCGATCAGACCGATACGGCGATGGCCGAGCTCGAGGAGATAGCGGGTCAGCTCATGCGCCGCCCGCCGATCGTCGATTCCGATCGCGGAGAAGCCCGGATCGACATCGCTGCAGCCTGCCGCGACGAAACGGATGCCGGCACGGGCGAGGACGATCCGCAGCCGCACATCGTCGCACAGCGGCGGCGAGAGGACCACGCCCTGCACGCCCTGATTGCCGAGCGCCTCGACGGTGGCGCCGAGATCGGCGTCGCCGCGGACGCGCATGAAGGTGAGCCGGATCTCCGGGCGCGCCGGCTCCTCCAGCACGGCGCTCACCATGTCGCCGAGGATCGTCGCATTGGGCGTGTCGAACAGAAAGGCGATACGGTGGGCGTGGCGGGTCAGCGCGAGCGCCTTCGCGGCCGAATTGGGAACATAGTTGAGGTCGCGGATCGCGCGCTCGACCGTCGCCCGCGTCGCATCGGCGACAAAGGCCTCACGGTTGAGCACGCGCGACACGGTCATCATCGAGACGCCGGCCCGGCGGGCCACGTCCTTGATCGTGGCGCGCCGCGCGACTGCCGCGTGCGCGCTCATGCGGCGCTCCGCTGGGCCGCCGCGCAATGCCGGGCGATATAGTCCTCGTGCCGCGGCATCGCTTCGGCCGCCTGCGCGATGATCGTGCGCATATGCGTCAGAAAGCGCGTGGTCTCGTCGACCGGGAGCATGGCGGTCAGCGGGTCGGCGTCGTGGGGAATAATCCCCTGACCGAACAGCACCGCGGTCCAGCTCTCCTCGGTGAAGAGCGAATTGGAGCCGCGGAAGACGCGCCCCTTGCCGCGCCACAGCTCGAGCCGCGCGGCGAGGCTGTCGGGGATGTCCATCGTCCGGCAATAGTTCCAGAAGTCGGAATCGCTGCGCGTGCTGGCATGATAGTGCAGCACGATGAAGTCGCGGACATTCTCATATTCGTCGATCAGCCAGCGATTATAGGCGTCGATCTCGACGGGCGCGAAACTGCGGTCGGGGAACAGCGCCATCAGCCGGAAGATGCCCGACTGGATCAGATGGATGCTGGTCGATTCGAGCGGCTCGATGAACCCGGCCGACAGGCCGATCGCGACGCAGTTCTTTTCCCACAGCTTCTCGCGGCGGCCGGCGGTGAAGCGCAGCACGCGCGGATCGGCCAGCGGCGCGCCGTCGAGCCCCTCGGTGAGCGCGCGCGCCGCCGCATCGTCGTCGATATGCGCGCTCGAATAGACATGGCCGTTGCCGGTGCGGTGTTGGAGCGGGATGCGCCAGCGCCATCCGGCCTTTTCGGCGATCGAGCGCGTATAGGGGGCCGGCGGCCCGACCGTCGCGCTCGGCACGGCGACGGCGCTGTCGCACGGCAGCCAGTGCTGCCAGCTGCGATAGGGGACACCCAGCGCCTCGCCGATCAGCAGCGCGCGAAAGCCGCTGCAGTCGACGAAGAAATCGCCTTCGATCCGCCGGCCGTCGGCGAGCAGCACGCCGCTGAGATGGCCGTTGTCGGGCGATTTCTCGACATGGGCGATCTTGCCCTCGACGCGCGCCACGCCCTGCGCCTCGGCACGATCGCGGAGGAACCGCGCATAGAGCCCGGCGTCGAAATGATAGGCGTAGGCGAGGCCGCTTAGCACCGCTTCGGGATTGGCGATCGGCTTCGAGAAGCGGCCGCGCGCCGCGGCCGCGATCGAGATGGCATAGTGGTCGAAGGGGCCCGGATCGGCCGCGGCGACGCCCAGAAGACGCTGTCGAAGCCAGATCTGGTGGAAGGGGATGCCGAAGGTCAGCTGGCCGTATTTGCCGAAGGGATGGACATAGCGGTTGCCGACATGCCCCCAATCCTCGAACGCGATGCCCAGCTTGAACGTGCCTTGGGTGGCCGCGACGAACGCGTTCTCGTCGATGCCCAGCGCGGCGTTGAAATCGAGCAGCGGAGGGACCGTCGCCTCGCCGACGCCGACGGTGCCGATCTCGTCCGATTCGACCAGCGTGATCGTCGTACCCGCGGCGACCAGCCGCGCGAGCGCCGCCGCGGTCATCCATCCTGCCGATCCGCCGCCGACGATGACGATGCGCGCGAGCGGTGCCCTGGGCACGGTGCCGGTCATGCGGCGTGCGCCCCCGCGCCGAATGCGGCGCCTTGCGCGAAGCGGATCAGCGCGCGGTTGGACGGCAATTGCTGGACGGCAAATTCGCCGTGGCGCCGGACTTCGGCGAACGCGGCGCGCGCCTCGTCCGCGAACCGGTAGACGCCCGCCTTCGCCGACAGATCGGTTTTCCACCCCATGCCGTAGAGGACATATTGCCAGCTGGCTTCGGGGAAAATGTCGACATTGGTATCGATGTCGAGCTCGTTGGGCGGCCGATGGCGCCAGCGGTCGAGCAGCTCGTGCAGGCTGTCGGGCACCGAGCGCGGATCGACATTGTCGTTCCAGAAGTCACTGTCGCGCCGTTCGCTCAGGCAATAGTGCAGCTTGAGGAAGTCGAGCGTGCGCGCATAGCGGCGGCGCATGTTCGCGTTGAACTGGCGCGCCGCGGTCTCGAAGTCGCCGGCCCAGGGAAAGAGGTTGGCGATCAGCGCGGCGGCGACCTCGGAGAAGACGATGCCGGTCGCCTCGAGTGGCTCGAAGAAGCAGCCGGAGAGACCGACCGCGACGCAGTTCTTGTACCAGCTGATCTCGCGATAGCCGGCGTCGAAGCGGAAGCTGCGGGTCTCGAGGCGCGCGCCGGCCTGGCCGACATAGGCGCGCAGCGCGCGCTCGGCGGCATCGGCGTCGCAATGCGCCGAGGAATAGACATGGCCGATCCCGCGCCGGGCGGCGAGGCCGATGTCCCAGATCCAGCCCGACGTCTGGCCGGTGGCGAGCGTGGAAGAGGCGATCGGTTCGTCGGGCGCCTGATCGGGCAGCTGGAGCGCGACCGCGGAATCGCAGAACAGCGTGTCCCGGCACGACTTCCACGGCTGCCCCAGTGCCTTGCCGATCAGCTCGGCGCGAAAGCCGCTGCAGTCGATGTAGAGATCGGCGGTCAGCTGTCCGTGCGCGCGCAGCGACAGGCCGGCAATGCCGCCGTCCTCGCCGAGCTGGACCGCGTCGACCGTGTCGACGAGATGGGTCACGCCATTGGCGATGCCCTGCTCGCGCAACAACTCGGCGAAGGCGCCGGCATCGAAATGGAATGCGTAGTTGAGCGGCCCGACATAGTCGGGATGGCCAGGAAGCTTGGGCGCGCGGCAGGCATCGGCGGCGCGCCGCTGCGGCGTGCTCGCCGCATCCCACGGGCGGTCGCCCGCGACGCCCAGCAGCCAATAGGGAAGCAGCTCGGGCCCGTCGCGATCGGCCTCCTGAAACGCGTGAAGGAAATCGTCGCGTCCGGGCGTTCCCGGCGCGCGCCGCCAGTTGATGAAGCTGGCGCCCTGCTTGAACGAGGCGCCGCACCGGCGAACGAGATCGGCCTCGCGCACGCCGATCCGCGCGAGTGTCTTGCGGATCGTCGGAAACGTGCCTTCGCCGACCCCGAGGATGCCGATGTCCGACGATTCGACCAGCGTGATCGCGGCGCCGCCCGGCCGATCCGCGGCAAGCAGCTTCGCGAGGTAGCCGGCCGTCAGCCAGCCGGCGGTCCCCCCGCCCACGATCACGACATTTCGCACGCTGTTGGTCATGGGCACTCGGGCAGGGGAGGCGGCGGACCCGGCGGCCCGCCACCCTTGGATCAAAAGGCGAGGTTGATACCCATCCGCACGCGACGATCGCTCTGGAACCAGCTGCGCACGTACAGGGCGTCGTTGGGATAGCCGCCCATCAAGGTCTTCTGCGTCGCATTGGTCAGGTTGGTGCCCTGGATCATGAACGAGAAGTTCTTGGTCACGTCGAAGGTCACCCCCGCATCGAGCGTGCCATAGGCGCTGCCATAGACCGGTAGCGCGATCTGGGTGCTCGATCCCGCGGCGCCGGCGCCGTTGTAGAACAGATAGGTGGGGTTGGTGCCGTTCGAGTTGGTCGACTGCAGATAACGCGAGCGCCAGCTATAGGCGATGCGTGCCGAGATCGGCTTGTGCTCGTAGAGCAAGGTCACGTTGAAATTGTGCCGCGACAGGCCCTGGAGCGGCGCGTCGTTCTTCACCGCGCCGTTGATGTCGCGATAGAGATCGCCGGGATTCTTGCTGTCGATCCACGTGTAGTTGGCCTCGAGTCCCAGCCCGCGGAATGCGCCGGGAAGATTGTCGAGGAAGATGCGGCCGCCGACCTCGAGGCCCTTCACGGTCGCCGCCTCGGGCGCGTTGCGCACCGCGGTGGAGGTCGCGATGGTGTCCTCGCTGGTGCCGTCGGCGAAGGTCACGGTCACCGGCTGATCGGTGACCGCATAGATCGGCAGATTCTTGATGTGCTTGTAGAAGCCCGCCACGTGCAGCGTGGTGCCGGCGCGCGGATACCATTCGAACGACATGTCGAAATTGTTCGACGTCGCCGGGATCAGCCGCGGGTTGCCCGCGGTGGTGGTGAAGTTGGTGAAGATCGGCGGCAGGCTCGGTGCCGGCGCCGGCGGGTTGTTGGGATTGGTGATCGTCGAGACGCCGAGCTCGCCCGCGGCGCGCAGGGCCTGGAACGAGGCATTGTCGAGCGTGATGTTGTATGCCGCGCGGATCTTCACGTCGTCAGCCGGCGCGAAGGTCAGATTGACCGCGGGCAGCACGCGGGTGAATTCGGCGCTCTCCGAGCGCACCGCGGAGCGCGCGGCGAGGACGGTCACCTGGCCATTGCGGATGAAGGTGTTGGCGAATTGCTGGAAATAGCCGTCGCTCTGGTTCTGGATGTTGACGACGCGCACGCCGACGTTCCCGGATAGCTCGCTGCCGCCGACCTGCGTGCCGAAGCGCGTCATCAGATACCCCGCCAGCGTGTCGGTCACGAAGTCGGTCTGGTCCTGCGGCAGCAGGAAGCCCGACTGACGATAGGCGGGGTTGCCATAGCCGGTCGCTTGCAGCGGCCCCCGCGACGAACAGTCGAAATAGGTCGGATTGCCCCAGTCGAACGGACCGCAGAACCCTACCGGCGCAGGGCGGTGGACGAGGTCCACATCGAGCTGGCCGGTGAGCGCGAGGCTCGGATACAGCGAGTTGCCGTTTCCTGGCAACGTTGTCGCTCCACGGAAGAAGTTCTTGTAGGTGTGGACCTCGACGTCGCCGGCCGCAGCGTTCGCGAAGGTGAGCTGCGGCGCATAGCATCCGCCGCAGCTGGCCGGATCGCCGTTCCAGCCCCGACCCAGCGCGTTCCAGGCATAGCTGTTGTTGAGATCGCGTTCGGTCCGCCGCGACCAACGGCCGCCGGCGCTCAGCGACTTGAAGAAGCCGTCGCCGAACTTGAACTCGGCATCGAGATTGACTGCATCCATCTCGCCGCGGTTGAGCTCGTTGTGCGGCATCGCCGCCGCCCATTGATAGCGCGCCGGATCGAAGAAGTTGCTCTGGGCGAAGCTGGCGGGCGTGGTCAGCTGGGGCAGATCGCCGGTCAGGTCGAGGCCGAAGCTGGTTGGAAAGGCGAAGTCGCGGAACAGCGACAGGCTGTCGACCTGCGAGGTCGAGTTGATGTGCTGATAGCTGCCGCGTAGCGAGAGCGGGCTGCCCGACGGCGCCCAGGCGAACGCCGCCGAAATGTCCTGCGTCTTCGACTTCGACTTGCTCACCCCGGTGGTGCCGCCGCTGGTGATCGGGTTGCCGCTCGGCAGGAAGGTGCCCGGATCGCGCTGGAAGATCGCACCGGATGAAATCAGCGCGTTGTTCGAATCGAACTCGCTGGTCGCAGGATCGACCGAGAGCGTCTGCGAGGTGACGAACGACGCCCATTCGTCGCCGACATTGCGATAGCGCGACTGGAAGAAGATGCCGGTGAAGGTCAGGTCGTCGTTCGGCGCCCATTGCGCCGCGGCATAGAGGCCGTCGCGCTTGCGCTGGAACAGCTGCTCGCCATAGTCGTAGCCGCCGGGGATGAAATAATCGGCCGCGTTGATCCGCGTCTTGAAATAGGGCTCCATCCGGAAGAATTGCGAGTTCGAGGTGAACTGGCTGTACGCGCCGTCGACAAGGACGCCGATGTCGCCGATCCCGGTCGACCATTTGCCGGCGATCAGGCCCGAGGCGGAATAGTCGACCTCCCGCGCGAGATCGCCAAAGCCGATGTCGGCCGAGCCCGCGACATGGATGCCATAGCCATAATCGAAGGGGAGCTTGGTGCGCAGATCGACGCTGCCGCCGGTGCCGCCTTCGATCTGGTCCGCCGAGGAGGATTTATAGACGTCGACGGCCTGCATCAGCTCGGGCGTCACATCGCCCCAGAGCAGCGATCGGCCGGCATTGGCGCTGAAGATCTCGCGCCCGTTGAGGCGTGACGCCACGCCCGAGAGACCGCGGACCTGGATGCCCGAGCCTTCGACCGAGAAGTGATCGGGATCGTTGAGCGCCGAGAAGCGGACGATCGTCACGCCCGCGACGCGCTGCAGCACCTCGGTGATCGAATTGTCGGGCAGCTTGCCCGCCTCGTCCGCCACGACCGAGTCGATGATCGTCTCGGCGTTGCGCTTGCGATTGTCGGCGGACTGAAGCGCGGCGCGGCGCCCGGTCACCACGATCGCGTCGTTCTGGTCGTCGCTCGCGGGAGCGGCCTGTGGCGCCGCTGGGTCAGCCCCCTGGGCCAGCGCCGGCAATGCCAGGCTCGCGCCCATCAATGCGAGAAGCGATGCGCCGCCCTTTGCTGCAGCCCGCCACCGGTGTCGTGAATTCTGAGCCATTTCCACCCCTCTCCATCGTGTCCGCTCTCTTTCGGCGGTTGCTGCTTCCCGGTTGCCGGCGCCCGAAGGCAGGCGGACCGATCGGCGCACACGATGCGGAAAAGGCCATAAACTCGCTGCCGAGTCTATGCGGCCACAGCTCGAATCCAGCGTTCAAGGTACTGATTTAAGGGGTAAATATTGGCGAGCTGTCCGCTTCGTCAATCCTCGGACCATTTCGCAAAACCATGGTCCGCTTCGTAACATTTTGATGAATTGCGCCCGTCGCGACTTGTCCGATCCCGGGTGGCGACGGAGATTTGGCTGATCGGATCCGCCATGTTGCTGCGCACCGCGCGCGCAGCCAGGAGGATCGCGAAGGGGAGGGGCGTTGATGATCGAGCAAGCGCCGCAACACGGCTCTTCAACCGGCACCCGGATTGATCGATAGTGATGCGCATGAATGGCACCTCGACCAAGCTCGTCCCCGCCGCCGGTCTCGGGGCATGGACGGGCCTGCTCCCCGAAAGTGCGGAGAATCACGGCTGGCGGATGCGGTTGATGCCCGCGTTGCTGATCTTCGCGCTGTGGACGGTCGTCGGCCTGTTTCAGGCCGTTCCGGACATGCTCGATGGTTTCCGCTGGACCGAAACGATCGGCAAATTCATCGACGCCTGGGCATGGGCGCTGCTCACGCCGGCGATATTGCTGATAGATCGCAAACTGACGTCGCGCCTGCAGAACGTCGTTCGCATCGCGGTTGCCCATCTGGGATTGAGCATCCCGTTCAGCCTCGCGCACACCTATCTTACCGGGCTCATCCTGTATCCGATGCCGGATATCTGGTGGAGCCCGCTCAGGAGCACCGAGTTCGCGATCTATTTTTATCTCGGCGGATGGGGCACCTATGCAGCGATCGTCGGCGTGCTCCAGACTTTCAAATATTATAATCGGTTCATGGGCAGCCAGGTCGAGCTGGCGCGGGTCGAGAAGAACCTCGTCGAATCGCATTTGAACGCGCTGCGGCTGCAGCTCGAGCCGCACTTCCTGTTCAACACGCTCAACGCCATCTCGTCCGAGCTCGCGGCCAACCCCGTACTCGCCCGCGAGATGATCGAGGATCTGGCCGCGCTGCTGCGCCAATCGCTCGATTGCCAGGGCAGCCGGGAGATCACGCTGGCGCAGGAGCTCGCGCTGCTCGATCACTATCTGGCCATCCAGAAGCTGCGCTTCGGCGAGCGGATCGACATCTGCGTCGAGGTGGATCCGGCGACGCACTCGGCGATGGTGCCCTCGATGTTCCTGCAGCCGCTGGTCGAGAATGCGATCCGGCACGGGCTCGAGGGGCGGATGTCGGGCGGAAAGGTTGTCGTCTCGGCGGCGCAGGTCGGCGCGGCGCTGCACATCGCGGTGATCGACGACGGCGTCGGACTCCCACGGCAATGGACGATCGAGACCTGCGCGGGTCTCGGGATCGGCGTGACCCGCGAGCGCCTCCAGACGCTGTATCCGGAACCGGGCGACCATGATTTCCGTGTCGCGCGGCGCGAGGGCGGGGGCACCGAAGTGGCGATCCGAATACCGCTGCACAGAATGGGAGCCGAGGCTCGTGGCGTCGAATCCTAGGCCGCTTTGCGCGCTGGTGGTCGATGACGAGGCGCCGGCCCGCCGGCGCATAGCCGATCTGCTGCGCGACGATCGCGATATCGCCACGGTCCTCACCGCCGAGCATGGCGTCGCGGCGATCGAGACGATCCGGCAGGCGCGGCCCGACATCGTGTTCCTCGATGTCCAGATGCCCGGCCTCGACGGCTTCGGCGTCGTCGAGGCGATCGGCCCCGAGCATATGCCGCTCACCGTGTTCGTCACCGCCTATGACCATTTCGCGATCCGGGCGTTCGAGGCCGAGGCGGTCGATTATCTGCTCAAGCCGTTCAGCGATCGCCGCTATGAGCGGACGATCGAGCGGATCAAGGAGCGTCTGCACGATCGCCGCGCGCCCGATCCGGCCGATGCCAACGGCTTCGGTCCGGAGCTGCTCAGGCTGGTTGCGAAGCGGGCCAGCCCGGGGGAGATCTGGGACTGGATCGCCGTCAAGTCGCGCGACACGACACGGCTGCTACTCACCGAGGAGATCGACTGGATCGAAGCGGCGGGGGTCTATGTGACCGTGCATTCGAAAGGCGAGGCGTTTCTCTACCGCGCGGGCCTCGCGACCGTGGCCAGCCGGCTCGATCCGTTCCGCTTCGTCCGCATCCACCGCTCGCACCTCGTCAACGTCAGATCGATCGCGTTCCTCGAGCGTCGCTCGCACGGCGAGTTCGAAGTGATGCTCAAGAGCGGCGCCCGGCTGATGATGAGCCGGACCTATCGCGGCGAGGTCGAGGCGATACTCGGCCAGCCGCTCTAGCCGGTTCCCGCGCGCAGCGTTCCGACTCGTCTCGCATGCTCTCGCGACGCGCCGGCAGCGTGATGCGCCTGCGACGCCGGCATTCGGCGCAGCCCGGGCCGCACAGGACCCACGCTCCGCTATGATCGCACCCCAATTCTATCCATTTCGGAGAAGGACTTAGTTGTCGTAAAAGGAATGTTTAGGATATATTACAGTGTCTTCTAGTATTTATTTGACTATTGTCTAGCACGTCGAAATGAACACGTGTATGATGGCTTTGGTCTGGTGATTCTCTTAATAATACTTAAGAAGTGCCGGGCTTTATTTGTCAACGGAGCAACCGTTGGGTCGCCATTGAACGTGGTTCGCTGCCCGAGACGGCACGCGCTTGTTCAAGCGTAACACAGGAGGGCGATATGAGCAGTGGCGGTACAGCTAATTTCCAGGGTGATTGCGGCGAGTGCACCAACGGCTATTATTCAGCCACCTCGCAAGGTGGAATGCAGCCGGGCCAATCCGCGACGGTCAACGGCAATTCTCCGCAGAATTGCGTGATCGCCAATGATGGAGGCACCGTCTTCGCGATCGAGCTTCAGCAAATCGCCGGCATCTATGACTATCAGGTCCGGGTCGACGCGCAGGGGCCCAGCGGGGCCTTTAGCGGATCGATGTATCTGGCATTCCAGGACCTCACCGGCGATGTCTATTATCTCAGCGTCTATTCGTCGACGCGCGAATGGCACGAAGTGTCGTACAACAGCAGCTCTGCGGCGATCGCCAAGATATTCTGGAGCGACTATTCGTTCACCGTCGATGGCGGCGATGCGAGCCGCCCCAAGCCTCAATATCAGGTGGTGACGCCGGCCGAACCGGTCAGCTGATCGCGGGGGCGCAGGGCGGGGCGGCGATTGCGCACCCGTCCTGCGCTTTCGCCGGTCACGACCGGTCTTCCATAGTCCTTCCCGATGCCAGCCAGGAGCGTCGATGCGATGCCCACCAACGTCTATGTCGCCAATTCGCTGAGCGAGAACCTCTCCGCCGCCACGCAGATCGCGCCCGCGCTGAGCAGCGATTACTGGTCGGACCCTCAGGGCAGCGCCGATGTTCCCGATGGCGGTGGGCAGACCGAGCTCTATTGGATCGATCGCAACGAGGGGATCAGCGACGGCGACACCTGGGTGGTGACCTCGATCGCCATGGTCGGTGGCACCGCGGTCGCTCTGGAGGTTCAGCTGACCGGCACCTTCGCGAGCAGCGACATCGCGATCCAGATCGCGGCCGGAGGCGCGAATACCGGTTGGCAGACCGGCAATACCCGGCTCGCCTTCACTGCGGCCGACGGCAATGGCTATGTCGTCGTCGGCAGCTATGTATCCGATGGCGTCTATGACGACGTCGTCTTCGCCGTCAGCGCGCAGCAGCAAGGGATGATCCTTCCGCAGATCGAGCATGTCGTCGTCCTGATGATGGAGAACCGCTCGCTCGATAACCTGCTCGGCTGGATCTATCCGTCGGGCACCGCGCCGGCGCAGGTGCTGCCGGCGGGATCGCCCGCGGCCTATGACGGGCTCGACCTGTCGCTGTCGAACAGCGACCCGAGCGTCAATGGCGGCCAGCCCGTCCATGTCACCAACGGCACGACCGATTGGAACGAGGGCGCCCGGACGATCACCCAATGGTTCGTGCCCAGCCCCGATCCGGGCGAGGAGTTCGACCATGTGACCGTCCAGATATCGAACGATATGGGCGGCTTCCTCACCGACTATGTCACCCAGCAGGCCGGCACGCCCGCCGAGCAGATCATGCAGTGCTACAGCGTCGCGCAACTGCCGATCATCAGCACGCTGGCGACCGCGTTCGCGGTGTCCGATGCGTGGTTCTGCTCGGTGCCGAGCCAGACCTGGCCGAACCGCGGCTTCGTCCAGACCGGGTCGTCCGACGGCCATATCAACAACGACTATTATCTGCCGTGGGACATCAACACGATCTTCGACGTGTTCGGCGCGAACGGCCTGTCGTGGATGGTCTATAACGACGGCGTGCTGCCCTCGCTGACCAAGGTGATGTTCGCCACCAAATACGGTACGAACACGACCAATTTCAGCGGCATCGCGCAATTCCAGGCGGCGTGCGCGCAGGCGGACGGCGCGCCCGCCGCGCAGAAGCTGCCGGCGTTCAGCTTCGTCGAGCCCAATTTCGGCACGCGCGGCCTCGACGAGAGCTATCACCCGCCGCACGACGTGCGCCCCGGCGAGCAGTTTCTCGCGACGATCTACAGCGCGATCGAGCAGAGTCCGTATCGCGACAAGATCCTGTTCATCCTGCTGTTCGACGAACATGGCGGGACCTATGACCATGTCGAACCGCCGGGCGGTGCGCAGCCGCCGTCGCCGGGCGCGGTATCCAGCGACGAGAATTTCCATTTCGACCGGTTCGGCGTGCGCATCCCGGCGATCCTGATCTCGTCCTGGGTGACGCCGGGTACGGTGTTCCGCACCAACACCGGCGTGCCGCTCGACCATACCAGCGTGCTCGCCACGCTGCGCGACTGGCAGGGGCTTTCGGCGTCGTTCGCCACGACATTGCCGAGCCCGCGCATCGCCGCCGCGCCCAATCTCGCTTATGTGCTCAACGAGACCAGTCCGCAGCCATGGCCGTCGCTGCCCACACCGCCTGCGGCGCTCGCGGTGATCCCCGAACCCGATGACAGCGAGCCGCTCAACAGCGTCCAGCAGAGCGTGCTGATCGGTGCCTCCGGACTGGCAGCCGGCCGCCCCCTCACTGCGCCCGAGGTGATCAGCGCCAAGGCGAGGCTGCAGACCCATGGCGACGGCCGCGCTTTCCTGATGGCGCTCCAGCCGCACCTGCCGATGCGCTGATCGCCATGTCCGGTTCTCGAAACCGCCGCGCGGCGCTCCGGACGAAAGGGCCCGCGCAACTGGCGGCGCGCGACGCCGCCAGTTGCGCGGGCAGGGGGAGGACTAGTTCGCTTTGGGGAAAACCGGCGGCGTGTAGGCGCCGTTGGTCGCGACGTCCCACACCTCGATGCGCGCCCATTTGCGGCCGCGCAGGTCGACGCGTTTCTCGATCGTCCGGCTGCCGAACGGCGCCGCACCGCTGAGGTCGATGCGGTCGCGATAGACCTTGGCGCCGTCGCCGCTGACGATTTCGGCATAGGCGAGCGGGAAGGTCCATTCGATCGTCGCGCGGACGGTGGCGTTGCGGCCGAACCCCGTCTCCTCGCCGCTCTTCGCGCCGTCGATGGTGAAGTCCGGGATCAGCACCTCCCCCGTGGTGGTGAAGAACCTGCCGCCGCGCAACGCGTCGAGCACCGTTGCCCAGCCATCGGCGTAGCGCGGCAACGGTCCGTCGAGGCGGAGATAGTTGATGTTCATATGGGCATAGAGCTCGCTCTCGCGATCGATCTGGAAGACATCGACTTCGCCCGGCGCGAACTTGCGCTCGGCGGGCGTGGCCGCCCAGTTGTTCATGTCGTCGAGCGTGTCGAGCACGCGCGTGCCGAGGCGGGCCAGCGAATAGTCCACCGGCATGTTCTTCCACGCGCCGCCGAGGAAGCGGTCGCTCTTGAAGAAGGGCGTATCCTTGTGCTTGTCGGGGAAGCCGAGCGAGCCCTTGACCCGCGGATGCGCGGTCCACATCAGCCCGTGCTCGGCCTGCATCAGCTTGAGGACGTCGTCCTGCGAGCCGACATGATAGACTTTGCCGAGCCTGGGATCCTCCTCGACGAAAGGCTGTCCCTCCTTGCGGTCCAGCGTCCAGTAGACCGGCTTGGGGAAGAAGCTGATCCAATGCCCGCCGAGATGGACGTTGGGTTCCTCGCCCGGAAGCAGCAGCAATTTGTCGTCCGACAGCCGCGCGGTCTCGGCGTGCATCATCTTGAGCAGGGTCAGCCGGTCGCCGGCGCGATCGAGCGCTTCCCGGGGGAGGTGCAACTCGGCGAGGTGGACGATCTCGACGTTCATGTCCTTGAAGCGTTTCACGAAATCGGGGGATTCGAGCCCGTCGGGCACCTGCGTCGACTGCTGGAAGCGCGCGGTGTTCAGAAAGGCTTCGGTGTGCTCGATATGGTAGTGGCTGGTGAAGCTATGGTGCCCGGCCAGCCGCTTGAAGCTGTCGTTGCGGGTATAGGCCAGGGCGGCCCGGGTGACGCTCGCGGCGTCGCCGGTGTCGGGCAGCAGGAACACGCCCATGTCCTGCACCGAGCCCGGCGGGGCGTTGACCCACGGCACCCAGCGCCGGTCGCCCTCGAGCGTCTGCCGCACGCCGAAGCCGGTACGGCCGGTCAGGTTGCGATAGTCGCTGCCGTACCACGCCGAATTGTCGTTGTTGGCATAATCGAGCGGGTAGTAGAATTGGTGCGGCGGCGGCAGGATGCCGAGCGCGCCGCCGGTGGTGCCCTCCGCCGCGATCATGCGGGCGCGCACCTTGGGCGAGACCGCCGGTTTGCACGACGCCTCTCCCGCTTTACGGACGAGCGCATCGGTGAGGTCGGTGAAGGCGATCGCGCGCCACGGCAGCGTGTCTGCCGACGCGGCGGTGAGGCCCGCATCGAAGGTATAGGCAGTGGCGGGACGATGCGTGGACATCACCATCGCGGCGCGGACCAGCCGCGAACCGGGGTAGAGGGTGAACTGATAGCTGCCGGAGAATGGCCCGGCCGCGGCGCCGCCGACGATCACCCTCGTATATCCCCCCTCTGCGCGAACCGTGATGTCGTCGCGCGAGAGGGTCAGCGGGAAGCTCTCGAACGGGCGCTGGCGCGGATTATCGAAGAAGATCGTCCAGCCCTGTTTGAGATCGCGCGTGCCGACGGTGACCACCCCGGCGGGATCGACGCCGCCGAGCACGGGCTTGCCGGCGATCGCGATCGTGCGGATCAGCGGCATGCGCTTGTCGAGCGAGAGGACGAGCTGCGCGCGCTCGCCCGCCGCCGAGGGCCAATCGATCGTCACCGCATCCTGCGCGCGGGTGACGCGGACGTCGCCGGGCAGCGCGCGCGCCGGCTGATGGAGGACGGTCGCCGGCGTCTGGGCATGAGCAGCGTCGAGCGCGACGAAGCAGCCCGCGGTCAGCACCGTCGCGAGCCGAAGCGCTGCAATCATCCATTTCCTTGTCAAACCGTCCTCCTGTCTCCGCCGATCCCGGTCGGCTGTCTTGCTTGCATTCGCCCGGTTCAGAAGTTGAAGCGGATTCCGAGCGAGTAGGTCGTGTCGTCGTTGCGCACTTCGCGGACGAAATCCGCGCGCGATTCGAAGTTGCGGGTCTTCTGGCCGGTGACGTTGGTGCCGGCGAGGCTGATCGTGATGTCGGGGGTGATCTCGTAGTTGAGGCCGAAATCGAGCCGCCCCGCGGCGCGGATGCCGTTGAGCCCGACGGGGATCGAGACCGGCCGCAGCGACAGGCCGTTAGTGATGTCGGCGTCGAAATATTGCGAGCGATAGGTGTAGATCGCGCGCGCCGAGATGCCGTATTTCTCGTAGATCAGCCCGGCGTTGAAATTATACTTCGAGACGCCGAGCAGCGGCAGGCCCTCGAGCCGGTCGCCGGGAGTGGTCACCTCGCTGTCGATGACGGTGAAATTGCCGATCACGCCCAGGCCATCGAGCCCCTCGGGCAGGAAATCGAGGAACAGCTGGCCACCCAGCTCGAGGCCCTTGATCCTCGCCGAGCCGAGATTGCGCGGCGTCGAGATCACATATTGCAGCCCGTCGATCGTGCGGACTTCGGTGCCGGAGATGATCCGGTCCTTGATGTCGCGATAGAAGGCGACCGCCGACACATAGTTGCTGCGTCCGAAATAATATTCGAGCGAAGCATCGAAGCTGTCGGCCTTTTGCGGCTTGAGGTCGGGATTGCCGCCCGAGCCCGAGTTCTGGATCGTGCTGACATAGGAGACGACATAGCTGAGGCCCGGGTTGAGCTGGCCGAAGCTCGGGCGCGACAGCGTCTTCGAATAGTTGAAGCGCGATTGCAGCCCCCCGCCGAACTTGATGCGCGCGCTGGCGTTGGGCAGCAGATCGGTGTCGCTGGTCGAGCGCCGGACCAGTACCACGCTCGAGGTGCTGGTCGCCGGATCGGTCACCCGGCCCGAGCCGGCGATGTCGCGGCTGGTGCGGGTCAGGCGGGCGCCGACCATGCCGTCGACGGTGACCGTGTCGCTCAGCGAGAATTTGTATCCGGCCTGCAGGAAGCCGGCGATGGTTCTCTCCTGCGCATCATAGTCGCGCGTCGGATCGAACGCGGGCGTGTTCGGCGAGATGCGATACAGCGTGCGAAGCTGGCGCTTGATGTCTTCCTCGAGAAGGTAGTTGGGATCGATCTGCAGGAACGACGCACCGTCGTTCATCTGCGGCACGCCCGGCGCCTGGACGAGAATGTCCGAAGGCAGCCCGGCGGCGCTGAGCGGGGTCACGAACGATCCGCCGGGGGCGGGCGGGCCGCCGAGATACTGCTCGAACCCCGCCTTGCGCCGCGCGACGCGCACGCCGCCCTGCAGATAGTCCAGCAAGCCGCC
This sequence comes from Sphingomonas naasensis, assembly GCF_004792695.1. Classification (GTDB taxonomy): domain Bacteria; phylum Pseudomonadota; class Alphaproteobacteria; order Sphingomonadales; family Sphingomonadaceae; genus Sphingomonas; species Sphingomonas naasensis. The sequence continues at coordinate 496,745 of NZ_SRXU01000001.1, read as the reverse complement.
GTCGAAATCATATTTCATGTCGCTCATGACCGACCAGAGCGTGCCGCGGCTGCGGTTGATGTCCTCGGTCATGCCGTTGGCGAAGGCGAGGCCGGCAGGGTCGTTCATCGGGTTTCCCGGCATCGTCGCCTGCACCGCATGGTCGACGTCGCGGACCTGGACGAGCTCGGCGATGCGCTTGCCGATGTCGACGCGGAAGCTGTTGTTGCGGTTGGTCGAGGATTCGTACGAGACGTCGGTGTTCCAGGTGAGCGCGCCGAATTCCTTGTTGAAGCCGGTCGCCAGCACATAGATGTCGGTCCGCGCCCGGTTGGCGACCGTCGCGGTGTAATATTCGATGTTGCGCGCGGTATAGCCGGTGGCGTTGCACAATTGGCGGATTGTGCCGGTTCCGGTGGGATTGGTCGCGCTGCGCACGTTCCCCGAATAATAGCCGTCGGGGCCCACCGCGAAATCCTCGCACGTGTCGCCCGCGGTCGCCTCGAACGCGGTGCCGGTGAAGCCGCGGAAGGTCGGACGCGCCTGGAAGACATTGCCGCGATAACCGGCGAACAAACCCTCGACATAGAATTTGGTGGTGCTGTCGGGCGCCCATTCGAGCGAGAAATTGGCCTGCGGGCGCTCGTAATGGCCGAACTCGATCGCCGCGGCGAAACCAGTCGGCGCCTGCAGGTTGGGCGACGAGCCGGCAGGCGCGGCGCTGGTCGCGCGGGTCCAGTCGTTCCACGCGACCGGGCGGGCATATTTGTTGCGCTGATACGAGATGCCGACCATCGCCGCGATCTCGCCGATCCCGGTCGACCAGCGGTCCGCGACGAGCAGGCTCGCCGCCGGGTTGAGCGTGTTGTCGGAGCCGGCCTCCTGCAGATAGGTGGCGCGCGCGCTGCCTGCGATCGTCAGTTCCTTGAAGTCGAGCGCGCGGCGCAGCCGCATGTCGACCCCGCCGGCGACGCCGCCCTCGATCCGTTCGGCGGAGCTCGACTTGAACACGTCGACCCCGGCGAGTGCCTCGGCGGGAAGGTCCTGGAACGAGAAGCCGCGGCCAACGCCGGTGAAGATCTCGCGGCCGTTGAGCGTGGTGACGATGTCGTCGAGCCCGCGGATGCGCGCGCCGACGATCTCGTTGTTGCCGCCGACGACGACCTGGACGCCGGGCACGCGCTGCAGCGCCGAGGCAGTGGTCAGATCGGGGAGCTTGCCGATGTCCTCGGCGACGATCGAATCGACGACCGCGGGCGATTCGCGCTTGATCTCGGCGGCGCGGGCGAGGCTCTGGCGGATGCCGGTGACGACGATCTCGCCCGTGGCATCCTGTCCCGTCTCCGTGGCATCCACGGCTTCGGCGTTCTGCGTGGACGCCGGATCCGCGGGCGCCGTCTGGCCTTTCGCAACCGGCGCGCAGCTGACGAGCGCGATCAACGCCGCAGAGGCGTGAAGTGTAGCCCTCAATGAACCTCTCCTTGCAAGACATCATACAAGTTTGGCGGATTGGTCTGTTCTGTCCGCCGGGTGTGATACGTCGCCTGATGATCGTCAGGTCTATGTTGTCCGAAGGTTTTGGCGGTGCCCCGTCGGGTTTCGCCTCCGCACTCCCGGAACGCGTCATGCCGGCGGGATTGTATCAGCTGAAAGTCGTATGACAACTTAAATAAATTCGGTTTATAATAGGAAGATGGCCCGCATAGCCTTGGCGGCGCGCGTCGCGGAGCCGGGATCGGCGACGAAATCGCCCTTCGCGACGCAGTTCGCGGCGGAGAATCGGAAGGTCGTGCGGGCCGGACGGGCGTGTCGCTGGCTGAGGAGCGCACGCGTCGGGCGCCCGACCGAGCAACCTGCGCGCGATATCGCCGAAGGGAGGGGCCGCTGCGGCGAGCAATGAAAAGCAACTTCGTTTATTATTGCGGAGCTGCGATCTTCGTGAGAGTCAAAGGTCCATAGACGCCGCCGTTCTGCTTCGTTTGCGCCTTTCGGTGCTCGTGCTGGGCTGGCATCGTGAATTCGATCGCCCGCCTGAAGGTGATCGCGCGAGGGAGGAGAGCTGATGGGTAAATTGCCGATGGTGAGCCTTTGCCTGCTGGCGCTGGTGACGACTCCGGCGCTCGCTGGCCAGAAGACGGCCGCGCCCAACACGCTCACCGCCGCCGAGCGTGCCGAAGGGTGGCAGCTGCTGTTCAACGGCCGCGACCTCGACGGCTGGCGCTCCTTCGGCGGAGGCGCGGCGTCGGCCAACTGGACCGCGCGCGACGGGGCGCTCGTCCTGATATCGAAATCCGGCGAGATGAGCGGAGGCGATCTCGTCACCGCCGACAGCTACGGCGCTTTCGAACTGACGCTCGACTGGAAGGTCGAGCGTGGCGGCAACAGCGGCGTCTTCTATCTTGCCCGCAACGCGCCCGGCACCAGGAACATCTACGAGACCGGCATCGAGATGCAGGTGCTCGACAATGATGGCCACCCGGACGGCAAGATCCCCTCGCATCGCGCCGGCTCGCTTTACGATATCACCGTGCCGCCGCTCAGCGCGGCGCATCCCGCCGGCAGCTGGAACCATGCGCGGCTGCGCGTCGAGCCGGGCCGCATCCGTCAATGGCTGAACGGCACGCCGACCGCGGACGTCTCCTTTGGCGACGACGCCTGGCGGAAGCGGGTGGCGGCGTCGAAATTCGCGGCGATGCCGCTGTTCGGAACCTTCCCGAGCGGCGTGATCGGCCTGCAGGATCATGGCGAGCCGGTAGCTTTCCGCAACATCAAGATCCGCAAGCTCGGCGCGAGCGCGCAATGACCGGCGCCGGGTTCGATCCGGCGACGACGGCGGCGGACGTCATCATCGTCGGCTCGGGCGCCGCCGGGAGCATGGCGGCGTGGAGCCTGACCAAGGCGGGCCTGCGTTGCCTGATGCTCGAGGCCGGGCGCGACTATGATCCGCAGGCCGAAGTCAACATGATGGCGCCCGAGAGCGACGCGCCGTTGCGCGGTGCATCCACCCCCGACAAGCCGTTCGGCTATTTCGACGCGACCGTTGGTGGCGGCTGGGAAGTCGAGGGCGAGCCCTACACGATGCGCGAAGGCACCGATTTTCGCTGGTATCGCTCGCGGATGCTGGGTGGGCGGACCAACCATTGGGGCCGCCATGCGCCGCGCTGGGGCCCGTATGATTTCAAGCCCTTTTCGCGCGACGGGCTCGGGGTGGACTGGCCGATCGGCTATGACGATGTCGCGCCCTTCTACGACCGCGTCGAGCGGATGATCGGAGTCAATGGCGGGCGGATCGAGCTGGAGAACCATCCCGACTCGCCGCCGGGCTGCCTGATGCCGCCGCCGAAACCGCGCATTCCGGAAATGCTCCTCAAGGCGACCTGCGAGAGCATGGGGATTCCGGTGCGGACGGCGCATACCGCCGTGATCACGCGCGACATGCCCGACAAGGTCGCGCCGCGCAGCGCCTGCTTCAACGCCACGCCATGCGGCCGCGGATGCACGATCGGCGCGATGTTTCAGACCACCACGTCGTTCCTGCCGATGGCGAAGGCGACCGGCAGGCTGACGATCGTCACCGACGCGATGGTCTCGAAGGTGCTGATGGCAAGCGCGGGGCGCGCCGAGGGGGTCGAATATGTCGATCGCAAGACCGGCGCTCGCCACAAGGTCAAGGCGCGGGCGGTGATCGTCGCGGGGGGAACCTGCGAGACGACGCGGCTGCTGCTCAATTCGGGCGACAAGCCTGGCGGTCTCGCCAACTCGTCGGGCCAGCTCGGACGCAACCTCACCGATTCGACCGGCGCATCGTTCCGCGCTTTTGTTCCCGCGCTCGCCGGGCGTCCGCGCTACAATGAGGACGGCATTGGCGGGCAGCATGTCTACATCCCGTTCTGGCTCTACCAGGAGCAGAAGCGCGGCGAACTAGACTTTGCGCGCGGCTATCATTTCGAGATCGGCGGCCGGTTCGGCATTCCGCCTGCCGCGGCGCTGCCGCGGGTGTGGGGAGCGGACCTGAAGAAGGCCGTGCGCACCGCCTCGGGCGCGACGATCGGGATGACGCTGCGCGGCGAGATGATCCCCAACAAGGACACCTGGTGCGAGATCGATCCGGGCGTGAAGGACCGATTCGGCATCCCGGTGCTGCGCTTCGCCTTCCGGTGGTCGCAGCACGAGCTGAACCAGGTCGCGCACGGGCAGCGCACCGCGCATGCCGTGTTCAAGCGGATGAACGCGACGATCCTCGATCCCGAACTGCCGCCAGAGAAGCTGATCACCGCAGGTGGCGAGATCATCCACGAGCTGGGCACCGCGCGAATGGGCGCCGATGCGCGTTCCTCGGTGGTCGACAGCTATGGCCAGACGTGGGACGTCGGCAATCTGGTGCTGATGGACGGCGCGATCTTCGCCTCGGGGGCGCACAAGAACCCCACGCTCACCATTCTCGCGCTGGCGTTGCGCGCATCCGAGCGGCTGGCCGCGCGGTTCAAATCGGGAGCCCTCGCATGACGCAGTCGCGCCGCGAAACGCTGCAATGGATGATGGCGGCGGCGGCGTTGCCGCTCGCGCGCTGGAGCCCGCCCGCAAATGCAGCCGCGCAGCGCACCCCGCCCCCCTTCGACGTGATCGCGGACTGGCCGGCGACGCTGCCCGCGCTGCCGCCGACCAAAGGCTATGGTCGCGATCCCGACCTCATGGCGCCCAGGGTGCCGTGGCCGCTGACTCTGAGCAAGGCGCAGCGTGCGACGGTCGATCTGCTCGGCGATCTGGTCCTTCCCGCCGATGCGCAATCCCCCGGCGCGGGCACGCTCGGTGTCGGGGCGTTCGTCGACGAATGGATCAGCGCGCCCTATCCGATCCAGCGCAAGGACCGCGAGCAGGTGCTCGGCGGGCTGATCTGGCTCGACGCGCAGAGCCGGGTGCTGCACGGGGCCACGTTCGATTCGATCACGCCGGGCCAGCGCGCGGTGCTGCTCGACGCACTCACCGTCGCGACGCCCGCCGCCGGAATGGCGAAGCCGGTGGCGTTCATGGACACGCTGCGCCATCTCTTCGTGCTGGGCTTCTACAGCCTGCCCGAAGGCAAGGCGGACATGGGCTATATCGGAGACGAGCCGACGCCGGGCGATTATCCCGGCCCGAGCCCGGAAGCGCTGACCCATCTCACCGCGGTCCTCGCCGGACTGGGTTTGGCGGCGTCGTAATTCCACCCCGGGCCGTTGCCGGCGGCATCGGCGCGCTCGACGCATAAGGAGCTATTTCGGGGAGGGCGCGGCTCGCAACCGCGATATTCCACCGAACCTTTTGAAAAGGTTGGTGACCCCTACGGGAATCGAACCCGTGTTTCAGCCGTGAAAGGGCCGCGTCCTAACCGCTAGACGAAGGGGCCATGCCGGAGCGTGGAACGGCCGGTTAGGGAAGGATGCGCCGCGGGTCAAGCGCTCGATAGCCACAATCGCCTCAATCGGCCCAGGCGGCGTCCTCGATGTGCAGTTCGGCGGCGGGGCGGGCGCCCCAATCATCGATCTTCGCGCGACCGGCGAGCCACAATTTGCGATGCCGCGGTGCCGACAGCAAAGCGGCGCCCAGTTCGGTCTCGGCCTGGCGGAACGCGACGGCCTTGAGGCTGCGACCGTCCTCGCCCGCGACGATCAGCCGGACATGCCCGCCGCTGCCGACCACATCGGCCTTGAGCACCGTGATCGGCCCCGCCACGACGCGCGGCGCGGGCCATCCCATGCCATAGGGGCCGCCGGCCTCCATCGCGTTGACCAGCGCGGGATTTACGCCCCCGGGCGCGAGCACCGCGTCGAGCAGCAGCGCGCGCTCGCCCATCGCCGCGGTCACCCGCTCGGTGAGCCGTTCGTCGAGGAAATCAGCGAAAGCGTCGAGCGCATCCTCGGCGATGGTCACGCCGCACGCCATCGCATGGCCGCCCCCGGCGGCGAGCAGCCCGGCATCTTTCGCGGCGAGCACCGCAGCGCCGAGGTCGACGCCGGGGATCGAGCGCCCCGAACCCTTTCCGACGCCATGCTCGTCGAGCGCGATCACAATCGCCGGGCGGCCGAGCTTTTCCTTCAGCCGGCCGGCGACGATGCCGATCACACCGGGATGCCAGCCGCGCGCGGCGACGATCACGACGGCGCGCCCGGCCTTGGCGAGGCACAATTGCTCGGCGGCAAGCTGCACCTCGGCCTCGATCGCGCGGCGCTCCTCGTTGAACAGGTTGAGCTCCTCGGCGATCGCGCGCGCCTCGTCGGGATCGCGGGTGGTGAGCAGCCGCACGCCGAGATCCGAGCGTCCGACCCGGCCGCCGGCGTTGATCCGCGGGCCCAGCGCGAAGCCGAGATCGGTGCAGGTCGGCGCGCGAGTCAGCCGCGCGGCCTCGATCAGCGCGTTGAGCCCGATGTTGCGGCGCTGCGCCATCACCTTGAGGCCCTGCGCGACGAAGGCCCGGTTGAGTCCCCTGAGCGCCGCGACATCGGCCACGGTGCCCAGCGCGACGAGGTCGAGCAAATCGAGCAGTCGCGGCTCGGGGCGCGCCGCGAACCAGTTGCGGCTGCGCAGCACGCGCACCGTCGCCGCGCCGAGCAGGAAGGCGACGCCCACCGCGGCGAGATGGCCGTGCGCCGCGCCCTCGGTCTCGTCGAGCCGGTTGGGATTGACCACCGCATAGGCGGCGGGAAGCTCGGCGGCGCATTTATGGTGATCGCACACGATCACCTCGGCGCCGGCTTGCTGCGCCATCGCCAGCGCCTCGAACGCCATCGCACCGCAATCGACGGTGACGATCAGGCGCGCGCCCTCGCCATGCAGCCGCACCAGCGCCTCGCCCGAGGGGCCATAGCCCTCCATCAGCCGATCGGGGATATAGGGACGCGCCTCGAGCCCGAGATCGCGCAGCAACAGGATCAGCAGCGCTGCCGAGGTGGCCCCGTCGACATCATAATCGCCGAAAATCGCCACCTGCTCGCGCCGCTCGACGGCATCGGCGAGCCGTTCGGCGGCGCGGTCCATGTCGCGGAAGATCGAGGGGTCGGGCATGAAGGTGCGGATGCTCGGCGCACGATGATCGTCGATCGCCTCGCGCGGGCAGCCGCGGGTGAGCAGCAGCTGGGTGACGAGGTCATCGGGGGCGAAGCCTGGATCGCGCGCATCCGCCGCCAGCCCGCGCCAGCGCCATGGCTGGCCGAGGATTGAACGATGGATGTTGAGAACCGCAGACATGCGCGCGTTGTGGGCCGGGCGGACGGGGTTGTCGAGGGGCCGGGCGGCGGGCTGTGGCGATGCTGCAGGAGGCGCTGGCAGCAAACGCGCGGAGGCGGGAGCGGCGCTTGTTACGTCACCGATCCGATCAGGAAGACGCCGTCTCGATTCCGCCGGGTACATAGGTGGGGACGTGGTCGCGGATCCACGCGCCTTCGCGGAACCATTTGGTGACGATGTACTTGGTTCCCTCGATCACCCGCATGCCCTCGTGGAGTGTATCGTAATTGGGGGTGCCGTCTGGCATCATGTTGTTCCAGATGACGAGCAGCCCGCGCTTCGGCTTGAAGCGGATGCCGGCGCGGGGAAACCACGTCGCGCCGCCTTCGGGCACGTCGTTGAGATAGGCCATCGCGGTCCAGGTGCGCTGGCCGCCGGTCTCCTTCATCTTGGGCCAATAGTCGCTCGACTCGTGGAAATAGTCGCAATGCGCGCGGAACTGCTGGTTCACCGCGTAGCGCTGGCCCTGCAGCGTCTCGGCATTCTCGTCGGGGATGCCGAGCAGATGGGCGATGCGCTGGTCGATCGTCAGGATTTCGGGCGACCAGCGATACAGGTCCGAGCTGTGGCTGGTGCGGTAATCGGGATCCTCGCTCACCGCGAGCAGAGTCGAGGGTCGCGAATTGGAGTCGATCAGCGCGATCAGCGCGTCGCACTCGGCATCGCTGAGGAAGCCGGGATAGGTGTACATCTGCGCCGTTTCGACCTTGGCGCGGCGCACATTGGGGTTCGTGTCCAGCTGCGCGGCGACGTCGCGGCCGATACGGGCACGGATCGGGGAGGGGCCGCCCGAGATCCTGCCATCGTTCCTGTTCTTGCTCACGCGTGCGAAATTGCGTGCGGCGGCGCGATTTGCAAGCATTTGAACGACAAGGGGCCCGGCGTCGCCGCCGGGCCCCAGGATCTTCGGCAAGGCTGCGGGCCGCTTACCAGAAGATGTCGTAGATCACGTCGACCACTTCGCCGCTATAGACGTCGACGAGCAGCGCGTCGTTGTAATAGCGCACCCAGCGATACGGGCCGTCGACCTCGGGCAGGCGATAGTAGAACGGGTCGTTGATCCAGTAGCTCGACGAGTAGAGCATCGAATCGAGGAAGAACCCGATCGAGAACCGCCGATAGCCATAGCCCCAGCTGCTCGGCGCATAGTAGCGCGGCAGGCGGTAGATGTTGCGGTTGCTGCTGCGATAGCCGCGCCAATCGTAGCGGCGGTCGTTGCGCCAGTTGTTGTTCCAGCGTCCGCGATCGCGGCCATTGTTCCAGCCGCGGTTGCGGTTGTCGTTCCAGCCGCGGTTACGGTTGTCGTTCCAGCCATTGTTGCGGTTGCGATCGTTCCAGTCGCGATTGCCGCGATTATACTGGCTCCGGTCGCCGCCGTTCCAGCGGCTGCGATCGGTGTTGCGGAACTGCTGCTGGCGTCGCTGTTCGAGCTGCTGCTGCTGACCCGCATCGGGCCGGCGATCGCCGCCGTTCCACTGGCTGCGGCTACCGGTCCAACGGCTGCGGTCGCCATTGTTGTTCCACTGGCTGCGATCGCCGCGGTTGCCGCCCCAGCGCTGCTGCTGTTGCTGCTGGAACGACTGTTGCGGCACGGCCTGTGGAGTCTGCTGCGGCTGCGTCTGCGGCTGCGGGCGGCTCCAGTTGCCGCGCTGGCGCTCGCCGCCGCCGTTCCACTGACGCTGCGGCTGGGCCTGTGGCGTCTGTTGGGTCTGCTGCTGCTGGCGCCATTCGCCACGATTCTGGCGGACTTCGCTACCCGAACTATTCGCGCCGCGATCGCGGCCGCCCCAACGTCCCCGGTCCTGCGCGAGCGCCGCCGGCGGGACCAGAGCCGTTGCGGCGATGATCACCGCGAGCAAGGTCTTCTTCATCTCAACTGTCTCCGTCGAGACCGGCGTGAGGCCGGGCTTCATCGTAGGACTGGAACTAGACTTCGCCGGATGAGCGATTGCTGAATTGCGGCGAAAGGTGACTGAAAGAATTGGGAAAGGCTATTCGGGCGCTTCGGGCTCGGGCGCCGGAGTCTCGGGCTGCGGATCGGCGGAGAGCGGGGGCTCGCCGCGCGCCGATCGCGCGGCGTCGGTGATCGCGCCGATCAGCCGCGGATAGATGCCGCAGCGGCAGATATTGGGGATCGCGCCCTTGATGTCCTCCTCGCTCGGATTGCGATTGCTGCGCAGCAAGACCGAGGCGGCCATCACGATGCCGGGAATGCAATAGCCGCACTGGACGATGTTGCTCGCCAGCAATGCCTGTTGCACCGGATGGCTGCGATCCTTCGAGAGCCCTTCGATCGTGGTGACGAAGGTCCCCTCGAGCGCGCCGATCGTCTCCTGGCAGGCGAGCCGCAGCCCGCCATCGACGTCGACGGCGCAGGCGCCGCAATCGCCGGTGCCGCAGCCATATTTGGTTCCGGTGAGGTTCGACGCGTCGCGCAGCGCCCAGAGCAAAGGGGTGCGCGGGTCCATCCTGTACTCGACCGGCTGGTTGTTGACGGTGAAGCGAGTCATGCCGCGGGTGTAGCGGGAAACGGCGCGTTTCCGAAACCGGCATTGCGAGAGCGCGTGCGGCACGCGACATCCCGATCTATGACACTTCCCACGCTCTTCATCCCGCACGGCGGCGGGCCGTGCTTCTTCATGGACCCGAACGGCGGACCGCCCGATCCGATGTGGCGGCCGATGCAGGCCTATCTGGCGGGGCTGATCGACAGCCTGCCCGAGCGGCCGAAAGCCATCCTGCTCGTCTCGGGGCATTGGGAGGAGGACCACGTCACCGTCCACACCGGCAACGGTCAGCTCTTGCTGTTCGACTATCATGGCTTTCCCGAGCACACCTATCGCCTGCGCTGGGACGCGCCGGGTTCGCCCGAGGTGGCGGCGCGGGCGAAAACGCTGCTCGAAGGGGTGGGATTCCCGGTCGGCGAGGAACACGCGCGCGGCTGGGATCATGGCGTGTTCATTCCGATGATGGTCGCGGTGCCGGGCGCGGATATCCCGCTGGTTCAGCTCTCGCTGCGGAAGGATCTCGATCCGGCGGCGCATATCGCGATCGGCAAGGCGCTGGCGCCCTTGCGCGACGAAGGCGTGCTGATCGTCGGCAGCGGCATGAGCTTTCACAATCTCCGCGCCCGCGGCCCGCAGGTGACGCCCGTGGCGGACGAATGGGACGCGGTGCTGGTCGACGCGGTCACCGATCCCGATCCGGCGCGCCGGGCGGAGCGAGTCGCCGCGTGGGACAAGCTACCGCACGCGCATTTCGCCCATCCGCGCGAGGAGCATCTGCTGCCGCTGATGGTCGCGCTCGGTGCGGGCGGGGAAGGGCCGGCGGTGGCCGAGTATCGCGACCATGTGATGGGCTGGGCGGTGAGCGGGTTCCGGTTCGGCTAAGGTTCGCGATCAATCCTCCCCCGGAGGGGGAGGGGGACCGCCGAAGGCGGTGGAGGGGTAGTCTCCGCGAGCGGCGTGTTCGATCTGGCGCATGACGGCTTCGAGATCGCCAAGCACGGCGGGGGCCGGAATGCGCAGAATCTGCACGCCCTGCGAACGCAGCCAAGGCGTCGCGTTCCGCATCATGTTCGGGCGCGTTGCCTCGATTGTGCGCCTCGCCATCCACCTCGATGGCAAGGCGACGCTCTGCGCTGAAGAAGTCGAGTACATAGCGTCCGGCCGGGTGCTGCCTTCTGAACTTGAGGCCGGCGGGTCGCTTGCGAAGCCGGGCCCACAACAGAACCTCCGGCAGGCTCAATTCCTCGCGAAGCTTCCTTGCACGCTTCTGGGTCGATTTCGGGCCGTGCAGCATGCGGCGACTACCCTCCACCAGCTTCGCTGGTCCCCCTCTCCCTCCGGGGGAGGAGTGTTACTCGCGCCAGCTCCGGTCGGTTCGGTCGACCAGCCGGACCATCGCAGCGAAGTCCGCCGCGCCGGGGCCGCCCGGGACCTGCGCCATGTGCAGGTCGCGCTGGTGGACCGATACCACCTCGTCCGAGACCGTCAGCGGCTCGCCCATCCCCAAGGTCGCGACCTGGATCTCGCAGGCGCGCTGGAGCGACCAGTGCTTGATGAACGCCTCGGGCAGGGTGCGCCCCATCACGAGGATGCCGTGGTTGCGCAGCAGCATCACCCGCTTGTCGCCGAGATTGGCGAGCAGGCGCTCGCCTTCCTCGTCGCGCACCGTCACGCCTTCGAAGTCGTGATAGGCGATCTGGCCGGCGAAGTTGCACGCGTAGAAATTGACGGGGCGAAGGCCGCCCTCGACGCTGCTCACCGCCATCCCCGCGGTGGTGTGCGTGTGCATGATGCAATGCGCATCGGGCAGATGTCGGTGGAACAGCGCGTGCTGGACGAAGCCGGCGCGATTGACCGGATAGGGCGACTCGTCGAGCTTGTTGCCGTCGATGTCGATCTTGACGAGGTTCGATGCCTTCACTTCGCTGAAGTGCAGTCCGAACGGATTGATCAGGAACGCGCCTTCCTGATCGGGCAGCTTCACGGTGATGTGGTTGTAGATCATCTCGGACCAGCCGAGCATGTCGAACACCCGGTAGCAGGCGGCGAGCTGCTGGCGCGCCTGCCATTCGGCGTCGCTGACGCCGAGCGGGTTGCCTGCATCCTGCTGGAGCGCAGTGGCCATCGATCCTCTCCTCATACTTTGGTTTCAATATGCCACGGACTCGCGGCGCCGGGCAACCGCCGCGCCGCTCGGCGGTTGTGATCGCAAGAGGAGAAATGCCATGGCCACCGATGATCGCCGCATGCACGAGGGGCGCTCGCGCAATCTCGACGACCGTGAACCGCATGGCCAGCGCGACGAGGAGAGCGTCATCGGCGCAGACGCGCGTCGGATCGAAGGCGACGTGACCAGCACCAGCGATCGTGCGCAGGAAAGCGCGCTGGGCGGCGACGTGGCCACGCGCTCCGGAACGGCCGAAACGCCCGAGGACGAGCGGCTCGGGTAAAAGCCGCGCTAGCTGAACGCGTAGGGCACGACGCTCCTGCGATCGACGTCGATCGCGATCGCCGATCCGGCGGGCGGGAAGGCGCGCTGGTCGCAATCGGTGCGCGGACAGATGCGGCAGCTCGCGCCGATCGGTGTCGCCGCGCCGCCCGGGCGCAGATCGTCGGCATAGACGAAGTCCGCGGCGTGCGCCTCCTCGCAGCCCAGCGCGACCGCATAGCGCCGCGGTGGGCGGGCATAGCTGCCCGACGGCTTGACCAGCCCCTTGGCCATCGAGACGTAGCGTGTGCCGTCGGGCATCTCGGCAAGCTGGACCAAGATGCGATCCGGGATCGCCACCGCTTCGTGGACGATCCACAGCGGGCAGGCGCCGCCCAGCGCCGCGAACTGGAGCCGGGTTGCCGAGTGGCGCTTGGTGATGTTGCCCGCCATGTCGACACGACAGAAGAAGAAGGGCAGCCCTGCCGCGCCGGGGCGCTGGAGCGTCGAGAGGCGGTGGCACGCCTGCTCGAAGCTCACCCCGAAGCGCTGGCGCAGCCGATCGATATCGTGGCGCACCTCACGCGCCCGGGCGCGGAACTGGCCATAGGGCATCAGCAGCGCGCCCGCGGCATAGTTGGCGAGCCCGACACTGAGCAATTCGCGCGAGGCATGGCTGGCAAGGCCGGCCTCGGCGACGACATGGCGCATCTCGTTGGCGAATTCATAGCGGACCAGCCGGTGCGCGAGGAGGAATGCGCGGCTTTCGGGCGGCAGGCCGGCATTGAGCGCGAGCGTGCGGCTGGCTTCGTCGAAGCGGCTGAGCTCGCCGCCGTCATTGTCGACATCGGTCACGCGGACGCCGTGCCAGCGGTGCAGGCGCTCCTCGATCGCCCGCGCGACGGGACCCTCATCGAGCGCTTCGGCGAGCGCTTCGGCCGAGCGGTCGATCGCATCGATGTAGTTGCCCTCGGCCTGGAACCAGTCGCGCACCTCTTCCCAGGGAAGCGGCGCGGCCTCGCTCGATCCGGTGTCGAACCGGTCGTCGAGCACACGCAGCTGCTCCTGGCTGCGGCGCCACGCCTCGTGCACCGCGACCAGCCGGCGGGCGAGCAGAGGTTGCTGCTCGAGCCCGCGGCGGACATCGGGCTCGCCCAGAGCGTGCGCGGGAATGCTGGTGTCGGTCGCCGCGTCGATCGTGCGCAACAAGGTCGAGGTCTCGGCTTCGGCGCCGATATCGGCCGCTTCCATCGGGAATTCGCGGGCGAGCGCGAGCAGCACCACGTCGGTGATCGGCCGGCCGTTATTCTCGATCTGCGAGAGATAGGGGACCGAGATGCCGAGCCGCGCGGCCATCGCCGCCTGGCTGAGGCCGATGCGGCGGCGCAGATCGCGCAGGCGGAAGCCCTCGAACAGGCGGCGGCGGGGGGCGGTCATGCCGCAGCATATTCTGCAAACCCCCGCGCCGCAACTTTGCAACATTGCATTTGCGTCGCCGCGCATGCCCTGTGCAGAAGGCGCCACCGCTGGAGACCCCAATGTCGTCGACGATCGAGGAACTGGAGCGCCGCCGCGCCGCGGCTCGCCTTGGCGGCGGGCAGAAGCGGATCGACGCGCAGCATGCCAAGGGCAAGCTGACCGCGCGCGAGCGGGTCGAGGTGTTGCTCGACCAGGAGTCGTTCGAGGAGCTCGACATGTATGTCGAGCATAATTGCGTCGATTTCGGCATGGAGCAGCAGATCGTCCCCGGCGACGGCGTCGTCACCGGATCGGGCACGATCAACGGCCGGCTCGTCTTCGTGTTCAGCCAGGACTTCACCGTGTTCGGCGGCTCGCTCTCCGAGCGCCACGCGCAGAAGATCTGCAAGATCATGGACATGGCGATGAAGGTCGGCGCGCCCGTGATCGGCCTCAACGACAGCGGCGGCGCGCGCATCCAGGAAGGCGTCGCGAGCCTCGGCGGCTATGCCGAAGTGTTTCAGCGCAATGTGCTGGCGAGCGGCGTCGTGCCCCAGCTCAGCCTGATCATGGGCCCCTGCGCAGGCGGGGCCGTCTATTCTCCCGCGATGACCGACTTCATCTTCATGGTGAAGGATTCATCGTACATGTTCGTCACCGGCCCGGATGTAGTGAAGACCGTTACCAACGAGATCGTCACGCAGGAGGAACTGGGTGGAGCGGTGACGCATACCACGAAGTCGGGGGTCGCCGATGTGGCCTTCGATAACGATATCGAGGCGCTGCTCGCGGCCCGCGACTTCGTGGACTTCCTGCCCGCGTCCAATCGGGAAAGCGTTCCCGAGCGGCCGTGCGACGATCCATGGGACCGCGTCGAGCCCAGCCTCGACACGCTGATCCCGCCCAGCGCCAACCAGCCCTATGACATGCACGAGCTGATCCGGAAGACGCTTGACGAGGGCGAGTTCTTCGAGCTCCAGCCCAGCCATGCCGGCAACATCCTGATCGGCTTCGGCCGCATCGAGGGGCGCACCGTGGGCGTGGTCGCCAACCAGCCGATGGTGCTGGCGGGGGTGCTCGACATCAACTCGTCGAAGAAAGCCGCGCGCTTCGTCCGCTTCTGCGACGCGTTCGAGATCCCGATCGTGACCTTTGTCGACGTGCCGGGTTTCCTGCCCGGCGTCGGGCAGGAGCATTCGGGGATCATCAAGCACGGCGCCAAATTGCTCTATGCCTATGCCGAGGCGACCGTGCCCAAGATCACCGTGATCACCCGGAAAGCCTATGGCGGCGCCTATGACGTGATGGCCTCCAAGCATCTCCGCGGCGACCTGAACTACGCCTGGCCCACCGCCGAGATCGCCGTGATGGGGGCCAAGGGCGCGGTCGAGATCATCTTCCGCGGCAAGACCCCCGAGGAGATCGCCGAGCGCACCGCCGAATATGAGGCGCGCTTCGCCAATCCGTTCGTCGCCGCGAGTAAGGGCTTCATCGACGAGGTGATCATGCCGCATTCGACGCGACGGCGGGTGGCGCTGGGGCTCCGGAAACTGCGCAACAAGCAGCTCGAGAACCCGTGGAAGAAGCATGACAATATTCCGTTGTGAGATGGCAATATGTCTCCTGATCTTATTTCCGCGCTGATCGGTTTTGGAGGCGCTATTCTTGGTGGCGTTGTCCAATCGGCTTTTGGCTGGCGGCAAGCTCACACTCAGTTCTTGCGTGACTCAAGGGCGCGAGATTACGCCCTGTTTGCAGAGTCATTGGCCGCGATGTCTCAGGCTTCGACGGGAACGCCTGAACGAGCGAATGCGATCAAATTAAGCATCGAGGCTAAGGCAAAGATTATTCTTAATGGTTCACCCGCGGTCGTTCGAGCTTTGGCGGAACATTCGCGCCACGCTGTGCTTGGTTCAGAGGAGTCGTATAAGGATTTCTGTGTCTTGGTAGCCGCAATGCGTGAAGATCTGGGTGGGCTTAAGGGTAGTGAACTTGAACCGATGACGCGAGCCATTTTGTTTGAAACGAAAGCCATCGGTCGATGAAACTCGGCCGTCTCAACCATGTCGGCGTCGCGACGCCTTCGATCGAAGCATCGATCGCCTTCTACCGCGACACGATGGGCGCGGAGGTGATACGCGCGCCGTTCGACTTGCCGGCGCAGGGGGTGAAGGTGTGCTTCATCGACACCCCCAACACCCAGATCGAGCTGATCGAACCGCTCGGCGAAAGCTCGCCAATCCATGGCTTCCTCGCCAAGAACCCGGCGGGCGGGCAGCATCATCTCTGCTACGAGGTGCCCGACATTCACGAAGCGAAAGCGTGGTTCGAGGCGAAAGGGGCGAGGGTGCTCGGCGAACCGCGGATCGGCGCGCACGGGACAATGATCTTCTTCGTCCATCCGCGCGACATGGGCGGCGTGCTCACCGAGATCATGGAGACGCCGAAGGATGGGCATTGAGGCCGAACCGATCCGGATCGCCGCCGCGCTGATCCTCGACGCCGCGGGGCGCACGCTGATGGTGCGCAAGCGCGGCACCGAGGCGCTGATCCAGCCCGGCGGCAAGATCGAGCCCGGCGAGGCGCCCGAGGCGGCGCTCGCGCGCGAGCTGCGCGAGGAACTGGGCTGCGTGGTCGTGGAGGCGGTGTTCGTTGGAGCGTTCGCCGCCCCGGCGGTGCACGAACCCGGCCGCCGCGTCGAAGCCATGCTGTTCCGCGTCGAAATCGATGGCGTGCCCGCAGCCGGTGAGGAGATCGACGCGTTGTTCTGGCTGAGCGCCGCCGAGGCCGAGGCGCGGCAGCTCGCGCCGCTATCGCGCACACATGTGCTGCCGCTGGTCAAGGCAGCCGCCGAAAGGATCAAGGACGCCGCATGAGCTTCGAGCATATCCTTACCGAGCGCCGCGGCGACGTGCTGGCGATCACGCTTAACCGGCCCGAGCGGCTCAATGCCGCGCCGCCGGCGATGTTCGACGAGATCGGAGCGGCGGTCGGCGCTCTCGACGGCGCGCGCGCGGTGCTGCTGCTCGGGGCGGGCAGGGCGTTCTGCTCGGGCGCCGATGTCGGCAGCGGTGCGCTTTCGGCAGGCGATCCCGGCGCCGCGACGCATGCCGCGCTGACCGAGCATTACAATCCCGCGCTGCTCGCCATCGCCGGGCTTTCGGTACCGGTGATCAGCGGCGTGCGCGGGCCTGCCGCGGGAATCGGCTGCAGCCTCGCGCTCGCCGCCGATTTCTGCATCGCCGCGAGCAATGCCTATTTCCTCCAGGCCTTCGTCAATATCGGCCTCGTCCCCGATGGTGGCGCGAGCTGGATGCTGCCGCGGATCGTCGGCCGCGCCCGCGCGCTCGAGATGATGATGCTCGGCGAGAAGATCCATGCCGACAAGGCGCGTGACTGGGGCATGGTGTATGAAGTCGTCCACGAGGATGTGGTCGACAGCGAGGCGTGGCGGCTGGCCGAGCGGCTCGCTTCGGGGCCGACGGTGGCGCTGGGGATGATCCGCCGCCAGCTGCACGCGGCGCTCGACGGCGGCTATGCCGACGCGATGGCGCGCGAGGCGGACAACCAGCGCGCGGCGCGCGGGACGGCGGACTCGATGGAGGGCGGCATGGCCTTCCTCAGCAAGCGCAAGCCGGAGTTCAAGGGCAAGTGATGGGTAGCGTACATATCTCCTTCTCCCCTTGTGGGAGAAGGAAGGGGCCCGCGAGCGAAGCGAGTGGGAAGGATGAGGGGGAGGTGGTCAAAACTCCCCCTCACCCTTCTTCCGCCGACTTCGTCGGCTCCCTCCCCTTCCCACAAGGGGAGAGGAAGATATGAGCGATCTCGACGCTTGGGCGGCTCTCGCCGCGAAGGAAGTGAAGGACGCCGATCTCACCTGGCACACGCCCGAGGGGATCGCGGTCAAACCGCTCTACACCGCGGCCGACGCGCCCGATCCCGGGCTGCCGGGCTTCGCGCCGTTCACCCGCGGGGTGAAGGCGACGATGTATGCCGGGCGCCCGTGGACGATCCGGCAATATGCCGGCTTCTCGACCGCCGAGGAATCGAACGCCTTTTATCGCCGTAACCTCGCCGCCGGGCAGAAAGGCCTGTCGATCGCCTTCGATCTTGCCACGCATCGCGGCTATGACAGCGATCATCCGCGCGTCACCGGCGATGTCGGCAAGGCGGGCGTGGCGATCGACACGCTCGCCGACATGCAGATCCTGTTCGACGGCATCCCGCTCGACCAGATGTCGGTCAGCATGACGATGAACGGCGCGGTGCTGCCGTGCCTCGCTTTCTACATCGTCGCTGCCGAGGAACAGGGCGTCCGGCAGGACCAGCTCACCGGGACCATCCAGAACGACATCCTCAAGGAGTTCATGGTCCGCAACACGTACATCTATCCGCCCGAGCCCTCGATGCGGATCGTCGCGGACATCATCGCCTACACCGCCGAGCATATGCCGCGGTTCAATTCGATCTCGATCTCGGGCTATCACATGCACGAGGCAGGGGCGACGGCGGTGCAGGAGCTGGCGTTCACGCTCGCCGACGGCATGGCCTATGTCCGCTCGGCGCAGGCGCGCGGGCTGAGCATCGACGAGTTCGCCGGGCGGCTGTCGTTCTTCTTCGGCATCGGCATGAACTTCTTCATGGAAGTCGCCAAGCTGCGAGCGGCGCGGATGCTGTGGAGCCGCATCATCGCCGGTTTCGGCGGATCGCCCCGCTCGCAGATGCTGCGCACCCATTGCCAGACCTCGGGCGTGTCGCTCACCGAGCAGGACCCGTACAACAACGTCATCCGCACCACGATCGAGGCGATGGCCGCCACCTTCGGCGGCACCCAGTCGCTCCACACCAACAGCCTCGACGAGGCAGTGGCGCTGCCCACCGATTTCTCCGCCCGGATCGCGCGCAACACCCAGCTCATCCTGCAGGAAGAGACGGGGATGACGCATGTCGTCGATCCGCTCGGTGGCAGTTTCTATGTCGAGGCGCTGACCAACGAACTGGCCGAAAAGGCCTGGGCGCTGATCGAGGAAGTCGAGGCGCTGGGCGGGATGACTCATGCGGTCGAGAGCGGCATGCCCAAGGAGCATATCGAGCGCGCCGCCGCCGCGCGCCAGGCCCGCGTCGACCGCGCCGAGGACGTCATCGTCGGGGTGAACAAATATCCGAACCCCAACGATGCGCCGATCGATATCCTCGAGATCGACAATACCCGCGTCCGGGCGGACCAGATCAAGCGCCTCGCGAAAACCCGTGCCGAACGCGATCCGGCAAAGGCCGAGGAAGCGCTCGGCAATCTCCGTCGTGGCGCGCAGGGCAGCGAGAATCTGCTCGCGCTCTGCGTCGAGGCGGCGCGGGCGCGCTGCACGCTCGGCGAGATGTCGGCGGCGATGGAAGTGGCGTTCGGGCGGCACGCGGTGGGGGTGACTCCGATCAAGGGGGTCTATGGCCCGGCGCATGCCGAGGACAAGGGCTGGCTGCGCGCCGAGGAAGGGGTCGCCGCGTTCGAGCGCCGTCACGGCCGCAAGCCGCGCGTGCTCGTCGCCAAGATGGGGCAGGACGGGCATGATCGCGGCGCCAATGTCGTCGCCAGCGCCTTTGCCGATCTCGGCTTCGAGGTGGTGTCGGGCCCGTTGTTCCAGACGCCGGCGGAGACCTGCGCGCTGGCGATCGAGAAGCAAGTCGATGTGGTCGGTGCTTCGAGCCTCGCCGCGGGGCACAAGACGCTGATCCCCGAGCTGGTCGATGCGCTCAAGGAAGCGGGGCGGGCCGATATCAAGGTCGTCGCGGGCGGGGTGATCCCGCCGCAGGATTATGAATTCCTCCGCGCGCATGGCGTGCAGGCGATCTTCGGCCCCGGCACCAACCTTGTCAGCGCGGCTTCGGAAGTGCTCAAGCTGCTCGGGCATAATCTGCCCCCGATCGACGAGGCTGCCGAATGACCGAAGACGAGCCAGCGCCCGAACGGGAGGATGTGGTGCCGTTCGGCCGCGCCTATGATTATTTCAAGCACCTGACCGGGATCTCGCTGGTGTCGATCGGCGGCGTGTTCGCCTTCATGGATGGCACGGGCGCTAAATTCGATCCGCGCCGCGTGGTCATCGTACTCATCGCGATCGGCGTGGCGGGGGTGATCAGCCTGCTGATGGCGGGCCACCTCGTTTCGCTCGAAGTGAAGCCCATGCTTCATGACAAGGTGACGCGGCAGGTGCGCTACGGCCTGATCGCGGCGACCTTCTTCCTCGCGATCGGGCTCGGCTCGTTCATTCAAACCTTTGCATCGGCGATACTCAAATGACCCGTACCGACTGGACCCGCGACGAGATCGCCGCATTGTTCGATCTTCCCTTCACCGAGCTCGTGTTCCGTGCCGCTGAGGTTCACCGAGCCAATCACGCGGCCAATGAAGTCCAGCTTTCGACGCTGCTTTCGATCAAGACCGGCGGCTGCCCCGAGGATTGCGGCTATTGCAACCAGTCGGTGCATGCCGAGACCGGGCTCAAGGCGACCAAATTGATGGACGTCCGCGCGGTGCTGCAGGCGGCGGCGCAGGCGAAGGACAATGGCTCGTCGCGCTTCTGCATGGGCGCGGCGTGGCGCAACCCCAAGGACCGCGACATGCCCGCCATCGTCGAGATGGTGCAGGGCGTGCGCCAGATGGGGATGGAGACCTGTATGACGCTGGGAATGCTCAGCGAGAAGCAGGCGGGCATGCTCGCCGATGCCGGGCTCGATTACTACAACCACAATATCGATACCTCGCCCGAGCGCTATGGCGAGGTGATCACCACGCGCAGCTTCGAGGAGCGGCTCGATACGCTCGAGCATGTCCGCGAGGCGGGGATCAACGTGTGCTGCGGCGGGATCGTCGGGATGGGCGAGACCCGCGCCGACCGGGTCGGCTTCATCCACGCGCTGGCGACGCTGCCACGGCATCCCGAGAGCGTACCGGTGAATGCTTTGGTGCCGGTGAAGGGTACGGTGCTCGGCGACATGCTGGCGGATACGCCGCTCGCCAAGATCGACGATATCGAATTCGTCCGCACGATCGCGGTGGCGCGGATCACGATGCCGGAGTCGATGGTGCGGCTGTCGGCTGGGCGCGAGAGCATGAGCGATTCGACCCAGGCGCTATGCTTCCTGGCCGGCGCCAATTCGATCTTCACCGGCGACAAGCTGCTCACCGCGGGTAACGCCGGCGACGACAAGGACGCGGCGCTGTTCGCAAGGCTGGGCGTCAAGCCGATGCAGGCGGAGATAAAGGTGGAGCTGGAGGCGGCCGAGTGAAGAGCGGCCTGATCAAGCGGGTCTTCTCACTGACCGCGCTCGCGGCACTCTGCATCGCTTTCGAGCGGACTGTCCGGTATTGGCGCGATTTGGCAGCCTCTAATTGCGGCCTCGCGGAGGCAGGCGGAAACTGCCGCAGTCTGCAAGAGTATCGTGAAAACGGACTGATGATCTTCTTTGCCGCAGCGGTACTCATTTTGGCTGTGCTTATCCTCCTTCCAAATTCAAAATCGGCGGGAAAATAATGTTCAAGAAGATCCTGGTCGCCAATCGGGGCGAGATCGCCTGCCGGGTGATGCGCACCGCCAAGAAGATGGGGATCGCCACCGTCGCGGTCTATTCGGACGCGGATGCGCGCGCGCCGCATGTGCTGATCGCCGACGAGGCCGTGCGGCTCGGGCCGGCACCGGCGGCGGAGAGCTATCTCAAGGCCGAGCTGATCCTGCTCGCGGCGAAGGAGACCGGGGCGGACTGCATCCATCCGGGCTACGGCTTCCTGTCCGAGCGCGAAAGCTTCGCGCGCGCCTGTGCCGAGGCGGGGATCGCGTTCGTCGGCCCGCCGCCGAACGCGATCGCGGCGATGGGCGACAAGATCGAGTCCAAGAAACTCGCCAAGGCGGCGGGCGTCAACGTCGTTCCCGGCTTTGTCGGCGAGATCGACGATACCGAGCATGCCGTGCGGATCGCCACCGAGATCGGCTATCCGGTGATGATGAAGGCCTCGGCCGGCGGCGGCGGCAAGGGGATGCGGCTGGCCTATAGCGAGCAGGACGTCCGTGAGGGCTTCGAGGCGACCAAGCGCGAGGGGCTGGCGAGCTTCGGCGACGACCGCGTGTTCATCGAGAAGTTCATCGAGAGCCCGCGGCACATCGAGATTCAGGTGCTCGGCGACCAGCACGGCAACATCCTCTATCTCAACGAGCGCGAATGCTCGATCCAGCGGCGCCACCAGAAGGTGGTCGAAGAGGCGCCGTCGCCGTTCGTCACGCCGACGATGCGCAAGGCGATGGGCGAGCAGGCGGTCGCGCTGGCGCGGGCGGTCGGCTATTATTCGGCGGGCACGGTCGAGCTGATCGTCAGCGGCGCCGACACCACCGGCGAAGGCTTCTACTTCCTCGAGATGAACACCCGGCTGCAGGTGGAGCATCCGGTGACCGAGGAGATCACGGGGCTCGATCTGGTCGAGCAGATGATCCGGGTGGCGGCGGGCGAGAAGCTGGGCTTCACGCAGGCGGACGTGAAGATCAACGGCTGGTCGATCGAGAACCGGGTCTATGCCGAGGATCCCTATCGCGGCTTCCTGCCCTCCACCGGGCGGCTGGTGCGCTATCGCCCGCCGCGTGCGCAGGCAGATGGTGGCCCACAGACTTTCCTGCGAGTCTATAGCGAAGGCTATCCCGACGAACTGCGCGCGCATGCCGACGTGCTGACCCCCGAGGCGCTATCCGAAGGCGTACGTGTCGATGACGGCGTGAGCGAAGGCAGCGAGATATCGATGTTCTACGACCCGATGATCGCCAAGCTGGTCACCTGGGCCGAGACGCGCGAGAAGGCGATCGACAAGCAGATCGCGGCACTCGACCGGTTCCGGATCGAAGGCATCGGCCACAATATCGATTTCCTCTCGGCGATCATGCAGCATCCGCGTTTCCGCGAAGGGGGGCTGACCACCGGCTTCATCGCAGAGGAGTATCCCGAGGGCTTCCATGGGGCGCCGGCGTCGCCCGAGCTACTGCGCAAGCTTGCCGGGGTGGCGGGCGTTATCGCGGACATCCGGCGCCAGAAGACCCATGCGATCTCCGGCCAGCTTGCCGGCGCCCCCGTGGCCCATGGTAACTGGACGGTGTTGATCGACGGGGAGCGTTTCGAGATCGTGGTCTCGGGTCACTGGAGCCATGATAGCGGCAGCTATCACGTCCTGTATAATGCGGAAAACGCGCCGGAGAGCGCTGAAATCATCGTCAGCTGGGAACCGGGCTCGCCCCTGTTCGAGGCGATGATCGACGGCGAACCCCTCACCGTGGGCGTATCTCGCACCGGCGTGAACTGGCGCCTGACCACGCACGGCGCCACGCACGTCGCCAAGGCCTATGACACGCGGACCGGCGAGCTGGCGAAGCACATGATCGAGAAGATCCCGCCCGACATGAGCCGCTTCCTGCTCGCGCCGATGCCGGGGCTGCTCACCCGGCTCCATGTCGCGCCCGGCGACAAGGTCGAGGCGGGGCAGCCGCTCGCGGTAGTCGAGGCGATGAAGATGGAGAACATCCTGCGCGCCGAGCGGGCAGGGGTGGTCAAGGCCGCCAATTTCGCGCCCGGCGAGAGCCTCGCCGTCGACGCGGCAATCCTCGAGTTCGAATAGGCCATTGTGCTCCGGCGAAGGCCGGAGCGCTGGAGAACGGGCGGTTCGCTGGCGGCCAGCGCTCCGGCCTTCGCCGGAGCACGGGTAGTTATACCAGTCCGCGGCCTTCGATTCGTATCACCGGGACGAAATCGTCGGGGCCACCCCGCGGCAGTGTGACCGTCAGGCCTGCCTCCCCGCGTTCGAACGCCACGTGTCCGCCGCCCACCAGCGTCACGCGCTCTATCGTCGCATCGGGCAGCGCCGCCTTGCCCAGCGAGACGATCGTCACGGGGTGCTCCGGCCATTCCAGCAGCGCGGCGTAGAGCGCGCCCTTGCGCGTGGTGAAACGGACATCGTCGGCGGTGAACTCGGTCTTGCCCTCGTTGAAGCCTCCGCCGACGACCTTGGTCGGGCCTTCGCCATAGGTCCGCCACGGCCGCGAGCCGAAGATCGCCGCGTCGCCGTTACGCCGCATCCAGCGCGTGATGCCGGCGAGAATCTTCTCCTCCTCGCTATCGATCGTGCCGTCGCCGCGCACCGGTATCGAGAGCAGCAGATTGCCGTTCTTCGAGACGATATCGCACAGGCGCTGGATGACCCTGGCCGCCGGCACATAGGATTTCTGCTCGTAGCGCGCGCGATTATAGTGCCAGTCCCCGATGCAGGTGCAGGTCTGCCATGGCTCCTCGCGCAACCGGTCGCTGACCCCGCGCTCGACATCCTCGACGAGCGCGGTGCGCTGATAGGGCGTGAGCAGCTTGGCGGTGGCGACGACCTCGATCCGGCCGTCACGGGCGATGCTCTGGCGATAATAATGCGCCAGCGCCGCGATGCCGACGCTGCCGAAGGGCAATCCCGAATCGTCGAAATAGACCATGTCGGGGCGGTATTTCTCGACGAGGTCCTGCTGGCGGAGCAGCCATTTGGCGACGTGATGCGGGTTCTCGGGCGGGGCGAACTCCATCCAGCGGCCGCTATGGACGTCGTGCCAGTCGCGCATCGCCTGTGCGCTCGCGATCCCGTCGGGGGGCACCATCGCGGGACCGGTATAGAGTTCCTGCGGATCGAGCCCGTCCCACCAGGTGCCGGCACCGTCGGCTTTGGTCAGCCTGAACGCATCGTAGCGCTCGCCGGCGCGCGGGCCCTCGGCGTCATAGCCATAGGCGGTCTGCCACCAGTGCCAGGCGTGCGCGCTGTGATTGGAGACGGCGAAGCGCAGCCCGTGCGCGCGTGCGACCTTCTCCCATGTCCCGATGATGTCGCGCTTCGGGCCGACGCGCACCGTGTTCCAGGCGTGATGCCTGCTGTCGAACGTGTCGAGATTGTCGTGATGATTGGCGAGTGCCATGAAATAGCGTGCGCCCGCGGCCTTGTAGAGCCCGATCAGATGTTCGGGGTCCCAATTCTCGGCCTTCCACGCATTCTCGATCTCGAGGAACCCCCGGTCCGCCGGGTGGCCATAGTGCTTGAGATGATGCTCGTAGAAAGGATTGCCCTGGATATACATCTGGCGGCCGTACCAGTCGCCGAACTCGGGCACGCATTGCGCGCTCCAGTGCGCCCAGATGCCGAACTTGGCGTCGCGGAACCAGTCGGGCACGCGGAAGGCGCCTGCGAGGCTGGACCAATCGGGGGCAAGTTCCGCGGCGGCGGGCGAAGCCAGTGCGGCAGCGGTTCCGCCCGCGAAGCTACCGAGCGCCTGCCGTCGCGTAACCCGCATATCCCCGCCTTTTCGCTTATGAAAATTTTTTCAGGAATGCTAGCCAAACCCGCCGCGGCTGACAAGCTGCCGCGACTGTCCCAAAATTTCGTGCGATGCCGGCGAGACGCTGTTTCTTACCGCATATTTTGATGTAAAACGCTCATTAAGTATCCGGAATAGCATGCGTTCCTCGCAGGCGTTCCTGCAGGAGTCGGAGCGTATCTATGGGGGTCAGACGGGGCATCGAGCCCGTCCGTTATTCCACGGCAAGCATTCCTCCCGCCGAACGTCATGAAACATGGTCGAGCCGCGGCTTTCCGAGCATCGCCGGCCTGTTCGACTCGACGCCGATCGGACCTTTCTCCACTTCGGCGGAGAATATCGCGCTTGACGGGATCATCGTTTCCTATTCGCACGGGACGGCGCGGCAGCTCCAGCGGACGGCGGAGCGGATCGCTTCGGACGGCATCGACATCCTCGGCGTGGGGGTGATGCTCGAAGGCGAGATGCGTGGCACCGCGCGCAGCCGCGAATTCGCGCTGCGCGACGGCGAGATCCTGTTGTTCGATCTCACCCAGCCGGTGACGATGACGATGTCGATCGCCCGTTCGATCCAGTTGGCGATTCCGCGCGCGCTCGCCGAATCGCAGCTCGGCGCGGTCGCCGCGCTGCACGGTGTCGTGATCGGACGCGACGAGGCTTCGCTGCTCCACGCGCATCTGGTGAAGCTCAGCGAGAGCCTGCAGCTGATCGCTGCCGAGGATGCGCCGCGGCTCGCCCGGACGTTGCTCGATCTGCTGGTGGTCGCGGTCCATGCGGCGACCGGCGCCGAGGACGGGACGCCCCCGCCGCCCCGCGGCGCCGCGGCGCGCGCCCGCGAGGAAGTTCGCGCGAATCTCGAATCGCCCTCGCTCAGCGTCGCCAATCTCTGCCGCCGGCTGAAAGTGTCGCGAAGCACGCTCCACCGGCTGTTCGAGAAGGAAGGCGGCGTCCAGACCTATATCCGCAACACGCGGCTCGATGCCGCGCGGCAGGCGCTGCTCGATCCGGGCAACGAAGAGCGCATCGGCGGGATCGCCGATCGGCTCGGCTTCAGCGACGCGGCGCATTTCAGCCGGCTGTTCCGGGCGCGCTTCGGGCAGACGCCGAGCCAGTGCCGCGCGCAGCGCGGGCCGGGCGGCTAGGCCGGGACTCATGGAAAGCAGCTGTCAGCAAATGCCCCGCTGGCCGAAAATTTCGACGGACGACCGCAATACTGAAAGCTGAACCGATCCTGGATCGTCGTCGCTGTTGCGATGGCGGACGGAAGCGCGCTCATCCGTCTCCCGGTCAAGCGAGATAAAACATGAGCAGGACAAAGCATTGCCATAGTACGAGAATCGAAAAGCATATCGAAGCCGCACGAAAATACCTGAAGGATGGAGCCAGCCATAGCGCGGCCAGAATCGTTAGAGAACCAAGCGTGGTAACTGCCGACAATATAGGAACGAGTGCGATCGCCAATCCGAATAGCAATAGTGGCGCGTTGCGAATATTTAAAAAACGTGTATTGGTGGCGACGGATTTTACATTATCCAGATTCATGAAGTTATGAGGAGGTGGTGAGCCGAACGTCCAAGGGTCTATCCAAATCGTTAAAAGGTACAACGAAGTCGCCAAACAGGCGAGGCCCGTTATGAAGACCGCCAGACTTCGTGGCTCTCGCATCGTCTTCCCTTGCTTTCAGCGCGCCATCCCAAATGGATAGTGGCAGCATTTCACGACGGGTACAATTCGCGGGACGGACGACGAGCGCCCGCTTTCGACAAGCCTCCGGTCGGTTCCGTACGGTCGAAAGCCGAGTGCAGACGGCCATATGGGCATACAGCTGCCCGACTGGCAGCAAGCGTCCATTTGCTCATGAAAAGCCTACGGCAGCTAACCACCCGATGTCGGCTGCTCAGCCATTGCTCGCATAAAGGCCGTTTATCGGCTCACGACCTAGAACAGCAAAGTCACGGCATAGAAGCCGGCGCCGACCAGCGCCGAGGCGGGGATGGTGATCACCCATGCCGTCACCACGCTGCGCGCCACGCCCCAGCGGACCGCAGAGGCGCGCCGTGCCGTTCCGGCGCCGATGATCGAACCGGTGATCGTGTGCGTGGTGGAGACCGGGATGCCGAGCGCCGAAGCCGCAAAGAGCACGATCGAGCCCGCCAGCGAGGCGCTGAATCCCTGGTGCTGCGATAGCTTGGTGATCCGCGACCCCATCGTTTCGATGATCTTCCAGCCGCCGGTCATCGTGCCGAGCGCGATCGCGATGTAGCAGCTGATCGCCACCCAGTGCGGCACGTGGAACTCGCCGGTCAGGTTGCCGGTCGAGTAGAGCAGCACGGTGATGATGCCCATCGTCTTCTGCGCGTCGTTGAGGCCGTGGCTCAGCGAATAGGCGGCGGAGGAGATGAGATGCAGGCTGCGGAAGCTCCGCTCGGCGGTGCGCGCGGTGGCGCGGCGCAGCAGCCACGAGCTGACCAGCATCACCAGCATCGCGAGGAACATGCCCAGCGTCGGCGAGAGCACGATCGCGAGCAGCGTCTTGTTGAGCCCGCCCCAATGGATGCCGGTGAGCCCGGCATGCGCGACGCCCGCGCCGATCAGCCCGCCGACCAGCGCATGGCTGCTCGACGAGGGGATGCCCTTCATCCAGGTCAGGACGTTCCAGAACATCGCGCCGCCCAGCGCGCCGAAGATGACGGCAGGCGTGACGACATCCTTGTCGACCAGCCCCTTGCCGATGGTCTCCGCGACGGCATGGAGCGAGGGGATGGCGATGGTGAGGAAATAGGCGGCAAAGTTGAACACCGCCGCGAACACCACGGCCTGGACCGGTGAGAGCAGGCGCGTCGCGACCACCGTAGCGATAGAATTGGCCGCGTCGTGCAGGCCGTTGAGAAAATCGAACGCCAGCGCGACGGCGATCAGGCCGACCAGCAGGGGAAAGGCGAGTTCGTGCATGGTCCGGCGATCAGGCGTGATCGATCACGATGCCGTCGATCTCGTTCGCGACGTCCTCGAACGCGTCCACGATCCGCTCGAGATGCTTGTAGACCTCGCGATCGACGACGAACCGGAGCGTATCGCTTGCGCCGAATTCCTTGAAGCTGCGCTTGAGCCCGGCGGCATGGATCTCGTCGGCATGCCCTTCCATGCGGACGAGCCGCTCGGTGAGTTCGTGCAGACGCGCGGCGTTCTGCGCGACGCTGCGCAGCAGCGGCATCGCCTCGGCGGTGACGCGCGCGGCATCGACGATGATCGCCGCCATGTCCTTCATCTCGGGCGCGAAGCTCTCGACCTCGTAGAGCGCGATTGCGTTCGCGGTCGCCTGCATCTCGTCGATCGAATCGTCGAGCGCGCCGATCAGGCTGGTGATCGCGCCGCGATCGAACGGCGTGAGGAACGTCTTGCGCACCGTCTGGAGCACTTCGCGCGTGATCGTGTCGGCATCGTGCTCGCGCTCGATGACCTCGCGGACATGCTCCTTGCTCGCCGGGCCGCCCTCGAGCAGCCGCGCCAGCGCGTCCGCGCCTGCCGTCACGGTCGTGGCGTGCGCCTCGAACAATTCGAAGAAATTGCCCGTGCGGGGCAACAGGCGCTGAAACCAGGCGAACATCGGACCTAACCTCGATTTTTCAGCGACGGCATTGAGCATGCCGATGCGCTGGGTTGCAGCCTTGAACTCGGACGCGCCGAACGAGCGGATCAGATCGCGCAGGTCGGGTTCCTCGACGGCGTCCGCCGCCTCGGCCAGCGTGAACCAGCGGCGCTCGCGCTCCGGCTGTTCCTTCCAGCTGGAAAGCTCGCGGGTGACCGCGAGCGGGAAGACGTCGACGTCCATCATCAGCGACGCGCCGCTGCCGCGCAGCTTGCGATAGCGGTACGAGCCGAGCGGGGTCGGGCAGACTGGCCCGAGCACGCCGGCTTCCTCCTCGGCTTCCTGCGCCGCGGCGACATGGGGGGCGCTGCCCGACATCGGATTGCCCTTGGGCACCACCCACCGGCCCGAGCCGCGCGAGGTGATCAGCAGGATCCGCACCGCCGCATCCGCCGCCGCGCCGTCGGTGCGATAGGGAAGGGCAGCGATCTGGCGAATGACGGGTTCCTGCGCGGTGGGTTCAAAGCGAAGCGGTCGCCATGGCGGGGACTGACCGCCAATTCAAGCGCATTGGCAGGTTCGCCGGTGTCGAAGCGGGTAAAGTAGCGGTGGGGAGCGCCTAGCAGGCGGCGAACGCGCTATCGGCGGCGAGCTGGCGCGGGGGCTGCCACTCCTCTTCGGCGGCGTGCACGGCGATCTGGGGGCTCCGCGCGCGGATATAGGCACCGATCGCGCCGCGGCGCCGGATCTGGAGCTTCTCGAGAATATTGTGGATGTGATTCTTCACCGTGGCGGGGCCGATGCGCAGCTCGAGCGCGATCTCCTTGTTGGACAGGCCTTCCGACGCGAGCGCGGCGATCTCGCGTTCGCGGCGCGTGAGCGCCGGCGGGGCCTGCACCGGCGTTCCCGAAAGCGCGGCGACCCGACGGCACAGCATCGCCACCAGCTGGGGCGGGCAACCGACCTCGCCGGCCATCGCCTGCTCGATCGCCTGTTCGAGCTCGGCGAGCGTGCCGTCGCGGCCGACGAAGCCGATCAGCCCCGCCTCGGCGCAGGCCACGCTCGTCGCGGCGCTGCCGATGCCGAAGCCGACCACCGGCAGTTCGGGGCGCAACGCGCGCAATCGGCGGGCGACGATCAACGCTTCGGGGATCGACGCATCGAGCAGGATCGCATCGACGGCGAGCGATTCGAGTCTTCCGATCGCTTCGGTGCCGCTCAGCGCGGCGACGATCGCCATGCGCCCGAGCTGCGCGAGCCCGCGCGCGACACCTTCGCGGTAGAGCAGGACATCGCTCACCACGAGAACGCGAATCGAGTCGGCGGCACAGCGGGCCTTGGCTTGGCTCATGACCATCGTTCAAAAACTCCGAACGCGCGAGAACCGATGCTGCGAGCAAGGCACGAGAATCATTAGACTATACCCCCGCCCGCAAGTAACGAACCGGTAAAAGTTAAATTATCTTGGGCCCGAGGCCGCCTTTTCGCCAATTGCATCGCGTGCATTGCGCGGCGGTGGCAGGAACCTATCACGGCTTTGGCTTTTACGTAAAGGGCGCACGCGATCCGCTGGCCGGCCTGATCGTCTCCGGATCGAGTGGTGGGGGCGACCCTGGACCAAAGGATCTAGACCCTTTGGTCCAGCTCGCTTGAAATTGCAGGATTGTCCGTTCTCAACTTCGGCCTGCTACTACACCAACGTTTCTGGAAACGGTCCGGATCCTCATCCGGGCCATTTTGCCGCCCGTCCGGGTGATGGGCGCAAACCGCTCTCCGCGGCACCTTCGCAATGTTCCGCTTCGGAGGAGGGGAAGATTGCGATTCGCATTCAGCTCGGCCCGATGCCCACGATGCTCAGCGAGATCGTGGTGCAGATGCTAGGCGATCGCGACGCGATGATCGCCGGACCAAGCGCGCCCGGTATCGACCCGCTCACCGCGGCGCGCGAATCGGATGCCCAGCTGCTCGTGGTCCAGTCCGCCCCCGATCACGACACGATCGGCCAGATCTTCGCCTTGCCCGACCTCGCGATCCTGATGATTTCCGAGGACGGCCGCCAGGGCCGGCTGGTGAGCTTCGCGCAGCAGCCGGTGACGCTCGACAGCGTTTCGATGGCGGCGCTCGCGCACCATGTCGCGGGGCATGCCTGATGGCCAATTATCGCGCCATCGCCGCCGCCAGCGCGACGCTGCTCGGGCTGCTGCGCGATCGCTTCCCCGCCGGGGATTTCGGCGGGCCGCTTAGTGTCGAGCTCTATCAGGCCAAGGACTTCGTCAGCCCGATGAAGGAGGGGTTGGCGATCTGCCTGTGGCGCGTCGCGCCCAACATCTCGCGCCGCGCGCTCGGCCCCCGCACCGATATCCACGGCCGGCGCTTCAAGCCGTCGCTCCCGATCGATCTGTTCTATCTGCTCGTGCCCTTCGCCGACGATGCCGAGCGCCAGCAACGCCTGCTCGGCTGGATGCTGCGCGCGATGCACGAGCTGGGGCCGCTGGTCGCCAGCCAGCTCAACCATTTCCTCGCCGAGAGCGACATCTTCGCCGAGGCGGAATCGCTCGACATGGTCAACGATCCGCTGTCGATCGCCGACCAGCTGACCCTGTGGGACCGCATCAAGCACATGCCGCCCTCGGCGACCTATGCGATGCGCATGCTGCTGCTCGACAGCGACGAGCGGCTCGACGAATACCCGATCGTCACCGAGCGCGAGCTCGACATGGGCGTGCTCCAGTGACCGCGGTGCGCATCCTCGAGCGGCTCGTCCGCCCGGCGCCGATCGGCATTCGCTTCCGCGATCTCGCCACCGGCGGGTTCGTCGGCGACGGGCTGCGCGTGACGGTCAGCTCGGTACGCAATCCGGCGCGGCGCGCGACGCTCGAGGTCAACGGCAGCGCCGTATGGTATGCCCATCGCTTTCCGGGCTTCACCGACGAGGCGTTGAGCGCCGCCGATTGGGAAACGCTGCAGCAGCCCTGCCTGATCGAGGTCGATGACCCGTCGGGACGCTTCCTGCCGCTTCGGGTGGTGCTCGATCTGCCGCATCGTGGACTGATCGACTGGCCCGGCTGGGGTGATCTGCCGCAGGACCTGCTGGCGCCTCTCGCCGACGACCAGAGCCCGCCCGCGATCTTGCCGGATGCCCTGCCGCTGTTCTCCGCCGCCGGCCGCACCGCCCCGATCCCGCTCGCCGAAGTGCGCTGCCAGCTGCTGCGCGACGATGGCGGGCCCGCGGCATGGGCTCTGCTCACGGCGTCGCACGCCGGCACGGTCCGCGCGATCGGGCAGGCCGATGCCGAGGGCAGGGCGGTGCTGTTCTTCGCCTATCCCGAGCGGCCGCGCCCGTCGCTCGCCACCTCGCCGCCGGCGATCACCGATTTCCGCTGGTCGATCGAGCTGGCCGCGTGGTGGAACGGGCTCGATCCCGCCCGGCCGCCGGCACTCGCCGAGCTGATGGCGCAGCTCGATCACCCGCGCACCTTGTTCGCGTCAACCGTTTCGCCGCCCGAGCCGCTGCCCTCGCAGCTGCTCAGCTTCGGACGCAGCCTCGTGCTGCGCACCGACTCCACTCCCGATGGCCCGTCCTCCTCTCTCCTCATGGCGGCGTCATGAAACACCAAGGAGAACCCTGATGCCCGAATATCTCGCGCCTGGCGTGTTCGTGGAGGAAGTCTCCTTCCGCGCGAAATCGATCGAAGGCGTTTCCACCACCACCACCGGCTTTGTCGGCGCGACGCGCTATGGCCCGCTCGACATCGAGCCCGAGATCGTCACCAGCCTCGTCGAGTTCGAGCGTGCTTATGGTGGTAAGTCGAAGCTCAATTTCTCGGACGGCGGCGAGACCGACAATTACATGTGGAACGCGGTCCGCGCCTTTTTCGAGGAAGGTGGAAAGCGCTGCTACATCGCCCGCGCCTTCACGCCGTCCTCGGACACGGCCTGGGACGGCTATGCCGCCGCCGACACCGCCGAGGTCAGCGACCCATCGCCGCCGGACCAGCTCGACTTCGCCGTCCGCGCGCGCTTCCCCGGCCAGGCCGGCA
This sequence comes from Sphingomonas naasensis, assembly GCF_004792695.1. Lineage (GTDB taxonomy): Bacteria > Pseudomonadota > Alphaproteobacteria > Sphingomonadales > Sphingomonadaceae > Sphingomonas > Sphingomonas naasensis. Next base: position 464,109 of record NZ_SRXU01000001.1, on the reverse strand, counting down.
ATGGCCGCGTCACCTTCACCCTCGCGCTCGGCCAGAACCGGCTCGCGCGCAATCCGGACGACACCGTATCGCTCAAGGGTACCGCGAACCGCGATGTCGTCTGGGTCGGCGGGACGGTCAACGGCTTCCGGCTGCTGCTCTGGGACGAGCTCAATCGCGTGTGGAAGCTCGGCGACGGCGACGATGACCTCGATACCGCTGCGGAGCTCGCGCCGCTGTTCCCGGCGCCGAGCGATCCGGCCGATGACAATCTCGACGTGCGCGTGGTGACGGTGTCGGTGACGGTCGAGCCGCTCACCAACGACCTGCCTACTTTCGTCGCCGCCGAGCTTCCCCTCGATCCGCTCCACGAGCGCGGCGGCGCCCCGGACTCGCTTTTCGCCTATTTCGCCGAGACCCCGGCGAGCCTGTCGCGGGCACGGACGATCCCGATCGTGATCGGCGCTTACGCCAATAACGGCCTCGACGTGCTCGACGACCTGCGCGACCTGCACGATCTCGACGTGCTGACCTCGCCCCCCGCGCAGCTCGATACGCTGCTGCTCGATCCCGAGAGCAGCAACGCATCGCGCAGCGTCGTCGTCCGGCTGACCGGCGGCAATGACGGCGCGATCCCGCTCCCCGTCGCCTATGCCGGCGAGACCAACGCCACCACCAATCGCTCGAGCGGGCTGGTCGCGTTCGAGGCGCTCGAGGACATCTCGATCGTCGCCGCGCCGGGCGGGATGGTGACCGAGACCCCGCGCTCGCGGGCGATCGTCGCCAATCTGATCGGCCATGCCGAGCGGATGAAATACCGCATCGCGGTGGTCGACAGCGCCAAGGGCCAGACGATCTCCGAGGTGCGGGCGCTCCGCGCGCTCTACGACAGCAGCCACGCCGCATTCTACTATCCCTGGGTGCGGATCCTCGATCCGCTCACCGGCCAGGAGAATCACTATCCGCCGTCGGGCTTCGTCGCCGGCATCTATGCCCGCAACGACATCAATCGCGCGGTCTACAAGGCGCCGGCGAACGAAGTCGTCAGCCTCGCCATCGGTTTCGAGGCGATGCTCAACAAGGCGCATCAGGAAGTGCTCAACCCCGAGGGGGTGAATTGCTTCCGCTTCTTCGAGGGGCGCGGGATGCGGCTCTGGGGCGCGCGGACCATGTCGAGCGATCCCGAGTGGAAATACGTCAATCTCAGGCGCTATTTCGCCTATCTCGAACGCTCGGTCGACAAGGGCACGCAATGGGCGGTGTTCGAGCCCAATGGCGAGCGGCTCTGGGCCAACGTCCGATCGACGATCCAGGAGTTCCTGCTCAACGAATGGCAGAACGGCGCGCTGCTCGGCGACAAGCCCGAGAAAGCCTTCTTCGTGAAGTGCGACCGCTCGACCATGTCGCAAAACGACCTCGATAACGGCCGGCTGGTCTGCCTGGTCGGGGTCGCGCCGCTTCGTCCCGCCGAATTCGTCATCTTCCGCATCGGCCAGTGGACGGCCGACCGCAAGATCTGAGGAGACTCATCATGGCCGTCCTGCGTGATCGCCCGTACGTCCAGTTCAACTTCCTCGTCGATATCGGCGACGGCAATACCGAGGGGCCGGCCGCCGGTTTCCAGGAGCTGTCCGGCATCGGCATGGAAGTGACCGTCTCGGAATACCGGACGGGCAATTCCAAGGAAAACTCGGTGATGAAGATCACCGGCATGAACAAGTCGACCGACGTCACGATGAAGCGTGGCGTGATCGGGTCGCTCAATCTCTACCAATGGCTCGACGACATCCGGAACGGCAACCAGAACGCCCTCCGCACCGTCAAGGTAACGCTCCAGAACGAGGACCACACCGCCGCGGTGGTGACGTGGAAGCTGCTGCGCGCCCGCATCATCAAATCGACCATGGGGCCCTTCAACGCGAAGGGCACCGACGTCGCGATGGAGGAGATGGTGCTCGCCTACGAACGGCTCGAGATGGAGTAACGCCTTGTACCCGCGTCGCCTCCTTCCCGGCATCGCCGTAGCCGTTCCGCCGCCCGCGTTTCCCGACGCGCTGCCGCGGATGGACGTGGCGCTGTTCGTCGGCTTCGCCGAACGCGGCCCCACGCATCGCCCGGTCGCGGTCGACAGCGTCGAGGCCTATGCGGCGGTGTTCGGGGGCGATGTGGTGCTCGCGCACGGCGCGAAGCCGGTCACCGCAGCGCTGGCGCCCTCGGTACGCGGCTTCTTCTCGAACGGCGGCACGCGTGCCTGGGTGATCCGGGTCGCGCGGACCGAGGCGCTCGAGCGGCGCTGGCGCGGCGCGGGCTATGCGCCCGGCGACGTCGCGGTGGCGCGGACCTTCACGCTCGGCGCCATTCCGGGCGCCCGCGTCAGGGCGAGCAGCGTCGGTAGCTGGGCCGACGATGTCCGTGTCTCGGCCCGGGTCGAGCGCGGCGCCGGGGGGCTGCGGCTGATGCTCCGCGCCGAGCGCGGCGGGGTGGGGGTGGTCAGCGGGCCCTTCGGCATCGCCCCCGACGATCCCGATAGCTGGTGGAACGTCCCCGACGACGACGGCTTTTATGCCGATCCGCAATCGGTCGCGGGGCCGCGCGGATGGCTCGCGCCGCTGGGACCGCCCACGGCGTGGAACCTCGCCGGCCTGACCGACTTCTGGTCCGAGCCGGTCGGTGCCGACGAGGAGACGCGCACTCCGCTCGAACGCGACGGCTTGTCGCGCTTCGACGCCGAGCTGTTCCTAGATCCGGCGCTGGCGACATCGACGATCGCGTCGCTGGGCGACACGGCGGCGCGGATGCGCGACATCGACGGCGTCCCGCTGCTCGGGCTCCACGGCGCCTTCGCGGTGCCCGGCGGCGCCGATTTCGCCGAGCCGAGCATGATCGTGGTGCCCGATGCGGTCCAGCCGGGCTGGGCGCCGCGCGTTCCCGAAAAGCTGACCCCACCGGTCAATCTGCAGGGCGAGATCCCGCCACGCTGGCGCGATCATCTCGGCTCGTGCGCGGTGCCCGATCCGGTGCCCAGTATGGGCCGGCCGGATCCGACGCGCTTCCTCGACTGCGGCACGCGGCTGCTCGCCACGCCGGTGTTTGCCGAAATCGCCAGCCCGCAGCCGGCCGGGACGGTCCAGCTCGGCTGGTCGGAGTCCGAGCCCGGCGCGACCTATGTCCTCGAGGAATCGGGCCGCGCCGATTTCGCCGGCGCCGAGGAGATCTGGCGCGGCGAGACGCGCACCCACGCCGTCCAGATCGCGCGCGAAGGCTCCTATTATTATCGCGTCCACGCCGAGCGCGACGGCAATATCAGCATGGCCTCGGTCACCGGCTTCCTCGTCCAGGACAGTGCCTGGGAAGCAGTCTCCGAAGCGCATTACGATCCCGAGCCGCTGCTCGAGGTCCGGCTGGCGCTGCTCCGCACCTGCGCGGCGATCGGCGATCAGTTCGCCTTGCTCTCGCTGCCGCGCCACTATGGCACGGAAGACGCGGCGACGCATGTCGACACGCTCGCCGCGCGGCTGCCGCAGAACGAGATACGCGCCCTGAGTCATGGCGCGCTCTACCATCCGTGGATCGCCGCGCCGATCGGCAGCACGATCGACCCGGACTGGCTCGTCGTGCCGCCCGAGGGCACGGTGGCGGGCAGCTTCGCGCGTCGGGCGCGGCAGCGCGGCGCGTGGCTGGCGCCCGCCAACATTCCGCTCGAGGACATGGTCGCGCTGTCGCCGGTGGTGCGCGATCGCGATCGCGAGGATTTCGCGCGCGCCCGCGTCAATCTGATGCGCAATGCCCCGATCGGCTTCGTCGCGACCGACGCGATGACGCTGTCGCGCGAATATGATTGGGGCGAGATCAATGTCCGCCGGCTGATGAGCCTGTTGCGCCGCGTCTGCGTGCGCCGCGGCGCACCTTTCGTGTTCGAGCCCAATGGCGACACCACCCGCCGCGCGATCGAGCGCAGCTTCGGACACATGCTCGACGACATGGTCAGCCGCGGCGCCTTTGCCGGCGAGGGCAAGGGCGACAGCTACCGGCTCAGCGTCGATGCCAGCGAGAGCGACCGCATGAACGGGCGGCTGGTGATCGAGATCGCGGTCGCCCCCGCGCAGCCGCTGCGTTTCCTGACGCTCGTCCTCGCCCAGGCCGGCGAGCGCTTCACCGTTGCGGAGGAGCGCTGACATGCCCGACGAAAAGCCGCGGCCCTGGCCCTTCATGGCCTTCAATTTCGCGGTCGAGATCATGCGGGCCGGCGAGGGCAAGCCGCTCGTCGAGGCCGCCTTCTCGGACTGCGACGGGCTCGAGATGACGATGGACGTCAAGACCATCAAGGAAGGCGGCGCCAACAACCGCGCGATCCGCGTCAATGGCGCAGTGGCCTATTCGAACCTCACGCTCAAGCGCGGCATGACCGAGAATTTCGACCTTTGGAAATGGTTCGAGGATTCGGTCGCCGATCCGCGGCTGCGGGCCGATGCCGAGGTGGTGATCCTCGGCCCTGACGCGAGCGAGCGCGCACGCTTCCAGCTCTCGCGCTGCGTGCCGATCAAGATGAAGGCGCCGACGCTCAGTTCGACGGGCTCCGCCGTGGCGATCGAGGAACTCCAGATCGCCTATGAGACGCTCAAATTCGTGCCCGGAAAGGCCGCGGCATGACCGAGCTCGCCAAAGCCCAGCTGATCCAGCTCGACGACGACTTCAAGAAGGAGAAGCCGGGCGGCGAGAAGGTCAGCGTCCAGTTCAATCCCGAGACGCTGAAGGTCACCTTCGCCAACCAGCTGGTCCAGCCGCAGGGCGGCGATCAGGCGGCGGGCAATACCGGGCGGCAATTCGTCGGCGCGGGCACGACCAAACTCGCGCTGACCCTCTGGTTCGACGTCACCGCGATGACCGAGGATGCGGTCGACGACGTCCGGCGCCTCACCCAGAAGGTGATCTTCTTCATGACGCCGACTCCGGACAAGGCCGACGCGAAGAAGATGGTGCCGCCGGCGACGCGGTTCGTCTGGGGATCGTTCCTGTTCGACGGGATCGTCGAAGGGCTCGAGGAGAGCCTCGAATTCTTCGGGACTGACGGCAAGCCGCTGCGCGCGCAGGTGTCGCTGACGATCGGCCAGCAGAAGATCCTGACCTCGGAGTTCAAGGGCGACGGCAAGGTGCCGTCGTCGCCCGGCCAGAAGCCGATGTCGCAGGCCAAGCAGGGCGACACCGCGCAGAGCATGGCGGCCAAGAACGGCCAGTCCGACTGGAAGGGCATGGCCGCCGCGAACGGCATCGAGGACCCGCTGCGGCTGTCGCCGGGGCAGCTGATCGACGTGCGCGCCGGCGCGGGCGCGGGGATCGGCTTCTCGGCCGGGGCCAACATCCAGCCACCGTCGATCACGCCGCCGAAATTCTCGGCGAGCGCGTCGGTCAAGATCAATTGAGGAGCGGGCAATGGCCGTCGTCATCAACGAGTTCGAAGCGGTCTCCGCGCCGGGCCAGGAGAAGCAGGACGACAAGGGCGAGGCCGGCGGCGCGCCGCAGAAGATCGAGCCCGCCCAGCTCAGGCCGCCGCTGGACCGCATCGTCCGCCGCCACGCGCGGCTGAGGGCGCACTGATGCCGGTCGCCGCCTCCAACGTGACGCCGCTGCCGATGCGGCCGGCGCGCCCGACCTTCGAGTTCGATGGCGTGCGCGTCGACAAGCTCGAATCGGCGCTGATCACGATGGAGCTCGCCGACAGCGTCGAGGGGATGGCGCGCGCGGAACTGGTGTTCGGCAACTGGGGCGGCGGTGACACGCCGGGCTTCCAGCATTTCGACCGCAAGACGATCGAGTTCGGCAAGCCGGTCAAGGTCAAGCTCGGCGACGATCTGCTGTTCGAAGGCAAGATCAGCGCGATCACCGCCGATTTCGCCGACGGCGCGCCGCCGACGATCGGGGTGCTGATCGAGGATCGGCTGCAGGATCTGCGAATGACGCGGCGGACGCGCAGCTTCGAGCGCCAGTCGATCGTCGATGTCGCCCGCAAGATCGCATCCGACCATGGCCTGACGCCGAAGATCGACCTTCAGGGGGCGAGCCAGCTCTGCATCGCGCAGGTCAACCAGAGCGATCTCGCGCTGCTCCACGATCTCGCCCGGCGCGAGGACGCGCTGCTGTGGGTGCAGGGGAGCGAGCTCCACCTCGCCAGGCTGCGCCCGGCCGACAAGGTCGAGCTGCGCTGGGCCGGGTCGCTGCGCGAATTCCATGTCGAGGCCGATCTGGCCGGCCAGCGCACCGCGATCGTCGCGAGCGGCTGGAACGTCGCCGACAAGAAGGTCGCCAGCCACAAGGCAACCGACGGTGCCGTGTCGGGCGAGACCGGGTCGAACGACGGCGGCGCCACGATCCTCAAGTCCGCCTTTGGCGAGCGCGTCGACACGATCGCGCATGCGCTGCCGCGCGACGACGCCGAGGCGCGGGCGGTGGCGGAGGCGAGCTTCCGTCACATGGCGCGGCGCTTCGTCACCGGGGACGGGGTCGCCGAGAGCAAGGCGGCGATCCGGGTGGGCGCGACACTCGCCCTCACCGGCCTCGGCAAGCTGTTCGACGGCGATTATCGCGCCACCGCGGTCACCCACCGCTTCGATCAGGCAATGGGCATGCGCAGCGAATTCCGCTGCGAGCGTGCCGGATTGGGGACACCGTGATGCTGCTCGATCTCGATCGCGGCGAAGCGCAATTCCACGAACGCCAGAGCGACGGCTGGGGCGGGCGCTGGTACGGCGTCGTCCCCGCCACCGTCACTGACATCGACGACCCCGACGGTCAGGGTCGGGTCAAGATCAAGCTCGACTGGGCCCCGGACGCGGGTGGCGGCGACGGCTATGCGGCGTGGGCGCGGATGGCGACGCTGTTCGCCGGAGACAATCGCGGCAGCTGGTTCATCCCCGATGTCGGCGACGAAGTGCTCGTCGCGTTCGAGCATGGCGATCCGCGGCGCCCCTATGTTCTCGGCGGCCTGTGGAACGGCAGGGACAAGCCACCGCAATCGATGGCGAGCGGCAACAACCTCAAGGTCATCCGCAGCCGCAACGGCGTGAAGATCACGCTCGACGATCAGAGCGGGCAGGAGACGCTCAAGCTCGAGACCCCGGGCGGACAGAAGCTGACGATGAAGGACGGCCCTGGCGCCGTCACCATCGAGGATTCGAACGGCAATTCGGTCAAGCTCGAGACTTCGGGCATCACCGTCACCGCCGCGGCGAAAGTCACCGTCAACGCCGCGCAGGTCGCGGTCTCGGCCGGCATGGTCAAGGTCGATGCCGGCATGTCGACCTTCTCGGGCATCGTGAAGTGCGACACGCTGATCTCGAACACCGTGATCTCGAGCACCTACACCCCCGGCGCGGGAAATATCTGGTGAGCGCGGTCGCGCATCAGGTCACGTGGCAGGCGCCGCGGCCGCTCTGGCGGGGGACCACGCCATTCGCGGCGCGCCCGCAATTGCTGCGCTTCGCCAGCGACGACTTCATGGAGCAACTTCTCGCGACGCTGGCGGAGGAGCCGGCGCGCATCTCCGATCGGATCGCGAGGTACGAGACGTGGCGCGACCCGCCGCTTGCGGTCGACCTCAAGGACCCGATCGTGCGCGTGCCGCTGCCCGCGCCGATAAAGGAGGCCAAGCGCAGGCGTTTCTGGCGGTCGGCGCCCTCGGCACCGCCGCCTGCGGCGCCGGCGAACAAGCCGCTCAAGCTCTACCAGCCGGCGCACCAGCGCTATTATCTCGTCGCCGGCACGCTCGCCTGCCAGATCCCCGGCCTGCCCGAACGCGCAGTCGAGGGCGGGCACGAGACGGTCGGCTTCGTCCTGCGGCGGCTGCTCTCCGATACGGGAAGCACCGCGGCGGACCCCGCCGATCTGGTCGAATATGCCTATGTCCGCGAGGGTGACGAGGCGCGCTGGCAGCGCGTCGCCGCGGGCACCGATCTGGCGCCGGGCGAGGAGCAATTGCCGCTCTTCCCGCTCCAGCATCGCGACGAGGCGGGCAAGCCGCGGACGATCTGGGCCGGCATGGTGCCGGTCGCGCGCCGCGAGGAATATCTCGGCAAGACCGTGGCGACGACCGCGGTGTCGCTCGCGGCGGGGCAGATGGCCTCGCTCAAGCCGGGCGCCCCCCCAGCCAAGCCCAACACCACCGTCGCGCGCACCGCGCAGCTCCGGATCGAAGTGGTCGAGCCGTGGAAGGCGTTGGTCCGCGCCGCGCTCAAGGCCGCGCAAGAGTTCGTCACCAAAACGCCGGACTCGGAAGAGGACGACACCGACCGCGCCAATCGCGTCCGCGACTATAATTACCAGTATCAGCACCAGTCATGGCTGCTGCTGCTCGATCTGCGCAAGTGGCTCGACGATCGGGTTCCCCGACTGAGCGCGGCGCTGTCCGCGACGACGCTGCCACCCAATCTGAGCACCGCCGAGCAGGCGGCGTGGCGGGCGCTCAACACGCTCACCTCGGGCGGACCGCCGCCGCCGGCGGGGAAGACCAAGGCGCCGTCGATGCGCGATGCGCTGCTCCACATCCGCGAGTTCGAGGAACAGCTCGACGCCGCGTCGACGCATTATAACGAAACCACCCTGGCCGACGCCAGCTGGCCCAGCTTCCATTTCCAGCTGGTCGGAATGCAGGCGCCGCCCAACAAGGCGTCGGCGGCGACGACCGACGGGCCGTACAAGACCGTGCTCGCAGGCGGCGATCCGTTCAGTTCCACGCTCGACCCGCCCGCCAACGACGGCAGCGTGATCACCGAGCCCAGCGATAGCCCCGACGCCACGGTCGCAGTCGAGAAGCTCGACCGGTTCACTGCGCTGCTCGCCCGTGCGCTGCCAGCCAATGACGAATCCGACGCGCAGCCGATACCGCATGCGATGAAGCTGCGCGACGTGCTGATCAAGACCGCCGGCGATCAGGGCCTGTTCGTCATCCGCATGGTCCACATGAACGCCGATTGCGGGCCGCTGCATCCGCCGACGCTGTCGTCGCCGACCGAGCGTTTCCGGCTCGCCAGCTTCTTCGATCCCGAAGCGCCGGTGCGGCCGATCACGATCACCCTGCCGTCGGACACCAGCCCGTCAGGGCTGCGCAAGCACGGCCGCGGCGCGGCGTTCGTGATGTCGGACATGCTGTGCGGGCAGGTCCAGCGCGCCAAGGGGCTCGGGTTCATCGATCTGGTGCTCCAGGTCCTGCCCTGGCCCTTCCACAAGGACATCAAGGTCGGCGACGGCGGCGGCTGCAAGAACAACGATCTCGAGATCGGGATGATCTGCTCGCTGTCGATCCCGATCATCACGCTCTGCGCGCTGATCCTGCTGATCATCATCGTGTTCCTGCTCGATTTCATCTTCCGCTGGGTGCCGTGGTTCATCGCCTGCTTCCCGATCCCCAAATTCAAGGCGCAGTCATGAGCCCGTTCGGAAAGAGCCTCGGATTCCCGCCGCGCGTCGGGCCCGACGGGCGGATGCGCTGGTCCGAGGGCGAGACCAATGTCCGCGAGTCGATCGCGATCATCCTCAAGACCGAGGCCGGCGAGCGCATCCAGCTCGCCGATTTCGGGGCGGGCCTGGGGCGCTACCTCTTCGAGCCGAACAACCCTGCCACGCATGTCCGCATCGCCGCCTCGATCGAGGATGCGCTGCGCCAATGGGAGCCGCGCATCGCGCTCGACGGCGTCGATGTGACGCCGGATCCCACCGACGCCACCGCCGCGCTCGCCACCATCGCCTATCGCCTCGTCGCGACCGGCGCGGCCGAGCGCACGAGCGTCTCGATTCCGCTGGGGAGAAGCTGATGCCGCTGCCTGCGCCCCGTATCGACGATCGCGATTATCGCGCGCTGGTCGAGGAGACGCTGGCCCGCGTCCCCGTCCACACGCCCGAATGGACCAATTTCAATCCGTCCGATCCCGGCGTCACGATCGTCCAGCTATTCGCCTTCCTGACCGAGAATCTGATCTATCGGGCAAACCAGATCCCCGAGCGCAACCGCGCCAAGTTCCTCAAGCTGCTCGGCATCCCGCTGCGCACGGCGAGCGAGGCGCGCGGGCTGGTCTCGTTCCGCAACGAGAAGGGTGACCTCGCCACCCAGACCTTCCAGCGCGATTTCGAGCTGCTCGCCGGCCCGATGCCGTTCCGCACGGTGACCGGGCTCGACGTGCTGCCGGTCGAGGCGAAGCTGTTCGTCAAGCGGCCGGTGACCAATCCGACGCCGGAGCTGCGCCAATATTATGAGCTGCTCTACGCCTCGTACGGCGCGACGCTGCCGCCCAATCTGACGCTCTACCAGAGCGCGCCGTTCGACCCCGCCCAAGGTCCGCTCGACCTCGCCGAGACGATCGACCGGACCTTGTGGATCGCGCTGGTCGCCCGGAAGGAGCATCTGGGCGCGGCCGAGGATCCCACCAGGCTGGTCCGCGAGGCGATTGCCGGGCGCAGCCTTTCGCTCGGTCTCGCGCCCGCCGAGGATGTCGAGCAGCAGGTTCTGCCCGTCGGCGGCGCGACCACCGCGCCCGCCGATCTGCTGCGCTACGACATCGCCCGTCCCGCGGCGAATGGCGAGCTGCTGTTCGTCAACGGCCGGCCGGCTCCCGACTGGCGCGCGCTCAATGCCCGCGCCGATTTCGATCCGTCGCGCGAGGTGGGTGTGGTCGAGATCGGCCTGCCCGAGGCCGATGCGCTCAAGCTGTGGAACAATCTCGATCCGTTCGAGGCCGGGGTGGGCGAGCTGCCCCCCGCGATCGACGACAGCGCCATCGCCGAGACGCTGGTCACCTGGATCCGGGTGCGCGCCTCGTCTGCCGCCGAGGTGCGGCTGCGCTGGGCGGGGATCAATGCGGTCGGAGTCCGCCAGTTCGAGACGATCCGCGCCGAACGCCTTCCCGATGGCGATGGCAGCCCCGATCAGCAGCGCCAACTCGCGCGGGCGCCGGTGCTCGAGAACAGCGTCGCGATCGTCAGCATCTCGCCCGAGGGCCAGGAAACCGAATGGAGCGCGATCGACGATTTGCTCGCCGCAGCACCCGAGGTGCCCGTGCCGGGCGCCAGCCAGCAACTCGCACCGGCGACTGCGTTCCGCATCGATGCCGAGGCGGGGATCGTCAGCTTCGGCGACGGACTGGCGGGGCGGCGGCCGGGGGCGGGCGACCGGCTCTACGCCCGCTATGACTATAGCGAGGGGCAGGAAGGCAATGTCGGCCCGAACGCGCTCAAGGTCGGGCCGCTCGCGCCGCAGGGCTTCACCGGCACCAATCCGATCGCGACCTGGGGCGGGACCGACGCCGAGACGGTGCGCTCGGGCGAGAAGCAGGTCCAGCGGATGCTCCAGCATCGCGACCGGCTGGTTACCGAGGCCGATTTCCGCAGCATCACGTGGCGCACGCCCGGCGTCTCGATCGGCCGCGTCGACGTGCTGGCGGCATGGCATCCCGATCTCGCACCCGGTGCGATCGGCACGGTGCCCGGCGTCGTGACGCTGCTCGTCGCGCCGCGCTACGACCCGGACTATCCCGCGGCGCCGCGTCCCGACGCGCCGTTCCTCGATGCGCTTTGCGCCTATCTCGATCCGCGGCGGCTGGTGACCACCGAGCTCGTGCTGCGCGGGCCGCTCTACAAGCGGATCTGGGTTTCCGTCGGGATCGAGGTGGGCGGTGGCTACACGATCGCCGAAGTCGCCGATGCCGTGAAGACGCGGCTGCGCGCCTATCTGAGTCCGCTGCCGCCCGAGGACGGCGACTTCTCGACCACCGAGGGCTTGCTTTACGGGCCCGAGACCGACCCCGCCCTGCGCGGCTGGCCGCTCGGACGGCCGGTGCATGCCCGCGCGCTGATGGCCGAGGCGGCGCGCGTGCCGGGCGTGGTCGAGGTCGCCGATGTCCAGCTGGCGCTCGACAGCGGCGGCAAGCTCGACGCCGTGTCGATCAGCGGCATCGAGCTGCCCGAGCTCGCCGGCATATCGGTGGTCGGCGGCGATCCGATCGACATCAGCCTGCTGCGCGGCGACATCGGCTCGTCGCCCGCGCCCGGCACCGGCACCCAGCTGCTGCCGGTGCCCGTCGTCGCGGAGACGTGCTGATGAACGCCGACGGCCAGCGCTTCCACCTGCTGCTCGGCGAGGCCGACTGGGCCCGAGGGCGCGTCGACGACACGACCACGCTCGAGATGGTGTGGGACATGCCCGTCGGCGACCAGCCGGAGACGGCGCCAGGCTGGGACGAGGAGCGCGCCGAGCTGACGCTGGCGCCGCTGCGCGATCCGCTTGCATTTACGCCGGGGGAAGTGCCGCTCGGGCCCGAAGTGCGTCGGGCTGCGGCGGCCGACCGGTTCGGCAACGTCTACTGGATCGGCGACGAAGCCGGGCAGCTGTTCGTGCGCTCGCGTGGCGATGGCTCGGTGACGCGCTTCTGGCCCGATCCGCGCGCGGCGCGGCCGGCGAAGCGGCTGTTCGTGCCGCATGACGATCGCGCGCCGCGTGTCATGTCCTATCGCGCGCTGGCGGTGACCGGTGATGGCTGGCTGATCGCGGCGAGCGATGTCGGACTCGACAGCTTCGATCTCGTCGCGGGCGGCCCGCCGCTGCATTTCGACTGGCCGGCCGAAGGTGCGCCGACCGTCACCGATCTCGAGCCGCGCTGTGACAGCGGGCTATGGCTGCTCGACGGCCCGGCGAAGCGGCTGTTCGCGCTCGACTCGCGCGCCACGCTCGTCGGTGGTGGTCTGGGCGAGAAAGTGGCCGAGCTGTTCCAGCCGGTGAGCGGCGAGCCGCGGAGCCGGGCATCGGCGGTGGCGGCGGAAGGGCATGACCTGACGGCGCTCGATCCCGCGATCGATCCGATCGCGATCGCGGCGCTGCCCGGGGGCGCGGTCGCGATCCTCTCGCGCGCGCCGGCTGCGCTTTACCTCTGGCGCGAGGACGGGACCGTCCCCGCGCCGCTGCCGCTCGATTTCGTCCCGCACGACATGGTTGCCGGCAACGTCCTGCTGCGCGGCAGCGAGAGCGTGCTGCGGGTGCTCGTCTCGGACGCCACCGGCAACCAGCTGCGCGCCTTTCGCGTCGAGGAAGCGGGGCTGCGCGAGACCCGCGAGAGCTTCCCGCTGCGGCGCCATGGCGGCCGCGCGCTGGTGTCGATCGAGGGCAATGCGAGCTATGACAGCGGTCCGCTGCCCAACTGGCCACGCGTCGTCGAGAAGCCGCGCCAGCAATTTCGCGGCACGGCCAGCTTCCGCACACCGGTTTTCGATAGCCGCACGCCGAGCGCGATATGGGACCGGCTTCGGCTCGACGGCTGCGTTCCGCCGGGAACGCGGATCCTCGTCGAGGCGCGCGCGGGCGACGCGGTCGACGCGCTCGGCGACTGGACGGCCCAGCCGTCGCCGATCCTGATGCGCTCGGGCAGCGAACTCGCCGGCCATTCGGCGGCGGCCTTGGTCGCCACCGATCGGCTTGCCCAGCATGGCAGCTTCGAATTGCTGTTCCAGCGCGTCGAGGGACGCTTTCTCGAGGCGCGGCTGACGCTCGCCAGCGACGGCGATTCGAGCCCGCGGCTGCGCGCGCTGCGGGCTTCGTGGCCGCGCATCTCCTGGGCCGAGCGCTATCTTCCCGCGCTCTATCGCGAGGATCCCGAACCCGCCGACTTCCTCGAGCGCTTCCTCGCCAACATGCAGGGGACGGTCAGCGTGATCGAGGGGCGGATGATCACCGCGCAGACGCTGTTCGACACGCGTACCGCGCCGCTCGAGACGCTCGGCTGGCTTGCCTCGTGGTTCGACGTCGCGCTCGATCCGTCGTGGAGCGAGGAGCGGCGACGGCGCTTCATCGCGCACGCGATCCGCTTCTTCGGCTGGCGCGGGACGATGCGCGGGCTCGAGAGCGCGCTGGCGCTCGCCTTCGACCAGCCGCTCGACGGGACCTTGTTCAGCGACGCGGATTGCCGCTGCGAGGGCGCCATCCGCATTGTCGAGAGCTATCGCACGCGGACTTTGGGGCGGATCGGTGCGGGGGACAGCAGCAGCGTGGTCGATCCGCCGACGCATGACGCGGGGCTCACCGAGCGTGCCAACTGGATCGCGTTCCAGCAGGCGCGCGGCGTCGCCTCGCCGATGGCGACGTTGCCGCGGCTGTCGGTGCCGGGCGCGCAGGCCGCCAATTGGGGGGCGTTTCTCGAGCTCGCGTCGCACAACCGCGTGCTGTGGCAGCGTTTCCTCGAAGGGCGCTATCGCCGGATCCGGCTGCTCAATCAGGCGCATGGCAGCGGCTGGCAGCGCTTCGGCGAGATCGCGCTGGCCGATACCAGCCTCGCGACGCTCACGGCGCGCGCCGACTGGGAACAATTCGAGAAGGAACTGCTGCCGATCGACCGGACCGCGCATCGTTTCTCGGTGCTCCTGCCGGTGACCGCGACCGACGCGACCGACGCCGAGACGCTCAAGCGGCGCGAGGCGCTGGCGCGGCGGATCATCGATCTCGAAAAGCCGGCGCACACGATCTTCGACATCCGCTTCTACTTCGCGATGAACCGCATCGGCGAGGCGCGGCTCGGCTACGACACCGCGATCGGCGCGGGCAGCCGCGCGTCCGAGCTGCTGCCGCCGGCGATCCTCGGCAAGGCCTATATCGGCGAGAGCTTCATCGGCCCCGACGGGCTTCCCCTCACTCCTGACCGCGCGCGGCTAGCATGCTGAGCCGCGCTCCCCAAACCACGCCGGAGGCAACTCATGGGCTGCTGTAACGCCACCACTGCGACCGTGCCCGCGATCGGCGCGCCCGATCCCGGTCAGCATGTCAACTTCGTCAAGGGCATGGTCCTCGGCGTCGCCGACTATGTCCAGGAACATGCCTATCTGATCGGGCGCAGCGAATGGATGGTGCGCGATCTGATCGGCTACGGCACCGCGAGCGGGCTCGCCGTGCGGGTCGAGGACGACGGCACCAACGGGCCGCGCGTCCATATCACCGCGGGGTCGGCGGCGGCGCCTTCGGGCCGGCTGATCTGCGTCGGGCGCGACCAGTGCGGCTCGCTGAACGGCTGGTTGTCCGATCCCGACAATGCCAAGCGCGTCGGCGAACGCGTGTCCGGCTCGCCCCCCGCCGAGGCGATCACGCTATACCTGACGCTATGCTATCGCGACTGCGCGATCGCGCCGGTGCCAGTGCCGGGCGAGCCATGCCGTTCCGAAGCGGCGCTGATGCAGCCCTCGCGCATCGCCGACGATTATTGCCTCGATTTCCGGCTCGATCCGCCCGAGCAATGGGAGGCCGATGCGATCGCCGTCTTCTCGGCGTGGCTCGATGACATTGCCGACGAAGGCCCCGGCTCGCCGCCGCTCGGGCCCGACGAATGGGCCAATGCCGTCCGCACCGCGCTCGACTTCATCACCGGCGACGTCGAGGACGGTTCGCCACCGCTCGAATCGCCGCCCTTGCCGCCGCTGCCGGTCGGCGTCGCGATCGACGATTACGATGCGTTCCTGAAGCTCGCCTATCGGCTGTGGATCACCGAATATCGTCCGCGCGTGATGGCGCGGCGCTGCAGCGACCCGGCGGGCACCGAGCAGGATTGCGTGCTGCTCGCCGCTTTTGAGGTGCCGCTGGCGCATGTCGGTGGCGATCCCGCCTCGGGCTGGAGTGTGAACGGCGACGCGCTGGACGTGATCGTCGAGGAAGGACGTCGGCCGCTGATCGCGCCGCTGCATCTCGTCCAGACCGCGCTCGGCATCCTGACCGACGAGGGCGAAAAATGGCTGAGCCCCCCGCCGGGACCCCCCGGACCCGCCGGTCCGCAGGGCGAAACCGGGGGCGTGGGTCCCATGGGCCCGCAGGGGCCGATCGGACCGCAAGGCCCCGCCGGGCCGCAGGGGCCCGAGGGGCCTCCCGGACCGCCCGGAGGTGGCGGCAGCCCGCCCGAGCCGGGACCCGAAGGTCCTCCGGGACCTCCGGGCGAGCCGGGTGCGCCCGGCGAACAAGGCCCGCCGGGACCGCAGGGGGAGACTGGACCACAGGGTCCCGAGGGACAGCAAGGTCCGGAGGGACCGCAAGGCCCCGAAGGGCCTCCTGGCAGCGCATCGGACCCGTTCACGCTGCGCACCTTCGTATCGCACGGCTCGCCGGAGATCGACATCGACATCAACCGGATCGGTCACGAGCGCTTCGATGTTTTCGCGACCTTCGCGCCGGCGCATGTGATCCTTCCGCCGGCGAAGGAAGTCGGGCTGGGCCGGATCTACTTCTTCCGCGCGGTACTGGGGCCGATGGACTTCAAGACCGTCGACAACGACACGGTCGAGTTCCTGTCGTCGTTCGAAATACCTCCCGGCGAAGGGCGGACGCTGGTTTCCGACGGCGAACGGATGTGGATCCAGATCGCGGACTTCACGTCGACCCAGAAGGAGCGCTGAGCCATGGCGACCGACTTCGTCGCGCTGCAGGAGCCGTTCGGAGAGGATGCGATCCGCACGGTCAACTTCTTCAACGGCCGCCTGCTGACCGGCAACGACATGGGGCGCGAGCAAGCCGCGCGCCGCGAGGCCGACGCCCGGATCGGGCTGGCGCTCGGCGACGGCATCGCGAACGGGCTGCAGGTCGTCTTCAAGGGCAATATCGCGCCGGGCGGACGACCGGCGGCCGAGGTTCAGCCCGGGGCTGCGGTCAACCAGGAAGGCGTGGTGCTGTGCCTCAAGCACAAGGTGCAGCTCGCGCTCGATCGCGCCGCGACGCCCGGCGCCGACAATGTCGCGTGCCTGTTCGGCGACTGCGCGCCGCTTGCCGACGGCGACTATGTCGCGGGCGCCGGCCTCTACCTGCTGACCATCGCGCCCGCCTTCACCAGCGAGGGCAGGGCGGCGGTCAGCGGCATGGGCGATACCAGCCCGCGCTGCGCGCTCGACGCCACGGTCGAGGCCGTGCAGTTCCGGCTGCTCGAGATCCGCCCCGAGCTTCACGATGCCGATCCGGGTCAGCCCGATTTCCGCAATCGCATCGCCTATGAGGCGTTCGGTGCCGGGGTGCTGGCCGATTGGCCCGCCGACCTGCTCGGCAGCGGACCGCGGCTCGACGACTTGCTCGAGACGATGCGCGGCCACGGGCTGGACGACGCCGAGGTGCCGCTGGCGCTGATCGCGTTCAACAGCGCCGGCCATATCTTCACCGACAGCTGGAGCGTCCGCCGGCCGATCGGGCTGCGCGATCCCGAAGGTGTGGTCAGCACGCTCTCCGAGCCGCGTCGGCTCGGGGTGGGGAGGGCGATGTTCCGCCAGTTCCAGGACGAGATCAGCTCGATCATGAAGGTGTCGGACATCAACCTGCTCGTCGCGAAGGACCGGTTCCGCTACCTGCCGCCGGTGGGGCTGATCCCGACGCTGCCCGACAATCGCCTCGCCGATTTCTTCAAGGGCATGACCGTCCGCGGCCCGCTCCACATCGATGCCAGCGCAGTCGAGCCGCTGCTGCGCGAGAGCTTCGCGGCGCCGGTGATCGACACCGACAGCGATCACGCGATCTGGCTCTATCGCATCGCCCAGACGCGCAAGGCGGGCGAGGCGGAGATCCTTGTCTTCGCCAGCGGGCATCTTCCTTACAGAGGGGATGCGAGATTCAATCTAAACTACTGGAACTATGCGAATTATCCCCTGATTCCGTGACGGAGCGACGATCATGGCGAACTCATTGTTCAATCCCGCGCAGGACGTGCAATTCAGCGCCTCGCAATTCGGCCAGCAAAAGCTGAGCGATCGCGACAAGGTCTTGATCGAGGCGTTGCTGTTCGACAGCGGCGTCTTCGACATGGTGGCGGCGCCGACCCCCACGCCGGGCCCGGCGCCGGCGCCTTCGCCGACCCCCGCGCCGGCACCTGCGCCCACGCCGGCTGCGAGCCAGGCATCGAGTCCGGCGCTCAATCTGTTCGTACAGCTCGCGCTCAACAAGATCCGCCCCGGCGATCTGATCACCGCGCAGTTCGCCAACGATCTCGTCGACGCGGCGCTGTCGCTCGATGCCCGGCTGCGCGTGCTCGAAGGGGCCAACCGGATCACGTCGACGCCGACTCCCACGCCGGGGACGTCGCCGACGCCGTCCTCGTCCGCCGAGCTGTCTGCGACCGGCCCCGGCCGGGCCGAGGCGAGCGACGCGCCCAAACCGACGATCGACAAGATCACCGCGACGACGGTGCGCGGCAAGGGCGTCACAGTCGCCGTCGCGGGCGACAATATCGGCGAGGGGCAGATCGAACGCGTGCTGCTCGGCGCGACGCAGATCGCACCGTCCTCGATCAAGTTCGTGCGCGGCGGGGGTGGCTTCACGTTCACCACCACGACGGCGATCGTCGAGAAGTCGAAAAATCGCCTGACCGTGGTTACCGACGGGGGGCAGGATAGCGCCGCGTTGAGCGCCGGTGGCGGCAAGGCGCCGGTGCTGTGAGTCGAGCGCGGCCGGCCCTTCGTGTCGATCGGGTCCGGCTCGAGAATGCGCGCGCGGGCGACCGCGCGCGGCTGGCGAGCGCGCTCGCGATGGCGTCGCCCGCGGCCACCGGCGTCGCCGACCGTGCGTTGTTGCTGGTGCGGCGGGTGCGCGTCGATCGGCCGCTCGCTGCCGGCACCGAAGGGTTCGCAGGCGAGCTGATCGACCGGATCCGCGCCGCGAAGACGCGCGCGCGCCGCGGTGCGATCGGCGCGGGCGAAAGCCTTTATTTCGAGGACGAGGCGGCGCTGGAGCGGGCGATAGTGTGCGCGGTGCTCGATGGCGCCAAGCTACCCGAACTGGTGCGTCGCGCGATCCCCGACTGCGAGGCGCCGCAATTGCGCTGGCGCCGCCGGATATTGTCCGACGCGCGCACGTTGCCGGGGCTGATGATGGCGCTGGTCGAGGCCGGCATCGCCGGCGCATGGCTTGCCCGGTTCGACGAAGCCGAGCTGCGCACCGCCGCTGAATTGTTGCTGCGGAGCTATGGCAGCACCGCCCGGCTGCCGGAGCGAGTCCCGGGGGAACGGCCCGACTCGGTTTCTGCCGCACGCGTTCCGGGCCCGAAAAGCGTGCCCGCCGCGGCGATCGTGGAGGCAATCGCACTTGCCCGTTCCGCTACCCCGGCACATGCGGCAGGCCTGCTGATCGCCATCGCGACGCTCGCGGTTCGGCGCCCCGAGCTCGTCGCGACACAGGCGCTGGCCGATGCGCTCACGGCGGCCTTCGATCCGTCGGCCTCGCCGGTGGTTTCGGGAAACGCGATCCGCGGGACACCGATGGTGCCTGCCGCTGCGAGGGTGGCGCCGGCTTCAACCCCGCCGGCGCCGGGGAAACCACGCGCGGTGGCGCAGCGTGCCGCGATGCGCGAGCAGCAATCGTCCTCGCGGCCAACCACCATGGCCGATGCGCAGCAATCGGCTGCCCGCCGTGCCGTGACTATTGGATCGCGCACGCGGGAAAGCGCGGCGCAGCTGCCGCCCGCCGCCATGCCGATTGCCGGCGCCTCGACCTCGGTGCGCAGCGACTGTGCGGGGTTGTTCTTCCTGCTCAACGCCTTTCTCGCGCTCGGGCTTTACGGCGATTTCACCGATCCGGCCCGCCGGGTGCGCGGTCTTTCGCCGTTCGAATTGCTGTTGTTGCTGGGGCGGCGCTGGATCGGCGCGGAATTCGCCCGCGATCCGCTCGAGCCGGTGTTGCGCGGGCTTGCCGGGCTGGGGCCGCGCGAACGGGTGGGGCGCAATTTCGAGGCACCGGCATGGCAGGTGCCCGCGGATTGGCTCGCACCGTGGCCCGGTGCCGCGCAACGCCGGGTGCGGAGCCGCGCCGGAGTCAGCCGCTGGCACGCCGCGGGCTTTCCGATCGCGGACCAATGGCATGCGGCGCGACCGGCGGTTTGGCTGCGCCGACGCTGGGTCGACTCGCTCGCGCGCTATGTCGAGGCGCGGCTGGCGCGGGCGCTGGGCAGCACAGACTCCGCCGAGGCGGTGGAGACCCTGCTTCGGCGCCCCGGGACGGTGCGGCTCGACGATGGGCAAATCGAAGTTGCCTTCGCGCTCGACACACATCCGCTCGCGATCCGGCTGGCGGGTCTCGATCGCGACCCGGGCTGGATCCCGGCTGCGGGGCGAGCCATCGGGTTCCGCTTCGCATGAGCATCGCGGCGCTTCCTCGCACGCCGGCGCTGCACCTCCGGTTCGCCTTGCTCGGCGCCGGCGCCGCGCTGGCCGAGCGGCTCGGCGATTCGGCGCCCGATTGGCTCGGCGACTATGCCGCCGAGATCGCGACGCTGGCCGGGGCGCCGCTGTCGGCGGGCGCATGGGCTGCCGCGCTGCGCGAATGGGCCGGGCCCCGCCTGCCGCTCGAACGGCTCCGCCGCGCGATCGACGATCGGCGCGCCGTCGAGGCGCTGCTCCTGATCGGGCTGGTCGGCGAGGATGCGCGGATCGCGGCGCTGCTCGGCGAGCATGATCGGCTGACCCAGGCGACGCTCACTGCGCTGCTGCGCGGCGACGCGGAGGGTGACGATCCGCAGGCGGTGCGCCGCGCGATCAACCGGCTGCTCCAGCTCGGGCTGATCCTCGTCGACAATCCCGAGGCGCCACCCTTTGCGTGGCAGGTCACCGCGTCGGCCCCGGTCTGGGATGCGCTCGCCGGAGAAGCGATCGCACCGTCCGATTGCCGGCTGGTGCCGCGGCAGGATCTCCAGCCGCTCGACGTTTTCATCGCACCCGAGCCGATCCGCGCGCGTGCCGGGCTGCTCGCTGACGCAATGGCCGAGGACGCGATGCTCGTGCCCGTGCTGCGCGGGCCCGAACGCAATGGCAGGACGACGCTCGCCGGGGCGCTGGCACATGCGCTCGAGGGGCCGTTGCTCGTCGCCAATGTCGATCCGGATCGAGCCACGGCCTGGACGCAGATCGGCCTGTTCGCGTTCCTCCACGAGGCGGTGGTGGCGTTGCCGCTGCGCGTCGGCGTGGGCGAGGTGCGCGAGGTGCCGGGCTTCGCGCTGGAGCCGGTTCGACTGGTGATCGTGACGGGTACGAGCGGTGGCGTACGGCTGGTCGATCGGCCGCAGGTGTCGCTGACGCTCGCTGCGCCGGACAGCGAAGCGCGGCAGGCGCATTGGCGCGCGGCGCTGCCCTCGCTCGACGCAGCCGGGATCGCGCGGCTGGCCGATGCCTTTCGGCTGACCGGGGGGACGATCCGCCGCGCGGCGGCGGGGGCGGCGCTGGCGGCGCGGCAGGCAAACCGCGCGGCGATCACGCGCGACGATGTCCGCCACGCGCTGCGTGACTTGCAGGATTCGCGGCTGGAGACCGTCGCCGCCCGGATCGACGCGGGCGATCGTCCCGAATTCCTCGCGCTCGAGCGGATCGCGCAGGACGAGCTCGACGCGCTCGCCACGCGCTGCCGCAATCGCGAGGCGCTCGCCGCGCACGCTGGTCCCGGCGCGGGCGCCACCGGAGTCCGCGCGCTGTTCGCCGGTCCGTCGGGCTCGGGCAAGACACTCGCCGCGCGCCGGCTGGCGCACGATCTCGCGCGCGACATCTGGCGGATCGATCTCGCCGCGACGGTGAGCAAATATATCGGCGAAACCGAGAAGGCGCTCGACCGCGCCTTCGCCGCCGCCGAGGCGCTCGACGCGATCCTGCTGCTCGATGAAGGCGATGCGCTGATGGCGCGGCGCACCGATGTCGGCAACGCCAATGATCGCTACGCCAATCTCGAGACCAATTTCCTGCTTCAGCGGATCGAGAGCTTCTCGGGCATCCTGCTGGTAACCACCAACGCGCCCGACCGGATCGACAAGGCGTTTCAGCGGCGGATGGACGTGGTCGTCCCGTTCCGCGCGCCGGACGAATTGCGGCGCTACGAGATTCTCGTACATCATCTCGGCGAGCATCGCGCGGCGGACGAGCTGGTGCAGGAAATCGCGGTGCGCTGCGCGCTGTCGGGCGGGCAGCTGCGCAACGTCGCGCTGCACGCGCGGCTGCTCGCGCTCGATGCCGACGCGCCGATCGGCGACGAGATGCTGCGCCACGCAGTGTTCCGCGAATATCGCAAGCTCGACGCGCATTGCCCACTCAAGCCGCTGCTTTCGGCGGTAGGCTGAGATGGCGGGGACCGCGGCCCGGCAGAGCGCGGAGGCGAACCCGGCGCCGCGCGCGCCCGAGCCCGGACGCTCGCACGACCGGCGGCGGGTGCAGACCGCGCTCAAGCTCTCCGATCCCGGCGACGCCGCCGAGCGCGAGGCGGTCGCCACCGCGCGCGCGGTGATGCAGATGCGCGATCCGGTGGTGGCGCCGCAGGCGCGGGTGCCGATGCTCGCGGCGCGTGCGCCGGCCGCGGTTCCGGCGCCGTCGAAGGCGAAGAAGGACGAGGTCTCGCCCGAGCTCACCGCCGAGATCAAGTCCCTCGCCGGCAGCGGCAAACCGCTCTCGCCCGATACCCGCAGCTTCCTCGAGCCGCGCTTCAAGGCGAACTTCGCCGGCGTGCGCGTCCACACCGGCGGCAAGGCGGAGAATCTCGCGACGCGGCTGGGCGCGCGGGCCTTCACCTTCGGCAAGGACATCTTCTTCAACGCCGGCGCCTACAAGCCCGACAGCCCCGAGGGCATGGAGCTGATCGCGCATGAGCTGACCCACACGATCCAGCAGCGCGAGGTCGTTCAGCGCGAGGTGATCCAGCGCGAGGAGGCGGTGACCGTCCAGCAGCGCAGCGAGCCGCAGGTCCAGCGCGGCATAGTCAGCGAGGCGCTCGACTGGATCGCCGACAAGGCGAACGTGATCCCCGGCTTCCGGCTGTTCACGATCATCATCGGGCGCAACCCGATCAACATGTCGAAGGTCGATCGCAGCGGCGCCAACATATTGCGCGCGCTGATCGAGTTCATCCCGGGCGGCGGGCTGATCGTCCAGGCGCTCGAGAATCACGGCATCTTCGAAAAGGGCGGCAAGTTCATCGAGGAGCAGTTCGCCGCGCTCGCCGATCTCGGCGGCGCGGTGCGCGATGCGCTGATGGAGTTCATCGACTCGCTCGGCTGGCGTGACATCTTCCGTCTCGGCAGCCTGTGGGATCGCGCCAAGCGCATCTTCACCACGCCGATCGACAAGGCGATCACGTTCGGCAAGGGGCTCGTCACCGGCATCGCCACCCTCGTCAAGGACGCGATCATCAAGCCGCTGGGGCGCTGGGCAGCGGCCAATATCCCCAAATGGGATCTGCTCGTCGGCGTGTTCGGCAAGAACCCGATCTCCGACGAGGGCGAGAGCCCGGCTTCGGCGTTGATCGGCGGCTTCATGGAGCTGATCGGCCAGAAGGAGATCTGGGAGAACATCAAGAAGGGCAACGCCGTCGCCAAGGCCTGGGCGTGGTTCCAGGGGGCGATGAAGGGTGCGCTGTCGCTGGTCACCTCGATCCCCGGCAGGGTGATGAGCACGATCCGCTCGCTGACGATCTTCGACATCGTCACCCTGGTTGGCGCCTTTCAGAAGATCATCGGCGCCTTTGCGAGCTTCGTCGGCGATTTCATGCGCTGGGCCGGCGGAACGGTGCTGCAGCTGCTCGAGATCATCCTCTCGGTCGTCGCGCCGACGGTCATCCCGTATCTCAAAAAGGCGGGCGGCGCCTTCTCGACGATCATCAAGAACCCGATCGGCTTCGTGCGCACGCTGGTGCGTGCCGGCATCCAGGGCTTCCGCCAGTTCGCCAGAAACTTCCTCGCGCACCTCAAGGCGGCGCTGATCGGCTGGCTCACCGGCTCGCTCGGCGGGCTGGGCATCTACATCCCGTCGGGCTTCACGCTGATCGAGATATTGAAGTTCGTCCTCTCGGTGATGGGGCTCACTTGGGCCAATGTCCGCGCCAAGCTGGTCGCCGCGACCAACGAGACCGTGGTCAAGGCGCTCGAGACCGGGTTCGACATCGTCAAGACGCTGGTCACCGAAGGCCCGGCGGCGGCGTGGCAGAAGATCGTCGAGACGCTCACAAACCTCAAGCAGATGGCGATCGACGCGGTGATGGACTTCGTGAAGTCCAAGGTGGTCGAGGCGGCGGTGACCAAGCTGCTGTCGATGCTGTCGCCCGCCGGCGCGTTCATCCAGGCGATCATCGCGATCTACAACACGATCATGTTCTTCGTCGAACGCATCCGCCAGATCGCGCAAGTGGCGGCGGCGTTCATCGACGGCATCGCCGCGATCGCCGCGGGCAACATCGCCCCCGCCGCCAACAAGGTCGAGCAGACCATGGCCGGGCTGCTCGTGCTGGTGATCAGCTTCCTCGCGCGCATCGCCGGGCTCGGCAAGGTCAGTGATGCGATCACCGGGCTGGTCAAGAAGATCCGCGCGCCGATCGACAAGGCGCTCGACAAGGTCGTGGCGTGGATCGTCGCGACTGCCAAGAGCCTCGGCAAGATGGCCAAGCAGGGCGTGTCGATGCTGGTCGACTGGTGGAAGGAGAAGCTCGGCTTCACCAACAAGGACGGCGAGAGCCACACGCTCCAGTTCATCGGTGGCGACGACAATGCCAAGATGGGGATCGCCACCACGCTCCAACCGGTGCGCACCTATCTCGACAACCATCCCGACAAGGGTTCGGCCGAGTGGAACACCGCCAATTCGATCTTCACCGCGGCGATGCAGGTGATCTACTCGCCGGCGCTCAAGACGCAGGCCGAAAAGGACCGCCGCGCCGCGATCAAGGCGCAGCTGGCCAAGGTCAGCGCGGCATTCGCGAAGCTGGCCGGCGATCCCCCGAAGGACAACGAATACGGCACCAACTCGGACCCGAGCTATGGCAACCCCGCCAAGGTCGACATCATCGTCGGCGATCCAAAGAGCGGCAGCATCACCGGCCCGTGGCCGGTCACCAAGAAGGGTTACAAGGAGATCTACGACGCGGGGCTGACCACCGCGACCGATCGTTGGGTCCAGATGCACATCATCTCCGAGAAGATCGGCGGCAGCGGCAGCGATTTCGGCAATCTCGTGCCGGCGCCGAACAGCGTCAACACCGGGCCGTTCCGCAGCTTCGAGCACGCCATTCCCGGGCTCGCACGTGCCAAATCGGGCAAGATCAAGAATCGGGTCTGGGTCGAAGTGTCGATCAGCGGCAGCAAGACCGCAGCAACCGGGATCAGCGGCAAGGCGGGCCTGTATCTGTGGAAGGGCAGGAAGCCCAAGCCGACATGGATAAAGTCCGAGGCGGCGTCGCTCAGCGCCAGCGCCGGCATCCCGGTTCCGCAGCTCACCGCCGCGCGCAAGCTCGTCGTCAACTTCACCTCGGCGACCGAGATGACCCGCGATTTCGGGATCAGCTCGGGCGCCGCCGCGCTCTGCAAGCAGGGGCGGCCCTATGGCTCGATGGCGGCATTCTCGACGTCGATGCTCGCCCGCGGCGCCACCGCGGCCCAGGTCGCCGCCTTCATCACACGAGGAGCAGTGCTCAATGGCCCATGAGCCCGACTGGCAGGCGACCGCGGATCGCCTGAAGAAGATGCCCGGCATCAAGTTGGTCACGTTCGAGGTCGGCGCACCGCTCAGCGACGACGATCGCGAGGTGGTCAAGGTGCTCGGCGCGAGACCCCTCCCCAAGCCCGTGGAGGCCGCGCTGGCTGCCAGCAATGGCGTCAAGCTCGTCTGGAACGGCGAGGTGGCGGGCAAGCCGGCACAGGGCTCGGTCAACATCCTGCCGTTTCTGCAGGCGGCGGTGCGCGGCGGCGCGGACGAGAAGAGCGCACCGCTCGAGGGCGTGCTGTGGGACGAGGAGTTCCCCGAGGCGGCGAAGAAGAAGCTGCAGGCGATGACGATATTCGAGGCGCTCGCCGGCCGCTCTGCGCATCTTGCCTATCGCAGCGACGATCCCGAGGCGAAGCTCCATCTGGTCGACGAAGACGAGATCGCGCCGCTCGTGCCACCCTTCGCCGAGGTCGTCGGTCTGCTGGCCCGCCACGTCGGTGCGGACGGATTGCGCGAGATCCTCACCCATGAGGATTGGAAGAAGCGCCTCGCCGACGATGCCCAGATGCAGGCGCTGGCCGGATCATGACCCCGCGCATTTCCGCGATCATGCCCACCGCCGATCGCCGGCGCTTCGTGCCGGCGGCGATCGCGCAGTTCCTCGCCCAGCAGCGCGACGATGCCGAGCTCGTCATCCTCGACGACGGCGCCGACAGCGTCACCGATCTGATCCCCGGCGATCCGCGCATCCGCTATTTCCGCGAGGAGCAACGCCGTGTCCTCGGCGACAAGCGCAATCGCCTGTGCGATCTCGCGCGTGGCGAGATCATCGTCCATTGGGACGATGACGACTGGCACGCGCCCGATCGACTGGATCGCCAGCTCGCTGCGCTCGACGCGAGCGGCGCCGACATCGTCGGGCTCGCCGCAGTGACCTTCCTCGCCGATGACGGCGCCCGGGCATGGGATTATCGCTGGGGCGGGCGCCAGCGCTGGGTGTATGGCGCGAGCCTCGCCTATCGCCGCGACTATTGGGCGCGGCGGCGCTTTCCCGCGATCCCGAGCGGGGAGGACACCCGCTTCGTGCTCGACGCACGCGACGCCCAGGTCCAGGCGATGGCCGATGGCGAATGGCTGATCGCCCGGGTGCACCACGCCAATACCAGCCCCAAGCGTACGCGCGGCGGCTACTGGACCGAGCGTCCGTCCGCGCCGCTGCTCGACCGGATCGCCGAATGGGCGGGGGCCTCTCCGCCGGCGGCGAGCGAACCGATCGCCAATGTCTATGCGCTGCTCGCGCATGAGCGGCCCGAATGCGTGGTCGATCTGGTGCGCAACCTGCGCTGGCACGATCCGGTTTCGCCGATCCTGCTCTATGACGGCAGCGCCCGGGGCGGGCTGGTCGATCCGCGATTGCCGTGGCAGCGCTGGGGCGTCGAGATCGTGCCCGGTGCGCGGCCGATGCAATGGGGCAAGCTCCACGATTTCGCGCTCGACTGCATCGCGCATCTGGGGACGCGTGACTATGACGCGCTGACCATCGTCGACTCCGACCAGCTGATGCTGCGCGGCGGCTATCCCGGCTTCCTCGCCGCGCATGGCGGCGTGCCCGGCCTGCTTTCGAGCGACGCGCGGCCGCAGGGCCCCGGCACGCGCATCCCGCCCGCGGTGACCGCGCAGGCCGAACGCGCATTATGGCGTCCTTTTCTCGAGCGCTTCGAAGGCGGCGAGGCGGCGTTCGTGCACTGGACGTTCTGGCCCGGCACGGTGATCGGCGCCGATTGCGGACGCGCGATCGCGGGGTTGTTCGAGGATCCGCAGCTCACCGCTATCCTCGGCGCGTCGCGGCTATGGGCGACCGAGGAAATCCTGTTCCCGACGCTGGCACGGCTGCTCGGCTTTCCGGTGGCGCAGAATCCCTGCCGCGGCGACTGGACGCAATATCGCCGGCGCTGGAGCGGGCGTGACGTCGACGCGGCGCGGCGCGATCCACGCGCTTTCTGGATGCACCCGGTGCCCCGCGCGCTCGCCGATCCGCTGCGGCGGCAAGTGCGCATGCTCTGCGGCGAATATCGCCGCTCGCCGCCTGCGCCGCTGCCCGCGCCCGTGGCCGAGGAGGAAGGAATCCTCGCCGAGATGCGCGCGCTCCCCGGTTGGCTGAGCGACGCCGAAGCCGTTGCGCTGCTCGCTGCGGCCCGTTCGGCGCTGGGGCGGAAGGGCGCCACGGGGCATCTGGTCGAGATCGGCAGTCATTGCGGCAAGGCGACGCTGTTGCTCGGCCGCGCGGCGCAGGCGGCGACCGGCGAGGCGCGCGTGACGGCGATCGACCGCTTCGACGGCGTCACCGGCAGCCGCGAGGACAAGCTGACGCGTGAGGGAGTGACGCGCGGCCGCTTCGACCAGATGATCGCGAACGCGGGGCTCGGCGCCTGGGTGTTCGCGCGCACCGGCGAGTCGGCCGAGGTCGGTGCCGCCGAGGCAGTGGATCTGCTGCTGGTCGACGGACTGCATGACTATCCCGCGGTGGCACTGGATTTCGCCGCGTTCGAGGGCCTGCTCGCCCCCGCCGCGCGCGTCGCGTTCCACGATTATGCCGATTATTTCCCGGGCGTGGTCGCCTTTGTCGACGAGCTCGTCGCGACGGGCGACTGGGAAGTCGAGACCGCCGTCGAGACGCTGCGGATCCTGCGGCGGGCCGGGATCGCCGCGCGCGGCCGGCAGGAGAGGGAGTTGACCCACGCATGACCATGCCGGCACTGCTGCGGCCGTCCGAGATCCTCGCGACCATGCGGGGTGTCGGCGGCTGGCTCGAGGATTCGGAGGCCGAACTGCTTCTCGCCGCGGCCGCCTGGGTGACGCGCGGCGGCGGCGCGCGGACGCTGGTCGAGATCGGCAGCTATCAGGGACGCTCGACCGTCGTGCTCGGCGCGGCGCTGCGCGCGCTTTCCCCCGAATCGCGGCTCTATGCGATCGATCCGCACCAGGGCACGGTGGGTGCGGCGGACCGGCGGCTCAGCCGCGGCACGCCGACCTTCGACGCCTTCTGCGCCAATATCGAGGGCGCCGGCGTGGCGCGCTTCGTCGAGCCGGTGCGCAGCCTTTCCTACGAAGTCGCGTGGAGCCGGCCGATCGACTTGCTGTTCGTCGACGGCTTGCACGATCGGCTGAACGTCGAGCGCGACTTCCGGCATTTCGCGCCGTTCCTCGCGCCTTCCGCCGCGGTCCTGTTTCACGATTATGCCAGCTACTATCCGGGCGTCGTCGCCTTCGTCGACGAAATCGTCGCGAGAGAGGGCTGGGAAGTCGCTGCGCGGGCCGGATCGATGATCATGGTGCACCGCCCGGAGCAGCAGGCGGCCCAGCCAACGCCGGCTCAGGAGCGCGTGGTTTCGCAGGTGCCGCTATAGGATGCCAGGCGTCCGCTGATGCGGATCGTGCCGGTCGCGCGATCGATATGGACCTTCGGGCGGCTCATCGGATCGATCGCCGCGAACCCGGTGATCGCGCCGTCATCCATCTCGAGCTTGCCGAGCGCGAGCCAGCCGCCCTGCGCGTCGGCGGGAAGCATGGCCGCCGGCAAGCGAATATGGCTCTCGCCGGCCGCGATGCGAAGTGCGACCGGGCCTTCGAAACGGCCGGTCTCGCGGGCGTGCGCGCTGGGCCATGCGCTGTTGCCGCTATTCTGCGCGCCATAGACCGTGGCGACGTCCTCGCGGGTGGCGATTCCGCCGCCGCGACACGCGAGTTCCAGGGGCGTCGCCGGAGCGGAAAGCAGGAGCAGGATCGGGAGCATCGCTCAGCCGACCCGATCGCTCTTGGAAGCCGCGTCGGCCTCGATCGCCTCGACCGGGGCGGGGCAGCGCACGATCGCGCGGTGGCTGCCGATCTTGCCGGCCGGCGTGTGCACCGCCCAGACCTTGCAGCCCGCTTTGAGACCGGCGGTGACATGATGGGTGCGATACTGGACCGGCTGCCGGGGGGCGGTCTGCACGGCGGCGAGCCCGAGCGCGGCGAAGGTCATGATGAGCATGGCTGTTTCCTCGAAATGGTGCCAGGATCCAGCTAAGGAGCGACTATTGCTCCCGGTTCGCGCGTACGTAACGAAACGTTGCTGCAGGGCGATGCTGCAGTGCGAAGGGTTGTTCCGCGCGGATGCTGCCCTTAGGTCCAGTCCCGATGTTGCATCAGTCGGTTGCCTCGCCCACCATTCTCCTCGTCGAGGATGATCCCCCGCTCCGGACGCTCACTGCGCGCGCATTGCAGGAGCACGGCTTCCGCGTCCGGCCGGTCGCGACCGCGCCCGAGATGTGGCTGGCATTCGAGGCGTCGCCGGTCGATCTCGTCGTCCTCGACATCATGCTCCCCGGCACCAGCGGCATCGATTTGTGCCGGATGATCCGCGAGCGCAGCCGCGTTCCGATCATCTTCATCTCGGCCAAGAACAGCGAGACCGATCGCGTGGTGGGGCTCGAGCTCGGTGCCGACGATTATCTCGCCAAGCCCTTCGGCACCCGTGAACTGATCGCGCGCGTTCGCGCCGTGCTGCGCCGGGGCACGCCCGAACAATCGCCCTCGCATCAGGTGAAGGGGCTGGTCCAGTTCGACGGCTGGAGCATCAGTCTTCCCCGGCGCGAGCTCACCTCGCCTAGCGGCGCGCTGGTCGAGCTGACCGGCGCCGAGTTCGATCTGCTCGTCAGCCTGTGCGACCATGCCGGACGGGTCATCGCGCGCGAGCGGCTGATCGAGCTCTCGCGCATGCGGCTGGGCGACAGCTCGGATCGCAGCGTCGACGTGCTGATCAGCCGGTTGCGGCGCAAGCTCTCGAATGCGCACGGCAAGGCGCCGATCGTCACGGTGCGCGGCGTGGGCTACATGCTGAACGCGGCCGTCACGCGAAACTGACCATCATGCTGCGCCCCTCGATCGGCCTGATCGGCAGGATCTTCGGCATTCTGCTGCTCGCGATCCTGATCGAGTTCGGCGCGAGCACCTTCTTCTACGAACGGACGAGCCAGCTGTCGGTGCGCGACGACGAGGCGCGACGGCTGGCCGAGCATCTGGTGATCGCGCGCAAGCTACTCGCCGAGGAACCGCCCGGGCAACGGACGGCGCTCGCCGCGGATCTGACGACGAGCCGCTATATCGTTCGCTGGAGCCCCGCGCTGCCGGCGCGGTTGCAGATCGCGCCGACGCTCGACCGGGTGCATCGCCAGGTGATCGCGTGGGAGCCCAGCCTTGCCGCGGCGAATCCGCGACTGCGGCTCACCGGCAGCGGACGCAGCGCGGTGATCGAGGGCGGGGTCACGATGCCCGACGGCAGCTGGATGCAGTTCGCGACGCGCGAGCCGGTGCACGAGCTGAGCTTCTCGCTCGAAAGGATCCTGCTCGGACTCGCGCCGGCGGTCGCGATCATCCTCGTCGGCGGCGCGCTGGTGCGGCAGACCTTGCTGCCGATGCGCAAGCTCGCCCAGGCTGCCGAGCGGGTCGGCAGCAACGAGGCCGAGGAATTGTCCGAGGCCGGGCCGCGCGAGCTGCGCCGCGTGATCCGCGCCTTCAACCGGATGCAGGCGCGGATCCACGGGCTGATCGAGGATCGCACCCAGGCGCTCGCCGCGGTCGGGCACGACATGCGGACCCCGTTGGCGCGCCTGCGACTGCGCGCCGACGCGGTCGAGGATCCGGAGGTCCATCGGGCGATCGAGGCCGATATCGGTGAGATGGAGGCGATGATCAGATCGTTGCTCGCCTATCTGAACGGCGACGATGATGGCGAGCAGCCAGTGCCGGTCGATCTTGCCGCGCTGTGCCAGACCGTCGCCGACGACGCGCGCGATCACGGGGGCGATGTTCGCTACGAGGGCCCCGATCATTGCGAGCGCCCCGTCCGGCGGAGCGCGTTCAAGCGTGCGCTGGTCAACCTCGTCGAGAACGCGGTGCATCACGCGGAGCGCATTTGGGTGACGGTCAAGCCCGGCGATGCCGAGATCGTGCTGCGGGTCGAGGATGATGGCCCGGGCATTCCGGAAGAGGCGATCCAGCGCGTGCTCCAGCCCTTTGTCCGGCTCGATCAGGCGCGCGCGCGCGACACGATGGGGCTGGGGCTCGGCCTGTCGATCGTCGCGCGCGCGGTCGCGGCGGAAGGCGGTACCTTCGCGCTGCAGAATCGCAGCGGCGGCGGACTGCGTGCCGAGATCCGGCTGCCGCTGCGCTGAAACGGCCGGACGGCGGGGAAACACTTCCTTACATACGCGCTGCGCCGCAGCAAAACAGCGTCCGTACCTCCCTGCTGACACTCGCGCCCAGCGAGTTGGCAAGGAGTATAGCCAGTGAACGAATTGATGGGACGCGTGCTGAGCTTCGCGAAGCAGGTCTTTCCGGACCAGAGCGATCTATACGGTCGTCTGGCCAGCGACGGGCAGAGCCCCAAGGCATTGATGATCTCCTGCGCGGATTCGCGCGTGGTGCCCGAGCAGATATTGCAGGCCGGGCCGGGCGAGCTCTTCGTCTGCCGCAACGCGGGCAACATCGTCCCGCCCTTCGCCACCCAGAATGGCGGCGTCTCCTCGACGGTCGAATATGCCGTCGAGGCGCTGGGCGTGCACGACATCATCGTCTGCGGTCATTCGGACTGCGGCGCGATGAAGGCGCTGATGAACCCGCAGATGCTCGAGAACATGCCCAATGTCGCGGCGTGGCTGCGGCACAGCGCCGCGGCGGCGAGCGTCGTCAAGCGCGGCTATCCCGAGCTCGAGAACGGCGAATCGGTGCGCGCGGCGAGCCTCGAGAATGTCGTGATCCAGATCGCGCATCTGCGCACCCACCCGTCGGTCGCCGCGGCGATCGCCCGCGGCGCGGTGGCGCTGCACGGCTGGTTCTTCGACATCGGCGCGGGCGAGGTGCTGGCGCTCGACGGCGTCAGCGGCCAGTTCGTCGCGATCCGCGAGGGGTCCGAGCTACCTGTCGCGTTGCCCGCGGCGGCGCGCCTCGCGGCCGAGCGCGTGGAGGCGGCGGAATGACTGCCGCCGCCGAGACCCCGAAGCTCGCCTTGCCCAAATTCGCCTTCAACGTCCGCGATCTGACTGCCTCGATCGTGGTCTTCCTCGTCGCGATGCCGCTGTGCATGGGCATCGCGATCGCCTCGGGCGTGTCGCCCGAAAAGGGGCTGATCACCGGCATCATCGGCGGCATCGTCGTCGGCGCGCTGGCTGGTTCGCCGCTGCAGGTCAGCGGCCCCGCCGCGGGCCTCGCGGTGATCGTTTTCGAGTTGGTCCGCGATCAGGGCCTGTCGGCGCTCGGCCCGATCCTGATGCTCGCCGGGCTGGTGCAGGTCCTTGCCGGCGTGTTCCGGCTGGGTGGCTGGTTCCGCGCGATCTCGCCGGCGGTGGTGCACGGCATGCTCGCCGGCATCGGCGTGCTGATCGTGATCGGCCAGTTCCATGTGATGTTCGATTCGAAGCCGCTGCCGAGCGGCCTCGAGAATCTGGCCGCGATGCCGGGACGTCTGCTCGGGCTGTCACCTAGCATCGCCGCGGCCGAGATCGCGCTGGCGCTGGGCCTCACCACCATCGCAGTGATGCTCGGCTGGGAGAAATGGCGGCCCGCCGCGCTCAGGCTCGTTCCCGGCGCGCTGATGGGCGTGGTCGCGAGCACCTTGCTCGCCTTTCTGCTCGGCCTCGACGTCACTCGCGTCAGTGTGCCCGAGAACATTGCCGCGGCGATCAGCCTGCCCGACGCGGGCACCTTCGCGCTGCTGCTCAATCCCTCGATCATCGGTGCCGCGTTCGCGATTGCGTTCATCGCCAGCGCCGAGACCCTGCTCTCGGCGGCGGCGGTAGACCGGATGCACGACGGCGCGCGCACCAACTACAACAAGGAGCTCCGCGCGCAGGGCATTGGCAATCTGCTGTGCGGTGCAGCGGGCGCGCTACCGATGACCGGCGTCATCGTACGCAGCTCGGCCAACGTCCAGGCGGGCGCGCAGACCCGGCTCTCGGCGATCCTGCACGGGGTGTGGATCCTCGGCTTCGTCGCGTTGCTGCCGTGGCTGCTGCGCGAGATTCCGATGGCGGCGCTCGGCGCGGTGCTGGTGGTGACCGGCGCACGGCTGGTGAACTTCAGCCATGCCCGGCATCTGCTGCGCGATTATGGCGCGCTGCCCGCGATGATCTGGGCGGTCACCCTGGTGCTGGTCGTTGCGGAGGACCTGCTCACCGGCGTGCTGGTCGGCATCGGATTGTCGCTGCTCGAGCTGCTCCCGCACTTCCGCCGCCTGCGGCTGCGAGTCGAGGAGCGCGAGGACGACGAGCGCCGCACGATCGCGCTTTCGGGCGCGGCGACGTTCGTCGCGCTTCCCAGGCTCTCGGCAAAGCTCGACGCGCTGCCGAGTAAGGCGCCGGTGTTGCTCGATCTCTCCAGATGCTCGGCGATCGATCATACCTGCACCGAGCTGCTCAAGGACTGGCTCCAGCGGCGGCGCGCCGGAGGCGGCAAGGTCGAGATATTCGGCAGCAGCGGAAAGATGGCCGCGCTCGCCGGCGTCTGACGCCGCGCTTCGGCCGGCCAGAATGATCGAACGCGCCCGGTGCCGCATGTCGGCACCGGGTGTGGCTGCATCTGCGCGGCGAGGAATTGCGTGGCCCGGCCATTCCGCCTAACGAAC
Source organism: Sphingomonas naasensis (assembly GCF_004792695.1). Classification (GTDB taxonomy): domain Bacteria; phylum Pseudomonadota; class Alphaproteobacteria; order Sphingomonadales; family Sphingomonadaceae; genus Sphingomonas; species Sphingomonas naasensis. Next base: position 430,052 of record NZ_SRXU01000001.1, on the reverse strand, counting down.
CGAACATGCTGGCGGGGCTGATTTTTGCGATTGAGGAGGCGAGCGACCGTCCGGGGACGCTCGTCGCGACACTGCCGTTCGGCGGCATGACCCTGCTCGAATACCAGATCCGCCTGCTGATCGGGGCCGGCGCCGAGCAGATCCTCGTCGCGGTGGGGCGCATGACGCCGGCGTTGCTCGCCGCGGTCAATCGCGCCGGCCGTCGCGAGGTGCGTGTCGAGATCGTGCGCTCGGCCGAGGAAGCCGCCGAAAAGATCGAGGAAGGCGCGCGGGTGCTGGTGATGGCCGATGGCTTGGTCACCACCGATCCGGTGATGGACCGGATGGGGCATGACGGGCCCGAGGCCTTGCTCGTCACCGATGATGCGGGCTCGCCCGCCGCGATCGAGCGGCTCGACATGCGCGATTGCTGGGCGGGGGTGGCGCGCATCTCGGTGCGCCAGCTCGGCCAGATCGCGCAGATGCCCGACGATTACGACTTCCAGTCGGCACTGCTGCGCGTCGCCGCGCAATCGGGCGCCGAGCATGTCCCGCTCAGCGCGAGCTGGCTGCGCAGCGGCCATGCCGTCGAGCATACCGCGGAGGGGCTCGCGGCGCGTAACACCGGCATCCTCGCAGCACTGACCGAGCGCCGGGTCGGCTGGGCCGATCGCTGGGTATTCACCCGCGTCGCCCGGATGGCGCTTCCCGAGCTGGTCTCGCGCAACGTCCCCGGCTGGAGCTTGTTCGCCGCCGGCGGCGTGCTGGCGCTGCTTTCCTTCACTGCGATCGGCTTCGACTGGGAAGGTACCGGGCTGATCGCTGCGCTTCTGTCGGCAGCCACGCTGGCAACCGGCGGCGCGATGGCGGCGCTGCGTGGCGAGGAACGGCGCGCGGCGGCGGTCGAATGGGCGCTGTTGGCATTGTTCGGGGGCGTGGCGCTGGGCTGCGGCTGGATGGAGCGCGCGCGACTCGATACCACCACGCCGCTCGTGCTGGCGTTGGTGGCGCTCGCGGCGCAGTTTCTCGTCGAGCGCGCGCCCTCGCGGCATCGGCGCTGGTGGGCGAGCCCCTCGGCGCATCTGCTGCTGCTCGCGCCGTTCGCGCTTGCCGGGGTAATTCAGTACGGCCTCGCCGCGGCTGCGGCCTATGCGTTCGTGACCCTTGGTGCCGCGGTTGAGGGCACTCGCGAAAAAGCTTAGCTTCGCTTTAATCACATTGCGCTTATCAGGGGCCGATGTCGGAAAGTACCGTCGACATAAACCCCGGCGCCATCGAGGGCGCCAGCCGGTTGCTCGCGCGAGCCGCCGCCGCGGAGACGCGCGCGCATGACGGGCTCGCAGTCGCGATCGACGATTTCTTCCTGCCCGAGGAGGCGCGGCTCGACGAGCGCACCCGCGTGGCGCTGGCGCTGCTGCTGCGCGCGTTGATCGACACGGTGGAAGCCGAGATCCGCGAGCATGGCGCGCAACTGCTGAGCACGCGCGGGGAAAGCCAGCTCGCCGCGGCGATCCTGCGCACCGAAGTGGGCGTATTCGAGCGGCTGTTCCGTGCGGGCGTGCTGCGCGACGCCGCGTTGATGTCCGAACTGATGGCGCGTGTCCGCCAGGACGCGATCGGAGCGGCGCTGCCGATGCACGCGCCCGACGACCCCGAGCGGCCCAGCCTCGTCAATCGTTTCGTCCAGCACCCCGATCGCGCGCTGGCGAGCGGCGCGATGGGATTGCTGGTGGCGGAGAGCCGTCGACGCGGTGGCCCCGATATGGGGCCGCTCACGCATACCGATCTCCCTGCCGAGTTGCACCACCGGCTGGTGTGGTGGGTGGCGGCGGCGCTGCGCGAGCGCGTCGGCGAGGCGGCCGACGGCGCGCTGCAAGCCCTCGATCGCGCGCTTTCCGACGCGGCGCAGCGCAGCCTCACGGCCTATGACGAAGGCGATCGGCTCGAGGCGGCAGCGATGCGTTTCGCCGCGGCGATCGACGCCCGACCCGACGAATTGCCCAAATTGCTGGTCGAGGCGCTGAGCGACCGGCGCATCGTATTGTTCATCGCGCTGTTCGCGCATGCGCTGGGCGTGGGCTATCCGCTGGCACGCGATATCGTGCTCGATTCGGTGGCAGACCGGCTGTGGCTCGCGCTCCGCGCGCTCGATCTCGGCCGCGAGACCGTCGCCCAGATCGGCTTCGCCCTTTGCGAGGCCGATCCGCGCCGCGATGTCGAGCGTTTCGCCGACCGGCTCGATTCGATCGTCGCCATCCCCGGCGACGAGGCGCGTGAGGCAATCGCGCCGCTGCGGCTCGATCCCGATTATCGCGCGGCGCTGCTCGCGCTCGCCGGGACGAGGGCGGCATGAACGCGATCGATCGCACCTTGCCCGTTTCGTGGGGGCGCCTCGATCGCGAAGGGCGGCTGCTCGACGCCGAGGCGAGGCTCGCAGAGCTCAACCAACGCGCCGGCGGCGATACCGGCGTGCCGCTCGCGGTGCCGCCGATCGCGGCGCTGGCGCGGCTCGCCCAGCGGCTGGGCATCGCCATTTCGCGCAACGTCGTCGCCGCCGATGGCGAGGACGATCTCGATCTGTGGGTGCGCGCCGAGCCTGAGCAGGGCGGGGTGCGGCTCGAAGTCAGCGGCTGGCGCCAGCGCCCCGCGTGGCGCGCGATCGCGAGCGAGCTTGAGCGCGAGGGCGATTTCTTCCGCTCGGCCGCCGATTGGCTGTGGGAGACCGACGCGTCGCTGCGGATCACCTTTCTGTCGATCGAGGCGGGCGAGCGCTATGGCTTCGATTCGAGCGCGATGCTCGGCCAGCCACTGACCCGGCTGTTCCATCTCGAGCAGGACGAGAGCGGCAATCTGCCGATCCTCGACGCCGTCGCCGCCCAAGCGCAGTTCGATGGCCAGAAGGCCGAGATTCGCGGCACCGGCCGGATGGTGCGGCTCGCCGCGACTCCGCGCAGCGATCCCGGCGGGCGCTTTGCCGGCTTTGTCGGCGCGGCGCACATGCTCGAGACGCCGCTGCCGCCCGAACCCGGTCCCGACACGCCGCTGCCCGCGCCCGCGGCCTCGTTCGGCGGTTTCCCCGATTCGTTCAGCCAGCGGCTCGATCGCGCGCTGCGGGGCCCGCTGGGCAAGATCATCGCGAACGCCGACAGCATCAGCGCGCAGCTCGATGGCCCGCTTAAGTCGGACTATGCCGAATATGCCAGCGACATCGCCAATGCCGGGCGTCACTTGCTCGGGCTGGTCGAGGACCTGGTCGATCTGCAGGCGATCGAGCGCGACGATTTCGCGATCGCGCTCGAGCCGATCGACCTCGCCGATGTCGCGCGGCGTGCGTCCGGGCTGCTCGGCGTGCGCGCGGCGCAGTCCGAGGTGCGGATCGACAAGCCCGCGCTCGACGAGGCATTGCCCGCAACCGGCGAGTTCCGTCGCGCGCTGCAGGTGCTGGTCAATCTGATCGGCAATGCGGTGCGCTATTCGCCGCCGGGGGCGATGGTGTGGATCCGGCTCGAGCGCGAGGAAAAGAAGAGCTGCGTGATCGTTGCCGATCAGGGCAAAGGGATCGCCCACGAGGATCAGGAAAGGATCTTCGAGAAGTTCGGCCGGGTCGACGACAGCGAACCGGGTGGCTCGGGCCTCGGCCTCTATATCGCGCGCCGGCTCGCCCGCGCGATGGGCGGCGATCTCAAGGTCGACAGCGCCCCGGGAATGGGTGCGCGCTTCATTTTCTCGCTGCCGACTCGGCATTGAGAAAAAGGGCGCCCGCCGCGGTCGGCGAGCGCCCCGATGGTCAGCGACGACGGCAGACCGTCACGCGACCCTGATAGCGGCGCCACTCGGTCCAGCAGCGGCGCTGGTGGTTGCGATAATAGCGGCTGCGATTGTAGCGACGGTCGCGATCCCAGCGGTTGCGGTCGCCGCGGCCCCAGCGGTCGCGATCGCGATAGCGCTGATTGTCGCGATAGCCGTTGCCATAGCCGTAACCGTAATCCTGAACCGCGCTGACCGCAGTGATCGGCGCGGCGCTCGCGGCGGTGGTGCCGGCGATGCCGGTCATGGCGAGCGCGGCGGCGGCGATGATCCTGACAATCCTCATCATGCTCTCCTCTGTATTTGTACACGCAGTGCGAACGGTTTAGCCGCCGCATCGCTTCGCGTTGCTGAATCGAGTTGTAGTCTGCGGTACAGGTTTAGCCGCAAATCCCGCCGATACTGGCTTCTGCCATTAGATCAGCTTATGGCTCGGCGATGGTCCGCCCCCATCTGCCGCTCAATGCGCTGCGCGCTTTCGAAGCCTCGGCACGGCATCTTTCCTTCACCCGCGCCGCGATCGAGCTCTGCGTCACGCAGGCGGCGATCAGCCACCAGGTCAAGGGACTTGAGACTCGGCTGGGGGTGAGGCTGTTCCGCCGCCTGCCGCGCGGGCTCGCGCTCACCGACGAGGGGCTGGCGCTGCAGCCGGCGCTCGCCGAGAGCTTCGATCGCATCGCCGAGCTGGTCGAGGGGATCGCGAGCGGCGAGGCGACCCAGCTGCTTTCGGTCGCGGCGGTCGGCACGTTCGCCACCGGCTGGCTGCTGCCGAGGCTGCCGGGGTTCCGCGCCGCGAATCCGCGGATCGATCTGCGGCTGTTCACCAACAACAACCGGGTCGATCTGGCCGGGGAGGGGCTCGACTATGCGATCCGCTTCGGCGACGGCGCGTGGCACGCGACCGAGGCGGTGCCGCTGATCGAGGCACCGCTCACGCCGCTCTGCACGCCGGCGCTGGCGCGCGGGCTGGCCGAACCGCGCGATCTGCTCGGGCTGCCGCTGCTGCGCTCCTATCGTGCCGACGAATGGGCGCGCTGGTTCGACGCGGCCGGGGTGCCGCCGCCGACGCTCAAGGGCCCGGTGTTCGATTCCTCGCTGGCGATGGCCGAGGCGGCGCTGCAGGGCGCGGGCGTCGCGCTCGCGCCGGCATCGATGTTGGGGCGTCCGCTCGACGACGGAGCGCTGGTGCGGCCGTTCGCCATCGAGGTGTCGACCGGGCGCTATTGGCTGACCTGGCTCAAGTCGCGCGCGCTCAGCCCGGCGATGCTGGCGTTCCGCGACTGGATCGCCGGCGCCTGAGGCTCAGGCGAGCCATTCGCGCGTGGCGATCAGCACCGCGGTCATGATCACCGGGCCGATGAAGAGCCCGACCAGCCCCATGCTCGCGATCCCGCCGAAGATGCCGATCAGCGCGAGCAGGAAGGGGAGCTCGGCGCGGCGGCCGATCAGCGCCGGCTGGACGATATTGTCCCCCACCAGCATCACCGCGGCACCATAGACGAAGAGCAGCGCGGCCGCGACGGGCGCGCCCGCCAGCAGAAGCACGACGCTGGCGACGCTGAAGACGAACCACGCGCCGAAGGGCAGCATCGCGAAGGCGGCGGTCATCAGCGCGAACAGCATCGGCTTGGGTACCCCGGCGATCGCGTAACCGACTCCGATCAGCGCGCCTTCGCCGAGCGCGACGAACACCGTGCCGACCACCGTCACCCGCACCGCCTCGACGAGCCGCTCGGCAAAGGCCTCGCCGTCATGCCCGACGCTGGCCGCGATCAGCCGCATGCCTTGCGCGCCGAGCGATGCGCCGTGGCGGAGCATGGTGAAGAGCGCGACGAGCGTGACGAAGAGCAGCAAGGTACCCTGCGCCATCGCCAGCGCGGCACCCTTGACCCAGTCGAGGATGGTGGCGGCGTCGAGCTGGGCGAGCAGCTGGCCAGAGCTACCCGGCGTGGCGAGATAGTGCTGCCAAAGTCCGAGGAGCCGGGATCCGGCGAGCGGGACGTCGGCCAGCCACGCGGGCGGCGGAATGCCGTGCGTCTGCGCCGTTTGCAGCCACGCCATCGCGACGCCGCTTTCCTGCGCGGCCTCGAGCGCCGCGACGACGAGCGGCAGCATCAGGACGAGCCCGGCGGCAAGCGTGAGGCCGAACGCGGCCCAGCCGGGCGGGTTGCCCCCGGCATCGGTGCGCGCGCCGCGGAGCAGCGGCCATAATGCGATAGCTAGGACGAGCGCCCACAGCAGCGAGGTCAGGAATTCGCGCGCGATCCACACCGCCAGCGCCAGCGCGGCGAGTGCCAGCCATCGGCGGCGGTGCGCGTCCGCCCGCGTGACTTCTCCATCGCCCATGCGCCTCGCCTCCTTATGGAGGCGAAACGATCATGGGGTGGAAAGGTGCCTCAGCGCTTGTCGACGGGAACGTAGTCGCGCTGGACGGGGCCGGTGTAGAGCTGGCGCGGACGGCCGATCTTCTGCTCGGGGTCCGAGATCATCTCGTTCCACTGCGCGACCCAGCCGACGGTGCGGGCGAGCGCGAACAGCGCCGTGAACATCGTCGTCGGGAAGCCGATCGCCGAAAGGATCACGCCCGAATAGAAATCGACGTTGGGGAACAGCTTCTTCTCGACGAAGTAATCGTCCTTGAGCGCCATTTCCTCGAGCTGAAGCGCGACCTCGAACACGGGGTCGGAGACGTTCAGCTCCTTGAACACTTCGCGGACCGTCTTCTGCATCACCGTCGCGCGCGGATCGTAGTTCTTGTAGACGCGGTGGCCGAAGCCCATCAGGCGGAACGGATCGTTCTTGTCCTTGGCGCGCGCGATGAATTCGGGGATGCGCTCCGGACGGCCGATCTCGTGGAGCATGTTGAGCGCCGCTTCATTGGCGCCGCCGTGTGCCGGGCCCCACAGGCAGGCGATGCCCGCCGCGATGCACGCGAACGGATTGGCGCCCGATGAGCCGGCGAGGCGCACGGTCGAGGTCGAGGCATTCTGCTCGTGATCGGCGTGGAGGATGAAGATGCGGTCGAGCGCCTTCTCGACGACCGGATTCACGACATATTCCTCGGCGGGGACGCCGAAGGTCATGCGCAGGAAGTTGCCGGTGTAGGACAGCGAGTTGTCCGGATAGAGGAAGGGCTGGCCGACGCTGTACTTGTAGGCCATCGCCGCGATCGTCGGCATCTTGGCGATCAGCCGGTGCGACGCAATCATGCGCTGCTTGGGATCGGTGATGTCGGTCGAATCGTGATAGAAGGCCGAGAGCGCACCGACCACACCGCACATCACCGCCATCGGATGCGCGTCGCGGCGGAAGCCGCGATAGAAGGTCGCCAGCTGCTCGTGCAGCATGGTGTGGCGCGTGATCGTGTTGTTGAACTTGTCGAGCTCGTCCTTGCCGGGCAGCTCGCCGTTCAGCAGCAGATAGGCGACTTCCATGAAGCTCGACTGTTCGGCGAGCTGGCCGATCGGATAGCCGCGATGGAGCAGCACACCCTCGTCGCCATCGATATAGGTCAGCCCCGATTCGCAGGAAGCGGTCGAGGTGAAGCCGGGATCGTAGGTGAAGGTGCCGGTCTGGGCGTAGAGCTTGCGAATGTCGACGACGTCCGGGCCGACGCTACCCGTGAGGACCGGGTAGTCCACTTCTTTCCCCGCAACCTGAAGCTTGGCGGTGTCGCTCATAAACGTCGTCCTCGTCTGGCCCGAATCAGGCGGGCTTGGTCATGTGATCGGCGATGCGGGCCAGGCTTTCCTCCCGCCCCAGCAATGCCAGAACGTCGAAGATGCCCGGAGAGGTTCGTCGCCCGGTAAGTGCGGCGCGCAAAGGCTGCGCGACGGCGCCGAGCTTGACCCCCGCCTCGTCGGCGACAGTGCGTACCGCCGCTTCGAGCGCCTCCGTATCCCAGCTTCCCGCCGCGTCAAGCGCGACATGGATGCGAAACAATAGCTGGGGGGAGTCGCCCTCGAGCAAAGCCTCGGCGCCCTCGTCGAGTACGAGCGGGCGCGTCCTGAAAAGGAACATCGCGCCATCGGCGATTTCGTTGAGGTTCGCAGCGCGCGGCTTGAGCGCGGGCATCGCCGCGTTGAGCAGCGTCAATTGCGCCTCCGACACCTCGAAGGGCAGGCGCTCCGCCACCAGTTCGGCCAGCCGCGAGTCGTCGCTGGCGCGGATATAATGGCCGTTGAGATTCTCGAGCTTCTTGAGATCGAAGCGCGAAGGGCTCTTGCCCACGCCGGCGAGGTCGAACCACCCGATCGCCTGCTCCCGGCTGATGATCTCGTCGTCGCCATGCCCCCAGCCGAGGCGGAGCAGATAGTTGGACACCGCCTCGGGCAGCAGACCGAGCTCGTCGCGATAGGCGTCGACGCCCAGCGCGCCGTGGCGCTTGGAGAGCTTCGCCCCGTCGGCGCCGTGAATCAGCGGAATGTGCGCGTAGACCGGCTCTTCCCAGCCCATTGCCCGGTAGATCGGCAGCTGGCGGAAGGCGTTGTTGAGATGGTCGTCGCCGCGAATGATGTGCGTGACGCCCATGTCGTGATCATCGACCACCACGGCGAGCATATAGGTCGGCGTGCCGTCCGAGCGGAGCAGGACCATGTCGTCGAGCTCGCTATTGTTGACGGTGACCGCTCCCTGGACCTGATCGTCGATCGTGACGCTGCCCTCGCGCGGCGCCTTCAGGCGGATCACGAAGGGCGCGCCCGCGGGCGCCTCGCTCTCGTCGCGATCGCGCCAGCGGCCGTCATAGCGCAGCGGCTGCTTGTTCGCGCGCTGCCCCGCACGCATCGCCTCGAGCTCCTCGGCGGTGGCGAAGCATTTATAGGCATGGCCGTTGGCGAGCATCGCCTGCGCGACCTCGGCATGACGGCTCGCGCGCGAGAATTGATAGATCTCCTCGCCGTCCCAATCGAGATCGAGCCAACGCAGCCCGTCGAGGATCGCGGCGATCGCTTCGTCGGTCGAGCGGGCGCGATCGGTATCCTCGATGCGCAACAGGAACTTGCCGCCATGGTGACGGGCGAACAGCAGATTGAACAGCGCGGTGCGCGCGCCGCCGATATGGAGGAACCCGGTAGGGGAAGGCGCGAAGCGCGTGACGACGGGCTTGCCGCCGGTTTCAGATGTTGCGCTCAACCGCGCTTGCTCCCAGACTTGAAAATCGATGGCCAGCTCAGCCGCCGAGGCCCCTAGCACGGGGTTGCCCGCCCTTCAAATGGGGGCGAGGGGGCGGCTTCGCCATGGGGTTCGCCAGATCGAGATATGGCTCGAGGCCGAGCGCGAGCAGCTCGTGCTGTGGCTGCCGGTGGCGTTCGGCGGGGGTATCGCCGCGTGGTTTCTGCTCCCCGATGCGGCGCGCTGGCTCGGCTTCACGCTCTCGGCGCTTGCGCTTGCGCTGGTCGCGGTCGCCCTCCCGGGCGGCGGCAGGGCGCCGCGCGTGCTCGCCGTGGCGGGGCTGGCGCTCGCGGCCGGTTGCGCGCTGGTCTGGTGGCGCAGCGATCATGTCGCCGCCCCGGTGCTCGCCCGACCGGCAGTGGTGCTGGTGACCGGGCGGGTGGAACGGGTCGAACGCTTGCCGGCGCGCGGGATGGTGCGTGTGACGCTCGCGCCGCAGGGGCATGCCGATCTCCCGCCACGGATACGCGTCAGTCTCGATCAGGCCGATGCCGTTGCCGGTATCGCGCCCGGTGCGGTGATCCGGCTGCGCGCGCGGCTGATGCCGCCGCCCGACGCGGCAGTGCCCGGCGCCTATGATTTCGCGCGGGTCGCGTGGTTCGCCGGGCTCGGCGCGACGGGCAGGGGGTTCGCCCCGATCGCGGTCGTCCGTCCCGCCGCTGCGCCGGGGGCGGATCTCAGGGCGCGGCTTTCGGATCATATCCAGTCGCGAATCGCCGGTAGCGGCGGCGGCATCGCCAGCGCGCTCGCCACCGGCGATCAGGGCGCGATCGCCGAGGAGGATGCAGAGGCGATGCGCCGATCGGGGCTCGCGCACCTCCTGTCGGTGAGCGGGCTTCACGTCACCGCGGTCACCGCCGCGGCGATGCTGCTGGTGTTGCGGCTGCTCGCGCTCAGCCCGGCGCTGGCGCTACGCTGGCGGCTGCCGCTCGTCGCGGCGGGAGCGGGCGCGCTCGCGGCCGTCGGCTACACGCTGCTGACCGGCGCCGAGGTGCCGACGATCCGCTCCTGCGCCGCGGCCCTGCTGGTGCTGCTCGCGCTGAGCCTCGGCCGCGAGGCGATCACCCTGCGGCTGGTAGCGGCGGGCGCGCTGCTCGTGCTGCTGCTCTGGCCCGAGGCGCTCGCGGGCCCAAGCTTCCAGCTGAGCTTCGCCGCGGTGACTGCGATCGTGGCGCTGCACGAGAGCCCGCGGGTGCGCGGCTGGTTCGCGCCGCGCGAGGAAAGGCGGGGCAGGCGGCTGCTCCGTGGTCTCGCCTCGCTGCTGCTCACCGGCCTCGTCGTCGAGCTGGCGCTGATGCCGATCGGGCTGTTCCACTTCCACAAGGCCGGTGTCTATGGCGCGCTCGCCAATATCGTCGCGATTCCGCTGACCACTTTCGTGATCATGCCGCTCGAGGCGCTGGCGCTGGCGCTCGACCTTGTCGGGCTCGGCGCGCCGCTGTGGTGGCTTGCTGCCCGCGCGCTCGATCTGCTGCTGTGGCTGGCGCACACCACGGCGTCGGCGCCCGGCGCGGTAGCGGCACTGCCGGCGATGCCCGGCGGCGCCTATGCGCTGATCGTCGCGGGCGGGCTCTGGGTGGCCTTGTGGCGGACGCGCGTCCGCTGGGCGGGTGTGTTGCCCTTCGCGATCGGGATGGGCTGGGCCTTGCTCACGCCGCCGCCGGATCTGCTCGTCACCGGCGACGGCCGGCACCTCGCGATCCGCATGGCGGGCGGCGAGATGGCGCTGCTGCGCGATCGCGCCGGCGACTATACCCGCTCGGTGCTCGGCGAGAATAGCGGGGCCGAGGACGCCGCGCTCCTGCTGCTCTCGGACGTGCCCGGCGCGCGGTGCAGTCCCGATCTCTGCCTCGTCGAACTCGACGCCGGCGCCCGGCGCTGGCGCGTCCTCGCGACGCGGAGCGGCTATCTGGTGCCGTGGAGGGAAATGATCGCGGCGTGCCGGGCCGCTGACGTCGTGGTGAGCGAGCGGCGCTTGCCCCCCGGATGTGCGCCGCGCTGGCTGAAGCTTGATCGCGACACGCTGGCGCGGAGCGGCGGCGTCGCGATCCGCTTTTCCGATGCCAATGTGCGGACGGTCCGCCGCGGTGGTGGTCATCCGTGGCTCGACCCGCTTCGGGTGCAGCCGCCCTTTGCGCCCGCGTCGAACCCGCAGGCCGCCGGCGATCAGGCGGCGAGAGCTGGCGAGGGTACGCCGCGTTTGCGGTGAGCCGCGAGGCAACTGGTCACGCTCAGCACGACGAGCGCGAACGCGAGCACTTCCCACAAGGTCGGAAGCCGCTGCTCCCACACAAAGCCATAGAGCAGGGCGAACAGCGTCTCGAACAGAATCATCTGCCCTACGAGCGTCAGGGGCAGCAGCCTTGTCATCCGGTTCCACAGCGCATTCCCCGCGATGGAGGCGAGCACCGCGACGCCGATCGAGACGAGGCCGAAGCGTATCCAGTCACCGACGTCGTGCCGGGATGTCCCCGCCAGCGCCGCCAACGGGATCAGCGCAAGCGCCTGGACCCCCGTCATCACGCCGATCAGCAGGTTCCAGTCATGCGCGGAGATGGCATGCAGCCGGGCGAGGCAGCGGCTGTTTCCGACAGCATAGGCCGTCCACGACACGAGCGCGCCGATCGCGCAGAGCAACCCGATCAATGGCGCGCCGAGGCCGCCGGAGACCGGCGTGGTCACCGCCTGCCAGCCGACGCAGACCGCGCCCGCGACGCAGAACAGCAGCGAAGGCGCGAGGCGCGCGAGCGACACCGCGCCCTGGTCGCGGCTGCCGATGATGGTCACCGCGACGGGCAGGAAGCCGATGACGAGCGAGGTCATCGCGATGCCGCCCAGCTGCACCGCGCTCGCCAGCAGGACATAGTAAAGCGTGTTCCCCGCGAGCGCGAGCCAGCCGAGCGCGCGCCAGTCGCGCGGTTCGAGCCTGCTGCGGAGTATGGTCCAGCGCGGCGCGATCAGGCCGGCGGAGATCAACCCGAATGCGAGATAGCGCCCGATCGCGAGCTCGAGCGGGCCGAAGCTGCGCACCAGTTCGGGCGCGAGGAACACAAGGCCCCAGAGCGCGCCCGCGCCGATGCCGCACAGCACGCCGGCGAGCAGGGCGTTGCCGCCGGGCGAATGGATCTGGGCAAGGGACATGCACTGCTCGCGTTCAAAGGGACGCGGCGAGCAATATCATCGCTTGGCGGCAATGTGCGCTCTTGATCGGCACTCCAAATGCAACAAAAACTCACCCATGGCGATCGATCGATCCAAACCTCCGCGCGCGCTCGACAGCTTCGATCGCGCGATTCTCCGTATCGTCCAGCACGATAACAAGACGCCGCAGCGCGCGATCGCGGAAGCGGTGAATCTCTCCGCGGCGGCGGTACAGCGGCGTATCGCGGCGATGGAGGCGGCCGGGGTCATCGCCGGCAACGTCGCCATCGTCGATCCGGATGCGCTGCAACTGGCGATCACCGCCATCGTCGAGGTCCAGCTGCGCGACGAGCGTGCCGCCACCGTCGATGCGGCCAAGGCGCTGTTCCGCGAGACGCCCGACGTCCAGCAATGCTATTTCGTCACGGGTGGGGTGAGCTTCGTGCTGATCATCGTCACGCGCGACATGCGCAGCTACGAGGCGCTCACCCGCACGCTGTTCGCCGAAAACGACTTTGTCGAGCGTTACCGGACGCTGGTGGCGCTCGACAGGACCAAGGCCGACACGAACATCGTCATTCCCTGACGGAGATCGTCCGCCGGCCGACCGCCCCGCGCGCTGCGCCGCTCAATAGCGACGCAGCAGCCCCGCGAGCCGGCCTTGGACGCGGACCTGATCGGGCCGATAACGCTGGGCGTTGTAATCGCGATTGGCCGGATCGAGCCGGATCATCGCGCCTTCCTTGCGGAAATATTTGAGCGTCGCCTCGGCATCGTCGATCAGCGCCACGACGATCTCGCCGTCGCGCGCGGTTTCGGTGCGGCGGATCAGCGCATAGTCGCCATCGAGAATGCCCGCCTCGACCATCGAATCTCCCGCGACCTCGAGCGCATAATGCTCGCCCTGGCCGAGCAGCGCGGCGGGGACGGGGAGCATCGTCGAGCCCTCGAGCGCCTCGATCGGCGTACCCGCGGCGATGCGGCCGTGGAGCGGGATCTCGACCACGTCGTTGGCGGGGGTCGGCAGGCTCGGCGCGGACGCGGCGGGCTTCGCCGCTTTGGCACTGACGGCGGGCTTCGCGTCGCCGCGCTCGGGAACGCGCAGCACCTCGAGCGCGCGGGCGCGATTGGGCAGGCGGCGGATGAACTCGCGTTCCTCGAGCGCGCTGATCAGCCGGTGCACGCCCGACTTGGACTTGAGGTCGAGCGCCTCCTTCATTTCCTCGAACGAAGGCGAAACGCCGGTCTCGGCCAAACGATCGGCAATGAAGCAGATGAGCTCGTGCTGCTTGCGCGTGAGCATGCAATCCTCCTGTCCAGAACAGACACGGAACGTTTACGCAATGTTCTTGCGGCTTGTCAAGCGAGGTCGAGGATCTCCACCGAGTCGCCCGCATGCGCCGCGGGGGCGTGCGGTTCGCGGACGATCAGGCAGGTGGCGCGGGCGAGCGTGCGCAGCATCGCGCTATCCTGCAGTGTGGAGGCGGTGACGCGGCCGTCGTGCAGCTCGGCGCGCAGATAGTCGGTGCGCTCGCCATTGGCGCCGAGCGGCTCGGCGAGCGTCGCGGTGCGGGTGCGCGGCAAGGGATCGGCGGCGCCGGCGAGATGCGCAATGAGCGGGCGCACGAAGAGCAATGTCGTGACGAAGGCGGAGACCGGATTGCCGGGCAGGCCGAGCACGACCGCGCCGCCAAGCCGGCCTGCCATCACCGGCTTGCCCGGGCGCAGCGCGATCTTCCAGAAGTCGATCACTGCTCCCGCTGCCTCCAGCGCCGGCCGCACGAGGTCATGGTCGCCGACCGAGGCGCCGCCGCTGGTGACGAGCAGATCGGCGTCCACCGCGCGGAACGCCGCCTCGAGCGCGTCGCGGCGATCGGGCAGGATGCCGAGATCGACCAGCGTCACCGGCAGATCGGCGAGTTGCGCGGCGAGCATCAGCCGGTTGGTCTCGGGAAGCTGCGTCGCGCCGACCGGGGCGCCCGGGGCGACGAGCTCGTCCCCCGTCGCCACGATCGCCACGCGGACCTTGCGGTGCACCGCGACGCTGCCATGTCCCGCGGCGCCAATCAGTGCGAGCCGCGCCGGCGTGAGCCGCTCGCCGCTCCGGACCAGCCAATCGCTTTCGGAGAAGTCGAGGCCGCGTCGGCGGACGTTGCGGCCGTGCATGGCGGGTCCTTCGCCGTCGAGACGCAGCACGTCCCCATCGCGGGCGGCTTCCTCCTGGACCATGACGGTGTCGGTCCCCGGCGGCAGTGGCGCGCCGGTGAAGATGCGGACAGCCTCGCCCGGGTTGACCGCACCGGCAAAGCCGCGACCGGCGGCGCTCTCGCCGATCACGCGCCACGGCCCGGGCAGATCGGCGAAGCGGATCGCATAGCCGTCCATCGCCGAGAGATCGGCGGAAGGCTGGGTGCGGAGCGCGCGAACGTCGTCGGCGGTCCAGCGTCCGGCGGCATCGATGAGCGAAACCCGCTCGATTGCGGGCGGCGGCGCGAGCGCGAACAGCCGGGACCAGGCGTCGGAAAGGGGCAGGAGCGCAGCCATCGGGTCAGCCATGTGCCGGGAAGGGCTCGCGGCGCAAGGGCTCAGCGCGGTGTCTGGCCGCCGGTGACGAGGGTGAGGTCGCGCGCGCGCAGCGGCAGGCGGAACTCGCAGAGGATGCGATTGCTCTTCGCCTCGATCACGCTGGCCGGGCCGCCGCCGATCTCGGGAAGCGACACCCAGAGCTGCGCGCCGGGGGCGAGCACTGCGCGCGTCTCAAGCTCGACGAGATGCGCGGTGATGCCGCGGACGCGGGCGTTCCACCAGCGCACGCCCTCGCGCACGCTGGCCGGCAGATCGAGCCGGATCGCGTGCTTGTCGGGGATCATCCCTTCGGTATCGAAGCCGTGCGCCGCGGGCGCCGCTCCGCCATGGTTGTGCTGGGCGTGCCGCAGCCATGGCATCAGGGTCTGCCAGCCGAGCTCCTCGTCGAAGGCGATGCCGGCATGGCCGTCCTGCACCCAGCGCACCACGCCATCGAGCGGGCGGAGCGCATCGAACGTCAGCTGGACCGGATCCCCCACCGCGAGGTCGAGCCGCGTGTCGATGCCGACGCCGCCCTGCGAGATGTTGCGCGTGCGGGCATGCTCGACCTTGCTGCCGCTGCGGATCGCCACGAGCTGGTGGATCTCGACGCGCGGCATGCTGCGGCGTTCGGCGGGAAGGTTGGCGAGCGTGCGCGCGAGCGTGCTGATGATGTCGATCGGCGCTTCGAAGACGAAGCCGGCCTCGCCATCGGCGCACCAGTCGATCCGGCCCGGAATCGCCTGGCCGCTCGCCATTTCGAGCCGCATCGGCTCGGCCTCGCTGAGCTGTGCCTCGATCTCGATCGTGGCGCCCGCGGAAGACAGCCGCTGCAGCGAGCAGGGGAAGCGTTCGCAATCGGTGACGAGGAAGGCCGCGTCGAACGCCGCCTGGGCGTCGGGGCGCTGGCGCACCGCGCGCGGCGGATCGGCCGAGAGCGAGAACACGGTCGCAGACCTGAGCGCTTGAATCATTACTGTTTTCCCACCCCGGTCGCGAGGCAAGTCATTGCTTAAAGGGCCTGAAATCCGCGTTAAGATTCGCGGTTGTAGAATCCCTAATCGCGAGCGAGCGGAGCGCGGCGGCGCGCACCGCCTGCCGCGTGTGATCGCGATCCGTCCCGTGCTGCTCGATCCGATGCGACCGCCAGTGCAGCGGCCGGGTGGCACGACGCGCAGCGTCGATGCTGGGGCGGCGGCGCGGCGCGGCTCAGGCCGACCAGTCGCCGGACTTGCCGCCCTTTTTCGAGAGCAAGCGGATATCGCCGATTATCATGGCTTTATCGAGAGCCTTGGCCATATCGTACAAGGTCAGCAGCGCGACGCTGGCGGCGGTGAGCGCTTCCATCTCGACTCCGGTCTTGCCTTCGGTGGCCGCGGTCGCGGTGACCGTCACGCCGGTCTCGTCGGGCGCGAGCTCGACGGCGACGCGAGTGAGCGGCAGTGGGTGGCAGAGCGGGATCAGCCCCGCGGTCTGTTTGGCCGCCATGATCCCGGCGATGCGCGCGGTGGCGAGCACATCGCCCTTCTTCACGCTGCCCGCGCGGATCGCCGCGGCGGCCTCGCGCGACATCGTGATCCGCCCGGCGGCGACCGCCTCGCGCGCCGTGACTGGCTTGCCGGCGACATCGACCACGTGCGCCGCGCCGCTCTCGTCGAGATGGCTGAGCCCGGTCATCCCACCAGCCCCCGCGTTGCCGCTTCGACATCGTCCTGCCGCATCAGCGATTCGCCGATCAGGAAGCAGCGAATGTCGTGCTCGGCCATCGCATCGAGATCGGCACGGCCGGTGAGCCCGGATTCGGCAACGAAGGTGCAGTCCCGCGGTGCGTGCCGAACGAGTTCATAGGTTTTTTGAAGATCTACCTCGAAGGTCTTCAGGTTGCGATTGTTGACGCCGATCAGTCGCGATTTGAGCTTGAGCGCGCGCGCGAGCTCGTCGGCGTCGTGGACCTCGACCAGAACGTCCATGCCGAGCTCGATCGCCGCGGCCTCGATCTCGGCCATCGCGCCGTCTTCGAGCGCCGCGACGATGATCAGGATCGCGTCGGCACCGATGCTGCGTGATTCCGCGACCTGCCACGGATCGACCATGAAATCCTTGCGGATCACCGGAAGGTCGCACGCGGCGCGCGCCGCGATCAGATAGTCCTCATGCCCCTGAAAATACTCCTGGTCGGTGAGCACCGACAGGCAGGCGGCACCGCCTGCGGCATAAGCGCGGGCATGGGCCGGCGGGTCGAAATCGGGGCGGATCAGCCCCTTGGACGGGCTGGCCTTCTTGATCTCGGCGATCAGGCCGAAACCCCCGGCTGCCACCTTCGCGTCGAGCGCTGCCTTGAAACCGCGCGGCGGCGACGGTTCGGGGCGCGTCACGGGCGCCGTGCGGCGCGCGGCGACTTCGCTGCGCTTGGTGGCGAGGATCTTGTCGAGGATCGTGCTCATGCGAAGGCGATCCAGCAATCGAGCAGCGCGTTGGCGAGCCCGCCGTCGAGCGCCTCGGCCGCCTCCTCGACGCCGTCGACGAGGTTGCGCGCGCGACCCGCGACCATCAGCGCCGCGGCGGCATTGAGCAGCACGGCGTCACGATAGGGCCCGGTCTCGCCCTGGAGCAGGCGGCGCAGCGCGAGGGCGTTGTACGCCGGATCGCCGCCGCGGATCGCCGCGAGCGGGTGGCGGGGCAGTCCGGCGTCCTCGGGCGTGATTCGGGCCGGCAGCGCGGCGCTGCCGACATTGACCACCACGCTCGCGCCTTCGGTGGAGAGTTCGTCGAGGCTTTCCTCGCCCGAGACGATCGCCGCCGCCTCGGCGCCGAGCTGGACCAGCGCCTCGGCATAGATCGGCGCGTAATCGGGGCGGGCGATGCCGATCAGCTGGCGCGAGACATGCGCGGGATTGGCGAGCGGCCCCATCAGGTTGAAGATCGTCCGCCGGGCGATGCGGCGGCGCAGGGGCCCGATCCGCGCCATTGCCGGGTGGTGATGCTGGGCGAAGAGGAAGGCGATTCCGAGTTCGTGCAGGCTCTCCTCGGCGCGCGCGGCGGCGCGATCGAGATTCAGGCCCAGCGCCTCGAGCGTGTCGGCGGCGCCTGCCTTGGACGAGGCGGCACGGTTGCCATGCTTGGCGACCGGAACCCCGCACGCCGCGACGACGAGGCTCACCGCGGTCGAGACGTTGAGCGTGTGGTGGCCGTCGCCGCCGGTGCCGCAAACGTCGATCGCCCCCGCTGGAGCGCTGATCGGGATCAGCCGCTCGCGCATCGCGCGCGCGGCCTCGGCGATCTCGATGCTGGTCTCGCCGCGCACGCTGAGCGCGATCAGGAATTCGGCGATCGCTGCCTCGCCGACATTCCCGTCGAGGATGTCGGCAAAGGCCTGCGCGGCGCTCTCATGGCTGAGCGGCGACGAAGGGTCGGGAAGGAGCGTCGAGACAGTCACGCTGCCTCTATTCCGCCCATGCGCGGCCGAGTCGAGCAAATCCTGATGGGGGCGGGGCCAAGCCCGGCTGTGGCGCGTTGGAGGACGGGTCCGCCCCGCCGGGCGCCGAAAGGAGAAGCCGGATGCGAAGCCTGTTGCCGATCGCCCTGTTCGCGGCGCTCGCGGCCTGCGCCCATCGGCCACCGGCGATGACCGATCTGCGCGTGACCAATGCCTGCGATCGCGCGCCGGGGATCATCGTCGTCTATGCCGGTGACAGCGCGCGGATCGTCACTCCGGCCAGCGACGCCGAGGTCGTCCTCCCGCGCAAGCCGACGGCTTCAGGCTTTTGGTACGAATCTCCCACGCACAGCATCCGCGGCAAGGGCAAGCAGATCACCTATACGGTCGGGCGGATGATCCCGATGACCTGCACCGCTTCCTGATCTTCGGAAACAGGGCGCCCCGAACCGGTCGAGGCGCCCATCGGCTCATCGTTGCGGCGCCGGTGTGGCCGGGGCAACCGGCTGCGCATTGCCCGGGGGCGGAGCCGGCGGACCGGCGCCGTCCCCGTCGGAACCTCCGCCGCGGGGGCCATGATGCCCGCGGTGACGATCGCCACGGCCATGGTGACGCGGCATCTCCGCGGCGGTGAGCTTGCCGTCCTTGTCGGCGTCGAGCCGTTCGAAGCGCGTGTTCGCCGCCGCGACCCATTCGGCGCGAGTGATCTGGCCGTCGCCGTTGGCATCGGCGCGGCCGAGATGGCCGAGGCCGTTGTCCATGCTGGCGACGGCGATGCCGCCCACCGCGACGGTCGCGAGGATGCCGGCCAGTGCGGCGCCGGCGAGCTTGAGTCTGGGGTGCATTCGAATCTCCATGGCCCGGATCGGGCGATGGAAGCGGAATGGCGGCGATCTGTCGCAAGGGAATTGCAGCGAGACGGTGGAATTGTCGCAACTTGTGCGCGGCCGGGGGCCGTGAACGGCGTTGACAACGGTTATTTCTGAAATTACAGAAATTATCGATATGGCGCTCACCGACCTTCCCGCCGCAAAGGCCTTCATCCTCCACTGGGGGGAGATGGGCACGCAATGGGGGGTGAATCGCTCGGTCGCGCAGGTCCATGGCCTGCTCTATCTGAGCGACCGGCCGCTCCCCGCCGACGACATCGTCGAGCAGCTCCTCCTCGCGCGCTCGAACGTCTCGACCGCGCTCAAGGAGCTGCAGGGCTATGGCATCGTCCGCCGCGTCCATGTCGACGGCGATCGGCGCGACCATTTCGTCGCCGAGACCGATTTGTGGGAGATGCTCATGCGCATTTCCGCCGAGCGCAAGCGCCGGGAGATCGACCCCACCATCGCGCTGCTCGGCGGGCTGGCCGAGCAGATGGCGAAGGACGACAGCGCGCCTGCGCATGTCCGCGAGCGGATCACCCGGATGCACGAGTTCATTGGGACGCTCACAAACTGGTACGATCAGGTCCGCCGGCTGCCCAAGCCGACGCTGGTCACGCTGATGAAGCTCGGCGGCAAGATCGCCCGTTTCGTCGGACCGGGCAAGAAAACCACCGACAGCTGAACAGGAGAAAGCCATGCGCCAGTCGCGATCGTGCGCGCTATAGTTTCTGAAATTACAGAAATAACCGGAATGAAAGGATGGAACGATGGTTGAGACTGCCTATGCGCTTTATCTGGCGATCACGCTGGCGATCACGATCTGGGTCGCCCGCACCCTGTCGAAGAATGGCGAGGTATTCCTGATCGAATGCTTCGGCCATGACGATCGGCTCGCCAAATCGACCAACCATTTGCTCGTCGTCGGCTTCTACCTCGTCAATATCGGCTTCATCACGCTGACGCTGAGCCTCGGGGCCGAGCCGCATACCATTCCCGACGCGATCCGCTTCCTCAGCGGCAAGGTCGGCCTCGCGGTGGTCGTGCTCGGCTGCATGCACTTCTTCAACATGGGCGCGATCGCGCATTTCGGCCGCAAGGTGAATGGCTGGCTGGGCGACCAGCAGGAACGGATGGTTCGCGCGTAAAACGGGGCGCGGCCGTCGCCGGCGGTCGCGCCCCTCTCCAGGGAGGGGTTTGATGCGAACGATCGAGGATCACGCGGTGGGGATCGGTCTCTCCACGCTCGCCGCGGGACCGCTGATGGTGCTGACAAGCGCGTTTGGTGGCTATTATGCGCAGCTACCCGCAGCGGTCCCGGTCGAGCGCGAATTGTTGGGCTCGCTGGTTGCTGCGGCGGCGGTCGCCATGTTCGTGGGCATCCCTGTCGCCTTGCCGATCAATTCGATCGGCACGGCAGCGATGCTCGCGCTGGGCGATCGCTTCGCGCCGCTCCGGTCCAGAGCGGCATGGGCGCTGAGCGGCGGCCTATTGGGCATGTCCGGCGGCTGGCTGTTGTCGGCCGAGCCTTGGCTACTCTTCAGCCTGACGACGACTTCGGCGCTGTGCGGATGGATCTGCCTGGGTACGGACGCGATGGACGCACCCGCTGCAGGCCGATAGCCGCTCAGGCCAGCGCTTTCGTCTCGATACCGGCGAGCCGCATGAAATTCGCCAGCATCGCGTGGCCATGTTCGGTGGCGATGCTTTCGGGGTGGAACTGGACGCCGTGGATCGGCAGATCGCGGTGGCGCACGCCCATCACCGACGCGTCGGCGGCGGTGGCGTTGATCACCAGTTGCTCGGGAATCTCGGTGACGATCAGCGAATGATAGCGGGTGGCGGTGAATGGCGAGGGCAGGCCCTCGAACAGCCCGGTGCCGTCATGCTCGACCGGCGAGGTCTTGCCGTGCATCAGTCCGCCGCGGACGACATGGCCGCCGAAATGCTGGCCGATCGCCTGATGGCCGAGGCACACTCCGAGCAGCGGCTTGCGCAGCTCGGCGCAGGCGGCGACGAGATCGAGGCTGATCCCCGCCTCGTTCGGGGTGCACGGACCCGGCGAGATCAGGAAAGCCTGGGCGTTGCTGGCGATCGCGTCGCGCGCGCTCAGCGCATCGTTGCGCACGACCTGAACCTCGGCGCCCAGCTCCATCAGATAGTGGACGAGGTTCCAGGTGAAGCTGTCGTAATTGTCGATGACGAGGATCATGCAGCAGCGGTTAAGGTGTTTCGCGCGATCTCACAATTCCCCGGCCCATAATTGCCTTGGCGCCGCCACAGTACGGCGGCAACGCTGGCGGCGCAGAGGCGTTGTTGGCCGTTCAAAGGAGTTTTCATGCTTTCCACCTTGCTCTTCGCCGCGCTGATCGTCGCTCCCGCCCCGGCGCAGGATGGCGGCACGCAGGACGGCCCGCCAAAGCGCGTGCGTTCGATCCTGCTCTACGGCGACGACAAGTGCCCCAAGGCCGAGAGCCCCGACGAAGTCGTCGTCTGTGCCAATGCCGGCGAATCGCCCTACCGCATCCCCAAGAGCCTGCGGAACCAGCCCAATGAGGGCGCCGCGGCGCAGGCATGGACCAACCGCGTCGAGACCGTCGAGGAATTCAACCGCGCCGGACTTCCCAACAGCTGCTCGCCCGTCGGCATCGGCGGCCAGACCGGCTGCACCCGCGCCGCGATCCGCCAATGGTATCAGGAGCGCGTCGACGCCAAGGCCAAGGCCGCGCGGACTACGGCGCCGGCAGAGGACTGAGATCAAATCCTCCCCGAGCCGGGCTCGGGGAGGATTCTACTGCCCGAAACCCGCTTCGCTCGCCCGCGCCACGGCTTCGCGCGCGGCGGCGAACAGCGCGCCCGCCTTGGCCTCGCATTCGCGCTGCTCATAGGCGGGATCCGAATCCGCGACGATGCCGGCGCCCGCCTGGACGTGCATCACGCCGTCCTTGATCAGCGCCGTGCGCAGCACGATGCAGCTGTCCATCGAACCGTCGGGCGAGAAATAGCCGACGCCGCCGGCATAGGGACCGCGCGTCTCGGGCTCGAGTTCGGCGATGATCTGGCAGGCGCGAACCTTGGGGGCGCCGCTGACCGTGCCCGCAGGGAAGCCCGCGAACAGCGCGTCGAGCGCGTCGCTGCCCGGCTTGAGCGTGCCGACGACGTTCGAGACGATGTGCATCACATGGCTGTAGAATTCGACGGTGTAGCTGTCGGTCACCTTGACGCTGCCCGCCTCGGCGGCGCGGCCGACATCGTTGCGGCCGAGATCGAGCAGCATCAGATGCTCGGCGCGCTCCTTGGGATCGGCGAGCAGGCTGGCACGGTTGGCTTCGTCCTCCGCCGCGGTCTTGCCGCGCGGGCGGGTGCCGGCGATCGGGCGGATGGTAATCTCGCCGTCGCGGGCGCGGACGAGGATCTCGGGGCTCGATCCGGTGAGCGCGAAGCCGGGCAAGTCGAGATGATAGAGGAAGGGCGAGGGGTTCACCCGGCGCAGCGCGCGATAAAGCTCGAACGGCGGCAGTGCGAACGGCGTCGTGAAGCGCTGGGCGAGCACGACCTGGAAGATGTCGCCCGCGGCGATATAGTCTTTGGCGCGTGCGACCATCTCGCCATAGCGGCTGGCCGCGAGCACCGGGGTGAGCGCGATTTCGCCCGGCTCGGCGCGCACCGGCGCGGGCAGCGCCGCCGTCGCGAGCCGGGCGGCGGTCGCGTCGATGCGCTCGGCGGCGGCGTCGATCAATGTCTGGGCGTCGCGCGTCGCGTCGGGCCAGACCGGCGCGACGAGGAACAGCGTGTCGGCCAGCCGATCGAAGATCAGCACCACGGTCGGCCGCACGAACATCATGTCGGGCACGCCGACCGGGTTCGCCGGCGGACGCGGCAGTTTCTCGACGAGCCCCACCGTCTCGTAGCTGAAATAGCCGACGAGGCAGGCCAGCGCGCGCGGCAGCGCGGACGGCACTTCCATCCGACAAGCCTCGACCAGCCCGCGCAGCGCTTCGAGCGCGGGTTCGGGGCAGGGCGCGAACGCCTCGCGGTCGGTCAACCAGCGCGGGTTGATCGCGGCCTCGCCGCCGGTGGCGCGGAAGACGAGATCGGGGGCGAGCCCGATCAGGCTGTGGCGCCCGCGGATCGATCCGCCCTCGACCGATTCGAGCAGAAAGTCGCCGCGGCCGGGCTCGATCAGCTTGAGCGCGGCGGCGACCGGCGTCTCGGTGTCGGCCACCTGCCGACGCCAGAGCAAAGCCGGCCGGCCGGCGGCGAGCGCCGCCCGTGCGGCTTCGACGCCCTCGGTCACTTCAGCGCGCCGAGCCCGTGCGGGTCAGATCGGCGCGGAGCTGCGCGAGCGCCTTGTCGTTGCGCGTCACCTTGAGGTCGTTGCGGATCGCGGCGGCGAACTGACGCGCGAGCTCCGGGCCGACCTGCGGCGCGAGGCCGCCACGCACCTGCTGGAGCGCGACGGGATCGCCGGCGGCGCTATGCTCCTCGACCTGCGCGAGATGGACGACATAATAGCCCTCGCGGTTCTGTCCCTCGACCAGCTTGGCTTTGCCCGGTGCCATGCGGAACGCCATCTGCAGATAGGGCGCGATGTTCTGACGCTGCACATCGGCGCGCTTGAAATCGAAAGGCTTCGGCGGCGGACCCTTGGTCACGCCGGCCTCGGTCAGCGCCTGCTGCATCGGCACGCCCTTCTCGAGCTTGGCGATCACCTGGATGGCGATGCCGCGCGCCTTTTGAAGCGCCTTCTCGACGAGATAGTCCTTCACCACCTGCGCGCGAATCTGGGCGAGCGGGCGCGGCGCGGCGGGCACGATGCGCTCGAGCCCGACCAGCGCGAAGCTGCCGTCCTCCGCGATCGGCACGATCTGCGAATCGTCGCCCGGCTGCTCGATGCCGAAACCGGCGCGCATGATCGCGGTCGTCGCCGGCTCGGGCTTGAACTCGGGATTTTCCGGGTCGGCGGCGTTGGCGGTGAGCGCCGGGGTGCGGCCGGGGGTGAGCTTGGCCCCGGCGACGAGCTCGTCGAAATTCTTGCTGTCGCCGATGCCGTCCTCGATCGACTGACGGAGATCGGCGAGCGTCTGGGCGAGCTTGCGCGCGCTGATCTCGCTGGCGAGCTCGGCACGCGCCTGATCGAGCGTCTTCGCCGCGATCTTCTCGATCTTCTCGACCTGGAGCACGTGCCAGCCGAGCGGCGAGCGGACCGGGCCGACCACGCCGCCCTGCGCCGCCGCGAACGCCGCATCGGCAACCGCGGGCGCGGTCTGGCGCGCAAGCGCGGCCTTTTCGACGCCTTCGAAATTGGTCGGCTCGAGCCCCGCGGCGCTCGCGGCGGCGGCGAGCGTCTTGCCGCCCTTCACTTCGCCGGCGATGCGGTTGGCGGTTGCCTGATCGAGCGCCACGAGCTGGCGGACATTGCGCTTCTCGGTCGCCGCGAAGCGGTTGCCGGCCTTTTTATACGCATCGGCGATCTCGGCCTCGGTGGCTGCCGTGCCGGCGCGCAGCTGGTCGGGCTTGACCATCGCATAGCGGACGATCCGGCGCTGCGGCACCGTGTAGCGCGCGCTGCGCGACTGATACCATGCGGCAAGCGTCTTGTCGTCGGGATCGGGGCCCGGATCCATCGCGATCGTCGGGACGAGGCCGACCGTGCCGGTGCGGCGCTCGAGCTGCAGCGAGGCATAAGGAAGCAGCACGCCATCCGGAATATGGTTGCCCAGCGTCGCGCGGTTGATCAGCCAGAGATTGTAGCGCTCATCGGTCATGCTCGCGCGGAACAGCGCGGGCGGGATCCGGTTCTGCGCCAGCAAATCCTCGAACTGCTTCTGGCTGAACTTGCCGTCGAGCCCGACGAACGCCGGGTTGCTGGCGATCTCGCCATCGATCAGCCGCTTGCTGACCTGCATCCCCGACTTCTGCGCGAACTCGACCAGGGCGGCGCTGTTGATCATCTCGTCGAGCGTCATCTCGAGCCCGCCCTGCGCCAGGAACTGCTCCATCGTGACGGTCTGCCCCTCGCTCTGGAGGTTGCGGATGAACCGGTCGACACGGTCGCGCACGTCGCGATCGGTGATCTTCCGGCTGCCCACCTTGGCGACGACATCGCCGCCGCTGCCGGTGCCGTTCATGCGGATCCCGGTCACATCGCCCGCGACGAACGCCAGCGCGATGATGCCGAGAAAGATGAACACCGCGATCAGGCCGTAGCGCGACTTGGTGAAGCGGCGGAAGAAATTGAGCATGAAGGGCCGTTCGCAAGAGGAATTTGGCGTGCTTTAGGGCGGGTAGGGCGCGCCTTCAAGCTTGTGCAGCGCGCATGGCTTGGTATCGGCTGCAACCAAAGACAGGGAGTTGGACATGCGCCGCAAGCTGGTTGCCGGGAACTGGAAGATGCACGGGCTCAAGGCGCAGCTGGGCGAGGTCGAGGCGATCGCGGCGGTGGCCGCTGCGCAGCCGGGAGTCGATGTGGCGTTGTGCGTGCCCTTCACGCTGATCGCGCCCGCGGTCGCGGTGGCCGGTGCGCTGCCGATCGGCGCGCAGGATCTGCACGAGGCCGACAAGGGCGCGCATACCGGCTGCATCTCTGCCGACATGCTCATCGAATGCGGCGCGACGCTGACCATCGTCGGCCATTCCGAGCGCCGCGCCGACCAGCACGAGACCAGCCACGACGCATGGGCCAAGGCCGCGGCCGCGCGCCGGCACGGGCTCAAGGTGATCCTGTGCTGCGGCGAGACCGAAGCCGAGCACGACGCCGGCCGCGCCGAGCGGATCGTCCAGTCACAGATCGAGAAATCGTTGCCCGAAGGGGCGCATGGCGACTGGTTGACGCTGGCCTATGAGCCGCGCTGGGCGATCGGCACCGGCAAGACCCCGACGCTCGACGAGATCGCCTCGATGCACGCGATCGCGCGCGCCAAGCTGCGCAACATGGTCGGCGACGCCGCCGACGGCATTCGCATCCTCTATGGCGGATCGGTTACCGGGGCGAATGCGCGCGACCTCCTCGCGGTCGATAATGTCGACGGCGCGCTGGTCGGCGGGGCGAGCCTGACCGCCGAAAAGTTCGTGCCGATCATCGCGGCGGCGTCGACGCTGCCAGAAAAATAGGGACAGTCCCTGCCAGGGAAAAATAGGAAAAATAGGGACAGTCCCCATTTATTGCTTATTCGAAAATAGGGACTGTCCCTATTTTTGGTTCTGTTTTTGGTTGGGACGGATTTCGCCGAGGGTGAGCAGCGCCGTCGCGCTCGACGCGGCGGCGAGCGCCGCCCCGACCAGCGCGCCGCCATGGAACGCCGCGATCAGCCCCGCTCCCGCGCTGGCGATCACCGCGCCGGCGATCGCCGTGGCGATCAGCCCGCCGGTGCGGGCGATCGCGCTGTTGAACCCGGAAGCGGTGCCGGCGTGGGTGTCGTCGACCGCGGCGAGCACCGCGGTGGTCAGCGGCGCGGCGACGCTCGACATGCCGATCGCGATGACGAGGCAGCCGGGGAACACGCTGGTCCAGTAAGAGGCGTCCGCGTCGACCAGCACGAGCAGCGCGAAGCCGATCGCGACGATCAGCGCCCCGATCGTCAGCGGCCAGCGCGGCCCGACCCGCGCGGTCAGCTTGCCCATCACGCGCGACGCCAGCCCCATCCCCAGCGGCATCGGCAGCAGCGCGAGCCCGGCCTGCAGCGCGGTGTAGCCCGCAGCCTCGATCAGCACGAAGGGGAGCAGCAGCAGCACCCCGCCCAGCGCGCCGTAGAGCAGGAAGGTGAGCAGGGTCAGCCCGGCAAAGGCGCGCGAGCCGAACATCGCAATCGGCATCATCGCGCGACTGCCGCGATGATGCTCGATCCACAGGAACAGCACGATGGCGAGCAGCCCCGCGCCGAGGCCGATCGCGACGGTGCCGTCAAAGGCATGGTGGCTCGACCACAAGGTGAGCGCCCAGGTGAGCGCGCCGAGCGCAACGGTCGCCGCCAGCGCGCCGGGCAGGTCGAGCGGCAATTCCCCCTCCGAGCTCTCCTCGACATAGCGCAGCGCGATGAAGATCGCCGCGGCCGCCACCGGCACGTTGACGTAGAAGATCGCGCGCCAGCCGATCGCGTCGACCAGCCAGCCGCCGAGCGGCGGACCGACCGCGCCGGCGATCGCCCCGACGCCGGCCCAGGTGCCGATCGCCTTGCCGCGCGCCTCGCCGGTAAAGGCATGGCCCAGCGTCGCGAGGCTGTTGGGCAGCAGGATCGCCGCGCCGACCCCCTGCGCCGCGCGCGCGGCGAGCAGCATCGTCAGATCCCCGGCCAGCGCGCAGGCGATCGAGGCGAGGGTGAACATCGCGATCCCGATGACGAGCAGCTTGCGCCGTCCGAAATAGTCGCCCGCCGCGCCGCCGATCAGCAACAGCGCCGAAAGCGGCAGCAGATAGGCGTTGATCGTCCATTGCAGCTCGGCCGGAGTCGCCTTGAGATCGGCACCGATCGCCGGCAGCGCGACATTGGTCACCGATCCGTCGATAAAGGCGAGGCTCGAGGCGAGGATGCAGGCGGCGAGGGTCAATCTCGGGTGGGCGGCGGCCGGCATGGCGTCAGGCTAGCAGGATTGTCGCGGTTGCGGGAGCGTCCCCGCGCGACGACGCTCGATGGATTCAAGTCGCTGAATCCTTATGGGAAACGCAATCGAAACCTCCTTTCCTGCTATATGTGATTATGTTCAGGCGTCCCCTCCCGGCCGTCGTCACCAGCTCCGAACAGGATCGCGCGATTCTGGTCGAGCAGTTCCGCACCCTGCGCCAGCAGGTTCCGCTGATGTACGCGCTGATGCTCGTCGACGCGGCGTTCCTCAGCTTCGCATCGAACGGCACGGTGAGCGCGTGGTGGAGCTTCGGCATGCCGGTCGTGCTCGCCGTGCTCGGCGCGATTCGCGCGGCCTTCTGGTTGCGTCGCCGGAGCTTCACCCCCGAACCCGATGCGATCGCCCGCTATCTGCTCGGAACGACGATCGTCGCCGCGGTGCTCAGCATCGGCTTCGGCGGCTGGGGATTGTTCCTCTATTTCCAGGCCGATCTAGTCCGCCGCGCCTGTATCGCGCTGTACATCTTCATTGGCGCGATCAGCTGCTGTTACTGCCTCCAGTCGCTGCCCCGTGCCGGCCATGCCGTGCTGTTCTTCGGGGCGATGCCGGTCACGGTTTGCCTGCTCTTCTCGGGCGATTGGATCCTGCGCGGTGTCGGCTTCAACATCGTTGTCGTCGCCGCGCTGATCCTGCGCATGCTGCGCACCACCCATGCCGGGTTCATCGAAGTGCTCCGCTCGCGGTCCGACATGGCGGCGGAGCAACGCCGCGCCCGCGGCGCCGAGCAGCGCGCGCATCAGCTCGCCTATCACGACCCGCTGACCGGCCTGCCCAACCGGCGCGCGCTCACCGAGACGCTCGAGGCGCGCGTCGCCAGCGCGGCGAGCGGAGAGCGCTTCGGATTGCTCATCGTCGATCTCGATCACTTCAAATCGGTCAACGACGTGCACGGCCATCCCGCCGGCGACGTCCTGCTCCGCGAAGTGGCGGCACGGCTCACCGCCGCGGTCGGCGAGGCCGGGAAGAGCTTCCGCCTCGGCGGCGACGAGTTCGCGGTGATCGTCGATGGCGACGGCGAAGAGGCGCGGCGCGGCGCGCAGGTGATCGTCCAGGCGATGCAGCGCGCCTTTGCCGGCTCCGATCTGGTCCACCACATCGGCGCGAGCATCGGCATCTCGCTCTATCCCGGCGACGCGCACGACCTCGAGACGCTGATGCGCCGTGCCGACATCGCGCTCTACAAGGCCAAGCAATCGGGGCGGAGCCAGCATTGCGCGTTCGAGCCGACGCTCGACGCCGAGATCCGCCGCCGTGCCGAGCTCGAGCGCGAGATGCGCGACGCCATGGCGCGCGACGCCTTCGTGCCGCACTATCAGGCGATCGTCGATCTGAAGCAGGGCAGCGTCGTCGGCTACGAGCTGCTCGCGCGCTGGCAGCGCCCGGGCGGCGAGGAGATCGGCCCCGAGCTGTTCATCCCGATCGCCGAGGAATGCGGGCTGATCGACGAGCTGATGCTGCGGCTGCTGCGCCGCGCCTGCCGCGAGACGCGCGACTGGAACGCGGCGATCGCGATCAACGTCTCGCCGACCCAGCTCAAGGATCCGTGGTTCAGCCAGAAGGTGCTGGCGGTGCTGACCCGCGAGCGCTTTCCCCCGCCGCGCCTCACCATCGAGATCACCGAGAACGCGCTGATCGTCGACGCCGATCGCGCGCGCCAGACGATCGCTTCGCTCCGCAATCAGGGGATCCAGCTGGCGCTCGACGATTTCGGCACCGGCTATTCCTCGCTCCAGCACCTCCAGATGCTGCCGTTCGACCGGCTCAAGATCGATCGCTCGTTCGTCACCGCGATGGAGCGCGATCCCGAGGCGCTGCGGCTGGTGCACGCGATCATCACGCTGGCGAACACGCTCGGCCTCCCCGTCGTCGCCGAGGGGATCGAATCAGCCTCCACCGCGCGAACCCTGGTCGGGCTGGGCTGCGCGATGGGGCAGGGCTTCCATTTCGGCTATCCGATGTCGCGCGACGACGTCGAGGCGCACGCGGCGCGGGTTCAGCCCGCGTAGCGGTCCTTCAGCACCTTCCAGGTCGCGCGCAGGCTCACCGCCTCGGCGCCCTTGGGCCGGCCAGGCTTGGCCGAGCCATTCCAGCAGAAGATGTCGAAATGCGCCCATTGCGCCTTTTCGGGGGCGAATTCCTTGAGGAACAACGCCGCGGTGATCGCGCCGCCGAACGGACCCTCCGCCGCATTGACCATGTCCGCGACGTCGGACTTGAGCGCTTCCTTGTACGGCTCGTAGAGCGGCATCCGCCACATCGGATCGGCCTCGCTCTCGGCGGCGGCGAGCAGCTCGGCGGCGAGCGTGTCGTCATTGGCGAACACCGCCTGCAGATCCGCGCCGAGCGCGACGCGGGCGGCGCCGGTGAGGGTCGCGAAGTCGAAGACCAGCTCGGGATCGTTCTCCGCCGCCCTGGTCAGCGCGTCGCCGAGGATCAGCCGGCCCTCGGCATCGGTGTTGCTGTTCTCGACCGAGATGCCCTTGCGCGAGATCATCACGTCGCCGGGGCGCGTCGCCTCGCCATTGATCGAATTCTCCACCGCGGGAACGAGCATGTGCAGGCGCACCGGCAGGCGGTGCTGCATCACCAGCTCGGCGAGCGCCAGCGCGTGCGCGGCGCCGCCCATGTCCTTCTTCATCAGCCGCATGCCCGCGGCAGGCTTGATGTCGAGCCCGCCGGTGTCGAAGCACACGCCCTTGCCGATGATCGCGATGCGCGGATGCTCGGGATTTCCCCATTCGAGCTCGATCAGCCGCGGCTCGCGGCCCTCGCCGGCGGCCTTGCCGACCGCCCAGAGCATGCCATAGCCCTTCTCGACTTCCTTGCCCTTCACCACGGTCAGTGCGGCGCCATAGTCCTTCGCCAGATCGGCGGCGGCGGCCTCGAGATCGGCGGGCCCCATGTCGTTGGCGCCGGTGTTGATCCGGTCGCGCAGCTTGAAGGCGACGCCGGCGAGACGTAGCGCCTCCTCCATCCGGGCAGGGTCGCCGGTGAGCAGCACGCGCGCGCCCTGCGCCTTGTCGTCTTTCTTGCGATAGCGGTCGAATTTGTACTGGGCGGTCAGCCAGCCATAGATCGCCTTGCCGGGGTCGCGCCCGTCGACGCGATAGGCGCCCTCCGGCAGCGTCTCGGCGAGCTTGGCGAGGCACCAGGGGGTGAGCCGCTCGACATTGGCGACCACGCTGACCACCGACCAGTCCTCGGGGCCGTCGCCGGGCAGGATCGCGCTCGAATAGCCGGTGGGAGCGAGCTTCTGGGCCAGCGCGGCGGTGCGATGCCGCGGCGGCTGCGCGGCGAGCCAGGCGTCGAAGCCTTTGGCGTCGATCAGGTGGATGGTGCGTGCGGGCTGGCCGCGATCGGGCTGAACGAGCGTGGTGAGATCAGGCATTGCCCCGATCTAGGGGCGCAAGGCCGCCGCGCCTAGCCCCGCGGCGAAGATGAAATTTTGTTCATTTCGGAACCGTGCCCGCCCGAGGCTGGTTGGCCCGGCGTCTTCGGGAGACCTGCCTTGACCGATGCCCGTTCTAACGCCGTGCCGCCCCTTGCCGATCAACCGGCCCCCGGCCTTCACCGACGGCGATGGGGAAGCTGGCTCGCGATCCTGATCGGCGGGCTCGTCGCGTTGATCGGACTGGTGCTGCTGGTCGGCGGTGCCTGGCTCGCGGCGCTCGGCGGCTCGCTCTACTACCTTCTGACCGGCATCGCCATGCTGGTGGCGGGTGTGCTGCTGGCGCGCGGACGCATGGTCGGCGGCTGGGTCTATCTCGCGATCGTGCTGCTCAGCATGGTCTGGGCATGGTGGGAGGTCGGCGCCAACGCCTGGGCGCAGGTACCCCGCGTGATCGCGCCGGTCGTGCTGCTGCTCGGCGTGATCCTCGCGATGGCGACGCTGAGCCGGCGCGAGAATCGCTGGCGACTGGCGCTGATCGGCGTGGTCGCGGCGCTGCTGGTCACCACGGTCGATTTCTGGGTGGCCGCCGCCAACCAGCCCAACCCGGTCCTCGCGGCGCTTCCCGCCGCCGGAACGCGCGGCATGGCCGATCCCTCGGGCCAGAATGTCGGCGCCGACTGGCCGGCCTATGGCGGCACGGTGAGCGCCAGGCGCTATTCGCCGCTCACCCAGATCAATGCCGAAAATGTCGGCAAGCTCCGGCGCGCCTGGACGATCCACACCGGCGATCTCCCGTCCTCGCCGCAGATCCGGGGCACCTATGGCGCCGAGAACACGCCGCTCAAGATCGGCGACAGCCTCTATCTCTGCACCCCCAAGAACATCCTGATCGCGCTCGATCCGGCGACCGGCAAGCAGCGCTGGCGCTACGATCCCAAGGTTCCCGACACCGCCATCCCCTATACCGCAGCGTGCCGTGGCGTCGTCCACTACGCCGTGCCCGGCATGGCCGCCG
This sequence comes from Sphingomonas naasensis, assembly GCF_004792695.1. GTDB lineage: Bacteria > Pseudomonadota > Alphaproteobacteria > Sphingomonadales > Sphingomonadaceae > Sphingomonas > Sphingomonas naasensis. The sequence continues at coordinate 398,052 of NZ_SRXU01000001.1, read as the reverse complement.
ACCAGCCTTGCGCGACGCGGATCATCGAAGGCACCCTCGACGCCCGGCTGATCGCCGTCGATGCGCACTCGGGCCGACCCTGCGCCGATTTCGGCGCCAACGGCCAGGTCGATGCCAAGATCGGTATGGGCAAGGTTCCCGCCGGCTTCGTCTCGATCAACTCGCCACCCACGCTGGTGCGCGGGATCCTCGTCACCGGGCATCAGGTGCTCGACGGGCAGGACCGCTGGGCGCCTTCCGGGGTGATCCAGGGGTTCGACGCACGCACCGGCCAGCTGCGCTGGGCGTGGGACATGATGCACCCGGCATGGAACGGCGCCCCGCCGGCGGGACAGGAATGGGCGCGCGGCACCCCGAACATGTGGACGCTGGCGAGCGGCGACGAGCAGCTCGGCCTCGTCTATCTGCCGATGGGCAATGCCGCGGCGGACTATTATTCGTCGCTGCGTCGACCCGAGGAGAATATGTTCGCGACCTCGCTGGTCGCGCTCGACGTCACTACCGGCAAGCCGCGCTGGCGCTTCCAGGCGGTCCGCCGCGACGTCTGGGACTATGATTTCGGCGCGCAAGCGACACTGGTCGACTATCAGGGCACGCCCGCGTTGGTGCTGCCCTCGAAGCAGGGCGACATCTATGTGCTCGATCGCCGCACCGGCCGTCCGCTCACTCCGGTCGGCGAGATGCGCGTACCCGGCGGCGGCGTCGAGCCACAGCAGCGCGCACCGACGCAACCGGTGTCGCTCTGGCACACGCTGCGCAAGCCCGATCTCACCGAGCGCGACATGTGGGGCATGTCGCCGATCGATCAGATGGTCTGTCGGATCCAGTATAGGCGGGCGAGCTATCACGGCTTCTTCACGCCCCCCGTCGCGAACGGGCATTCGATCGAATATCCGGGTTATAATGGCGGCACCGATTGGGGCGGGATCGCCGTGGATCCGCAGCGCGGCGTAATCGTCGCCAACTATAACGACATGCCCAATTATGTCCGCCTCGTGCCCCGCGCGGAGGCCGACAAGCTGGGCTGGGCGCCGCGCGATCAGGCGCGCGGCAAGATCGGCGGTGCCGAAGGCGCCGGCGATCCGCAAGCCAACACGCCCTATGCGATCAGCGTCAACGCCGGCTGGCGGATGCCGGTCACCGGCATGCTCTGCAAACAGCCGCCCTATGGCGGGATCCGCGCGATCGACATGGCGACCGGCAAGACGATCTGGGACCGCCCGTTCGGCGAGGCGCGCACCAATGGGCCGTTCGGCATCCCCTCGATGCTGCCGATCACGATCGGCACGCCCAACAATGGCGGCGCGGTAGTGACCGCCAGCGGGCTCGTTTTCATCGCTGCGGCGACCGACAACCTCATCCGCGCGATCGATCTGCGCACCGGCAAGACGCTTTGGAAGGATGTGCTTCCAGGCGGCGGGCAGGCGACTCCGATGACCTATGAGGTGAACGGCAAGCAGTATCTCGTCCTCTATGCCGGCGGCCATCATTTCATGGAGACCCCGGTCAGCGACGAAGTGGTCGCCTATGCGCTGTCCTAGCCGGGGTGCGCCTTCACATAGTCGATGAAGGCGCGCAGCGGCGCGGGGACGAGCCGGCGGCCGGGATAATAGAGGAACGGGCCGGAGAAGCTTTCCCACCAGTCTGGGAGGACGGGGACGAGCGCGCCGCTGTCGAAATGCGGCCGCAGCAGTTCCTCGAACGACGTGACGACTCCGCCGCCCGCGACCGCCGTGGCGATCAGCAAGTCGAACGCCGTGCTGAGGCTGACGATCAAGGGGCCGTTGGGCTCGACGCGCACGGTCTCGCCGTCGCGGGAGAATTCCCAGGCGTGCAGCCCGCGATTGGCGAAGCGCCCGCGCAGGCACTGATGCGCGAGCAGGTCGCGCGGATGCCCAGGCGTTCCCCGGCGCGCGAGATAGTCGGGCGCGGCCCCCGCGGCGAAGCGCTGGACGCGCGGGCCGATCGGCACCGCGATCATGTCCTGCTCGAGCCGCTCGTCATAGCGGATGCCGGCATCGCAACCCGAGGCGAGCAGATCGACGAAGCTGTCCTCGGCGATGATCTCGAGCTGGATCTCGGGATAGGCGGCTAGAAAGCCGGGCAGGATCGCGGGAAGCACCAGCCGCGCGGCGATCACCGGCACGTTGAGCTTGAGCGTGCCCGCCGGCCGATCGCGGAAGATGTTGATCACGTCGAGCGCCGCCTCGACTTCGGACAACGCGGGACCCAGCCGTTCGAGCAGCCTTGTGCCCGCCTCGGTGGGCGCGACGCTGCGCGTGGTGCGGTTGAGCAGGCGCACGCCGAGCCGCGTCTCGAGCCGCCGCACCGCGTCGCTGAGCCCGGAGGCGCTGGCGCCGGTAGCGCGCGCGGCGTCACGGAATCCACTGGCGCGCGCAACTACGACGAAGGCATCGAGGTCGCCGAGATCCATTGTCCGAAAGTCCGTACAGCCTGTGCTGATTGTGCCGGATTATCGCGAGGCGATGCAAGGCCTAGATGGAGCCGGTCTCGATACTGGAGTGCAGGCGATGTCCGATTTTCCGATGACCTGGCGACTGGGCGACCGCAGCGTGAACCGTGTCGGCTACGGCGCGATGCAGCTTGCCGGTCCGGGTGTGTTCGGCCCACCCAGGGATCGCGATGAGGCGATCGCGGTGCTGCGCGAGGCGGTCGCCTCGGGCGTCGATCACATCGACACCTGCGATTATTACGGTCCGCACGTCACCAACCAGATCCTCCGCGAGGCGCTGCATCCTTATCCCGACGGCCTCGTGCTGGTGACCAAGGTCGGTGCGCGGCGTGGCGAGGATGGCGCGTGGCTGCCGGCATTCAGCCCCGACGAGATCGAAGCCGCAGTCCACGACAATCTGCGCAACCTCGGGCTCGAGACCATCCACGCGGTCAATCTGCGGGTGATGGGCGATGGCGGCCATGGGCTCAGCGAAGGCACGATCGCGCCGCAATTCGAGCGGCTGGCGCGGCTGCGCGGGCAGGGGTTGATCCGCCATCTCGGGATCAGCAACGCCACGGCGACACAGATCGAGGAGGCGCGGGGCATCGCGCCGGTGGTCTGCGTCCAGAACCATTATAACCTCGCGCACCGTGACGATGATGCGCTGATCGATAGCCTCGCCGAGGCGGGGATCGCCTATGTGCCGTTCTTCCCGCTGGGCGGCTTCTCGCCGATCCAGTCGGGCGCGCTCGACAGCGTGGCGGCGGGATTGGGCGCGACGCCGATGCAGGTGGCGCTCGCCTGGCTGCTCCAGCGTTCGCCGAACATTCTGCTGATCCCGGGCACCTCGTCGCGCGCGCACCTTCGCGAGAACCTCGCGGCGCGCGATCTGGTGCTGCCGGCCGAGGCGGTGAAGGCGCTCGACGCGATCGCCGGCTGAACTCAGCGCTCGACCGGTTTCACCTTGGGCGCGCACATCGCCAGCGCGCGGCCGATGATGTGGACCAGTCGCCGCCGGCCCTCGGCGAGCCCTTCGGGGCCGTCGCCGCGATCGAGCGTCTCGAAGTTGAGATAGTCGAGCCCGTGCAGCACCGCATAGTTCGACAGCGAGCGGTCGCTCGCGATCACGCGCTCCTGCACGACGTTGAAGTCCGCTGCGACCATTTCGTCGCGGCAAAAGGCGTCGGAAGGTGCGTCGCCCGAGCGGAAGGTCGCGAAGGCGACGGTGTCGTCGTCGTCCCATGGCCAGGCGCGGTTGAGCGACGGGCTGGGCCGCAGCGTGTCGTCGCAATAGCGGATCGAGATCACTCCGCCGCCGGGCGGATCGGATTTGTTGCAGCGCGATTCGCCGGTGTCGAAACCGCGGCCATTGGTGTGGAGCGCGATGATCGGCATGCCGGGCTTCAGATCGGCGAGGACGTGGCGGGCATAGCCGGGAAGCGCGCTGTCGAAATTGCGGTTGGGATCGACCGGGCGCCCATAGTCGACCGCGCGGTTCATCCGGACGCCGTCATCGGCGATCCCGGCATCGACTGCGATCAGCGTGCCGCCCCAGCGCCGCACGGCTTCGAGGCCGGCTTCGAACCCGGCATTCTCGTTGTCGTGCGGCACGAACCACAGCGGCCCGCGATGGTGGTGCTTGTTGGCGATCCGCCATAGCCGCCACGCCGCGCGCTCTTCGCGAAACTCGACTCGGCTGACCCCGAGGCCCTTCCATTCGGCGGGATCGCGGTGGCGGGCGAAATCGTCGTCCTGCACCGTGAGTGGATCGACGGGCGTCATTTGCGCCTCCGGATCGGTCCCGCTGGCGCGGGCCAGCGCCAGCCAGACGAAACCGGAAAGCGCCGCGCGAATCAACGCGGCTGCACCAGGAACTGCTCGAATTTTCCTGCGGCACCCGGCTCGGCATAGGTGATCGCGACCAGCCGTTTGCCCTGATAGACGATCTCGTAATTGCGGTTGACGAAGCCGCCGCGCAGCCGTGGTTTGCCGAGCGCCGCGAAGCGCACCGGCTCGCCGAGCGGGGCGAGGCTGTCGCGATAGTCCGCGCTCGCCTGGGGCGTGAAATAGTAATTGGCGTCTTCGGTGAGCAGCGCGCGGTCGAGCGTACCGCTACGCAGCTGATCGAACAGTTTACGCGCGAGCGCGTCGCGCGCCTGGTCGATCGTCTGCGCCGGCTGCGTCGTCATGGGCGGATAGAAGATCTCGGTGATCCCCTGCGTGATCTCGCCCGGGGCGCCGCCGAAATCGGCATTGACCAGCGCGACCACCGCGAAGCGCTTCTCGGGAAGCACGACGTTCTCCGAGAGGAAGCCGACCGCCTCGCCGCCATGTTCGACCATAGGGGTGCCGTCATGCTGGCCGAGCGAGACGCCGAGGCCGTAACGGGTGCCGCTGCCGTCGGCGAGCTTCACTTCGGTCTCCTGCGCCGCCCAATCCTCGGGGCTGAGGATCTTGCGGTCGATCCGGGCGATGTCCCATTTGGCGAGATCGCCAGCCGACATCGCCAGTTCGCCCGCCGCCCAGAGCCAGCCATGCGCGGCGGGCTTCGCCGGACGGACCGGGCCCAGTGCGAAGCGGTGCGTCCCCTGCGGGAAGCCCGGTCCCACAGCATAGTCCTGGTCCATCGCCTGCATGCCGAGCGGCTTGAGGATCTTCTTCTGGAGATAGTCGAGCAGCTTCATGCCCGACGCCTTCTCGATGATCATGCCGGCTACGACATAGCCGGTGTTCGAGTATTGCCATGCGGTGCCGGGCTCGAAATCGAGCGGCTTCTTTGCCCATCGATCGAGGATCTGCTGCGGGGTGACCGGCTTCTCCATCGCGGCGAAGTCGTAATCCTGCGGCCAATAATCCTGGATGCCGGCGGTGTGGCTGAGCAGCTGGCGGACGGTGATCCGATCGGCGCCGGTGATGTCCGGCACCCATTTCGACACCTTGTCGTCGAGGCTGAGCTTGCCCTCGTCCTCGAGCAGCAGCAGCGCCGCGGCGGTGAATTGCTTGGAGATCGAGGCGATCTGGTATTTGGCGTCGGCGCTGGTCGCCTTCATCCCCGGGCCCTGATCACCATAGGCCCTGGCGTAGACGATCCTGCCGTCGCGCACGATCGCGATCGAGGCCGATGGCACCTGCGTCGACGCCAGCGCGTCAGCCACGATCGCGTCGACCCTGGTGATCTCGGCCGGGGTGAGCTGTTGCGCAGCGGCGGGCGTGGCGAAGAGAAGAGCGGCGGCGAGCGGCGTGCGAAACATTGGACCTCCGGAAGCGATGGCCGAGCTTAGGCCAGCGCTTCGTCGGCGTCATCCCGCGAGATGTTTCCGAATCGCGACGGACCGTTGCCCGCCGGATATAGACCTAGGCCGAGACCGGCACCCCGTAGAGGTCGTGCTCGTCGGCGTCCTCGATTGCGACGCGGACGATGTCGCCCTGCTTCAGGTGTCCGGCGTCGCGCAGGAACACCTCGCCGTCGATCTCGGGGGCATCGGCCTGGCTGCGGCCGGTGGCGCCGCCTTCCTCGCCGACCTCGTCGATGATCACGTCGAGCGTGCGGCCGATCCTCGCCTGGAGCTTGGCGGCGGAGATCGCCGCGGTCTTCGCCATGATCCGGGCGTAGCGCTCTTCCTTGACCGCTTCGGGCACCGCGCCGGGCAAGTCGTTGGCGGGGGCGCCCTCGACCGGCTCGAAGCGGAAGGCGCCGACCCGGTCGAGCTGGGCCTCGTCGAGCCAGTCGAGCAGATATTGGAAGTCGGCCTCGGTCTCGCCGGGGAAGCCGACGACGAAGGTCGAGCGGATCGTCAGATCGGGGGCGATCGCGCGCCAGTTGCGCAGGCGCTCGAGCACCTTGGCCTCGTTGGCCGGGCGCTTCATCGCGCGAAGCACGGTCGGGGACGCGTGCTGGAACGGGATGTCGAGATAAGGGAGGATCAGCCCCTCGGCCATCAGCGGGATGACCTGGTCGACATGCGGATAGGGGTAGACATAGTGGAGCCGCACCCATGGCGCGATCTTGCCGAGCTCGCGGGCGAGGTCGGTCATGTGCGGGATCACTTCCTGACCCTTCCACATCCGCGGCTGCTTGCGGATGTCGACGCCGTAGGCCGAGGTGTCCTGGCTGATGACCAGCAGCTCCTTCGTCCCGGCCTCGACCAGCTTCTCGGCCTCGCGCAGGATCGCATCGGGGCGGCGGCTGACGAGGTCGCCGCGCAGGCTCGGGATGATGCAGAAGGCGCAGCGGTGGTTGCAGCCCTCGGAGATCTTCAGATAGCTGTAGTGGCGCGGGGTCAGCTTGAGCCCGGCATCGGGGACGAGGTTGACGAAGGGCGAGGGCGGCATCGGCGCAGCATCGTGCACCGCGCCGACGACTTCCTCATATTGGTGCGCGCCGGTGACCGCGAGCACATTGGGGAAGCGCGCGCGGATGACCTCGGCTTCCTTGCCCATGCAGCCGGTGACGATGACGCGGCCATTCTCGGCGATCGCCTCGCCGATCGCCTCGAGGCTCTCCTCCTTGGCCGAGTCGAGGAAGCCGCAGGTGTTGACCAGCACGACATCGGCACCCTGATAATCGGGCGACATCGCATAGCCGTCGCTGCGCAGCTTGGTGAGGATGCGTTCGCTGTCGACGAGGTTCTTCGGACAGCCGAGCGACACCATCCCTACGCGGGGGGCCTCGGGGAGTTTGGTTGCCATGATTGGCGGGCGACATAGGCTTTTCTGGCGAAATTGCTAGCCGGGGGTTTCCGGCGTAGCTTCACGTCCCTGAAGAAAAGGGAGGGGACGATGCAAATTCACTGGCTTGCGATTCTGCTGGCGGCGCTCGCCGGCTTCCTTGTCGGCGGGCTCTGGTACGGGCCGTTGTTCGGCAAGGCGTGGATGAAGGCGCGGGGGATCACCCCGGAGAGCGCGGCGCAGGCGAACATGCCGCTGATCTTCGGCGCCACCTTCGTGCTCAACCTGATCGCCGCGTTCATGCTCGACCACCTCTATGCGACCTATGACGCGCCGATGGGGCTGCATTATTCGCTGGTGGTCGCGTCGATCATCGGCGTGGGCTTCATCGCCACCTCGATCGGCGTGAACTATCTGTTCTCGCGCCAGCCGCGATCGCTGTTCCTGATCGATGCGGGCTATTGGGTCACCATCTATCTGGTGATGGGCGCGATCTTCGGGCTGATGCGCTAGGCCGCCGCGGCGATCGGGGCGCGGAACAGGAAGAAGGCGCCCGCGGCGATCAGCGCGAACCCGATCAGGTGGTTCAGCGTGATCTTCTGGCCGAGATACCAGGTCGAGAACACCACGAACACGGTGAGGGTGATCACTTCCTGCATCCCCTTCAACTGTGCCGGCGAGTAGACGTCGCTGCCCCAGCGATTGGCTGGGATGACGAGGCAATATTCGAAAAAGGCGATCCCCCAGCTCACGAGGATCACCGCGAGCATCGGCTTGTCCTTGAACTTGAGATGCCCGTACCAGGCGAAGGTCATCAGGATGTTCGAGCCGATCAGCAGCAGGATCGGCAAGGCGCGGGTCAGGAGGATCGGCATCCGGGCGACGAGCACGGCTGCGGCGCGGCGGTCAAGCGCGAAAACGGCGTAGGATTTCCAGACGGGCGTTTTGTAGGGTTTCGCCGGCCTAGAGTCGCAAGAGTCGCGGTAGAACGACTCTCGCGTTGCGCGGGCAGGAAATATTGTTGCGCCGACCTGTAGGAAAAATCGACGGTGTCAAAGAGCGCGGTTGGCAATTGCCCGACCGGCGGGCAGGGGAGCAGGCGAAATCCTAATTTGCAAGGCAGGGGGCGGATGCAATCGACGACATGCGACGAGCTGGTCGCGCAGCTTCGCGCACTCGGGGTACGCGAAGGCGGCGTGCTGCTCGTCCATTCGAGCTACCGCGCGGTGCGCCCGGTCGCGGGGGGTCCGATCGGGCTGATCGCGGCGCTGCGGGAGGCGCTGGGGCCCGAGGGGACGCTGGCGATGCCTTCGGCGACCGGCGAGGACGATCAGCCCTTCGATCCCGCCGCCACGCCCAATCGCGAGGATCTGGGGATTGTCCCCGCGCTGTTCTGGCAGCAGCCGGGCGTGGTGCGCAGCGCGCATTTCGACGCAGTGGCGGCGATCGGCCCCAAGGCCGAATGGATCACCGGCGGGCCGTTCGTGCTGCCGCCGACCGCGCCGGGGAGCGCAATCGACCGGATCCGCGAGGCGGGCGGGCAGATCTTACTGCTCGGCGTCGGCCATGACGCCAATACGATGCTCCACCTCGCCGAGCTGATCGGCGGCGCGCCCTATCGCAGCGACTTCCACTACACCGCTGCCGACGGGACGCGCGTGCACTATGGCGAGAATGACAGCTGCTGCGAGAACTTCGCGCTGGCCGACGACTGGCTGCGCGCCGAGGGGCGCCAGCGCGAGGGGCGGGTGGGGCATGCCGAGGCGCGGCTGATCGAGGCGGCCGACCTTATCCGTGTCGCGGTGGCGCGGATCGCGGCGGATCCGCTGGTCTTTCTCCACGGATCGGCGGAAGGTTGCGAGGAATGTGACGAGGCGCGGGCGAGCATCCGTTGATTGCACGCCTGCTGCAGCGGCCGCGCGGGAAGGGCGCGCAGGGCGGGACTACGCCGTAGACTCATAAAGCTGCCTATCGGCTAACGCCCCGATTGCGGCGGTTCGAATAGCCATAGCGGATCACAAAAGCCGCCGCCGTTCACAGTACCTTAGCGCTTTTCCGGATAGCTCGGCGAACGTGGCGAGCACCGGAACGTTGTCTTTATGGGAATGCTGATCGGGCGTCTCAGGCTGGTCCCGGCGGCAGCTCTGCTGCTGAGCGCTTGCGGCGAGAGGGCCCAGGTGAACTACCGGCTCGACGTGGAAGTTGACGACAACGGCGTCATCAGAACAGGCTCACGCGTTTGGTCTTTCGAGCTGGCTCGGCCGATAGTGCCTCTCGTTTCCAGTTTTTCCCCGCGTTTCAGGGGTGAGGCGGTGCCTGTGGAACTTCCGGGCAGGGGAACCCTGTTCGCGCTGGTCGTGGGGCGCACCGAAAACAATTTGGTATCGCTCGATGCGATGGCGATGCTGCCAGAACGTGTCCTCCAGCCCCAGTGGCCCAATCGGAACCCTGATCGGATTCTTGGTCTCGCTGAAATTGCTACCCGCCGTGGGCAGAGCCGCGTCCTCAACTGCGGTCGTGAGGACGCGCTAGTCTGCCCCTACCTAGTCTCGTTTGCCGATATCAATGACCCCCGAACAGTGGTTCCGCTAGCCCCCGACGACCTCGAGGCACATTTCGGTAAGGGCGTACGGTTGCGGAAAATTTCGGTAACAGTAACCCATCAACCGGTCGAGTTCTCCTCATCAGCCCCTTACCCGGTTTACAGCAACCGGCCCGACTGGGCCGCTTGGGTGAGAGAGTTCCCCTCTTATGACGTTCGGACGATTGGCCCTGAGGCTTTCAGACGGGAACGCTGAATCCGCGCTGCCAAAGCGTTTTGAGGCAGCGGTTAGCGTGGGTAACGAATGTATTCGCTAAGCATCGTTCACGCAGGCTAGCCCCTCAACGAATAGCTATCCGGCCCCTTGGCACGAAAGCCGCAAGCCCGCTTCCCACCCGGTCCCGGACGCTCGGCCCTCGTGCCAAAGCGGTCGTTTATGGGTTCACAGCCTGGTCGGTGACGATCTCGAGGACCGTGTCACCGGCGAGAAGGGCGTGGGTCTCGGGCTCGGCGAAGCTATAGGGCTGGCCGTCGCGATAGATGCGCACGCCGAGGCCGGTGGCGATGGCCGAGAGCGGCTTGCCGATCTCGCCGGGGTGGACCTTGCGTTCCTTGAGCTGCACGCGGCCATGGATCGAGGCGAGGTCCATCAGATAGTCCGAGAGGTGCGTGCCCTGGCACGAACCCGCGAGCAGCAGCCCGGCGAAGCTCACCGGATTGACCACAGTGGTGGCGCCGGCCGCCCGCGCGGGCAACTCATTGTCCTCGTTGCGGACGATCACGCTGATCGGCAGCGCCGGCGCGAGGTGGCGCGCGGTGAGCGTGATCAGGATCGAGGTGTCGTCGCGCCCCGCGCAAACGATCATCGACTCGGCGCTTCCGATCCGCACGTCCTCGAGGATCTGATCGCGCGTCGCATCGGCCTGCAGGACGATGCAGCCGCATTCCTTGGCGCGGGCGAGATTGGCCTCGTTCTGGTCGATCACGACGATCTGGCCGCGATCGGTGCCCCGCGCGATCAGCTCGTCGACTGTCTCCGAGCCGGTGGTGCCATAGCCCGCGACGATGATGTGCCCCGAAAGGGTTCGCTGGATCACTGCCATACGCCATTTGTCCCAGGTTCGCTTGAGCACGAAATTATAGGCGGTGCCGAGGAAGAGCAGCACCACGAAGACGCGGATCGGGGTGACCACGAAGGCGTCGAACATCCGCGCCGAATTGCTCACCGGCACGATGTCGCCATAGCCGGTGGTCGTCACCGAGATCGAGGTGAAATAGAGGATGTCGAGGAAGCTGACATGCCCGTCGGCAGTATCCTTCAGCCCGTCGCGCTCGATCCAGTGGACCCCGACCGCGAGCGCGAGCAGCGCGAGCACCGCGAGGACGCGCCAGCCGATCGAGACCCAGACCGGCAGGCTCGACTTGCGCTTGAGGGTGGCGGGGGGAAGGACGGCCATGCCGCTCTTCTATCCCCTCCCTGAAGAGGAGGGGCAAGGGGGCGCTGATCCTGTCCGGCCGGTCACCCCATTCCTCTCCCGGAGGGGGAGGTGGCAGCGAAGCTGACGGAGGGGTAGCGCGCCTCGTGCGATATCGCTGGTGGAGAGCTACCCCTCCACCGCTTCGCGGTCCCCCTCCCCCTCCGGGGGAGGAATGGGTCAGCGGGCCGGTAGCCGCGTGACCGGATCGACCGGGGTGCGGCCCTGGCGGAGCTCGAAATGCAGCTCGGGACGATCGGCGAAGCCCGAATTGCCCGAGAGCGCGATCATCTGGCCTTTCTTGACCGACTGGCCGCGCTGGACGAGCAATTGCCCGGCATGGCCGTAGACCGTGGTCATGCTGTTGCCGTGCTTGACGATGACCAGCCCGCCGAGCGCGGGCACGTCGCTGCCGACATAGGCGACGACGCCGTCGGCGGCGGCGAGCACCGGCGTGTCGAGCGGGACGGCGATCTTGATCCCGTCGTTGCGCTCGCCGCTCTTGCCCGGGCCGAAGCGCTTCACCACCGTGCCGCGCACCGGCCAGGCGAGGTTGCTCGCCACCCGGCTGGCCGGCGCGGCGACCGGGGTGGTCGCCGGCAGCACGCGCGCCGAGGAGGCGGTGGGCTTGGCCGGCTTGGCATTGGCCGCGAGCGCGGGCTGGCCGCCGGTGAGGATATCGTCGATGTCGAGATGGAAGCGCGCGGCGCGCTCCTCGATCGTCTCGGGGCGGCTGCCCGGGATCAGCAGCCGCTGGCCGGTGCGCAGGATATAGGGCTCGGCGAGCGCATTGGTGGAGACGACGCGCGACCATTCGACCTTATAGGCGCGCGCGATCGCGATGCCGGTCTCGCCGGTGCGGACGAGATGATAGCGCCCGCCGGGGATGGTCAGCCGCTGGCCGGGCTGGATCATGAAGGGCGCGGCAAGATTGTTGGCGCGCGCGATCGCCTCGGATCCCGCCCCGGTCTTCGCCGAGATGGTGCGCAGCGTGTCGCCGGGCTGAACCACCCAGGTCGAGCTCGACACCAGCCGCGCGTCGGGCGTGACGCTGCGCGCCTCCCATGCGGGCGGCGGCGCGGGCAAAGCGCGCACGTCCTGATCGAGCGAGCGCCGCTCGAAACGTTCCAGCTCCTGTTGTCGATCGGGAGCCGGCGCATCGTAGCTGCCCGGTCCCCGTCCGGCCTCAGCCGGTATGCAGCCCGACATCGCGAAGACGCCGAACAGCAGTGCCCCCATCCGGCGCATTGCCAGCTCCCTAACCCCTGAAAATTTAATAAGGGAAATGCGGGTGGTTAACAATAGACCGACGCAAGACTTTCCAGCGACTTGCGGTGGGTGAGATCGAGATGGAGCGGGGTGACGGTGACCCAGCCCTGCTCGATCGCCTCGAGATCGGTGCCGGGCTCGGGGGTGTGCGGCAACCGGCTCATCGCGAGCCAATAATAAGGGAAGCCGCGCGGATCGACGCGCTTGTCGAGCCCGACCCGGCCATAGTCGCGCAGCCCCTGCGCGACCGGCTTGATGCCCTTGACCGCTTCGGGCGGCACCGGCGGAAAATTGATGTTGATCAGCGTGCGCGGCGCCCATTCGGCATCGAGCAGCGGCTTGAGCGCGCGTTCGCCCCAGGCTTCGGCGGTATCGAAGGGCACCTTGTCGCCCATGCCGGTCTGGGCGTAGCGCTGGCTGAGCGCGACCGAGCGGATGCCGGCGAGCGCGCCTTCCATCGCCGCCGAGACGGTGCCCGAATAGCTGACGTCCTCGCCGAGATTGCCGCCGCGATTGACCCCCGACAGGACGAGATCGGGCGGCGAATCCGCCATCGCCTCGGCGAGCGCGAACATCACGCAATCGGTGGGCGTGCCGCGCACCGCATAGCGATTGTCGCCGAGACGGCGGACGCGGAACGGCTCGGTGAGCGTCAGCGCGCGGCTCTTGCCCGATTGCTCCTCGGCCGGGGCGACGATCGTGATGTCGTCGGAAAGCGTCCGCGCGATGCGTTCGAGCACGGCGAGGCCGCGCGCGTGGATGCCGTCGTCATTGGTGAGCAGGATTCTCATTTGATCCTCCCCGGGACGGGGAGGGGGACCAGCCGCAGGCTGGTGGAGGGGGCTCTCCGGGAGGGATGTCGCTGGTGGACAGCCCCCTCCGTCAGCGCTTCGCGCTGCCACCTCCCCGTGCCGGGGAGGATCAAGTACGCGGCTCCAGCAGGGTCAGCCCGCCGAGATAGGGCTGAAGCACCGCCGGCACCGCTACCGCGCCGTCCGCCTGCTGATAGTTCTCGATCACCGCGACGAGGGTGCGGCCGACCGCGAGGCCCGAGCCGTTGAGCGTATGGACGAAACGCGTGCCCTTCTCGCCTTCGGGGCGATAGCGGGCGTTCATCCGGCGCGCCTGGAAGTCGGTGCAGGTCGAGCAGGACGAGATCTCGCGATAGCGTGCCTGGCCGGGGAGCCAGACCTCGAGATCATAGGTCCGCGCCGCCGAGAAGCCCATGTCGCCGGTGCACAGCTTCATCCGGCGGAAGGCGAGGCCGAGCTTGTCGAGAATGTCCTCGGCGCAGCCGGTCATCCGCTCGTGCTCGGCATCCGAGGCGTCGGGGGTGACGATCGAGACCATCTCGACCTTCTCGAACTGGTGCTGGCGGATATAGCCGCGCGTGTCGCGCCCGGCCGAACCCGCCTCGGAGCGGAAGCAGGCGGTGAGCGCGGTGAGGCGGATTGGCAGCTCCTCCTGCCGCAAGATCTGCTCGCGGATGCTGTTGGTGAGGCTGACCTCGGAGGTGGGGATCAGCCAGCGGCCGTCGGTCGTCTGGAAGCTGTCCTCGGCGAATTTGGGGAGCTGGCCGGTGCCGAACATCGCCTCCGAGCGGACGAGCACGGGGGGCACCGCCTCCTCATAGCCATGGTCGCGGGTCAGCGTGTCGAGCATGAACTGGCCGAGCGCGCGGTGGAGCCGCGCCGCGGCGCCGCGCACGAAGGTGAAGCGCGTCCCCGAGAGCAGCGCGCCGGTCTCGAAATCGAGCCCGAGCGCGGGGCCGATCGCGTCATGCTCCTTCGCCTCGAAGGCGAAGACGGGCGGCGTGCCGCGCGCGTGGACGAGGGCGTTGTCCTCCTCGTCGGCGCCCTTGGGCACGTCGGCGAGGGGGAGATTGGGGATCGCGGCGAGCGCCTCGGTCAGCGCGGCGCCGACGGCCTTTTCCTCGGCGTCGATCGCGGGCATCCGCTCCTTGAGTTCGGCGACCTCGGCCATCAGATCGGTGGGATCGTCGCGCCGGGCCCTGGCCGCGCCGATCGCCTTCGACACCTCGTTGCGGCGCGCCTGCGTGACCTGCGCCTCGGTGATCAGCGCGCGGCGGCGCTCGTCGAGCGCGAGCAGATCGGCCGATCGCGGTGCGAGCCCGCGCTTCGCCAGACCGGCGTCGAATGCCTCGGGGTTTTCGCGGATGAAGCGGATGTCGTGCATGGCCGGGCGTATGACTGCGCGCGATGGCCTGCGCAACCCTGCGCCGCGCGGCTGCGTTGAGCGATCAGCACCGAAACACAGGAGATGAGCGATGCAGGTTCCGCACGATGCAGTCGTGGTGGTCGCGGATGGCCGGAAGATGCTGTTCCTGAGGAACGAGGGCGATGCGCTGCATCCCAACCTGCAGGTCGAGAAGAAGGTGATCGACAAGCACAACCCGTCACACAATGATCAGGCCACCGACCTCGCCGGCGGCGCATCGAGCACGCGCGGCGGCGGGCAATGGGGCGGGGGCAACATGGAGGAAGTCGACTTCCACCAGCTCGAGGAAGACCGCTTCGCCGCCGAGACCGCCGATCTGCTCCGGAAGCGCGCGCTCGCCAATGACTTCGAGTCGCTGATCATCATCGCCCCGCCGCGGACGCTCGGCGAGCTGCGCAAACATTATCACAAGGAAGTGAGCGACCGGCTGCGCGGCGAGCTCGACAAGGACCTGACCGGGCACACCGTGCCGCAGATCGAGCAGGCGCTGGTCAACGCGGAATAGGCGATCGACCGGGCGGTTTACGCGCCATCGTCACCCCGCGTTCGCGCGGGGGCATCTCCTGCGCTCGCACAAACTACCACGCGGTGGTTGGTAGGGGCGCACGGGGGAGATGGGGCCCCGCGTTCGCGCGGGTGACGGCTTTGTGGGCTTTGGCTGATGCCGTGACGTGTCCGACCTCAGGCCGCCGCGTCGGCGAGCTTCTTCTTGACGAAGCGCTTGCGGGCGACCAGCGCCGCCGCGGCGCCGCCGAACAGCAGGATCATCGGCGGTGCGGGGACCGGCTCGGGGGGCGGACCGCCCGACGAGCCGCTCGAGCCGTGGCCGCCGCAATGCTTGCCCCATTTGCAGCCCCAGCTGCTCGAGGTGCTCCAGCCGCTCGACGTGCTCCAGTTGCCGCTCGACGAGGTGCTCGACGAGGTCGACGATGACGTCGACGACGAGGTGGACGAGGACGTCGAGGACGAAGTCGACGAGCTGACCCCGCTCGAGCTCGAGGTCGAGCTCGACGAGCCGCCGGTCGAGGTCGAAGTCGACGAGCCGCCCGAAGACGTGCTCGTCGACGAGCCCCCGCTCGAAATCTCGATGTTGATGCCGCTGCTGCCCGAGCTGCTGCCTGAGCTGCCGAAGAAGCCGCCGGCGAAGAAGCCGCCGCCGAAGCCGCCATAGCCGCCCGAACCGCCGACGACGCCCGCCGCGGCGCTGCTCGCGGCGGCGACGGTCGGCATCTCACGCGGGGGAAGCGGGATCGGCGCGCCCTGGTTGGTCACGACGACGACCTGCGGCGGGGCCTGGGTCGTGGTGGTCGTGGTCACGCGGCGCACCAGCTTCTTGCGCGCCCCGCTCGCCGCGACCTTGCGCATCACGCGCTTCTTCGCGACGGTATATTGCTGGACCACGCTGGGCTGCGTCACGCGCTCCACGGCGTAGACGCCGCTGCCGCCGATGACTGCGCCGCCACAGGCACATGCGCAGAGTTTCGCCAAGGCCATGCGAACCGACATGATGTCCCACTCTTCCCTGTTGCTGGCGCCTCGCTCCCCACAGGACCGTCAGCAGCTTGTGCGCCTTCAATGCGGAAGAAACGCAAAACAAACTATTAAGCGCAAGCGCAACGAGGGCTGTTTACCTTGTTCCTGGACGATTTTCGCCGCATCTGCCGCAGAGCTTATGGTTAACGTCCGGTTTCGGTACGGTCCCGTGGCTCGTCGCAGCGATACTTGTGAACGAACATGGTTAATCGTCGGCGGCGCGGAGTCGTTGTTCAGCCGTCGCTAATTTCCCCCGTGTTACCGGTGATTAGACAGCGCGCCTGCCATAATAGCGCGCTTGTTTATGCGTCCGCGCGCAAGTATAGGGCGAGCGGGCAAAAGCAGTCATCCAGCGGCTTGGCCACTGGGTGACCGGTGTGGAGAGTGGGGATGGCTACGGTTTTGGAACGTTCCGAGGAACCCGGAAAACATTTTCCGCCGGCCGCGAACGATGGCGACGACGGCTATCGGCCGAGCAACGACGAACCCTTTATGAACCCGCGGCAGCAGGAATATTTCCGCGAGAAGCTGCACGCGTGGAAGGACGCGATCTACCGCGAGGCGGCGGGGACGCTCAACCAGCTCCAGACCGACTCGCTGCGCGAGGCCGATCTCACCGACCGCGCCTCGAGCGAGACCGACTGGTCGATCGAGCTGCGCACCCGCGACCGCCAGCGCAAGCTGATCGCCAAGATCGACGCGGCGCTGCGCCGGATCGACGAAGGCGAATATGGCTATTGCGAAGTGACCGGCGAGCCGATCTCGCTCGCCCGGCTCGAGGCGCGGCCGATCGCGACGATGACGGTCGAGGCGCAGGAGCGCCACGAGCGCAACGAGAAGGTCTCGCGCGACGAATAGCGACATCGGGGGCCGCGCGATTTTTCGGTGCGGCCCCTTAAATTTACGCTTTCGTCAACGATTGCTGCTCTAATTGACGCAGATCAATTTTGCGTTTGAGCAGCTCCGATGGACCAGTTTTCTACCGATTCCGTGAACGCGCTCTCGGCCGATGACTTCACCGGCCAGCGCACCGGCTCGCGCGACAGCCTGTTGCTGACCGCGCAGTTCCGGCTCACCGGCGACGACAAGATCGCGCAGGTTCGCGTGCGCAATCTCTCGTCGGGCGGGTTGATGGCCGAATATGCCGCGCCGGTCGAGATCGGCACCCCGGTCGAGATCGAGGTGCGCGGCGTGGGCTGGGTCAAGGGCCGCATCGCCTGGGCGACCGATGGCCGCGTCGGCGTGGCCTTCGACATCGAGATCGACCCGATGCTCGCGCGCAAGCCGGTCGGCACCGGCGCGCGCTCGCCGCAATTCGCACGACCACCGCTCGCGCGGCGCTGATCGCAGGCCGCGCGCGGCGCCGGCGACTCGGTATTGCATGGGAAATGGGGATATCCGGAGGTGCGGCGCTGAGACCACACCTCCGCAGCAAAGCGCCGGAACCCGGCGCTAGCGGTTCAACTCCTCCTTGACGCGCAGTTTCTGCTTCTTCAATTCCGCGAGCAGCATTTGATCGGGAAGGGGTCGCTGCGACTCGGCAGTGATCCGTTGATCCAGAGTCGAATGCTTGGCATTGAGTGCCGCGAAATGCGCATTCTGCATGGAAGCGTCCTCCTTCGTTAAGCGACCGGGGGGACTCAATAAATCACCTTTCGCGTGGCTTGTCGCCCCCCGTATTCGGCGCAATCGACAGCTTGCGGAAAAGGCGCGATGGTCCGTTACGGGTCCTGTGGGCCCGGGCGCGTGTGCGTAGAGGGGGCGAGATGGAAGAGAGCGAGATCCAGCGGCGGCTCGAAGCGCTCCGGACCGAGCATCGCGACCTCGACGCCGCGATCGAGGCGCTGCGCCTGACCGGGGTGGCCGACCAGCTCCAGATCGCCCGGCTCAAGAAGCGCAAGCTGCGCCTGCGCGACGAGATCTCCCAGCTCGAGGATCATCTGATCCCCGACATCATCGCCTGAGCCTCCCGCGCCGGGACGCAGGTGCTTCAATATTAAGCATTCAACTGCCGCGCGCGATATGGCACTCCTTGTCGGAATGACGGAGCAGGCAACCTCGACGATCCACCGCAGGCTGGTCGACTCGCTCTATGTCGAGGCGATGGTGCTGGCCGACGAGGCGCGCGCCTATTTCGACGTGGTCGGCCGCGCCGAGCGCGACTCGCTCGAGGCGCTGAGCCGCGTCACCTTCTCCTGCGAGTCGCTCAAGGTGACGACGCGGCTGATGCACATCATCGCGTGGCTGCTGACCCAGCGCGCGGTCGCCGCGGGCGAATTGACGCCGGGCGACGCGCTGTCGCCGGCGCGGCGGCTGGGCGAGGCCCCCGAGACCGAAGAGGGCACGCTCGCTTCGATGCCGCTGCAGGCGCGCACGATCATCGCGACGAGCATCGAACTGCACCGCCGGGTGGCGCGGCTCGACACGTCGCTCGACGATCCCGCCGTGGATGACAGCCCGGCGCGGCGGATGCTGGATCGGCTCAGCGCTTCTTTTTGATTTCTTGTTCCTCCCTCGCGAAGCGGGGGAGGGGGACCAGCGAAGCTGGTGGAGGGGGCCTCTCCGCAGGCGATGTTGCCCGGGGAGGCGCCCCCTCCGTCGCCTTCGGCGCCACCTCCCCCGCTGCGCGAGGGAGGATTTGGTTCAGCCCAGCGCCGCTTTCGCCGCGGCATATTCGCGCTTCAGCCGCTCGACTCGCACCGCGGCGGGCTCGATCGCGCTGACCGCGCCGATGCCCTGGCCCGATCCCCAGATTTCCTTCCACGCCTTGGCGCCGCCGAAGTTCATCGCGCTCGGATCGCTCTCGGGCAGCTTCTCGGGATCGAGCCCCGCGGCGACGATCGAGCTGCGCAGATAATTGCCGTGCACCCCGGTGAACAGGTTCGAATAGATGATGTCGGCCGCGCGGCCCTCGACGATGCCCTGCTTATAGGCGTCGACGGCATTGGCCTCGTCGGTGGCGATGAACGGCGAGCCGATATAGGCGAGGTCGGCGCCCATCACCTGCGCGGCGAGGATCGCACGGCCGGTGGCGATCGCGCCCGACAGGATCAGCGGGCCGTCGAACCACTCGCGGACCTCCTGGACGAAGGCGAAGGGATTGAGCCGGCCGGCATGGCCGCCCGCGCCCGCGGCGACGAGGATCAGCCCGTCGGCGCCCTTCTCGACTGCCTTGTGCGCGAAGCGATCGTCGATGACGTCGTGGAGGGTGATCCCGCCCCAGCTGTGCACCGCGTCGTTCAGCTCGGGCCGGGCGCCGAGCGAGGTGATCACGATCGGCACCTTCCATTTGGCGCAGGTGTGGAGATCGGCCTCGAGCCGATCGTTCGAGCGATGGACGATCTGGTTGACCGCGAAGGGCGCGGCGGGAGTGTCGGGATTGGCACGGTCCCAGGCGGCGAGCTCTTCGGTGATCCGGTGGAGCCATTCGTCGAGCAGGCTCTGCGGGCGGGCGTTGAGCGCGGGGAACGAGCCGACGATCCCCGCCTTGCACTGGGCGATCACCAGATCGGGCACCGAGATGATGAACAGCGGCGAGCCGATGACGGGAAGCCGGAGGCGATCGAACAGCGGGGGAAGAGCCATGGATGGGTTTTGTAGCGCAACCGATAGGGCTGTCTATCCCGGCGCGCGCGACGCTACGTCAACGCCAGCGCAGGCGCGACGCATCGACCACAGGAGCGCCCATATTGGCGATGAACGATTCGCGCATTCTCTCGCGATGTGCCGCCGGATACTCCTCGAGCTTCATATTTTCGGCTTCGACCAGCCAGTCGATAAACTGATCAGCCGTCACCGGCCCCGATCGCGGAATCAGATCGGTGACGTGGATCGGTTCGCCATCCTTGCTGCTTCCGCAGCAGCCCATCGTGACGCAGGCGAAGTCCATTAGCCCTTCGAAGCCGCGGACGACCTCTTTCAACTCGGCCGCGTAATCGCGCTGCTTGCTGGCGTAGAGGGCAGCGGAGGCCGTGAGCAGCGCCTTTTGCGCGTCATCTAGCGGGCGGATCGCCCTTGCCGGGGAGCCGACGATGAGATGGCCGGGCGGGAAGGCCTTGCCCTCGGTGACCAGCGCGCCGGCGCCGACGATACAGTCTTCGGGGATCACTGCGCGGTTGAGGATCGTCGCGCCCATGCCGATCAGGCTGCGGTCGCCGATCGTGCAGCCGTGGAGGATCGCGTGATGGCCGACAGTGACGTCGTCGCCGAGCGTGCACGGCGCGCCGGGATCCGAATGGAGCATCGCGCCGTCCTGGACGTTGGTGCGCGCGCCGATCAGGATCGGGGTGTTGTCGGCGCGGATCACGGCGCCGAACCAGATGCTGGCCAGCGCGGAAAGCCGCACGTCACCGATCAGATCGGCGCTCGGCGCGACCCATGCGTCGGGAGCGATTTGAGGCTGGTGGCCGCCGATCGCGTAGAGCGGCATCGGCCTTTAGAAGAGCGACGCGTCGAAGCTGGCGGGCAGGGGCATGTGCAGCCCCATCGCCAGCGCTAGGCCGACCGCGCCGAGCAGGATCGCGAGCGTCGAGGACAGCGAGAACAGCCCCCAGCCGACCAGCGTGACCATCTGCGGGTTCGGGCGCTGCTCGCGCTGGTTACGGCGCATCGCGAACAGCACGAACATCGCCATCATCGCGTAGATCGAAAGGAAAAACTCGGCCATCGTCCTCTTGCCCGCCCCGCATGAACCCCGCAGCAGGCGTTAGCCCGACAAGGTTAACGCTTCAATGCCGGGAACTTGCGGATCATCGCGTAGCCGCCGGCTTTGGTCGCGTACCGGCGCTGGACGATCCGATTGAAAATACATAGCATATGTAAAAAATGGGGGAGAGGGCGGTTGCGGAAGTTGCTGGGAAGCGCGGCGCTCGCCGCGATGCTGCTGTCGGGAACGGCGCTGGCGTCCGACGTCGAGCGCGTCGCGCACGGCGTGATCGTGACGCCCGATCACGGCGCCGCGAAGCGCGTGCGGGTGATCGCCTATGGCGATGCCGCGTTCCGCGTCACCGCCGCGCCGGCGCGCGACTTCAACCTGCCCAAAAGCCTGATGGTCACCGCCGATGCCGCCGGCGACCCGGTGATCACCGAAGCCGGCGGGCTGCTGACGCTCAGACTGCCGCGGGCCACCGCCGAGATCCGGCTCTCCGACGGGCGCGTCCAGTTCCGCGACGCCGGCGGCAAGCTCGTCCTCGCCGAGGAGGCGCAGCGGCGCTTCGCGCCGACCAGCGCCGACGGCAAGCCGTTTCTCGCGACCGCGCAGCAGTTCAACCGCGGCACCGATGAAGGGTTCTACGGGCTCGGCCAGCATCAGAACCGGCAGATGAACTATAATGGCGAGGACGTCGAACTCGGCCAGCACAATATGGACATCGCGATCCCGTTCGTCGTGTCGACGCGCAATTACGGGCTGCTCTGGGACAACAACGCGATCACGCGGTTCGGCAATCCGGCGCCGTACCGGCATGTCGGGCAGGGGCTGAAGGTGACGAGCGGCGGCAAGCCGGGCTGGCAGGCCGATTATTTCCTCGGCGACCGGCTCGCGGTGACCCGGCAGGAGCCGTTCATCGACTATCAGTTCATCAAGGACCAGGCGAACTGGCCCGAAGCGGCGAAGGCACGGACGGTCGCGTCGTCGGAGAGCGGGCAGAACACCGCCGGCGTGGTGGTCGGCCAGCAGCGCGTGGTGTGGCGCGGTAGCGTCACCCCGGACAAGACCGGCACGCACAAGTTCCGGCTCTATTCGTCGAGCTATGTGAAGGTGTTCGCCGACGGCAAGGAAGTGCTGTCGCGCTGGCGGCAGAACTGGAATCCGTGGTTCCACAATTTCGAGCTGGCGATGAACGCGGGCAAGCCGATCGAGCTGCGCGTCGAATGGGAGCCCAATGCCGGCTATCTCGCGCTGTTCCATTCGGACCCGCTGGCGGCGCCCGATCGCCACTCGCTGTGGCTGTCATCGGATGTCGGGCGCGCGATCGACTATTATTATGTCGGCGGGCGCAGCATGGACGAGGTGATCGCCGGCTATCGCGGGCTCACCGGCAAGGCCGAGATGATGCCCAACTGGGCCTATGGCTTCTGGCAGAGCCGCCAGCGCTACGAGACGCAGGACCAATTGCTCGGCGTGGTGCGCGAATATCGCAAGCGGGGAATCCCGCTCGACAACATCGTCCAGGACTGGTTCTACTGGCCCGAGGATCAATGGGGCTGCCATTGCTTCGACGCGAAGCGCTTCCCCGATCCGGCCGGCATGGTCAACGAGGCGCATGCGCTGAACGCCCGGGTGATGATCTCGGTCTGGCCCAAATTCTATCCGAACACGAAGAACGCGCAGGAACTGATGGCGAAGGGCCATCTCTATCTCGGCAATCTCAAGGCGAAGGAGAAGGATTGGGTCGGCAAGGGCTATGAGAACACCGACTACGACCCCTACGCGCCCGAGGCGCGGGAGATCTATTTCCGCCAGATGAAGGAAGGGCTGGTCGACAAGGGCTTCGACGCGTGGTGGATGGACGCGACCGAGCCCGACATTCATTCGAACCTGTCGATCGAGCAGCGCATCGAGCGGATGGGCCCGACCGCGGCGGGACCGGCGGCGGCGCTGTTCAACAGCTTCCCGCTGGTCCATGCCGAGGGCGTCGCCGAGGGGCTGCGGCAGGCGCTGCCCGACAAACGGCCCTTCATCCTCACCCGCTCGGGGTTCGGCGGGCTGCAGCGCGCGAGCGCGGCGCTGTGGTCGGGCGATGTCGCGGCGCGCTGGGACGATCTGCGCGACCAGATCTCGGCCGGGGTCAATCTGTCGATGTCGGGCGTGCCCAACTGGACGCACGATATCGGCGGCTTCGCGCTCGAGGATCGCTACACCAGGCAGGATGCCGCGCACGTCGCCGAATGGCGCGAGCTCAATTTGCGCTGGTTCCAGTTCGGCGCGTTCACGCCGCTGTTCCGCAGCCATGGCGAGACTCCGAAGCGCGAGATCTTCGAGATCGCCGCGGACGACAAGGCGATGTACGAGTCGATGCTATGGTACGACCAGCTGCGCTACCGGCTGATGCCGTACATCTACACCATCGCCGCCGACACCTGGCACCGGGACGGCACGATGATGCGCGGGCTGGTGATGGACTTCCCGGCCGACCGCAGGACGTGGAATGTCGACGACGAATATCTGTTCGGGCCCGCCTTCCTCGCCGCGCCGGTGACGACGTTCAACGCCCGCGGGCGCGACGTATATCTGCCCGCCGGCGCCGGCTGGTACGACTTCGCGACCGGCGCGTTCCTGAAGGGCGGGCAGACGATCGCGGCCGCGGCGCCGCGCGAGCGGATGCCGCTGTTCGTCCGCGCGGGCTCGATCGTGCCGACCGGCGCGGCGATCCAGCATGTCGGCGAGCAGCCCGACGGCCCGATCGTCCTCCATGTCTTCACCGGCGCCGATGGCGGCTTCTCGCTCTACGAGGACGACGGCGTCAGCCCGGGCTACAAGCAGGGCAGGTTCGCGCGGGTGCCGCTGACGTGGAACGAGGCGGCGGGGACGCTGACGATCGGCGCGCGCCAGGGCGGCTATGACGGCATGCCGGGCAAGCGCGCGATCTCGGTGCGCTTCTACACCCCCGGCCGCGCGACCGCGCCCGACTTCGCCGAATCGGCGCAGAGCTTCGTCTATGACGGCAAGCCGATCACCGTGCGGCGACCCTGAGCGCGCATACTGGTAAACCCGGGGTCCGCACCCCATATCGGCGCCATCGCGTGATCGTCGTTCGAGCAAGGCGCGGCTGAGAGATTCTATGTGCTCCCGCTCCAACGGGAGACTTATGTGTCGCGAGCAATCAATATCGATGCCGAACGTGCCGACGTCGAGGCGATGGCGGCCAAGCACAAGGCGGCGATCAGCGCGATCGAGCCGCTGCACCCGCGCGGCACGCGCGTCGTGCTGATGAACATCGATGGCGCCAACGCAGTCGCCAAAGCCTTTGGCAAGCGGGTGCTGACCGGTCCGGTCACGCGGACCCGGCTACGTCCTTGAGCGCGGCCGACGGCCTCCGTCGGCCAGACCAGCCCTATTTCGAAATCTATCGCGCCGACCGCGTGAAGCTCACGTCGATCCTGTTCTCGGGCGAGGATTGGCGCTGGCGCTTTTGCTCGAGCGCCGGCGTGGTCATCGCTTCCGGCGACGGCTTCGGCAGCCAGCGCGCGTGCGTGGCGGCGGTCGAAGCGCTACGCGAAGGCGCCGGAACAGCTACGTTGCGCAGGCGTTCCTGACAGAACTGATCCCGTCGCCATTTCTCCCGTTGAAAGGACTTCTCATACCCCCATCCTCGATCCTCTGCCGCGCGCAGGAAGCCCTGCAGCGCGCCCGTGCGGCTGCCTCGACCCTCACCAGCGTCCGTAAGCAGGCCGAGATCGCCGCCGCGGCATGGGCGAAAGAGGCGGTCGCCGCCGAGCATCGCGAACGCCGTAAACTCGCCGCCGCGGAGCGCGAAGGCCAGTTTGCCGAGCGGAATGCGGGGCCCTTCGGCGACGCGGCCGTGTTGGCCAGCACCTGACCTAGTTGGTCGCCACCGGCTCGCGCCGTTGCGCCGCCGGGGCATTTTCCCAGCCGCCGCCGAGCGCGTTGAACAAGGCGACCTGCGCCTCGGCGAGCGCAGCGTTCGACTGCGCCAGCGCGGCGCGGGCGCCTGCCCGATCGCGTTCGGCGTCGATCCGCTGGAGCAGCGTGTCGCGGCCCGCGCTGAAGCGCAGCCCGGCGATGCGCGCGGCATTGCTCGCCGCCGCCTCGGCGCGGCGCAGCGCGACGTTGCGCTCGATCTCGCCCGAATAGCGCGCGAGCGCCTGCTCGACCTCGCGCAGCGCAGTGAGCACGGTGCCGTCGAAGGTCGCGAGCGAGCCCTCGGCAGTCGCCTCGGCCTGGCGCAGCCGCGAACGGGCCTGGCCCATGTTCGGGAAGCTCCAGCTGATCAGCGGCCCGAGCGAGAAGCTGAACGAATCCTTTTTGGCGAGATCGCCGATATCCTGCGCGCCGAGCGATACCGAGCCGAGCAGCCGGATCGACGGGTAGAGCGCCGCGGTGGCGACGCCGACCCGCGCGGTGTCGGCGGCGAGCGTACGCTCGGCCTGGCGAACATCGGGACGGCGGGCGAGCAGCGCCGCACCGTCGCCGACCGGGATCAGCCCGGTGACCTGCGGCGGCACGGTGCACTGGGCCGCGGCGGCATCGGTCTCTTCGGGCGGACGGCCGGTGAGCGTGGCGAGTGCGTAGAGCGCGGCGCGGCGCTCGGCCTCGAACAGCGGTACCTGCGCGCGGGCATTCTCGGCGAGGACCAGCGTCTGGTCGACATCGCGCTGGGTGCCGCGGCCGGCCTCGAGCAGCCGGCGGGTGAGGCCGAGCGTCTGTTCCTGCAGCGCCGCAGTCTCGCGCGCCACCGCGGCCTGCGCGGCAAAGCTGCACGCCTGGGCATAGGTGCGCGCGGTCTCGGCGGCGATCGCGATGCGGGCGGCGTCGAGCCCGGCCTGCGCCGCCGCGACATCGCCGCGCGCCGCCTCGATCGAGCGCGATACGCCACCGAACAGATCGACCTGATAGCCCGCGTCGAACCCGACCTGGAAGAAGTCGAACTCCTGGCTCTGCACGCCGGGGATCTGGCTGCTTCCCGCGCCTACCCGTTGCCGGGTGTAGCGAGCGCTGAGATCGGTGGTCGGCAGCCGCTGGTTGCGCGCTTCCGACAGCACCGCGCGGACGCGGCGGAGATTGGCGGCGGCGACGCGGATATCGGTATTGTGCGCCAGCGCGTCGACCACCAGCCGATCGAGCACGGGATCGCGGAAGAGATGCCACCATTCGCCCTCGACCGCGCCCGTCGAGACCTTGGTCGTGCCCGGATCGACGAACGTCCCCGCCGCGGCTTGCGGCGTTGCGGGGCGCTCGTAATTCGGGCCGACGGCGCAGGCGGAGAGCAATCCGGCGGCGAGCAGAGACAGGCGCTTCATGCCGTGGCCTCCGCTTCGGGCGCAGGCGGCGTTTCGGGCTTCTTGTGCGAGAAGCGCGCGCGCTGCCGCTCCGCCCAGCCCGCGAGCTTGCGGACCATCACGTAGAAGGCCGGGGTGAACAACAGCCCGAAGAAGGTCACCCCGATCATCCCGAAGAACACCGCGACGCCGAGCGCCTGGCGGAGCTCCGCCGCCGCGCCGGTGGCGATCACCAGCGGCAGCACGCCGAGGATGAACGCGATCGAGGTCATGATGATCGGCCGCATGCGCTGATGCGCGGCCTGCTCCGCCGCGGCGCGCGGTTCGAGCCCTTGCTCCTCCTCGCCCTGCCGCGCGAACTCGACGATCAGGATGGCGTTCTTGGCGGCGAGGCCAATCAGCACGACGAGACCGATCTGGGTGAGGATGTTGTTGTCGAGACCCATCACGTTCACACCGAGGATCGCGGCGAGCAGGCACATCGGCACGATCAGGATCACCGCCAGCGGCAGCACGAGGCTCTCGTAGAGCGCCGCGAGCAGCAGGAAGACGAACACCACCGCGAGCCCGAACGCGATCAGCCCGGTATTGCCCGCCTGACGCTGCTCGAACGCGAGCTCGGTCCATTCGAACCCCATGCCCTTGGGCAGCGTCTTCGCGGCGAGCGCCTCCATCGAATCGAGCGACTGGCCGGTCGAATAGCCGGGCTTGGTGTCGCCCATCAGCTCGGCGGCGGGATAGAGGTTGTAGCGCACCACGCGATACGGACCGGCATCGTTCTTGAGCGCCATCACCGCGCTCATCGGCACCATCTGGCCCGAGGCCGAGCGCGTCTTGAGCACCTGGATGTCCGACGCGTCGTCGCGATAGGGCGCGTCGGCCTGCGCGGTCACGCGGAAGGTGCGGCCGAGATAGTTGAAGTCGTTGACATAGGCCGAGCCGAGATAGGAGCCGAGCGTCGAATAGATGTTCGCCACCGGCACGCCCATCCGCTCGGCGCGATCGCGATCGACATCGGCGGTGAGGCGCGGGGTGCCCGTGTTGAACAGCGAGAAGGCGCCGGCGACGCCCTCGGCCTGGTTGGCGCCCATCATCATCGCCATCGATGCCTGGGCGAGCGCCTGATAGCCGGCGCCGCTACGATCCTGGATCATCATCTTGAAGCCGCCGCCGGTGCCGATGCCGGGAACGGGCGGGGGCGCGATGATGATGATGTCGCCGCCCTTGATCCCGCCCAGCGCCGGATAGAGCGCCTGCTGGATCTCGTCGGCGCTCTGCTTGCGATCGGCATGCGGCTTCAGCGCGAAGAAGATCACGCCCGCGTTCGGCGCGGTCGAGAAGCTCGCGCCGTCGAGGCCGGCGAAGCCGATCGAGGTCTGCACGCCGTCGAGCTTCATCGACTCCTTGATCGCCTCGCGCACCACCGTGTCGGTGCGCTGGAGCGACGAGCCCGGCGGCAGCGAGACCACGCCGATCAGATAGCCCTGATCCTGCGGCGGGATGAAGCCGCTCGGCGTCGCGGTGAAGCGCCACGCCACGACGAGGATCAGGCCGAGATAGATCACGCCGACGATCACCAGCATCCGCACCAGCCGCGCGGTGAGGCGGCTATATTTGTGCGAGAGCCAGTTGAAGCCGCTGTTGAACTTGCGTCCCAGCCGCCCGGGCAGGCCGCGCCAGCCGGGCGTCGGTTCCCTGCCATGCTCGGGCTTCTTGAGCACGAGCGCGCACAGGGCCGGCGACAGCGTCAGCGAGACGAAGGCCGAGATGATCGTCGCCGAGGCGATGGTGATCGCGAACTGCTGGTAGAAGGCGCCCGAGATGCCCGGGATGAACATCGTCGGGATGAACACGCCGACGAGCACCAGCGAGATCGCGACGATCGCGCCCGACACTTCGTCCATCGTCTTGTGCGCGGCCTCGCGCGGGCTGATGTCCTCTTCCTCCATCAGGCGCTCGACATTCTCGACGACGACGATCGCGTCGTCGACGACGATGCCGATCGCGAGCACGAGCCCGAACAGCGACAGCGTGTTGAGCGAGTAGCCGAAGGCGAGCAGCACCGCGAAGGCGCCGACCAGCGACACCGGGATCGCGATGATCGGGATGATCGCGGTGCGCCAGCTCTGCAGGAAGACGAGCACCACCAGCACGACGAGGATCAGCGCCTCGATCAGCGTATGCTCCACCGCGCTGATCGACTCGGCGATATAGTCGGTGGGATTGTAGTCGATCGAATATTTCATCCCCGCGGGGAAGCTCTGGGCGAGCGTGTCGAGCTCCTTCTTCACGGCATCGGCCGTGGCGAGCGCGTTCGAACCCGGCATCTGGAAGATGCCCATGCCGACGGCGCTCTTGCCGCCGAGATAGCCGTTGAAGTTGTAGTCCTGCGCCCCGAGCTCGACCCGCGCGACGTCGCGCAGGAAGGTCAGCCGGCCCTGATCGTCGCGCTTGACCACGACCGCGCCGAATTCCTCGGGCGAACTGAGGCGCCCGCGCGCCTGCACGCCGAGCTCGAAGGCCGGGCTGGCCTTGCCATAGGGCGGCTGGCCGACGGCGCCGGCGGCGACCTGAAGGTTCTGGCCGCGGATCGCATTGACCACTTCGTCGACGGTCATGTCGCGCGCGGCGGCGAGGCCGGGGTCGATCCACACGCGCATGTTATAGTCGCGGCCGCCGAACGCCTGCGCCTGGCCGACTCCGGGCACGCGGGCGATGCGATCGAGCACCTGCAGCGTGACGTAGTTCGAGATATACTGGATATCGAGGCTGTTGTCGGGCGAAGTGAAGAACACGACCATCAGGAAGTCGGGCGAGTTCTTGTTCACCGTGATGCCGAGACGACGGACGTCCTCGGGCAGGCGCGGCTCGGCCTGCGCGACGCGGTTCTGCACCAGCACCTGCGCCTGATCGACGTCGGTACCCTGCTTGAAGCTGATCGTGATCTGCGTCTGTCCGTTACCGGTCGACGACGAGGTCATGTAGATCATGTTCTCGACGCCGTTGATCGCCTGTTCGAGCGGCGCGGCGACGGTCTCTGCCAGCGTCTCGGCGCTCGCACCCGGATAGGTGGCGGTCACCACCACGGTGGGCGGAGCGATGCTCGGATACTGGGCGACCGGCAGCGACGGATAGGCGATCGCGCCGATGATCACGATCAGGATCGAGAGCACCGCCGCGAAGATCGGCCGCTCGATGAAGAAATGGGGGAACTTCATCGGGGCGGCCTAGCGGATCGTCGCCTGGCCCGAAGCCGGCTCCCGCGTCGCCGCGGTCGGCGCGGCCTGTCGGGTCGGATCGGCCTTGATCACGCCCTTGACCGGCGAGACCGGGGCGCCGGGCTGGATGCGGCCCATTCCGGTGATCACCACCAGGTCGGTCGGTGCCAGACCGTCGCGGACGATGCGCAGGCCCTCGACCATCGCGCCGACCTCGACCGGACGCGGTGCCGCCTTGTTGTCCTTGCCGACGACATAGACGAGGCGACGGGTCTGGTCGGTGACGGCTGCCTCGTCGGGGATCAGCATGGCCTTGTAGGTGCCCGAGCCGAGCAGTCGCGCGCGGCCGAACATGCCGGGAGTGAGGAACCGCGTCGGGTTCTGCACCACCGCATGTGCGCGGATCGTGCCCGAATTGGGATCGACGGCATTGTCGAGGAACTCCATCCGGCCGCTCCAGCGATACTCGGTCTCGTCGGCGAGCTGGATCTGGATGGGGTTGGGCGTGTTGCGCGAGGAACCGCGCTCGCCGCGCTTATCCTGGCGGAGATTCTTGAGGTAGAAGGCCTCGGCGCCCTCGAACTGGAACCAGATCGGGTCGAGCGAGACGATGCGGGTGAGCACCGTCTGGCCGTCCGCCACCGAGTCGCCGATGCTGACCCGGCGATCCGACATGCGGCCGCTGAACGGCGCGCGGACGGTGGTGAAGCTGAGGTTGAGCTCGGCGGCGTTGATCGCGGCACGCGCCGCCGCGAGATCGGCGGCGGCGGTACGCTCGGCGGCGATATTCGCCTCGAGCTCCTCGGTGCTCACTGCCTGCGCGGTCGCGAGCTTGCGGCTGCGCGCCGTCACCTGGCGGGCGTTGGACAGCGCGGCATTGGCGCGCGACGCCTGTGCCTGCGCCTGGGCGAGCGCGGCGCGATAGGGACGCGGGTCGATCGTGAGCAAGGGCGCCCCCTGGCGCACATCCTGCCCGTCGCTGAAATGGATCGCGGTCACCACGCCGTTGACGCGCGGACGGATCTCGACGTCCTGCGGCGCGACGAAGCGGCCGGTATAATCGTCCCAGTCGACGACTTCGCGCTGGAGCGGGGTGGCAACGGTCACCTGCGGCGGGGGCGGGGCAGGCGGCGCCTGCTCCCCGCCGCAACCGGCAAGCAGCGTGAATCCGATAAGAACGAGCGCGCGCCTCACAGAGAACTCCCTTTTCTGCGGTGCAGCAAGTAACGCCCCCGGCGAGCGTTGCAAGCAGATTCGTACCTATCGGTAGGAATTGAAGGGGCCGCCGCAAGACCTGCGATCGACAATCGATGTTGCGGTAACCGGGATCATGCGTTCAACTATTTCAGACCTTCAGGACGAACCCTCATGAGGCCGCTCACCGACGCGCATCTGGCCATTCTCCGGCGCCATATGGTCGAGCTGATCGATATCGAATTCGATCTGTTGCAGGAGGAGATCGGCCGGCCCGCACCGTCGCCGCGGGTGCGCGACGCGGTGCTGGCGGTGCCGCGGCACCTGTTCGTGCCGGCGCAGTTCGCGGCGCTCGCCTATCAGAACAGCCCCCTGCCGATCGGCTTCGACAAGACGATCTCGCAGCCCTTCATGGCGGCGCTGATGATCGAACTGCTCGACCTCGCCGAGACCGACAGCGTGCTCGAGGTGGGCACCGGGCTGGGCTACCAGACCGCGATCCTCGCGCGACTCGCCGCGCGGGTGTGGAGCGTCGAGGTGGTCGAGGAGTTCGCCGGGATCGCCGATGCCCGGCTGATCGCGCTCGGGCACGAGCGGGTCGCGATCCGGATCGGCGACGGATCGCGCGGCTGGGCCGAGGCGGCGCCGTTCGACGCGATTCTCGTCTGCGCCGCGGCGCGCGAGGTGCCGGAGGCGCTGGTCGCGCAGCTGAGCCCCGAGGGCGGAAGGCTGGTGATGCCGATCGGCGATCCCGGCGCGCAGCGGCTGGTGCGTGGCGTGCGCGAGGGCGACGAGTTGATCCTGCGCGAAATAATGGCGGTCCAGTTCACCCAGCTCGAGACGGTCTGACGCATCCGGAAAGGCGCGCCGTCGACTCATCGCTTGACACCGGCGCGCCGTACGGGCGTTGGGGCGGGACTATGGCGAAATCGGCTACCGACCTGATGCAGGAGATTCTGTTCTCCACCGTCCTCGATTCGATCGTGGCGCTGAAGGACGCCTCCAACGGGCTCCCCAACCTGCTGGTGCGCGAGGTCAACAGCATCCATCCGAACACGACCTTCGCCGATCTGCCGAAGGACGTGCAGGCGGCGATCGCCACCAATGTGCGCTCGGCATTCACCAGGCTGCTCAAGGAAGGCTATTCGGTCGCGCAGGGCGTCGAGCAGCGCCGGCCCGCGCCGGCTTCGCCGTCGCCCTCGCATCGCCCGCGGGGCGGTGGCGGCGAGCGACGCCCCCCGCGCGACGGCGGCGGGCGTCCGCCGCGCGGCGAGGGCGGGCAGGGCCCGAAGCGCGGCCCGAGTGGCGGCGGTGGCGGCAGGCCGCGCCGACCCTGAGCTTCTAGTCGCCGCCCAGGATCACTTCGGCCACGCGGCGCTTGCCGCCGCTCCGCGCGAGATGGACGAACACGTCGACCGTGCTGCGCACGTAGTGGCGGACATCCTCGCGGCCGAGCTGGGTGCCGGCCTGAAGAACGAGCAGCACGATCTGCTCGACCGCGCGCTCGGCCGAGTCGGCATGGACCGAGGTCATCGAACCCGGATGGCCGGTGTTGATCGCGCGCAGAAAGGCATAGGCCTCCTCGCCGCGCAGCTCGCCGAGAATGATGCGGTCGGGCCGCATGCGCAGCGAGGCGGCGAGCAGATCGGTGGTGCTCGCGCGCGCCTCGCCCAGCGTGCCGCGTACCGCGAGCAGCCCGACCAGATTGTCGTGGTGCTGGTGGAGCTCGGGGGTGTCCTCGATGAGGATCAGCCGTTCCTCCGCCGGGATCTCGCGGATCAGCGCGTTGAGGAACGTCGTCTTGCCGGTCGAGGTCCCGCCCGACACGAGGATATTCTTGCGCGCCCGCACCGCAGTGGCGAGCATGCCGGCAATGTCCCCCGCGTCGAGCATCGCCGCCAGCCGGGCGCGGACCGCGTCGCGCTCGGCGCGGTGACGCGTGTCGTCGAACGCGCCGGTCGCGGCATAGTCGGCGAGCGAGAGATCCGAGGTGACATGCTTGCGGATCGCGATCGCCATCGGCCCGCGCGTCGCCGGCGGCGCGACGATCTGGACGCGGGCGCCGTCGGGCAGGCTGGCCGAAAGCAGCGGATGCTCGCGGCTGATCCCCTGATGCGAGAGCGCGGCGATCTGGCGGGCGAGCCGCTCGAGCGTCGCCCCGTCGAGGCCCGGCGCTTCGTGCCGCTCGATCGCGCCGCCGAGCGTCTCCACCCAGACCTCCTGCGGGCGATTGACATAGATGTCGGTGACGTCGGGGCGCGCCAGCATGCCGGTGAGCGGCGCGAGATAGGAGCGGAGATAGACTTGCCCCTCGCGCTCCGGCGCGGCGCTGCTCATCGCCCTTCGACACCCGTGAAGTCGAGGTCCCGCGCGACGAAGATCGAGATGCTCGTCGCCGCCTTGACCTTGAGCGTCGGCCGGACCTGATTGGGGAAGACGCGCGGTCCCCCGCCCGAGCCCGGCAGCACCACCACCGGCGAATCGACCGAGCGCGAGGCAAGGTTGACGCCGACGTCGAGCGCCGATTGCAGGATCGCCCCGGCGAAGCGCTCGAAGAAATGGCTGTTCACGCTCGCCCGGATCCCGCTGCCGCCGAGCGTGTCGCTGGCCGGGGAGCCGATCGCGATCGTCGCGCCGTCGGGCCGGATCAGCCGGATCCAGTTGACCAGCATCCGGTTCTGGCCGGCCTCGGCATCGGAGCGATATTCGCCGATCAGCCGGCTGCCGCGCGGGATCAATATGCGGCTGCCGTCGAAGCCGCGCACGTCGCGCGAGACGATCGCGCGCGCCAGCCCCGGCCGTGTCGAATCGAGCGCGGTCTCGAGCACTGCCGGGATCAGCGTGCCCTGCGGTACCGTCGTCGCGCGGTTGGCGAGCACGCCCGCGCCGGCGCGGGTGCCGGCGAGGCTGTTGGCCGCGTTGCCGATCTGGCTGATCGGCACCTGGGGTCCCTGCGTCGTCGGGGGATTGGGCGATGCCGCGGCGGTATTGTCCATCACCAGCGCGGGCTCGGTGGTCGCGCGCTGCGGCGGCGGCGGCAGCTGCGTGGGTCCGGGCATCGGCTGCGGCACATAGACCACTTGCGGCGGCGGCGGATTGTTCGGGGCGGGGGCGGGCACCCGCACTTCGCGGACGATCACCGCCGGGGGCGGCGGCGCCGGCTCGGGCGGGACGTAGAGCGCCGGCGGCGGTGCCGGCGTAGTCACCAGATCGGCGGGGCGCGGTCGCACCGCGGGTGCGGTCAAGGATCGCCGCCGCGCGTCGAGCACGGTGAACAGCAGCAGCCCGACGAGCGCGACGCCGAGAAGGATCGCCCAGACCGGCGGACCGGAGCGCGGCCGCGCGACCACCGGCAGCACATTGGCCTCGTGCGTCGTGCGCGGATCGATCGAGGGCGGCGCGGTCGCCATCAGCGTCCGCCCTCGGC
Organism: Sphingomonas naasensis; assembly: GCF_004792695.1. GTDB lineage: Bacteria > Pseudomonadota > Alphaproteobacteria > Sphingomonadales > Sphingomonadaceae > Sphingomonas > Sphingomonas naasensis. The sequence continues at coordinate 364,073 of NZ_SRXU01000001.1, read as the reverse complement.
GACGCGCACCGCGGTCGCCTTGCGATCGTCGATCCGGAAGACGAGCTTCTGCTGGATGCTGTCGATGACCATCCGGCCGTCGCGCATCATGCCGTTGACCAGCGTCTCCTTGCCCTGATCGTTGACCGCATAGACTGCCGGCAGCGTGCGCCCTTCGGCCCATTCGATATAGGTGTGCACGCCGTCGTCGTGCATGCCGCTGGGGATGAGCGCGCGGTTACCCTGCATCTTGTAGCGGCCGGCTTGCACCTCACTCGCCGCGGTGACGGACGTCGCCGCCGGATCGGGGTAACGAAAGCGCAGCGCATAGGCCATGTCGGACTGGGCGTCGGGCAGGGGGATCAGCTCGAACGAATAGAGCCGCGCGTCGGTGATGACGGTCATGTTGGTCGTCACCTCCCCGCGGATCGCCTTGACGAAGAGCCGGTCGCCGCGGCGATTGGCGGTGACTTGCCACGCGCCGCTGTCGCCCACTGCGATATTCTCGATCCGCTCATCGGGGGCGAGCTCGACCACCACCTGGTAGCCCGGCGCGCCGCGCAGCGTGAACACGGTATCGGGGCTGTACTCGATCGACTGGAAACGCGGATTGGGCGGGGTCGCCGGCAGTTCGGCCTGCGCGAGCGCCGCCGAGGGGATCAGCAGCAACGCGGCGGCGAGCAACGCCCTCACAGCTCGACCTCGGGCTGAGCCGGGCGGGGCACGGGCGCGGCCGTTCCCGCGCCCGCGCCCGGTACGACCGGGACGAGGGTCTGGACGGGCGTCGGCGCGGGAGCAGGCGCCGGCTCGGGCGGTGGCACGGCCTCGGCATTGCGCTGATAGCGCGTCACCTCGAAGCCGAGCGGGTTCACGAAGCGGTCCTCGAGCCGCATCGGCTCGCCCGAATAGCGATAACGGATCACCGTCACCCAGGGGCGCGGCGCCTCGACGCGCCCGCCGGCATCGCGCCGGATCGTGTCGAACCGGACCAGCGCGGCATTCTGGCCGATCGGCGAGACGCTCTTCACCCGGGTCTCGATCACCGTGGTGCGCGGCAACCGGGCGAGCGGGCTATCGGGGTTGGACGCCTGCACGCCGGTGACATAGGCGCGCCGCGCATCGCCTTCGGACCAGAGCGAGACCTTGCGATAATTGGCCTGGAGCGCGGAGACGTCGAAGCTTTCGCGCGCGATGACATATTGGACGAGGAAGGACTGGGTCAGCGCGGTATTGCCGCTCACCTGTTGCGGATCGAGCGGCTTGAGCGCCTGGACGAATCCCGTCTGCCGATCGACGAGCAGCGTATAGGGCTCGACGGTCTTGAGCGGCATCAGCACCAGCAGCGCGAGCGCGAGCATCAGCGCCGCCGCGGTTGCCACCGACGCGATGATCCAGGCGGTGCGCCGCGACGCGCGCAGCGCGGTCTCGCGGTCCTCGGCCCAGCTTCCGGCCTCGCGATAATAGGCGTCGAGCGCCTCGCGGGATTTGTTCTTCATCGTCCCGTATCCCTTCGCGAGGCGCTCGCGGAGACGCGGCCCTGGGTTCGCCGCCTGTGGCTCTGGCCGAGCGGCACCGGCGCGGCGACGGGCAGGTCGCGCGCGCCGGTCCGCGTTGTCGCGCTCTGCGGGGCGATGCCGGCGATGCCGGCCGCTGCCCCGGCCATCGCCTCGCGGCGCTGGGCATGGACGACGGCCTCCGCCACCGCCGCGGCACGCGACAGCTGCTCGGCGGGCGCCTGCCCATGGCGTTGCGCGAGCGGCACGTGCAGCCGATCCCCGGCGCGCAGATTCGCGACCAGCCGCGAAGACAGGTTCCGCCATGTCGACGGCATGCGAAACGCCACCGCCACGCGCGCGGCCATGCCGAGCCCGGCGACCAGCGCCAGCGCGAAGGCGGTCATCACCACGAGCAGCTCGGTGGGGGCGCCGCCGATCGGCAGGGTCGCGCCGCGCCGCGCGATGAGCTCGGCGAGCCACGGCTCGAGCAGCGCGAGCTCGACGCCGAGGAGCAGCGTCACCGCCACCGCGCCGAGCGCCGCGGCACCGAGCGCGCGTATCCAGCCCTCGAACAGGCCCCGCGTCCCTTCGAACAGCAGGAAGGCGATGAAGAACGGCCCGAGCGCGAGCAGCAGTCCGGCGAGCAGGCGCACCGAGGCGAAGCAGGCGATCGTCGCCGTGAGAAAGACCCAGCGCGCGGTACCCAGCGCCGAGGTGCCGAAGATCGTCTGGGGCTCACGCGATGGCGGTGGCACCACCACCTCGCGGCCATCGACGACGCGCACCTCGCCGCTATTGTTGGTGGGCGCCAGTTCGAGCCTGCCGAGCTCGAGCAGGGCATCGTCGACCAGCTCGAGGCGCGTGACGAGCCCGCCGTCCGCGCCCGGCACGCCGGCGGGCGCGCCGACCTGTGCGACCAGCTCGGCAGGTCCGTGCAGCGCGGTGTCGTAGAACAGCGTGCGATAGACCGGCCAGCTGACCGCCAGCGCGAGCACGACGCCGATCTTGACCAGCGCGAGCACGCCGTCGCGCACGCCGGGCACTTCGCCCATCAGCATGCGATAGCCGACAAAGGCGATGAACAAGGTAAGCAGCCCGGTGAGGAACAGCGACAGCGGCGATCCGGGCGCGGCCAGCGTCTGATAGGCGGCAGTGCCGATCGACTGGGCCTGGCAATCGACGAAGCCGAGCACGCTCTGGAGGAACAGATCCTCGACGACGCCGGGGCAGGCGGCGCTCATGCGACCTCCAGCAGACGCGGCAGCCACGCGGCGGGATCGTCGCCGCTGGTGGCGCGGATCTCGTCGAGCAGGCGCACGGTGCGCTCGCGCCCGGAGAGCAATGTGAGCAGATCGCGCTCGCCGCTGAGATTGAGCCGCGCGACGACGCTTTCGTTGCCGTGCTTGATCAGGAAGCAATGCGCGTTGTCGGGAAGCGTGCGGACCAGCTCGAACTCGTGCTCGGTGAGCCCGAAGCCTTCGACATAATCGGCGGCGCGCGCCTTGGGATTGGCCATGAAGATCTGCGTCGCGGCCTGCTCGATGATCGCGCTGGCGATGCGGCTCTCGAGCGCGTCCTGCGCGCTCTGGGTGGCGAAGCCGACGATGCCGTTGCGCTTGCGGATCGTCTTTTCCCAGTCCTTGATCCGGCGGACGAAGACATCGTCGTCGAGCGCCTTCCAGCCTTCGTCGACGACGATGATCGCGGCGGTGCCGTCGAGCCGCTCCTCGACCCGGTGGAAGAGATACATCATCGCCGGGGTGCGCATCGCCGGATCGTCGAGGATCTGGGTCATGTCGAAGCCGACCGTGGCGGCGGTGAGGTCGGTCTCGTCGGTCGCGTTGTCGAACAGCCACGCGCGCTCGCCTTCGCCCCACCAGGGCCGCAGCCGCGCCCACAGATCGGCGGCGTGCGGGCGGTGGCCGCCACGGAACAACTCGGCGAGATAGCGGAGCCGGCGCTGCTCGATCGGCTGGCCGAAATTGGCATCGATCGCGTCCTTGATCCGCGCCATCTCCTCGATGTCGGCGCCGCCGGCGAGCAGCGCGATCCAGTCGATCAGGAATTGCCGGTTGGCGGGGTTGTCCTCGATCTGCAGCGGATTGAGCCCCGAGGGCGTGCCCGGGCGGAGCAGATCGTAGCGTCCGCCGATCGCGCGCAGGAACAGCTCGGCGCCGCGATCCTTGTCGAAGAAGATGATTCGCGGCGCGAACTTGCGGCTCTGCGCGAGCAGGAAGTTGAGCACCACCGTCTTGCCCGAGCCCGACGGGCCGATCACGGTGAAATTGCCGAGATCGCCCTGGTGGAAATTGAAATAATAGGGGCCCGCCGCGGTGGTCTCGAGCAAGGTCACCGCATCGCCCCAGTGATTGCCGGCGGGGCGGCCCTGCGGAAGATTGTGCCCGCTGGCGAACCCCGCGAAGTTGCTCGTCGAGATCAGGCCGCGCCGGGCGATATATTTGAAGTTGCCCGGGAACTGCGCCCAGAAGGCGGGCTCGAGCGCGATCTCCTCGCGCACCGCGATGATGCCCATGTCGGCGAGCACGGCCTGGACCTCGGCGACGCCTTCATCGACTGCGCCCGGCGCGCCGCCATGGACCGCGATCGTCATGTGATGCTCGCCGAAGCCGGCGCGCCCTGCGGCGACATCGTCCTTGGCGCCCGACAAATCGGCGCGCAGGCTGACCGCCTCGTCCTCGGCCGAGCGCATCCGCCGCAGCGCGAGGTTCATCTTCGACAGCGCCGCCTGCCGCTCGACGAAGCCGAAGCTCTGCGCGATCGTCAGCTCGAAGGGCAGGCGGAGCAATTCGTCGAGCATCCCTGGCGCGGTCTGGCCGGGATAGTCCTTGATCGAGACGATCCCCGTGAAGCTGCGCTCGAGCCCGCCGGTCGGGCCGAGCTCGACGGTCTCCTGCCCGAAGCTCACCCGGCGATAGGGCAGATAGGCGCCGAGATCCTGCAGCGGCAGCAGCACCGGGCGGACCTCGCCATTGTAGAGCGAGGAGAGGAATTCGAGCGGCTCGGAGCAGGTGCCCTGCGGGGTCTGGTAGACCCCGAGCAGCCGCGGCTCGTAGCTGCCGAGCGCGGCGAGCAGCGCATCGCGGGCGACGTCGAGCTGGCGCAGCTCGTGGCCGGTATTGCTCTCGGCCACGCCGCCGCGCAGCCGATCGAGCAGGCCGATCCGGCCCTGCAACGGCCGCCGGACGAGCGTGAGGAACAGATCGTTGACGTAGAGCCGCTTCTGCGCGAGCCGCGCCTTCCACGTCGCGTCGAGCTGCGCCGAAAAGGGATCGGGGAACGCGGCGGTCAGCCCGGCATCGACGCGCCGCCGCACGACATGGCTGTAGACCGCGAAGCGCGACGATCCGATCGACTGGAGCATCGCGTCGCGCAGCCGCTTGCGATAATTGATCTCGTCGGTGTCGGCGGTTTCGAAGAGCAGACCGCGCAGGTGGAGCACCTGCATCAGCAGGCCCTCGCGCGTCTCGATCGTGTGATCGTCGACGTGCCGCGCATAGGGCAGGTGCCGCCCGGCCGGCGCCTCGCGGCGCACGACCTCGGGATCCCGCGTCAGGGCCGGTAGGAGTTGCATCGCCAGATCGCATGGTTGCGGATGCGCGGGCAGCGCCCCAGCCGGGTCAGCCACAGATCGAAGAAGCGCGGCTCGCGCAGGCAGAGGATCACGCCGACAAAGTGGATCGCCAGCGCCACGACCACCGCCCAGACCGACTTGAAGATCAGAAACAACTCGGTCGCGATCACCGCATTGGCGATGAAATAGCTGTAGGTGACTCCGGCGAACATCTGCGGACGGGTGAGCGCGACGAACAGCGGGTCTCGTTCGAGCCCGTTCATCCTATTGGCCCAGCTGCGCCGTCGACTGGATTCCCGCGACGATGCTGGCGGCGCCGAACAGGATGAAGCAGCCGAGGATCACCGTCGCGCCGTAGCGCCAGTTGATCCGCCCGGTCAGCATGAGCAACCCCACCGAGGCGACGGCGATCACCGCGACGACGGTGGCGATCGTGCCGAGCAGCGTGCCCTCGAGCCAGCGGACCGCGGCGACGATCACGCCCGACCCCTCGGGATCGGCCAGCGAATCCTGCGCCGCCGCCGGGAGCGCCCAGACCGCGCCCAATACCCACGCCAAACCTGTCCTTGCCGACCGGAACATCCCGTGCTCGCCCCCCGATTCTATGCTGCGATGATGGGGCAGCGACAGGATTTTGCAACAAGTGAAGCGCGATGGCCAGCGCTGACTCGCATCGGGGCGTGCCGCGCGGGCGCCACGCAACCGATCAGGCGCGCGCCAGGCGAAGCTCCGCGGTCACCTCGCGCGCGGTCGCCGCGTCGAGCTGCACCGCCTCGGGCTGGACCACGACGCTGTTCGGCGGCACGTCGCCGAGCAGCCAGACATTGCCGCCGATCGTGCTGCCGCGGCCGATCGTGACCCGGCCGAGGATCGTCGCCCCGGCATAGATGATCACATCGTCCTCGACGATCGGATGCCGCGCGAGCCGGTCGCGCGGACCGACGCTGGCGAGCCCGAGCGGGCTGCGCGCGCCGAGCGTGACGTGCTGATACAGGCGCACGTTGGCGCCGATGATCGCGGTCTCGCCGATCACCACGCCGGTGCCGTGATCGATGAAGAAGCGCGGGCCGATCGTCGCGCCGGGATGGATGTCGATCCCGGTCCGGGCGTTGGCGAGCTCGGAGATCACTCGCGCAACAATCGCGGCGCCGAGCGCGAAGAGCTGATGCGCGATGCGATAATGGAGGATCGCCAGCGCGCCGGGATAGCTGATCAGGATCTCGTCGGCGGTGCGCGCGGCGGGATCGCCGACGAACGCCGCCTCGATGTCGCTGTCGATCAGCGCGCGGATCTCGGGGAGCGCGGCGGCGAAGAGGCGGACGATCGTCTCGGCCTGCTCCGCGTCGAAGGGCGCATCGCACCAGCCCTGCCAATAATCGAGCTCGCGCGTGACTTGCTCGCGCAGGATCGCGAAGGCCCGGCCGAGCGCGTCGGCGACGAAATCATCCTCGCGAAGCGCGCCGCCGCGAAACCCGCCCAGCCGCACCGGATAGAGCGCGGCGGCGAGCTGTTCGACGGCGCGGGCCAGTTCGGGCGGCGCGGGGAAGCGCGCGACGTCGTGGCGCCCGGCCTCACGCTCGCGCCACGCCCCCCGCGCGGCGTTGAGCCCGGAGACCGCCCGGGTGATCTCCGCCGCGAACGGTGACGCCGCGGGTGCCGTCGACATCTCGCTCACGCCGATCGCGGCTGCGCGACGGTGCGCAGATAGGGGGTGTGCTCGGTCCAGCCGGCGGGGAAGAGCGCTTTCGCCTCCGCGTCGCCGATCAGGGGGAGGATGATCACGTCCTCGCCCTGCTTCCAGTCGGCCGGGGTCGCGACCTTGTGCGCGTCGGTCAGCTGCAGGCTGTCGATCGCGCGCAGGATCTCGTCGAAATTGCGCCCGGTCGAGGCGGGATAGGTCAGCGTCAGCCGCACGCGCTTCGCCGGATCGATCACGAACACGCTGCGCACCGTCGCGGTATCCGACGCATTGGGATGGATCAGCCCGAGCAGGCCCGCGACGCGGCGATCGACATCGGCGATCAGCGGGAAGTTGAGCGCGGCGCCCTGGGTACGTTCGATATCGCCCGCCCAACGCAGATGCTGGTCGACCGGATCAACCGACAGGCCGATCACCCTGACCCCGCGCTTGGCGAACGCCGGCGCCAGCTTCGCGACCGCGCCGAGCTCGGTGGTGCAGACCGGCGTGAAATCCCGCGGATGCGAGAACAGTACCACCCAGTCGTTGCCGGCCCAATCGTAGAAGTTGAGCGGGCCCTGGGTCGATTCCTGGGTGAAATCGGGAATGGTATCGAAGAGCTTGAGCGACATCGTCGTCTCCTGTGCTTGGGGGCGATGCGCACGGCCTAGCGCGCCGCCGCGGCACCCCGAACAACTGAATTCCTATCCATCCAATAGGAAATCTTTCGCGCCGGTTCGATCCGCCGCAGCAGGAGCTTCCGCCGGCGCCGGGCGCGGCAGTGCTCAGCCCGTCGCCGGCAGCGAAATAGACCCGGCACGTTCAAGAAGACGATTCTCTTTGGACTCGAACAAGTTGAAGATAGTCAAAGTATTGTCGGTGACATAATCGTAACATTATTAAGACCGGAAACGATCTGGAAATAAATGCTGGACCTCAACTCGCGGTCGTAATATTGTCTTGAGCTTGCCCGTACGTGTTGCGCGCATGGGCCTGCTCGGTCGTGACTATGGTCGCCTTTCGCCGAGCCAAGGGACGGCTGGCAGCAGCAAGATAGTCCCGTTGACGGACTGCGCCGCGGCGGAGCGCCATCAACTTCAGAACCGGGGTCGCCGATTACAAGCGTGCAGCCTGGGGGAATGGCATGGCCGAATTGGCGTTGCACCTGTTGGGTGCCCGAGTCGCGCTGGGCGCGGCCGGCGCGGCGATCGCACTGCCCGGAATCGGCTGGTCGCTGATCGGCTCTGTCCTCGCTGCCCCGCATCGGCGGATCGGACGCGGCCAGCTCGCCGCGGCGCTGTGGCCCGACCAGGACAACGATGCGGCGCGGCGCTGCCTCGCCACCGCGCTGTGGCGGCTGAAGCAACGTTTCGGCCGGCTCAACGCGCTGCTCCGCATCGGCAAGGAGACGATCGCGCTCGCCGACGACGACGGGATCTGGGTCGACGCGATCGCCTTCGAGCGCGGCGTGGAGGCGGTGCTCGACGATCCGGGCAAGCTCGATGACGCCGCCGCGCGCGATGCGTTGAAGCAGGCGCTCGGCCATTATCGCGGCGATTTCCTTGAGTTCAGCGCGATCGATGCGATCGTGATCGAGCGCGAGCGGCTCCGCGCGCTCTATCTCGACGCGGCGCTCGAGCTGGCGCGTGCCTGCAAGCGGCACGGCGACTGGCGAACGGCGTGCGAGCTGGGCCGGACGATCTGCACCGTCGAGCCGCTGCGCGAGGATGCGCAGCGGCTGCTGATGGAGGCGATGGTGGCATGCGGCAACCGCGCGCAGGCGGTGCAGCATTATCGCGGCTTCGAGCGCCTGCTCGCCGACGAGCTCGACGTGCGGCCGATGCGCGAGACGCGTGATCTGGCCGCCGCGATCGCGCGAGTCGCCACGCCGCCGCCGCCTGAGCAACCGGCCCCCGCCGAAACCCTCGACCGACGCACCTTGCTGCTCGCCCGCCAGCAGCTGGCCGAGAGCCTGTCGCTGCTCGACCAAGCCCTTTCCCGATAGACCGCACGCCTGCACCACGCCGCCGCCGGGCCCCTTGTGTCCGGCGATTTTTGACGTTCGGAAAAGTTTTTGTCGTCGAAAATCAATGAGAAAGCCGGGTGTGATCGCGCGGTGATCCTGGTGTGATCGGTCGGTGATCGGGCACTGCCAGGTTCCGCTTCAAGAACAACCGGGTTGCGACTCCAATCTTGGAGGAGAACTTGAATGAAGAGGATCGGTTACGCGTCGACCAGCGAGCCAAGACGCTCGTCATTCGGTGCTGGTACGAGCGCGGCGACGATGACGTCGTCTGGCTGCGCGGCACCGTTCGCGATCTTTCGCGCGGCCGGTCGCTCGCCTTCGAAGGGCTCGAGTCGCTCCTCCTCAAATTGCCCGCGCTCATCGGCGACGGCGTGCCTCCCGCACGCCTTGAGCGATCGCCCGAATGACCGCGGCGCGGGCCCCTGTTTCGTCGGCTTGTTCGGAGATGATCGATGACGGACTATCCCCTGCTGCGCGCCAGCCTTGCGCCGCAATATGCCCAACTTCCCCCCGACCGCCTCAATGACCTGGTGCGATCGATCTACGGCCCCCAGGCGACGGCCGAGGATGTCGAGGGGCTGTTCGACGATATCGGCAGCGGGCTGCGACACGCGGCGGGCGCGGTCGGGAATTTCGCGCAGAAGGCCGCGCCGATGGTCGCGCGGGCGCTGCCCGCCGTGGCGAGCGGAGCGGCAGGCGGCGCCGCGCTGGGCCCGTGGGGCGCACTGGTCGGCGCCGGCGCCGGGCTGGCGAGCGGATTGCTGTCGCAATCGGGCAATCGCACCGCGCGCGGCATCGGCGGCGCGATCCACAATGTCGGCGGCCTCGTCTCGACCGTTCGCGGCGGCGGCGCCAATGGCGCGCTCGGCTCGCTGGCGTCGGTTGCCAGCGGCGCGCTGGGCACCACGCGTGCGGGCAGGGCGGCGCTGAGCGGCATGCAGGGCGCACGCGGCGGCGCCGGGCGCGGCGGCGCGGCGAACATGCTCGCCGGATTGCTCGCCCGGCCCGAGCTCTCCCAGTCGCTGATGTCGTCGCTGATGGGCGGCGCGGGGCGGCAGAACGTCTCGATCGGCGGGCAGCAGGTGCCCGTCAGCCAGATGCTGTCGGCGCTCAGCAACGTCGCCGGGCGCGCCGCGCACGAAGCGGCCGAAGCCGAGGGCGCCGGCGAGGACACCCCCGAATATGCCAGCCTCGCCGCCGAGGCCTTCGGTATCGATCCCGAGGATTCGGAAGGGCGGACCGATGCGCTGCTCACCTTGCTTGCGCTGACCCCGTCGATCTGGATGAGCAGCCGGCCGCCTGCGCCGGTGAACGTCCAGGTCAATCCCGCCGATCCCTATTTCCCCGCCGGCGAAAGCGGCTGGAGCGAATGGGACCAGGAGGCGTCGTTCGACGAGGACTGGAGCCAGGAGGATTGGGACAGCGAGGATTGGGACAGCGAGGATTGGGACAGCGAGGATTACGAGAACGACGAAGCGGTGGAGCACGCCAGTGTTTGACGCCGCTGCCCTTGCCGGTGGCGCGGGGCTCGATCCCGCGGCGATGATGCAGGAGTTCGCCGCCGGCGATCCGCGCATGGCGGCGCTGATGGAGATGATGCAGGCCCAGCGCGTCCCGCCGAGCAACGATGTCGAGGCGCCGGACGAGCGCGACGACCTGATCGCAGAGCTGAGCGCGCGGCTCGATGCCGCCGAGGCGCGGCTGACCAAGATGACGCGGATCGCGCGCCAGCTGCACGAGGCCGGCCGCGCCGGATCGCAGCGGCTCAGCCGGCTGGCCGCGGCGCTCGGCGCCTGCGGGCTGTGCTGGGGCGAGGACCCGGCGTGCCTCGGCTGCCGCGGGCGCGGCCGCCCGGGAATGGTGCGTCCGGACCCGCAGGTCCGCGCCGAGCTCTTCGGGTCGCAACCCCCTCTGCGCGAGGCGGCAATGCACGCGCACTGATCGGTTCAACGAGTGTGATGACAGGAGAAAAATGATGTTGGAAACCGCCTTTGAGAGCGATTTCGAAGGGCTCATCGAGAGCGATTTCGAGTTCGACAACGAAGATTATGGCGAGGACTTCGGCGAATTCGACGAAGCCGCTCGCCCACGGTCCCGCGGACGGTCCGGACGCGGCGCGCGGCCGGGCGTCAAGCTGCCGCCGCGCGGCAATGCGGTGCCGCGGCCCGCGGCGACCGGCTTCGCCACCAAGGCCGAGCTGAACGCGACCGCCAAGCGGCTCGACGACCGCATCCACACCACTTCGGCAGCGGTGAAGACGCTCGAGACGCGCTCGCGCGCCGTGGAGCGCGAAGTCGGATCGATGGGGAATGCGCTGCGCAAGGAAATCGCGCTGCGCAAGAAGGAGACCGCCGAGCTCAAGAAGGGTCTCGATGAGTCGCGCCAGATCGCGATGATCCTGCCGCTGATCGGCGGCGGCAACGACAAATTCTCCAAGATCCTGCCGATCCTTCTCTACGGCGGCGGTCTTGGCGGCACGACGCCATCGGCCGGCGGCGGTGACAACACCGGCATGATGACGACGATGATGATGGCCATCGCGCTCACGGCCTGATCCGGCTGCCGTCACCGAAAGGAATGCGATCATGTCAAACCAACAGTTGAACAGCCTCGTGCTTGGGCGCGCGGCGGGAAATTCCTTCGGCGTGCCCGAAAGCGATCTCGGCCGGCTGGGCGTCATCGCCTATGCGATCGGCAACCCGCTGCTCGCCATCGTCGCGGCGCGATCGATGGCGGAGAAGGACACCGACACGTCCGAAGAAGAGGAGAATGAGGACGAGGAGGACGCCGTCGAGGCAGCGCAAGAGGCAGCCGAGGATGCCGAGGCGGCAAAGGATGCCGCCGAGAAGGCGGAAAAAGCCGCCGAAGTCGCGCAGCAGCAAGCCGAAGCGGCGGCGCTCAACGCCAAGAATGCCGCCGCCGCGGCGGAGAAGGCCGCCCTCGCGGCGCAGCAGGCTGCGGCCGAAGCGCAGAAGGCGGCAGCCGAAGCGGCGGGTGGGGTGAAGCAGGCCGCTCCCGCGCTCGCCGCGCCCAAGAAGTAGCGGCAAACGGGCAGGGTGGTGGACCATGGACCCCGGGCTGCAGGAATTGATCGCCGGAGGCGGTCCGGACGAGGAGGTCTCGGTGATCGTCCGCCTGCATCCGGGCGCTCCGCCGCCGCCGGAGCTGCGGCTCGTCGCGCGGTTCGGCGAGATCGCCACCGGACGCGCGGCGCGCGGCGCGCTGGCCGCGATCCATGCGCATCCCTCGGTCGCGAGCCTGAAGGCGCCGCGCGTCTATGCCGGCGAGGCCTGTGGCTGCGGCGCGCGCAATCCTTTCGCCGATCGGCCGCCTCCCGGTGAGCCCGGGCTGAGCGAAGCCGATCCGGCGCCGGTCGACAGCGACACGCGCCGCCCCGACGGGCTCGCCGAGACGGGCAGGGGCGTCGTCGTCGCGGTGATCGACTGGGGCATCGACTTCGCCCATCCCGACTTCCGCAACCCCGATGGCGGCACGCGCCTGATCGGCCTGTGGGACCAGCGCGCGGACGGCGTGCCGGCGCCCTATGGCTATGGCCGGATCCACCGCCGCGGCGAGATCGACCGGGCGCTGCGCAGCGCCGATCCGTTCGCGGCGCTCGGCTACCGCCCGTCGGAGGCGCCGCAACCTTCGCATGGCACGCACGTGCTGGGGATCGCCGCGGGCAACGGGCGCGCCGGCGGCCCGCAGGGCGTGGCGCCCGAGGCCGACCTGATCTTCGTCCATCTCGGGCCGGGCGTCGGCGATCTCGGCAACTCGATCGACTTGCTCGAGGCAATCGACTTCGTCATCCGCACCGCCGATGGGCGCCCGGTCGCGCTCAACATGAGCATCGGCCGGCATGCCGGGCCGCATGACGGCACGCTGCTCGTCGAGCGCGCGATCGACTGGCTGATCGTCAACCGTCCCGGCACCGTGGTGGTGCAGAGCACGGGCAATTATTATGCGCGCAACGTCCATATGGAGGGCCGGCTGCGCGAAGGGCACGCCGAACGCCTGCCGTTCGAGCTGCCGCGCAGCGACGCGCATCCGGCCACGGTCGAGATCTGGTACAAGGGGGGCGATCGCTTCGTCGCGCGCGCCGTCGCGCCGGACGGCGGCGCGGTGACCGCGGCGCTCGGCGCCAATGCCGTGGTGCGCGACCGCGACGGCGCCGAGCTGGCGCGGCTCTACCACCGCGGCGCCGACCCCAATAACGGCGACAATCTGATCGCGCTGGTGCTGCGCCCGATGGCGCCGGCCGGTCGCTGGGCGATCGAGATACGCGGCGTCGACGTCGCCGATGGCCGCTGGCACGCATGGATCGAGCGCAATGCCGGTTGCCCCGCCTGCCAGGCGGTGTTCGCGCCGGGGGTGGCATCGCCGCTGGCGACCACCGGCAGCATCTGCAACGCGATGCGGACGATCGCGGTGGGCGCCTATGACGCGCACGACCCCGATCAGCCGATGGCGCGCTTCTCGAGCACCGGGCCGACGCGCGACGGGCGGCGCAAGCCGCTGCTGGTCGCGCCCGGGGTGCGAATCCTCTCGGTGCGCTCGCGCCAATCGGCGCTGGAGCCGCCGGGCTATGTACGGATGAGCGGCACCAGCATGGCCGCGCCGCACGTCACCGGCACGGTGGCGCTGATGCTCGAGGCGGCCGGCGCCCAGCCGGTCGCGGCGATCCGCAACGCCCTGTTCGCATCGCTCACGGCGCCGCCGGCCCCGCTGGCCGACGAGATCGAGCGCTGGGGCTATGGAATTCTCGACATCGCGGCGGCGGTCGCCGCGGCACGACGATTGCGCGACGGCCCGGTCGTGCCGGCCCGCGCGCCCCGCCAGGTACAGGAGATGGCAGTCATGGAATCGGACGAATCCGAAACCCCCGAAACCGCCAGCGTGGGTCCGCCCGTGACCGACGACGAGCGGCGCTGGACCAAGGGCCGACGGCACAGCCTGCCGACCCCCGAGCAGCGCGTCCTCGCGCAATTCAGCGAGGCCGAGCTGCGCGAGATGCTCGATCTGCCGCCGCGGCCGCCGGTCGCGGTGTCGCAGCGCGAGAGCGGCGAGGCCGATGCGCCGACCGCCGAGCCGGTCGCGCCGGCATCCACACCTGCAGCCGCGCCCGAGCCGCCGATGCCGGAACCTTCGACCTATGATGTCACGCCCGGCTTCGAACCCGCGCCCGAGCCCGCGTCCGCGCCGGCCGCGGCCCCGGAGCCGCCCATGCCACCGATGCCGCTGGCGCCGCCGGTCGACCCCAAGGCGCTGCTCAACGTCGCGGTCAATCCGCAGGCGCCGTCGACCCAGATTGTCGGCTTTCCGGGGACGCGCCTCGTCGCGCCGCTGCTCGCCGGCGACGTCATCCTGCGCGGCACGCGCAAGCGGCGTGCGCGGATGGTCACCCGCCCGGGCATGCACCGCGCCAATACGATCAAGCGCCGCGCCGGCCGGCCGCGCGAGGGCGGCTTCTATGCCGAAGTGATCGGCGAGGACGGCTATGAGCGGATCGCCGGGCCGGATGGGCTGCTGCTGCCCGATGTGCTGATCGTGCGCTCGCGCGATGGCGCCGGGCTCGGCGAGACCGATCCGCCGGTGGTGCCGCGGCCGACGATCCGCCAGGGATCGCGCGGCCCCGCCGTGACCGAGGCGCAGACGCGGCTCAACACGGTGCACGCCGGGCGGGTCGCCTCGGGCGCGCCCGGTCTCGATCGCTGCCCGCTCGCCACCGACGGCGTGTTCGGCGCCAATACCCGTGCCGCGACGGTCGCCTTCCAGCGCACTGCCTTTCCCGGCCAGCCCGGCGAATGGGACGGCGTGATCGGCCCGCGCAGCTGGGCGGCGCTGATCGCGGCGAGCGGCAGCGGCGTCAGCCAGATCACGCTACCGACGCGCTGCCCGGGCCTGCCGCGCGAGCAGGTGATCGATCATTTCGAGTTCGGCTCGGCCGAGGTGCTGCCGCGCCACCAGCCCCAGATCATCGGCATCGCCCGCTGCATCATGGAGAGCCAGAGCACCGCGACTCCGGTCCGCCATCTCCGCCTGATCGGGCATACCGATCCGGTCGGCTCGGCCGGCGAGAACCTCGCGCTCGGCACGCGCCGTGCCGAGGCGATCCGGCGCGAGATCCTCGCTGCGATCGCGCGGATGACCGGGCGGCCGGCGCCGGCGAGCCTCGTCATCGACGTCGAGAGCCGTGGCGAGACCGAGCCGCTGGCCGACGCCGCCGAGAGCCGGCGGGTACAGGTGCTGAGCGACTTCGCCTTCGTCGTGCCGGTGCCGCCGAGGCCGCGGCCGGCAACCGCCGCCACGGTCGAGTTCGTGCTCGACGACGATGGCGATCACCGCGTCGACGGTTCGTCGCCGGTGGCCACCGCGCTGATGTTCGGGCTGTGGGACAATGCCTATGATGCCGCGCGCGCCGTGCGCAACGATGCCGCCGAGGCGAGCAATTTCGTCGGCGCCGATCGTCGTCGCTTCTACATCCGCGTCACCGATCGCGGCGCGACCGGATCGACCGTCACGGCGCGCTGGCGCACGCTCACTGCCGGGGGCGGCGACGACGACGCCCCGGCTTCGCAGAACGTGACGCTGACCGAGACCGCGGCGGGATCGAAGGTGTTCGTCTCGCGCGCGCTGATGCTGGTGACCGACGACACCGATGCCGATCAGCCGACGCATTCGGGGCTGACCGCCGGGCCCGATGCCGGGGTCCGCAATCGCGGCCAGAGCAACCACCGGCTGCGCCGCGCCGACCTGACCGGATCGGTGCGCGCGGACTATACCGCGGCGGCCGGCGGCACTGTATCGGTGACCTTGCCCGTCTTCCGGCGCACGCCGGACCGACGCCGGCGGATCACGCTGCGCGTCGTCCGGCTCGGCCTGACGATGACACCGGCGCGGCAAGCGCAGATCGACGACCAGTTCCTCCACGCCAACCGCCGCTGGGCGCAGACCGGGCTGCGGATCGACGCCGGCGCCGCAGTCGATCTGGCGCTGCCCGCGGGCGCGCGCGATGCTGCCGGAAACTATATCGGCTTCCTCGACACGCCCGAGGAGCGGCTGGTGCTCGATCTGCTGCTGCCGACCACGCCCGACAACACCGTGACGGTGTGCTTCTGCACCCTGCCGCGCCCGCGCAGCGACGGCCGGCGCACCTTCAATGCCTATGCGGGAGTCACCCAGACCCAGGAGGCATTGCTGGGCGGGCGCTTCTTCATCTTCCAGCACATCGACCTGAACGCCGACCTCGAGACGCTGGCGCACGAGCTCCACCATGTGCTGTTCAACCGTTTCGACAGCGCGCAGGCGCTGCAATTCTTCACCTTCAACACCTTCGCGCCGAGCGGGCCGCTGCCCAACGTGTCGACCTATCGGCGAATCCAGACGCTGTTCACCCCCGACCCGGACAACGACGCGGCCAACGCCAACACGTTCAACTGGATGCGCCGGGTGCGGACGACGCGCCTGCCCACGCCGCCGGACGATCCCGCGATCGGCGCGGCCGACACCACCACCGGCAATACCTCGGTAGGGACATTTTGAGATGACCGGCACAGCAACCCTCACTCCCCGGCAACGCGTGCTCATGGTGGTCGGCGGCAATTTCAGCAGCGCGGCGCTGGGCCCGCGCTATGATGCCGTGGTCCGCGCGATCGCGGCCGATCCCCGCGCCCATCTGCAGGCCTTCCAGCAACTGTACGTCGCGCGGCCCGCAAGCCGGCTCGCCCTGACCGATCTGCACCTCGACAGTTTCCTGCAGATGATCAGCCGCCAGCTGCCCCAGGAGGCCCGGGCGGTGGCACGCCAGCTGCTGGGGCGGATGGCATCGCTGGCGCGCGCGCAGGAACAGGAAATGGCCGAGGCCGCCGACGAAGCCGCGTCGGGCGAGCTCGGCCGGCAGCAACGCGAGCTCGTCGCGCGGCGCGAGGTGCTGGCGCAGATCGCGCGTGCGGCATGAGGAGGATGCGATGACCGACACCCGCTCGACGCTCGATACCGGCGGCCTCGCCGCGGCGACGATCCACGACCATCTCGCCGATCCCCTGATGCAGGTGGTGGCGTGGCCGGGGCGCCGGCTCGAGCGGCCGCTGCTTGGCGGCGACGTCGTCTTCCGCCAGCCGCTGGGCGGCGCGCGCCGCGCGTTCATCCTCACCAGCCCATTCGAGAGCGGCGAGCGGCAGGCCGAGGCGATCGATGTCGAGGCGCTGGCGGCCGGGCGGCCGGGCAGCGTCTCGATCGGCCTGTGCGGCCCCGACCGATTGCTCCATTCCGACCTGACGGTGATCCGTCCGCTCGGCGAGGCGGAGCTCGCGTTTGGCGAAACCTTGCCCCCGCCGCCGGCCTCGCGCCCGACGATCCGCACCGGATCGCGCGGCCCGGCGGTGATCGACGCCCAGCAGCGGCTGAACATGGTGCATGCCGACCGCAGCGCGCGCGGCGAGAGCGGGCTCGCCGACTGCCCGCTCGCGACCGACGGCATCTTCGGCGCGCACACCCGCGCCGCGACCGTCTCGTTCCAGCGCGTCGCCTTTCCCGGCCAGCCCTCCGAATGGGACGGCGTCATCGGCCCGCGCACCTGGACCGCGCTGCTCGCGCATACCGCCCGCCGGCCGCCGCGGCCGGGACCGGGGCCGATTCCCGTGCCCCCGGTCGGGCAGATCGATCCGAGCCGCTGGGGCGCGATCCTGCGTCCGCTCGCGACCGGGCGCACCGTGCTGCGCGCCGGCAACGCCGTAGCGGCGCTGATCGACGGCAACGCGACCTTCAACGCCATGGCCGCCGACATGGGCGCGACCAATGGCGAGCGCGATTTCATCTATCTGCTCGGCTGGGACAATTTCGACACCTTCCCGCTCGGCGCGGCGAGCAGCTTCCGCGACATCTACACCGCCGCGGCAGGGCGGGGAGTCGAGGTCGCGGCGATGCTGTGGGACCAGTTCGGCATCGTCACCGCCGCCGATCGCAGCGCGACCGAGGTGGTCAACCACATCAACGCGCTCACCGCCGGCAAGGCGATCAAGGACGACCTGACCACCAACCACACCACTGCCTCGACCGTCCGCCTCGCCATCGCGGCGGCGCTCGTCGGGCTCAACCATCACCTGATTCCGGTGATCTTCCGGATCATCGAGCCCGATATCGCGCGGCTGACCGGATCACATCACCAGAAGGTGCTCGTGGTCAAGCGCGGCGAGCTGCTCGTCGGCTATTGCGGGGGCATCGACATGAACCCCAACCGCGTCCGCGTCGTCGATGCCGATACCGGGCAGCCGCACCACGACACGCATTGCCGCATCATCGGGCCGAGCGCGCACGATCTGCTCTCCACCTTCGTCTCGCGCTGGCGGCACCACCCCGGGAGCAGCCGGTTCGGGGGGCTGCGCGGCGACGGGCTGGGCGTGCCCGCCGCGATCGCCAGCCCGAGCCCGGTCGATGCGCCGTTCGGCGGCCCCCTGTCGGTGATGATCGCGCGGACCTTCAATCCGGTGCGCAGCGCGCCGCCGCTGGTCGTCGCCGAGCGCGGCATCAAGCCGGCGCTGCTCGCCGCGATCGCCAGCGCCCGCAGCTTCATCTATTGCGAGGACCAGTATCTGCTCGACCTCGACACCGCGCGCGCCTTGATCGCCGCGGTGCCGCGGCTCAACCATGTGACGATCCTGATCCCCGGCAATCCGATCACCGACGTGCCCTTCGGCAAGGAATATCGCCGCGATTTCGTGGGGCTGATCGACACGCTGCTGCTGCCCCCGCACCGCGCCAAGCTCGGCGTGTTCCAGCTCACCACCAGCCAGAGCGCACCGACCTTCGGCGACCACACCTATGTCCATTCGAAGAGCTGGGTGTTCGACGATGAGCTGGCCGTGATCGGCACGGCGAATTGCAACCGGCGCAGCTATACCTTCGATAGCGAGGTCGACGCGTTCATCTTCGAGGACAATCGCCGCGAGGGCGATACGCGACAGACCTTCGCGCAGCGCTATCGGATGGCGCTGTGGCAGCATCATCTCGGCGTTCCCGGATCGGCGGTCGCCGACGGCGCGGCGAGCGTGCGGCTGTGGCGCGCCGGCACCCGGCCGTCGAGCGCACGGGTGATCGAGTTCGACCACCGGCTGCCGACCGGCTTCACCTCGATCGCGGGGCTGCGCCAGGCCGTGATGAACCGCGGCGCCGATCGCCTGCGCGACATCGTCGACCCGATGGTGTGATCGGGCGCGATTCCGAACCACCGGGCCGCGCCGTGCGCACGGCTCGCTGGACGGACGGCAACGCGCGATGATATTGGTTCGACCATCGTAACGTACATGCGTAAGGGTCGATATGACCAAGGTACTTGTGGCGGAGGATGATCCGCTCACACTGGCGGGCATCGAAATCCTCCTCGACAAGACCAATTTCGAGATCGTCGCGAAGGTCAATTCGGGCGCGGCCGTGCTGGACAGCCTCGCGAGCGCGCGGCCCGACATGCTGATCCTCGACAATGGCATGCCCGAGCGTACCGGGCTCGACGTGCTCCGCACGCTGCGCAATCGCGGCGACGGGCGCCCGGTGATCCTGCTCACCGGCGGGATCAACGATCAGGTCTCGAAGGAAGCGATGAACCTCGGGGTCAACGGCATCGTCATCAAATCGACCGCGCCGCGCGATCTGCTGACTTGCCTCGAGACCGTGGTGCAGGGGAAGCGCTGGCTCGATCAGGAAGTGATGCAGCGCGCGATGGACCTCGCCATGTCGCCCGATGCGGAACGCGATCCGCTCGAGACGCTCAGCGGCCGCGAGCGGGCGGTGGCGTCGCTGGCCCAGCGCGGGCTGCGCAACAAGGAAATCGCCGACGAGCTCGGGCTGACCGAAGGCACGGTGAAGGTCCATCTCCACAAGGTTTTCGACAAGCTCGGCCTGCGCAGCCGCACCGATCTGATCCTGCTCGGGCAGGCCCGTCAGGACTGATTCTATATCGAAAGATAGAGGCGCATTACATCTGCGGTGAGTGCGGTTCTGGCCGCCGGTTGAATGGTGAACGCGCGGTTTGCCATGCATTTCAGGGGCATGAAGCGGCTTGCCCTGTCCTTGCTGGCGATCGCGATGGCCGTTTGCGCCGTCGCCCAGCCGGCGCGCGCGCAAGTCACGGCCTATGCCGCCGGGCAGGGGGCGGTGAACAGCGTCGAGGTCGGCGTCGAGGTTCGCGCCTCGGTGCGCAGCCGCTGCGGCTTCGCGACCGGCGGCGCCCCCGCGGGCAGCATCGATCAGGCCGATTTCGACCAGAGCGGCTTCAGCAAGGATTTCGCGATCCAGCTCAACTGCAGCGGCGCCTCGCGGATCGCCGTCTCCTCGGCCAATGGCGGGATGGCGACCCAGACCGCGGGTGCCAATGGCTATGGCACCAAGGCGCCCTATCAGGTCGCGCTCAAGGTCGTCGCCGACAACGGCACCAGCGCCACGGCGACCTGCGACGCGGCGACGCTGTCGGCGGGGGGGAGCTGCGGCTTCGCCGGCACCGCCGGCAGCGCC
Organism: Sphingomonas naasensis; assembly: GCF_004792695.1. GTDB lineage: Bacteria > Pseudomonadota > Alphaproteobacteria > Sphingomonadales > Sphingomonadaceae > Sphingomonas > Sphingomonas naasensis. The sequence goes on along the minus strand of NZ_SRXU01000001.1, from coordinate 343,797 downwards.
ACCGGGCTGCGCCTCGCCGGCGCCTCGACCAAGGCCAATGGCTCGTATCTGCGGGTCAGCGCGCCGGGCTATGCCGGCAGTGCGCCGCTGGTGGCGGGGCGCTATGCCGATACCTTGTCGATCACCATCAGCGTTAGCCCTTAAGGGTCTGCTAAGTATCTGAACCGATGATTTATTCACGCCTGCGCACGTATAACCGGCCTCGCTATGAAGCGAGCGCCGATCCTTGCGTGCAACACCCATTCGGGCACCGGCCTGACCGCGATGACGGCCGTCGTGTCGGTCACGCTGGTGGTGATGCCGGCAGCGGCGCAGAACGGCCCGCAGGTCGACCTCTACGGCTATGTCGCACCGCGCTGCTGGGTGGCGAATCCGGTGATGCTCCAGCCGGCCGCGGACACCGCGATCTCGCGTCCGCGGGTGATCTGCAACCAGGCGACGCCGCGGCTCAGCACCAATGTCCGCACCCTCGAGGCCGACGGCACGCGGATCCAGCGCGTTCAGCAGAGCGTGCCGGCGCAACAATCGGGTCGCGCCGCGCTAGAGATCGTCGTATCACCGCAAATATGAGGTTTGCTTCAGGGGGGCTTGCGACAACCGGCGTGCTGTCCGCGATTCTCTGCGTGTCGCCCGCGGCCGCGCAGACACAGCTTTCGGCGGTCTGCGGGGTGACCGGCAACGCCACCGCGCCGGCCAGCATCACCTATGATCCCTTCTCGCCGGCCGGATTGTCGGAAGTGACGATCCCGCTGGTGCTCCGGCGCAACCGCGGGCTGCTCACCGGGCGGACGAACGAAGTGAGCCTCGTGCTCACCGCACCCTCGGGCACCCCGCCGCTGCAGGTGACCTATAACGGTTACCGCGTGCTCTATGCGGAGGGCGCGACCGCCGGCCGCCCGCGATCGCTCAATTCGAAGGACAATGGCGTCGGGGCGGCGGGCGAGATCCGCTATGATTTCGGCAATCTCTTCGCCTCGGACCTGTCGACGCCGCTCAACCTGCGCGTGACCGTCCCGCCGGGGACCGATCTCTCGGCGGGCGAGCCGATCGTGTTCGACATGCTCTATATCTGCTCGGGCGAGGGCGGGATGCTGAGCGTGCCGACTCCGGTGCGCGACACCGGCTCGGTGCGGATCAACGTCAACACGGTGAGCGCGCTCCAGGCTTATTATGCAGGTTCGGCGCTCGATTTCGGCGAGGTCGGCGATTTGACCAGCGCGACGGTGCTCGCGGCGCCCGATCGCTACACCACCTCGTCGGCCAACACGCTGCGCGTGCGGAGTTCCGGACCCTTCGAGGTCCGCATGCGCTCGCAGAATGATTTCCGGCTGACCTATCCCGGCGGCAATCCCGGCGATGCGGCGCAAACGATCCGCTACAGCGCGCGCTTTCTCGGGCAGGAGGTCAGCTCCAACACCGCGTTCGGCACGCGGGTCTGCGCGCGCGCCGGGGTGGGCGGCGAGGCGGGAACGCTGCCGCTGCGCGCCACGTTGCTCGAAGGCGGGACCACCAAGACTCCCGCGCCCAATTACACCGATACGATCAGCATCACCTTCACGCCGATCGTCACCGCGGCTTCCGCCACCAGCTGCGCGGGGCTGTGAGCGGCCGCCTATATCCTCGGGTATAGAAAGTTACGCTCGAAGTTAGCGCGCTTTTCGCCGCCCGCTAAATGGGGCCGGGCGCCGATCCGGGGCATATCCAAAATCGTCGGGGGCACAGGGGCCCCAAGCGAGTTTGGAGATTTGAGATGAAGAAGCTGGTTCTTTCGGCGCTGGTGATCGGTTCGGCCTTTGCTGCGGCTCCCGCCTTTGCGCAGGCGAGCGGCTCGGTCGACGTCAGCGGCACCGTCTCGGCGCGCTGCACCGCCGCCACCCCGATCAGCGGCAGCATCACGCTGGGCGAACTCGCCAAGGCCGACGGCACCGTCGATCCCGCCTTCTCGGGCAACACCGGTGGCCTGAGCCGCAACTTCACGATCAAGTGCAACGGCGCCAACCCGAAGGTCTCGGTCGAGGCGAAGCCGCTGGTGAACGCCGCCGCGACCAACTCGCCCAACGGCTACACCAACACCGTCCACTACACCGCGACCGTCGTCGCGATGGGCGCCAAGGGCGGCACCACCAGCGTTGCCGATCAGTCGCTCAGCTCGGGTGCCACCTCGAGCCAGCTCGGCGATCGTCTCGCCGCGGTTTCGAACAATCTCTCGCTGACGATCGGCAGCGGCATCACCAGCGAGTCGACCGCGATCCTCGACGCCGGCACCTATGCCGGCAAGGTTGAGATCACCGTCGCTCCGGCCGCCTGATCCAGCGGGTTCCGGCAAGCCTTCGGGGGAAGGCTTGCCGGAACTTTTTCTCGACGAATGCACGAGCACAACTCCCTGGCTCTCGCAGCCGAACTTCGCGCCCGGGCCTTGTCCGCCACGGCCGAGGATCGCGCCGATCTGCTCTTTCTCGCCATGGAATATGAGCGGCTTGCCGGGACGATCGACACGGTTCTGCAGCAGGCAGCGGTCAAGGTGTTCCTGCCCAAATAACGTTCCGGGCGCCGCAAATTGCGCCGCCGGAATGAACCTATGCCGTCCTGTCGCTTTTCCTGCCTTGGCGGGAATGATCCAACCGTCCATCATTCCGCCGTGCGCATCCGGTGATTTGGTGCAAGCGAGTAGGAGTAGGGGCCGTGAAGCGTAGATCTTTCATCGTCGCGATGGCCGCGTCGGCCGCGGTGCTGGGCATCTCCACCGCAGTCTATGCGATGACGGTGCAGCCGGTGGTGATCGATCTGACCACGTCCGGGCGCGGCATGAGCCAGGTCATCACCGTCGAGAACACTTTCGACAAGCCGCTTCCCGTCGAATTGCGCATCGAGGCGCTCGACCTCACCGCCGACGGCGTCAAGCCGACCGGGCGCGACACCGGCGAGCTCGCGGTCTTCCCGCCCCAGGCGCTGATCCAGCCCGGGCAGCGCCAGAATTTCCGCGTGCAATATGTCGGCGATCCGGCGCTCGCGCGCAGCAAGCACTTCTTCATCACCGTCGCGCAGCTGCCGGTCCAGACCACCGACACCCAGTCGAACATCCAGCTGCTGTACAATTTTCAGGTGCTGGTCAGCGTTTCGCCGGACGGCGCCAAGCCCGCGCTGACGATCGCTTCGGCCGAGATCGGCAAGGACGCCGAAGGCGGCCCCGCACCGGTGATCACCGTTTCCAATGCCTCGGCGGCGCATGGCTATCTGTCTCGTGGGCGGGTGAAGGTCACCCAGTTCGCGCCAGACGGTCGTCAGGTCTTCAGCAAGCAATTCACCGGGCCCGAACTCCAGCAGACGATCGGCTACGGCCTGATTGGCGGCGGACAGACGCGCCGCATGACCTTGCCCGTGCGCCTGCCCCAGCCCGATGGGCGGATCGAGGCGCAATTCACGCCCGAGGGCTGAGGCATCGCGCCTGCCATGAACTCGAATTTTGCCGGTGCGGGACTGGCGCTCGCCTCCTGCCTTTACGGGGCCGCGGCCTATGGCCAGGTCGCCGGGGTGGGGCAGGCGCAGGTGGTGATCGATCCCGACGCCAGCGCCGCCGGGATCAACCCCACCGGCCGCCCGATCGTCCTCACCGCGCCGGTAATGGACGGAACGGCCTATCTCGGCGACGCGACCCTGACATTGGACCCGAATGGCCAGGCCAGTTTCTCGGCAGTGCGACTGATCGCGCTGCTCGAGCCCCGCATCGCCGCACCGCTGACCGCGAAACTGCGCGCCCGGCTCAGCGAGCGGGGCCGGCTCGATCGTGCCGATCTGCAGGGCGTCGGGATCGGCATACGCTACGATCCGCAGGCGCTGCAGATCATGCTCGACATCGCCGCGTCGAGCCGTGCCAGCCGCTCGGTCCAGCTCGGCGACGACAGCAGGCGAGGGCCAGTGACGTACACGGCGCCGGCAGGGCTCAGCGCCTATCTCAACATTCGCGGCTCACTCGACTGGGTTCAGCAGGGCGCCGACGAGGGGCTCGCCGCGCCGGTGACCTTTCTCGACGGTGCGGTCCGCGCCGGCGGAGTAGTGCTCGAAGGCGAGGCGAACTGGCAGGTAGGCGCCGTCGGACCCGACTTTCAACGCCGCGGCACCCGGCTGGTCTATGACGATCGGCACAGTCTGGTGCGCTGGACCGCCGGCGACCTGCAGACGCTCTCGCGCGGCTTCCAGTCGGCGCCCGAGATCGCCGGCTTGTCGGTCTCGCGCTTCTATTCGCTGCTCGATCCGCAGACGATCATCCGGCCGCGCGGCAGCCGCAGCTTCCAGCTCGAGCGCCGCTCGACCGTCGAGGTGCGCGTCAACGATCAGCTCGTCCGTCGGCTCGAACTCGATCCTGGCACCTTCGATTTGCGCGACTTCCCGTTCACACAGGGCGCCAACGACGTCCGGCTGACGATCACCGACGATGCCGGGCGGACCCAGTCGTTCGATTTCGACATCTTCCTCGATCAATCCCAGCTCGCCGCCGGGCTGAGCGAATTCGGGCTCTACGCGGGCACCCGCGCACCCTTGGGGCGGCGGGGACCCATCTACAGCGACGATCTCGCATTCAGCGGCTTCTATCGTCGCGGCCTCAACGATCGGCTGACTCTGGGAGCGAATGCGCAGGCCGACGGCAATGGCTGGATGGGCGGCGTCGAGACCGTGGTGGCGACGCCGATCGGTTCGTTCGGCGGTTTCGCCTCGGCCTCGCATGTCAATGGTGTCGGCTCGGGCTGGGCGTCGATCCTGACCTTCCAACGGACGATCAGCCGCGCGAGCGATCGCGCCGATGCGCTGTCCTTTTCGTTGGAAACGCGGAGTCGCAACTTCGCCCCGATCGGCACGGGCTTGCCGTCGAACCCGTACAGCTACATCGCCGGGGTGAGCTACAACAGCGCGATCAGCGACGCGGTCTATGCCGGGCTCGACGCGCGCTACTCGAAGGGGCGCGACGCCGAGCCCGATGTCGGCAGCATCCGCGCGACCGGCGGCTGGCGGATCTCGCCCGATCTCAGCTTCACCGGAGACCTGAGCTGGGAACGCGACGGCCGCGGCAATCGCATCGCCGCCTTCCTGTCGCTGACCCTGCGGCTCGATCGCGCATCGAGCCTGCGCGGCGATTATGACAGCCGCAGCAATCGCACCCGGCTGACCTACCAGACCTATCATGGCACCGGCACCGGCGCGTATAATTTCAGCGCCGATATCGAGCGCAGCGATCTGGGCGCGGGGGCGAACGCCAATGCGATCTACTATACCAATCGCGCCGAGCTGGGCCTGAGCCATTTCGGCACCTTCGAACGCGATTTGGGCGGATCTACCGGGCAGCGGACCTCGCTGCGCTTCGGCACGGCGCTGGCGGTGGCGGACGGCAGCTTTTCGGTGGGCCGTCCGATCCAGGACGCCTTCGCGATCGTGCGTGCCCATCCTTCGCTGCGCGACGCCGACATTCTCGTCGACGCCACCGGCAAGACCTCGGCGGCGAACACTGGGGCACTGGGCACCGCGGTCCAGCCGAGCCTGAGCAGCTATAGCGAGCGCAACCTGCAGGTCACCGCGCCCGATGCGCCGCTCGGCGCCAATCTCGGCGAGGGCTCGTTCCGCTTGCTGCCGCCCTATCGCGGCGGATACCGGCTCACGGTCGGCTCGGACTATATGGTCAGCGTCGTCGGGCGGCTGCTCGGGGCGAACGGCGAGCCGATCGCGCTGGTCGCCGGCAGCGCGATCGAGGAGGCACACCCCGAGCGCGAGCCGGTGCCGCTGTTCACCAACTCGACCGGCCGGTTCGGCGCGACCGGGCTGGCGCCGGGACGCTGGCGGATCACGCTGACCGATGCCGACAAGACGCGCTTCGACCTCGTCATCCCCAAGGGTGCCGAGGCGACGATCGCCGTCGGCGAACTGCGCCCCGGCGCGCGCTAAGCGATGGCGCGATCCGTCGAGGCGATGCGACCCACGGCCGGTTTACCGGTGACTCGCGGGCGCTGCCGGTGCGATAGAGCGGGCGCGCGATCCTCGTTGCGCAAGGAAACCCCGCGTCGATGTCGCTGATCCGTGCCACCCGCCGTGTCGAATTGTCCCGCTGGGCGGTGATCGCCGCGGTGGTAGGGGTTCCACTGCTCCTGCTGGTGCTGACCCTGCTCGTTGGGCGCGGCTTCGAGGAGACCGCCACGCTGCGCCGCGAGGTCGTGCGCTCGTACGAGGTGCGTGGCGATTTGCAGCGGATCCTGTCGCTGCACCAGGATCTCGAGACCGGCCAGCGCGGCTTCCTGATCACCGGCGACGCGCGTTTCCTCCAGCCGTGGCGCGACGCCGTTCGCCGCATCGATCCGGCGTTCGCGGCGCTCGAACGGCACCTCCCGGCCGATGCGGCATATCGGCCCCAGCTCGCCGCATTGCGCGAGGTCTCGCGCGACAAGCGCAGCTTTGTCGAGCGGGCGATCACGCTCGGCGGTGCCGATGGCCGTGCCGCGGCGCACCTCGTCGCCGAAGGCGAGGGCAAGCGGCTGATGGACCGGATCCGCGCGCTGATCGGGGATATCGAAGGAGTCGAGCGCAGCCAGCTCGACCGGGCGACGGCTCATTTCGAATCGGCGCGGATAGAGCTGCGCAACGAGACCTTCGCGCTCGAGACGCTGTTGCTGCTGTTTCTCGCCGCCGCCGCGTTCCTCGCCGCGAAGAGCAACGCCGCACGCAATCGGGCGCGGCGCCGATCCGAGGATCTCGCGACGCGGCAGGAAGCGATCTTCGCCAGCGCGAAGGACGGGATGATCGTTCTCAACGGCAGCGGCAGCGTCGAGAGCCTCAATTCGGCGGCGGCGCGCATGTTCGGCTATGCGCCCGAGGATCTGCTCCGCCGCGATATCGGGATCCTCTTCGAGGTCGCCCCCGATCGCGGCCAGATCGAGAGCTTCCTGCGCCGGCTGCAGGCGAACCGCAACGGATCGGCAGGCGAGGTTCAGGAATTTGTCGGCCGGCGGCGCGACGGCGCGGTGTTCCCGCTCGAGGTTTCGCTCAGCCCGGTGCCGCTCGCCGAGACCACGCTGTTCCTCGCGGTTTGCCGGGACATCAGCGAGCGCCGCGAGATCGAGCAGATCAAGGGCGAGTTCGTCGCGACGGTGAGCCACGAGCTGCGCACGCCGCTCACCTCGATCGCGGGCTCGCTCGGGCTGATCACCGGCGGCGCGGTGGGGGCGATCCCCGAAAAGGCGCTTCGGCTGATCCAGATCGCCCAGAGCAATTCGGCGCGGCTGGTGCGGCTGATCAACGACATCCTCGATATCGAGAAGATCGAGGCGGGGCGGATGACCTTCGACATCAAGCCGATCACGCTCGACCATATCCTTCGTCGGGCGGTACGCGACAATGCGGGCTTCGCGGCGGAATATGGCGCGCAGGTCGAGCTCGAGCCGATCCCGGCGGGCGCCACCGTGCTGGCCGACGAGGACCGGCTGACCCAGGTGGTCACCAACCTGCTCTCGAACGCCGTGAAATTCTCGCCGATCGGCGGCACGGTCCGGCTTCGCGTCACGGCGCTCGACCGGCGCTTCCGGATCAGCATCGCCGACGAAGGCGAGGGCATTCCGGAAGCCTTTCGCGACCGCATTTTCGGCAAGTTCGCCCAGGCCGACAATACGGACACGCGCGCCAAGGGTGGCACCGGGCTGGGCCTGAGCATCGTCCGAGAGATCGTCGCGCGGCTGGGTGGCAGCGTGACCTTCGACAGCGCGGTGGGGCAGGGGGCGACCTTCCATGTCGACCTGCCCGCCGCGACGATTGTCCGCGAGCCGGCCGCGCCGGCCGCCGCGCGCGATCGCACCGGCCTTCCCGGAATCCTGCATCTCGATGACGATCCGGACATGCTGCGGGTTCTCTCGAGCTTGTTCGAGAATCGCGCGGAAATCTACTCGACGCCGAGCGTCGTCGAGGCCTGTGCCGCGATTCGGCACCGCCGCTTCGATGGCGCGATCCTCGACATCGGCCTCGCCGATGGCAGCGGGCTGGAGGTGGTGCCGTTGCTGCGCAGGCAGCGTGCGGAAATGCCGATCGTCGTGTTCACCGCGCAGGAGGTCGATCCGGCGGAGATCGCGGACGTCGACCTGGTTCTCGTCAAATCGCGGGCGAGCCTCGATCATCTCGTCGAGGAGGTGATCCGGATGATCGCCACGCGCCGCGAGGAGCAGGCCCGATGACACGCATTCTCTATGTCGACGACGAAGCCGATATTCGCGAGGTCGCGCAGATGTCGCTCGAGCTCGAGCCGGACTTCGAGGTGCAGACCTGCGCGTCGGGCGCGGCGGCGATCGGGCACGCGGCGGCGTGGCAGCCCGATCTGGTGCTTCTCGACGTGATGATGCCCGGCATGGACGGCCCGACGGTGTTCTCGCGGCTACGCGAGCAGCCGGAGACTGCGACAATTCCCGTGGTGTTCATCACCGCACGTACCCAGGCGGCCGAGGTGCGCGGGTTTCTCGATCTCGGCGCCCGCGGCGTGCTCGCCAAGCCCTTCGATCCGATGACATTGTCGGTCCGCGTTCGCGAGCTGCTGGGATGATCGAACTCGAGGCGCGATTGCAGGCATTGCGCCGGCGCTTCATCGATCAGGCCGCGGCCGACGCGATCGCGATCGAGCGCCACGCCGCGGCAGGCGAATGGCCGGCGGTACGCGATCTGGGCCACGGCCTCGCCGGGCGCGCCGGGATGTTCGGCTTCCCGCTGATCACCGACGCCGCCCGCGCGCTCGAAGAGGCAGTCGAAGCAGGCGCGGCGCCGGCGCTGCTGCGCCCTCTGGCCGCAGCGCTGATTGCAAAGCTGAACGAACTCCGCGCGTAGCGGCGGCTGCTACGCCCTCAACGCTCGACGACGTCGCGGCGCATCGGCGCGAGCTTGGCGAGGAAGCGGTTCTGCGCGGCGAAGGGCACGCGTTCGACATGCATCGCCGCCTGCAGATTCTCGACCAGCCGATTCATGTCGCCTTGCTGCACGCCCATATTCTTGTGGGCGGTGCGCATGTCGCGGCCGGTATAGGTGCAGCCGGCGTTGAGGATGAAGCAGAACTGCTCGAAGAGCACGCGTTTGAGCCGCACCTTGTCCTGGTTCATGAAGATCTCGCCGATGCGCGGATCGGCGAAGTTGGAATCGACGAAGCGGTCGACGATGCGGCGGATGCCGGCCTGCCCGTGAAAGGCGCGTGCCATCCCATCGCCCGCGAACGGTGTGGCCCCGGCATTGTGCGGATCGACCTTGTACGGATCGACCGGATCCTCGCCGGGCATCGCATGGGGCTGCGGCGCGGGCGCGTCCTGTGGGGTGGGGGAGAGAAGCAGGAGAAAAGCGGCGAACGACATCGGGGATCTCCGGAAAACGGGGCTCAGAAGCCGCCTTGCAGCTGGAACAGCACGCCGCGCTGTTTCTCGAACGTCGCGATCGATCCGAGATCGGTATAGGCGATCGTCGCGGTGAGATGGCGGTTGATGCCATAGGCCGCGAACGCGTCCCACCAATCATCCTCGCGGGCGATGGCGAGGTTGCTCGGCTTGGTGCGGTATTCGCCGCCGACGACGAAGCGGCGCGAGAATTGATAGGCGGCCGATCCCTCGATCTGGATCTTGTGGCTGTCGCCCAGCGTGCCGCCATGGCCGAGCAGGCCGAGCTGGTTGGCCTTGGTCGCGCGGACGGTGACGTTGGTGAGCAGCGACCAGTCGAGGAACAGCTTGGTCGCCGAGGCATAATAGTCGATGCCCTCGGCATGGGCGGCGCCCACCGCGCGGACGATCGGCGCGTCGAGGCTCTTCTTGTACTGCACGCCGACTGCGATCGCGGGCATCCAGCGCGGCCCATAGACCGCGTCGCCGGCCAGCTTGAGCTTCGCCCCCCAGATATCCTGATCGAACTTGAAATTATCGCCGAGGCCGAGCGCGCCGCCGACCTTGTTGGTGTCGAACACCTGCCGGGCATAGCTGAGCTCGACACGGTCCCATGCCCCGACCGCGACCGCGAAGCTCTGGAAATCATAGTCCGGGAGCTCGGCCACCGTCGCGCTGGCCTGCGCGCCGATCCCGTCGCGGGTGGCGTTGCCCGCGATCACCGCCCAGGGAGCGAGGCCCCCGCCGGCGGCGCCTTCGACCGTGGTGACGCCGTTGGTGAGCAGCAATTTGCCGGGCTCGCCGACCTGCTGCGCCGCGGCGGGGATCGCGATCAGAACCGGCAATGCGGTGCCGAGGATTGCGGCAAGGGAAAATCTGGCCATGCGGCCCGCATAGCGCGATCCTGCTTAAAGCGTGGTTAGCGCCGCGATAACGCGGGCGTTTACCGGAGTTTGACGCATTCGTTTCATATCAGCGGCATGAAGCGTTCAATTCCACTCGCGCTGGCGGGACTTCTGGCCGCGCTTCCCGCGCATGCTGGCGATGTCGCCGTCCGCGTCGTCGACGCCGCGGGCAAGCCGGTTGCGGATGCGGTGGTCACCATCCATCCCGCGGCCGGGGTGCGCGGTCCGATCCACTTTCCGTGGCCGACGACGATGGTTCAGAAAAACATCGCCTTCAATCCGGGCACGCTGATCGTGCCGGTGGGCGCCACGGTGAGCTTTCCCAACGAGGACAAGGTCCGCCATCACGTCTACAGCTTCTCGAAGCCGGCGCGTTTCGAGCTCAAGCTGTTCGGCAAGGACCAGAGCCGCAGCTACACCTTCCGGACGGCCGGCGCGGTGGCGCTCGGCTGCAACATCCACGATACGATGTCGGGCTTCATCAAGGTCGTCGACACGCCCTTCGCCAACAAGACCGACGCCAACGGCACCACGCGACTCACCGGCGTCGGCGCGGGCAACGCGACGATCACCGTCTGGCATCCGCGGATGCGCGGCAAGGACAACGAGGTCTCGTTCCCGATCGCCGTCCCCGCGCAGGGCGATCTCGCCAAGCGTATCCAGATCGTGCTGCGCTGATCGATGCAGATGCTGCGCGTCCCCCTCCGGCGTCTGGCCGCCCGCATAGCGGGTTCGCTGACGACGAAGCTGACGCTGCTCTATGCCCTGCTTTTCGCGGTGGCGATGGCGCTGATCCTGACCGCCGCGCGGACCGGGATCAGCAGCTATGCCGAGCGCATGGTGAAGAGCGAGATGATCGCCGGCGCCAAGGTCTTCGACCGCGTCGCGGCGATGCGCTATGCCCAGCTGGGCGATGCGAGCAAGGTGCTCGCGGCCGATTTCGGCTTCCGCTCCGCCGTGGCGACGCAGGACGCGCCGACGATCGCCTCGGCGCTCGATTCGCTGCGCGGCCGTCTCGATCTCGACCAGGTCTTTCTGGTGACGACCAACGGCGAGGTGATCGGCTTTCGCGGTAAGCTCGCTCCAGCCGATGCCGAAGCCCTGCGCGAGGCGCTCGAGGATGGTGCGAGCCGCGGCGTGCTGCGTCTCGGCGCGGTGCTGTTCAATGCCGCTGCCGCCCCGGTCAAGGCGCCGGTCACCGTCGGCTGGGTGGTGTTCGGCAACGCGCTCGACGGCGGCGAGATGGCGGACCTCGCCAAATTGTCGTCGATCGATCTGTCGCCGCGTGTCGTGCCCGCCGCGACGCTGCCCGCCAGCGAACGGTCCGGTGCGGCGGTCGAGCAGGACGTGGCCGGCGAGCGGGTGCTCGTCCAGGCCTCGCCGATCGCCTCCTTCCGCAGCGACGAGCCGCAATATCTGCTGCTGCAATACAGCCTGACCCATGCCCTTGCCGATTATGCCCCGATGCTGTGGCTGCTGCTCGCCTGCGGGTTCGCGGGCGTCGGCGTGGTCGGGGCGGGAAGCTGGCTGCTCGCGCGCCGCATCACGCGGCCGATCGCCGTGCTCGATGCCGCGGCCCGCCGGGTCGCGCGCGGCGATTATGCCGAAGTGCCGGTCGAAACCCGCGACGAGCTGGGGACGCTCGCCGACAGCTTCAATCGCATGGTCAACGACATCGGCGAGCGCGAGCGCCAGATCACCCATATGGCGCTGCACGACGCCCTGACCGGCCTCGCCAATCGCACGCTGCTGCGCGAGCATCTGCTGCAGGCGGCACGCGGCTCCGCCGGGCGGCAACAGGCGCTGTTCTATCTCGACCTCGACAATTTCAAGGTGGTCAACGACACGCTCGGCCACCCGACCGGCGACGCGTTGCTCTGCGAGATCGCGCGACGGCTGACCGACTTCACCGGCGACGGCTTCGTCGCGCGGCTGGGCGGCGACGAATTCGCGCTGGTGGTGGACGACGACCACCGCTCGCTCGATCGCACCGCGCACGAGCTGCTCCGCGTCATCGCCGAGCCCTGCAGCGTCAACGGCCACCGCATCGTGCCCGGCACGAGCGTGGGGATCGCGATCCTGCACGTCGACGGCAGCGACCCGGTGACGCTCGCCCGCAACGCCGATCTGGCGCTGTACCGCGCCAAGCACGAGGGGCGCGGCGGCTATCGCTTCTTCGAGCCGGCGATGGACGCCGAGGCGCAGAAGCGGCGCCAGATGGAACTCGATCTGCACGATGCGATCACCGAAGGGCAGCTCTCGCTGATGTTCCAGCCGCTGTTCAACCTGTCCGAATCGCGCGTCTCGGCGTTCGAGGCGCTGCTGCGCTGGAACCATCCGGTGCGCGGGCTGGTGCCGCCGCTCGATTTCATCCCGCTCGCCGAGGATACCGGGCTGATCATCCCGATCGGCGACTGGGTGATCCGCGAGGCCTGCCGGGTGGCGTGCAACTGGCCCGAGCATGTGCGGATCGCAGTGAACGTGTCGCCGGTCCAGTTCCGCAGCCCCGGGCTCAGCGCGGTGATCCTGCAGGCGCTGTCGGAGACCGGGCTGTCGCCGCAGCGGCTCGAGCTCGAGATCACCGAGAGTCTGTTCATCGACAATCCGGAAACCACGCTGGCATCGCTGCACAGCCTTCGCGCGCTCGGGGTCCGGGTCGCGCTCGACGATTTCGGCACGGGCTATTCGTCGCTCAGCTATCTGCGCGCCTTCCCGTTCGACAAGATCAAGATCGACCGCAGCTTCATCATCGACCTGCTCAACAACGACGGCGCGACCGCGATCATCAAATCGATCACCACGCTCGCCGAGGCGCTGGGGATGGAGACGACCGCAGAGGGCGTCGAGAACGCCGGCCAGCTCGACATTCTGCGCGAGCAGGGGTGCAGCCACATCCAGGGCTTTTACTTCAGCAAGCCGGTCCACGAAGCCGAGGTGTCGACGATGCTCGGCATGGACGCGGCCGAGCCCGCGCGGATCGCGGGCTGACCCGCAGCGCCAGCGGTCGCGGGCCTAGCGCGCGGTTCCGCTGAGGACGCCCGGCTGCGGGGGACCGGCGAGGCCCGTCGTGACGGCTTGCTCGACCGTGCGCAGCAGCAGCATTTCCGGCACCGGCTTGTACAGGAAGGTCGCTCCCGCCACGGCGAAGCCGACGAGCGCCTCGCGCTCTTCGCCGCTGACATAGATGACGGGAAGCGTGGGCGAGAGCCGGCGTGCGAAGCGCGAAATATCGAATCCGGTGGTGCCTTCGCGCAGATTGATATCGGTGATCAAAAGGTCGAGCCGACGCGCGTTCGCTTCGATCGCCCGATAGGCCTCGCGATCCGTCTGCACCCAATCGACCGTCGCGCCCTGCTCTTCGAGCACGGCGTGCGCCATCATGCCGATGAGAGCCTCGTCCTCGACGAGCAGCACGCGCGTATCCGCCAGGCACGCGCTCATCGCGTCCGGCTCGCCCGCACGACAATTGATGACGGCTGCCGCTCTGCAGCCCCATTGCGATCAATCCCCACGCTCATTCCACTCTACTTTACTCACACGCGCCCCGAGCCTTAACGACGCCGGCGCGGCCGCGTTCCGGCGCCAGGGCCGTCGATCGGGGCGGGGACGGCGCGGCGTGTAAAAGCCGCGACCAGCGGCGCTGGCCCATATGTTCGGTGGCAGGGGAGGCGGCCGGCAAGCGCCGGGCAAAGCCTTCCGGCAAGCGTTTCGCGAGGATGGGCGGTTCGCGCGCGGGCGGCTCGGGGAGCGCGGTGCGTGTAAATCTGTCAGATTCACGCATCTCCGCCGGCATCGGCGGAAGTGGTGACCCCTACGGGAAGGCGGAATGCTACGTATCCAATTGATTTATAACAAGAGTTAGCAGTTTAGGCTGGTCGGTACCATCAAGTATACCATCAAGATATACAGTACAAATTGGCGGCGTTTGAACAGGCGCCCTCAACAATCTGGAAGATTGTCCGTGCCGAGAAACAGGCGTAAAATCCTATGGCATGCCGGAATGCGGAAGCCCCGCCTGTCGGAAAGCGACCTTCGGGGAATGGTGGCAACTGACGCAGTTCGCCAATGCCGGGGTTACACGGCGCTCTCGGACCATCACTCAATCTGCGGCTCTGCAATCCCGGGCGGGTCGTAGCTGGAAAGCGCACGCGTTTCGGTTGTTGCTCTGACGATCACTTCCGGTTCGCGATGCGTTCAGGATCCGGACGACCGAGGCGGGCGCGGATCTCACCGACCCAACAAACGGCGGTTTGCGGTTCCTGAGGACGGGCGACACGCAGACACTGTAACCAGCGACCAACCCGATCGACGCCAATGCTTCGCTTCGAACCGATGTTGCGGGCCTGGCAAGCGGTGGCTTAGCTCTCAGTACTGCCTTGTGCCGTCAGCCGCATTCTCGTCTAGGCATCCGACGAGTTCGTGCGCGCTTCTTGATTCTCTTCCTCCTGCTGACGAAGCGCTGCCCGGTAGAGACGCACGCGTACGTCCATGGGAGACTCTTCGCGAGCCTCTCTCGTCTGTGTGTCTGGAGATTCATCATTCATCGTGTTCGGCCTCAAAGATGAGATCGCGACAATATAGCGCGCTTGCCGACTGGCGATAAGGGCCCTGCATTGCCGCTGACTGCGGGCGCCATCAATTCTGCTCAGCCGGCTCGGCCATGGCTGCGTTAAATGCGAGAGGATGGGGGATTGCGAGCAGTTTGCGGGCCCGCTCGCTCAGGCCCGTGATATCCGTTTCTTTCACGACCACTTCGGGGTCCGCACGATATCGGGCCTGAAGATCAGGATGCCGGCTGAGCTTCAGGAGGAAATCCGCGGCTGGCGAGGGCGTCGCCGCGCGATAATGCTCTGGTGTGCTAAAAGCGGCAAACCATGAAATCGCAACGCGCTCACCCGGGCCATATCCGGAGATATCGTGGTCGACACTATGCGTCTCGTCGCGGGCATCTTGCGAGAAACCGAGGGACGCACTTCGCTCCCGATTTGTCCTGGCCAACGAGGCGGGGGGCAGATAGAAGGTCGAGAGAGCGGTGACACGCGATCTTGTTGCCGCCATTCGCATGGCAGAAATGGTGTGGCGGTCCACCAGCGATTCAACGCCGACATATTGCGACGCAATGTAGTGAATGACGGGCGCGTCGCCACCATATGCCGCTTCCAGCTCATCCAGCAGCATGTCGAAGCCGTGGTTCTCAAATCCATTTGGGGCGAACTGGAATTCGCCCACCGTTCCGACCTGCCACAATACGGTGTGAAGCGTCGGGTCCAGCCGACGCTTGCGCAACAGGAGATCTGAAGCTTCGTAACTCAGCAACCCTGGTATCATGGGGTCGAAACCAACGTCAGCAACGAGATAGTCGAGCGCCGAGATGCCCGGCCGCATCGAGGCGGCATGTCCTTCCTTGCGAGCGATCTGAATGGCGCGATGCGCCGGCGTCGCGAAGAAGCCGGGATGGCCATAGTAGATGGCAACGACCTTTTTTCCTCGGCGGACATAGTGAAGCAACGCTTCCGCCATGCAGACATAGGTGTCATGTCGGTCGCGGCCCGATTGATAGAGGATCCTCAAGTCGAAGGCGTCGGGACGCATCCGGTCTATCCAGATCTGGGTGACGCGATCGTAAAGGCAGTAAAACACGTGATCTGCGGAACGGATGATTGCCTCATCATTCAGCATGATATCACAGTGAGCGAGGCCGGTGCCGATCACCGCCAGTTCGCCGGCGGCGGAGATTCCCTCTGGCTTGGCGATTTCCTGCGCAAGTAATTTCCAGCGAGCGCCCATGGCTTCTGTCGCGGCGCGCGTTTCATCGCTAACGTGCACCAGATTCTCCAATTCCACGGGTTTCCAGCAGTCCGATATGCGTCGATCCCACCTCTGCCGCAGATCGACTTCCGGATTTCACCGCAAAGGCATCTCACAGACTTCGTGGATGGCGCAAGTGCGATCCCGAAGACAATTCCGTTACGCGCCAGGTGTCATAGGCCCTCCGCAACAAACTGGACATAATATTCATATTGCGAAAACCTCTCCGGGTCGCTGAAGTAAGCGCGTTGGATTGATTCGCGCTGTCGAATGGTGGGCGGATTGTATATGGTAATCCTGCGTGCCGCGTTTCGGTGGCGTCAGTAGGAAAAGGGGGGCTGATGCGTGAACTGACAGACGCCGAGCTTGATCTCATCTCCGGCGGATATGAGTGGGATGAAGACATCGTCGTTACCGGTGTGCCCTATCCGCCATATTTTCCGCCCTATTGGCCCGGCTATACCCCCACCTATCCTTCTTACCCTGGGGGCGGTGGAGGCGGTCCTGTGACGCCCCCACCCGCTGACGCCCTGAGCCACGATGTCGTGATCGGGAATCTGGATTACCCGCTGACGGCGGAGCAGTTGGCCGATATCCAAGAGTTCAGGGACAGTGTCGCCCGGGCAAACACTTGGGTGAACAATCTCGCGGATAATGCACAGCTGGTTCTGGAGAACGGTGACGTAATCACCGGCGCCGAAGTGAAAGCGGCTTGGGCGAATACCGACTTCGTGATCAACAAGGCGGGAACCGTCTATAATCCCGGCACCCCGCAGGCTTCCACCAACAGCGAGTCGCGCTATAACGATGGAAATCCCGTGGTCAGCATCAATATGAACTTGCTGCATGATTACGCGGGCTCTGACGGCGGGACAGATTACTTGGTGCTACATGAGATAGCGCATCTGACGTCGGATCAGCGAGCCGACTATACGAACAAGCTTCAGGACGGGTACACGGCGGCGGAGGCAACCTCCCACGAGCGCATGGCAAGTGATATAGCGCGAGCGATTGTGCTTTATAACCAAGGCACCGTCATGGCTGACCCCACCAATCCGGACCGGTACAGCACGACCGTGAGGACGTTTCAGGCACCTTGAGTCTGTCGCTGGTCCGTCCGGCTTCAACCATGATCGAGGTTCGCCAGTTCTTGAGTAAACTGCGTTGGGAGTAGCTATGTCTATCAGGCGCCGAGTGCATCTTCTGGTCCTTTGGGTTGGAGTCTGCCTGCCCGGGTTGACCGTCGCCTCCTCGCAGGCAACGCCGGCTCACACAGAATGCTCCGCTCCCGTCAGCAAGCAGGCGCTCGTACTGACACCGGAGAAGATTTCCGCTGATGGGCTGGGCCTGACTCTGGAGGTCAGCGGCGACGGAAACGAATTGCGAAGCGTCGCGAGCGAGATGGCCACCGGGTCTTGCGCGGGAGCTGTGAAGGGCTTCGTGACGGACCGGATCTATCTGGCTGGCGATCGTGTTCTGCGTCGCGGGGCTACCGGCGCGCCTTCGTTTTCGGAAGAGCAAGGCTCCGACTTTAGCAAGCGGCGGCTCTCGGCTGAAAAGGGTCCTGGCGGTGGAACGGGGCAATTTACTATGGGATATCCGGTGGCATATCGCCAAATCGGAGGCACGCTCGTAACGGACTATATTGGCATCTGGCGGGTAGCCGGCGGTTCGGTCGTCCGTAGTTTCTCCAGCCGGCCTGAAGGCGGATTTACCACGCCCCGGCCGGTTCTCCGGTCGAACTTGCCGTTGCGCAGCGTCACCTATTTTCCGGCGCCCGATGTTCCCTCCGGTCAGCTAGGATTGGTTCAAGAGGTTAATGGCGGCACCGTCAGGCTGATCGGAATCACGTGGTGGCACTCATCAACCTTTCGTTGAGATTCCAGAGGCGGGACAATTCCGACCAGGTGCTGGCGCAGCTACTGCACAACGCCGGCAGAAGCCGGGATGGTGGCCCTGAGTGACACTCGATGCCGGCGCCGGCAAGGGAATTGCCGGTCACCAGATCCACGAGGTGGCCGGCGGTTTCTCCCGTCGGGAAGACCCATTGCCGCTCTTTCGGCCAGAGGCTCTCGCCGCCGCGGCCGACAATGGGTTCGGCAGGCCGGTGGCGGCTTTACCCGTTTCGTGGACGTTTCTTACGGCATCCCTGGCCATTATGGCGATCGCCTTCGTCCTCATCCTTTCGCTAGGCACCTATACGCGCAGGGAAAGCGCGAGGGGCGTTGTGAAGTCTATCGATGGGGAAGCGCGTGTAGCGGTTCCGGCGCAGGGAATCATCGACACTCTCTATGTTCACGAGGGGCAGCGCGTGCGCACAGGCGACGTGCTGCTGCTGGTCAAGACAGGGCGGAGTGGTGCGGACGGGCGCCCGATAGATGGAGCCTCAATGGCGTCGCTCGATCGCGAGCTTGCCAGTCTTGAAGAGCGGGTAAGGGCGCTCGACGCTGCGGCCCAAATCGACAGCGCTGCGGATCCTGCGCGGCTCGGCGCACTACGCGCTCAATGGAAGGCTGCTTCGGCCCAGGAGTCAGGGCTGACGCAACGCCTCAAGCTCGCGAGAGAGGCACTCGTCCGCGTCGAGCCGCTGGCGAACAAGGGCTTCATCTCGGGTGAGGCGCTGCGCCGACGCAAGGAGGAAGTCATTGCGCTGGAGCAGGCGGTGGCAGATGCGCGCGGCGCCCAAGCGCGCATCGATGGCCAGATCGGGGAACTGCAGGCGAATGCCGCCCAACGGCCGATGTCGCTCGTGCAGGAGCGTGGGCGCCTCCTCGATCTGATGGCGCAGAGCAGGCGCGAACGAGACGCCCTTGCCGGCAATCGGCAGTTTACGATCACGGCGCCAGTTGACGGGACGATTACTGCGCTCCAGGTCGCGCGGGGCCAGCCCATCGATCCCGGGCGACCGCCGATGACGATTAGCCGTTCGGGGGCCGGACTTCAGGCAGAGATTTTCGTTCCGTCGCGTGCGATCGGGTTCCTGGAGCCGGGCCAGCGCGTCCGCGTGCGATACGAGGCATTTCCTTTCCAGCGGTTCGGGACTGCCGCTGGAACGGTAAGCACGATTTCCTCCACCGTATTGAAGCCGCAGGAAGTGGATGCGGCGCTGAGGGTTGAAGAGCCGGTATTCAAGGTGTTGATCACACTCGAGGGGGATACTGTCGACGCGTATGGGCGTCGCTATCGCGTTCGCCCGGGAATGGCGCTGAGCGCTGACTTCGTGCTTGATGAAAGAAGCTTCGGCGAGTGGCTGCTTGACCCGATCCTCGCCCTGCGGGGGCATTTGTGAAGGGAATCCTCAACCTTTCGGGCGCCCACGCGCTTCCTCTGATCCGCCAAGCTGAGGCGGCGGAGTGCGGCCTCGCTGCACTGGCGATGGTCGCGGGTTATCATGGATATGATGTTGACCTCGCGACTCTTAGGCGACGCTTTGCCCTATCCTTGAAGGGCATGACACTGCGGACGATGATGAACGCGGCCGGCACAATCGGCCTCAGCGGTCGTCCCATCCGGTGCGAGCCCGACGAGATCATAGACTTGCGTCTCCCGGCGATACTTCACTGGGGGACGAACCACTTCGTGGTCGTTCAGTCCGCAACACGCCGCAAAGTAACCATTCATGATCCCGCACATGGGCGAATGACATTGCCGCTGGCCGCCGTTTCTGCGCAATTCACGGGGGTCGCGCTGGAACTTACGCCGAACACTAGCTTTCAGCGGCAACGTGAACGCAACCCTCTCAGGCTCGGCACGCTTTTGTCGTTCAGCGGCGGCGTTTCGCGCGCGCTGATCCAGACCGCAATTCTCTCTCTGATCGTCGAAGGAGCGCTGCTCGTCGGCCCATTCTACCTGCAGTTTGTGATCGATGAAACTATCGTCAAGAATGACCGCGACCTTCTGCAGATTTTGGCGATAGCTTTTGCTTTTCTGCTCTCCTTTAGAATAGCCGCATTGGTGATGCGAGGCCTGACAATTCAATTTGTTTCAAATGTTGTATCGTACGATATGAAGGGCAGGATATTCAATCATCTAGTCCGCCTTCCGTTAGACTGGTTTCAAAAGCGCAACGTCGGTGATATTCAGAGCCGGTTCTGGGCGGTAAAGTCAATACAGGTTTTCGTTGCCCAAGGCGTGTTGACGGGCGTTCTAGATGGAGTGCTTGGTTCGCTGGTTCTTGTGATGATGTTTCTGTATTCACCGAGTTTGCTTGCAATCGTTGCTGGCTCTATTATTTGTTATGTGTTCATCCGCATCGCGACTTTTAAGATTACCAAGAGATTTGCGGCGGACGTAATCGTGACGGACGCCCGCGAGCAGACCCGCTTCCTTGAGACACTCCGCGCCGCCCAGACGATCAAGGCGGCCGGCTCGGAGAACGTTCGGGAGATCCAATACCGGAACGCAGCGGCTGCCTCGATCAATGCCCAGATCAGGTCTGGCAATATCAACATCGGATTCATCGCCGCCGAGCAGGGGCTCAATGGCGTCACCGATATTCTTGTCATCTATCTCGGTGCCGTCGCCGTAATCGATGGAAACCTTACCATCGGTATGTTGACCGCCTTTCTAGCTTACAAAGCTCAGTTTGTCGCACGCTTCCTGAGCTTGATCGAGCAATGCTTCGCCTGGTGGCTGCTCGACCTGCAATTGGAGAGGCTGGCCGATGTCGTCCTCACACCGAAAGAAGCGCGAATCGATTTCGGAGGATATGAGGGCCCGGTAAGCGGCGAGATCGAATGCCGGAATCTCGCGTTCCGATATGCCTATGGCGAACCACTCGTCTTTGCAGGCCTGAGCTTCAGGATCGAGCCCGGCGAATGCGTCGCCATCGTCGGTGCCTCCGGCTCGGGCAAGTCTACTTTGGCCAAGCTTCTCACCGGCCTGTATCGACCCACGGGCGGTGAAGCGCTGATCGATGGACGTCCGCTGGAGCATTGGAGCAACCGGTCACTCCGCTCGCAGATCAGCTACGTGTCGCAGGACGACCAGCTCCTCGCAGGTTCGATTGCAGAAAATATCGCGTTCTTCGATGAGCGCATCGATATGACGCGGGTGCATGAATGTGCGCGGCTGGCCTGCATCAACGACGAGATCGCTGCGATGCCCATGGGCTATGAAAGCTTGGTCGGCGACATGGGATCCAGCCTGTCGGGGGGCCAGAAGCAGCGCGTCCTTATCGCTCGCGCCCTCTACCGCCGACCCCGTATCTTGGTGCTGGACGAGGCCACTGCGCATCTCGATACAGCGAACGAAAGGGCAATTGCCCAAGCCATGGCGGTGCTGGACATCACGCGCGTCGTGATCGCGCACCGACCGGAGACGATCGCGGCCGCAGACCGCGTGATCTCGCTGGATCCCCAGGTACGCGCTCCCTCCCGCACCCCATTGTGGCAGAGGCAGCCGGCAGAATGACCCCTACGCCTCGCGAAAAATCCGGCGGCGCAGCCCTGCCGGCCGCGCGTTATAACGCGGTGCTCGACCATCCGACCGTGCGAACTGCTCTACGTTACGCAGCCCGCAGCAGGGCCGAATACGATTCCGGTGTCCTCATCGAGCGCCTGGCGCAGCTCGAAACCTTTCCCGCAATCTCCGTTGGCGCGTTATTGTCTGCGGCGCGAGCTGCTGGGCTTGAACTGCGTGGATTCCACGCCGAACATGACGAGCTTTCGTCGCTGATGACGCCGTTTCTTACCTATCTCGAGCATCCTCGCGCGGACACCGCCGTGCACGAGCTGGTACAGGTACAGGAATTGAGGCCGCGTAGCGTGGTCCTGAATAAGGATCGCTTAGGCTCCAGCAGCATGTCCCGGGAAGTATTCGAACAACGCTGGTCGGGGTTGGTGCTGAAATGCGACGCGGCGCCTCATCCGGGTACTGGGCTGCCAGCCGAGCTCGCCTCCTATCGTAATTGTGTGACCTTTGTTGACGCCTTGCTCACGCCAGCGGAATGCGCTGAACTCATTCGTTACTGCGAAAATTCCGGTTTCCGCCGGAGTCGTGTCGCCCAGCGGCGCAACGGGCAGGTCAACGACGTCGTCGAGACAAGAACGCGTAGTAGCTCCTCGGTTGTGCTCGAGGATCGAAACCATCGACTCCTCGCGCGCCTATATTCGCGATGCGCAACCATGGAGGGGGTTGAGGAAACCGACATCGAACACATCCAGTGTGTCCGGTACAAGCGCGGACAGCGCTTCCACGCTCATTTCGATGGTGGCGTCGAACTCCCGCGACTGACGACGTACCTATTGTATCTGAATGACGATTTTGCAGGCGGCGAGACTTATTTTCCGATGCTCGACCTCCCGATCGCTCCGCGTACAGGGTGTTGCCTGCGTTTCCCCAGTTGCGACGGGGAGGGACGCGTATTGTGGCCATCGGAGCACGGCGGCATTCCGGTGCGCTCGGGCGTGAAATACGCGCTCAATATTTGGGTGCGCTGTCCGCAACCACGTTTCCTCTCGCGGATGCGCGCGCCGGAGTATCTCACCGGGAACGATGGATACCAGGCTGCTGCACAATGATTGTCGGAACAGTCAATCAGGCTGCTTGGGACGAGGCCGCGATGGTCGGGCTGATTGTGAGCCTGCTTCGTGATTCAGGGCGAGCCCGACTGAGCATCGCCAGCCTCGACGCCTGGATCCGGATGCCGGTTCGCCTAGGACAGATCATTCTGCTCCTCGGGGAGCGCGGGACCGCCTTGGGCTTCGCCAGCTGGGCCTATGTTTCCGCGGAAACGGCCGCCCGCCTCGGGGATGCGAGTCATCGGCCGCCCGATCCAGAGGACTGGAACGACGGAACCTTACTATGGATCGTGGATGTCGTGGCGCCTCACGGGAATCTTGCCCATGTTGTCTCGGCGCTTCGTCAGCGACATCTCGGCGCGCATCGGGCTGTCGCGTTCGCTGACCGGCGTACCGGTTACGGTCGGACGATTCGGGTTACCGCGCAGCCGACGCAACCTTCGGAATGAGCGCTCGATACGTGCCGGTCGGCACTGGTGCCGGACGGCCTCCATCCCGAGCTTCAACAGGGCGCGAAGCCCTCTTCGTCGCCTTGACCAGTGGCTTGCTGCTGGCGATGCTCACCGCCTCGGCGTGCGCGCTGCGCGCCAATGGGGCGAGCGCCTTGTTGGCCGCAACGATGGTTGTCGCCGGCTTCCCGGCCGTCTTCCAGTTCGCTATCTGCATCGCCCGCCTGGCGCTGCGCGTTCTGTTGCGCCCTCTGTCCCCCAGGCGGCAGACCGACCATACCGCTGCACTTCCACCGCTCGTCATTCCGTTTATTTTGCGAAAGGCGGGAGACATGGAGGTCCTCCGTCGTTGCGTCGATGAAAATCTTCCGCATGTGCAGCGCCGCCCCATGATGGTGCTTCTCGACGGCCCGGACTCGCGCTCGGCAACTGCGCCGGAGGACCACGCACTTCTGGAACTGGTTCGGGGGAAGCTGGCGCAGGATATCGCCACCGGGGACGTGGCGTTGCTGGTGCGCCGACGGCGCTACGATCCGGTTGACGGTGTCTGGCGCGGCTGGGAGCGAAAGCGTGGCAAGATCGTCGAATTCTGTCGCTTGGCTCAAGGCGGTCGCGACACCGACTTCATCGATCCGTTGCCAAGGACAATGCGAGGCCTCACCGAATTCGTGGCGATCGACGTCGATACACTTCTGACACCTTGCACGATCATGCGGCTGGCCGAAGCTGTTGACGACGAGGCCGCGATCGTGGTGCCGGCAATTGAGGATCTACGGCGGCCGTCGCCATCATGGTTCGAGCGTCTCCAAGCCCCCTACTGGTGTGCCCGACCTTTCGACCCGCGGATGAGCTTCAACCAGGACTACCTCGGCCGTGACCTGTTCTTCGGCAAAGGCCTTATAGTCGTGGATCGCTTCCTGGACCGGACCGAAGGCAGGATCGCCGATCGGACGGTCCTGAGCCATGATCATCTCGAGGCGATGCTGGCGGGCGCTGTGTTCAATCCTGCCGCCGTAGTGCGCGAATGGGTTCCGCCGCTGCGAAGTCAGTGGGCCGCGCGCCAGCATCGCTGGATGCGTGGAGATTTCCAGATCGTGCCGTGGCTCGTTCGCGGCGGGCTGCGATTGTCTGCGCGATTTCATCTGGCACTGGTCATCTGCGCTCAACTGACGTCGCTGGGAAGCCTGGTCCTGCTCGCGACTGCACTGCTCGCGATGCCGTGGCCGATCTCCGGGTGGATTGCCGTGGCGGCGATCGCGATCATTTATCCACCGGCACTCCTTATGCCATTAGAGGCCCTGTGGTTGTTCGCCTGCGCTCCCGGCTCTCGGTCGCAACGTCTCCGGCGCGCGGGCGCACTTCTCGTCAACGACGCGGCGGCTTGGCTCCTTCGGGCCTGTTACACCCCCGGCGACGCGATGCTCACGATGCATGCGGGCGCACTGGTGGCGTGGAGACGGTTGGTGACGGGGAGAAACATGCTCGCGTGGAGCGATGCGACTGCCGTCCCGCAACCCTCGCCCATCTGGATGGCGGCTTGCGCCTGCGCAGGCGCCGCGGCGATTGGCGGCGCGTTCCTCGCGGAGGGCCCGATGCAAGCTGTGGGGGCGCTAGTCGCCTTTTGGCTGGTCGCCCCTCTCGTGCTCGAACGCGGCGCGGTCAATCGCTCCGCCCGCAACGCCGTCAGTATTTCGGACGGCGCGGTACCGATCTCGACATGAGCATTTTGGACACGCTGCTTCGCCAACAGGAGCCGGCATTCGCGGATCGAAGCCCCAATCTGTATGCCCCTTTCGAGGCGCGCCGACTCCAAGGTGCTCGTGTGGCTTGGTTGAATCGCCGCTGGTTCGCGCAGGCCGGCGTCGATGTTGATGCGCCCGGAGTTCGCGCTGGGATCGAAGCTTGGCTTCTAAGACACTACGCGGTTTGCGTTCCTGGAGCCGACGATCCCCACGATCTCTACACCGCCGATCTCCAGACACTCTTCGCGGATCGGTACGGCGCACCTGGCGGCAGCGCGCATGGAGGCAGCGGTCGCGTGGGCACGTTCGGCGGGTTTAACGCGAAGGGTATCGGCCGCACGCCGCTCGCCTCGGTTCAAAGCGATTGGTACCATAGCCACGGTTACATGTGGCTCGAAGAAGCGGTCCGGGAGACGATCCTGTCGGAAGTGGCTTCGCGGATATTCCCGCATGGTGCGGTCCCGGTCGTCGCCTTGCTGGATGCAGGGTGCAGGATTCATTGGCGGGACGGAAGTACCGGTGCGCGGCGCGCGATCATCGTTCGCCCGGCCTTCCTCCGGATCGCCAGCTTCATGCGGTCGATCTTTTTCGGGCGGGGCGGTTATGCCGGTTCGGAGCAATGGATCGACTCGCAGCGGGTGCGCGATCTGTGGCGATCGGACTGGGGCTCCGGCGGTGTGGGCGCGGTGTTTCGGGCCGCGTTCACAGCGACGGGGCGGCAATATGGATTTGGACGGGTGCTCCGTATGTGGCCGGGACCGCCATTTGCGTCCAACCTGACGCTCGAGGGGGCGCTGGTCGACTTTGGTTCATTTCGGGCATTACCTGATTGGTCCTGCGCGCAAGGCGAGACGGCTTCGCACGGCTTTGGCGCAGAGAATACGCTCATTACTGCGGCGGCCCGTGCGCTCGAGCGCATCGGGCGTCAGAACGGCATTCCGATCTGCGCGCGCGAACTGACAGCATACTTTTCGGCAGGAGTCGAGCGCGGGGAAAGCGAGGCGCTGCTGACCCATGACATAGCCGTGGGATCTCCCTTAGCGCTGGAGCTGGCGGCGCTACGGACGCAGCAAAGGCGCCGCGTGACAAGCTTGCAGGGAGCGCGAGCGGACGCAGTCGTCATCGGAAGGCTCGCGCCTTTCCCCGATCTGTATCGGGAGCGGCTCCTGCGCGAAACCGAGGCCATGATCTGTGTGATGGGCGAAGGGGCCAATAGCGATTATGTGTCGCTAGACGGGTTCATCGACGCACGTGTAAGGCTGGCTTGGCAGCACGCGTCGCCGGCTTCGCTGCGGGCATGAGAAAGCTTGGTCCGCCTTTCACTGCGCCGGGCTGCCGTGAAGCAGATGGCGTTTAGCCGAAATCGAACTGAACCATCGGGAACCGGATCCCTCGACGGTCGAATGCCCAGTCCGCATAGGGACCCGCAGCTTCGACCCAATGGCAAAAAAGATGGGCGGACCATTGGTTTGGGTTGGGCGTGGTGCGTCCGTGACGGCGCGTGATGCCGTTGTAGATGACGGCGTCGCCCGGAGACATGCGGATGGATCCGAACCGTGAAGGGCCAAAGTTTTCCTCGATGACACCTTCAAGCGGCGGCACAGCGTCCTCGCCGATTTCGAAATCCCATGTTTGGCTATCGCTGTACGCCAGAGTAAGCGAGACGCTGTGTTCGCAGGATTGTCGATCTGAATGCACGCGACAGCGATCGCCTCCGCGATAGATTCGGAAATAGTTGTAGGTAGGCATAAGCTCACAGCCTGCCTGATGCGCCATCATAGGCGTGAGGCCCCAAAGGAACATCAGCAACGGTGGATAGTGATATCCGTAAATTTCGCTGGCCGGACGCGGCAGGATCGGCGAGGTCTTGCCCATGTCTTCAAGACGCCGTCCGGCGCGGGCGGCATCGGTCTGCATCTGGCCCAAGATGGCGGCGCAGACCTCGGCCGGCACCAGACCGCGAACTAGCGCGTACCCGTCACGACGATAATCACCTTCGATCTCCATGGAGGATAGCCTATCCCATCTTCGTCCGCTTTCCACCATCCTCGGACATCCCAACCTGATGACCGACGCACCCGAACTGAATGACGGGGATCAGGCAGT
The DNA here is from genome assembly GCF_004792695.1 of Sphingomonas naasensis. Lineage (GTDB taxonomy): Bacteria > Pseudomonadota > Alphaproteobacteria > Sphingomonadales > Sphingomonadaceae > Sphingomonas > Sphingomonas naasensis. The sequence goes on along the minus strand of NZ_SRXU01000001.1, from coordinate 316,892 downwards.
TGTTTGATGCGCGCAATAGCGCGCCGCCTTCTACCGCTTGACCACGCGGTCGGAGAGGTTCTGCGCGTCGCCGATCGCTGGGTCGAGAACATGTCGTCCTCATGTTCGCATCGAAGGGAGAAGTTGCCTCACAGATCTGCGACGCGGACGAAGAGTTCATCGGCCGGGCGGAGCTTGGGTTCGATGAGGTGAAGCGTCTGATCGAGGAAGATGGCATCCCCAATCTCCGAAACCGCGGCTGCATCGGGCCGCCGCAGCTGCGGGTACTGCAGAAAGCGACTCATGAAGGGATGGTTTCGATCGGCTGAAGGCGGGTCACGCTGGCTCCCGGCGCCGGCTATTCACCGCTCTCAGTGGAGTAGAACATCGGATTGCGCAGCCAAACGTTGATGGCAGATTCGCGCCATCCGACGCACCGGGTGCTGATCCGGATGTTTCCGGGGAACGTGCCGTTCCCCATCTTTCGGTACATGGTCGAGCGGCTGAGGCCGGTGCGCTTGAGGACGGTCAGGATCCGGAGGATGGGCAATCTGCTGCCCCGCATTCGTGGCCTCTATCGCAAGGGCGACATCGACGCGGCGACGGTGCGGCATCTGGCCCTGGCTTCGAAGGCGAGGCAGCGTGATTGGCTCGGGTTGCTCGACGACCCGGAGGCCTATTGCCCGACCGGCCATCAGCTCAAGGCGTGGCTGTTCGGCGGCGCGCCGATCCCGGTCAGCGCGGCGCTGTTCGACGTGACCGACTATCAAGGCGAGATCGTTTCCGACCTGTTCGACGACGAGCGCTACTTCGCGGACAGCGCGAGTTTCTGGACCGCACAAGCTGCTGCCGTGGAGGCGAAAGGCGAAGGCCTATCGCGAGGCCGGATGGGAAGTGGTCGTGCTGCAGACTGGCGACACCTTCCGCGGCTGGGAGCATGAGCGTTGCCCCAAGCGCAAGGGCGGCAAGGTGTTTATCGCGGTCGGTTCGCGCGGCGACGTGGCGATCCACGAGGGCTATATATCCCGCAAAGAAGCGCGTCGGTGCGAGCAGGGCGAGGCTGGTCAGGATGGCAAGCCGGTCCGGCCCGAGATCACGGCACCGATCCAGAGCTATGTCGATCTGCACCGATATGCAGCGCAGTTTCGCAACGCGTGTCTGCGGGCGGATCGAGCGCCAGGAAATTCGGCACCTGAGCGTTTTCGCGCTCGCGCCCCAACCCTTGCTCGTCGAGCTCGGGCGCCTGCTCTGCGACATCGTGCCGATGGTCTACCCCGCCATTAACGCCCAAGTCCGCGTCCTCGCCCAAAGTCGATCCCATGATTGAACGCCAGCTCCGCTCCGAGCCTGCGACCGGTGTCGATCGTGATTCCAAGCTGCGCCTTGCGGCGTGCGAGGATCGATTCCATCTGCGGGTCTCGTTCGAGGCTCTTCGCCATTCCCGCCATCTCCCTTTGGATCGCTTTGCGGCCTGTCATGTCGCCCGCCACATAGGCGCGGTCAGACTGCTTCTGCAGCTTGCTCCAGCGCGCAACAAACTGATCGGCGCGCTTGGCTGGATCGGCCCGCATCTCCGCCTCCAACATCATTGCCCGGATCGTCCGTTGCGGCCGCCCGCTCGCAGCCTCATCGATCGTCGTGCGATCGGCGTTGAATACGTTCTGAAGGTCGCGCTTAGCACCGGGGCGTAGCGCCTCCATTCCAGCGACCGCCTTGTCGAGGGCGGCACGCTGATGCGGAAGCTCCGCATGTCCTTCCGTCCGCACGCGCACGATGTCGGCGACCGAGCGTGCAACGCGCACCACCGCCCGCTCGAATGGGCTCAACTCCGGAGCATCGGGTGTCACGCGCAGCTTCAACCCCGCGAACCGGTCGCGTGGTACCGGCCGCTCCTGCGCGGGCTCGATGGCCAGATAGTCCGACGCCACGTCCTTGCCGCGCTCGCGCGAGAGTGTCCGGGTCAACGCATGTCCGTCGGCAAAATCGTCGCGAGCATAGTGGAGATCGACGCTGTCGCGGTGGCGTGACAACGCTACGTAAGCGGCATGACGATCGAGCCCTGGCGTCGCCAGCACATGGACGCGATCGACTGTCACACCTTGCGCCTTGTGCACCGTCGCGGCGTACCCGTGATCAACGTTCGCGTAATCCTTTACATCGAACGCGATCGAGCGCCCGTCGTCGAGCAGCATTGCCATGCGTGCCTGAGTGACAGACTGCACTTGCCCCAGCGTTCCGTTCTTCACGCCAAGGCTGCGCTCATTGCGCAGGAACATCACTCGGTCTCCCGGCGCGAATTCACGCTGCCCCCGGTCGGTCGAGATCATCACATCCTCGCCCAGTTCGCCTGCGGCGCGCAGTCTGTCGCGCGCGGCGATATTCAGCGCGCGCACCTCATCATTGGTGTGGGTGAGGATGATCCGGGAGGCGCCGGGCGCCTCCGTACGATCCCGATCCCAGCGGTCAATCAGGTCGGCGCGTGCATCCTCGCGCGTTTCGGCAGCATGGATGCGATCGTGCCGACCGTAGGCGCTGATCGCTTCCTCAGTCCGCTCGGTGGCGAGGTAGCGCGTGGCATCACGCTGCCAATCCTCGCGCTGGCGGCGGATCTCGGTGATCTCGATACTGCCATGCCGCTCGGCAGTTCCGCGGAACGCAGCACCGGCCTCAATCGCCTGAAGCTGCTCGGGGTCGCCGACCAGCACCACCTTGGTGCCGCGCTTCTCGGCTTCGGTAAGCACGCGCTCCATCTGGCGCGAACCGATCATGCCGGCCTCGTCGATCACCAGCACATCGCGATTGGTGAGCAGCTCGCGCCCCTCGGCCCATTGATGTTCCATGCTCGCGATCGTGCGCGAAGCAATACCAGAACCGCTTTCGAGATTTTCGGCGGCGATACCGGAGAGCGCCACGCCGCGCACCGAATAGCCTGCGCTCTCCCAGGCCTCGCGCGCGACGCCCAGCATGGCCGACTTGCCCGTCCCGGCATAGCCGATGACCACGCCAAGCCCCTGGCTCTTGGTGACATGATCGAAGGCGCTGCGTTGCTCGCTTGACAATACCAGCCCGCGCATCTCTGCACGCACGAGGGCGAGCTTGCGGTGCTGCTCAACGACGCCGTGCCTTCGGCCCGCCTCCAGCCGGACCGTGGCACGCTCAAGCCGCTTCTCGGTCTCGATCATGTCGCGGCTGGTAAAGCGATCTTGGCCGCGTCCATCCTTGCCGAGCGAGACCAGTTCCGGCGACGCGCGTACCGCTGCCATCACCCGGTCGAACTGCTCTTTCCCCTCGCTATGCCGGTGCACGAGCATCGCCAGATCACGCGTGGTGAATGTCGCCTGGGTGCGGGTGATCGCATCGAGCGCCAGCGCCGGGTTCGCCAGCAGCTTCTCGCCATTGCCGCGCGCGATGGCGTGGTGCTCTTCGAGCCGCTCGGAAGCGAGCCCCTGTTCTGCCATCCGGGCGGCCGCCGGACCGATCTTATGCTGCGGCTCCAGCTCGATTCCCTGCGCTTCCAGGGAGCGATGATCGACACGCGCATCGATATCCAGCTCGGCCAGCCGCTTGTTGACGTCCTCGGCCCAGCGCTCACGCCATTTCTCCAGAAGATCGGTGCCGTTCCAGTCGCGGTTCTTCTTGCCGAACCCGTTCTCATCGACATTGCGCAAGGTGAGCATCACGTGCGCGTGCGGCTTTGGCTCGCCATCGGCGCCGACGTCCCAGTGCACATTGACGTCGGCGATCATCCCGCGCTCGACGAATTCCCGTTCGACGAAATCGCGCGCCAGCCGGATGCCCTCGGCCTGATCCAGCTCACGCGGAATAGCGAACTCCACCTCGCGGGAGAGCTGCGCGTCCTTTCGCAGCTCGGCGGCCTCGACGGCGTTCCACAGCGTTTCGCGATCGGCGAATTGCTCGGGCGCGCCGTTCGGCAGCATCACTTCCGAGTGAACGACGCCTGACTTGTTGGTGAACTCGTGATGGCGGTCGAGCCGCTCGTCATGCAGCCGAGAGGCCGAACGATAGGCAGCGGCGGCAATGGCGCTGCGACCGGCAGCGCGGCTGATGACCTTCACGCTGAAATGGTAAATCGCCATGGCGATCAAAGCAGTTACACCTGAAAGCACACGTCGGCACGACGTATAAGCGCGCCCTCACACGAAAAATTCCTGTGAGGGACCGAGTGGTTCCAGATCGTGCCGGCGACTGTACAGCATTGCGCTCAGTATTCCTTTATAATGATCGCATCGCCAGCAAATGGAGACTGTGATGCGCAAGCCGCGTGACTTCGATTCGGAACTCAAAGCGCTCGCTGACAAGGCGAAGCAACTCAAGGAACGCCGTGTGCGCCAGCTTGGCGAGCTTGTGGCGGCTTCTGGGGCCGATACGCTCGACGCTGACATTCTTGCCGGTGCGCTGCTCAATGCGGTGGATGAAAAGGACGCCGCGACAAAGGAGGGCTGGCGCAAGGCGGGTGCAGCCTTCTTTCGCGTCACGCGCCAGCCTCGCAGCCGCCCTTGCGCGGAGCCGGAAGGCGGAGCGGAGCGCGAGGGCGGCGGCGCATCGGCTCGAGGCTAGGAAGGCACGAGCTGACATGCGCGAATGGGTCGTCAAGCGCCGGGAGCGCACGCGGCATCTGATCGAGCTGGGCGGCCTGGTCGTGAAGGCAGGGTTGGTCGAACTGACCGGCGATGATCGCGCCACACTCTATGGCGCGTTCCTGTCGATCGCGGGCAAGCTGCAAGGCGAAGAACGCGATCATGCGCTTGCCCTGTGGGCGCGACGCGGCAGGCGCGCGTTCGAAGCCGAAGCACAAGCGAAAAGCGGCGCAATGGCTGTCTTACCGTCACCGCCAGCCCCACCACCATCTGCGGCGTAACGGTCGGCCATGCAGCGCAGAGTGGAGGCCGTAGAGGGCATCGGCCATTCTGCGTTCGACCTGTCGCACGCTGAGGCCGGTGATCTCGGCGATTTCGGCATAGCTGAGATCGTCGATCCGGTGGGCTAGAAACACTTCGCGGGTGAGACGCGGCAGCGTCAGCAGGGCTGCTTCCATCCGTGCCAGTTCCTCTGCCGTCGCCATCACCTCGCGGGCGGGGGCGGGATTCACGGTCGCTTCGTAGGCAGCCGTGGCGCGCTCCTTCCTCACGGCAAGCGATTCTGCCAGCCACGTGGGCGCGGATGACCGGTCACCTGATGCACGCGATCGAGCAGCGCGCGGGTCAGCATTTGGAGTTCCTCGGCAGAGAACGGAAAGTCCGGGGCTACATCGCGCGAACTCGCATTGCGCCACTTGCTGTACGGCGAGAGGATCGCCGTCAGCAGCTCCATGTCGGTCGTTTCGAAGCGGAGGCCGGTTGCATTGGCGTAGGCGAGCGATCTGGCGACGTTTAGGCCGATATGGCGGGCACACCATGCATCGGCGAACCCCACATCGAGCAGGTGCGCACTCAGCCCAAGCTGTAGCACAATGCCGATCTGATAGAGTCTGTCGGTCGGATGCCGCACACTGCCTTTCTCTATGCCGAGAAAGAAGCTTTCGGCGTTGTGATAGCGGAAGCGGCTGAGGCGGCGCCCTGCGCAGCTGCGCCTCAGAGCAATCGGTTCGTTACCATAGACGTCAAACAGGGAAGCTATTCTGCCGCTCCCGGGTGCGACCACTGCGCCCGCGGGAATTGCGAGCGGCGCCGTCAGTGCTCTCAGCACCGATCTACGTGACGTTGTGGCTTGCGGCTCGGGACCGCCATTTCGGATGCCAAGCGCCGTCATCGCCTATCCTCATCGCATCGACGCAGACACCGGAGCGGAAGAAGCCCAGCCCTGCGGTTCAGTAACCGATATCGGATATAGACTTTTATCGAGAAACTCGCAATAAGAGATATCGGTTATTCAGCTTCCGATTGATCGCATCCAATGCCCGGCTACGACAGCGGCATGGGAAGGCCGCCGCTCAAAGTGAAATCGACTGTGGTCCGTTTGCCGGAGGGATTGGGCGAGCGCATCGACAAACTGGTCGGTCCGCAGCGTCGAGCGGCGTTCATCCGTGAAGTCGTCGAGCGCGAAGTGGATCGGCTGGAGAAGAAGGAAGCCCAGTAGGTCCTTCTGATTCAGGCACGAATCGCTGTACGGGAATTGCTTCGCATTCAGGACGAGATGTCTGCGCTGGGAGTTGGCGACAGTCGATCAGCTCTTGCCGGGACGGCGTGGGAAAATTTCTTTTCACCGCCATCGGACGACAGGGGCCGCCACGGGACGCCAGAGTCCGCCACCGTACACCGGCACCGTTTTTGGCACTCTTGCACTTCGTCCCAAGGCTATCGATCCTGTTTCGGGGAGCTTCGCTAAACCCCGAGTATGGAAGTATAGCCCATGTCCAACACCGAAAGGATTATCCGTCTCAAGACCGTCCTCGCTCGCACCGGGCTTTCCCGTACGACCCTGTATCGAAAGATGGGTGAGGGCACGTTTCCCCAACGGGTGAAGATCAGCATTCACGGCGCCGGCTGGCACGAGTCCGCCATCAACCGCTGGATCGCCGATCCGATGGCCTATCGAGGTGATAGTGCAGAATGATGTCTGCTACCGCGCTCTCCCGGGGCGAGAGCGCGGTCAAGACGTCGCCGAGTGAAGGCGGCTTCGCGCCTCAAATTTGGCCGTTCGGCGGAATGGGCCTAGTCCCGAAACCGACCGTTCGCGGGCCACCGATTTTGTACCATATCCGCGAGGTTGAAGGTTGCCTCCGGGCGGTGGCGCGGTAGTTTTCCAGGATGATCGCGCGCTATACGGTCCACTTGAAGCAGCCTATTCGCATGCTGGACCATTGGCCGATTGATGTGCTGGGCGCCCGTATGACGTTGGTATCAGACGGCGACATGGTGAGGGCATTGAAGTTCACCTTCACCGGGCAGCCCACAACCCTTGCACCTGCCTTGACCGACCCGGACAAGCCGGGGCAGCCTCCTAAAATTACGGTCAACGATCCGCTGCAAACGATGCTTCGTCAGCAGGTTCGGAATGGCTTCAGCTTCATGCAGGCACTATTCCCCGTTCAAGTCGCTTTCGATCGGACGGATGCCGAATACGAAGGCGAAACGCCGGAAGAGAACGACGCCATTGCGATAAGCCATTTCAGCTATGGCGAGGCAGATGACCGTCCGCTCGTGCTGACTTACGACTACTTCACCAGAGCGATGATGGCTGCAGAGAAACCGTATGACGAACGATACCGACTCTTTGCCACGTTGACCAGTTACGCCCGCGAAGCATCGAAGGAGGCCCGCTACATTGATGCCTTCCGCTACTACTTCCTGATCCTCGATGCTTTTTTCAGCGACGGGCAGTTCAAGAAGGCCGGCCTCGAAAAGGCGTTCAAGGGCCACGCGACGCTCATGGACGCGATCAAATTGGCAACGGCTGACTTTCGGGAGGATCGAACACGGCCTGCCACTCCGACTGGCACCCTCTTGCGGCGATCACTGACGCCGGAAGAGATCGCCGACCACCTGATCGAGCGCCGGGGCCATTACTTCCATAGCAACCGGCGGAAACCTGGGGCGTGGAGTCCAGACAAGCAGGATGAAGCCCGCGACCTATCATGGCTATGCTCCATGATCTGCTTCTATCTGTCAGAGGAGTATTCCGCGCCGATGTTTGCGGAGGAGCTTGGACCACGGCACTTTGCGGAGGCCACGAAGTCAGGAGCGATAATCGTGCTCAGGATCGACTACACCTATGTTGACGACGACGGCGGTGAGCCAAAGCAAGGGCGCACGAACATCAACATGCCCGGCACCAAGGTCACCCGGAAGATGGCGACCGAGATGACGCAGAATTTCGTGCAGAACTTCATCGACTCGCAGCCTGCCAGCAGCTTGATGCACGCAATCTGCCGTGAAGCGAAAACGGGCAAGCCAATCTTCGAGATTAGGTATCCGCAGGAACTTCCTTAGTGCGCCGCTAAGGACTCTGGTAGAACCCAATCCTCGCCAACGAAGGCGCCAAACTGTCGGAGAACCGCACGAACGGCGTGCGATGTATTCCATACCAGCTTGTCGGTGCTCAGCACGCCATTGAAATAGGTGCCCACGGTGGCGAGTTGCATATCTATCACGTCGTTCACGCGCAGATGCTCGGGGCGTCCTACCTGCCGCCCATTCTGCACCCACAGAATGTAATAGATCATCATACACAGCGAGTAACGGAACGCGAACATGCCGCGCGCTTCGGTGAGCGAAATACTCTTCCGGTTCAGGGGCTGTTGGTTGTCGATGAAGAATCGCGCAGTCGTTTCCTTCAGCAGCCGGAAAAGGGTTTGCCGCGTGTCCTCCGTGACGTCGCGCCCGGTCCGCAATTGCTTCACCTGATCGGGCTTGAACTCCTTGGTGATGTCCACAAGCGCCTCTTCAAGGTCGTGCATCTGCTTGCCCAACTCCGCGACGACGTTGGCCGCCTCCGGTTCGAGTGCCGCCATGCGAACCTTCAGGCGTTCAGGCACTGGGACCGTCGAAAGGTCCAGCATATCTTGGTTCAGCTCCACGCCTGCGACGTAGTCGAAAAGGGCATTAACGTCGGCACTGGCCGACATGTTCAGCTCCAAAATTTCGTGGGCGCGCTTCAGCACGAACACTTGCGACGGGAATTGCGAAGCGATGCGCAGCGACATGCGGGAATTGGTGATGGCGTGTTCCTTCCGCATCTCAACCAGCGTGAGGTCGGATAGCGCGATGTTATGATCGCGGGACGCGGCGAGATAGGTTTTGAGCTGGGGATTACCTAGCGCGTTCGAGTCAGCGAGTAGCATTGCCATCGCTGGTAGGTAGCGCGCGCCTAGTCAATTTGCAGCAGGTGAGGCATGATTGCAGCCCATGGTATTCGCCTATGGGGGATGGATATGTTGTGGCGCACTAAGTCGCTGCCGCTCGCGGAATGGGCGGCGTTACAGGGTCATTTCGGCAATCTCATGGTGGCGAGCGGCGGGCCTGAAAGCCTCGCGATGTTCATGAAAAGCGAGCCGGGACAGGCCGAGTCCGAAATCTATATCACCGGCCCCGGTACCAGTGCCATTGAAGCGCTCTCACCGGGTGGCTGGGAAGACTCGGCGGCGCCCGCAGGCGAAAATGTGGCGCTGCTTGTCGGCTCCGGCGATCCTTGGAGATTTTTCGGTATCGAGAAACCTGACCTTTAGATGATGCCGCTTCGACCGGCGGCAATCTAAAAACGGGACACGCTGGAGACGGTCCAGTTCAAGATCTAGATTCGGCGACTATAGCCGCCTTCGGGCCTTTCCAAACTTGCCCTTGAGCACCTTGGCGCCATCGCGAAGGAAATCGAGATGGTCGGACCAGTGCTGCATCATCTTGACCCGCTCGTCCCAATATTCGCCCCGGGCGTAGGCTCGGCGGACGGCGTTGTTGTCGCAGTGGGCGAGTTGGCGCTCGATCGCGTCGGGATGCCATAGCCCCATCTCGTTCAATAGCGTCGCTGCCATCGCCCGGAAGCCGTGGCCCGTCATCTCGTCCTGAGCGAAGCCCATGCGTCGCAGCGCCGCGTTGATCGTGTTCTCCGACATCGGCCGATCCACTGACCGCAGGGAGGGGAACAGGAAACGGCTATACTCCGCGTCGTGCTCGATGGTTTCGAGGATGGCGAGCGCTTGGTGGGAGAGGGGGACGGTATGCGCCCGCCGCATCTTGGTCTTGTGCGGCGGAATCGTCCAAAGCGCCTTGTCGAAATCGAAGTCGCTCCATTCGGCATGGCGCAGCTCGCCGGGCCGCACGAACACATGCGGCATGAGCCGCAGCGCCGCCTTTGTGTTGGGATGCCCTTCGAACGCCTCGACGGCGCGGAGCAAGCCGCCTGCTTCCTTGGGGCCGGTGATTGCGGCGCGGTGGACCGGCTTGGGGGCGATCAGCGCGCCGCGCAGGTCGGCGGCAACGTCGCGTTCAGCGCGGGCCGTGGCGATGGCGTAGCGGAACACTTGGCTGCATGTGCTGCGTAGTCGCTTGGCCGTCTCGTACTTGCCCTTGCCCTCCATCTTGCGCAGCATGATCAGCAGCTCCTGCGCGGAGATCGCGGCGATAGGGCGCTTGCCGATCGACTCATTGATGAAGTCGAGCAGCCAGCGCAGCTTCTTCATCGTGACCGCCGAACGGCCTTCCTTCTCGGCCTTGGTCAGCCATTCGTCGGCGACCGCCTTGAAGCTGTTGGATGCCGCCACGGTTGCGGCGATGCGTTCCAGCTTGATCTGCTCGGCCGGATCGTCGCCCCGCCCCAGCACCTTGCGCGCGGCATCGCGCCGCTCGCGAGCGTCGGCAAGGCTGGTGTCGGGCCAGGTGCCGAATGCCAGAGTCTTCTGCTTGCCGAGATGGCGATAGTTCATCCGCCAGCAGCGGCCGCCCGAGGGCGTCACCAGCAGATAGAGGCCGTCGCTGTCGGCTAGCTTGTAGGGCTTGGCGCGACTCTTGGCGCTTTTGATCGCGAGGGCGGTCAGGGCCATGATGGTATCTCCCGATCCGGGGCCGGCGAGCTACCATCGAACATACCATCAAAATGTTGGTATCTGGTGGTATCCAGCCGATCCGATCGGGACGCTTATACCACAAAAAACCGCAGAAAACAGCCATTTATGGCATCTTCTGGCACCCTCTGGGAGGGCTTGTTGGTGACCCCTACGGGACTCGAACCCGTGTTTTCGCCGTGAGAGGGCGACGTCCTAGACCGCTAGACGAAGGGGCCATGTGCTGCGGAAGGCGGGCAATTAGGGGTAGCTTCCCGGGCCGTCAAGCGCGTTTCGGCACAAGGCCCAACCATTTGCACGCCGCGGGCCCGCGCGGCGGCAAGAACGCCCGGCGCCCCTTGCCGTCGCGAGGGTGGCGGCCATCAGAACGCTGCCCGCACGCCGGCGAACAGGCTGCGCCGCTCGACCGGGTAGAAGATCGCGCTGGCGGGGGTGTATTGCACGACCGCCGAGATGTCCCCGGCCGCCTTGCGTCCGGCGAGGTTGCGCGCGTCGGCGAACAGCGTGAAGCGACGGTCGAGCCGCGCCTCGGCGCCCAGCCCGAGCAGCGCATAGCCATCGGTGCGGAAGCTGTTGGCATAGTCGACCCAGGCGCCGCGCGGCACCCACTCGACATTGGGCGAGACGTGCAGCGCGTCGCTGCCCAGCCGCAGCTCGGCGCGATAGAAATGCTCGGGGATGACCGGCAGGCGATTGTCGCCGAATTGCGCGTCGCCGCGGAAATGGAAATCGCTCCACATATAGGTCTGGCGCAGCCGCGCCCAGGCGGCGAGATCGAGATCGATGCCGAGCTCGACGCCCTGATGCCGCGTCCGCCCGGCATTGAAGGTCGCGGCCGGGATCGTCGGCGGCACGATGTTGTACTGGAGCAACTCACCGTCGAGATCGGCGCGATAAGCGCTGAGGTCGAAGCGCAGCGGCCCAATCCGGCCGCGCCCGCCAATCTCTGCGGTCCAGCCGCGCTGGGCGTCGAGCGGCACGAAATCGGAGATTTGCGCGAGCTCGATGAAGCCGGGCAGCTCGTGGCTGCGGCTGAGATTGGCGTAGAGCTGAATCCGGGAATCGGGCTCGAACAGCAAGCCGAGCTTGGGCGAGAGCTGGTCGAAGGTGGCGCGCCCGTTCGCGATGGTCGGAAACACCTGATCCTGCCGGCGCAGGCCCGAGGTATAGACCGCGCCCGCGATCAGCGTCAGCCGCTCGACCGGTCGGATGCGCGCTTCGGCATAGGCGTCGATCGTGCGCGCCGCCTGATCGGCCGCGAAAGTCTTCGCGCCCTGCGCGCCATTGATGTTGACGAAGCGCCGTGAAGCGACGCTGCCGAAGCGCGCGGTGACCCCCGCGGTGACGCCAAACGTGCCGAAATCCTGATCGAGCCGGGCATAGCTGCCCCAATCGAGCGATTTCTGGTCGATCAGCTGGTAGATCGGGTGGTGGAGCTGCTTGGCGTTGAGAAACAGCCCGACATCGAGATTGCCGGCGCCGATCGCGATGCTCGTCCGGTTCTGCAGCCGCAGCGAATCGATGTCGCGCGCCTGATCGCCGGCGAAATTGCCGGTTTCGGGCGCGCTGCGGGCGACGGCGTAGGTCAGTGCGCCGGGCAGCTCCTGCCGGATGCTCTGCGCGCTGGCATAGAAGCGCGTCTCGACGGTATCGCTCAGCCGCAGCCCGACATTGCCGTTGACTCGCAGCGCCTTGCGCCGGGCGTGGTCGCGATCGCCGTCCGAACGGTCGCCGGCGATGGCCAGCCATGCATCGCCGCGCGCGTCGGCATAGCCGATGCTCGCAAGGCCGCGCAGCGTATCGAAGCTGCCGCCGTCGATGCGGAGGCGCACGCCGTTCGACGAGCGGCCGGTCGGCGTCACGCCATTGATCGCGCCGCCCAGCGTCGAGGCACCGAAGCGCAGCGCATTGGCGCCGCGGAACACTTCGAGGTGCTGGAGGAAGGCGGGGTCGAGCTCCTGAAAGTCGCCATTGTCGTCGGCGAGATTGATCGGAATGCCGTCCTGCAGCAGCGTGAGCCCGCGCATGTGGAAGCCGCGGCCGATGCCCGAGCCGCGGATCGAGAGGCGCACTTCCTGTCCGAAGCGGGGCTGGGCATAGACGCCGGGAGAAAAGGCGAGCGCGTCGCGGAGCGACACGGCGAGCTTGCCGTCGAATTCTTCGGCTGACACGACATTGGCACCGCCCGGCGTCTCGCCGACGCGCTGGATGGCTTGCTCGACGAGCTTCTCGGCAGTGACGACGACATCGTCGCTGCGCTCGGCGGCCTCTTGGGCAAAGGCGGGTAGGGCGGCAAGCAACAGAGGCACGCCGAGCAAGGCGCGTACGGACTTCGACATGCGTATTTCCTCGACAAGAACGGATACGCGGCGCGCGAACGCACGCCGGCAGCGTCAGGCGAGGTGCGGAGGGCCGGTGGCGAGCGGGGGCGGCGCGGCGAGGCCGCGGCCCGGTATCGTCTCGAGCCGCGCATGCTCGATCGGTTCAATGCGCGATACGGGGTGCGGAAGCGCGAGCTGCGCGGCGGGCGCGAGCGGCTGCGCCGCCACCGCGAAGGCGCAGGGCTGATCACCGGCCTTGTGCTTCTCGGGCGCGGGCTTGCCGATCGCCTTCGCGAGCAGCGCCCTGGCCGCGTCGAGCGCAGCGGGGCCGCTAGTGCCGCTGTCGGCGCACCACGAGAGCGTGACGTGCCCGGCGCCGATCTGCGGCATCCAGCCGGCGGGCACCGCGACGCGCAGGAGCAGCGCGCAGCCGACCAGCAACAGCGCGAGGCGCTGCCACGGGTTCCGCCGGATTTTCGCCGATCCTGTCACGCGCCGGCCTTCGCCCAGGCTGTGCGCAAGGGCAAGCGGGCATTTTGCCCAAGCCGCCCTATGGCCGGACGATCCCGTCCGGAAGCAACGTTAAGCCATTGTCATCAGGCGAGAAGCTGCATAGTCTTGCGGCAAATCGGGGGAGGGGACAATGCGGAAAATCATGCTCGCGGGGCTGCTTGCGGGAATGGCGATGGGTGCGGCGGGCGCCGCGGCCTATCAGGCCGATCCATGGACGACGGCAGCCTATGACATCGGCATCAAGAAGAATGCCGACGCACTCCGGTTGATCGACAGCGGCCAGTTCGACGTCAATTTCCAGACCGACGAAGGCTATACGTTGCTCCATCGCGCGGCCGATGCGGGCAATCTCGAGATCGTCAAGGCGCTGCTCGCGCGCGGCGCCGATCCCAACCTCAAATCGGCGCTGGGCCGCACGGCCTATGACATGGCGTCGGGGGTGGCCGTGAAGGCCGAGCTCGCGCGGGCGATGCACGCCCCCGCCACCGCCTCGCGCGGCGCCCTTCCCGGGGCCGATCGCGCGGCCGCCGGCGCCGGCGCCGGCAACGGCAGCTGCGCGGCGGTGGTCGCCGAAAAGGTCAACAACGGCCGCACCCCGGCGATGCGTCCGATCCTGCGCGCGCGCGACGACATCTGGTACAATCACCCCGACGAGTTGGCGCTGCTGCTCGACGATTGCGTCGACGCCAATGGCAAGGACGATACGGGCGCGACGCTGCTCCACACCGCGGCGAGCCGCAACCGGGTCGACGCCGCGAAGCTGCTGCTCGCGCACGGCGCCAGCCGGTCCGCGCGCGACCGTTCGGGCAATGTCCCGGCCAATTATGCCACTTCGCCCGAGATGAAGGCATTGCTCGGCGCGGCGAGCGCGCCGGTCGCAAGCTCGGGGCCGGCCGGCACGGCTTCGGAGGCGCGCAAGAAGGAATGCGCGCAGAAATATCAGGCCGATGCCGCGCTCTGCTCGGACAGCTCGTGCAAGATGCGCGCGAACAGCCATTGGGCGCAGTGCCTCAAGACCGGGCGCTATTGGTGAAATTCATCCGGTGACGGGGAGTCGCAGGCTGCCATCGGGCTCGTGATGGACCTCGCTATACGCGATCACTGCGTCGAGCGGCAGCGCGCCATAGATGTGCGGGAACAGCTGCCCACCGCGCGAGGGCTCCCACTTCACCGCATCTCCCAGCGCTTCGAGATCGACCGCGGCGAGCCATAGCCCGTCCTGCCCGGCGAAATGCTTGTCGAGCGTCTCCTCGAGCTGCGCGGCGGTGGAGAGGTGGATATAGCCGTCCTGCAGATCCACCGGCGCGCCGGCGAAGCTGCCATCGCGCTCGAGCGCCGTCATCTGTTCGGCGGTGAGCACCTTGTACGCGGTGGAATCGGGCATGTGGTTCTCCGGAATGGTCTCACCTTCGGTAACACTACCCCGTCACCCCGGACTTGTTCCGGGGTCCACCGTCCCGCACGCGGTGCAGCACACAATCGAGGCCGGCACTCGCCGCCCGGTGGACCCCGGCACAAGGCCGGGGTGACGATTATTGTTTATTGGCCATCTTCTGGCCCACGCGCGAGGTCCTCGCTGGTGGTGCCATCCGGGGTCGGTTCGCCGCCGGCGGGGCCGTCGGCGAGATTGATCTCGGCCTCGTCCTCGCTCTCCTCGATCCGCGCCGCCGAGACGACATGCTCGTTGTCGGCGACGTTGAACAGCCGCACGCCCGCCGAGCCGCGGCCGATCACGCGCAGATCGCCCAGCGACATGCGGATCATCTTGGCCTGATCGGTGACCAGCATCAGCTGGTGCCCCTTGCTCGCCGGGAAGCTCGCCACCACCGGCCCGTTGCGGCCGATATTGTCGATATTGGTGATGCCCTGGCCGCCGCGGCCGGTACGCCGATACTCATAGGCCGAGCTCAGCTTGCCATAGCCGTTGGCGCAGACGGTGAGGATGAACTGCTCGCGGTTCTTGAGATCCTCGAAGCGGTCCGCCGACAGATCGGGCTCGCCTTCCTTCTCGGCCTTCCACGGGGCGAAGCGGAGATAGGCCTCGCGCTCCTCCGACGTGGTGCCGACGCGGTGGAGAATCGACAGCGAGATGACCTCGTCGCCCTCGGCGAGGCGCATGCCGCGCACACCGGTTGAGTTGCGGCTCTGGAACTCGCGGACGTCATCGGCGGCGAAGCGGATCGCCTTGCCCTGGCGGGTGGCCAGCAGCACGTCGTCGCCCTCTTCGAGCAGCGCGACGCCGATCAGCCGGTCGCCGGCGTCGTCGCCTTCGAACTTCATCGCGATCTTGCCGTTCGAGGGCACGTTGGTGAACGCGTCCATCGAGTTGCGCCGCGCCGAGCCCTTCGCGGTGGCGAACATGACGTGGAGCTTGCCCCACTCATTCTCGTCCTCGGGGAGCGGCAGCACGGTCGAGATCGTCTCGCCCGCCGCCAGCGGCAGGATGTTGATCATCGGCCGCCCGCGCGTGGCCGGCCCGCCTTCGGGCAGCCGCCAGACCTTCATCCGATAGACCTTGCCCAGCGTCGAGAAGAACAGCACCGGCGTGTGCGTCGAGGTGACGAACAACTCGGTGACGGCGTCCTCTTCCTTGGTCGCCATGCCAGCGCGGCCCTTGCCGCCGCGATTCTGCGCGCGGAAGGTGTCGAGGCTGGTGCGCTTGATATAGCCCTGCACCGTGACGGTGACGACCATGTCCTCGCGCTCGATCAGGTCCTCGTCCTCGATCCCGTCGGCGGCTGCGGCGATCTCGGTGCGGCGCGGCGTGGCATATTGGTCGCGGACCGCGACGAGCTCCTCGCGCATCACTTCGTAGAGGCGCGCCCGGTTGCCGAGGATCTCGAGCAGCTCGGCGATCGACTCGGCGAGCTTGGCGAGCTCGTCGCCGATCTCGTCGCGGCCGAGCGCGGTGAGGCGGTGCAGACGCAGATCGAGGATCGCGCGGACCTGAACCTCGGACAGGCGATAGCTGTCGCCGGTGACTTCGGTGTCGACCGCCTCGACGAGGCGGATATAGGGCGCGATCTCGGCGATCGGCCATTCGCGCAGGATCAGCGCGTCGCGTGCCACGGCCGGGCTCGACGACCCGCGGATGATCCGGACGACTTCGTCGAGATTGGTCACGGCGATGACGAGGCCGAGCAAGACGTGCGCCCGGTCGCGCGCCTTGGCGAGCTCGAACTTCGAGCGGCGGGTGATGACTTCCTCGCGGAAGCGCACGAACGCCTCGACGATGTCGCGCAGGTTGAGCAGCTCGGGACGGCCGCCGCGGATCGCGAGCATGTTGGCCGGGAAGGACGACTGGGCCGGGGTGTTCCGCCACAGCTGGTTGAGCACGACCTCGGGAGTCGCGTCGCGCTTGAGGTCGATGACGATGCGGACGCCCTCGCGCGACGATTCGTCGCGGATGTCGCTGACGCCGTCGATCCGCTTTTCCTTGGCGGCCTCGGCGATCTTCTCGACCAGCGCGTTCTTGCCCTGCTGATAAGGAATCTCGGTGAGCACGATCGAGCGGCGCTCGCCGCGCTGCTCGAAGACATGGCGCGAGCGCACCATGATCGAGCCGCGCCCGGTCTGATAGGCTGAGCGGCAGCCCGAACGGCCGAGGATGATCGCGCCGGTCGGGAAGTCCGGCCCCGGCACGATCTCCATCAGCTCCTCGAGGCTGACCGCGCCATTGTCCATGTACGCGAGGCAGGCGTCGATCACTTCGCCGAGATTGTGCGGCGGGATGTTGGTCGCCATGCCGACCGCGATGCCGCCGGCGCCGTTGACCAGCAGATTCGGGAAGCGGGCGGGCAGCACCGTCGGCTCGCTCTCCGAGCCGTCATAATTGGCCTGAAAGTCGACCGTATCCTTGTCGATGTCGTCGAGCAGCGCCGAGGCGACTCGGGCGAGTCGCGCTTCGGTGTAACGCATCGCCGCGGGCGGATCGGGATCCATCGAGCCGAAATTGCCCTGGCCATCGATGAACGGCACCCGCATCGCCCAGTCCTGGGCCATGCGCGCCATCGCGTCGTAGATCGAGCTGTCGCCGTGCGGGTGATATTTGCCCATCACGTCGCCGACGAGACGCGCCGACTTGCGGTAGGCGCGGCCGGCGACATAGCCGCCTTCCTGCGCGGCGTAGAGAATGCGGCGATGGACGGGCTTGAGGCCGTCGCGAACGTCGGGCAGGGCGCGCGCCACGATCACGCTCATCGCGTAATCGAGGTACGAGGTCTTCATCTCGTCGACGATCGAGATCGGGGTAATGTCGGAAGGGTCGGCGAGGACGGTCTCGTCGGTCAAAGGATCACGCTTTCGGAGTTTGTTACGTTACGATGGCTCTAGCGTGCCCGATACCACCTGCCAACCCGCGCGGGCGCGTACACGCGCGCGAGAAGGCCACGCTCCGGCTAGAGCCCCGTCACCCCGCAGGCGGCGGCGACCCCCAGCGGGTTGCCCATGTCGATCGAGGCGATCATCACGTCGCTGAGCGCCTTCATGAACGCGCCGTCGTCGGCAAGTCCGCGCTTCGCGAGCTCGGCGTCGGTCATCTTGTCCGACAGCGGCTTGAGTCCCGCGGCGATCTTGTTGAGCGGGGCGGAATCGCCGTCCTTGCCGATTTCCTGGGCCGCGCCCTGGAGCAGCGAAAGCGTGCCGAAGCAAAGCGTGTCGCGGCGGAAGGGGTCGGCGGGCAGGCGGACGGGCGCGGTGCTGCGCGTCAGCGGGAAGCGCTTGTCGCATTGCGGTGCGAGCAGCTTCGCGTTCTCGGGCGAGAGGTCCGGTTGTTTGGAGATCTCGTCCGACAGCGCGTTGAGCCGGTCGAAGAGCTTCGCGCCGGCGCCTTCGGCGCGCGCCGCGTGCATCGCGAGATGGGTGAAGTGCGAGGTCAGCCGCATCGGCGAGTCGGTGCCAGCGCTGGCGATGACGAGCGCCTGCGCGCAGGTTTTGGCCGCCTTGGCGGTATCGGTGTCGAGCGCGGCGGTCTGAAGCATCAGTGCGAACAAGGTGAGCATGCAAGTTCCCCCAAATCAGAAATCGACCTAAGCCGGTTTTGGATCGGGACGCCAGTGCGACGCGACGAACATGTTCAATCGTCGTTCAGGACGCGCTTGCCATCGCACATGGTGAATGCGTCCGCTTGAACGGCGCGCGGCGGCCATTTAGAGGAGCCGCCGATCGGTATGCCGTTCCCACGAGGAGAGTTGTACATGACGTTCGTTTCGAAGCTCGCGCTGGCCGCCGCGCTGACGCTGGGCACCTCCGCGCTGGGCACCGCCCCGGCGCTGGCGCAAAAGGCGGACAAGAATCAGGCTGCCGGGCCGCAGCTGAAGGTCAGCGACGCGTTCCGCACCCCTGCCGCCGCCGCCGAGGCGGCGCTCAAGCTGAAGGATATCGCCACCGCCGACGCGCAGCTCACCGCTGCCGAAGCGGTCGCCGCGAATGACGACGAGAAATATTACTCGGCGTTCCTTCGTCTCCAGATCGAGCTCGAGCGCAAGAACGAGGCGGGCCAGATCAAGGCGCTCGGCATCCTCGCCAGCAACCCCAAGACCCCGGCGGATCGCGTCAACGTCTATGGCGGTCTCTACAACTACATGCTCGGCTCGCAGCTGGTGGCGCAGAAGAAGCCCGCCGACGCCATTCCGGTGCTGCTCAAGGCGCGCCAGCTCGGCACCAACCAGCCCGATCTGCCGGTGCTGCTCGCCAACGCCTATGCCGCGACCGGAAAATCGGGAGAGGCGATCGCCGAAGTGAATCGCGCGATCGAGGCCAGCAAGGCGGCCGGCCGCAAGCCGCCGGTCGACTGGTACAAGTTCGTGATCCCGCGGGTGAACGCCACCGGCGATCGCGCCGCGATGGCCGATTGGCTCAAGCGCTTCATCGCGGAATATCCGACTGCGCAGAACTGGCGCTGGGCGATCCAGGTCTATCGCACGCCGACCGACACCAAGACGCAGAAGATCAACCTTTATCGCCTGATGCGCGCGACCAACGCGCTCGCCGATCGCGCCGACTATGCCGATTATGCCTATGCCGCGCAGCAATCGGGCCTTCCCTGGGAAGCGGTCGCGGCGATCGACGAGGGTCGCAAGGCCGGCAAGATCCCGGCGGGCGACGCCGATGCCCAGCGCATCTATGCCGCTTCGCAGACTGCAGTGAAGGCGGAAGGCTCGCTCGACGGCCTCGCCAAGCAGGCGGGCGCCGGCGCCAACGGCAAGGCGGCGCAGCAGACCGCCGACGCGTTCCTCGCCTCGGGCAATTACGCCAAGGCGCTCGAGCTCTATGACCTCGCGCTGCAGAAGGGCAGCGTCGACACCGACGAGGTCAATCTCAACCGCGGCGTCGCGCTGCGGGCGCTCGGCCGCAAGGACGAGGCGCGCACCGCGTTCCAGGCGGTCAAGGGCACCCACGCCAATCTGGCGCTGCTCTGGCAGACCTCGATCGATTCGCCGCCGCTCGCCTGAGCCGCCGGCCATTCGGAAATTGGAGAGGGGCGGCAGCGATGCCGCCCTTTTTCACATCTCGGGGACGGGGACGCCCGGCAGCGCCTTCGAGGTGCGGATCGTCAGCGACGTCTTCACATGCTCGACATTGGGCGCGGTGGTCAGCTTGGTGGTAAGGATCTGCTGGAAGCTCTGCAGATCGGGCGCGACGATCTTCAGGATGAAATCGATCTCGCCGTTGAGCATGTGGCATTCGCGGACTTCGGGGATGTCCGCCACCAGCTGCTCGAAAGCGCGCAAATCGCTCTCGGCCTGGCTCTTGAGGCTGACCATCGCGAAGACGGTGAGGTTGTAGCCGAGCGCGGCCGGATCGAGCGCGGCGTGATAGCCGCTGATCGCCCCCTGCTGCTCGAGCGCGCGGACCCGGCGCAGGCAGGGCGGGGCGGTCAGCCCGACGCGCTCGGCGAGTTCGACATTGGTCATCCGGCCATTATCTTGCAGCAGCCCAAGGATCCGCACGTCGATATCGTCGAATCGCATGGAGTCGTCTCTTTCATTGTGGATTCGTTGCATGCGGAGGTTGCTAGACTATAAGATAATTACAACGCAACGCAATTGTCCCACAATGCGACGTGCCGAAATGGGCTGTATCCAGCAGCGGCTTCAAACCGTTAAGAAATTCTGAAGGCGCAGTTCCGCGCCCCGGGGACGATGGCAGCGCGTGCGCTTCGACGACACTCTGGAGACGGTGCTCACCGCCGATCTGGGCACTCCCTATGGGGTGCAGTCGGCGTGGCGCCAGCTCGTCGATCTGATCGGCCGCCGCCGCGTTCCCCCGGCGACTCGGGCGATGGCGACCTTGCGCGCGATTCGCGGCGAAGTGCCCCGCGCGATCCGCGCCGCCAGCGCCCGCGCGCTCGAATATGCCAATCCGCCGGCGCCGCTGGTCCGGCTGTTCGCGCTCGACGAGCTGCCGATCGCGATTCCGGTGCTGCGCAGCGCGCGGCTCGCCGCTGCCGAGTGGATCCAGCTGCTCCCCGATCTCCCGCCCGCCGCGCGGACGATCCTGCGCAACCGCCGCGACCTCGGCCCGGAGGTCCAGCGCGCGCTGGAGAGCTTCGGTCCGGTCGATTTCGTCCTGCCCAACGATGCGTCGGTGCCGGACGCCGACGTTCGCGCCGAGGCGTTTGCAGAAGCTGTGGATAGTTCCACCGGATCGATTGCGGAACCCTTCGCCGGCGCGCAGAACCGGGACATGGATCACAGCGACAGGATAGGGGCCGCGGCCAGCGCGGGCGCACGCGCGCAGCCTGTCGCGCCCCCCGCGCCCGTCGAGGACGAGGGCCCGTTCGAGATCGCCGAGGTCGTCGCGCGGATCGACGCCTTCTGGCGCAACCGCGAGGAGACCGGGCCGGTCGCCCCGCCGGCGCCCGTGCAGGTCGGCGAATTCCGCTTCGAGACCGACGAGAAGGGCATCGTCCGCTGGGTCGACGGGGTGAGCCGCGCGCCGGTGATCGGGCTCTCGCTCGATCTCGCGGGCGAAGCCGAGGCATCGCAGGTCGACGGCATCGCCACGGGCGCGTTCCGCCGCCGCGCCGGCTTCTCGACGGCGCGGATGCGCGTGGAGGGCCATTCGGACGCGGCGGGCGACTGGCTGATCTCGGCGGTTCCGGTGTTCGATCCCGCCAATGGGCGGTTCACCGGCTATCGCGGCACCGCTCGCCGGCCGCGCAGCGACGAGCGCGCCGAGCCGGTGCATGTGCCGGTCGCGTCGCCGGCCGAATCGCTGCGCCAGCTGGTCCATGAGCTGCGCACCCCGACCAATGCGATCGCCGGCTTCGCCGAGATGATCGAGGCGCAGATGCTCGGCCCGGTCCCCGAGATCTACCGCTCGCGCGCGCACATCATCCGCAGCGAGGCGCGCGAACTGCTCGGCGCGATCGACGATCTCGATCTCGCCGCGCGGATCGATAGCGCGGCGCTGGCGCTGATCCCCGGCAGGGTGGCGCTGCGTCCCTTGCTCGCGGGCATCACCGACGATCTCTCGCCGCTGCTGGAGCTGCGCGGCTCGATGATCGCGCTGCCGGTCGAGGATCTCATCGTCGCCGGCGATCGCCGCGCGGTCGAGCGGCTGCTCGCGCGGCTGATGGCCACGTTGGTCTCGGCGAGCGGATCGGGCGAGCGGATCGGCGTGCATATGGCGACCGAGAGCGACCAGCGCGTCGCGGTGGCGATCGATCGCCCGCGCGCGCTCGCCGACTATCCCGGCGATTCGGTGCTCGGCATCGACGACGAGCATGAGGATTCGACGTTGCTCGGCACCGGCTTCGCCTTGCGCCTCGCGCGTAATCTCGCCCGCGAGCTCGGCGGCAGCCTGACGATCGAGCCGACGAGCTTGACTTTGCGGCTCCCCGCCGCCGTAAACAGTCAGGTGGGCCAGGCGATTTAACCGACGGTGGGGGAGCGGCATTCCGGCAAGGGCTATCGCCCGCCCGCGCCCGCTTCGTTCGTCGACTGGCCCGAGAGCTTCGGCACCCGCTTCGCGCTGTTCGTCGACACCGAGGAAGAGTTCGACTGGCGCGCGCCGCTGTCGCGCGACGGGCATGGCACCGGCCATATCGCCGCGATGCCGGCGGCGCATGCCCGCTTCGCCGCGCACGGCGTTCCACTCACCTGGCTGGTCGATTACCCGGTCGCGACCGACCCGCGCGCGATCGATACGCTGGGCCAGCTGCTTGCCGACGGACGCTCGGCGATCGGCACCCAGCTCCATCCCTGGGTGAACCCGCCCTTCGACGAGCAAGTGAGCGGCTTCAACAGCTTCGCCGGTAATCTTCCGTCCGCGCTGGAACATGCCAAGATCGCCGCGCTGACCGACGCGATCGTCTCGGCGTTCGGCGCACGGCCGCTGGTCTATCGCGCGGGCCGCTACGGGATCGGCCCGGGCACGCTCGAGACCCTCGCGCGGCTCGGCTACCGCGCGGACAGCTCGATGCGCTCGCGCTACGACTATGCGGGCGAGGGCGGACCCGATTTTGCCGCGATCCCCAACCACGCCTTCCGCGCGGGACCCGATGGCGCGATCGTCGAGCTGCCCCTGACCACGGTGTTCACCGGCGCGGCGCGTGGTGCCGGCGCCGGGCTCTATCGCGCGCTGGGCAGGCTGCCGCGCGGGCGCGGCGCCGCGGCGCGGCTCGGGCTGCTCGCGCGGGTCGCGCTCACCCCCGAGGACATGCCGCTGGCCGACGCGCTCGAAGCGGTGCGGGTCGCGGTCGGCGAGGGGGTGCGGCTGCTCAATTTCGGCTTCCATTCGCCCTCGGTCGAGCCCGGGCACACGCCCTATGTCCGCGATGCCGCCGATCTCGCTGCGTTCTGGCGGTGGTGGGACGCGGTGTTTGCCGAGCTCGCCCGGCGTGGCGCCGCGCCCGCGGCGTTCGCCGAGATCCTCGACGCCGCTTGCGGCCCCGCCCCAACCTCCGCTAGTGCCGCGGGCGCTGGGGGCCTGTAGCTCAATGGTTAGAGCTGGCCGCTCATAACGGCTAGGTTGCGGGTTCGAGTCCTGCCGGGCCCACCAGCAGCCGCCCTTGTGCATGTCGGCGCAAAGGCCTAGGCGGCATCGGCGTCGGGGAGTGGCGCAGTCCGGTAGCGCGCCTGCTTTGGGAGCAGGATGTCGCAGGTTCGAATCCTGTCTCCCCGACCATTTTCCCGACATCCTGCAATTCATCGCGTGGTTGGCCGCTCGCTGTGCGTGGCCGCGCTGTGGATTGGGCGCAACCGATCCCGCTTTTCGCGAGCGGATGCGACAGATCGTTACGCGAAACCAATTGACAAAATAATTTATTTAATCGAATTTCGGCGGGTCGGATGCGATGCGCGAAAAGCGCGGGCGTCGCGGCGGCAGGGGAAGGGGCGGGAACAAGACGGCCCCGCAGACGAAGGAGGGATCTGAAATGGAGCTTGGCCGGTTGTCCGGGTCGCTCACCCGCCGGCGGACTTCGGTCCCTATGCTGTTGACCGCTGCCGCGAGCCTTGCGCTCGCCGGCCCCGTCACTGCCCAGAATCGCGCCGATCCGGTCGACGAGGCCAATCCGCTGGTCGGCACCGCGCCGCTCGATCGTCCCGAGCTGATCGGCAATGCGCCGCCTGCCGGCGAGCCGCTTTATTCGGGACTGACCTCGCCCGGCGCGCGGTTGCCGCACAGCGCGGTCGAGGCGGCACCGGTCAATTCGAACGTCGAGCTGAGCTATCCGTGGGGCGTCGCGACTCCCTATTACTACACCAACCCGACGATGATCGGCTTCACCGGGGGCGGCGGCCCGACCTATGGCGCGCGCGCCACGCCGACGCTGATGCCGGTGGTCGGCACCTGGACGGTGCCGCCGGTCTATACCGAGGCTTATTACGACAAGGCGCGCGAGAAAGCGGCGCCGGGCTA
Source organism: Sphingomonas naasensis (assembly GCF_004792695.1). Classification (GTDB taxonomy): domain Bacteria; phylum Pseudomonadota; class Alphaproteobacteria; order Sphingomonadales; family Sphingomonadaceae; genus Sphingomonas; species Sphingomonas naasensis. Next base: position 292,697 of record NZ_SRXU01000001.1, on the reverse strand, counting down.
TTATTCGGTGTTCCTCGACACCTTCAAAACCAGGGTCGAGCTCACCGCGACGCAGGCGACCGCGCTGATGCGCTTCACTTTTCCCGCGACCGAGCGCGCGCATGTGATCCTCAATCTGCAGGGGCGCGGGGGCACGGTCGAGATCGTCGGCGACCGGACGGTGCGCGGCGTCGTCGCCACCCGCAACGACAATGAGGCGCGCGACGGCCGCTATTTCGTCGCCGAATTCTCCAAGCCGTTCAAAAGCTATGGCACCTTCCGCAAGGCGCCGGGCAATGCCCGCGGCTATGGCATCGGCGACAAGGACGTCCAGCCGGGCACGCGCAGCATCGAAGGCAATTTCGCTGGCACCTATCTCGACTTCACCACCGCGAAAAACGAGGCGGTGCTGGTCAAGATCGCGCACGGCGCCAGCTACGAGGTCGCCGAGGCGCGGCTGCGCGCCGAAAGCCCGGGCTGGGATTTCGACGGCGTGCACGCCAGCGCGCGCGCCGCCTGGGCGCAACTGCTCGACCGCGTGCAGGTGACCGGCGGCACCCCGAAGCAGCGTATGCTGTTCTACTCGACGCTGTTCCAGTCCTTCGCCAGCCCGCGGCTCGTCGCGCGCAAGGGCGAGGACTTCACCGACGGCAAGGGCAGGACCCAGACCGCCGCCTATGACCGTTACGGGCCGGTGCCCTTCTGGGATACCGGGCGCAACCAGATCGTGCTGCTCGAGCTGATGGAGCCCGAGACGGTGCGCGACATCATGCAGTCCGAGCTCGACATGGCGCGCGAGCGCGGTTTCATGAACAGCTCGTTCCACGGCGACAATGCCGTGTTCCTCTATCTCGGCGCGATGCGCCGCGGCATCCCGTTCGATTACGCCGCGGCCTATGAATATATGCGCAAGAACGCGATGGACCCGAAGGGGCCGCGCGATTTCCTCGCCGAATACAGCAAACAGGGCTGGGTCTCCGACGAGATCCCCGCGGGCAATCCCAGCCCGCCTTATGCCGGCGGCAAGGCGGGCGCGGCCAAGACGCTCGAATATGCATGGGATGACCATGCGATGGCCGAATTCGCCGAGCGGCTGGGCAAGCGCGACGATGCGCGGCTGTTCCGCAAGCGCGCGGGCAATTGGCGCAACGTGTTCGATCCCTCGATCGGCTTCGTCCGCGGACGCACCGCCGACGGCAAGTGGATCAGCCCGTTCGATCCGGCCGAGCCCTATTACAACTTCATGATGAAGGAGGCCTCGGGCTGGTCGACCTTGTGGCTGGTGCCGCACGACGTGCAGGGGCTGATCGATGCGCTCGGCGGCCGTGCCGGTTTCAACGCCAAGCTCGATGCATTCTTCACCAAGCCGTACAATCCGACCGGGATCTGCCGCGACTGCACCGGGATGATCGGCCAGTATGTCCATGGCAACCAGCCTGATCAGCAGGCGCCGTTCCTCTATGTATGGAGCGGCCAGCCGTGGAAGACGCAGGAACTGAGCCGGCGCATCCTCGCCGATCTCTATGGCAGCGACGATGCCGGCTATGGCTATGCCGGGATGGACGATCAGGGCGCGACCTCGTCCTGGTATGCGATGGCGGCGCTGGGCTTCTATCCGGTCGATCCGTCGAGCGACGAATATGTCCTCGCCAGCCCGATCTTCGATCGCTCGGTGCTCCAGATGGGCAATGGCAAGACGCTGGAGATCGTCGCGAAGAACAATTCGGCGAGGAACCTGTACATCCAGTCGGCCACGCTCAATGGGCGGCCGTGGAGCAAGCCGTGGTTCCGCCACGCGGACATCGCCAACGGCGCGAAGCTGGTGCTGACGATGGGACCGAAGCCCAATCAGGCCTGGGGCAGCGCGCCGGGCGATGCGCCGCCCTCGATGTCGCGGCGCTAAGGGAGAGAAGAATGCGACTTTTGACGATGGTTTCGGCACTGGCGTTGCTCCCCGCGACAGCTGCGATGGCGCAGCCGGCGCCGGCGGCGCGCGACGACAAGGTCTATACCGGCGCGATCACCACGCGCTGGGGCAAGGCGGTGACTCCGGAAAATGCGTGGCGCAGCTATCCGCGACCGCAGCTCCAGCGCGACAAATGGCTGAACCTCAACGGCCTGTGGGACTATGCGATCGTCAAGGCCGGCACGCCGCAGCCGCGCCAGATGGACGGCAAGATCCTCGTGCCCTTCGCGGTCGAATCGCGGCTTTCGGGTGTGGCCCGGAAGGTGCTGCCCGAGGACCGCGTCTGGTATCGTCGCCAGTTCACCGTGCCCGCCGACTGGGCCGGCCAGAACGTCAAATTGAACTTCGGCGCGGTCGATTACGAGGCGGTGGTGTGGGTCAACGGCGCGGTGGTCGGCGCGCACAAGGGTGGGTCGGACAGCTTCGGGTTCGACATCACCTCGGCGCTCAAGCCGGGCAGCAACGAGATTGTCGTGCAGGTCGCCGATCCGACCAGCGCCGGCAGCCAGCCGCGCGGCAAGCAGATCCTCGATCCCGAAGGCATCTGGTACACCGCGTCGAGCGGCATCTGGCAGACCGTCTGGCTCGAGCCGGTGTCGAAGCTCCACATCGCCGACGTCCGCGCGACCCCGAACATCGATACCGGCAAGGTCGAGGTCGATGTCGCGCTCAGCGCCTGGGCGAGCGACACCGACGCGGTGCGACTGACCGTCCGCTCGGGTGGCCAGCCGGTCGCCTCGACGATCGTCCGCGCCAATCGCCACGCCAGCGTCGCGATTCCCAACGCGCATCTCTGGTCGCCCGAGGACCCGTTCCTCTACGACCTCACTGCCGAGTTGGTGACGGTGAAGGACCCCTATGCCGGCAAGCCCGAGCGCGACCGCGTCGCCTATGATTCGCGCTTCACCACCGGCGAGACCGCGGCCTATGCCGGCGCGCAGATTGCCGGCACGCCGCACGACACGGTCAAAGCCTATTTCGGCATGCGCAAGATCTCGGTGGGGCCGGGCACCGTCCCCGGCCAGCCGATGTTGCTGCTCAACAACAAGCCCTATTTCCAGAACGGCACGCTCGATCAGGGCTGGTGGCCCGACGGGCTGCTCACCCCGCCCTCGGAAGAGGCGATGCGCTACGATCTCGAGTTCCTGAAAAAGGCCGGGTTCAACATGGTGCGCAAGCACATCAAGGTCGAGCCGGCGCGCTATTACTACGACGCCGATCGCATGGGCATGCTGATCTGGCAGGACATGCCGTCGGGCGGTGGCGAGGACCAGTTCCTCGCTGGCACCAGCCAGAGCCAGGCAGTGCTCTCGTCGGACGTGATGAGCGATCAGCAGGCCGAGCTTTCGCAGATGATCGGCGATCTGCGGGCATTTCCGTCGATCGTGCTGTGGGTGGTCAACAACGAGGGCTGGGGCCAGTATGATTCCGCGACGCTGACGCGCTTCGTCAAGGGCCTGGATCCGAGCCGGCTGGTCAATTCGGACAGCGGCTGGCTCGACGTCGCGGCGCGCGACTCCGATGTTTTCGATATCCACACCTATGAGGACGTGCCCAAGGTGCCGACCCGTCAGGCCGAGCGCGCGATCGTGATCGGCGAATATGGCGGGGTGGGGCGGCCGATCGAAGGCCATCTCTGGCGCGCCGGCAAGCGCAACTGGAGCTATCAGGTGGCGAAGGACGCCGACGACTATCTCGCGCGCTATCGGCGCAAGTTCGAGGAAGTGGTCCGCCAGGCAAGGGTTCATGGCCTCAGCGCCTCGGTCTACACCCAGACCACCGATGTCGAGGGCGAGATCAACGGGCTGCTGACCTATGACCGCGCGGTCGCCAAAGCCCCGGCCGAAGCGTTCGCGGCGATGGCGAAGCCCCTCTGGGAAGGTGGCGAAGGTGCCGCGGCGGCGGCTTCCGCGCCCTAGGTCGAATCGCAACTTTTGCGCCCTCGCGGCGGCCTGACCAACGGGTCGTCGAGGGGGCAACACAAACTGACCCGATCCAATTGACAAATTGCTTTTTATATTCAGGATTGAATCGGTGAGTTGGTCGCGGCGCTGTCCGCAGAGTCCACAACATGCCGGAGGCGAGGACGTCCCGGCGCAGGGAGGAGAGAGGGTATGAATTTCCACCAGAACGACCGGAGTGCCACGCGCAAGCGAGTGGCGCGTGATCTGATGCTCTCGGCGAGCGTGCTCGTCGCGATGTGCGGCACGGCGCACGCCCAGACCGAGGGCACGGCCGCGCAGGAAGCCCCCGCGGCGGACGCTGCGGCGCAGGACGAAACGCAGGACGTCGTCGTCACCGGATATCGCCAGTCGATCGAACAGAGCTTGTCGCAGAAGCGCGAGGCCAACGCGTTCATCGACGTGATCACCGCCGAGGACGTCGGCAAGTTCCCCGACAAGAACGTCGCCGACGCGCTCCAGCGCGTGCCGGGCGTGATCATCGATCGCGACGGCGGCGAAGGCAGCCGGGTCAGCATCCGCGGCCTTTCCTCGGATCTGACGCTGACCGAGCTCAACGGCAACTTCATTGCCTCCACGGGCGGCGATCCCTCGCGCTCCTTCGACTATCTGCTGCTGCCGGCGAACCTGATCGGCAGCGTCGAGGTGTTCAAGTCGTCCGAGGCGCGGCTCGATGAAGGCGGCGTCGGTGGCGTCATCATCAACCACACTCGGAAGCCTTTCGACCTGAAGCCCTTTTCGGGTAGCTTCACGGCCGAAGGCACCTATTCGGACGTGACCAAGAAGGTCGAGCCGCAGCTTTCGGGCCTGCTCTCGTGGCACAATGAGGACAAGACCTTCGGCGTGCTTCTCGGCGCGACCTATCAGGTGCGCACCAACCGCACGCTCGGCGCGAACACCGAGAGTTGGCACTGGTGGGCCGACGATTCGACCGCGACTCCGGCGACCGACGTCAACGGCAATACCTACGCCAATGACGACGCGATCTCCTATTGGGGCGGCGGCGTCACCACCCAGGGTGGGACGCACTATAACGGCTATTGGGCGCCGCAGTCGGTCGACGAGTCCGTCCTGATCGAGAAGCGCAAGCGCCTCGGCATCCAGGCGACCGTGCAGGTGAAGCCTTTCGACAATTTCGAGCTCACCGCGAATTATTTCCGGTTCCAGCTCAAGGGCAACCAGGTCAACAACGTGCTCAAGATCCCCGAATGGGGCTATGGCAACTTCCTGACCAACGCCGCCTTCGATTCGAGCGGCACCATCCTCCAGTCGGCGACCTTCCAGGTGCCGGCGGAAGGCACTGCCTGCCGTGCCAACGCCAATCCGTGCACGATGGAAACGCCTGCGATGCAGAGCTATTTCGATCGCCAGCGCAGCGTGTCGAACACTTTCGACCTGCATGGCGACTGGAATCTCGGCCGTCTCAACGTCAGCTTCGCCGGCGGCAAGACCAAGGCCTCGGGTGGTCCCGAATTCCAGTTCTTCGTGCAAGCCAAGCCGCGCAAGGTCACCGGTGCGGGCGCCGCGGGCAACGTCAACGGCAACCTGCTCAGCCAGTGGACCTTCAACGGCCAGTCGGTTGACATGGCGTTCTCGCCCGAGCTGCAGCAGAATCTGACGAGCGGCATCTCGCAGGTCGATCTCGGCTCGACCGGCTCGGGCTTCAGCAACAGCTCGATCGAGCAGAAATATGCCCAGATCGATCTGACGCGGAAGTTCGACAGCTTCATCGACTCGATCCAGATCGGCGGCAAGTGGCGCGACGCGCGGGTCCACCGCGAGACCGGCCGGTACGAATGGTATTCGGACGCGGCCAACACCCGGCGCTATCAGGATACCGCCGGCGCGGCCGTCACCCAGCCGGACTTCTTCCTGAGCAAGCCGATCGACAACATCGCCGGCGGTTTCACCACCACGGTGTTCCCGGCGTTCGACATGAACAACTATCTCAACTACCTGAACGCGACCTATAACGGTCCGGTCCGCGTTCCCGAGCCGGAGAACCAGTACGACATCCGCGAGAAGATCTGGGCCGGCTATGCCCAGCTCAACTTCAAGAGCGGTCCGGTGCGCGGCAATATCGGCCTGCGCGTCGCCAACACCAAGCAGTCGGGCGTCTCGACCGACGTCATCACCTACGAGAACGACTATTGCTTCAATGGCCCGGGTGGCGCGTTCGATCCGAACGTGCCGGTCGGCCCGGACGGCAACTGTCTGGTGATCCCGCGCGACGGCGACCCGGCGACCGGCACCCCGGCGCGTCAGGTCAAGGTGTTCAGCCCGAACAACGAGAGCAAGCAGTACACCGACTGGCTGCCGAGCTTTAACATCTCGTGGGACGTCACCCCGAACCTGCTGGTGCGCGCCGCTGCGGCGAAGGTGATCGCGCGGCCGGGCTATGGCGACCTCGCCGGCGCCCGTTCGCTTACCTTCAACTCGGATGCGTTCGTCTTCGACCGTGCCCAGTTCGGCGCGCTGCCGGGCTGGTTCGGCGGCGGCGGCAACTTCGACCTGAAGCCGTTCAACGCGTGGCAGTACGATCTCGGCCTCGAATGGTATTTCCAGCACGGATCGGTGATCGGCGCGACCTTGTTCCGCAAGGACGTGTCGGATTTCATCGTTCCGCTCGTGCTCGACATCCAGACCGAAGTCGCCGGCCAGCAGGTGACCGTGCAGCAATATTCGACTCAGGCGAACGGCTCCAAGGCGCGCTCGCAGGGCATCGAAGTCTACGCCCAGCACACGCTGCCCTTCGGCCTCGGCGCGCAGGTCAACTTCACCTACAACGACACCTCGGTCGCCGATGTCAGCCTGAACGGCACCAAGGTCGGCACCTCGCCGCTCGTCGGCAGCGCGAAGACCCAGATCAACGCGTCGGTGTTCTACGAAACCCCCAAGCTGCTGCTGCGGGCTTCGTACAACCGCAAGGGTGAAGTCGTCGGCGGGATCCAGTCGGGTCTCAACGTCTACTCGGATCCGTACGATCAGGTCGATCTGAATGCGTCGTACAACTTCTTCGACAACCTGCAGTTGACGGCCTCGGTCATCAACCTGACCAAGTCCGAGCAACGGGCCCATCTCGGCAACGACACCAAGGACCGGTTCATCTCGAACTACTACTCGGGTCGCCGCGCCTATCTGGGTCTTTCGTACAAGTTCTGACGCGTCGCATCGACACGTACCTGAATGCCCCCCAAGGCACCTAGGAGGTGACCCGATCCCCGGGTCACCTCCACCTTTGTGGGGTTGGTGCGAAGCGGCAAGCGCGGCAGAATGGGGGCAGGGAGAGCAAAGGACATGAAGCGTTTGATCCGGACCGGCCTCGCAGCGGCGGCGGCGCTGCTCGTGGCGGGATCGGCGCCCGCGCCGAATCCGATCGTGCCGGGCTGGTATGCCGACCCCGAGATCCATGCCTTCGGGGACCGCTACTGGATCTATCCGACCTACTCGGATCATGGTGCGGTGCCGGACGTCTCTCCCGGCTTCACGCCGGCGCAGCAGGAACTGCGCAAGCAGAAGATGGTCCGCCCGTCCTATGGCATCCAGACCTTCTTCAATGCCTTTTCGTCGCCCGACCTCGTTCACTGGACGAAGCACGAGCATGTCTTCGACGTGAAGAACGCGGCCTGGGCCGCCTTCGCGATCTGGGCGCCCTCGGTGATCGCGGCGAACGGCAAATATTACATGTTCTTCAGCGCCAACGACATCCAGAAGGATGGCGAGCTGGGCGGGATCGGCCTCGCGGTGAGCGACAAGCCCGGCGGGCCGTTCAGGGACGCGATCGGCAAGCCGCTGATCGGCCAGTTCCGCAATGGCGCGCAGCCGATCGATCCCTTCGCCTTCCGCGACAAGGACGGGCAGGTCTATCTCTTCTATGGCGGATGGCAGCACTGCAACGTCGTCAAGCTGAGCAAGGATCTCAAGACCATCGTCCCGCACGCCGACGGATCGCTGTTCAAGGAGATCACGCCCCCCGGCTATGTCGAGGGTTCGTTCGTGATCCAGCGCAAGGGCGTCTATTATCTAATGTGGTCCGAGGGGGGCTGGACCGGCCCCGACTATAGCGTCGCCTATGCGATGGGGCCGAGCCCGACCGGACCGTTCAGGCCGATGGGCAAGATCCTCCAGCAGGATTTCAAGATCGCGCGCGGAGCGGGGCACCATTCGGTGGTGAACCTGCCCGGCACCGACGAATGGGTGATCGCCTATCACCGGCGCCCGCTGAGCGAGGACCGCGGCGAGCGCCGCCAGCTCGCGCTCGACCGGATGGAATTCAACGCCGACGGGACGATCCGGCCGGTGGTGATGACCAATGAGGGCGTGGCGCCGCACCCGATCGGCCGGCGGGCGCGATGACGATACCATGCATTCACCCCGGCGAAGGCCGGGGCCCAGTTGCAAGTCGGCCCGAGACTGGGCCCCGGCCTTCGCCGGGGTGGGTTGGCTGCCGATCGAAGACCTTAGGGGGAGACCTGCTTTGAATACCTTCGCTCGATCGCTGCGCAGCGCCGTCGCGCTTCTCGCGACAACCGGTCTGTGCCTGCCCGGCACCATGGCGCTGGCCCAGACCGCGCAGAAGGAATCGCTGGTCGATCTCGCCAATCCCCTGATGGGCACCGACTCGAACTACGAGCTGTCCTACGGCAACACCTATCCCGCGGTCGCGGTGCCGTGGGGGATGAACTTCTGGACCCCCGTCACCGGCGAGATGGGCGATGGCTGGGGCTATACCTATGACGCCAACCGCATCAGCGGGATCAAGCAGACCCACCAGCCCAGCCCGTGGATGAATGATTACGCCGCGTTCGAGCTGATGGCGACCACCGGGCCCTTGCGGATCAAGCAGAAGGAGCGCGCTTCGTGGTTCAGCCACAAGGCCGAGGAGAGCCGGCCCTACAAGTACAAGGTCTATCTCGCCGATCACGACGTCACCGCCGAAGTGGTGCCGACCAACCGCGCCGCGCAGTTCCGCTTTACCTTCCCGCAGAGCGACGACGCGCACATCATCCTCGACGCCTATAACGAAGGCTCGATGGTGACGGTCGATCCGGCGCGGCGGCGGATCACCGGCTATGTCCGCAACAACAGCGGCGGTGTGCCGGCCAATTTCCACAACTGGTTCGTTCTCGAGTTCGACCACGACTTCACCGTCAGCCGCACCTGGGACGAGAATTGGCAGCTCCGCGACAATGCGAAGAGCGAAGGCGCGCATGTCGGCGCGGTGGTCAGCTTCAAGACGAAGAAGGGCGAGCAGGTAGGGGTCAAGGTCGCCTCGTCGTTCATCAGCCTCGACCAGGCCGAGCGCAATCTGTCGCGCGAAGTAGGCGGCGACAGCTTCGACGCGACCGAGGCCAAGGCCAAGGCAATCTGGGAGAAGGAATTCTCGCGGATTCGCGTGACCGATCCCGACATCGACAATCGCCGGACCTTCTATTCGGCGCTGTACCGGATGCTGCAATTCCCGCGCACCTTCCACGAAGTCGACGCGCAGGGGCAGACGGTCCATTACAGCCCCTATGACGGCAAGGTGCATCCGGGCCCGATGTTCACCGACAACGGCTTCTGGGACACGTGGCGCGCGGTCTTCCCGTTCTTCGCGCTGATGTATCCCGAGCAGGACAGCCAGATCATGCAGGGTCTGGTCAACACCTACAAGGAATCGGGCTGGCTTCCCGAATGGGCGAGCCCGGGCCATCGCAGCGTGATGATCGGCTCGAACTCGGCGATCCTGATCGCCGATGCCTATGCCAATGGCGTGCGCGGCTTCGATGTCGAGACGCTCTACGAGGCGATGGTCAAGAACGCGACGACCTCAGAAGGGCGTCCGCGCGACGCGCGGGGCAGGGTGCTCACCGCCGTCGGTCGCGAGGGTGTCGAGCTCTACAACAAGCTCGGCTATGTGCCCTATGACGTCGGCATCAACGAGAGCGCGGCGCGCACGCTCGAATATGCCACCGCCGATTTCGCGATCTCGCGGCTCGCCGCGGCGCTCGGCAAGACCGCCGATGCGGAGAAATACGCTGCGCAGGCGCAGAACTATCGCAAGCTCTACGACAAGGAGAGCGGCTGGATGCGTGGGCGCAACCAGAATGGCAGCTGGTCGACGCCGTTCAACCCGCTCAAATGGGGCGACGCCTTCACCGAAGGCAATTCGATGCACTATAGCTGGTCGGTGATGCAGGACGTGCAGGGGCTCGCCGATCTGATGGGCGGCGACAAGGCGTTCGTCGACCGGCTCGATTCGATCTTCAGCACGCCGCCGCTGTTCGACGACAGCTATTACGGCCAGACGATCCACGAGATCCGCGAGATGCAGATCGTCAACATGGGCCAATATGCCCATGGCAACCAGCCGATCCAGCACATGACCTATCTCTACGACTGGGCCGGCGCGCCATGGAAGACGCAGTTCCACGTCCGCGACGTGATGCACCGGCTCTACTCGTCCGCGCCCGACGGCTATCCCGGCGACGAGGACAATGGCCAGACCTCGGCCTGGTACGTCTTCTCGGCCTTGGGCTTCTATCCGGTGACGCCGACGGTCGGCCAGTACGCGATCGGCAGCCCGCTGTTCCGCAATGTCGAGCTGACCATGCCGAACGGCAAGAAGCTGAGCATCGAGGCCGCGAACAACAGCGCGCAGAATATCTACATCCAGTCGGTGACCTTCAACGGCAAGAAGCACGACAAGACGTGGCTGACGCGCGAGGCGCTCCAGGCCGGCGGGACCTTGCGCTTCGTGATGGGGCCGACCCCCAACAAGCAATGGGGCGTCGACAAGGCCGCAGCGCCCTTCTCGATGAGCGCACCGGGAGAGCGTAAATGAACCGTCGTGAAGTGATCGCGGGCGCGGGTACGCTCGCCATGGCGGCGTCGCTCCCGGGCATGGCGTTCGCGCAGACGCAGGTCAGCAAGCGGCCGGCCAGGAGCGAGCGTCGCTTCACCAGCAAGGCCGTCGAGGCGGAGATTGCTCGCGTAAAGGCGAAGATCGCCGATCCCGAGCTCGCCTGGCTGTTCGAGAATTGCTATCCCAACACGCTCGACACCACCGTCACGCTCGGCGAAGTCGATAGCAAGCCCGACACCTTCGTGATCACTGGCGATATCGACGCGATGTGGCTGCGCGACAGCTCGGCGCAGCTCCAGACCTATGTCCATCTGACCCCGAAGGACGCCGATCTGCGCCGGCTGTTCCACGGCGCGATGCAGCGCCAGGCGCGCTGCATTCTGCTCGATCCCTACGCCAATGCGTATACCCGCGATCCGGCCGCGAAATCGAACCTGCCGGCGATCAACGACCGGACCGACATGAAGCCCGGCGTCGCCGAACGGAAATGGGAGATCGACTCGCTCTGCTATCCGATGCGGCTCGCCCACGCCTATTGGACCGCGACGCGCGACAAGACGCCGTTCGATGGGCTCTGGGCCAAGGGCATGGCGCAGGCAGTGGCGACGCTCCGCGAACAGCAGCGCAAGGACGGGCCGGGCGGCTATCATTTCCAGCGCGTCGATCCTTCGCCGACGGAGACGTTGATGTTCGCCGGCTATGGCGCGCCGACGAAGAAGGTCGGGCTGATCCATTCGGGCTTCCGTCCCTCGGACGACGCCTGCGTCTTCCCGTTCCTGATCCCGTCGAACCTGTTCGCGGTCTCGGCGCTCACCATGCTCGCCACGGTGCTGCGCGAGGCGCGCGGCGATGCCGCGGCGGCGCAGGACGCGGCCGCGCTCGCCGCCGAGGTCAGGCAGGCGCTCGACGCGCACGGCAAGATGCCCGACGGCAAGGGCGGCGAGGTCTGGGCGTTCGAGGTCGACGGTTATGGCAATGCCATCTTCATCGACGACGCCAATGTCCCGAGCCTGTCCGGCCTGCCGCTGCTCGGCGCGGCAGATCGCAACGATCCGCTCTACAAGCGCACGGCCGCGCTCGCATGGAGCCCGCGCAACCCCTATTTCTTCTCGGGGAAGGCCGGGGAGGGGATCGGCGGGCCGCATGTCGGCATGGACATGATCTGGCCGATGTCGCTGATCACCCGCGGGCTGGTCAACGACGACGAGGCGGTGGTGCGGCAGTGCCTGCGCACGCTGCGCAACTCGCATGGCGGCACCGGCTTCATGCACGAGAGCTTCCACAAGGACGATCCGACGAAGTTCACCCGCAGCTGGTTCGCCTGGGCCAATGGCCTGTTCGGCGACCTGATCCTCGACATCGAGAAGCGCCGCCCCGCGCTGCTCGCCCAGCGCTACTGACCGGGAGACCGACATGATCGCCGCCAATCGCCGCCAGCTGCTCGCCGGCGCGGGGTTCGCCACGCTGACTTCGGCCGCGCCCGGCCTCGCACGTGGGCAGCGTGCCGCGGCGACGCGGCCCGATCTGTTCATCGGGACTGGCGGGCACGGCCACACCTTTCCGGGCGCCGCTTTGCCCTTCGGGATGGTCCAGCTGAGCCCCGACACCGACAATAGCCGTTGGGACGCCTGCTCGGGCTATCACCGCACCGACACGTCGATCATGGGCTTCTCGCACACGCATCTGTCGGGCACCGGCATCGGCGACATGCTCGACGTGCTCGTGGTGCCGACCCGGGGCAAGCTCGAGCTCGATCCGGGCAAGCTCGACGATCCCGACACCGGCTATCGCCAGCGCTTCTCCGAAGAGCAGGCCGAACCCGGCTATTACCGGGTCAAGCTCGAGTCCGGGGTGCTCGCCGAGCTCACCGCGACCGAGCGTACCGGTCTTCACCGCTACCATTTCCCCAACGGCGCCGGGCACATCCTGATCGACTTCGCGCACATGATCATCGACGTGTGGGACAAGGGCACGATCGTCGACCAGGCTTCGCTCGCGATCGACGATGCCGGCATGCTCACCGGCAGCCGCCGCGTCCATCGCTGGGCCAAGGGGCGCGAGATCCACTTCGCGCTGCAACTCTCGCGCCGGCCGAGCCGCGTCCAGTTCTTCGGCGACGACAACCAGCCCGCACCCGCGGGCGCCAGGGGCGTCACCGGCAACAAGCTCAAGGTCGCGCTGTTCTTCGAAGAGGCTGGCGGCGCGCCGATCCTGATCAAGACCGGCATTTCGGCGGTCGACGTTGCCGGGGCGAAGGCCGCGCTTGCGGCCGAGGCGCCCGGATGGGATTTCGATCGCGCCGCCACCGCCGCGCGCCGCGCTTGGGCCAAGCAACTCGACGCCGTCCGGGTCGAGGGCGGCACGCCCGCCCAGCGAACGATCATGGCGAGCGCGCTCTATCATTGCTTCCTCGCCCCGACACTCTTCACCGATCGCGACGGCCGCTATGTCGGGATGGACCGCGCAGTGCATCAGGCGTCCGCCGATACGCCGGCGTTCAGCACCTATTCGCTGTGGGATACCTATCGCGCGCTGCATCCTTTGCTCACGCTGGTTCAGCCCGAGCGCGCGGCGATGTTCACCCGCGACCTGATCCGCCAGACGCAGCAGAGCCCGTACGGCCCGCCGGTGTGGCAGCTCCAGGGCGTCGAGACCGGCTGCATGATCGGCTGGCATTCGGTGTCGGTGCTCGCCGAGGCGCACGCCAAGGGGATCGAGGCCGATTACGCCGCAGCCTGGCCCAATGTCCGCCGCCGCGCCTTCGATCGCACCTTCAAGGACAGCGACGGCTCGCTCGGCCGCGGCTATTATTACGACCTGAACTACATCCCTGCCGACAAGATCTGGGAGTCGGTCAGCCGCACCCAGGAATATGCCTATGACGACTGGGCGATGGCGGTGCTCGCCGACGCGGCGGGGGCGAAGGACGATGCGGCGGCGCTGCGCAAGCGCAGCCGGAACTATCGCAACGTGCTCGATCCCGAGACGCGCTTTGCGAAGCCCAAATTCTCGGACGGCAGCTGGTGGGCGAATTACGACCCGATCCAGATCGGCCACGACGTCAAGAAGCACCGCGATTACACCGAGGCCAATGGCTGGCAGGCGACGTTCCTCAACCAGCACGACGTCTATGGCCTGATCGAGCATTTCGGCGGCGATGCGGCGTTCGAGAAACAGCTCGACGCGCTGTTCAACGCGCCGTCGACGCTGCCCGAGAACGCGCCGCCCGACATTTCGGGGCTGGTCGGGCAATATGCCCATGGCAACGAGCCAAACCACCATGTTGCCTATCTCTACGCCTATGCCGGCGCCCCGGCGAAGACGCAGGCGATGGTCCGCCGGCTGTGCACCGAGATGTACAAGGCCGATCCCGACGGCGAGATCGGCAACGACGATTGCGGCCAGATGAGCGCGTGGTTCGTGCTCAGCGCATTGGGTTTCTATCCGGTCGATCCGGTGAGCGCGGTCTATGTGTTTGGCGCGCCGCTATTCGACAAGGCCGAGGTCCGGTTGGGGCAGGGGCGGACGCTACGCGTGCTCGCGGAAGGCAACGCCCCCGACGCGCCGTACATCCAGTCGGTGCGCTGGAACGGCAAGCCGTGGACGAAGAACTGGATCAGCCATGCCGATCTGGCCAAGGGCGGCGAGCTGGTCTTCGTGATGGGGCGCAACCCCTCGCGCTTCGGCACCGCCAAGGCCGATCGTCCGCCTTCGTTCGGGCACGGCGCCTAGAGCCTCCCGCGGCCGAGGCCTGGCCCTGCCAGGTCAGCTCCCGGCCGAGGCGGGCCGGCGCTCGACGATCTCGGTCGTGGTTTCGTTTTCGAAGCGCCCGCTCGCTTCGCGAATCTCGACCTTTGTCAGCCTGACACGTCGCCATGCGCGGCCTTCTGCGTCCGCGTGAAAGGTGAGGGAGATCGTACCGGAAATCTTCTCGCCCGATCGCTTGTGGAGCGCAGTCTCGAACGCCAGCTTTTCCCCACTGAGTTCCGCGACGCCCACGTCGGTTTGTGCGCGGCGGCGCCGAACGACTTCCGGATCGATCGCCATGTCGACACCATAGACCGCCCCCGCCGCCCCGGTGCTCATTCTGTGCATGGGTGCGGGCGCCAACGCATCGGGATCCGCGTAGGAGGCGCCCGCGCGAAGATCCTGCGGCGCCGGGTCCAGTGCTTCGAGCGTTTTCAGCACCGATTGCGGTTCGCATTCGATGCGAAAGGCGTTCCAGGTGAAGATCAAGCGACCGCATGCTTCGCGCGTCAGCGTCGCGGCTTTGAGCCAGCCATCGAGGCGCGCCGCCATTTCCGCCCGATTGAGGAGCCGCATAGGCCCTTGTTTCGGCTTGAATATTCGGATCGGGAACCGCCACTCCCGCGCATGGTCCTGCTCGGAGGCGTCGGCGGGAAGATCATATTCCAGCTCGATCCCGTCTTCGCGCACGGCGAGCACGCGTTCGACGAGCCGGTCGATGTCCCGCGAACTCCCCGAGGAGTCGTCGCTGCCGCGCTGCGAGCTTCGCCGCTCGCTTCTTATTTCATATACTGCATTCGGCTGCGGCGGCGGGGGCGTGATCTGCAGGAACGAAAGCAGCGCGACGGCGGCGCCGAGGCCGATCACCGGCGCCTTCGCCCTGAACTCACGCCGAGGCCTTCCACAGCGCCGCCTGTTTGGGCAGCAGGAAGTGGCTGAACGGCAGGATCGCCGCGCCCACCGCCGGCGCGTCCTCGGACAGCGCCGCGCGCGCCACCGGCGCCACCGTCGGCAGCAGGCCGGCGCGTTCCTTCATCAGCTCATTGGCCCGCGCCGCCAGCCGCTCGAGGATCGCGGTCGGCAGCCGCCCGCCGACGAGCACCGCGGCGGGGTTGATCAGGCAATTGATCGCGTCGAGAGGGACGATCAGCTGGCGCGCCGCATCCTCGATCCATGCCGAGACGCAAGCGATCGTGGCATCGTCGGGATCGGGGCCGTGCATCACGTCGGCAAGCTTGCAGCCGTTGCGCTCGAGATGGCGCGCGAGCCCCGACAGCGATACCAGCCGCTGGACTTCCTCGCCGGGCGCCGCGCCGTCGCCGGCGCGCATGAAGCCGAGCTCGCCGCTGCGCCCGTCGGCGCCGCGCAGATAGGAACCGTCGACCACCAATCCGCCGCCGAGACCCGAGGAGATCAGCACGTAGAAGAAGCTGTTGTTCTTCTGGCCGAGCCCCAGTTGCATCTCGCCCATCGCGGCGGCGGCGGCGTCGTTCTCGACGAAGACCGGCAAATCGAGTGGCTCGCGGAACAGCTCGGCCATGTTGACCTTGTCCCACGCCGCATAGTCGGCGGGCCGGCCGGGCAGATCGACCAGCCCGAGATCGTCGGGCACCGCGACGCCCAGCCCGACGACCTTGGCGACGTCGACGCCCGCCTTGCGCAGCATGTTCTTGACCGAGCGCCGATAGAGCGCGCGGACGTGATCGGGGAGCGCGAAATCGACTTCCTCGGAGACGCGCGCCAGCGTCTCGCCCGAAAAGTCGACCAGCACGAGCGTGATGTGGTCGCGGTCGATATTGACGCCGATCGAGTAGCAGGCATCGGCCCGCACCACGAGCTTGGTCGGCGGCTGGCCGCGTCCGCCGCGGCGCTGCCCGGCCTCGTCGATCAGCCCGTCCTGGAGCAATCGCTTGGTGATGTTGGCGATCGCCGGGCCGGTCAGCCCGGTAATGCCCGCCAGCTCGACCCGGGTGAGCGGGCCGAGCACGCGGATCGCGTGGAGCGTGACGCGCTGATTGTGATCGGCCGCGCGCTCAAGGTTGGTGCCCGAAAGCCTCGGGCGCTCGCCGGTGTTGCTCGCCGTCATGCCGATGCGATCACGCGGCGGCGGGGAAGGGCGGCGGCGCGACGCCGCTCGATCGGAGAGGTAGCGCTATCATCAGCACGAGCCATCACTTGCATGCCTGTCATCCTCGACCCTCGACCGTCCTTTCCATCGTCTCCAGCGCGACGCCGCGGGTTTCGGGGAAATATCGCCAGATGACTACAGCCTGCACCAGCATCGCGCCAGCGAACAGCCAGAATGGCAAGGCCTGGGTATATTGTGCCACTACGGGAAAGCCGAATGCGATGAGCGCGTTCATGCCCCAATGCGTCGCGCTGCCCAGCGATTGACCGCGCGCACGCACCGCAGTGGGGAAGATTTCGGACAGATAGACCCAGATCACCGCACCCTGCGAGACCGCGAAGAACAGGATGAAGCCGATCAGCGCGGGGAGCAGCAGATGCTGACCCTGACCGCTCGAATAGATCAGCGCGACCGAAGCCAGCGCGACCGCGGTGCCGAACGCGCCGACCAGCAGCAGCGGCTTGCGCCCGACGCGATCGATGATCGCCATGCCGAGCAGGGTCGCGAGCAGATTCGCCACGCCGATCGCCACCGCCTGCAGATCGGCGGAAACCGCGTCGAATCCGGCGGCGGCGAAGATGTCGCCGAGATAATAGAGGATCGCGTTGATCCCCGAGAGCTGATTGAACATCGCCAGCGCCACTGCGAGCAGGATCGGGCGGCGATGGAGGTGCCAGCGAAGCCGGTCTCCGCCGGGCGCGGCGACGCCTTCGCCGAACTGGGCGAGAAGCGTGTCGGGATCGCCCATCGACAGGATCCCGATCGCGGTGCGCGCTTCTTCGCTGCGGCCGCGATGATGGAGCCAGCGCGGGCTGTGCGGCACGCGCAGCATCAGGAGCAGGAAGAGCAAGGCGGGGGCGGCGGCGACGCCGAGCTTCACGCGCCATTCGAGTTCGCCGTCGAGCGACAGGCCGATCACGAAGTTGCTGACATAGGCGGCGAGGATGCCGAGAACGATGCTCAGCTGGAAGAAGCCGACCAGCATGCCGCGCCGCGCGGGCGGGCTCACTTCGGCGATATAGACCGGCGCCAGCACCGACGAGCCGCCGATCGCGAGCCCGCCGAGGAAGCGGAACGCGATCAGCATGCCTAGCCCGCTGCTCAGCGCGGAGCCGATCGCCGAGATGATATAGGCGATCGCGATCCACAGCAGCACGGTGCGGCTGCCATGGCGGTCGCCCGGGTGGCCGGCGCCGAGCGCGCCGACCAGCGTCCCGACCAGCGCAGCGGAGACGGCGGCGCCCAATTGGGCCGCGGAAAGATCGAAAGTGCCGCGCAGCGCCTCGGTAACCCCGGCGATCACGGCAGTGTCGAAACCGAACAGGAGCCCCGCGAGACTCGCCGCGATGATCGCGGATGGATTCAGCCTGTCATTCAGTGCGCTCACCGCAATCCGCTCCTCACCCGTTGAATTATGTAATTTGGATTATTAATGCCGATACAAGGGCGCACAAGCCCAAGGATTCGTGCGGGGTAGCCCCGCGTCAGGGAGGGGGAATGTCGAACGCTTTGTCGTCGTCCGGGGGAGTAGCTGTTTCGGATGACATCGCGGCGGGCCCGCTCCCCTTTGCCGGGGTCGAGCTGGGCGGCACCAAATGCGTGTGCACGCTGGCTTTCGGACCGGGGCGGATCCTCGACCAGCAGGTCGTGCCGACCACCAGCGCCGGGGAGACGCTGCCCGCGATCCTCGAGATATTGCACGATTGGGCGCGGCATCCGGGATTCGCCGCGCTCGGAATCGCTTCCTTCGGGCCGATCGAGCTCGATCCGGCGGTGCCGACCTATGGGCAGATCCTCGCGACCACCAAGCCCGGCTGGCCGGGCACCGACGTGCTCGGCACGCTCTCGGGGCCCTTCGACGTGCCGGTCGGCTTCGACACCGACGTCAACGGCGCGGCGATGGCCGAGATCGCATGGGGCTCGGGGCAGGGCATGGACGATTTCGCCTATGTCACCGTCGGCACCGGCGTCGGCGTCGGGCTGATCGTCCATGGCCGCCCGACTCGCGGCTTCGCGCACAGCGAATGGGGGCATGTCCGGCTGCCGCGCCTCGCCGGCGACGATCATGCCAGCGTCTGCGGCTTTCACGCCGATTGCGTCGAGGGGCTGGCTTCGGGCTCGGCGCTGGTCGCGCGGCTCGGCGGCCGGCGCGTCCATGCAGTGGCGGAGGACGACCCCGTCTGGAAGCCGATCGTCCACTACATCGCCGCGATGGCGCATGCGCTGGTGTGCGGCGCCGGGCCGCAGCGCATCGCGCTCGGCGGCGGGGTGATCACCGCGCAGCCGCATCTCGTCGCGCGCGTCGAGACCGCGCTGATCGCCAGCCTCAACGGCTATATGAAGCTGCCCCGGGTCGGGAGCTATGTGATCCGGCCGGGGCTGGGCGATCTGGCCGGGCCGATGGGGTCGATCGCGCTCGCGGCGTCCGCGCTCGCGACCGCCGCCTAGCCAGACGCGCGCCGCTGTGCGAATTGAGCAATCAAACAGAATAAAAGCAGGCCGCCAAACGGGCCTGCGGCAAACAGGGAGGAGATAGGTTTGGCGCGTCCGGCAACGTCGAGCACCACGCTCGCATTCGCAGCGGTTACCACGCTGTTTTTCGCCTGGGGGTTCATCACCTCGCTGATCGATCCGCTGGTCGCGTCGGTGAAGGGCATCTTCACGCTGACCAACTTGCAGGCGCAGGCGGCGGCGTTCGCCTTCTTCATCGCCTATGGCCTGATTTCCTTTCCGGCGGCGGCCTTGCTCTCGCGCGCCAAGTCGATCCCGACGATCCTGATCGCGCTGGGACTGATGATCGCGGGCTGCCTCGTCATGCTCGCCGCGGCCAATCTCGCGGTATTCACCCTTGTGCTGCTCGGGCTGTTCATCCTCGCCAGCGGGATCACCATCCTGCAGGTCGCGGCGAACCCGCTCGCGGCGGCGCTCGGCGATCCGCGCTACAGCCATCTCCGGCTGACGCTCAGCCAGACCTTCAATTCGTTCGGCACGTTCCTCGGTCCGCTGCTCGGCGCGCACCTGTTCCTCAAGGGCGTCGAGGTCAAGGAAGGCACGGCGATCACCGATGCGGTGCGCGCCGACGCGCTCGCCGGGATCGATTCGGCTTATCTGTGGATCTGCGGGCTGATCGCCGCGCTGGCCTTGTTCTTCTGGCTCAGCCGTCGTGTCGTCACCGAGGCGGCGCCGCCGGTCGCTTCGACTACGGGGCTGTTCTCGGCACTGAATTCGCGTTGGGCGCTGTTCGGCGGGCTCGCGATCTTCCTCTATGTCGGCGCCGAGGTCTCGATCGGCACGCAGATGGCGCTGCTGCTCAACGACAACAGCGTCTGGGGTCAGTCCGACGCGGCGTTCGGCGTGCCGATCCTCGGCTGGCTGATGGGCAGCGACGGCGTGCCCGGCGTGTCGCTCCAGGAAGCCGGCAAGGCCGTCGCGCTGTACTGGCTCGGCGCGATGGTCGGCCGCGCGATCGGCTCCGGCCTGCTCGCGGTGGCACGCGCGCATCTGCTGCTCGCGCTGTTCACCGCGATCGCCGCGGCGATGTGCTTCTACGTCTTCGCCGTCGGCGGGGTGACCGCGGGCTTCGTCGCTTTGTCGATCGGGTTGTTCAACTCGATCATGTTCCCGGTGATCTTCACCCTCACGCTCGAGCGCTCGACCGCCACGGTCGAATCGACCTCGGGGCTGCTGTGCACCGCGATCGTCGGCGGCGCGCTGCTGCCGCTGCTCGTCGGCGCGGTGTCGGACAAGGGCGGCTACACCTTCGCGTTGATCGTCCCCGCCGCCTGCTATGTGGCCCTGTGCCTGTTCGCGCTGGCCGCCGGTCGCGCGACGGTGGTGCGTTCCGAAGCGGGAGCGGCCTCGCTGCACTGATCCGGCCTAGTCCGGATCGCTTTCGATCGGCGGGGCGGCGGGCAATGCGTCCGGCGCCCCGTCGAGCGCCCGGGCGAGCTTGTCCTTGTCGAGCGCCCCCTCCCAGCGCGCCACGACGATCGTCGCGACGGCATTGCCGATGAAGTTGGTCAGGCTGCGGCATTCGCTCATGAAACGGTCGACGCCGAGGATCAGCGCCATGCCGGCGATCGGCACCTTGGGCACGATCGCCAGCGTCGCCGCGAGCGTGATGAAACCCGATCCGGTCACGCCTGCCGCGCCCTTCGAGCTCAGCATCGCCACGCCGAGCAGCGCCAGCTGCTCGCCCAGCGTCAGCTCGACGCCGGTCGCTTGCGCGATGAACAGGGCCGCGAGCGTCATGTAGATGTTGGTGCCGTCGAGATTGAATGAATAGCCGGTGGGCACCACCACGCCGACGACTTCCTTGTCGCAGCCGGCACGCTGCATCTTCTCGATCAGCGCGGGCAGGGCGGCCTCGGACGACGAGGTGCCGAGCACGAGCAGCAGCTCGGCCTTGAGATAGCGGATCAGCTTGAGGATCGAGAAGCCGTTGAGCGCCGCGACGCTGCCGAGGATGACCAGCACGAAGATCATTGCGGTCGCGTAGAAGGTCGCGACCAGCGCGCCGAGATTGAGCAGGCTGCCCAGCCCGTATTTGCCGATCGTGAACGCCATCGCGCCGAACGCGCCGACCGGCGCCGCCCACATCACCAGCGCGACCAGCCGGAACACCACCAGCGCGATCCGCTCGAGCATCTCGGTCACCGGCCGCGCCGGCGCGCCGACCAGCGTCAGCGACACGCCGAACAGCACCGCGACGAACAGGATCTGCAGAATCGAGCCGCTGGTGAAGGCCGATACGAGCGTCGTCGGGATCACGGCGAGCAGGAAGCCCGTGACGCTGGTCTCGTGCGCTTTCTCGGCATAGCCATGCACCGATGCGGCGTTGAGCGAGGCGGGGTCGACGTTCATCCCCGCGCCGGGCTGGACGATGTGCGCGATCACCAGCCCGACGATCAGCGCCAGCGTCGAGAAGAACAGGAAATAGACGAAGGCCTTGACCACCACGCGGCCGAGCGCGGCGAGCTGGTGCGATCCGGCGATCCCGGTCACCACGGTGAGGAAGATCACCGGCGGGATGATCATCTTGACCAACGCGATGAAGCCGTCGCCGAGCGGCTGCAGGCTCGCCCCGAACGCCGGCCAGAGCGCGCCGACGGCGACGCCTGCGAGGATGCCGATCAGAACCCAGAAATAGAGGAGTCGCCAGACAGGCTGCCTGAACTGGTGCGCGCTTGGCCCGGCTGCCATCTCGTCCCCCCTGTGCATCGCCTCGTTTCTATGCCGACGCGATCGGGGCCCCAAACGGAAAAGGGCGCCCCCGTGCGGGAGCGCCCTTTCTAACCTTCAGCTCCGATCCCGAAGGACCGGAAAAGAGATCAATGCGCGTTCGCCTCGGCGGCGTCGGCCTTGTTCTCTTCGACGTCGGCGGCGTTCTCGAGAACGGCCTCGGCGGTCGCGTTGCTGGTGTTGTCAGCGGCCTCGTCGTAGATCGCCGCGTTCGCCTCGTGGCTCTCCGCAACGTTCTCGGCGGTGGTGTTGGTGGTGCCGCCGTTGCAAGCCGCGAGCGACATCAGGCCGGCGGTCGCAGCAACAATGAGGATCTTCTTCATCTGGGTTGCTCCCATGGAACTTCAAACGTTTCGCACCCGGCCCGAATGCCGACGCGAAGCCGCTGAAATAACGGTCGTTGCGCTTGCGTCAATCGCAAATGCGACAGGGCGCAAAGATTCTGCCATTTTTTTGCCCGAATTCAGACATCCGAGCGCCCTGAATCGCCGCGTTCAGTGCCCCGCCGGGGTCACTTTCCCGATATCCTCGGGGGCGTTGGCGACGATCGCGAGCAGCGCCGTCCACGCCGCGACGTTCTGCCGTAGCTGCTCGGGGTCGATCTTGTCGAGCGTGTCGTCGGGGGTGTGGTGATAGTCGAAATAGCGCAGCCCCGACTGGTCGAGGTCGATTCCGGCGACGCCGCTACGTAATACGGGGCCGACATCGGTGCCGCCGCCCGCAGTGCCGCGGCCGCGCGAGATGCCGAGCGGTGCCAGCGCGGTCGCCAGCCGGTCGCCGATCGGCTTGGCCGACTCGGGAAGATTGGTCTCGAACTTCCACACCCGATCGGCGCCGAAGTCCGATTCGGAGGCGAAGACGTGGCGTTCGCCGGCATGCGCCTTGGCATAGGCCTCGCCGCCGAACCCGCCGACTTCCTCGGCGCCGAACCAGACGACGCGGATCGTGCGGCGCGGCTGGCCGGCGTCCATGATCCGCTTGGCGGCGGCGGTGGTGATCGCGACGCCCGAGGCGTCGTCGATCGCGCCGGTGCCGAGATCCCAGCTGTCGAGATGGCCGCCGATCAGGACGATGCCGGCATTCGGGTCGCTGCCGGGAACGTCGGCGATGACGTTGCCCGATTCGGCCTCGCCCTTGAACTGCGGCGTGACCAGCAACTTGAGCCGCACCGGCCCCCGCTTGAGCAGCCGTTCGAGTTGCTCGGCATCGGGAAGCGACAGCGCCGCTGCGGCGATCGGCTTGACGCCCTCCGCCCAATTGGTGACGCCGGTGTGCGGGTTGCGATGATGGTCGGTGCCGATCGAGCGGATCAGGATCGCCGCAGCGCCCTTGGTCGCCGCGAGGTTTGGCCCCGCGCGCCGCGCGCCGCCGAACGCGCCATATTGCGAGCCGTCCTGCGTCGGGGTCATGGCATGGCTGACGAAGACGATCTTGCCCTTCACGGCCTCGGCCGGCGCGGCCTGGAGATCGGCGAGCGTCGGGAAGAATGCGACCTCGGCCTCGATGCCTCTGGACCCGGTCGAGCCCGAATTGCCCAGCGCGGCGATCGCCAGCTTCTGCGCCGAGGCGCCGAGCACCTCTGCGGTTTCCTCGCCGCGGACCCAGACCGGCATCTTGTAGGTCTCGATATGGACGTTCTTGAAGCCCAGCGCGGTCAGCTTCTTGACCGCCCAGGCGCGCGCCCGCGCCTCGGCCTCGGTCGCCGCGAGCCGCTGCCCCACTTCGGTGGTCAGCCCCTCGGTGACCTCCCAGGCGACATCGTCCCTGAGCGCGGCATCGCGCAGCGCCGCTGCATCATGCGTCTGCGCCAGTGCGGGGAGGGGGAGGGCGAGCGCGGCGACGGCCGCGAGCAGGATGCGCTTGGTCATGGCGAGCGTGCTAGCCACCCCCGTAACGTTTGCCAATGCCCTGCGTGTTTCCTTTTTGTTTCCGTTCGGGCCGCGTTGCCATTTCGCGCGTCGATCGCTACATCGCGGCCAAACTTCCCGCATTCCAGAGCTCGAAACGGAGACCCGCCCCGTGGCCGCCCAATACGCCTTCGTGATGAAGGACATGACCAAGACTTTCCCCGGCGCTCCCAAGCCGGTGCTCAACAACATCAACCTGCAATTCTATCAGGGCGCGAAGATCGGCATCGTCGGCCCCAACGGCGCCGGCAAGTCGACGCTGATGAAGATCATGGCTGGTGTCGACAAGGATTTCTCGGGCGAGGCTTGGCCCGGCGAGAACATCACCGTCGGTTATCTCGAGCAGGAGCCCCAGCTCGATCCGACCAAGAACGTGCTCGAGAACGTCAAGGACGGCGCGCGCGAGATCGCCGACATGGTCGATCGCTTCAACGCGATCTCGGCCGAGATGGGCGATCCCAGGGACGACACCGATTTCGACGCGCTGATGGAAGAGATGGGCGATCTCCAGGGCAAGATCGACGCAGTCGACGGCTGGACGCTCGACAACCAGCTCGAGATCGCGATGGAAGCGCTGCGCTGCCCGCCGTCGGACTGGTCGGTCGACAATCTGTCGGGCGGTGAGAAGCGCCGCGTCGCGCTGACCCGGCTGCTGATCCAGAAGCCGTCGATCCTGCTGCTCGACGAACCGACCAACCATCTCGACGCCGAGAGCGTCGAATGGCTGGAGAACCATCTCAAGGAATATCCGGGCGCGGTGCTGATGATCACCCACGACCGCTATTTCCTCGACAATGTCGTCGGCTGGATCCTCGAGATCGATCGCGGCAAATATTTCCCCTACGAGGGCAATTACTCGACCTATCTCGAGAAGAAGTCGAAGCGCCTCGAGCAGGAGGATCGCGAAGAATCGGGGCGCCAGAAGGCGATCCGCGACGAGCTGGAGTGGATCCGGCAGGGGCCCAAGGGCCGCCAGACCAAGTCGAAGGCGCGTATCGCCAAGTTCGATCAGCTCGTCGAGCAGCAGCAGAATCGCAAGCCGACCGGCGCCCAGATCGTCATCCAGGTGCCCGAGCGCCTCGGCGGCAAGGTCATCGAGGTCGAGAACATCTCCAAGGCCTATGGCGACAAGCTGCTGTTCGAGAATCTCTCGTTCACGCTTCCCGCCGGCGGCATCGTCGGCGTGATCGGCCCCAACGGCGCCGGCAAGTCGACCTTGTTCAAGCTGATCACCGGCCAGGAGACCCCCGACACCGGCACGATCGAAAAGGGTTCGACGGTGCGCCTCGGCTATGTCGACCAGAGCCGCGACCATCTCGATCCCAAGAAGAATGTCTGGGAGGAAATCTCGGACGGGCTCGACTATATGAAGGTCAACGGCCACGACGCCTCGACCCGTGCCTATGTCGGCGCGTTCAACTTCAAGGGCGCCGACCAGCAGAAGAATGTTGGCAAGCTCTCGGGCGGCGAGCGCAACCGCGTCAACATCGCCAAGATGCTCAAGCGCGGCGGCAACGTGCTGCTGCTCGACGAGCCGACCAACGATCTCGACGTCGAGACGCTCGGCGCGCTGGAAGAGGCGATCGAGAATTTCGCGGGCTGCGCGGTGGTGATCAGCCACGATCGCTTCTTCCTCGATCGTCTCGCCACGCACATCCTCGCCTTCGAGGGCAACAGCCATGTCGAATGGTTCGAAGGCAATTTCGAAGCCTATGAGGAAGACAAGCGCCGTCGCCTCGGCGATGCCGCCGATCGCCCGACCGCGCTGGCCTACAAGAAGCTGACTCGCTGATGACGATCCGGGCGCCTGCGGTCTGATGGCACGCAAGGCGCCCGGCTTCGGCGACACGCTTGGCCGCTGGCTGGTCGACGAAGGGCTGGCGCCCGACGAGGCGGACCCCGGGTCGCTCGCCGACGTGGGGCGGGTGCGCGCGGTGCTGATCGCGGCCGCGCGCGAGCGGCGTGCCGTCAGCTATTCCGAGCTGCTCGGCCAGTTGGGCCATCGGTTCACCCGGCCCAGGATGCGCGCGGTGTGCAAGACGCTCGACGCGATCGATTCGGCCGGTGCCGCTGCCGGCGAGCCCAACCTGGCGGTGCTGGTGGTGCGCGAGACTGATCGGCTGCCCGGGCAGGGGTGGTGGGTCGGCGCGGCCGACGCCTATGGCTATCAAGGTGAATGGACCGGGCCCGATGCGGCTGCGCTGGTCGCGCGGCTGCAGGCGCAGGCCTTCGACTATTGGGACGCGAAGAAGCGATAGCGACCGTGCTGGCGTCGAACCGCGCGACGCGATACCCTCTTTCCCCAGCCTGCCACTCGAACGAGGGGAGTTGGGGAAATGACCGGTTGGGCCGCGCTCATCACTGCGATCGCCGCGCTCATCGCGGCGATCGTCTGGCCGGTGTCGCTGATCCTCGTCTTCCTGATGTTCCGCACCCAGATCCTGCTCGCGGCGGAGAATGTCCCCGCGCTGGTCAAGCGGATGCGCAAGGTGAAGCTGGGCGTGTTCGAGGCCGAGCTCGAAAAGGAGACCGAGGGGCTGGTCGACGCCGCGCTCGCCGATCCCGGCAAGCTCACGCCGCAACAGATACGCTCGGCTACCCGCGTGCAGGTCGCGGCGAAGGCGCTCGACGATTCGGCGCTCCGGGCGCAGCTCCACCAGCTCTCGTTGGAATTCGACATCGTGCGCCGGACCCTGCCGCCCGGCCGCGAGCGCGAGCGCGCGATGACCGAGGTGCTGGTCAAGATGCGCACGATCGGCCCGGCGCTGGCGCATCTGATCGGCGAGCTCAAGGCATCGGAGTCTCCCGGCGAGCGGCTTGCGGCCATCGCGATGATGCAGCTCGATCCCGGCCTGCTCGATCTCGATTGGCTGCTCGGCCGGTTTGGCAGCGATCCGCCCTTCCTGTTCTTCCAGTCGGCCTTCGTGCTCAGGAACGCGATGCGGCTGCTCGGCCCCGAGGACGATGCCCGTATCCGCCGATGCGCCGAACAGGCCTTGGCCAAGGTCCGCGCCTATGACGGCGAGCCCGACGCCAATACCGTGCGATTGCTCGAGGAGATCATCCGCGGCTGATTGCCGAGGCGCGGGATTGCCGACAAACTGCCGCCGGGGGAGGGACGCCATGCGGCTTTGGTTCCGTGCGCACAACGCGCGCCTGATTGCGTTCGCGCTGGTCGTGGCGCTGTTCGCCATTCCGGTGATCGCGTTGCTTTGGATGACCGCGGTGCCCGGCAAATCCTATGCCGGACCGTTGTCGCCGCGTACCGCGAAGGAGACCGAGCTGGCGCAGCGGTTGCGCCGGCATGTCGAGGCAATCGCGCGCGAGCCCCACAATATCGGCCACCCCGAGGCGTTCGAACGCTCGGCGAGATATATCGAGACGACGCTCGCGGGCTTTGGCTATCAAGTCGCGACCCAGCGCTTCGATAACGGGCGCGCGCGCAACATCGAAGTCGCGCTCCTCCCCGATGACGGCCCCGGACCGTCGCTGGTGATCGGTGCGCATTATGACAGCGCCTTTTCGGCCCCAGGCGCCAACGACAATGGTTCGGGGGTGGCGGCCCTGCTCGAGCTCGCGCGCATGCTCGCCGATCTGAAGGCCGAGGTCGGCGCCCCGATCCGCTTCGTCTTCTTCGCCAACGAAGAGCCGCCCTTCTTCCAGACCGACTATATGGGCAGCCGCGTCTATGCCGAGCGGCTGCGCGCCTCGGGGGAGAAAGTGCGCGGGATGTGGTCGCTCGAGACGCTGGGCTATTATGACGACCGGCCCGGCAGCCAGCATTATCCGTTCCCGTTGGGCTGGCTCTATCCCGACACCGGGAATTTCATCGCGTTCGTCGGCACCACCGGCTCGCGCGATTTCGTCCGCCGCAGCGTCGCCGCGTTCCGCGCGCGCGCCGCGTTTCCGAGCGTCGGCGGCACCGCGCCCGGCTTCGTGCAGGGGATCGACTGGTCGGATCACTGGGCTTTTGAGCAGGCCGGCTTCCCCGCGCTGATGATCACCGACACCGCGCCGTTTCGCTATCCGCGCTATCACAGCACGGCGGATACGTCGGACAAACTGGATTATGCCCGGCTGGCCCGCGTCGTGACCGGGCTGGAGGCGGTGGTACGCTCGGGCGCGCTGCAGCGACCTTGACGCGCAGCAACATGCGCGGGTCTAGTCCGGCCATGGCCGAAATCGACTATCAGCGCTGGACGGGCACCGTCGCCGACGCCGCCGACCCGTTGCTCGCGCTCTGCACCGCCGTGTTCGGCACATTCGATCCCGCCTATCTGCGCGGCCGGGTGCCGCATATCGCCGATGCCGATCTCTGGCTGGCAATCGATCAGGGCGAGTGGGTCGGCTTCAAGCTCGGCTATCGTCGCGGTGAAGGCTTGCTCTACTCGTGGCTCGGCGGCGTCGATCCGCGGATGCGCGGGCAGGGCGTCGCGTCGGAATTGATGCGGCGCCAGCACGACCATGCGGCGGCTGCAGGCTATCGCTTCGTCGAGACCAGCACGCGCGCCGCCAATAATCCGATGATCCTGCTCAACCTGCGCCACGGCTTTCACGTCGCCGGGTTCGAAATCGATGCGCGCGGCATTGCCGTGGTCATCCAACGCAAGGAACTCAAACTCGATCGCGCGTAGATGGACAAGCGTGTCGTGGCTTCCTAACACACCTGAATGATCGCCAGGCTTGTCGCAATCGCACTGACTCTTGTCGGGATCCCCGCATCGGCGCAGACCGCGCCGGCGTTCACCTCCTACACCACGGATTTCGACCGGTTCGCGACCGAAACGCAGGCGATGCCGGAGGCCGAGCGCGTGAAGCTGTTTCGCGCGCGTTTCAATCGCCTGCTTCCAGGCTTCTACGAGCCGCGCAACGGTCTCGACGACGCCAAATATGACGCGCGTGTCGCCAAGGCGCTTGCCGACTATCCGGCACAACGAGACAAATATCTCGCCGCCGCCACCGCGTTCCGCCGCGCCTACACCGCCGGGATCCAGCATTTCCGCGTCGCTTTTCCCGATTTCCGCCCGACCGTGCCGATTTATCTCGTCCATTCGCTCGGCGAGATGGACGGCGGCGGCCGGACTTTGCGTGGCAAGGACGTGATGGTGTTCGGCGCCGACGTGATCGCGCGCATCCATGATACGAAGACGATCGGGCCGTTCTTCGATCACGAGCTCTTCCACATCTACCATGGCCAATATTTCGCCGATTGCGGCGAACTCTGGTGCAGCCTGTGGATCGAGGGGCTCGCGGTCTATGCCGCGGCGCGGATGAACCCCGGCGTTGACGATTCCGGCCTGCTGCTCAACCAGCCGCGACCGATCCGGCCCGAGGTCGAGCCGAAGCTCGCCGAAGTGGTTTGCTTCACGCGCGGCAAATTCGCATCGCAGGACAAGGCGGACATCCGCGCGTTCTTCGTGGGCGGTTCAGGCGCGACCACGGCCTGGCCGCCGCGCTTCGGCTATTATCTGGGCTATCGCCTCGCGCAGACGATCGGCGCGACGCACGATCTCGCCACGCTCGCGAAGATGCCGCCCGAGAAGGTCAAGCCGTTGCTGCAGGAGGCGATGGCGAAGCTCGCCTCCTGCAGCTGATCGTCAGGCGGCGATCCGGGAGCGCGCCGCGTCGACGCTCCACGGGCCCGCGCCGGCGGCGGCGAGATACAGGAAGATGAAGCAGTAGAGCATGATCGCTTCACCGCCGTTCACCGACGGGAAGAAGCCCCCCTTCGCATGCACCATGAAATAGCCGACCGCGCACATGCCCGATGCGATGAACGCCACCGGCCGGGTCAACAGCCCGATCACCAGCAGTGCGCCGCCGACCAGCTCGATCGTGCCCGCCGCGTAGAGCAGCGGATTGAGCGGCATGGGAAAGGGCGGGACGTTGAAGAATTTCGACGTGCCGTGCTGCAGAAAACCGAGCCCGGCGACGATGCGCAGGATGCTCAGCAACGGACCGGACCAGCTCGCGGGAATGGGCATGCGTTCCTCCTGTTCGACGGCGCGCCCGTGCGGCCGTTTCACAGGTGGAACCTTTCACGCCCGGGGCGTGGAATCAATCGAGCGCTGCGAAACCATGCGTTTCCGCGCCCGTCGGCCGCGCGGCGAGCGGCTATCCCGGCTCAGGCAGTGAAGCGTTTGGTGAAGCCCTTGTGCCGCTTCTCGTCCTCGGCAGCGAAGGCCTCGACATGATCGACGCGCGCGAGCGGGGTGCCTTCGTGGCAGCCCTCGATCAGCCGGGCGACAGTCTCGTCCTCGCCCGAGACGAGGATCTCGACCCGCCCGTCGCGCACGTTGCGCACCCAGCCGGTGAGCCCGGTGCGCTGGGCGGTGCGCACCACCCAGTCGCGATAGCCGACGCCCTGGACACGGCCGGAAACCAGAACACGTTGTGTAACCATAAACCCCACGCAAAACCCGGACCCGAAACAGCGGGCTCCCGTCGCTTGTTTACCACGGTGCGTCGAAACGCCATCCGGGCGACCAGTCGGTTCGCCGCATCCCGGGCACGATTCAGGGGTAAGTGACCGCGATCACTTCATATTCGCGCTCGCCACCGGGCAGCGTCACCCGACGCAGATCGCCGAGCGCGGCGCCGCGCAGCGCGCGGGCAAGGGGGGCGTTCCAGCCGATCAGCCCCTTGCCGGCATCGGCCTCGTCGTCGCCGACGAGGGTCAGCACGCGTTGATTGTCGTCCTCGTCGGCGATGGTCACGGTCGCGCCGAAGAACACGCGGCTACGGTCTTCCTGCGCCGCCGGATCGACCACCTTGGCCGCCTTCATCCGCTTCGAGAGCCAGCCCAGCCGACGATCGATCTCGCGCAGCCTTTTGCGGCCATAGATATAGTCGCCATTCTCCGAGCGATCGCCATTGCCCGCCGCCCATGCGATCGTCTCGACCAGCTGCGGGCGCTCGGTCGCGAACAGCGCGTCATATTCGGCCTTGAGCGCGGAATAACCCGCGGGGGTGATGTAGTTCGGGCGATCCATCCCCCACCCGTCGCTCCGCCGGGAGCCCTGGTCAACCCGGCCGGTTCTTGCCCAGATACCAGCTCATGTTCGCCGGGCCCCGCGAACGGGCGTGCTCGGGGTTGATCAGGTCATAGACCACGGCGTTCTCCAGCACGCGCTGGACATAGTTCTTGGTCTCGAAGATCGGGATCTGCTCGATCCATTTGACCATGTCGCCGCCCGGCAGGCGCGGATCGCCATTGGCGCGGATCCATTTGTTCACATTGCCCGGCCCGGCATTATAGGCCGCCACCGCCAGCGGATAGCTGCCATAGAGATTGAACATCCGCTGGAAATAGGTCGAGCCGAGCTTGATGTTGTAGTCGGTATCGGTGGTCAGCGATTCCCGATCGTAGCTCAGCCCGAGCTTGCCCGCGGTCTCGGCGGCGGTGCCCGGCATCAGCTGCATCAGCCCGCGCGCGCCGGCGTGGCTCACCGCGGCGCGGTCGAACTGGCTCTCCTGCCGCGCGATCGCATGGACGATCGTCCAATAATCGCGCTGCGATTCGGGGACGCGGACCGAGGGGAAGCCTGCCGCAGTATAGTCCGACAGGCCGTTCTCGAGCGCGCTGCGCCCGACCATCACGCCGAGATCGGGGCGCCCGATCGTCCGGCTGAGCTCGGCGGCGAGGACATGGTCGTTGTCGGTCGTCGCGTCGCGCGCGATCTGGCGGATGAACAGCCCCTGCGAGACGCGGTCGCCCATCGTCCCGAGCAACTGCGCGGCGCGGACCGTCTCGCGCCGGTAAAAGGCGTCGCGCGCCTCCGGCGATGCGACGCGGGTGTCGAGCGGGGGCGGGCCCTTGAGCGCCCGTCCGAGCCGCTCGGCGGCGAGCTGGCCGTAGAACAGATCAGAGAAGCCGGCGGCACGGGTGAAATAGTCGGTCGCCGCGGCCTGGTCGCCTGCCGCCTCGGCGGCGCGCCCGGCCCAATACAGCCCCTTGGACTGCGTCGTCGGGGTCTTCGATCCGCGCGAATAGCGTTCGAACATTCCGATCGCATCGCGCGGACGGCCGAGATTGTAGTAGGCGGTGGTGCCGGCGAGCCAGGTCAGGCTGGTATAGTCGTCACGCTCGCCCAGCGGCAGCTCGGCGATCACCGTGGTCGAGGGGAAGGCGTCGTCGACCTGGCTGGCGATCTGCCAGGCGAGGCTGTGCTGGCCGTCCGACGAGGCGCCGCGCGCGGCGAGCAGCAGCACTTCATACCATTCCTCGGCATCGCCAGGATAGGCGCTCAGCCGCGGGCGCTGCGCCAGATAGGCGCGCATCGCGGGGCTCTGGCCATTGTCGCGCAGCCACAGCGCGCGATCGGCGATGAAGCCCGGATCGCTGCGGCCGATGTCCATCGCATTGGCGCCCTTGAGCGCCGCGTCGGCCGCCCGTGTCCGGAACGCGATCCGCGCCTCGAAGATCGGGCGCTTCGCCGGCGAGACATAGACCAGCTGCCGCGTGGCGGCGCTCGTCGCGCCCTTCCACAGCAGCACGTCCATCCGCGCGTCATGATCGGCCGGGCTCAGCGCGGGCAGGAAGCCCGCCATCAGCTTGCTCTCGTCGGCGGCGCGCAACGTCCCCGCGCGCCACGCCTTGCGCGCCTGCTCGTTCGCGTCCGCGCGCCGGCCAGAGGCGGCGAGCGCCTCGGCGAAGCGCAGATGCCCGGCCGGGGTCAGCGGCGCAAAGCGCTCGAAGAAGCGCACCACCAGCCCCGGCGCGAAGCTGCCGCTGTCGAGCACGGTCTCGGCGGCGGCGCGCCGGCTGGTCTCGCCCGGCCAGCCCGGATGGGCGAGCATGAAATTGGCATAGTCGGAGAAGGGCCAGTTGTCGGACTGCTGGAGTCGCTTCCATTCGGCCAGCGCGATGCCGACCGAATCGGACTGGGCATAGGCCGGGGGCACCGGCGAGCCCATGCTCTGGATCGCCCCCGCGACCGAGCGAATTTGTTCCTGCGTGAGCTGCGATGAGACCGCGACCCCCGACACCCCAGCGAGCAATACAGCGCTCTTGATAACCGACCCGAGCATGCTGGACATCATACGGACTCGCCGCCTATCTGCCAGTCCCGATCTCGGGATTTGAGGAAGAATTTCACGCCATGTTCTCCGGCTCGATTCCCGCTCTGGTCACGCCGTTCCGTAACGGCAGCTTCGCAGAGCGAGATTACCGCGAGCTTGTTGAATGGCAGATTGCCGAAGGCTCGTCGGCGCTGGTTCCATGCGGCACCACCGGCGAAGCCGCGACGCTCACCAAGGACGAGCATTTCGAAGTCGTCCGCATCTGCGCCGATCAGGCGAAGGGCAGGGTGAAGGTTCTCGCCGGCGCCGGCTCGAACGACACCGAGGTGGCGATCGCCAACGTCCATGCGGCAACCTTTTCGGGCGCCGACGCGGTGCTGATGGTGCCGCCCTATTATAATCGCCCGAGCCAGGAAGGCATCTTCCGGCATTTCGAGGCCGTGGTCCACGCGACCGATCTGCCGATCGTGCTCTACAACGTCCCCGGCCGCACCGTGACCGACATCCAGCCCGCGACGATGGCGCGGATCGTCGAGGCGTTTCCGGGGCGCTTCCTCGGCGTCAAGGACGCCACCGGCCAGCTGGCCCGTGTCACCGAGCAGCGCGCGGCGTGCGGCACCGATTTCGTCCAGCTCTCGGGCAATGACGAGACGGCGCTCGCGTTCAACGCGATGGGCGGGGTGGGCTGCATCTCGGTGACCGCCAATGTCGCCCCGCGCCTCTGCGCAGAGTTCCAGGCGGCATGGGCGCTCGGCGACAATGCGCGGGCGCTGGCGCTGCACGATCGCCTGTTCCCGCTCCATCTCGCGATGTTCAGCGATGCCTCGCCGGGGCCGGTGAAGTACGCGCTCGGCAAGGTGCGTCCCGGTTTCCCGGTCGAGCTGCGCCTGCCGATGACCGAGCCCTCGGATGCCAGCCGCGCCGCGATCGACGCCGCGCTGGCGCACGCCGGGTTGATCTAGCGTCCCACACGCATTCCCCCTCTCTGAAAGGGAGGGGAGAAGAAGTCCCTCCCCCTTGCAAACTATGCATCTTGCACTGCGGTAAACCGCAAGCTTTCGTCACAATCCCATCACAATCCGCGCCTAGCCGCCCGCTCAGGGAAACACCCTTTTGCGAACGCCGGCCCGTCCTTGCGCATCCTGTGCAGGGCGTTGGCTGCGTGCGTCCGCGAACCAGAACAAGATTGGGGAACCGATGAAATTCGTATCTGTCCGCCACGCCCTCCGCTCGGGCGCAGCGATCGCCGCCTTGCTCTACGCCGGCACCGCCTTCGCGCAGGAAGCTGATGTCGCCGCCGACGCGCAGGCAGACACCGGCGACATCGTCGTCACCGCGCAGCGCCGCGAGGAGCGCCTCGTCGACGTGCCGGTGTCGGTGGCGGTGGTGCAGGGCGCGCAGCTCCGCGACTTCCAGGCAGCAGGCGACGACACGCTCGCGCTCGCCGGCCGCGTCCCGGGCCTCTATGCCGAGACGACCACCGGCCGCATCTTCCCGCGCTTCTACATCCGTGGCCTCGGCAACATCGATTTCTATCTCGGCGCCTCGCAGCCGGTGTCGATCATCCAGGACGATGTCGTGCTCGAGCATGTCGTGCTCAAGTCGAACCCGGTCTATGACCTCGATCGTGTCGAGGTGCTGCGCGGCCCGCAGGGCTCGCTGTTCGGCCGCAACACCACCGCGGGCATCGTCAAGTTCGACACGATCCGGCCGAGCGACAGCTTCGAGGGTCGCGCCGCACTGTCGGTCGGCGAGCTCGGCAGCGCCAATATCGACGCCGGCTTCGGCGGGCCGATCGTCTCGGACCTGCTCTCGTTCCGCGTCTCGGGGCTCTATCAGCATCGCGACGACTGGGTCGACAACACCTATACCGGGCCGAGCTATGACGGCACGCGCGGCAGCTTCAACGCCATGGGCGGCTTTGATGATCGCAACCTGCGCCTCCAGCTCCGCTTCACCCCGAGCGATCGCCTGACCTTCGACCTTTCCGGCCATGGCCGCTGGTACAAGGGCAGCTCGACATTGTTCCACCGCGGCGCGCTGATGAAGGGCTCGAACAGCGTCGAGAACGAGCGCCGTGACCGCGTCGCCTATGACGAGGCAATGGACAATCCGCAGGCCTATGACACCTATGGCGCATCGCTGCGCGCGAGCTACGATCTCGGCGGCGCGGTGCTCACCTCGATCTCGGCCTGGGAGACGACCAAGGGCTATAGCCGCGGCGACACCGATGGCGGCGCGGCCACGCTGTTTCCGGGCGCGCTCTTCTACGGCCAGTCGCAGGGCAATGTCCGCGATCTCGACCAGTTCAGCCAGGAGCTGCGCCTCGCCAGCCCGGGCACCGGCAAGTTCAACTGGCAGTTCGGCGGCTATTATTTCGACTCGCGTGACATCACCGATTTCTACCAGCGCCGCTATTTCCTCTCGGCGCCGTTCGATCCGGCGAACGCGAACAGCCGCAACCCCAACAACTGGGTGCGGCTGCGCAACGTCAACACCAGCTGGGCCGGCTTCGGTCAGATCAGCTACGAGGTCGTGCCGAACCTGACGCTCACCGGCGGCGCCCGGATCACCAACGACAGCAAGTCGACTCGCCTGCTCAAGACCGCCGACAGCGGCACCGGCGCGGTGACTTACACGGGCCGTCGCTTCGTCGAGCTCGAGGATACCAAGGAGAGCTGGGACGTCAGCGCGCTCTACAAGCTCAGCGACGATGTCAGCCTCTACGCCCGCGTCGCCAGCGGCTTCCGCGGCCCGACGATCCAGGGGCGCTCCGCGGTGTTCAACTCAGACTTCACCACGGCTGATTCGGAGACGATCCTGTCGTGGGAAGCCGGGGTGAAGGGGGCGCTGCTCGACAATCGCGTCCGCTTCAACCTGAGCGGCTTCTACTACACGGTCGACGACATCCAGCTCAACGCCAACGACGTCAACGGCAACGGCGTGCTGCTCAATGCCGACAAGGCCAAGGCGTACGGCGTCGAGGCCGAGCTCGACCTGCACCCGGTCGAGAATCTCGCGCTGTCGCTCGGCGGCAACTGGCTGCACACCGAGATCGACGATCAGAACGCGCTGGCGCAGGTCTGCGTGCTCGGCGGCGTGATCGTCTGCACCGTCAACGATCCGACCGTGACCATCGCCGGCCGCGGCGTCTTCGCGAAGATCGACGGCAACCGACTGCCTAACGCGCCCGAGTACAACCTCAACGTCGCCGCGCGCTACGACATCCCCACCGCGAACGACGGCAAGTTCTTCGTCTCGACCGATTGGAACCTGCAGGGCTTCACCAGCTTCGTGCTCTACGACACCAAGGAGTTCACCTCGGACGGCAACTTCGAAGGCGGTCTCAAGATCGGCTATGAAGGCAATGGCGGCGAATGGGAGATTGCGGCGTTCGCGCGCAACATCACCAACGAGAAGAACCTCAAGGGGGTGATCGAGAACTATATGGCCGCGGTGTTCAACGATCCGCGCGTCATCGGCATCTCGTTCAGCGCCCGCACGCGCTGAGGCTGGCAATGTCCTCCGCCGCGAGGGGAGGGTGAGCCGATACGAAGGGCCCGGCGCACGCCGGGCCCTTTTCTTTTGCCACAGCGGCCGACGCGCTTCCCTTCCGCCCGTCGTCCCCCTACATGCGCTCCTCCCATGGCTCGCCCGCACGCCCATTCCGAGAAGGTCAAGACCGTCGCCGAGAACCGGCGCGCGCGGTTCGATTATTTCATCGAACATACCTATGAGGCGGGGATCGCGCTGACCGGCACCGAAGTGAAGTCGCTGCGCTTCGGCGAGGGCTCGATCGCCGAGGCCTATGCCGAGGTGACCGATACCGGCGTCTGGCTGGTCAATTCGAACATCCCCGAATTCAGCCACGGCAACCGCTATAATCACGAGCCCAAGCGGCCGCGTAAATTGCTCCTTCACGAGCGCGAAATAAACAAGCTCCACGGTGCGGTGGCACGTGAGGGCATGACGCTCGTCCCGCTCTCGATCTATTTCAATGCACGGGGGCGCGCGAAGGTCGAGCTCGCGCTCGCAAAGGGCAAGAAGACGCATGACAAGCGCGAGTCCATCAAGGAGCGGGATTGGAAGCGCGAGCAAGGCCGGATCCTCCGCGACCGTGGCTGAGCGCGGGCTCGGCGCGCGGTTCCGGGGGTGGGTGCAGCGCAACCTGCCGACCCGCGAGAGCTTCGAATCGAACCGCTGGCTGAAGCCGCTCGCCAGCCGCATCCTTCATTCGTCGCTGTGGCGGATGACGCGCCGCTCGGTGCCGCGCGGAGTCGCGCTCGGCATGTTCACCGGCATCCTGATCCCGATGGGCCAGATCCCCGCGTCCGCGGTGCTCGCGCTGCCGTTGCGCGCCAACGTGCCCGCGGCGGCACTGACCACCTTCTTCACCAACCCTTTCACCACGCCGCTGCTGCTGATCCTCTATTACAAGGTCGGCGGCTGGACCCTGCATCTCGGCGGCACGACGGCGGCAACCGCGGCGAAGACCGCGGCGGTCGATCCCGGCTGGCTGCACTGGCTCGCCGCCGATTATGGCCTGCCCACCGCGATCGGCATGGTGATCTGCGCGGTGCTCGGCGGGATATTGGGCTATGTCGTTACGGCGCTCAGCTGGCGGCTGTGGATCGCGCGCAAGTGGCGCAAGCGGTCAAGCGAGCGCGCCGCGCGGCAGATTGACGCGGCGTAACGGCCTAGTAAGACAGCGCCTTTCTCTTTTCGAAGGGTCGCTCATGCGTCTTCCGCTTCTCGCTACCACTTTCCTCGCCGCACCCGCGCTTCTCGCCGGCTGCACCCGCGGCGAAACCCCGCCGCCCGAGGCGGTCGCCGCCCAGACCGCCACGGTCTCGCAGGCCGCCGTCGGCCCGGTCGCGCCCGCGACCGCGCCGCGCCCGCAGATCGGCAATTATGGCTTCGACGAGGCCGGCATGGACAAGAGCATCGCGCCCGGCGACGATTTCTACGGCTTCGCCAACGGCAGCTGGGCGCGCAGCACGCCGATCCCGGCGGACAAATCCAATTTCGGCATGTTCAGCGTGCTCGACGATCTCTCCAAGCAGCGCACGCAGGAGATTCTCGAGGCGGCGAAGACCGATCCCAATTCGAAGATCGGCACTGCCTACGCGACCTATCTCGATCAGGCCGGCATCGATGCCAAGGGGATCGCGCCGATCCGCCCCTGGCTCGATCAGATCAAAGGGTTGAAGAGCAAGGCAGCGCTTCCGGCGCTCTACGCCCGGGCCGACCGCAACGGCGTGCCGGTGCCCTTTGGCAGCTATGTCAATCAGGACGACAAGAACCCCGATGTCTACGCGTTCAACATCGTCCAGGCCGGGCTCGGCATGCCCGACCGCGACTATTATCTGTCGAAGGACGCCGAACTGGCCAAGACCCGCGCGGCCTATGAGGGGCACCTCGCCAGGGTTCTGACGCTGGCCGGCGAGCCCAACGCCGCGGCGCGCGCCAAGGCGATCCTCGCCTTCGAGACCAAGGTCGCGCAGGCGCACTGGACCCGCGTCGACAGCCGCGACGCCAACAAGACCTACAACAAGCTGACCGTCGCCGAGCTGGCGAAGAAGGCGCCCGGCTTCGATTTCCGCGGCTATCTCGCCGGGGTCGGGGCCAATGTCGATTATGTCATCGTCGCCCAGCCGAGCGCGGTGTCGGGCATCGCCCGGCTGATCAACACGACTCCGGTCGGAGTGCTCAAAGACCAGCTGATGGTCCGCAGCCTCGACAATTTCGCCGATGTCCTGCCGTCGAGCTTCGACAAGGAGCAGTTCGCTTTCTACGGCACCACGCTGTCGGGCACCCCCGAACAGCAGGTCCGCTGGAAGCGCGCGGTCGAGTTCACCACCGGCGCGGTGTCGGACGAAGTCAGCAAGGTCTATGTCGCGAAGTATTTCCCGCCGGCGACCAAGGCCGCGGCCGACGCGCTGGTCAAGAACGTCATCGCCGCGATGGACCGCCGCATCGACCAGCTCGACTGGATGGCAGCCGACACCAAGGTCAAGGCGCACGCCAAGCTCGCCGCCTTCACGCCCAAGATCGGCTATCCCGACCAGTGGCACGATTATTCGAACCTGCAGATCGTCGCGGGCGACGCCTATGGCAACAATGTCCGCGCCAACAATTGGGCGCATGAGGACCAGATCTCGAAGCTCGGCAGCCCGATCCGGCGCTGGGAATGGGGCATGACTCCCATGGAGATCAACGCCTATGCCAATTTCGGCATGGTCGAGATCGTCTTCCCGGCGGCGATCCTCCAGCCGCCCTTTTTCGATCCCAATGCCGATCCCGCGATCAACTATGGCGGCATCGGCGCGGTGATCGGCCACGAACTCAGTCACCATTTCGACGACCAGGGCGCCAAGTACAACGCCGAGGGCCGTCTGACCGATTGGTGGACGCCGGCCGACGTCACTGCGTTCAAGGCGCGCACCGATGCGCTGTCGGCGCAGTACGACCAGTATGAGCCGCTGCCGGGCATGCACGTGAAGGGCGCGCTGACGCTCGGCGAAAACGTCGCCGATCTCGCCGGCCTCACCGTCGCGTACGACGCCTACAAGCATGCGCTGGGCGGCGAGGGCGCGCCGGTGCTAGACGGCACCTCGGGCGACCAGCGCTTCTATCTCGGCTGGGCGCAGGTCTGGCGGCGCAACTATCGCGAGGCGAACCTCCGCCAGCGCCTGCTCACCGATCCGCACTCGCCGTCGGAGCAGCGCGCCTGGGTCGTGCGCAACCTCGATCCCTGGTACTCGGCCTTCGCGCCGGCGCAGGGCAACAAGCTGTTCCTGACCCCCGAGCAGCGCGTCCGGATCTGGTGATGTCTTCTTTCCCTCTCCCCTTGTGGGAGAGGGAGGGAGCCGACGAAGTCGGCGGAAGGGTGAGGGGGAGTGAGACTCAGTCCCCCTCATCCTTCCCACTCGCTGCGCGAGCGGGCCCCTTCCTTCTCCCACAAGGGGAGAAGGAGCTACCCCTTGACCCGCCACGCGCCAGCGAACATCGCTAGTCGCATGGCGACCTTGCCGACTCCCGCGCCTGCGCGCCGCCTGCTGCCCGTCCTTGCGGCGAGCATCGCGGGCCTGATCGCGGCGGCGCTGATCCTGATCCTGCTCAATGATCGCGCGGTCGCGCTCGGCTTCGTCGCCGCCGGCATCCTTGCCGCGGGGGTGCTGCTCGGCTCGCGAAAACTGTTCCACCGCGAGGCCGAGATCGAGACGCATACCGACTGGGCGGTGGCGCAAGCGCTCGCCGCCGCTTCGGACGATGCGCTCGCGGTCACCGATCGCGCCGGGCGGCTGGTCTGCGCCAATGCTCGCTACGAGGTCCTGTTCGCCGGTTGGCCGACCCCGCCGAACCTGCCGGTCAGCGATGCCGCGGTCGCCGAACTCGGCACCGCCGCGCGCGCCGCGTGGCGCGACGGTGCGGCGCGGGTCGAGAATGTCCAGGTCTTCGGCGCGCCGGTCTCGATCCGGGTCGCGCGCGTCGGCGACGAATCTTTGGTCTGGCGCTTCGTCGGCATCCAGGCGCTCGATCTCGCCGCGCAGGTCGAGGCGCTGATCGACGGGGCGACCGGCGGTCGGCTCGGCGGCGCCGGGATCATGACCGTGATGGTCACGCCCGAGGGGCGCGTCCGCGCCGCCAACCGCGTGTTCAAGGCGCGTGCGATGGGCTCCGCCGACGCGCCGGTCGAGGGTCGCGACTTCACCCGCTTCCTGATCACCGATTCGATGGGGCTCGTCCGCTTCGAGCGCGAGGGGCTCGAAGGCAATCCGCTCCGCGTCCTCCAGATCCCGTTCCTCGACGGCGAGGAGGCGCCGATCCTCGTCGCTTTGCTCGACGAGGACAATCACAGCCTGCCGGCGCCGGCAATCGGCGCCAGCGCCTCGGCGCATGTCCGCTCGCTGATCGCGATGCTGCCTTCGGGGCTCGCGCTGGTCGATCGCGACGGCCGCTTCGTCAGCATGAACGATGCGTTCGTCCGCGCCGCGCGGATCAACCCTGCGGCACCGCCGCTCTATCCGATCGATCTGGTGGTGCGCGAGGACAAGGCCGCGCTCGCCGATGCGGTCCGCCGCTTCGCCGGCGGCGCGGCGCAATCGGCCGAGATGACGGTGCGCTTCACCGACGCGCCCGAAGAGCCGGTCGCCCTCACCATCGCCGGCGCGCGCGGGCTCGGCGACGCCGCGGTGCTGATCAGCCTCAAGGATTCGGGCGAGGAGGGCAAGCTCAAGCGTCAGATCGCCCAGGCGACCAAGATGCAGGCGGTCGGCCAGCTCGCCGGCGGCGTCGCGCACGATTTCAACAACATCCTCACTGCGATCATCGGCCATTGCGACCTGATGCTGATGCGTCACTCGCCCGGCGACAGCGACTATGACGACATCCAGCAGATCCGCGCCAATTCGAACCGCGCCGCCTCGCTGACCCGCCAGCTGCTCGCCTTCTCGCGCCAGCAGACCTTGCGCCCGCAGGTGCTCCAGCTTCCGGACGTCATCTCCGAGGTG
This sequence comes from Sphingomonas naasensis, assembly GCF_004792695.1. Lineage (GTDB taxonomy): Bacteria > Pseudomonadota > Alphaproteobacteria > Sphingomonadales > Sphingomonadaceae > Sphingomonas > Sphingomonas naasensis. The sequence goes on along the minus strand of NZ_SRXU01000001.1, from coordinate 251,387 downwards.
TCCAACCTGCTCAAGCGCCTGCTCGGCGAGACCGTCCGGCTCGAGGTCAAGCATGGCCGCAATCTCGGTCCGGTCCGCGCCGATCCCGGCCAGCTCGAGCAGGTTGTGGTCAATCTCGCGGTCAATGCGCGCGACGCGATGCTCTCGGCCAATCCCAATGGCGGCGGCACGCTCACCATCGCCACCGCTTGCGTCGCCGCCGCCGAGGTCCGCCAGATGGACGACGACGTGCTGCCCGTCGGCGACTATACCGCGCTGCGCATCACCGACACCGGCACCGGCATCCCGCCCGACATCCTCGGCAAGATCTGGGAGCCGTTCTTCACCACCAAGGAAGTGGGGAAGGGCACCGGGCTGGGCCTGTCGACGGTCTACGGCATCATCAAGCAATCGGGCGGGTTCATCTTCGCCGACAACGTCCCCGGCGGCGGTGCCGAGTTCACCATCTATCTGCCCGTCCATGCGGCGCCCGAGGCCGTGGTCGCCAAGGCGCCCGCCAAGCCGCGCCAGATCGATCTGTGGGGATCGGGCACGATCCTGCTCGTCGAGGACGAGGACATGGTCCGCGCGGTCGCTGAGCGCGCGCTGACGCGGCAGGGCTATACCGTGGTCACCGCCGAGAATGGCGAGGTGGCGCTCGAGAAGATCCAGGAGATCGAGAAGCCCGATCTGCTGATCAGCGACGTGGTGATGCCGTCGATGGACGGCCCGACCATGGCGCGGCGGGTGCGTGCCAAATATCCTGATCTGCCGATCCTGTTCATGTCGGGCTATGCCGAGGAGCAGCTGCGCAAGTCGATCGATCTCGACAATGTCGCCTTCCTGCCCAAACCCTTTTCGGTACAACAGCTTGCCGAGGCTGCCCGCGACGTTCTCGCGCCGAAATAATCTCTTGGCGCCCGCGGAAATTCCTGCGAAGTGCCGCACATGCCAAGCTTGCGCCGGGTCCTCATCGTAGAGGACGAACCCTTGATCGCGATGATGCTCGAGGATTTTCTCGACGCGCTCGACCGTGAAGTCGCCGGCACCGCCGACGATGTCGCCGGCGCGATCGCGCAGATCGACGCGGGCGGTGTCGACGCCGCGATCCTCGACGTGAATCTGCGCGGCGGCGAGCAGAGCTGGCCCGTCGCGGAAAAGCTCGCCGCGCTCGGCATCCCCTTCGTCCTCGCCACCGGCGGGGCAGGGGACTCGATCGCCGCGGCATGGCGCGATCGCCCGATCCTGTCCAAGCCGTTCACGATGGACGGCGTCGAGAAGGCGCTCAAAGGCCTCGACTGAGCGATCGGCGAGCCGTCGATCCGCGCACGGGTCGACCATGCCTTCGCCGGGACCCGCTCGCCCGGCACGTCGCGCACCGGGAAACTCTCGGTGCCCGATAGCGGCGGCGCCGTCCCCTGCGAGCAGAGAGGACACCCCCCGGCGCGAGGCCGCATCGCGGCGATGGCCTCCGCGTAAAGGCGGCCGTCAATCTGCGTCGCCGCGGGAATCGCCCGACAGGGATTTCCGCCACCCCGATACCAGGATTCGTTCGGATGCCCGAGGCGTCGGCCGGATGCGACTGCGGTGTCGCAATTCTGGAGATTCGGGATGGAGACGAGGCGTCGTGTCGCTTGCCTGCTGGGCGGGTTGAGCCTGTGGCTGCTCGGGGGCGCCGCTCCCGCGGGCGGCTATGCGCCTGCGCCGCAGCAAAATGCGGCCGCGCGCGCGGTGCTGATCATCAATGTTCGGCTGTTCACCGGCGGCCCGACGCTCTCGCCGCCATCGAACGTGCTGGTGCTCGGCAACGCGATCAGCCGGATCTCACGCGATCCGATCGCGCTGCCCACAGGAGCGGAGGGGATGACGATCGATGGGGGTGGCCGCACGTTGATGCCCGGGCTGATCGACGCGCATTGGCACACCATGCTCGTCGCGCTGACTCCGGCGCAATTGCTCGGCTCGGACGCGGGCTTCGCCAATCTGGTCGCGGGGGCGCAAGCGAGCGCCGCGCTGATGCGCGGCTTCACCACCATCCGTGATCTCGGCGGACCGGCCTTCTCGCTCAAGCGCGCGATCGACAGCGGACTCATCGCAGGGCCGCGCATCTATCCTTCGGGTGCGATGATCACGATCACCGGCGGCCATGGCGACTTTCGCCAGCTCACCGACCTGCCGCGCACGCCGGGCGCGTTCACGCGCATGGAGCTGCTCGGCGGCGCGATCGTCGCCGACAGCCCCGACGAGGTGCGGATGCGCGCGCGCGAGCAGCTGATGCAGGGCGCCTCGCAGGTCAAGCTGACCGCCGGCGGCGGCGTCTCCTCGCCGTTCAGCCCGCTCGACGTCTCGACCTTCACCGAGGCGGAGCTGCGCGGCGCGGTCGAGGCGGCAGAGAATTGGGGGACCTATGTCACCGTCCACGCCTATACCCCGGCGGCGATCCAGCGTGCGATCGCGGCCGGCGTGAAATGCATCGAGCACGCCCATCTGATGGACGAAGCCACCGCGCGGATGATGGCCGCGAGGGGCATCTGGCTCAGCACCCAGCCGTTCCTCGATGACGAGGACGCGACGCCGTTCCCGCCGGGCTCGTTCGAGCGCGGCAAGCAGCTCGAGGTGATCGCGGGCACCGACCGGGTCTATCAGCTCGCGAGGAAATACCGGCTCAAGCTCGCTTTCGGGACCGACATCCTGTTCGCGCCCAACCTCGCGCCACGCCAGACCGCGCAGCTCCCCAAGCTCAAGCGCTGGTTCAGCGCGTCCGAGATCCTCAGTCAGGCGACTGCCGCGAATGGCGAGCTGCTGCGCCTGTCGGGCCCGCGCAACCCCTATCCGGGCAAAATCGGAGTGATCGAGCAGGGCGCCTATGCCGATCTGCTGCTCGTCGAGGGCAATCCGATCGACAATATCGACTTGCTCGACGATCCCGAACGCAACTTCCGCGTGATCATGAAGGACGGGCGGATCTACAAGAACACACTGACCGGCTGAGCTCAGTCGAGCAGCCGCACCGGATCGCCCGCGCGGATCAGCCCGGGCCGCGCCGGGGTGGCGTAGACGCCATAGGCGTTGCCGAATTGCTGCGCGACGGTGCGCAGGATCCGTGGCTCTTTCGCGGCGGTATCGGGATCGATCGTGATCAGCACGCAGCGCGGGATCGGATCGGCCATCTGGACCACCGCGCCGTCCTCGCCATTGCCGAAGGCGAGCCGCTTCCCCTGCCATTCGGTGACCGGCAGCTCGCTCTCGATCATAAGGTTCATCCGGAAGCGCCGCGGATTGAGCATATTGCCATGCGCCGCCTCGACGCTGGCGTGGCTCGCGGTGGTCACGATCGAGATCGGCATCGCGTCATAGACGCCGCGCGCGACCTGGAGCAGGCCCACCGGTTCGCCGGCCGCCGCCTCGAGATGATTGTGAAGCAGCGGATCGTGGAGCGACACCGCCGCGCCATCGGGCGTCTCGACCAGCACCGCCGATGTCTTCGGGGCGCCCGGATCGGCGAAGCGGGCGCGGTGGAGCAGCATCGCCGGCACGTCGCGCGCGGTCAGCCATGGGAAGCGCGTGCCATTGGCCTTGCGGACAAAGGCATATTGGCGATCGCCCTCGATCCCCTGCCAGTCGATTTCGGCGACGCCCAGCTTCTCGCCCGCCATCGACTTGACGGGATAGCGGTGGAGCGCCGCGACATGGCCGACGATGCGGATCATGGCGGCGCGCTATCGGGCATCGGCGCGGGCCGCAAGTCGTGACAGCCGCAGCACGATCGGGCAGAGCGCGTGGCATGATCCAGCTGACTCGCGACGGCCCGGTCGCGACCATCGCCCTCGCGCGGCCCGAAGCGAGGAACGCGCTTCCGATCGCGGCATGGCAGGCGCTCGCCGCCGCCGCGCGCGGGGTGGGCGACGCGCGCGCCGTGGTCGTCAAATCCGATGTACCGGGCATCTTCTCCGCCGGCGCCGACGTCCGCGAGTTCGCGGCGCTGCAGGCCGATCCGGCGCTGCGCCCGGTCTTTCGCACCACGATGCGCGACGCGATCGACGCGATCGCTGCGCTGCCGATGCCGGTGATCGCCGCGATCGACGGCGGCTGCTTCGGCGCGGCGGTGGCGCTGATCCTCGCGGCCGACATTCGCATCGCCGGCAACCATGCCGAGTTCGCCACCACGCCCGCGCGGCTCGGCCTCGGCTATCCGCAGGAGGATGTCGCGCGGCTGGTGGCGCAGGTCGGGCAGGGCATGGCGTCGCTGCTGCTGTTCACCGGCGACCGTATCGTCCCCGACGAGGCCAAGCGCATCGGGCTGGTCGAGCTGCGGTCGAAAAAGGCGGGGGAGACCGCGGCCGGCCTGGCCAGCGCCATCGCCGGCAACGCCCCCGATGCGGTGCGGCTGCTCAAGCGCACGATCCGCGGCGGGGCAGGACTCGACCAGGCATTTGACGATGCCTTCGGCGGGGCCGAGTTCGCCGAGGGCGTCGCCGCTTTCCGCGAACGCCGGAAGCCGCTGTACCGATGAGCGACATCGCGGATATCATCGAGGGAAAACAACAGGATATCCTGTTGCTCTGCGATCACGCCTCCAATGCCGTGCCCGCCGATATCGACCTTGGCATCGCCCCGGAATTGCTCGACCTGCATATCGCCGTGGACATCGGCGCGGGCGCGGTCACCCGCGATCTCGCCGCCCGGCTCGACGCACCCGCGCTCCTCGCCACGGTATCGCGGCTGGTGATCGATCTTCATCGCGAGCCCGATCATGTCGGGCTGATCCCGCATCGCAGCGACGGACATCGGATCCCGGGCAATGACGGTGTCGACCGGGCCGGGCGCATCGCCCGCTTCCACGCGCCCTATCATCGCCTGCTCGCCGGGCGCATCCGGGCGCAGCGGCCGAAATTGATCCTCTCGATCCACAGCTTCACGCCGTGCCTCGAACATGGCGGCACCCCGCGGCCATGGCAGGTCGGCATTCTCTACAATCGCGACGCCCGCGCCGCGCGGCCGGCGATCGACTGGCTCCGCGGCCAAGGCTTCGAGACCGGGGACAACGCGCCCTATTCGGGCCGCTTGCTCAATGCGACGCTCAACCGCCATGCCGAGGCCAATGGCATCCCTTCGATCGCGATCGAGATCCGCAACGACTTGATCGGCGATGCCGCCGGGATCGCGCAATGGAGCCAGACTTTAGCCGGGCTCGCAAATTCTTTGCGCAATAGTCTTGCGCGAAATGCACTCACCGCGACATAGGCTTGCGCATCATGACCCAGCGATTCGACAAATCCCGCCTTCCCAGCCGCCATGTCTCCGTCGGACCCGAGCGTGCCCCCCACCGAAGCTATTATTACGCGATGGGCATTCCCGAGGAGGACATCGCCAAGCCCTTCGTCGCGGTGGCCAGCGCCGGCAACGACAGCGCACCGTGCAACACCACGCTCGATTTCCAGGCCGATGCCGCGCGCGAGGGCGTGATCGCCAATGGCGGCATGCCGCGCCGCTTCAACACGATCACCGTCACCGACGGCATCGCGATGGGCCATCAGGGGATGAAGTCCTCGCTGATCAGCCGCGAGGTCATCGCCGATTCGGTCGAGCTCAGCGTCCGCGGCCATTGCTACGACGCGCTGGTCGCCTTTGCCGGCTGCGACAAGTCGCTCCCCGGAATGATGATGGCGATGCTCCGCCTCAACGTGCCGTCGATCTTCGTCTATGGCGGCTCGATCCTGCCCGGCCGCTTCCACGACAAGGACGTCACCGTCGTCGACGTGTTCGAGGCGGTCGGCAAGTTCGCCGCCGGCAATTGCCCGCTCCACGAGCTGACCGCGCTCGAAAAGGTCGCATGCCCCGGCCACGGCGCCTGCGGCGGCCAGTTCACTGCCAACACCATGGCGTGCGTCGGCGAGGCGATCGGCCTGTCGCTGCCCAATTCGAACATGGTGCCCGCGCCCTACCAGTCGCGCGAGCAGATCGCCGTCGCCGCGGGGCATCAGGTGATGAACCTGATCGAGATGAACCTGCGCCCGCGCGACATCTGCACCCGAGAGGCGTTCATCAACGCCGCACGCGTCGTCGCGGCGACCGGCGGCTCGACCAACGCCGCGCTGCATTTGCCCGCCATGGCGAACGAAGCGGGGATCGAGTTCGACCTCCATGACGTTGCCGAGGCTTTCAAATCAACGCCTTACATCGCTGATCTGAAGCCCGGTGGTAAGTATGTCGCCAAGGACATGCACGAGGCCGGTGGCGTCTACATGCTGATGAAGACGATGCTCGCGGGCGGTTTCCTCGACGGCAATTGCAGGACGGTGACCGGCAAGACGCTCGGCGAGAACATCGATCAGGTCACGTGGAATCCCGACCAGAAGGTCATCTATGACGTCAAGACGCCGATCACGCCGACGGGCGGGGTGGTCGGCTTGCGCGGCACGCTGGCGCCCGAAGGCGCGATCGTGAAGGTGGCGGGCATGCACCGGCTCCAGTTTACCGGCCCGGCACGCGTGTTCGATTGCGAGGAAGAGGCGTTCGAGGCGGTCGAGCACCGCAAGATCGAGGAAGGCGAAGTCGTCATCATCCGCTACGAAGGCCCCAAGGGCGGCCCCGGCATGCGCGAGATGCTGTCCACCACCGCCGCGCTCTACGGCCTCGGCATGGGCGAGAAGGTCGCCTTGATCACCGATGGCCGCTTCTCGGGCGCCACCCGCGGCTTCTGCATCGGCCATGTCGGCCCCGAGGCGGCCGAGGGCGGTCCGATCGCGCTGGTCGAGAATGGCGACATCATCCGCATCGACGCCGAGGCGGGGACGATCGACCTCGATGTGCCCGAGGACGTGCTCGCCGAACGCCGCGCGAAGTGGCAGCCGCGCGTCAACTATTATCAGGCGGGCGCGCTCTGGCGCTATTCCCGGACCGTCGGCCCCGCCTATAAGGGCGCGGTGACGCATCCGGGAGCCAGCGCCGAACGCCATGTCTACGCGGATATCTGACCCCTATCCCTCTCCGTCATTCCCTCTCCCGCCTGCGGGAGAGGGAGGGCGCCGCGAAGCGGCGGAAGGGTGAGGGTGACCAGGGGCCGCTTGCGCACGGTAGAACGCCCTCGCGCACCCTCACCCCGGCCCTCTCCCGCAGGCGTGAGAGGGAGCATCGCGCTGCTTTGGCCACTGGTCCTTGCCGCATGCGGGTCACAACCGGCCGAGAACGCTGCCCTCCCGGCGAATGCGGCACCTGACGAGGCCGCGGCGGCAACCCCCGCTCCCCCCAAAATCCCCTGCGCCGCCCCCGGCGTCGCCGATCTCACTCCCGCCTGCACCTTCGACCGCACCGAAACCCAAGCGGGCACCATCCTCACGCTCCGGCACCCCGACGGCGCCTTCCACCGCCTCCAGATCACGCGCGACGGCCGCGGGGTAATCGCGGCGGACGGCGCCGAGCCGGCGAAAGTGACGCCACTCGGCCCCGACAGCATCGAAGTCGCGCTCGGCGGCGCCCGCTATCGGCTTCCTGCCACCGTTCGCGAGGACGCCGCGCGATGATCCCCTCGGGCGCTCCGATCGTGACTGCGGCGCAAATGCGCGCCGCCGAGCAGGCGGTGTTCGCCAGCGGTGTTGCGCAGGACGAGCTAATGGAGCGGGCAGCGGCTGCGGTCGCGCGCGAGGTCGCGCGCTTCGCGATGGACCGCCCGATCCTGATCCTCGCGGGGCCGGGCAACAATGGCGGCGACGCTTATGTCGCCGCGCGGCTGCTCCATGCCCGGGGTCATGACGTCAATCTGGTCGCCACCGGCACGCCCCAGACCGGCGCGGCCGAGCGGATGCAGGCACTCTGGCAAGGGCCGACCAGCTCGCTCTACGCCGCGCGGCCACGCCCGGTGCTGGTCGACGGCCTGTTCGGCACCGGCATGACGCGCCCGCTCGAGCGTGGCCTTGCCGCGGTCTTCGCCGATCTGGTCAAGCAAGCTGATTTCACGCTGTCGATCGACCTGCCCTCGGGGATCGATACCGACAGCGGCGCGGATCTCGGCGCACCGCGGGGGATCGACGTCACGCTGGCGCTCGGGGCGCTCAAGCCCGGGCATCTGCTCGATTGCGGGGGCGAGCGCTGCGGCACGCTGCTGCTCGCCGATCTCGACATCCCGATCGACACGCGCTGGCGCAGCGTCGCGCGGCCGCGGCTCGATACCCCGGGTGCGCACAGCCACAAATATTGCCGCGGGCTCGTCGCGGTGATCGAAGGCGCGATGCCCGGTGCCGCGCGGCTCGCGGCGCGCGCGGCGATGGCCGGTGGCGCGGGCTATGTCGTCCTCGCCGGCGATCGTCCGTGGGGCGACGGGCCCGACGCGCTCGTCCGGCGCGAGGTCCGCAGCGCCGAGGATCTCACCGAGTTCCTCGGCTGGGACCGGATCGACGCCGTGGTGCTCGGCCCCGGTCTCGGCCGCGACCGGCGGGCCGAGGCGTTTCTGCGCGCCGCCTTCGCCGCGCCCAAGCCGCTGATCCTCGACGGCGACGCGCTGACCCTGCTCGGCAGCAACGCCGCGCGCTGGCTCCAGACGCGTCCCGCGCCGACCTGGCTCACCCCGCATTGGGGCGAGTTCGATCGCATGTTCGCAGGCGAGGGGAGCAAGATCGCGCGCACCCTCGCCGCCGCAGCCGAGGCGCGCGCGACGATCGTCCATAAGGGCGCCGACACGGTGATCGCCTCGCCCAAGGGCGATGTTCGCCTGCTCGCCGGCGCCTCGCCGTGGCTGTCGACCGCGGGCACCGGCGACGTGCTGGCGGGGCTGCTCGCGGCGCAGGTGGTGCAGGAAGGCAAGGGCATCGTCCCCGCGTCCGCCGCCGCGTGGCTCCATGCGCGCGCCGCGCAGCTTGCAGGACCGGCGCTGATCGCCGATGCGTTGATCATGCATATCCCCCAAGCGGTTTCAGAATGTCTGTGAACGACGACGAGATCCTTCGCGTCGCGGCGCGCGGCGACGGCGTCACTGGCGATGGCCGTCACGTCGCTTTCGCGGCGCCGGGCGATCATCTCGCGGCCGATGGATCGGTCGTTCCCGGCCCGCACCACCAGATTCCGCCCTGCAAGCATTTCCCTGAATGCGGCGGCTGCCAGCTCCAGCATCTCGACGATATCAGCTGGACGCAGTTCATCGCCGATCGCGTCGCCGGCGCGCTCGCCGCGCAGGGGCTCGAGACGCATATCCGCGTGCCGTTGCTGTCGCCGCCCAACACCCGCCGCCGCGCCACGCTCCATGCCGAGCGCCGCGGCCGACAGGTCCGGCTCGGCTTCACCCGCCAGAACAGCCATGAGCTGATCGATCTCGAGGAATGCTGGGTCCTCGCCCCCCAGCTGTTCGCGCTGCTCGTGCCGCTGCGGGGCATGCTCGCCGCGCTGATCCCGGGCAATCGCCGGATCAACGTCCATCTCGCGCAGACCGATCAGGGCGTCGACGTGCTGATCGACGGACTCGAGGCCGAGGGGCTCGCCGCGGCCGAGGCGCTCAGCGCCTTCTCGCACCGCCACCATCTCGCCCGCCTGTCGATCGACGAAGGCTTCGGTCCGGGCGCGCGCTACGAGCCCGAGCCGGTCACCGTGACGCTGGGCGGCGTTCCAGTGCCGTTCCCGCCGGGCAATTTCCTCCAGGCAACCCCCGAGGGCGAAGCGGCGCTGGTCGCGACGGTGCAGGAGATCGTCGGCGAGGCCAAGGCCGTCGCTGACCTCTTCGCCGGGCTCGGCACCTTCACCTTCGCCTTCCCCAAGGCCAAGGTCTACGCCGCCGAGGCGGCGCGCGATTCGATCATGGCGCTCAAGGCGGCGGCGGGGCAGGCGGGCCGCGCGGTCTTCGCCGAGCATCGCGACTTGTTCCGTCGCCCGGTCAGCGCGAAGGACCTGTCGAACTTCGACGCGGTGGTGCTCGATCCACCACGTGCCGGCGCGCGCGAGCAGGCGGGCGAGATCGCCCGGTCAGGGGTGCCGCTGATCGCCTATGTTTCCTGCAATCCCAGTACGTTCGCGCGCGATGCGGAGACTTTGTGTCAAGCTGGATACCGTCTCGACTGGGTCCAGCCGGTCGGCCAGTTCCGCTGGTCGACGCATGTCGAGCTGGCGGCGAGGTTTTCGCGCTGACTAAGCGTAATCCGCGCGCACGAAGAACAACCCGTCCGACGGCGCATTGAGTCCCAGCCGCGTCCGGTCGCGCGCCTCCAGCGCATCGCCCAGGTCCGCCGCGGTCCATTTCCCTTCGCCGACCATCGCGAGGCACCCCACCATCGAACGCACCTGATGGTGGAGGAAAGATCGCGCCGAGGCGCGCACGGTCACCCGGTCGCCGTCGCGAGTCACGTCGAGCCGGTCGAGCGACTTGAGAGCGCTCTCCGACTGGCAATGCACCGAGCGGAAAGTGGTGAAATCGTGCTTGCCGACCAGCAGCTGCGCCGCTTCGTGCATCGCGCCCGCGTCGAGCGGGTTGGCGATCCGCCACGCCAACCCTTTCTCCCACGTCAGCGGCGCGCGCCGGTTGACGATGCGATACTCATAGTGCCGCGCGAGGCACGAGAAGCGCGCATGCCAATCGTCGGGGACTTCGACGCAGTCGAGGATCGCCACCGGGTTGGGCCGCACCCGCGCATTGAGCGCCTCCATCAGCCGGAACGGCGTGATCGGCTTTTCGATGTCGAGATGCGCGCGCATGCCGAGGCCGTGCACGCCGGCATCGGTGCGCCCCGCCGCGTGCACCGTCGCGCGCTCGCCGGTCACCGCGAAGGCAGCGTCCTCGATCGCCTGCTGGACGCTCGGGCCATGGTCCTGCCGCTGCCAGCCCATGAACGGCCGGCCGTCATACTCCACCGTCAGCGCGAACCGCGTCAAAGCTGCGTCCCCACCGGGATCGCGAAGCCGCGCAATAGTTCCGCCGCCGTCATGACGCCACGCCCGGCGCGCTGGACGCGGCGCAGGTTCAGGCTGGTGCCGCCGCCGCACTGTACGATCAGGCGGTCGTCAGACCTGACGACGACCCTCGACGGCCGCGGCCGGCACGAACGGACCCAGCCATGGGCTTCCACCTCCAGCACCTTGATCCGCTCCCCGTGTACTTCGAACCACGCGCCGGGGTGGGGCGTGAACGCGCGTACCTGCCGCTCGACCTCGACTGCAGGCCGGGTGAAATCGAGCCGCGCCTCGGACTTGTCGATCTTGGCGGCATAGGTCACGCCGTCCTCGGGCTGCGCGACCGCCGGATAGGCATCGAGGTCATGCAACACTGCGACCATCAGCCCCGCGCCCATCGCGCTAAGCTCGGCAGTGAGTTCGCCCGCGGTCTTGCCGTCGATCGGCGTGCGCCCCTCGAGCCGTACCGGCCCGGTGTCGAGCCCGGCCTCCATCTGCATGATCCCGACACCGGTCTCGGCGTCGCCGGCGAGGATCGCGCGCTGGATCGGCGCGGCGCCGCGCCAGCGCGGCAGCAGCGAGCCATGGACGTTGAGGCAGCCGAGACGTGGCGCGTCGAGCACAGCTTGGGGCAGGATCAGACCGTACGCGGCGACCACCGCCACATCGGCCTCCAATGCCGCGAAGGCCGCGACTGCCTCGGGCTCCTTGCGGAACGAGAGCGGCGTGCGGACTTCGATCCCCAGCGCCTCGGCGCGCGCCTGGACCGGGGAGGGTGCCACCTTTCCCCGGTTCCCGCGCCGCGGCGGCTGGCTGTACGCCGCCACGACGTCATGACCGGCGGCGACCAGCGCGTCGAGCGTCGGCACGGCGAATTCGGGGGTTCCCATGAAGATGATCCGCATGGGTCCCTCTCGCCGCTTGGCAGGGGCATGCGCAAGCCCCTATGTCTCGGTACATGGCATCCCCCGAAATCGAGGCACTGACCCAAGCGCTTTCGCGCCTTCCCGGGCTCGGCCCGCGCTCGGCGCGCCGCGCGGTGCTCCATCTGCTCAAGAAGCGCGAGACTGCGCTCGATCCCTTGCTCTCGGCGCTCACCGCGGTCAGCCGTCGGCTCAGCACCTGCGGGGTCTGCGGCAATGTCGACACCAGCGACCCCTGCGCGATCTGCGCCGATCCGCGCCGCGACGCGCGATCGCTCTGCGTGGTCGAGGAAGTCGCCGATCTCTGGGCGCTGGACCGCGCGCGGCTCTTCCCCGGCAAGTTCCACGTCCTCGGCGGCCGGCTCTCGGCGCTCGAAGGCGTCCGCCCCGAGGATCTGCGCATCGACAGCCTCGTCCGCCGCGTCGCCGCGGGCGGGATCGACGAAGTCGTGCTCGCGATGAACGCCACGCTCGATGGCCAGACCACCGCGCACTATATCGCCGAGCGGCTCGAGGCCTATCCTGTTCGCCTCACCCAGCTCGCCCATGGCCTGCCGGTCGGCGGCGAGCTCGACTATCTCGACGAAGGCACGCTCGCGCAGGCGTTGCGGGCCAGAAGACCCGTCGCGTAGTTTTCCCGGCCTTGCGGCGCGGCGGCACGCGGATTAAATTGGCGCGATGGCCATTCTACCGATTGTCGAAGTTCCCGATCCCCGCCTGCGCCTCGTCTCCCAGCCCGTCGACGAGGTGAATGACGAACTGCGCGACCTGATCGCCGATATGTTCGACACCATGTACGACGCGCCCGGCATCGGCCTCGCGGCGATCCAGGTCGGGGTGCCCAAGCGCGTCATCGTCATGGACCTGCAGGAAGAGGAGGACGAGGAGGGCAAGCCGATCCGGCAGCCGCGCGTCTTCGTCAATCCCGAGATTCTCGATCCCGCCGAAGAGCAATCGATCTACACCGAGGGCTGCCTGTCGATCCCCGACCAGTTCGCCGACGTCGAGCGCCCCGCGCGCTGCCGGGTGAAGTGGCTCGACGAGCAGGGCGCCGCGCATGACGAATTGTTCGAAGGCCTGCTCGCCACCTGCATCCAGCACGAGATGGACCATCTCGAAGGCATCGTCTTCATCGACCATCTCTCGCGCCTCAAGCGCGACATGATCCTCAAGAAGCTCGCAAAGGCACGGAAAGCCGCGGCCTGAGGCGTGTCGCACCCGACTGTGCTCCGGCGAAGGCCGGACACAGGGTAGGGGGTGTCTGGCAGCTGACAAGGCTCCGGCCTTCGCCGGAGCGCGGGCGAGTCTAGAGGTTGCTCTCCCCTCACGCAGGCTGTAAGTTCGCTTTCTGTTCCCGGAGGCGCACTTGGACCCGCTCGCTCTCATCCTGATCCCCGTAACGCTGCTCGCCGGCCTCGCGATCGGCTGGTTTCTCGGTACCCGTGGCGGCGTCGAAGCGCGCGCGGAACGCGACCGTCGCGAGAATGACTTCAAGGCGGCAATTTCGGATCTGGTCGTCGCCGAGGAACGCGCCGGCCAGCTGCCCGCGCTGCGCGAGGAACTCGCCGGCCTGCGCGACGAGCGCGACACCGCGCGGCTCCAGCTTACTGAGCTTCGCGCCAAGGCCGATGCCTTCGAGGAGCGGCTCGCCGAGTTCAAGGCCGCGCGCGAGGCGATGGCCGGCCAGTTCCGCGAAGTCGCCACGACGATGCTCGGCGAGACCCAGAAGGTGTTCCTCGAGCGAGCCGAAGCCCGGTTCAGCCAGTCGGGCGAGCAGAACGAGGCCAAGCTCAAAGCCTTGCTCCAGCCGGTCGAATCGACGCTCAAACGCTATGAGGAAGGCCTGCAGCGCGTCGAGAAGGATCGCAACGACAGCTATGGCGTGCTGCGCGAGGCGATCACCGAAGTGAAGGCGCAGCTGGGCGAGACGCGGACGGAGACCGCGAAGCTGGTCAATGCGCTGCGCGCCGCGCCCAAGACGCGCGGCCGCTGGGGCGAGCAGCAGTTCCGCAACCTGATCGAGCTCGCCGGGCTCGACGGCCATGTCGATTTCGCCGCCGAAGTCTCGGTCGCGACCGAGGATGGCGCGCTCCGCCCCGACTTCATCATCCGCCTGCCGGGCGATCAGCAGCTCATAGTCGATGTGAAGTGTGTCCTAGATGCCTATCTGACGGCGGCGGAAGCCACCTCGGCCGAGGAGCGCCAGGCGGCGCTGGCGGCGCATGCCCGGGCGGTGCGCAACCATGCCGACGCGCTGTCGCGCAAGGCCTATTGGGCGCAGTTCGAAAAGGCGCCCGACTTCGTCATCATGTACATCCCCGGCGACAATTTCCTGTCGAGCGCGCTCGAGATCGACATGGAGCTGTGGGAACGTGCCGCGCGCAACCGGGTGATCATCGCCGGCCCTTCGGCCTTCCTGCCGCTCGCGCGCACCGTCGCGGCGATGTGGCGCCAGCAGAAGCTCACCGAGGATGCGCGCGAGGTCGGCAAGCTCGGCAAGGAGATGTACGAGCGCCTCGCCACCGCCGCGACGCACCTCAAGCGGGTCGGCGGCGGGCTCAACAGCGCGGTCGACAATTACAACAAGTTCGTCGCGAGCTTCGAGGGCCGGGTGATGGTCTCGGCGCGCCGCTTCCAGGCGCTCAACGTCGACACCGGCAACGCTGTGCTCGACGGTATCGACAGCGTCGACGTTGTCGCGCGCGCGCCTGCCGTGGAATTGCTGCCGGCCAACGAAACACCCGGGGATCCGGAAGCCCGGGCGGCGGAGTAGCGTAATCCTCCCGCGGAGAGGGAGGGGACCCGCGAAGCGGTGGACGAGTAGCTTTCCTTCAGCGATGTCGCCCGCGGAGAATACCCCTTCCGTCGCGCTGTGTGCACTACCTCCCCCTCCGGAAGAGGATCTTGCGGACTTGCGCCGCGGTTGCCACCAATCTAGAACATAACGGAAACAAAGGAGAAGCTCATGGCACGAATCAGCTATGTCGAATTGCCGGTGCAGCGCGTCGGCGAGGCGCGCGATTTCTACGCGCAGGCCTTTGGCTGGAGCTTCACCGATTTCGGACCCGACTATGCGGCGACCACCGGCGGCGATGTCGATATCGGGCTCAACGGCAGCGAGGATCACGCGATCGCGCAGCTGCTGCCGATCGTCGAGGTCGAGGATCTCGAGGCGGCGCTCGCCAGCGTGGTCGCGGCGGGTGGCGAGGTGACCGTGCCGATCTTCGCGTTTCCCGGTGGCCGTCGCTTCCATTTCCGCGATACGGCGGGCAACCAGCTCGGCGCCTTCGTCAACGAGCCCGACGCGCACTGAGCCGCGATTGCCTTGGCGCGCGCGTCGCTGCTAGGGTTCGCGCGGGGAATTTTGGGGGAATGAAATGCGCTTGAACTGGCTTGCGGGGCTGCTGTTGATGGCGATGCCGCTGTCGGCGGCGGCCGAGGAACAGGAACCGTTGCTCGATCTCAGCGCGCCGCATCTGGTGGCCAAGGCGCTACAGGATGCCGGCTACAAGGCCGAGATCGCCAAGAGCAAGAGTGGCGATCCCTATATCAAGAGCGCGGCCAACGGGTCGGACTTCACGGTCGAATTCTATGGTTGCGAGCTCGCCAATGGCTGCGGATCGATCCAGTTCTACAGCTGGCGCAAGAAGGAGTCCTGGTACACGCCCGCGCTCGCCAATCGCTGGAACACGAGAAAGCGCTTCCTCAGGATCGAGATCGACGAGGACGGCGATATCGGCATGCATCTCGACGTCGCGACGGTCGGCAAGCTGACCAAGGCCAATTTCGCCGATGTGATCGACTGGTGGAGCGTGATGAGCAGCGATCTCGACGACTTCCTCGCCAAGGAAGAGGAAGCGCAACCCAAGGCGGCGAAACCCGCAGGTTCCTGAGCCGCGGCGTCTTCCGGTTGCAGCGGCGCGCATGCCTTTGTTAGGGTCGCGGCGCAAATGGGGGATTTCAAAACGATGCGACTGCCTGTTCTTGCCGCCGCGGCACTGTCCGCGCTTTGCCTCGCCGTGCCCGCCTCGGCTGAAGATACCGCGCCGTGCGGCGGCGGTCTCGTCTGCGCCAACAATCCTGCGACGGTGACGGCCGCGCTGGAGAAGGCCAAGTTCAAGCCGACTCTCACCAAGGACGCCGAGGGCGATCCGATGATCGAGAGCGAGGAGTCCTTCTACAAGTTTCAGGTCTATTTCTACGGGTGCAAGGACCACAAGAACTGCGATTCGCTCCGCTTCGAATCATCGTTCGAGAAGGCGCCCGAGAACACGCCCGATTTCGCCAATAAGTGGAATGCGAAGAAGCGCTTCCTCCAGGCCTATGTCCGTAACGACGGTGAGTTCGTCGTCGCGTACGACGTGGCGACGATCGGCGGGCTCAACCAGACCAATTTCGGCGATGTGCTCGACTGGTGGCACTCGCAGCTCGGCGAGCTCGCGACGTTCTTCAAGGAAGAGCTCAAGCTGCCCGACGCCAAGCCCGAAAAGCCCAAGGGCTGACGGCAGTCGGGAAGAAGCCTCTCCCATATCCGCGTCATCCCACCGTGAGGCGGTTACCAATGGAGAGGTGGATCCCGGAGGGTAAGACCTTCCAGCGGAAAACCTCGCGGTTTTGCGGGAAGGCCTGCTTCCGGGATGACGGTTTGATTGCGTTGTGACTTGGCCGGGACAGTTTCCCGGCCTCAGCGCAGGAAACCGGTCCTACCGCTCCATCAGCCGCGGCATCAGCTCGACGAAGTTGCAGGGCTTGTGGCGGATGTCGAGCTGGCTGGCGAGGATGCCGTCCCACGCATCGGTGACCGCGCCGGTCGAGCCGGGCAGCGCGAAGATATAGGTGCCGCGCGCCACCCCCGCGGTCGCGCGCGACTGGATCGTCGAGCTGCCGATGCTCTGATAGCTCAACCAGCGGAACAGCTCGCCGAAGCCGGGGATCTCCTTGTCCCACACGCGGGCAAGCGCCTCGGGAGTGATGTCGCGGCCGGTGACCCCGGTGCCGCCGGTGGTGAGGATCACGTCGATTTCCGGGTCGTCGATCCAGCCATGGAGGCGGCTGACGATGATCTCGGCATCGTCGCGCACGATCGCGCGGTCGGCGAGTTCGTGCCCCGCGCCAGTCAACCGCTCGACCAGCCGGTCGCCCGAGCGATCCTCGGCGAGCGTCCGGGTATCGGAAACCGTCAGCACCGCGATCCGGACGGGCCGGAACGCGATGCTCGCGTCAATTGCCACCCGCGACCTGCGTCGAGGCGGGAAGGCGGGGGACGATTCGCGCGCTGACCTTGACCGCCTTGGCGCCTGGCAGGCCGGGGAATTTGGGCCACAGGCCCTGGGTGAGCGCCGAGCGGCTCGCCGAAGCGCGCCCCTCCTGATTTTCGTACATCCAGTAATTGCGCAGCACGGTCATCACATAACCGCGTGTCTCCCAATAAGGGATGCTCTCGATATAAAGCAGCGGATCGCCATTATCGCGGCTCATCGTGTTCCAAAGCGCGACCGGGCTCGGCCCGGCATTATAGGCGGCGATCACCTTGGGAAGCAGCCCGCCGGTGAACGGCTGGTCGCGCAACTGCTCGAGATAGGACTGGCCGATCTCCATGTTGACCGAAGGCTTGGTGAGGTCGCTCGCGGCGTAGGTCACGCCCTGGCGACGGCCCACGTCGATCGCCGCGCCGGTCTTGACCTGCATCAGCCCCATCGCGCCGGCCGCGCTGCGGATTTCGGCGTTGAAGCGCGATTCCTGCAGCGTGTGCGCGAACACCAGCGCCTTGTCGACGCGCCAGCCGCCCGCCGGGGTCCAGTTGGGGGCGGGGTAGCGCGCCTGCACCAGCGGCTTCGCGCCGGCGGGGCCGTTATGCGACAGCCAGAGCTGGGTGGCGGCGAGGTTGAGCCGGCCGGCGAGCCGGGTGAGCGCGGCATGATCGCCGGGGGTGCAGAATTTGGCTTGGTGGCGCAGCACTTCGTTGGCGAGCGCGTCCTCGCCGATCTCGGTCAGCGCCGCGGCGACGCGGACGTTCGGGCGGCGCTCGAGCGCGCGCCAGTCCTCGGCGACGAAGCGCTCGCCGGTGACCGGCTTCTCCTGGATGCCGAGCGCGGCCTTGGCGAGGAGGCCGTAATAGGTCTCGCCATATTGCGCGGCCGCGCGCAGGCGCAGGCTCACCTTTTCAGGCCGGCCGCACGCCATGTCGGCGCGCGAGGCCCAATAAAAGCCCGCCGAACGGAGCTCGGTGTCGGAGGCGCGGGTTGCGACGCGCTCGAACGCCGTGGCCGAGGCGTTGCAATCGCCCTGCCGCCACGTCGCCAGCCCGGCGACCCAATCGGCCTGGCCGACCCAGTCGCCGACGCCCCCCTGCGCCTTCTCGGCCATGCGGCGGGCATTGGTGTCGTCCCCCGCGACATAATAGATCCACGCGACCTTTTGCTGCCACTCGGTCAGCGCCTCGGGGGTCAGGTCGAGCGCGAACTTCTCGACCACCGCCTCGGCCTGCAAGCCGTCATCGGCCTTGACGAAGGGCTGGATCTCGATCGCCACCGAAGTTGCGGCGGTGTCGCTCTTGATCGAGCGCGCGCGCTGGCGGACCGGCGCGCCGTCGAACCAGATCAGCCGCTGGGTGGCGGGAAGGGCAGGCGTGTCGAGCGCGCCGCGCGCCTTGGCCATGCGCACCAGCTGCTCGGCCTGGGGCAGGTCGGGCGCCTCGGCGAGCAGCGCGAGGATCGCCTCGAGGCCGACCTTGGGCGAATCCTTTGCGGTATAGAGTTCAGCGCGGGCGAGCGCGTGGAGCGGGCCGGGCTTCATCGCGTCGAGCTGGAGCTGGGCATCGGCCCAAAGCCCGGCGCGGATCGCCGCGAAGACTTTCCGGTAGTCGGCGCGCTGCCCGGCGTCGAGCTGATCGGGAACGCCGTCGCCGTCGCGCACCGGCGCGGGCGCGCTGACGCGGTTGTCGTCGGCGGTGCCGGCATCGGCATGGGCGGCAGCTGGCAGCGCGAGCAGCGCCGCGGCGATGATGGTACGCGTGATCACTCGGCTGTCCCCCGGCTCAACAGCAGCAGATGCTTCCATGCCTCGCTCTTGGCGGCCGGCTTCTCGAGAAGCCAGCGCGGAGGATAGCTCGCCACCGCCAGCGTCCTTGCACCGAAATGGTTAATGCCGTGTATACGATTGTCCGGCCGGCCGCCGCTCGTCTCACGCACGACACGGCTCGCCGATTGTCCGAGCAAAAACAGACGCTTGGGCTCGAGCAGCGACAAATGGTGGCGCGCCAGCTCAAGCAGCCGCGCCTCTTCTTCGGCGGCGATCCGCCCGGTCACCGGGCGCGCCCAGGCGAGCGGCAGCAGATAGACTGATTCGCGGCTCTGCCCTACCGCGGCGAGCATCCTGTCGAGGAGGCGTCCGGCCGCGCCCGAGAGCAAGGTGTCGGAATCCTCGGCTTCGGGAACGTCGGTGATCAGCACCCATTCGGCATCGGCCGGGCCTGTCGGCGCAAGGCGCGGCGCGTGGCCGCCGGCTTCGGGGGCGGTGTCGCCGAGCCGCCACGCGACGAACGCGTCGAGCGTATCGGGCAATGCCTCGACCACCGGTTCCGCTACGGCGGCCGGTGCGGTTGCGGCCTGCGCCGGCGGCGGGGTCCGCGCCAGCCAGTCGCGCACCTCGTCGGCGACGAGCATGTCGACGCCGGCGTCGCACCACCAATCGAGCGTGCTCGCTACGGCCTTTTGCCAGTCCTGAACGGGTTCCCCTCCCATACCGTATATTTGAATCCCAGTTGACGCGCAGGTCAATCTGCCTTCATCCCCGAGGGGACAGGACGTTGCGCACACGCGACGACAGGCGCGACGCTACGTCCAGCAGAGAGACTCGGCAGGGATTAAGAGGATGAGCGAACGAGAGTCGATGCCTTATGACGTCGTGATCGTCGGCGCGGGCCCTTCGGGCCTCGCCGCGGCGATCCGGCTCAAGCAGCTGGCGACCGAGAGCGGCAACGAGCTTTCGGTGTGCATCCTCGAGAAAGGCTCCGAGGTCGGCGCGCACATCCTGTCGGGCGCGGTGGTCGATCCGCGCGCGCTCGACGAGCTGCTTCCCAATTGGCGCGACGAGGGCTGCCCGCTCGCGCGCACCCCGGTGACCGAGAATCACCACTGGATCCTCAGCGCGAAGGGCAAGTCGGCCTTTCCCGAGTTCATGACTCCGCCCTATCTCCACAACAAGGGCACCTATACCGGGTCGCTCGGCAATCTCTGCCGCTGGCTCGCCGAGCGCGCGCAGGAGATGGGCGTCGAGATCTTCCCCGGCTTCGCCGCCGCCGAGATCCTCTACCATGACGACGGCTCGGTGAAGGGCGTCGCCACCGGCGACATGGGCGTCGCGCGCGACGGGCATCACAAGCCCGATTACCAGCCCGGGCTCGAGCTCCATGCCAAATACACCTTCTTCGGCGAAGGCGTGCGGGGGCATCTCACCAAGCAGCTCCAGCGCCAGTTCGATCTGTGCCGCGACGCCGATCCGCAGGTCTATGGCATCGGCATCAAGGAGCTGTGGGACATCGATCCGGCGAAGCACGTTCCCGGCAAGGTGATCCACACCCAGGGCTGGCCGCTGCGCGAGGGCGAGTCCAATGGCGGCGGCTTCTTCTATCACCAGGCCGACGGGCAGGTCGCGCTCGGCTTCGTGCTCTGGCTCAACTACAAGAATCCGTATCTCTCGCCCTTCCACGAGATGCAGCGCTGGAAGACCCATCCCGAGATCGCGAAGATCCTCGCCGGGGGCAAGCGCGTCTCCTACGGCGCGCGTGCGATCAGCGACGGCGGCTGGCAGTCGGTGCCGAAGCTGGTGATGCCCGGCGCGGCGCTGATCGGTGACAGCGCGGGGTTCCTCAACGTGCCGCGGATCAAGGGCACGCATACTTCGATGAAGTCGGGGATGATGGCCGCCGAGGCCGCGTTCGCCGCGGTCCAAGCCGGCCGCGCCGGCGACGAGTTGACCGCCTATCCCGAAGCGTACCAGACCAGCTGGGTGGAGAAGGAGCTGCGCGGCGTCCGCAACGTCGTGCCGCTGGTCAAGAAATTCGGCGACATGTGGGGCACGCTCTTCTCGGGCGTGGCGATGTGGATGGAGCTGCTCGGTCTGCGCTGGCCGTTCACGATGAAGCACCATCCGGATCACGAGAGTCTGTGGCGCGCCGACGAATCGCGCGAGATCGAATATCCCAAGCCTGACGGCGTGCTGACCTTCGACCGGCTCTCTTCGGTGTTCATCTCGAACACCAATCACGAGGAGGATCAGCCGGTCCATCTGACGCTCAAGGATCCCGATATCCCCTTGAACTATAATCTTCCCATATACGCCGAGCCGGCGCAGCGTTACTGTCCGGCCGGTGTGTACGAGGTCGTGGGGGAAGGCGATGATCTGCGATTCCAGATCAACGCGCAGAATTGCGTGCACTGCAAGACCTGCGACATCAAGGACCCGACCCAGAATATCAACTGGGTGGTGCCCGAGGGGGGCGGCGGGCCCAATTATCCGAACATGTAGCGGCGCGCTCGCCGCGCTGCTCGCCTGCTCCGCGCTCGCGCAGGCGGCGCCCGATCCGGCAGCCTATGTCCGCGCCCGCGCCGCCGATGCGCGCGGCGCCGCCCGGGCCGCGGCCGCCGGCTATGGCCAGGCATTGCTCGCCGCGCCCGATGATCCCGTGGTCGCCCTGCGCGCATGGCGCCAGGCGCTCGCCGCCGGCGACTATGCGCTGGCCAGCCGCGCCGGCGCGGCGCTGATCCGGGCCGGCGTGGCGCCGCCGGACACCGCGTTGCTCGCGCTCGCGATCGCGCTTCGGAGCGGTGACGCCGATGGCGCGCGCCGATCGGTCGATTTGCTCGCCAGGGGCCCGTTCGATTTCCTCGCTCCGTCGCTCAAGGCGTGGCTCGCCTTCGATCGCGGCGAGGATGCCGTGGCGCTGCTCGATGCCGAGCCCGGCGATGCGATCGCCCGGCGCTATACCCGCCGCAATCGCACGTTGCTGCTCATCGCGGCGAAGCGCACCGACGAGGCGATGGCGGCGCTCGCGATGCAGCTCGCCGCTGATGATCGCGACGACGCCCGGATCGACGCCGCGCTGTTGCTCGGCCGCTTCGGCGCGCGCGATCAAGCGAAGCGCCTGCTCGCCGGCGATCGGCCCGAATTCGTGCGGCTGCGCGCCAAGCTGGGCAAGCGGAGCAAACCCGATGCCGCGTTCGGCGCGGCGCACATGTTCCTCGAGCTGGCCGTCGAGGTCGCCGGGGAGGACATGGCCTCGCTGTCGGTGCTGCTGACGCGCGCCGCGCTGCTGCTCGATCCGCGCGACGATCGCGCCCGCCTGTTCCTCGCCGAGGCGCTGTCGCGCAGCGGATCGCACGATCTCGCGCTCGCCGTGCTCGCCGAAGTCGACAAGCGCAGCCCCTTCGCGCGCGGCGCGGCGGCGGGGCGGGTGGCGGCGTTGCGCCGCGCCAGCCGCGATGGCGAGGCGCTGGCGCTCGCCGAAGCGCTGGCGAGGGACGCCGACGCGACCAGCGCCGATCGCGAGACCTGGGGCGACATCCTCGTCGATCAGGGCCGCTTCGATCGCGCCGCCGAGGCCTATGGCGCGGCGATCACGCAGGGTGGCGAGAGCAATTGGCTGCTCCATTATCTCCATGGCCGCGCGCTCGATCGCGCCGGGCGCTGGGACGAGGCGCTGCCCGCGTTGCGGCGCGCGGTAGCGCTGGGCCCCGAGGAAGCGGCGGCGCTCCAATATCTCGGCGATGCGCAGGTCGCGCGCGGTGAGAACGTCGTCGAGGCGCAGGCGCTGCTCGAACGCGCCAGCCGCCTCAAACCCGACGACGCCGAGATCACCGATTCGCTTGCCTGGGCCTGGTATCAACGCGGCGAGGTCGCGCGCGCCTTGCCGATGCTTGAGCGGGCGGTGCGCGGCGATCCTGCAGCGGCGCGCGCCAACGAGCATCTCGGCGATGCCTATTGGCAGCTCGGCCGCCATTACGAGGCGCGCTATGCGTGGCGCGCCGCCGCGCTCACTGCCGGCAACGACGCGACCGCGCGGCTCGACGCCAAGCTCGCGCAGGGATTGAAGCCGCGGACCAACTGATGCTGACCGAAATCGCCCGCGCCAAGCTCAATTTGGCGCTTCATGTCCGCGCCCGTCGGCCCGACGGCTATCACGAGCTCGAAACGCTGTTCGCGTTCGTCGAGCAGGGCGACGTGCTGCGGCTCGCGCCCGCCGACACCCCGCGTTTCCGCGTCACCGGTCCCTTCGCCGCCGCGCTGGCCGGCGAGGGCGACAATCTGGTCACTCGCGCAGCGGCGCGCTTCGCCGAGAGCTTCGGCGGCGGCGCGCACGCGATCGAGCTCGAAAAGCATCTCCCCGTCGCCTCGGGCATCGGCGGCGGCTCGGCCGACGCGGCGGCGGCGCTGCGCGCGCTGGCGAGGCTCCATATTGTGCCGCTCGACGATCCCGGCCTGTTCGCGATCGCCGACGCGCTCGGCTCGGACGTTCCGGCCTGCCTGCTCGGCAAGACCGCGATCGGCAAGGGCAGGGGAGAGCAGCTCCAGCCGGTGACGGGAATGCCGGGCACGCCGGTGCTGCTCGTCAATCCCGGCGTCGCGGTCTCGACCGCCGAGGTCTTCCGCCGTTGGGACGGCGTGGATCGCGGCCCGCTCGGCGGTGATCCGCTGGCCGGGCGCAACGATCTGGAGGCTCCGGCGCTGGCGATCGCTCCGGTCATCGGCGAAGTGCTGGCGGCACTCGCGGCGCAACCCGGCGTGACGCTCGCCCGCATGTCGGGCTCGGGCGCCACCTGCTTCGCGTTGTTCGAGACCGTGGAGGCCTGTGCCGCAGCGGCCGTTGCCGTGGCGCGCCCGGGCTGGTGGAGCGCCGAGACCCGGCTTGTCTGATCTCCATTAAGTCGTGACCCACAACCGGCCGTTTTCGTCATAGGGTGGAACGTCCGAGACCGGGTGGATTGCTGCCAGTCTGCATTTGCGCCAAAGTGCCTGCAAAAATGCAGTCGATTGCCACAGGCGGAGCGTTGCCGTTGATCATATCCCTTGTTCAAGATGTGACAGCGCCGCCAGCATCGGCTCATCACCCTTTCTTCGACACAATGGAGAAGGTCAAAGGCGATATCGTGTATGCCGACCGGAAATCTCCCTTTTTCCTGACCATCGTCGGAAACATCTTCTATATCGGGCACCCGGCTTTCGAAGGCGGGCTGCCGGGTGACGATACTCCATATACGTCGGGGTATCTCACTGACTGCTCAACCCCGGAGCTCTCCTGTAGAGCCGCTGGGGCGCATATCTTCGTGCGATCCAAGTCCGGTCTGGGGCCGGTGTCGTTCTTTGACGACACGGCGGTCATTGCGTGGCCAAACGCGGATAGAGGGTGGTGGGGTTCCGGCTCTTGGAGCTACCATTCCGCGGACCTGCCGAAGGAATATTATGGGCGACCCAACGTCGCTTATCAATACGAGGTCAACTCAGTTGGCGTCGTGACACGCATCCTCGTTTCCTACTGGCGCGTGGGACGTGAGCAACCGCTCGTGCACGAATTAAAATTAGAAACTGTGCGCGGCATCCAGCTCTGATTGATGAGCGCGTCCTCCGCTCAGACCGGCGTTTCAAAAACGGCGCCTACCGCCGGACCTTCAAGCTAAACCAACGGCCGCTCTTGAGCAGTGCGGCGGCGGCTCCGAACGACTGGATTCGGGGCGACTGCGGTCGGACCGCTTTATGAGTCTACGGTCCGATGACCCCCGAAGGCCGGGGCCGATTGCGATGGCGTTCGAGAGGGCAGGCGCGTTTCACGGACCCTGCGCTACGCACGCCGCTTTCCCGTCCACGCCACCAGCGCATGGCGGGTTCCGCGGGTCACCGGCGTCACCCGGTGGATCATCCGCGAGCGGAACAACCGGGCGCCTCCCTGCGGAAGCGTCCGCGCAAGGCCGATCGCCGGTGCGATCTCCAGCACGCCGCCGTCATGGTCGTCCGGACGGGACAATTCGACCGAGGCCGAGAGCCGCCGTTCGTCATATCGGTCTGCCCCCGCGTCCGAATGCCAGGTCTGGAAATGCGCGCCGACGCCGTAACGGACGAACTGGATCGGCTCGAACACCGGATCGACTTCGGTCTCGAACCGCGCCGCCGCCTCGGCGAACAGCGCATCGAGTCGTGCGTGGATCCACTCGGTCTCCGCATCGCGCGCCCAATAACAGCGCTCGGCCTGCCGCGTCCGCGTATCGACATGATCGGCCGCGCCACCCCATATTGTCGCCGGCTCCAGCGGCGTGCGCGCCGCCAGCGCGACGATCGTCTCGCATTCGGCCGGGCTCAACGCTTGCGGAAAATCGAGAAAAGGCAGGGTCACCACCTGTGGCTAACCCCGGGGGCGGCGAGGAACAAGAGCGCCATGACGCGTTCATTTCGGGCGTGCAAAGTTCCCCTCTTGTTCCGCGAGAACAAATACTGTACATGCGTTATCCACACGGTTGAACGGCAGGGTCAAACCCTCTAGCGACGGGGATACGAAATGGCAGCTTCCCTCAAGGTGATCGACGGCAACATGGCAGTATCCACGGACAAGCAGAAGGCGCTCGACGCCGCACTCGCGCAGATCGATCGCGCGTTCGGCAAGGGCAGCGCGATGCGGCTCGGCTCGAAGGAGACGATGCAGGTCGAGGCGATCTCGACCGGCTCGCTCGGGCTCGACATCGCATTGGGCGTGGGCGGCCTGCCGCGTGGACGCGTGATCGAAGTCTATGGCCCGGAAAGCTCGGGCAAGACCACGCTCGCGCTCCACGTCATCGCCGAGGCGCAGAAGAATGGCGGCACCGCCGCGTTCGTCGATGCCGAGCATGCGCTCGATCCGGTCTATGCCAAGAAGCTGGGCGTCAACATCGACGAGCTGATCGTCTCGCAGCCCGATACCGGCGAGCAGGCGCTCGAGATCACCGACACCCTGGTGCGCTCGAACGCGATCGACGTGCTCGTCGTGGACTCGGTGGCGGCTCTGGTTCCGCGCGCGGAAATCGAGGGCGAGATGGGCGACAGCCATGTCGGCCTGCAGGCGCGGCTGATGTCGCAGTCGCTGCGGAAGCTCACCGGCTCGATCAGCCGCTCGCGCTGCATGGTGATCTTCATCAACCAGCTGCGCATGAAGATCGGCGTGATGTACGGCAATCCCGAGACCACGACCGGCGGCAACGCGCTGAAATTCTACGCCTCGGTCCGTCTCGACATTCGCCGCACCGGCCAGATCAAGGATCGCGACGACATCATCGGCAACTCGACCCGGGTGAAGGTGGTCAAGAACAAGGTCGCCCCGCCGTTCAAGCAGGTCGAGTTCGACATCATGTATGGCGAGGGCATCTCGAAGATCGGCGAGATCCTCGATCTCGGAGTCAAGGCCGGGCTGGTCGAGAAGGCCGGCGCGTGGTTCAGCTATGACAGCGTCCGCATCGGCCAGGGCCGCGAGAACGCCAAGACCTTCCTCAAGGAAAATGCCGAGCTCTGCGCCCGGCTCGAGGCGGCGATCCGCAACCGCACCGATCAGGTCGCCGAGGGGCTGATGACCGGTCCCGAGCCCGACGACGATCTCTGAGCGAGAGGCCGCATTGGCCTCACCTTAGCCTAACCTTTCGGCCGCGCCGGCATGACCTGGTGCCCGGCGGCGGTCACGGGAGTTGCTCCCATCGGGAGACCCGGCGCGTTGCCTCGCGCCGGGTCTTTCGCGTTTGGCCGGGGCCTTTATAGCAGGAGTCGATGAAGGCGATCGTCGATCCCGGGAACGTGCTGGCCGAAGGCCTGTCGGCTATCCGCAGCCAATATCAGGTGCCGGCCGGCTTTCCGCCCGCCGTCCTAGCCGCCGCCGAGACTGCTGCGACGCGCGCGCCGACCGCGCATGTCGATCGCACCGATCGGCCTTTCGTCACGCTCGATCCGATACGCTCGACCGATCTCGATCAGGCGTTCGCGATCGAGGCCAGCGGAAGCGATCTGCTGCTCCATTATGCGATCGCCGATGTCGCATGGTTCGTCGACGATGGCGACGCGCTCGATGTCGAGGCGTGGAAGCGCGGCACCACGCTCTATCTGCCCGACGGCAAGGCCGGCCTCTATCCGCCCTCGCTCAGCGAAGGCGCAGCCAGCCTGCTGCCGGCCGGGCCGCGTCCGGCGGTGGTGTTCACGGTGCGCGTCGCAGGCGATGGCGCGGTGCGGCTCGACGGCGTCGAACGCGCCATCGTCCGCAGCCGCGCCAAGCTCGGCTACGAGACCGTGACCGACGCAGATCTCCCCCCCGGCTTCGCCGAGCTCGCCCGCCGCATCGCCGCCGCCGAGGCGGCCCGCGGCGCCGCGCGGGTCGATCCGCCCGAGCAGGAAGTCGCCGAGCGCGGCGATGGTCGGCTGGCGCTGGAATTCCGCACCCGGCATCTGTCCGAGGATCAGAACGCGGCGCTTTCGCTCGCCACCAATCTCGCCGTCGCCGATGCGCTGCTCGCTCACCATACCGGGCTGTTCCGGGTAATGGCCGAGCCCGATCCGGCCGCAATCGAGCGGCTGCGCAACACCGCGCGCGCCTTCGCGATCGACTGGCCCGAGGATCAGCCGCTCGCCGCCTTCGAGCCGCGGCTCGATCCGACCGATCATCGCGAGGCCGCGCTGATGCTCGCGATCCGCCGCGCTGGGCAGGGGGCGAGCTATGCGCCGTGGCAGGAGGGCGTGGTGCCGTGGCATGCGGCGGTGGCGGCGAGCTATGCCCATGCCACTGCGCCGCTCCGCCGGCTCGCCGATCGCTATGTCGTCCGCGCTGCGCTGGCCGTGGCCAATGGCCAACCCGTTCCCGCCGCCGTCACCGAGGCGTTTGCGCGCCTGCCCAAGGTGATGGCGCGCGCCGATGCGCTGGCCGGGCAGATCGACCGCGCGGTGATCGATCTCGCCGAGGCCGCGATGCTTCAGGGCCGCGAAGGCGAGATCTTCGCCGCCGGCGTCACCGATGTCGATGCGCGCGGCGCGCGCATGCAGCTCGGCGCGCTGCCCGTGGTCACTCGCATCGACGCGAACGGCGCCGCACCGGGCGATGCGATCCGGGTCCGGCTGATCGATGCCGATCCCGGCAAGCGCAGCGTCCGCTTCGAGCGCGTCGATTGAGCACCGCCCTATCGCTCGCCAAGGGAGAGCCTGCATGACGATCATCGTCCATCACCTCGAGAATTCGCGCTCGCAGCGCATCCTCTGGCTGCTCGAGGAGCTGGGGCTGCCGTACACCGTCAAGCGCTATGCCCGCGACAAGGCGACGATGCTCGCCCCGCCCGCGCTCAGGGCGATCCATCCGCTCGGCAAGTCGCCGGTGATCGAGGAGGATGGCCTCGTCGTCGCCGAGACCGGCGCGATCGTCGAATATCTGATCGAGAAGGGCGACGGCCGGCTCGGCGCGCCGGCGCATCGCGAGGATGCGCTGCGTTACCGCCATTTCCTCCATTATGCCGAGGGCTCGCTGATGCCGCCGCTGTTCACCAAGCTGGTGCTGAGCCGGGTGCCGCTGCTCGGCGGCATGGCGCAGAAGAAGTTCCAGCCGATGATCGACGTTCATCTCGACTATGTCGAGGGCGAGCTCGCGCAGCGGCCATGGTTCGCTGGGAAGGAACTCACCGCAGCCGATGTGATGATGAGCTTCCCGCTCGAGGCCGCCGTCGCCCGCGCCGGTGCGACCGAGGGACGCCCGCACGTCGCCGCCTGGCTCGTGAAGATCCACGCCCGCCCCGCGTATCAGGCCGCGCTGAGGGCCGGCGGACCCTATGCCTATGCCTGAGCGGCGCTAGCGCGCGGGCGGGGGCACGACCACGATCGGTGGTCCCTTTATCGCGGACAGCGGTGCCCCCCTGGGGCAGGCGGCGCGGTAGATCGGCTCTATGTCCTCGCCCACGAACATCGGCTGACGCTCGACCTTGTCGGCCGGCACGCTCCGCGTACGCACCGGCTGGGGGCCGGCGCCATATTGTTCCATCGACAACATGCCCATCGTCTGCGCCTTGCAGTCGACCTCGACGAGCATGATCGCCGAGAAGGCCGTGTCGCCCGTGGCGATCGCGCGCAGCTTGAGCCGGGTGCGGCTGCCGGCGCGCGTCACGCTGGCCGGATCGTAGAAGGTCTCGCCGTCGCGATCGGTGTAGAGGCTGACCCACTTTGTTGCCTTCTGCGCCGCCGCCGCGCCCGACAAGGGCGCCAGCACCAATGCGGCGAGCAGCGTCGTCCGCAACGCAAGGCTCACGGACGCGCGGCTCCGTCGCCATATTCCTCGAAGCTGTCGAGATCGGGCGCGCCGCCTTGTACCTGCGGGACTTCGATCTCGGGCGGCTGGACCGGATCGAGCTGACCTTCCCAGCGCGCCACCACCGTCGCGGCGACGGCATTGCCGATCACGTTGGTCGCGGTGCGGCCCATGTCGAGGAAATGGTCGACCGCGAGGATGAGCAGAATGCCGGCCTCGGGGATCTGGAAATGCGACAGCGTGCCCGTGATCACCACGAGGCTGGCGCGCGGCACGCCGGCG
This sequence comes from Sphingomonas naasensis, assembly GCF_004792695.1. GTDB lineage: Bacteria > Pseudomonadota > Alphaproteobacteria > Sphingomonadales > Sphingomonadaceae > Sphingomonas > Sphingomonas naasensis. The sequence goes on along the minus strand of NZ_SRXU01000001.1, from coordinate 222,050 downwards.
ATGCCCTTGCTTGTGATCATCAGCATCAGCAGCATCGTGATCATCGTCCCCCAATCGAGGTGGATGCCATAGGCCTGCGCGATGAACAGCGACGCGAAGGTCATGTACATCATCGAGCCGTCGAGGTTGAACGAATAGCCCAGCGGCAGCACGAAGCTGGCGATCCGCGGCGGCACGCCGAAACGGTCGAGCGCCTCGAGCGTGCGCGGATAGGCGGCCTCGGACGAGGCGGTCGAGAAGCCGAGCAGGATCGGATCGCGCAGATAGCGCAGCAGTGTGCCGGTGCGCGGCCCGACGATCAGGAAGCAGGCGCCGAGCAGCACGCCCCAGAGCACGAAGAGGCCGAGATAGAAGGTGCCCATGAAGAAGGCGAGGTCGCCGACCACGCCGAGCCCGCGCGTCGCCAACGTCCGCGCCACCGCGCAGAACACCGCGACCGGCGCGAACAGCATGACATAGCCGGTGACGGTGAGCATCACCGAGACCAGCGCCTCGAGCCCCTTGAGCAACGGCGCCGCCTTCTCGCCGACCGCAGCCATGCCGACGCCGAAGAACAGCGAGAAGATCACCAGCTGGAGGATGTCGTTGGTCGCCATTGCGTCGATCGCCGAGGTCGGCACGATGTGGATGAAGAACTTCGCGGCGTCGAAGCCCGAACGGTCGACTCCGCTCGAAGCGGCCGCGTCGGGCAGCGGCAGGTTGAGGCCGACGCCGGGCTGGAGCAGGTTGACCAGCAGCAGCCCCAGCGTCAGCGAGACGAGGCTGGCGGTGACGAACCACAGGAACGCCTTGATCCCCACGCGCCCGATCGCCCCGGTGCCGCCCATGTGCGCGATGCCGACGACGAGCGTCGAGACGACCAGCGGCGCGATGATCATCTTGATCAGATGGAGGAACATCTGGGTCGGGATGTCGAACCAGTAGCTGATGTCCTTCAGCTTCTCGGCGCTCGCGGCGCTGCCGTCGTCGAAGGCGACATTGAGTCCCCAGCCGATCAGGCCGCCCAGCAGCAGCCCGGCCAGAATGAACCACGTCAGTCGCTTACCCACAAAGACCCCCAGAAAAGTTCGCGGCAGGGAAGGGGATTGTCGCGGCCGGGTCAAGGACCCTATCGCGGAAGTCCACGCAATTATCGACGGAGTCGCCCGAATGCTACGCTCGCCCAGCCTCAGCCGTCGCACGCTGATCCGCGCCGCCGGTGCGGTGCCGCTGCTCGCGCTGCCGGGGATGCTGCGCGCGGAGGAGATCGATGTTTCAGATCTCGGCGACATCACCAAAGGCGCGGCGCCGATCGGCCAGCCGGAACGGCTTGCGCGGATCGCGCGCGCGCAGGCGCTGATGAAGGCGGCCGGGATCGGTGCGGTGCTGATCGAGCCGGGCTCGTCGCTGATCTATTTCACCGGGGTGCGCTGGAGCCGCAGCGAGCGGCTGACCTCCGTGGTGCTTCCGGTCGAAGGCGAACCCTGCATCGTCACGCCGTTCTTCGAGGAGCCGTCGGTGCGCGAGAGCCTGGGCGTGCCGGCCGAGGTGCGCGTGTGGCAGGAAGACGAGGATCCGCTCAAGGTGGTCGCTGGCTTTCTCCGGGAGCGCAAGCTCGCGGCGAGGCCGGTGGGGATCGAGGAGACCAACCGCTATTTCATCGTCGACGGGCTGCAGCGTGCATTGCCCGGCGCGAAGATCGTCTCGGCCAATCCGGTCGTCCGCGGCTGCCGGATGATCAAGACCGCGCCCGAGATCGCGCTGATGCAGCTCGCCACCGACGTCACGATCGCAGCCTATCGCTGGACATATCCGCGCATCCGCGAGGGGATGAGCAACACCGATATCGGTGCGCTGATGGCCGCCGCGACGCGCAAGCTCGGTGGTTCGGTCGAGTTCAACCTGATCCTGCTCGGCGAGGCGGCCGCCTATCCGCACGGCTCGCGCAAGCCCCAGCGCGTGACGCCGGGCGAGGTGGTGCTGATGGATTGCGGCTGCACCGTGCAGGGCTATCAATCCGACGTCTCGCGCAGCTTCGTCTTCGGCACGCCGAGCGCCGAGCAACGCAAGGTATGGGACGTGGTCGCGCGCGGCCAGCAGATCGCGCTCGCGGCCGCAAAGCTCGGCGCGCCGGCGGGTTCGGTCGATGACGCGGTGCGCGGCTATTACACCTCGCTCGGCTACGGCCCCGACTACAAGCTCCCCGGTCTCTCGCACCGGACCGGGCACGGCATCGGCATGGACGGCCACGAGCCGGTCAACCTCGTCCGCGGCGAGAAGACGTCGCTCGCGCCGGGCATGTGCTTCTCGAACGAGCCGGGCATCTACATCCCCGGCAGCTTCGGCATCCGGCTGGAGGACTGCTTCCACATGACCGAGAGCGGTCCGAAATGGTTCAGCGTGCCGCCGCGCTCGATCGATCGCCCGTTCGAGTGAGCGAACGCATCCCGGTCCTCGTCAACCGCAGCGGTGGCACCGCCGCGGCGCGCGGTGACGCGCTCGGGCCCGAGATCGAGAAGGCGTTCGCCGATGCCGGGCTCGCCATCGACCTGCAGCTCCTGCCGGGTGATCGCGTCGCAGAGGCGGCGGCGAAGGTCGCCGACCGGGAGCTGGTGGTGGTCGGCGGCGGCGACGGCACGCTCGGCGGCGCGGCCGGTGCGCTGGCTCATGCAGGGGCGACGCTCGGCATCCTTCCACTCGGCACGCGCAATCACCTCGCACGCGAGCTCGGCGTGCCGCTCAAGCTCCCCGAGGCGGCGAAGCTCATCGCCACCGGAACGCAGCGCCGCATAGACCTTGCGCGCGTCAACGACCATGTCTTCGTCAACAACGCCTCGATCGGCTTCTATCCGGATCTTGTCCACCAGCGCGAAGACATGGCGCTCCCCAAGAAGCTTGCCGCCTTGCCTGCCGCCGCTGCGGCCGTGCGCCGGATGCGGCACCGTCGCTTGCGGCTCGAAATGCCCGATCGCGAGGAAAGCGTGGTCACGCCGATGCTGTTTGTCGGCAACAATCGCTATGTGCTCGAGGCGGGCAAGCTCGGCCAGCGCGAGGCGCTCGATGACGGCGTGCTCTCGGTCTATGCCGTGGCCTCGCGCCGGCGCATGGCGTTGATCGGCTTCGCGCTGCGGGCGCTGATCGGGCGCGCCGATCCGGACCGAGACTTCGCTGCGATCGGCGACACGCCGGAACTGCGCGTCACCGGACCGAAGCGCTGCATCGACGTCGCGCTCGACGGCGAAGTGAAGTCGCTGGCGGTGCCGCTCGACTTCACGCTCGAAGCCAGGGCCCTGAGCGTGATCGCGCCGGCGGACGGGTCATGATGCGGTTGCTCGCGACTGGCTTGTTCATGCTCACGGCGATCGCCGCGGTCGGCGTGTTGGGGGAGTATTTCCGCGGGGATGGCGGCTTTGTTGTCCGTATCGGCGTCGACCTGCTGCTGGCCTTCATGGTCGTGCTGGTCCACGAGCTGGGGCATGCCGCCGCAGCGATCCGGCTGGGCGGCCGAGTGAGCCGCATCGCGGTCTTCCCGTTCGACTATCAGGTCGCCCGCCGTCGGCTCGGGATGAGCAGGGCGATGCGGGGGCACGAAGTCGGCGGCTATGTCGCTTATACCCTCGACACGATCATGGCGCGGCGGAAGCACAAGCTGATCGCCGCGGCCGGGCCGGCGGCGAATATCCTGCTCGCCGTCGTTGCCGGGTTGGCGAGCAGCTTCGCCGAACCGAAAACGTTGCTGGCCACGCTGGCGGCGGCACTCGCGATCCTTTCGTTCGGCGTCGCGCTCGCCAATCTCGTCCCGTTCAAGGGAAGCGACGGAAGCGTGCTGTTTCGTCGCCGTCCGGCGTAATTCGTTCGGTCCGGGAAAACCGATCCGGGTAATCAACCGTTTCGCTTGAGCCGGGCCCCGCCACGCCCTAAGTCGCATCGCATGACGTCCACGAACGATATCCGCCGCAGCTTCCTCGACTATTTCGAAGGCCAGGGTCATGCCCGCGTGCCGAGCGCGCCGCTCGTGCCGCACAATGATCCGACGCTGATGTTCGTCAATGCGGGCATGGTGCCGTTCAAGAACGTGTTCACCGGGCTCGAGACGCGCCCCTATTCGACCGCGACCAGCTCGCAGAAATGCGTCCGCGCCGGCGGCAAGCACAATGATCTCGACAATGTCGGCTACACCGCGCGCCACCACACTTTCTTCGAGATGCTCGGCAATTTCTCGTTCGGCGACTATTTCAAGGAGCAGGCGATCACGCATGCGTGGACTCTGCTGACGCGGGAATGGGGCATTCCGGCAGAGAAGCTCACCGCGACGGTCTACCACACCGACGATCAGGCATTCGATCTGTGGAAGAAGATCGCCGGCCTGCCCGAGAGCCGGATCATCCGCATCCCGACCAAGGACAATTTCTGGGCGATGGGATCGGATGGCCCGTGCGGGCCGTGCTCGGAGATCTTCTACGATCATGGCGACCATATCTGGGGCGGCCCCCCCGGATCGCCCGAGGAAGATGGCGATCGTTTCGTCGAGATCTGGAACCTCGTCTTCATGCAGTATCTGCAGGAGAACGACGTCCAGATCGGCGAGCTGCCCAAGCCGAGCATCGATACCGGCATGGGGCTCGAGCGCGTCGCCGCGGTGCTCCAGGGCGTCCATGACAATTACGACACCGACACCTTCAAGGCGCTGATCGCCGAGAGCGGCGCGCTCACCGGCGCGTCGACCACCGGCGACAACCAGGCGAGCCACCGCGTGATCGCCGATCATCTGCGCGCCTCGGGCTTCCTCGTCGCCGATGGCGTGCTGCCGGCCAATGAAGGCCGCGGTTATGTCCTCCGTCGCATCATGCGCCGCGCGATGCGCCACGCGCACCTGCTCGGCGCGAAGGATCCGCTGATGCACCGGATGGTGCCGTCGCTGGTCGCCGAGATGGGCGCCGCCTATCCCGAGCTCGTTCGCGCGCAGCCGCTGATCGAGGCGACGTTGCTGCAGGAAGAGACGCGTTTCCGCCAGACGCTCGCCAACGGCCTCCGGTTGCTCGACGAGGCGACGCAGGGCCTTGCCGAAGGCGATACGCTGCCCGGCGAGACTGCGTTCAAGCTCTACGACACCTTCGGCTTCCCCTACGACCTGACCGAGGACGCGCTGCGGCCGCGGTCGATCAGCGTCGATCGCTCGGGCTTCGATTCGGCGATGGCCGAACAGAAGCGCGCCGCGCGGGCGGCGTGGAAGGGCTCGGGCGACAAGGCAAGCGACGAGGTCTGGTACGATATCGCCGACGAACTCGGCGGCACCGAATTCACCGGCTATAACGGCACCGAAGGCGAGGGCCAGGTCGTCGCGATCGTCAAGGATGGCGCGCGCGTCGACAAGGCGGGCGTGGGCGACGCGGTCACCATCATCACCAACCAGACGCCGTTCTACGGCGAATCGGGCGGCCAGATGGGCGATGCAGGCACCATTACCAATGACAGGCTGCGCGCGGTGGTGGACGACACCTCCAAGCCGCTCGGCCGGCTCCACGCGCATCATGCGAAGATCGACAGCGGCGAGCTGTCGGTCGGCGACACCGTCAAGCTGTCGGTCGATGCCGTGCGCCGCGACGCGATCCGCGCCAACCACAGCGCGACGCATCTGCTGCACGCCGCGCTGCGCAAGCGGCTGGGCGGCCACGTCACCCAGAAGGGCAGCCTCGTCGCGCCCGATCGGCTGCGCTTCGACTTCTCGCACCCCTCGGCGCTGACGCCGCAGGAGATCGCTGCGATCGAAGCCGATGTGAACGCCCAGATCCGCCACAACGAGGCGGTGGGCACCCGGCTGATGACGCCCGAGGATGCGATCGCGGCGGGCGCGATGGCGCTGTTCGGCGAGAAATATGGCGACGAGGTCCGCGTGCTCTCGATGGGCCGCGGCGACGACCAGCATTATTCGGTCGAGCTGTGCGGCGGCACCCATGTCAACGCGACCGGCGACATCGCGATCTTCAAGATCGTCTCGGAGAGCGCGGTCTCTTCGGGGATCCGCCGCATCGAGGCGCTGACCGGCGAGGCGGCGCGGCAGTGGCTCAACGCGCGCGACGAGCGGCTCAAGGAAGCGGCGGCTGCGCTCAAGACCTCGCCCGACGACGTGCCCGCGCGCGTGCTGAGCCTCGTCGAGGAGCGCCGCCGGCTCGAGCGCGAGCTCGCCGATGCGAAGAAGGCGCTCGCGCTCGGCGGCGGCGGCGCGGCGGCGCCCGCCGGCCCCGAGCAGATCGGCGGAGTCAACTTCGTTGGTCAGGTGCTCGAGGGTCTCGATCCCAAGGCCTTGCGCGGTGCGGTCGACGAGGCGCGTGCGCGGATCGGCAGCGGGGTGGTCGCGCTGGTCGCGATCAATGACGGCCGCGCCTCGGTCGCGGTCGGCGTCAGCGACGGGCTCGGGCTGAGCGCAGTCGATCTGGTCAAGACCGCGGTCGCGGTGCTCGGCGGGCAGGGCGGCGGCGGCCGTCCCGACATGGCGCAGGGCGGCGGTCCGGACGGCAGCAAGGCCGGCGATGCGCTCGGCGCGGTGCGTGCGGCGCTGGCGGACGCCAAAGCGGCCGCCTGACGCGCCTCAGGGCGCGACGGCGTAGCCGTCGTCGGGCCGCACCCACAGCGAGCGCTGGGTCATCTCGGTGCGCAACAGGCCGTCGATCGTGACGTGGCTCTGATATTCGGTGCCGTCGAACTGCTGGCGATAGCAGCGGCGATGCCCGGCCAACGGCTGCACCGCGCTCATCAGGCGCGCGCGGACCTGCGCCTCGATCGCCGGCGAGAGTGGCGCGCCGTCCTTGCTGAGCTTGCCGTCGCGCAAGTCGATCGGACGGACCACCGAGCAGATCGCGCCATCCTCTATCGTGCCGCTGGTGCGATATTCGAGGATCGCGACCGGCTCGGTGCTGACGAGGCCAGTGACCACGGCGTCGAACCCGCGTTCGCCCTGCAACGTGTAGCGGACCAGCGTTCGGCAAGTGCGACGCGTGCTGTCGGGCGCGATGCACTGCATCCGGCCCTCGCGGGCATGGACGAGCGGATCGACTTCCGGATCGGCCTGGCCGGCCAGCGAGAGCAGCAGGGCGAGCAGCAAGAGTACCTCCTGAACCTATAGTCCGAGCTTGAAGCCGTCTTCGGGCATCACCCACAGCACGCGCTGGGTCAATTCGGGGCGGGCGACGCCGTCGAGCGTCACCTCGGCCTTGAGCACCGCGCCGTCGGGCGTTTCGCGCGAGCACCCCATCTTGCCGATCATCGGCGCGAGCGAGCCGAGGATCTGGCCGCGGATCGAGGTCGCGGTCGCAGCATCGAGCGGGGTTCCGTCGATCTTGAAGGTCGCCGCCTCGAAATCTTCCTTGCGGATCGGCGCGCAGAGCTGATCGCCGACTCGCTTGCCGGACGATTTCACGTCCATCGTGATCGGCGGCTGCGGCGCGATCAGCAGCGTCGTGCTGGTCTCGAAGCTGCCGTCCGGGTTCAGCTTGTAGCTGGTTAGCCCCATGCAGGTCTTCTTCTCGACATTGGGATTGGCGCACTGGACTTTGCCCGCGCGCGCAGGCGCCAGCGGATCGGCGGCCGCCTGCGGCGCACCGGCGAGAAGGAGGAAAAGTGCTTCGATCATCGCGAGGACTCCACCCGGGTATCGGCCGAGCATGCGAGGCAAGCACGGCCCCGGCAAGGCGAATTCGCGGCTATTCGACGATGTCGGCCTTGCGTGCCCGGCGTAGCCGCGGCTCGCGATCGAGATCGGAAGCCGCCTTGATCGCCATCCGCATCTCGTCGCGCTTCTCGTGGATCGACGCGATCACCGGGCCGACCGCGATGCCGACATCGACGAGCACCGCCTCGGAGAGCTGCAGCGAGCTTTCCAGCGTCTCGGGCACCGCGTCGGTCGCCCCTGCCTTGTAGAGCTCGGCGGCGTGGTCGGCATCGCGGGCGCGGGCGATGATCGGCAGCTCGGGCACCCAGCCGCGCACGCGCTTGGTGAGCCGGACGGTCAGGACGGGATCGTCCATCGTCAGCACGAGCGCCTTGGCATGGCCGAGCTGGAGCTGATCGACCAGCTCGCTGCGCGTCACGTCGCCGAACAGCACGGTATAGCCGTCCTTGCGCGCGGCGTTGACGTTGTCGATGTCGGCGTCGACGCCGAGATAGGGAAGATCGTGCCGGCGCAGCATGTCGGCGACGGTGCGGCCGACGCGGCCGAAGCCGATCACCACCGTCCCAGGACTGGCGATGTCGGGCACCGGCTGCTCGCCATCCTTTTCCTGCTGCTCGATCAGCCGCGAAACGAGTTGGCCGGCCTTGGCCAGCACCGGGGTGGCGGTGAGGCCGATCGCCGTCACCGTCGTCCAAAACGCCGCGGTGCCTCCCGAGATCAGCCCCGCCGCGCCGGCGACGCCGAGGACGATCAATGTGGTCTCCGAAGGGCTGGCCATCAACACGCCGGTCTCGGCGGCGGTGCCGGTGCGCGCGCCCGAGAGCTTGAGCAGGCCGGTGGTGACCGCGACCTTGACCACCATCACCATGATCGTCGCGCCGAGCAGCGGCGCCCAATTGGCGAGGACGAAGCCGAGATCGAGCCGCATCCCGACGGTGATCAGGAACACGCCGAGTGCGAGACCCTTGAAGGGTGCGGTGATCGCCTCGACCTCGCCATGATATTCGGTCTCGGCGATCAGCAGCCCCGCGATCAGCGCGCCGACGATCGGCGACAGGCCTGCCGCGGTGGTCGCGAGGCTGGCTGCGATGACGACGAGCAGGCTGGCGGCGAGGAACAGCTCGGGGCTCTTGGTGCGCGCGGCCTGCGCGAACATCCGTGGAAGCAGCAGACGGCCGCCGACGAACAGCGCCGCGACGGTGACGATGCCCATGCCCAGCGTGATGAGCAGGCCGGTCGCGCCGACCACACCGGGCACCGGCGCCAGCGCGCCGAGCAGGAATATGATCGGGACGAGCGCGAGATCCTCGAACAGCAGCATCGCGAAGGCGGCGCGACCGACGGCGCTGGTGGTGCCGGCGATCGGGATCACCAAAGCAGTGGAGGATAGCGCGAGCGCGAGGCCGAGCCCGATCGCGCCGCCGGTGCTGAGCCCGGTGAGGTAGAGCGCCGCGGCGAGGATCAGCCCGGCGCCGACCAGCTCGGCCGCGCCGACCCCGAAGACGAGCGCGCGCATCGCCCAGAGCCGCTTGAACGACAGCTCGAGCCCGATCGAGAAGAGCAGCAGGATAATGCCTATCTCGGCGAAGGGCTCGATCGAATGCGCGTCGGAGATGGTGAAATAATAGAGCCACGGGTTCTCGCGGACGAGCGTCCCGAGCCCGGCCGGCCCGACGAGCGCGCCGACGAGGATGAACCCGATGACGGGGCTGATCCGGAAGCGGGCGAAGGCGGGGATCACCAGCCCCGCCGCGCCGAGGATCACGAGGGTATCGCTGAATCCGGTGTTGGTTAGGCTCAGCACGGAGTGGCGACGGGCGATGCTGGAATGCGGGTCATGCCGTTAGGCAGCACGGCGGGTGCTGCAATGCAAGGCGAGACGGCGGAATTTTCCGCGTTGGAACGCTGACGCGCCCGCCGTTTCACGCGCTTCTGGACCTTCTAGAACAGGCGTTGCGGTTGCCCGAATGAAAAGGGGGAGACGTTGCCGTCTCCCCCAATCCCGTTTCTTACTGCCAGCTGCCCATCGCAGTCTCGAGATTCTCGCGGATCGCCTCGAAGAACTGCTCGGTGGTCATCCATGCCTGATCGGGCCCGATCAGCAGCGCGAGGTCCTTGGTCATCTTGCCGCTCTCGACGGTCTCGATGCAGACGCGCTCGAGCGTCTCGGCGAAGCGCGTCACGTCGGGCGTGCCGTCGAACTTGCCGCGATATTTGAGACCGCCGGTCCAGGCGAAGATCGACGCGATCGGGTTGGTCGAGGTCGCCTTGCCCTGCTGGTGCTGGCGATAATGGCGGGTGACGGTGCCGTGCGCCGCCTCGGCCTCGATCGTCTTGCCGTCGGGCGACATCAGGACCGAAGTCATCAGGCCCAGCGAGCCGAAGCCCTGCGCGACCTGGTCCGACTGGACGTCGCCGTCATAATTCTTGCAGGCCCAGACGAACTCGCCGTGCCACTTGAGCGCCGAGGCGACCATGTCGTCGATCAGGCGGTGCTCGTAGACGATGCCGGCGGCCTGGAACTGGTCCTTGAACTCGGTCTCGAACACCTCGGCGAAGATGTCCTTGAAGCGGCCGTCATAGCCCTTGAGGATGGTGTTCTTGGTCGAGAGATAGAGCGGCCAGCCGCGGCCGAGCGCGTAATTCATGCTGGCGCGGGCGAAGTCGGTGATCGACTCGTCGAGATTGTACATGCCCATCGCGACACCGGCCGCCGGGAAATCGAACACGTCGTGCTCGATGACGTCGCCGTTCTCGCCTTCCCACTTCATGGTCAGCTTGCCCTTGCCGGGCACCTTGAAATCGGTCGCCTTGTACTGGTCACCGAACGCGTGGCGGCCGACGACGATCGGCTTGGTCCACCCCGGAATCAGGCGCGGCACGTTCGAGATGACGATCGGCTCGCGGAAGATCACGCCGCCGAGGATGTTGCGGATCGTTCCGTTGGGCGATTTCCACATCTTCTTGAGGTCGAATTCCTCGACGCGCGCCTCGTCGGGGGTGATCGTCGCGCACTTCACGCCGACGCCGTACTGCTTGATCGCGTTGGCAGAATCGATCGTGATCTGGTCGTCGGTCTCGTCGCGCTTCTCGACGCCGAGATCGTAATATTTGAGGTCGATGTCGAGATAGGGGAGGATCAGGCGCTCGCGGATCCACTGCCAGATGATCCGCGTCATCTCGTCGCCGTCGATCTCCACGACCGGCGTTGCAACCTTGATCTTCGCCATGTGCTCGCTTCCTTTTTAGGGTTTGGGCGAGCGTCTAGGAGGTAGGCGAGGGGGGATCAAGCGCCCTTGGCGGCGCTCACTTCTTCCACGCCCACCAGAGCTGCGCCGGGGGCAGGTTCCACAGTTCGACCGCATGGTCGATATGCTCCCAATAGGGGGTCAGGAAGTTCCGCACCTTGGGGTTGTATTGATAGACGAGGAACGCGCCGTCCTTGCGCAGGATGTCGTGGGTGGCATGCGCGATCGCGTCACCCACACCGGTGGGCAGCGTCGAGAAGGGCAGGCCCGACGCGATGTAATCGGCATGCTCGAAGCCGTGATCGGTGACGATCCGTTTGATCTCGGCAGCCGAATCGTTGATCGCGATGAAGCGCGGATCGTCGATCGTGTGCTTGAGATAGCGGATGAAATCGGGGTTGGTGTCGATCACGATCAGCTTGGCGTCGGGCTTGAGCCGCTCGAGGATCGGGCGCGTGAAGGTGCCCACCCCGGGACCATATTCGACGAACAGCTTGCAATTGTCCCAATCGACCGGCGCCAGCATGTGACGCACGAGCCGCTGCGACGAGGAAGCGACCGCGCCGACCATCACCGGATGCTTGAAGAAGCCCTTGAGGAACATCACCCAGGGCGAGGACACTCCGGCGGCGCGGCGACTCGCGCGGCGGCTCTTTGCGGAGGCGGTCGATGCGGGCATTGAGGTCCTTTGCAGCTTTCGTGGCAACCGGGGCGCACGCGCTTTCGCGAAAACGAACAAACATTCAAGCGGGGCGGTCGCTTTTATCGGGGACAACCGCCATCGAACTCGAACAGTGTGGCGCGCAGATACACCACCATCCCCGCCGCGCAAAGCCGGTATGCGATAACAGGGGTTTGCCGGGATGAGGCGGTCGGGCTGCCGACTTTTCGTTCATCGGCGGTGAAGGCGTTGCGCGGCAGGCTTGGCGAAAGTCGATGGAGGGAGGCTTTCGATGATTGTTATGCTGACGGCGCTGCTTGGATTGTCCGTTTCCTCTGCGTCTTTGCAGCGCGAGCCCGATATCGCCCGGCCCGAGATGCTGAGCAGCGAGGACGTGTTCCCGCCGATCGACGACGCGGCGGTGCTCGCCTTCGTGAAAGCGCCGTTCGACCCAAAGGCCGGCGGGCGCTGGCCCAAATGGCCGCGGACGCTCGGCATGCTGCGCGGGGTGCCGGTGGTGATCAGCTACACCTGCTCGGACCTCTGCCCCGAATACACCAAGCGAATCGTGCGTTACAATGTGGCTGCGGGGCCCGACTGCGATCGCATCGGCGGGATTTCGAAGGACATCGTCGTTCCCAGAGGTATCGGCGCGGGCCTGAGCCGCTATTGCATCCCGGCGGTCACCGACGCGTGGCAGGAATGAGCAGCGCGGAAACTCGCGCCGCCGTCTAGGAAACGCGACCATGTGCCGCTACACCGCGCCGCATGGCATCGCTCGACAAGCCCTCCGTTGGTACTTCCACCGTGAAGTGGCGCTTTCCCGACATTCATCCCGAAGGCCGCAAATATGTGCTGATCGCCGGCGCGATCGCCTTTGTCAGCCTGTTCGTCTGGGATTTCATCACTTGGCCGCTGGTCTTCCTGACGCTCGGCGTGGCTGCCTTTTTCCGCGACCCGGTCCGCGTCACGCCGCAGGGCGAGGGGCTGATCGTCTCGCCGGCCGACGGTCTGATCACGATGATCGAGCCCGTCACGCTGCCGCCCGAGCTCACCGGCCCGCACGCGCTGGGCGACGAGCCGATGCTGCGCGTCTCGGTTTTCATGAGCGTGTTCGACGTCCACATCAATCGCACGCCGATCACCGGGACGGTGCGGCATGTGATCTACATCGCCGGCAAGTTCATGAACGCCGATTTCGACAAGGCGAGCGAAGAGAATGAGCGCCAGTACATCATCGTCGAGGACAAGAACGGCCTGCGGATCGGCTTCACCCAGATCGCCGGGCTGATCGCGCGCCGGATCGTCAGCTTCGTCAAGGCGGGCGACATGGTGATCGGCGGGCAGCGCGTCGGGCTGATTCGCTTCGGCAGCCGCGTCGACGTGTTCATTCCCGAGAGCTACGGCGTCGAAGTCGCGCTCGGCCAGCGCGCGATCGCCGGCGAGACGATCCTCGCGCGCAAGGGTGCGCCGCGCGCGACCGGCATCGCCCAATGATGCCGCCCCGCGCGGGCAGGCGGAGGCTCACCGCACTGCGCCGCGAAGGCGGGATCCCGCTGCGCGCGGTGCTGCCCAACACGGTGACTGCGCTCGCGCTTTGCTCGGGCCTCACCGCGATGCGGTTCGCGATACTGCAGGATTGGCAAGGCGCGGTGCTGCTGGTGCTCGCCGCCGCGGTGTTCGACGGGCTCGACGGCAAGATCGCGAGGCTGGTGCGCGCCGAGAGCCGATTCGGCGCCGAGCTCGACAGCCTTTCCGACGCGATCTCGTTCGGCGTCGCGCCGGCGCTGATTCTCTATCTCTGGTCGCTCAACGGGCTCGGCCGCTTCGGATGGATGATCGCGCTGCTGCTCGCCCTGTTCTGCGCGCTGCGGCTGGCACGGTTCAACGCCAATATCGATCGCGAGCATCAGCCGCACAAATCGGCGGGCTTCCTGACCGGCGTTCCCGCGCCGGCCGGGGCGATCCTCGCGCTGACGCCGCTTTTCTTGTGGAACTGGACCAACGAGCTGCTGCAGCCGCCGGTGAGCGCCTATACGCCCCTGTTCTTCGTCGAGACGCTCAACCAGCTACTGCGTTCGCCGGTGATCATTGCGCTGTGGACCGCCTTCATCGCGGTGCTGATGATTTCGAGCGTCGCCACGTTCACGCCGACGGTGCGCCTCAAGCAGCGCCTGCGCTTCGAGGCGATCGCGGTGCTGGTGGTGTTCGTCGCGGCGCTGGTCTCGGCGCCGTGGCCGACGCTGGCGCTGCTCGCGCTCGCCTATCTGGCGACGATCCCGTTCAGCATTCGCAGCTATCGACGGGTCAGGCGGCTGCGCGCAACGGCTGACGAGCCGTCAGTCGCGCCGGAACCGAGCGCACCGTAACCCGGCCCAGCCGCGGCGCCAGCGGCGGGAGCACCGAGGCAGGGGCAAGGCGGAACAGCACGGCGAAGCGCGGCAGCTGCGGGCGGATGCTGGCATAGAGCGTCGCCGCCGCGGCGATCAGGGCAGCGCCGAACAGAAGGGCAATTGCGAATCCAGTCATCATCCGGTTCCTGTCCGTCCATTCGCCCCGTATCGGAATTGAGCAATTCCAAGCGTTTGGCGTGACGAGGCGTTCCATGCCCCGTTTCTGAGCCCTTTATGTTCCGTTAACGTTCCGTCGTCAATACGGTGTTCGAAATTTGTTCCACTTGCCGGGACGCGCGCTTTCGGCTAAGCGCGCCGCCTCAACCCGCATGGGAAGCATCATAAACCGGTGCCATGGCGCTTGCCTGGTCACTCGCTTCCCAGAGGCTCAACCGGAAGGAGTTATCCCTATGGCGGCACCTGTCGTCACCATGCAGCAGCTGCTCGAATCGGGCGCGCACTTCGGTCACCAGACCCATCGCTGGAACCCGAAGATGAAGCCCTACATCTTCGGCGACCGCAACGGCGTCCACATCATCGACCTCTCGCAGACCGTGCCGCTCTTCGCGCGCGCGCTCGAGTTCGTGAACTCGACCGTCGCCGCCGGCGGCAAGGTGCTGTTCGTCGGCACCAAGCGCCAGGCGCAGGAGCCGATCGCCGAGGCCGCTCGCCGCGCGAATCAGCACTTCGTCAACCACCGTTGGCTGGGCGGCATGCTCACCAACTGGAAGACCATCAGCAACTCGATCAAGCGGCTCAAGGCGCTCGAGGAGCAGCTGTCGGGCGACACGCACGGCCTCACCAAGAAGGAAGTCCTCCAGCTCACCCGCGAGAAGGACAAGCTCGAGCTTTCGCTCGGCGGCATCCGCGACATGGGCGGCGTTCCGGACATCATGTTCGTGATCGACGCCAACAAGGAAGAGCTGGCGATCAAGGAAGCCAACACCCTCGGCATCCCGGTCGTCGCGATCCTCGATTCGAACGTGAGCCCGGACGGCATCGCCTTCCCGGTTCCGGCCAATGACGACGCGTCGCGCGCCATCCGCCTCTATTGCGAGGCCGTGGCGATCGCTGCGACCCGCGGTGGCCAGGAGCAGCAGCGCAACCAGGGCTATGACTTCGGCGCCGCCGAGCAGCCGCCGATCGAGGAAGCGGTCGCCGCCCCGGCACCGGCTCCGGTCGCTGAGGAGGCTCCTGCCGCCGACGCGCCCGTCGTGACCGCCGAGGAGTTCGAAGCTCCCGCCGCCGCGACGACGCCCGAGCAGGCCGAAGAAGGCGAGCGTCAGATCGACGCGTAAGCCTCGTCATCCAACCGTAATGGGGGCGGGGCAGGGCAAGAGGCACTGCTCCGCCCGATTTTTAAGCTGAAGGATTAGAACATGGCCGAGATCACTGCAGCAGCCGTGAAGGAGCTCCGCGAAAAGAGCGGCGCCGGCATGATGGATTGCAAGAAGGCGCTCACCGAGACCAATGGTGACCTCGAAGCCGCCAGCGATTGGCTGCGCTCGAAGGGCCTCGCCGCCGCTGCCAAGAAGTCGAGCCGCACTGCTGCCGAGGGTCTGGTCGGCGTCGCCGTCGCGGGCACCAAAGGTGTCGCGGTCGAGGTCAACTCGCAGACCGACTTCGTCGCGAAGAACGAGATCTTCCAGGGCTTCGTCCGCGAAGTGACCGCGGTCGCGCTCGAAAAGGGTGACGACATCGACGCGCTCAAGGCGTCGGCGCTGCCGCAGGGCGGCACGGTCGAGGAAGTGCTCACCAACAACATCTCGACGATCGGCGAGAATCAGGTGCTGCGCCGCGCCAAGAAGGTCGAAGTGACCAAGGGCGCGGTGATCCCGTACGTCCACAACGCCGCCGCGCCGGGCCTCGGCAAGATCGGCGTGCTGGTCGCGCTCGAGAGCGATGCCGGCGTCGACGTGCTCGAGCCGCTCGGCAAGCAGATCGCGATGCACATCGCCGCTGCCTTCCCGCTGGCGCTGGCGGTCGAGGATCTCGATCCCGAGGTCGTCGAGCGCGAGGCCGCGATCCTGCGCGAGAAGAACGCCGACAAGATCGTCGGCAAGTCCGCCGAGGTCGCCGAGAAGATCCTCAACGGGCCGGTCGAGAAGTTCAAGAAGGAGAACGCGCTGCTCACCCAGGCGTTCGTCATGGACGGCAAGACCCCGGTTCAGGACGTGATCGCCAAGGCGGGCAAGGATGCCGGCGCGTCGATCGTGCTCAAGGACTATGTCCGCTTCCAGCTCGGCGAAGGCATCGAGAAGGAAGAGAGCGACTTCGCCGCCGAAGTGGCTGCGACCGCCGGTCTCACCAGGTAAGGTCTTCCCGGACCCGAATGCGCGGGCGTCGCTACCCTTGGGTGGCGGCGCCCGTCTTCGTTTCCACGGCAGTGCCGATCGGGCATGAAATGCTCGGCCGGCCGACATACCTGGGGAGGGGAAAGATGCGCCACGCTTCGGAAACCGCGCTCGCGATCGTCACGCTGATCGCCGCGATCGTGCATTTCACGCTCGAAACCTGGTTTCACCTCAAATGGGGGCAGCCGCTTCAGGCGTTGCTGGTCGACTATATCTGCAACGCGCTGATGCTGCTCGGCGCGCTACGTTCGCTTCGCGTGCGTCCGGGCAGCGCCGCGGGGCTGCTCGCGGCGGGCTGGGCCTATGCGCTCGGCTTCGGCTGGCGCAGCGTCTTCGGGCGGCTGGCCCAGCTGGAAGCGGGCACGGCGCCGGCCAATGGCGAGCCCACCGCCACGATCGTCGCGATCCTGATCGTCGCGTTGAGCGTCGTCGCGATCGTGCTGGTCTGGTCGCTTGCCCTTGCATGGCGACAAAGCGTGCGGCGCTGAACCCGGGGCGCCCATCTCCGCGCTTGTTCCTGCCGACCGGCTCCTCTAGGGTCCGCGCCGCTTGCTATCCGCCCTAAAATCAAGGCTCCAATGACCGCTCCCCGCTTCGATCGTATTCTTCTCAAACTGTCCGGCGAGGTCCTGATGGGGCAGGGTCAGTTCGGCATCGACCCCGCGACCTGCGCGCGCGTCGCCGAGGAGGTCAAGGAAGCCGTCGAGACGGGTCTGCAGGTCTGCATGGTCGTCGGCGGCGGCAACATCTTCCGCGGCCTTGCGGGCGCTGCGCAGGGCTTCGACCGCGCCTCGGCCGACTATATGGGGATGCTCGCGACGGTGATGAACGCGCTCGCGATGCAGAACGCGCTCGAGAAGGTCGGCGTCCAGACGCGCGTCCAGTCGGCGATCCCGATGGCAAGCGTCTGCGAGCCCTATATCCGTCGCCGCGCCGAGCGCCACATGGAGAAGGGCCGGGTGGTGATCTTCGCCGCCGGCACCGGCCTACCGTTCTTCACCACCGACACGACCGCCGCGCTGCGCGCCGCGGAGATGAATTGCGATGCCCTGTTCAAGGGCACTTCGGTGGACGGTGTCTATGATGCCGATCCCAAGAAGGTGCCGACGGCAAAGCGCTATGAATCATTGGATTATGGGCGGGTCCTCGCAGACAATCTCAAGGTGATGGACGCCTCCGCCGTTGCGCTGTGCCGCGACAACGACATTCCGATCGTGGTCTTCAACATCCGCGAGGAGGGCAATCTCGCCGCCGTCCTGCGCGGCGAGGGCACTTCCACGATCGTTCAGAACGAACCCGCATCCGCATAACAGGAGAGCCGAAAATGGCCGCTTACGACAAGGCAGACATCGAGCGCCGCATGGCCGGCGCGGTCGAGGCGCTCAAGCACGACCTCCAGGGGCTTCGCACCGGCCGTGCTTCGACGACCTTGCTCGATCCGGTGACCGTCGAGGTTTACGGCGCGCACATGCCGATCAACCAGCTGGCGAGCGTCTCGGCGCCCGAGCCGCGGCTGCTGTCGGTGCAGGTGTGGGACAAGACCAATGTCGGCCCGGTCGACAAGGCGATCCGCTCCGCGGGTCTCGGCCTCAATCCGATCGTCGACGGCCAGACGCTGCGTCTGCCGATCCCCGATCTGACCGAGGAGCGCCGCAAGGAACTCGCCAAGCTCGCCAGCCAATATGCCGAGAAGGCGCGCATCGCCGTGCGCAATGTGCGTCGCGACGGCAATGACAGCCTCAAGACCGACGAAAAGAAGGGCCTGTTCGGCGAGGACGAACGCAAGCGCCACGAGACCGAGGTCCAGAAGCTGACCGACAGCACGATCGCCGACATCGACGCGGCGACGGCGGCCAAGGAAAAGGAAATCCTGGGCAAGTGACCTCGCAGCGAAGCCCCTCGCGGATGCTGGTGGCGGGAAATGGCCGCTAGACCTTCTCCGGATCTCCCGACGGGCACCGCGCCGCGCCATGTCGCCATCATCATGGATGGCAACGGGCGCTGGGCGAAGAAGCGTTTCCTGCCGCGGATCGCAGGCCACAAGCAGGGCGTCGAGGCCGTGCGGCGCATCGCCCGCGCGGCGCGCAAGCTCGGCGTCGAGGTGCTAACGCTCTATGCCTTCTCCTCCGAGAACTGGCGCCGGCCCGAGGAAGAGGTCCGCGACCTCATGGGCCTGCTGCGCCATTTCCTCGCGAGCGAGCTCGACGAGCTCGTCTCGGAGGGCGTGAAGCTTCGCGTGATCGGCGGCTGGCGCGGGCTCGCGCCCGATCTGGTCGCGATGATCGAAGCCGCGATCGCGCGCACCGCCGCCAATCCGGGGCCGACGTTGGTGATCGCGCTCAACTATGGCGCGCAGGCCGAGATATTGAGCGTGGCCCGCCGCCTCGCCGAGCAGGCGCGCGAAGACACGCTTGATCCCGCCACGATTGACGAGGCGCGCTTCGAGGCCGAGCTCGAGACCGCCGAATTGCCCCCGCTCGATCTGCTCATCCGCACCTCGGGCGAGCAGCGTCTCTCCAATTTTCTGCTCTGGCAGGCGGCCTATGCCGAGCTGCTGTTCGTCGACACGCTGTGGCCCGATTTCGACGAGGCGGCGCTTGCCGATGCGCTGGCGTGGTTCGGCCAGCGGCAGCGGCGATTCGGAGGCTTGTGAGCAAGACCGGATCGGATCTCGCGACGCGGCTGCTCGTCGCCATCGCACTCATCGGGCTCGCGGCGGTTGCGCTCTGGGTTGGCGGGCTCGGCTTCTGGCTCGTCATCGCGCCGATCGGGCTGCTGATGATCGGCGAATGGGCCGATCTCCATGGCGCCACCCGCCAGCAGCGGCGGCTGTCGCAATATGCGCTCACCGTGCCGCTGGCGATCATGGCGCCCGGGCTGGCGGCCGGGCCCGGCTTCCTCGCGCTCGGGCTGGTGATCGGCGCGGCGTTCTTCGTCGCCGCGGTGACACGGCGCAGCGAGCTGGCGGCGGGCGTGCTCTATGTCGGGCTACCCGTGCTCGCCTTGCTCGCACTGCGCGCGCAGGCGCCGGCGGGGCTGCTCTACACCTTCTGGGCGATGGCGCTGGTCTGGGCGTGCGATAGCGGCGCCTATTTCGCCGGGCGCGCGATCGGCGGCCCCAAGCTCGCGCCGGCGATCAGCCCCAACAAGACCTGGGCGGGCTTCTTCGGCGGCGTCGCCGCGGCGGCCGCCTTCGCGGCGCTGCTGGTGATCTGGTTCGGGCTTCCGATCGTGCTTGCCATCGCGACGCCGATACTCGCGGTGTTCGCGCAGATCGGCGACCTCTACGAGAGCCTCCTCAAGCGGCGGGCCGGGGTGAAGGATTCGGGAAATCTACTTCCCGGGCATGGCGGGATCATGGACCGGCTCGACGGGCTGGTCGCGGTTGCACCCATTGCCGCGTTGCTGGTGTTGTTGCTGGTACGATGAAAAGCGTGACGATTCTCGGCGCCACCGGCTCGGTCGGCAGCTCGACGCTCGATCTGATCGAACGGTCGCCCGAGCAATTCGAGGTGGTTGCGCTGACCGCCAATCGCGACGTGAGCAAGCTCGCCGCCGCTGCGATCCGCGTCAGCGCCAAGGTGGCAGTGGTGGCGGATGCCGCCTGTCTCGACAGCCTTCGCGAAGCGCTCGCCGGCAGCGATGTCGAGGCGAGGGCAGGCGAGGAGGCGGTCTGCGAAGCGGCGCGCATGGGCGCCGACTGGACGATGGCGGCGATCGTCGGCACCGCGGGGCTCAAGCCGGTGATGGCCGCGCTCGAGGCTGGCGGCACGGTCGCGCTCGCCAACAAGGAGGCGCTGGTATCCGCCGGCGACGTCATGACGGCCGCCGCCAAGGCGCACGCCACGACGCTGCTTCCCGTTGATTCCGAGCATAACGCCGTCTTCCAGTGCCTCGACCGCACCGCGCCGCGCAGCGTCCGCAAGATCATCCTCACCGCGAGCGGCGGGCCTTTCCGCCAGGCCTCTCTCGATCAGATGCGCGCGATCACCCCGGCACAGGCCGTCGCGCATCCCAATTGGTCGATGGGCGCCAAGATCTCGGTCGATTCGGCGACGATGATGAACAAAGGGCTCGAGCTGATCGAGGCCTTTCATCTGTTTCCGGTGCGCGCGGACCAGCTCGACGTGCTGGTCCATGCCCAGTCGGTGGTCCATTCGATGGTCGAATATGTCGACGGATCGGTGCTCGCCCAACTCGGCACTCCCGACATGCGCACGCCGATCGCCTATGCGCTGGCCTGGCCCGAACGGATGGAGACCCCCTGCGAGGCGCTCGATCTCGCACGTATCGGCCGCCTCGACTTCGAAGCGCCGGATCCCGTGCGCTTCCCCGCGCTGGCGCTGGCACGGGACGCGCTGATCGCGGGCGGTGCGCGGCCGGCGATCCTCAACGCGGCGAACGAGGTCGCCGTCGCAGCCTTCCTTGCGGGGCGCGTGGGATTTCTTGAAATTGCCGCAATCGTTGCCGATACGCTGGCGCGCTACGAGCCGGCCGCCCCGGACTCGCTGGATGCTGTGTTGGCGATCGACGCCGAGGCGAGAGCATATGCGGGCGAGCGTGTGAAGGACTGCGTTCTTTGATCCAATCTCCCGGCATCCTCCTCTACCTTCTGGCCTTCGTGCTCGTGCTCGGGCCGCTCGTCTTCCTGCACGAACTCGGACATTATCTCGCCGGACGCTGGTTCGGCGTGAAGGCCGAGGAATTCTCGATCGGCTTCGGCCGCGAGGTCGCCGGGATCACCGACAGGCGCGGCACCCGCTGGAAATTCGGCTGGCTGCCGCTCGGCGGCTATGTCCGCTTCGCCGGCGACATGAACCCGGCGAGCCAGCCCTCGGCCGAATGGCTGGCCTTGCCCGCGCAGGAGCGCGCGAAGACGTTCCAGGCCAAGCCGCTCTGGCAGCGCGCGATCATCGTCGCGGCGGGCCCGATCACCAATTTCATGGTGGCCATCCTGATCCTCGCCGGCTTCGCCTTCGCCTACGGGCAGAATGTGACGCCCGCGGTGGTCGGCGTGGTCGAAGCGAAGAGCGGTGCCGCGGTCGCCGGGCTGCAGCCGGGCGACCGGATCACGGCGATGGGTGGCCGCTCGGTCGATACCTTCTTCGATGTCGCCAAATACACCCAGCTGCGCCCTGGCGAGCAGGTGCGCATCGAGGTCGAGCGAAATGGCGAGCAGCACGCGCTGACCGCACGCATCGGCGAGCGCGTCGAAACGGACCGCTTCGGCAACAGCTATCGCACCGGCCGCCTCGGCGTCGGCCCGGGCGCCGCGGTGCTCAAGCCGGTCGGGCTGCTCGAGGCGCCGCTGATCGGGCTCCGCCAGACCGCCGACATCGTCCAGATGACGCTCGACGGACTCGGGCAGATCATCACCGGCCGCCGCCCGCTCTCCGAGCTCGGCGGGCCGCTCAAGATCGCGCAGGTTTCGGGCGAGCGTCTCGCAATGGGGCCCGTCGAGTTCGTGTTCCTCATCGCGCTGATTTCGATTAATCTCGGATTCATCAACCTCTTGCCAGTTCCGGTGCTGGATGGCGGGCATCTTCTGTTCTACGCAGTCGAAGCCGTACGCCGCCGCCCGGTGGAGCCGCAGGTGATGGAATGGGCTTTCCGGGGTGGTCTGATCGCGATTCTGGCGCTGATGCTGCTGGTGACGTTGAATGATCTGGGCGCGTTCGGCGTGTGGAGAAGCCTGGCCGGGTTGATCGGCTGATGCGGTTAAGGCAGGGGCGGTTGTTCCGGCGTCGCGTGGGCAGCGGCATTACTCGAAATCCGACTTGGGGTGGGATGTGACGATCAAGGCTAATCATTTCGGCGTACGCGCCACTGCGCTGCTTCTCGCGGGCACCATGCTCTCGGGCCTTGCGCATGCGCAGACCGCGCCCGCCCAGACCCCGCCTGCGGCAGCGCCGCAGACCGCCGTCGCGCCGCCCGCCCCGGTGCAGGAGGTGCGCACCATCCGCTCGATCCGGGTCGAGGGATCGCAGCGGCTCGAGCCGGAAACGGTGCTCTCCTACACGCGTCTCCGCGTCGGCGACTCCTTCACCAACGAGACCGTCGACCAGGCGATCAAGGATCTGCTCGCCTCGGAATTGCTCGCCGACGTCTCGATCGACACCACCGGCGGCGATCTGGTGATCAAGGTTCGCGAGAATCCGGTGATCAACCGGGTGATCTACGAGGGCAACAAGCGCCTCAAGAACGACAAGATCCAGAAGGAAGTGAAGCTGGCGCCGCGCCAGATCTTCACGCGCACCGCCGTCCGCGCCGACGTCGCCCGGATCATCGAGCTCTATCGCCGGCAGGGCCGCTTCGCCGCGCGGATCGAGCCCAAGATGGTCAGCCTCGACCAGAACCGCGTCGACGTGATCTTCGAGATCACCGAGGGCCCCAAGTCCAAGGTTCGCCAGATCAACATCATCGGAAACGAGGTGTTCTCCGACGGCAAGCTGCGCGGCGAGATGGCGACCAAGACCGCCGGTCTCGCGCATCTGCTGAGCTCGAACACCTCGTACGATCAGGATCGTCTCGCCTACGACCAGCAGAAGCTGCGCCAGTTCTATCTGACCGAAGGCTATGCCGATTTCCGCGTGATCTCGGCGGTGGCCGAGCTCACCCCGGACAAGCGCGACTTCATCATCACCTATGTGGTCGAGGAAGGCCCGCGCTACAAATTCGGGCCGGTCAAGGTCGACAGCGCGATCCGCGACTTCGACGACAAGCGGCTGGCCTCCGCGCTCAGCATCAAGGAAGGCCAATGGTATAATGCCAAGGCCGTCGAGGACACGGTCGAGCAGTTGAGCGAGACCGCGGGCGCCTTCGGCTATGCCTTCGCCGACGTCACGCCGCAGTTCGAGCGCGACCGCGAAAAGCTCACCATGTCGATGAACTTCAACATCGGCGAATCGAACCGCACCTATATCGAGCGGATCGAGATCACGGGTAACCGGCAGACGCAGGACAAGGTGATCCGCCGCGAGTTCCGCGTGGCGGAAGGCGACGCGTTCAACACCTTCCTCGTCAAGCGCTCGCAGGATCGCATCAACTCGCTCGGCTATTTCCAGGACAAGTTCGAGATCGAGCGCGCCGAGGGCTCGGCGCCGGACCGCATCGTGCTCAAGGCCAATGTCGAGGAACGCCCGAACGGCGAACTGACGCTCTCGGCCGGCTTCTCGAGCCTCGAGCGCTTCATCCTTCAGGCGTCGATCCGCCAGCGCAACTTCCGCGGCATGGGCCAGACGGTGTCGGCCTCGGTCGATTATTCGAGCTATTCCAAGTCGGTCGAATTGGGCTTCACCGAGCCCTATCTGTTCGACACCAACATCGCGCTGGGCGGGACGGTGTTTCGGCAGGATTACAACGCGTTCAACTATATCGGCAGCGATCGCAGCACGACCTACAGCCAGGTCGCGACGGGCTTCCAGCTGGTCGCCGGCCTGCCGCTGACCGAATATTGGACGCTGTCGGGCCGCTACACGCTGCGTCAGGACGACGTGACGCTCGACAAGGATTCCTTCTACACCAACGGCGTTTGCGATCCGACCAAGGCCGGGCGCTATTATTGCGAGGCGGTGGGCAACCGCATCACGTCGCTGGTCGGGCTTTCGCTGATCTATGACAGCCTCAACAGCCGTCTGCGTCCGACCCGCGGCCAGCGCCTGAGCATCGGCACCGATTTCGCCGGCCTCGGCGGCGACGTGAAATATGTCCGCGCGCGTGCCGAGGGCGACAAATACTGGAATGTCGGCAGCGGCTTCATCTTCTCGGTCTCGGCCGAGGGCGGCTATATCCACAGCCTCGAAAAGTCGAAGACGGCGGGCAGCGATCCGGTGCGCATCACCGACCGCTTCTATCTCGGCGAGCCGCAGTTCCGCGGCTTCGACATTCGCGGCGTCGGCCCGCGCGTCCAGCGCATCGGCTTCACCGGCGATCCGCTGGCAGGTACGCAGGCGCTGATCACCGATCGCGACCAGATCATCGACGACGCGCTCGGCGGCAAGGCCTATTACCTGACCAAGGCCGAGCTCGAGATTCCGCTCGGTGCCGGCGCGGCGGAGATGGGTCTGCGGCCGTCGATCTTCGTGATGGCGGGCAGCCTGTTCGGCATCACCCGGCCGGGCAAGACCATCGAGTTCACCCAGGCGACCGACTCCGCGGGTAAGCTGCTGTTCAACGCGGACGGCTCGCCGACGCTGCTTCCGAAGGATAATTTCCAGAAGGATGCGAGCGGCAACCAGCTCTACGTGTTCACCGATCCGACGACGGGGGTTTCGACCTCGACGCCCTGCTCGGTGGGCTTCGGCACGTCGCCGACGGCGTGCACCGGCACGTCGATCAACCCCATCTACAATATTCAGACCGCCCCCTTCTATGAGCGCTTCCTCGGCGATTCCGCCAGGCCGCGCATCTCGGTGGGCTTCGGCGTCAACTGGAATTCGCCGTTCGGACCGCTGCGCATCGACGTCGCAAAGACGCTCGTGACGGTCGATGGCGACGATACCAAGCTTGTGACATTCAATGTAGGGACCCAGTTCTGATGTTTATCAAGAAGACCATTGTTGCCGCGCTGCTCGCCGCACCGGCGGCGCTCGCCATCGCCACGCCCGCGCAGGCCCAGTCAGGCGGCATCGCCTATGCGAACCCGACCAGCGTCGTCGCCAGCTCGAAGGCGTTTGCCGCGGCGAACCAGCAGATCTCGACGACCTACAAGGCGGCGTTCGATCAGATGCAGCAGCGCCGTGCCGCGCTCGAGACCGAGCTCAAGCCGCTCGTCGCCCAGCTCGACACCAACAAGGACGGCAAGGTCAGCGAGGAAGAGGGCCGCGCCGCCCAGACCGCCAAGAATCCCGCGATCGAGAAGATCCGCACCGCGCAGACCAACGCCCAGACCGATCTCGCCCGCCTGAGCAACCCGGCGGCGCGTGCCGAGCTGTTCGCGATCGAGTCGGTGCTGCGTCAGTATGACGCCGCGCAGCTCAAGGTGGTCAATGCGCGCAAGATCAACGTCGTGCTGTCGCCGGAAGTCTTCATGTACGCGCCCGACTCGGCCAATATCAGCCAGGCGATCACCGCCGAGATCGACAAGGTCGCGCCGACGGTGAGCATCCAACCGCCGGCCAACTGGCAGCCGTCGCGCGAGACGCTGGCGATCCAGCAGCAGATCGCGCAGGCAGCGCAGATCCAGGCCTATCAGCAGGCCGCGGCTGCGCAGCAGCAGGGCGCCGCACCGGCCGCCGGCACCGCACCCGCGAAGCCGGCCGAGCCGCGTTGAGCGAGACCGAAACCGGCAACGCTTCCATCGGTCCGTTGGACATCCAGCGGGTGATGGCGGCGTTGCCGCATCGTTACCCGATGCTGCTCGTCGATCGCGTCGAGGAGCTGGTCGTCGACCAGCGCATCGTCGCGATCAAGGCGGTGTCGATGAACGAGGAATTCTTCCAGGGGCATTTCCCCGGGCGTCCGATCATGCCCGGGGTGCTCCAGGTCGAGGCGCTGGCGCAGGCCGCCGGTGTGCTCGCGGTCGAGAGCCTCGGCCTCGCCGGCTCGGGCAAGCTCGTCTATTTCATGTCGATCGACGGCGTGAAGTTCCGCAAGCCGGTCGAGCCTGGCGTGTTGCTCCGCCTCGAGGTCGAGTTCGTCCAGAAGCGCTCGCGCGTGTGCAAGTTCGCCGGCAAGGCGCTGCTCGACGGCGAAGTCGCCACCGAATGCGAATTCACCGCGATGATCGCGGATCCACCCAAAGCCTGAGCACAACGATCGCGCTGGCCGGTTCGGCCCGTTCGCGACCAGCGCGATTCGCCTCGCCCGACGCGATGGCGGGTACGTACCGAGGTTGCGTGACGGCCCTGCCTCTGCTAACCGCGCGCGTCCGCTGCCGGTCGGTAACCGGCGGCATTTGAAGGAATTCGATCGTGAAAAAAGACACGCATCCCGATTACCACCTGATCAAGGTCCAGATGACCGACGGCACCGTGTTCGAGACTCGCTCGACCTGGGGCAAGGAAGGCGATCTGATGACGCTCGACATCGATCCGCTGGCGCACCCCGCCTGGACCGGTGGTCGTGGCCAGATGCTCGATCAGGGCGGCCAGGTCGCGCGCTTCAACAAGCGCTTCGGCGGGCTCTCGCTCGGCAAGAAGTAATCGTCGCCGCCGAAAGGTGGCGCATCGAGACAGCAGTGATCCCGGCGCGCGCCGAAGCCTGTCGCTGAACCAACGGGTTCGCGTGGGGCGGCGGTGTCGGGATCGCTTCGTTAACGCGCTGTTAGCGCTCGCCGCCTAGCCTCGCGGCATGGCTATCGCGCCCAAATCCGCGCCGTTTGCCGCTGAATTCGCCCCCGCGGATACGCCGGGCCAGCGCAGGAGCGTGCGTGCGCCGGTGTCGCTGGACGCGCGGATCGGCCGCGACGGTCTCGGCCGGGCGCTTTGCAAGGTCGTCGACCTCTCTGTCCGCGGCGCGCGGTTGCAAACCTATTCCGAGCTTCGCGTCGGCGCGATGATCTGGCTCGCGCTCCCCAGGATCGGCCCGCGCGCCGCGCGGATCGTCTGGGTCCATGATTTCGAGGCAGGCCTCGAGTTCGAACGTCCGCTTACCCCTCAAGCTTTCGAAGCCCTTACGGCGCAATGAAGGCAAAATGAGGCGGAGTGAGGCGAAGCCGATTGCGTGTTTCGCCGATCCGCGTCATCCTCTCCTGGTCTTCGCTGCTTTGGGGAAAGCGATGCGGAATGTCCTGACCATGGGACTGGTGCTCGGTTGCGCGGCGATACCCGCATTGGCGGGAGAGCGTCCGCAGCCCATTCTCAAGACGGCGGCGAACACGCTGGCGGCGCATGCGCCGCTCTGGGCGGCCCGCGACAAGCGGACTCCCGTCGCGTCGGGGCTGCAGCCTTTCACCCTTCCTGCCGCAAGCGCGCAGCCGAAACCCGTGCCGCGCCTGACATTGCTCGCCGAGCCCGTGCCGAAGCGCGCGGCCGAGCTGTCGACGCCGACGCGGTGGGGGCCGGGCGCGACCTTGCCGCAGGTCACCGCGCGTGCCGGCGCCAGCTATGCCGTGGACGATGTGATGAACGCCCGGCCCAAGCCGCGCCGTCGCGGCTCGCCGCTGAGCGCGGCGCTCGTGCTTCGTCTCGACGGGCAGGATGACAGTCCCGCCTTCAGCGTCGGCGGCGGGGGCGTGGCGGCAGCGGTGTGGCGGGCCGTTCCGAGATAGCCTCGAGCGCGGTTGGTTGTTTCACAGTTAATGGTGCGGGCGTGAAACGACCGCACAAGCCGGCGCGACGCTCGTTCAACGCCTGCGCGTCCGCGATCCGCTATCGCAAAGCCATCGTTCGCAGGGCAGCTGACTCGTCGGGGGGCGAGACAAGCGCCGGTGATCGCTCGGTTTTCGATCCGGGGGGAGGAGCGTTTGGCGGTCGCTTGAGCGACAGAAAGCGTTGGATGGGCGAATTCAGGGATGCCCATCTCGAAGACCAGAACACCCCCGGAAGCGATTCCGGGGGTGTTCGTTTTTTCAGTTCTGAATCGTCGCGTCTACTGGTCGAGGAACGACCGCATCTTGCGCGAGCGGCTCGGATGCTTGAGCTTGCGCAGCGCCTTCGCCTCGATCTGGCGGATGCGCTCGCGCGTCACGCTGAACTGCTGGCCGACTTCCTCGAGCGTGTGATCGGTGTTCATGCCGATGCCGAAGCGCATGCGCAGCACGCGCTCCTCACGCGGGGTGAGGCTGGCGAGCACGCGGGTGACCGTTTCCTTGAGGTTCGCCTGGATCGCGGCATCGACCGGGATGACGGCGTTCTTGTCCTCGATGAAATCGCCGAGATGCGAATCTTCCTCGTCGCCGATCGGCGTCTCCAGGCTGATCGGCTCCTTGGCGATCTTCATCACCTTGCGCACCTTCTCGAGCGGCATGCTCAGGCGCTCGGCCATTTCCTCTGGCGTGGGCTCGCGGCCCTGCTCGTGGAGGAACTGGCGGCTGGTGCGGACCAGCTTGTTGATCGTCTCGATCATGTGGACCGGGATACGGATCGTGCGTGCCTGATCGGCGATCGAGCGCGTGATCGCCTGGCGGATCCACCACGTCGCATAGGTGCTGAACTTGTAGCCGCGGCGATATTCGAACTTATCGACGGCCTTCATCAGGCCGATATTGCCTTCCTGGATCAAGTCGAGGAACTGCAGACCGCGATTGGTGTACTTCTTGGCGATCGAGATCACGAGGCGGAGATTGGCCTCGACCATCTCCTTCTTCGCGATGCGAGCCTCGCGCTCGCCCTTCTGCACCATGTTGACGATGCGGCGGAATTCGGCGAGCGCCATGCCGGTCTGCTGGCTGATCTCCGAAATCTCGACGCGGATACGGTCGACCGCGGCCGCTTCATTAGCCGCGAACGCCGCCCATTTCTTGTCGATGCCGCCAACCGCCTGGAGCCAGTTCTCGTCGAGCTCGTGATGGACGTAGCGGTCGAGGAAATCCTTGCGGTTGACCTTGTGGCGCTCGGCGAGGCGCAGCATCTGGCCGCCCAGCGTCGTCAGGCGCCGGTTGAAGCTGTAGAGCTGGTCGACGAGATACTCGATCTTCGCCTGGTGGAACTGGACGCTCTCGACCTCGGCGGTGAGCTCCTCGCGCAGCTTCTGATACTTGCGCTCCTCGGCGACCGGCAGCTCGCCGCCCGCCGCCATCGCGTCGAGCCGCTGCTGCTGGACCTTGGAGAATTTCTTGTAGACCGAGGTGATGTTGGCGAACTTCTCGAGCGCCTGCGGCTTGAGCGTCTCCTCCATCTGGGCGAGGCTGAGGGTGTTGTCCTCTTCCTCGTCGTCCGAGATCCGCGGGGCGCGGCGCTCGGTCATCGAGTCCTCGTCCTCCTCCTCGGCGACTTCCTCGACGTCTTCCTCTTCCTTGAACGAGGTGCCGGCGGTCTTCTCGCTGATCTCGCCCGAATCATCGTCCTCGGCGCCCTCGACCTGCTCGGCCGACGGACCCTTGGAGAGCATCGCGTCGAGATCGAGGATCTCGCGCAGCTGCATCGTGCCTTCGTTGAGGGCGTTCGACCAGCCGATGATCGCGTTGAAGGTGATCGGCGACTCGCAGAGTCCGAGGATCATCGTGTCGCGGCCGGCCTCGATTCGCTTGGCGATCGCGATCTCGCCTTCGCGCGACAGCAGCTCCACGGCGCCCATCTCGCGCAGATACATGCGCACCGGATCGTCGGTGCGATCGACGGTTTCCTTCTTCTTGGTCTCGAAGGCGGGGGCGGAATCGTCCTGGCCGTCCGAAGCGTCGACTTCCTCGACCTCTTCCTCGGGCTCGGCGTCCTCGCCGGCATCCTCGTTCTCGACGACGTTGATGCCCATGTCGTTGAGCGCCGACATCACGTCCTCGATCTGCTCCGAGGACATCTGGTCCTGCGGGAGCATCTCGTTGAGCTGATCGACGGTGATGTAGCCGCGCTTCTTCGCGCGGGCGACAAGCTTCTTGAGCGTGCCCTCGTTGAGATCGATCAGCGGCGCGTCACCCGCCTCGTTGCTGTCGGTGACGTCCGCCATGTTCGCCTTGGCCATCAAATCCCTCGGAAATCCAGATGGCGGCTATTATACGCCGCCTCTAATCATCGAAATCGTCTTCGTCCGCAAGCATCAGATTCGCAAGCCGCGCCTGGAGTTCCTGCCGCTTGCGCGAAAGTGCCACCTGCCGCGTGAAAGCTGCCTCCGAGCCGTCCCTGCTCAGCGCCGCGGTGGCCTCGGCGAGCGCCGCGTCCACGACCGGCTGCGCCACCATCACCGCGATCGCCTCGTTGAGGTCGTCGCGCGCCTTCGCTTCGTCCGCCTGATTGCGGGTGAAAGAGAAGGGCAGCGTGTCCGCCCGCAGAAGATCGCTCGCCACAGAATCAAATCCGGACCGCGCCAATATGGTGAGGACTTTGCCGCTATCAAGCTGCCGGTCCTCCAGCGCAACGTCGATAACCGCCTCGAACAGCTTGCCGAGCGCGCCCGAGGCGCTGCGCAGCGAGCCCAGCACCTCCATGTGGCGCGCGATTTCGGCCGGGTGGCGGATCAGCCCGGCGAGCACGGCGCGGGCGAGGATCGGGTCGAGCCCGGCGGCGCCGAGGCTGCGCGCGGTGGCGGAAGGAGGCGGCTCGGGCGGCTGCCAGTTGCCGCGGCGATCGCGTTTGCCGCGTGGAGCGGGTGCGCCGCGCTGCGGGCGCGCGTCGAAGCTGCGCGGGCCGCGGCCGAAATGCGCGTCGGCGCGGGCGCGGAACTCGGCGAGATATTCGTGCTTCACATTGGCGTCGGCGATGCTCTCGGCGAGCGTCGCCAGCCGGCGCTTGAGCCCGGCGCGCTGCTCGGGCGTGTCGAGCGGCTCGGCGGCGACCTCGGACTGCCAGAGCCGGTCGACCAGCGGCTGCGGTGCCTTGAGCAGCGCCTCGAAGGCGCCGCCCCCCCGCGTCCGCACCAGATCGTCGGGATCGAGCCCGTCGGGCAAAGTGACGAAGGCGAGGCTGCGGCCGGGCTGCAGCATCGGCAAGGCACGGTGCGCGGCGCGCAGCGCGGCTTTCTGCCCCGCCGAGTCGCCATCGAAGCAAAGCAGCGGCACATCGGCCATCCGCCACAGCCGTTCGAGCTGATGCTCGGTGAGCGCGGTGCCGAGCGGGGCGACCGCTTCCTCGAACCCGGCCTGGGCGAGCGCGATCACGTCCATATAGCCTTCGACCGCGAGGATCCGGCCGGTCTTGCGCGCGGCGGCCTGCGCGCGGTCGAGATTGTAGAGCGTGCGCCCCTTGTCGAAGAGCGGCGTCTCGGGGGAGTTGAGATATTTGGGCTCGCCGCCGCCGATGATCCGCCCGCCGAACGCGATCACCCGCCCACGGACGTCGCGGATCGGGATCATCAACCGGCCGCGGAACCGGTCGTACGGCTCCTTTTCCTCGACCTGGATCAGCATGCCGGCCTCGACCAGCATCGCATCGCCATAGCTCTTGAGCGCTTCCTTGAGTTTGCCGCGCGAATCGGGAGCGAAGCCCAGCCCGAAGCTGCGCGCGGTCTCCTCGGCGATGCCGCGTTTCCGCAGCACCGCGCGCGCCTCGGCGCCTTCGATGCCGCCCAGCCGTTCGGCGAACCATTTTGCCGCGTCGGCCATCGCCTCGTGCAGGCCCTTGGCGCGCTCGGCCTTCTCGGCCGAGCGGCGGTCCTGCTCGGGCATCTCCATGCCGGCCGCGGCGACAAGCTCCTTGACCGCGTCGATGAACGGTAGCCCGCGTTGATCGGTCATCCAGCGGATCGCATCGCCATGCGCGCCGCAGCCGAAGCAATGGTAGAAGCCCTTGTCGTCGTTGACGTAGAAGCTCGGCGTCCTCTCGTTGTGGAACGGGCAGCAGGCGCGGAACTCGCGCCCGGCCTTTTGCAGCTTGGTCGTCTTGGCGATTAGGCCGGACAGCAGGGTCCGGGCACGCAGTTCGTCGAGAAAGGCGGGAGTAAGGCTCACCTCAGCTCAGCGCCGCCTTCACCAGCCCGCTCGCCTTGCTCATGTCGAGCGTGGTCGCGTGGCGTGCCTTGAGCTCGCCCATGACGCGGCCCATGTCCTTCATCCCTGAGGCGCCGAGCTCCGCCTTGATCGATTCGATCGCGGCGCGGGTCTCGTCTTCGCTCATCTGCTGGGGCAGGAAGCGCTCGATCACCGCGACTTCGGCCTTTTCGACATCGGCGAGCTCCTGACGGCCGCCTTTCTCGTACATCTCGATCGATTCGCGGCGCTGCTTGACCATTTTCTGAAGCACTTCGACCACCAGCGCATCGTCATCGGCGGGGGCGGTGCCGGTGCGCAGCTCGATGTCGCGATTCTTGATCGCGCTCTGGATCAGGCGGATCGCCGCGGTGCCTTCCTTGTCGCCGCCCTTCATGGCAGTCACCAATGCGGTCTTGATGTCGTCTCGGATCATTTGCTCTCTCGTGAATCGGGAATATCCCCGTCTAGCTGCGACAGGCGGTTGACGCGAGGGGGCAGGGGGTCTAGCCGCCGCGACTTAGCGACATCGCCAGACCAGACACAGGAGTGCCCGCCACAGTGGCCGACGCCAAGCCTATTGCCGCGCCCGAAGGAGCTACCGGGGTTTTGGTGCTCGCCTCTGGAGATGTGGTGTGGGGCCGCGGATTCGGCGCCGAGGGCCAGGCCGTAGGCGAAGTGTGCTTCCACACCGCGATGACCGGCTATCAGGAGATCATGACGGATCCGAGCTTCGCCGGTCAGATCATCAATTTCACTTTCCCGCATATCGGCAATGTCGGCGCGAATCCTGAGGATATCGAGGCCGACGATCCGCATGCGCTGGGGATGATCGTCCGCGAGGACGTCACCGAGCCGAGCAATTTCCGCGCGGTCGAGCATCTCGATCAGTGGATGAAGAAGCATGCGCGGATCGGCCTCGCCGGGATCGATACCCGCGCGCTCACCCGCCGCATCCGGCTCGCCGGCGCGCCCAACGGCGTGATCGCGCATTCGGCGAGTGGCGAATTCGACATTCCGCTGCTGCTGAAGATGGCGCGCGAATGGCCGGGACTCGAAGGCATGGACCTCGCCATCTCGGTGACCACCGAGACCCATTATGGCTGGGAGGGCGGCGTCTGGCGGCTCGGCTTCGGCTATGGCGGCGAAGGGCGGGAGGATGATCGGCCTCACATTGTCGCGATCGACTATGGCTCGAAGCGCAACATCTTCCGCAATCTCGTCGCCGCCGGCGCCAAGGTGACCGTGCTGCCGGCGCAGGCGAGCTTCGAGCAGATCATGTCGTTCAACCCGGACGGCTTCTTCCTCTCGAACGGCCCCGGCGACCCCGCCGCGACCGCCGAATATGCGGTGCCGGTGATCCGGAGCCTGCTCGAGACGCGCAAGCCTCTGTTCGGCATCTGCCTCGGCCACCAGCTTCTCGCGCTGGCCGTGGGCGGCGAGACCTCGAAGATGTTCCAGGGCCATCGCGGCGCCAACCATCCGGTCAAGCGCATTGCCGACGGCGTGGTCGAGATCACCAGCATGAACCACGGCTTCGCGGTGCTCAGCGAGACGCTGCCCGAAACCGCGCGCGAGACGCATGTCTCGCTGTTCGACGGATCGAACTGCGGCTTCGAGCTCACCGATCGCCCGGCGTTCAGCGTCCAATATCATCCCGAGGCCAGCCCCGGCCCGCAGGACAGCCTCTATCTGTTCGAGAAGTTCGTCGGTCTGCTCCGGCAGGAGGCGTGATGGCGGGCAGGGCCCTCAGCGATGCCGATCGCTTCCTGATGGAAGCGGTCGACAGCGTTCCCGACTCGGCGGATCGCCGGGTCGATCTGTCGGCCTTGGCGGATGAAGATGGCTTCGCGCATGCCGATGCCAGCGCGAAAGCGTGGGAGCAGGCCGGCTATGGTCGCTGTGAGCGAAACGGAACGCAGCTCGTCTTCGCCTTTTCGGCCAAGGGCTATGCCGCCGCGCAGACCGAGTCCGAGCGATTGTTCGCGCTTCATCAGGCCTCGCGCCGCTGGAAGCTGCCGACGCTCGATATGGCTTCGGGCTGGGTCGGCGGTGCAATATTCGTCGTCGCGGCGCTCTACAGCCTGATGATGTTTTTCTGGGGATGAGCGTGGCCAAAGCGCGAACTTCCGATCATCGCACCGCCCGCGCGGTGCGGTGTCCGCCCGAGGGCAGCCCAGCTGCGCTCGCGATTAGACTTTTTGATACGCAGGCCTGACATGCCCAAACGCACCGACATCTCCTCCATCCTCGTCATCGGCGCGGGACCGATCGTCATCGGCCAGGCGTGCGAGTTCGATTATTCGGGCACGCAGGCGATCAAGGCGCTCAAGGAAGAGGGCTATCGCATCGTCCTGGTCAATTCGAACCCGGCGACGATCATGACCGATCCCGAGCTCGCCGACGCGACCTATGTCGAGCCGATCACCCCGGCGATCGTCGCCAAGATCATCGAGAAGGAGCGCCCCGATGCGGTGCTGCCGACGATGGGCGGCCAAACCGCACTGAATACCGCGCTGGCGCTCGCGCAGGACGGCACGCTCGACAAGTTCGGCTGCATCATGATCGGCGCCGATGCCGAGGCGATCGATAAGGCCGAGGACCGGCTCAAGTTCAAGGATGCGATGACCAGGATCGGGCTCGAAAGCGCCCGCTCGCACATCGCCCATACCGAAGCCGAGGCGCTCGAAGGCCTCGCGCATGTCGGATTGCCCGCGATCATCCGTCCGAGCTTCACGCTCGGCGGCACGGGCGGCGGCATCGCCTACAACCGCGAGGAATTCCTCGACATCGTCCGCAAGGGCCTCGACGCGAGCCCGACCACTGAGGTGCTGATCGAGGAATCGCTGCTCGGCTGGAAGGAATATGAGATGGAAGTCGTCCGCGATCGCGCGGACAACGCCATCATCATCTGCTCGATCGAGAATGTCGACGCGATGGGCACGCACACCGGCGATTCGATCACCGTCGCGCCGGCGCTGACGCTGACCGACAAGGAATACCAGATCATGCGCAACGCATCGATCGCGGTGCTCCGCGAGATCGGCGTCGAGACGGGCGGCTCGAACGTTCAGTTCGCGGTGAATCCGAAGGACGGGCGCCTCGTCGTCATCGAGATGAACCCGCGCGTGTCGCGGTCCTCGGCGCTGGCCTCCAAGGCCACCGGCTTCCCGATCGCCAAGGTCGCCGCCAAGCTGGCGGTCGGATACACGCTCGACGAGATCACCAACGACATCACCGGGGCGACTCCCGCGTCGTTCGAGCCGACGATCGATTACGTCGTCACCAAGATCCCGCGCTTCGCGTTCGAGAAGTTCAAGGGCGCCGAGGCGACTTTGGGCACCGCCATGAAATCGGTCGGCGAAGTGATGGCGATCGGCCGCAACATCCATGAATCGATGCAGAAGGCGCTGCGCGGGCTCGAGACCGGGCTGAGCGGCTTCAACCAGGTCGATCGCCTCGCCGGCGCGCCGCGCGACGAGATCGAGGCGGCGCTGGCGATCCGCTCGCCCGACCGGCTGCTGATCGCGGCGCAGGCGCTGCGCGAGGGTTTCACCGTCGCAGAAGTGCAGGCGCTGACTGCCTATGATCCGTGGTTTCTCGAGCGGATCGCCGAGATCGTCGCGGCCGAGGAAGCCGTGTGCCGCAGCGGGCTGCCGCAGGATGCGGCGGGGATGCGCAAGCTCAAGGCGATGGGCTTCAGCGACAAGCGTCTGGCGTATCTCGCGCTCAAGTCGGTCAACATGCGTGAAGGCTCGGAGCGCATGGCGCGCAGCCATGGGCTGATCGGCGAGGTCGCCAAGGCGATGAGCGGCGGCGTGACCGAGGCCGATGTGCGCAAGCTGCGCCACAAGCTCGGCGTGCGCCCGGTGTTCAAGCGCATCGATACCTGCGCGGCCGAGTTCGAGGCGAAGACGCCGTACATGTACTCGACTTATGAGGCGCCGAGCTTCGGCGAGCCCGAGAACGAGGCGCAGCCGAGCGATCGCAGGAAGATCGTCATCCTCGGCGGCGGCCCGAACCGGATCGGGCAGGGGATCGAGTTCGATTATTGCTGCTGCCATGCCTGCTTCGCGCTCGCCGATGCCGGCTACGAGACGATCATGGTCAACTGCAATCCGGAGACGGTGAGCACCGACTACGACACCTCGGACCGGCTCTATTTCGAGCCGCTGACCGCCGAGGACGTGCTCGAGATCCTCGAGGTCGAGAAGTCGAACGGCGAGCTGGTCGGCGTGATCGTCCAGTTCGGCGGCCAGACTCCGCTCAACCTCGCCAAGGCGCTCGAGGATGCCGGAATCCCGATCCTCGGCACCTCGCCCGATGCGATCGATCTCGCCGAGGATCGCGAGCGCTTCGCCAACCTCGTCGCCAGGCTCGGACTCAAGCAGCCCGCCAACGGCCTTGCGCGCAGCCGCGACGAGGCGGTCGCGGTGGCCGAGCGGATCGGATACCCCGTGCTGATGCGGCCGAGCTATGTGCTCGGCGGGCGGGCGATGGAGATCGTCGACACCCAGCAGCAGCTCGACGACTATATCCAGACCGCGGTGCAGGTCTCGGGCGACAGCCCGGTGCTGATCGACCAGTATCTGCGCGACGCGATCGAAGTCGATGTCGATGCGATCGCGGATGGCGACGATGTCGTAGTTGCCGGCGTGCTCCAGCATATCGAGGAAGCCGGCGTCCATTCGGGCGACAGCGCCTGCTCGATCCCACCCTACAGCCTCTCGGCCGCAATCATCGCCGAGATCGAGCGCCAGGCCGATGCGCTGGCGCGCGCGCTCAAGGTCAAGGGGCTGATGAACATCCAGTTCGCGGTCAAGGACGGCGAGGTCTACCTCATCGAGGTCAATCCGCGCGCCTCGCGGACCGTGCCCTTCGTCGCCAAGGCGATAGGCACCCCGATCGCCAAGATCGCCAGCCGGGTGATGGCGGGCGAGAAGCTCAAGGATCTGCCGAAGATCGATCGCGACATAGACTATATCGCGGTCAAGGAAGCCGTCTTCCCCTGGGGTCGTTTCCCCGGCGTTGATCCGGTGCTCTCGCCCGAGATGAAGTCGACCGGCGAAGTGATGGGGATCGACAGCGATTTCGCCACCGCCTTCGCCAAGTCGCAGCTCGGCGCGGGAACGGTGCTGCCGTCGTCGGGCACGTTGTTCGTCAGCGTCAAGGACAGCGACAAGCCCGTCGTGCTGCCCGGCGTGCAGATCCTCGCCGATCTCGGCTTCAAGATCATCGCGACCGGCGGCACCGCCGATTATCTCGCGGCGCAGGGCATCGCGGTCGAGCGCGTCAACAAGGTCGCGCAGGGCCGGCCGCACATCGTCGACCGGATCCAGGACGGCGATGTCGCGCTGATCTTCAACAGCACCGAGGGCTGGCAGTCGCTCAAGGATTCGGCGAGCATCCGCGCGACCGCGATGACGCAGAAGATCCCCTATTTCACCACCGCACCCGCGAGCGTGGCGACGGCGCGGGCGATCGCGGCGCTTGGCAAGCAGAGCCTCGACGTGAAGCCGCTCCAGGCATTCTACGCCGGGCGTTGAGCGTATCGGAATCCCGGGCAAGGCCGCGATTCCATGGTTCGAACGCGGTGCAATCGCCTGAGATACCGGTATTCGCCGGAATGCGGGCGAGCGTTCGCCGAGGCGGTGAATTGAGGCGTGAATCGGGCAGACGCTTGATGTTTGCCCCCTGCAGTCTTATTATTCGCAATCGCACAATTGATCTCCCCCAATCGGTGTTGATGTGCGGGCGTGCTCCTCGGGAGTCGCTTGGGGATCGAGGCGTTTGAAGGGCGGAATGGAATGGCGACGGTCGAAAAGATGCCGATGCTCAAGGAGGGCTATGAGAAGCTCACTGCCGAGCTGAAGCGCCTCAAAGCGGAGCGCCCGCTGATCGTGGATGCGATCGAGGAAGCGCGCGCGCATGGCGATCTTTCGGAAAACGCCGAATATCATGCTGCCAAGGAGCAGCAGGGCCAGAACGAGGCGACGATCTCGGACATCGAGGGCAAGCTGAGCCGCGCCCAGATCATCGATCCCAAGGAGCTTTCGGGCGACAAGATCGTGTTCGGCGCGACGGTGACCTTGCTCGACGAGGACGACAAGCCGATCAAGTATCAGATCGTCAGCGAGACCGAGGCCGATGCGAGCAAGGGCCGCATCTCGTACAATTCGCCGATCGGCCGCGCGCTGATCGGGCGCAAGGTCGACGACGAGGTCGAGGTCTCGGTGCCGGCGGGCGACCGCTATTATCTGGTCTCGCGGATCGAGTTCATCTGAGCGTAACCAACCTCCCTCGCGGACGCTTCACCGATGCGCTGATCGCGGTCTCGGTGTTCGCGCTGCTGTTCGTCGGTGCGGTGGTCGGATTCCAGGCCGCCGCGATCGGCTTCGGTTTCGTGCCGCTCGAGCTCGCCTCCGGGGTGTGGCGCCAGGACCCGTGGTTCTGGCTGTCGCCGCTCGCGTCGCTGTTCTTGCCGTCGGACCTGCTCTCCGCAGTATTCAACCTCGTCTTCCTGCTGATCGCCGGCCGCTATGTCGAGCGGGCAATCGGGCCGGTCGGGCTGGGCGTGCTGTTCGTCGTGGCGGGCTATGCCGGCGCGCTGGGGCGCCTGGTGCTGACGCCGCACTCGCCGATCCCGAGCGCGGGGATGGATCCCGCGCTGTTCGGGGTGATCAGCGCCTACTTCACGCTGTACGGGGTTCCCGAGGCGCTGCCGACATGGCGCGGCTTCGGCCGGGCGGGGCAGATCGCCAGCCTCGCGCTGTTCTGGATCGCCTTCCAGCTGATCCTCGCGCTCGCTGCGGGGAGCTTCGATCCCTCGACGGGGCTGGTTTCGCCGATCTTCGGGCTGGTCGCGGGCATGCTGCTGGCGCGGCCGCTGCTCGCCTGGCGATACCGGGGCGCATGACCGCCGCGTTTCGCTAGAGGCCGGGATGCGCCGTCCGACGGCTACCGCCATGATCGCTGCGCTGACCGTGCTGGTCAGCGTCGCGGCCGAATTCGCCCCCGACTGGGTCGATGCGCCGATGCGCGCGGGCTTCATCCCGGCGCGGCTGAGCGGCGTCGAAACCGATTATGCGGCAGTGCCGGCTTGGCTCACCCCGTTGACCGCGACTCTGGTCCATGGCGGGTTGCTCCACCTGCTCAGCAACATGCTGATCCTCGTCTTCACCGGACGCGCCTGCGAGACGTGGCTCGGCGCGCGCAACATCCTGATTCTCTATGTCGTCGGCGCCTATGCCGCGGCGCTGAGCCAATGGCTGCCCGATCCTGACTCGGTCGTGCCGATGGTCGGGGCGAGCGGGGCGGCCTCGGCGCTGTTCGGCGCCTATGCGCTGCTGTTCAGCCAGGCTCGCGCCGTCGCCATCGGGCCGATCCCGGCCGCGTTCGTCCGCGCCACGTGGCTCGGCGCGGCGTGGATCGGCGTCAATCTGCTGGCGGGCTATGCCTTCCGGCTGGAGGGCATAGCCGTCGCGGTGGCCGCGCATATCGGCGGCTTCGTCGTGGGGCTGTTGCTCGCCCGGCCGATGCTCCGCCGTCGGCGCAAACGGCAGGCGCCCGCCGCCTAGGCGGCCGGCTTGTCGAGGTCGGGCTCGAGCAGGCGGTGGAGATGGACGACGACGTAGCGCATCTCGGCGTCGTCGACGGTGCGCTGCGCGGCGGCGCGCCACGCCTTCTCGGCGCTGGCATAGTCGGGATAGATGCCGACGACGTCGAGCTTCGAGGGGTCTTGGAAATCGAGGGTCTGCGGGTCGGTCACGCGACCGCCGAAGACGAGATGCAGCTTGCTCATTGAGCCTCCTGGGGAGAGCGGTTGGCGCTGCCCTTAACGGGCAAAGCGGCCGCCGCTCAACCCCGGAGTTGACCTCAGGCCTTTTGGCCGGCGCCCTTGGCGGCGTCGAGGATGTTGCCGAACAGCGCGGTGACGCGCTCCTTGGTCGCGTCGCGGCCGGGAAGGAGTGCGTTGATCTCCTCCTTGCCGGCGTCCTTGACCGCCGAGGCGGTGGCGGTGGCACGGTCGGCGAGCGAGCGGCCGACGCCTTCGAGCAGCTCGCGCTCCTTCGCGGTGCGGGGGAGCAGCATGCCGATGACCACGCCGAGCGCGACGCCGCCGGCGAGAAGCGCGACGGGATTGTCGCCGAGCGATTCGGCTGCTTTGGCGGCGCGGCCCTGCGCGTCGCCGTTCGGATTGGCGACCTTGGGGGCGCTGCTGTTGCCGTTGCTCATCGGGTACGTCCTTTCTTCGCGGTCTTGCGGTTCAAACCCTCGGCGGCGGCAGGGGTTTCATTGCGGCGGCGGAGCAGATCGGCGATCCAGCCGCGGGCGAAGACCAGCCCAACGGTGCCGGCGATCGCCGCCGCGGCGAGCGGGCGGTTGCGCACGATCTCCGCGCCCTTGCGCGCAGTCGAGGCGACGCCCTGCGCCGCGCTCTCGACGGCATTCTGGGCCAGATTGGTGGGCTTGAGCCGGTCCTGCACTTCGCCGAGCGTGGCGAACATGCGCGAGCGCGCGGCCTGGACCTGCGCCTCGGCGGCGAGCAGCTCGGGGTCGGTGCTCATGGCTTGCTCCCGAACAGGCGCTGGATGCGCTGATATGCCAGCCAGCCGAGCAGGCCGGCGAGCGCCAGCGCCGCGACGATCACGATCAACGTTGCCCAGCCGGGGCCGACGAGACCGGAAAGCGACAGGATCAGCCCGACGAGCAACGCCGTGACCGAGCAGAGCGCGATCACCAGCGCCGCGGCGCCGAAGATCAGCCCGAGCTTCGCCTCGGCGAGTTTGCGCCCGGCGAGCGTGCGATAATAGCCGATCTCGGCGCGGGCATAGCTTTTGCCGTCCTCGACCAGCCGCCCGATCAGGGTGCCGATGCTTTCTTCCTGTGCCTCAGGCTCGTCCACCCCCCGGTTTCCTCTCAGGCGTCGCTGGTTTCGGGTGACTTGCGCCCACTCGATTCGGACGCGGCGTCGATGCCCGACTTGATCAGGCGGGCGAGCACGAATCCGACCGCGGCAGCGGTGCCGACCGCGATCGCGGGGCTCTTGCGGACGAGGGCGCTCGCATCCTCGATGAGATCGTCGACTTCCTTGCCGCGCAGCGACTCGGCCCATCCGGCGATGCCGTCGGCGGCCGAACGGGCATAGCGGCCATATTCCTCGCCGAGCTTGGCATCGACGTCGCCCGCGGCGCTCTGCATCAGCCGCGCGACTTCGTCGAGCGCGCTGGTCGCACGGTCCTTGCCCTCGCCGGCAAAGGCGCGGGCGCGCTCGGCCGCCTGATCCTTGAGTTTCGACGCTTCGTCGCGAAGCTGCTGCGTCGCGCCGGACCTGGCGCCGCCAACGTCCTCGGAAGCCTCGAAATTGATCGCGGCGGGGCCGGTGCCGCTGGCCGTCGCCTCGAGCCCCGGATCGGCCTTGAAATCGACCTGCTCGCCGCCCGGTGTCTTGGAATTCTTCGCGTCAGCCATGGTTTCGGCCCTTTCTCGTCTGTCGCGCAGAGAACCATAGCCGATCGCCCCGGTTCCATCCTCTGCGTTGCCCGGGGGCGTGCGAGCGGTTAGAGGCTCGCGCGCGCCTTCGGGCAATCCCGATATATCCTAAGTAGGGAGACCATTTCGTGACCGCAATCATCGACATCCATGCCCGCCAGATCCTCGACAGCCGGGGCAATCCCACCGTGGAGGTCGATGTGCTGCTCGACGACGGCAGCTTCGGCCGCGCCGCGGTGCCTTCGGGCGCCTCGACCGGCGCGCACGAAGCGGTCGAGAAGCGCGACGGCGACAAGTCGCGCTGGCTCGGCAAGGGCGTCGAGGCCGCGGTCGAAGCCGTCAACGGCGAGATCGCCGAAGCGGTGCTCGGCCTCGAGGCCGAGGACCAGGCCGATCTCGATAGCGCGATGATCGAGCTCGACGGCACCGAGAACAAGGGCCGGCTGGGCGCCAACGCGATCCTCGGCGTCAGCCTCGCCGCGGCCAAGGCGGCTGCCGATGCGCGCGGGCTGCCGCTCTACCGCTATGTCGGCGGGGTCAACGCGCACGTCCTGCCGGTGCCGATGATGAACATCATCAATGGCGGCGAGCATGCCGACAATCCGATCGACTTCCAGGAATTCATGATCGTACCGGTCGGCGCCGAGAACATCGTCGAGGCGGTGCGCTGCGGCTCGGAGATCTTCCACACGCTCAAGAAGAAGCTCCACGAAAAGGGTCTCGCGACCAGTGTCGGCGACGAAGGCGGCTTCGCGCCGAACATCGCCTCGACCACCGAGGCGCTCGACTTCATCATGTCGTCGATCGAGGCGGCGGGCTACAAGCCGGGCGACGACGTGATGCTCGCGCTCGATTGCGCCGCCACCGAATATTACAAGGATGGCGCGTATAAGATGGTGGGCGAGGGCAAGACCTTCTCCAGCCTCGAGAATGTCGATTTCCTCGCCGGGCTGGTCGCCAAATACCCGATCTTCTCGATCGAGGACGGCATGGCCGAGGACGATTGGGACGGCTGGAAGGCGCTGACCGAGAAGCTCGGCGGCAAGATCCAGCTGGTTGGCGACGATCTGTTCGTCACCAACCCCAAGCGCCTCAAGCGCGGCATCGACGGCGGCACTGCCAATTCGATCCTCGTGAAGGTCAATCAGATCGGATCGCTGACCGAGACGCTCGAAGCCGTCAGCCTCGCGCACCGCTCGTCCTACACCGCGGTGATGTCGCACCGTTCGGGCGAGACCGAGGACGCGACGATCGCCGACCTCGCGGTCGCCACCAATTGCGGGCAGATCAAGACCGGCTCGCTGTCGCGTTCGGATCGGCTCGCCAAGTACAACCAGCTGATCCGCATCGAGGAAGAGCTGGGCGACGCCGCGCGCTATGCGGGGCGTTCGATCCTCAAGGGCTGAGACCGCGGCCTCGCACGCGCCCCTCCCGTTCGCGGGAGGGGCGCGTGTCCGCCGGTTAAGTGAAAGTGCGGCCTTGATTAACGAGGTTGGTTACGCGAGAATCAACACCATGGCGCGCACCTCTCCCATTCGTACGCTTCTCCGCCGTGCGGGGCTTCCCGCCGCGGTGCTGATCGCCGTCGGCTTCTTCGGCTACAACGCCGTGTTCGGCCCGACCGGGATCGTCGCGGCGCGCGAGATCAAGGCCGAGCTGGCGCAGAAGGACGTCGAATATGCCGCGCTCGCCAAGAAGCGCGCCGAGCTCAAGAACCGCGTCGACCTGCTCGATCCCAAGCGCGGTGCCGACCCCGATATGGTCGACGAACTCGTCCGCAAGCAGCTCAATGTCGCGCGCCCCGATGAAGTGATCGTGCCGCTCGACAAATAGGGCTTCACGCGACCAGCGGCAGCAGCAGCACCATCGCCACCACGCACTGGACCATCCCGACCGAGGCGATCCACAGGCCGCGCAGCAGCGACACGTTGAGCTGGCGCGCGAACCAGCGCGTCTGCAGGCTGCCATACCAGAGGAGCGCGAGGATCGTCAGCGCGAGGCCGATCAACTGCGCGGCGACGAAATGCATCTGCATGGCGATGCCGCCGATCCCGATCAGCAGCGCGAACGGGCCGGTGGGGTAGCACTGGCTGTAAAAGGGCTGGCGGAGCGAATCGCGCGTCAGCCGCCGCTTCTTCCAGTGGAGCAGGCGCACCGCCATGATCAGCGGGAAGACGCTGAACACGATCAGCCGAAAGATCAGGAGCGTGCTATCGTCGGTGATCAGGCTGCTCAGCCCGCGCCGGTCACCCACCAGCGCGCTCTGCCCGACGATGCTCAGCTCGATCAGGTGGCTGAGGATGAGCGTGATCAGCAGGAACAGCGGCGGGCTGAGCGTGTCCTCATATTGCAGCTCGGGACGATCCTCGAGCTCGGTGTCGGCATAGATCATCATCGCGCGCGGATGGCGGATGCTGCGCCACAGCGTGATCGGGTAGAAGACCAGCCACGTCATCACCGCGTAGAGAAGGTCGTCGAGCGACCGGAGAAGCTGCACGAAGCCCATCGCGCGTTTGGAGCATAGATTCGCCGGCCTGCCTATCGCCGCCGGCGCGCCATCGATGGCTGAACACCCCTCTTCCCCGCGCGTTGACGTTGCGTCCCGGCCAAGAACGCGCTTATAGGCGCGCACCGACCTTCCCCGGGCATGAGGAATTCCTGTGGCCAAAGCACCGGCACGCAAAGCGTCCACCGAACCTGCGGTACCGAACCGCGAACGTCCAAACGAACCAGAACGGTACAAGGCCTCCAAGGAGGAGCTGCTCGCGTTCTACAAGCAGATGCTGCTCATCCGCCGCTTCGAGGAGAAGGCGGGGCAGCTCTACGGGCTCGGCTTCATCGGCGGCTTCTGCCACCTCTATATCGGCCAGGAAGCCGTTGCGGTCGGCCTGCAGTCGGCGCTCGACGGCGAGAAGGACTCGGTGATCACCGGGTATCGCGATCACGGCCACATGCTTGCCTATGGCATCGATCCCAAGGTGATCATGGCCGAGCTGACCGGACGTGGCGCGGGCATCAGCCGCGGCAAGGGCGGCTCGATGCACATGTTCTCGACCGAGAAGAAGTTCTACGGCGGCCACGGCATCGTCGGCGCGCAGGTCTCGCTTGGCGCGGGCCTCGCCTTCGCGCACAAATATAACGAGGATGGCGGCGTCGCCATGTCGTATTTCGGCGACGGCGCGGCCAACCAGGGCCAGGTCTATGAGGCCTTCAACATGGCCGAGCTGTGGAAGCTCCCGATC
This sequence comes from Sphingomonas naasensis, assembly GCF_004792695.1. Classification (GTDB taxonomy): domain Bacteria; phylum Pseudomonadota; class Alphaproteobacteria; order Sphingomonadales; family Sphingomonadaceae; genus Sphingomonas; species Sphingomonas naasensis. The sequence goes on along the minus strand of NZ_SRXU01000001.1, from coordinate 177,516 downwards.
ATCTTCGTGATCGAGAACAACCAGTATGCCATGGGCACCAGCGTCAATCGCGCCTCGTCCGAGGACCAGCTCTACAAGCGCGGCGAGAGCTTCCGCATCCCCGGCATCCAGGTCGACGGCATGGATGTGCTCGCCTGCCGCGGCGCCGCCGAGGAAGCGCTGGCATGGGTGCGCGCGGGCAAGGGCCCGATCATCCTCGAGATGAAGACCTATCGCTATCGCGGCCACTCGATGTCCGATCCGGCCAAGTACCGGTCGCGCGAGGAGGTCCAGTCGGTGCGCGACAAGTCCGACCCGATCGAGGCGGTCAAGCGCGAGCTCGAGAAGCTCGGCGTCAAGGAAGAAGAGTTCAAGCCGCTCGAGGCCGAGATCCGCAAGGTGGTGAACGAAGCCGCCGATTTCGCCGAGCAGACCCCCGAACCCGACCCCGCGGAACTGTACACCGACGTGCTGGTGGAGACCTATTGAGATGGCGATCGAACTCAAGATGCCGGCGCTCTCGCCGACCATGGAAGAGGGCACGCTCGCCAAGTGGCTCGTCAAGGAAGGCGACGTGGTGAAATCGGGCGACATCCTCGCCGAGATCGAGACCGACAAGGCGACGATGGAATTCGAGGCGGTCGACGAAGGCACGATCGCCTCGATCGTCGTCGCCGAGGGCACCGACAATGTGAAAGTCGGCACCGTGATCGCCACGATCGCGGCCGAGGGCGAGGACGCCTCTGCCGCCCCGACCCCCGCATCGGCTGCCAAGGCGGAAGCGCCGGCAGCCGGGCAGAAGGCAGCCGAGTCCGAAGCGGGCGAGGATGGCGGCCGCAAGAAAGCCGATAGCGGCACGAAGCAGCTCGCCAGCGACAAGGCGGCGACCGTCGCCGATCCGGCGATTCCCGCGGGCACCGAGATGGTCAAGACCACGGTCCGCGAAGCGCTGCGCGACGCGATGGCCGAGGAAATGCGCAAGGATCAGCGCATCTTCGTGATGGGCGAGGAAGTCGCCGAATACCAGGGCGCCTATAAGGTGACCCAGGGGCTGCTCGACGAGTTCGGCCCAAAGCGCGTCATCGACACTCCGATCACCGAATATGGCTTTGCCGGCATCGGCACGGGCGCGGCGATGGGCGGCCTCAAGCCGGTCATCGAGTTCATGACCTTCAACTTCGCGATGCAGGCGATCGACCACATCATCAACTCGGCCGCGAAGACCAACTATATGTCGGGCGGCCAGATGCGCTGCCCGATCGTATTCCGCGGGCCCAACGGCGCGGCATCGCGCGTCGGCGCGCAGCACTCGCAGAATTACGGCCCGTGGTACGCCTCGGTCCCCGGCCTGATCGTGATCGCGCCCTATGACGCGGCCGATGCCAAGGGGCTGCTCAAGGCGGCGATCCGCTCGGAAGACCCGGTGGTGTTCCTCGAGAACGAGCTGATGTACGGCCGCAGCTTCGAAGTGCCCAAGCTCGACGATTACGTGCTGCCGATCGGCAAGGCGCGCATCGTCCGCCAAGGCAAGGACGTCACGCTCGTCTCCTATTCGATCGGCGTCGGCGTCGCGCTCGAAGCGGCCGAAATGCTGGCGGGCGAGGGGATCGAGGCCGAGGTCGTCGATCTGCGCACGCTGCGCCCGCTCGACACGGCGACGGTGCTCGAGAGCCTCAAGAAGACCAACCGCCTCGTCGTGGTCGAAGAGGGCTGGCCGACCTGCTCGATCGCCTCGGAAATCGCCGCGGTGGTGATGGAGAAGGGCTTCGACGACCTCGACGCACCGGTGCTGCGCGTCACCAACGAGGACGTGCCGCTTCCCTATGCCGCCAATCTCGAGAAGCTCGCGCTGGTCGACGCCGCGCGTGTGGTCGCGGCGGTGAAGAAGGTCACCTATCGCGGCTAGAATGCGAGGGCGGGGCGCCTCGGTGCGCCCCGCGCCTCAGCAGGTCGAGGCGGTGACGCCGGCGACCTTGTAGATCCCGTTGGGATGCTGCGGGTTCGGATTGTTGCTGCCGTTGGCCAGCTTGGTATCGTCGCTGGTGTCGCGCCGATCGCGGACCATCATCGAAGCCGTCTCAGTCATCGTCGTGCTGGGTGACAGCGACGTCTTGATCAGCGGCTGATAGGTATAGAACACCTCGGCGAACATCGCGACGCCGTTGGGCGGCGGCACGGCCTTGTTGCCCGGCCCGATGCCGGTGAGGTTGTTGGCGCCTGCCACGCCATAGCCCGACGGGTGGGCGGCCGAGCCGCGGCACCGCTGCCAGCGGATCATGAACTTGCCCGTATGCCCCGCGGCCGTGTCTGGCTCGAGCGACGAGATGATCACGCGACCTTTGCGATAGAGGTCGAGCTCGCTCGCCTGCAGGCCCGCGCCGGTCAGCAGATCATTGATGTCGGCTTCGGTGATTGTCTTCGACGCGATCGGAGCGCCCGAGCCGATCCGCGCCGCGTTGTCGGCGAGCTGCAGCGCGACCTGGCTCACCCGCATGCGCGTGGTGATGTAGTTGGTCAGCTCGGCGCCGGTGAGCGCCATGGTGAGAAAGATCGGCAGCGAGAAGGCGAATTCGAGCAGCGCGAGACCGCTCTCGTCCTTGCCGAGGCGCCGGCAGAGATCGGGCAACCGGATCATGGGCAATGTCCCTCTGTCGGGCTGTCATAGACGCCCTGATCGGCATAAGGCTGGTTGCGCAGCACCGTCGATGCGCTGACCTTGGTCGTGTTCGACCCGCCGATGAAATTGTTGAGCGGGAAGAACCGCGGATAGCTGACGGTGACGGTGTAGAGCGTCGCGTCCTTCGCGCCGCCCTGGCCGCCATTGCCGCCGTCGGCGTCCCATTTGCCGTTGTTGTTGGCGTCCTCGAACGGCTCGCCGGCGTCGCAGATGCCGTTGCCGTTGACCTCGGTGTGGATCTCGGCCTTCGCGGCGGCGGCGTCCTCGAACGTCCGATAATAACGCCGCTTGATCTCGACGTCGGCATTGTTCGCCAACGCCTTGACCTGGTCGGTGATCTTCTTGTCGAGCTTCTCCTGCGCCGAGGCCGACGCGCCGCTTTCCAGCGCCGCATCGCGACCGGCCTTTTGCAGCACGCCCTGCAGCGTCGTGCGCATGTAGAGCGTGTGGCCGATGTCGAAGCCGCCGAGCAGCACCAGCCCCATGACCGGCGCGACGATGGCGAATTCGACGACCGTGACGCCGCGGCGGTCACGGAGCAGGGCGCGGCAGCGCCGGAGCGCGGACATACGCATCAGTTGGTCAACCTCAGGGCGGAGATCTGGTCGGCGATCTTCTTGAAGGTGTCCTGAAGCTCGACCTTGTTGTTGGCGCTGAAATAGCGGCCGTCCGAGGCGCAGGTGGTCATCCGCGTCACGGTGCGCGGATCGACATAGCCGAAGGTGATGACCCACAGGGTGATGTCCTTCTTCTTGATCTCCTTGCAGATCGCCTGCGTCCGCGCGTTGACCTGATCGGTGATCGCGGCACCCTCGGTACACCGGGTGGCACCGTCCGCCGGCTGATCGGCGGTGGTCTGCAGGTGATCGAACCACGCGACGCCATAGGCCGTGTAGTTCTCCGCGGCGGTGCACGGATCACCGTCGGTCATAAAGATCATGTGGCGCTGGATCTCGCCGCCCTTGGGCGTGGTCGCGTTCTCGGCCTTGAAGATCCCGGTCGGCGACATCAGGCGCGCGCCCCAGATCAGGCCGATGTCGTGATAGGTGTTCGAGCCCTTGCGCATCGAGTCGACATATCCCTCGAAGATCGAGGCATCCTTCCACTCCTGGAGCTTCCGCGACTCGGCAAGGCAGCTGTAGCTCGAGCTGTTGCTGTAGTTGGACGTAGTGTGCTGATCGTCCTTGTCCCAGCTATTCTTGCTGCCCTTCGGGGTGTAGATCATGTCCTTCATGACCGGGCCCCACAGCGAGTTGGCGTCGCCCGAGCTCGGCACGGTATCGATGTCGAGGTCCATCGCCGTGGCAGGCAGCTTGGCCGCGGTGAAGTCGATGTCCTGGTCGGTATGGCGTTCGGAAATGCACCCGTCCCAGCCGACCGTCTTCATCGTGCCGTTGTTGCCGATCCGCACCTGGATCGAGTCGTTCCAGGCATCGGTACCGTTCTTCAGGCCGGCGATATTCTGCGAGATCAGCCCATAGTGCCACGTGACCTGCGCGGTGTCGGTCCGGGTGAAATAGGCGGTCTTTGTGCCGGGCGTATCGCGCTTGTCATAATAGCAGGTGCCGTTCTTGCCACCGGAATAGCTGTCATAGCGATATTCGCTCTGGGTGACGGGCCCGACCTCCTTGTAGGTCACGGTGCGCGATCCCGGAGATTCGCTGCTCGTGAGCTGCGTCCGCGTCACCGCGCCCGTGGCGTTGGTGGCGGTCGCCGGCACGTTGTTCGAGCAGTTCGTGGCGGAGGTGCCGCTCTTGCTATAGGCCTTGTCCTGCCAGTTGCCGGTCGAGCCCCATGCGATGCTCGACGACGTTTCGGTGGGCGTGCCCTGGGTCGGATAGGCGATTGATTCGATCTCGCGCGACCGGAACGCCCAGTCGTCCGCCAGATAGGCAGTCGGCAGCAGCTTCCCGACATTGACGTTGGTGTCGTAGAGCACGAAGCCGAAGCGGACCTGCGTCTCGCCGCCCACGCCGCCGCTGGGATTGCCGGTGGTGCATACCTCGGTGGTGTCGAGCCGCGCGACGATCTCGTAGAAGCACTTCACTGCGTCCTTGAGCGACTGGAGCTTGGTCTGCGTGTCGCCCGAAGGCGTGTCGCCCATCGACCCGGTGTTATCGAGCACGAACATCACGTCGGTGTTGGGCAGGCGCATGTCCGCCTCGCAGGTGACCGACAGCGTCTCGGCGGTCCGCCCGAAAATCTTCATCAGCGTCATCGGCAGCGATACCGAGGCCTTGCCGCTGACCTTGCCCCCGGCTTCGGTGAACTCGGGCGCGGGCGTGGTCCCGCCATAAGCGGTGCGGTCGAAATTGCCGTCGAAATAGCGCATCGCGATCTTCTGGGGGTAGTTGGTCTCCTGCGATCCATCGATCGCGCCCGTCTGGCTCCACAACCCGGCGCCCATCGCCTTGCGGCCGGCGAGCGCGCCGGCGTCGCAGGCATGTTGCAGGCGCGTCTTGACGATGTACATGCGACTGATGTCGATGCCGCCGCCAATGATGCCCGCCAGCGGGATGATCGCGATCGCCATGAGCGCGAGCGTGTTACCGCGCGTGTCGCGGGCGAGACGGGTCAGGAACCCCCGTGCTTCTTTCCAGTTCTGCCGAATGCCCGTCATGTTTGCGATCCCGGTCCCCGATCAACGTGGCGCCATGCCATGCCCGTCGCTAACGCCCCCTAAATTCAGCTGGTTAACGGCGCGCTTATGGTTGCTACGGGGATGACCGGAGACAGCGTGACCAATCCCGAGCGAATGCTCGCCTTGTCCTATGCGCCGCCCCGAGCGCGCGGCGCGCTCGCGGCGCTGCTCGCGCTCGACGACGCGCTGGCGCAATTGCTGCGCACCACGCGCGAGCCCGCGCTCGGCCAGATGCGGCTGGCGTGGTGGCGCGAGGCGCTCGCGCGGCTCGACCAGCAGCCCGCGCCCGCCGAACCCGTGCTGCAGGCGCTCGCGCGCGAGGTGCTGGCCACAGGGGTCCGCGGTGCTGCGCTGGTGCCGATCGTCCATGGCTGGGAAGTGCTGATCGAAGAGGAACTGCTCGATCGCGATGCGCTGCTGCGCTTCGGCGAAGGGCGCGGGCAGTTGTTCGCGGCGGCAGGGCGGGCGCTGGCCGCGGGGCCGGGCGATCCGCTGCTCGTGGCAGGAACGGGATGGGCGCTGGCCGATCTGTCGCGACACCTGCGCGGCGGGGACGAGAGCGTGATCGCACGAAGCCTCGCGGCGCCGCTGCTCGATCAGGCCGGGGCGGCGCGGTGGAGCCGCAACGGCCGCGCGCTGGGGGCACTGGCGCATCTCGCGCGGCTCGATCTCGGCTTGCCCGAAGGCGAGGCGCCGCGGGTCGGCGCGCCGCGCCGCGTCGGGCGGCTGCTCTGGCACCGGCTCACCGGCCGCTAGGGGCTTGCCAGCGCGCGCAACAGGCGTACCCTGCTTGTTCCGACGATCGGGGGAGACCTTCGATGTGGCGCTATTTCGCAATGGCGGGCGCAGCGTTGCTGCTGGCGCTTGCGGGTGTGTTCCTGTTCCGCAGTTCGAGCGTATCCGCGTTGAAGCTTCCGGGCGCGCCGGCGGCACGCGCCGCGGCGGTGGCCGCCGGGGAGGAAGAGCCGCTCCCCGCCGAAGCCCCGCGGGCGAGCGATCGGACGCGCGAGGAGAAACGGTTCGACCGCTATGACAAGGATCGCAACGACGCGATCACTCGCGAGGAATATCTGCTCGCCCGGCGCAAGGCCTGGGCGAAGCTCGATGCCAATCGCGACGGCAAGCTCGACTTCGAGGAATGGGCTGCGAAGACCACGACGAAGTTCGCCGGCGCCGATGCCGACAAGTCGGGCGCGCTGAGCCGGGCCGAGTTCGTCGCGACCAAACCCAAGGTCAAGCCGGGCGCCAGGCCGCGCTGCGCCTGTCCGGCCGCCCCGGCGAAGGAAGAAACCGCCGAGGACTAGGCGGCGAGCCAGCCTTCGAAGGCGGTGCGGGCGCGGCTGGTATACATCAGCTTGCGATCGGCCTTTTTCGAACGGCCCTCGATCGGCGGGAACAGGCCGAAATTGACGTTCATCGGCTGATAGGTCTCGACCTCGGCTTCGCCGGTGATGTGGGCGAGCAGCGCGCCGAGCGCCGTCTCGCGCGGCGGGGCGGGCAGCGTCTTGCCGGCGAGCTCGGCGGCGGCGAAGCGGCCCGCCAGCAGCCCGATCGCGGCGCTCTCGACATAGCCTTCGCAGCCGGTGATCTGGCCGGCGAAGCGGATGTTCGGGCGCGCCTTGAGCCGCAGCGTGCCGTCGAGCAATTCGGGCGAGCGGATGAAGGTGTTGCGGTGCAGTCCGCCGAGCCGGGCGAACTCGGCCTTCTCCAGCCCGGGGATGGTGCGGAACAGCTCGACCTGCGCGCCGTACTTCAGCTTGGTCTGGAAGCCGACCATGTTCCAAAGGGTGCCGCTGGCATTGTCCTGGCGAAGCTGGACCACGGCATAGGGCCAGCGGCCGGTGCGCGGATCGTCGAGGCCGACGCCCTTCATCGGGCCGTAGCGCAGCGTGTCGACTCCGCGCTCGGCCATCACCTCGACCGGCATGCAGCCTTCGAAATAGGGGACGTTCTCCCACTCGCGGAACTCGGTCTTCTCGCCGGCGAGCAGCCCGGCGTGGAAGGCGAGATACTCGTCCTTCGACATCGGGCAGTTGATGTAGTCCTTGCCCTCGCCCTTGTTCCAGCGCGACTGGTACCAGGCGGTGGTGAAGTCGATGCTCTCGAAATGGACGATCGGCGCGATCGCGTCGAAAAAGGCGAGGCTCTCCTTGCCGGTGGCGCTGCCGATGCTCTCGGCGAGGCCGGGGGCGGTGAGCGGGCCGGTGGCGACTATGGTCAGGCCCTCGGCGGGCAGCTGGTCGACGCGCTCGCGGACGATGGCGATGTTGGGGTGCGCCGCCAGCGCCGCCGTCACGCCGTCGGCGAAGCCGTCGCGGTCGACCGCCAACGCCGAGCCGGCGGGGACCTTGTGGACATCGCCCTGGGCGAGGATCAGCGAGCCGAGATCGCGCATCTCCTGATGGAGCAGCCCGACGGCATTGCGTTCGGCATCGTCCGAGCGGAACGAGTTCGAGCAGACCAGCTCGGCGAGCCGATCGCTCTGATGCGCGGGGGTCATGTCGCCCGAGCCGCGCATTTCGGAGAGCTTGACCTTGTACCCGGCAGACGCGAGCTGCCATGCGGCTTCGGAGCCGGCGAGGCCGCCGCCGATGATGTGGATGTCGTGAGTCACCGGGGGCGCATAGCCGCATGCGCGGCGCATGACAAAGCCCGCGGCCTTGCTATGCTCGCGCCATGGAGAGACGCACGGCACTGCCGATATTCCTCGCGGCGCTGATCGCGGGGGCGAGCTATTATGCCAGCCACTGGACCAGCCTGCCGCCCGCGGCCCATGCCGTGTGGAAGGGGAGCGGCGTCGGGCTGCTCGCGCTGTGGGCGGCAACGCAGGCGCGGTCGACCGACGGCTGGCTGATCGCCGCCGCGCTGGCGCTGGGCGCGACCGGCGACGTGCTGCTCGAGACGCACGGGCTGACCGTGGGGGCGATCGCTTTTCTTGCCGGGCATGTCGTCGCCTCCTTCCTCTATCTGCGCAACCGCGAGAAGCCGCGGTGGCAGGCCGGCCTGATCGCCGTCGCCGTGACCGCGCTCTCGTGGTGGCTCCCTGCCGACCGCAGCGCCGCGCCGGGAATCGCGCTGTACGCCGCGGGGCTGGGGGCGATGTTCGGCACCGCCGCGGTCAGCCGCTTCTCGCCCTTCACCGTCGGCAACGGCGCCGCCCTGTTCGTCTTCTCCGACCTGCTCATCTTCGCGCGGCTGGGGCCGCTGGCGACGTCCGAACTGCCGGGCCTGCTCATCTGGCCGACCTATTTCGCCGGCCAGGCGTTGATCGCCTGGGGCGTGGTTTCCGCGCTCGCAAGGGAGCGGCGGGCATGAGGATCTTCACGATCGGCTATGAGGCGACGACGATGGACGAATTCATCGCCGCGCTCAAAAAGGCCGGGGTCGAGCGGATCATCGACGTGCGCGCCGTCCCGCTCTCGCGCCGGCCGGGCTTCTCGAAGAACATCCTCGCCGCGAGCCTGAAGGAAGCGGGGATCGACTATGTCCTGCTCAGGAACCTCGGCACCCCCAAGCCGGGGCGCGACGCGGCCAAGAAGGGCGACGTCGCGACGCTCGAGCGCGTCTACGAGACCCAGCTCGGGCTGCCCGAGGCGCAGGCCGAGGCGGCGCAGATGCGCGCGCTCGCCGCGGAGAAGCCGAGCGCGCTGCTCTGCTTCGAGCGCAACCCCGAGCATTGCCACCGCACCCTGCTGCTCGATGCCGAGGGCGAGGGGATGGAGGTGGTCGACCTGTTTCCCTGAACCGCAAGTGAGAGGAGTGACGCCGCCATGATCGACCATGTGGGTTTCGCCGTTTCCGACCTCGCCCGCTCGGACGCCTTCTACACCGCCGCGCTCGCGCCGCTGGGCATCGCCGAGATCATGCGCGTCACCCCCGAGCAGACCGAGAGCGGCGGCACCGCGATCGGCTATGGCAAGGACAACAAGCCGTTCTTCTGGATCGGCGACAATGAGCGCGTCGGGCAGGGCACCCATGTCGCCTTCACCGTCGACACCCGCGCCGAGGTCGACGCCTTCCACGCCGCCGGGCTGGCGGCGGGCGGGACCGATCACGGCGCCCCGGGGATCCGCGCGCACTACCACCCCAATTATTACGGCGCGTTCGTGCTCGATCCCGACGGACAGAATATCGAGGCGGTGTGCCACCGGCCCGAATGACCCGGCAAAAAGCCGGGGCGGCCGGAGCCGCCCCGTAGTTCGGGGAGAGCCGGCGCGGCAGGAGGGGACCCTGCGCCGGCAGGGGCGGAGTGGCGGTGCAATCTTACAACCATGTTTCGCTTTGTTGCATTGCGATCGCGCGCCTGCGGAAATGTAGGATTTGCAGGGGCTAGAGTCGCAAGAGTCGCAGTAGAACGACTCTCCCGTTGCGCGCGCTTGAAACATCATAACTCTCGCACCCGCGGAATCGAGCGGCCCCGCGGCGGCACGTGCGGGGGCGGCGGAGCGAAGTTTTGGGGCGTCGGCGCGGCTTCTTCCGCGCGGGCCCGAGCGCATTCGCGGCGCCACAGCCGGACCTCGCGCCGCTCGCAATGCGACGGGATCTCCCCGTCGCGCGCTTCCTCGCGCAGCATGTAGCGCAGCGCGGCGCAGGCGAGCTTCTCGTTGAGCCGGGTGCGCCAGCCGATGATGCGGCCGCGATAGGTGACCGGGACCTGCTCGAGCTCGGTCAGCGCGCGCTCGGCGACCGCGAACGCCGCCGAACGCGCCCGGTCCATCGCGTGGTCCCACGCCCGGGCGAAGGCGTGATCGGGGCCGACCCGATCGCGCAGCCGATAGGCCGAGCGCGCGTTCATCCCCACCGATGCCGCGGCGCTACGCACCACCCCGGTGCGCGCGAGCGCGGCGACGAACGCGCGCTGACGCTCGGACGTCCAGCCGTTCCGCCGGGTTATGGCGAGCGAAACGGGCGTGAAGTGGAGGAGGGGATCCTGCTGTCCCCCGGCTCTGCCTGTCATGCGCGGCCCTTCCAGAACAAACAGGAAACATGGCGCGTCCCGCACTTGTAGGAAAGCCGGCGATCGCGCGCGCGGGGGCGCGCCGGGCCGGCGTCGCGCCAAATGCCGGCTTCGTCGCGGCGCTGTCCGGATCGGTCGCAAATGAGAGGCGAGCGGGCGCGATGCAGCGAGAGGGCTGGGGTTCAATCGTCGGGGAGAAGGCATGACCATAGCAAACCGTCTCTCAGGCGAACTGAGGCACGCCACAGTCGATGTCACGGCCAGGGCCGTGGAATCGCAGGCAGCGCGGCGCGCCAACAAGTCTGCAACTTAGCAAGTCGGAACAAGAGTGCTCTCACCGATCTCGCCTATTGCCGATCGATACGCCCACCTCATCGGGCGTCGTACGGGACTGAGGGGCAAAGGGCTGGATGGTTCGCTTCGTGCAATTCATCCTTCACCCATCCGTCCTTGCTGCACTGACCGTGGCGCGCGCTACGGGGGCAAACGCAACAGCGGCCCCCGTGCTCGAGCCACGCCCATCCGGGTGGCGCGTGCATGACGCCCGGTGCCGGCCGCTGGCCGGCCCGCACGTCATCGCCGGAAGACCACCAAATCACAAACAGGGGGAAATAATGAAGAAGATTCAAATGGCTCGTCTGCGTACGGGCGCGGCTTTGTCTGCTCTCGCGCTGGCGGGTGCGTGCCTTGCCACGCCTGCGTTCGCGCAAGAGACTCCGGCCGCCGAAACCGCGCCGGAAACCGCGACCGCCGCCGCGCAGCAGGCCGCGCCGCAAGAGGGTGACCAGGCGACCGAGAACGACGTCGTCGTCACCGGCACGATCTTTCGCCAGGCCGACCCGCATACTGCGCTGCCGGTGACCGTGGTCACCGCCGAGAATATCGAGCGTGCCGGCGTCACCAACGTGAGCGACGCGATCCGCGCGGTCTCGGCCGACGGCGCCGGCTCGATCGGCAACGGCTTCACCAGCGGATTCTCGGCCGGCGGCTCTGCAGTCTCGCTGCGCAACCTCGGCGTTTCGTCGACGCTGGTGCTGGTCGACGGACTGCGCTCGACCAACTTCCCGCTGAGCGACGACGGCCACAATTCCTATGTCGACCTCAACAGCATCCCGCTGGTCAATGTCGCGCAGGTGCAGGTCCTCAAGGACGGCGCATCGTCGCTGTACGGCGCGGACGCAATCGGCGGCGTGATCAACATCATCACCCGCAAGGAGATGACCGGCATCGAGGGCGGCTTCGAAGGTGGCGCGACCGAGAAGGGCGACGGCCAGAAATATCGCGCGCACCTGCTCGTCGGGTTCGGCGACTATGAGGCGCAGGGCTTCAACTTCTACATCGGCGGCGACTATGATTATGGCGGCCGCATCTCCGTCGCGCAGCGCAGTTTCCCGTTCAACACGCTCGATCTGCGCGCGCTGGGCGGCGTCGACAACAACCGCGCGGACGACACGCTGACTTCGGCCACGACCGACGCGATCGTCACGCGCGTGACCCAGACCGATCTGAACAACCCGCTTGCCGGCTCGGTCTCGAATGCCACGACCCCGGCGATCTTCAATTCGCTGACGCCGCTCGCCAACTGCCGGTTCGGCACCTATTCGGAAAATACGGCGTCGCGCGTCGGCACCGCCTGCAAGCATGATCTGACCACCGAATATGCGCAGATCCTGCCGCTGCAGGAACGCTATGACGGCGTCGCGCGGGCGAGCTTCCGCCTCGGCGACAATGTCGAGGGCTATGTCGCGGGCAGCTATGCGAACAACCGTGTCGCGATCATCAACGCGCCGCGCCCGATTCGCCAGACCCAGGCATTCGGCGGCGCGACGACGACGTCGACGACCAACCCCGGCATCGTGCTGCCGGTGTACATCTGCTCGGCGGGCGTGAACTGCGCGACCGCCGCGGACCGCCGGCTCAATCCGAACAACCCCTATGCGGCGGCCTATGCCAACGACCCCGCGGCAGGCGCGGCGCGCATCTATTATGCGTTCGGCGATGTTCGTTCGGGTAGCGAGCGGACCAACGAAGTGTATCGGCTGAGCGGCGGCCTGAGCGGCCGTTTCGGCGACAGCTGGGACTGGAATGTCCAGGCGGCCTATTCGCGCGACGATCTGCGCCTCACCACCTATGGCTATGCCAACCTCGCCGGGCTGGTCCGGGCGATCAACACCGGCTCGTACAATTTCGTCAATCCGGCCGCCAATTCGGAAGAAGTGCGCAAAGCGGTCGCCCCCGACATCACGGCGCTGTCGAACTCGAGCGAGTTCACGGTCGACGCGTCGGTCAGCCGCAGCCTGTTCACGCTGCCGGGCGGCGAGGTGAAGCTCGCGGTCGGCGGCCAGTATCGCAAGGAGAAGCTGACCAACAACAGCACCAACCCGAACCTCGACGTGCCGGGTCTCACCACGGCGCAGGCCTATGGCAACCGCTCGGTGTGGGCGGGCTTTTTCGAAGCCGATGTGCCGGTGCTCGACTCGCTCAACTTCGACCTTTCGGGTCGCTACGACCATTATTCGACCGGCATCGGCCGCTTCTCGCCCAAGGTGACCGCCAAGTTTCAGCCGATCGAGCAGCTCGCGATCCGCGGCAGCTATTCGAAGGGCTTCCGCGCGCCGACCTTCGCCGAAGCGGACCCGCGCAGCTCGTTTTCCGGATTTGTCGGCTTCACGCCGAACGCCGCGTTCCAGACGGCGCATGCGGCCAACGCCTCCTACAGCGCACCGTACAGCCTGGGCCGCGGCTATGTCGGCAATCCGGACATCCAGCCGGAGACGTCGCGCAGCCTCACTCTGGGGGCGATCTTCGAGCCCACTCCCTGGCTGAGCTTCACGGCGGACTATTTCAACGTGAAGAAGTCGAACCTGATCGTCACCGGTCCGCAGACCAATGACGCGGTCAACGCCTATTATTCGGTGGCGAACCAGACCTTCGCTTCGGCGGATGCCGCCTCCGCGGCGGGCTGCGCCAAGGTGGCGGCGGTTGCGCCCGGCTATTCGTGCCAGGTCATCGACGGAGCCGATCCGTTCGCGCTCAACGCGCTGCCGCGCCTGCTCGTCCTCAATGCGCCCTATGTGAACACCGCCTATTCGCTGGTCTCCGGGCTGGAGTTCACCGCCGACGCACGGGTCCGCTTCAGCGACGATTTCAAGTGGGAGACCCGTATCGATGCGCAGACCACGCTGAAATACGATCTCCATCCGCGAACCGGCGCGGTGCAGCACTATGCCGGCACGGTGGGTCCGGAGGATCTGTCCTCGGGCGGCGGCACCCCGCGGTGGCGCGCCAACTGGCAGAACACCTTCACCGCCGGCCCGCTGGAACTCACCGCGACGACCTATTATGTCGGCAAGATCAAGGCGGTGGCGGCGGACCAGTCGAGCTCGGTCAACGGCGATATTTCCTGCAAGGCGGCGATCTACAAGGACGCCACCGGCGGGACCGACAAGTTCTGCTACGTCAACAGCTTCATCTACACCGATGTGAATGTCACGCTGCGGGTGAACGATCAGTTCAGCTTCTTCGGGATCATCGGCAACATCACCAATTCGCATGCGCCGGTGTTTCCGAACATCGCCTATGCGGGCCAGGTGAACACGCTGACCTCGTGGCATTCGGCGGGCCTGGTCGGCCGGACCTTCCGGGCCGGGGCGAACTTCAGCTTCTGACCGGCGAAACCGCATGAAATGGGGGCGGCATCTTCGGATGCCGCCCCTTTTTCATGCCGATCGCGCCTGCCGGCGTCGCGTGCGATCCGGCCTGCGGCTCACGCCGCCTTGCGCCGCTCCGCCATCTCGGCGTTGAGCATCTCCGCCAGCAGGAATGCCAGCTCGAGGCTCTGCCCGGCGTTGAGCCGCGGATCGCAGTGCGTGTGGTAGCGATCGGCCAGCCCCTGCTCGGTGATCGCGATCGCGCCGCCGGTGCATTCGGTGACGTTCTGACCGGTCATCTCGCAATGGATGCCGCCGGCATAGGTGCCCTCGGCGCGGTGGACGGCGAAGAAGCCGCGGACTTCGGCGAGGATGCGCTCGAACGGGCGGGTCTTGTAGCCATTGGCGGCCTTGACGACGTTGCCGTGCATCGGGTCGCAGCTCCACACCACCGGATGCCCCTCGCGCTTGACCGCGCGGACGAGCGCCGGGAGACCCTTCTCGATCTTGTCGTGGCCGTAGCGGGTGATCAGCGTCATCCGGCCGGGGACGCGCGACGGGTTGAGCGTGTCGAGCAGGCGCAGCAGCGCGTCGGGCTCGAGGCTGGGGCCGCACTTCATCCCGATCGGATTGCCGATGCCGCGCAGGAACTCGACATGCGCGCTGCCCTCGAAGCGGGTGCGATCGCCGATCCACAGGAAATGCGCGCTGGTATCGTACCAGTCGCCGGTGAGGCTGTCCTGCCGGGTGAGCGCCTGCTCATAGGGGAGGAGCAGGGCCTCGTGGCTGGTGTAGAACTGGGTGCCCTTCAGCTGGGGGACGGTGTCGGGGTTGATCCCGCACGCCTCCATGAAATCGAGCGATTCGCCGATGCGGTCGGCGACGTCGGCGAACTTCTTCGACCAGGGGCTGCGGCCCATGAAGTCGAGCGTCCATTTGTGGACCTGATGGAGATTGGCATAGCCGCCCGTCGCGAAGGCGCGCAGCAGGTTGAGCGTCGCGGCGGACTGGCTGTAGCCCTGCACCATGCGCTGCGGATCGGGGATGCGCGCCTCGGGGGTGAAGGCGATGTCGTTGACATTGTCGCCGCGGTAGCTGGGCAGCTCGACGCCGTTGATCGTCTCGGTATCGGCCGAGCGCGGCTTGGCGAACTGGCCGGCCATGCGGCCGAGCTTCACCGTGGGCAGCTTCGACGCGAAGGTGAGGACGACTGCCATCTGGAGGATGACGCGGAAGGTGTCGCGGATGTTGTTGGGGTGGAACTCGGCGAAGCTCTCGGCGCAGTCGCCGCCCTGGAGCAGGAACGCCTCGCCGCGCGAGACCTTGCCGAGCTCGGTGGTGAGCTCGCGCGCCTCGCCGGCGAAGACGAGCGGGGGGAAGCTCGACAGCTGGGTGGTGGCGGCATCGAGCGCTTGGCTGTCGGGGTAAGTCGGGAGCTGGCGCGCCTCGGCATGGGTCCAGCTGTCAGGGGTCCAGCCCATATCCTGCTCCAGATTGCGGACATGGACGTACCAGTCCTGATGATGCGCGATGCCGTTGGCGGCGATCTGGTTGACCACGGCGGGGGAGGCGCGCTTGCCGTCCTCCTCCCAGCCCTGCACGGTCGAGCCGGGCGTGTCGAACCAGGCGCCGAAAGCGGCGCGGGAAAGGGCGCGTTCCTCGCGGAAGCGGCGGATCTTGGAACCTGCGAGCGTTGTCATGATGTGCGCGCCTTACCCTCGCGGGGTAAATCTTGGCAAGCGGTAAAATTACCCCGGACGGGTAAAGGAGCGAAATGCCGGGGCTTCGCGTTGGTGCGCCAAGCAAGGAGACGGCCATGGACGGCGTTCACGCCATCGTCGACGACGAGTTCGACCCCGATTATCTGACCGAGGAAGAGGCGGCGCTCGAGGAGGAGGAAGCGGGCGAATCCGACTATACTCCGGATCCGCGCGCGCTGTTCGGATCGGAGGCGGCACGGGCGATGCTGGTGGTGCTGACCCGGCGGCTCGGCCCCGACTTCGCGCGCGAGGTGAGCGACGAGATGGCGGCGCGGACCTTCTCCTACCAGGCCGGCTGCCCCGACGATCGCAGCGACGGCGCGACGATGGAATATCTGCTCAACGACGAGTTCTGGGACCGGCTGTTCGCGGTCGCGAAGCCCTGACCGTCACCCCGGCAGGCCGGGATCGCATGCCGCAGCGGTGCGCGCCGTCGCCCGAGGTCCCGGCGTTCGCCGGGACGACGCCAGCCCCTCAATAGCCCGCTTCGAGGTCGACTTCGTTCTCGAGCGGGTCGCCGGCGATGAAGGCGTGGAGGTTGCGCACGAACAATTCGGCGGCGCGGACGAACATGCGCGTCTGGCTTCGGCCCGAGAGATGCATCGAATGGAGGATGTTGGGGGTCGACCAGAGCGGGTGCTCGGGCGGCAGCGGCTCGGGCGTGACGGTGTCGAGGAACGCACCGGCGATGCGGCGTTTGGTGACTGCCTCGATCAGCGCGTCCTGATCGACCAGCTCGCCGCGGCCGACATTGATCAGCCATGCCGAGGGCTTCATCGCGCGGAGCTCGGCCTCGCCGATCATCGCGCGGCTCTCCCCGGTGGCGGGGGCGGAGAGGAAGACCCAGTCGAACGCGGCGAGGCGTGTCCGCCATGCGTCGGGGAGGATCGTGCCGGGCGCGCCGGTGCGGGTGACGCCGGTGACGGTGACTCCGAAGCCGGCGAGGCGCTCGCCGATCAGCCGGCCGATCGTGCCATAGCCGATGACGAGGGCGCTGGTCTCGAACAGCTCGAGCTTGCCGGGGGCGTCGAACGGCCATTCGTGGCGATCGGCGATGCGGACGACCTGATCATAGCGCTTGGCGGCGACCAGCGCGCCCATCACCGCATATTCGGCGACGGTATGCGCGTTGACCCCGCTGCCGTTGGTGACGCGGGTGCCGCGCGCGCGGAGCTGTTCGGTGTCGAGCCGGTCGAGCCCGGCATAGATGGTCGACAGCCATTGCAGCTTCTCGCCGGCGGCGACCGCGCGGGCCCATTCGGGCGGGCGGTTGATGTCGACCCAGCCGATATCGGCGTCGGCGACCATCGCCTCGGCCTCTTCGGCCGAGGTGAACCAGCGTACCTCGAGCCCCGCGGGCAGATGCGGCTCGACCAGCGGCCGCGCCAGCGCGGGGAGGACGGCCTTCATGCCGACCAGGTGCGCGCGTAGCGGTGGTCGAACTCGGCGTCGGACATGATCAGGTAGCGCACCGCGTCGATGAACGACCACAGCCCGGTGACGATCAGCCCGACCACCGTCGCCGAGATCACGATCATCAGCACCCCGCTGCCGTTGCGGCCGAGATAGAAGCGATGGATGCCGAGCGTGCCGAGGAAGAAGGCGAGGATCGCGGCGACATATTTGTTGCGATCATTGGCCGGGGGCTGGCGCCGCTCGGGCGTCGAAACGGCCTGCGCCTCGGGCAGCCGGAAGATGCGGATCGCGCGCGTGCCCTCGGTGGCGAAATCGACGCGCAGCCCGACCGCCGGCCCCTTCTCGTCGCTCCAGTCGCCCGGGCGGAAGGTATAGCGCTGCCCGTCCTCGCCCGAAATCTGCCCGTCGCCGCTGGTGCGATCGACGCCCAGTACCTGTCCCCGCATTGCAATCGTCCCCGTGTTGATGGGCTGCTTTTGGCGAAATCGGGGGTGGGGACGCAAGAGGGAGACGCAGTCGAAGCCCGACAAAATATGTCGGCGCAGCGCCGGCTATTCGCGGATCACATAGGTCGCGAAAATCGTGTCCAGCTCGCGTCTCTGGCGGTCGTTGGTGGTGCGGATCAGCTGCGCGCAGGCGCCGAGCGAGCTGCCGTTGCATTTGGCATCGAGCGCCTCCTGCTCGTCCTGGTGGCGGGCATAGGCGGCCTTGTAGGCCTGTTTGTAGCCGGGCTTCATGTCGCGGAACGGCTGGTACCAGTGCAGCAGCGGATCGATCTTGTTGCGGACCTGCTTTGCGGCGAATTCGGCGCGGGATAGCTCGGCTTCGGCCCTCAGATAGCGCTGTTTCGCTTCTTCAAATCTGCGTTCGATGGCGGTCGGAGCAAGCGGCGCGAGGAAATTACCCTCGCGTTCCAGACGGTCGTCCTTCGCCTGCTGCGCTTTCTTACGGGCGGTCGCAAGACGCCAACGCTGCTTTTCCCGTTCGAGTGCTCTGCACCGCGCGTCGAGTCGCCGGAACGCGTCCTCCAGCTTGGCGTGGAGAGCATCGACATCGTCATTGACGAGGACGTCGTCTTCCATCTGATCGATGATCACTACGACGTCCTCGACGGCCTTGTCCACCGCGGCCACTGCGGCGGGCTGCGGGTCCATGTTCTCGGCGACAGCGTGGACGGCGAGCCGGTAGGCCTTGAACGCCTCGCCATAGGCGGCGACGGCGCGAGCGTCCTCGACATCCTGCACCGCTGCGCGCTCGAGACGCTCGCGGCGCGATCCGGCGGCTTCGTCGCGCGCGGCCCGCTCGACCCTCGGCGCGGGGCCGGGGTTCGGACGGTCGCTCGCGCGGTTCGGCGCCGGTGCGGTGGGTCCCGCGGTGCCGCGGCCGCCGGCGCTGCCGGGGGTGCGATAGCGGCGCACGACCTCGTTCATCCGCCGAACGACGGCCATGCACGCGGCGGGATCGGAATCGGCGAGCGCGGAGGCCTCGTCGTAATCAGTCTGGAGCCGATCGGTCACTTCGGAGGGCGTCGCGCCGGGCAGGGCGGAGACTTCATCTGCTGTCTGCTGCAGAGCGGCGGTGCAATCGGCAGCGGCGGCCAGCGCACTGCCGATGTGGAGCGCCGCGGCATATGCGAACAGCTTGACGAGGCAGGCGAGGCGGGAGCGGGGCGTACGCGGCATGACGGGCCTTGCGGGGGAAATTCCCCGGCGCGTGCGATGCGATGCGACCGGCGGCAATCCCGGCGCGACGAAAGCCGCCGCCGCTGCTGCGCAGGTCGCGGCTAGAGCGCCGGCTTCCAGTCCCAGCCGAGCGGATCGCCGTCCATGACCTCGACCCCCGCGGCGGCGAGCTCGTCGCGGATGCTGTCGGAGCGCTGGAAGTCCTTGACCACGCGCGCCTGCTGACGCTCGACGAGGCGGTCGGCGATCGCCTCGGGGGTGAGCGTGGCGTTCGCCGGACGGACGCGCAGCTCCTCGCGGGTGAGCGCGAGCAGGTTGAGCCCGAGGACGTCGTCGAACGCGGCGAGCGCATCGCGCTTGTCCTCGGCGGAGAGGCGCTTGTCGGCGAGCAACTCGTCGAGGATCGGCAGCGCCTTCGGGGTATTGAGGTCGTCGGATACCGCTTCGTCGAGACGCTGGAGCCAGGGAGCAACCGCGTCCGCGCTGCGCGCCGCCCCTCCACCGGCTTCGCCGGTCCCCCTCCCCGAGGCGAGCTCGGGGAGGATTTTGCGCACCGTCATCACCAGCCGCTTGAGGCGGGTGAGCGCGGCGGCGAGGTTCTCTGCGCTGAACTCGAGCTCGCTGCGATACTGCGCCTGCAGGCAGAGCAGGCGATAGGCGAGCGGATGGACCCCCGCGTCGATCAGCGACTGGAGCGTGGTGAACCCGCCCTTCGACTTCGACATCTTGCCCTGGCGATCGACGAGGAAGTTGTTGTGCATCCAGAAATGCGCGCCGGTATCCGAGCAGCCGCAAAAGGCCTGGTTCTGGGCGATCTCGTTGGGGTGATGAATTTCGCGGTGATCGATCCCGCCGGTGTGGATGTCGAACGGCGCGCCGAGATATTTGAGGCTCATCACCGAGCATTCGAGATGCCAGCCGGGCGCGCCCTTGCCCCAGGGCGAGTCCCATTCCATCTGGCGCTGCTCGCCGGGGGGCGATTTGCGCCAGATCGCGAAATCCTGCGGATGGCGCTTGCCCTCGACCGCCTCGATCCGGGCTTCGCGCGTATCGTCCTGGCTGCCGGCGAGGCGGCCGTAATCGGCGACGGTGCTCGTATCGAAATAGAGGCCGCTATCGAGCTCGTAGCAATGTTCGGGCGCGATCTTCGCGGCGAAGTCGATCATCTCGGCGATGTGATCGGTGGCGACCGACCAGCGCGAGGGCTGGCGGATGTTAAGATCGGCGATGTTCGCCTTGAACGCGGCGGTATAGTGCGCGGCGATGTCCCAGATGCTCTTCGCCTGGGCGCGCGCGGCGGCCTCCATCTTGTCGTCGCCGGCATCGGCGTCCGAGGTCAGGTGGCCGACATCGGTGATGTTGATGACGTGGGTGAGCGCATAGCCCTTCCACGTCAGCACGCGGCTCAGCGTGTCGGTGAAGACATAGGCGCGCAGATTGCCGAGATGGGCATAGTTGTAGACCGTCGGCCCGCACGAATAGACGCGAACGCCCTTTTCCGGGTCGAGCGGCGCGAAGGGCGCGAGGCTGCGGGTGAGCGAATTGTAGAGCGTGAGGGGCGCGGACATGGCGAGGGGCCATAGCGGCTGAACGACCGGCCGTCATCCCGACCTTTGGTCATCCCGCGCCCTTTAACGTCATCCCCGCGAAAGCGGGGACCCATCTCGTACGGAGGCCGCGCGAACCGACAGCGGTGTGGTGCGGCGAGGGTGCAGGAGATGGGCCCCGCTTTCGCGGGGGTGACGAATTGGCAAGGCGTGCGCTCCCGCGCTCCGCTTGCGAGAGGGCTATACCGTCTCCTGCTGACCGATCGCGGCGCGGACCATGGCGTTCCAGATCTCGGCGGGGTCGCTGCCGGCGGCGCGGCCGGCCTCGACCATCTCGGGGGTGGCTTCGCGCAGGGTGCGCAGTACCGCCATCGCGCGGTTCACTTCATTGTTCCAGCCGATGTCGACGTCTTCTCCCGCGCTCGACTCGTCACCTTCGGCATTGATGCTGCGCGACGCGGCGGCGAGCACGCGGGCGATGCGCTCGACGGGCGAGGTCACGGAGATGTCGGTCATGCTGGCGGCTCCTGTCGCGGGGTTCGCGACATGCAACGCCGCGCGCGCCGGCGGCGTTCCGCTGGCGCGCCCCTCAGGCGGCGAGCGCGGGCAGGGTGCGCGGGCGCATCACCCCATTGCCCGAGGCGCCGCCAGCGATCAGCGGCAGCGCGGTGGCGCAAAAAGCGCATTCCGCGGTGAGCCGCCCGATCATCCAGTGCGTTCCGCCGCAACCGGGGCAGTGATTCGTTTCCTGCGGGCGATAGGCGATGCGATAGCCCGAAAGCGCCTGACGGAGGCCGAAATCGTACATGCGTCGTCTCCCAATGGACGCGGCTGAAACGTTAACGAATCGCGACTTGTTCCGCACCCGGCTCGATACGCTTGCGGTTAACCGTGTTTTCCCGGCGACAAGTTGCAGATCGGCAACAGCCCCTTCCGAGAGGGCGATGAACGGCGCCTAACGGCCGCGTTCAGGCTCGTTCCAGCCGCGGCGTGGCAAAAGGCTCGGCATGTTGGAGGCAATCAAGGCCCCCCGAAGGAGGACAAGATGATCAAATCAATGCTCACCGCCGCGCTTGCCGCCACCGTGACGATCGGCGGCATGGCCGCGACCCCCGCCGCCGCGCAGGATTATGGCCGCGGCTATTATCAGCGCGACTATCGCGACGGCTATCGGGGCGACCGCGGCTATCGCGGCGACCGTGGTTATCGCCGCGACTATCGCGGCTATCGCAACCGGGATTATCGCCGCTGCTCGAGCGGCACCACCGGCACGATCCTCGGCGCGGTCGCCGGCGGTCTGCTCGGCGGCGAGATCGGCCGCGGCAGCTCCTATCGGGGCCGCAGCACCACGGGCACCATCATCGGTGCGGGTGCCGGCGCGCTGCTCGGCCGCGAAGTCGATGGCGGCGATTGCCGCAGCCGTCGCCGCTAACCGGCGCTGAACGACAAAAGGGCGTCCGCTGCGAGGCGGGCGCCCTTTTCGTTCGTTTGGAGGCTGGAGGCCCGACCGGGAATCGAACCCGGGTGCAAGGATTTGCAGTCCTCTGCGTCACCACTCCGCCATCGGGCCCCGAAAGCGAGGCGGCGAGATGCGCGAGGGGTGGCGCCATGTCAACATAGTTTCAAAATGATCCCGGCCTCGCTTGGCGGCGACGCTGCAGCGCGATAGAGAGGCAGCAACGTCAACAAGTGTATTGCACACCTAACACGGTTGTGCGACAAAGCCGGAGTGATGATGACCCTTCAGGTCGATCCCGCGCCCGTCGAAGCGAACCGCTTCGAAGCGATGCGCCATGCGATGGTTGCGAGCCAGCTGCGGACCAACGCGGTCAACGACCCGCGCGTGGTCGAGGCGATGGCCCGGGTGCCGCGCGAGCGATTCCTTCCCGCCGGGCAGCGCGGGGTCGCCTATCGCGACACGCTGCTGCCGCTGGTCGGCGGCCGACGCCACAATTCGCCGCTCGCCACCGGGCGGCTGCTCACCGAGGCGCAGCTGCGCCCGACCGATCATGTGCTGCTGATCGGCGCCGCGGGCGGCTATGCCGCCGCGGTGCTGGCGCTGCTCGCCGGATCGGTGGTCGCGGTCGAGGAAGAAGCGAGCCTCGTCGATCTCGCCCGCACGGCGCTGGCCGGCGAGGACAAGGTCACGCTGGTCGAGGGCCCGCTCAACGCCGGCTCGGCGGCGGGCGCGCCCTATGATCTGCTGATCGTCGACGGCGCCGTCGAGGCGCTTCCCGAGGCGCTGGTCGCGCAGGTCAAGCCCGGCGGGCGCGTGCTCGCCGGGGTTATCGACCGCGGCGTGACCCGGCTCGCCGCCGGCCGGCGCACCGAGGGGGGCTTCGGCCTGATCGATTTTCAGGATATCGAATGCGCCGAATTGCCTGGTTTCCGACGCCTACGGACCTTCACATTCTGAAAAAAGAAGAGAACTGAATGCGACTGACTCCTCTGCTCCTGGGCGTGAGCCTGACCGCGCTCGCCGTGCCTGCCGCCGCGCAGACCACGACCACGCGCGCCGGCACCTCGACTCCGGTTACCGTCCAGACCGCGCCGCAAACCACCGCTCCGGCGCTGGCCCCGGCCGCGCAGCCGACCACGACGCTGCGCGACGCGCTGGTCCAGGCCTATAACACCAACCCCGATCTCGCCGGCGAGCGCGCCAACCAGCGTGCCAATGACGAGAATGTGCCGATCGCGAAATCGCAGGGGCGGTTTGGCGTGAGCTCGACCGGATCGGTCAGCCAGAGCATCCACAACAGCGACGCGACCTTCGACCCGACCCGGCGCGGCGCGCTCGGGCTCGACCTCACCGTCCCCGTGTTCAGCGGCGGCGCGGTGCGCAATTCGGTGCGCGCGGCCGAGACTCGCGTCGAGGCGGGACAGGCCAATCTGCGCGGCGCCGAATCGGATACCTTCACTCAGGCGGTGACCGCCTATGTCGACGTGCTGCGCGACGAGGCGATCGTGCGGCTCAACCAGCAGAACACCCGCGTGCTGCAGGTCAATCTGCAGGCGACGCGCGACCGGTTCGAAGTGGGCGACCTGACCCGCACCGACGTTGCCCAGTCCGAGGCGCGGCTCGCGCTGGCCGAGAGCCAGCTGCGCAGCGCCGAGGCGCGGCTGATCGGCAGCCGCGAGAACTACATCCGGGTGATCGGCGCCCCCCCGGGGGTGCTCGCCGCGCCGCCGGCGCTGCCCAATTTGCCCGACGACGTTGCCACCGCCGAGCAGACCGCGCTGGGCAACAACCCCTTCCTCGAGGCCGCCAAGCTGGCGCGCGACGCGACGCGCTACGACGTCAACGTCGCCAAGGCGGGGCGGCTGCCGCAAGTGAGCGTCGGCGTCGGCGGGGACTATTACAATTATCTCGGATCGCTCGGCACCCAGGCGCGCGCCGCGGGAGCGAACAGCGACGGCTTCTCGACCTCGATCGGCGCGCAGGTGTCGCTGCCGATCTTCCAGGGCGGCCGGCCGGCGGCGCAGGTCCGCCAGGCGCGGGCACGCGAATCGGCGGCGATCGAGCAGGTCACGCTCACCGAGCGCGGCGTGATCGCGCAGGCACGCTCGGCCTTCGCTTCCTATGACAGCGCGCTCAAGGTGATCGCCTCGTCGCGGGTCGCGGTCGAGGCCAACCGGCTCAGCCTCGAGGGCGTTCGCGCCGAGAACAGCGTCGGCACGCGCACGATCCTCGACATCCTCAACGCCGAGCAGGAACTGCTCAACGCGCAGGTCAACTATGTCACCGCCGAGCGCGACGCCTATGTCGCGGGCTTCACCCTGCTCGCGTCGATGGGCCGTGCCGAGGCGAAGGATCTCGGGCTCGACGGCGGTCCGCTCTACGATCCGGAGGTCAACTACAAGCACGTCCGCGGCCAGTGGAGCGACTGGGCCGACGGCCCGAAGGCTGCGGGCACGAGCACCTCGACCGCGGGCACGCCGGCGCAGGGCGCGGTGGTGACCACGACCCCGCTGGATCCTTTGTTGCAGCGATCGGTTGACACCACACCCGGAAATCCCTGATTTAACCACGTCAGCCACAGGAGACGTGTCGGCTTATGGGGGATATCAGTACCGAGCCGTCGATGGAGGAGATCCTCTCCTCGATCAAACGCATCATCGCCGAAGAAGGCGATGCGGCGACGGCAACGCGTACCCGCCGTGGCCGCTCGGGCTCCGCGACCACCGCGGCGGCGCGCGCCCCGCGAATCGACGAGGACGAGGATCCCGAGGACGAGGCGGTGCTCGAGCTGCGCGAGCCGGTGGACGAGGCGCGCGCGCCTGACGCCGCCGCGCCCGCCGCACGCGCCGAGCCGATTCTCTCCGAACGCGCGGTGGAGGCGACCCGCGGGCCGCTCGAGGCGCTGTCACGGATGGTGGTCAAGCCCGAGGTGGCCGGATCGGACACGCTCGAGGGACTGGTCCGCGAGATGCTCAAGCCGATGCTGCGCGACTGGCTCGACGCCAATCTGCCGCAGATCGTCGAGGCGATGGTCGCGCGCGAGATCACCCGGATCACCGGACGGAATTGAGTCCGTTCCCCTCCCTGCAAGGGAGGGGGCAGGAGTGGGTTAGAAAAGGTCGGGCTCGATGCCCGGCCTTTTCTTTTATTCGGCCGGCCCGAAGGGCTCGCTACGCTCGCACCCACCCCCGGCCCCTCCCTTGCAGGGAGGGGAGTTCAGTGCTGTAGATGCCTCCATGAAGCATCTCCTGCTCGCGGGCATCGCGCTCGCTTTCGCTGCCGTGCCGGCTCTGGCGCGGGACCTCACCATCCAGGATGTCGCGACGCTCTCGCGGGTCGGCGCACCGACAGTGTCGCCCGACGGCCGATGGCTCGTCTGGCAGCAGCGCGAGACCAGTATCGCTCTCAACAAGGGGCGCTACGACCTGTGGCGACTCGATTTGAGCAAGAAGGGCGCCGTGCCCGAGAAGCTGGTGGCGGATGGCAAAGCCAACGAGACCAGTCCGCAAATCTCCGGTGACGGCAAAACCGTGTGGTTCCAGTCCGATGCGGACGGCTCGGACCAGGTCTGGACCGTCGCGATCGACGGCGGCAAGCCGATCACACGCACTGTCATCCCCGGCGGGATCAGCGGCTTCAAGCTGTCGCCAGATGGTACTCGCCTGCTGATATGGACGGATCGCGACCCTGGCGCGCGGGACCTGCACGATCCTGCGCTGGTGCGCGTGCCGGGAGGCGAGAACGGCTCGGGTCGCGTCTATGACAAATTGTTCGTGCGGCACTGGGACAGCTGGTCGGACGGACGGCGATCGCAGCTTTTCGTGGTGCCGGTCGAAAAAGAGGGGAGACTGGCGCTCCAGGGCGTCGGAATCACCGGCGAGCTGGTCGGCGACACACCGTCCAGGCCGTTCGGCGGCGGCGAGGAACTGGCGTGGAGCCCCGACGGCAAGACGGTCTATTTCGCGCTGCGCGAGGCCGGGCGGATCGAGGCGACCTCGACCAATCTCGACATCTTCGCGGCACCGGCGGACGGTTCGGCCCCGCCGATCAATCTCACTGCCGACAATGACGGGATGGACAATCTCCCGACCGTCTCGCCCGACGGCAAATGGCTGGCATATTTCTCGATGAAGCGGCCGACCTACGAAGCGGACCGGCAGGTGTTGATGCTGCGCGATCTCGCCACCGGCCAGACCCGCGCGCTGACGCAGGACTGGGACCGTTCGGTCGCCTCGATCGCCTGGGCGCCCGACAGCAAGTCGCTCTACGTCACTGCGCAAGACACCCAGGAAGAGCCGATCTTCAGAGTCGATACGAAGAGCGGCAAGGTGACGCGGCTGACGCAGGAAGGCGTGGTCTCGGCGGTGGTGCCGACGAAGACGGGCGTGGTGTTCAGCATGAACAGCCTGACCGCGCCCGACGATTTCTACCGGCTGAGCGGCACGAAGACCGAGCGGCTGACCTCGGTCAACGCCGCGAAGCTGGCCGGCATCGACTTGCCGAAGGTCGAGCGGTTCAGCTTCGCCGGGGCGAACAACGACAAGGTCTGGGGCTATGCGGTGCGCCCGGCGAGCCTTGCCGAGGGCAAGAAGGCGCCGATCGCGTTCATCGTCCATGGCGGGCCGCAGGGTTCGAGCAACAACAGCTGGTCGTATCGCTGGAACCCCGCGGTGTTCGCCGGCGCGGGCTATGCCGTGGTCGCGGTCGATTTCCACGGCAGCACCGGCTACGGCCAGGCCTTTACCGACGCGATCCGCAACAATTGGGGCGGCTGGCCGCTCGAGGACCTGCAAAAGGGCCTCAAGGCGGCGACCGACAAGTTCGCGTATCTCGATGCCGACAATGCCTGCGCGCTCGGCGCGTCGTACGGCGGCTACATGATGAACTGGATCGAAGGCCAGTGGCCCGATCGCTTCAAGTGCATCGTCCAGCATGACGGCGTGTTCGATGCGCGCGCGATGGCGTACGAGACCGAGGAATTGTGGTTCGACGAATGGGAACATGGCGGCAAGGCCTATTTCGAGGACCCCGCGGCGTTCGAGAAATGGAACCCGGTCAACCATGTGACCAAGTGGAAGACGCCGCAGCTGGTGATCACCAGCGAGAAGGACTTCCGCATTCCCTATACGCAGGGGCTGGCGGCGTTCACCGCGCTCCAGCGGCGCGAGATCCCGTCGAAGCTGCTGGTGTTCCCCGACGAGAACCATTGGGTGCTCAAGCCGAAGAACTCGATGCAATGGTATGGCGAGGTGCTCGGCTGGCTGGGGAAATATACCGGCAAGTGAGGCTTTCACGGGCGCGTGAGCAGGCTTATATTCCGCTCTGGAGATATCGATGGCAACGCAGCTGAAGACCGTCCGCCCGAGCGACCTGCCGACGAAGCGCGTCCGTGCGCCCGACGGCACAGTCGTGCAGATGAAGGTGGTGCAGTCCGACAGCGAGACGTTGGCCGAGGATCTGCTCGCCGCCTTCCGTTCGAACGTACGCCGCATCAAGGCTGAACAGCGGAAGCGGCGTGCCGAGCAAGACGCCTCGTAAGCCCGAACGGCCCATCTTCTGGATCGTCGCCGGCCCGAACGGCTGCGGCAAAAGCACCTTTTACAACCGCACCGACATCGAAGGATGGGGCGGTTCGGTGTGGATCATCAATCCGGACCTGCTGACGGCGAAGATCGTCGAAAGCGAGCGATCCGATCTCGAAGCAGCGAATCTTGCCGCTGTGCAACGGATCGAGAAATGGCTCGATGCTTCCATCGACGCTTATCAGACGATCGGCGTGGAAACGGTGCTTTCGTCCAGTAAATACCGGCGTCTCGTCGAACGCGCGCAGGATCGCGGGTTCGAGGTTCGCATGATCTATGTCGTGCTCGCATCGCTCAAACTGCAGCTCGAACGCGTTCGTCGGCGTGTCGCGGAGGGCGGTCACGACGTACCCGCTGACAAGATTGCCGCGCGCCGCACGCGTTCGTTCGAACAACTCGCGTGGTTCGCCCGGCAGGTCGACCAATGCTGGCTGTTCGACAATTCGACGGGCGATCCCGAGGTGCTTGCCGCAAAGACTAGGCGGGATGGCTCGTTATGGCAATTCCACGCCCTGCCGTTCGATCTTGAGATGATTCTGCTGCAGTCCGGAACCCGTTTGACACCGGTAGGACGATAAGCTTTTGCCAATCGAGGGTTTGGCTCGCTAAAGCGCCGCACCATGAGCGAGCTCCCCAAGACCTTCGACCCCGCCGAAATCGAAACCCGCTGGTACGGCCATTGGGAGGAAAAGGGCCTGTTCGCGCCCGAGCGGCCCGGTGCCGATCCGTGGACTCTGGTCAATCCGCCGCCCAACGTCACCGGCAGCCTGCATATCGGCCATGCGCTCGACAACACGCTGCAGGACATTCTCGTCCGCCACGCCCGGCTGAAGGGCAAGGACGCGCGCTGGGTGGTCGGCACCGATCACGCCGGCATCGCGACGCAGATGGTGGTCGAGCGCCAGCTCAACGCGCAGCAGCAGAAGCGCACCGATTTCACCCGCGAGGAGTTCGTCGCCAAGGTCTGGCAGTGGAAGGAAGAGAGCGGGGGCGAGATCACCCGGCAGCTCCGCCGGCTCGGCTGCTCGATGGATTGGGCGAACGAGCGCTTCACGATGGACGAGGGCTTCTCCAGGGCAGTCCTCAAGGTGTTCGTCGAGCTGCACAAGCAGGGGCTGATCTATCGCGACAAAAGGCTGGTGAACTGGGATCCGGGCCTCGGCACCGCGATCTCGGACCTCGAGGTCGAGACGCGCGAGATCAAGGGCAATTTCTGGCATCTGCGCTACCCGCTCGAGGATGGCAGCGGCTTCATTCAGGTCGCGACGACGCGCCCCGAGACGATGCTCGCCGACATGGCGGTGGCGGTGCATCCAACCGACGAACGCTATGCGGCGCTGGTCGGCAAGAAGGTGCGGCTGCCGATCACCGGGCGGCTGATCCCGATCATCACCGACGAGCATGCCGATCCCGAGCTGGGCTCGGGTGCGGTCAAGATCACGCCGGGGCATGACTTCAACGACTTCGAGGTCGGCCGGCGCGCCGGGATCGAGGCGCGCGACATGCTCAATATGCTCGACGCCAGGGCGCAGATCACCCAGACCAGCGACGGGCTGATCCCGGCCGAGCTGCTCGGGCTCGACCGGTTCGAGGCGCGCAAGCTGGTGGTCGCGCGGCTGAAGGACGAGGGTTTCCTCGTCCCGCACCTCGACAAGGATGGCGAGGCGCATGATTCCGAGCCGCGCACGATCCAGACCCCCTATGGCGACCGCTCGGGCGTGGTGATCGAGCCGTGGCTGACCGACCAATGGTATGTCGATGCCGCGACGCTCGCCAAGCCGGCGATCGAGGCGGTGCGCTCGGGCGCGACCAGGATCGTCCCGAAGAGCTGGGAAAAGACCTATTTCAACTGGATGGAGAACATCCAGCCATGGTGCGTCTCGCGGCAATTGTGGTGGGGCCACCGGATCCCGGCGTGGTTTGGTCCGATTGCCACTAGCGATGCCGAAATCAGCCTACAGTTAGGCAAAAAGGCTGAGCACAAAGTCTTCGTCGCTGAGACGCTTGAAGAAGCGCTAACTCAGATGGAGGAATATTACGGCGCCGACCGATCGAGCCTGTATGAGGTGGAACCAACCTTTAGTGGCATCGCGGGTGCTGAGCTGGAGAAGGACGGTTATCTCCAGGTTCCATACTGGCGAGAAACTGACGTCCTCGACACCTGGTTCTCCTCGGCGCTGTGGCCGTTCGCGACGATGGGATGGCCCGATGCGGACGTGAAGGCGCTGGGCCGCTATCCCAATGACGTGCTGATCTCGGGCTTCGACATCCTGTTCTTCTGGGATGCCCGGATGATGATGCAGGGTTTACACTTCATGAAGGAAGTGCCGTTCAAGACCTTGTATCTACACGGTTTGGTGCGCGCCGCGGACGGGCAGAAAATGTCCAAGTCCAAGGGCAATGTGGTCAATCCGCTCGGGCTGATCGAGCAATATGGCGCCGACGCTTTGCGCTTCTTTATGGCGGCGATGGAAAGCCAGGGCCGCGACATCAAGATGGATGAGCGCCGGATCGAGGGCTATCGCAACTTCGCGACCAAGCTGTGGAACGCCGCGCGCTTCTGCCAGTCGAACGGGATCGGCGCGAGCGCGACGCTCGAGCCGCCGGTCGCGGAGCTGGCGGTCAATCGCTGGATCATCGCCGAGACTGTGGCGACGGTGCAGGCGCTCGACCTCGCGCTCGCCGATCTGCGCTTCGACGAGGCGGCGAACGCGATCTACCAGTTCAGCTGGAGCCGCTTCTGCGACTGGTATCTCGAGCTGATCAAGCCCGTGCTGCAGACCGAGGGCGCGCCCGCGACCGGCGCGGGCGCCGACGAGACGCGCGCAGTGGCGGGCTGGGTGCTCGACCAGATCCTCGTGCTGCTCCACCCGTTCATGCCCTTCATCACCGAGGAGCTATGGTCGAAGATGGGCGCGCGCGAGCACGAGATCATCGTGGCGCAGTGGCCGATGGCCGATGCGCGGGCGCTCGATCCCGAGGCGGCGAAGGAAGTCGACTGGCTGATCCGGCTGGTGGGCGAGATCCGCGCGGCGCGGACCGAGCTCAACGTGCCGCCGGGGGCGCGGCTGCCGTTGCATGTGCGCGACGCTTCGGGCGAGACCGCGGCACGGCTCGAGCGCCAGTCGGCGGCGCTGGCGCGGCTCGCGCGGGTCGATCAGGCCGGCGGCGAGGCACCCGAGGGCGGATCCCTGCAGATCGTCGTCGACGAGGCGACCTTCGTGCTGCCGATCGGCGGGGTGGTCGATCTCGACGCCGAGCGTACGCGCCTGACCAAGGCGATTGGCGCGGCCGAGAAGGAACGCGACGGGCTGGCGGGACGGCTGAACAATCCGAGCTTCGTCGAGCGGGCCAAGCCCGAGGCGGTCGAGAAGGCGCGTGCCGATCACGCCGAGAAGGCGGCCGAGGCCGAGCGGCTATCGGCGGCGCTGGCGCGGCTGGGGTAATTCACGCCCCCCTGCAAGGGAGGGGACGGGGGCGACCGGAGGGAGCTTTTGCCCACGCCCGGCATTGAGCGACGACAAGGGCATCGAGCCCCCGTCGCCGCAAACCCACCCCTGGCCCCCTCCCTTGCAGGGAGGGGAATATGAAGGGAAAAGATGCCCGCTCCCCGCCGCGATTTGACCCAAGGCAATATCAGCCGGGCTCTGCTGCTGTTCGCGTTGCCGACGCTCGGGTCGAACATCCTCCAGTCGTTGAACGGCTCGATCAACGCGGTGTGGGTGGGGCGCTTCCTCGGCGAGGACGCGCTCGCCGCCACCTCCAACGCCAACATCATCATGTTCCTGCTGTTCGGCATCGTGTTCGGCTTCGGCATGGCGGCGACGGTGCTGGTCGGGCAGGCGATGGGGCGGCGCGACCTCGACAGCGCCCGGCGTGCCTTCGGCTCGGCGATCGGGCTGGTCGCGATCGGCGCGGCGCTGGTCGCCGGCCTCGGCTGGGTGTTCGCGCCGCGCATCCTCGATCTGCTCGCCACCCCCGCCGGGGCGATGCCGCTGGCGCTCGCCTATATGCGGGTGATCTTCCTCGCCGCGCCCGCGGGCATGCTGATGACGCTGATTATGATGGGGCTGCGCGGCGTGGGCGACGCCATGACGCCGCTCTGGTTCATGGTGGTCAACGTCGTGCTCGACGCGGGGCTCAACCCGGTGTTCATCCTCGGGCTGGGTGGGGCGCCGCGGATGGGCATCGCCGGCTCGGCGATGGCGACGGTGATCGCCAACTACGCCACGGTGATCGGGCTGGTCGCGATCGTCTATCTGCGCGACCTGCCGGTGCGGCTGCGCGGGCGCGAGCTCGGCTATCTGATCCCGGCGCGCGCGCTGATGCGGACGATCGTCGCCAAGGGGCTGCCGATGGGCGCGCAGATGTTCGTCCTGTCCTTTGCCGGGCTGACCATGGTCGGGCTGGTCAACCGCCTCGGAGTCGAGACCGCCGCGGCCTATGGTGTGTCGCAGCAGCTATGGACCTATATCCAGATGCCCGCGATGGCAGTGGGTGCCGCGGTGAGCGCGATGGCGGCGCAGAATATCGGCGCCGGCGCGTGGGACCGGGTTGCCGGCATCACCCGCGCCGGCATCCTCTATACGCTGCTGCTCACCGGGACGATGGTTGCCGCGGTGCTGCTGTTCGACCGGCCGGTGATGGAGTTGTTCCTCGGCGGCGACAGCCCGGCGCTGCCGATCGCACGGCACATCCAGCTGATCTCGAGCTGGAACTTCATGCTGTTCGGGCTGACGATGGTGCTGTTCGCCACGGTGCGCGCCAATGGCGCGGTGCTGATGCCGCTCGCGATCCTCGGGTTCGCGCTCTATCCGGTCCGGATCGGCTTCGCGCTGGCGCTGCAGCCGGCGCTCGGCGCCGACGCCCTGTGGTGGAGCTTCCCGGTGAGCTCGGCGGTCGCCTTGCTGCTCGCCGCGGCCTATTACCGCAGCGGCCACTGGAAGAAGGCCGCGATGGCACCGATCGCGCCCGAGCAGGCCGAGGAGGAAGCGCTGGCCGGCGGCGAGCCCGCCGGACGCTTGCAACCGACCGGCTGAACGCGCATCAGCGCGGGGATGAGTCAGTATCCCGCGCTCCGCCTTCGTCGCACGCGTGCCGCCGGCTGGAGCCGGCGGATGCACGCCGAGACCGTGCTCACCCCCGCCGACCTGATCTGGCCGCTGTTCGTCACAGAAGGCAGCGCGGAGGAGCCAATCGCCGCGCTCCCCGGCGTGTCGCGCTGGTCGATCAAGGGTGTGGCCGAGCGCGCGAAGGAAGCAGCGGCGCTGGGCATTCCGTGCGTCGCGCTGTTTCCCAACACGCCGGCGGGGCTGCGCAGCGACGATGGGCGCGAGGCGCTCAATCCCGACAATCTGATGTGCAGGGCGATTCGGGCGATCAAGGATGCAGTGCCCGATATCGGGGTGCTGACCGACGTCGCGCTCGATCCCTATACCAGCCACGGCCATGACGGGATCGTCGATGCGCGCGGCTATGTGCTCAACGACGCGACATCGGCGGTGCTCACCGACCAGGCTTTGGTTCAGGCCGAGGCGGGGGCGGACATCGTCGCGCCGTCGGACATGATGGACGGGCGCGTCGGGCTGATCCGCGCCGCGCTCGAGGCCCATGGCCATATCAACGTCCAGATCATGGCCTATGCCGCCAAGTATGCGAGCGGCTTTTATGGCCCGTTCCGCGACGCGGTCGGCTCGCGCGGGCTGCTCAAGGGCGACAAGAAGACCTATCAGATGGACCCGGCCAATGCCGAGGAGGCGCTGCGCGAAGTCGCGCTCGACATCGCCGAGGGCGCCGACAGCGTGATGGTCAAGCCGGGTCTGCCCTATCTCGACATCATAGTCCGTGTGAAGAATGCCTTCGAAGTACCGGTGTTCGCATATCAGGTGTCCGGCGAATATGCGATGATCGAGGCGGCGGCGGCGGCCGGGGCGGGCGACCGCGAGGCGCTGGTGATGGAGACGCTGATGGCGTTCAAGCGCGCCGGCTGCACCGGGATGCTGACCTATCACGCGCCGCTGGCCGCGCGGCTGCTGGGCGCGTGATCGAGACCGAGAGGCTGATCCTGCGCCTGCCCGCGCCGCGCGACCGCGATGCGCTGGTTGGGATGTTCACCAACCAGCAGGTGATGGCGCAGCTGTTTCCCGGGATGGACGCGGCGGCGGCCGACGCGGTGATCGCCAAGCATGACCGGCTGCGCGGCGAGGGGCTGGGCTTCCACGTCGTCGCGCGGCGCGCCGATGGCGCGGTGGTCGGCTTTTGCGGGCTCAAGCGCGGCGAGCCGCATATGCCGATCGCCGGTGCGATCGAGGCGGGCTGGATCATCGACCTGCCGTGGTGGCGGCAAGGCTATGCCCGCGAGGCGATGGCGGCGATCCTCGATCGGGCATGGCGCGCCATCGCCGAGGACCGGATCTACGCGGTCACCTCGGCAGTGAACGCGAAGAGCCAGGCGCTGATGGCGCGGCTCGGCATGACGCGGCTCGCCGATGGCGACTATCTCAGCGCGAGCTTTCCCGAAGGCCATGCCCTGCGCCCGAGCGTTACCTTCGCCATTGACCGGCCGGCATGATCGAGACCGACCGCCTGATCCTGCGCGGCTGGCACGACGGCGATCGCGCGCCGTTCCATGCGATGGGCCAGGACGCACGGGTGATGGCGACGCTCGGCCCCTTGCTGTGGCGCGACGAGAGCGATGCGCTGATCGACCGGCTACAGGCCATATTCGACACGCACGGCTTCACCTTCTGGGCGATCGAGCGGAGGGCCGATGGCGCGTTTCTGGGCTTTTGCGGGCTCAAGCCCGGCGCCGAGGACACTCCGATCGAAGGCGAGATCGAGATCGGCTGGCGGCTGGCGCACGAACATTGGGGGCAGGGCTATGCGCGCGAGGCGGCGCAGGCGAGCCTCGACTGGGGCTGGGCGAATCTCGACGCGCCCGCGATCGCGGCGATCACCAGCACCGACAATGCCCGCAGCTGGGGGTTGATGGAGCGGCTCGGCATGGCGCGCGCGCCCGAGGACGATTTCGATCACCCCAACGCGATCGATCGGCTGCGGCGCCACATCACCTATCGCATCGCCCGCGGCGGGGTTAATCCCGCCTAAACCGGACGCGGCGCAAGGCGGCCCGCAGGGGAGACGAGCATGGCGGACGGTGTGGAACAGGCGACGGGGCAGCGGACGCGATTCCGCTGGCTGTTCGTCCTCGCCATCCTGACCGGCTCCTTCCTGCTGTTCCTCGTCCAGCCGATGGTCGCGCGGATGGCGCTGCCGCGGCTCGGCGGCGCGCCGGCGGTGTGGAACAGCGCGATGCTGGTCTACCAGGCGCTGCTGCTCGGCGGCTATGCCTATGCCCATTGGCTCGGACGCGTGCCCGTCCGCGCGCAGGCGGGAATCCACCTCGCGGTGCTCGCCGTCGCCGCGATCTGGCTGCCGATCGGGCTCACCGCGATGGAATTGCCGGCCGATGCCGAGCCGGCCTTGTGGGTGCCGTGGCTGTTCGGCGCCTCGATCGGGCCGCTGTTCTTCGCGATCTCGGCGCAGGCGCCGCTGCTCCAGCGCTGGTACAGCGTCGCGAGCGGCGGGCGCGATCCCTATGCGCTCTACGCTGCGTCGAACATCGGCAGCTTCGGCGGGCTGATCGCCTATCCGCTGATCGTCGAGCCGGCGCTGGCGCTCAGGGCGCAGAGCTGGCTGTGGACGATCGGCTATGGCCTCGTCTTCGTGCTCGTCGCGGCCTGCGCGACCTTGCTGCCGCGCAAGGCGCCCGAGGAGCCGCACGTCGCGCATCACAGCCCGGCGCCGGACGCGCGGCGCGTGCTCCACTGGATCGTCCTCGCCTTCGTCCCCTCGGGGCTGATGCTCGCGACCACGACCTTCCTCACCACCGACATCGTCGCGATGCCGATGCTCTGGGTGTTGCCGCTCGGCCTTTATCTGCTGAGCTTCTCGGTCGCGTTCCGCGAAGGCGAGACGATCCCCGCCCTGCTCGCCAAATTCACGCCGATCATCGTGTTGCTGTTCGGCGCGACGCTGATCGCCGGGCACCAGAAGCTCGCCTATTTCAACGCGCTGATCGGGCTGGTCCTGCTCTTCGTCGTCGCGGTGTCGCTGCATTCGTGCATGTACCGGCTGCGGCCGGCACCCGACCGGCTGACCGGCTTCTACCTCGCCATGTCGGTGGGCGGCGCGCTGGGCGGCGTCTTTTCCGGCCTGATCGCGCCGGTGCTGTGCGACTGGACCTATGAATATCCGCTGCTGATCCTCGCCGCGGGCGCGCTGGCGCCGCA
Organism: Sphingomonas naasensis; assembly: GCF_004792695.1. GTDB lineage: Bacteria > Pseudomonadota > Alphaproteobacteria > Sphingomonadales > Sphingomonadaceae > Sphingomonas > Sphingomonas naasensis. The sequence continues at coordinate 141,875 of NZ_SRXU01000001.1, read as the reverse complement.
GACCTTCCTGTTCCCCGCGCTGGCGCGGCTGTGGCAGGGGGAGGGGCAGATCCTGCGCATCAAGATCCTGCTCGCCACCTTGCTCGTGGCGATCTTCGTCTGGCTCGGCCTCGCCAATCCCGGCGGCGTGCTCGGCGGGATGCACGAGCAGATCGCCTTCCTCGCGGTCGCCGCGATCGGCTTGCTCGCGACCGGCCTGCGCGTGCCGTGGCTGGTCGCGCTGGCGGGCGCGCTGTTCCTGTTCGGGGGCTATCGCGCGATCGACATCTCGTTGAGCGGCGACCGCACGCGCAGCTATTTCGGCGTCTACACGGTGAGCGACCTGCCCGACGAGCGCCGGCTGGCGCATGGCACGACGCTCCACGGCATCCAGCTCAAGGGAGCGCGCGCGCGCATCCCGACGACCTATTATGTCCCCGGCTCGGGCGTCGGCCGCGCGATGCTCGCCGCGCCCGCGCTCTACGGTCCGGCGGCGCGGATCGCGGTGGTCGGGCTCGGGACGGGCACGCTCGCCTGCTATGCCCGGCCGGGCCAGCAATGGCGTTTCTACGAGATCGATCCGGCGGTGATCGGGCTGTCGAGCGGGGCGGGCAAGTTCAGTTTCGTGCGGCAATGCGCGCCGCAGGCGGCGATGGTGGTCGGCGATGCGCGGCTGCGGCTCGCCGAGGCGCCGCCGGCCAGCATCGACCTGCTCGCGCTCGACGCCTTCTCGTCGGACGCGGTGCCGATGCACCTGATGACCACCGAGGCGTTCGACTCCTATGCCCACGCGCTCGCCCCCAATGGCTTGCTGCTCGTCCATATCTCGAACCGCTTCCTCGCGCTCTCGCCCGTGGTTGCCGGCGCTGCGGCGCAGGGCGGCTGGCACGCGGCGCGGCGCGTCTATCAGCCGAACGCGTCCGAGCTGCTCGACGAGGCGGCGGTGTCCGACTGGATCGCACTCTCCCGCGATCCCGCGACGCTGGCACGGCTGACCGATGGCGATCCGCGCTGGGAGACGCTCCGGCCGCGGCCGGGGTTCGTGCCGTGGACCGACGACTATGCCTCGGTGGTGCCGGTGATGCGCGCCTTCCATCCGTCGCTGGCCGACGAATAACCCAAACTCCCCCTTTTCAGTGTGGGGGCAAGGGGTGGATTCTCCTGGAAGGGACGGGCGACAGGGAAGCTATTCGCCGCCGAGCGCCGCCTTGAGCGCGGCGATCCGCATGTCCTGGGCTTTGGCCATGCCGTCGGCCTCGGCGATCACCGCGTCGAGCGCGGGATAGGGCGGCTCGCCGGCCTTGCCGCGTTCGATCGCGATCTCCTCGAGCTGGGCGAGGGCGTTGAGCGTCGGCGCGCGCAGCGATTCGATCGTGCTCAGCGCCGTCTGGGCATCGAGCCACGCGTCCGAGCCCTCGGCAACGCCGCGCGCCACGGCGATTTTGGCTTCGGCATCCTGCGCGGCGGCGGCGAATTTCTGGCTGTTGGCCGCGAGCGGGGTGCTGAGCGCGGCGATTCGGGAATCGAGCGCGGGATCGGGCACCGGCACCGCGGCGACGCGCTCGGGCTCGGCGAGGCTCTGCTTCTCGATCGGCCGCGGCAGCAGCGACGGATAGGCGTCGGGACTCTGCGTGCAGCCCGCCAGCGCGATCAGGACGAGGGGCGCGAGGGCGGGAAGGGCGGCGAAAAGCGAGCTGCGCATGGGCGGCTGCTTAAGCCTGTGGAAAACTGCACGCAACGGGGTTGCGCGATTGGAAAACCGCTTCTAAAGGCACCCCTCCACTGCGCGCCCGTAGCTCAGCTGGATAGAGCATCAGACTACGAATCTGAGGGTCGGACGTTCGAATCGTTCCGGGCGCGCCATTAAAAGCCCCGGCAAGCCATGCGCTTGCCGGGGCTTTTATGTTTCCGGGCGCCGGGTATCGGCGATAGGATCACCACAGGGCGGCATCGGCCTGGCGGCGATCGGAGCGACATGCGACATCCCCTGTTCCCGCGCGGATTGCGTGACGGTCTCGGCCGGATCGTGGCGCTCGCTTGCTTCGCGCTACCGGCGCAGGCACAGGAGGTGCCGCGCGCGCCCGCCGCGCCCGCGCTCGCGTCGCCGGCCGGCGAATACAGGCTTTCGGAGATGGAGCTGGTGGCGGGCATCCGCCTGAACGCCGACGGCAGCTTCCAGTACGGGCTGACCGTGGGGGCGCTCGACGAGAGCGCGCAAGGGCGGTGGGAGGCCGCAGGCAACCGGATCAGGCTGACCAGCGTGCCGCGCCCGGTGGCGCCGACGATCGCGCCCGCGAGGATCGAGACCGCGGCGCCGGGCACTCCGTTCGCGATCCGCCTGGTCTGGCCCAACGGCCGCGACGTGCCGGGCGTCGACCTCAGGATCGCGTTCGACAGCGGCGAGCCGCTCGATTCCTATCTGGCGGGCGGGCCGTGGTCGCTTCCCGAGGGCGAACGGCGGGTCCCGCGCTTCGTGACGTTCAGCTTGGCGCCGTACCGCCTGCAATCGGCGCGCCTGCCGCTCGACGCGGCGACGGGGCGCGTGGCGATGTTCACGCTCACCCCGAACGATTTCGGCGTGATCGATCTGAGCGACGTTCCGGCCGAGATCGTTGGCGACACGCTGGTGCTGCATCGGCCCGAGGGCACGATGCGGTTCAAACGGGTAGCGCGTTGAGCGCGCGGAGCTAGCGCCCCAGCGCGCCGATCAGCACCTTCATGTTCTCGATATAGGTGCCGGTGGAGATGCCGGTGACCGGATGGTCGGTCTCGTAGGGCGAGGTGTCGGTCTTGTCGCCGACCTTGGTGCGGCTGAAGTCGCCCGGGGCGGGCGTGGTGCCGCCGTCGCCGGCATAGGGGTTGCTCGTCGCCCTGAGCTCGGTCGGCCACCAGCCCGCGGCGTTGAGCGACTTGATCAGCGCCTCGGGCGAGCGGCTGCCACTCGAGGTGTTGAGGTCCGAAGTCTCGGTCTCGCTGACGAGGAAGTAGCGCGGCAGCGGCTGGGCGGTGCGCAGCGGCGAATCCTTCGTCACCTCGGCAGGATCCGAGGCGATCAACTCGTCATATTCGCGGCGCAGCGCCGGCAAATTGACCGCGCGGGTCGCGCTGTAATGGGTGATCGTGTTGGCGGGGTCGTAATCGACATAATATTCGCCGCTGACCACGTTCGAGCCGCGGCGGTGGACGTAGAGCGGGCGATTGCTGCCGATCTCGACAAAGGTCGGGAAGCCGCGGCCGTTCTTGACCTGATCGGCGGGCAGGCGGACCGATTCGAGCCAGTCGAGCGCATCGGGGACGCGCGCGAGGAACTTCTTGTCGCCGGTCAGCCGATAGAAGCGGAACAGCTGGCGGACATTCGCGGCAGTGGTGTGGGTGACGAGCGCGTCGGGCTCATAGGTGCGTGCGCCGACCGGCTTGAGATCGAGTGTGTATTGCAGCCCCCAGCCGGCCTGCGGCTTCGCCTGCTGGGTGACCAGATAGACGTTCATCGCGCGGATGATGGCGTCATGGATGCGCGCATCGGCGCCGAGCGTCTGATACGCATAGAGCAGGAACTGGATGTTCTCGCCCGCGACATCGTCGTTGAAGGTGATGAAGCTGGTGTAATCGGGCTTGCCGTGGTGGCTGAACTCGCTCTTGAGCGGATAGCGCTGCGGCCAGCCGCCGATCGGATATTGGCTGTCGAGGACGAAGCCCAGCGCCTTCTTGAGCGCGGGGAGATATTTCGGATCGTGCTTCTCGGCATAGAGGCGCAGCAGGAACTGCATCGATTCCGAGGTGCCGGCATCGTCGAAGGTGGCGTTGCCCCAATAATGCTGGAATTCCTCGAGCCGCCACGCGTTCTTGCCGATCGTGTCGTACCAGCGCCGGGTCGAGGCCTCGCCGCCGAAATCGCCGAAATAATGCCAGCCGCCGCTCTCGTGCTGGACCGCGATCAGCGCGTTGGCGACCTTCTCGGCGGCTTCGTAATAATAGGCGTCGCCGGTGGCGTGAAAGGCGTCGAGATAGACATGCCCCATCGTCGCGGTGCCGGGCGGCTGGATCCAGATCATCGTCGGCGCGGCTTCCATCTCGCCCCAGCGGCGCGACATGTCGGGGAGATAGGACCAGACATAGCCGCCATTGGTGGCGACCTTCTCGACCATGAAGCGGGTGGCGCGCTTCATCGTCGCCTCGACCTTCGCCCGATCCGGCGCGGCCGCGGCCGGCAGCGACAGGCTCGCCGCCGCGATTCCCGCAAATGCCCATCCCACTGCCTTTGACAGCAACGCCCGCATCCACCCGCTCCTCGACTCTATCGTTGCGCCCGGCTTAGCAAAGCGCGGATGACACCGGTAGCATTTATCGCGCGCGGGGACGGATCATTGCGGGATGTCGAACGTGTCGAGGATCTTGGCACCCGCCATGAACACCGCGACCGGGCAGAGCAGGAACAGCATCTTGCCGCCGAGCCCGGGGAAGCGATCGAGATAGTGCATGCCGCGCTCGACCGCGCCGGTGCCGAGCCCGTAGATGACGAGATAGGCCTCGAACTTGGTCTTGATCGTGAAGAGGCGGCGGACACGGTCGAACATGCCGAAAGTTAAGCAAGGCCCGGGCCAGCCGCGGAAATCCGCGCTTTGCGGATTAACGAAGATGGTTACCTGTCAATTATCCCGACACCACGGGTTTCCGCCGTTTTCGGGCTGGCGGGCTGGAAAACTTGCGTGATTTTGCCCTCAGGGGCGGAGGAAAGTGGAAAACCGGTGAGCGCGGATTCGCGCGGGCGGGGGCGGCGTGATTGCCGCTCTCTTCGTCGAAACCAACGGCTGCTATTTCGGTTCTCTGGAAAATATGGTTGCTGCGGACATCGCACGCTGACCTCCTGAAGTCGGAAAATGTGGTTGCCGGGTTGCTCACGGGGTCACCTGCGGCAGACGATAATGGTAGTAGTCATCGAACCAGGACGACCCCCAGTATTGGCGCTCGACATGCTCCAACCAGACCCGCTGGCCGTCGATCGTCGTGACCGGCCACCAGGCGAACACGCGGTGCCACTCCGTCTGATCGCGCAGCTGGCGCCTCATGCCGCTTCCTCCATGAGGCCGTTGCGCTGATTGCAGGACGAGCAGAGCATGCCGCCCTTTGTGGCCTTGCCGCGCTTTCCGGGAGGGCGCGTGCCCCATTTGGCGTGAACGCCGGCAGCTGCCGCCTCCTCCTGCAAGGCGAGAATGACCGCAGCGGTCTCCGGGAATGCCTCGCCCAGTTCGAACAGCTCTTCCTTCTTGGCGAAGGCGCCACACAGGCACTCGCCGGACATGCAGATCGTATCGACGACGGAGTTCCGCTTCAGGCCCTCGCGCGCGATGTATTCGAGCTTGTCGTCGTCATCCCAGTGCAGGATCGGCGCCACCCAAAGCTGACAGCCGTCGCGCTTGACGGGCTCAACGTGTCCCATCCTGCGCACGCTCTCCGAGAGGCGGACGCCCGTAATGAGCGCGATGCGATCATTCCACTTCGTCTTGTGCTCCCGCACCAGCCGATCAACGCAACGCTCTTTCAGGCGGGTGTACATGAACCGATGGCCGCCAGGTCCTGGGAAGCCGTGCTCCAGTACGATGTCGCGGTAGCTGACCGGCGGCGTGTATTCGAGAAGCCGCCATTGGCGATCACGCGATGTGTCGCGGACGAACTGGCGGGTCTGCTCAATGCCGATGGTAGTATTGATGTGGACCGCCCGGGTGAAGGCCGGGTGCTTCGACGCGAGATGTGTCGCCACGAGGCTGTCATGGCCGCCGCTGAATAGCCCGAAAAGGTGACTGGGCCGGTGCTCCGCGATCGCGCCATTCAGGATCTCCATCGACTGCGCGATCTTGTCGTCTAACGCCATCATTGCCTCCGTATCTGATATGAGATATCCGGAGTATCTCATATGACTTACGGGAGCAATATCTGATATGCGAAATCTTGGAGCTTGCGACTCAAAAGTCATATCAGCTAACCCCGCCCGCGTGGGACGGAAGAAGCGCTGGGCGGAAGACATGGTCGCGCGATTCGCGGAGGGCACCTTCGCGCGCATCAACGGCGTGTTAACCGAGGGCGAGGATAGGACCGACCTTGTGCGCGAGGCGGTGGACCGCGAGCTGCGCCGCAGGGAGCGTCTGGGTAAGTGAACCGTGAGGGCCTGGTCGCCGACGACCTGAATATCGACAACATCGAGACGCTGCGGCACGTCTTCAGCAACGGCCAGCACACCTTCGAATCGAAGACAGTTGCGCCCCGAGGCGACCCGTGTTGCGCGCATTGGGCGAAGCGCTGGCCGAACGGGTTTCGGAGCCAGCAGTTCATTGACGAGCCGCGCGGCACGTTCCCTGCCATCATCCACCACAAGCGCCGCCGCTGGGGCTGCGACCACTGCGGCGGCACGACGTACGAGGAGTTGCCTTGGGCGTTCGCCGGCCGCGGCATGACGTGGCGTCTGTCCGACTGGATCTTGAAGGAGGGCGCCGGAACGTCCTTCACCCGTGTCGCGGATCGCTGCGGCCTCGACGCGCGCACCGTCGCCGATGTGTTTCAGGAGCGCGCCATCCCGGTCGTCAAGGAGATCAAGGCGCACATGCCGCGCGTCCTCGGGCTGGACGAGAAGCACATCTTCCAGGGCTTCCGCGCGGTCATGGGTAACGTCGAGCAGCGGACCATGTTCTGGATGCTGCCGTCGCGTAGCAACGAGGCGCTGTCCGAGTTCTTCGCGAAGCGTGACGACCTCGATCGCGTCGAGGTGGTGACCGTCGATATGTACGCCGGCTACCGCAAGCTGCTGAAGGACTGGTTCCCGCGCGCAACCGTCGTGATCGACAAATTCCACATCACCCGATACGCGACCATGGCCATGGACCGCGCACGAGCTGCGCTTCGGCCGGGTCAGACCCAGCGCGAGCGGGTCAAGATGCTCCACCAGCGCTGGTGCCTGCTGAAGCACCGCCAGGACTGGGAGCCCAAGCACGTCGCGGCGTTCCACCGCATGACGGAGATGCACCCCGAGCTCGCCGAGATCTACGAGTGGAAGGAGCGCGCCTGCGCTATCTGGGACCTGTCCGATCGCCGGGAAGCCGAGCAGGCCTATATCGCCTGGCGCCGCGACCTGCCCACCAAGTACGCCCGGTTCTTCAAGCGCTTCACCAGCGCCATGACGAACTGGGGCGACTGGATCTTCAACTACTTCGAGCACCGGTACACGAACGCCTATGTCGAGCGCCTCAACGGCATGATCGACGACGCGAACCGGATCGGTCGCGGCTACAGCTATCGCGTCCTGTTCCTGAAGACGATGCTCCAGCATGGCGTGCCCAAGCCGCGGAAGAAGAAGGTCAACCGCAGCCGCGACATTCTCGACGGCGTGGTCTACGACTTCATGACCGCCGACGTGGACATCTTCGGCGCCTTCGGCGACATCTTCGAGGAGGAGCCGGTCAATCACGGCATCCCCCTGGCAACCTTGAGCGAGGCTTTTCGCGACAGGTCGCGCTGGTAGGCTGGCAACCGAATATTCCGGAGAACCCAGAATATCGGGTGAGTCGCTAGGCCCTTCGCCGATTGATCCACCACCAGCCAAGCAGGATCAGGATCGCGCCCAACCCGCAGAGCAGGCGCGCGAAGCGGGTCATTCCTCAGCCTTCGCGGTCTCGCCGGGCTTGAGCACGACGTCGGGCGGCGGCGGAGCCGAATTGGCCGCGGCGATGTCCAGCGCCTTGCCGACCTGCTCGCGGACCGTGTTGCTGCTCGAGCTCGACCCGAGATAATATCCCCACGCGCCCGCGAAGGCTGCGATAAGCGCGCCCTTCATCGTGTCGTCGGGGCTGTGCACATAAGCTGCTGCGAACCCGAGGATCACCGTATAGGCGATGACGAAGCGGGGATCGCGGAACGTCATGCCGGCAGCTCGTACAGCGCGCGCTCGGCCGCCCGGCGCTTCGTCAGCCCCGGCAGCACGCGACCCGCGGCCTTGTTCCATCTTGCGAACTGCGCCGCGGCCCCCTCGAAGTTCCCGGCCCGGTGCAGCCGCAGCAACGTCGAGCTCGCGAAGTTGCCGAGCCCGATATTGTAGGCGAGGCTGACCATCGCGTCGAACTGGCCCGGTTTCGTCGGATCGTCACCGAGCAGTGCGTCGACCTTCGCCGCGAACCGGTGCACGTCAGCCTCGAATCGCTCGTCGGCCTGCGCCTGCGTCCAGACAGTGCCGCGCCTGATGTCCGGGCCGGTGCTGCCCCAACCGATCGTCCAGGGATCGCCACCGGTGCCGGGATCGGGATAGGCGTCGAGCCGGCCGTCGGCGCGCCGCTTCGCGCATCCCTCGAATTGCTGGATCAGGGCGCGGCCCTTGGGTCCGATGCGGCGGGTCATACGCGCCTCTCGAGTTCGTCACGTGCCAACGCAATCTCGGCGCGGTCCGTCATCAGCCGAAGGTCGAGAGGGAACGCGGCCGAGAGCATCTGCTCGGCTTGCGCCAGCGCAGGGTTCGTCGGGTCGACCTTGATCAGCGCCGCGGCGACGTGGTGGAAGGCGAAGCGCAACGCCTCGTTCTGAAGCTCGACCTTGTCCAGTCGAGCCTCAACCTTCTCGCGAATTTTTTGCCATTCGCGATCTACCCGCTCGTCTTGCGCGTCGAGCAGCGCCTGCCGCTTGTCCAGCCGGCCGGTCAGCCATTGGACCAACCACCGCAGCGCGAAGAAGCCGCCCCCGACGCCTGAGCCGGTGGCGGCTGCGGTGACCGCTTCGTCGAGGATGCCGGGGTCGCTCACCGGCATTTTCTCTTGGTCGCGAGTCCGGGGGATGATAGCTTGCGCGAGTGAACGCCCATTCGCCCCAGCAGCGAATACTTGCCGGCTCGCAGCTGGCAGCCTTTTCGCACCGTGCCTTCGTAAGTGAGCAGGTGGCCGACTTCCTCGCCATCTGTCCCGTTTCGGGCGGCGTTGTTGTCGATCTCGGTGGCGGCTGCGGGCATTTCGGCTCGGCACTTGCCGGCCAGCGCCCCGATATTACTCCGCGCGTGGTTGATCTCGATCAGGATGCTATCGCGTGTTGCGCCGCTGCTGGGGTCGAGGCCGAGCATGCGGATGCCATCACTTACCGGCCGCGAGGAGACGAGACGGCGGCTTGCTTCAACCTCGTCCTGCACCACCTTGTGGGAGCGGATGAGGCCGCGACCCGTCAGCTTCAGCTGTCTGCGCTGCGAAACTGGGCGCCGACACATACCCCGGTGTTCGTCAACGAGTACGCCTACGATTCGTGGTTCGGAGACACCTCTGCGCGGCTGATCTACGCCATTACCAGCAGCCCGAAACTGTCCAGCCTGTGCGCCTTCATCGGCAAGTTCTGCCCGTCGCTTCGCGCGAATACGCTCGGCGTCGGCGTGCGCTTCCGATCGCGCAAGGGGTGGGAGGAGCTTTTCCGCGAGGCCGGGTTCCGCGTTCAGTCGGTTCGCAAGGGATACCGCGAGGAAGTGAGCCTCCTGCGCCGGCTGCTGCTGATCCGATCGGTGCGCCGGGTGAGTTTTACCTTGGTGGGTAAGAAGCAGCGGCTGCTGCTGGTCAACGAGAGCCTCGGAGGCGGCGGCGCGGAGCGGCAACTGTGCCACCTTGCCAACGAACTGACGGAGCGCGGTCATGCCGTGGCGGTCGCCACATGGGCGTCCCCGGAAGTCGCTGACTGTTACGAATTGCTTCCGGGTATCGCCCGCTTCCATCTGCGCCGGCACGAACTGCACGGGGGCAAGATCCGTCGGGCGCTGACCATGGGTCGATCCTGGCTCCGGCTCCTGTCGTTGATCCGTCGCGAGAAACCCGAGACGATCATCAGCTTTTCGGATGTATCCAACATCATGTGCGTGGCGGCGGCCAAGCTTATGGGCTTGCCGGCGATCGTCTCGATCCGAAACAACCCTGACGCGTGGATGAAGCCGCATTGGCACTCTCCGGCGATTTGGGCTTACCGTCGAGCGGCTGTCGTGGTGCAGACAGGGGCGGTCGCCGATTGGTGCCGGGCGCGGGACATCAACGTCGTGTCCGTCATTCCGAACATGATCCACCGCGTTCCCGAGTTGACCAAGCCACGCGAGCGCCTGATCGTGGCTGTCGGCTCGCTCCAGCACCGCAAGGGGCATGATCTGCTCATCCGTGCCTTTGCCAAGGCTGATGCACTCAACCCCGGTTGGCGCCTTGCCCTCCTCGGGCAGGGCCCAGAACTCGACCCCCTTCGGCAACTCGCGAACGAGCTTGGCGTCGGCGATCGCGTCGAGTTCCGCGGCTTCGTGGTCAACGTGCATGAGGCGATGGCTCGCGCCTCCATCTTCGCACTTCCGTCCCGCTTCGAGGGACTCCCGAATGCGTTGCTCGAGGCGATGGCGCTCGGCCTGCCGTGTGTTGCTGCCGATTGTGACTATGGCCCCCGCAGCGTGATCACTGACGGCCATGACGGCATGCTTGTCCCGGTGGGAGATATTGGAGCGCTCGGCGACGCTTTGGCGCAGCTGATGGGCGATCCTGCCAAGCGCGCGCATCTCGCCGGCAATGCGCCCAACGTGCGTTGCCGCTTTCATGCAAACCGCATCACAGCGAGGTGGCGGGAGGCTATCGCGGGTCAACGGGGCGGCCTGACGCACTCAAGCGATCCTCTGCATGATCACGGAGCCGTTGCGGTACTTGCTACCAATGGTGACGCCGGCGGCCGCCGCCGCCGCGTCGTCAACGGCGTTGGTGAGCGCAATGCCGGAGTTCTCGCCAACCACTAGATTCGTTGCGCTCGTCGTGACCAATTTGGACGTGAATGTCGCATTCAGCTTGTTTTTCTCCACCGTCGCCTTGTCGGTGCTGGTGAGATTGATGCCCGCGGCGATGGTCGGGGAGGTCGTCAGGTTCTCGATCGTGTTGCCAACGACCTGAATGTTGGTCGAGCCTGTCAGGTCGAACCCGTATTTGGTTTCGTGAACCTCGTTGTCCTTGATGCAGAGCCCTACGACGTAATTCGCAAAGATCGGGTTGTTCAGGAAAACGGTAGATGACCCGTCTCCGGCAATCACGTTGTTCTTGATCGTGACCCTGCCGGTATAGCTGCTGCCGCCGGAGAAACCGAAGACCTCGATCCCGAAGCCGATCGGGTTACGGATGCGGTTGGACTGAATTACCAGATCAGTGACGTTGTTCGCATTGAAGCGCCGGGCAAAGATTGCGGCGCCACCGTTGCCGCCATAGGTGTACGCGGTGTCGCATTCGATCGAGTTGCCAGTGACCACAGCGCCCGTCGAGCCAAAGAGATAGGCAAGCAGGATCGTGCTGTAGAGCGGGCTCGATCCCTCACCGCAATTCTTGATCCGATTGGCGTTGATCGTGGGAGTAGCGGCGCCGTCAGCATAGACGCCCCCGCCGCGGAAATTCTCGACAAGATTGCCTTCGACAAGGATGCCGGTCGTCCCCGGGACCGAAATACCGACATCGCTCGTGAGGGCGCCGGTGGTGCGCCCTTTGCACACGCAACCGATGATCGCCGAGCTCTCGTTGAGCAGATTGATCGTCACCCCGCCTTGGGCAACGGCATCGCCCTGGGTCTGCTCGACAGTGCAGCCGATAATCAAATTGTGGTGATAGGTGCCGGTATAGTACCCACCCTCGAAATCGAAGGCGAAGCCGGCCGTGCGATAATTGGTGTTCCGCGCCGTGCAGCCGGTGATGATGTTCAGGGAAATATCCGAAGTTTCATCAGCCATCGGGGAGAAGGCTGCGGCCGTGTCGCCCATGTCCTCGAAGGTGCAATTGCTGACGATGCAGTGCCGCACCGGGGCGAGGTTCTGGAACAGGGCGCCGCTGAGCCCGATACGGTAGAAATCGCAGCCCGAGACAACCCACCGCGACCCGCCGCGCATCTGGATTCCATAGCCCTTGATGTTCTTGAAGCGCGACTGCACGACGCGCACGCCGTCTGCAGTCCGTGCGAAGACGCCGAAGGTAGACGAGCCGGCAGGCCATGCGCCGGTCATGGATCCCGGGAACTCGTCTCCATCCACGTTAACCTGCAGCGTGTTGTTGCCGTCGCAGGTGAAAAAGATGACGTCGTTCGCGGCCGGCGCTCGCTTCGCCCAAGCTCCCCCTTCCATGAAGATGTTCACACCGTCAGGCAGAGGCCGGAGCGAGGTGTCCCCGTGGCTGGAGACGATGATCTCGGAGTTGTCGACGAGATAGATCCCCGGCGGGAAATACAGGGTGTCCCCGCTAGAGCAGGCAGCGATCGCCCGGTTGATCGCCTGCGTGTCGACCGTCGTCCCATCGCCGGTCGCGCCGAACTGGCTGGTCGGGCTCTCCGGGCGGAAGGTCACCGCGCAGTCCAGATAGCAGCTGTCCTCGACCTGATCCCATGTGGCGCTCGAAAGGCGCTCGAGGAATCGCCGCTCGACCCCGTTGATCGTGCGCAGGACGAGCAGATAGACGCGGGTCTCGCCGCCCTCTTTCACGGCACAGACGTCCTCGACCGTTCCATCGGTCTCGCATAGTCGATCTCGCGGAGCTCGACGGCGTTGTAGGGCGAGCCGACCTTGTAGATGCGTGCAACGCTCATCAGGGCGCTTCCGGCTTGAGGTTGTGGGAAAGGACGCCGTTCGAAACATAGGTCTGGGCGCCAGCGATGCTGATCCTGACCACCTCGTCGACGCCGTCGCGGGCGCCAAGCGTCTCGATCTTCCGCCACGCGCCGTCGATCCAGAGCCGGTGACCCTTCGACGCGCGGATAACCCGGCCGTCGATTTCGGCGCTCCAGACGGCTCGCTTTACCCGTGCGGCCGCAACGACCCGGTAATCTCCCCATTCGAGCGTCACTGCATGTCGGGTGCGGACGAGCTCGCCGACAACGACGCGCCGCGCGGACTTCTCCGTGCCGTCCGCCATCAGGATCATCGTGTCCGCAGCGACGCAATAAAGACCACCCCCAAGGCCGCCATCGCCAACGCCGCCGACATCCGGATCGGGCGGGGGGGCGACCGGATCGGGCACCACGGGGGGCGGTGCAGGGGGCTCGGGTGCCTCGGTACGGATGATGCCGCCGGCATCCCCGGTGAACACGCCGAATTGCCTCCCGTCCACCGCAACGGAGAAGTGATCGTCGTCGATCACAGTCACCGTCAGGACGCGCCCGTTCAACTCGATCATGCCGGCGACGTCGCGGAAAAACACCTCGTCACCGTCGGACAGGCCGTGGAAGCTGGCGGTGATCACCACCGGGTTGGCGTTGGTCGCCGCCTCGACGGTCAAAGCCTGCTCGAGCACCATGCCGCCAAGAGCCGCGAGCCGCATGTTCCCCTGACCAAGCAGCATCGCATAGGACGCTTCATAGGCCCCCTCGAACGGGATGATCCGCTTCGCCCCGTCGCGGACCTCATAGACGAGCCGCGAGCCCGGGCGCTTGGTCAGGCCGCCATATTTGAGGATCAGGACATTCTTCGCCTCGCGGACGCCAGCGCTGTACGGCGCGATGTCGTGGCGGCCCCAGAGTTCCTTCGACAGGATGCCCTTGGAGAAGTTGAACTGCCCCGCGCGCGGCCCGGACATCAGATCAGCCCCAGACGCGCCAGCTGAACCTCGGGGACGAAATCGCGCACCGTCTCGCGGTCGCGGTTCATGTCGTCGGCCTTGGCGCGTTCGCGGGCGATCTCCGCCATGCGGATCAACTCGAGCTGGCGGGCGCGATCCTTCTTCACCGGCATGACGATGCGGGTGGCGAGCTCCAGCGCGAGGGCGCGGGCGAACTTCGGCGTGAAGCTCGCCTCCGACGGGGTAGTCGTGGTGTGGTCGAGGATCGCGCCGTCCTGGTTGGTGTAAAGGCGGCCGCCCTCGATACGGTAGGGCACCATCGTCTCGAAGCCGCGCATCGCCCCGAACCAGCTGAACGCGCGGAAGGTGGACACGTCCGCCGCAGATACGGGCAGAATATGGCTCGGCTTCGCCAGATTGGTCGGCAGGTCGTAGGCGTAATCCCATTCCTGCGCGCGGTCGTTGGTGACCAAGGCAAGGGTGGTGCGCACATTCGCGAAATCGTAGGCGTGATCGTCGAGGAGGAGTTCGAGCGCGGGCTGGTATTGATCCCGGCACGCCTCGGCCTCGATGCTCGTCTCGTCGATCGTATCGATGCGGGCCGACGGAAGCTCACCGATCGCCATGTTCCAGATCTGAAGGCGGGAGAGGGCCATGGCGTCCGGTCTAACGATGCCGCCGCGATGAGGGGCGATGATGCACAGGCACTACACCGCGACCGCGACCCGATAGTTCGTGCCGTTTAAGTTGATCGTTGCTGTGTGGGTCGGCGTGAACGTCCCGGCGACCGGCGTCTGATCGATGCGGAGGGAGTCGCAGCGCAGCGAGCCCTGAACGTCGACCGCGGCACCAAAGGTTGCGCCGCCGGTAGTGTCGAAAACCAACGCTGTGGTCAGCGCGGGCACGCCGAGGCGCAGCGTGTTGGAACCGAGCGACTGGATCGCGGCGTAGCCGGCGCCCCAGGTGATACGGCCATTCGAGAAGGTCGAGCCCCAATCGCAAACATTGCCGGCGGTGAAATTGAACGCCCCCACCGACCCCGAGGTGAGCCCGGAAAAAGTGCCCCCGGTGATCGCAACGCCATTCGCATTCTGCGTTGCCATCGTGCCGAGACCGAGATTACCGCGCGCCGTCGCGGCGCTGGTGACATCGGATAGGTTGTTGGCCGATAGCAGCGCCCCGGCGAGATTATGCTCCTGCGCCCACCACGACGTCCCCACGGCCGCCTGCGTTCCGCCGACGTTGTCGGCCTTGGCGATCACGGTATCGCCGACATCGACGCTGATTCCCGACGCGCCACCGATCTTCCCGGCGACCGACACCACATAGGCGTCACCCTTCGACGCCGCGGGATAGTTGGGGTTGGCCGAGCAATCGATGTCGCCCTTGAGATCGATCAGCCCGGTCGTGGCGAGCGAGACCAGCGCGGCGACGAAAGCCGTTGTCGCGAGCTGCGTCGAGTTCGTGCCCGGCGCGGCCGTTGGCGCTGTGGGCGTGCCGGTCAGCGCCGGAGACGCGAGCGGCGCCTTGAGGGCGAGCGCCGCAGCCAAGCCGCTGATGTCGGATATTCCAGCATTGAGCGAGACGGTGAGCGTCCCCGCGCCATCGTTGTAGCTGACCGAAATGCCGGCGCCGGCGGCGACCATTGCGCCGACCAGATCCTGCACGGCTTCCGCCAGGTCCGAAATGGTGGCGGAAAGCTGCGCCCCGGTGTGATTGCCGCGTGACCGGTAGAAAGTCCCGTCCTGCCCCTGCAAGGTCGCAGCGTCGTCGGCGGTGCCGCCACTCGGCGCGCCGTTCACGTCATAGGGGATGGTCTGGCCGCGCCTCTCCGCGCCGCGCGCCTCCGCCGTTTGATATCGGCTGTTGCCCTGACCTCTGGTTAGCGGACCGCCCATCGCTTCGAACTAGCGCGGCCGCAGCGATGGAGTGCGCCGACGCACAGGGTGCCCAAACGAAACGGGGCGACCGAAGCCGCCCCGTCCAACAATCGTCGATAGCAGCGATCAGGCGTCGTTGCGCTTCGCCTCGATCGCTTCGCGGATCTCGTCGTTGGTGGCGCCTTCGGCCACCTCGACCTTCTCCGCTGCGGCGATCTCGAGCAGCTGCGCCTTGTTCTTGCCGCCCAGCGCGACCGGCTCCTGTGGCATCGAGCCGCCCGGTTTGCCGTCGCCGTCGCCGTCGAACAGGCTCACGTCCCCGACCTCGGCTGCCGGACCGACAACCACCTCGACCGCCGCGGGTGCATCGGCGGGGGCGGGGCGGATGAAAGTGTTGTTGTGCTCGACCGTGCCGGGCGGAAGCGTCTGGGGACGCAGCCCGTTGCCCGGCGCGACCGGCGCCATGGCGGCCTGCTGGGCACCGGTGTTGGCCTCGGTCGCATCGGCGACGTTCGCACCGAAACGCGGCTCGCCGTCCCCGGCTTCTTCGGCTTCCCGATTGGCGAGAGCGGCGCGCAGCTGCTCGACGGTCATCTGACCGATGGGCGTGGATGCTGCGGGCAGCGCCTCGCCCTTGGCGTCGACATCGACGGTCTCGCCCGGATAGACGAGCCGGCCGCCGATGAACGACTTCTTGGTGACGATCTTTTCCATGTCAGCGTTCCCTTAGAAGCCGTGGCTCTCGGCGTTCGGGCGCGACGCCTGCGGCGTCTCGGTCCCGACGACGAGGCCGGCGGTGATCGCACCGGCGCCGTAAGCACCGGTCGCCGAGGTGTAGCGGAAGCCAAGATAGGCCTGCGTCACCTCGGGCAGCGGAATGTCGAGCAGGCGCCTGCCGGCAGCGACGTTGACGTTCGACGAGCCGTTGGCGATCGCCCCCGACGTGCCGATGACGGTCACGTTGGTGGTGAGCGCGGCGTTGTCGGCCTGGATCAGGTCGACGGTCAGCGCCGTGCCGGTGCCGCCGGTAAAGCTGGTCTCGACCTGCGCGAAGGCGCGAAGGTTGCGCGACCGGCTCTGCCCGCTGAGCCCGCTCATGAGGATCGAATCCGTCGACACCAGTGGCGTCGAAGTGACGGTCTGCTTCTCGGATGCGAGAAGTTCCTTGTCGGTGTTCATCGTTCCTGTCTCCCTTAGACGACGCGGGCTTCGTCGACGTTCAGGGCGTCGACTGCGCGGATGGGGATGCCGTCGAACGTGGTGACCTTGCGGCCCCCGATCGTGTCGAAGCCGAGCATTGAGCGGCCGGTGCGGGCATCGCTGAGCGCTTGCTGGCGAAGCATGGCCGTGATGGTGCGCGGGAAGTAGAAGGCCGCGTTCGGGCCGATCGCCTGAATGCGCTCGACCATTTGGACCATCAGCATCTCGAGGTCGGCGCCTGTCGAGCGGTTCGCCTTGAGATCCGAGAAGTCGATGTTCGCCGCGCGGACCGCGTGACGGTGATCCTTCACGGAGAGCCCGCTGTCCCACTGGAAATAGTCCGAGAAGGCGAGATAGTTGTTGCCGTTCTCGTCGGCGACCAGATCGCCAATCGGGTAGCCGTCCGGGCCTTCGCGCAGGTTGGTCGTCGCATCCATGTGGAGCAGGCCGGCCTTGCTGCCCTTGGGATAGATTCCGGTGATCGTCTCCGGATCCCAATTGATCAGCCAGCCCGAGCGGTTGTCGGTGCCCGAGCCGCCGGCGTCGAGGATATAGTCCTGCGTCGGGCCGCTCAGGCTGTTGTAGCGCGGCGCGAGTCCGGTGAACTCCTTCGATTCATAGAAGGAATTGCCGTAGAACAGCGTTTCGGCGAACTCCTCGTTCATCGCATCGAAGAACGGCTTGGCGAAGTTCATGCGGGCCTTGGCAGGGTTACCGCCGAGGATCGCGAGGCTGCGGTCCATCTGCGACGTCGCCGCCAGCTGCGCCGCGGCCTCGTCGAACGAGCCGACGGTGCCCTTCGAACGCGGCACGCCCTGGTTGTACCGACGCCATGCAACGCCCGGCTTACCGGTGCGAACCCACGTGCGGTCGCCGGTCAGAAGGTTGCCTTCCTTCCAGCTGATATCATCGAGGATCGGGTTATCCTTGGTGAGGATCTCCGCGACCGTGCCCTGCGCCTCGCCCGCCTCGCCATAGGTGGCGGTGACGTCGATCAGCGTGGCGAGGGCTCCATTGCGTGCTGCCATTTGCTGCTCCCTTCGTTACGTCTTCGGCTGAAATTCTTGCCCGTAGAGCTTCTGCTCGGGGGCCTTCGGGACGACAGCCACGTCGCCGCGTTCGAAGCTTCCTTCCGCCAGATCGCGGCCCACGCCGGCGACGAAGCGGATCAAATCGGGATGGTTGCCGAGGCCGGACTCGTCGAGAAACAGGCGGAGGCCCTCGCCCTTCTTGAGCCCGTAGTGGTCGAATGCGCGCGCCGCGGCCGCGACCGTCGCGTCCTTGTTCGCACCGCCGATATCGCGATCCGCAGCGAACGCGTCGGCCCATTCGCGACGCTGGTTTGCTGCCTGCTGCTGCAGGCCGACCTGCTGCTGGGCGACAATCCGCTCGGCGAACTTCGCCGCGGCCGGCATCAGCTTTTGCGCCTGATCGTTGGAGAGGTTGAGCTCGCGGAAGATCGGCTCGGCCTCGGCAAGGCTCTCCGCGTCGAGCGTGAAGCCCTCGGGCGCGGTCAGCTCATATTTCTCAGGCGGTCCCGGATCAGCGCCTTTATCGCTGCTCTCTCCGCCTTCGCCCTTGTCCGCCTCGCCTTTTTCCCCTTCACCGCCCTCGCCAGCGCCGCCGAGAACGGAAGCGTCGTCATCCCCTGCGCCCACCGCGTTGCCATCGGTCTTGCCCTCCGCCGCGCTGTCGGTGGCATCGGCGTCGCCCGCAGCATTGCCGGCGCCGGCGTCGTGACCTTCGGGCGAACGCATGAAGCGGCCCATGGCGCGCTCAAGCGGCGTCATGCGCAGGCGGTCAGCGTTCAACGGATTCGTCCTGGGGATCTGCATCGGGGGTCTCCTTGGGGGTGGCTTCGCTGAGAATGGCGACGAGCACGTGCTCGATCGTGGCGCCACGCGGCAGACCGGCTGCCGCTTCGCGAAGGATGTCCAACCCCAGAGACCTGCGCCCTTCACGAGAGAGAAGGGTTTGTTCGGCTCCGGCAGTTGGTATCCAAATACCTGCAGCATTGGCGAGGCGCAACAGAAATCTGCGAAACGGCGCAGATGCCATCAGCACCCGCATGTCGAGTTCGTGTTGAGAGGCACGGCTCATCCGACGAGCCTTTCGAGCAGCGAGCCCGAGCCGGTGTCCGCCTCGGACAGCAGGCGCGCCGCATCGGCCCCGTCTTTCGCGGCCGGCATCATCGCCGCCATCTGCTCGGCCTGTTGCTGCTGCGCACGGGACTGGCGGATCGCGTCCCGGACCTTGGGGTCGCGCAGACCGGTCGCGGGTGCGCCGCTGCGATCCCAATAGTCCTTGACGATCGCGTCGGTATCGAGGTTGTCCGCCGCCTCGGGGAACGACGCTGCGAGATTGCCGACGAACGACACCGCGCGCTCGGTCTGGCCGATGCCGAGCATGCGCTGGGCCTGCGTCAGTACCGACACGAAGTCGGTCTTGATCTCTGCCCCTGCAACTCCTCGGGCGGCTCGGGCAGGAGGTTGAGCAAGTCGCCGCGCGCCGCGAGGATGCCGCCGACCCGATCGTTCGCGACCTCGAGCAGTTCGCCGTTGGCGCGGTCGGTCACCGGGCCAAGCTGGGTCAATTGCTCCTCGTGCCTCCGCGCAAGCTCCTCGATGTTGCGCGGCTGGACCCCTTCCATGGTGGTGATCGCCATGAACAGGTCGACATAGGCCATGCGGTCGACGGCCTGCTGGCGGCGCAAAAGCTTGGCCTCGACCGCGCTCACCGCTTGATAGCCGATCTCGTAGACCGGTTTGATGCCCACGCTCATGTCGGCGGCTGCGACGGTGGTGTGGTTGCCGGGCAGCATGCCGACGCGATCGATCGCGGGAGGCCCCCAGGTCGGCGGCTTGACCAGCATGTCCTCGGCCTCGCCGCTGCGCTTGCCCGAGAGCTGGAGCGCGCGGAGGTCGGGAAGGGCGACCTTGCCGCGGCCCGTACCCCATATCTCGCCTGCGATCGTCTCCCAGCGCGGCGCCATGAACGGCTGATCGCGATAGCCCTCGATGCAGAGGAACTTCTTCTTGTCCTCCTCGGATTCGAGCCATTTGATCGATCGAAACGGCATGCCGACCTTGCCGAGCTTCCCCGGCACATAGGCCGGGTTCGGCTCGATCAAGTGCCGGACGACGAAGCGATGATCGTAATTGCCCTTGTCCCATGCCTCCTTGACGCGGAACGGCACGCGCTCCCAGTGCAGCACCGCGCTGTCGAAGCGATCGGCGACATAGTTCTCGACGATCTGGCGAGTGTCGAAGCTGAAGCTCCGGCACAGGGAGTCGGGGCGCAGGTCGCGGCCGACGGCGATGCCGTATTCACCGACGGTCAGCGGGTGGCAAACGAACTTTGGCGATGCTGCGTCGTGTTGCTGGATCACCACCGCGCCGGTGCCGAAGCCGCTCATCTCGCGATAGCAGGAGAGCATGGCCTCGTAGAAGTTCGACGAGCCGAGCGCCGAATTGACGAGCTGGTCGTAGGCATCTAGCCAGACCTGCACCGGATGGTATTCCATCAGGTCCTCGTCCTCGAGCTTCGACTTGCGCCACGGCCGCGACCGGGAGGACAGTCCCGAGAGCATGCCGTTGGCGAGGATATCGAACGAGCGGATTGCGTGGCCGTCGTGAAGCCGCGTGTTGGCGGTGGCGTTGCGCTGTTTCTGCTTATGCAGCTCGACCAGCTGGCGCGAGCGTTGTGGCATGCAGAGCCCGGCGATCTCGTACCATTCGGCAGCGAGATCGCTCGCCGGCATCATCGACTTGTACCGCCGCTCACTATGCTCGCGCAGCTTGTCGTCGTCGGTGCGCCGCAGGGTCAGGGTGCCGGCTGTCGCCACTCAGACGCCCGTGACGTTCGTCGTGGTGGCAGCGCCGGCGTTCGGCGCGAACATCGCAGCGGCATAGCCACGGCGCCGGCGGTCCTTGTCCACCATGCGCAGCGTCGGGTCAGTCGAGGGCTGTTTCGCCGCCTGCCGCTCCGGGATCGGGGCGGGGTCTGGCATCTTTGGAGCGCCGAGGCACATGCGGATCACCTGCTGTTTGCAGGTGCGGGCTTAAGGCGCGCGCGCGGGATCAGGCGGCGCGGTGCACAGGGTCATCGGAACTCGGCGTAGCGGTCCCGGTCCGGCGGCTGGTAGCGGTGACCGCGGGCCTGCGCGGTGCAAGCATCGGCGAGTTGCTGCAGCACGACCTCGCCGTGCGCCTGATACTCCGCGATCGGGACGCAGACGCAGCCCTCGCGGCCGTCCGGGATGCGAAAGTCGGCGCACACAACGGGCTCGCCAGCGTCGATCGTCTCGCGGATGTTGGTGAGGCGGGGCATTACTGGATCTCCGCGAACCGGTCATAGTGGGTGTGCGTGTCGATATAGCTCGCCGGGTCGCGCGCCGCGATCACACGCGGCGCAACGGGGGCGGCGAAGGTCAGGCCGAGCGCGTCGAGGTTGTCGGGCGAAGGCAGGCCGCGCGCCTTCATGTGGGCCTTTTTCTCGAGCAAGATCGATGTCTCGCCATCGCTGTAGCTGTATTCCGGGCCGGTCAGATCGTCCTCGATCTCCTGCTCGTCGGGGATGCAGCCGCCGCGCTTCAGCCAGGCACGGACGCTCACCGCCATCTCCGAGCGCTTGTTGGCCGTCTTGACGTGGACACCGTTCTCCCACTCGACCGTGCCGCCGGGGCCACCGAAGTTAACCTCGATCACTGGTATGCGGCCCTTGAGCAGCTGGCGCAGGCGATCGACGACGGCCCCACCGATATTGCCGACGTCGACGAAGATCACGTCGGGCTTCCACCTCTCGGCTTCGAGGACGATGTCGCCGGCGACGGTCATGCTGTCCATGTGGTGCCAGCGCTTCCATGGGATGGTGCGCGCGTCACGGCCGCGGCGGATCGCGAGCACGGAACTGTCATCGCCGAAGCGCGCGCAGTCGACACCGAAGATGATCGGATCGCTCACCAGCCCGGGCGGGACAGGGCGGGTTCGGGCCTCCTGCGCGAGATCGGTGCCGATGAACTGCATCGACGAGGCGCTCGGGAACATGCCGCGGACGCGGACCTTCACGATGTCGCTGTTCTCGCCATAGGTGCTGACGAGCTCGTCCAGATAGGCCTTGTTGGTGCCTTCAACGGTGCGGCTGTCGATCTGCTTGGTCGACCAGATATGCCGATGCTTGCCGAACGCGCCGCGGAACGCGCCGGTGTTCTTGGTGGGGTTGCCGAACGCGAGCCAGATGATCTCGGTGTCCTCGTCGGTGAGCGCGCCTTGGGCAACCTCCCAGACCATGTCGTCGATGCCGCTGGCCTCGTCGAAAATCAGGATGATCCTGCGGTGGAGATTGTGCAGGCCCGCGAACGCCTCGGTGTTGTTCGCCGACCACGTGACGGCATCGGCGCGCCACGCACGGTCATGCCCCGGTTGGGTGCTGATCAGCGCTGTCGCCGTCGGCCTGAACCAGTCCCGCGTGATGGCGAGATCGTTCCATTTCGTCACCTCGGGCCACGTCTTGTTGCGCAGCTGGGTCTCGGTGTTGGCAGTCGTGACGACGCGCGTGTCGGCGCAGGTATCGAGCCCCCATTTCGTGATAATCGACACGAGGCCGGATTTACCGATGCCGTGGCCCGAGGCTCGCGCGATGCGAAGCGGCTGGAACCGTGTCGCCGGGTTTTGCAGATGCTCGCCGATCTCCTGCAGCGTCTCGGCCTGCCACGTTCTCGGGCCGATGGAATTGACCAGCGACGTGCCGTCCCGACCCCACGGGAATACACGCTGCGCATAGCCCAGCGGGTCATGCCGAAAGGTCGCGATCTTGCGCACCAGCGCCAGTTCCTGCTCGGGCAGCATCTCAGGCCTTGAGGAACGCGTCGAGCTCGGCGGCCCGGTCGACGCTCAGGTTAACCTCGACGCGGTCCTTGAACGCCTGCACGTCGACGTGGCGGCCGATCAACTCGAGACGACGCGAGCGATCGACCAGGCGCAACTTCGTGACCTTCACCTTCCCTTTGGCGTCGGTCGTGGTTTCGATCCCCGCAACCAGCCCCTGCCGCCAGATGAGCGGCCATTCCCTGATCGGGCGGATATTGCCCTTCGCGTCGTAGAGTTCGGCGGCGTCGGCACCGGTCTCGTCAGCGAGCCGCGCGAGCAGCCAGTCGGCATCGATCCTTGTGCGCTCGGCCCGTTCACGCCGCGCGGTGGAGATGGCGAGGGCCACCGGAGTTTTCCGGAGGAGTTGCCTTCCGATGTCCTCGGCGGTGCGCTCGCTGTACCCGGCGCGGATCGCGGCCTGCGTGGCGTTCAGGTCGATCAGGTATTCGTCGACGAACCTTTCCTGCTTCGGCGTCAAAGCTCCATCTCCGCTTGGTCGTGCCGCGTGACAGGCGCCGGCGCTCCGGTCCTGCCGCGGATCCTTTCGCACAAGGCGCGGAATTCCATGTCCGCAAGCCAGATCACTTTCGTCTCCTCGATGCTGCGCTGGACCACCGAATGATCGCGGTTGATCGCCCGCCCGATCTCGGGAAGGCTGGCGTTGGTGTGCAGCTTCGCGACCCAGATGACGGCGCGGCGCAGGCGCAGCGTCTCCTCGTCGAACGCCTCGCTGCGGATCAGCCGGATCGTCTCGAAGTCGTTCTCGGCGACGGCGAAGAGCAGCTTGCACACCGCGAGGACCTGTGCGCGCCGCTCCCCGGAGCAATCGCCGGCGGCATGCCGGGCGAGCGCCTCGGGGGACGTGTAGGGCTGCATCAGCGCGGAGAGGCGGGGCGCGTCGGCCATGGCGATCAATGCTCGCTTCCCACGGCGCGGAGCCGTTGGTTCTCGCGCTGCCACTCCGCCGCGTAATCCCGAACTCCACCGTCGAGATATCGGAAACCGGACACGGTGCGGCCTCGAGCCTGCTCTCGGGCCGCGATCTGCTTTGCCCCCTCGACGATGTGCCAGTCGAAATGCAGCCCGTCGGCGATCCAGGTGCGCATCTGGTCGCGGTCTGCCGGACCAATCGGCCTGGTCAGGCTGATGATCTCGGCGATTTGGCGGCATCGTTGCTCAAGTTCGGATGGTGGATCGCTCGGGCGCGCGCGCGCTACTTCTCTCTTATCTGGTATCTGGTATCTGGTATGGCTTGAGCCCGGCTTAAGCCCGGCTTGCTCGCTTTCGTTGTTTTCATTGGCATTTTTCGTATTGTCGGCGCGAGTTCGTCCGCCGCTCGATCCGTTTTCAGCGTGTTTTCGGCTCGTTTTCAGCTGATTTTCGATCTCTTTTTCGGCTCGGGAATTGGTGATTTCGCCTGCTTCGGTCAGGCGGATTTTGCCCTTTGCAATGAGGTCGTCGCGCAGCGTGCGCCACTTCCGGACCGAGCAACCCATATAGCCGGCAAGCAGGCGCTCGTTATCCTGAACAGGCCCGCCACGATCATAGATCAGGTCGAGGATGGTCTGGTAGGCGCCGCGCTCCTCCAGAGTCAGCGACATGAAGCCGGCGAGAGCGTCGCTGTGATATCGCTTATGATAATGCTGGGCGCCCATCAGCGTCCCCAATCGCTGGAACGGACCGCCTGATACGGCGCGAGGAATTGGCACGAGGCATCGCCGGTCGCGCCGTTGCGGCGCTTGGCGCAGATTAGGGTGAGGCGCCCCGCCGCGGCCGATTTCGCCGCGTCGTGCGCGTCTTCCTGCCCGGGCTTGGGCTTGACCTTCTGGAGATAATACTCCTCGCGATACAGGAAGAGCACCGCATCGGCGTCCTGCTCGATCTGGCCACTGTCGCGAAGGTCGGAGAGTTGCGGCCGCTTGTCTTCGCGGGACTCGACCGCGCGGCTGAGCTGGGCGAGCGCGATCACGCACACTTCCAGATCCTTCGCCAGCGCCTTCAGGCCCTTGCTGATCTGCGACACGGATTCGTATGCCGACATGCGCGGGTCGTCCGGGTGGAGCAGCTGCAGATAATCGACCACCACCGCCTTGAGGGTCTGGCCCTTGGCGGCCATGCGGCGCTTGGTCCGGCGAATGGCGAGCGTCAGTCTGGCCAGTGTCGCAGAAGCAAAATCCTCGATCTCGAGCGGCCAGGACGACACGGCCTTCTCGGCAGCACGCATGGTCTCGAACTCGTCGTCGGTCACCGTCCCTTCGACGATCGACCGGAACGGAATCCACCGTCCCCGACCCCGACATGCAAGGTCCGAGACCATGCGCATTCCGAGTTCCTCGCTGCGCATTTCAAGGCTGGCGAACATGACGCCTTCGCCGTTGCGCGCGAGACCAAGCGCAGTGGAGCAGGGGAGGGGCGAGTGACCCGCTCCGGCCTGATCTATTCCGAGCGCCGCGCACCGGTGCAGGCGGAGGGCTTCGACCCGGACACGCCGGTCGCGGGCTTCTACCGCACGAAGCTCCGCAGCGGCGGGGTCTATGTCGGCGTCCGCGTCTGGCATGGTGCGCCCCTCGATCCGGTGACCGGCGAGGAAATGGACCGGTCGCCGCGCTGGCAGGCCCACGTCAACGGCTCCTACGTCGATCTGCCGCGTGTCTGGCCCGGCTGTGCCGACGAACCGATCAGCGAGGCGGATTACCGCCACTACTGCCGCCTCCAGCAATGGGGCGAGCAGCACGCGCCGGAGAGCGCGCTCGCGGACCCGACGCGCCGGATCGACCTGCTTTCCCCCAATCATCCGATGCCTTTTTGAGGAGAATGTCATGTTGAAGGTCAGGCAAATTGATCTCGGCACCGAGCGCTATGGCGACGGGTACGAATGCACCGTCACCTTTCAGGTTGGCGACCACGTCTACAACACCGTCAAGGTGAAGCTCATCCCGGAGGCAACCCGCGAGATCGTCGACAACATCGTCGAGCACGCCGTCGAGATGCTGAAGATCACCACCGATAGCGTTCCGGTAGCTGGTGAGCAGGTGATCCTGCCGTTGATCGACGAATCTCCGGCGCCCGAATTCGCCGAGGTCGACGAGCCCACCGGGTTGGGCCCCGACGTCGACACGCTCGCCCCGACCGAGGCCGACTTCATCCCCGCCGACGTGCTGCGCGAGAGCGGCTCCGATCTCGGCGACCCCGATGAATTCAAGCCCGAGGAGACATTCTAATGGCCACCGCCAGCATCTTCCACGACGTCGCGCCTTGGCCCGAAGCCAAGGCCGATCCGAACCCGCGCGCCGTGATCGGAGGCAACGTGCCGCCGCTTGAGGAGCGCATCCACGCCGAGTTCCGGGATGCGCTGCTCAGCGAGCGCGCCGACTTCATGACGCTGCTCGACCAGTTGCTCGGCAAGGCGAACCCGGACCCGGAGAAGCCCGAGGATTTCGGGTCGGTGCACCGCGCCAAGTGCGACAACGACGAGACGCTCGGCCGCTGTGGCGAGCTGGTGAAGCGGCTGCGCGCCTGCGAGGGGCTGGTCAGCGCCGTGCACGTCACGGTGAAGAAGCCGTACCTCGATGCCGGCCGCGCAGTCGACGCCGAGAAGAACGCGCTCACGGCTCGCATCGGCGCCGGCCGGGCGCGGGTGCAAGGCCTGATGGACGACTACGCCAACGAGCAGTTGCGGCTGCGGCGCGAGCGCGAAGCCGAGGAAGCGGCGCAGCGGGCGAAGCTGGAGCAGCTGGCGCGCGAGAACAACGTCGAGGCCGCGCTGCCGCCTGCAGCCCCCGCGCCGGTCCGCTCGGCGCCGGTTCGCTCCGATGGCGGCGCCACCGTCTCGCTCGGCACCGAGCATGTCGCGACCGTCACCGACTACGCCAAGGCGTTCAAGAAGGTGAAGGACGACGCGAAGGTCCGGGAGGCGATCGACGCCGCGATCCAGCGCGTGGTCAAGGCCGCGAAGGGCAAGATCGAGATCCCCGGCGTCGATATCGCCGAGCGCGCCAAGACGAGTGCGCGGTGATGGAAGACCCGCCCTTCTGGCTCGTCTGGTGCCCGAGCGGCGACCACGCGCCGCGCTTCAAGCACGGCAGCGTATCGTCTGCCGAGCGTGAGGCAGAGCGCCTCGCCGACCTGCATCCCGGCCGCGAATTCTACGTGGTGCAGCCGACCTACCACGTCGTTTCGCAGCGCCGTCTTACCCAGCGCTTTTCAACCGACGGGATTCCCTTCTGATGGAGACGATCATGACCAATCCGACCCTGTTCGTGGCCTGCAAGTTCCGGCCCGAGGATTCCCGCTCCTACACCTACGAATGGACCGGCGAGCCGCTCGCGCCCGGCGACATGGTCAAGGTGCCCGACAAGAGCGGGGACGGCTGGAAGGCTGTGACCGTCGCGTCCGTAACCGACGAAGCGCCGCCCTTCGCCTGCAAGCCGATCCTCGGGCGGTACAACCCCGACGAGGTGCCCGAGCCCGCTGGTGAGCTGCGCGATGTCTTCGATGCGCTCAACGTCGAGGTCCCCCTCGAAGACCGCCACCCCTTCTAAGGAGCCAATACCATGGCAACCCAAGCACTCGCGACCCGCGAGAACACCGCCGTCACCGAATATGACCGCCTGCGCAACGGCCTCGAGCGCCGCGCCAACGACTTCAAGATGGCGCTGCCGGCGCATATCACGCCGGAGAAGTTTCAGCGCACCGTCATGACCGCGGCGCAGAGCAACCCGGACTTGCTGCGTGCCGACCGGGGCAGCCTGATCACCTCGTGCATGAAGGCGGCGCAGGACGGCTTGCTCCCCGACGGGCGCGAGGCTGCGATCGTCACCTTCAACACGAAGAAGCAGATCGACGGCCAATGGCAGACCGTCACGCTGGCGCAGTACATGCCGATGGTGTTCGGCCTGCGGAAGAAGATCCTGCAGTCCGGTGAGATCAGCGCGATCGAAACGAACGTCGTGTATCGGCGCGAGGTCGAGGAGGGCTTCTTCGTATTCGAGGCCGGCACCGAGGCGATGCTGCGTCACAAGCCGATGCTCGACCTGACCGACGAGGACCTTCACGACGACAATATCGTCGCGGCCTACTCAGTCGCCAGCATGAAGGACGGCACCAAGTCGTTCGAGGTGATGCGCCGCGCCGAGATCAACAAAGTCCGGCAGGCAAGCCAGACGGGCAAGATCGGCGGGAAGTATCCTCCCAAGGGCCCGTGGGTCGACTGGTTCGCCGAGATGGCGCGCAAGACCGTGATGCGCCGGCACAGCAAGACCCTGCCGATGTCGGGCGATTTGCTCGACGTCGAGGCGCGCGACGAAGAGATCGCGGCCCGCTCGACCGCGGCGCTGCTCGGCTCCACCGCGGCGGACGCGCCCCGTCTGGTGCCGCCGAGCCGCGAGGAGCAGGCAATCGCCGAGGGCGCAGACCCCGCGACCGGCGAACTGCCCGACGAGGAGGACGAGGACGTCGCCAGGGCCGCCGATAATGAAGCGCTCGCACACCGCGAGGGCCGCGACGACTCCGACATGGGCGAGGCCCACAACGGGACCGACCCCGACCACCCGTTCCGCGCCACCGCCGACGACCTGATCGCGCGCGCCGGCAAGGTCGAGCTGCTCGCGGATCTGAACAAGATCATCGGCGAGATGCACCCGCACCGCGAGGCGGCGCCGGAGGAGATGGTCGGCGAGGTCGATACCGCGATCGAGGCTGCGCGCACGCGGCTGACCGCGAAGAAATGACCTTCCCCCGGGCGGCGACCGGCACCCTCGGGTCCGCAGCCGGCGCCGACCACCCATTCAAGGATTTCGTGATGGCAACCCGCCCCGACAACACATGGTTCGACCTCGCCCGCCCGGTGCTCAACCGCCTCGATGGCGACTGGCGCGACGAAGCCGAGACGATCCGCGGTATCGCGTTCCCCGGCGTGCGCGTCTGCGGCGCCGAACGCCTCGGCTTTGTCGAGCGGCGCCGGCACTGGCTGACGCGGCGGACGCAGATCCGGTTGACCCCGGCGGCGCTGGGTTCGGCGCGGGTGAATGCCGAGCGCGGGCAGGGAGCCGCACGATGACCGAGAGCAAAATCGAATGGACCGATCGCAGCGACTGGAATCCGGTGCGCGGCTGCACGCGCGTCTCGCCAGGCTGCGGAGGACCCGGACCGCACGGCGGCTGCTACGCCGAGGTGATCGCGGGACGCTTCTCTGATCCCGGGCAAGCGTTCCATGGGTTCGCGCAGCGGACCAGCGCAGGCGGTCGCTGGACCGGACGCGTCGAGCTGATGCACGAACGTCTGACGCTGCCGCTTGGCTGGCGCAAGCCGTCGGTCATTTTCGCGAACAGCACCAGTGACTTCTTTCACGAGAACCTAAGCCTGCTCGACGTTGCGCAGATTTTCGGCGTCGCGATCGCGGCGCATCATCTGCGCGGCCAGCCGACGCACTGGTTCAACGAGTTCGGGCGCCTCTACGCGATCGGCGACCCTGCGGCTACCGGTGCCGGCGTGAAGCGGTACGGCAAGTCCGCCGCCGGCCGGCTCCTCGACGGCGTCCAGCACGACGGAGTTCCGGCATGACCGAGATCCACCGGCAATATGACGCCGACGGCTTCCGTCGCATCCGCCCCTCCGAACGCAGCCCCGGCCTGGTCGAGCTCCGGCTCCCGAACGGCCGCTGTGTCGCCTGCGTCGGGTTCGGCGCCCGGGTCGAGCGCGCGGTCGCCGCGAAGGCGAAGGCCCTGCCGCCGCTTCCTGTAGTCGAAGAGGAGACCGCAGCATGACGGCCCCGCAGACCCCCTCCGGGGCGTTGGATGGGCAGGTTACCAAGCCGGCCTGCGATATCGTGGCTGAACTTCGCACGTTCGCCATGAACATGCGGAGGGACGATAGCGACGCCCGGTCCGATGATCTGCGCTTCTATTATGAGGGCATCGAAGGATTTGCTGACCTTCTCGACGCCGCCCTCGCCGAGCGCCCCGCCATGCAGATGCCGGAGAGGGAGGATGCAGCCGAGATTTGGCGGCAGGCGTATATCGCGGTCTATGGTTGCGAGCCGACCCACCCCAAAGAGGCATATCAGGCCGCTTACGATGTAATAGCCGCCGCCCTTCATCCGCCGGCAAGCGTTGCGGAAGTGGAGGGGTGGCAGACGGCGGTGCGTGAGGCAATGGAGCGCGCCTTGTTGATGGTCGCGCCCAGTAAGCAGGGCGGCCACAGCGAGGAGGGCATGGCGATCGCCGAAGCGCTCGGCGTCCCGTTCCCGCT
This sequence comes from Sphingomonas naasensis, assembly GCF_004792695.1. GTDB lineage: Bacteria > Pseudomonadota > Alphaproteobacteria > Sphingomonadales > Sphingomonadaceae > Sphingomonas > Sphingomonas naasensis. Next base: position 112,151 of record NZ_SRXU01000001.1, on the reverse strand, counting down.
GTCGATGGACACCTTGCGCCCAGAGGCGATCAAGCGCGGCTTCATGCCCTACGATCTGTGGCCGTGGCTCAAGGTGTCCGATGAAGCCACCCCCATGCCTTCCGGGGAGAAAGGGTGATGGACAACTTTCGTTTCGACATGATCTGCGAGGGCGACAAGACGCTCGCCGCAGCGCTCACGCTCGCATTCCACGGACATTCAAAAGGCGCGGTGGGATACGTAATCCGACCGGCGCACGAGAAGTTCGTCCACGAGCAATACGAGCACCTGAATAAGCCAAAGCGGCCTGATCGCCTGATCTTCCTCTGGTCGAACTATGAGAAGGTGGACGGCTTCGTTGCCTTCCCGTTCGACATGGACCCCGCTGGCTGCGCCGACTTCGCCGCTCGCTGGCTGGCGAAGGTCGATTATGGCCGGGAGCCGGATCACGACGGCGACAACGAAAAAGGTTGGCGCGTCTACAACGAGGCATGGGGCCACGTTGAGGACATACGATCGGCGATCATCGCTATCGCGCCCGCGTGGGCGATGTACGGGAAATGACGGCCATGACCAATCCCGAAGCGGTCGAAGCGCTGGTGGAGCGGCTGGGCGAGTTGCTGGCGAAGGCGACGCCGGGGCCTTGGTATCATCGTCAAGCCGGCCTCATCGACGGTCAGGGCTATCCGCGCGATTGGGTTGCCGACGCGCCTTTAGGGGAGGCGCACTCCAAGATCATCGTGCAGAAGCATTCGTTTTATGGGGGTGCAGACGATTATGCCCTCATCACCGAAGCCGTCAACGCGCTCCCCACGCTCCTCGCCGCGCTGTCCTCTGCGCCCGTGGTGGGGAAGCTTGATCCTGCGACGATCGAGGCGTGCGCGATGGTGGCAGCCGACTTCTATCGCGGCCACGGCAAGACCTTTCGCACTCCGCGTGCCTATGCCTACGAACACGCCGGCAAGGCGATAGCAAGCGCAATTCGCAGGGAGCTCGCAGCCTCCACACCCAAAGATACCGGAGAGAGGGGTGCAGCATCCCTGCCTTCTCCCCGGAATGAGGGGGAGGGGCCGCCCTGAGTTTCCAGCCGGCGATCAGGCTCCCGCCGGCGGAGAGCCCAACCTCAGAAGGGCGCGACCCGACCAGTCGCAACGGAGGTGGCAGCGCGGAGAGACGGCGCGGATTTGAGAAGGACGATGACGAAGCCCTATTGGCCCCGCATGATGAAGCTCCGGACGGCGGCGCAGTATTGCGACCTTGCGCCGGCCAACTTCATGCGTGAGGTTGCGGCCGGTCGTCTCTCGCTGCCGGTGCAGCTGGGCGGCGACGATCATTGGGATCGCGAGGCGCTGGATCTGGACCTCTCCCGCCTGTCCGGCGCGGTCGACGATTGGCGAAAGGATCAACCGGGCCTTGCTGCTGCCTAAGTACGTCAAGCGCGTCCGGGCGAAGGGCCGGACCTATTATTACTTCGACACCGGCAAGGTGGCGGACGGCAAGAAGGTCTATGCCAGATTGCCGGACCTGCGCTCGCGCGAGTTCGGCGGAAGCTACGCGGCGCTGCTCGGCCATCGGAACCGCGGCCACTCGACCGAGCTGGTCCGCACGCCGAGGCTGATCGATCTCTACCAGCGCAGCCCCGCCTATCGGGGACTCTCCGACGCGTCGAAGAAGCTCTACGACATCTATCTTCGCAAGCTTGAGAAGCTGTTGCCGACGGCCCCGGTCGCCGAGATCACTCGCGCCGACATGCGCAAGCTGTTCGATGGCATGGCCGAGAAGGCCGGTGCGGCGAACGGTTTCCTCTCGACCTCGAGCGCGCTGTTCGCCTGGGCGGTCGCGCGGGAATATATGCCGGCGAATCCCTGCGACGGCATCGACCAGTTACCCGGCGGAGAGCACGAACCCTGGCCGCAGCATATCCTTGATGCTGCCCTGTCGGCCGATGACGGCACGGTCCGGCTCCTGACCCACCTGTTGCTCTACACCGGGCAGCGGCTTGGCGACGTGCTTGCCATGGCATGGTCCGACATCAGCGGCGACCATATCACCGTTCGGCAGCGCAAGACCGGCAAGGTGCTGGTGATCCGGATGCACAAGGATCTTCGCGCCGAGCTCGACAAGCGGAAGCGCGCCGGCGTTGTCATCTGCACCGACGAGAACGGCCGCGCGATTCGAGACCAATCCGCGCGCTACCGGCTGCAGAAGTTCGCCGCCGACCTCGGGCAAAAGGTTGTCCCGCACGGGCTGCGAAAGAATGCGGTGATCGCGCTGCTCGAGGCAGACTGCTCGATCGCCGAGACCGCTGCGATATCGGGCCAGACCCTCCGCATGGTCGAGCATTACGCGAAGGCGCGGAACCAGCAAAAGCTCGGCGATTCCGCGATCCTGAGGTGGGAGGCGAAGGCGTGAAACAAAACCGGACCCTACAAACTCTGGAAAACCATCGGGGAATTATCGTGCAAAATCAACGCATCAAATTACCTGTCAACTAATTCGACAGTTCCGAGCGCTTCGAGCAGCGCGACGCGGGCGGATTCGATGCGCCTGACCAACGCGGGATCGGCGATGTCGCCGGCGCCGATCGCCTCGGGCCAATGCGTTTCCACCACCCGGGCGATCAGATCGAGCCTCGCCGCGTCGACGAGGAAGCGCGGGTCGATCGTCGCGGGATCGGCGACGACGCGCAGACGCAGGCAGGCGGGGCCGCCGCCATTGGCCATCGACTCGCGGACATCGACCACCTCGACGCGGCGGATCGGGCCGTTGCCGGCGAGATGCGCCTGCAACCACGCCCAGACCGAGGGGGTCTCGCGCGCTTCCTCGGGGACGATCAGCGCGGTCTCGCCCGAGGGCAGCGTGACCAGCTGGGCGTTGAAGAGGTACGAGGCGATCGCATCCTCGAGGCTGACCTGCGCCGCGGGGACCTCGACGATCTCGACTTCGGGAAAGGCGGCGCGGAGATCGGCGTAGAAGCGCAGCTTGTCGGCAAAGGCCTGCTCGTGCGCGAACAGGACCCGGCCATTGGCGACCGCGACGACGTCGTTGTGAAAGGCACCGGCGGCGATCGCCGCGTCGGACTGCTGGACGAACAAGGTCCGCGCCGGCGCGAGGCCATGACGTCGCGCGATCGCGGCGCTGGCATCGGGGTGCTGCCGCGCCGGGAAGCGCCCGCCGGGCTTGCCATAGACGAAGATCTCGACGCCCGGCGCATCGTGCGCGGTGGTGAGGCGCATGTGGTTGGCCGCGCCTTCGTCACCGAATGGGGCGGGGACGGGGGCGTGGACCGCGAAGGCGGGGTCGGCGAAGGCGAGGCGGAGCTGGGCGAGCGTCTCCGGCCATTCATGGCTGCGGTGCGGCATCGTGGCGAGATTGGCGACGGTGAGGTGGCAGCGGCCGTCGGCGCTGTCGGGCGCGGGCGAGATGGTGGCGGCGTTGGCGGCCCACATCGCCGAGGCCGAGAGCGCCTGTGCCCTGAGATGGCCCGGGGCGTCGTCATAGCCGGTGGCGAGGCTGGCCAGCCAGCGATGATCGGGCCGGGCGTGCGGCAGGAGAATGCCCTGGCGCAGCCCCAGCCGCAGATTGGCACGCATCTTGGCGATGCCCTGCAGCGCGGCCGCGCGCGGCTGCGAGGTCAGGCCTTCGTTGCGGGTCGCGGCGAGATTGCCGGGGCTGAGCCCGGCATAATTATGGCTGGGGCCGATGATCCCGTCGAAGTTGATTTCCTGAAGCACTAGCCCCTCCCGTGCAGGGGCGGGGTTGGGGTGGGGCAGTGCCGCCGGCGTCGGTCTCGACGAGACGGCCAGGCCCGACCCCCAACCCCTCCCTTGAACGGAAGGGGCTCAAGAAGATCACCGGCCCGCATAGAGCACCTCGTCCCCGACCTGCACGCCGAGCGCGGCGGCGCCGGCGGGGTCTAGCGTGATGCCGCCCTCGACTTCGCCCACGCGGCCAAAGGCCGAGCGGAAATCGGCGAGGCGGCCGGCGGCGAGCATCGCGGGAGTGCCGCCCGCGACGATCTCGACCAGCGTGGCCGGCTTCGCGTCGCGGATCGTGCGGACATTGTCGGTGCGCGCGGTCATCGTCGGGCCGCCGTCGAAGATGTCGATATAGTTCTCGAAGGCGAAATTCTCATTCTCGAGCATCCGCATCGCGGCGCGGCCCGAGGGATGAGGAAGGCCGATCACCGCGCGGGCGCTCTCCTGGAGCATCGCGGTGTAGATCGGATGCTTGGGCATCAGATCGGCGATGAACTGGTTGCCATGGGTGGCGTTGAATTCGTCGGCCTGCTGGAAGTTCATCCCGAAGAAGCGCCCCGCGACGCCGTCCCAGAAGGGCGAGCCGCCGGCCTCGTCGATCACCCCGCGCAGCTCGGCGAGGATGCGCTCGGCAAAGCGCGCGCGGTGCTTCGCGATGAACAGATAGCGGCTGCGGGCGAGCAGCATGCCGAGCCCGCCGGCGCGCTCGCCGGGGTGGAGGAACAGCCCGCCGACTTCAGACGAACCCTCAAGATCGTTGACCAAGCTGAGGATTTCGGCACGGAAAGTCCTGTTCAGCTCTTGGCTGTGTTTGGTCACCGTGCCGATGCGGTAGCTGTAAAAGGGCCAGTGCTGGCCGACATGGGTGAAAATCTGGCAGGTGCCGCGCACCTCGCCGGTGTCGACATTCTCGAGCACCAGCACGAACAGATCGTCGAACAGCCCCTCCTCGTCGCGCGCGAAGGCGGCATAGCTGCGCAGCAGCTTGGCGCGGAGCGCGTCCTTCTCCGGCGGCAGATTGGTGAAGCCGCCACCGGTGAGCTTTGCCATCTCGTAGAGCGGCTGGAGATCCTCGTCGCGCGCGGCGCGGATGCGGAAGCTCATGGCCGGCCTCGCTCGGCGATGCGCAGGATGGTCAGCGCCGAGAGGGCGGCGCGCTCGGGCAGGCTTTCGGGAATCAGAAATTCCTCCGCAGAATGAATGGCGCCCCCGCGCGCGCCCATCGTGTCGACCACGGGGACGCCGCAGGCGGCGATGTTGTTGCCGTCGCAAACCCCGCCCGTCGCCTGCCATGCGACGGGGATACCGAGATCCGCGCCGGCCGACCGGACGAGCTCGAACAGCCGCTCGGCGCCGGGATCGAGCGGCTTGGGCGGGCGATTGAAGCTGCCATGGACCTCGACCCGGACGTCGTGCGACGCCATGACGTCATGCGCCGCGCGCTCGATCGCCGCCTTGGCGATCGAAATGCTCCATTCGTCGCGCGGCCGGAAATTGACACGCAGGATCGCCAGATCGGGGACGACGTTGTTGGGGCCGCCGCCGTCGATCCGCGCCGGATTGACCGCCAGCCCGGGGGCCCGCGCCTCGGCGAGCCGCACCGCGAGCGCGGCCGCCGCGACGAGCGCGTTGCGGCCCTCTTCGGGGTTGCGCCCGGCATGCGCGCTGCGCCCGCGCACGATCAGCGAGAAATTGCCGGTGCCGCCGCGCGCGCCGGCGAGCGTGCCGTCGGGCAGCGCAGGCTCATAGGTGAGCGCCGCGGCCTTGCCGCGCGCCGCGCCCTCGATCAGCCCGCGCGAGGCGAAGGAGCCAGTCTCCTCGTCCGAATTGATCACCACTTCATAGCCGAGCCGGCCGGCGAGCGGGCTCGCCTCGACTGCCTCGAGCGCGGCGAGCATCAGCGCGAGCCCGCCCTTCATGTCTGCGGCGCCGGGGGCGTTGAGCGCGCCATCGTCGCGCCAGCTGCCGGTCTGGAAGGGGTGATCGGCGGCGAAGACCGTGTCCATATGGCCGGTGAGCAGCATCTGGACGGGTGCCTCGGGGCGCACCGCGAGATGGAGATGACGGCCATGCGCGATCTGCTCGACGCGGCCGTCCGGCGTGACGCTCTCGACCGGCGCGGGATCGACGAGCGCGAGGTGGCCGGGAAGGATCGCGAAGGCCTGGGCGAGCGCATCGGCCATGGCGGCGAGACCGGCGAGGTTGCGCGTGCCGCTGTTGATCGCGGTCCAGGCTTCGGTGCGCGCGAGCATCGGCGCGTGCGCGACATGTTCGATCGCTGCCTGCTCGATGCTGGAAAGCCCGCTCATTCAAGGCTGGTAGCGCGAAATATTATTGCCGTCATCCCGGCGAATGCGGGGAGGGCATGCAGCGAGGGTATGGCGCAACCTGACGGAGGGGGCCGATCGACGAGCGGGTCGCCTGCGGAGATGCCCCTCGGTCGCCCTTCGGCGCCACCTCCCCCGCCAAAACGAGGGAGGATTGTGACGTCAGAAATCGACGACCAGCGCCGCGCGGCTGGTGGTGTCGGTGGTCTCGCGGCCGATCGGCGGGGTGCTTTCGTACTGGAGCGTGTACGAGAATTGCGCCGAGAAGGGGCCGAACAGCTTGGCGAGCAGCGCCGAGCGGCTCGACACTGTGCTGTTGGCGTCCTGGAGATAGGCCGAGGCGTTCTGGGTCACCGAGATGCCGGGCGAGAGCTTCCAGCCGAAATCGAGGCTGCCGCGCGCGGCGAGATTGCTCTCGCGCTTGTCGTCGATGAAGCGCGTGAGACGATAGGCGGGGCCCAATTCGACGTCGAGCTTGACCGCAGGCGACTTGATCGCGCTGTAGCCCGCCCCGGTCGACAGCGAGACGCGATCGTAAAAGCCCGAGAAGCGATCGCTCTCATATTGCGCGGCGCCGTACATATAGGCGCGATCGTCGAACTTCCAGTTGGGCTCGTAGGCGGCGAGATAGCGCTCGCGGGTGACGACGCTCAGGCTTTCCTGATAATCGGCCTGGAGCCGCAATTTGTGACGCCATTCGAGCGCCTCGCGGCGGAGCTCGACTCCGGCGGTGAGCCCGATATTCTGCGTGTTGCCGGTGCTGGCATAGGCGCCGAGCTCGGCGCGGCCCTTCACCAGATCGAAGAAATCGGCCTCGCGGATGCGGCGATTCGCCTTGGCGATGCGATCGTTGCGCCAGTCGCTGGCGATCTTGACCACGCGGTCCGCGCTCGCCGGATCGGCGGCCTTGGCATATTTGACGATGACCGCGACGTCACCCTCGCTGCCCGAGGCGATCGCGGCGTCGAGCATCGTCTTGATCGTCGGGGGAATCGGGGGATCTTCGGCTGCGGTGTTGGCCAGCAGCAGCGGCAGGGCGAGGAGCAGGGCGCGCATGGGCGTCCTCTAGTCATATTAATAGGGCACCAAAAGGGCAGCGTGCGACCGGCTGATGTCTAGGATCGACGAACCGTTGCCAGCGCGTCGGTGAAAATGTCGAGGAGCTGCCGGTAAAGCACGCGTTTGAAAGGGACGATGATGTCGGGGAGCTCCTCGGGCTCGGCCCAGCGCCACGCGCGGAACTCGGGCTCGGCGGTGGCGATGTTGACGTCGCTGTCCTCGCCTAGGAAGCGGAACAGGAACCAGCGCTGGCGCTGGCCGCGCCACTTGCCCTTCCACACCTTTCCGATCAGGTCCTCGGGGAGATCATAGGTCAGCTCGTCGGGGGCGGTGGCGACCAGCTCGGCATGGTCGCGCGCGACGCCGGTCTCTTCCCACAGCTCGCGCCATGCCGCCTCGAGCGGATCCTCGCCCGGATCGATCCCGCCCTGCGGCATCTGCCAGGCCTCGAGCACAGAATCGAGCCGCTGGCCGACAAAGACCTGGCCCGCGCGGTTGACCAGCATCACGCCGGCACAGGGGCGATAGGGAAGGGAGGCGATATCGGTCATGCGCTTCTCTGCTCCCCTCCTTGCAAGGGAGGGCTGGGGGTGGGTGCCGACGCGGCAGCGTCGGCGCAGCGGGCTGCGTGAGACGCTCGCTACGCTCGCAACCCACCCCTAACCCCTCGCTTGCAGGGAGGGGAATAGGAAAGGCGCGGCTTTGGACGGTGGTTTGGCATTTTCGGGCTTGGGCGTATCGCATGTGAGGCGTAGAGCATTCGCAACGAAAGAAAACCGCAGGACGAGGCCATGGCAACTGCCGCGCATCAGCTGACGCCCGAAGAGGCATCGGCCAACCCTGTACCCGAGGCGATCGTCGTTCGCTTCGCCGGGGATTCGGGCGACGGCATGCAGCTGACCGGCGGCCAGTTCACGCTCTCGACCGCGCTCGCCGGCAACGACCTCGCCACTTTCCCCGACTTCCCCGCCGAGATCCGCGCGCCGCAGGGGACCTTGTTCGGGGTATCCGCCTTCCAGATCAATTTCGGCTCGGCGCGGATCGACACCGCGGGCGACCAGCCCGACGTGCTCGTCGCGATGAACCCCGCGGCGCTCAAGACCAATGTCGAGGCATTGAAGCCCGGCGGGCTGATCATCGCCGACACCGGCGAGTTCGGCCAGCGCAACCTCGACAAGGCCAAATACGCCGCCAATCCGCTCGACGACGGCAGCCTCGACAAATGGCAGCTGCTCAAGCTCGACATCTCGGCGCTCACCGTCGAGGCGGTCAAGCCGTTCGGGCTGGGCAACAAGGAAGCGCTGCGCTGCAAGAACATGTGGACGCTGGGGCTGGCGCTGTGGATGTTCGATCGCGACCGCGCGCCGCTGGTCGAATGGCTGCGCGCCAAATTCGCCAAGGCGCCCAGCCTCGCCGAGGCCAATATCGCCGCGCTCAACGCCGGGCATGCCTATGGCGAGACCGCCGAGCTCGGCGCGATGGGGATCGCACAGCGCCAGGTCGCCGCGGCACCATCCGAGCCGGGGCTCTACCGCACCGTCACCGGCGCCGATTCGATCGCGCTCGGGCTGGTCGCGGGGGTCCAGCTCGCCGGGCTCAAGATGTTCTATGGCGGCTATCCGATCACCCCGGCCTCGGCGATCCTGCACAGCCTCGCGCGCCTGAAGGAATATGGCGTCACCACCTTCCAGGCCGAGGACGAGATCGCCGCGGTCGCCTCGGCGCTGGGCGCTTCCTATGCCGGCAGCCTTGGCGTCACCTGCTCGTCGGGGCCGGGCATCGCGCTCAAGACCGAGGCGATCGGGCTGGCGATCATGACCGAGCTACCGTTGGTGGTCGTCAACGCCCAGCGCGGCGGCCCCTCGACCGGCCTGCCGACCAAGACCGAGCAATCGGACCTCTACCAGGCGGTCTATGGCCGCAACGGCGATGCGCCGCTGCCGGTGATCGCGACGCGTTCGGCCGCCGATTGCTTCGACTGCGCGATCGAGGCGGTGCGGATCGCGACGCAATATATGACCCCGGTGATGCTGCTCACCGACGGCTATCTGCAGAATGCCGCCGAGCCGTGGAAGGTGCCCGACATGCGCAGCTACACGCCGTTCCCGGCGACGCACCACACCGAGCTGCCGCCCGAGGGCGAGAAGTTCCAGCCCTATGCCCGCGACGCGAAGCTCAAGCGCCCCTGGGTCAAGCCGGGCACGCCGGGCCTGCTCCATCGCATCGGCGGGATCGAGAAGGCGCTCGGCACGGGCAATATCGACTATTCGCCGTCGAACCATCAGGCGATGACCGACATCCGCCGCGACAAGGTGATGGGCATCGACGTGCCCGATCAGGCGGTCGCGCAGGGCAGCACGAGCGGCGCGCTGGTCGTGGTCGGCTGGGGATCGACCTATGGTCCGATCGCCAGCGCGGTCCGGCGGGCGCGGGCGCGGGGCGTCGACGTCAGCCATGTCCATATCCGCCACATCTGGCCGCTGCCGAAAAATCTCGGCGATCTGCTGGGGAGTTACGAGAATATTCTCGTACCAGAAATGAACACCGGTCAGCTCAAGACGCTGCTGCGCGACCAGTTCCTCGTCGACGCGAAATCGCTCACCAAGGTCTCGGGCCAGCCCTTCCGCATCGCCGAGATCGAGACCGCGATCGCGGCGTTCTTCGACAATATCCCCGACAATGAAGGCGGCGAGCTGCCGCCCGACAACAGCCAGCTGCCGAGCCAGGAGGCGATCAACCCGTGAACCGGCTTTCAGCAAGCTCATGGGCGATTCCCCTGCTGCTGCTCACCCCGGTCGCCGCGGCGCGCGAGGACAATCCGGGCACGGTTTCGGCAGCGGTCGAAGCGCGGCTGAGCGGCCTGCCCGACACGCTCGCGGGCCTGCCGCGCGTCGACGGAGGCTATGACAAGCCGATGGCAGCCTATCGCGGGCGCGGGGTGCTCGGTCCGGTGATCGCCATTGCGTTCAGCGATGCCGCGGGGCGTGCGGACTGGCGTCGCCTCGCCGATCTGGGGCGATCCAGCGCAAGCCAGGCCGAGTTGCTCGATACGTTGTTCGAAGGCCGTTTCGACATGGCTTCGCACGCCGATGCGCGCACCTATTTCGGCGACTATCTTACCCGGCAGGGCATCAAGCAGAGCTGGATCGCCGAATATGGCGGCGTCCGCATGACCATCCTCGCCACGATCTACCGGGCCGAGGACCGAAGCAGGATATTCGACGCCATCCGCAGGGATCTGCTGGGTGGCATCACCATGGAGAAAGTCGCTCCGGCGGACGCGAATTGAGAGAAGATCGATGAACGAGATCAGCACGATCAAGCCGAGCACGCCGAAGGATTGGGAAACCGATCAGGAGGTCCGCTGGTGCCCGGGATGCGGCGACTATGCGATCCTCAAGGCGGTGCAGCGCACCATGCCCGAGATCGGCGCCACGCCCGAGAACACCGTGTTCGTCAGCGGCATCGGCTGCTCGTCGCGCTTTCCCTATTACATGGAGACCTATGGCTTCCACACGATCCATGGCCGCGCGCCGGCGGTGGCGACGGGGATCAAGCTGGCCAACCCCGATCTCGACGTGTGGATCATCACCGGCGACGGCGACGCGCTGTCTATCGGCGGCAACCACACGATGCATCTGCTCAGACGCAATCTGAACTGCCAGATCCTGCTGTTCAACAACGAGATCTACGGCCTGACCAAGGGGCAATATTCGCCGACCAGCCGCGAGGGGACGCGCTCGCCCTCGACGCCGTTCGGATCGGTCGATCATCCCGCCAAGCCGTGCGCCTTCGCGCTGGGCAGCGGCGCGCGCTTCGTCGCGCGCGGGATCGACGTGCACAAGAACCTGCCATCGGTTCTGAAGGCGGCGCACGCGCACCAGGGCGCGGCGTTCATCGAGATCTTCCAGAACTGCATCGTCTACAATGACGAGGTGTTCGAGCCGTTCGCCGCCAAGCCCAATGCCGCGCAGGGTCAGCTGTGGTGCGAGGACGGCAAGCCGCTGCTCTTCGCCGGCGGCACCAAAGGGCTCGCGCTCGACATGGAGCGGCTGACGCTCAAGGTGGTCGACGTCGCCGAGGGCGACTGGGAGGCCGCGGGGGTGATCGTCCACAACGTCCACAACCGCGCGATCGCGCACATGCTGGTCGAGATGCCGTTCGGGCCGTTCCCGATGGCGCTGGGCGTGCTCTACGACGATCCCGCGCCGACCTTCGAGAGCGCGGTGGTCGCGCAGAATGCCGCGGCGAGCGAGGGCAAGATCGCCGATCTCCAGAAGCTCGTCGCCAGGGGCCAGACCTGGATGGTCGACAAGGCGCCGCATCCGCTGTGAGCGACGGGCCCTTTCGCGTGGACCCGAGATAGCCTCGCGCAGAGGCGCAGAGGACGCAGCGAATGGTTTCCCGCGTCGGCGGCGTGCTTCCTGATCGGTGATGCGGCGCGGCCGGGCGACCGCCTCTGCGCCTCTGCGCGAAAGAATCGCCGCGTCATGCCTTTGTGGCTTCCTGTGCTCCCGCTTCTTCCAAACCCCCTTGTCCGGGCCGCGGCCTCGTGCATGTAGGGCGCGATGAACGCGCCAACGCGGGAACAGGGTCGCCTCGAGAAACAAGGACGCGCGCGCGGCCTGTGGGGGCTGTTTGCGCCCGTCTTCCAACGCCGGCTCGACCGGCTCGACCGCGGGATCGCCGAAGGCAGCCTCGAGCTGCTGCTGCCCAGCGGGCGCGCACGGCTGCTCGGCGGGCGCGCGGACGGACCCGCCGCGGTGGTCGATCTGCGCAGCTGGCGCGCGCTGCTGCGGCTCGCGCTCGAGGGATCGAGCGGCTGGTATGAAGCCTGGGCGGCGGGCGAATGGGCGAGCCCTGATCCGGTGCAGCTGTTCGCGCTGTTCAGCCGCAACCGCGCCGGGCTGGCCGGGCCCGCGCGGGCGACCGGGCCGTGGCGGATCGCCAAGCGGCTGTGGCACTGGGCGCGGCGCAACGACCGCGACGGTTCGCGGCGCAACATCCATTTCCACTACGACCTCGGCAATGATTTCTACCGGCCGTGGCTCGACGCGAGCATGACCTATTCGAGCGCGCTGTTCGCCGAGCCGGGGCTGTCGCTCGAGGCGGCGCAGCAGGCCAAGCTGCAGGCGATGCTCGACCGCACCGCGACCGCGCCGGGCGAGGCGATCCTCGAGATCGGCTGCGGCTGGGGCTCGTTCGCCGAGCTTGCGGCGCGGGCAGGGCGGCGCGTGCACGGGATCACGCTGTCGACCGAGCAAAAGGCCTGGGCCGAAGCGCGGACCGCGGGTCTCGACGGGGCGGCCTTCGCGCTGACCGATTATCGTGACGTCACCGGCAGTTTCGACGCGGTGGTGAGCATCGAGATGGCCGAGGCGGTCGGCCGGCAATATTGGCCCGCCTATCTCGCCGCGATCGCGCGGGCGCTGAGGCCCGGCGGGCGCGCGGCGCTGCAGGTGATCAGCTTCGACGACGCGTTGTTCGAGGGCTATGCCAACAATGTCGACTTCATCCAGCGCTACATCTTCCCCGGCGGGCTGCTGATCCGCGAGAGCGAGTTCCGACGTCTTGCCGCCACCAACGGCCTCGCCTGGCGCGACGAGGCGCGGTTCGGGCGCGATTATGCCGAGACGCTCAAGCGCTGGCGCGAGAATTTCGAGAGCGCCGTGGCGGCGGGGCAGCTGCCGAGGCAGTTCGACGCGCGCTTCGTGGCGCTGTGGCGCTATTATCTGATGTATTGCGAGGGCGGGTTCCGCGGCGGCGGGATCGACGTGCTGCAGGCGACCTTGGTCAAGGAGGGGTGATGAAGGGATGGATGCTGGCGGGCGCGCTCGCGCTCGGGATCGGCGCGGGGCCGGCGCTGGGGCAGGTGGCGCTCGACAAGGCCGACACCAGCGGGCTGCGCAAGGTCGGCGCCGAGGTGCTGTTCTGGAGCCAGGCGCAGCGCGACGCCAATTTTCCGCACATGGAGAAGATCTTTCCCGGCCACGTCGTCAAGGCGGGCGGCAAGGTGCATGCGCTGCCCGCGGGCGAGCCGCTGGGGCTGAGCGACGCCGAGATCGACGCGTTCATCGCCAGCCAGAACATCTCGGGGCTGATCGTGCTGCAGGACGGCAAGGTCCGGCTCGAACGCTATGCGCGGGGCTATACCCCGCAAGGGCGCTGGACGAGCTTCTCGGTCGCCAAGTCGTTCACGTCGTCGCTGGTCGGCGCGGCGATCCGGGACGGATACATCAAATCGGTCGACGAGCCGGTTACCCGATACATCCCCGAGCTTGCCGGCAGCGGCTATGACGGGGTGACCATCGCCCAGCTGCTCACCATGACGTCGGGCGTACGCTGGAACGAGGACTATACCGACGCGAAGTCCGACGTCGCGCGGATGTTCCTCGAGCCGGTGCCGGCGGGCGAGGACCCGACGATCTTCTACATGAAGAAGCTGCCGCGCGAGAGCGCGCCGGGCAGCAAATGGGTCTACAAGACCGGCGAGACCAATCTGATCGGCGTGCTGGTGATGCGCGCAACGAAGAAATCGCTCGCCGACTATCTGAGCGAGAAGATCTGGCGCCCGTACGGCATGGAGCAGGACGCGTTCTGGATGATCGACCCCTCGGGCCACGAGGTCAGCGGCTGCTGCCTGTCGGTGTCGCTCCGCGACTATGCCCGGCTCGGCCAGTTCGTGCTCGAGGGCGGCAAGGGCGTGGTGCCCGCCAACTGGTACGCCGAATCGACCCGCAGCCATGCCGAGATAGGCCGCCCGGGCTTCGGCTATGGCTATCAATGGTGGAGCTACCCGCAGGGCCGCTTCGGCGCGCAGGGGATTTTCGGCCAATCGATCCGGATCGATCCGAAGAGCCGCACGGTGATCGCGATCTCGGCCGCCGCGGCCAAGGCGACCGACGGCGGCTATGGCGAAGCGCGGACGGCGTTCATGGACAAGCTGTTCGCGGCGGCGGCCGGCAAGTAACCGTCAAAATCCCCCTGCCGCGCGGCGGAGGGCGCTCGCCCGTCGGTTACTCCACCCGCTCGAAATGCCCGGTCTCGAACCCTGAGGTCGCGAGCTGGAGAATGCGATCGGCCACTGCCTCGGGCGCCTTGACCGTCTCCGGATTTTCGCCCGGATAGGCCCGCGCGCGCATCTTGGTGCGGGTCGCGCCGGGATCGATCACGCCGACGCGGACGCCGCTGATGTGGCGCACTTCCTCGCCATAGCTGAGCAGGAGGTTCTCGAACGCCGCCTTGGAGGCGCCATAGCTGCCCCAATAGGCGCGCGGGGTCCGCCCGACGCTGGAGGTCAGGCCGATCACGCGGGCCTGCTTCGCCGCCTTGAGCAGCGGATCGAACGCAGCGAGCATCGCCGCCTGGGCAGTGACGTTGAGCGTCAGCACCTTGGCGAATTCCTTGAAGTCGATCGCCGGCACCGCGCTGAGGCTGCCGAGCGAGGCGCCGTTGAGCACGAGCAGGTCGAGCGCCGGCCAGCGCTCGCTCACCGCGGCGGCGAGCCGCGACACGCTCTCATTCTCGGTGAGATCCATCGGCGCGATCGTCGCGCTGCCGCCGGCCGCGTAGATCGCCTCCTCGACTTCCTCGAGCCCGCCGGCGGTGCGCGCCGTGAGCACGACATGCGCGCCGGCCGCGCCGAGCGCCCTGGCGGTGGCCGCGCCGATGCCGCGGCTCGCGCCGGTGACGAGGGCGATCTGGTCGGCGAGGGGCTTGTCGGTCATTCGAACTCCGGAAAGGTCAGGTCAGCCGACCCGTTCCTCCAGAAGCGCGAACTGGTCAAGCGGCGGCGCCAGCTCGTCCTGATCGGTGAGCGTGGTCGGATAGTCGCCGGTGAAGCAGGCATCGCAATATTTGGGGCGGATGTCGGGCCGGCCCTGCTCGCCGAGCGCCTTGTACAGCCCGTCGATCGTGATGAAGGCGAGGCTGTCGGCATGGATGAAATCGGTCATCCCGTCGACGTCGAGCTTGGCGGCGAGCAGCTTGGCGCGCTCGGGCGTGTCGACGCCGTAGAAGCAGCTGTGCCGGGTCGGTGGCGACGCGATGCGCATATGCACCTCGGCGGCGCCGGCCTCGCGCATCATCTGGACGATCTTGAGGCTGGTGGTGCCGCGCACGATCGAATCGTCGACCAGCACGACCCGCTTGCCCTTGATCAGATCGCGATTGGCGTTGTGCTTGAGCTTGACGCCGAGGTGACGAACCTTGTCGCCCGGCTGGATGAAGGTGCGGCCGACATAATGCGAGCGGATGATGCCGAGCTCGAACGGGATGCCGCTCTGCTGGGCATAGCCGATCGCGGCGGGGACGCCCGAATCGGGGACGGGGACGACGAGATCGGCCTCGACCGGCGATTCGATCGCGAGCTGCGCGCCGATCGCCTTGCGCACCGAATAGACCGAGCGATTGTCGCTGATCGAATCGGGGCGCGAGAAATAGACATATTCGAAGATGCACGGCCGCGCCGCCTGCGGGGCGAACGGCTTGTGCGAATGGAGCTCGTTGCCCTTGACGATGACCAGCTCGCCGGGCTCGACGTCGCGGACATATTCGGCGCCGACCACGTCGAGCGCCACCGTCTCCGAGGCGAAGACGATCGTCTCGTCGAGCTTGCCCATCACCAGCGGGCGGATACCGAGCGGATCGCGGCAGGCGATCATGCCCTCGGGCGTCATGCAGATCAGCGAATAGGCGCCCTCGACCTGCTTGAGCGCGTCGATGAAGCGATCGAGCAGCGTGCGGTAATGCGAGGTCGCGACGAGGTGGATGATCACCTCGGTGTCGCTGGTCGACTGGAAGATCGCGCCGCGGCGGACGAGATCGCGCCGCAGCCGCATCGCGTTCGAGATGTTGCCGTTGTGCGCGACCGCGAAGCCGCCGGTGGCGAGCTCGGCATAGAGCGGCTGGACGTTGCGGATCGCGGTGTCGCCGGTCGTCGCATAGCGGACATGGCCCGCCGCGGTGGTGCCCGAGAGGCTGCGAATCACGTCGTCGCGGTCGAAATTGCCCGCGACATGCCCCATCGCGCGATGGGTGTGGAACTGGTGACCGTCCCAGCTGGTGATGCCGGCGGCCTCCTGGCCGCGGTGCTGGAGCGCGTGGAGGCCCAGCGCGACCAGCGCGGCTGCGCCCTCGGCATTGGACACACCGAAGATGCCGCACTCCTCGCGCAGCTTGTCGTCGTCATACGGGTTCGTGGTAAGCATCAGCCCTCGAGGGGGTTGGACCTCTTTCCCGGCCATATAGGCACTCCGTCCGCTTTTGTCGCCGGTTTGTCACAAGGAAATGAACCGCCAGGCCATTTCGCCGGTTTTTCAAGGCGAAAGGAGCCGAACATGGCCAAGGATCACGGACCCGGGATCAAGAATGACGAACTCTACGAGAAGCTGCGCGACGACGGCGCCTCGAAAGAGAAGGCGGCGCGAATCGCCAATGCCGAGGCGGCGGGGACGCTCGACCGTGAAAGCACGCATCTCGAGAACCGCTCGAAGGACGAACTCTATGCCGAGGCGAAGGAAATCGGGATCGAGGGGCGCTCGAAGATGGACAAGGACGATCTGATCGACGCGATTCGCGAGCATTGAGGCGACCAGTCTTCGCCGTCACCCCGGCCTCGTGCCGGGGGCCACGCGGCAACCAGGGTTGCCGTTGAACCTCCAGTCTTTCCCTCGCCGCATGGTGGACCCCGGCACAAGGCCGGGGTGACGAACAGGGGGCCAGGCGCTAAGCAGCCAGCGTGACCGACGACCGCGACACCAGCCTCACCCTCGACCCCAAATATGACGCCGCCGGGCTGATCATCGCGGTGGCGACCGATGCCGCGACCGGCGAGCTGCTGATGCTCGCGCATATGAACGCCGAGGCGCTCGCCGCGACGCTTGCCAGTGGCGAGGCGCATTTCTGGTCGCGCAGCCGCGGACGGCTGTGGAAGAAGGGCGAAAGCTCGGGCCATGTGCTGCGCGTGATCGAGGCGCGGATCGATTGCGACCAGGACGCGCTGTGGCTCAAGGTCGAACCCGCCGGCCCCGCCTGCCACACCGGCGCGCGCAGCTGCTTCTTCCGCCGCATCGAGGACGGCCGGCTGGTCCGCGACGCATGAGGGCGGCGGCGCTGCTGCTCCTGCTCGCGCTCGGCGGCTGCTCGGGCGGGCAAAGCGGCGGCAACGGCCAGGCGCCGCAGGACCTCGAGAGCGCGGCGATCGCGCGCGGGCTGGTCCGCGACCCCGACGACAGCGACCTCACCGGCCTCTATGCCCGCGACACCGACCGGATCTGCATCGTCCGCACCGGCTCGACCTACCGGATCGGCGCCTATGTCGATTATGGCGACCGCATCACCTGCAGCGGCTCGGGAACGGTAGAGCGCGACGGCGGGAGGCTGCGGATCGCGCTCGGGAAGGACGGCGGCTGCCGGTTCGACGCGCAATATGACGGCGATCACATCAAATTCCCCGGCGTGCTGCCCGACGCCTGCAAGCCGCTCTGCGCGCGCCGCGCCTCGTTCACCGGGCTCGAGGTGACGCGGCTGAGCGAGTCGGGGGCTGAAGCCGCCGCGATGCGCGATGCCGCCGGGCGGCGGCTTTGTGGGGAGTAAGGAAGGCACCAAGATAAGTTTGTTCGCGCAGAGGCGCAGAGGACGCAGAGAAGGGGAGCGCGCCGCAGCGCGCTTCTCATCTTCGAGGATTTGATGGGGGCTGCTGGCGCAGCCGGGCCAAGTCCCTCTGCGCTCTCTGCGCCTCTGCGCGAATCTCCTTCCTTCTCTTCGTGCCTTTGCGTGAAACCCTTCTTCCCCTCACGCGCCACGAGGTTGCCCCCATGCGTCGCCGCTCCTAAAGCCCCGGCATGGCCGATCCCTTCTACATCACCACTGCGATCCACTATCCCAATGGCCGGCCGCATATCGGCCACGCTTATGAGATGATCGCCGCCGACGCGATCGCGCGTTTTCAGCGCCAGCACGGCCGCGACGTGTTCTTCCAGACCGGCACCGACGAGCACGGCCTCAAAATGGTCAAGACCGCGCGCGACCGCGGCATCGAAGCGCGCGAGCTTGCGGATGAAATGTCAGGTTATTTCCGTGAGATGGCGGAGAGACTCGACATTTCGTGCGATCGTTTCATCCGCACCTCCGAGCCGGAGCACTATGCCGCGAGCCAGGCGATCTGGAATGCGATGGCCGAGGCCGGCGACCTGTATCTCGATCGCTACGAGGGCTGGTATTCGGTCCGCGACGAGGCGTTCTACGAGGAGAAGGAGCTGCGCGAGGGGGAAGGGGGCGTCAAGCTCTCGCCGCAGGGCACCCCGGTCGAATGGACCGCCGAGGAGACGTGGTTCTTCAAGCTTTCCGCCTATCAGCAGCCGCTGCTCGACTTCTACGCCGCCAATCCCGACTTCATCCGTCCGGAATCGCGCCGCAACGAGATATTGCGCTTCGTCGAGGGCGGGCTGGTCGATCTCTCGGTGAGCCGCACCAGCTTCGACTGGGGCGTGCCGGTGCCCGGTTCGCCCGATCACGTGATGTATGTCTGGGTCGATGCGCTGACCAACTACATCACCGGCGCGGGCTATCCCGGCGACGCGCAGCGCTTCGCAAAATATTGGCCCGCCGACCTCCACCTGATCGGCAAGGACATCGTCCGCTTCCACACGGTCTATTGGCCCGCCTTCCTGATGTCGGCCGGGCTTCCGCTGCCCAAACAGGTGTTCGGCCATGGCTTCCTGCTCAACCGCGGCGAGAAGATGTCGAAATCGGTGGGCAATGTCGTCGATCCGATGCAGCTCGCCGAGCTATACGGCGTCGACGCGCTGCGCTATTTCCTGCTGCGTGACGTCAGCTTCGGCAATGACGGGACGTTCAGCGACGAGGCGATCGTCACGCGCGCCAATGCCGATCTGTCGAACAGTTTCGGCAACCTCGCCCAGCGCGTCCTCGCCTTCATCGCCAAGAATTGCGAAGGCCATGTGCCCGAGGGCAGGGCAGAGGCGGCCGACGCCGCGCTGCTCGCCGAAGTCGATGTCGCCTGCGCCGCGTTCCGCTCGGCCTTCGATGATCTCGCGCTCAGCCAGGGCGTCGAGGCGTGGATGACCGGCGTGTTCGCCTGCAACCAATATATCGACGCGCAGGCGCCCTGGGCGCTGCGCAAGACCGATCCCGAACGGATGAACGCGGTGCTGCGCACGTTGCTGCGCGCGATCCGCCAGCTCGCCACGACGATCGTCCCGGTGATCCCGACCTCGGCGGGCAAGTTGCTGATCCAGCTGCCCTCGATCGACGACGAGGACTTCCGCATCGCCGCGCCGACCCCCATCTTCCCGCGACTGGAATTGCAGGCGAGCGAGGACGCGTGAGACTGGCCGACAGCCATTGCCACCTGATCTACAAGGGGCTCGGCGAGCAGCAGCCCGAGGTGCTGGCGCGCGCGCGCGACGCCGGGGTGGTGGCGATGCTCAACATCTCGACGCGCGAGAATGAATGGGATGACGTCATCGCGGTGGCGGAGCGCGAGGCGGACGTCTGGGCGAGCGTCGGCATCCATCCACACGAGGCCGATCAGCACCCCGACGTCGACACCGCCAAGCTGGTCGCGCGCGCGGCGCATCCCCGCGTCGTCGGGATCGGCGAGAGCGGGCTCGATTATTATTACGACCATAGCGACCGCGACCGCCAGCGCGACAGCTTCCGCGCGCATCTCGCCGCGTCGCGCGAGACGCAGCTGCCGATCATCGTCCATACCCGCGACGCCGAGGCCGACACCGCCGAGATCCTGCGCGACGAAATGGGGAAGGGCGCCTTTCCGGGGGTGATCCATTGCTTCACCGCGAGCGGCGCATTCGCCGACGTCGCGCTCGACCTCGGCTTCTACATCTCGATCTCGGGAATCGTGACCTTCAAGAACGCGAAGGAGCTGCAGGAGACTGCGGCGCGGCTGCCGCTCGATCGGCTGCTGATCGAGACCGATGCGCCGTTCCTCGCCCCGGTGCCGCATCGCGGAAAGACCGGCGAGCCGGCGTTCGTGGCGGACACGTGCAAGTTCCTCGCCCAGCTGCGCGGCGAAGACCCCGAGCAACTCGCCGAGGTCACCCGGCAGAACTTCCACACGCTGTTCGCCAAGACGCTGGTGTGAAGCCTGCTGCGCCATCCGCATGCCAAAGCCCTCTCCCGCCTGCGGGTGAGGGTTGGGTGAGGGTGAATCGCGGATGATGGCGCGCGCATTGCGCCTAACCCTCACCCCGACCCTCTCCCGCAAGTGGGAGAGGGGGCAATGAAGATCCGCATTCTCGGGTCGGGCACATCCTCCGGCGTGCCGCGGATCGGCAACGACTGGGGGCAATGCGATCCGGAGGAGCCGCGCAATCGCCGCACCCGCGCCTCGGTGATCGTCTCCACCGACACGACCACGATCCTGATCGACACGAGCCCCGACATGCGCGCGCAATTGCTCGCCGCCGAGGTCAGCAACGTCGATGCGGTGATCTGGACGCACGATCATGCCGACCACACCCATGGCATCGACGATCTCCGCCAGCTCATGCACATCCGCAACGGCGAGCCGGTGCGCGGGCTGGCGCGGCCGTTCACGCTCGAGCAGCTCCAGATCAAGTTCCCCTATGCCTTTTTCGGCCGCAAACTCTATCGCCCCTCGATCGCGATCGCGCCGCTGCCCGACGAGCTGACGATCGGTGATATCCGCATCTCGGTGGCCGATCAGCCGCATGGCGGGATCACCTCGGCCGGGCTGCGCTTCGAGAACGCGGGCAAGGCGATCGGCTATGCCACCGATTTCCACGAAATGACCGACGCGATGCGCGCGCTCTACACCGGGCTCGACATCTGGGTGGTCGACGCGCTGCGTCGCGCGCCGCACCCGACGCATCCCCATCTCGCCAGCGTCCTCCAATGGATCGGCGAGCTCGCCCCGCGGCGTTCCGCGCTGGTTCATATGGACCAGTCGATGGACTATATGCGTCTGGCCGCAGAGCTGCCCGCCGGGGTCGAGCCGGGCTATGACGGCCTGGAGATGCCGGCGTGAACGACTGGGACAGCATGGACCTGATCTGGCTGGTGGGCGTGCTGGTGCTCGCGCTCAGCGCGCTTTCGGTGCGGCGGCTGTCGTTCGGCCTCGTGCTGCGCTCGCTGATCAGCTGGGCGCTGATCATCGTGCTGACCGTGCTGGCGGTGGCGCATCGCCACGAGATCGGCGCGATGTTCGCCGCGGCATCGGCGAAGCTCGGGATCGACGACCAGCAAGTCGAGGGCGAGACGGTGCGCATCCGCATGGCGCCCGACGGGCATTTCTGGGCGCGGGTGAAGCTCAACGGTGTCGAGCGGCGGATGCTGATCGACAGTGGCGCGACGATCACCGCGATTTCGAGCGAGACCGCCGCGGCCGCCGGCATCGACCCCGATAACGGCTTGCCGGCGTTGATCGAGACTGCCAACGGCACCGTCCAGGCGAAGCGCGGCACCATCCAGCGGCTCGGCATCGGTCCGCTCGAGACCGCGGATCTCGGCGTGGTGGTGTCCCAGAGCTTCGGCGATCTCGACGTGCTGGGGATGAACTTCCTCTCGCGGCTGCACAGCTGGCGGGTCGAGAACCGCACGCTGATCCTCGAGCCGCGCAAGGACTCGGCCGACAAGGGCGGCGACGCCACCACCGACCCGAAGGACTCCGAGCCGAAGCACCGCCGGCGCGACGATTCCGGCGGCTGAGCCGGCTAGACCGTCACCGGCTGGGCATCGCGATCGGCATTGCCGAAGACCCGCAGATAGCGCGCGATCTCGGCCGGCTCGCCGGTGGCCTTTTCCAGATTGTCGGAGAGCTTGACCGCCGGGCGGCCATTGGCGCTGATCACCTTGCAGACCAGCGAGATCGGGGCGAGCCCCGCGTCGCCATCGGGATCGCAGCCGCGGAAGTCGTTGGTCAGGTTGGTGCCCCAGCCGAAGCTGGTGCGCACGCGACCGTCGAAATGACGATAGGTTTGCTCGATCGAATCGACGTCCATGCCGTCGGAGAAGATCAGCAGCTTTGTGCGCGGATCGCGGCCATGCGCGCGCCACCACGCCATGATTTGCTCGCCGCCGGCGATCGGCGGCGCGCTGTCGGGACGGAAGCCGGTCCAGTCGGCGACCCAGTCGGGCGCGTCGCGCAGAAAGGCGGTGGTGCCGAACGCATCGGGCAGCGCGATCAGCAAATTGCCGGCATAGGTGTGCCGCCATTCGTCGAGCACGCGATAGGGGGCGGTGGCTAGCGCGGCATCATTCTCGGCGAGCGCGGCGCTGACCATCGGCAGCTCGTGCGCGTTGGTGCCGATCGCCTCGAGATCGCCGTCCATCGCCAGCAGCACGTTCGAGGTGCCGATGAAGCGGCCGCCCAGACCTTCCTTCACTGCCTCGACGCACCAGCGCTGCCACAGAAAGCCGTGCCGCCGACGGGTGCCGAAATCGGAGAGGATGAGATCGGGGAGCGCCCGCAGCCGCTCGACCTTCTCCCAAAGTTTCGCCTTGGCGCGGGCATAGAGGACGTCGAGCGCGAAGCGGCCCTTGTCGCGCATCGCGGCGCGCGCGCGGAGCTCGTTGATGATCGACAGCGCCGGGATCTCCCACATGGTGGTGTGCGTCCAGGGGCCGGCGAAGCGCAGCTCGAACTGCCCGTCGACGGTGCGCAGCTCATATTCGGGCAGCTGGAAATCCTTGAGCCAGGCGAGGAAATCGGGCTCGAACATCCGCGCCTCACCGTAGAAGCTGTTGCCGGCGAGCCAGATCAGCTCCTTCTTGGCGAAACGCACGGTGCGGGCGTGATCAAGCTGGGCGCGCAGCTCGGCCTCCTCGATCACCTCGGCGAGGCGCACCGTGCGGGTGCGATTGATCAACCCGAAGGTCACCTGGACATCGGCATGGCGCCGCCAGATCAGCTGGAGCATCAGCAGCTTGTAGAAATCGGTGTCGAGCAGGCTCCGCACCACCGGATCGAGGCGCCAGCCATGATTATAGGTGCGGGTGGCGATGTCGGTATAGACCATCAGAGGCTCCAGAGGGGAGGAGAGGGCGGCTCAATCGCCGTCGTTAAGGCGAAACAGCTCGGCGGGGCGATGCGAGGCATCCGCTTCGCGTGTGCCGGTCGCGATCAATCGGCCGCGATCGAGCATCCGGCGGCGAAAGCCGGGCTTGTTGAGCGGAACGCCCAGCACCGCCTCGTGCACGTCCTGCAGCGCGCGCAGCGTGAAGCGCGCGGGCAGCAGCGCGAATGCGATGTCCGAATAGTCGATCTTGCCGCGCAGCCGATCGCGCGCGCGGGTGAGGATTTGGGCATGGTCGAACGCGAGGGGGAGCGAAGCCCCGTCCGGGCTGCGCGCCGAGACCGGGTCTCCGGCTAGCGCAGCGGCGGTGACGCGCCCGCTGCGGATCGCCGCCGCCATCTGATCCGCGCGCAGCAACGCGAGATAGGCGATGGTGATCACGCGCATCCGCGGATCGCGATCGACCGCGCCGAAGCTGTAGAGCTGTTCGAGATGGGCGTCGTCCATCCCCGCCTTGTCGCGCAGCAACCGCAGCGCGGCGGCGTCGAGGCTCTCGTCGATCCCGACAAAGCCGCCGGGCAGCGCCCAGCATCCCGCCTGCGGCGGTTGATCGCGCCGCATCAGCAACGCGGCGAGCTGGCCATCGTGCATCCCCAGCAACACGAGATCGACGGTGACCGAGGGCCGTGCGAACGCGGACGGATCATAGTCGCGGAGAAAGGCTTCGTCGGTCATAGCGCTTATATCCATTTCGCGCTTTACTTATATCCGTTATGCGCATATGTCAATCGGCAACGAATGGAGGTACGCGATGCAACGCTTCGTGATCGTGGTGGATACGCAGGCCGATTTCATGCTGCCCGAAGGGGCGCTTCCGGTCGCGGGGGCGGATCGCCTGATCGGCGCGATGGACGCGTGGCTGGCAAAGCTGTCGCCCCACGATACGGCTGGTATCTTGTTTACCTTCGACACGCATCGCACCGAGCTCTATCCGGCATCGCCCGAGGCGGAAGAGTTTCCGATCCACTGCGTCCAGCGCACGCCCGGCTGGGAGAATGTGCTCGACATCGCCGCGATCGCGCCGGGGATCCCGGTCTACCGGCTCGAAAAGGGCGTGTTCGACATGTGGGTCGAGCCCGATCTCGTGATCGTGGCGGACGCGAACGGCGAGACGATCGCGCGCGACGCATTCTTCGCGCGGTTGCGCGCCAGCGGGGTGGCCAGCGTCACGGTGATCGGCGTGGCCGCGGACTATTGCGTGCGCTGGGCGATCGACGGGCTGCTCGCGCGGGGCTTCGCCGTCGACGTGCCCGTGGCGCTGACGCGCGGCATCGCGCGCTCGATCGAGCAGGTAGTCGAGAGCGATTTCACCGGCACGCCGGTCCGGCTCGAGGCGGCGGCATGATCGTCCTCTGGCGCGTCTCGAACCATTGCAACCTCGCTTGCCCGTTCTGCGCCTATGACAAGCGCCTCGCGATTCCACGCGAGCAGGCCGATCCGGCGCAGGTCGCGCGGATGATCGACTTGCTTGGCGCGTGGCGGCGGGAGCGGGGCCGGCCGGTGCTGCTGAGCTGGCTCGGCGGCGAGCCGCTGCTCTGGGCGCCGCGCGAGGCGCTCGACGCGCGTGCGGTGGAGAATGGCATCGGTCTCAGCCTGACCACCAACGGCACGCGGCTCGGCGCCGCGCGCGTGCGCGACGAACTGGTACGGCGCTACCGCGAAGTGACGATCAGCATCGACGGGCCGGCGGCGTTCCACGACGCGATGCGCGGCTGGCGCGGCGCCAATGACAAGCTCGCCGTCTCGGTACCCGCGCTGGTCGCCGCGCGCGACGCCGCGGGCAGCGCGCTCAAGGTGCGCGCCAATGTCGTGCTGATGCGCGACAATATCGGCGCGTTCGCGGCGCTGTGCCGTGCGCTCGCGGGCTGGGGAATCGACGAGATCAGCTTCAACCAGCTGGGCGGACGCGACCGGCCCGAATTCTATCCGGCGCATCGCCTGCGCGCGGAGGATGTCGCGCTGCTCGCCGGGTTGGTGCCGCGGCTGCGCGCCGAGCTCGCCACGTCGGGCACCGCGTTGGTCGGCGGTCCAGCCTATCTCGACCGCATCGCCGACACCGTGGCGGGGCGTCCGCTGCCGATCGCCGATTGCCGGGTGGCCGAGAGCTTCCTGTTCATCGACGAGGCGGGCCGGATCGCGCCGTGCAGCTTCGCGCCCGAGCATTTCGACCTGTCGGTCGATGCGCTGCGGACACCGGCCGATCTCGACGCGCTGCCGCAGCGATTGCAGGCGCATCAGCGCGCGCGTCCTGCGCGCGACTGCGCCGATTGCCCGAGCACCCAGCAATTCGCCAAATTCGCTTCGCTGGCGGCCTGATTCCGCGGTCGACATCGCGGAAGGGCGGCAGGAACAGGCCGCAAACCCACCGGTCTGTCAGAACGATAATATACATTATGTAAAATGTGGATCTGCGCCAATGGAGGTTTCTTCGGCGGCGTCGGCATGCTCCGCAATGCCCCTTTCGCCCTGATGCGCGCAGGGCGGTGGCAAGCTGGCCGGGAATGAGGCAAATAGCCCGCTATGGGGGAAGCTGGCGTCGCGCTGTTTCGGGAAACGATGCGCCCTGCCGCTGCGGGCGCCGTCCGCCTTTCTGCCGGGACGGCCCTGATCCCGTGACCGTGCCCCCCACCGATCCCGACACCGATCCCGACGCCGGGCTCGTCGCCGGCGCGCAGGCCGGCGATCGCGACGCCTTCGCTGCGCTGCTCGCGCGCCATTATGACCGGATCCACGCGCTCGCTTGGCAATTGACCGGATCGCGCGCCGATGCCGACGATGTCGCGCAGGACGTGTGCTGCACGCTGGTCACGCGGATCGGCAGCTTTCGCCGCGAGGCGCGGTTCACGACATGGCTGTGCGGCATCGTATACAATGCATGCCGCGACCTGCATCGCCGCCGGCGCTCGTTCAGCGGCGTCGCGGCGCGGCTCGCGGTGCTCGCCGGGCTCGCGCGCGGCCCCGATGGCCGCGACCTGCACGACGCGCTGTGGGTGAAGAGCGCGATCGCCGGGCTGCCGCCCGCCTATCGCGACGCCGCGGTGCTCGTCGCCGGCCAGCAGCTGACCCATGGCGAGGCGGCAACGATCCTGGGCGTGGCCGAGGCGACGGTGTCGTGGCGGATGCACGAGGTGCGCCGCAGGCTCGCGGGGCATGGCGAAGACGCGTGACGGCGCCCCGATAAAAAATTTCAGCGGCGGCCCAAGGATCTCCCGCGGCGGCGCGTCGAAGGAAGACGCGGACGAATTCGCCCGCCGTCACCAAGGGAGAAAGACATGCCCCGCTTTTCCGAGAGTATCGCCACCGGGCTGATCGTCGCGCTGCTCGCGTCGTGCGCCGGTCCGGGCAAGCCGGGATCGCCGGCCGCCGACGCCGCGCTGCCCGAAGCCAGCCCGACCGAGACCGCATCCGAGGTCGTCGTGACCGGCACGCGCCCCGTGGCGATGGAGCAGCGGAGCGTAAACGCGGTCACCAGCATCACCAGCGAGGATATCGGCCGCTTCGCCTCGCCGCCCCCGCCCCCTGCGCCGCTCGTCGTCACGAGCAGGGCCCGGATCGCCAGCCCCGATCGGATGGGCGGCAATCTCTATTATCAGGACGTCGGCCGCGACAAGTTCACCGCCACGCCGCAAAACGTCTTCAAGGTGGTGCGCGAGGAGCCGGTGTCGACCTTCTCGCTCGACGTCGACACGGCGTCCTATTCGTTCGTGCGCGGTTCGCTCAATCGCAATCTCCTGCCGCAGCCCGCCGCGGTGCGCACCGAGGAGTTGGTCAATTATTTCCCCTACGACTATGCCGCGGCGCGCTCGGCGCAGCAGCCGTTCAGCACCAATGTCGCGGTGATGCCGAGCCCGTGGTCGCCGGGACGCCAGCTCGTCCGGATCGGCGTAAAGGGCTATGCGATCGAGCATGCGACGCGGCCGCGCGCCAATCTCGTGTTCCTGATCGACACCTCGGGCTCGATGAACGCGCCGAACAAGCTGCCGCTGGTCAAGCAATCGCTGGCGATGCTGCTCGACCAGCTCGACGCCAACGACAGCGTTTCGATCGTCACCTATGCGGGGAGCGCGGGTACCGCGCTCGAGCCGACCCCGGCGCGCGAGAAGGCGCGGATCCGCGCGGTGATCGACCGGCTCGGCGCGGGCGGCAGCACCGCGGGCGCCGAGGGCATCCGCCAAGCCTATGCGCTCGCCGGACAGAATCTCGATCCGAGGGGCGTCAACCGGGTGATCCTCGCCACCGACGGCGACTTCAACGTCGGCATCACCGATCGGGAGGAGCTGAAGGGCTATGTCGAGCGCGAGCGCGGCAAGGGCGTGTTCCTCTCGGTGCTCGGCTTCGGCATGGGCAATTACAACGACGCGCTGATGCAGACGCTCGCCCAGAACGGCAACGGCGCCGCGGCCTATATCGACACGATCAACGAGGCGCGGAAGACGCTGGTCGACGAGGCGAGCTCGACTCTGTTCCCGATCGCCAAGGACGTGAAGATCCAGGTCGAGTTCAATCCGCGCACCGTGGCCGAATATCGGCTGATCGGCTACGAGACGCGGATGCTCAACCGCGACGATTTCGACAATGACAAGGTCGATGCCGGCGATGTCGGATCGGGGCAGACGGTGACGGCGATCTACGAGGTGACTCCGGTCGGCGGGCCGCGCACGATCGGCGATCTTCGCTATGCGCCGCCCACGGCGACCGGCGGGCCGGTCGGCGAGCTCGGCTTCGTCAAGATCCGCTACAAGCTGCCCAAATCCGACACGAGCCGGCTGCTGACCACGCCGATCGACCGGCGCGTCCAGTATGGCCGGTTCGAGGACGCGCCGCGCGATGCGCGCTTCGCGGTGGCGGTCGCGGGCTTTGCCGAGCTGCTGCGCGGCGGGCGTTACAATGGCGCGCTGAGCTATGACGATGTGTTGCGCATCGGCGGGGCGGCGCGCGGCGAAGACGATTTCGGCTATCGCGCCGAATTCCTCCAGCTGGTCCGTGCCGCCAAGACGGCACAATCGATGGCGGCACTGGGGCAGTGACGCCGGCGGAGTGCCGGCGCCCGAGGGTGACGGCACTCCCCTCCCCGCACATGCCCTTCGACGCGGCGTGGATTGCCGCTATAGGTCAGCCGATGTTCGCACGCCGTCTCCACTGCAACCGGAACTCCCGACATCGGCCGGAAGCGCGCGGAGAATGTGTGTGAACGGCGACGACGAACTCGCCCGGCTGCTCCCCGAGCCGCCACCCCCGCGCCCTGCCCGCCGCGACGCGACGATCGCGCTCGCGATGCGGCGGTTCGACGGCGATGCGTCGCCTGCTCCTGCAGCAGCAGCTGAACCGGCGCGTCCGGGCTGGCGCATGGCCTGGGGACCGACCGGTGCGCTCGCGTCGATCTTGCTGGTGGCGCTGATCGGGGTACCGATCGCCTTGCGCAACCCGGGCGGCGATCTGGCGAGGCCCGTGCCGGAACACGCCGCTCCCGCGCCGAAACCCCCGACGGACAATCTCCCGAAAGCGGCGGAGGCCGCCCAGCCGTCTGACCGGCCCGCCGGCACCTCGCCATCCCCGTCGCCTGCGAGACCCGAGGCGAACGCCAGCGGGCCACCGGGCGTCGCGGGGGCCCCCGTCGTCGCCGGAGCGGCGGAGCCGGCGCGCGAAGTCGCCGCCGCGCCGCCTCCCCCACCGCCTCCGCCTCCCCCGCCTGCGCCCGCGAGCAAAGCGGTGGACAGGGTGATCGCGGAGGACATCGGCGAACTGGTGGTCAGCGGCCGGCGGGCTCCGCCGCCGCAGGCGATGGCGTCGGCATCGGCGATCACGGCCGTGACCGAGGAGGCACTGCCGGCGGACAACAGCATCGTGGTGACCGGCACCCGCGTTAGTCGTGCGCGCACGGGATCGGGCCGGGGCGACTGGAACGCCTGCACGGTCGAAGATCCCGGCCGGGCGTTGGGCGGGTGCAGCCGTGCGATCGACGCCGACGGCAAGGGCGCGCGCGGCGCGGCGGGCGTGCAGCTTGCCGAAGGCCTGCAACGCGGCTGGCAGCGCGATTGGCCGGGCGCGATCGCGGCATTCGACGCGGCGATCGCGCTGCAGCCGCGGCTGGCGCTGGCTTGGCTCAACCGCGGGCTGGCACACCACCAGGCGGGCGACCTCGAAGCCGCCGAGGCCGATCTCGACCGCGCGATCCGCTATGCGCCGCGGGCCGCGCGGGGCTATTATCACCGCAGCCTCGTACGCGCGGCACGGGGCAATGCGCGCGGTGCCCGCGCCGATGCCGCGCAGGCGCTTCGCCTCGATCCCGCCTATGAAGGCGTGATCGAGGACTGAGCGGGTCGGTCCGCTCAGCGAAACCCGATCTGGAGGAACGCGGCGGGACCGTGGAAGCGGTAACGCAGCCGGCCCTCCCAGCGCGCCTTGTCGGCATCGACGCGGTAATCGACATAGCGATACATCACCCCGATCCCGACATTCTCGACGAAGCGATACGAAAGCGCCGCCTGGCTGTTGATCAGCCGCCCGCGATAATCGTCGATGCCGAGCGCCATATAGTCGACTCGCGCCGTGGCGCTGACCCGAGGAAGCAGGCGGGCGTGGGCGAACAGGCCGACCGTGGGCATCGGCGCGAAGATGCGTCGGCGCCGGACCTGCGTGCCGGCGCTGACGTTGCCGATCCGCCCGGCGCCCGAGATCGACACTTCGAACCGGGTGGCGTGGAGGCCGATCGCCGCGCCGATCTCGGCCTTGTCCGAGCGAACGAAATCATAGCCGACGGTCAGCCGGTAAATGTCCGAGTCGAAGCCGCTCGTCACGCTCACTCCGACCGGGTAGCGGACATCGTCGAACACGATCTCGCGCTCGATCGATCGCGTCGCGTTGCGCTTGAGCGCGTAATAGTCCGCAGCGACGACGAGCCGCGGGCCGATCCGGATGCCGCCGCTGACCGAGGCGAGCGTCTGGCGGTCCTCGAGCGCGAGATCGCCCTCGAGGTCGATCTCGGCGGCGGGCAGCGGGATCACCTTCGACTGGACGCGAACATGCGAATCGACATCGGGCCAATAGGCACCGGCTTCGAGCCAGACCTTGTCGCCGACGGCCTGCGCGGAAGCCGGGGTCGCGGCCGATACCAGCGCGGCGGCTCCACAGCAAAACAGGCGAGACCGGCGCCGCATCATGGGAAACCCTCATGCCGAGACCGGCCATGCTGAAGGGCGCGTCCGCACTCGGCCATCGGCAGAACTACCGATTTGGCGCGTCCTCACCCCTGGCGCAGGGCGAGCGGCATTGCGCGGACGGCGCGATCCGGAATAAGCCGATCCGGTGACTTCGACCGATATCGACCGCCTCGTCGCGATCATGGCTCGCCTGCGCGATCCCAAAACGGGTTGCGAATGGGATACCGTCCAGACCTTCGCGACGATCGCGCCCTATACGATCGAGGAGGCCTATGAAGTCGCCGACGCGATCGCGCGCGACGACATGGCCGAGCTCAAGGACGAGCTTGGCGATTTGCTCTTCCAGGTCATCTTCCACAGCCGCATGGCCGAGGAAGCCGGGCAGTTCGCGCTCCAGGACGTGATCGACTCGATCAGCGACAAGATGGAGCGCCGCCACCCGCACATCTTTCTCGGCCAGACCGAGGGCGGGCATCATCTCTGGGAGCAGATCAAGGCGGCCGAGCGCGGCGCCAAGGGGCAGGAAAGCGCGCTCGACGGCGTCGCGCTGGGGCTACCCGCCCTGCTCCGCGCCGAGAAGCTCCAGAAGCGCGCCGCGCGGACCGGCTTCGACTGGCCCGACCCCGACGGCGCGCGCGCCAAGATCGACGAGGAACTCGCCGAGGTCGAAGCCGCGACATCGCCCGGGGAGCGCGAGGAAGAGATTGGCGACCTGCTGTTCGCGGTGGTCAACTGGGCGCGCAAGCACGGCATCGATCCCGAGGCGGCACTGCGCGGCGCCAACACAAAATTCGAGCGTCGTTTCAAGATGATGGAAGCTGAAGCTGGCGATACGTTCGAGGCTTTGACGCTCGACGCCAAGGAAGCGCTCTGGGTCAAGGCCAAGACGCGGGGTTGAGGCAGCGACCGTTCCGGAAAGGGGATCCCTGTGCGTGTGATGCTTTGCGCCCTGTTTCTCGCGTGCGTGCCGGCCGCCCTCCCCGCCCAGGCGCAGGCCGATCGCGGGCTCGAGCGCGTGCTGGCGCAGTCCGATGGCGATCCGCATCCCGATCTGCGCGCGGTGATTGTGCTGCGCGACGGCAAGGTGGTCGCCGAGCGCTATTATAATGGCGAGACCCCGGATGCGCTCCACGACATCCGTTCGGCCGGAAAGAGCGTCACCGCGCTGCTCGTCGGGATCGCGCACGATCGCGGGCTGATCCGCAGCATCGACGACAGCGTCGCCGACTACTGGCCCGAGGCGCGCGGCAGCGCGATCGGCGCGGCGCGGCTGGCGGACGTGCTGACGATGCGCTCGGGGCTTGCCGCGTTCGACGAGGATCCCGCATCGCCGGGCAACGAGGACAAGCTCGATGCGGCGCCCGATCCGCTCGCCTTCGCCCTCGCGGTGCCGCGCGCGGACGCGCCGGGCGGTGTCTATCGCTATAATTCGCTGACCAGCTATGTCGCGGGGATCGTGGTGGCCCGGGCGGCGCGCCAGTCGATGGTCGATTTCGCCGATATCGCGCTGTTCCGCCCGCTCGGCATCACGCGCTGGCGCTGGGCCGCGGACAGCGCGGGGATCACCAAGGGCCAAGGCAATCTCTGGCTCACCGCGCGCGGCTTCGCGACGATCGGCGAGATGGTGCGCGCCGGCGGGGACTGGCGCGGCCGCCGCATTATCAGCGCCGGCTGGCTGCGCGACGCGCTGGCGCCGAAGGTGACGATCTCGGCCAGCGATCCCTATGCCGATGGCTATGGCTATTTCTGGTACGCGAAGACGCACGACATCGCGGGCAGGCGCGTGCCGGTCTCGTTCGCGTCGGGCAATGGCGGCAACAAAATCTATGTGATCCCGAGCCGCCGCATGGTCGTCGCGATCACGTCGAGCGCCTATGGCCGCGGCTATGGCCAGCGCCGCTCCGAAGCGATCCTCAAGGCATTGCTCGCCGCCGATCGCGCGCGCTGAACCCCTATTCGTCCGACGCGTCCTGCCCGGTCGAGGCGGCGGCGCGTGCCATCGCGACATAGGCGGTGAGCCGCGGCTGCTCGTGGAAAGCAGCGAACGCGGTATCGATCTGGGTGCGCAACAGGCTGCACAGATCGGCATAGTCGCGCACGGCATGGCTATAGATGATCAGCCCGCTGCCGAGGCGCAGCCGGCGGCGTTCCTCGGGGATGCCGTCTGCCTCCTCGCTTTCGTAGATCTCGGTGATCCGCGCGTTGACGGCGTGGAGATTGCTGCGGATGCTCGAAAAGGGCACGACGATCTCGGGCGGCAGATCGCCGACGCTGATCTGGCGCAACGCCTCGATCAGCTCGTTGGTGCGATGCTCGCGGAGCGCCATGCCGTGGCTCGCCTCGTTGCTGGGATCGCAGGCGACCATCAGCCGATCGGCGACCAGCTCGAGCGTCTTGTGGGCGAGCGCGATCGCGGCGCGCGCGTCCTCGCATTTCTCGAGCCGGGCATCGGCGCCGGCCTGGCGGACCTCCGAATTGGCCACCGAGAGCGCGATCAGGATCGCGAGGATCGAGCCGACCGCCTGCAGCCACGCTGCGGTGGTCTGGCCCCAGATGCCTTCGCTGTCGTGCCTGGCCGCGGCGACCATGATCACGATCGACGCGAGAAGCGCGAGCGCGATCGCGATCGTCCAGCGTATCGTCGATCCCTCGGGCTTGCGCATCGCATCCTCGCATCGCGAGTCCCGGGTATCGCGCGCCGGCCTGCGCCCTTCCTATTCGGATTTGTCCCGATCCTGGCGCGGGTCGAGCACGCGCCGACGACGCGGCGTTACCGCGCCGAGGTCAGCCCCGCGTCAGGAACCGCTCGTGATCGCGCGGCGCCATGCGCACCTCGTAGACCGATCGGTCGCCCTCGACGCGCTGATCGAGCACTTCGCCATGCTGGTGCAGCCATGCCGCGCCGGCGCCGTCGGCGGGGTCGAGCGTGATCGTGTAGCGACGATGGCCGGCGGTGAGCCGCGCGGCGACCGTCTCGATCAGCGTGTCGACCCCTTCCCCGGTAACCGCCGAGATCGGCATCACGTCGTCGCGCTTGCCGGCGTCCTCGATCAATTGCTCGCGGTCTTCCTCGTCGAGCAGGTCGAGCTTGTTCCATGCCTCGAAGCGCGGCGTGGCCTCGGCGACGCCGATCTCGCTCAGCACCTTCTCGACATCGGCGCGCTGCGCCTCGCTGTCGGGATGCGCGATGTCGCGGACATGGATCAGCAGATCGGCCGAAACCACTTCCTCGAGCGTGGCCTTGAACGCCGCGACGAGCTGGGTCGGCAGCTCGGAGACGAAGCCCACCGTGTCCGAGAGGATCGCCTTGTCGATGCCGGGCAGCGAGATCTGGCGCAGCGTCGGGTCGAGCGTGGCGAAGAGGAGGTTCTCCGCCATGACGTAAGCGCCGGTCAACCGATTGAAAAGCGTGGACTTTCCGGCGTTGGTATAGCCGACCAGCGCGATCACCGGCCAGGGCGCGCGCTGGCGCCGGTCACGGTGGAGCGTGCGGGTGCGGCTGACCTGGTCGAGCTCTTTCTTGAGCCGCGCCATGCGGTCGCGGATCAGGCGGCGGTCGGCCTCGATCTGGGTCTCGCCCGGGCCGCCGAGAAAACCGAAGCCGCCGCGCTGGCGCTCGAGGTGAGTCCAGCTGCGCACCAGCCGGCCCGCCTGATAGTCGAGATGCGCGAGTTCGACCTGCAACCGGCCCTCGGCGGTGCGCGCGCGCTCGCCGAAGATCTCGAGGATCAGCCCGGTGCGGTCGATCACCTTGCAGCCGAGTGCCGTCTCGAGGTTGCGCTGCTGCACCGGCGTCAGGCCGGCGTCGAACACCGCAAGCTGAAGCTCTTCGTCGCGCACCGTCTCGGCGATCGCCTCGACCTGACCCGAGCCGATCAGCGTGCCCGGCTTGGGCTGGCGCAGCTTGACCGACATTTTCTCGCGCACCTCGACGCCGATCGCGGCGGCGAGCCCCGCGGTCTCCTCGAGGCGCGCCTCCGCATCGCGCGAGCTGCCGCCCATATCGGGATAGACGACGATGGCCCGCGCGCCGCGGGCGAACTCGTCGGCGTCACGTTCGAAACCGGTAGTCATGCGTCCTCAATCGCCGTCGGGGGCGGTGGTTTCCTCGGCGAGGTTGAGCGGGTGCGCCGGCTGGATCGTCGAGACGGCGTGCTTGTACACCAATTGCGCCATGCCCTCGCGCTGGAGCAGCATGCAGAACAGGTCGAACGCGGCGATCTGGCCCTGCAGCATCACCCCGTTCACCAGGAACATCGTGACGTTTTCCTGCTGCTTGCGCACGGCATTGAGAAAAATTTCCTGCAAAACCGGGTTCTTGTGCTGGAATTCTCCGGCCGCTTCGAGGAGCGCGGCGAGATCGACCGGACCGGCCGGCATGATCGTCGAGATGGCGTGCTTGTAGATCAGCTGCGACTGGCCGTCGCGGCGGAGCAGCACCGAGAAATTGTCGAACCAGGTGACGATCCCCTGGAGCTTGACGCCCTTCACGAGGAACATCGTCACCGGCACCTTGGAGCGCCGAAGCGAGTTGAGGAAAAGATCCTGAAGCGAGGTCTGCTTCTCGGCCATCACGGTTTCCTTCTATTCTTGGCGGGGTCTGTCCCGCTTCGCGCCGGTTTCCGGCGTCGGAATGCCGCGCCACCTCGGCGCGCAGCGCCAATCTAGGCGGTGCGGCGGCGCGCGTCCACCGATATGCTCGGGAGGGTCCCGTCATCCCGGCAAAGGCCGGGATCCACAGGCGTGGACGACATCGCCCCGAACGCCGGGCCCCGGCCTTCGTCGGGGTGACGGTTGTCGATGCTAGTCCTCGCGGGTCTCGGTGATGCCGAGCAGCTTCAGCTTGCGGTGGAGCGCCGAGCGCTCCATCCCGATGAAGCTCGCGGTGCGCGAGATATTGCCCGAGAAGCGGCGGATCTGGACGCGCAGATATTCGCGCTCGAAGGTCTCGCGCGCCTCCTTGAGCGGCGCCCCCATGATCGCGTTGGCGCCGCTGCCATTGCCGATGTCGCCGGGCTTGCCGAGGACTTCGGGGGGCAGCAGATCGAGATCGATCCGGCCGATCCGGTCGCCGGGGGCGAGGATCACCGTCCGCTCGACGACGTTGCGCAGCTGGCGGACATTGCCCGGCCATTCATAGCTCTGCAACGCGACCACCGCGTCGGCGGCGACCTCGGGGGTCGGCACGCGGCGCTCGCCGGCATAGTGCGCGACGAAATGCTCGACGAGCACCGGAATGTCCTCGCGGCGCTCGGTGAGCGGCGGAATCACCACCGGCACCACGTTCAATCGGTAATAGAGATCCTCGCGGAAGCGGCCCGCGGCGATCTCGGCCATCAGGTCGCGCGCGGTCGCCGAGACGACGCGGACGTCGACCTTGACGATGCGCGTTCCCCCCACCCGGCTGAAGCTCTGATCGGTGAGCACGCGCAGAATCCGCGCCTGCGTCGCGACCGGCATGTCGGCGATCTCGTCGAGGAACAGCGTGCCACCATGCGCCTGCTCGAGCAGCCCGGGGCGGACGAGATCGCCGCCCTCCTCGACGCCGAACAATTCCTCCTCGACGCGCTCGGGCGTCATCCGCGCCGCGCTGACGATCACGAAGGGCGCCGAGGCGCGCTGGCTCCAGCCATGGAGCAGCCGCGCCGCGACTTCCTTGCCGACGCCGGGGCCGCCGGTGATCAGCACGCGGCTGCCGGTCGAGGCGACCCGCTTCAGCGTGGCGCGCACCGTGTTGATCGCCGCCGAGGTGCCGGTGAGGTCGTTCTCGCGGCCCACCGACGCGCGCAGCGACACGACTTCGCGGCGCAGCCGCTCGGTCTCGGTCGCGCGCTCGACGAGCAGCAGCAGCCGCTCGGCCTCGAAAGGCTTCTCGATGAAATCGGCGGCGCCGCGGCGGATCGCGGCGACCGCGGTGTCGATATTGCCGTGCCCCGAGATCACCAGCACCGGGATCGAGGGATCGCGCCGCTTGATCTCGTCGAGCAGCTCGAGCCCGTCGAGCCGCGAGCCCTGCAGCCAGACGTCGAGCAGCACGAGGCTGGGACGGCGTTCCGCAATGGCTTCGAGCGCGGAATCGCTGTCGGCGGCGCCGCGCGTGGCATAGCCCTCGTCCTCGAGGACGCCAGCGACCAGCTCGCGGATGTCGCGTTCGTCGTCGACGACTAGGATATCGAGGCTCATCAGGATTTTCCGCTTCTGGTAAGTGCCGGGGCCTTGGGTTCGGCCGGTTCGGCGTCACTATGCTGCTGGGCGAGTCGTTCGAGCGCTTCGGTGTCGAAGGCGATGGAAACCACCGTGCCGCCGCCCTCGCGGTCGGTGAAGCTGATCGTGCCGCAATGCTCCTCGACGATCTTCTTGACGATCGCGAGGCCGAGCCCGGTGCCGCGGCTGCGCGTGGTCATATAGGGCTCGACGATGCGGTCGCGCTCGACCGGCAGTCCCACGCCATTGTCGGAGACAGTGAGCAGGATGCGCGTCGCGTCGCCCGCCGTGATGGTGAGCCCGACCTCGCCCTGCGGTAGCGCCTCGCCCTCGCCGCGTCCCTCGATCGCCTCGACGGCATTCTTGATCACGTTGGTGAGCGCCTGGCCCATCTGGCGGCGATCGCAGACGAGGCTCGGCGGCTCGTCGGGCGCGCTGAGCTCGAAGCGGATCGTCGGATGCGCGACTTCGTGGAGGAACATCGACTGGCGCGCGATGTCGAGCAGCGATTCGCGCCGGAACAGCGGCTTGGGCATGCGCGCGAAGGACGAAAATTCGTCGACCATGCGCCGCAGATCGCCGACCTGGCGGACGATCGTGTCGGTGAGCTGGCTGAACACCCCGTCCCCACCCTCGATCTGCTTGCCGTAGCGGCGCTTGAGCCGTTCGGCGGCGAGCTGGATCGGCGTGAGCGGGTTCTTGATCTCGTGCGCGATCCGGCGCGCGACGTCGGACCAGGCGGCGCGGCGCTGGTCGAGCAATTGCTGGGTGATGTCGTCGAAGGTGAGCACCTGCCCGGCTTCGTCGGACGTGATCTTGACCGCCAGCGTGCGCGCCTCGCCGCCGACGGTGACCTGCACCACCGCCTCGCGCTCCGCGCCGTCGAGCAGCGCGTCGAGCTCGGGCGCGATGGCCGCGAGCGGCTTGCCGACCGATTCTTCCTCGCTGCGCCGAAGCAGCGCCATCGCCGAGGCGTTGGTCAGCCGCACGACGCGGTCGGCGCCGATCGAGATGACGCCGGCGGAAACGCCCGACATCACCGCCTCGATCAGCGCGCGGCGGCTCTCGAGCTGGGCGTTGGCCGAGACGAGCTCGGAGGTCTGCTCCTGCAGCCGCTCGGTCATTCCGTTGAACGCGACGCCGAGCGTGCCGATCTCATCCTGCGTCTTGGTGATCGAGACGCGCGCGGTGAAATCGCCGCCGGCAACCCGGCGTGCCGCGCCGACGAGCTGGTTGATCGGCCGCACCAGCCGGTCGGCGAAGGCCAGCGCCGCGAACATCGTCAGCCCGACGATGAGCAGCGCCACGACGAACAGCGCGATGTTGAACTTGAGCTGGAGCGACAGCGCGCGCTGCTGGATCGAGGCATATTCGCGGTTGATCGCGTCCGCCGAGGTCACCTGGCGGTTGAGGAACTCGACGTTCACGCTGGTCGCCGCGTAGAGGTAGAGATTGTCGGTGCCGGCGACCTGGGTGATCACCCAGATCGCCTGGCTGTCGCGATCGACGTAGGGAAAGCGGCCGGGCTTGAGCGCATCGAGCAGCTTGGGATTGACGCGGCGGGTGAGCGTCGCCTCGGGCGGCGGATTGAAGCTGTACAGGACCTGGATCTGCTGGCCGGGCTCATAGATGAACAGCGCCGACTGCTCGAGATTGCGGTAATAGGTCTGCTGATCGAGAAAGGCCTGGAACTCGGGCGATCGCGCCGGGATCCGCGGATATTCGCGCGCCAGATCGACGGTGATCGCATTCGCTTCGCCCGCCCAGCGCTGGGCGACGAGGTTCTGCCCTTCCTGCGCGAGCTTGAGCGAGGCGTTGAACGCGGTCTGGGCGCGGTCCGACAGCCAGAACTGGGTGCCCGACTGGAACATCACCGACGCCGCGATCACGGTGAGCACGATCGGCACGCTCGCGATCAGCGAGAACATCGCGACGAGGCGGACATGGAGCCGCCCGCCCCCGCCCGCGGCCGAGCGTGCGGCGCGGCGGCGCGCGATGCGGCGTCCGGCGAGCACGATCAGCGCCACCAGCGGAACGAGATTGGCGAACAGCAGCAGCACCCCGGCGACCGGGCTCAGAAGCCGCCCCATCGCATCGGTGCGCTGGACGATCAGCCAGGTCACGACGGCGGCGCAGATCGCGACGATGAGGACGGCGGCCTCGACGGCGGGCGTGACCCCGAACCGCCGCTTGCGCGGTGCGGCTTCGGCAATCTGCTCGGTCACGGCATCCATCGTTGCAGGGATACAACCAGATTGTGGCCGAAAGAACACATAATTTTGCACTAACGCGCGCCGACCGTCGCTAATCGGCACCGTTCGGTCGATCCGACCCCATTTCGATGCCCAGAGTATCGAGCCGTTTGCGCAGCGTATTGCGGTTGATGCCGAGCGCGCGCGCTGCGCGGAGCTGGTTGTTCTGGTGACGCGCGAGCATCGCCTCGATCAGCGGCCGTTCGACCTCGCCGATGATCCGTTCGTAGAGGCTGCCGTCGTCGAGAGCGCGCGGCTCCTCGATCGCGATCCGCTCGAGCCGGGCGCGGACCGCTGCGTCGATCCCGGCGTCGCGCGTCGCTGGCTGCGCGCTCGCCGCCTCGCCCAGAGCGCGGCGAATCGCATCGGCGTCGATCCATTCGTCGCGGCTCAGCGCAGCGATGCGGCGCATCAAATTCTCGAGCTGGCGGACATTTCCTGGCCAGTCGAACCCTTCCAGCACGGCGACCGCACCGGGATCGAGCTGTTTGCGCGGCAGCCCCGCCTCGGCGGCGCGATCGAGGAAATGGCGCGCGAGCAGCGGCACGTCCTGGCGGCGCTCGCGCAAGGGCGGCAGGCTGACCGGGACGACGTTGAGCCGATAGAACAGATCCTCGCGGAACTGGCCGGTCTGGACGAGGGCGCCGAGATCCTTGTTGGTCGCGGCGACGATGCGGACATCGGCCTTGATCGTCCGCGCCCCGCCGACGGTGGTGAACTCGCCCGACTGGAGCACGCGGAGCAGGCGGGTCTGCGCGTCCATCGGCATGTCGCCGATCTCGTCGAGGAACAGCGTGCCTCCCGCCGCCTGCTCGAACTTGCCGGCCACGCGAGTCGCCGCGCCGGTGAAGGCGCCGCGCTCGTGCCCGAACAATTCGGCCTCGATCAGCTCGCGCGGGATCGCCGCCATGTTGAGCGCGACGAAGGGCGCGCGGCGGCGCGGGCCGAGATCGTGGATCGCCTGTGCGACCAACTCCTTGCCGGTGCCCGATTCGCCCGAGATCAGCACGGTCAGATCGTTGGCGACCACGCGCGCGATCACGCGATAGACTTCCTGCATCGCCGGCGAGCGGCCGATCAGCGAATGGCCGCCGCCCACTTCGGCCTCGGTGAGCTCGGCCGGGCCACGCCGGCGCCGTGCGATCGCGCCGCGCACCGCTTGGCCGAGCACGTCGAGATCGAAGGGCTTGGGAAGATAGTCGAACGCGCCGACTTCGGTCGCGCGCACCGCGGTCGCCAGCGTATTCTGCGCCGAGAAGACGATGATCGGCAGGTCGGGATGCGCGCTCGCCAGCCCGGCCGCCTCGTCGAGGCCGTTGCCGTCGGGCAGGACGACATCGGTGACCAGCACGTCGGGCACCCCGGCGGCGAGCGCACGGCGCAGCTCGGCGATGCTCGCCGCGGTCGTCACCCGGTGCCCCGCGCGCTTGAGCGCGGCGGCGACCACGGTGCGGATCGCGGCGTCGTCGTCGACGATGAGGACGCTGCCGGTCATGCCTTGGCCCTCGGTAGCAGGATGCGGAACAGCGTGACCTCGGGATCGCGCTCGCGGCCATATTGGACCACCCCGCCCATGTCGCGGACCAGCTTTTCGACCAACGGCAATCCCAGCCCCTTCCCTTCCGGCTTTCCCGAGACGAAGGGCTCGAACAGATGCTCGGCGATGTCGGCCGGCGCGCCCGGCCCATTGTCGATGACGAGGATCTCGATCGGCAGCGGCTGGCGCGGACGGCCCGCGCCGGTGCTCACCGACATGCCGTGGCGATAGGCGGTCGCCAGCGTGATCCGCGGCTGGGCCAGCCCGCCCAGCGCCTCGGCGGCGTTCTTGAGCAGGTTGAGCAGCACCTGGAGAAACGCGTCGGGATCGACCAGCACCGGCGGCAGCGACGGATCGAACCGCTCCTCGATCACGATCCCGCGCGCGAACCCGGCGAGCGCCACGCGCCGGGCATGGTCGAGCAGCGGATAGACATTGGTCGGCGCCAGCTTGAGCGGGCGCGTGTCGGTGAAATCCTGCATCCGGTCGATCAGCGCCGCGATGCGGTCGACCTCGGTGGTGATCAACTCGGTGAGCTCGCGCTCCTCGCCGGCGCTCTGGAGCAATTGCGCGGCGCCGCGAATGCCCGAGAGCGGGTTCTTGATCTCGTGCGCGAGCATCGCCGCCGCGCCCATCGCGGCGCGCGCGCCGGCGGTGCGGTCGGCGCCCTGCGCGACCGGGCGCGATTGCGGCGCGTGATGGAGCGTGACGATCCGCCAGCCGGGCTGGTCGGCGATCATCGTCTCGACGAAATCGACGCGGATGCGCGGCCCGCGGATCGCCTCGATCTCGATGTCGAACGCCGCGAAGCCATGGCCGTCGCGGCGGTCGGCATAGTCGGCGGGCGGCAGCAGCACCGCGTCATAGGGCTGGCCGACCATCGCGCGCTCGCTGTGGTTGAGCAGCAGCTCGCACGCCGAATTGGCATGGGCGATGCGGCCGTCGGGATCGATCACCAGCACCGCCACGGGCAGCGCCGCGAACAATTCGGCAAAGCCTGGCCCCTGTACCGGTTCCGGCTTTGCCCGCCTCAGGCCGCCGCGCGCGAAGACCATGGCGCGTAGAATTCGGCGAGCATGTCGAGAACGACCTTGGGGTCGGCCTGCTTGTTCACATTGTTTCGGAACTCGGCCGAGCCATGGATGCCCTTGGTGTACCAGCCGATATGCTTGCGCATCATGTTGACGCCGACCTCGTTGCCATAATGGCTCAGCGTGTCGACGTAATGCTCTACGATCACTTGATATTGTTCGTCGAGCGAAGGCTCGGGGCGGGCCGGCTGGCCGGTCAGCGCGTCCATCACCTCGCGCAGGATCCACGGGCGGCCATAGGCGCCGCGGCCGATCATCACCCCGTCGGCGCCCGACTGTGCCAGCGCCGTCCGCGCGTCTTCGACGGTGCAGATGTCGCCATTGGCGATCACGGGGATCGCCACTGCATCCTTCACGTTGCGGATGAAGCCCCAGTCGGCCGACCCCTTGTACATCTGATTGCGGGTGCGGCCATGGACGGTGATCATCTTCGCGCCGAGGTCCTCGGCGATGTGCGCAAGCTCGGGGGCGTTGAGGCTGTCATGGCACCAGCCCATCCGCATCTTGACGGTGACCGGTACCGAGACCGCCTTGACGCAGGCCTCGATCAGCGAGGCGGCGAGCTTGAGGTCGCGCATCAGCGCCGATCCCGCGTCGCCGCTGGTCACTTTCCGGACCGGGCAGCCCATGTTGATGTCGACGATCGCCGCACCGCGATCCTCGCTGAGCTTCGCCGC
Organism: Sphingomonas naasensis; assembly: GCF_004792695.1. Classification (GTDB taxonomy): domain Bacteria; phylum Pseudomonadota; class Alphaproteobacteria; order Sphingomonadales; family Sphingomonadaceae; genus Sphingomonas; species Sphingomonas naasensis. Next base: position 70,028 of record NZ_SRXU01000001.1, on the reverse strand, counting down.
CTCGGCCATCTCATAGGGGGTGCAGCCGACCAGCTGCATCGACACCGGATCCTCGATCGGATCCCAGGCGAATTTCTGGACCGATTGGCGCGTCTCGCGGATCGCGGCCTGGCTGGCGACCATCTCGGTGACGTTGAGCCCCGAGCCATAGCGCCGCACGAGCCGGCGGAACGGCCGGTCGGTCACGCCGGTCATCGGCGCGAGCAGCACCGGGGCTTCGACCCGCACGGGGCCGATCTGGATAGGGGCGAGTTCGCGCATGATCTGCCTGAAAAATAGGCAGCGACGCCTAGCGGCACAAGCCCGGATTGGCAAGGCAGGGGTGCTACGAGGTGGGCGCAGCCCGGACATAGCGATGTTGCCAGACGCTGGGCACCGGCCGACCGGCGGCGTCGAGTGGTGCGTGGAAGCGCGCGCGGCGCCGCAGGATCGCGCAGATCTCCCTGTCCCACGCCGCTGAGCCGCTGGACGCGATCACCCGGCAAGCGGTGGTCAGCCCACTCGGCGCGATGCCGAGCGCGACGTCGACGCTGCTGCCGCGGGCGCGCAGCCGCGGTGGATAGTCGGCGGGCTGCAACCAGGTCTCGGGATCGCCGCGCGGCGTGGGCCCCTGCCGGGCGGATGCTGGCGCCGCATGGAGGCAGCAAAGCATGGCGATCAATGCCAGCGGTGCACGCAATCTTCCGAGCATGTCGTTCTCCCTTCCCTCCGGTGCATGCCCGAGCGGTATTGCAACGGCGCCCCCTCACCAGCCGCTCGTTGCCTTCCCTTCGCCGCTCATCTGGCAGCACGCCACCAATAGGGGGAGCATCATGGCGATCCTGTCTGCAGCCGCGCTGCTGATTTCCGCAATCGCAGGACAAGCTGAGTCCCAGCCCCAACCCAAAAATTCACCTTCCGGCTGGATCACGCAGGATGACTATCCTCCGGCGGCCCATTCGGCGGGACGGCAAGGTGATACGGGGTTCCGCCTCGACGTGGACACGCGCGGGCGTGTCGCTGCATGCACGATCACCGCATCGAGCGGCTCCTCGCTGCTCGACGAGACGACATGCACCCTGCTCAAGCGGCGTGCGCGCTTCAAACCTGCCCGCGACGCATCAGGAGCATATGTTGCCGGCCATTGGACGAGCGTGTTTCGCTGGCGGCTTGGCTAGACCCGCCGAATCGCGCCTGCGCGGCAGACCTATCTCTGCCCGCTGTCATTCGCTACGCCGCGCGCGATGAAGACAGCCGCGATCATCGTCGCCGCCGGGCAAGGCGTTCGCGCCGGAAGCGCCATCCCCAAGCAATTCGCGCCGCTCGCCGGCAAGCCGCTACTCGCGCACGGCCATGGCGCGCTCGCATCGCATCCCGCGATCGACGACGTGGTGGTGGTGATCGGCGCGGGGCAGGAAGCGGCGCTGGAAGCCGCGCTCGGTCCGGTCGGCTTCGTGATCGGCGGCGCCACACGGCGCGAATCGGTGGCGAACGGGTTGGCGGCAATCGACGCCGATCGCGTCCTGATCCACGATGCCGCGCGTCCCTTCCTCTCGCATGCGGTGATCGACGCCCTGCTCGCGGCGCTGGAGACCAGCGAAGGCGCCCTCCCTGCCCTCCCCGTCGCCGACACGCTGGCAAGGGCCGGCGAGACGCTGGGCGAGACGGTGCCGCGCGACGGCCTCGTCCGCGTCCAGACCCCGCAGGCCTTTCACACCGCCACGATCCGCGCGGCGCATGCCGCCTGGCCCGAAGACCGCGAGGCGACCGACGACGCGCAGATGGTCCGCGCGCTGGGCATCGAAGTCGCGCTCGTCCCCGGAGACATGAAGCTGGAAAAGATCACTCACCCCGCCGATTTCGCCGCCGCCGAGGCGCGCCATGCCGCGAGCATGCGGGTCCGCACCGCCCAGGGTTATGACGTCCATCGCTTCGCCGAGGGCGAGGCGCTTTGGCTGGGCGGGATCCAGATCCCCCACAGCAAGGGCCTGTCGGGGCATAGCGACGCCGATGTCGCGCTCCATGCGATCACCGATGCGTTGCTTGGGGTCATCGGCGCGGGCGATATCGGGATGCATTTCCCGCCGAGCGATCCGCAGTGGCGCGGCGCCGCCTCGGCGCGCTTTCTCGAGCACGCCGCCGGGCTGCTCGCGGCGCAGGGCGGCGTGATCGACTTCATCGACCTGACGATCATCTGCGAGGCGCCGAAGATCGGTCCGCACCGCGACGCGATCCGGGCGAGCATCGCCGCGATCCTGCGCCTCGCCGAGTCGCAGGTGAGCGTGAAGGCGACCACCACCGAGCGGCTCGGTTTCACCGGCCGCGGCGAAGGCATGGCCGCGCAGGCAATTGCGACGGTCCGCGTACCTTCGGACATCGCCTGACTCGCCATCGAAACATCTCGGTGGCACAGGGCGCCGCTATGGATACGATTCTCCCGGCCAAACTGGTCGAAGCCGCCCGGAAAGTGCTCGAGGCCAATCGCGCCGCCGGCCGTCGCATCGCCGTGGCGGAAAGCTGCACCGGCGGTCTCGTCAGCGCTGCGCTGACCGAGATCCCCGGCTCGTCGGACGTGTTCGACGCGGGCTTCATCACCTATTCGAACGACGCCAAGACCGAAGTGCTCAAGGTCAGCACCGACGTGCTCGAAACCTTCGGGTCGGTGTCGATCGCGGTGGCGTGGAGCATGGCGCAGGGCGCGCTCAAGCGCAGCACCGCCGATGTCGCGGTGGCGATCACCGGGATCGCCGGGCCCGATGGCGGCAGCGAGAAGAAGCCGGTGGGCACCGTGGTTTTCGCGCAAGCCGAGCGCGGCGCCGATCCGCAGCACATCGTCGCCGATGCCCGCCATTTCGAGGACAATGGCCGCGCCGGGGTGCGGCTCCAGGCGGCGCTATGCGCGCTTGAGCTGCTCATGCCCGATGCACCCGCGGCCGAGCCGCCCGAAGCGACGGCGTAAGCCAGCCGCAATCTTCGGCAGTTGCGCTTGCGCTGCCTGCGCCTCCAGTTAGTCTGTCGGCATGAGAGGCTGGCTACCGATCATGATCCTGTCCGCGTCGCTCTGCGGGTGCATGTCGCCCGCGCAGCAACGTGCGCGTAACTTCGTCCGATCGGACGCGCGATCGGATGGCGCGAACGCGGCGGCGGATCGATGCGGCGGCGCTGTCCTGATCGAAGGCCGAACGGGCTATTCACGCGACGACCATCGCTGCGCGCCGCAGGAAAATGCGCTGGTCGACGGCATCGATCGACTGGCCGGCGCGCCCTCGGGATCGCTTGAAGTCTCGGATGTCGCGCTGGCGCTCAACCGCAGTTTCGAGCATGTCGCCAGAACCGGTGGATTCGGCGAGCTGTACGTCGCCGGTACGGTCGGTCAGCCGCTTTACACCAAACTCTACGCCCTGCCCGATCTCGAGTTCAGGCTGGAGATCGATCGCCTCCAGAACGAGCATATCGCGGAATGGCGCAGCCGCCTGCTCGAAAAAGGCTGGAACGATGCCGGGATAATCCGGCACCCGTTCGTTCAGGACGCCTTTTACAAGAACGGAAAGCAAATCCGCCTGCAGCACAATATGGACACGATTCAGTCCGTCGTCGTCCTCGGGCTGAACGTATCGAAAGCCCTGTAACGCGTGTCGTGCGGCGAGGCAGGACCAGGCGACCGGCGGCAGCCGCTCAGGCCGCGCTCTGCGCGCCCGCATCGCCATAGAGCCGCGCCGCGCGTTCCTCGAAGGCGTTGATCATCTTCCTGAGCGCGCGGTCGAACACCTGGCCCGCGAGCATCTCGAACACGCGGTTCTTGAACGCGAAGTCGACGCAGAAATCGACGAGGCAGCCGCCCTGCCCGTCCGGGCGGAATTTCCAGTCATTGTGCAGGTGCTTGAGCGGTCCTTCGAGATAATCGACCAGGATATGTGCGGGACGCTGCTTCTCGACGCGCGAGGTGAAGCTTTCGCGCAGGCCCTTGAACCCGACGATCAGGTCCGCGACCATCTGGGTGTCGCTGTTCGAGCGCACCCGCACCGCCGAGACCCAGGGCAGGAACTCGCCATAGCGGCCGACATCGGCGACGAGGTCGAACATCTGCTCCGGCGAATAGGGCAGCGCGCGCGTCTCGCTATGCTTGGGCATCAGGCCTCGGCCGTCACCTTCGCCAGCTTTGCCGCGCGGGCATCGCGCATCTTCGCGAAATCGTCGCCGGCATGGTAGCTCGACCGGGTCAGCGGCGACGAGGCGACGAGCAGGAATCCCTTGGCGCGGGCGATCGCGCCGTACGAGCCGAACGCCTGCGGGGTGACGAACTCCTGCACCTTGGCATGCTTCGGGGTCGGCTGGAGATATTGGCCCATCGTCAGGAAATCGATGTCGGCGCTGCGCATGTCGTCCATCACCTGATGGACCTCGAGCCGCTCCTCGCCGAGGCCGAGCATGATGCCCGATTTGGTGAAGATCGACGGATCGAGCTTCTTGACCGTCTCGAGCAGCCGGATCGAGGCGTAGTAACGCGCGCCGGGACGGATCGTCGGATAGAGCCGCGGGACGGTCTCGAGGTTGTGGTTGTAGACGTCGGGCCGCGCCGCGACGATCATCTCGATCGCCGCCTCGTGCTTGTTGCGGAAATCGGGGGTGAGGATCTCGATCGTCGTGGTCGGGTTCGACTTGCGGATCGCCTCGATCACTTTGACGAACTGCTTCGCGCCGCCATCGGGCAGATCGTCGCGGTCGACCGAGGTGATCACGATATGCTCGAGCCCCATCTGCGCCGCGGCATCGGCGACGTTCTGCGGCTCCATCGGATCGACGGCGCGCGGCATGCCGGTCTTGACGTTGCAGAAGGCGCAGGCACGGGTGCAGGTGTCGCCGAGGATCATCACCGTCGCGTGCTTCTTCGACCAGCATTCGCCGATATTCGGGCAGGCGGCTTCCTCGCACACCGTGGTGAGGCTCTTCGAGCGCATCAGCGCGCGGGTCGCGGCGAAGCCCGCCGAGGTCGGTGCCTTGACGCGGATCCAGTCGGGCTTGCGGACGCGCTCGGGCCGCGGCAGCGGGGACATCTCGTTCATGACGCGCCAGATAGCGATGCGCGCGCGCAGGCACAACAACCGCGCGCGCATGCAGGCTTGCACGCCGCGAACGCAGATGGGGTTCGCAAACGCGAAGGACGCGCTATGGAGCCGGAATGACCGACTTCACCGATCTGCTCGACGGCTATCAGCGTTTCCGGACCAGCGAATATCGGCGCCATCGCGATCGATGGTCGGGCCTCAGCGAAGGCCAGAGCCCGCGCGTGATGGTGATCGCCTGTTCGGACAGCCGGGTCGATCCCGCGCAGATCTTCGATACCGTTCCCGGCGAGATCTTCGTCGTCCGCAACGTCGCCAATCTCGTGCCGCCGTTCGAGGACGATGCGAGCCGCCACGGCGTCTCGGCCGCCCTCGAATTCGCCGTCAACCAGCTCGAGGTGCCCGAGATCGTGGTGCTCGGCCATGGCGCCTGCGGCGGCGTTGCCGCGTCGCTGTCGCAACGCTTCAAGGGCGCGCCCAACGGCCAGGGCGGCTTCATCGCGCACTGGGTCGACATGCTCGACACGGCACGCGAGCGGATCGTCGCCGAGCACGGCACCGGTCCCGAGGCGGTCTATGCGCTCGAGCTCGAGACGGTGCGCGTCTCGCTGGTCAATCTGATGACCTTCCCCTTCGTCGCCGAACGGGTGGCGGCGGGCACCCTCACCCTCCACGGCGCCTATTTCGCGATTCGCGATGGCGTGCTGCACGTGATGGACGAAGACGGGGCGTTCGCGCCGGCGTGAACCCCGGTTGACGCGCGCGGAACCGGCATGCAGCTTCCCCTCGAAGGGGATGGCGTGATCGGGTTCATCGCGGCGCAGCTGGCCGAACTCTATCGCCGCGGCTTCGGGCTGTTCGTCCGCGCGCCGCTGATCCTCGCGATCGTCGCGATCCCCGAACTGCTCCAGCACGGCTTCGAGATCCATCTCGGCATGTTCGAGAGCGCAGCGCGCGCACGCGCGCTCGCCGCTGATTCGGGACGTTGGGCATTCGGCTATGCCAAGCTGGCCGCACTGCTGATCGCGATGGCCGCGGCGGCGCGCTTCTGGCACGCGCAGGATGGCCGCTGGTGGGACGTGCGCGGAGTCGCTTGGCTGCGGCTGATCGCCGCCGTGGCGATGTTCGTTGGATTGTCGGCGGCCGCCGCCAGCCTCGAAGGGCGCGTATCCGATGCGATTTATCGGACGATCTATGTTGCGGCGAGCTTCGCCGTGCTTCCCTTGCTGTTCGCGATGATTGCCGCGCTGTTCGGCGAGGAACGCCCGACTCCGCTGGCGAGCCTGCGGAGCGGATGGCGCGGTCTGCCGCTACTCGCGCTGTTGCTGGTCGCCGCCTATCTGCCGACGATGGCGGCGCATCATGCGCTGCATCGCCTCGCGTTGGGGCGCGCGACGACATTGATCGCGGGGCTGATGACGCTCGATACGTTGGTCGTCGGGTTGATCGCTTCGTGCACGGGCGCGGCGTTCGCACTGGCCTATGCGGCGGCCTATCCCGGCATGGCTAGAGATTGAGCGCCTTGCGCGCCACCTTCTCCACCTCGGGATCGAGCGCCGGCGGCTCCATCGGGACATGCGCCTCCAGCGCATCGGCGATCGCGGTGAGCGCGGCGATGCGCGCCGCCTTCTTGTCGTTGCCGTCGATCACGATCCACGGCGCGTGCTTGGTGTCGGTGCGCTTGAACATCTCGGCCATCGCCGCGAGATAGTCCTCCCGCTTGGCGCGATTGCGATAGTCGTCGAGCCCGGTCTTCCAGCGCTTCCACGGATGCTCGAGCCGCGCCTTGAGCCTCTTGTCCTGGGTCTTCTGCGTCACATGGACGAAGACCTTGACCAGCGTCGCGCCGGTATCGGCCTGCTGCGCCTCGAAATCGTTGATCTCGGCATAGCCGCGCTTCCAATCGGCCTTGCCGGCAAAGCCCTCGACCCGCTCGACCAGCACGCGCCCGTACCAGCTGCGGTCGAAGATCGCGATGTTGTGCTGCGCCGGCAGTCGCCGCCAGAAGCGCCAGAGGAAATGATGCGCCAGCTCCTCGGACGTTGGCGCCGAGATCGGCCAGACCTCGAAATAGCGCGGATCCCATTCGGCGGTGAGGCGCTGGATGATCCCGCCCTTCCCCGCTGCGTCCCAACCCTCGAACACGATGATCGCGCGGCGCTTGTGGACGATATGCGCGTAGTGAATGTGGCTCAGCCGCTTCTGCACCTTGGCGAGCGCCTTGTCGTAATCGCCGTCGAAAGCCTCGCCCGCCTCATAGTCGGAAAGATCGATCGCCATCCATTGTCCCTCGTCCGATGGACGAGCGATAACGGATCGGGCCCGGCTAGTCTCCCCCGCGGGGCGCCGGCCGGCCCGAATCGACCGCGCGGGCCGCCGCGCCCGGATCGTCGGGCATTGCCATCGCGCCATAGGGCGTCGCGGTCGCGGGGCAGCGATGGGCGATCAGCCCGTTCGACAGCTGGAGCATCTGCTCGCTGATCGCGACCTGCTCGTCGATACGCTTGTCCATCCCCGGATCGAGCCTTGGCGACGCGAGCCCGCCGCCCAGCAACGACGAGCCCATTCCGGCGAACGCGCCCGCACCCGGGATCAACCCGGCGAAACGCGAGACCATCCCGGCGGCCCGCGCGCGCTTGGCCTGGCGTCGCATGTTCTTCTGCATGGCGAGCGCGAGGCGGCTGGTCTCGTTGCTCGCCTCGATCATCTGGCGCTGGAGCGTGTCGAGCTCCGCCTGAAGCTGCGCGCATCGCGAAACGGGCTCGGCCGCGACCGGCCCGGGCGCCGCGCTTTCGAGGGGCGCCGGCGTGGCGCCGGGCTCGGCCGGCACGGCCGGTGGCGCGCTCTGCGTGGCCATCGCGGCGGCGGCAGAACTCACGAAGGCTGCGGCAACCACCGCCCGGACCGACGATCGCAACATGGGAGACTCCGGATAAGGACCCTCCGAGCTTCTGGCCGCGACCTTCGAAAAGCCATGTCGCGCCTTGCGAAATTGGCGCTAGTCCTCACCCACCGGATGCAGGTCGGCGATCTTGCCCGCGGCATCGGTGGCGAAGAGCCAGAACATGCGCTTGCGCTCGAAATCGATGGCATAGCGCCGCGCCCGCCCGCCCTTGTCGGCGCGATCCTCGATCAGCGCCACGCGCTGCACCGGCCCGACGGCGACGAGCAGCGCCTGACCGAAATCCTCGAGGAACGGCACCAGACCATCCATCGCCGCGGCGGCATAGCGTGTGCGATCGAGCTTGCCCGCCGCCGCCTCGGCGAGCGCGGAACGCATCTGCCCGGTGAGCGCGGGCATGCGATCGGCCATCGCCTTTGGCGCGGGTGCCGGCGGCAGATAGAAATCGGCCACGCCCTGCGCGAGCAACGGATAGAAACGCTGCTGGTTGGTCAGCGCGATCACTGTCAGCCCCTCGCTGTCCGCGTGAAGGATGTCGGCCAGCGCCGGCCCGCCGCTGTGCCCGACCGTCTTGACGCCATGATAGCTGCCCGCCGACCACCCGACGGCGAACCCGGCGGGCTTGCCGCTCTTGAGCAGCGGCGGAGTCTGGAGCAGCCTGAGGCTCCCGGGCTCGAGCAGCTCGCCGCGATCGAGCGCCGCGAACAGCGCGGCAAAGTCGCGCGCCGAGGAATAGAGCCCGCCCGCCGAATAGCCCGTCTCGCCATAGAGGAAGCTGCTGACGCGCTGCTCGCCATCCTTCCACGCATGGATGCTCGCGCGGTTGGCCAGCGGCAGCGCCGAGCGGAACGGGCCATATTGGCGCTCGAAGGCGAAGCCGGTGTCCCTGAGGCCGAGCGGCGCGCAAATCTCGTCGCGGAAGATCGCCGCGATGTCCTTGCCGGTCACCTTCTCCATCACCGCGCGCAGCACGACGAAGTCGGTGAAGCCGTAGCGCGTCTCGGTTCCCGGCGGATAGGCGAGCGGCGCCTTCATCGCTGCGACGACCGTCGCCGCGACGTTGTCGTCATGCTCACCCAGCTGGTCCGACAGCCCCGAGCTGTGGCTGGCGAGCTGGAGCACAGTGATCTCGCGCCATGATGGCGGTGCGTCGGGGAAGAACTGATCGAGCGTCGCATCGAGGCGGAGCTTGGCCGCCTCGACCAGCCGCATCAGCGCGAGCCCGGTGAAGATCTTGGTCGCCGACGCGGTCTGGAAGCGCGTGTCGGGGCCGACCGGCGCGTTCCATTCGAGATTGGCGAGGCCGTAGCCGCGCACCGTCTCGATCCTGCCCCGGCGCACGACCGCGATCGCCACGCCCGGAATATGGCTCACCGCCATCTGGTGCCGGACATAGTCGTCGATCGCGTCGGCGCGCGCCGGTGCGGCGGCAGCCAGAGCGAGCGCCGCCACGAGTATCACGCGCATGAATCCCTCCCGAATGTAAGCAGGCGCGCCGGCGGTGCGGCTAGGCGGGCGCCTGGCGGCGCAGCAACGCTATGCGACGAAAGCCGCCCTTCTCACGACGGAGACGCGATCCGCCCGGTATCGACGCGATTGACGAGCGGGCGCCCCGCCTCGGCATCGGCGACGCTCTGCAGCGTCGTCTCGGCGATCGCCGCGAGCGCTTCCTCGGTGAGGAAGGCCTGGTGTCCGGTGATCAGCACATTGGGAAAGGTCAGCAGCCGCTGGAACAGGTCGTCGGAGATGATCTCGTTCGACAGATCCTCAAAGAACAGATCGGCTTCCTGCTCATAGACGTCGAGCGCGACTGCGCCGATCTTGCGGCATTTGAGCCCGCCGATCAGCGCGCCGGTGTCGATCAGCGCGCCGCGGCTGGTGTTGACGATCATCAGCCCGTCGCGTGCCGCGCCGATCGCGCGGGCATCGATCAGATGGTGCGTCTCGGGGGTGAGCGGGCAATGCAGCGTGACGATATCCGCGTCGCGCAGCAGCGCCGCGCGGTCGACATAGCGCACGCCGATCGCCTCCAGCGCGGGATCGGCGGCGAGATCGCTCGCCAGCACCGTGCAGTCGAAGCCCAGCCTGAGGCTGCGCGCGACGAGCGCGCCGATCTTGCCGGTGCCGACCACGCCGACGGTGCGGCCATGGAGGTTGCGCCCGATCAGCCCGTCGAGCGCGAAATTATTCTCGCGCACCCGCGCCCACGCCTTGGGGATCTTGCGATCGACCGCGAGCATCAACGCGATGGTGAACTCGGCGACGGCGTGCGGCGAATAGGCCGGCACCCGCACCACATCGATGCCGAGCCGCGCGGCGGCGTCGAGATCGACATTGTTGAACCCCGCGCAGCGCAGCGCGACCAGCCGCGTCCCGCCGCGCGCGAGCGCTTCGAGCACTTCGCGGTCGAGCACGTCGTTGACGAAGACGCACACCGCCTGATGCCCCGCCGCGAGCGGCACGGTGGCGGGTTCGAGCCGGGGCTCGAGGAAACGCAGATCATGCGCGAAGCCCCGGTTCGCCGCCTCCAGGAAGCGCCGGTCATAGCCCTTGGTGTTGAACACCGCGACGCGCATCGGACCACTCCCGCCGCTCGACGAGCGCCAAGGCTAGCGCCTTCGCCCGCGAACGCCATAGGGAGTTCCCCCGCCCCGCCATCGCAGGGCGGGCGCTTCGATCAGCCCGCGGCGGGATCGACCACGCCGTCGACGCTCTTCGCCTTGAGATCGGCGACGACTTGCGGGGCGATGCGGATGTTGAGCTCCTTGAGCTGCTTCTCGCTGACGAACGACGGCGCCTGCATCATCAGATCCTCGGCCTTCTGCGTCATCGGGAAGACGATCACCTCGCGGATGTTGGGCTCGTCGGCGAGCAGCATCACGATGCGGTCGACGCCCGGGGCCGAGCCGCCGTGCGGCGGCGCGCCGAACTTGAAGGCGTTGATCATGCCCGCGAAGTTGGTGTCGACGTCGTCCTGCGTGTAGCCGGCGATCTCGAACGCCTTGTACATGATCTCCGGGCGGTGGTTCCGGATCGCGCCCGAGCTCAGCTCCACACCGTTGCAGACGATGTCGTACTGATAGGCGAGGATATCGAGCGGGTCCCTGGTCTCCAGCGCCTCGAGCTCACCCTGCGGCATCGAGAAGGGATTGTGGCTGAAGTCGATCTTGCCGGTGTCCTCGTCGGCCTCGAACATCGGGAAGTCGACGATCCAGCAGAATTCGAAGCGCTTCTTGTCGATCAGGTCGAGCTGCTCAGCGGCGCGCGTCCGCGCGAGCCCTGCGAGCTTGGCGGCCTGGGCTTCCTTGCCGGCGGCGAAGAAGATGCCGTCGTTCGGGCCGAGGCCCATCGCCTCGGCGATCGCCTTCATGCCTTCCTGGCCGTGGTTGTTGGCGATCGGGCCGCCGAACACGCCGTCCTTCTGCGTGGCATAACCGAGGCCGGGGAAGCCTTCGGACTGGGCCCAGCTGTTCATGTCGTCGAAGAACTTGCGGCTCTTCTCGTGCGTGCCCGGTGCCGGGATCGCGCGGACGACATCGCCGCCCTCGACGATCGAGGCGAAGCGGCCGAAGCCCGAGCCCTTGAAGAAGTCCGAGACGTCGGTGATCAGCAGCGGGTTGCGCAGATCGGGCTTGTCGTTGCCGTATTTCAGCATCGATTCGCGGTACGGGATGCGCTGGAACGGCAGCGACGAGACGCTGCGGCCCTTGCCCTCCCAATCGGCGAATTCTTCGAACACCCCGTGCAGCACCGGCTCGATCGCGGCGAAGACATCGTCCTGGGTGACGTAGCTCATCTCGAAATCGAGCTGGTAGAACTCGCCGGGCGAGCGATCGGCGCGAGCATCCTCGTCGCGGAAACACGGCGCGATCTGGAAATAACGATCGAAGCCCGCGACCATCAGCAGCTGCTTGAACATCTGCGGCGCCTGCGGAAGCGCATAGAACTTGCCGGGATGGACGCGGCTGGGCACCAGATAGTCGCGCGCGCCCTCGGGGCTCGACGCAGTGAGGATCGGGGTCTGGAACTCGGTGAAGCCCTGATCGATCATCCGGCGGCGCAGCGACGCGATGACATGGCTGCGCAGCAGGATGTTCTTGTGCAGCCGCTCGCGGCGCAGATCGAGGAAGCGATAGCGCAGGCGGATATCCTCGGGATATTCTTGGTCGCCGAACACCGGCAGCGGCAGCTCCTGCGCCTGGCTCTGGATCGTCGCGCTGGCCACGCGCAGCTCGACCTCGCCGGTCGGCAGGTTCGGGTTCACCGCCTCGGGCGCACGGGCGACGACCTTGCCGGTCATCGTCACGACCGATTCGCTGCGCAGCGACTCGATCACCTGAAAGGCCGGGCCGTCGACCTCGGTGACGATCTGGGTGATGCCATAATGGTCGCGCAGGTCGATGAAGACGAGGTCGCCATGGTCGCGCTTGCGGTGCACCCAGCCCGAGAGGCGGACTTCCTGGCCGACATCGGCGGCGCGGAGCTGGGCGCAGTTGTGCGTGCGATAGGCGTGCATGGTTCTCTTCTCTAGGTCGTCATCCCGGCGAAAGCCGGGATCTCCGTCGAGGGAGTTCGCCGCTTGCCGCGCGAGATCCCCGCTTTCGCCGGGATGACGGTGATATGTGGGCGTGCGCTTTCCCCCCACACACTCTTTTGTCAACCCGAAGACCAGTATATGGGCCCCCGATGCATATCCATGGTCTGATCGAAGACAGCGCCGCCCTCGCCAATCTCTGCGCCCGGTTCGCCAACAAACCCTATATCTGCGTGGACACCGAGTTCATGCGGGAAAACAGCTATTGGCCCGAGCTCTGCCTCATCCAGATCGCCGATGACGAGGAGGCGGCGGCGATCGATCCGATGGGCGGAATCGACATGCAGCCGCTGCTCGATCTGCTCGTCGCCAACGAGGACGTCCTGAAGGTCTTCCACGCCGGCGGGCAGGATATCGAGATCGTCTACAACCTCACCGGCAAGACCCCGCACCCGCTGTTCGACACCCAGGTCGCGGCGATGGCGCTCGGCCAGGGCGAGCAGATCGGCTATTCGAACCTCGTCGACACCTATCTCGGCATCACCGTCGACAAGGGCGCGCGCTTCACCGACTGGAGCCGCCGGCCGCTCGACAAGCGCCAGATCGACTATGCGATCTGCGACGTCACCTATCTCTCCGAGATCTTCCCGCGGATGCTCGAGAAGCTGCGCAAGACCGGCCGCGGCGCGTGGCTGGATCAGGAGATGGAGCGGCTCGCCGATCCCGAGAACTACCGCAACGACCCCGATCAGGCGTGGCAGCGCGTCCGCGTCTCCAGCCGCAAGCCCGAGGTGCTCGGCCGCCTCAAGGCGCTGGCCCGCTGGCGCGAGCTCGAGGCGCAGGGCAAGGACCTGCCGCGCGGCCGCATCATCAAGGACGAGACGCTCGCCGATCTCGCCGGCAATCCGCCGCGCAAGCAGGGCGATCTCGCCAAGGTCCGCGGCCTCTCCCCCGCCTGGGGCGGCAACGATATCGGCGGGCGGCTGATGGCTGCGCTCGACGGCGCGACGGCGATGTCGTCGGCCGAGCTGCCGCCGCGCGACGATCGCAAGCCCGCGCTCGGCAAGGACGGCGCGCTCGTCGCCGATCTGCTCAAGCTGCTGCTCAAGATCCGCGCCAAGGAGATCAACGTCGCCGCGCGGCTGCTCGCGCGCTCGGACGATCTCGAGGCGCTCGCCGCCGGCGTGCGCAAGGATCTGCCGATCCTCGAGGGCTGGCGATTCGAGCAATTCGGCCGCGACGCGCTCGAGCTGGTCGAGGGTCAGTTGGGATTCACCGTGCGCAATGGTAAGCTCAAGATGACCCGTACCGAGGAGCCGTCGTCATGATCCGCCTCGTTTTGCCGCTTGCCCTGCTCGCCACCGGCGCGTGCCAACAGAATCCCGCGCCCGAGCCGACGCCGCCCCCGCCGGGCAAGTGCGTCGCCGATGGGCTCGGCGGCTTCACCGGCAAGACCCGCAGCGACGCGCTCGAGAAGGAGGCGCTGCGCCTGTCGGGTTCGACCTCGGCGCGCTGGATTTCGCCGGGCATGGCGGTGACGATGGATTTCCGCGAGGACCGTCTGAACTTCGAGCTCGACGCGCAGGGCAAGATCGTTCGCGCCTTTTGCGGGTGAGCTGACCCTCCCCTCGCTTGCGGGGAGGGGGGTCACGCCGCGGACCGCGGCTTAAACCTCGAGCACCGGCTCCCGGCCGAATGCGGCGGCGAGCGCCTTGTGGCGCTTCTCGACTGCCTCGCCGTAGAGCGCCTCGTCCCGCGCTTCGAGCGACAGCGCCAGCGTGCCGTCCTCGAGCGCGACATGAGAGCGCCGCAACGGTGCCGCGACGCCGCCGCTGAGCCGCTGGCCGAGCCGGATCGCCAGCCCCCAGCGCCGCGCCTGTTCGAGCGCCGCCGGATCGGCGAGCCGTGCGAGCGGATCGGGGCAGCCCAGCCCGCCGCCCAGCGCAGTGTAGAGCGCCTGCGCCAGCACCGCGCGCCCCGCCGAATCGATCGCCACCCAATTGCCGTGCAGCGCGATCTCCATCCCGCGCTCGGCGCGGAATTCGGGATTGGCGCGCCAGCCGACATCGGCGAGCAGGCACGCCGCGTGGCGCAACCGCGCGATCTCCGGCCCGTCGTCGAACAGCGGCGCGATCCACGCGTCGATGACGTCGCCATGCTCGGGGAAGCGCCCCGAGCGCTCGCCTTCGTCGCGCGCGGCGGCGATCAGCGGATCCTCGCGCCGCTGGGCCGGGGTGAGCCGCTGATAGAGCAGCCCCTCGCGCAGCCCATAGGCCGAGACCAGGCTGCCGCTGCTGCCGAGATGCCTGAGCACACTGAGCAGCAACGCGGTCGCGTCGGGCAGTGTCGGAATGCGCGCGCTCGAAATGTCGGGGATCGCCTTGAGCTCGTTCCTCGGGATCTCGGCGAGCACGCGCTGCAGCTCGCCGACGCGGGTCAGCCCGATCGGATATTGATGGACCACGGGCAGCGGATAGCCGGTCTGGTGCATGTCGAGCCGCGCCAGCGCGCGCCACGACCCTCCCACCAGATAGAAGGGCAGTCCCTTGCCGCGCCCTGCCCAACCCGCTTCGGTGAGCAGCTTGGCGACGCGCCGGTCGAGCGCCCCCTTGCCTTCGGCGCGGATCACGCCGAGCCGCAGCACGCCGAGCGGGAACGACACGCGGTCGGTCACCGTCCCGGCGACGACGCGGACCAGCTCGAGGCTGCCGCCGCCGAGATCGCCGACCACGCCATCGGCATCGGGGACGCCCGAGAGCACCCCCATGCCCGATGCGGTCGCCTCCTCGACGCCTGAGAGCAATTCGACTTCGAGCCCGAGCGCCTCGGCGGCGCGGATCAGCTCGCCGCCGTTCGACGCGTCGCGCACCGCCGCGGTCGCCACGGTGCGCAGTTCGCGCACCTGCATCTCGCGCGCCAGCGCGGCGAAACGCGCCAGCGCCCCGCGCGCGCGGCTGAGCCCGGCCTTGTCGATCGCGCCGGTCTCGCTCAGCGAGCGGCCGAGCCCGGCCATTACCTTCTCGTTGAACAGCACCGCGGGGAGCCGCGCCGCGCCTTCGTAGACGACGAGGCGCACCGAATTCGAGCCGATGTCGATGATCGCGGTCCGCGCCTTGGCCGGCGTCGTCCCGTGCTCCGGCTTGCGGAGGAGCGTGGCCATGCCGTCAGCTTTCCTTTTTCGGCGCGCGCCGCCGCTTGAGCGACAATTTGGGGACCGGCTTGCGCTTCTCGAGCGCCGCGCCGCGCCCCGACAGCGACGGATTGGTCATGAAATAGCGGTGCAGGTTGAAGGTCTCGGCCTCGGCGCCCGTGCGGACATAGCGTCCGTCGGGCTGGAGCTGCCAGCTCTGCTCGTTGTCGAGCAGGTTCGCCACCATGACCTGATCGAGCACCTGGTCGTGCACCGTCTTGTTGAGGATCGGTAGCATGAACTCGACGCGGCGGTCGAAGTTGCGCGGCATCCAGTCCGCCGACGAGATGAACAGCTTCGCGCCGTCGCCGGGTAGGCCCTTGCCGTTGCCGAACGCCCAGATCCGGCTGTGCTCGAGGAAGCGCCCGACGATCGACTTGACCCGGATATTCTCCGACATGCCCGGCACGCCCGGCCGCAGGCAGCAGATGCCCCGGATGATCAGATCGATCTCGACCCCGGCATTGCTCGCTTCGTAGAGCTTCTCGATCACCGCGGGATCGACCACCGAGTTCATCTTGGCCCAGATCGCGCCGGGCCTACCGGCGCGGGCATGGTCGATCTCGGCGTCGATCAGCCCGACCAGCTGGTTGCGCAGGTTGCGCGGGCTGATGCTGAGCACCTCGAGCGACTGGGGTTCGACATAGCCGGTGACGTAGTTGAAGATCTGCGCGGCATCGCGCCCCACCCGCGGATCGGCAGTGAAGAAGCTCAGATCGGTGTAGATGCGCGCGGTGATCGGGTGGTAGTTGCCCGTGCCGAAGTGGCAATAGGTGCGATAGGCGTTGCCCTCGCGCCGCACGACCATCGAGACCTTGGCATGGGTCTTCCAGTCGATGAAGCCATAGACCACCTGCACGCCGGCGCGCTCGAGCGCAGTCGCCCAATACAGGTTCTGCTCCTCGTCGAACCGCGCCTTCAGCTCGACCACCGCGGTGACCGATTTGCCCGCTTCGGCGGCAGCGATCAGCGCGTTGATCACCTGGGGCTGCTTGCCGGCGCGGTAGAGCGTCTGCTTGATCGCGACGACGTCGGGATCGCTCGCCGCCTGACCGAGGAAGGAGAGCACGACGTCGAACGTCTCGTACGGGTGATGGACGACGATGTCCTTGGCGCGGATCGCCGCGAAGCAATCGCCGCCATATTCGCGGATACGCTCGGGGAAGCGCGGCGAATAGGGCGTGAATTTGAGGTCGGGCCGGTCCTCGTCGACCAGCATCGACAGGTCGCCGATGCCGATGAAGCCGCCGGTCTCGGTGAGCAGCGCCTCGGAGCCGCCCAGTTCCTCCTTGAGTACCGCTTCGAGATCAGAGGCGATGCCTTCTTCCATTTCGAGACGGATCACGCGGCCGCGTCGGCGCCGCTTGATCGCCGAGCGGAAGGTCATCACGAGATCTTCGGCCTCTTCCTCGATCTCGATGTCGCTGTCGCGCAGCACCCGGAACGCCGCCGATCCGAGCACATCGTAGCCGGCGAAGAGCAGATGCGAGAAGCGCTTGAGCAGCACCTCGACCGCGACATAGCGCGCCGGCTCGCCGGGCAGCCGCACGAAGCGCGGCATCGTCGTCGGCAGCAGCACCAGCTCGCGGATCGGCTCGCTGTCCGATCGCCGGACGAGGTCGAAGATCACGCTCGAGCCCTGATTGGGGATGAACGGGAAAGGATGCGCGGGATCGAGCGCCTGCGGCGTCAGGATCGGGAAGATCTGCTCGCGGAAATGATTCTCCAGCCATTGCTCGGTCTCGTCCTCGATCTCGCCGGGTTCGAGAACATGGATGCCGACTTCGGCGAGCTGGGTGCGGATGTCGTGCCACACGCTCTGCTGGCTGTCGGCAAGGATCTCCGCCTCGGCCGAGATCGCCGCGAGCTGCTGCCCCGGCGTGCGCCCGTCGGCCGAGCGCGCCTCGACGCGCTGGAGCTGCTGCCCCATCAGCCCGGCGACGCGGACCATGAAGAACTCGTCGAAATTCGATCCCGAGATCGACAGGAAGCGCAGCCGCTCGAGCAAGGGATGCGCGGGGTTGCACGCCTCCTCCATCACGCGACGATTGAAGGCGAGCCAGCTCAGCTCGCGATTGAAGTAACGCTTGTCCGGTCCAGCCGGTTGATCGGTCATCGAAACGCCCTCTGCGGCCCGCTTTCTTGCTGCCTTGGTCATCGCCCTAGGGTTCGTCCGTTTCGGTTATGAGACCATTGGCCGCGAGCACCGCGCGCATGCCCGGGATCGACAGCCGCGTGTCCGCTGCCTCCATCTCCAGCACATCGGCAACGCGCAGGATAGCGACATGGCTGCGCTCGATCCGCTTCGCCAGCCATGCGATCACCTCGGGCCGCGCGTGGAGCAGATGCTTCTCGAACGCATGCTCGATCAGCTGCGGCATCAATTGATCGTCGGGCGCGCCGATCTCGAGCAGCGGCGAGGCGGCGAGGCGCGAGCGCAGATCGGGCAACTTCACGTCCCACACAGGCGGCGCGGCCTCGGCGACGATCAGCAGCGGCCGGCGCTCCTGCTGCGCGCGGTTCCAGGCGTGGAAAATGTCGGTCTCCTTCGCCCGATCGGCATCGTCGAGGATCCGTCCGCCGCTCTTCGCCGCGAAGATGCGCGCGAGCAGGCTGCGCCCCGATTTGCGCGGACCGACGAGCAGCGCCGACATCACCGGCCATGTCGCCCAATGCTCGAGCTGATGGACCGCGCGCGCATTGGATTCGCCGACAAGGAACTCCGTCTCGCGCGCCTCGGGCAGGCCGAGCGGCAGGCGCAGCTGGCTCATTTGGCCGCCGGAGTGCTCGTCGCCTGAGGCGTCGGCGTGGCCGCGGGCGGCTTCGCTCCGCCACCTCCGCCGCGGCGGATGAGCAGCACGCCCGGGCCTTCCTGCACTTGCCAGCCGCGCCCCTCGAGCGCGGCGCGCAGGCTTCCCTGCGGCCCGTCATAGGCGACTCGCATCACCGAAATGCCGCCGAGCGCGAGGCTGGTGGTCGCCGCCGAGCGCACCCCCGGCACGCCGCGCAGCGCCGCTTCGGAAGCGGTGACCGAGCCCGCATTGGGCGTGTCGACCTGCACGGTGAGCAGGGTCGTCGCGGCGCTGGTCGCATCGGGAGTCGGCGTCGGGGTCGCGGCGGCGAGCGCGGCGGCTTCGGCGGCGAGCTCCTCGGCGGTTTTGACCCGCGGCGGCCGCGTCGCGAGCAGCGCGTCGGTGCGCAGCAGCCCCGAGGCGAGCGCTTTCTGACAGGCCTGGTCGAGCCGCTGGATACCGGCATCGAGCAGCGCGTCGATCGAATCGCCATTGTCGACGCGCAGCGCGAAGCTGGTGATCGGGCGTCGATCGGGCCCGTGATTCGCGGCGAACACCCCGATCACCGGCCCGCCCGGATATTCGCGGCGCAGCTGGACCTCGGCGACGATCACATCGGCCGCGCCATATTGCTCGAGGATCGTGCGCCACCAGTTGCGTCCGCGACGGAGCGTCTGGCCGGCATTGATCAGCATCGCGTCCGGCCCGGTGCCGCGCAGCCGGACATAGTCGATCGTGCTGCCGCCGGCGCGGAAGCGCGTCCATGCGCGCGACCATGCGGTCTCGCGCTCGAACACGCGGCCGACCCCGCCCGAATATTCGAGCGGCACCAGCAGCATCGGCTGCGAGCGGCTCACCGCGGTCGATACGCCGAGTATGGCGCCCGCCCGGCCGCGATCGAACAGCACGCCGAGCCGCGCGATGTAGCGCGTCGGCCCGATCTGCTCGCGCTCGACGACGATGCCGGTGACCAGCGCGTCGAGCGCCGAATCGCCGAGCGTAGATTTCTTGCCGGTCAGCCGTTCCGAGAGCATTTCCCAGCCCCTGCGCTGGGCGAGCCGCCAGCCGCCCTGGCGCGCGGCGTCGGCGTCCTTGGCCTTGACGTCGACCTGCACCCCCGCGACCTCGAAGCTGCCCGAGGCGTCGACCGGCACCGCCCTCGCGCCGCCGGCCTCGCCCTGCGCCACCACCACGCTCGCGCCTGCCCCCGCAAGGGCGAGCGCGCCGACCAGACCGATGGTGAGCGAAATGCGGGACAGCTGCATGCGGGGGCCCTTTTGGCGAAGCGGGCGCGGAAATCCAAGCGGAAGTACACCCGCCGGATACTTTCATGCGGTGACGAAAGGGAAAGTCGGCGCTAAGCGGCTCCGCATGAGCGACCCCGAAGCCTATACCTACGCCCAGGCGGGCGTCTCGATCGCGGCCGGAAACGCGCTGGTGCGCGCGATCGGCCCGCTGGCCAAATCCACCCGGCGCCCGGGCGCCGACGCCGCATTGGGCGGGTTCGGCGGCGTGTTCGATCTCAAGGCGGCGGGGTTCAGCGATCCGCTGCTCGTCGCGGCGAACGACGGCGTCGGGACCAAGCTCAAGCTCGCGATCGATCACAATGCGCATGACGGGGTCGGGGTCGATCTCGTCGCGATGTGCGCCAACGATCTGATCGTCCAGGGCGCCGAGCCGCTCTTCTTCCTCGATTACTATGCCAGCGGAAAGCTGGTCCCCGAGACCGCCGAGCGCGTCATCGCCTCGATCGCCGAGGGCTGCCGCCAGGCCGGCTGCGCGCTGATCGGCGGCGAGACCGCCGAAATGCCCGGCATGTATGCCGAGGGCGATTACGACCTTGCCGGCTTCTGCGTCGGCGCAGTCGAGCGTGACCAGTTGCTCGACGGCAGCGCGATCCGCCCGAGCGACGTGCTGCTCGGCCTCGCCTCCACGGGCGTCCACTCGAACGGCTTCTCACTGGTCCGTCGACTCGCCGCCGACAAGGGCTGGAAGCTCGATCGCCCCGCGGTGTTCGACCAGGACGTCCTGATGATCGACGCACTGATGGCGCCGACGCGCATCTATGTGAAGAGCCTGCTGCCCCAGCTACGCAAGGGCACGATCCACGGCCTCGCCCACATCACCGGCGGCGGGCTGCTCGAAAATGTCCCGCGCGTGCTGCCCGAGAACTGCCACGCCCGCATCGATGCGAGCGCCTGGCCGCTGCCGCGGCTGATGGCGTTCCTCCAGGCGCAGGGCAATATCGAGCCCAAGGAGATGGCGCGTACCTTCAATTGCGGCATCGGCATGGTTGCCGCGGTTGCTGCGGAAGATGCGGATGCGGTCGCGGCCGAGCTGACCGAGGCCGGCGAGACCGTGTTCCGCATCGGTGAAGTCGTCGAAGGCTCGCGCGGCTGCACCGTGTTAGGTCCGGCAGAGACGTGGAGCGCGCGCGCCGACTGGACCGCGACGCACAATGACTGAGCGCTACCGTGCTCCTGCGAAAGCAGGAGCCCAGGAGTCGCAAGGGACGCCGCTCGCAATCCCGGGCTCCTGCTTTCGCAGGAGCATCGGGGAGTGACGCGCAAGAAGCTGGGCATTTTGATTTCCGGCCGCGGCTCGAACATGGCTGCGCTCGCCGAGGCCGCGCAGGCGCCCGACTGCTCGTACCAGGTCGCGCTCGTCGCCAGCGATAAGCCCGAGGCGGCGGGCCTTGTCTGGGCGCGCGAACGCGGCATCGCCACCTTCGCGCAGAGCCCCAAGGGCATGCCCAAGCCCGATTATGAGGCGAAGATCGATGCGGCGTTGCGCGCGGCCGGCGTCGAGGCGATCGCCCTCGCCGGCTATATGCGCCTGCTCTCGGACGATTTCGTGCACGCCTGGCGCGGACGGATCGTCAACATCCATCCCTCGCTGCTGCCCAAATACAAGGGCCTCGACACGCATCGCCGCGCGCTGGTCGCCGGGGATATGGTCGCCGGCTGCTCGGTCCATATCGTCACCGAGGAGCTCGACGCCGGCGAAGTGCTTGGCCAGGCCGAAGTGCGGATCGCCGCGCGCGATACCCCGGAGACGCTCGCCGAGCGCGTGCTGGCCGAGGAACATCGCCTCTATCCCCGGGTTGTCGCAGCGTGGCTGGCGCGCTGAATCCCGATCCCGATACCGCTCTCGCGCAGGTCCGTGCGATCGCGCTGGAGCTGCCGGAGGTCGAGGAGCGGCCGAGCCACGGCCAGCCGACCTTCTTCGTCGCCGGCAAGCAGTTCGCCCAGTTCCGCCACGATCATCATGGCGATGGCCGCACCATCGTCGCGGTAAAAACCGCCGATGACGAAGAAGGCCCCAATCTGATCGACATCGCCCCCGAAACCTATTCCAAAGTCGCCTATTTCGGCGTCGGCTGGGTGGGCATCGCGCTGGGCGCCGCCGAGACCGACTGGGATTTCGTCGGCGATCGAATCGCGCGCAGCTGGGAGCTCGCCGCGCCGCGCCGGCTGATCGAGGCGGGCGGACGCTGACCTCGGCGGATATTTCGCGTCGTTCCAGAGTTTTGGCTCCCAACGCAGGGATTTGAAGCAGCGCGAGGGAGATGCGACATGAGTAGCGAAGCTACGCCGCAAGAGGCCGAAAGCGCGCCGGGTGTCGCCACCGCCGAATCGGGGGTCGTGCTGCTCGACGGCCCCGACGGGGTGGCCGTGGCGATGACGCCGGAGGCCGCCGATGCCACCGGCCGCAGTCTGATCGCCGCTGCGGAGGAGGCCTCCGCCCAGCGCGGCGCGCCCTATCCGGTCTAGCCTCTTGCCCATCCCCCGCCCGCCCCGCGATAAGGGGCGCAGATGATCAAGGTCGCCAGCTATAATATGCGCAAGTCGATCGGCACTGATCGGCGGCGCAGACCCGAACGCACGCTGCAGGTGCTCTGCGAGATCGATGCCGATGTGATCGCGCTGCAGGAGGCCGATCGCCGCTTCGGTCCGCGCGAGGCGGTGCTCTCCAGCCATCTCCTCGCCGAGCATGGCGACTGGAAGGCGATCCCGTTCGGCATGCGCGCGCGCTCGATGGGGTGGCACGGCAACGCCCTGCTCGTGCGCAAGGATGCGCAGATCCTCGATTGCGAGGCGATCCACTTGCCCGCGCTCGAGCCGCGCGGCGCGGTGATGGCCGATGTCCGGGTGCGCGGACAGGTGCTGCGGATCGTCGGCATGCATCTCGACCTGTCCGGCCTGTGGCGCCGCCGCCAGGCGCATGCGATCATCGCGCACATCGAATCCTGCGCGCAGCGCCATCCGACGGTGCTGATGGGCGATCTCAACGAATGGACGCCGCAGAGCGGCTGCCTGCGCGATTTCGCCCAGCATTTCGACTTCGCGCCCACCGGCAAGAGCTTCCACGCCCGGCGCCCGATGGCGCGGCTCGACCGGATCATGGCCAGCCGCGATCTCGAGATCCACCAGGCAGGCGTGCACGAGAGCCTGAGCGCGCGCACCGCTTCGGACCATCTGCCGATCTGGGCCACGATCCGGCCCGCCGCATGAGCGAGGCCCGCGACAAGGAGCTGCGGCTCGCGCTCGTCTGCTATGGCGGCATCAGCCTCGCCGTCTACATGCACGGCATCACCAAGGAAGTATGGCGGCTCGCCCGCGCCAGCTGCGCCGCGCGCGAGGGTGAGGACGGCAATGGCGTCTATCGCCAGCTGCTCGACGAGATCCGCCAGGCCTCGAACATCAATTTGCGGGTGCTCGTCGATATCCTTTCGGGCGCCAGCGCCGGCGGGATCAACGCGGTGTTCCTCGCCCAGGCGATCGCCACCGGCCAGTCGCTCGATCCGCTGACCGATCTGTGGATCGAGCAGGCCGATGTCGAGGCGCTGCTCGAGCCCCGCCAGGCCCCGGCGCACCGCTTCGCCAAGATCTGGGCGACGCCGATCGCGTGGATCGTCGCCAATCGCAGCAAGACGATCGACGAGACCGTCGATCCCGTCGCGCGCGAGGAGGTCCGCCTCAAGCTCGAGCATTTCGTGCGCTCGCGCTGGTTCGAGCCTCCCTTTGGCGGCAAGCGGCTGCTCGGCATGCTGCTCGATGCCTTCGATGCGATGGCGAAGGGCCCGCGCTATCGCCGGCTGCTGCCCGAGGGCCAGCCGCTCGATCTGTTCGTCACCGTCACCGATTTCCGCGGGCACCCCGAAGAGCTGCGGCTCAATTCGCCGCAGCACGTGATCGAGACCGAGCATCGCCTCGTCTTCCACTTCAACGACCACGGCGGCGAAGGCGCGGCCTTCGCGCATCCTGCCGGGCTCGCCTTCGCCGCGCGCGCGACCTCGAGCTTTCCAGGCGCATTTCCGCCGGCCACGGTCGAGGAGCTCGACAGCTTCCTCGCCGAGCGCGGCACTGCCTGGCCGGGGCGCGACGAGTTCCTCGAATCGGTGCTGCCGCAGCAATGGTCGGACAACCGCGCCGAGAACGCGGTGCTGATCGACGGTTCGGTGCTCGCCAACGCGCCGTTCCGGCCCGCGATCGACGCGCTGCGCGAACGCCCCGCCCGCCGCCAGGTCGATCGCCGCTTCGTCTTCGTCGATCCCGCGCCGGGGATGCGCTTCGAGTTTTACGGCACCCCGCAGGAAAAGCCGGGCTTCTTCCAGACGATCATCGGCGCGCTCTCCGAGCTGCCGCGCGAACAGCCGATCCGCGACAATCTAGAGGCGATCTCGGCGCGCTCGGACCGGATCGAGCGGATGCTCGGGATCGTCGCCGAGATCCGCGCCGAGGTCGAGACGCAGGTCGAGGCGCTGTTCGGCTACACCCTCTGGCTCGACTATCCGACGCCCAAAAGGCTCTCGAGCTGGCGCCGCCGCGCGCAGGTCGCCGCGGCCGCCAAGGCGGGTTACGGCCACACTGCCTATGGCCTGCTCAAGGTCGACGGCGCGATCGATCGGATCGCCCGCCTGCTCTATACGATCGGCGACCGCCACGCCCCCGAGCGGCTGCGCGAGATCCGCGAGGCGGTGGCGCACGCGGTCCAGTCGCGTGGCGGCGACCGGTTCGGCGCGACGCTGTCGAACGGCGCGAGCCCGCAGACGCTCGACTTCCTGCGCACGCACGATCTCGGCTTTCGCATCCGCCGGCTGCGGCTGCTCGCGCGGCGTCTGACCGAGATCGACCTGCCGAGCTCGCATGCCGAGCTGCTGCCGATGCGCGAGGCGATCTACGAATCGCTCGCCGCCTATCTCGAGCTCAAGCGCACCGACACCTTCGCCGATCTGCGCGGCGCGGTGCGCGACATGACCGACGATGCCGGTCCGATCCTCGATCTGCTCGCCGAGCGGATGCAGCTCCGCGCGCTCGATCAGGCGACCGACGCGCGGCTCTCCGACGGGTTCAGCGCGCTGTCGAAGGAACTGCGCCGGCCGATGCTGCTAGCGCATCTCGGCTTCCCCTTCTTCGACATCGCCACCCTGCCTTTGCTCCAGGGCGAGGGGATGGACGAGTTCGATCCGATCCGCGTCGACCGGATCTCGCCCGACGACGCCACCGCGATCCGCAAGGGCGGCGCCGAGGCGACGCTCAAGGGGATCCAGTTCAACAGCTTCGGCGCCTTTTTCAGCCGCGCCTATCGCGAGAACGACTATCTCTGGGGCCGCCTCCACGGCGCCGACCGGCTGATCGATATCGTCCTCTCGGCCTTGCCTTTCGACGATCGCCTCCCTGAAGATCGCGTCGCCGCGATCAAGCGCCATGCCTTCCATGCGATCCTCGACGAGGAGGAGAACCGTCTCCACGCGATCCCGGGCCTGTTCGCCGATCTGCGCGAGGAGATCGGCTGATCTCCGCCCCCTTGCGGGAGAAGGAAGCGGCCCGCTCGATGAAATCAAGTGGGAAGGATGAGCGGGGCGTCTGATGAGACACGCTCCCCCTCTCCCTTCCGCCCACTGCGTCGGCTCCCTCCCGGGAGAGGGAGAGTTGGCAACCTCGCCCTCTCGCCCTAGAGTTCCCCCGGGTCGCCATAAGGAAAGGGAAGGCATGCGGTTTCTGAAGGTGCTGTTCTGGCTGTTGCTGGGCGGCCTCGTCGCTGCCTTTGTGATCTATAATGGCGGCGAGCGCGTCGAGATCCGCCTGTGGAGCGGGCTCGTCGCCGATTTCAGCCTGCCGCTGCTGCTGATCCTCGTCTTCCTGCTCGGGCTGCTGCCCTCGCTCGTCGCGTTCCAGGCGCTGCGCTGGCGTTCGCGCCAACGCCTCGCCGGGCTCGAGCGCGCGCTCGCCGATCTGCGCGCGGTGACTCCCGCGCCGGAGGTCCCGCCGGCGGCGATCGCCATCTCGCCCGCCCCGCCGCTGATCGCGGACCCGAGCGCATGAGCTCGCCAATCTATGTCGCGCTCGACACTCCCGATCTCGATCGCGCCCGCGCCATCGCGCAGCGCGTCCACAACCATGTCGGCGGGATCAAGCTCGGGCTCGAATTCTTCATGGCCAATGGCCGTCACGGCGTGCGCGAGATGGCCGAGATCGGGCTGCCGATCTTCCTCGACCTCAAATTCCACGACATTCCCAACACCGTCGCCAAGGCGATCCAGGCGTTGCGCCCGCTCGAGCCGTCGATCCTGACCGTCCACGCCGCCGGCGGCCGCGCGATGCTCGAGGACGCCAAGGCCGCCGCGCCGACCGGCACCAAGGTCGTCGCGGTGACGATGCTCACCAGTCTCGACGCCAGCGATCTCACTTCGATCGGCCTTTCCCCCGATCCGCACGAGCAGGTCGTCCGTCTCGCCGAACTGGCGAAGAGCGCCGGCGTCGACGGCATCGTCTGCTCGGGCGCGGAAGTCGCCGCGGCGAAGGCGGCATGGCATGACGGTTTCTTCGTCGTCCCCGGGGTGCGCCCGGCCAACGGCACCACCGGCGATCAGAAGCGCGTCGTCACCCCGCGCGCCGCGCTCGACGCCGGCGCCTCGATCCTCGTTATCGGCCGCCCGATCACCCAGGCAACCGACCCCGATCAGGCCGCGCGCGAGATCGAGGCGACGATCTAGCCGTGCCGCTCGCCGCGCTGCTCGCCCCGCTGCTGCTGATCGCGCAGGCTCAGGCAGCGGAGCCGCAGACCAGCGGTGTCGTCATCTTCGACGCCGCGAAGACCAAGATGATGCTCGAGCAATGCGCGCGGAGCACCCCGGTTGCCGGAGAGGCGGGCTGGAAACCGCAGGCCGGAGACATCGCGCGCCTCGAAGCAGCGCTGCCCGCCGCGCTGGCCAGGATCCGTGCGGCGCACCCCGGCGCGCTCGACGGCGCACCTGCGCGATGGATCCGGCAATATGTCGGCATCGTCCGCGGTGGCCGACGCTACGTCTATGGCAATTTCGCTCCGGGCGGCGAGATGTTCGGCAAGGATCGCTGGCGCGACGAGCCTCTTATCGTCTGTGATGGCGGCGTCGGCTTTTTCGGTGCCGAGTTCGACGTCGAGATCGGCAACTTCACCCATCTGGACTTCAACGGCTCCGCCTGAACGGCACCGCGGGGATGCGCCCTCTTGCCAAAGCCGCGCGCGAGTCCGACAGGGCGCGCATGTCCGACGGCCTCACGATCCGCGTCGCCACACTCGACGACCTGCCCGCGATCCACCCGGTGATCGAACGCGCCTATCGCGGCGAGACCGCCCGCGCCGGCTGGACGCACGAGGCCGATCTCATCCAGGGCAACCGCACCGACATCGCCACGCTCGCGGCGATCGTCGACGATCCGACGCAACGGCTGCTGGTGGCGTTCCTCGCCGACGCCACGATCGGCTGCGTGCAGGTCAGCGACAAGGGCGACGGCCTCGCCTATCTCGGGTTGCTCTGCATCGATCCGACGCTGCAGGCGGGCGGCTATGGCAAACAGCTCGTCGACGCCGCCGAGACTTGCGCGCGCGAGGGCTTCGGCGCCCGCCGCATGGAAATGACCGTGATCGACGTCCGCCGCAAGCTGATCGCCTTCTACGAGCGCCGCGGCTACACGGTCTCGGGCGAGAAGCGCGATTTCCCGATCCCGCTCGATCCGCCTTTTTTCATGGACGTGCTGGTCAAGGACCTGTGATGCCGGTCACCGCCAAGATCTGCGGCCTGTCGACGCCGGAGACACTCGACGCGGCGATCGCGGGCGGGGCGAGCCATGTCGGCTTCGTGTTCTTCCCGCCTAGCCCGCGCAATGTCGGCTTCGATCAGGCGCGAGCGCTGATCGACCGGGTCCCGCCGCATGTCGGCACCGTCGGGGTGTTCGTCGATCCCGACGAGGCGCTGCTCGGCGCCGCGCTCGCCACCGGTATTCAGGCAGCCCAGCTCCACAAGACCGCGCCCGATCGCGCCGCCGCGATTCGCGCGCGTGTGCCGGTCTGGGCGGCGGTGGCGGTGAAGACCCGCGCCGATCTCGATCAGGCGGCGGGCTATCGCGGCGCCGCCGATCGCATCCTCTACGACGCGAAGACGCCCGACAGCGCCGCGCTGCCCGGCGGCATGGGGCTGCGCTTCGACTGGAAGCTGCTCGAGAGCCTCCCCCAGCCGCTGCCTTGGGCGCTGTCGGGCGGGCTCGATGCCGGCAATGTCCGCGAAGCCGTCGGTACGACCCAGGCGAAGCTGGTCGACATCTCCTCGGGAGTCGAGCGCGCGCCCGGCGTCAAGGATGTTGCCAAGATCGCCGCGTTCCTCCAAGCGGTGGCGCAATGTTGAGGCTGTCCGCCCCCGTTCGCATCGGTTCTCGATGGCGTTGATCGCTCGCCCAAAGCCAGCGACCGCCTTCGAACCTGCGAGAGACCTATGACCGACACCGTCACCCTGCCCAATTCCCTGCGCAATCAGCCCGACGAGCGCGGGCATTTCGGCCAGTTCGGCGGCCGCTTCGTCGCCGAGACGCTGATGCCGCTGATCCTGGACCTCGAGCGCGAATATCGCGCCGCCAAGGCCGATCCCGCCTTCCAGGCCGAGTTCGACGACCTGATGGAGCATTATGTCGGCCGCCCGAGCCCGCTTTATTATGCCGAGCGGCTCACCGAGGCGCTGCGCGAGTCCGCACCCGAGGGGCACGGCGCGAAGATCTATTTCAAGCGCGAGGAGCTCAACCACACCGGCGCGCACAAGATCAACAATTGCATCGGCCAGATCCTGCTCGCGATCCGCATGGGCAAGACGCGGATCATCGCCGAGACCGGCGCGGGCCAGCACGGCGTCGCCACCGCCACCGTCGCGGCGCGCTTCGGCCTGCCCTGCACGATCTTCATGGGCGCCAAGGACGTCGAGCGGCAAAAGCCCAATGTCTTCCGGATGAAGCTGCTCGGCGCCGAGGTCCATCCGGTGACCAGCGGCGCGCAGACGCTCAAGGACGCGATGAACGAGGCGCTGCGCGACTGGGTCGCCAACGTCCACGACACTTTCTACATCATCGGCACCGCCGCCGGCCCGCACCCCTATCCCGAGCTGGTTCGCGACTTCCAGTCGGTGATCGGAACCGAGACCAAAGCGCAGATCCTCAGGGCCGAGGGGCGCCTTCCCGATCTGCTGATCGCCGCGGTCGGCGGCGGATCGAACGCGATCGGGCTGTTCCACCCGTTTCTCGACGACAGGCAAGTCGCGATGATCGGCGTCGAGGCGGCGGGCAAGGGCATCGAGACCGGCGAGCATGCCGCGAGCCTCACCGGCGGCGCGCCCGGCATCCTCCACGGCAACCGCACCTATCTGCTCCAGGACGAGGACGGCCAGATCACCGAGGCGCATTCGATCTCGGCGGGGCTCGACTATCCCGGCATCGGCCCCGAGCATAGCTGGCTGCACGAGAGCGGTCGGGTCGATTACGTCCCGATCACCGACGCCGAGGCGCTCGACGCGTTCCAGCTCTGCTGCAAGCTCGAAGGCATCATCCCCGCGCTCGAAAGCTCGCACGCACTCGCAGCAGTACCCGCCAAGGCGCGGGAAATGCGGCAAGATCAGATCATCGTCGTCAATGTCTCGGGCCGCGGCGACAAGGACATCTTCACGGTGGCCGACGCGCTGGGATTCGAACTGTGAGCAACCGCCGCAATCGCACCGGCGATCGCCCCCGCAAGGGGCCGGGCAAGGCGCCGGACGATCGCCTGCGGTGGGCGCGGCCGTTGGGTTTCCTCCTCCTGGCCTTCGTGATTTTCTTCTGCGTTCGCTTGGCCTTCATCGCGCAATTTCCGACGGTGATGGATTGGATCTGGAGCGCAGGCATGGCGATCGCAGCCACGATGGCCGAAGAATGGGGCGCCCGTCGCCGCCGGAGGACCGCATGACCCGCCTCTCCGCCGCCTTCGCCGCCGCGCGGGGCCAGGGCCGCGCCGCGCTGGTGACCTTCGTCACTGCCGGCGATCCGTCGCGCGAAGCCACCGTCGAGATCCTCACCGCGCTGGTCGAGGGCGGCGCCGATGTGATCGAGCTCGGCATGCCGTTCACCGATCCGATGGCCGACGGCCCCGCGATCCAGGCCGCCAATCTGCGCAGCCTCGGCGCGGGCACGCGTACCGCCGATGTGCTGGCGATCGCCTGCGAGTTTCGCAATCGCCATCCCGAAGTGCCGCTGGTCCTGATGGGCTATGCCAACACGATGACGCGGCCCGACCCCGCTACCTTCGCGGCATTGGCCGAAAATGCCGGGGTCGACGGAGTCATCTGCGTCGATATCCCGCCCGAGGAGGCGGATACGCTCGCCCCCTTCGGCGATTATGGCCTCGACGTGATCCGCCTCGCCACTCCGACCACCGATGCCGCGCGGCTGCCCGCGGTGCTCTCCGGCGCGTCGGGCTTCGTCTATTATGTCTCGGTCGCCGGGATCACCGGGCTCCAGCAGGCCGCGCAGGCCTCGATCGAGGACGCGGTGGGCAAGCTCAAGGCCGCCACTGCCCTGCCGATCGCGGTCGGCTTCGGCGTCCGCACCCCCGAACAGGCCGCGGCGATCGGCCGCGTCGCCGATGGCGTGGTGGTCGGCTCGGCGATCGTCGATCTGGTCGGCCAGCACGGCATGGATGCGCCCGCGCCCGTCCGCGCCTATATCCAATCCCTCTCCGCAGCGCTCGCCGCTGCCCGCAAGGAAGTCGCATGAGCTGGATCAGTCGCGTCCGCAACGCCCTCGCCTATGTCACGACCAAGACGAGCGAGACTCCCGACAATCTCTGGCACAAGTGCAAGGGCTGCGGGACGATGGTGTTCACCAAGGAGCTCGAGGACAATCTCCACGTCTGCCCGCATTGCGAGCATCACGAGCGGATCGGGCCGGCGCTGCGCTTCCAATATCTGTTCGATCCGGGCAGCTACACCGTGCTGGCGAGCCCGAAGGTCGCCGAGGACCCGCTCAAGTTCCGCGACCAGAAGCCCTATCCCGCCCGCCTCAAGGCCGCGCGCGCGGCGACCGGCGAGCCCGATGCCTTCCTCAACGCCTCGGGCACGATCCTCGGCCGCAAGGCGGTGATCGGCGTGCAGGACTTCGCCTTCATGGGCGGATCGATGGGCCAGGCAGTGGGCGAGGCGTTCATCGCCGGGGTAGAGGCGGCGATCGCCGCGAACGCGCCGTACATCGTCTTCACCGCCTCGGGCGGCGCGCGCATGCAGGAAGGCATTCTCAGCCTGATGCAGATGCCGCGCACCACCGTGGCGATCGAGATGCTCCACGATGCCGGCCTGCCCTATATCGTCGTGCTGACCGACCCGACCTCGGGCGGCGTGATGGCGGCCTATGCGATGCTCGGCGACGTCCAGATCGCCGAGCCGCGCGCTACGCTCGCCTTCACCGGCCGCCGCGTGATCGAGAACACGATCCGCGAGAAGCTGCCCGACGATTTCCAGACCTCGGAATATTATCGCGAGCACGGCCTCGTCGACAGGGTCGAGCATCGCAAGGATCTGCGCGAGGTGCTCGGCCGGCTGATCGGCCTGCTTTGCCCGGTGAAGGAAGCGGCGTGATCTAGATAGGCCCCTCCCTTTCGAGGGAGGGGTTGGGGGTGGGTGCGCGCGTCTGCGCGCGCAGGAGACTCACTTCCCGCCAGGCAAGCAGCATCGGACGGGGCATCGAGCCCCGCCCGATGCAACCCACCCATTGCCCCTCCCTTGAAAGGGAGGGGTTGGATCGTTTGATGCCCGATTTCGCCACCTCGACCGACCCGCACGTCCAGCGCCAGCTCGACCGGCTGACCGCGCTCTCGCCCGGCGCCGACATTCTCGGGCTCGAGCGGATCACCCGGCTGCTCGCCCGGGTCGGCAACCCGCATCTCCGCCTTCCCCCGGTGCTCCATGTCGCCGGGACCAACGGCAAGGGCTCGACCTGCGCCTTTCTCCGCGCCGCGCTCGAGGCGGCGGGGCTGCGCGCACACGTCTATGCGAGCCCGCATCTCGTCCGCTTCAACGAGCGTATCCGCCTCGCCGGCACGCTGATCACCGACGCACAGCTCGCCCCGCTGCTCGAGGAAGTGCTCGACGTCGGCGGTGACATTGGCGCGAGCTTCTTCGAAGTCACCACCGCCGCGGCATTTCTCGCCTTCGCGCGCACTCCCGCCGATGCCTGCATTCTCGAGGTCGGGCTGGGCGGACGGCTCGACGCGACCAATGTCGTGCCCGATCCTGCCGCCACCGCGATCGCCCAGCTCGGCATCGATCATCAGGCGTTCCTCGGCGACACGCTGGCCGAGATCGCCGCCGAGAAGGCCGGGATCGCCAAACCCGGCGTGCCGCTGGTGACGATGGCCTATCCGCCCGACATCGCCGAAGTGGTCGATCGCTATGCGGAGATCGTCGCGGCGCCGGTTCTCGCCGAGGGGCAGGCCTGGTCGTTCGCCGTGGAGGGCGAGGTGCTGCGCTATCGCGACGCCGCAGGCGAGGTGCGCACGCCCCTCCCCGCGCTCTCCGGCCCACACCAGCCCGCCAATCTCGCGCTGGCGATCGCGGTGCTGCGCCATCAGCAGGTGCTCGCCATCCCCGACGACGCGCTCGCGACCGCCGCGCGCACCGCATATTGGCCGGCGCGGATGCAGCGCCTCTCGCCAGGACCGCTGACAAGTCTTCTTCCCGACGGCGCCGAGCTCTGGCTCGATGGCGGCCACAATGCCAATGCCGCCGCGGCGGTGAGCATCGCAGCCGCGCGGGTCGCGGCCGGGAGACCGATCGACCTCGTGCTCGGCATGCTCGCCAACAAGGACGCCGCAGCGATGATCGAGCGCTTCGCTCCGATCGCGCGCTCGCTCACCGCCGTGCCGGTGCCGGGTCACCCGCATCACCCGCCGGCCGAGCTCGCCGCGTTGGCACGTCACGCCGGCCTGGATAGCGCCACCGCGCCCGATCTTGCCGCCGCGCTCGCCGCCGTCCCGCGCGAGGGCGCGCCGGTCGTGCTGATCCTCGGCTCGCTCTATCTCGCCGGCACGGCGCTCGAGGCAAACGACGAACTGCCCGACTGATGCGCTTTATTGCGATTGACTTGCAATAGCGGACTGGCAACAATCCTGCATCGTCCACGCGGGAGTCGTTCATGTCCGCTACCAAGACCCTTGCCGCCGCCCTGCCCGTGCTTCAGCCCGAGGATGCCGGCGCCCGGCTGCTGCTCTTCGGCATCCGGCAGATGGGCGCGCACGGGCTCCACGACGCCTGCACCGCGCACGCCTTCGTCACGGCGTTCGGCCGGGGCTTCCAGCGCCCGTTGGTGTTGCTGCGTGCGCTGATGGCGGAGATGTCGGCGGCGTCGGCCGGGCCAATCCAGATCGCCCCCTGGTGCTGCCCGCGCATGACGGGCCCCGAGGCGACGCTGCTCGAAGTCATCGGCCGGATCCGCAGCCATCCCGAGCGCGCGCGGATGCTGCTCGCCGACCTGCTGGGGGTGCGCGATGCGGCAAGCGTCGCCTGCACCGCGCATGCCCTGGCCAATGCCTTCGCCGATCTGGCGCTGCCGCTCGACGAAGGCCTGGCCGGTTGAAGGTTTAGCGGAGCCCGCCGAGGAACGGCTGACCGGCGTCGCTCTTGCCCGGGGTCAATCCGATCCAGAGCAGGAAAGCGATCGCGACGAGCATCGAGATCGTCCCGACCAGCACCGTCAGGCCGCCGACCATCAGCGCGAGCCCGATGAGCATCGGGTTGAACATGCTGACCATGGTCACGATGCCGAGCACCGCCGAAATGGCGGCGAGGCCGACCGGGATCAGCGCGAGACCGACGGGGCGCTCCATGTCGCGCAGCCGCTGCATCGCGAGGCAGGTCCACGGATAGAGCAGCGCCAGCGAGGCGATCGTGCCCAGATAGGGGATCAGCCCCAGCACGATGCTGGCCACGATCAGAACCGCCGCGCCGATCCAGAAGGTGCGACGCGAGATCGCGCCATGAAACGAAGTGAGGATCGGGACGAGGTCTTCCATAGCGGCTATCCTGGTTTTCGGGGTGTCACGGGCCACGTCGCAAAGAGGCCGCGCGGTGTCCGACAGGGAGTGACCAACCGCGCGGCGCGGCTCAATCGGCGCGCGCCCAAGGCGGGAAATCCTGCGACGAAGGCGGACTTTCGCTCTACCGGCGGGGCCGCGGAGATAGTGCCGCCTTGCTCCTCGCCGCGCATTCCGATCAGCTATTTGGCGCAGGGCAGATAGGTGCCGAGAACCCCCGCGTCCGCGGTTCCGGGTGCGCGCGCCTGCGTCTCCGTCTGCGCGATCTCGTCGACGATTACGATGCTGTTGCCATAGTCGCGGTCGATAAACACATGGAGCAGACGGACGTCGTTGGAAGCCGGGCGCTTGATCCACAGGTGAAACTTCGTCGTCGATATCCGTTCGACGCTGATCAACGATTGCAGGACGCCGTCACCCCAATCGATGCCCTTGTCGCTGATCTGCAGATAACGCCAGCCCGGCCGGTCGCATTTGGGCTTGTGGGCGCCGCCGGTGACCTGCTCAGCGATGGAATCGCTGTATTTGCCGACGAGCTCGGCGGGGATTGTCTGGGCCGGCGCAAAGCCAATCGTAGCCAGCAAAAAGGTGATCAGAGCCTGTCCCCCTGTCAGAGCCTCCCCGGCAGGCGCACTGCGGTCACCCGCCAGGTCAGCCCCTGCAGTTCGAAGACCAGTTCGGGCCCGGTCCCGTTCGCCGAGGCGAGCGTGAAGCGATCGAGCGCGTCGCGCCGCACCCGCATCTCCTCGGGGTTCACCCCGCCGAGGCTCGGCCGCGCCGCGCGCGCCACCGCGGCGCTGGCAAACAGCGCGCGCATCCCTTCGGGAGTCACGGCCGCGTCGAGCGCGGGATCGGCGAGCTGCTCGGCGATCGCCGCGCCCAGCTGCTCGAGCGCCGAGCCCTCGCGCCGGTCGAGCCGCGCGCGCAGCTGCGTCTTGAGATCGGCGCGCACCGCCGGAAAGTCGATCCGCTCGGAGATCGCGGTCAGGTCGCGCGCGTCGGCGGCACGCTTCAGGTGCAGCAGCGTCAGATAGGGCGAGCCCCATAGCCAGCCGCCACCCGCCATCGCGAGCAGGACGACCAGCGCGATCAACCACCGTCTCATTGTGCCGCTCCCTTGCTGCGCAGTCCGGCAAGCGTATCGGTCGCCCAGCGATACATGCCCGCATCGGCGGCGCGCTGGTGCCGGTTCAGCCGCTTCATCCGTCCCTCGACTTCCTCGAGCACGCCGAACGCCTTGCGCTCCCAGCCCTGCTCGAGCAGCAGCGCGGCGTAGCGGCAGCGCGCTTCCTCGCCGGGCATGCGGGTGACGAGGTCGGCATAGAGGTCGAGCGCCTCTGCCTTGCGGCCGAGATGGTCGAGCGCCCGCGCGCGGAGCAGCGCCTGGCGGTCCTGCTCACTCTGCCCCAGCGGCGTGGGGATCGCGTCGAGCAGCGCCAGCGCCTCGGCCGCCTCGCCGGTCTCGAACAGCGATCGGGCGAGCTTGCCCTGTGTCCGCACATCGGGCTCGCCCGGCGTCATCTGGATGCTCTCGCGATAGAGCGGCACTGCCTCGCCGTGCCGCTCGAGCGCGGCCAGCGCATCGGCGATGCGCAGCCGGTTCGCGGCGGTGTCGGCGAGCCCCAGCGCATCGCGCGCGGCGCGCAGTTCGCGCTCGGGGTCGAGCGCGTCGATCGCCTTGGCGCGCGCGGTGCGGACATGCCGGTTGGTGCCCATGCCCGGCAGGATCTCGACGAACAGATAGGCGAGCGCGCTCACCACCGGCAGGAAGATCAGCGCGGTCAGCCACAGCGGATTGCGCCCGGTACGCATGAGATGGATGATGCAGATCACCTGCAGCCCGATGACGACGAGATAGGGCATCAGGCCTTGGCCTCCGCTCCCGCCGTGGGTTCGGCGCCCGCGCGCGCCTTGCGCACGCTTTCGACCACAAAGCCTTTTCGCCACAGGATCCAGAGCAGCAACATGCCCGGCAGCGCGACCACCGTGGTCATCACCCAGAAGCCGGCCCAGCCGAGCTGCTCGGCGAAGAAACCCGCCGGCGTCGACAGCCAGGTGCGCCCCACCCCCGCCAGCGACGAGAGCAACGCGAACTGAGTGGCGGTATAGGCGAGGCTCGACAGCCCGGAGAGATAGGTAACGAAGATCGTCAGTCCGAGCCCGCTGGTCACCTGCTCGGTCGCCACCGCGATGGTCAGCCACAGGGTAGAGTGACCCTGGCTGGCGAGGATCGCGAAGGTCAGGTTGCTGATCATCATCAGAACGCCGGAGACGAACAGCGCGCGGCCCATGCCGAGCCATGCGAGCAAGGGCGCCGAGAGCGCAGTGCCGACGATCAAGCCCCAGAAGCCGATCACCTTGTTGATCGCGATGAACTCGGTGTCGCTGAAGCCCAGCTCGACGATCATCGGATTGAGCATCGACTGGCCCATCGCGTCGCCGAGCTTGTAGACCAGCACGAACAGCAGGATCAGCACTGCGCCGCGCCGCATCAGGAATTCGCTGAACGGACCGATCAGCGTCGATTGGAGCCATTGCCCGATCGACTGGCGCCCCTCGGCGCTCAGCACGCGGTCGTGCAGTCCGGGGCCCGCCCACAGCGCGGCGAGCAGCCCGGGAAGGATGCACAGCCCGGTCAGCCCATAGGCCTTGGCCCAGCCCAGCCCCAGCCCCTCGGGTGAGGCCATCGCGATCGTGCCCACCCCCGCGGCAAAGGCGCCGAGCCGATAGCCGAACTGGTTGTTCGCGGTGCCGTGAGCGAGCTCGTCCTCGGGCAGGATCTCGATGCGATAGGCGTCGATAATGATGTCCTGCGTCGCGCCGAGGAACGCAGTGGCGATCGCCCAGAAGGCGAAGACCCCGAGATGCAGCTCGGGCTGGCTCGCGCCGAGCATCCACACCGAGGCGAACAGCAGCGCCTGGACGAAGAACAGCCACGCGCGACGCTGCCCGAACAGCCCGGTCAGCACCGGCAGCTTGAGTCGGTCGACCAGCGGCGCCCAGAGGAATTTGAGCGTGTAGGGCGTGGTCAACCCGATCGCGAAGCCGATCGTCTTCTTGTCGATGCCCACCTTGGCGAGCCAGAAGGTCATCGTGCCGAGCAGCAGCGCGAGCGGGAAACCGCTCGAAATTCCGAGCAGCAAGGCCGCGAGCGGACGCGGGCGAAAATAGGGAGCCATCGTCGCGACGAACCCGGCGCGCGTGCCCTCTTCCAGTGTCGCCCCGTCCGCCATCCCTTGCTCCCTCTCGCCTTCCGCGCGACACTAGCCGAAAAGTTGCGGAGAGGAAGGATGAACGCGCCGACCGAAGGCCAGCTCGCGCTCGCCGCCCAACTCGCTCGCGGCGGGCAGCGTGGCGAAGGCGCGATCACGCATGTCGAGGCTGCGGCTTATACCAGTGCCGCGCGCCATGCCGCCGAGCAGGCCGGCATCTTCGCGCGCCAGCCGCTGGTCATCGCCCCCTCGGCGCTGCTTCCCGAGGCCAACATGGCGGTACCGCATGACGGCTTCGGCAAGCCGCTGCTGCTCGCGCGCGACAAGACCGGGCAGGCGCATGTCTTCCTCAATGTCTGCCGCCATCGCGGCACGCGGCTGGTCGAGGGTTGCGACGCAGTGAAGGCCCCGCGCCTCGTCTGCCCCTATCACGCGTGGAGCTATGCGCTCGACGGCAGCCTTGTCGGCCTGCCCCGCGCCGACACTTTTCCCGGGCTCGACAAGGCCGCGCACGGCCTCAGGCGCCTGCCCACGCACGAGGCCGGCGGGCTGATCTGGTTCGCCTTTGACGCGGCCGCCGACTTCGCCGAAGCCGACACGCTGGCGCGAGACTTCGAAGCCTTCGCGCTCGCCGGCCAGCACCTCTTCCGCCGCCGCACGCATGATGTCCGCGCCAACTGGAAGCTGATCATGGACGCGTTCCTCGAGGGCTATCACATCCAGCGCCTCCACGCCGGCACCATCGCGCCCTTCTTCAAGGACGGCGTCTCGACCGCCGACAGCATCGGCCCGCACCAGCGCTCGGCGGTCGGCCGCGAGGCGGCGCTCGCCGCGCTGTCGTCGAGCGACTGGGCGACGCTGCGCGGCGCGATCACCTATACCTATCAGATGTTCCCCGGCGCGGTGCTCGTCGTCAGCCCCGATTACATCAACCTGATGGTGCTGATGCCGCAGGCCGCCGATCGCGTGCTGGTCGAAGATTTCATGCTGATCCCCGAGCCGCCCGCCACCGAAAAGGCGCGCGCGCACTGGGAGAAGAGCTGGGAATTGCTCGACGGCGGGGTGTTCGCCGCCGAGGATTTTCGCGCCTGCGAGCTCGGCCAGCAGGGGCTCGCCTCGGGCGCGCTCGATCGGCTCACGCTCGGCACGCTTGAGCGCGGCATCCGCCAGTTCCACGACGCCGTCGAGGCGCGGCTGGCCGCCGTCCCGCCTCCGCAAGACCCCTGAGGCGCGGCCGGAGGGCGCCGCGCGGTCCTATAATGGGTGCACAGCCTTGCAGGATTCGTGACGATGACCGCCCTCGCCGCCGGCCGCGCCTTCGCGCCGCACACCAGCCGCTCCCCTGCCGATCTCTCGGCGCGCGTCGCGGTGTCGCTGTCGATGCTGTCATGGCTCGGCGTCGTCATCGCGCTGTTCTGGCATTGAGCCGTCACCCCAAGCCAGGCGCTGGACCCATGCTGCACACACCGATCCCCGACCGCATCGACTCGACCGACGGCGAAAAGCGCCTGCCGCCGACGCTCGGCATCCTGCTCGCGATGGGCATATCGCTGGCGATGTGGGGCGCGATCTACGCCGCCTGCGTCGTCCGCTTCTGAGGCCCGGCCTCAGCTCTCGACGAACAGGCTGAAGCTTGCGGGCAGCCGCCGCGGCGGTTTCCTGCCTTCGATCACTGCCTCGATCGCTGCGATCGCCGCGAGCAGATCGCGCTGCGGATAGGGCTTGGACAGGCATCCCGCCGCGAGCTTGCGCGCCTCGCCCGGGCAATTGCCGGTCACGAAGACCACGCGCATGCCGCGCGCATGCGCCGCGCGCGCCACCTCGACGCCGCTGCCGTCGACCAGCTCGACATCGACGAGCACCAGATCGATCGCCGCATCGTCCTCGATCGCGGCGAGCGCTTCCGCC
Source organism: Sphingomonas naasensis (assembly GCF_004792695.1). Taxonomy (GTDB): domain Bacteria; phylum Pseudomonadota; class Alphaproteobacteria; order Sphingomonadales; family Sphingomonadaceae; genus Sphingomonas; species Sphingomonas naasensis. The sequence goes on along the minus strand of NZ_SRXU01000001.1, from coordinate 31,088 downwards.
ACCGAATCCAGCGTCGCGACGATCTCGAACCCTTCATGGGTGAGGAAATGTTCGGTGTCGAACGCGACCAGCGGCTCGTCCTCGACCAGCAGGACCCGCTCGATCAGCCGCTTCTTCTTCACGAACAACATCGTACCGCTTCCATAGGCGGCGAGGCCCCGTGCCCCCGCAAGCCGCGCATAACGCATCAAAACCTTCGGGCGCCGCAATAATTTTTGCCGTGCCCCGCATAATCGCTATATCGCCGCGGTGTCCCCGTCCAAGCCCCCCGAAACGCAGCGCATCGCGAAGCTGCTCGCCCGTGCAGGAATCGCGTCGCGCCGCGAGATCGAACGCATGATCGCCGAAGGGCGCATCGCGCTCGACGGCGCCGTGCTCGATACCCCCGCGACCTTGCTCACCTCGCTCCACGGCGTCACCGTCGACGGCAAGCCCGTCGCCGAGCCCGCGCCCGCGCGGTTGTTCCGCTATCACAAGGCCGCCGGCCTGCTCACTGCCGAGCGCGACTTCACCGGTCGCCCGACCATCTACGACCGCCTGCCCCAGGGCCTGCCCCGGGTAATGCCGGTCGGCCGGCTCGATCTCAACACCGAGGGGCTTCTGCTCCTCACCACCGATGGCGAGCTCAAGCGCGAGCTCGAGCTGCCGTCGACCGGCGTCGAGCGCAGCTATCGCGCGCGCGCCTATGGTCAGATCAGCCAGCCCCAGCTCGAGGAGCTGATGCTCGGCGTCGAGATCGAGGGCGTCCGCTATGGCCCGATCAACGCCAATATCGAGCGGCGCACCGGCGCCAATGTCTGGATCGAGATGACCCTCACCGAGGGCAAGAATCGCGAAGTGCGCCGCGTGCTCGAATATCTCGGCCTCGAGGTGAACCGGCTGATCCGCACGCGCTACGGTCCGTTCTGGCTCGGCGACCTGCCCGCCGGCGATGTCGACGAGATCCGCCCGAGCGACCTCGCCACCTTCCGCACCGTGCTGTCGAAGCCCGGCGGCGGCAAGGCGGCGTCGAACCTGCAATTCGCGGTGCGCGAGCGTGTCGAGGCGCCCGCGCCCAAGCCGCAGCCGGTGATCGAGCCCGATCGCCGCCTGCGCCGCGCCCCCGCCAAGGCCGCGCCGGCCGCTCCGCAGGGACCGCGCTTCACCCCGCGGGCGACTCCGCCGGCGCGCGGTGATCGTCCGGTGCGCGAGGAAGATCGCGCCGGCACAGGCCGTTCGGGCGCGCGCCAGGCCGCCCGGCCCGAACGTCCCGATCGGCGCGAGGCCCGGCCCGCCGGTGGCGAAACGCGGTTCAAGCCCGGTGCCAGGGCGCCCGTCCGTGGCGAACGCCTCCCGCATGGCGAAGCGCGTTCCAAACCCGTTGCCGGCGCGAGCGGACGTCCCGAACGCCCCGCGCGCGGCGAAGGTCGCGCCACCGGCGAAGCGCGCGCAAGGCCGGGTGCCAAGGCGCCTGCGCGCGGCGAACGCCCGGCGCGCGACGATGCCCGCGAACCCCGTTTCACGCCGCGCGGCACCCCGTCCGCGCGCACCGATCGTCCCGCGCGCGAAGAAGCCCGCCCCGTCGGCAAGCCGGCGCGCGCCGCACGCGCCAAGGCGCACCGCGATCAGCAGGAGCCGCGCGCCGGCGATTTCGTCGATCGTCCCCGCGGCCCGCGCCCGACCAAGGGTCCGGCAGGTGGCCGCGGCAAGCCGGCCAGGCCCGCCCGCCCGCCACGGACGCGCAAATAATGCGGATCATCGCCGGCGAATGGCGCGGTCGCCCGCTGGTTGCGCCCAAGGGCGACACCACCCGCCCCACCGCCGATCGCACCCGCGAGGCGCTGTTCTCGATGCTCGCCAGCCGAATCGGCAGCTTCGAGGGGCTGGCGGTCGCCGATCTGTTCGCCGGTTCGGGCGCGCTCGGGCTCGAGGCGCTGTCGCGCGGCGCCGCCTCGTGCCTGTTCGTCGAGCAGGACAAGGCCGCGCTCGATGCGCTCAAGGCTAACATCGCCAGGCTGGGGGCCAAGGGCGCCGAAGTCCGCGCCACCTCGGCGCTCGCGCTCGGGCCTGCGGTCAAGCCGGTCGATCTGATCCTGATGGATCCGCCCTATGATACCGGCGCCGGCGTCGTCGCGCTCGACAAGCTCGGCCGCCTCGGCTGGGCCGGCCCCGCGACTTGGATCAGCATCGAGACCGCCAAGGCCGAGGAAATCGTCCTCGCCGGCTTCGACATCGACGCCAGCCGCGTCCACGGCAAAGCCCGCCTCACGCTGCTGCGCAAGGCCTGATCGTACGCCGCCGCCAACGCGCCGGCCTACGCCGGAGCACGCTGCAATTCTTCAAGTTCACCGGTGCTCCAGCGAAGGCCGGAGCGTTGGGTGACGCAGGACTGCGCATGCGGTTCAGTCGCCGCTCCGGATGCCCCGCTTGCCCTTCGTCCGGCTGGTCAGATGAAATCGCCCGCACCGATCGCAGCGATAAGGCAGCAAGGCCAAGCCGAAGTCCCGCGCCGCCTGCGCCGCCGCCGCGTCCGAAGCGTAGCGCGCCTTGCGCCGGCAGACGCTCAGCCGGGTGCGCATCTCAGCCCGGCAGCGCGTTCTTCCGCGCGACCAGCGCCAGCCCGATCAGGCTCAGCACCGCCGCGGCGGCGAGGTAATAGCCGACCAGCACCAGCCCGCCGCGCTGCACCAGCGTCGCGGCGATCAGCGGCGTCAGCCCGCCGCCGATGATCCCGCCGATGTTGAAGGTCACCGACACGCCGGTATAGCGCACCCGCGCCGGGAACAGGCTCGGCAGCCAGCCGCCGAGCGGGCCGTAGACGAAGCCCATCACGAACAGCCCACCCGCCAGCCAGACGAACAGCATCGCCAGCGCGTCTGCCCTGACGAACCACCCGATCGTCAGCCCCGTCGCCACCGTCGCGATGCAGCCGATCGCGAGGATCCGCGTGGCATTGCTGCGATCGGCGAGGCTCGAGGCGATCCAGATCCCCGCCGCCATGAACAGGATGGCGACCAGCTCGGCGCCGAGAAACAGCTCGCGGTCATAGCCGAGCCCCTTGGTCGCATAGCCGATGATGAACACCGTCGAGATGTAGAACAGCGCGAAGCAGGCGACGGTGCCCACCGTTCCCGCCAGCGTCGGCAGCCAATGCTCGCGGAACAGCTCGCCCACCGGGATGCGCGGCGGCGGCGCGCTTTCCTGCGCGGCGACGAAGGCGGGGGTCTCGGTCAGCTTGACCCGCACCCATAGCCCGAGGCTCACCAGACAGGCGCTGGCGAGGAAGGGGATGCGCCAGCCCCAGTCGCGGAACTGGTCGTCGCTCAGAAACGCGCCGAGCAGCAGGAAGAAGCCGTTGGCGAAGATGAACCCGACCGGCGCGCCCAGCGGCGGGAAGGCGCCGTAGCGATTGGCCCAGCCCGGCGGCGCGTTCTCGACCGCGAGCAGGCTCGCCCCGCCCCATTCGCCGCCCAGCCCCAGCCCTTGCCCGAAGCGCAGCAGCGAGAGCAGCAACGGCGCGACCCATCCGATCATCGCATAGGTGGGCAGGAAGGCGATCAGCACGGTCGAGATGCCCATCAGCATCAGCGAGGCGACGAGCGTCGACTTGCGCCCCATCCGGTCGCCGAAATGGCCGAACACCAGCCCGCCCAGCGGCCGCGCGAAAAAGGCGATGCTGAAGCTGGCATAGGAGGCGAGCTGGGCGAGCGCCGGATCGCTGGCGGGAAAGAACAGCGCCGGGAACACCAAAGCCGCCGCGGTCGCGTAGATGTAGAAATCGTAGAACTCGACCGAGGTGCCGACGAGGCTCGCGAACAGGATCCGACGATGCGATACGAGCGGTGTGACGGCCATGTCCTCTCCTTCCCGCCCACCTAGATCGAAAACCCCACGCGCCGCAATTCGAAACCCCGCGTTCATCGGGCGGACAGTTTCGGCCCTGTATCGAACCCCCATCACCGCAGCACCGAAAGGGAGTCGGCCATGCGTGAATCGGCAGGACGCAGATTGATCTTCGCCATCCTGTTCGCGCTGGTCGCGGGGGTGCTGGTGCATTTCTACAATCCGGTGGATCATTTCCGCGCCGATCTGCGCGCGGACACCAATGGCGTGAAGCTCAGCCTTGAGATCGCCGCGCACGCGGTCGAGAAGGTCTGCGCGCGGATCTAGGGCACATCGACGGCTCCGCGGAGCGGGCCGATCAGCGCTCGCCCTCGCCTCGTCGAAAGCCCGGCGGTGCTGATCGTCAAGGCTGGCGCCGCGGCTCGAGCCGCGCGGTGAGCGAGCCGACGCCGGCCACGGCCTCGCCAAATGCGCCTCGCCCCGGCTTCCAGCGCGTCTCGCGGAGCGCCGCGCCACACAGCGCCCGGTCGAGTCCGTCGGCGCCCGTCAGCGGCGCGATCCGGCAGCTCGCCGCCTGACCCTCGGGGTTCACCGTCACCGTCAGTTTGTAGACCGTCGATGGGCCGGGCGCCAAACGCGCTTCCCGGCCTTTGACGGTTGCCGCGAGGGCCGCATTGAGGCCGGCACGCGATCGCTCGATCAAGCGTGGCGGATCCTCGACGGCTTCGCGCAGCGCAGGCGCTCGCTTCAACATCGCCTCGACGGCTGCGCGCCATTGCATCGCACGCGCGATCTGGATCGGCGCGGTCGGGTCCGAGACGCGCCCTGCGCCGGCCGGGCTGGCCCCCGCGCCGAGCAGCGCCTCGATCGCCGCGCCGCGCCGATAGGCGACCGCCCAGCCGAGTGGAGTCATGCCGAGGATGTCCGCTTTGTCGAGCTCGGCGCGCTTCGAAGCGATCAGACGGTCGAGACTGGCCGCCGTGCCGCGACGCGCGGCCTCCCCGGGATCGATTGGCCGATCGGTCGGCACGAGGTCCCTGAAGCCGTAGCGGTGCGGCGGCAACCGCTCGGCGCGGAGTTCCCGCGAGTCGCTTGATCCAGCGCGGCAAAGGTCGTGATAGGGATAGCGCCGATCGGCGAGCAGCGCTGCATTGTAGCGCTTGCCGAAGCGGTCGAAATTTTCCGCGGTGGCCCGTTCCTTCGCCATCTCCTCCGCCGAGCCCATCACGTCGCTTGCCCCGAAAACCGGCCCGACCAGCCGCCTGTCCTGCGAGACCACGCTGGGCCGGCAGATCACGCCATAGGCGGCGGGGAATAGCCCGGGGACGAGCATCGAATAGCCGACGAAGCGGAAGTCCCCCGTCGAAGCCGCGCGCGTGGCTTCGGCGATCGGATCGCCTCGCCCCGACGCGGCGACCGTGGCGAGCCGGCGCGCCGCGGCTTCCCGCGTCTCGGCTTCCCGTTCCGCCGACGGGCCCGACGGATTCTCCGCGCGCTGCCCGGGCACCGAAGCCGGAATCTTTGCCGGGCTGCATCCGCACGGCGCCATCAGCGCCAGCATTGCGGCCAATATCTGGTGACGGCGCACCGCGTCCGACATGCTGTCCTCACTCCCCGATCGCGGAAGCGTGGCAGAAGATCGTGAATCGGACGTTGCCGCCGCGTGCGCGGCGCCGCCGCAGCCTCAGCCCTGCCCCGAGGCCTTCACCACGGTGAGCATTAACCAGTAGAGCCCGCCCGACAGCGCCATCGCCGCCGGCAGGGTCAGCAGCCACGCCGCGGCGAGCTGGGCGATCGTCCGCCCCTGCAGCCCTTGGCCGTTGGCGACCGAGGCGCCGGCGACGCCCGAGGAGAGGATGTGCGTGGTCGATACCGGCAGCCCGAACCGGTCGGCCGTCAGGATCGTCCCCGCCGCGACCAGCTCGGCGGTGGCGCCCATGCCATAGGTCATGTGCTGCTTGCCGATCCGCTCGCCGACGGTGATCACGATCCGCTTCCAGCCGATCATCGTGCCGAGCCCGAGCGCGATCGCGACGACGATCTTCACCCAGAGCGGGATGAAGCGCGTGCCGGCCTCGAGGCTGGCCTGGAACGCCTTGATCGCCTTGAGCTCGTCGGGCGTGAAGCTGTCGGGCTTCTTGGTCGCCAGCTTTGTCGTGTCGAGCACCAGATACATGTCGTTGCGCACGTTCGACGTCGCCTCGGCGGGCACCTTGCTCAGCGAGCCATAGCTGGCCACGCGCTGGGTGAGATCGGCCGACAGGCTGTCGAGCGCGGCGAAGACCTCGGGGCCCTCGACCTTGCGGGTCTGCAGCGCAACGGTCAGCGTCGCGCGCGCCTGGTCGGGCGCCATCACGATCCCGCCGCTGCGTGCGTCGAACGCCGCGGTGGCGGTGTTGGCGGTCTGGACGAAAGCGGGGGTCGCGCTCGTCGGCAGCGTGCGGTTGAGCGCATAGGCGGTCGGCGCGCAGCCGATCAGGATCAGCATGATCAGCCCCATGCCCTTCTGGCCGTCGTTCGAGCCGTGGCTGAACGACACCGCGGTGCACGTGAAGATCAGCAGCGCGCGCACCCCGCGCGGCGGCGCCTTGTCGCCCTCGGGCGCCTTGTAGAGGTCGGGCCGACGGATCACCGCGCGCATCACCAGCAGCAGCAGCAGCGCCGCGAAGAAGCCGATCAGCGGCGCCATCCACAGCCCGGTCAGCACCTTCTGCGCCTGGCTCCAGTCGACCCCGGCGGTGCCGCCGCGCGATCCGGCCTGGATCAGCTGGTTCGCGAAGCCGACCCCGAGCACCGAGCCGATCAGCGTATGCGACGACGAATTGGGCAGCCCGACATACCAGGTCGCGAGGTTCCACAGCACCGCGGCGAGCAGCAGCGCGAAGATCATCGCGAAGCCGGAGGCCGAGCCGACATTGAGGATCAGATCGACCGGCAGCAGCGTGATGATCGAATAGGCGACCGCGCCGCTCGACACCATCACCCCGAGGAAGTTGAAGAAGCCCGACCAGACCACGGCGAAATGGGCGGGCATCGAATTGGTGTAGATCACCGTCGCGACGGCGTTGGCGGTGTCGTGGAAGCCGTTGACGAACTCGAACCCCAGCGCGATCAGCAGCGCCAGCGCGAGAAAGGCGAACACGCCGAGCTCGAGCTGCTCGCCCACGCCGCGCGTGTCGGCGAGCACGCTCCACCCCGCATAGGCCATCCCGCCCACCAGCAGGCCCGCGAAGAGCAGCCTGGCGAAGGGATGGGTCTTGTAGTCGAATCGCGAAGGCCGCGGCGTTTCCACCGTGGGGGCCTGGTCCAGTGCGAGCGTGGCCATGATGGAAGCGGAGGTGATCCAGCTTCGTGACAGAGTGATGACACCGCTCTCAACATGCTGTGGGTATCACGTCTCGAAACAGGTCGTCCGCGTCACCTTGACGATCTTGCCGCTGGCGTCCTTCTCCTCGTGCCGCCCCGGCTCGCACGGCTTTTGCCGCGTCTCGACCTGGTTGGTCCGCCACGCGTAAAAGGCGGCGAAGACGGCGATCGCCAGCACGAGGCCGAGCCTGAGTTTGCGGTTGCGCCACATGCCACCGCCCTAGCCTCGCCGCCGCCGCGAAGCAACTTGCTCCGAAGCGCTGCGTTCCCTACCTGTTCGCCGATGACTCTCCCTGCGCCCGCCCCTGACGACGCCCCCTATCTCCAGGGCCTCAACGCGCCCCAGCGCGAGGCGGTGCTCACCACCGAAGGCCCCGTGCTCGTCCTCGCCGGCGCCGGCACCGGCAAGACCGCCGCGCTCACCGCGCGCCTCGCTCACTTGCTGTGGACGCGCAAGGCTTACCCCTCGGAGCTGCTCGCGGTGACCTTCACCAACAAGGCCGCGCGCGAGATGCGCGAGCGCGTCGGCCGGCTCGTCGGCGAGGCGGTCGAAGGCATGCCGTGGCTCGGCACCTTCCACGCGATCGGCGCGAAGATGCTCCGTCGTCATGCCGAGCTGGTCGGGCTCCAGTCCAACTTCACCATCCTCGACACCGACGATCAGCTCCGCCTGCTCAAGCAGCTCATCGTCTCGGCCAATCTCGACGAGAAGCGCTGGCCCGCGCGCCAGCTCGCCGGACTGATCGACCAGTGGAAGAACAAGGGCCTTACTCCCGCCGATATCGATGCCGGCGAGTCCGAAGCCTTTGCCAACGGCAAGGGCCAGGCGCTCTACGCCGCCTATCAGGATCGGCTGCGCGCGCTCAATGCCTGCGATTTCGGCGATCTGCTGCTCCACATGCTGGTGATCCTCAAGAAGCACCGCGACGTATTGGAGCACTATCAGAACCGCTTCCGCTACATTCTTGTCGACGAATATCAGGATACCAACAGCGTCCAGTATCTCTGGCTCCGCCTGCTCGCGCAGGAGCGCAAGAATATCTGCTGCGTCGGCGACGACGACCAGTCGATCTACAGCTGGCGCGGCGCACAGGTCGAGAACATCCTCAAATTCGAGAAGGATTTCCCGGGCGCGAAGGTGATCCGGCTCGAGCAGAATTATCGCAGCACGCCACATATCCTCGCCGCCGCCTCGGGCGTGATCGCCAATAATGGCGGCCGCCTCGGCAAGACCCTGTGGACCGAGAAAGACCAGGGCGAGAAGGTCAAGGTGCTCGGCATCTGGGACGGCCCCGAAGAGGCGCGCCGCGTCGGCGAGGAAATCGAGAGCCTCCAGCGCGGCGGCATGAGCCTCGACGCCATGGCGATCCTCGTCCGCGCGCAGCATCAGACCCGCGAGTTCGAAGACCGCTTCATTGCGATCGGCCTGCCCTATCGCATCATCGGCGGCTTCCGCTTCTACGAGCGTCAGGAGATCCGCGACGCGCTCGCCTATCTCCGCATCGTCGCGCAGCCCGCCGACGATCTCGCCTTCGAGCGCATCGTCAACGTCCCCAAGCGCGGCCTCGGCGACAAGGCGCTCGCCAAGGTCCACCAGTTCGCCCGCGCCGAGGGGCTGCCGCTCGCCGTTGCCAGCGCGCGCATTCTCGATACCGACGAGCTCACCCCGCAGGCGCGGCGCAGCCTCGGCAACCTGATCGGCGACATCGCCCGCTGGCGCAGCATGGGCGACGGCCTGTCGCATCCCGAGCTGGCGCGGATCATCCTCGACGAGAGCGGCTATACCGCGATGTGGCAGGCCGATCGCACCGCCGAGGCCGCGGGCCGGCTCGAGAATCTTTCCGAGCTCGTCCGCGCGATGGAGGAATATGAGTCGCTCGGCGCGTTCCTCGAGCATGTCAGCCTCGTGATGGACAACGAGGCGAGCGCCGAGGAGCCCAAGGTGACGATCATGACGATCCACGCCGCCAAGGGGCTCGAGTTCGACACCGTCTATCTCGCCGGCTGGGAGGAAGGCATCTTCCCCTCGCAGCGCGCGCTCGACGAGGGCGGGCTGGCCTCATTGGAGGAAGAACGCCGCCTCGCCTATGTCGCGATCACCCGCGCCCGCCGCCAGGCGACGATCCTCCACGCCGCCAATCGCCGCATCTACGGCCAGTGGACGAGCAGCCTGCCGAGCCGCTTCATCGCCGAGCTGCCCGAGGCGCATGTCGACAGCGAGACGACGATGTCGGGCGGCGAGAGCCTGTGGCGCGCCAACTGGTCCGAGCGCGCCGATCCCTTCGCCGATGTCGGCCGCGGCACCGGCCGCGGCCCAGGCTGGCAACGCGCCGCGGGGGTGGACACGAGGAACCCCGGCGGCAGCTTCACCCAACGCACCTTCTCGCGCGAACCCGCCCGCGTGCTCGAGAGCCATGCCAGCGCGGTGAGCTTCGGCGCCAAGCCGCGCGCCGACCTGTCGCTGGGGATGCGCGTGTTCCACCAGAAGTTCGGCTACGGGACGATCGCGGAGATCGAGGGGAATAAGCTAGAGATCGACTTCGAGGTGGCGGGGAGGAAGCGGGTTATGGATAGTTTTGTGAGCGTGGGGTGACTTAGCTCGACTGCTTGCTACCAAGACTAGAATTGAAAGTCTCAATCAAAAACACTGCCATGGTGCCGGCGAGATTTACGGCAAGCGTCGCATGACGGGACTGCACGCGAACCGGTCTCTTGCCCCGACCGTGCGCATCACCGACTCGATTCCTGAGTGCCCCTAGTCCTTCGACAACACCCGAGCACCCTCCTAATATCTGTTTGAAAACACTTTCGGTGTGTTGGGACGGCGCCAAATTTATCTTTTTAGCAACGAGCGCGTATAACTTCGGAAGATCGGTTGCGCTGACATGAACCGCATCGGACTCAGCACCGTGCTCAAGAATGTGCAGGCAGACGGTTTCAAGTAGCGTCCTAGCTGCCGTGATGGCTCCCTCTGGATCGTCATGCACGCGCTTCAGGGCCTTACGCCACGCGGCTCCTACTCCGTGCTCATCGAAAGCTTCAAGCGCTTGGGAAATCCCCTCCGAAGCAGGTGCGGGCTCTTTCTCTAGATAGTCTATTAGCGGCGGAAATTCCGCCCTTAGAAAGTCTTGGCGCTCTCTATATGTAGAGAATTCATGCTTGATGAACTGCCAGAAGTCTCCGGTATCAGAACATGCCCTGATGAACTTTGGCATTAAGGTCGCGGTGGCAGGATCGCCCATAAATTCGGCTCGAAGGGTCCGATACACCGAAGCGTCCATCGATCCTCCCGTTGCTTCAGAAGTTAAGCCGTTTCTGAATGCTAGCACCCGTTCACCGCGAGCGCCCGGTAGATCTGCTATCGGGTCCGCGAGATCGCCTGAGCCGACTGAAAGGAAATCAAAAGACATAAGCGTTCCTTGCAAGCGCCACGGTATATAGTTGGATTGATTCCTGTGGTATAGTCACCAATCTAGTCAGGAGCCTCGCCGCGCCATGGAACGCATCAACCTAGCCGACGCCAAAGCACGCCTCAGCGAGATCGTCGATCGGGTCGAGGCCGGCGAGAGCATCGAGATCGTCCGGCGCGGGAAGCCTGCCGCGCGGTTGGTCCCGCCTTTGCCCGAGAAGAAGCCGGTCGACGTCGCCGCGCTCCGCGTCGCGGCGAACCGACTCCCCTACCAGCACGAAAGCGCTGCCGACCTGATCCGCAAGATGCGCGACAGCGGCTATTGATGTTCTACCTCGACACTTCGGCCGCGGTCGCGTCGATCACCCAGGAGCCGCACAGCGAGCGCATCTGGCGCTGGCTGGGCGATCATGCCGACGCATCGATCCTGTGCAGCGGCTGGGTCGCGACCGAGCTTTCCAGTGCATTGTCGATCAAGGTCCGGACCGGCGCGTTCACGCTCGAGCAGCGCGTCGCAGCATGGAATGACTGGCGGCGGTTCCGCGAGGCCAGCCTCGCCGACATTGCCGTCATGCCCGAGCATTTCGAGACTGCCGCGGCCTTTTGCGATCGGCCCGACCTTGGCCTGCGCGCCGGAGACGCGCTGCACCTCGCGATCGCGCAGAGCGGCGGCCTGTCGCTCGTGACACTCGATCGTGCGATGGGGGACGCCGCGCTGCAACTGGGGATCGCCATCGAACAGCTCTAGGCACGGGCACGCGTCCGGCACCCGCGCGTTCTATCCCCATGCTCACCATAACCGCCCTCTCCCCCCGCGCGATCGAGATCGTCGCCGAAGGCCATTTCACCGCCGCCGATGTCGCCACCGCCCTCAACCAGATGGCCGCGATCCTCGACGACATGCCACAGCTCGACATCCTCGCCGATGTCCGCGGCTCCGCTTCGGTTTCCCTCTCGGTGATCGCCGAGGAGCTCAAGCGCCTCCCCCTCGTCTTCCGCATGATCCGCCAGATCGAGCGCGTCGCTATCGTCGCCGACGCGCCATGGGTGCGGATCACCTCGAGGATCGAGGGCGCGCTGATCCCCGGCGTGCACTACGAAGTCTATCAACGCCCTGAGGCCGCGCATGCCCGCGCGTGGGTGCTGCGCCATACCGACCAGCCCCGCCCCGCCGGCTGAGCCCCCTCGTTCAGCCGCTGGCAAGCCCGGCGCGCCATGCTAACACCCGCCATGATCCGGGGGGAGTTCAACATGATCCGCGCCACTTCTGCCAGTTTCGCCGCCCTGCTCGCCGCCGCGGCAACGCCCGCCGCCGCGCAGACGCCGCCCAGCATCGAGGCGGTCCAGCAGACGCTCGACGCCGCGCTCGCCGAACCGCATGACGAGATCACCATCACCCAGGTCCGCGACGATTTGAAGAAGACCTCGCTGCTCGTCCGCACCCTCACCACCAGCAAGACGCTGCGCCGCTGCGTGACCGAGTTCGCGACGCCGGTCGAGAAGCTCAACGGCAACGCGAAGTCCGCGCGCAGCTGGCGCGTCGACTGGAGCGGCGTCGCCGAAATCCGCCGCGACGGTCCGTTCAAGCTCGAGCTGATCGCGAAGAAGCCCGATGGCGTCCGCTCGATCCTCGAATTCCCCGACAACGAATTCGCCGCCGATCTCGGCGAAGGATTCGACCTGTTGGTGAAGGACTGTTCGCGCTGATCCGCGCCGCCCCTGCCGTCCTTGCAATGCACGATCCGGTCTGCTTGGCTCGTCGCTCGACGCCGCCCCGCGGCTAGAGAGAGCGGAGCTCGACCATGCACGCCAACCTGTTCTGGATCGCCGCGCTGCTCGCCGTGGTGGTCTACTGCATCGCGCAGGCGGTACGCGACTTTCGCGCGAAGCGCTATGGCTGGGCGATCGCCGCGGCGGCCTCGGCGGTGGTGGTGCTGACGATCCCGTGGCCGACGCACGCGATCAAGATCGACTTGCCGCAGCGTTAGGGCGGAAATGGCGCATCGGCCGCAATTCGCCTGACCTTCCCCGCCGCAGCACCGGAAATTCGGCGCGATACCGCGATGTTCAGCCCCGCTTCACCCATTTTGCCGGAACGTTTCGGCACTGCTGACCGTATCAAGACATTCGAGGAGGAGAGCCCCATATGAAGACCATCACCAGCCTCGCGGCGCTCGCCGCGGCGCTCGTCGTCGCCGCGCCCGCATCGGCGCAGACGAGCACCCGCTACAGCGGCGGATCCTACCAGGACGAGGAGGCGCGCTTCGACGCCGCGCAGCGCCGCTTCGACAACGAATATGAGCAATATCAGGCCGCGGTCGATCGCTATCGCCGCTCGCGCACCACGCGCCCCGCGTACGACGACCGGCCCGATCCGCGCTATCAGGACAATCGCTACGACGACGATCCCAATTACGATCCGGCGCGCGACTATCGCGCGGGCAACTATCAGGAGCGCACGCTGGCGCAGGACGACCGCGTCTATCGCGGCAATGACGGGCGTTATTATTGCAAGCGCAGCGACGGCACGACCGGGCTGATCGTCGGTGCCGCGGCGGGCGGCCTGTTCGGCAACATCATCGCCGGGCGCCGCTCGAGCACGGTGGGCACGCTGCTCGGCGCGATCGCGGGCGGTGCCGCGGGCGCGTCGATCGATCGCAACCAGCAGCAGGTGCGCTGCCGCTGAGGCCTCGGGCCGGGATCAGGCCGCGGGGCGTTCCACCGCGAGCAGGGTCTCGGCCGCGAAGCGTTCGTCGGCGGGGTCGAAGGTCGCGCTCGGCACGAAGCTGCGCTCGGTGAGCGCGAAGGCGCCGAGCCCGGTCAGCTTGAACAGGCCGATCTTCTCCTCGCGCGGCGGCTGTCCGTCGCGCTCGATCGTGGTCGCGCCGATATAGACCTCGCCGTGCCGGGTGAAGGCGACATGCGGCGCGAGCAGCACATGGCCGCCATTATAGGTTGCCTCGATGCACAAGGTGCGGACGATCGCCTCGAAGAGGATCGGCATCCGCGTGGCAGGGGCGGTCTCGGTCATCGGATCAGGTTCGCTGCGGTACATCCGGTCCAATATATTACCAATGCCGCAGTGCAGCAAGACCAGTGCGGCTACGGATATCACGCCGCTTCCGTACCAACACCATTACGGCCTTCCCCGGAGCCGCGCGTTCATCCGGGATCAGCTAGATCGGGCTTACAGGGGTGTAAGTATCAAGAGTTCCCCGGATGCCCGTCGATCGTTTGCTTGCCAGTCATGTCCGCATCCTCGCCAATGTCGATGCAGTCGAACGCTTCGCCGCGGGCGAACCGCCGCCGCCCGAGGTGAGCTTCGCCGACAAGCGCTGGGCCTTCACCCGCGACCTGCTGCTCCATTTCGCCCAGATGGAATCGACGATCTACGGCCCGATGATGAGCGATCGCCGCGTCCACGCCCAGCAGGCCGCGGCGCTCGCCAGCGTCGAGACCGCCAGTCTGATGTCCGATTATCGCGAGCATGTCGCGCGCTGGCAGGGACCCCCGCCGGGCGCGCAATGGGAGACCTATCGTCGCGGCGTCGGGCAGCTGATGCAGCGCATCCGCACGAGGATCGAGGCCGAGGCGGTACGGATCGTCCCGCTGCTCCCGGTCCAGCCCGATGGCTCGCGCTTGGGCCCCACTCGCGAGAGCTACGCCGCCGAAGCCTGGGAGATTCGCGGCGTGCTCTTCGAGGGCATCAAGCTCCCGGTCTGATCCGCACGCGGCCCGCGCCTTCTAGTGCCAGAAGAGCAGGAGCAGGATGATGATGGGAAGCGGAATTCCCAGCAGCCACAACAGGATGCCCTTGCCCATTTGATCTCTCCGACAGGTTGATTTCGCTGGCGTGATAACCGCGGGCGGGCGCCGCGGTTCCGTGCGCTGCCGCCGAACTATTTCGCGGCAAAGCCATTCCGGCGTTGCGGCGCAGCGCGCGACGCGCCACAGAGCCGCCATGTCGGTCCATCCCTTCGCCGTCGCCAATTTCCGTGCCTATTGGATCGCCCGCTTCGCCGCGACGCTCGGCCAGATGGCGCTGGTGATCGTGATCGGCTGGCAGGTCTACGACATCGCCCGTCAGTCGATGGGGATCAAGGCGGCGTCTTTCCAGCTCGGGCTGATCGGGGTCGCCCAGTTTCTGCCGCTGCTCGTGCTCTCGCTGTTCGCCGGCTGGCTCGCCGATCGCGTCGATCGTCGCTGGATCGCCCGCGCGGCGCTCGCGCTCGAGGCGTTCTGCGCGCTCACCCTCGCCTGGCTGACCTGGACCGACACGATCACCCTCCCCGCCCTGTTCGGCGTCGCCGCTCTGCTCGGTGTCGCGCGCGCCTTTGCCGGCCCCGCGCTCGGCGCGCTCGCACCCAATCTGGTGCCCAAGGAGAGTCTGCCCACCGCGATCGCGCTGAGCTCGACCTCGTGGCAGATCGGCACGGTGATCGGCCCGGCGATGGGCGGCTATCTCTATGCCGCGGGCCCCTCGGTCCCCTATTTCGTCGCCGCGGGGCTGTTCGCGCTCGCGCTCGTCATGCTGCTGCTGATCACCCCGGTGCCGCGCACCGCGATCAAGTTCACCGGCAGCCCCTGGGCGCAGATGGTCGACGGGCTCCATTATGTCCGCCGCAACCGGCTCGTGCTCGGCGCGATCTCGCTCGATCTGTTCGCGGTGCTGCTCGGCGGCGCGACGGCGATGCTGCCAGTCTATGCGCGCGACATCCTCCAGGTGGGCTCTGCCGGGCTCGGCCATCTCCGCGCCGCCCCCGCGCTCGGCGCGGTGGCGATCGGCCTGTTCTTCTCGTGGCGTCCGCTGCGCACCGAGGTCGGCAAGAAGATGCTGCTCGCGGTGGCGATCTTCGGGTTCGCCACGATCGTTTTCGGCGCCTCGGCACCGTTGCTCGTCGGCTGGCTCGGGCCCTCGGCGATCGGGCATGATTTCGCGCCCGCCGTGCTGCTCTCGCTCGTCGCGCTCTTCGTGCTCGGCGCCGCCGACATGGTCTCGGTCTATGTCCGCCAGTCGCTGATCCAGCTCTACACCCCCGATCAGATGCGCGGCCGCGTCAGCGCGGTGTCGACGCTGTTCATCTCGGGCTCGAACGAGCTGGGCGAAGCCGAGTCGGGCTTCCTCGCCGCGCTGATCGGGCCGATCGCCGCGGTGATCGGCGGCGGCATCGGCGCGGTCCTTGTCACGGCGCTATGGGCCAAGCTATTTCCCGAGCTCAGGCGGGCTCGCACCTTCGATCCTCCGGCCAATCTCGAAGTGCCTCCCAAGGAGATGACGACATGAAGGCGAACACGATCCTCGAGACGATCGGCAACACGCCGCACATCCGCGTGCAGAAGCTGTTCCCCGGCGCCGAGGTGTGGATCAAGTCCGAGCGCTCCAATCCGGGCGGCTCGATCAAGGACCGCATCGCGCTGGCGATGGTCGAGGCGGCGGAGAAATCGGGCGATCTCGAGCCCGGCGGCACGATCGTCGAGCCGACCAGCGGCAATACCGGCGTCGGGCTCGCGATGGTCGCCGCGGTCAAGGGCTACAAGCTGATCCTCGTCATGCCCGAGAGCATGAGCATCGAGCGCCGCCGGCTGATGCTGGCCTATGGCGCCACCTTCGATCTCACCCCGCGCGAGAAGGGCATGAAGGGCTCGATCGAGCGCGCGATGGAGATCGTCGAGTCGACCGACGGCGCATGGATGCCGCAGCAGTTCGAAAACCCTGCGAACGTCGAGGTGCATGTCCGCACCACCGCGCAGGAAATCCTGAACGACTTCGCCGATGGCCCGCTTGATGTGATCATCACCGGCGTCGGCACCGGTGGGCACATCACCGGCGTCGCCGAGACGCTCAAGAAGAGCTGGCCGAACCTCAAGGTCTTCGCGGTCGAGCCCGAGCTCTCGCCGGTGATCTCGGGCGGCACCCCGGGGCCGCATCCGATCCAGGGCATCGGCGCGGGGTTCATCCCGAAGAATTTCCATGGCGACGCGATCGACGGCGTGATCAAGGTCGATGCCGGGGTCGCCAAGGACATGGCGCGCCGAGCCGCGCGCGAGGAAGGCATGCTGGTCGGCATCTCGTCGGGCGCGACGCTCGCCGCGATCCTCCAGAAGCTCCCCGATCTTCCCGATGGCAGCCGGGTGCTCGGCTTCAACTACGATACCGGCGAGCGCTATCTGAGCGTCCCCGAGTTCCTGCCCGAGAGCTGATCTCACGTCTCCCTCTCTCCGCTTGCGGGGAGAGGGAGGGAGTCGGGTCGAACCAACAACTGAACCGACCTTCGCGGCGTTTCGGCGGCGCAATGGTTCCAAAACGGCGCTTGTTGCGTTATGGGCGGCGACCCCGCTTCTGGAGCAGCTTTTGTCCGTACGCCCCTGCCTTGTCGTCCTGACCCCGCGCGCGCACGCGCTCCGGGGCTGAGCGGCCGCGCACGATGCTGATGCAGTCCCATGACGCTGCGCTCGCGCCCGCGCCGCTGCCGCGCGCCCCGATGGCGGTGTGGCTGCGGATCCTGCTGGCGCTGCTCGCGCTCGCCGCGATCGCCGTGCCGCTGGTGATCGTGCTCAAGGCGCCGCGCGTCGTGGTGCACAACCGCACCCCGGTGGTGATCTCGAAGCGCGTCGTACCCAAACAGGAGCTGCCCCCGGTCGAGCCGGTCAAGCTGCAGGCCGTCGCGCCCGACGACGCGCGCGAGATCAACGCCGCGATCCCCTTCTCGCGCCTGCCCAATCCGGCCGCGCGCGCCTTCCGTCTCTCCGGCGCCGCCGACAGTCAGGCCCGCGCGATCGATTGCCTCGCCGCGGCGGGCTATTACGAGGCCGGCGACGACGCCAAAGGCCAGCGCGCGGTTGATCAGGTGATCATCAACCGGATGCGCCACCCCGCCTTCCCCAAGACGATCTGCGGCGTCGTCTTCCAGGGATCGGAGCGCAGCACCGGCTGCCAGTTCACCTTCACCTGCGACGGCGCGATGCTGCGCTATTCGCCGGGCGCCGCCGCGTGGCAGCGCGCGCGCGACGTCGCGCGGCTGGCGCTCACCGGCTCGGTCTACCGCCCGGTCGGCCACGCCACCCATTATCACACCAATTGGGTGGTGCCCTATTGGAGCGCGAGCCTCGAGAAGATCACCGCGGTCGACACGCATCTGTTCTTCCGCTGGGCGGGCTGGTGGGGCACGCCGCCGGCGTTCACCCGCGGCTATGCCGGGGTCGAGCCCAACATCCCGCAAATGGCGCGGCTGTCGAACGTCCATATCGGCAGCGAGACCAACCCGCTCGAGGCGGCGCTGCAGGGCGACGGCTCGATCATCGATCCCGCGACGATCCCCGACAGCGCCGTGCCCAACGCAGTCGGCGCCGGGCTCGACGCCAATCATTTCCTCGTCGTGCTCGACAGGAAGATGAACCCCGACGCCTTCGCCGCGCTGGCGATCAAGACCTGCGGCGAGCGACTCTACTGCAAGTTCATGGCGTGGACCGATCCGAAGCAGAAGCCGGCGAAGCTTCCCGCCACGCCCGCCCAAACCGCGGCGCTGTCGTTCAGCTATCTGCGCGATCAGGCGCAGGGCTACGCCAAGGCGCTGTGGAACTGCCAGCAGTTCAAGCGTCCGAGCCCGATCCAGTGCATGCGCGTCCAGCCGCCGGTCGCGTCGTTG
Source organism: Sphingomonas naasensis (assembly GCF_004792695.1). Taxonomy (GTDB): domain Bacteria; phylum Pseudomonadota; class Alphaproteobacteria; order Sphingomonadales; family Sphingomonadaceae; genus Sphingomonas; species Sphingomonas naasensis. The sequence continues at coordinate 12,845 of NZ_SRXU01000001.1, read as the reverse complement.
AACGCACCGGCACCGGCCCCGACGCCGGGGACGCTTCCCGCCGCCGCGCCACTGACCGTTCCGGGCCCGGCCGGCCTCACCGGGGTGCGCCGCAAGAGCGATTCGCCGGCGCCGACCACGCTCAAGCCGCCGGTCAGCTTCACCCTGACGCCGCCAAAGCCGACGCCGACGCCCACCAACTAGGCAAGCGCGCGGGCGAGCAGCGCCGGCGCCAGCTCGGCGGCGATCGGCGCGGCGACATCGGCGATGTCGGGGCGGTGGAAACCCCGTGCGCCTGCGGTATCGATCGCCACCGTGGCGAGCCCCAGCCGGCGCTGGAGCCAGCTCCGCCGGACCGACACCGTCTGGATCGCATCATAGGGCACGATCCACTCGCGCTGCGACAATACGCCGCGCGTCACCTGCACGCTGGTATCGCGCAGCCCATAGCGGTGCCGGCGCCGCTGGAGCAGCGCCACCCCGACCGGGATCGGCACCAGCGCCAGCCCCAGCCACAGCCAGGGCAGGAAAGCCCCGCCGATCGCGAAGGCCAGCACCACCGGCAGCCCGTGCCGCAGCGCCGCGCGCACGATGTGCCCACGCGATACCGGTATCAGCGCATCGGCCTCGAAACGCGGCAGCCCGGCCGCGTCGATCACCCGCTCGATTTCCGCTTCGCGCGCGAACGGCGCCATTTCCTGCCGGCCCGAACGGTCGTCGCTGCCGCCGAGGGTCTGGAAATCGAGGCTCCGCCAGCCGAGCCGCCCGCTGATCGCGCCGCGGCGGATCAGCGCCAGCTGCACCCGCGCCCGCACGATCACCACCTCGCTGCGCGTCAGCAGCCCGCGAACCCGCCTGAAGCGCCCCTCGCGCGCATCGAGGCGAAAGCCATATTCGCGGGCCAGCGTGCGCAGCAGCCCGGCGGCGACGCCCAGCACCAGCGCGACCGCGAGCACCGAGAGTCCCGCGGTCACGGTCAGATGGCTGCGTACCTCGCGCCCGGCGATCCCGATCAGCGCCTGCCAATCGAACTTGAGCACGTCGTCGACGGTCTGGAGCAAGGCGAAGATCGCCGCGAGCCACACCAGCGAGAAGTTGAACAGCCCGTAGAGCAGCACCCGCGCGAGCGGCATCGCGAACAAGGCTCGGCCGGCATCCGCCGCGCTTTCGGGCGCCGCGCCGGCCTCGCCCGCCGCCACGGCCGGACCGCGGCGCAGCGCCAGCCGCAGCCGGCGCGCCTCGGCGAGCGTCACGCTGTCGAGCGTCGCTTCGTCCTTGTCGCCGCCGCCGGTCTCGATCCGCACCAGCGCCAGCCCCAGCAGCCGCGCGAGCGGCTTCTGCTCGATCGAGACGTCCTGCACGCGCTCGAGCGGGATCGAGCGCCGGCTGCGATGGAGCACGCCGCTCTCGATCAGGAACGCATCGGCGGTGAGGCGATAGCGCAGCTGCCACCAGCTCAGCCAGGCGAAGAAGGTCAGCGCCGCGACACCGGCGAGCGTCAGCAGCAGCACCAGGCCGATGCCCAGCTCGCCCCCGAAGGCGAGCATCGCCGGCAGCGCGAACAATGTCGACGGCGCCGATTTGACGAGGCCGATCACGACGGTGCCGGGATGGACCCGGCGCGGCGCTTCGTCGTTCACGCCGCGCTGCCGATCCGCGCGCGGATCGCGTCGCGGATTTCCTCGGCGGTCGCGCGGGTGATGCCGGGCAAGGCCACCACGGTCTGGTCGGTGCCGGCGGTGTGCAGCATCAGCCGCGCCACGCCGAACCCGCGCTCGAGCGGCCCCTGCGCCACGTCGATATGCTGGACGCGCACGACGGGGACGATCGTGTGGACCTGAGTCCACCAGCCATGCGCGACGTGGAGCTCGCTGCCGGTAAAGGCATAGCCCCAATGCCGCCAGCGCCGCGGCGGCGCGACGATCGCCAGCCAGATGCCGAGCAGCAGCGCCACGCCGGCGAGGACGCCGTGCACCGGCAAGCGATCGGCGAGCGCGATCTCGACGACGGCGGCGGGGACGAGCAGGCCGAGCGCCATCACCGCGCCGCGGGCGCGCAGAACGTTCAGCTGACCGGGTTCGAGAGGCTGCAAGGGCACGATGGACAGGCGCATCGCCCGATCATGCTATGCCCTTGCCCGCGCCTCAAGCGGCTTCATGCCGTCGCGCGTTGGGCCTCATTCGAGATAGGGGGTTTGCGGCCAATGCTTGCCGGCGCCCTGCCGAACAATCTGATAGATCACATTGTTCGGGTGCCGCTCACCGCAAAAGCCGGAGAGATTATAGGTCTGCCCCACTTCGCGGAATTCGGTGAGGTACCCCGGACCGTCCATGCAGATCACCGGCTCGCCACCGGGCTGCCGCATCCTTGCCGGGTCGAACAACAACGCGCGAACGCGCTGCGCGATGCGGTGATAGCTGCAATCGCCTTCGATGCAGAACGCGAAAGGCGCGCTTCGCGAGGCGACGAGCCGGCACCCGGTAGCCCGATCGTCGTAGCAGGTCCTCTTACGAACCCCGATCGTCGCCATCGCATCGCCCTGCCGATCCGGCACGATGGTGACGATGATCGCCTCTCCTCCCCGCAGCGCCGGAGTGGCAGAGAAACGCATCGCCTCGCCATTGACCGAAGCCAGCGAGGGCTCGGGGTCGCGGTTCCATTCGCTTGCCCTGGCCAACCACGAATCGCCTGCGGTCCGCTCGCGATCCTCGGTCGGATTGAAGTCCTGCGGCAGCGCCAGCAGCAGAGCGATCAGAACCATTGCCGACATGAAGCGCCTCCTCCTACGCTTCGATGGTGGAGGCGCTTCATGTCCGGTTTATGGCTAGGCCGCGCGGAACATCTCCGGGTCGAGCGCCATCACCGTGTCGCTGCCGCTCTCGATCTTGCGGCGGAGCGCACCGGCATCGGGGAGGAAGCGCTCGGCATAGAAGCGCGCAGTGACCAGCTTGGCCTCGTAGAACTTCGCGTTCCCGCCACCCGCGGCGAGCGCCTCGTTTGCCGCCCTGGCCATGCGCAGCCACATCAGCCCGAGCGCGACGGTGCCGGTGAGCTGCATATACGGATAGGCCCCCGCGCCGACATGGTTGGGGTTCTGGAAGCCGTTCTGCGCCAGCCACATCGTCGCGCCCTGGAGATGGCCCAGCGCCTTCTCGAGCGCCTCGGCGAAGCCCTTGAGCTTCTCGTCGCCCTTGGCGGCACCGGCTTCCTCGGCGACCAGCTTGAAGAACGCCTGGACCGCCCGGCCGCCGTTCATCGCGAGCTTGCGGCCGACCAGATCCATCGCCTGCACGCCGTTGGTGCCTTCGTAGATCATCGAGATGCGGGCATCGCGGACATATTGCTCCATGCCCCATTCGGCGATGTAGCCGTGGCCGCCATAGACCTGCTGGCTGTCGGTCGCGACCTTGTAGCCGATATCGGTGCCGACGCCCTTGATCACCGGGGTGAGCAGCCCGACCAGATCGGCGGCGAGCTGGCGCTCCTCCTCGCTCGCGGCGGCATGCTCGAGATCGACCTGCAGCGCACCCCACAGGCAGAGCGCGCGCAGGCCCTCGGTCTGCGCCTTGGCCTCCATCAGCATCCGGCGCACGTCGGGGTGCACGAAGAGCGTGTCGGCCTTCTCGCCCGGCTCGGCCGGGCCGGTGAGCGCGCGGCCCTGGCGGCGGTCTTCGGCATATTGCACCGCGTTCTGATAGGCGGTCTCGCCGACGCCGAGGCCCTGCAGCCCGACGCCGAGGCGCGCGGCGTTCATCATGATGAACATCGCGGCGAGGCCCTTCATCTCCTCGCCGACCAGCCAGCCGGTGGCGCCGTCATAATTCATCACGCAGGTCGAGTTGGCGTGGATGCCCATCTTGTGCTCGATCGAGCCGCACGACACCGCGTTGCGCTCGCCCAGCGCGCCGTCGTCGCCCACGAAGAACTTGGGCACCACGAACAGCGAGATGCCCTTGGTGCTCTCGGGCGCGCCGGGGGTCTTGGCGAGGACGAGGTGGATGATGTTGCTGGTCAGGTCGTGCTCGCCCGACGAGATGAAGATCTTGGTGCCGGTGATCAGGAACGAGCCATCGGCCTGCGGCTCGGCGCGCGTCTTGATCAATCCCAGATCGGTGCCGCACTGCGGCTCGGTGAGGTTCATCGTGCCGCCCCACTCGCCCGAGATCATCTTCGGGACATATTTGGCCTTCTGCGCGTCCGAGCCCTTGACCAGCAGCGCGGCGATCGCGCCGTGGGTCAGGCCGGGATACATCGCGAACGCCATGTTGGCCGAGATCATATATTCCTGGAACGCAGTCGAGACGACGTGCGGCATCTCCTGCCCGCCGAACTCGGCCGGCGCGCTCAGCGTGCCCCAGCCGCTCTCGACGAACGCCTTATACGCTTCCTTGAAGCCCTCGGGCGTGGTCACGCTGCCGTCGTCGTGGCGCGTGCAGCCCTGCTGATCGCCCGAATGGTTGAGCGGGAACAGCACCTCGGCGACGAACTGGCCGCCCTGCTCGAGCACCGCCTCGACCACATCGGGGGTGGCGTTCTGGAAGCCGGGCAGATTGGCGTAGCGCTCGAGCCCGATCACCGAATCCAGAATGAAGCGCGTGTCGCGCACCGGCGGCGTATATTGCGGCATTTCAGGTTCCTCAGTGAGCGTCGCTGCTCTCGAGCAGCTCGACGAATTGCTGGAGCTCGACGATGTGCGCGTCGATGTCGCGCTTCTGGTTCTCGAGCAGCTGGATGCGGTCGCGGCAGCGCTCGAGCGTCACTTGCTTCTGCACGCGGCGCCCTTCGCCGACATCGTAGAGATCGATCATCTCCTTGATCTCGGCGAGGCTGAAGCCGACGCGCTTGCCGCGCAGGATCCAGGCGAGGCGCGCGCGATCGGCATGCGAATAGATGCGCTGGGTGCCGCGGCGCTCGGGGGCGATCAGCCCCTCGTCCTCGTAGAAGCGCAGCGCGCGCGGGGTCACCGCGAACTCGGCGCACAGATCGGAAATGGAGAAGGCGTCCTGCTCGGAACGCGGCTCGATAGGCGCCAGGGCCTCGAGAGGAAAGGCAACAGCGGACATGCCCGCTCTATAGCTTTACCTTTACGTGAACGTCAAGCAGTTCGCGACGAGAGCCGCGCGATCAATCCGGCCATCTCGAACACTGTCGCGCCGGCGTCGAGCGACAGCCCGATCGCCGCCCCGCCGAGCTCGCGCGCCGCGCCATAGGCATCGAGCGCGATGCGCAGCGGCTCGCCCGATCGCGTCTTCGCGCGGGCGGCGATGAAGCCCGGCGCGCGCTCCAGAAACGCCTCGTAGCGCGGCTGCGCGGCCTTGGCGCCGAGCAGCTTCGCCAGCCGCGCGCGCACCGCATTGGAGGGGTCGCCGGTCTCGGCGAGCAGCGCCATGTCGCTTTCGAGCGCGGCGATGTCGAGCCCGGCAAAGCCCAGCGCGCGCCCCGGCGAGCCCTCGCCCGCGCGGACCAGCGACTCGATCTCGCTGGCATTCGCCTGCGGCAGCGCATCGCGGAGGACGGTCGCGACCTGCGCATCGGCCAGCGGATCGAAGCGCAGCAGCCGGCAGCGCGAGCGGATCGTCGGCAGCAGCTGGCCCGGCGCGTGGCTGACCAGCAGGAAGATCGTCCCCGCCGGCGGCTCCTCGAGATTCTTGAGCAGTGCATTGGCGCCGCCGCGCTCGAGATCGTCGATCGAATCGATCAGCACCACGCGGCGCTGGCTGAGCGAAGGCTTGGTCGCGAACAGCGGCTGGAGGCTGCGCACCTGCGCGATCGTGATAGAGCGGGCCAGCGCCTCGTCGGGCTTGGCGGCGTCCTTGGGCAGCCGCACCAGCTCGCGATAATCGGGATGCGCCCCCGCCGCGATCAGATGCGCGGTCTGGGTCGTCTCGGGCACCTCCCAGCCGGGGCTGAGCCTGTGCGGCTCGGCGGCCTCGGCGAGCATCCGCGCCGCCGCCATCCGCGCGAAGCTGGCCTTGCCCACGCCCTCCGGCCCGGCGATCAGCCAGGCATGGTGGAGCACGCCGCTGGCCATCGCGGCGGCGAGCGCGTCACGGGCGGATTCGTTGCCGAGGAGCATGGTCACCTTAGACACCAACCGTCATCCCGGCGAAAGCCGGGATCTCAGGCCGCGAGCGTCTCCTTCAAATCGTCACCCCCGCGAAAGCGCGGCCCCATCGCCCGGATGATCCTCAAACGCACCGGTGCGATCGCGGCGGCGCAGGAGATGGGTCCCCGCTTTCGCGGGGATGACGGGGAAAGATATCGCCGCGACGACGCCGGCGATCACCCGAACAGCGAGGTCAGCCCCAGCCACACGCGGCGGAAGAAGCCCGCCTCGCCGACATCGGCCTCGGCGACCAGCGGCAGCGTCTGGGTCGGCATGCCCGGCGTCTCGACGATCAGGTCGGCGACGTGCTGCCCGGCCTTGATCGGCGCCTTGACCGGGCCGAGATAGACCAGCTTGCCGGTCATCCTGGGCGAGGTGCCGGCAGGAACCGTCGCATTGAGGTCGCGCGGCGCGACCACGCCGACGCTGCCCGCGCCGCCGCCCTGCACCTCGACCTCGCCGATGCGCTTGCCCTTCGAGGCGATCGGCAGCGGCTTCCACGAGCGGAAGCCCCATTCCATGAAGCGCACCGATTCCTCGGCGCGGCCGCCATAGCTGTCGAGCCCGGCGATCACCATCACCAGCCGGCGGCCATTCTGCTGCGCCGATCCGGTGAAGCCATAGCCTGCCTCCTCGGTGTGCCCGGTCTTGAGCCCGTCGGCGCCCTGGACGCGGCCGAGCAGCGGATCGCGATTGCCCTGGGTGATGTCGGCGCCGGCGCCGAGCGTCTTGCCCCAGGTGAAGTTGGTGCGGCTGTAGAACTGCTTGTAGAGCTCGGGATGGTGCTCGATCGTCGCCTTGGCGAGGTGCGCGAGGTCGCGCGCGGTGACGAAGGTGCGGCCTTCGTCGGGCCAGCCGTTCGAAGTGCCGAACTGGCTGTTGCTCAGCCCCAGCTCCTTCGCGCGCTGGTTCATCAGATTGACGAACGATTCCTCGGTGCCGGCGATCTTCTCGGCGAGGACGACGCAGGCGTCGTTGCCCGAAAGCGTGACGATGCCGTTGAGCAGATCCTCGACGCGCGGATTCTCGCCGACCGCGAGGAACATCGTCGAGCCCTGCGAATGCCATTTCTTCCACGTCTCGGGGCGGACCGGGGCGGTGTCGCTGAGCTTGAGCTCGCCCTTCTTGATCAGGTCGAACGCGACATAGACCGTCATCATCTTCGCCATCGATGCCGGCGGAATGCGGCGATCGGCGTCCTTGGCGTAGAGCACCGCGCCCGAGGAGAGATCCTCGAGATAGGCGATCGGCGCCGGCGTATCGAAGGGCGGGCTCTGCTGCGCGGTGGTTGGCCAGGCGACGGCGAGCGCCAGGATCGAGGCGGCGGTCAGCTTCTTCATTATGTCCGGGTCCCCGGGTTACTCAGTTGACGGCGAGTACGCGCGCGTCCCCATAACCCGCGCGTGCGGCCCCGCCCCGCGCTGCTTCGGCCTGCGCCCGTGTGGCGAACGGCCCGAGCTGCACGCGATAGAGCCCTCCACCCTGCTTTACGGACCCGCCGAGCCTCCGCGCAAGCGCTTGCGCGTTGCCGGCGTTAGAAAGTGCGGCGATCTGCACGTAGAAGCCCGTGGCCGCGACGGGCCGTGCCGCGCGCGGCGGCGCTGCGGCCGGGCGCGCCGCCGGCATAGGCCGCGCAGGCGCGGTCCGTACTTCGCTGGCGAGCGACGTCGTCGCGGGCGGGCCGAGATGCTTGCGCAATGCATTGAGCAGCACCGGCGGCGTATCGGGGCGCGCCGGCGCAGGCTTGCCCGAGCGGAGCGCGAGCAGGTCGCCCGGCGCCGCCGCCACGCGCCGGACGCGCACCGGCATTTGCCCGCTCTCGGCATGGCCGAGCTCGCGCGCGGCGCCCACCGACAGGGTGATCGGCTTGGCCGCGCCGGGATCGGTCGCGGTGACGAGCGCCACGATCGTCCGGCCATTCTCGAGCGAGGTCACTTCGACGAGGGTGTCGACCGGCAAGCCGGCATGCACCGCGGTGACGCCCGCGCCGATCTCGGCGACGGTGGCATAGCCGACCTCGTCGTAGCGCTGCTCACCCGGCGCGCGCTGCGATGAACCGCGCGGCCCTTCGATGCCTGCGGTCGGATCGGCATCCTGCGCATAATCGAGCCGCGGCGCAGCGGGCCGGGGCTGGGCCGGCGCCGATCCGGGAACCGGATAGCTGGCGCCCGGCGCGCTCTGACCGTCCGGCGCGGGGGTGGCAAAGGCTCCGGCCCCGCCGAAACCGGCGAGGAGGAGAAGGGCAGCGACGGCGCTAGCGTTCGACTTCATCGGCGAGCAGGCCTACCGACAATGCGTAAAAATTCGAGCAATTATAGTCGAGGATCACGCGATAATTGCCGGTGAGCAAATAGGCGGTCCGCCCCGGGCCGTCGGGCTCGAGCAAGGTCGCCTGGACATTGTCGGCCGGCCAGCCGCGCCCCTGCGGCGTCAGCCCCAGCGCGCGCCATTCGGCGATCGTCTTCCAGCGGCTGTGGCGCTCGAACACCCGCGGGCAGCGCGGCGAGGTGGTGCGTCCGGCGACCGCGGCGCGGTTGAACCCCTCGGGCACGCGCACCGCGACTCCCCAGGGCTGGCCCGGCCGCCAGCCGGCATTGACGAAATAATTGGCGATCGAGGCGAGCGTGTCGGCCTCGCTGCTCCAGATGTCGGCGAGCCCGTCGCCGTCGCCGTCGACCGCGAGCCGCAGATAGACGCTCGGCAGGAATTGCGGCCCGCCGAACGCGCCGGCCCAGCTGCCGACCAGCTTCTCGCGCGGCACGCCGCGATCGATCATCTTGAGCGTCGCGATGAACTCGCTCGCGAACAGGTCGCGCCGGCGCCCTTCATAGGCGAGGCTGGCGAGCGCGCGCGGCAGGTCGAACCCGCCCATCACCTTGCCGTACGCGGTCTCGTGCCCCCAGATCGCCACCATGATCGATTCGGGCACGCCGGTCTCGCGCTCGATCCGCGCCAGCCGCGGCCGCACGCGCTGCCATGCCGCGCGCCCCTGCCCGATCCGCGCGGCGTCGACATGCTTCACGCGATAGGGTTCGAAGTTCGAGATCGGCGCATTGGGCCGCTGCTCGGGCTGCTGGCGGTCGAGCTCGACGACGCGGGCATTGTAGGTCAGCGTCGGGATGACGAGGTCGACCGTGCGCCGCGTCACGCCCTGCGCCAGCGCCTGGCGGCCGAGCGTCTGGAGATAGGCCTGGAAGCCGGCCTCGTCCTGCGCGACGGCGGGCGCCGCCGCCGGACCCGCCGCCACCACCGCCACGGCCAGAACCGCCGCTTTCCCGAGCATCGCACGCAAACCGAACATGCGCATGGTGTGCCACAGCCGGACGCGGGCATGAAGCCCCCCGCGACGGGGTTCGGTCAAGATTTTGTGGCATCCTGCCGCGCGCCGCGATAGCGGGGGCTGAGCGGAGAGGTGGCCGAGTGGTTTAAGGCAGCGGTCTTGAAAACCGCCGTGGGTGCAAGCCCACCGTGGGTTCGAATCCCACCCTCTCCGCCACCATCGCCCCGCCCGCACTTCAGCAGCCGCTCTCCGCCTGCTTCGCCGCCGCATTCGCCGCCGCGGTCTCGCTGAGCGACGCCGCCGTGCCGATCGCGGCGTTGGCCAGCGCGCCGCCCTTGCCCATCCCGCCGATGCCGATGTTGGCCAGCCCCGACGAGCGCGCGGCCTTGAGCAGCCCGCCGAGCCCGAGGCCCTTTTTCTTCTTCTTTTTCGGCACCGCGCACGGATCGACCGCCGCGGCTTCCGCCGGCTGGGTCACTTGCTGCTCGGCTGGATCGGGCACGTCCTGCGCCAGCGACGGGGGCGCGGCCATGCAGGCCAGCGACAGTCCCAGCAGCAGCGCGCTGCGGGATGCATTTCTCGACATGTTCTTTCTCCAGCTTCCGGACACGAGCGTCCGCCGGAGGTGTAGAAGGGCCCGATCGACGCCGACGACCGGTGCGCGACCAGCGCGGGCGGTGCCGCGACGACGGCGATCAACGCAGCCGCGGGCGCGACCAACGCGAAACGCAATGACACGGCCCGGATCGAAACCCGGACCGTGTCACCGGCGACCCCTCGGGGCTCAAGGGGTAAACATCAGAAGCGGAAGCTCAGGCCTCCCATCACGCTGTTGCGCTCGGTGCCGGTGAATTCGCCGCTATAGCCGGCTTGCAGCCGCACGCCTTCGCTCAGGTCGATGCCGAGGCCAAGCGCGACGCGCAGCGCGGTGCCCTCGCGCTCGATCCCGTCGACGGTGATCTTGCTGCCGGCGCCGGTGAACTGGCCGGTGACCGGCACCCGCGCGTCGCCCATCAGCTGGCGGACGCCTACCTGGGCATAGGGCGTGAGCTTCGCGCCGGCGAGATCGAAGCTGCCCGTCGCGGCGACCGCCGCCTCGCCGAACCAACTGTTGCGATGCCCCTTGTCGACCGACAGGCTGAAGTCGCCGAGGCCCTGCTCGGCCGCGGCCGCGCGGCTGGTGCGGACATAGGTCACGCCCAGCTTGGGCGCGAGCGTCCACGCCCCGAGACGGACCTGATAGTCGACGCCGAGATCGGCGATCCAGCTGGTCAGGTCGTACTTCGCCTTGCCGGTGTGATTGTTCACCAGCAGACGGCGACTGGTCTCGGCCTTGCCGCCGTTGAGGCCGACGAGGCCGTGCAGCCCGAGACCGCCGAGGCGGGTATCGCCGAACACGCCCGCGGCCAGCGCGTCGAGCTCGGTCTTCGCGCCCAGCCACTCGATCCGCTGCTGGCTGTCGAGCCCGCCGACGAACGCGCCGATCTGCGTGCCCCCGCCGATCCCATAGCCGAGCCCGGCGAAGAAGCCGCGATTGTTGACGCGCGACGCCGAAGCGCCGCTCAGCCCGTTGGTCGCCTTGACGTCGGCGCGCCCGGCGAGGAACTGGCCGAAGGTGTAGAGCCCCTCGCCCTCGCCCCGCGTCGCGGTCGCGCCATGGACGCCGTCGACGAGCAGCAGGCTGTTCTCCTCGCCGAGCTGGATCGCCGAGCCATAGGGCTCGGGAGTCAGCTGCGCGAAAGCCTGTTGCTGGATCGCGCCCTGCGCGTCGACCAGCACCGGCAGCGCCGCGGTGAAGGCCTGCACGCCATAGCCGCCGCGCAGCACTTCATTGGCGTAATCGATGCTCGCGCCGATGTTGGTCGGATAGTCGCCGTTCAGGAACTCGCTCTGGATCTGCAGCCGGTTGCCGTTCTGGACGACGAAGCCGAAGATGTCGTTCGACTTGTTGATCGTCGTGAAGCGGCCGTTGATCCCGCCCTGCGCGACGACGAGGTCGAGCCGGTTGCCCGGAGTGCCGTGGAGCACGCCGGTGATGTCCATCGTCGCGCCGTTGGCGATGCTCAGCGTGCCCGAGATGTTGAGCAGGTCGCTCGCGGTCGGCGAGACCTCGAGCAGCAGGTTCGAGCCCGGCTGGAAGTTGACGTTGCCGTTGACCGTCATCGTCCCCGGCGAGGCGCCAGGCGACAGCGTGCCCGAGACGATGATGTCGCCATTGACCCGTCCCGCCGAGCCGAAGGTCGCGCCGCGCGAGACCTGGATCGGGCTGGTCGCAGTGATCACGCTGCCCGCCTGGCCGATCAGCCGCCCGCCGGCGATGTTGATCGCCGCGTAGCTGCCGGTGCCGGTGAACGAGACCACCCCGCCCTCGACGTTGAGCGCCTCGAAGCTCGCATAGCTGCCCGCGTCGAACACCGTCGGCGCCGCATAGGTGCCGCTGGTGTTGAACACGAGCGTGTCGGTGCCGTCGCCGCCGGAGCGGGTGCCGGTGATCGTGCCGGCGCCCGCGATCGTCAGATAGTCGTCGCCGGCGCCGAGATCGACATCGCCCTCGATGCGGCCGCCGACGATCAGGCTCTCGCGGTTGGCGCCACCGGCGACGGTGGCGGTGAGCGTATTGCCGGTCACGACGTTGAACACCCCGCCATCGAGGCCGACGCCGTTCGCGAAGCTGGCGTTGCGGTCGATGCGCAGCTCGCCATTGCCGCTGCCCGAGGATTCGAGCCGCTCGAACCCGGAATAGTCGATGGTGCTGAGCAGGCGGGTGGTGCCCGCTCCCTGGACCAGCGCAAGCGTGTCGTTGCCGGCGCCGCCGTCGACCCGCCCGACGACCGACGCGCCCGAGCCGAGGGTGAAGCGGTTGTCGGCACCGTCGAAGATCACGCCATGATTGGTGCCGAGCGTGGTCCCCGCGCCGAGCTCGAGATTGCCGCCGTTCACCGCGACATTCTCGAAGCTGTAATTGCCCGCGGTGAGCGCCAGCGTGCCGGCGCCTTCGGAGATCAGATCCTCGAACGAGAGGATTTGCGAGGCGACGACCGTGCGGGTCTGCGCATCGCCCGATTGCACGCGGAGCAGGTCGTGCCCGGCGCCGCCGTCGACCGTGCCGGCGAAGGTCGCGCCCGCGCCGACGATCAGCTCGTTGTCGCTGTTGCCGGCGAAGTTGATCCGCTGGTTGGCGCCGAAATCGCCGGTCAGCGTCAGCGGCGATGCGCCGGTGATGTTGGCGGTCTCGAAGCCGAACATGCCGTTGATGCTCGAAGCGCCGTCGAGGGTCAGGTTGAGCGTGTCGTTGCCCGCGCCGCCGTCGAGCGCGCCGTCGAGCAGCCCCGAGAGATGCATCGTCAGGCTGTCGTCGCCGCCGCCCAGCGAGACCCCGCCGGTGAGCGCGCCATCGATCGTCACCGATTGGGCGCTGTCGTCGCCGATCACATTGGCGACCGAGCCGTTGGTGCCCGACAGAACCAGGTTGGCCCCCTC
>NZ_SRXU01000019.1 GCF_004792695.1 Sphingomonas naasensis | reverse complement strand
CCTGCGCGATCTCGCGCTCGAGCGTCCCGCGCTCGCTCCGCGCATTGGCCGCCGCGCCGCGCCGCGCCTCGGCCTCTGACGACAGCGCCGCCACCCGCGCCCGCGTCGCCGATCCGTCGGGCAGCGCCGCCTTGCCCGCCTCGGCGCGCGCCAGCTCGCCCGCCGCCTCGTCCAGCTCGCCCGCCACCCGGGCGCGGCGCGAATCGAGGTCGGCGCGCTGGGCCTCGAGCCGTTCGAGCTGGGCAGTGGCACGGTCCTCGGCCCGGCCCGCCTCGCGCCCGGCATTCTCGGCCTCGCCGAGCAGGCGCCGGCTCTCGGCCGCGGCCTGCCGCGCTGCGCCGATCGTTTCGTCGATCCGCGCCAGCTCGGCATCGGCGGTCTCGACGGCGCGCGCCGCTGCCGGGCGTGCCTTCTCGATCGCCGCGAGCCGGTTGACCCGTTCGAGCCGCTCGGCCGCCGCGGCGCCGCCCGACTTCGCGACATAGCCGTCCCAGCGCCGCAACACCCCGGCGAGCGTCACCAGCCGTTGCCCGACCGCGAGCGGCTGGCCGTCGTCCTTCTCCGCCACCAGCACCTGCGCCAGCCGCCGCGCCAGCCCGGCCGGCGCCGCGACATGGCGCGCCAGCGCGACCGTTCCCGTCGGCGCATCCGGATCGCCGGCCATCGGCTCGGCCCCTGCCCAATAGCGCTCGGCGCCCGTATCGAGCCCCGCGTCGAGATCGTCCCCGAGCGCGGCGGCGAGCGCGCGCTCATAGCCCGCATCGACCCTGAGCCGATCGAGCAGCCGATCCTTGCCCGAAGGCTGGGTCGCCTTGGCCAACGCCGCGGCTTCGCTGTCGAGCTGGGCCAGCTCGACATGCGCCGCGGCGCGCGCGGATTGCGCGCGATCACGCGCGGCGATCGCGCCGCGCTCATCGGCGTCGGCCTGCGCCAGTCCCGCCCGCGCTGCCTCGGCCTGTTGCACCGCCTGCGCCCGCGCCTCGATCGCGCGCGCCTTCTCGGCCTTGAGCGGCTCGGCGCTGCCCAGCGCCGCGATCTCGGCATCGACGCGGGCCTGATCGCGTCCCGCCCGCTCGGCGCGGGTGCGCGCCCCGCCGAGGTAGCGCCCGCCGCACCCCTTATGCAGCACACAGACCGCCTCGATCACCCGCCAGAGCGTCGCCGCGGCCGAACTCCGGGCACGGCGCGCGAGCCAAGGCGGGAGCGTCTCGGCGAGC
>NZ_SRXU01000018.1 GCF_004792695.1 Sphingomonas naasensis | reverse complement strand
GCTACGCCCAGACGCTCAAACGTTCGATGCGTCAGCTGCACCGTGCGGGCGAGAAGCTATTCATCGACTATGCCGGGCCGACGCTGCCGGTGGTCGACCCGGCCACCGGCGAAGTGCGCCGGGCGCACATCTTCGTCGCCGCCCTGGGCGCCTCGAATTACACCTATGCCTGCGCGACGCCAGGCGAAACCCAGGTGGACTGGCTGACCTCGCTGGGCCAGGCTCTGACCTACTTTGGCGGCGTGCCGGAAATGGTTGTGCCGGACAATCCGCGCGCCCTGGTCGCCCAGCCGGATCGCTACGAGCCGGGCCTGAACCGGGCCACGCTGGAGTGCGCGCGTCATTACCAGACGGTGATCCTGCCGGCACGGCCACGCAAGCCTCAGGACAAGGCCAAGGCCGAGGTGGCGGTGCAGGTGGTCGAGCGCTGGATCATGGCGCGGCTGCGCCATCGGCAGTTCTTCAGCCTGCATGCGCTTAACCAGGCCATCGCCGAGCTGCTGGAGGATCTGAATCGGCGCCCGTTCAAGCGGCTCGATGGCTGCCGGCGCGACTGGTTCGAGCGTCTGGATCGCCCGGCCTTGCGAGCGCTGCCGGTGCATCCCTACGAGGTCGCCACCTTCAAGCGCTGCAAGGTCAGCATCGACTACCACATCGAGGTCAATGGCAGCTTCTACAGCGTGCCCTCCGCCCTGGCCCGGCAGAACGTGGACGTGCGACTGACGGCACACACCCTGGAAGTGCTGCATGGCAACCGGCGGGTGGCCAGCCACCTGCTGCTGGGGCGACGCGGCGCTTACAGTACCCAGCGCGAACACATGCCCGCAGCGCACCAGGCGCATCGTGAGTGGACGCCGCAACGCCTGCTCGACTGGGGCGAGCGGATCGGCCCCTACACGCGCCAACTGATCGATCACCAACTGACCCACAAGCCGCACCCGGAGATGGGCTACCGCGCCTGCCTCGGCCTGCTCTCGCTGGCCCGGCGCTATGGCAATGCACGCCTGGAAGCCGCTGCCGAACGTGCCGTACACCTGCGCGCCTTCACCGGGCGCAGCGTGCGCAACCTGCTCCAGCAAGGCCTGGATCAACAGCCGCTGCCCCAGCGTGCCGCCGAAACGACCTTACCCGGCGACCACGAGAACGTCCGTGGCGCCGACTACTACCAACCCCCGCAACAGGAGCTGTTCGATGATGCCGCAACACACCCTGAATCAACTGCACCAGCTACGCCTGGACGGCATGGCCCGCGCCCTGGAAGAGCAATGGACGCTGCCGGCCAGCCACAGCCTGAGCTTCGATGAACGCCTCGGCCTACTGCTCGACCGCGAACTGGCCTGGCGTGACAACCAGCGCCTGGTACGGCTGCGCAAGA
>NZ_SRXU01000017.1 GCF_004792695.1 Sphingomonas naasensis | reverse complement strand
TTGGCTATCGGTGTCTTCCTCCCGGAGTGAGGGTCACAGCCACTGACGGGTAGTATTTCACTGGTGTCTCGGTGGGCTGCTAGTAGCAGCTACCTGTGTAACGACTCCTACCTATGCTGCACATCAGCGGCCATGTCCCAGCGACAGCCTGCAGTAAAGCTCTATAGGGTCTTCGCTTCCCCTTGGGGGTCTCCAGACTCCGCACTGGAACGTACAGTTCACCGGGCCCAACGTTGGGACAGTGACGCTCTCGTTGATCCATTCATGCAAGCCGCTACTGAAGCGGCAAGGTACTACGCTACCTTAAGAGGGTCATAGTTACCCCCGCCGTTGACGGGTCCTTCGTCCTATTGTACTAGGTGTTCAGATACCCGCACTGGGCAGGATTCAGTGACCGTACGAGTCCTTGCGGATTTGCGGTCACCTATGTTGTTACTAGACAGTCGGAGCGTCTAGGTCACTGCGACCTGCCCCATTCCGGGGCAGGCATCCCTTATCGCGAACTTACGGGACTAAATTGCCGAATTCCCTAACGTCGGTTGTCCCCGACAGGCCTTGGCGTTCTCAGCCACAGACACCTGTGTCGGATCTTGGTACGGATGTTGTGCTTGCCTTTTCACGGGCTCTAGGTTGGTCTGAATTGCTCTGTCTCGACATTCGTCCGCTTCGTGCCATTACGGCTTCCACGGATTTCGACGATTCGACCGGGCGAAGGCCCGGCTCAGACGACCCCAAAGCGTCGGCGTTTACTGCACAACAGCACTGGAATATTAACCAGTTTCCCATTTGTCTCATTCGAGTTACGGTGAGACTTAGGGCCGGCTAACCCTCAGTTGACGAACATTGCTGAGGAACCCTTGTCTGTTCGGCCGTCGGGATTGTCACCCGACTATCGCTGCTACTATGGCCAGGATTTTCGTCACCGATCGGTCCATATGAAATCTATCCCATACTTCCACCCAATCGGAGCGCCAATCTACGGAATCACGTTCTAACACGTGTCGCTAGGTCTCGGTGGTGGATTTGAGCCCCGATCATTTTGGGCGCCTCGAACCTCGGCCGGTAAGCTGTTACGCTTTTCTTGGAGGGTAGCTGCTTCTAAGCTCACCTCCCGGCTGTCTAGGG
Organism: Sphingomonas naasensis; assembly: GCF_004792695.1. GTDB lineage: Bacteria > Pseudomonadota > Alphaproteobacteria > Sphingomonadales > Sphingomonadaceae > Sphingomonas > Sphingomonas naasensis. Next base: position 1,253 of record NZ_SRXU01000017.1, on the reverse strand, counting down.
CTCGAGACCACCTTCAAATCGCACTTAATCCACACTTGGGGACCTTAACCCAGCTCTGGGTTGTCTCCCTCATGGTGCACAGGCTTACCCCGCACACCGGACTCCCTGCATCCATGGCGTCTGTCGGTTTGGAGTTTGACAGGGGCGCTGACTCCTCTCGGAGGCAGACACCCCAATCGGTCGCTCTACCCGACAAACTACCTTAGCAGAGGTCATGCTTCGACATGTTTCGATTGGAACCAGCTGTTACCGAGCTCGATGGGCCTTTCACCCCTACACGTAGATCACGGGAGGGTATTGTAGGACACCACCCCTAACAGGCTTCCACATAGCTTTCGCCATGCTTCACCTTGCCTACGCGTAGATCGCTCGGATTCGGGTCGTACCCATATGACTCCCCGCGCTTGAACACGGCGGCCCTTGCAATGCTGCGGCCTTGTTGGTTTCCCTGCGTCTCCCCCGATAATCGGGTTAGACTCGCCACATAGGTACACTCCCTGGCTCGTTTTTCAAAACGCACGATAAGACGTCGGCTCCGATCGATTCCTACAGTGGGGTCGCCCCCAGGTCGTTTTTCGATCGGCCTTCTACGCCCCATCGCTCTATCACCGCGTGATTTCAAGCCCTATTGCACCTCCTTTCTCAGGGTGCTTTTCAGCGTTCACTCACGCTACTTGTCCACTATCGGTCTCGAGTTGTATTTAGTCTTGGCAGTAGATGCCTGCCACATTGGCGAGGGATTTCCGACCCCCGCTACTCAGGGATCTGGTCCCCAACGGTGCTTCTGCGATACGGGGTTGTCACCCTGTATCACGCTCCATTCCAGAAGACTTCTCGCGGAAGCTCCGTTGTTGTTGACCAGCCCGTACACCACATTGCCCGAAGGCTTCGGTTTGGACTATGTCGCGTTCACTCGCCGTTACTAACGACATCCCTTACGGTTTCTTTTCCTGCCCATACTGAGATGTTTCAGTTCTGGACGTTCCCTATTGCGCGAAGCAATTGTTGTAGGGATTCCCATTCGGAGATCCTCGGTTCGACCCCTCCATGCGGGTTCCCGAGGCTTATCGCAGCTTGGCACGTCCTTCGTCGGCACTCGAGCCGAGCTATTCACCACGCGGCACAGTAGCCACGACGGTAATAATAACTGGAACCCGGAGAACGGGTCCAGTGAGCGCCTGGATTGCACGTACATACAGTCTCATCAACCACTCGGCGGTTTTGAGTGGTTATCGACCCTTCCCATCCTCGCT
>NZ_SRXU01000016.1 GCF_004792695.1 Sphingomonas naasensis | reverse complement strand
TCTCGAAATTGCTGATCGACCCGACGCTGCTGAGCGTGCGCGTCTGGCCCGCGGCCAGATCGAACGCGATCGTGTCGGTGCCGTCGCCGCCGTCGACCGGGCTGGTCACCACGCCGGTGCCTTCGAGCGTCAGGCGGTTGTCGCTGTCGCCGAAATGCACGCCGCCGGCCGAGGCGAGCGATGCGCCGTTGCCGATCGCGAGATTGCCCGCCACCTCTACGCTCTCGAAACTGTACGCCTGCCCGGTGAGCGCGAGCGCTCCCGCCCCGCCGGCGATCAGCTTCTCGAACGACGTGATCTGACCGGCCACGATCGTGCGATTGTTCGCATTGCCCGTATAGACCTCGAACGAGTCGGTGCCGTCGCCGCCATTGGCATTGCCTTCGAACACCGCATCCGCGTCGACGATGAAGCGGTTGTCCGATCCGTCGAAGTTGATCTGCTGCCCGGCGCCGAGCGTGCCGGTCAGACGCAGCGGCGAGGCGCCGGTCACGTCGACGATCTCGAAGTTGAACAGGTCGTTGATCGACGAGAAGTCGTCGAGATGGAGCTTGAGCGTATCGGTCCCCGCGCCGCCGTCCAGCGCGCCGCCCAGCGCGCCGTCGAGGTGCATCGACAGCGTGTCATCGCCCCCGGCGAGCGAGACGCCGCCCGCGAAGTCGGCATCCTCGATCGTCACGATCTGCGCGCTGTCGTCGCCCTTGATCTGGCCGACCGTGCCGGGGCCATCGGTCAGCGTCAGATTGGCGGTCTCGAACAGCTCGATCGTGTCGTAATCCTGATCGAGCGCGAGGGTCAGCGTGCCGGGACCATAGGCGCCGAACGATTCGAAATTGGTGAAGCCGCCCGGGATCGACCCGCTATTGCCGTTGAGGCGGAAAACGAAGGTGTCGGTGCCGTCGCCGCCGTCGATCGCGCCGGTGACCAGCCCGCCGCTCTGCGCGACGTAGCGATCGTCGCCGGCGCCGAGGTTGAGGGTGCCGTTGATCGTACCCGAATTGGTGACGGTGTCGTTGCCGGTGCCGGCGTTGACGTTGCCGTTGATGGTGCCCGAATTGGTGATGCTGTCCGCATCGGCGCCCATATCGACGTCGTAGCCGATCGTCCCGCTGTTGATCAGGCTGTCCTCACCGGCGCCCAGCGAAACGCCGCCGACGATCGTGCCGGCATTGTCCACCGTCTCGCTCGATCGCTCCATCGAGTCGCCGAACGTATATCCGGTCGCGCCCGAGGCCGACCGCACCGTATCGCCGGCGTCGATATGAAGCGCGATGTTGCGCAGGCGCAGCATGGCGAGATCGATATCGCCGAAGATCGACACGATCCCGCTGCCCGCGGTCGCATTGAAAACGGTGAGCGCCTCGAAGTTCCGGAACTGGCTGGCGTTGAGCTTCTTGGCGTCCGCGCCGGTCATGTCGACGAGGATCTGATCCCAGTCGCCGACGCCACCGTCCACGATCCCCGTGAGCGACGCCCCCGAACCGGTCACATAGTCGTCCCCACCCGAACCCAACGAGACATTGCCGCGCATCGCGCCATAGTTGCGGAAGATATCTCCGAGCTCGCCGAGATGGACATTGCCTTCGATCGTGCCGCGGTTGGTGATATCGTCGGCCGTGTTGCGGGTATGGATCGCGCCCGCGAGGACGAGATCGTCCTCGCCGAGCAGATCGAGATTCTCGACAGATACGCGCCCACCGAAACCGGTCTCGGCCAGGCCGCGGATCGTGCCGCTGTTCTCGAGCGTGAAACTCGAGCCGGTATCTCCGGTCGTGCCGCCATAAGCGGCGACCGCAACCGACCCGCTACCGCTCGTCGCGATCGTCCCGCTATTGGTGAAACTGGCGTCGCCGCCACTCGATCCACCCATGTCGAAGGCGGCGCCGTATGTCAGCACGAGACTGCTCGTCTCGTCGTCGAACAGCGAATTGCCGGCCGCCGTAATCGTCCCGCTATTGACGAGCGAGGCCAGCGTGCGCGGCTGAATCGCGTCGCGGGCATATTGCAGAGAGACCCCGCCGGCGCCATCGCCGGTGACATTCACCGCACGCTCGTTCCGGAATTCCAGATTGCTGCCAGCAAGGCGGATGCCCGACGTCCCGCGCCCGGTGGCCTCGATCGTTCCGGTATTGGCGAGCCGGATCAGGTCGCCGCGACCACTGCGGTCCGCCGCATCAAACGCGAACATTTCCCCGTCCGCTTCCGCTGCGCCCTTGGTGTGGCGGATCGTGCCGCTGTTGATGAGGTCGGCGAGTACGCCATCCGTACCGCGCGCGTTAAACGCCAGCCTGACGACCGAGCCTTCGTCAGCATCCGAAATTAGCGTCCCGCTGTTGCTGAAGTAGAAAGTCGGGACCGGGGCGCCGGTCGTGTCCAGCTCGATTCTCACCGTCGTATCGAAATCGGATGTGATCGAGCCTTCATTGACGAAGCTGGCGGTGTTTCCCTCTCCATAATAGGCCGCCCCCTGCGTCCGGATCGTACCGCGGTTGAGGAAGCGAAGCCCTCCCGTGATACCGTCGATGTCGCGCGCCCAAAGCCCGGGGTGGAAGCCGTTCGAAACCGTGATGTTCGCGGTGTTCACCACGGTACCGTTGCCGATCAGCATCAGACCCGCATCGAGCGTCTCGGCGGCGGCGACGGTGACAATGGTGTTGGCTCCGCTCGCCTCGATGCCGTGCATCTCGAAACCGGCGATCCCCGCCTGGTTCAGGATATTGTTGGCGAGGGTGTGGGTCACCGAAGCAGTGAACGACTTGCCGTACGCATCGATTCCGTCGCCACCGTCGATCGTGCCGGTCACGCCGTTGTTCGCGCCGGTATAGAGGAACATCCCCGCCCCGTTGCCGAACACTATGTCGCCGGTGATCTTGCCCGAGTTGACCACCACATCGGTGCTGTTGTTGCCGCTCTGATAGGCGATCTTGCGCCCCGCAACGGTCCCGCCCTCGATCTCGCCCGTCTGGCTATTCGGGCCGTTGGTGAACTTCGTGATGACGTTGCGCGTGACGAGCGTCTGGCCGGCGTTGACGATGGTCGGTCCGTTCTTCGCGGTCATGAAGCCCGAATTCTCGATGTAGTTGGCACCGCCCTCCGCGCGCACCGCGGCACCGCCGCCCAGAATCCTGCCGAGACCGCCGCTAACGACGCGGGTGCCGTCCTCATGCTCCTTGAAGATATTGTAGAGCTGGCCGCCGTCGAGGGTGACGCCCACGCCGCCTTGGGTGGCGCCGCCGGCTTGGCCGCCATTGGTTATCAGCGCCTTGTTGTAGACACGGCCACTGCTCTCGATCACCGTGGTCGGGGCCACGGTGTCTTCGGCGTCGAGCCAGCTATTGGCGTCGATGGTGATGTCCGCTGCACCACCTCTGATGCCGATCCCGCTCTCGTAGCGCACTTGTGATTGGTTGGTGATCAACAACGAACGGGCATTGCTGACGTCGATCAGCCCCGTGCTGGCAATGTCGCCGCCGACACCGTCGCGAAGCTCGATGTCGAGCTTGCCGTCGCCGCCCGGCGCCGACGTCTCCGCCTCGACATAAAGGGCCTTGTCGGTATCGCCCGTCTGGTCGGCCTGCAGAAAGAAATCCACGATGATCTTGCCGTCGCCGGCCATTCGCAGCGGGCCGAAACGCAGCGTGGTGTCCTCGCTGGTCGGTGGCGTCCGCGTCGAGCGCGCGGTGTTCTGGAGCGTCAGGACGGTATCGTTGCCCGACGCCTCATAGACGGTGCCGCCGGTGAAGACGGCGCCATCGGCAGTCACATATTGCCGCGTCGCGGAGTTTGCGCGGCTATTCTGATAGACCATATCGTGCGTCGTCGTGCTGGTCGCGCGCAGCCACACGGTGTCGTTGCCGCCCGCGTTGGTGAGCGGCCCGGTGACGAGGCCGCTCAGATCCAGCACGCCGGTATCGCCATTGACGTGCGCGATATCGACCACCAGCCGATCGTCGCCCGCACCCAGCGCCACCGGCGTCGGCGTCCGCCCTTCCTCGAGCACCACCGTTTCGCCGGTCTGGGCATGCGCGGCCGAGGCCATCGCCATCGGCAGCAGCGCCGAGCCGAGCAGCAGCGCCGCGCGGCCGGAGAGACGGCGCCCTGCGCCACGACGGTTTGCGGGAAGATGTACGCTGGTCACGTGGAAAAGCCCCTTTTCCTGATGCTACGGGACGTGCCGGGGCACGCTCGCGTCGGGGCTAGGGTCGTGCGGCGTCAGGGTCCGTCATTTTGCGACCGGGACAGACAACCGCTCGATAAATCTTAAATAAAAAGTGACGACTGAAACTATCTGCTTTGCCAACGCAATGAATAGAGTCAGTAGAACGAAGTTGGGGCGGCCCTCGGGAGAAAGGCCGCCCCTCCGCAGTCTAGAGCGAGGAAGAACTAGAAGCGGATTTCGTTCACCTCCGGCACCGGATCGGGTCTCGCGATCGAGCCGATGCCGTTGGGGTGCGCGTTCGTTTCAGCATAGCCCGGCGGCGGCGGCCGCCCTTTTGCGGCGAAAGTGCCATTTTGTGTCGACGAGCGGCGCGGTGGCGGTTCAGGTCAGCTCGTCGATGAGCAGGCGCCAGCCCGCGGCCTCGCGGCGCCAGATCCGGACATAATAGGCGGGCGGCTTGCCCGGGGCGCGGGCGAGCCTGCCATAGCTCGCCGCGAGATCGCCGGCGCCCGAGATGCGCATGCCGAGCCGCTCGGCGCCGGCGAAGCCCGGCCGGCCGGCCAGCAGCCGCGCCGCCTCAGCGGCCGGGACTCAGCCGTCGCGCGGGCGCAGCAGATAGCCCGGCTCGGCGCGCACGGTCTCGCCGCGGGCGAAGGCGAGCAGCTCGGCATTGAT
>NZ_SRXU01000015.1:2500-5837 GCF_004792695.1 Sphingomonas naasensis | reverse complement strand
CGCAAAAAGCCCGCTGCCATTTGTGGTGGCGAGCGGGCTTTTGGGTTGTGGCGATTTCTGGTTGCGGGAGCAGGATTTGAACCTGCGACCTTCAGGTTATGAGCCTGACGAGCTACCGGGCTGCTCCATCCCGCGCCACCAGAGTGTCGGGATCAGGACGGAGGCGAAGCCTCCGCAAGGCCGACCGGCTGCCGCGCCTTACCGGCGCGAAAGCCAAGGTCGCGGATGCGACCGCCGGCGCCTGAGGCCAACAAAGAAAGTGAATGGGTTTTTTTGCGCGGCCGCACGGGCTGCAATGCCTGGCGACGACCTACTCTTCCATCGCTTGAGCGATAGTACCATCGGCGCAGTCTGGTTTCACGGCCGAGTTCGGGATGGGATCGGGTGGTTCACAGACGCCATAGCCACCAGGCAATGGAGCCCGTGCGGGCGCAAATTTTTCAAATCGATACCGTGCACCGGTAATCAAGGCTTGAGGATCATCCGCATCGGATGACAGCCATCCAGGGCTGTCATTGATGGTGGGACTCATCAAGCGCGAACAGGACAATTAGTATCGGTTAGCTCCATGCGTTACCGCACTTCCACATCCGATCTATCAAGGTCGTGGTCTTCGACCGTCCTATGAAATCTTATCTCGAGGGAGGCTTCCCGCTTAGATGCTTTCAGCGGTTATCCCGTCCATACATAGCTACCCTGCTGCGCCGTTGGCACGACGACAGGTACACCAGAGGTATGTTCAACCCGGTCCTCTCGTACTAGGGTCAACTCCTCTCAAATTTCGACGCCCACGGCAGATAGGGACCAAACTGTCTCGCGACGTTCTGAACCCAGCTCACGTACCACTTTAATTGGCGAACAGCCAAACCCTTGGGACCTGCTCCAGCCCCAGGATGTGATGAGCCGACATCGAGGTGCCAAACAACCCCGTCGATATGAGCTCTTGGGGGTTATCAGCCTGTTATCCCCGGCGTACCTTTTATCCGTTGAGCGATGGCCCTTCCACGAGGGACCACCGGATCACTATGACCGACTTTCGTCTCTGCTCGACTTGTCAGTCTCGCAGTCAGGCTGGCTTATGCCATTGCACTCTAACAGTCGGTTTCCAACCGACCTGAGCCAACCTTCGCGCGCCTCCGTTACTCTTTGGGAGGCGACCGCCCCAGTCAAACTACCCGCCACAGAGGGTCCCAGCACCGGATGACGGTGCGTGGTTAGACATCAGAAAACAACAGGGTGGTATTTCACATTGTGGCTCCACATCGGCTGGCGCCAATGCTTCAAAGCCTCCCACCTATTCTACACAGTTCCTTCCTAATGCCACTCTGAAGCTGCAGTAAAGGTGCACGGGGTCTTTCCGTCTAACCGCGGGTACTCCGCATCTTCACGGAGAATTCAATTTCGCTGAGCATGTCCTGGAGACAGTGGGGAAGTCGTTACGCCATTCGTGCAGGTCGGAACTTACCCGACAAGGAATTTCGCTACCTTAGGACCGTTATAGTTACGGCCGCCGTTTACCTGGGCTTCATTTCGGAGCTTGCACCCCTCCACTTAACCTTCAGGCACCGGGCAGGCGTCAGACCCTATACGTCGTCTTGAAGCCGACTTAGCAGAGCCCTGTGTTTTTGCTAAACAGTCGCTACCCCCTGGCCTGTGCCCCCTGCTACTGGTTGCCCAGAAGCAGGGCCTCCTTCTTCCGAAGGTACGGAGGCAATTTGCCGAGTTCCTTCAGGACACTTCTCTCAAGCGCCTTGGTATACTCTACCTGACCACCTGTGTCGGTTTCGGGTACGGTCTATACGGTGGGGCTATTTCCCGGGACCCCTTCGAAGCATGCTCAATCCGATAAGAGCATACAACACACGGGATCCGTCACACACCACCAGGCCCACGAATATTAACGTGGTTCCCATCGACTACCCCCTTCGGGCTCGTCTTAGGGGCCGGCTCACCCTGCGCGGATTAGCCTTGCGCAGGAACCCTTGGTCTTTCGGCGAGAGGGCATCTCACCCTCTTTATCGCTACTCATGTCTGCATTCGCACTTCCGATACCTCCACGACCCATTACCAGATCGCTTCACAGGCTTACGGAACGCTCCGCTACCGCGTGGATAAATCCACACCCTAAGCTTCGGTGCACGTCTTGAGCCCCGTTACATCTTCGCCGCAGGAACCCTTGTTTAGACCAGTGAGCTGTTACGCTTTCTTTAAAGGATGGCTGCTTCTAAGCCAACCTCCTGGTTGTTTTGGGATTCCCACATGCTTTCCCACTTAGACGTGACTTGGGGACCTTAGCTGTAGGTCAGGGCTGTTTCCCTTTTGACGACGGACCTTAGCACCCGCCGTCTGTCTCCCGCACTATACTCGTAGGTATTCGGAGTTTGGTTAGGTTTGGTAGATCTCGCGACCCCCTAGCCCATCCAGTGCTCTACCCCCTACGGTAAACATGCGAGGCACTACCTCAATAGTTTTCGCGGAGAACCAGCTATTTCCCGGCTTGATTGGCCTTTCACCCCTAAACACAACTCATCCGGTAACTTTTCAACGTTAATCGGTTCGGACCTCCAGTGGGTGTTACCCCACCTTCATCCTGGTCATGCCTAGATCGCCGGGTTTCGGGTCTAATACACCAAACTATGTCGCCCTGTTCAGACTCGCTTTCGCTGCGCCTACACCTATCGGCTTAAGCTTGCTTGGTACATTAAGTCACAGACCCATTATGCAAGAGGTACGCTGTCACCCCATAAAGAGGCTCCAACTGCTTGTAGGCAATCCGTTTCAGGTACTGTTTCACTCCCCTCATCGGGGTGCTTTTCACCTTTCCCTCACGGTACTAGTTCGCTATCGGTCATGTACGAGTATTTAGGCTTGGAGGGTGGTCCCCCCATGTTCAGACAGGATTACACGTGTCCCGCCCTACTCGAGTCCTGATACATCACTTTCGCATACGGGGCTGTCACCCGCTATGGCCACACTTTCCAGAGTGTTCTGCTAGTTGAATATCAGGCACTGGCCTGGTCCGCGTTCGCTCGCCACTACTAACGGAATCTCGGTTGATGTCTTTTCCTCCGGGTACTGAGATGTTTCAGTTCTCCGGGTTCGCTTCACGAAGCCTATTTTATTCAGCTAAGTGATACCTTTCTCCCATTACCCCGACCGTCATTACTGACGCTCGAGATAATCGGATCAGGTGGGTTTCCCCATTCGGAAATCGTCGGGTCAAAGGTTGCTCACACCTCACCGACGCTTATCGCAGCGTGCCACGTCCTTCATCGCCTGTACATGCCAAGGCATCCACGAATTGCCCTTACCTCACGCTTGAGAGTCCACACCACCA
>NZ_SRXU01000014.1 GCF_004792695.1 Sphingomonas naasensis | reverse complement strand
GCACCGGCTCGGGCGCGCGCTTCGGCGCCGCTTCGCGCTCGGCCTCGGCCTCGGCCTTGCGACCGCCGCGGCGGCGCGCGCTGGGCTCGCGCTTCGGCGCGGCTTCGGCGCGGGGGGCGTCGCCGCCCTTGTCCGCGCCCTTGACTTTGACGCGCTCGATCTTCTGGCCGGTCAGCTTCTCGATCTCGGCGATGTTCTCGGCATCGTCGGGAGCGACCAGCGTATAGGCGGTGCCGGTGGCGCCGGCGCGGCCGGTGCGGCCGATGCGGTGGACGTAATCGTCGGGATGCCACGGCGCGTCGAAATTATAGACGTGGCTGACGCCCTTGATGTCGAGCCCGCGCGCGGCGACGTCGGAGGCGACGAGGATGTTGACGTCGCCGGCCTTGAAGCGGTCGAGCTCGGCGATGCGCGCCGGCTGGTCCATGTCGCCATGGATCTCGGCCGAGCGGAAGCCGTGCTTCTTGAGGCTCTTGTTGAGCTCGCGCACCGTGGTCTTGCGGTTGCAGAAGATGATCGCGGTGGTGACGTCGTCTTCCTGCAGCAGCGTGCGCAGCACCTCGCGCTTGGCGAAGGCGCTGCCTGGCACCTCGACGATGCGCTGGGTGATGTTGGTGTTGGTCGTCGCGGGGCGGGCGACCTCGACTCGCTTGGGGTCGTTGAGGAACTTGTCCGCCAGCTTCTTGATCACGGGGGGCATCGTCGCCGAGAACAGCAGCGTCTGGCGGTTCTTGGGCAGCTTGGTGCAGATTTCCTCGATGTCGGGGATGAACCCCATGTCGAGCATCCGGTCGGCCTCGTCGATCACCAGCAGGTTGCAGCCGGTGAGCAGGATCTTGCCGCGGCCGAACAGGTCCATCAGCCGGCCCGGGGTGGCGATCAGCACGTCGACGCCCTTCTCGAGCGCCTTGACCTGATCGCCCATCTGCACGCCGCCGATGAGGAGCGCCATCGAGAGCTTGTGGTTGGTGCCGTATTTGACGAAATTCTCGGCGACCTGCGCGGCGAGCTCGCGGGTCGGCTCGAGGATCAGGCTCCGCGGCATCAGCGCGCGGGTGCGCCCCTCGCCGAGGATGTCGATCATCGGCAGCACGAAGGCCGCGGTCTTGCCGGTGCCGGTCTGGGCGATGCCGATCAGATCCTTGCCCATTAGCACGGACGGGATCGCCTGGCGCTGGATCGGAGTCGGGTCGGTATAGCCCGCGTCGGTCACCGCGCGCAGGAGTTCGTCAGACAGGCCGAGATCGGCAAAGCTCATGCATTTTTCCGGAAATCGGGCGTGGTCGCCCACGCCGCCAAAGCCTTCACGCGCTTGCGGATTTGTCCGGCGATGTCAAGCGGCGCGCGACGTTCAGCGTGCCGGAACCAGCGATGCGAAGGACTGGACCGCGCATTGCCGGCCCGAACGCGACCGAATCGAGTCGCGCTTGGCGCACATCTTCCTGTCCTTGTTCGCCTTGACGTAGAACCCGCCATAGAAGCCGAGCGCCGGGCAGTCGTTGCCGAGCTTGGCGCGGAGCAGTGCGCCGTTCTTGAGCACCAGATCGACGCTGTCGAAGCGATTGACCGAGAATCCCGCAAGATCCTCCATCTTCACGCAATCGTCCGCCTTCTTCTCGACCAGCGCGACCGGGCGCGCGGGACGCACGATGATCGTCGTGGTGCGGAACGTCACCCGCGGCACATGGATGGTGAGGCGCTGCTGCTGGAGCTGCTCGGCGACCATATCCCAGTCGAGCGGCTCCGGCGTCGAAGCCGGGGCAGCGAGCAGCATCAGCAGACCGGAGGCGGCAATCAGCGGGTTCAACATGTCTGGTGGGGCTATTACGGCTCAGTTTTGAACAGTGGATGAACTGATGCGCCGCGTGCTAATCGGCGCGGCCATGACACCAGCACAGCGCCAGCTTGTCGAGACCGTCCTGCACCGCTTCGGTCCCAAGGCCGCGACGACCGATCCGCAGGCGATCGCACCGTGGCTGAGCGACTGGCGCGGGCGCTATCACGGCCAGGCGCCGGCGCTGCTGTCGCCGGGCACGACCGACGAAGTCGCCGCGATCGTCGCGCTCGCCGCCGATGCCGGCGTCGCGCTCGTCCCGCAGGGCGGCAATACCGGGATGGTCGGCGGGGCGACCCCGCCCGCCGACGGCTCGGCGCTGCTGCTGTCGCTCCGCCGGATGAACCGGATCCGCTCGCTGTCGCCGGAAAGCAACCTCGCGGTCGCCGAAGCCGGGGTGATCCTCGCCGATCTGCGCGCCGCCGCCGAAGCGGCCGGGCGGCGCTTCCCGCTCGATCTCGGGGCGCGCGGCAGCGCGACGATCGGTGGGCTGGTCTCGACCAATGCCGGCGGCACGCAGGTGCTCCGCTTCGGGACGATGCGCAGCCTCGTCGCCGGGGTCGAGGCAGTGCTGCCCGACGGATCGATCCACAACGGCATCGCCGCGCTCAAGAAGGACAATCGCGGCTATGACCTCAACCAGCTGCTGATCGGAGCCGAGGGCACGCTCGGCATCGTCACCGCGGCGACGCTGCGGCTGGTGCCGGGGATGGTCTCGCGCGCGGTCGCGTGGGTGGGGGTGGAGAGTCCGGCCAGCGCGCTCGCGCTGCTGCGCAGGCTCGAGGCGGGGACCAGCGCGGTCGAGAGCTTCGAGATCCTGCCCGACAAGACGCTCGAACTGGTGCTGCGCCATGTGCCGGGTACCCGCCGGCCGCTCGCCAGCGCGCAGCCCTGGCACGTGCTGATCGAAGCCGTGGCGACCGACGCCGCCGCCGAGCCGCCTGCGGCTTTGCTCGAGCGGCTGCTCGCGCCCGCGCTCGAGCAGGGGCTCGCCGCCGACGCGGTGATCGCGGCGAGCGAGGCGCAGGCCGAGAGCTTCTGGCGCATCCGCCACTCGATCTCCGAGGCCGAGCGCGCCGGCGGCCCGGCGCTGCAGCACGACATCTCGGTGCCCGTCGAGGACATGCCGCGCTTCATGATCGAGGGCGGCGCCGAGGCCGAGGCGCGCTTTCCGGGGACCGAGGCGGTGGCGTACGGCCATCTCGGCGACGGCAATGTCCACTTCCATGTCCGCGCGCCCGCGGGAGTCGACCCTGCGGTCTGGTATGCCGAGGATGGCCCGCGGATTTCGTCGCATGTCCATGACATGGTCGTCGCAGCCGGCGGGTCGATCTCGGCCGAGCATGGTATCGGCCAGATGAAGCGCGCTGAGCTCGAAAGACTGAGCGCGCCTTCGCGCATGACCGTATTGCGGGCCATCAAGGCGGCGCTCGATCCGCGCGGGATTCTCAATCCGGGCAAACTGGTCGCGCTTGCGCCCGACGCCGCGAGCCCATAGACCTTCGCGCGACTTATAGTCTCAAGCATTACTTCAGGAGAGTTTCGGATGGCCAGCGCGCCACAACAGTCGCTTCCGTTGTTCTACAACCAGCTCGAACCGCTTTCGAGCCAGACGCACGCCGATTTCCGCATTCGCATCCGCGACAAGGCGCCGTTCCTCGCGAAGCAGCATGCCGTCCCGGTGACCGTCGAGGAATTCCCGCTGGTCCAGCGCTACATGCCGATCGTGTTCTCGGTGGGCGAGGATCCCGTGCCGCTCGCGCTGATGGGCCTGAACGACGGCGTGAACACCTTCTTCGACGAAGAAGGCACGCTGCTCGAGCCGAATTTCTACGTGCCGGCCTATATCCGCCGCTATCCCTATCTGCTCGCCCGGCTGCGTCCGGACACCGACGAGCTCTCGCTCTGCTTCGATCCGTCGTCGGACACGATCGGCGCGTTCGAGGAAGGCGACAAGCTGTTCGACAATGGCGAGCCGACCGAGACCACCAAGAACATCCTCCAGTTCAACGAGCAGTTCGAACAGGCCGGCGCGCGCACCGCGATGTTCATGAAGGACCTCAAGGAGCTCGGCCTGCTGATGGACGGCGAAGTCACCATCCAGCAGGAAGGCAATGAGCAGCCGTTCATCTATCGCGGCTTCATGATGATCGACGAGAACAAGCTCAACGAGCTGCGCGGCGATCAGCTGCGCAAGATCGTCCAGAACGGCATGCTGCCGCTGATCTATGCGCATCTGTTCTCGCTCGCGCTGATGCGCGACATCTTCGGCCGTCAGGTTCGCCTCGGCAAGATGCCGCAGCCGCAGCTGGTGACGCCGGCCTGAGCTGATGGCGCTGCGCGGCGATCGCTACAACCGGGGGGCGATCGCCTTCCACTGGGCGATCGCCGCGCTGGTCCTCGTCAATCTCTTCATCGGGCTGTTCCACGAGACGCTGCTCGCTGGTCTGCGCGTGATGCCGCTGCACAAGGCGATCGGCGCGACCGTGCTGGTGCTCAGCATCGCGCGGCTCGGCTGGCGGCTCACCCATCGCCCGCCAGCGCTTCCCGAGGCCGTGCCGGGGTGGGAGAGGGCGCTCGCCAACAGCCTGCACTGGCTATTTTACGCGCTGTTGCTGATCCTCCCGCTGACCGGCTGGATCTTCTCGTCCAACCCCGAACGCCCGCGCCCGGTCAGCTGGTTCGGCCTCTTCGACTTGCCGTTGCTGCCGGTGTCGAGTGGGGCTGCCGGGGCCGCGCACGAGGCGCACGAACTGCTCGGGCTGCTGATGACGGCGCTGGTCGTGCTGCATATCGCAGCGGCGCTGCGGCACCACTTCCTGCTGCGAGATCGCGTGCTCGTGCGGATGCTTCCCTGGGCCGATCGTCACGGCTGAGCGTCCCCGCCGCACGCTTCCCCGCAGTTCGGCGCGAGGCCTTGAACTCCTTGCCGTCTCACCTATATTTACTGGGTACGGCGTCGTGTCCCCCCTTTCGCGAGGCCGTGCGGCACGCCTTCGGGCGTGTCTCCTCCCTGAACCTTGGCCACCTCGTGCCTTGTGCGCGAGGTGGTTTTTTTATGGCTATTCGGCCGCGATCGCATTGGGCAGCGCCTCGTCGGTCACCGCGTCGAGGATCGCGCGGAGCAGGTTCGCGGTCGCGGGCAACCCCGCCCCCGGTCCGTCCAGCGCTTCATCGAGATAGAGCGCGCGATCGAATTCGAGCTGGATGGCGTGGATGCCGCGCCGCGGCTCGCCATGCCGCTCGAGGATATGCCCGCCCGAATAAGGCGCGTTGATCGCAGTCGCCACGCCGTGCGCGCGCGCGACGCTTTCGATCCGCCCGGTGAACCGCGCCGCCGCCGCCTTGCCGAATCGATCGCCCAATACGAGCCGCGGCGCGCTCGCCGGCGGCCCCAGCGACGGCATCGAATGCACGTCGATCAGCACCGCCACGCCGAAGCGCGCACGCGCCGAGGCGAGCGCCGCCGAGAGCGCGGCATGATAGGGGCGGTGATCGGCATGGATCCGCATCTGGACCTCGTCGCCGGAGAGGCGGCGCTGCCAGATGTCGCCCGAATTGCCGACGCGGCGCGGCACCAGCCCGAGTCCGCTGCGCAGCTTGGCGGATTGCGGACGACCGCTCGCGATCGCGCCATCGTCGAGTCGCGGATCGCGCTCGTGCTCGGCGCGGTTGAGATCGATCCAGGCGCGGGCGCGTTGCGCGACGAACAGCGTCTCGGTGCGGCGCGCATCGAGCCCCAGCGCATCGGCATAGCGATCCTCGAGCCCCTTGAGCGCGGCGAGCGGCACGCGCAACGCCGCACGCAGCGGAAGCGGATAATCGCGACCCGCATGGGGCACCGAGAGCACGACCGGTGTGAAAGGCTCGGCCGGGCCGTGGCGCGCGAAGGAAAGCGTCGCCGTCACTGATCCCTGACTAGGCACGGAATGCCTTGTCAGCAATCGTTCGGGTGCGATGGCGCTGGAATTTTTTAAAGGCTTTGCGCATAGGATGACCGCCTGTGAACGTTTGGGGTAGCGATGATCCGGATTCTGTTGGCCGAGGATGACCGCGTGATGCGGGAATACCTCACCCGGGCGCTAGAACGCTCGGGCTATGCGGTCAGCGCGGTCGATCGTGGCACCGAGGCGATTCCGCTGCTCGAGACCGAGCGATTCGATCTGCTGCTGACCGATATCGTGATGCCCGAGATGGACGGGATCGAGCTGGCCCAGCGCGCGAGCGAGATGGCGCCCGAGATGCGGGTGATGTTCATCACCGGCTTCGCCGCGGTGACGCTCAAGGCGGGCAAGCAGGTTCCGCAGGCGCGCGTGCTCTCCAAGCCCTTCCATCTGCGCGATCTCGTCCTCGAGGTCGACCGCATGTTCCAGTCGGAGAATGCCGGCTTCAACTGATTTTGCCGGGAATCGATTTTTCCGGTTCAGGGGCGCTTGCGCGGGCCCGAAAGCCCCGCTAAAGCCCGCCCTCCTTGGGGGCGTGTAGCTCAGTGGTAGAGCACTGTGTTGACATCGCAGGGGTCGCAAGTTCAATCCTTGCCACGCCCACCATTCAAAACCCCGCCGTGCCTCTGGCCCGGCGGGGTTTTATGTTTTGACGACCGGACTGCTCCCGCGCGCTTCGATCGAATTAATCTGACAAATCCATTGACTCGCGGTCCCGCGCGCCAATAGCGCAGGCCGGAACAAGAGGATGGAGGGGATGATGGTCGGGGCATCGCGGCTGTGGATGGCACTGCTTCTTGGCGTTGCACCGCTGCCGGCGGCGGCGCAGACCTGGACCGCCGACAATGGCGACGGCACCTTCACCAATCCGCTGTTCTACGACGAGTTTTCCGATCCCGACATGATCCGGGTCGGCGACGACTATTATCTCACCGGCACCACGAACCATACCATGCCGGGCCTGCCGATCCTGCACTCGCGCGATCTGGTGAACTGGGAGCTGCTCGGCTACGCCTTCGATCGGCTCGATCTCGGCCCGGACATGCGGCTCGAAGCCGGCAAGAGCATGTATGGGCAGGGCATCTGGGCACCCAGCTTCCGCTACCACAACGGCACTTTCTACATCTTCTCGAACGTCAACGGGCATACCACGCAGGTCTTCCGCGCGACCAATCCGGCGGGGCCATGGACGCGCACGCCGATGAAGCGCTCGCTCCACGATCTCGGCGTGCTGTTCGACGACGACGGCAAGGTCTATGTCGTGTGGGGCTATCGCGAAGTGCGGATGGCGCAGCTCAACGACGCGCTCGACGATATCGTCCCCGGCAGCGAACGGGTGATCATCAAGGCCGAGCAAGGGATGGGCGAAGGCGCGCATCTCTACAAGATCGACGGGCGCTATTACATCACCAGCGCATGGTTCTCCGGGCGGATGCGCATGCCGATGGCGCGCGCCGACAAGCCCTATGGCCCGTATGAGGTGAACCACGCGATCAGCCTCGACGAAGGCTGGGGCAGCGCGGAGGGCTATCGCCACCGCGGCGAGCCCAAACCGCCCTTCGACATCGCCCCGCCGACCACCACGCCCGGCCGCAACGTCCTTCACCAGGGCGGCATCGTTCAGACCCCGCAGGGCGAATGGTGGGGCTTCTCGATGACCGATTACAATTCGCTGGGAAGGCTGACCGGGCTGTCGCCGGTGACGTGGAAGGACGGCTGGCCCTATTTCGGGCTGCCCGGCAATCTTGGCCGAACCCCGCGAACGTGGCGCAAGCCCGCCACCGGCGTCGCGCAGCGGCCGTCCGCGCCCTATGTCCGCGATGACGGCTTCGCCGGGCCCGCGCTCGGGCGGATCTGGCAGTGGAACCACGTCCCCGACGATGCGCGCTGGTCGCTGGCCGCGCGCCGCGGATTCCTGCGGCTGCACACGCTCCCGGCCACCGATTTCTTCAGCGCGCGCAACACGCTCACCCAGCGCGCGATCGGGCCGCGGTCCTTGCCGATGACGGTGCTCGAGACCGGCGGGCTGCGCGAGGGCGACGTCGCCGGGCTGGGGCTGCTCGGGCTGCCGTGGCGCACGCTCGGCGTCCGGCGCGAGGGCGGGCGGCAGTTCGTCGAGTTCCGCGATCAGCGCGGCGACAAGACGGTGCGGGTGCCGTTCGCCGGCAAACGCATCTGGCTGCGCGCCGATTGCGACTATCTCACCGAGCGCGCGCACTTCGAATACAGCCTCGACGGCAAGCGCTTCACTGCGATCGGCGATCCGTTCGTGATGGCGTTCCAGCTCAAGACGTTCCAGGGCATCCGCTACACGCTGTTCGCCTTCAACGATCGCGGGCGGGCCGGCGGCTATGCCGATTTCGATTCCTTCGCGGTCGAGGAGCCGCAGCCCCGGGGGCTGATGCATGCCATCCCCTTCGGCAAGCAGGTGACGCTGGCGCTGGGCGAACCGGCCTTGTCGCTCGCGCTGCACGAAACTTCGGTGGTGGCGCGTGCGGACGCAGGCGAAGCGGCGCGCTTCCGGATCGTCGATCGCGGGCAGGGCCGCGTCGCGCTGGCGCTCGACAAGGGCCATCTCTCGATCAACGCTACCGGCGACGCCTGGCTCAAGCCGGGCGAAGCGGGCAAGGCCGAGACCTTCCAATGGATGGAATCGATCTATGGCGAGCCGATGCTGATGTCGCTGGCGAGCGAGCGCTATCTCACCGTCGATCCGGCGAGCGGCCAGGTCTCGGCGACGAGCCCCGGCGCGCGGCCCGATCATGCGGACCATGCCCGCTTCGTGGTGACCGTGCGGAACTGAGAGCGCGCCCGAGGCTTTGGCGAAACGTTCGACTTCGCGGAGCTTCGATGACCGGACCAGGCCTGACCGAAGCCGATGCAGCGCTGCTGCGATTGCTCGATGCGCTTCGCCGCCGCGGCTATCGCTTCGTCACGCCGACCCCCGCGACGCATGCGCGGGTGATCGCGCGTCCCGATCGCCGCGTCGCGCGCGATCTCGCCGATATCCTCGGCTGGAGCCTGCCCTTCGCGCCCACCACGCTCGATCCCGAGATTCTCGCCCTGCTCGAAGCAGCGGGCGCGATCGAGCGGACCGGCGCGTTGCTGCGCAGCGTGCTGCGGGTCGCATCGCTCCGGGAGCGGCTGTTTCTCCATTCCGCCTATCCGACCGAGGCGGAGGACTCGGTGTTCTTCGGCCCCGACAGCTATCGCTTCGCCGATTTGATCGCGGCCGAGCTCGCTGGGGCGAAGCCGGCGGGCGGTACGATCGTGGACATCGGAACCGGGGCCGGCGTGGGGGCGATCGTCGCGGCGATTTTGTGTCCCGAAGCGCGAGTCGTAATGACCGACGTGAACCCTCGCGCGCTGCGGCTGGCCGCGGTGAACGCCCGCGCCGCCGGGGTTGCGATACGCGCGGTCGAGAGCGGCGACCTACGTCCGATCGACGGCGCGATCGATCTCGCGCTCGCCAACCCGCCCTATATCATCGATCCCGGGGCGCGGACCTATCGCGACGGGGGCGCGATGTATGGCGGGCAGGTGTCGGTCGATATGGCGCGGATGGCGGTGGCGCGGCTCTCGCCGCAGGGCAGGCTGATCCTTTACACCGGCAGCGCGATCGTGCGCGGCGAGGACCTGCTCGGCGCGGCGCTCGCCGGGCTGGCGGCCAAGTTGGATTGCCGGCTCGACTATCGCGAGCTCGACCCCGACATGTTCGGCGAGGAACTCGACAATGCGGCCTATGCCGAGGTGGATCGCATCGCCGTCGTCGCGGCGATCTTCACGAAGCGGTAGCGCCGTCGCGCAGCGCGTCGTCGATCACCGAGGCGAGCGCGTCGAGCCGATAGGGCTTGAGCAGCACCGGCCGGCCGCCGGTGCCCGAGCGCGCGATCTCGTCGCTATAGCCCGTGGTCAGAATCACCGGCAGCGCGGGACAGGCGGTGGCGAGCGTCTCGGCGAGCTCGAGCCCGCTCATCCCCGGCATCACCACGTCGCTGAGCACCACGTCGAACCGCGCCGCGCGCGCGACCTCGAGCGCCTCGTTGCCCGATCGGGCGCGCACGACGCTGTGTCCGAGCTCGCGCAGCAAGGCCTCGGCGAACTCGCCGACTTCCTCATTGTCCTCGACGAGCAGGACCGATCCGGTGCGGTCGCCCCCGGTGACGGTCCGCCGCTCCTGCTCCGCCGCCGACGCACGATCGCTGCCCGGAAGCAGGATGGTGACGCGCGTGCCGTGGCCGGGGGTGCTCTCGATCCGCAGGTCGCCGCCCGATTGCGACGCGAAGCCATAGACCTGGCTGAGCCCGAGCCCGGTGCCCTTGCCCGCCGCCTTGGTGGTGAAGAAGGGCTCCATGGCGCGCTCGATCGTCGCGGCATCCATGCCGCTGCCGGTATCGGACACCGAAAGCGCGATCATCGGGCTGTGCTCGCCTTCCCGCCGCTCGGTGGCGATGCGCAGCGTGCCCCCTTCGGGCATAGCGTCGCGGGCATTGACCGCGATGTTGAGCACCGCCGAGACGAGCTGCGCGCGATCGGCCTCGACGGTGCAGGCTTCGGCGACGAGCGCGGTCTCGACGATCACCCGCTCGCCCAGCGCGCGGTCGAGCAGCTCGGTCATCCCCGCGATCATCTGGTTGACGTCGATGACTTCTGGCTTGAGCGGCTGGCGCCGCGCGAAGGCGAGCAGCTGGCTGGTCAGCGCCGCGGCGCGCGACGCCGCCTCGACGATCGCGTCGGCGAAGCGCTTGCGGCGATCTTCGGCCAGGCCCGGCCGCTGCAGCATGTCGGCGGAGCCCTGGATCACGGTCAGCAGATTGTTGAAGTCGTGCGCGATCCCGCCGGTGAGCTGGCCGAGCGCCTGCATCTTCTGGGCTTGGCGCAGCTGCTCCTCGGCCTTGGCGCGCTCGTTGATCTGATGGGTGAGCTCGGCATTGGCCGCGGTCAGCGCCGCGGCGCGCGATTCGAGCTCGTGATTGGCGCGGCCGAGCGTCACTTGCGCGAGGCCCAATATCACCGCGACCAGCGCCGCCATCGCGACGAGCAGGCCGACGATCAGATAGCGGCGCAACCGGGTCGAAAAGGGCTGGGGATCAACGGCGACGAGCGCGGTGCCGAGCTGCTTGCCGGCGCGGGTCACCGGGGCTTTCGAGACGATGGCATCGGCGCCGCTCGATGCCGTCGTTTCGATCCGGCCGGGCGGCGTGGTCCCTTCGGGCGCGTAGCCGGCGACCAGCGCGCCCGCGCGGTCGTAGATCGCGGCCATGCGGATCTGCGGGTTCACGCGCAGCGTCTCGACCGATTCGCGCGCCGCGGCGGCATCGCCGAAGTCGAGCGCGGCGGCGACGCTGGCGGCGAGGATGTCGGCCTGGGCGTGGGTCTCGCGCTGCTCCTGCGCGAGATAGCTCGATTCGCCCTGCGCGACGATCAGGATGCCGGCGAGGAGAAGCAACGCGACCAGCGCGCCGGTGACCGCGATCGGAAAGCCGCGCCAGCGGCCGGTGATGTCCTCGATCCGCATCAGGGAGTCCGCTGCTTCACATCGATCGCCAATGCAAGCAGGCGCGAGCTGACCGCGATGCCGCAAGCGGCGGCGGCGGCATCGTCGATATGGAAGCGCACGCGTCCGGCGGCGACGGTGAAATGGATCATCCCGCGCGATTTGCTCCAGCGGCTGTCGGTGATGGTGAGCGTCGCCTGGCTGCGCAGCGCGGCGAGCGTGTCGGCGGTCTGCTGGTCGTTCGCGCCGGCGACGAAGGCGACGTGGCAGCCGGCGATGGCGGGCGCGTCGGCATTGGCGAAGCGCCGCACCGCGACCGGATGGCCGTCGATCGCCTCGCTCGCCGCGGCGCGGTCGAGCGTCGCGCCGAACGGATCACGCCCGATCACGCAGAGATAATAAGGCTGTTCCGCCTCGGGCTGCGAGCCCGTGGGGAGCGCGATGTAGCGGACGAACTTGGGCAGGAACGCGGCCTTGATCGCCTCCTCGCTCGCCTGCGCGCGCGCCGGCGCCGCGGCGGGCAGCGGCGCCGCGATCGCACCGAGCGCGAGCAGGAGCGCCGCGCGCCGCATCAGAAGCGCAATCGCGTTCCGGCATAGACGCTGCGCCGGATCCACTGGGCGCGTTGCACGTCATTGCTCTCGAGATGGCGGTCGTGAAGCAGATTCTCGCCGGCGAGATAGAGCTCGATTTGCTCGGCGAGCCGCACGCTCAGCCGGGCGTCGGCCTCGACATAGCCGTCCACTGGCGGCGCGTCGAACCCGTCGACCGCGCGCAGGCCGAGGTCGAACAACACGCCTTGCGGCAGCGTGATCTGCGAGCGGAGGCTGAGCTGATAGTCGGGATCCTGGCCGAGCGAGGCGCCGGCGCTGACGTCGACTGCGCCCGGGCGGACGCGGAATCCCTTGTGCAGCCACGCCGCGCCCGCGGTGACGCGCCACCATGGCGCGAGCTGCTGCGTCGCCGACGCCTCGACGCCGTAGACATGGCCGCGCAGATCGTTGGCGAGCTGGAGCGGGAAGGGATTGCCGATGAAGGTCACGCTGCGCAGGTCTCGCCAGCCATTATAGTAGAGCGAGACCGAAACCGAGGTGTTCGGACCAGGCTGGCCGCGATAGCCGAGCTCCCAAGCCGTGACCTTCTCCGCCGCGAAGTCCGGCGCCTTGGCGACCAAAGTCGGTTCGGTGATGTCGCGGTCGATCCGCGACGGCGTGCGCACCGCGCGCGACACCGCGGCCCAGAGCAGGTTGCGCGCGTCGAGCTGCCAGCCGAGGCGCAGGCTGGGGAGGAACTGGACGCCGGTATAGGACGAGCTTTCGAGCTTGAACCCGGCGGTGAGCGCGAGCCGCGACGAGAGCGCGATCCGGTCCTGGACGAAGGCATTGCCGATCCACAACCTGGCGCTCCGTGGATCGAGGCGGAAGGCGTTGAGCTGATTGTCGAACGAATCGCGCGTCGTGCGCACCCCCGCGCCGGCGACGAGATCGTGGACGCCGCTGGCGAGGTTGTACTGGAGCTCGGCGTCGAAGGTCTCGAGCACGTCGGTGGTGCGCAGCTCCTCGCGGCGGAAATAGTCGTACCATGTCTGGAGCTGGAGCGACGAACTCGCGGTCAGATCATGGTTCCAGCGCGCGATGAGGTTGTGGCCGCGATTGCCGTCGCCCGGCGCGAGGAAACGGTCGCTACGGAACAGGTCGCCCTGCAGCGTGAAGCGATCGGCCTCGCCGCGGACATCGGCGCGGAAGCCCGCCTGCCAGCCGCGTATCGCATCGTCGACATCGGCGAGGCCGTCTCCGCCGGGCATGCCCTCGCGATCATAGCCATTGGCATAGACGCGGACCGCGGCATCGTCGCCGAGCGCGAAGCCGTAGCGCGCGCCCGCGGTCCGCTCGCGCGCGCCGGCGGTGGCGCGGACCAGCCCGCCCTGCGCGTCGAACGCGGTCTTCGACTGGATGCTGATCACGCCGTTGACGGCGTTGGGCCCATAGAGCGTGCCGCCCGGCCCGGTGATCACGTCGATCTGGGCGATGTCCTCGAGCAGCGGCGAGCGTAGCTCCCAGAATATCCCCGAATGCAGCGTCGAATAGCCGCTGCGCCCGTCGATCAGCAGGAGCAGCTTGTTCGACGGCTCATAGCCGCCGAAGCCGCGCGCGCTGATCGCATATTGGGTGGTGTTGAGCCGTTGGATCTGCAGCCCGGGCGCCTGGCGGAGCAGCTCGGGGATCGCGGTGGCGGGCGAGCGGAGAATATCGTCGCCGGTGATCACCGTCGTCGCATTGGGGACGGTGGCGAGCGGCTCCTCGCGCTTCGAGGCCGAGCGGACCGGCAGCTGCGCCAGCTCCTCGATCGACAAGGTGGAGAGGTCCTGCTGCTGCGGCGGCTCGTCCGAAGGCGCGGCGGCGGCGGGAAGTGGCGCCACGATCAGAAGGGGCGCCCACCAACGTCTTGGCATCAGGTCCGGCACTCGCTCAGCTGCTGCCCCCCGGCGGCATATCCCTTGTGTTTCCACAAAGGCGGGGGGTCAAGCGGCTTGGCCAAATCCGGTCCGCTGCGGTTCTATTCGGCGGGAACGCTCCGCTTCTCGGCGGCGATGCGATCGGCATAGCCGCGCGCCATGCGCTGATGCGCGATGCGGGCGGGGGCGGACAGGGCCGAGGCAGCGCGCGCCGTCGCATCCGCGTGTCGGCGCATCAGATAGTCGAGTTCCATGGCAAGCTCCTTGGGTGCCGGTAAGCGGGAGCGCACGTCTCTCAGCCATCGGCGCTTACGAACGAACGGGAGCCGATGGTGAGTCGATTTCTAGCATGGCCAGCGCCGATTCCCGAATCGATTCTGGGCCTTAGGCATGAATCCCGAGGGAGCGGGGCACGGCGCGCCGTAGGAAATCGCGCCGGGTTATTTGTAGGATTTGTCGGGTCCAGAGTCGCAAGAGTCGCGATAGAAGTTCGCGACTATTGCGTGCCCGCGCAGTTTTGTTGCGCAAAGCTGTAGGACATTTTCGGCGGCCCCGGGGGAACGGCCGAAACGTCCGCGCGCCGATTGCAGCAGCGCAAATCCTATTGTGCAAGCCGGGGCACGACGATCCGCCGCGCCCCCAGGCAGAAAGATCAGCCGAGCACTTCGCGAACGGCGGCGCGGGCGACTTCGCGCGGGCACGGCTCGATCGGGAAGAGGCGGCGATGCGGCGGCACGAAAGCGTCGAACGCCCTGCCGGCGCCGCGAGTGATCTGGGTTTCTTCGATACGGGTAAAAAAGTTCATTCAAGTTCCTGTGTTGTGGTTGTGAAGCCCCTGCGCGGCACGTGCCGGCCGGATGCACGGAAATCGCGCGATGCCGGTTGGCGTCGCGGTCCCCGCATGCGGAATAAAGGGCGAGAGGCGCCGCGGTTCCCTCGAGGGAAACAGCCGCATCGCGGCGGGCGCCTGTGGTTAAGATGGGGAGCCGGGGAAGGTTGCGCAAGGGGCGGGGCGGCGGCGTCGGCCACGTGGCGCGTCCGGTCTTCCTTTCAGGGCAGAGCCGGGAACGCGCGAGGCGGTAGCAGGGGATGACAATTCCTCCCTCGCGCAGCGGGGGAGGGGGACCGCGCACGCAGTGCGTGGGGGAGGGGGCCTCGCCACAGGCGCTTCGCTCGCGGCGAGGCCCCCTCCGTCACGCTTCGCGTGCCACCTCCCCCGCTGCGCGAGGGAGGAATTGCGGTTCGGCTCCCGCGCGAACGCAAGGCCTTCGGTCGCTCAGCGCGCCGGCAGCGGCTTGAACGAGGCGAAGAACTTGCTCGCCTTGGCGGCGTCGAGCGTCGCGCCGCCGTTGATCGCGATCAGCTGATAGGGCTTGCCGGCGAGGATGTAGACGCGCGCGCGGCCCATCCACATGCCGGGCTTCTCGACGTCGAACTCGAGCCCCGGCGCGCCGCCGAGGCTGATCGCGCGGCTGGCGAGCAGCTTGCCCTCGGTGCCCTTGACGAAATTGTCGCGATTGGCGGCGAGCTCGGCCTGATCGTCGAACTTGAAATTGGGCTCGTAGGCGGCCCAGCCGGCGAGGAACACGCCCTCCGGGCTCGCGCTGGTGAACAGGAAGACCTTGCCCGGCGAGCCCGGCCCCTCGGCGACGGGGGTCTCGCTGCGCTGGGGCGTGGTGGGGAATTGCGCGGTGAACATGCCCTCGGGCGGCGTGAAGCTGGTCCAGACGGCGGGGGCGGCCGGCGCGGGCGCGGTCTGGGCGGCGGCAGGGGCGGCAAGCGACACGGGCGCCAGCGCGAGCGCGGCGAGGGCGAGCAGATGCGGCGGCTTCATGGATATTCCCCCAAAGACATGCCCGCATCGATGCGCGCGGGTCGTGGCACAGGCGTAGCAAGCGGGCGCGGCGCGGCAAAGAGGGGTGTTGGGCGAGGGGGTTAGGCCGCGTCCTGAACAGGAACGGCGGAGGAGGAAATGCAGGCGAGAAGAAGGTGGTTCACGCGAAGACGCGAAGACGCGAAGACGGCGTCGCGCCTTCGCCGCGGAGCGGCAGTGAGGCTGGCGTTGCACGGACCTGCCGCTGCCGCGGCGGGCTGCGATCTTCGCGTCTTCGCGCCTTTGCGTGAATCAATCCTGCTTCTTCGTGGCTTTGGGTGAGAATTCTCAGTCCTTGAGCCCCGCGGGGACCTTGCCGCCGTTTTTCTCGAGCTCGCGCATCACGGCCTTGTGGAGCCAGAGGTTCATCTCGGCGCTGCCGTCGGTCGCGCCGGTATAGCCGAGCTCGGTGGCGAGCTCCTTGCGGTTGTCGAGGCTCGAATCGAGCCCGATCAGCTTCATCAGGTCGACGATCGAGGTCCGCCAGTTGAGATCGGCGGTGCCGCGCTCGGTCTCGAACACCATCAGCACGGACTCGACATCGACCGGCTGGGCGGGGGCGGCCTGCGCGGCGGGCTGCTGGATCTGGGGCATCGCCGGCGCCTGGGCCGGAGCGGGCTGGCCGGGCGCCTGCGCGGGCGCGGCCTGCGCCTTGGGATGACCGAAGATCGCGTCCTTGATCTTGCCGAAGATGCTCATGGGGATGCTCCTGATACTGGCGCCGAAGGGCGGCCCTGCCGGGAGGAAGAACGCGCGGCGGGCGCGGGTGTTCAGGGGGCGGGGCGGTCAAATTTGCTTCGTCATCCCGGTCTTGTGCCGGGATCCACGGTGCGGCTGGGCGAGAAGCCGGAGGCGCCTTTCCGATGCGGCACGGTGGACCCCGGAACAGGTCCGGGTGACGAAGAAGTTGGGTTCGCGCAGAGGCGCGGAGGACGCGGAGAACAGGGAGCGCGCGCGGGATCGGCGCGGGCGGCGGCATCAGGGATATTGCTGGCGGGCGTGGAGAACGCCGACGATTTCGATCACGTCCGTCACGCGATAGACGAGGATGTAGTTGGGATGGACGATCGCCTCGCGGGTGCCGGCGACGCGGCCGGGACGGTGGAGGTGCGGATGATCGGGCAGGCGATCGGCTGTATGCTCGATGGCATCGCCTAGCCGAAGCGCGGCGGCGGGGCGGCGCTCGGCGATGTAACCGATGATGTCGCGCAGCGCCTGACGGGCCTCCGGCCGCCAAACGACCGGGAACCTCACTTTGCCTGGTGACGCTCGATGATCGCCCGCATCTCGGCCATGACTTCAGCATGCGGGATGCTCGGCTCTTTGGACGCCATCGCCTTCTCGACCTTGGCGCGGAACCACGCATCATAGGCCTCAGCCTCTTCGGTCGTCGCGAATTCGGACTCGATGGGCGAGAGCTTGGGCATGCGGCGAATATAGCGCACCTCGCCATGGCCGGAAAGGAGGCCGATCAGCGCAGGCGGTGTTCGGTGCCGGGGCGGGGTGATGGCAATTTAGTGCACTGTCACCGTAATTGGACTCGACCGAGGCGCTGGCGGAGAGGCCGAGATGGGCGGGGTTGGTGGGGAGGTGGGGCATGGCGGGTGCATTCCGAAAGTGCGAAATACGTGGTATCAAGTTGTCATGGATGATCTATCATTTACTACATTTCTCAAAATTAGCCTCATGGCGACCACGCAGGGAAAGTTCGGGCTGCTCCAACGCATGCACAACGGAACCGGTGGATACGACTTCTACAAGCGTATGAAGCTAGCGGCGCGTGAAGTGGCGCGGGGTGAAACCCCGGCATCCTCCATACTTTCGCAACTGCAGTCCATTAAGCGAGATTCCGAGCGTAACCACAATGTACAAATGGCGAACCACTTTGTGGATTGGTGGATTGCGCAAATAGGCGCGGTCGCCGAGGCCGAGCGCCCCACTGGGCGCTATAAGACGCCGGAAATGAATTTTGGTGTTCGTCTTACGCCAGAGCTGGCGTATAACTGCGGGGCAGTATCATATGTCACGTATCTTTGGGCTACCAATTTGCCCAAGCTCACGCGTCAAGCTGCAGGCGCAGGTCTTTTTATGCTTAGAAGCGAACTCGCAAAAGATAAATTCAGAAAAGTAAAATTTCAAATCCTAGATCTTCGGCAGAAGCGTTTATATGAAGAGGATTGCATCACCAATCAGTCATCTAGCATCCTCCAAGCCGATATTGCCCAGATCAATGCGATGTGGAAAGATATAATTCCAAAAGCTGCATAATTTCAACTCTGATCAGGGTCGACTATTTTTGCAATTCTGTACACGGTGATCGAGGCGGCGATCACTAGCAATATAGAATATAATAGTAGACAAACCCCAATAGCACTTCCGGCAATTGATAGTGCAGGGAAGATGTTAATTTTGGATGGGGCAATATGGGCGACATATTTAGATATGTCTACAAACAGAGATTGTTTGTAAAGAAATGCCCAAATAAAACATATCACTTGCATCATGATAAAATGCAAAAAAGTTGCATTCATTTCGTCCAAGTATCGAACATTATTTTTATTTCTTAAAGACTTTAAGGCCAGCCTTATTCGAGGCGAGATAAGGCTAAAAAGCAATGCATAGGTTCCTAGGCTAAATCCCAGAAGATTTGGAATAACCGACATGGAAAGATCGGTCCATTCCCGGTTCAGCCACATGTTATATGAAATAAGGCTAATCATAGCCGATAGCAAAAAAAGAGGCGATCCGATTACGGCGGAAATACCTCCGTAGTCACTAAAGTACGTTTTCAAAAACCTGAAAAACGTCGTTAACTGAGATCTTGCTTTCGGACTGGTCATCCTAGCGTCCGGTCAACTGGCGAAACGCGTGAGTTTCTGACACTGCGTCAGGATCATACTTGTCGTGAAGGTCTTCAGGATAGTCGTCTGTGGAGCGCTGCGTCGCTCCCTGCTCATCCCTTCCCTCGGTCTTTACCGAGCCATGCTCCAAGGCCGAGCGACTTACTCTGCGCAGGCCTTCGTTCGGCGTGATCGATTGGCGGGGTTCCGCTTCCACTATGAGCGTAAGTTTCTTGCTGTGAAGTTCTTCAAGGAAGCCCTCGATATTCTCATCAAAATCATCGTCAAAAACGTCGGCATTTGGCTTTGTAAGGGTCACTGTGACCCTCTTGATCACCGTGAGGGCGAAGACCGCTTCCAGCCCAGCTTTACTCTGAACGATGTCAATTACCGCCTCGTTGAACCTGCGCGTAATCGCGAGATCGGCCGCCAAGCCACCCAACATTCTCTGAGCCGACCGAACGGATAGCGTTCTACCCTTCGAGTAGGTCTGAACGTAAAACCGATGCCGACGCGCGTCGAACAGAAAGTGAAAAGAGGTGGCATTGGGATGCAGGCTATCTGGGATCGAAATCCTTGAGATATCCTTCTCAGAAGCTTCCTTCAGATTATCAGTATCAAACCACGGCTCTGTAGTGTCAATTTTAGTGAAAGTAGTTATGAGGCCAGTATAGATTCCATCGTTGGCCTCGGTTCGGCTCAAGAGCGAAAGCATTGCATAGCGGTCGCCACGAATGCGAACCGGCCTCCGGAGCTGATAAATAGCTTCAATAAATTCCCCGTAGATGCCTTCGGGGTGCGGGTGAAGGCGAACATTCAGGACACCCGACGAAATCTTAATCCGACGCGCCATTTTGAACCTCCCCCTATCAGAGCGCGCCAACCTGCAGAGTTTTATAGAAAGGTCAAATAGACCTACTCCGCCGCCACCGCTTCCTTCGCCGCCTTCCCCCGCACCAGCAACGGCGCCAGATACTTCCCCGTATAGCTCCGCGGCGCCTTGGCGACGTCTTCCGGCGTGCCTTCGGCGACGATCTCGCCGCCCTTGACGCCGCCTTCGGGCCCCAGATCCAAAATCCAGTCGGCGGTCTTGATGACGTCGAGATTGTGCTCGATCACCACCACGGTGTTGCCCTGCTCGACCAGCGCGTGGAGCACTTCGAGCAGTTTGCGCACGTCTTCGAAATGCAGGCCGGTGGTGGGCTCGTCGAGGATGTAGAGCGTGTTGCCGGTGGCGCGGCGGGCGAGTTCCTTGGCGAGCTTGACGCGCTGGGCCTCGCCGCCCGACAGCGTCGTCGCCTGCTGGCCGACCTTGACATAACCGAGGCCGACTTCGGCGAGCATCGCCATCTTGTCGCGGATCGGCGGGACCGCCTTGAAGAACTCGACCGCGTCCTCGACGGTCATGTCGAGCACGTCGGCGATGCTCTTGCCCTTGAACTTCACTTCCAGCGTCTCGCGATTGTAGCGGGCGCCATGGCAGACGTCGCAGGTGACATAGACGTCGGGGAGGAAGTGCATCTCGATCTTGAGCACGCCGTCGCCCTGGCATGCCTCGCAGCGGCCGCCCTTGACGTTGAAGCTGAACCGGCCGGGCTTGTAGCCGCGCGCCTGCGCCTCGGGCAGGCCGGCGAACCAGTCGCGGATCGCCGTGAAGGCGCCGGTGTAGGTCGCCGGGTTCGAGCGCGGGGTGCGGCCGATCGGCGACTGATCGATGTCGATCACCTTGTCGCAATATTCGAGCCCGGTGATCTTGTCGTGCTTGCCGGCGAGCAGGCGCGCGCCGTTCAGCTGGCGCGCGGCGGCGGCATAGAGCGTGTCGATCGTGAAGCTCGACTTGCCTGAGCCCGACACGCCGGTGATGCAGGTGAAGGTGCCGAGCGGGATGCTCGCGGTGACGCCGGTGAGGTTGTTCGCGGTGGCGTTGTGGACCGTCACTTTCTTGCCGGTGCCCTTGCGGCGCTTCTTGGGCAGCGGGACCTCGCGGGTGCCGTTGAGATAGTCGGCGGTGATCGAGCCCTGCGTGGCGAGGACCTGATCGAGCGTGCCGCGCGCGACGACTTCGCCGCCATGGACGCCGGCGCCCGGGCCCATGTCGATGACGTAATCGGCGGTGCGGATCGCGTCCTCGTCATGCTCGACGACGAGCACGGTGTTGCCGAGATCGCGGAGGCGCTTGAGCGTGGCGAGCAGCATGTCGTTGTCGCGCTGGTGGAGGCCGATGCTCGGCTCGTCGAGGACGTAGAGCACGCCCGACAGGCCCGAGCCGATCTGGCTGGCGAGGCGGATGCGCTGGCTCTCGCCGCCCGAGAGCGTGCCCGAGGTGCGGTTCAGGTTGAGATAGTCGAGCCCGACATTGTTGAGGAAGCCGAGGCGCTCGTCGATCTCCTTGAGGATCGCGCGGGCGATCTCGCGCTGCTGATCGGTGAGCGTGGCGGGGAGCTTCTCGAACCAGGCGAGCGCGTCGACCACCGAGAGGCGGGTGGCGTGGCTGATGTCCTCGCCGGCGATCTTGACCGCGAGCGCCTCGGGCTTGAGGCGGGCGCCGTGGCAGGTCTCGCAGGGGTGCGCGGCCTGATATTTGCTGAGCTCCTCGCGCATCCACGCGGACTCGGTCTGTAGCATGCGGCGGTTGAGATTGCCGATTACGCCCTCGAACGGCTTCTTGACGTCATACGACTTGCGGCCGTCGACGAAGGTGAGCGTGACCGGCTTGCCGCCGGTGCCGTGGAGGATGATCAGGCGGACCTCGCCGGGCAGGTCCTTCCACGGCGTGTCGAGGTTGAAGCCGAACTCGCGGGCAAGGCTGCCGAGCACCTGCATGTAATAGGGGGAGGGCGGGTTGGACTTGGCCCAGGGGACGATCGCGCCCTTCTTGATCGTGAGATCGTGATTGGGGACGACGAGGTCCTCGTCGAACTCGAGCTTCTCGCCGAGCCCGTCGCACGCCGGGCAGGCGCCCTGCGGGGCGTTGAACGAGAACAGGCGCGGCTCGATCTCCTGGATGGTGAAGCCGCTGACCGGGCAGGCGAACTTCTCGGAGAAGACGATGCGGTTGTCGGGGATGCCGGCGCCCTTCATCGCGCCGCCGGTGACGTTGGTCTCGGCCTGGAATTTCTGCGCGGCCTCGGCGACGCGATTGCCGCCGGTCAGCTCGGCCACCGTGGTATCGACCAGATCGACATAGGCCAGCCCCTCGGCGAGCTTGAGCGCCTGCTCGAAGCTTTCGGCGAGGCGGGTGGCGATGCTGTCGGCGACGACGAGGCGGTCGACCACCACTTCGATGTCGTGCTTGTACTTCTTGTCGAGCGCGGGGGCGTCCTCGATCAGATAGGTCTCGCCGTCGATGCGGACGCGCTGGAAGCCGGCCTTCTGCCACTCGGCGAGCTCCTTGCGATACTCGCCCTTGCGGCCGCGGACGACGGGGGCGAGGAGGAGCAGGCGGGTGCCCTCGGGCAGCGCGAGGACGCGATCGACCATCTGGCTGACGGTCTGCGCGGCGATCGGCAGCCCGGTGGCCGGACTGTAGGGCACGCCGACGCGCGCCCAGAGCAGGCGCATATAGTCGTAGATCTCGGTGACCGTCGCCACGGTCGAGCGCGGGTTGCGGCTGGTGGTCTTCTGCTCGATCGAGATGGCGGGGCTGAGGCCCTCGATATGCTCGACATTGGGCTTCTGCATCAGCTCGAGGAACTGGCGGGCATAGGCCGAGAGCGACTCGACATAGCGGCGCTGGCCCTCGGCATAGATGGTGTCGAAGGCGAGGCTGGATTTGCCCGAGCCGGAGAGGCCGGTGATCACCGTCAGCGTGTCACGCGGGATGTCGATGTCGACGCCCTTGAGATTATGCTCGCGCGCGCCGCGGACGCTTATGTGAGTCAGCATTGGAAGCATCCATGCTGTGTGATGTGAGTAAGCATACGGAGGCCTGATCGTTCCAGTTATGTTCCGAGTATAGGGAGCACGTGCCGGAGGTCAACGCGCGAGCTGCATCTGGGTAGCCCGTACCCGCGAAACAAGGTCCGCTGCGTCGCCGGCATGCTTGCAAGCAGAAGCGCGCAAGGTCTTGCGAATGAAATAAAGATCGGCGAACATGCGCGCACCGTCACGGAAAGCGTCCGGGCGGCGGCGTATCGGGCGAGACCTTCGGGCCGCACTCTC
The DNA here is from genome assembly GCF_004792695.1 of Sphingomonas naasensis. Taxonomy (GTDB): domain Bacteria; phylum Pseudomonadota; class Alphaproteobacteria; order Sphingomonadales; family Sphingomonadaceae; genus Sphingomonas; species Sphingomonas naasensis. The sequence goes on along the minus strand of NZ_SRXU01000014.1, from coordinate 5,740 downwards.
CCTGTTCTATCGGCCGTAGCGCGGCTTCCGATTCGGGAGCGGGGGGGATTTGTGGCGAACATCATTGGCACCGAGGCAGCCGACGCGCTGCAGGGAACCACGGGCGACGACGTGATCTCGGCGCTGGGCGACGGCGACACGATCAGCATCACGGCCGGGCATGACAGCATCGACGGCGGCACAGGCTCGGACTCGCTGTTTCTCTATTCGCCGAACGTCGCGCTAGCGGGCGGGCCGCGCAGCTACACGATCACCGGCAGCCGCTTCTTCGACGGCTCCGGCACGATCGATACGAGCTTCACCGCGATCGAGAGCATCTATCTCACCGACACCGGCACGGCGGGCGTGACGATCGACGCGAGCGCATCGGGGCTGTGGCTTACGCTGAGCCTCGCCGCGGGCATCCACAATGTGACCGGCGGCACGTCCGACGACGATTTCAGCATCAAGGGCGGCTGGGGCAGCGTCGACGGAGGCACCGGCAACGACTGGCTCACGCTCACCGTCAATGCCGCGGTCAACGGCGGCACGGTGACCGCGACGCAATCGGGCGGCGCGACGATCTGGTCGCGCGCCGGCGGGGAAAGCCTGACCACGCGCAACATCGAGATGATGCTGTTCGCGGCGATCGGCGGCGGGTTGCGCGTCGACGCGTCGGGCGCGGCGGGGCCGGTGCGGTTCGAGCAGACCGGGTTCGCGGACAGCTTCGTCGGCACCGCGAGCGACGACATGGTGACCACCGGCACGAGCGCGGCGGGCGCGGGCGACGTGCTCACCGGCGGCGGCGGCGCGGACACCTATTACTTCAAGAGCTTCGCAGGGTTCCGCGGCGCGACGATCACCGATTTCGCCGAACAGGACGAGATCAGCCTGCTCGCCGTGCCGGCGACGCCCTATTTCATCGGTACCGCTGCGTTCAGCGGCAGGGCGGGCGAAATCCGCTTCGTCCGCGGCGCCAGCGAGACGCTGCTGATCGGCGACGCCGATGGCGACGGCATCGGCGAAAGCACGCTCACGCTTTCGGGCAGCTTCCAGCTCGCCGAGACCGGCGTCGGCAGCGGAGTGCTGCGTCGCGTTCCTGACCAGATCATCGGCACCGAGGGCGATGACGTCATTGTCGGCACTACCGCCGACGAGACCGTGCATCTGCTGAGCGGCTATGACCAGATCTACCTCTCGCGCGGACACGACGTGCTCGACGGCGGCGCGGGCGGCACGGGGAATTATGGCGACTTGATGCAGCTCCATTCGGGCCTGGTCGCGTTGCCGGCGGGGCCGCATCACTACACGCTCACCGCGGACCGACTGTCCGACGCCACGGGGCTGATCGACACCAGCTTCACCGAGTTCGAGCGCATTTCGGTGACCGAGACCAGTGGCGAGAATCTAACCTTCGACGCTGGAGCGACGGAACTTTATGTCTGGATGTACCTCACCACCGGCGCGCATCAGGTAACGACCGGGTCTGGTAACGATCAGATCACTCTGATTGGCGGATCGGGGAGTTTCGACGGCGGCAGCGGCGCCTTCGACTCTCTCTTCGTCCAGCTCGACAATGCAGCGAACGGCGCCACGATCTATATCAGCGACGAGGGCGGCACGACCACGCTCGCGCAGGCCGGGCGCGCCAGCGTGACCGAGCGCAACTTCGAGAGCTTTCAGATCGCGACGTCTGCCGGTGCGCTGCGAGTCGACGCCTCGGCGGCCGCACGCGCGATCAACTTCTCGGGCACGGCGCTGGCCGACACGATCATCGGCAGCACCGGCGCCAATCAGATCGATTCGGACCCCTACGGCCTCGGTGCGGGCGATATTTTCACCGGCGGCGGCGGCAACGACTGGTTCACCTTCTGGACCTTCGCAGGACTTCACGGCGCGACGATCACCGATTTCGATCGCGACGACCTGATCGACTTGCACCTGATCACCGGCGCGCGCTTCATCGGCACCACGGCGTTCCATGGCGTCGCCGGCGAGATCCGCTACGAGGCGAGCGGGGGCCAGACGCGGCTGATCGGCGATGCCGATGGCGACGGCGTCGGCGACAGCGTGCTCACGCTTTCCAATCGCCAGATGACGCTGCGCGAGACCTATGTCGGCTCGCAGAATCTCGTGATGGGGCCCGAGCAGATCACCGGCACCGAGGCGGGGGAGACGCTGTTCGGCACGACCTTCGCCGACGAGGTTCGTGCGCTCGGCGGCAGCGATACGATCAAGGTGAGCCGGGGCATCGACAGCGTCGACGGGGGCACGGGGACCGACATGCTCGAACTCGACGCCGCGTTGCTCGACCTCGGCACCGGGCCGCATGTCTACACGGCGTTTGACGGCAGGCTGTTCGACGCATCGAGCGCGTTCGACACCAGCTTCACGGCGATCGAACGGTTGCGGGTGATCGACACCACCGGCAGCAACGTGTCGCTGAGCGCCGGCGGCCTGACCGCCACGCCGCTCACCGTGACGGTGCAGGCCGGTACGCACGAGCTGATCGGCGGCTGGGGCAATGACGGTTTCGTCGTCGGGGGCGGATCGGGCACGGTAGACGGGCGCGCCGGCACCGATACGCTGGCCTTCACGACCGATCAGGCAGTCAATTCGAATCCGCTCGTGGTGACGCCCACGGACGGCGCGATGCTGCTCGCCCAGGCCGGCGGCCCGAGCCTGACCGTGCGCAACATCGAGACGATCCAGCTTGGCGCCCGGATCGGCAGCGGCCTCAACGTCGCCGGGTCGGCGAGCAACGTACGGCTGGTCTTCGCGCTCACTGCAATGGCCGATGTCGCGGTCGGCGGCGCGGCCGGAGATCTCTTCTCGGTTGCCGGCGCCGCAACCGGCATGGGCGACGTGCTCACCGGTGGCGGCGGTGCCGACACCTTCGCATTTTCGGGCCTCGCCGGCTTTTCCGGCGCGACGATCACCGATCTGCAGAGCCAGGACACGATCCAGCTGACAAGTTTGCCGCCTAACACGGTCTTCATCGGCGGAGCCGATTTCAGCGGGGCGGGCAACGCGGAATATCGCTATCTGTCGGGCAGTGGGCTCACCGCGCTGCTCGGCGACGCGGATGGCGACGGCGAGGCGGACAGCGCAATGCTGATCAGCAACGGCGCGTTCGTGCTGGCCGAGACGAGCTTTGGCTCGGGGGTGTTGCGGATCGTCGGCCAGCTACCCGCCAATGACGCGGGCCCCAACACGATGATCGGCACCGAGGGTATCGATTATCTCGACAGCGGCGCGGGCAACGACGTGATCGAAGGACGCGGCGGAGACGACGTCATCAACGCGGGCGAGGGCAATGATCGGGTTCTCGGCGGCGCCGGTATGGACTCTATTCATGGCGGCGACGGAAACGACATCCTCGATGGCGGGGCCGATGGCGATTATGTGTTCGGCGACGATGGCGATGATACGATCACCGCCGCCGGCGGCGGCGACCGGCTCAGCGGCGGCTACGGCAACGACATCCTGACGGCGCGGGATGGCGTCTTCTCTCTGACCGGAGACGTCGGCGGCAGCACCGAATGGGACGGCGATGACCGCCTGACGCTGACCGGAGGCTCGAGCGGCTCCTCCATCGATGCCGGCGGTGGCAACGATGTGATCGACGCGGCGGGTACCGGAACGATCAACGTCTTCGGCGGATCGGGCGACGACGATGTCACGATACGGGGCTTTACGGGCGGCATGGTGTTGCTCGGGCAGGGCGACGACAGACTAAGTATCGTCGGCGGCGGCGGGTTCCAGATCGATCTCGGCGGTCCGATCGAACCGGGCCGCGACAAACTGGTGATCCAGTCGCTGACCGGCAGCCTTCTCGTTCGCAACATGAACGGCGGCGAGCAGGGCGATGTGCTCGACCTCTCGGCTTTTGGTGCGAATCCGTTCGGAACGGGGACTCTGGTGCTGCGCCAGCAAGGCTCGATGGCGGTCATCCAGCATGCGACGCTCGGCTGGCAGATCCAGCTCGAAAATGTGCTGGCCGCGAACCTGTCGTCGTTCAATCTCGGCGCGCCCAATCCGGCCTATGCGCCGCAGGGGCTGACCCTCAAGGACAGTTTCTGGGACCAGCCGACAGTCCCGTGGGATGCCCAGTTGAGCGGCGCGGACGGCAACGACACGATCGGTGGCTATGGCGGTAACGACATCCTCTACGGCGGTGGCGGCGCCGACCAACTCGACGGCGGTCAGGGCGACGACAAGCTCGACGGCGGTAGCGGCGACGATGTGCTCGTCGACGGTGCCGGGCAGGATTGGCTGATCGGCGGCAACGGCGCCGATCGCGCGACCGGCGGCGATGGCCATGACACGCTGTGGGGCGGCGACGGCGGCGACCTGCTGAACGGCGGCGCGGGCGACGACACGATCGTCGGCGGCGCCGGCATCGATACGGTGAGCTATGCCGATGCGTCGGCAGCGGTGGAGATCAACCTGTCGATCCTCGAGGATCAGCTGACCCGCGGCGCGGGCGTGGATACGCTGGTGTCGATCGAGAATATCATCGGATCGGGCTATGGCGACGTGCTCGCCGGCGATGCCGGGGCGAACCGGCTCACCGGTGGCGGCGGCGGCGATCGCTTCGTCTTCGAAGGGCCGGGCGCGCGCGACACGATCACCGATTTCGACAGGGGCGATCTGATCGACCTCGGCGCGATCGACGCGAACGGCGCGCTCGCCGGAGAGGGGGCGTTCGCCTTCATCGGCGCGGCCGCGTTCGGCGGCATCGCCGGACAGCTGCGGGTCAGCGGGGGCGGCACCGGCTGGATCGTCGAGGCGGATACCAACGGAGACCGCGTGGCCGACTTCAGTATCGCGGTGACGACGCTGTCCACGGGGTTGGTGTTCGCAGGCAGCGATTTCCTGCTCTGATCCCTTTTCGGACAAGGACTTGCGCGGTCATCTTTGGTTCAGCGACTCGGGCGGATGCTGCCTCGCATAAATGGGGAGAGGCAGCGATGCACTGGAAGCGCGTGACGCGGCTGGGAACGATGGGCGGAATGCTCGCGCTCTCGGCCTGCATGATGCCCTATGACGGCGGAATGTACGAGGCGCCGCCCGCGCCGGTCTACAGCGCGGTCGAGAGCCCCGACGAATATCGCTTCATCGATCGCGCCGACTCGCTGTGGGAGACGATCGGCGATGCGCCGCCCGACTATGCCTTTACGTTCGAGGAAGCCGAGCCTTGGGCGTGGGAGCTCGCCGACGGCCATCGCATCGTCGTCGAGGAAGCCGGCGACGGCATGCGCAGCTATTTCTTCGCGCCGGGCGATGCGGGGCCGTTCCTCGCCGTGCGGCCGGGGATGAGCTTCGGCTTCGACGGCGAGGCGGTGGCGGTGGTCTATGGCCCCGATGGCGGCGCGATGCCGCGCGAAATCGGGGCGGAGCATCTCGGCGAAGGTGTCGAACTCTTCGCCCGCGGCCGGCAATTGCTGCGCGCGATGCTGCAGAAGCAATGGCGCGAAGTCGACAGCCAGGCGTGGATCGACACCAGCCCGATGCTGTGGAGCACGATCCAGCTCTGGGATAATGGCTGGCAGCGCCATTCGGGCTGGGGACGCCATCGCGACCAGTGGCGCGACGCCGAGTGGCGGCGCCGGCTCGAGGCCGAGCGGCTGCGCCGTCGCGAGCGCGCCGAGGCGTTCAGGCGCTGGCGCGAAGGCGGGTTTCAGGGGCCGCCGCCCGGTCATTGGCACAAGCCCGGTGCCGGGCGGCCCGATCGGCCCGGCCGGCCGGGCGGTGCGAC
>NZ_SRXU01000013.1 GCF_004792695.1 Sphingomonas naasensis | reverse complement strand
TCCGGCGCGGCGGGTCTCGGCCGTGCCGGCGCGGTCGCGGCGGGGCGCGCCGGGCGCTCGGGAGCGGGCTGCGGCTTCGGCTTGGGCGGCGCGCCGGGGATGCGCAATATCAGCCCCGCGGCGAGCGTCGAGGGATTGGCGAGGCCATTGTAGCGCGCGAGCTGATACGCCTTGAGCCGATTGCCGAGCAGCCGATCGGCGATCGCCTCGATCGTCTCGCCGGCATGCACGGTATAGGGATAGTTGACCGGGCCGAGCTGCTCGTGCGGATCGCCCGCGATCGAGTCGTGCAGCAGCGCCAGCCGCGGGTTCATCGGCTCGCGCCTGAGCAGCGGCTTGAGCAGCTTCTCGGCACCCTTGCGGTCGCCCTGCATCAGCAGCGCCTGCACGCCGTCGATATCGCCGTCGCTCACCGCCACCGGTGCCGATATCGGCGCGGGCGGCGGCCCCTTGGCGCAGGCGGCGAGCGCCAGCGCCCCGGCCAGCGCGGCGAGCCGCAGGAAGGAACGGTGCGTCATCGGGCGAGCCTCTCGGAAAGATTCGTCTGGATCTGCCGCGCGTCGAGCGCGAGCCGCTCGCGCAGCGCGGCATGGTTGCGGACAAAGGTCTGGAACGCCGCGCCGCGCAGCGGTGGCGAGAAATAATAGCCCTGGAAGTCCGAGCAGCCATGGCGGCGCAGCCACCAATACTCCTCCTGCCGCTCGACGCCCTCGGCGAGCACGCGGATGCCCAGCCCGCGCGCCAGCGCGATGATGCTCTGGCAGATCGCCTGGCTGTCGCGCCGGGTCTCGACTTCGGTGACGAACTGGCGATCGATCTTGATCTTGTCGAAGGCGAGCGCGCGCAGCGCCGAGAGGCTGGAGAAGCCCGTGCCGAAATCGTCGATCGCGATCGGGATGCCGAGCCCGTGCAGCGCCTCGAACAGCCGCTCGGCGCGGCCGATATCGGCGGCGGCGGCACTCTCGGTGAGCTCGATCTCGAGCATTCCCGGACGCAGCGCGTGCCGCTCGAGCGTGCGCTTGATCAGCGTCTGAAGGTCGGCGCGGTCGAGCTGGTGTGCCGAGACATTGACCGCTACGCTCAGCGGCCCCTTGCCGAGCCGGTGCCATTTGCCCGCCTCGCGACACGCCGCGTTGAGCGCCCAGAGGCCGACTTCCTCGATCATCCCCGCGCTTTCGAGCACGGGGACGAACAGCGCCGGCGATATCATCCCGCGCGCGGGGTTGTTCCAGCGCAGCAGCGCCTCGGCGCCGCTCACCCGGCCGCTCGCCGCGTCGATCTGCGGCTGGTAGCGCAGCTCGAATTCGTCATTGTGCAGCGCGCCGCGCAGATCCTGCTCGAGCGCGTAGCGCTCGCGCTCGACCCCCGCCGATACCTCGTCGACGCGCTGGACCTGCGCCGGGCCCTCGGCGGTCGTCGCGCAGGCCGCGAGCACCCGCGCGAGCGTCGCCTGCGGCGCTTCCTCGCCGGCCGACCAGAAAGCGTGATGCACGCGCACCTCGGGCAGCAGCTCACGATCGCCGTCCTGCATCGCATCGCCGAGCGCGTAGCGCATCGCGGCGAGCTGCTGCTCGGCCTGCTCGGCGGGTACTTCGGGGCCGAGCCACAGCGCGAAATGCGATCGATCGACATGCGCCACCAGCCGCTCGGCGCCGAGCATCCGGGTGATCCGCGCCGCGAACTGGCGCAGCGTCCGGTCCGCCAGCGCGGGATCGAACGCGCAGAGTCGGTCGAAATCGGCGAGCGCGATCAGCGCCAGCGTGCCCGCGCGATCGCCTTCCATCCGCGCGAGCAGCGGCTCGCGGGTCGGCAGCCCGGTCAGCGCATGGCGCTGCTCGAGCCGATCCTCGCCGGCGCGCAGCCGGTCCTCGAGCAGATCGGTGGCCTGCGCCAGCGCCTGCCACGCATCGGTAGTCTCGACCCGCGCGAGCGTTCCGAGCCGCGCCGCGACGCCTGACAGGCGCCGGCGCAGCACAAGGTGCGAGACCAGCCACGCCACCGCCAGCGCGGCGAGCGCGAGCCACGGCCGCCCCAGCCAAACGCCGGCTCCGACCGTGACGGCGGCGAGCAACAGTCCGCCGCCGCGCAAAAGGCGCGTCGGATCGCTACCGCCGGGCAAATAAGCGCGCCGCATGAGGCGGTTGGTAACGCCGCGACTCATACGAAGGGGTTAAGGCCGCGCGGGCTCAGCGCCGCGCCTGCTCCGCCAGCTCCGCCGCGAACCACAGCAATGCCGCCTGTCCGTGCAGGTCGCCGGTGGCGCGCGGCCGGTTGAGATAATGCGCGACATTGTCGGCCTTGTTGGTGCCGACGCATACGTCGGTGACCTGCCCGTCCGGCTGGACATAGGCCGCCAGCGCCGCCCAGGCCCGGCGATAGGCGCGGGCATAGGCCGGATCGGTGAGGATACCGAGCCGCACCCCGCGCGCCATCGCGAAGCCGAACATCGCGGTGCCCGAGGTCTCCTTCCAGCTCTCCGGATGATCGATCAGCTGGCGCCACATGCCGTCCTCGGCCTGGTTGGCGAGCAGCGCCGCCATCATCTTGCGATAGCCCGCCTCGATCGCCGCGCGCTCGGGGTGCGTCGCCGGAAGGTCGGTGAGGATCTCGGCGAAGCCCGCCGCCACCCAGCCATTGCCGCGCCCCCAATAGAAATGCGCGGCGTCGCCGTGAAAGAACAGTCCGTCGGGCTGCTGGAGCCGCTCGACATAGCGCCGCGCCATCCGCGCCGCGCGATCGAGATATTTCGGATCCTTCGACGCGCGATACGCCTCGATCTGCAGCGCGCCGATCATCCAGACATCGTCGATCCAGTAGCGCGCCTGCGTGCTCAGCCCGTCCTCGCCGAGCTTCGCCCATTGATTGTCGGCCAGCGCCAGCCCGCGGCGGAGCGCATCGGCATCCCCGGTCTGGCGGGCGATCTCGAGCGGCCAGGCCCCGTAAATGCTGACATCGACATGGTTGGCGGTGTTCTCGAGCGTCGCGGCGAGACGCTCGCGCGCTATCACCCGATCGAGCAGCGCGCGGTCGCCGGTCGCCGCGGCGAGCCGCGCGGCGCCATAGCCCGAAGCGACTTCGGCATAATGGACGCCGCGCGTGTCGGGGATGCGCAGCGGCACGATATAGCTGCGCCGCAGCCATGCATCCGCGGCCCGATTGCCGAGCGCGACGGCGGACGCGGCATGGGCGGCCGATCCTATGCTCGCGGGCTGTTCGGATGGCGCGCACCCGCCCAGCCCCAACAAAGCGACCACGAGCAGCGCGTTCCGAATCATGGCATCTCCTCCCATTTTTCGAAACGATAGCGCGGCACCGGCCGCGGCGGAACTCCCGTGCCGGAAGCACGCGCCGGTGGCGGCGCGGTACGCTTTGGACGCACAGGACTTCGCCCCGAAACATTCGGCTGGCAGGCGGCGGCGATGCACTGGATTCGCAAATTCGCCGCCGCCGCCCTCGGCGCGCTGTCCGTCTGCACGGTCGCTCCCGCCGAAGCGCAACCCGCGGCGGCAGCCGCGGAGACGCGTGCGCCGGTGACGATCCTGATCTCGATCGACGGCTTTCGCTACGACTATCTCGCACGCGGGCGCACCCCGGTGCTCTCGCGGCTCGCGGCCGAAGGCGCCAGCGGCCCGATGCGGCCGAGCTTTCCGTCGAAGACTTTCCCCAATCACTGGACCTTGGTCACCGGGCTCCGCCCCGATCGCCACGGCATCGTCGCCAACCGGATGGAAGATTCCGCGCGTCCGAAGGAAGTCTTCACGATGGCGAGCGAGGACCCGTTCTGGTGGAACGCCGCGCCGCCGATCTGGGTCGACGCCGAGCAGGCGGGGATTCGCACCGCGTCGATGTTCTGGCCGGGCTCGAACGTCGCGATCGGCGGCAAGATGATGCGCAACCGCACCGAGGGCGGCACCCGCCCTTCCGACTGGCAGCAATTTTCCAACGCCGTCACCGGCGAGCAGCGGGTGAACACGATCCTCGACTGGATGCGCCGGCCGGCCGCGATCCGGCCGCGCTTGATGACGCTCTATTTCGACATCGTCGACGGCGCCGGTCATAATTACGGTCCCGACGATCCCCGAACGCTCGACGCAGTCGCCACGGTCGATACCCAGATCGGCGCGCTGGTCGACGGGCTCGCCGCGCTCGGCCAGCCGGTCAATCTGATCGTCGCGGCCGATCATGGCATGGCGGCGATCTCGAGCGATCGAGTCGTGACGCTCGATCGCCTCCTCGCGCCCGACGATTATCGCGCACTCGAGTTCGGCGCGTTCGCCGCGCTGAATCCGCTCCCCGGCACACAAGCACGCGTGGAAAAGGCGCTACTCGGGCATCATCCCCACATGGATTGCTGGCGGAAAGGCGAAATCCCGGCGCGCTTCCACTATGGCAGCAATCCGCGCGTCCCGGCGATCTTCTGCCTCGCCGAGAATGGCTGGTCGATCGCGCAAAAGCCCCCCGAGGAGCCCTTTGCGGGCGGCAATCACGGCTTCGATCCGGCAGTCGCGGACATGGCCGCGGTCTTCATCGCGCACGGCCCGGCGTTCCGCCCCGCGCGGCTGCCCGCGTTCGACAATGTCGACGTCTATCCGCTGCTGCGCGACTTGCTCGGGCTCCCCGCCAAGCCCGGCGTCGACGGGAGCGACGCGGTGTTCAGGCCGGCGCTGCGCTGAGGCTTGCCAAGTTTCGGTTTTCATACGAAACTGAAACCATGCTCTATCTCGACGATATCGCCCCCGGCATGAAGCGCAGCTTCGGCCGCTATGAAGTCACGCGCGAGGAGGTGCTCGAATTCGCCGGGAAATATGATCCCCAGCCCTTCCACCTCTCCGACGAGGCCGCCGCAGCGACGCATTTCGGCCGGCTCGCCGCGAGCGGCTGGCACACCTGCGCGATGACGATGGCGATGTTCGTCGAGCATATGAAGGAACATCCCCAGGCGAGCCTCGGTGCCGCCGGAGTCGACGAGCTGCGCTGGCTCAAGCCGGTCTATCCGGGCGACGTCCTGCGCTGCGAGAGCGAGGTGCTCGAGGTGCGGCCTTCGCAGAGCCGCCCCGAAATGGGCAGCGTGCGCAACCGGATGACCACCTTCAACCAGCACGACGTGCCGGTGCTCAGCTTCACGGCGCTCGCGCTGATGCGGCGCCGGCCGGGCTGATGCCGCGATGCTCCTGCGTTCGCAGGAGCAGCAGCACGCTAGCGCCGATAGCGTTCGCGCCCGTCGCGCCGCCCGTCGCGGTTCCAGTCGCGCCGGTCGCCGCGGCGATTGCCGAAGCCGTCCCAGTTCTGGCGGCGCTCGCCCTGCCAGTTGCGCCCGCGATCGTACCAGTAGCGCTGCTGGCCGTCGTTCCAGCGGTGCGGCCGCCGGTAGCGATCATAGACGTAATAGCCGGTGCCCGGATAATAATAGTCGCCATACCAGCCGAAATAGCTGCTCGGCCCATAGCCGTAACCGGGGCCGTAATCGTCGTAATAGCCGCCGCTCGAATAGCCGAGCGAGACGCCCGAATAGCCATAGCCATCCTCGGCGCACCCGCCGAGCGCGACCGTGCCGGCGAGCGACGCGGCAAGGGCGGCCAGATGCAATCTCCGCATGGATCTCTCCTCGATCCCCGCCGGAGAATCCAACCTGCCGCGGCCCCAAAGGGTTCCGCCGTGGCGACCGCGCGCCCTCGGCAGGCAAGCCCCTGTTAGCGGGCGGTTAGCATTGCCGGGCTAGGGTCGCGCCGGTCACGGGAGTGTCGGATGGACGGATATTTCGGCAATATACCGCTCCCTGCAGTCGATTTGGCAGCCGCGCCCGCGGGCGTGATCGCCGAGGCGCGGGAGCGCGCAACTATCGGCGTCCAGCAGTTCCGGCCGCGCGTGCTGCTGCTCAACATGAGCGCCGCCCAGTTGCAGGCGATCCGCTATGCGCGCAGCCGGACCGCGTGGCATCGGGTCGTGGGCTATGGCACGATGGGCCGGCATGCGATCGAGGAGATCGACGCGTTCGGGCTCAGCTGGCTCCAGCACTGCGCCTATGTCTATCGCTACCTCGAGGCCGACCCGGAGCTGCGCGCCGCACGCGAACGACTCCACCAGGCCGGCATCGTCACGCGCTGGATGGACGAAGAGGAAATCGCGCTGCGCAGCTATGCGATCGCCGTGCAGGTCGACGATGCCAGCATCGCGATCGTCCGCGCGCTCGCCAAGCAGGAAGCCGGGATTGTGACGCCCGAAGCCTCCGCCGACTATGATCGCCGCTTCGACCTGTATCTCAAGCAGAACTATGCCGAGGACTGGGAGGCGTGGCGGCAGCGCGCGCCGTTGGTCGAGTGGCCCTGACCCGCAGCCTCTAGTGCCCCTCGAACGCCACCAGCGCATGGACCGCGATCCCGTCGCCGCGCAGCGCATTGGCGCCGCCCAATTCGGGCAGGTCGACGACGAAGCTGGCCTGGGTCACTTCGGCGCCGGCCTTGCGCAGCAGCCGCACCGCGGCGCGCGCGGTGCCGCCGGTGGCGATCAGATCGTCGACGAGCAGCACCCGCGCGCCCGGCGCGCAGGCATCGGCATGGATCGCGATCCGGTCGGTGCCATATTCGAGCGCATAGTCCTCGGCGATCGTCGCGCCGGGCAGCTTGCCGTCCTTGCGGATCAGCAGCATGCCCGCGCCCAGTCTCACCGCCAGCGCCGCGCCGAACAGAAAGCCGCGCGCCTCGATCCCGGCGACGAGGTCGACCGGCCCTTCGACCGTTTCGGCCATCCGCTCGACCGCCAGCTTCAGCCCCTCGGCGTCGAGCAGCAACGTGGTGATGTCGCGGAACTGGATCCCCGGCTTGGGGAAATCGGGGATCGTGCGGATGCGCCGCCGGATCTCGTCGTCGTTCGCCATGCGCCAGTCCTTGCCCAAAAAGAAATCCCGCCGGGCGGGGCCGCGGCGGGATTTCGTTAGTCCAGCGATCGAGCCGCTGCCAGCGTCAGTGCTTCACGCCCCGCCACACGGTCAGGTACGCGCCATAGGCGAGGCCCGTCGCGATCAGCAGGAAGAGCACCACCGCGACGCCGGCCGCATGGCGGCGCTGCATCGTCGGCTCGGCGGTCCACACGAGGAACGCGGAAACGTCCTGCGCCATCTGGTCGACCGTCGCGCGCGTGCCGTCCGAGAACGTGACCTGGTCGTCAGCGGTCAGCGGCGGCGGCATCGCGATGTTGAGGTTCGCGAAATAGGGATTGAAGTGCATCCCGTCTGGCGTCTTGGCGAACTCGGGGAAGTGCGCGAGCGCTTCGGCCGAGGGCTTCTCGCTATAGCCGGTCAGCAGCGAATAGACATAGGCCGGGCCGCCGTGCCGCGCCTTGGTGATCAGGCTGAGGTCCGGCGGCGTGCCGGTGCCGGGATAATAGACCTTGGGGAAGCGGTCCGAGGCAAGGTTGTCGCGCTCGCCCCAGGTACCCGCCTTGGGGTCCTGCACCGGCTGCTTGATCGGCCAGTCCTTGGCGATCTTCTTCACCTCGGCCTCGCTATAGCCGATCTGCTGCAGATCGCGGAACGAGACGAGGCTCAGCGAGTGGCAGCTCGCGCAGACCTTCTCGAAGACGAGGAAGCCGCGCTGGAGCTGCTGGTTGTCGAACTTGCCCAACGGGCCGTCCGACGGGAGGCGGAGCTCCTTGGGGTGGTGGTGCATCGCCTCCTCGGCGGTCTCCTTGGGCGGGTCCTGGACCCAGCCGGAGATCGTGCCGAACAGCGCGAGGCCGAGCACGAAGATGAAGGCGCCACCGACCAGGAACTTGATCGAACGGATGAACAGCGGAAGCATTGGTCGTGGTCCCCCTTACGCGCTGACAGCCGTTTCGGTCATCCGCGAGCCGCTCTTGCCGGCCAACACTGCCTCGGTGATCGAGTTGGGCAGCGGCTTCGGACGCTCGAGGCGCGAGATGATCGGCACGATGATCAGGAAGTGCGCGAAATAATAGGCGGCGCAGATCTGGCTGAGCACCACGATCCCGGGCGTCGCCGCCGAGCCGCCGCAATAGCCGAGCACCAGCACGTCGAGCACCAGCACCCAGAAGGCGACGCGGTACATCGGGCGATAGTTCGCCGAACGCACCGGCGACTTGTCGAGCCAGGGCAGGAAGAACAGCAGGATGATCGAGCCGAACATCGCCACCACGCCCCACAGCTTCGCTTCGAGGATGAAGTTCGCGGTGAAGGCGCGCAGGATCGCGTAGAACGGCCAGAAATACCATTCGGGGACGATGTGCGCCGGGGTCGAGAGCGGGTTGGCCGGGATGTAGTTGTCCGGATGGCCCAGCAGGTCGGGGAAGAAGAAGATCAGCGTCGAGAACAGGATCAGGAACACGCCGACCCCGAAGCCGTCCTTGGCCGTGTAATAGGGGTGGAACGGAACCGTGTCCTGCTCGCCCTTCACTTCCACGCCAGTCGGGTTCGACGAACCCGGGATGTGCAGCGCCCAGATGTGCAGGATCACGGCGCCCGCGATCACGAAGGGCAGCAGATAGTGGAGCGAGAAGAAGCGGTTGAGCGCGGCGTCGTCGGGCGCATAGCCGCCGAGCAGCCAGATGCGGATCCATTCGCCGACCACCGGGATCGCCGAGAAGAAGCCGGTGATCACCTGCGCGCCCCAGAAGCTCATCTGCCCCCAGGGAAGCACATAGCCCATGAACGCGGTGGCCATCAGCAGCAGGAAGATCACCACGCCGATCAGCCACACCATCTCGCGCGGCGCCTTGTACGATCCGTAATAAAGGCCGCGGAAGATGTGGATATAGACCACCAGCAGGAACATGCTCGCGCCGTTGGCGTGGGCGAAGCGCAGGAACCAGCCGGCGTTGACGTCGCGCATGATCGTGCCGTTGATCGAATCGAACGCGCCGGCGGCCGACGAGTGGAAGTGCATCGCGAGGACGATGCCGGTGACGATCTGGACGACCAGCGCCACCCCGGCGAGCACGCCGAAATTCCAGAAATAATTGAGGTTGCGCGGCACCGGATAGCCGGCGCCGACCGCGTTATAGACGAAGCGCGGCAGCGGAAGACGGCTGTCGATCCACTGCGTCAGCGGGTTCTTGGGTTCGTAATGGCGGGCCCAGGGGAAGCTCATCTGCGTCTATCCTCAACCGACCACGACGACCGTGGGCGACGTGAATTCATAGTTCGGCACTTCGAGGTTCTTCGGCGCCGGGCCCTGCCGGATACGGCCGGCGGTGTCATAGGCCGAGCCGTGGCACGGGCAGAAATAGCCGCCGAACGGCCCGCGATTCTCGCCCTCGCCCGCGCCCAGCGGCACGCAGCCGAGATGGGTGCACACGCCCAGCGTGATCAGCCAGTTCGCATGGCCTTCCTTGGTGCGGTCCTTGAGCGTCTGCGGATCGCGCAGGCTCGACACCGGCACGGCGTTCGCCTCGTCCTGCTCCTTCTGGGTCAGGTTGCGCACGAACAGCGGCTGCTTGCGGAAGCTCGCCTTGATCGCTTGGCCCGGCTCGATCGCCGAGACGTCGAGCTCGGTGGTCGACAGCGCGAGCACGTCGGCCGAGGGATTCATCGAATTGATCAGCGGAAGCACGGTCACGCCGGCGCCCACGCCAGCGAAGGAAACTGCGGCAATCGTCAGATAATCGCGACGACGGGGGTTCTCGAGAACTTCCCCACCGGGACCGACGGTCGCATCAGGGGGGAGATCGTCACCTGGTGTTGCCATGCTTCAGCCCTTGCACTTCAGAACAATCCCGCGACGAACGCGCGGGTACGGGACGCGGGCACATACGCACCCAGAGCCGCCCGGTGCCCCCGGTGGCTGCGCGGCCTGATAGACGGCGGGAAGCGGCTTTGCCAACAGGGATTTTCGCGCGCGTAGCGGGCGCGTCTCCATGGTCGGGTAGCCGAGGCTGCAAGCGAGTCCCATTCCTCCCTCGCGAAGCGGGGGAGGTGGCAGGCGCAGCCTGACGGAGGGGGCATCTCCACAAATGGGTGGCTAGCGGAGGCGCCCCCTCCGTCGCGCTTCGCGCGCCACCTCCCCCGCTGCGCGAGGGAGGAGCTTTTGGTCCGCCGAGTCTGCCGCTAAGCCGCTCCCATGCGCCTCGCCCTTTTCCAGCCCGAGATCGCCGGCAATGTCGGCGCCGTCCTGCGCCTCGGCGCCTGTTTCGCCACGCCGGTCGACATCATCGAGCCGATGGGCTTTCCGTGGAGCGACAAGGCGCGGAAACGCTCGGCGATGGACTATGACGGCAAGGTCGAGGTCGCCCGCCACGCCGATTTCGAGGCGTTCAAGGCGCATCTGCCCGGCCGGCTGATCCTGTTCACCACCCGGGCCAGCGTCCGGCTGCCCGACGCGCGCTTCGCCCCCGGCGACACGCTGCTGTTCGGATCGGAGAGCGCCGGCGCGCCCGATTTCGTCCATGCCCGCGCCGATCTGGCGGTGCGCATCCCGCTCGCCGCAGGGCTGCGCTCGCTCAACCTCTCGGTGTCGGCGGGGATCGCGCTCGCCGAGGCGCTGCGCCAGACCGACGGCTGGCCCGCCTGACGCGGGACATTCTGTCCACTCGACAGCCTTCCCCGCCCCGGCCTATCAGCCCGCCATGCAAGCGCTCGACTCCCAGCAACAAACCGCTCGCGACTGGTTCGAAAGCCTGCGCGACCAGATTTGCGCCGAATTCGAGGCGATCGAGGCCGCGGCCGGCTCGGACGCGACCTTCGACTATCTCGCCTGGGACCGCGCCGATCCCTCGGGCGCGCCCGGCGGCGGCGGCGTCCGCGGGGTGATGAAGGGCAAGGTGTTCGAGAAGGTCGGCGTCAACGTCTCGACCGTCGGCGGCACCCTCGAGGGCGATTTCGCGCGGACGATCCACGGTGCCGGCGAGGATCCCGGCTTCTTCGCCACCGGCATCAGCCTCGTCGCACACATGGCCAATCCGCACGTCCCCGCGGTGCACATGAACACGCGCTTCCTGTGCACGACCAAGCGCTGGTTCGGCGGCGGCGCCGATCTCAACCCGCCGATCCCGGCGGCGGACGACACCGCCGAATTCCACGCGGTGCTCGAAGCCGCATGCGATGCGCACGATCCCGCGCATTATCCGCGGTTCAAGCAATGGGCCGACGATTATTTCTACATCCCGCACCGCAAGGTGCATCGCGGCGTCGGCGGGATCTTCTACGATCATCTCGAAGGCGATTGGGACGCAAATTTCGCGTTCACGCAGGATGTCGGCCGCGCGTTCCTCGACATCTTCCCGCGGATCGTGCGGCGGCGGATGGACACGCCCTTCACCGAAGCCGACAAGGCGCAGCAGCTCGAATGGCGCGGCCGCTATGCCGAATTCAACCTGATCTACGATCGCGGCACGCTGTTCGGGCTCAAGACCGGCGGCAATGTCGACGCGATCCTGATGAGCCTCCCGCCGATCGCGAGCTGGGGGTGAACCAACGGCGTCATCCCCGCGAAAGCGGGAGTGACGAGGATAGAGCAGCATGCCCCTGACCCCCGTCCCCAACGACCATGTCGCGACGATCGTCACCTCGCTCGAGATGCGGTCGAAACCTCCGCTGCGCCCCGCCCCGCCCTCGCCGCTGCGCCTCGTCCATTGGCCGGCCCCGGCGAGCGAGAGGTACAAGACGCTGTTCCGCCGCGTCGGCGCGCCGTGGCTGTGGTTCTCGCGGCTGGTGATCCCCGATGCGGCGCTGCGCCGCATCCTCGATGACCCCGCGATCGAGGTCTATGCCGCCACCGATCGCGCCGGGATCGAGCTCGGCATGCTCGAGCTCGACTTCCGTGTCGCCGCGACCTGCGAGCTCTCCTATGTCGGGCTGGTCCCCGAGCTCACCGGCAAGGGCAATGGCGGCTGGCTGATGGCGCAGGCGCTCGGGCTGGCGTGGCGCAAGGGTGTCGAACGCGTCTGGGTGCACACCTGCACGCTCGACCATCCCGCCGCGCTCGGCTTCTACCGCCGTCACGGCTTCGTGCCGTACAAGCGCACCGTCGAGAGTTTCGCCGATCCGCGCCTCGCCGGGATCCTCGCCCCCGACGCCGCGCCTCACATCCCCTGTCTGGGCTCGCTCCCGCGATAGGCGGCGACGCGCAGCAGCGCGAGCACGGTCCAGGCGAGCCCGCCGATCAGCGCGGTGAGGACATAGCTGACCGCCGCGTGGGCGCGCCCGTCCGCGACCAGCGCAACCACGATCGCCGTCAGCGCGGTCGACAACAGCATCAGCAGCAGCGCCGCGACGAAGACCAGCCCGGCCGCGGCGAGCAGCACGACCCAGCCGAACCCGGCGCTGCGCTGCCAGCCCTGGCGAAACGCATCGAGCACGCCGCGCTCGGGCGCCGCGGCATAGGCCGGCCCCGCCAGCCAGGTGCGCCCGAAGGCGAACAGTCCCGGCAGCAGGAACAGCGACGAGCCGATGCTGAACAGGAGCGCGGCGATGACGTCGATCGCGAGAAACGGCAGGAATCGGCGCAACGCGAGAAGCAGCACTTCGCCGAGCGTGCGCCCGCCGCCCTGAAGATAGAGGTTGAGCACCGCGAAGGTGCCGAAGTCGATCGCGACATTGGCGAGCAGGATCGGCGCCAGATTGGCGGCGTAAAAGGCCATCACCGCCTCGCGCAGCTTTTCGGGCGCGACATCGGCGAAGCCGGCGCTGGCGAGCAGCAGGACGATCCCCAGCATCGGCAGGACGAAGAACACGCCGCCGATCGCCAGCAGCAACTCGCGCTCGCCGCGCCACAGCTTCCGTGCGTCGGCGAGCACGCCGGCAAGGCGGATCGTCATACCGCGGCTTCGTTCTGGTGCAGCCCCGCCTGCGCGGTGAGCGCGACATAGAGCTTGGCGGTGAATACCGGCGGGATCACCATGAACGCAGTCTGGACCGCGGCGACGACGATCGAGGTCAGCACGCTCGCGAGGCTGATCGTATCGCCGTCATTGCCGAGGATCAGCGAGAGGATGCTGCCGAAGACGGTCAGCGCGGCCAGCGCCGAGACCAGCGACACCACCGCGTAGAGGATCAGCACGCCGATGATCCGCAACGCATAGCCGCGGGTGAGCCGCCACGATCGCGACAGCGCGCCGAAGCTCTTCTTCTCGCGCAGGATGACCGGAACGACCACGCTCAGCCGTGCCGAAGCCCAGAGGAACAGCACCGCGACGAGCAGGAAATAGCCGACGATCAGCCAAGCCGTGCCGCGCGGGATCGCCACCATGCCGGTGCGCGCCGCCGCCTCGACATCGACGCCCGCGGCGATCAGGATCAGCGGCACCGGCTGCAGCGCCGCCAGCGACACCACGAACAACGCGATCGACACCAGCAAGGTCGGCAACAGCCGGCGCGTCGCGATCGACGGCGCGGTCTGGCCCGCGGCGGAGACGAAGTCGAGCGCCATCACGGTGATGGTCAGCATCCCCCAGAACACCGCCACGACGAGCGCGAGCTCGATGGCGCCGACGGTGAGCGCCAGCGATCCGCTCGCGGTCGCGACGATCGGCGAGAGGCTGCGCAGGATCGACATCGGCACGAAGAAGGTGAGCAGCGCGATCGGCAGCACGGCGCCGAGATTGTCGCTGAGGAACTCGGCGGTGCGATCCCAGACGCTCCCCATCTTCACCATATCGCACACATTCCCTTGGCTCCCTGCCGTCCGTGTTAGCCGTGCCCCGGTGGCTTGCCAATGCTTGCGCAAACGCGCGACACGGCGCATCGGGCCGCCATGACATCCGATATCGAATGGCGCGTCGAACCCGGGCGGATCGACTATGCCGAAGCGCTCGCGGCGATGGAGGCGCGCGCCGCCGCGGTCACCCGGCGAGAGGCACGCGAGCTGGTCTGGCTGCTCGAGCATCCCCCGGTCTACACCGCCGGCACCAGCGCCACCGACGCCGGCGAACTGCTCGATCCGCGCTTCCCGGTGCACAAGACCGGGCGCGGCGGGCGCTATACCTATCACGGTCCCGGCCAGCGCATCGGCTATGTCGTGCTCGATCTGCGCGAGCGGCGGCGCGACGTGCGCTGCTATGTCCACGCCCTAGAAGGCTGGGTGATCGCCGCGCTCGCCGAATGCGGGATCGCGGCGTTCCGCGCGCCCGGGCGGATCGGCATCTGGACGATCGATCAGACCGGCCGCGAGGCCAAGATCGGCGCGATCGGGGTGCGCATCCGGCAATGGGTGACGCTCCACGGCTTCGCCGTGAACCTGTCCCCCGATCTCGGCCATTTCAGCGGAATCGTGCCTTGCGGGATCGCCGAATTCCCCGTCACCAGCGCCGCCGCGCTGGGGAAACCGGTGACCATCGCGCAGTTCGATTCCGCACTGGCCGCCACATTTCCGCCGTTTTTGGCGGCTCTCTCTGCCTGAAGGCCAAAATCGAGTCTTGAGAGCGTGTTCCAAACCGACTAATGTCCACGCCGGTTTGGGTATTAAACGGCGTATCCGCTGTCCAAATCCACTATCTAGGGAGCTTTTACATGCGTGCAGTCATTTCCAAGATCGTTGCGGGTTCGATGATCGCCGGCGCGGCCCTCCTGGCCTCGGCGTGCACCAGCAACGAATCTTCGACCAACGTCACCAACACCACCGAGGTCGTGCCGACCGAGAACGTCACCACCAGCGACACGATGGTCACCAACATCGACGCAGCTGCTCCGATGGACAACATGGGCACCGAGGCGAACACCACGGTCGTCGAGAACACCACCACCACCACCACGACCAACGCGATGTAATCATCGCGCGTCAGCGTGTTTGATCAGGGCCGTCCGGGCGACCGGGCGGCCCTTTTCGTTGCGCAGCATCCGGGCGGCGAAGGGCGCACAAAAAAAGAGCTTGGGCGCGGACTCAAAATTCCTTAACCACGCGTGGGACCAGCCAAAAGAGGGCGTGATGCTCGTTCCGCGTATTGTTTCCATCCTCGCCGTTGCGGCAGCCTGTCTCCTCGCCGCTCCGGCCTCGGCGCAGTTCTTCATCAAGCCGGCCAATCTGGCGGGCGCGCGCGTGACCGGCGCCGAGCCGGGCATGACCGGTCCGGCGCTGCCCAATGCGAGCCCCGCCGAGCTGCGCGCCGCCTTGGTCTGGAACCTGCGCGCCGCGCTCAACGTGGCGGCGCTCCAGTGCCAGTTCGAGCCCACCCTGCTCACCGTCGACAATTACAACGCGCTTCTCAAAGATCACGAAGTAGAACTGCGTGAATCTTATGGAACGCTCGAGAAATATTTCATTCGAGCCAACTCCACCAAGAAGGCCGGCCAAACCGAACTCGACAAGTTCGGAACCCGCGTCTACTCGGGCTTTTCGACTGTCTCTGGCCAGCTGTCTTTCTGCCAGACCGCTGCCGCAATCGGCCATGAGGCGCTGTTCAGGAAGCGCGGCGATTTCGGCGATCTCGCCGAGGAGCGGATGCGCGAGCTGCGCAGCAGCCTGAACTCATGGGGCGAGCAGTTCCGCCGCAGCATCGACTATCGCGGGCTGATCGTCGCCGAGCCGCTGCCGCCGTTCGGCAACGACAAATGCTGGCGCAAGGGCGAGTATCAGCCGAAGAAGTGCGGCGTGCTGCGGGTGGCGACGCGCTAGACGTCGCTGCCGGACAGGCCCGCCCCGGAGCGCCCGGGAGACGCCATGGCGAAGCATCGCATCTATTCGGTCAGCGTGGCGAGCGTCTATCCGCACTATCTCGCCAAGGCCGTGAAGAAGGGCCGCACCAAAGCCGAGGTCGACGAGATCTTCCTCTGGCTCACCGGCCATAGCCAGGCGACGCTCGACGACCAGCTGGCGGGGAACGTCGATTTCGACGAGTTCTTCGCCGGGGCGCCGCGGCTGAACCCGGCGCGATCGCTGGTCACCGGTGTGGTCTGCGGGGTGCGCGTCGAGGCAGTCGAGGAGCCGCTCATGCGCGAGATCCGCATCCTCGACAAATTGATCGACGAGCTCGCGCGGGGCAAGCCGATGGCGAAGATCCTGCGCGCCTAGCCGGCCCGCGCGGCGCCTCAGCGCAGCCCGAGCATCTTGTGCGTCTGGAGCGTCAGCCGCCAGCGCGGCCGCGCCATCGCCAGCGCGACCGCCGCGCGGGTATTCGCCTCGGCCTCGGCGCTGTCCATCGGCTGGACGAGGAAATGCGCGAAGTCCCAGGTCTCGAGCTCGGCGACATCGGTCCCCGCCTGCGGCCAGACCAGCTTCAATTCGTCGCCCGAGCGCTGGACCACGTCGCTTCCCGCCTTGGGGCTGATGCACACCCAGTCGATCCCCGGATGCGCGGGGAGCGTGCCGTTGCTCTCGATCGCGATCCTAAAGCCGCGAGCGTGGAGCGCGTCGACCAGCGCATCGTCGATCTGGAGCATCGGCTCGCCGCCGGTCAGCACGACGAAGCGCCGCTCGGTCTCGGCGCCCCAATGCCCCGCCACCGCCTCGGCCAGCGCCTCGGCATCGGCGAACCTGCCGCCGCCCGCCCCGTCGGTGCCGACGAAATCGGTGTCGCAGAACCGGCAGACCGCGCTAGCCCGGTCCTGCTCGCGCCCCGACCACAAATTGCAGCCGGCGAAGCGCACGAACACCGCGCGCGCGCCGGCGTTCACGCCCTCGCCCTGGAGCGTGAGGAACATCTCCTTGACGGCGTAGCTCATGCCAAAGCCCTCAGGGTGCCGCCGCGTAGCCCGTCGGATCGGGAACCCCGGCCTCCTCGAAGCCCTTCGAACGCAGCCGGCAGCTGTCGCACAGCCCGCAATGCAGCCCGCCCGGCGCCGGATCGTAGCACGACCAGCTCATGCCCAGGTCGAGCCCGAGCCGCATGCCTTCGCGGACGATGTCGGCCTTGGTCATGTCCTGCAGCGGCGCGCGGATGTGGAAGGGCGCCCCCTCCACTCCGGCCTTGGTCGCCAGCTCGGCGAGCCGCTCGAACCCGGCGATGAACTCGGGGCGGCAATCGGGATAGCCCGAATAATCGAGCGCGTTGACGCCGATATAGATGTCGCGCGCGCCCGCCGCCTCGGCCCAGCCGAGCGCGAGGCTGAGGAAGATCGTGTTGCGCGCGGGCACATAGGTGACCGGGATGTCGTCGCCGACGCCGGTCTTGGGCACGTCGATCTCGGCGGTGAGCGCCGATCCGCCGAACGCGCGCAGATCGAGCGGCAGCACGACATGGCGCTCGGCGCCGAGCGCGTGCGCGATCCGGCGCGCGGCGGCGAGCTCGATCTGATGGCGCTGGTTATAGTCGATCGAGAGGGCGAGCAGGCGATGGCCGTCGGCGCGGGCGCGCGCCGCGGACACCATCGAATCCAGCCCGCCCGAGATCAGGGCAATCGCTACGCTGTCGGTCATGATCTCCGCCCGCTAGCGGCTTTCGTGCTGCAAAGCAAAATGGGCCGCGGTGAGGCGGCCCAGTTGGGATATTTGCCAGAGAGGAAATGCTCATGAAGGAGCAGGACCAACTCTAAACGCACAAGGTTAACGAAACGTCACCGCCCCGCGCCATGGCCCGGCTCGCACGCGCCGATCCGCCGCGCCTCGAAGCGCTCGGAGAAGGGGGCGCCATTGGCCACGCCCTGCGTCTCGACGTTCATCACCCGCGGCGTGTCGACCGAGAGGGTGGTGCGGCCATGGCCGTGGCCCGGGCAGGTATAGCGGACCGTCGCCGAGCGCGGCGTGTTCTCCATCACGAAATGCTCGCACTGCGTGTTGCCGTGCATGATCTGGAGCAGCGCGGCGGGATTGCCGAGGCACAGCTGGCGCAGCTCGCCCGCGGCGCTCTTCAGCTGCCACTGGCCGTGCTCGATTCCGCTGAGCGCGGAGAGCGCCGGATTGCGCTGCGCCGGCGCGCTCGCCGCACCGAACAGCAGCAACACGCCCGCGACGGCAAGGCGCATCGAACGCTTGAACACCATAGTCACTCCCACCCGGCCGCTTGTTCGGCCCCCCGATCCAAATCATGCGCCCCGGTGCGGCGAGATATGGCGCCCGGCGAGCGAATTACAACGGTTGTGAAACAAGATCGCTGAGCTGGACGGGGAACTTCTTCGAGCAAAAGGCGCAGTCGACGCTGATCACGCCATTCTCGTCGGCCATCTCGGCGCGGTCCTCGGCAGCGAACTTGCGGAGCACTTCGGTGATGTACCCCGAATCGCACCGGCAGCCGCGCGACAGCGCGGTGCCCGCGAGCACGCGCACTTCCTCTTCCTCGTTGAACAGCCGCCAGACGAGGTTCTCCAGCGGAATGCCCGGCTCGGCGAGCTCGTCCGCGCCCATCGTCGCCGACAGCGCCTCGACATGCTGCCATTCGGGATGGTCGAGCCGCACGTGCAGCCGCTCGCGCCCCACCTCGCCCTCGGGCAGATGCTGGACGAAGATCCCGCCGGCGATCAGCTTGCCGTCCTTGCCGCGATGCGTGCCGATCCGCACCAGCGTGGGGATCTGCTCGGACTGGAGGAAATATTCCTCCGCCGCGGCGCCGATCGACGCCGCGACGAGCGGGACGATCCCTTGGTAGCGCTCCTTCGTGGTCGCCTGGTCGAAGGTGATCGCGAGATGCCCCTTCTTGCACAGCGCATCGAGCGTCGGCTTCTTGCCGAGCTGCGCCAGCCGCCCGGCGTCGAACTGGACATAGCCGCGCAGCTCGCCATTCTTGTAGTCGCACACCAGCAGGCTGACGATCGCGCCCGGCGACTGCGCCTGCAGCGTCATCTGCCCCTGCGCGTCCTTGAGCGTCGCGCCGAGCAGCGCGGTGAGCGTCAGCGCCTCGGCGAGCAGCGTCTCGATCGGCGCCGGATAGGCATGCGCCGACAGGATCTCGTCGAGCACCGGCCCCAGCCGCGAAACGCGGCCGCGCGCATGGCGGCTCGGGATGGTGAAGCCGATCACGCGATCGAGATCGGCGGTGGGGGCGGTGACAGTCACACTCTTTCCTTCGTCACCCCCGCGAAAGCGGGGGCCCATCTCCCAAGATCGCAGCAAATCGCTCCGGCAGTCTTGGTCGACAGGGTTGGAGATGGGTCCCCGCTTTCGCCGGGGTGACGGTGATATGGGTAACGGCAAACCGCGCTTCAACTCAGACCGCTTGCCGACGCCGCTGCCATCGGCGGAGCGCGACCATCCCCCAACCCACGAGCAAGGTAGCCAGTGCAGCCAAGGCAAGCGCCGCAAGCGCCAACGCGCCGTGTACGATAGGGACCAGCAACTCCAGGAAGTTGTCGGCCGGCGGAAACGCCAGATCGATCCAGAGCGGCGCACTCCCGATCGCGAGCAGCAAAAGGCCGCCCATCGTCGCTGTCCACAACCCTGCAACAAGCGGGCTGTGGTCCGGTCGACGAAGAATCCGAAGGATAGCCAGCGCGTTCAGGGCGCCCAGACCCAGCGCCGCACAGGCGAGGGCTGTATCCACATCGCCTGTTCCGAAAATCAGCGTCCAAATCGTCAGAACCGCCGCGATAACGATCTCCACAGTCGCGACGACGGCGATCGGCATGGACGCCCCCTAGATCTGCCCGAAGCACCACCTTAGCACGGATTTCTGCGCGTGCAGCCGGTTCTCCGCCTCGGGCCAGATCAGCGATTGCGGCCCGTCGATCACCGCGTCGACCACTTCCTCGCCGCGGTGCGCGGGCAGGCAGTGGAGGAACCTCGCATCGGGCTTGGCCGCCGCCATCAGCGCCTCGGTAACCTGGAACGGCATCATCGCCGCGAGCTTGGTCTCGGCATGCGCCTGGCCCATCGAGATCCAGGTGTCGGTGACGAGAATGTCGGCACCCTCGACCGCTTCCTGCGCGCTGCCGACCACCCGAGCCCGGCCGCGCCCGCGCGCGACGTCCTCGTCGCTTGGCTGAAAGCCCTGCGGGCACGCCGCGACGACGTCGAAGTCCATCAGCCCGCCGGCCTCCATGATCGAGGCGAGAACGTTGTTGCCGTCGCCCAGCCACGCGACCTTGAGCCCGGGCAGGTTCTTGCTCTGCTCGATGATGGTCAGCAGATCGGCCATGATCTGGCAGGGGTGCGAGGCGTCGGTGAGCCCGTTGATTACCGGCACGCTGGCATATTTCGCCATGTCGACCACCTTCTGGTGATCGTCGGTGCGGATCATGATCGCGTCGACATAGCCCGACAGCACGCGCGCGGTGTCGGCGATGCTCTCGCCGCGGCCGAGCTGCATCGAGCCCGCATCCATCACGATGCTGGTGCCGCCAAGCTGGCGGATCGCCATGTCGAACGACACGCGGGTGCGCGTCGAATTCTTCTCGAAGATCATCGCGAGGACATGCCCGGCGAGCGGGGCATCGGCATCGGCCTTGCCCTTGGGCCAGCCCGCGCGCGCCGCCTTCCGCGCCACGGCGTCGTCGAGCATCGCCTGCACCCCCGCGGTGCCGGCATCCGAGAGATCGAGAAAGTGGCGCATCAGATCCTCCCCGGCACGGGGAGGGGGACCGTTCGCGCAGCGAATGGTGGAGGGGGCGTGCCCCAAGCCACTCGCGCGCGGAGAGCCCCCTCCACCATGCTGCGCATGGTCCCCCTCCCCGTGCCGGGGAGGATCATATCAGTCATCGCTCGGCGGCGCGAAGCTGCGCGCGCCTTCGCTGAGCCGCTCGACGCATTCGGCGATATGGCTCTCGTCGATGATCAGCGGCGGCAGCACGCGGAACACGTTCTCGCCCGCCGCGACGGTGAGCAGCCCGTGATTGTCGCGCAGATGCGCCACGAAGTCGCGGCTCACCGCCGGCTCCTTCATCTTGATGCCGAGCATCAGCCCCTTGCCGCGAATCTCCTCGAAGAGATGGTCGTGGTTGGGGATCATCTGCTCGAACGCCTGGCGCAGCCGCTCGCCCATCCGGGTGACATGCTCGAAAAAGCCGTCCTCGAGCATCACGTCGAGGATCGCCTGCCCCGCCGCCATGCCGAGCGGGTTGCCGCCATAGGTCGATCCGTGGGTACCGATCACCATCCCCTTGGCCGCCTCTTCGGTCGCGAGGCACGCGCCGAGCGGGAAGCCGCCGCCAATGCCCTTGGCCGCGGTCAGGATGTCGGGGGTGATGCCGTAATGCTCATAGGCCCACATCTTGCCGGTACGGCCGTAACCGCACTGGATCTCGTCGAGGATCAGCAACAGGCCATGCTCGTCGCACGCCTTGCGCAGGCCCTGGATGAACTCGGGCGTGCCCGCGGTCATCCCGCCCTCGCCCTGCACCGTCTCGACAAGGAAGCCGGCAGTCTCGTCGTCGATCTTCGCCAGCGCGCCTTCGAGATCGTTGAACTTCACATAGTCGAAGCCCGGCAGCAGCGGCTCGAAGCCGTCGCGCATCTTGGGCTGGTCGGTCGCCGAGATCGCGCCGATCGAACGGCCGTGAAAGGCGTTCTTGAAGGTGATCAGCTTGTGGCGCTGCGGGTTGCCGTTAACGTAATGGTAGCGACGCGCGGTCTTGATCGCGCACTCGATCGCCTCGACGCCCGAATTGGTGAAGAACACCGTGTCGGCGAAGCTGTTGTCGACGATCCGCTGCGCCAGCGCCTCGCCCTGCGGGCTGCCGTACAGGTTGCTGACGTGCATCAGCGTCGCGGCCTGTTCCTGGATCGCCTTGGTCAGATGCGGATGGCCATGGCCCAGCGCATTGACCGCGATCCCCGCGGCGAAATCGAGATACTGCTCCCCGCGCTCGCCATAGAGGTAGACGCCCTCGCCTCGCACCGGCCGCACACCGCACCGCGGGTAAACGGGCATGAGCGGGGTGATAGGCATCGGAACGGTCCTCCTTCGGTCGAAAAAGCTGGGGTGAGCTCCAGAAACGCAAAAGGGCGGCCAACCGGACCGCCCGGAGCGGGTGTTTAGGAGCAGTGCCACACCGGCGTCAATAATCGTTTCGGCCCGGGCCATGCCGCGATCGCATGGCCGGATCGTTTCGCCGTCGCCCGGGTTCTGCCGGAACGGAGAATGCTATGTCCGCGATCCTCGAGAAATGGGAAGTCGGCCCGCACGGGCCGCTGGTCGATATCGATCAAGGCCTGCTCACCGTCGCCGGCGAGATCGTCATGCCGCTCGGCCGCTTTCCGCGGCGGATGACGGTGATCGCGCTGCAGGGCGGCGGCACCGCGATCTGGAGCGCGATCGCGCTGCGCGAGCCCGAAATGGCGCGGATCGAGGCGCTCGGCCCGCCGCGCTTCCTGATCGTGCCCAATCAGGCGCACCGGCTCGACTCGCGGATCTGGAAGCAGCGCTATCCCGAACTGCAAGTCCTCGCTCCGCCGGGCGCGCGCGACAAGGTGGCCGAGGCGGTACCGGTCGACGCGACCGACGACATCATCGGCGATCCCGCGATCGCCTTCGCCACCATCGCCGGCGCGAAGCTCGGCGAGTTCGCGCTGCAGGTGAAGCGCGCCGGCGGCACCACCCTGATCCTCAACGACGTGATCGGCCATGTCCGCCACCCGCATGGCATCGGCGCGTGGCTGATGGCGCGGCTGATGGGATTCGGCGTCCATGGGCCGCGCGTCCCGCGGCCGATCCGGCGGAGGATGATCGACGATCCGCAGGCGCTCGCCGCGCAGCTCCGCGAATGGGCGGCGACCCCCGATCTCCGCCGCATCATCGTCAGCCATGGCGACCCGATCGAAAGCGATCCCGCCGCCGCCTTGCGCAAGGTCGCCGCTAGCCTCGGCTAGAGAAGCGTCGCTTGCACCGAGACTGTGAGGGCGGCGATGGAGACCGCGGCGAAGACGATCAGCGCAACCCACTTGGACACTCTGAATACGGGCTCTCCGGCCTTGACGCGCTCCCATTCGGCTTTGAGTATCTCGCTCGTCCCCATCACGAGCCGTTCCGTCAGCGCCGATAGCGGGCCCACAAAGGCATCCGGATTGCCGCCCTCGAAATGAGAGATCTTGTTCAGGGTGATCTCCATCTCCCGGATGATGTCCAGCACATTTTGGGAGGGCGCCTCCTTCGGATTCAGCCGTAGCCGCAGCCGGGTGGCAGTGGCGTTCGCCTCCAGAAAATCGGTGCGCGCCAGCTTCCACGCCTCGCTTTCCTCACCCGAGCGGGTCCTGAATTCGTCGAGGATGCCGAAGCAGGATGCGACCAGCTTGGCGACGTCCTCTCGCACCGCGTCGATCCACGCCTGACGGAACTCGGAGGTCTTTTGCTCCTTGCTCGCCACCAGCCCGAGAAAGGAAAGCACCGCCGCGATACATGCCGCGACCACCGCGCCAATGGCGATCGGCGGCAGCGTCATGTCAGTTCTTGATCTTCCAGCCGCTACGCAGCAGCGCGTAGCAGGCCAGCCCCAGCGCGACATCGAGTGCGAGGATGACGCCGCTGCCCAGCAGGATCGGGGAGTCGGCGACTCCGAGAAAGCCGTAGCGGAAGCCCGAGATGATGTAGAAGAACGGGTTGAGGTGGCTGATCGTCTGGAACACCGGCGACAGCTTGTCGACCGAGTAGAAGGTCCCCGAGAGCAGCGACAGCGGCGCCACCACGAAATTGGTCACCGCCGCGGCGTGATCGAACTTCTCCGCCCAGATCGACGTGAGCACCCCGAGCAGCGACAGGAACAGCGCGCCGAGGAAGCCGAACCACAGGATCGCCCACAAATGCCGCGGCATAACCTCGACGCCCGGCCACAGCGCCATCGCCAGCCACACCGCGCCGCCGACGCAGAAAGCGCGCGTCACCGATCCGCCGCACAGCCCCGCCAGCACTTCGCCGGTGGAAAGCGGCGGCATCAGATAGTCGACGATCGTCCCCTGGATCTTGCCGACGAGCAGCGAGAAGCTCGCATTGGCGAAGGCGTTCTGCAGCATGCCCATCACGATCAGCCCGGGCGCGATGAAATCGGCGAAGTGGATGCTCTGGCCGTGCAGCTCGACGGTGCGCCCGCCGCCGCCCAGCGCGACGGTGAAGATCACGAGGAACAGCAGCGTCGTGACCGCCGGTGCCCACACCGTCTGGAGCTGGACCTTGAAGAAACGGCGCACCTCCTTGATATAGAGCGTACGCAATCCTCCCCAGTTCACGTTTCGAATCACCGGAACGCCGGGTTCGGGGAGGCTATGACCGGTTTCTGGGTGGCTGCTCATCGCGTGCTCGCGTAAACGCTGGCCGCGCCGCCCGCAAGTTGAAGGAAGAGACGTGAGCTGGACCGAAGAGCGTATCGATACGCTGAAGAAGATGTGGGACAGCGGCATGACCGCGACCCAGATCGCCGAGGAGCTCGGCGGCGTGTCGCGCAACGCCGTGATCGGCAAGGCGCACCGGCTGGGGCTCCAGTCGCGCCCCTCGCCGGTCAAGCCGAACGAGCCCAAGGCCGAAGCCGCGGCACCCGCGCCCAAGCCTGCCGCGCCCGCCGCGCCGCCGCCCGCGCCTGCCGCACCCCGGGTCGCCGAGACTCGCGCCGCGCCGCCGAGCGCGCCTGCGCCCGCGGCCCCGGCCGAACCCAAGGAGCCGAACGCGCCCGTGCTCCGCTCGGTCGGCCCGGGCGGCTTCCTCCGCCAGAATCCCGGCGAGCAGTCGGCGCCGATCACGCCCGCGCCGCCGCGCCGTCTCGTCCCCGCCAAGCCGAGCGAGGCGATCGCGGGCAAGACCAGCCTGCTCGATCTCAACGACCGCATCTGCAAATGGCCGCTCGGCCATCCCGGCGAGCCCGATTTCCATTTCTGCGGCGACAAGGTGAACCCGGGCTTCCCGTACTGCGTCGAGCATTGCGGCCACGCCTATCAGGCGCAGCTCCCGCGCCGCGATCGCCGCCCACCGCCGCCGCTGCCCTTCGGCGGCCCGCGGGTGCGCTGATCCAGCCCTGACATCGCATCGCCCCGGAACCCGTTTCCGGGGCGATTGCTTTCCGGCGGGAATGGTCTCGCGCGGCGCATATCTGCACAATTGTGCAATCACTCCGAATGCGATATTCTCGCGCGCCTGCGGTCGGGGGCACGCGCGATGGCATCTGCAGCTCGGGACTATGGCAGCTATCTGTTCGACGCGGCGCAACGTCATGTTGCGGCGATGGGCCGCGGGTTCGGTGACGGCGCGGATGCCGCGCTGCGCGAGATGACGGCGCGCGCCGGCGCGTTCTTCAGCGAGGAAGAGGCGCAGGGCCGTCCGGTCGACATCGCCGCGGCCGAGGCCGATCTGATCGCGTTGCTCGATCATGCCGCCATGCTCGCACGCGACATTCCCGGCTATCCCGACGGGCTACTCGGCGAGCAGAGCCTCTTCCCTGCATTGTCGTGGTTCTGCCCACGCCATCCCTTCTGCTGAGCGATGGCGACGTCGATCGAAGGGCTCAAGGCCGCGGCCGACATCGCCAAGCAGATCATCACGCTGTCGACCGGCTCGGTCGCCTTCACGATCACCTTCCTCGACAAGTTCCAGATCCGCGGCAAGGATCAGTTCGCGACGATCCCGGTCGCGCTCTACGTCGCCTGGGTGCTGTTCGGCGTGACGATCCTGTTCGCGCTGCTCCATCTGATGGGCATCACCGGCTCGCTCGAGAGCATCGACCGCAAGGCCAATGGCTGGTCGCTCACCCCGCATCAGACGATGGCGGCCGACGGTGGCACCGATCATCTGCGCTGGCCGGGCATCCTGATGCTCGCCTTTTTCCTGTTCGCGGTGATCGCGATGATCGTCTCGGGCTTCAAGCTGGGCTGATTGCTCAGGGCTTGAACCGGTCGGGATATTCCCAGCGCCAGGGCAGCCCGGTCTCGCCGAGCGCCGCGGCGACCAGCGCGGGGAACGCCCCCTCGGCGCGGACGTCG
The DNA here is from genome assembly GCF_004792695.1 of Sphingomonas naasensis. Lineage (GTDB taxonomy): Bacteria > Pseudomonadota > Alphaproteobacteria > Sphingomonadales > Sphingomonadaceae > Sphingomonas > Sphingomonas naasensis. The sequence goes on along the minus strand of NZ_SRXU01000013.1, from coordinate 51,024 downwards.
TTCGACAGCAGCACGACGCAGCGCCGCCCGCGCTCGATGCACACCATGTTGTTGCCGGTCGATTCGTTGTGCCCGCTCTTGAAGAAGCCCGGTCCCTGCGGCCCGCCGAACGCGATCACCCCCAGCCCCGCGGCGACGCCTTTCGGCCGCGCCGCGGCCGGCGCCTCGGGCTGGAGCGTCGGGAATTGCGACACGGTGGTGATCGGCAATTGCCCGCGCACCATCTCGCGGCGCGACGCTGCGCTGAGCCCTTCGCCGCGGACCAGTCCCGCCGCGAAGCGCGCCATGTCGGCGATGCTGGTGTCCATCGAACCCGCCGCGCGCACCCGACTGCGCTCGTCGTGCGGCTCGGTCTTGCCCTCCTCGGTCCAGCCATCGGCAAGGTTGCGCGCGAAATCGGCGCGCCACGTCATGCTGGTGTTGGTCATGCCGAGCCGGTCGAACACCCGGCGCTGCATCTCGGCGCCGAGATCGAGCCCCAGCCCCTTCTCCAGCGCGAACTGGAGCAGGATGATCCCCTCGCCCGAATAGGCATAGCGGCTGCCCGGCGCGAAATGGATGCGCAGCTTCTCGTCGGGCTCGAGCCAGGCGAAATTGGCGAAGCCGGTGCTGTGGGTCAGCACCATCCGCGGCGTGATCTTGCGCCATCGCGCATCGCCGGCGAGATCGCCCCAATTGCCATAGGCGTCGAGATTGCCATAATCGGGCAGCGGCCTGGGCAGATAGTCCGCGATCGGCTTGTCGAGGTCGATCTTCCCGTCGTCGACCAGCTGCATCACGGTATAGGCGAACACCGCCTTGGTCAGCGACGCGCCGTACATCACCGTGTCGGTCTCGAGCGGCGCCCCCGCGGCGTTGCGCACGCCATAGCTGCGCACCAGCACCGGCTTGCCGTCCTCGACGATCGCGACCGCCAGCCCCTTGGCGCCGGTCTTCGCCATCGCCGCCTGCGCCGCCGCGTCGATCGCCGCCGCGCGCCGGTCGTCCGCCGGGCCCGCCATCGCGACGCCGGTCAGCAGCAACCCCGCGGCCGTCGCCGCCCATCCCGTCATCCGCATCGTCGCTCCCCGCTCGTTTCGGGCGCGATCCTACAGCCCCGGCCCGGGCCAGCAACCCTCGCCATTGTTCTTCGTTTGTTCTTTACCTGCGAAGCCGTTTCGGCTAGGCACCGCAGCAAGGAGAACCGCCATGTATCAGCACCCGGGCGAATGGTCGCATCTCGGCGAGGCGCGCCGCATCGGCGCCATTCTGGGCGAGATGCGCGAGATCGCGGCGCTGCGCGCGAAGGCTGCCGGTGGCGGCGGACGCAAGCTTGCCTTGCGCGGCAATTCGGCGTGACCCTATACCCCTGACATGTCCGAAGACCTGTTTGCCGCGCCGGGCGTCCCCTCCGGCACCTATGACGCCTCCTCGATCGAAGTCCTCGAAGGCCTCGAACCGGTCCGCCGGCGGCCGGGCATGTATATCGGCGGCACCGACGAGCGCGCGCTCCATCATCTCGCCGCCGAGGTGCTCGACAATGCGATGGACGAGGCGGTGGCGGGCCATGCCAACCGCATCGAGATCGTGCTCGAGGTCGGCAACCGGCTGACCATTATCGACAATGGCCGCGGCATGCCGATCGATCCGCACCCCAAATTCCCCGACAAATCGGCGCTCGAGGTCATCCTCTCGATGCTCCATTCGGGCGGCAAGTTCAGCGGCAAGGCCTATGCCACCTCGGGCGGCCTCCACGGCGTCGGCATCTCGGTGGTCAACGCGCTCTCGGTCGATACCGAGATCGAAGTCGCGCGCGATCGCCAGCTCTATCGCCAGCGCTTCAGCCAGGGCCAGACGCTCGGCCCGCTCGAGCATCTCGGCGGCACGCCCAATCGCCGCGGCACCTCGGTGGCGTTCACCCCCGATACCGAGATTTTCGGCGAGATGCTGTTCAAGCCCGCGCGGCTCTACAAGCTCGCCCGCTCCAAGGCCTATCTGTTCGCCGGCGTCGAGATCCGCTGGAAATGCGATGCCGCGCTGATCTCGGACGATACCCCGCCCGAGGCGGTGTTCCAGTTCCCCGGCGGGCTCGGCGATCACCTCAAGGAGCAGATCGGCACGCGCGAATGCGCCACTGCCGAGTTCTTCACCGGCCAGCAGGATTTCCCCGGCGAGAATCAGGGCCGGGTCGAATGGGCGGTGGCATGGCCGCTGTGGAGCGAGGGCTCGTACAGCTGGTATTGCAACACCATCCCCACCCCCGATGGCGGCACCCATGAGCAGGGCTTGCGCCAGGCCCTGGTCCGCGGCATCCGCGCGTTCGGCGAGCTGGTCGGCCAGAAAAAGGCCAAGGACATCACCGCCGACGACGTGATGGTCGGCTCCGAGCTGATGCTCTCGGTGTTCATCCGCGAGCCGCAATTCCAGTCGCAGACCAAGGACCGGCTGACCTCGCCCGAGGCGACCGCGCTGGTCGAGCGCGCGGTGCGCGACCATTTCGATCATTTCCTCTCGGATCATATGGATCGCGGCAAGGCGCTGCTCGCCTATGTCCTCGATCGCATGGACGATCGCCTGCGCCGCAAGCAGGAGCGCGAGGTCAAGCGCAAGACCGCGACCTCGTCGCGCAAGCTGCGCCTGCCCGGCAAGCTCACCGATTGCGCCGCCGACAGCCCCGAGGGCACCGAGCTGTTCATCGTCGAGGGCGATTCGGCCGGCGGCTCGGCCAAGCAGGCACGCGACCGCAAGACCCAGGCGATCCTGCCGATCCGCGGCAAGATCCTCAACGTCGCCAGCGCGACCTCGGCCAAGATCCTCGCCAATCAGGAGATCGCCGATCTGATCCTCGCGATGGGCTGCGGCACGCGCAAGGACTGCGACGCCGCCAATCTGCGCTACGAGCGGATCATCATCATGACCGACGCCGATGTCGACGGCGCGCACATCGCCACGCTGCTGATGACCTTCTTCTTCCAGGAGATGCCCGACATCGTCCGGCAGGGGCATCTCTATCTCGCCCAGCCGCCGCTCTATCGCCTCACCGTCGGCGCGAAGAGCCTCTATGCCCGCGACGACGCGCACCGGATCGAGATCGAGGAAGGCCCGTTCAAGGGCAAGAAGGTCGAGGTCAGCCGGTTCAAGGGGCTCGGCGAGATGAACCCCAACCAGCTCAAGGAAACCACGATGGACCCCGCGACGCGCGGGCTGCTGCGCGTCACGCTGCCGCAGGAATATGAGGAGCGCGCGGGCGTCAAGGATCTGGTCGACCGGCTGATGGGCAACAACCCCGCGCACCGTTTCGCCTTCATCCAGGAAAATGCCGCCCGGCTCGACGAGGAAGTCATCGACGCCTGAGGCTCGATCTGATCCTCCCCCGCCAGGGGGAGGTGGCATGCGAAGCATGACGGAGGGGGAGGAAGCACGACGGCCAGTTGGCTGCTTGCCTCCCCCTCCGTCGCCTTCGGCGACACCTCCCCCTTGCGGGGGAGGATAGACCCGCCTTCTCCCCGCCCCCTGTAAGAAATCCCCCTCGCGTGGGACTAAAGCAGTGAACGGGAGGGAAAGCCCACGCAATGCCCAGCGATCGGACAAGGCAGGACGCGCACTATGCCGAGGCCGGCGCCGCGTTCGCGCCGGCGATCGCCCGTCTCGCGCGCTCGGTCGAGGCCGATGCCGATCAGGCGCGCGATCTCGAGCAGGAGATCCATCTCGCGCTGTGGCGCAGCCTCGCCGGGTTCGACGGGCGTTGCGCACTGTCGACCTGGGTCTATCGCGTCGCGCACAATGTCGCCGCCAGCCATGTCGCGCGGCGCGCGCGCGGCGCAAAGCTGGTCGCGCTCGACGACGCCGATCTGCTCGCCGCCGACGATATCGAGGCCGAAGTCGGCGTGGCGCAGACGATCGCGCGGCTCCACGCGCTGATCCGCCGCCTCCATTCGCCCGATCGCGAGGTCATCCTGCTCTATCTCGAAGGGCTCGATGCGCGCGCGATCGCCGAAGTCACCGGGCTCGCCACGGGCACCGTCGCGGTGAAGGTCCATCGCATCAAGGCGCTGCTCGCGCGGCGCTTCCATTCCGGAGAAGCGGCATGAGCGATCCCCTCGCCACGCTCTGGGCGCAGCAGCATGCGGACGCCGTGCCGCCCGATGCCGATGCGCTCGCCCGCGCCGATGCGCGCTTCCGCCGCGGCATCCGCCGGCGCGACGCGATCGAATATGTCGCCGGGCTGCTCGGCATCGGCGTGTTCGCCCACACCGCATGGCAGGCCCCCGATTGGGGCATTCGCATCGGCTGCGCCGCGATCATCCTCGGCGTGCTGGTGGTGATGCGCAATCTGTGGAAGCGGCGTCCGCAGCGGCCCGATTCGGCGCTCGGCGCGCCCAGCCTCGCCTTCCATCGCGCCAATCTCGTCGCGCAGCGCGATACCGTCGCCAGCGTATGGCGCTGGTATCTCGCGCCGCCCGTGCCCGGCATGGTGCTGCTCCTGCTCGCGATCCTCCGCGTCTCGGCCGAGCGCATGCCGCTCTGGGCGGCGCTGCTCGCGATGCTGCTCACCGCCTTGCCCGTCGCCGGCGTCTTCTGGGGCATCCACCGGCTCAACCTCGCCGCCGCGCGCCGCCTCCAGACGATGATCGACGCGCTCGACCGCGGCGAGCTCTGACGGCTACACTCGAACCCAAGGGGAGATATCGGAATGCGCCTGTTGCTGCCTTGCCTGCTCGTCCTCGCGCCCGCCGCCGCGGATGCCCAGACGGCCCCTGCCGCACCCGCCGCGGCGATCGCCCCGGCCCCCGCGTTCGAGGCGCGCGCGAAGGAGCTCACCACGCTCCTCACCGATCTCGCCGGCTATGACGGCTTCTTCTCGCCCTCCTTTCGCGCCGCAATCCCGCGCGACAAGTTCGAGCCGCTGCGCGCCAGCCTCGTCGAGGCCAACGGACCGGTCACCGGGGTCCGTGTCGACACGATGACCTCGCCCTGGCTGGGCACGCTCGAAATCGACTATCGCGACGCCGTCGCCATGGCGACGATGGTGGTCGATTCCGCCGCGCCGCATCAGGTGTCGGGTCTGCGCATCACCAGCGTCGCCAGCCGCGTATCGAGCATCGACGCGGTGTCCGCCGCTCTCCGCGCGCTCCACGGCAACACCGGCTTCGCCCTTGCGAAGCTCGGCGCCGGTGCGCCCCGGTTGCTGGCCAGCCACCAGCCCGATCGCCCCTTCGCGATCGGCTCGGCGTTCAAGCTGATCATTCTCGCCGAGCTGGTCCGCGCCACCAACGCGGGCGAGCGCAAGTGGGACGATATGGTCACGCTCGACGGGTCCGAGCTTCCCGGCGGCGGCTACACGATGAAACCCAGGGGCGCGCAGGTCAGCCTGCGCGAGCTCGCCACCCAGATGATCTCGATCAGCGACAACAGCGCCACCGACATTTTGCTGCGCACACTCGGTCGCGAGAGGGTCGAGGCGATGCTGCCGGTCGTCGGCGTCAAGGATCCGGCCCGCAACCGCCCGTTCCTCGGCACGCTCGAGATGTTCAAATTGAAGGGAATCGAGGCCAATGATCTCGCCGGCCGCTGGCTTGCCGCCGATGAGGCCGGCCGCCGCGCGCTGCTCGACGGCGAAGTCGCGAAGACGCCGATGCTGCTGATCCGCCCAACCCTGTTCCGCGACGGTAAGCCGGTGCGGATCGAGCAGATCGAATGGTTCCTCTCCCCCGCCGATCTCGTGCGCGTGATGGATTGGCTCCGCCGCAACACCGAGGAGCCGAAAGGCGCCGATGCGCGCGCGGTGCTGTCGAAGAACCCCGGCATCACCCCCGCCGCCGCCGGTAAATGGCAATGGGTCGGCTACAAGGGCGGCTCGGAGCCCGGGGTGATGAACATGACGCTGCTGCTCGCGGCGAAGACCGGCGATTGGTACGTGCTGACGGGAAGCTGGAACGACCCCGCCCAGGCGGTGTCCGAGCTGCGCTTCGCCGGCCTGATCAGCCGCGCAGCGGAGCTGGCGGCGCCGTAGTCGGGTCCGCGGATGATCCGCCTTGCAAAATAGGATCTCGCCTGCTGCGCTGAACGCCGGCACGGCAGCTGTCGCGCCCGCTCTTTGACGCCGTCGATTTCCCTACAGCTTTGCGCAACCATATTTCCTACCCGCGCAACGGGAGAGTCGTTCTACCGCGACTCTTACGACTCTAGGCCGGCCAAACCCTGCAAAATGCCGCCGCGACCGTCCTACAGCGCCCTAGTTCCGCATCCGCGCCCGATGATAGGCGGTGCGGGTCGAGACCGCCGCGATCAGGATCAGCACGCCGAGGCCGAGCACCCCGACGCCCAGCCACAGGGGCACGGCCTCGATCCCCTTGCGATGCGCCAGCACCAGCAGCGCCCCGGCCAGCGCGACGAGGATCCCCGCCCGCCGCGGCCCCACCGCGATTCCGCGCAGCTCCTGCCGGTAGGCGGCGCGCTGCGCGGGGTCGTCGAGGTCAGGCGCCGTCATGCCGGTCCTCGCGGAGCAAGCCGTAGAGCGCGGTGTCGCGCACCCCGATATGCGTCTCCCATTCGCCGCGCAGCATGCCCTCGAGCCGGAAGCCGAGCCGTTCGAGCAGGCGGCGCGAGGCGGCGTTGTCGGGGTCGACATCCGCCACGATCTTGCGCTGGCCCTCGGCAAAGATCTGGCCGATCACCGCGGCCACGGCCTCGCCGGCATAGCCGCTGCCCCGCGCATCGGGGACGAAGAGGTAGCCGACCTCGCTGACATTGCCTTGCCGCTTCTCGCCCACGGCGACGAAGCCGATCGCCACGTCCGAGGGCAGGCAGGTGACGATCCAGCGCCGCCATCCCGGCCGCGGCAGCGCGAGATCGGCGCGCGTCTGGTCGAGCGTCTCGAACGGCGCATGCGTCCACCAGCGCATGCTCGTGGCGTCGGAATAGGCGCGATGCAGCGCCTCGGCGTCCTCAAAGGCTTCGGGGCGCAGCCGCAGCCGCGCCGTCGTCAGGACCGGCGTCGGACGCCCGGCGGGAGCGGTCGGCCGGCTACGAGGCCAGCGCATCGACCAGCGCCTTGACCTTCTTCTGCCGCCATTGCGGCAGCGGCGCGACCAGCCAATAGCCGAGCCGCGACGATTTGGGCTCGCCGATCGTCGCCACCCGGCCCGAGGCGATGTCGGCGCGCGCGATCAGCTCGGGCACCGTCGCCCGGCCCAGCCCCTCGGCCGCCGCGTCGACCGCCAGCCCGGCATCGGCGACGCGGACCAGCGAGCCGGCGTCCTCGGCGAGGCAGCCGGCCCAGGCGATCGGCGTGTCGGCGCCGCCGCCCGGCCGCGCGACGGTGACCATGCCGTCGCTCTCCAGCGCCTCGCCCTCATGCTCGCCCGGGCCTTCGCCCCAGCGGATCGCTAGGTCGAGATTGGCTTCGGTGAAGTCGATCGCCTCGTCGGCGGGCACCAGCATGAAGCGCAGCTCGCCATCGCCGCGCGCGATCTCGGCGAGCCGCGGCATCAGCCATTTGGCGGTCAGGTCTCGCGGCGCCGCGATGGTCAGCGACTTGGACGATTGCCCGGCCTGCATCGCCCGCACCGATTCCTCGAACTGGAGGAAGCCGGCGCGCAGCGCGGCGAGCCCGGCCTCGGCCTCGGGAGTGAGTTCGAGCCCCTTGGTGGTGCGGCGGAACAGCACCACGCCCAGCGTATCCTCGAGCGCGCGAATCTGCTGCCCTACCGCCGCGGGAGTCACCGCCAGCTCGTCGGCGGCGCGGGTGAACGAGAGGTGCCGCGCCGCAGCGTCGAGCACGCGCAGGCCGTTGAGCGGGAGATGGGTCCGCTTCATCCGGTCACCGCCGGCGCGATCAGCGCGAATTTGGGGATCGCCACGTCGAACGCCGCGCCGTCCTCGCCGATCATGTGATAGCTGCCCTGCATGTTGCCGGTCGGCGTCGAGAGCGGGCAGCCCGAGACATAGTCGAAGCTCGCGCCGGGCTCGATCATCGGCTGCTCGCCGACCACGCCCTCGCCTTCGACTGTATGCCGCGCGCCGCGCCCGTCGGTGATCACCCAGTGGCGGGTGAGCAGCTGGACGCTGTGTTCGCCCTTGTTCTCGATGCGGATGTGATAGGCCCAGAACCAGCGGCCGCGCTGGGGTTCGGACTGTTCGGGCAGATAGGAGACGGAGACGCGCACCACGATGCCGCGAGTCTCGGCCTCGTCGGCGAACAGCGCCTTCATCACCGCGTCGCTCACAGGCCGACCTGCCCCAGCGCCTGATCGAGATCGGCGATCAGGTCGTCGGGATCCTCGAGGCCGACATTGAGCCGCAGCATGCCTTCGGTCACGCCCATCTCGATCCGCTTGTCCTCGGCGACGCCGTAATGCGTCGTCGACGAAGGATGCGTCATCAGCGAACGCGAATCGCCGATATTGTTCGAGATGTCGATCAGCGCGAGCGCGTCGAGTAGCGCATGTGCCTGCGTCCGCCCCTCGACTTCGAACGAGAAGATCGAACCGGCGGCGCTCATCTGCCGCGAGAACAGATTGTGCTGCGGATGGCTCGGCAGCGCCGGGAAGTTGATCCGCGGCACCCGTCCTTCGAGGAAGCGGCCGACCTTCAGCGCGTTCTCGCTCTGCCGATGGATGCGCAGATCGAGCGTCTCGAGTCCCTTGAGCACTACCCAGGCGTTGAACGGGCTCAGCGTCGGCCCGGTGTTGCGGGTGAAGGCGAGCAGCGTCTCGTTGATGAACTTCTCGCTGCCGGTGACGGCGCCGGCGAGCACGCGGCCCTGCCCGTCCATCATCTTGGTCGCCGAATAGGCGACGACATCGGCGCCGAACTCGAGCGGGCGCTGGAGCGCGGGGGTGGCGAAGGCATTGTCGACCACGGTGGTGACGCCGTGCTTCTTCGCGATGCCGCACACCGCCTCGAGATCGACCACGTCCATCGTCGGATTGGCCGGGGTCTCGAAGAAGAACACCTTGGTGTTCGGCCGGACCGCATCCGCGAATTGCTGCGCGTCGCGCGCGTCGACGATCGTGGTCTGGATGCCGAACTTGGGCAGCAGCGTATCGGTCAGCCAGCGGCACGAGCCGAACGCCGCGCGGCCGCCGACGAGATGGTCGCCCGCCTCGAGCTGGCAGAGCAGAGCCGCGGTCATCGCCGCCATGCCCGATGCCATCGTCCGGCAGGCCTCGGCGCCCTCGAGCAGCGCGATCCGCTCCTCGAGCATCTGCACCGTCGGGTTCTGCAGGCGCGAATAGGTCATGCCCTGCTGCTCGCCCGCGAAGCGCGCGGCGGCGTCGCCGGCGCAGTCATAGGCATAGCCCGAGGTGAGGAAGAGCGCTTCGCTGGTCTCGCCGAAGTCGGAGCGCATGGTGCCGCCGCGGATCGCCTGGGTTGCGGGCTTCCAGTTGCGCGTGACGCTACGGTCCTGTCCGGTACGGCGTTTCATGCAAATCGCTTTGCAGGCGCGGGGCGCCTCCCGTCAACCAAGACCGGCATGACGCGGGTGAAATGATCGTTTAGGCAAGGGCCATGCTCGATCGCCTCAAGGCCCTCCGCACCCGCCCCTGGCTCGTCGCGTTGCTGCTGGGGCTCGCCGCCCAGACCCTGTTCACCGTCCATCTCGACCGGCCGAGCCGGATCATGTTCGACGAGGTCCATTACGTCCCCGCCGCGCAGGCGCTGCTCGATCGCGAGGGGCCGCGCAACATCGAGCATCCGCTGGTCGGCAAGGAGCTGATCGGCGCCGGCATCGTGCTGTTCGGCGACAACCCGTTCGGCTGGCGCGCCTTCACCACGCTCGCCGGCACAGCCACCGTGCTCGGTGCCTTCGCCTTCCTCTGGCTGCTGCTCGGCTCGATGCGCGCCGCGCTGGTCGCAGCCATTCTCACCACGCTCAACCAGAGCGTCTATGTCCAGGCGCGCACTGCGATGCTCGACATCTTTCTCGGCGCCTTCCTGCTCTGGGCGATGGTGTTGATGCTCTGGGCGATGAAGGGGCCGCCGCCGCAAGTGAAGCGCCGCTGGATCGGCGCGGCGGTGCTGCTCGGGCTCGCGGTCGGCACCAAATGGGCGGCGATCCCTTATGTCGCGCTCGCTGGTTTCGCCTTCATCGTCATCCGCCTGCGCGATGCCCGCCGCGCCAAAAACCCGCTGGCGTCGGCCTTGTCGGGCAAGGACCAGCCCCACTGGCCCGGGCTCGGCCTTCTCCCCGGCTTGCTGATCCTCGGCGGGGTTAGCATCGCCACCTATTTCGCGACCTTCTTCCCGGCCTTCTTCTACGAGCGCGATCCGCTCACCTTCGCCCGGCTGATCCCGCTCCAGCAGGAAATGTACGCGCTCCAGACGCAGGTGCTGGCCAGGCACACCTATCAGTCGGACTGGTGGAGCTGGCCGTTGATGCTCCGCCCGATCTGGTATTTCTACGAATGGGACGCCGGCGCGCAGCGCGGCGTGCTGCTGATCGGCAATCCGCTGATCATGTGGGGCGGATTGGTCGCGGTGCTCGCCTGCCTATGGGCGTGGCTGCGCGAGCACGCGATCCGGCCGGGGGCGATCGCGCTGCTGTGGATCGCCAGCCTCGGCATCTATGTCGTCATCCCCAAGTCGCTCGGCTTCTATTATTATTATCACCTGTCGGCGATCTTCCTGTGCCTCGCGCTGGCCGCGGCCTTCCACCATTTCGACCGCGGACGCGACAAGGGGCGCGAGGAATGGTTCGTCGCCGCCTCGCTGCTCGCCTTCCTCTATTTCTACCCGATCCTCGCTGCCTCGGCGCTGTCCGACGCACAGGGCTTCCGCAAATGGATGTGGTTCCCGGGCTGGTTGTGAATCGAATTTCCTTCTCCCCTCGTGGGAGAAGGAAGGGGCCCGCTGCGAAGCAGTGGGAAGGATGAGGGGCCTGTGTCTCAGGACACACCCCCCCTCACCCTTCCGCCGATTTCATCGGCTCCCTCCCTCTCCCACAAGGGGAGAGGGACCTTCAGTAGCGGCCCCAGGTGAAGCGCGACGACAGCGCGAAATTCCACACCGCCGCCACCGCGATCCCGGCCAGCGCCGAGAGCCGCCAGTCGCCATGCTGGACATCGTGGAGGAACGCCGAGACGCCGACATTGGCCGCCGCGCCCACTGCGCAGACGAGGCAGAAGCTTACCCAGCCGCCGATCAGTTCCTTCGCGCCCTTGAGCCTTTGCTCGCGATAGGTGAGCGCGTTGTTGAGGAAGAAGTTGAAGGTCATCGCGACCACGGTGGCGACGATCGTCCCGGTGACGAAGGGCCAGCCGAGCAGGCGGAACAGCGCCCCCAGCACGACGAAATGCACTGCCGCGCCCAGCGCCCCGATCGCCGAGAACATCGCGAACCGCACCGGCACGACCTTACCGAACATCCGGTCGTACAGCGCGATCAGATATTCCATCGCGACGACGTGATCGAGCTTGCTCTCGCCTTCGGTACGGATGCGGAAGGTGTAGGGCAGCTCGCGGAATTTGAGCGGGTGCGGCGCCGCGGTCATGATGTCGAGCAGGATCTTGAAACCGATCCCCGACAGCGTCGGCACCAGATCGCGGACGATCTGGGTGCGGATCATGAAGAAGCCGCTCATCGGATCGCTGAGATCGGCCTTCAGCACCTGCCGCGACAGCTTCGTCGCGAACGCCGATTTGGCGACGCGGTCGCGGTCCCATTCGCCGGTGCCGCCGCCCGCGACGAAGCGCGAGCCGACCACGACTTCGAGGCCGTCGTCCCCTTCCAGCGCGTCGAGCATCGCCGGCAGGATCGTCTCGTCATGCTGCAGATCGCCGTCGATCACCGCGACGAACGGCGCGGCGGTCGCGCACATCCCCTCGATACACGCCGAGGAGAGCCCGCGCCGACCGATCCGCTGGATCACCCGCACGCGCTTGTCGAGCCGGCCCAGCTCGCGCGCCGCCGCGGCGGTGCCGTCGGGGCTGTCGTCGTCGACGAAGATCGCTTCCCAGTTGCGCCCCGCCAGCGCCTGATCGAGCTTCGCAATGAGCACGGGCACGTTCGCCCGCTCGTTGAACGTCGGGATGACGACCGCGAGCTCGAGCAGGTCGGGGATCACACCAGCTCCCGCAGCACCGCGTCGCCCATCTCGGTCGTGCTCAGGCTACCGCCGAGATCGGCGGTGCGCGCGCCCTTCGCCAGCGCGCCCGCAACGGCCTTCTCGACGCGCTGCGCCGAAGCCTCGTCGCTCAGGCTGTGGCGGAGCAGCATCGCCGCCGACAGGATCGCGGCGCAGGGATTGGCCTTGCCCTGCCCGGCGATGTCAGGCGCGCTGCCGTGGATCGGCTCGTACATGCCGTTGTCGCCGCTCCACGCGCGCAGCGACGCCGAAGGCAGCATCCCGATCGAGCCCGCGCACATGCTCGCCTGATCGGACAGGATGTCGCCGAACAGATTGCCGGTGACGATCACATCGAATGCGTTGGGCTGGCGGACGAGCTGCATCGCGGCGTTATCGACATACATGTGGGTCAATTCGATTTCAGGATATTGCGTGCTCATTTCGTTGACCACGTCGCGCCACAGCTGCGAGGTCTCGAGCACATTGGCCTTGTCGACCGAGCAGAGCTTCTTCTTGCGCCGCTTCGCCATCTCGAAGCCGACCCGGGCGATGCGCTCGACCTCGGCTTCGTTGTAGCTCATCACGTCATAGCCCTGGCGCAGGCCCTCGGCATTGTGACGCCGACCCTTCTCGCCGAAATAGACGTCGCCGACGAGCTCGCGGACGATGACGATGTCGAGCCCCGCGACGGCTTCGGGCTTGAGCGAGGTCGCCGATTCGAGCCCCGGGAACAGCGTCGCCGGGCGGATATTGGCGAACAGGCCGAGCTCGCGACGGATACCGAGCAACGCCGCCTCGGGGCGGAGCTGGCGTTCGAGCGCCTCGAAGCGCGGATCGCCGATCGCGCCGAACAGCACGGCGTTGGCGCGCTTGGCGAGCGTCAGCGTCTCGGGGGGAAGCGGCCGCCCGGAGACCAGATAGGCCGCGCCGCCGACCGGCGCTTCCTCGAACTGAAGCCCGAGATCGAGCGCTTCGAGCACGCGGCGCGCCTGGGTGGTGACTTCGGGCCCGATCCCGTCGCCGGGCAGAACAGCAATCAGCGGCATTCTTTTTCCCTTATTCCCCCTCCCTGAAAGGGAGGGGTCAGGGGTGGGTCCAGCGCCGGACGGGGCTCGATGCCCCGTTCGGCGCTTTGGCGCGCGCAGGTGCTCGCTCCGCTCGCAACCCACCCCCAACCCCTCCCTTGCAGGGAGGGGAGTTCCGTGCCGCTTTGCCCACCCCTGCCCGGTTACGCAACCGCCCGCATCAGCCGATCCACCAGCCGCGCCCGCGCCGCGACGATCTCGGCGCCCTTGCCGATCAGCAGATCGCGCTGGAGGAAATGGCCGGTGAGGCGCAGCCCGTCGACGATATCGTCCCATTCCGCCGCGCCGCCTTCGGTGAGGAAGCGCGGCAGGCGGAGCAACTGGCGCTCATAGCCCGCGGCGCCGATCCGGCTCACAGCGATCCCGCTCTTCGGGCTGACGAAGACCAGTTCCTCGCGGCTTCCGGTCGCCGCGCAGCGCTCGAGGTCGAGCCCGAAGCCGAGCTCGGCGAGCAGCAGCAATTCGTAGCGCACCAGCGCCACCGCCCATCCCCGCGCCGCCGGCGCCGCCTCGATCGCCGAGAGCAGCCCGTCGAGCGCCGACCAGAGCCGCGGATAGGGCTGCGCGTCGGGGAGCACCGCCGCGGTCAGCGCGGTCGCCCATTGCAGCGCCGCCGCGGGCAAGGGCTCGCCGAACAGCGGCGCGCGGCTGTGGATCAGCTCGACGGTGAGCCCGGCAAGCTGCTCCTCGGTGCGCGACCGCCATTCGCCGAGCACGAGGTTCGACGGCTGGAGCACCGGCCGCAGCGCGCGCGAGCGTCCACCGCGGACATAGCCCGGCTGAAGCCCATGCTCCTCGGTGAGCGCCCGCACGATCGCGCCGTGCTCGCCATGCGCGCGGACCGCGAGAAGAATGGCTTGGGCGCGCAGATGCATGGAACGGACTTAGACAATCCTCCCCCGGAGGGGGAGGGGGACCGCGAAGCGGTGGAGGGGTAGTCGCCCCAAGGGCATGGTTCTCGCTCGTGGAGACTACCTCTCCACCAGCTTCGCTGGTCCCCTTTCCCTCCGGGAGAGGATTTCTAACTGCCTCGCCGCAGCCTTTTCGCGAATCCCGCCAGCCCGGCGCCCTGCACGACCCGCTTGGCCGCCGCCACGCTCGCGTCGAACGCAGCCAAAGCCGTCATCACCGCCCGGTTCGCCAGCGTCGGCCGCAGCAGCAGCAGGTCGACGCACGCCACCCCGCCGGTGGCGAACTGGCGCTTGTGCTGGCCTTCTCCCTCGGTGAAGTCGAACGCCGCGAAGCGCCGCTCGCCGAACAGGTCCTGCATCGCCTCGAGCTGGAGCACCGCGCCGGGCGACCAATCATTGGATTTCGGATCATGCCCGACATGGGCATAGATCACGGTGTCGCCCTCGATCGGACAGTAGAGATACGCCGCCGGCGAACCTGCGATGTAGAGCAGCCACGCCCGCACCTGATCCGCTGCGGCACGCCGCAACATCGTGTCGACGAATTCCGGGCCTTCGGGCAGCCCCGAATCTAGCAGCCGTTCCTGATAGGTCGTCGCCGAGATCGCCCGCGCGATCGGATGGAACGCCGCCAGTTCCTCGGCCGTGCGGAAGCGCCGCACGTCGAGCGCGCCGCCGGAGGCCGCCGCGATCCTCTTCGCTTTCCGGCGCAGTCCTTGCCGCGCGTTCGACGACAGGCTGGCGAACCAGCCGTCATAATCCCCGGCGAAATCGAGATGATAGCGCGTGTAGCGCTGCCGCACGAAAGCCAGCATGCCACCCGCGCCGGCGGCGAGCGCCGCGATCCGATCCGCGGGCAGCGAGGTCACCAGATAGCCGTCCGCGCTTCGGTCGAGCGCGGGCAGCGCCGGCACCAGCCCGCTGCGCGCCTCGGCGAGCGTCAGCGGCACGCGCACCAGCGATCGCCGCACGGCCAGCAGCGTCCGCGCGCCGATCTCGAACTTGAGCCGCACCGGTTGCGGCGCGGCAGTCACTTCGCGCACCGCGTTCACGCCGCGCGCTCCTCGACCCAGTTCGACCAGAGCTGCTCGGCCTGGCGCAGCCGGGTGCGGAACAGGCTGGGCGCGAGCGGCTGATCGCCCTGCCCCAGCGCGAGCGCGGGCCGGTCGGCGAAATGCGCGGTCGGAAGCGTTTCGCGCCGCTCGGCGAGCATCCGGCACAAGGCCTCGAAGCGGCGGACATGCACCGCGTTGGCGCGTGTCCCCGCGCGATTGGCGAGCTCGAAGCCATGGCTGACGATCGTCACCGCGGCATGGCCTTCGCGCGCGGCATGATCGAGCGCCGCCTTCATTTCTCCGGTGGAGAGCGCGCAGATCTGGAAGTGACGCAGATGCCCGCGCTGGTCCTCGATCAGGGTCACCGGCACTTCGATCACCCCGTGATGCGCGACCGGGGCGATCTGGCGCGGTGCGAGGCTGATCGCGCTCGGCCAGGGGTGCTCGGAGCCATTGTGGCTCGAATCATAGACGAACTCGAGCCGGGCCAGCGCCGCCAGCGTGTCGTCGCTCGCCGAATAGGAGCCCGAGCGGAACGCGATCGGATCGGGCGCGCCCGCGGCGGTCAGCATGTCCGCCGCGCCGGCGATCAGATCGACCTGCTCGGCGAGGCTATAGTCGATCAGCTCGAACGGCCCGTACGCCGCGCCGCGATCGCCCGCCTGCGCGCCGGTCCAGTTGGGATGGAGGTGCAGCTGCACTTCCTGCCCCGCCTCGAGGATCGATCCCACCACGCGGCGGATCGGCTCGAGGCCATAGACAAGCGCCGGCATCGGATCGACGAAGAAACACGCCTTGAGTCGGTGCGCCGCGAGCTGCGCCAGCTGCCAGCCAACCCCCACCGCGGCGGGCTCGAGCGAGCGCTGGACGATCGTGGCGACGTCGAGCCCGGCGCAGTGATGGCGCCACATCAGCTCGGTATCGACAGTCAGGAAGACGCGGGTCGGCATGCTCCCTTCCTATTATCCGCGAGTGAAGAAACTCCCAATCGCTAGGGCTTGATGCCGTAGCGCGCATAATCCTCGTCGATCCGCGGCCACATCAGCCGCGCCGCGGCGAGATCCTCCTCACCGGCCTTGTCGTTCATGCGCCGGCGGACGATCCCGCGCAAATACAGGCTCGCGCCCTGGCTCGGCGCCACTTCGAGCGCCGCGTTGAGATCCGCGAGCGCGTCGTCGAGCCGGCCCATGCGGAAATAGACCATCGCCCGGCTGTCGTAGATCGACGCCGGCTGCTCGGCCATTTCGATGCCGCGCGTGCAATCCTTGAGCGCGGTGTCGAGCGCGATCTGCATCGTCGCCTTGAGCCAGCAGCGGCTGTTGAACAGATCGGCCTTGCCCGGCGTCGCCTTGATCGCCGCGTCGAGCACTGCCACGCCTTCCTCGGCGCGCCCCGCCTCGCCGAGCAATTGCGACTGGAGCCCGACCAGCCCGAGCTCCTCCTTGCCGCCCGCCGCGATCCGCTCGGCGACCATGGTCAGCGCCGCATCGCGCTCGCCCTTGCGGAACCGCAGGCTCGCGACCTGATCGATCGCGGCGGTCGAGGACGGATCGAGCGCGAGCGCGGCTTCGGCGTCGGCGAGCGCGCCGGCATCGTCGCGCAGCGCCTGCCGGGTGTGCGACCGCGCGAGATAGAGATCGCCATCGGGCTCGATCTCGATCGCCTTGCCGTAATCGGCGGCAGCCGCCTTCCAGTCCCAGATCCCGGCGAGAAACGATCCGCGGTTGCGATAGCCGTTGGCGTCCTTGGCGTCCTTGGCGATCACCTTGCCATAGGCCGCGAACAGCCGATCGAAGCTGCCGTTGCGGCGCGCCGCCTCGACTGCCTTCCAGCGCGCCGGATAGGCCTCCGGCGCGACCGCGCTGAGCAGTCGCGACTTGGCCAGCGCCACTTGCGCGCGCGTCGCGGCGATGTCCGCGGGCGCGATCTCGGTGCCGAGCGTCTCGATGCGATCGTCGAGCGTGATCAGGCCATTGGCGAGGCTCGCCTTGCGCAGGATATGCGCGCCGCCGATCGGGGCGGGAAAGGTCTGATCCCCGTCGAGCGCATAGTTCGCGCCGGCGTCGGGAAGCTGTATCCGGACGCGGTATCGCGCCGTCCCGATATCGCCATTGGCGACGGGAATGTCCTTCCACGCCGGCCGGGCGCGGTCGGGCTGGAAATTGATCTGGTCGATCGTCTTGTCGAGCGTGAGCCGGTAGCGCCCGTCGGTCATCCGCCACGGCGTCCCGACGAGGCCGTGCGCGATGATCTGCGCGGTCGCCGTCTCGGCATCGTAGCGGATCGCCGCCTCGCTGAGCAGCGCGTCGCCGAACAGCTGGTTGACCATCGCCTGCGCGCCTTGCTCGATCTGCTCCTTGCCGACCTGGCTCGATGCACCCTGCATCATCGCCGCGAGCGGGCCGCGCAGCGTCGAGGTCGCGGTGAACAGCGCCGGCAGATTGAGCCCGGCGCGCTGGTCGAGCTCGACATCGACCTCGGCGATCGGCCGCGCCGCCGCGCGCGCCTCGATCGCCAGCAATCCGGCACCGGCGGGGCGCAGCGGCAGCACATTGCGGAAGGACGGCGTGTCGTCGAGATCGGCGAGCCGCGTCCCGCTGCTCGTGCCGTCGAGCCAGAGCGACTTGCCGTCGATCACCGCGCGGACCAGCACATGGTCGAACGCGCCCGGCGCCGGCAGTCGCTGCGGCACCTGATCGCCCAGCCCGCTATTGGCCGCGACCGCCTCGGCCTCGATCCCCAGCTCGCGGAGCAGCGACAGCAGCAGCAGCGTCTTGGCCTTGCAGTCGCCATAGCGCAGCGACCAGGTCTGGGCCGGTTGCTGGGGGATGTAGTTGCCGCCGTCCATCCCCCTGAACAGATAGCGCACCTCGTCCTGCACCAGCCGCAGCGCGAACGCCGCGCGCGCGCGCGGATCGGTCGTCCGCGCGGCGATCTTCGCCACTTCGCCCGCGAGCGGGCTGCCGGGCGCGATCCGCCCCTGCGTGTCGTAGAGCGGCGCGAGCACCTTCGACACCGCCGCCCAATCGGCGAAGCTCGACGCTTCGAGCAGCGGCATGGGGCGGAAGCGCAGCGGCGCATCCGCGGGCAGATCGGGCTGCTTCGCCAGCGGCAAGGCGATCTCGACGGTATCGAACCCGTCCTTGCTCACCACCGCGGGGTGCAGCGCCTCGGGCGAGGCGCGCCATTTGATCGGGTTGCCCGTCGGCCAAGAGAAACGCGTCCGCGCGAACCGCGCCCGCATCGGCTCGGCGACCAGCGGCTGAAACGCCTGCACATTGCCCTGCAGCGCCTTGTCGCGGCTGGTCACCGTATAGGTCAGCCGCAGCACGTCGCCGACGCGCAGGCCCTCCACCGCCATCGTCGCGGTGAGCGTGCCGTTCAGCTGGAGCTGCTCCATCTGCTCCTCGCGCTGCAGCACCTGCAGGCGCTGCCCGGTGGCGATCAGATCGATATGCTCGGCGCCGCGGATGATCTCCGCGCGATGGACGATCAGATCGCCCTCGTCGGGTTGCCACTGCAGCTTCACCTGTCCAATATCGGTGAGCATCTGCGCCGAGGAGACGCGCATCGCCTGATCGACATAGGAGCGGACCTCGCCGTCGCGCATCCGCTGCTGCTGATCGAGGATGAGGATGGCCGGATCACTGTCGCCCAGCCTGGCGAAATCGGGCTCGACGGCCGCCACCACCCAATCGGGCCGCGGCTGATAGAGCGGCTTGTCTCCGGCCCATGCGGCACTGGCGCCGCACAGCAATACGACTGCGGTAACTCCGCGAACGATCATGAAAAACCCCCGTGTAACCCGCTAAATGTACCGGCTCGGCGGCGGGGAGCAAGCGCTCAGCGCGTATGAAAATAATCGTAGAGCTGCTGCGCCATCGCCCGTGACACGCCCGGCGCCTTCTGCAGATCCTCGAGGCTCGCCGAACGCACCGCGCGCGCGGTGCCGAAGTGCATCAGCAGCGCTTTCTTGCGCGCCGGGCCGATCCCGGGGACCTCGTCGAGCGGGCTCGCGCCGATCGCCTTGCTGCGCTTGTCGCGATGCGCGCCGATCGCGAAGCGATGCGCCTCGTCGCGCAGCCGCTGGATGTAGAACAGCAAGGGCGAATTGACCGGCAACGTCAGCTCGCGCCCGTCCATCAAATGGAACACCTCGCGCCCCTCGCGCCCGTGATGCGGCCCCTTGGCGACGCCGACGAGGCAGACATCCTCGATGCCGAGATCCTCGAGCACACCCTTCACCGCGTTGAGCTGGCCGCGCCCGCCGTCGATCAGCACCAGATCGGGCCAAGTCTCGCCCTGCCGATCGGGATCCTCTTCCTGCGCGCGGGCGAAGCGGCGGCCGAACATCTCGCGCATCATCCCGTAATCGTCGCCGGCGATCGTCTCGGGGCGCTTCATGTTGAACTTGCGATACTGGTTCTTCTGGAAGCCCTCTGGACCCGCCACGACCATCGCGCCGAGCGCGCTGGTGCCCTGGATATGGCTATTGTCGTAGATCTCGATCCGCTCGGGCGGCTCGGGCAGCTCGAAAATGTCGGCGATCTCGGCAAGCAGCCTGGCCTGCGTCGTCCCCTCGGCCAGTCGTCGATCGAGCGCCTCGACGGCGTTGCGCTGCGCCTGTTCGAGCAGCCGACGCCTTGGGCCCCGCTGCGGCACGCCCAGCGCGACCTTGTGCCCCGCGCGCTCGGCCAGCGCCTCGCTGAGCAGCTTCGCCTCCTCCAGATTGCGGTCGACGAAGATCGTCCTCGGCGGCGGCACCTCCTCGTAGAATTGCATCAGGAACTGGCTGAGCACTTCGTCCTCGGGCACCTCGGCGGTGTGCGCGGGGAAGAAGCTGCGATGCCCCCAATTCTGCCCGCCGCGGATGAAGAAGGCCTGGATGCCCATCACCCCCGATTTGCAGGCGAGCGCGAAGATATCGACGTCGCCGACGCCCTCGGCGTTGATCGCCTGGCTGCCCTGGATGAAGGTCAGCGCCTTCAGCCGATCGCGCAGGATCGCCGCCAGCTCGAAATCGAGATTCGCCGCCGCGGCCTGCATCTGCTCGCCCAGCTTGGCCTGGACCTGGGTCTTCTTGCCCTGGAGGAAGTCGCGCGCATCGCCCACCAGCTCGGCATAGCCGGCCTCGTCGATCCGCCCGACGCACGGCGCCGAGCAGCGGCGGATCTGGTAGAGCAGGCACGGCCGGTCGCGCGTCGCGAAGAAGCCGTCGGTGCACGAGCGCAGCAGGAACAGCTTCTGCAGCGCGTTGAGCGTCTTGCGCACTTGCCCCGCCCCCGCGAACGGCCCGAAATAATCGCCCTTGTAGCGCCGCGCGCCGCGATGGAGCTGGACGCGGGCGAACGCGTGATCTTGCCGCAGCAGGATGAACGGGAAGCTTTTGTCGTCGCGCAGCAGCACGTTGTAGGGCGGGCGATAGCGCTTGATCAGCTGCGCCTCGAGCAGCAGCGCCTCGGCCTCGTTGTTGGTCGTCACGATCGTCATCGACCGGGTCTGCGCCACCATCCGCTGGAGCCGCTTCGACAGCCGCATCACCTGGGTGTAGTTGGTCACCCGGTTCTTCAGCGCGCGCGCCTTGCCCACATAGAGCACGTCGCCGCGCGCATCCTGCATGCGATAGACGCCGGGGCGCACCGGCAACGTCTTCAGCACGTTGCGGATCGCCGCCACCCCCGCGTCGAGATCGGGCGCATCGGCGCCGCGAACCGCATAGGTGGCCTTTTCCTCGTTGAATCGGTTCGGGGAATTGGGATCGGACATCGTCCGATGCGATGTAGGCGCGCCCGGAATTCCGGGCAACTTGAACGGTCATATTAACGTGTCATAGTGCGCTCAAACACTGTGGGAGAGTCGCCGTGAAACTGCTCGTGTCCACTGCCCTGCTCGCGCTCGCCGTGCCGCTCGCCGCGAGCGCCCAGACCGTTCCCGCACCGATCACCGCCGCGCTCGCCGATCCGGGCCGTCCGGCCGCCGACAAGGAGCGAGATGCGGCGCGGCACCCGGGCGAGCTGCTTGCCTTTGCCGGGATCAAGCCGGGCGATCGGGTGGCCGACTTCATCATGGGCGGTGGCTATTTCACGCGCATTCTCGCGAAGACCGTCGGCGACAAGGGGCATGTCTATGCCTATCAGCCCGCCGAGTTCATCCAGTTCCGCGCCGCCTATGCCGACGAGCAGAAAACCGCGGTCGCCGGCTATGCCAATGTCACGCCGC
The DNA here is from genome assembly GCF_004792695.1 of Sphingomonas naasensis. Classification (GTDB taxonomy): domain Bacteria; phylum Pseudomonadota; class Alphaproteobacteria; order Sphingomonadales; family Sphingomonadaceae; genus Sphingomonas; species Sphingomonas naasensis. The sequence goes on along the minus strand of NZ_SRXU01000013.1, from coordinate 29,705 downwards.
TCAGCGATTCGCTCGCCACGGTGAAGTTCGCCGAGCCGCTCGACGCGATCATCACCGTGCAGAACTGGCACGATCTCCACTTGAAGATGTCGCCCCCCGGTTTCGCCGCGGCGATGGCGAAGCGGCTCTATGACAATCTCAAGCCCGGCGGCGTGCTGCTCGTGGTCGATCATGTTGCCGCGAGCGATCCCGGCTTCGCGGTGCCCGACAAGCTGCACCGGATCGATCCCGCCGCCGCACGCGCGGAAATCGAGAGCGCCGGCTTCAAGTTCGAGGCCAGCCTGCCGATCCTCGCCAATCCGGCCGATCCGCACACCGCGATCGTGTTCGACCCGTCGATCCGCGGCAAGACCGATCAGTTCGTCTTCCGCTTCCGCAAGCCGCGCTGACCGGGGTCAGCCGGCGGCGGTCTTCTCGTCGAGCACCTGCCGCACGCGCCCGGCGAGCTGGGCGACGGTGAAGGGCTTGGGAAGCAGCGCGACACCTTCGGTGAGCATCCCGTCGCTGACGATGCCGTCGCTCGGGTAGCCGCTCATATAGAGTTGCCGGATCTCGGGCCGGGCCGCCTCGACCCGCGCGGCGAGCTCGGGGCCGCTCATCACCGGCATCAGCACGTCGGTGAGTAGCAGATCGACGCGCGGCTGGCTCTCGAGCAGCGCCAGCGCCGCTTCGCCGCCCGGTGCCTGAAGCACGATATAGCCGAGCTCGCGCAGCGCATCGACGGCGAGCTCGCGCACCCGGTCCTCGTCGTCGACGACGAGGATGATCTCGCTGTCGCGCGCGCCGGGCAGCCGCGTCTCGGGGCCCGCCTGCCAGCTCTCGGTCTCCGCCGCCTTGCCCTTGTGACGTGGCAGATAGAGGCACACCGCGGTGCCGCGGCCGAGATCGGAATCGATCGCGACATGCCCGCCCGATTGCTTGACGAAGCCATAGACCTGGCTGAGCCCGAGCCCGGTGCCCTTGCCCAGCGCCTTGGTGGTGAAGAAGGGCTCGAACGCGCGATCGCGGACCTCGGGCGGCATGCCCGCGCCGGTGTCCGCCACGGTGATGCGCACATAGTCGCCCGGCGCGACATCGGGATGCGTCGCCGCATAGGCGCGGTCGAGCGTCACATTGGCGGTGCCGACGGTGAGCTTGCCGCCATCGGGCATCGCGTCGCGGGCGTTGAGGCATAGATTGACCAGCGCGCTCTCGAGCTGCCCGACATCGGCGAAGACCGGCCACAGCCCGATCGCCGGATCGACCTGGAAATCGATCTTGCCGCCGATCGTGCGGCGCAGCAGCTCGGACAGCCGGCGGAGCAGCTGGCTGGCGTCGAACGCGCTGGGCGCGAGCGGCTGGCGGCGCCCGAACGCGAGGAGCTGCGAGGTGAGCTGCGCCGCGCGTTGCGCGCCCGACATCGCCGCGTCGATATGCTCCTGCGCGCGCTTGACGTCCTTCTCGACGCGTCGCCGGGCGAGATCGAGCGACCCGATCACGATCGCCAGCATGTTGTTGAAGTCATGCGCGATGCCGCCGGTGAGCTGGCCGATCGACTCCATCTTCTGAAGCTGGCGCAGCTGGGTCTCGGCGGCCTCGCGGCTCGCCGCCTCCTCGTGCAGCCGGGCATTGGCGTTGAGCAGCTGGTCGCGCGCGATCGAGGCGTTGCGCGCCGTAGACAGCGCCTTGAGCGTCGAGCGCAGCGCGAACGCCATCACCGCCGCCGCGCAGAGCAGCAGCCAGCCCGAGAGCAGGGTGGCCTGCCGATCCGCCGAGAGCCGCTGCGCATCGAACTGGCGCTCCTCCTCGGCCTTCATCGCCACCACGATCGAGCGGCAGCGATCGGTCACCGGCCGGTCGAGCACCGCGCGGATCGAGCGCCGCGCCTCCTCGATCTGCCCCGAGCGGGCGAGCCCCATGCGGACGTCGCCATAGGACAGGCGCTCGCGCCAGCAGCGATCGAGCCGCACCGCCGCGGCGCGCTGAAGCGGATCCTGCGCCAGCAGCCGCTGGAGCGCCGCGAGCTCGACGAAGAGCCGCGCGCGCGCCTCGCGATGCCGCGCGGCGAAACGCTCGTCGCCGGCGAGCAGGAAGCCGCTCTCGCCGAGCAGCGTTTCCTGCGCGCGGGTGATCAGGCTGTTGAGCCGCTCCTCGACCTGCAATGTCTGGACGACCGCGGCGTCGGCGCGCTGCTCGGAGCGAAACAGGAAGAAGGTGCCGGCCATCGCCGCGCAGATCAACGCGAGCCCCGAAAGCAGGGCGACGCGACCTACATCGAGGCGTTTCTTGATCATCGAAGGTTTTTTGCGCAGCACGCAAAGAAGAGCAAATGAATTCGCGGCCAAAGCCAACCAATCCAACCCTGATATTATTTATCTTCGCATTTCAGCAAATTACGTAAACGTCAGCCACAGCAAATAGTTACCGCGGTAACCACACAGCTATCGCCCGCTGGTCACTTGGACGCTTCGCGCTCGATCCTCTGCGCTTCGGCCTCGATCCGGTTCATCTCGGCCGCCACGCGCGCCTTGACGTCCCCGGCCGCGCGGCGCTCGTCCGAAGCGCTTTGCCATGCGAGCAGCACCGCCGCCGCCGCTAGCACCAGCGCCACGATCGCGCCGATCCCGAGCCAGCGCGTCGCGCCCTCGCCTGCCCTTGCCGGCGTCGCCGCCCCGTCGTTCCGCTTCGCTGCCATCGTGCCAGCCTAGCATGCTCGCCGCGCCCCGCCAGAGCCGATGCGCCGGGCTGGACATTTGCGAAGTCTGTGAAACAATCGCCGCAGCTCTGGGGGGAAAGCCGCATGTCGGAAGCCCGTGCCTATACCTTGTTCGGCAGGATCAGCATCCTCGTGTTGTCGATCCAGTGGATCGTCTTCGGATCGATGCATTTCTCGCATCTCAAAAAGACGATCGCGCAGCTTCCCGGCATTTTCCCCGAACCGAGCCACGTCCCGATCGTGATCGTCACCGGCATCGCCGAAGTCGCGGTCGGCATCCTCATCCTCATCGCCGAGACGCGAAAGGCCGCGGCGATGGGATCGCTGGTGCTGCTCGTGCTGCTGCTCCCCGCGATGTACCATATTCTCGAGACCGGCGCTGCGCCCGAGAACTATCCCGACATCCCCGGCTGGTTGCGCACCGCGCTCGTTCCCAACAACATCTTCCTCGCGATCTGCTCGGTCTATCTGTGGCGCAACCCGCATCTCGGCCTCGCCGATCCGGACGCCGCCGCAGCGCTCTCGCCTCCCCCGCCGCGCTGGTGGCACTCCAGCGATTTCGGCACGCCGCTGATCGCGGCATTGCTGCTGATGGCCAATATCGCCGGCTTCGTCGCCGCCGCCTGGCCGAGCCGCGACACCGGCGCCGCGGTGCTCTGGGCGATGGCGAGCATCGCGGTGGGGGCGCTGATCGGCTTCCTGTTCGCGGTCCCGCGGATCAATCCGGAGGTCAAGGTCCGCAGCCGGCTGATCCCCAATGCCAATGTCGAGGCGGTGTCGGATTGGCTGACCAAGATCCTCGTCGGGGTCGGGCTGGTCAATTTCCAGTCGATCGGCCGCTTCGTCGACGGCCTCGCCGGACAATTGTCGCAAGGGACCGGGCGGACCCACGCCTATGCGCTGGGCCTGATCGTCTACTTCCTCGCCGTCGGCGTGATCCAGGGATATGTGCTCACGCGGATCTTCCTCACCGCGCGCTTCCGCGCGGAGATGCAGGACGATCTGGTGGGATGAGGCCGGGCGCGCGCGGCGCCCGGAGCCTCAATGCGCGCGGCCGAGCCCCGCGATGGTCTGGTCGACCAACGCCTTGTCGGCATCGGCGCTGTGCTTGTCGGCGATGATCGCCGCGGCGGCGCGGGTCGCCGCTTCGGCGGCCTGGGTGCGGACCGCCTGGATCGCGGCGCGCTCGGCGGCGGCGATCTTGTCCTCGGCCATCTTCGCGCGACGGGCGGTCAGCTCGGTCGCATCGGCTTCGGCCTTGGCGAGAACGGCTTTGGCCTCCTCGTCGGCATGCGCGAGCATCGCCTGGGCCTGCGCCTCGGCGCCGGCGATCTTGCGGGCATATTCGTCGCGCAGCGCCTCGGCCTCGGCGCGGAGCTGCTTCGCTTCGTCGAGCCGGTTGCGGATCGCCGCGATCTGATTGTCGAGCCCGCGGGTGATCAGGCCGGGCACCTTCTTCCAGACGAGGATCAGGATGAACGCGGTCATCGCGATCGACACCCAGACGGTGGCGTCGAGCCCGAAGATCGACGGATCGGCATGCGCCTCGCTGGGCCCGCCATGCTCGATCGTCACTGCCTTGGTGCCGGTTTCGGGAACCGCCATGCCTTCGCCGTGCTTCGCCTCGGTCAGGTTCTCGGCGACCGTATCGGCCGCTGCGGGATGTGCTGCCTCAGCCATTGAGCGCCGCCTTCACTGCCTTCTTGGCCTCCGCGGCCGTTACCTTGGCGCCCGAGAAGCGCGCGACGATGTCCCGCGCCGCCTCGGCCGCCACTGCCTCGATCTCGGCACCCGCTGCGGCGCTGGCCTCGGCGATCTGCGCCTCGGCCGCGGCGATGCGGGCATCGGTCTCGGCATGCGCCGCAGCGAGCCGCTTCTCGGCCGCCGCGGTGCCCTGCGCACGCGCCTCGGCGATGCGCTTCTGCGCCGCCTCGCGCGCCGCATTCTCCTCCGTCCGCCAATTCTCCTCGGCCGCATCGGCGGCGGCGCGCGCGGCTTCGGCAGCGGCGAGATCGTCGGACACCGACTTGTCGCGCTGGTCCACCGTCGACAGCACCTTGGGCAGCATCAGCTTGCCCACGACGAAGAAGACGAAGCCGAACGTCACGAGCAGCCAGAAGATCTGGGACGCGAAGGTCTCGGCGAGCTGGGAGATCTGGGGCATTGGATTCCTATCCAGGAGCAGGCCGGGGACTGGGCCCCGGCCCGAACCGGAGAATTAGGCGACGAAGATCAAGATCATCGCCACGACGAACGCGAGCAGACCGAGAAGCTCGGCGGCCGCGAAGCCGATGAACAGGCGGCCCTGCTGGCCGTCAGCCGCGCCCGGGTTGCGCAGCGCGCCCTCGAGGAAGCTGCCGAACACGTTGCCCACGCCGATGGCGGCCATGCCGGCGCCGATCGCCGCGAGACCTGCACCGACGAGCTTGGCTGCTGCTGGATCCATTTTTTCAAACTCCTGCTTCGAACATGTTGGTTGGTACGATTACGATTTTAAACTCAGTGCAGATGCTCGGCGTCGTTGATGTACAGCGACGTGAGCAGCGCAAAGACATAGGCCTGGATGCCGGCGACGAGGATCTCGAGCGCCGAGATGCCGACCATCAGCACGAAGCTGGGGATGCCGACGCCAAGGCCGGGGATCAGCCCGGCATTGCCGGCGTTGATCACGAAGCCCGCGAGCACCTTCAGCAGGATGTGCCCGGCGATCATCGCGACGAACAGTCGCAGGCCCAGCGAAAACGGGCGCACCATGAACGAGACGAACTCGATCGCGGGGATCAGCCAGATCAGCCACAGCGGCGTGCCGTGCGGCACGAACAGCGAGAAGAAGTGCAGCCCATGCTTCCAGAAGCCGACGATCAGCACGATCGAGAAGCTCATGATCGCGAGCACCCCGGTGACGGTGAAATGGCTGGTGAAGGTGAACGGGTGGATGCCGACCAGGCCCAGGGGCAGCAGCCCGAGCAGGTTGGCGAAGAGGATGAACATGAACAGCGAGAAGACGTACGGGAGGTACTTGCGCCCTTCCTTGCCGATGTTCGCCGCGAGCATCGAATCGATGAAGCCGGTGAAGTTCTCGACCAGCATCTGCCAGCGGCCGGGGACCACCGCGCGCTTCATCCCGCCGAGCATGAATGCCCAGAGGACGACCGCCGCGACGCACATCCACAGCGCCGAATTGGTGAAGGCGATCTGGTGCCCGGCAATATTGAAGCCGTCCCAGATCGTCTGCACCTCGAACTGGTGCATCGGGTCGATCTTGCCTGATTCAGCCGCCACGCTCGTTGATCCGCTTCATTAGCCAAAGCGCCCGAAGAATCACTTCGAGCGCTGGTTCGAAATCCTGATGATGTTCCTGAAAGCGCTCACTATTCCGAGGAACAGGAGTGCGAGCAGGAGCCACGGGGAGGTTCCCAGCAGCCAATCGAGCGTACCGCCGATCACTGCTCCTCCGACCATGCTGCCAATCAGTTCGGCCAGCACGCGGTTCCCGAGGCGATAGCTGGCATCGCCCTTGGTATCCACGGCGCCGGTCCTGATCGCCTCTTCCGTCTTTGCTCGCCGAAGTCGCTCGTCGAGCGAGTTAAGGCGCGCATCCTCGGGCAAGGGGTCCAGTCCGGGCTCGTTCTCGGCCAATTGCCTCTCCTGTCAGCCGTTTCCGGCAGGCCAGACGCATGTGCCGAGCGGCGAGCCCGCCAAGGCAGGCGCCGATTAGGATGGGGGGCGGGCTGAGTCAACCGTTGCGGTTTCTTGACAGTCGGTTCGCCCGGCCCGCCGTCATCCCGGCGAAGGCCGGGATCTCGCGCGGCGGGCGAACGACATGCCCAAGTCAGCCCTTCCCTTGGAGGGATGGGAAGGGGCGGGTCAGCGGCGGACGGGGCTCGATCCCCCGTTCGGCGCTTCGAGGCTCGTTCCGGACGCTCGCTTCGCTCGCGACCCACCATGATCGGGTGAACAGCGCCCCGCGCTGTTCAGGCCATGCCGGGAGCATCGCCGGCCCGGCCATCCCTCCCTTGAAAGGGAGGGGCTTTCAGTCGACAACCCGCCCATGCCCGCCGACGCCCCCGACGCCTCCGGCCACCGCGCGCGCCTGCGCCGGCGCCTGTTCGAGGGCGGCCCGGATGCATTGCTCGATCACGAGCTGGTCGAATATCTCCTCGCGCTTGCCATCCCGCGCCGCGACACCAAGCCGCTGGCACGGGCGCTGCTCACCGAGTTCGGCGGGATCGGCGGGCTGCTCACCGCCGACGCGGAGGCGCTCGCCCGCGTCCCCGGCATGGGCGAGACCAGCGCGGCGGCGCTCAAGGCCGCGCACGCCGCCGCGCTGCGCCTGCTCCGCTCGGCGGTCACCGAACGCCCGATCCTCGCCAATTGGCAGGCGCTGCTCGATTATCTGCGCGCCGACATGGCCCACCATGCGATCGAGCGCGTCCGCGTGCTCCATCTCAACGCGCGCAACATGCTGATCCGCGACGAGCTGATGAACGAAGGCTCGGTCGACGAGGCGCCGGTCTATGTCCGCGAAGTGATCCGCCGCGCGATCGATCTCGGCTCGGCGGCGATCATCCTCGTCCACAACCACCCTTCGGGCGATCCCTCGCCCAGCCGCGCCGATATCGAGATCACCCGCCAGGTCGCCGAAGCCGGCAAGCGGCTCGGCATCGCGGTGCACGATCACATCATCCTCGGCACCGAAGGCCATGTCAGCCTGCGCGCGCAGGGGCTGATCTAGGAACCAACCCTGGAAAACGACACTCTCCCGTTCGACACGCGCTGGGCGAGCGCGGCCGATCTCCCGGCGCTGCAGGCATTGATGCGACGCGCCATCGATACCTTGCAGGCGGACTTTCTTTCGCCCGCGCAAGTCGCGGCGAGCCGCGCGGTGATGGGCCTCGACACCCAGCTGATCGCCGACGGGACCTATCTCGTCGTCGAGCAGGCCGGGCGCATCGTCGGCTGCGGCGGCTGGAGCCGGCGCGCCACGCTATATGGCGGCGATCACAGCACCGGGCTGCGCGATCCCGCGCCGCTCGATCCCGCCCGCGATCCGGCCAGAATCCGGGCGATGTACACCCACCCCGATTTCGCCCGCCGCGGCATCGGCCGTCTCATCCTCGCGACCTGCGAGAACGCCGCCGCTGCCGAGGGCTTCGCGGCGGTCGAGCTGATGGCAACCCTCAGCGGCCAGCCGCTCTATGTCGCGTGCGGCTATCGAGGCGTCGAGGCGGCCGAGGCGATCGTGGAGGGGGTCAGCGTGCCGCTCGTCCGCATGCGCAAGGATCTTTCGGGCCCCTCCGGCGCTCAGCGGAACGGCCGATCCAGGGTTCGTTAAGCCCGATCGACTAGACCGCGGGCGACCCCGGGGGAGACGATCGCGATGCCGGTCCTGCTCAAGCGCTGCATCACCGGCGCAGCCTATACGCCGTTCGACGCCGACCAGCCCGACTATTTCAGGGGCGGCCAGAACTACTACGAGTTCCGCGCGGGACGCTGCCTGTGGGAGCCCGGCTATGACCACATCACTTCGGCGACGCAGGAGCGCAAGACCGCGGGCCGCATCCCGGACATCATCACCGTCCGCACGATCCGCGTGTGCAGCCAGCGCTTCAAGGACTTCGTCGAGAGCTGGGAGCCCGGACTCCATTTCTTCGAGCCCTTCACGCTGCGGCGCAAGACAGGCGAGGATCTCGGCGCGTGGTACAAGTACAGCGTCGGACAGGACATCGATTGCCTGCTGACCGCCGGCGTCGAACAGCATTTCTCGAGCTACCCCGATCACGACGGCGGCACGCGCTGGAATTTCGACATCGGCAATGCCGTGAAGCACGCGCACTACAGCCAGCAGCATCCCGACAAGGCGGACACGCCCCCGCTACGCGTCAGCGGCGCGGCAATCGAAGGCGCGCATTGGTGGACCATGGGCCTGCTCGGCCTGCACGGCGTGGACTCGCCGATGCTGATGTCCGACGCGATGTACGCGGCCTTCCGCAAGGAGAAATTCCGCGAGTTCGATGATCTGGGCCGCGTCGAGATTGCCGACCAGCCCTGGCGCGCCGAAGAGAATATGGGCCCGATGCTCGACCAATGGCGCGCCCGCGAAGCCGAGATCGCACGCCGCTGGCCCGCGGACCCGCCGCGCCGCGGCCGCGCAGCCGGCTGAACGCCAAACGGCCGCCGGAAGGATCCGACGGCCGCTCGGGAGCCGCGCCATGCGTACGGGCGCGAGGGAGATCAGGACGCCTTGGGCGTCAGGAACGTCGTGAGCTCGGCCTGGTTGATCGCCTTGCTCTTGTCGGCATCGGCGGCGGCGAAGGCCTGGCCGAGCCAGACATTGGCGTCGGCCGAACCAGGCACGAAGCTCGGTTCCGAAGCCTTGCGCAGCGCGCTCATCCAGGTGCCGAATTCGGCGTCGCTCAGCATGCCGTTGGCATCCTTGTCATAGGTGCCGAAATCGCGGCTGACGGCCTGCGCGACCTGATCCTGCGTTGCCGCGGGCTGGGCGGCCGGCTGGGCCGCGGCCGTCCCCGCGGTTCCGGCGCCGCTGGTGCCCGAAGGCGCAGCCTCAGGCGTGGGCTGGGTCGGCTGGGGGGGCTGCGCCGGGGCCGGCTGCGTCGCGGGCTGGGCGGGCTGCGTCGGAGTCGGCTGCGCGGCCTCGGTGGCCGGTGCCGGAGTCGCCGCTGGCGCCTCCTCTACCGTTCCCGAGCCCTGCGTGCCCGGCGCGGCGTCGTCGGTCGTCGCGGGCGTCGCCGGCTTTGCGGCCTTGTCCTTGGGGGCGACCTTCTGCTCCTGTTTGGTTTCGGTCGCAGGCTTGTCCTGCGCAAAGACCGGCGCAGCAACGAGTATAGATGTGGTGAGAAGAACAGCCTTCAGCATATAGATAAACTCCTGTTTGCACTCCTGCGTGTAGATCGCGGAGCTTGAAATCTCTCGGAACTCGAAGATATCAACTGCCAGGCTTTCGCCTTGTTCCGGCATTTGATCTTCGGTTACACCGCTCATCCTCCCCATGCTGCGGCTTATCGCATTTCGTTTGCCGTGTTGCCTCAACGCAACGCGGCCACCTTGCAGGCAAAGTTTGTGCCGATCTTGCGAATCTCCTCCGCCGCCATGGCCGGCCGGCGCCCGCTGGCCTACCGAACCCGCCCATCACCCTGCCCCGGAGCGTTTTCGTGAAGCGTTTTCGCCTGTTGCTGCTGTCCGCCCTCGCGGGGCTCTGTGCGAACCCCGCACAGGCGCAGGACCTGTCGCCGCCCGGCCTCGGCAATTCGACCGCGGCGCCGGTCGGCAAGCCGTTCGCTCTCCCGGAAGGCGTCACGCTTCGTCAGCCGATCAAGCCCTATGACGCGTCTCGTCCACAGGACTGCGGCAACCGGGACGCGAAAAAGGCCTATGGCACCGACGGGCATCTCATCGCCCTGTGCCTGCAGTTCACCAACCGGACCGGCGCGCCGATCGACGTCACGCTGCCGCCCGGGCTGATCTTTCGCTCGCGCAACGTCCGGAAGCAGAATGGAATCGTCGTGCAGAGCCAGGTGATCCAGGTGCCGCCCGCCGCGATCTTCTACGCGCCGCTGCGGCTCTACTGCGCCAACGGGAATCGTCCGGGTCCCGGCGACGACGATCTCTACGATCTCGGGCCGATCACCGAGGCGCCGCAATTGATCGCGCTGTTCCGCAAGCTCGCCGGCAAGAATCTCGCCGGCGTCGACGTGATCCAGGGCTTTGTCTGGGATACCGCGGCCACCGGCGAGATCAGTGCCTTTGTCGACATGATGGACACGCTGCCGGCGCCCGCCTCGCGCTAGTCGCGGCGCCCCCCGTGCGGCTTGCCTTGCCGCTCGGTCCCTCCGGCTGCTAGGGGCGCGCGCAAGCCCGTCCCTGTCGGAGATACACCATGGTCCCCCGTTACTCGCGGCCGGAGATGACCGCGATCTGGTCGCCCGAAGCCCGTTTCCGCATCTGGTTCGAGATCGAGGCGCACGCCACCGAGGCGCTCGCCGAGCTCGGCGTGGTGCCCCGATCGGCCGCCAAGGCGCTGTGGGACTGGTGGGCGACCAATCCCGCGATCGACGTCGCCGCGATCGACGCGATCGAGGCGGTGACCAAGCACGACGTCATCGCCTTCCTCACCTGGGTGGCCGAGCAGGTCGGCGAGGAAGCGCGCTTCATGCACCAAGGCATGACCAGCTCGGACGTGCTCGATACCTGCCTCGCGGTCCAGCTCGCCCGCGCCGCGGACATCCTCCTCGCCGATCTCGATCAGCTGCTCGCGATCCTCGAGCGTCGGGCGAAGGAGCACAAATTCACTCCGACGATCGGCCGCAGCCACGGCATCCATGCCGAGCCGGTCACCTTCGGCCTCAAGCTCGCCGAGGCCTATGCCGAGTTCAGGCGCAACCGCGCCCGCCTCGTCGCCGCGCGCGCCGACATCGCCACCTGCGCGATCTCGGGCGCGGTCGGCACCTTCGCCAATATCGATCCGCGCGTGGAAGCGCATGTCGCCGCGAAGCTCGGCCTGTCGGTCGAGCCGGTCTCGACCCAGGTCATCCCGCGCGATCGCCACGCGATGTTCTTCGCCACTTTGGGCGTGATCGCCTCGTCGATCGAGCGCCTCGCGGTCGAGGTCCGCCACTTGCAGCGCACCGAGGTTCTGGAAGCCGAGGAATATTTCTCGCCCGGCCAGAAGGGCTCGTCGGCGATGCCGCACAAGCGCAACCCGGTGCTCACCGAGAATCTCACCGGACTCGCCCGCATGGTCCGCAGCGCCACCATCCCGGCGATGGAGAATGTCGCGCTGTGGCATGAGCGCGACATCAGCCACTCCTCGGTCGAACGCTATATCGGCCCCGACGCGACGATCACGCTCGACTTCGCGCTCGCCCGGCTCAGCAACGTCATGGACAAATTGCTGGTATATCCGGAACGGATGCAAAAGAACCTCGATCGCATGGGGGGGCTCGTCCACTCGCAGCGCGTGCTGCTCGCGCTCACCCAGGCCGGGGTCTCCCGGGAGGACAGCTATCGCCTCGTCCAGCGCAACGCGATGAAGGTGTGGGAATCGGACGGCCAGCTCTCGCTGCTCGAATTGCTCAAGGCCGATCCCGAAGTCACCGCGGCGCTGTCCGCAGAGGAGCTCGAGGACAAGTTCGACCTCGGCTATCACTACAGGCAAGTCGATACGATCTTCGACCGCGTGTTTGCTTGAACCCTGCCCATAAGGCTCTTCGCGACGGCACCGCCGAAGCGCACGACCGGGTCGACGCCGCCTTCGCGGCGTTCGATCTCGGCGATCGCGAGAGCTATGCGGCGTTCCTGCGCGCGCATGCCGAGGTGCTGCTGCCGCTCGAGGCGGCGCTCCCCGGCGCGCGGGTCACGCCCGATTGGGAGGATCGCAAGCGCGGGGCGCTGCTGCGCGAGGATCTGGCGTTCCTCCGCGACGCCCCTCTCCGCCACCCCGGCGAAACCCCGGACGACGGTGAAAAGGCGGACGGCGCATGGGACGAAGCCGCCATCGCCGGCGCGCTCTACGTCATCGAAGGCTCGCGCCTCGGCGGCCGCTTCCTCGCCCGGCAATTGCCTCACGGCTTCCCGCGCGCCTATCTTGATGCAGATCAACCATCTGAAAAATGGCGTAATTTGCTGGAGCGTTTCGAACCGATCCTCTATCAGCCTGCCCAATTGCAGTCCGCCCTGGCCAGCGCGCACAGCGTGTTCGCGGCTTTCGAGCGTTCCGCGAAGCGCTGGGCGAAAGGCTGAACTTGGCGGATAGCGATCAGTTCGAGGTCGACCTCACAAACTGCGATCGCGAGCCGATCCACGAGCTCGGCGCGATCCAGCCCTTCGGCTTCCTGCTGGCGCTCTCCACCGACTGGCTGATCCGCCGCGCCTCGGCCAACATCCACGAATTCCTCGGCGTCGAGGCGGGCGAGCTGCTCGGCACCTCGGCGATCGCGCTGTTCGGCGAGCACGCGGTGCACACGCTGCGCAATCGCCTCGCGATGCTGCGCGGCGACGACGCGGTCGAGCGCGTGTTCGGGCTCGTCATCGCCAATGGCCGCCGGCTCGATTTCGCGCTCCATCTGGTGGGCGACGTCATCGTCATCGAGGGCGAGAACAGCGGCGACGAGGCGGCGTCCGATGCGGGCTCGGCGATCCGCGCGATGATGGCGCGGCTCGACGCGACCCAGGACACCACCGCTTTCTACCGCGAGGGCGCCCGCCAGGTCCGCGCGCTGACCGGCTTCGATCGCGTCATGGTCTATCGCTTCGATCGCGACGGCTCGGGCGTGGTCGTCGCCGAGGCGGCGCGCGCCGGGATCGGCAGCTTTCTCGATCTGCGCTATCCGGCCTCGGACATCCCGCAACAGGCGCGCAAGCTCTATCTGCGCACCCCGTTCCGGATCATCGCCGATGTCGAGGCCGATCCGGTGCCGATCCTGCCGCGGCGCGACGAGACCGGCGCGCCGATCGACCTGTCGCTCTCAGTGCTGCGCTCGGTCTCGCCGATCCACATCGAATATCTCAAGAACATGGGCGTCGGCGCCTCGCTGTCGATCTCGATCATCGTCGAGGGCCAGCTCTGGGGGTTGTTCGCCTGCCACCATTACGGCCATCGCCGGCCGAGCTTCGAGCGCCGCTCGATCGCCGAGCTGTTCGGCCAGATGTTCGCGCTCAAGCTCGAGAGCCGCGAGCGCAAGGCGCTCCAGTCGTACGAGACCAGCGCCCGCGCGAGCAGCGACCGGCTGCTCGCCGCGGTGGCGGGTGACTCCGGCCTGCTCGACAATCCCGATTGGCTCGGCGCGATGCTGCGCGAGACGGTGCCGTGCGACGGCATCGCGATCTGGATCGACGGCAAATGCGCGCACAGCGGGCTCACGCCGCCGCCCGAGGCCTTTGCCGCGCTGGTCCGCCGGCTCAACGCGATGGCCGCCGGACGCATCTTCGCGACCGACCGCCTCGCCGAGACGCTGCCCGCCGCGGGCGCGTGGGACGATGTCGCCGCCGGCCTGCTCGCCATCCCGATCTCGCGCAGCCCGCGCGACTATGTGCTGCTGTTCCGCCAGGAGAAGGTCCGCACGGTCAAATGGGCGGGCGATCCGCACAAGCCCGCCCAGCTCGGCCCGCACGGCCCGCGCCTGACGCCGCGCAAGAGCTTCGAACTGTGGAGCCAGGAAGTCCGCGGCCGTTCCGAGCCCTTCTCCGCCGCCGAGATCCGCGTCGCCGAGATGCTGCGCGCCTCGCTGATCGAGGTCGTGCTGCGCCTGTCCGACGATGCGCAGGAAGAACGCCGCCGCTTCTCGGAGCGGCAGGAGCTGCTCATCGCCGAGCTCAATCACCGCGTCCGCAACATCCTCAGCCTGATCCGCGGCCTGGTCCGCCAGTCGCTCGACCCCGACGCCGATACGCGCAACACGATCGCGCTGCTCGAGGGCCGGATCGAGAGCCTCGCCCGCGCGCATGATCAGATCACGCAGGACAATTGGTCCGCCGCCCCGCTCGGCCGGCTGATCGAGACCGAGGCCGCGGCCTATCTCGGCGGCAAGAGCCGGCGCCTCGTCTGCAGCGGCCCCGCGGTGCTGCTCCATCCCAACGCCTTCTCGACGCTGGCGCTGGTGTTCCACGAGTTGATGACCAATTCGGCCAAATATGGCGCGCTGTCGGACAATGGCACCGTCCAGGTCGAATGGCGGCTCGACGACGACGGCGATCTGCGCATCGACTGGCGCGAGCATGGCGGCCCCGCGGTCAAGCCTCCGAAGCGGCAAGGCTTCGGAACCACGATCATCCAGCGCTCGATCCCCTATGATCTCGGCGGCAGGGCCGAGGTCCGCTATGCGCTGACCGGGCTCGAGGCCGATTTCTGCGTTCCGGCGCGCCATGTCGCAGCGAGCAACAGCGCGCATGGTCCGGGGGCCGCGATCAGCATCTCCGCCGACGCCGTGCCCGATCGCGCAGTGCTGCGCGGCGCGGTGCTGCTCGTCGAGGACAGCCTGATCATCGCGATGGATGCCGAGGACATCCTCGTCCGGCTCGGCGCCGAGCGCGTCGTCACCGCCGCGAGCATCGGTCAGGCGCGGCGCGAGATCGAGCGCGACACGTTCGAGGTCGCGGTGCTCGACGTCAATCTGGGCAACGAGACCAGCATCACGATCGCCGACACGCTGCGCGCCGGCGGGGTCCCCTATGTCTTCGCCACCGGCTATGGCGAGCAGCTGCGCCTCCCGCCCGAGCATGAGGGCGCGCCGATCGTCCAGAAGCCCTACACGCTCGCCAGCCTCGCCCAGGCGCTCGCGCCCGCCGTTCGCGCGCGCTGACCCCCGGCTTTCCAGCGCCGCCGATCGCGCTTATTCTGGCGCGGGCTGAATCGGGGAACGGGCGATGGCGATCGGGGCATCGGTAGGCAGGAATGGCGTCAACGAGCTCGCCGACGTTCTCGTCGTCCAGCATCTGCTCAACGACTGGCTGACCACCCTGCGGCAGACGTTGGTGCCGACCAAGGGCATTTGCGGGCCGATGACGATCGAGACGATCGAGGCGTTCCAGACGCGCGTGCTCGGCAGCACCGCGCCCGACGGACGAATCGATCCGGGCGGGCGCACGTGGAACGCGCTGACGTCGCGCAACTTCGCGCCGGCACCGGCGCCCACTCCCGCCCCCGCCGCCCCGGCGACCGCGCTCAGCGGCGCGACGTGGTGGCAGGCCAATCAGGCGCGCTTCCCCAACAGCGCCACGATCGCCGATCTCGTCCCACCGTTCCGCGACAAGGTCACCGCGTTCGTCGCCGCGCTCAGGGACGCCGGCGCCACGGTCAAGGTGTCGGCGACGCGCCGCAACCGCACCCGCGCCCAGCTCATGCATTTCTGCTGGCGCGTCGCGCATGGCGAGGTTGCGCCGAAGGACGTGCCGGCGATCGCCGGCTGCGACATCAAATGGGATCACGGCGATCTCGCCAAATCGAAGAAGGGCGCGCAGGAGATGGTCGATCTGTTCGGCATCGCCTTCCAGCCCTCGCTCACCTCGCTGCATATCGAAGGGCGCGCGATCGACATGACGATCGGCTGGAACGGGACGATGCAGGTCCGCGACCAGGCAGGCACCCGCCGCACGATCGGCGCGCCGCGCTCGGGCGACGCCAATCGCGATCTCCACGCGGTCGGCGCCAGCTATGGCGTGATCAAATTGCTCTCCGATCCGCCGCACTGGAGCGACAACGGCCACTGATCGATCAGGCGCCGATCAGGATGCGCCCGCGCAGATCGGGCAATGCGAAGCTCTGGCCGGCACCGCCATAGGTCGTGCCGATCAATTCGAACAACGCCGGATATTGCCCGGCGGCGAGCAGCGCGCCGTCGCATAAGGCCCAGCCCGGCGGCGGCGCGCTGCCGGCATAGGCGATCACCTGCCCCAACCATCCCTCGGATTGCGGGAAGGCACCCGTCCCACTCGCGGGCGGCGCCGCGGCGGCGACGTTGATCAGATAGTTGAGCCCCATCGCGGGCACCGGTTCGGGGACATGCCCGCCGAGCGCGACGGCGGGCAGGCCCGGCGCCGCGCCCGCGCCGATCACTGCGAAGCCCGCCAGCCCGGGCAACCCGAAGGTCACGGCATTGCCGCCAAAGGTCTGGCCGATCACCTGGTAGAGCGCGACGTTGCTCGGGATCGTCAGCAGCGATCCGTCGCATTTCGCCCAGCCCGCCGGCACGGTGTTGCCGCCAAAGGCCACCACCATTCCCGGCAGCGGCGCGCCGCTCGTCGCCGCAGTCGCGATCAGATAGGTCATCGCGAGCGTCTGCGGCCCCGTCATGCCGAGCTGCTGCCCGCCCACCGGAGTACGGCCGGTCAGATCGGGCAGCGCGAGGTGCGTGCCGTCGCCGCCATAGGAAAGGCCGATCACCGCCATCAGCGGCTGGTTGGTCGGAACCGGCAGCAGCCGCTTGTCGGCGGGTGGCGCGCCGAAGGCCTGCGCTTGCCCCGCGAAGCTCTGGATCATGCCAAGCGTGAAGCCGTTCGCGGCGCCCGAAGGCGTCGGAAACGCGCCCGCCACCGCCATCAGCTGGGGCAGCGCGAGCATCGGTTGCGGTGCCGGTCCGGGTCTGTCCAGCGGCGGTGCATCGCGCGGCGGCGCCGCCGGAATGCCTCGGGCCGGCACCCCGGTGCCGCCGGCCGATTGGTCGAAGCCGAGCAAACGAAACAGGCGCCGCAGCGCGTCGATGAGTCGTGTCAGCATGGGCGATGCCCCCCGTGGAGCCTGTCCGCCCCGGCAAATACATACGCCTCGGCGAACACGCGGTCCAACAATCGGTCGGGTATTGCTCGAAACTGGACGCAACGATTTGCGGGGCGATCCGATTCATCTTCGGGGGCCGGCCGCCGATTGCGATATTCGCGCCGATTTGGCCCTTGCCGCCGGCGATCATTTTGCGCCGAGTAGCGCCAGCGTCGTTTCGTCGGCGGGGAAAAAGGCTTCGATCGCGAGCTCGTCGAGCGTCACGTCGCGCGGGGTTCCGAAGATCGTGGTGGTGCTGAAGAAGCGCAGCGTGCCCAGAGGCGTCGCCAGCGCGAGCGGCACCGCCACCTCGCCGAACCCGTCGACATCGCCGCTCCCCTCAGCCGAGGGATAGCCGCAAAACTCGTCGAGCAGCGCCGCCAGCGCCGGGTCGCTGGTCAGCCAGGCCTGCCGCCGCAGCCGCTCGAGCAGATGCCCGCGCCATTCGCCGAGGTTCAGGATGCGCGGCGCCAGCCCTTGCGGGTGCAGGCTCAGCCGCAGCACGTTGATCGGCCCCTCGAGCAGAAAGGGGGCGACGCCCTCGAGCAGCGGCGCCACCGCGGCGTTGGCGGCGACCATGTGCCAGTGCCGGTCGATCGCGAGCGCAGGAAAGGGTTCGTGCCCCTTGAGCACCATCTCGACCGCGCGCCGCGCCGGGGCGAGCTGCGGATCGTCGAGCGGGCGCTCGGCATAGACCGGCGCGTAGCCGGCGCCGAGCAGCATCGCGTTGCGCTCGCGCAAGGGCAGGTCGAGCTGCTCGGCGAGCAGCAGCACCATCGCCCGGCTCGGCTGGGCCCGCCCGGTCTCGATGAAGCTCAGATGCCGGGTCGAGATCTCGGCCTCGAGCGCGAGGTCCATCTGGCTCAGCCGGCGCTGCTGGCGCCAATGCCGGATCTGCTCGCCGAGCGGACGAACCTGCTGCCTGTCCATAACATTCTCCTTGCCCGGGCCCTGCTAGCCGCGGACCGGCGCCCGACCAATTACCTCGCGGGTAATCGACCGGCTGCGGAAAATCGCAATTTTGGGGGGCACCGCAAGCAAGGAGAAACGATCATGACCCGCCACCCGCTGCTCCGTCCGGTGCTGTTGTTCGATGCCGCCACCTGCCTCGCCATGGGCGGCCTGCTCGTCGCCGCCGCCGGTCCGATCGCCGGCCTCACCGATCTGCCCGAGCCGCTGCTGCGCGAAGCCGGTATCCTGCTCTTCCCCTTCGCGCTGTTTGTGCTGTGGGCGGCGCGGCGGGGCGCCGGCTGGCCCGCGCGGACCGTCGCCTCGGCCAATCTCGGCTGGGTGGCCGCGAGCCTGGCCGCGATCCTCTGGACCGCGCCCAATGCGTTCGGGATCGCCTTCGTCGCCGCGCAGGCGCTGGCGGTCGCCGGCATCGCCGCGCTCCAGCTGCACGCGCTGGGCGCACGGGCGCAGAGGATGTGATCCCGATCCTCCCCCGCCGGGGGGAGGATCAATCGGGCCTAGCCGGCGACGGCCTTTTTCAGCTTTTCGAAGAAGCCGCTCGTCTGGGGGCATTCCTCGCCGGTCTCGGTCGCGCGGAATGCCTCGAGCAGCTCGCGCTGCCTGGCATTGAGCTTGGTCGGGGTCTCGACCTCGAGCCGCACGACCAGATCGCCGCGCCCGCGCCCCTGCAGCACCGGCATGCCGGCGCCGCGCTGGCGCACTTCGCGGCCCGATTGGGTGCCCGGCGCGATCTTGATGACGTGCTTCTCGCCGTCGAGCCCGGGCAAGGTGATCTCGCCGCCCAATGCCGCGGTGGTGAAGCTGATCGGTGCGGTCGCGAACAGGCTGGTCCCCTGCCGCTCGAACAGCGGGTGCCGGGTCACGTGGAGGAAGATGTAGAGATCGCCCGACGGCGCGCCGCGCGCGCCTGCCTCACCCTCGCCCGAAAGCCGGATGCGCGTGCCTTCATCGACGCCTGGCGGGATGTTGATCTTGAGCGTCTTGGTCTTGTCGGTGCGTCCCTCGCCGCGGCAGTCGCGGCAGGGATCGCTGATCACCTCGCCCGCGCCGTGGCAGACCGGGCAGGTCCGCTCGACCATGAAGAAGCCCTGCTGCGCGCGCACCTTGCCGTGGCCGTTGCACTGCTTGCAGGCATGCGCCTGCGTGCCGGGGGTCGCGCCGCTGCCCGAGCAGCTGTCGCACACGCCCGAGACGTCGACGGTGATCTCGCTCGATCGCCCGTGCCACGCGTCCTCGAGGCTGATCTCCATGTCGTAGCGCAGATCGGCGCCGCGCAGGTTGGGACGCCCGCCGCGCCCGCCCATGAACTCGCCGAACACGCTTTCGAAAATGTCGCTGAACGCGCCGAAATCCTGCGCGCCATGGCCGCCGCCGCCGAAGCCGCTCGCGCCGTTCTTGAACGCGGCATGCCCGAAGCGGTCATATGCCGCGCGCTTCTGCGGGTCCTTGAGGCACTCATAGGCTTCACTGACGGCCTTGAACTTGGCCTCGTGATCCTTGCACCCGCCATTCTTGTCGGGATGATACTTCATCGCGAGCTTGCGATACGCCGATTTGAGCGTCGCATCGTCCGCGCTGCGCTCGACTTCGAGCAGTTCGTAATAATCGACTTCGGTGGTCATCTAACCTCGGCCCCCGCCCAAAACCGTCACCCCGGTGCCCCCGGGGTGACGGCAGGTACGCTGCAGTTACGCCTTGTTGTCGTCCACCTCGGAGAACTCCGCGTCGACGACTTCCTCGCCGCCCGCCTCGTTCCCCGCAGCCGCGCCGGCCTCGCCCGAAGGCGATGCCTCGGCCTGCTGCTGCTTCTCGTAGATCGCCTGGCCCAGCTTCATCGCCACCTGGGCGAGATTCTGCGCCTTGGCCTGCATCTCGTCGGCGTCGCCGCCTTCGATCGCAGCCTTGGTCTCGGCGATCGCCGCCTCGATCTCGCCCTTCAGCGCCGCGTCGACCTTGTCGCCATTCTCGGCGATCTGGCGCTCGGTGGTGTGGACGAGGCTCTCGGCGTTGTTCTTCGCCTCGGCCGCGGCACGCCGCTTCTTGTCCTCTTCGGCGAACTGCTCGGCATCGCGGACCATCGATTCGATGTCGGCGTCCGAGAGGCCGCCCGAGGCCTGGATGCGGATCTGCTGCTCCTTGCCGGTGCCCTTGTCCTTGGCGCTGACGTTGACGATGCCGTTGGCGTCGATGTCGAACGTCACTTCGATCTGCGGCACGCCGCGCGGCGCCGGCGGGATGCCGACGAGATCGAACTGGCCGAGCATCTTGTTGTCCGCCGCCATCTCGCGCTCGCCCTGGAAAACGCGGATCGTCACGGCGTTCTGATTGTCGTCGGCAGTCGAATAGGTCTGCGACTTCTTGGTCGGGATCGTCGTGTTGCGGTCGATCATCCGGGTGAACACGCCGCCCAGCGTCTCGATGCCGAGGCTCAGCGGAGTCACGTCGAGCAGCAGCACGTCCTTGACGTCGCCCTGCAGCACGCCCGCCTGGATCGCCGCGCCGATCGCCACGACCTCGTCGGGGTTCACGCCGGTGTGCGGCTCCTTGCCGAAGAACTGCTTCACGACTTCGCGCACCTTGGGCATGCGGGTCATGCCGCCGACCATCACGACCTCGTCGATCGCGCTCGCCTTGAGGCCGGCATCGGCCAGCGCCTTGCGGCACGGCTCGAGCGTGCGCTGGATCAGATCGTCGACCAGACGCTCGAGATCGGCGCGCGAGATCGACTTCACCAGATGCTTCGGCCCGTTGGCGTCGGCGGTGATGAAGGGCAGGTTGACCTCGGTGGTCTGCGCCGACGACAGCTCGATCTTGGCCTTCTCGGCGGCTTCCTTGAGCCGCTGCAGCGCCAGCTTGTCCTTGGTCAGGTCGATGCCCTCGGCCTTGCGGAACTCGTCCGCGAGGAACTGGACGATCTTCGAATCGAAGTCCTCGCCGCCGAGGAAGGTGTCGCCGTTGGTCGCCTTCACTTCGAACACGCCGTCGCCGATCTCGAGGATCGAGATGTCGAACGTGCCGCCGCCGAGGTCATAGACCGCGATCGTCTTGCCGTCGTTCTTCTCGAGGCCATAGGCGAGCGCCGCCGCGGTCGGCTCGTTGATGATGCGCAGCACTTCGAGGCCGGCGATCTTGCCGGCATCCTTGGTCGCCTGGCGCTGGGCGTCGTTGAAATAGGCCGGGACGGTGATCACCGCCTGCGTCACGGTCTCGCCGAGATACGATTCGGCGGTTTCCTTCATCTTCTGCAGCGTGAACGCCGAGATCTGCGACGGCGAATAATCCTCGCCGCCCGCCTTGACCCATGCGTCGCCGTTCGGCCCGCGCACGATCGAATAGGGCACCAGCTCGGTGTCCTTCTTGGTCACCGGATCATCGAAGCGGCGGCCGATCAGGCGCTTCACTGCGAAGATGGTGTTGTCGCCGTTGGTGACGGCCTGGCGCTTGGCCGGCTGGCCGACCAGCCGCTCGCCATCCTTGGCGAAGGCGACGATCGAAGGCGTGGTGCGCGCGCCTTCGGCATTTTCGATGACCTTGGGCTTGCCGCCTTCCATAACGGCAACGCAGCTGTTGGTCGTGCCCAGATCGATCCCGATAACTTTAGCCATGGTCCCTCGTTGGCCCCCAGTGTTCAAAGGTCAGTGTTCAAAATCAAAAACTTGCCCGCCCCGCGCGCCGATCAGGCGACGCCGGGAGAGCCGGTTGCGCAGTCGATATAGGTGCGCTTCGGCTTGCCGCAAGAAGGACGTAATTCTAGGAGCTTTCCCGAAATGGGAGGTGGGCCGATGCGTGGATTTGCGGGAATCGTTGCGGCGGGATTGTTGCTCGCGGGATGCGGGCAGCCTGCCGAGCTCGGCGCGGACAAGGCGTGGGTGCGCCTGCCGGCGGTCGCCGGCCGCCCCGCCGCGGCCTATTTCACGCTTCACGGCGGCGCCCAGGCCGACACCTTGCTCGCCGTGTCGACTCCAGCGGCGCTGCGCGTCGAGCTCCATCAGACGACCGATCATCAGGGCGTCAAATCGATGCAGCCCATCCACGACGTCCCCGTCCCGGCAAAGGGCGCAGTCGAATTCGCCCCCGGCGGCCGCCACGTCATGCTGTTCGATATCGGCCCGGGGGTGAAGCCGGGCACTCGCATCCCCCTCGCGCTCGCCTTTGCCGGCGGCAAGCGGATCGAGGTGCAGGCCCAGGTCGTCGGCGCCGGCGATCCCCCGCCGCATCCATAACCCGTCATCCCGGCGAAGGCCGGGATCTCGTGCCGCAGACCGTTCGCGGGCGGCCCGCGATCCCGGCTTTCGTCGGGATGACGAGATGGCTATCCTCGGCAAAAGGGAGGGCTCACATGCCGCAGACCATCGACCGTTTCCGCTCGTCCACGCTCGGCTGGCTGCGCGGCACGCTCGCCGGCTGGGGGACGATCCTGCTCGCCGCGGCCGGGCTGATCGGCTCGATCTGGGCGCTCGCCCAGCGTCCCGTCGGCGTCTGGGCGTGGCTGTTCCCGCTCCTCCTCGTCGCCGCGCTCGCGCTGCTGCTCACCAAATGGCTCGCCAACCTCGCGACCACCTATGAAGTCACCGAGGACCGGATCATCCTCCATCGCGGCATCGTCCGCAAATCGATCGACGAGATCGAGCTCTACCGGGTCAAGGACGTCCGCATCGACTTCTCGATCGTCAACCAGCTCGCCGATCTCGGCACGATCAGCATCGCCTCGTCGGACGAGACCACCCGCGACGGTCCGCTCGTCATCGCCGATGTCGAGCGCGCCCGTGCGCGCCGCGAGCAGTTGCGCGATCTGGTCAACACCGCGCGCCGCAACCGCGGGGTGCGCGAGATCGACATGGTGCACGAGGACCTCGGCGACCTGACGCCGTAGCCGCAACGCGCCGCGGGGCCGGACCCCGCACCGTCAACGAACCGGGGGAAATCGATGCGCACCATCGCCACGCTCGCGGCGCTCGCCGGGCTGCTCCTGCCCAGCCTCGCCGTGGCCGAGGGCTGCCCGCGCACCGCCGAGGGCGCCCGCGCGCTCGTCGCCGGGCGCACGGTCATCGCGTCCCGGGCCGAGGGCGGCTTCGCGCAGGACGGCTTCACCAGTTTCGCCGGCAGCGGCCTGATGTTCGGCATCCAGCCGGTCGAATATGAGCTGCAGACCAAGCGCGGCCAGGTCCGCGAGCTGCGCATCTACCTCCCGGGCACCAATGTCGCGCCTTATTCCTATGCCTTTCGCAACGCGCACGGCGGCGCCACCTGTACGGCGAGCGAATGCAAATGGGAGAAGCCCGGCAGCCCGCTCGGCGCGCTCAACCGGGCGACGCTGATGGAGACGATCTACAAGCGCGGTGCGGTGACGCTCTGGTGCTTCTACACCAACCAATCCGGCTGGTGAGGAAGCGCGCCCCTGGGGCGAGGCGCGCGCGGCGAACCCGATAAAACGCACTTTCCCCGAGGTCGTTCCGCGCGCGTCGCGATTTCGCCGCAAATGACTTGCTGATTACCTCGCCCGCGCTGTATGTGACTGGTCGATGACAGTCCCTCCACCGGACGGATCACGAGATCGCCGGATCGAGGATCCGACCAACCTTTGGCTCATACATCCGGCGGGGCGCCTCCTGCTCCCCTGGTTCGTGGCGCACGGCATTTCGGCCAATGCCGTATCGGTGCTCGGCCTCGTCCTCGGCGCGCTCGCCGCCGCCGCCTACGCCAATTGGACGTCGTGGCCCTTCGCCTTTCTCGGGCTGGTCTTCTCGATCGGCTGGCTGATCGCCGACGGGCTCGACGGCATGATCGCCCGCGCGACCGGCACCGCCAGCGCGCTTGGCCGCGCGCTCGACGGGATGTGCGATCACGGGGTGTTCGCGCTGATCTATCTCGTGCTCGCCTTTTCGGTGGGCACCGCCGAGGGCTGGGCGCTGGCGGTCGGCGCCGGCGTGCTCCACGCCGTCCAGTCCAATCTCTACGAAAGCGAGCGCGCCCGCTTCCATCGCCGCTGCAAGGGCCTCGCCCCGGCTGCGCCCGCGCCGAGCCGCAATCCGCTCGTCCAGCTCTATGATCGCGTCGCCGGCAGCGTCGATCGAATCGCCTTCCGGTTCGACGCGGCGCTCGCCGCCGCCACCGATCCGCGCGCCTTCGGCGAGGCCTATGGCGCCCGCGCGCTCGGCCCGATGCGGCTGATGCGGCTGCTCACCGCCAATGCCCGCGTGCTCGCGATCTTCGCCGCCTGCCTCGCCGCCGATCCGCGGCTGTTCTGGTGGTTCGAGATCGTCCCGCTCACGGCGGTGCTGGTCATCGGTCTCGCCTGGCACCGCGCCATCGAATCCCGCCTCCTGCGCAATGCCGGAGCGGCGACCCAACAACTCCCGCAATCACCTATCCAGAGGACCTGAAAGTCATGAAAAGCATCAACGTCGCGATCGTCGGCATCGGCAACTGCGCCAGCTCGCTCGTCCAGGGCCTGTCGCATTATCGTGACGGCGCCAACGACACGGTCGGCCTGATGCACTGGGACCTCGGCGGCTACCGCCCCAGCGACATCCATGTCGTCGCGGCGTGGGACGTCGATGCGCGCAAGGTCGGCAAGGACGTCTCGGAGGCGATCTTCGCCAAGCCCAATTGCACCGCCGTCTTCTGCGAGAGCATCGAGCCGACCGGCGCCGTGGTCCAGATGGGCCGCATCCTCGACGGCGTCGCCGAGCATATGTCGGACTATAACGACGATCGCACCTTCGTCGTCGCCAATGATCGCGAAGCCACCAAGGAAGAGGTCGTCCGCGTCCTGCGCGAGACCAAGACCGACGTGCTGATGAACTATCTCCCGGTCGGGTCGCAGGAAGCCAGCGAGTTCTACGCCGAATGCGCGCTCGAAGCCGGCGTCGCCTTCGTCAACAACATCCCGGTGTTCATCGCCAGCAACCCCGAATGGGCCGATCGCTTCACTGCGGCGGGCGTGCCGATCATCGGCGACGACATCAAGGCGCAGCTCGGCGCGACGATCGTCCACCGCGTGCTGACCGATCTGTTCGCCAAGCGCGGCGTCAAGCTCGATCGCACCTATCAGCTCAACACCGGCGGCAACACCGACTTCCTCAACATGTCGAACCACCGCCGTCTCGCCTCGAAGAAGATCTCGAAGACCGAGGCCGTGCAGTCGGTCGCGGCCGAGCGCCTCGAGGACGAGAATGTCCATATCGGCCCGTCGGATTACGTGCCGTGGCAGAACGACAACAAGGTCTGCTTCCTGCGCATGGAAGGCTCGATGTTCGGCGGCGTGCCGATGAACCTCGAGCTGCGCCTGTCGGTCGAAGATTCGCCCAACAGCGCCGGCGTCGCGATCGACATGATCCGCTGCGCCAAGCTCGCCAAGGACCGCGGCATCGCCGGCCCGATCGACGCCGCCTCGGCCTATTTCTGCAAGCATCCGCGCACCCAGATGACCGACGATCTCGCCCAGACCGCGGTCGAGGCGTTCATCGCCGCCGCCTGAGCCCGATGATCACCACCGCCATCCTGCTCGCCGCTGGCGAAGGCAGTCGCCTTCGCGCCGCGGCGGCCTCCAAGCCCCTGTGCCCGGTCGGCGGCAAGCCGCTGATCGAGCACGCCATTGCCGGCTTCGCCGCGGCGGGGCTCGAACGGGTGGTGGTGGTGCTCGGCTATGAAGCCGGCGCAATCGAGGCGCATCTCGCCGCCGGCACCTGGCCGATCGCGGTCGAGACCGTGCGCACCGCCGACTATCGCCAACCCAACGGCGTCTCGGTGCTCGCCGCCGAGGCTGCGCTCGCCGGCGGCGAGGCGGTGCTGGCGATGTGCGATCATCTCGTCGATCCCGCGCTCTACGCCCGGGTGGCGCAGGCCGGCGCGGGCGCCGGAGCCCGCCTCGCGATCGACCGCGACATCACCAGCGATCTCGTCGATCTCGACGACGTCACCGCGGTGCGCACCGAAGGCGAGGCGATCGTCGCGATCGGCAAGCATCTCCCCGACTATGACTGTTTCGACACCGGCGTCTTCGCGATCGGCCCCGGGCTGTTCGCCGCGCTGAACGGCCTCGAATCGCCGTCGCTCACCGAGGGCATGCGCGTCCTCGCCGCGGCGGGCACCGCGCTGACCATCGACTGCAGCGACCTGAGCTGGATCGACGTCGACGATCCCGCCGCGCTCGACAAGGCCGAGCACTGGCTCCGCGCGGCCTGAGCGGCTCGCCGATCGCTAGCCCTACCTCATCCTCGGGACAGGGCGGCGGCAACCCCTGACGGTACCGCACTCGACTTTGATCCGATCGACGACGGTGCTTGCAGCGCCCTAGCCTCCCGGTCGCCGAGCAGCGGTCCAGCCCGGATCGCCGCCTGTCGACCGGAAGGAAATTCCCATGCCCATGATCCCCACCAGCGACGGCACCCAGATTTTCTACAAGGATTGGGGTCCCCGCGATGCGCAGCCGGTGATGTTCCACCATGGCTGGCCGCTCAGCGCCGATGACTGGGACAACCAGATGATGGCGTTTCTCGCCCAAGGCTATCGCGTGATCGCGCACGATCGGCGCGGCCACGGCCGCTCGAGCCAGACCAGCGAGGGCAACGACATGGACACCTATGCGTCCGACGTCGCCGCGCTGGTCGAGGCGCTCGACCTGCGCAACGCCATTCATATCGGCCATTCGACCGGCGGCGGCGAGGTCGCCCGTTACGCCGCCCGCGCCCTGCCGGGGCGCGTCGCCAAGGCGGTGCTGATCGACGCCGTGCCGCCGCTTCTCGTCAAGACCGCGGCCAATCCGGGCGGAACCCCGGTCGAAGTGTTCGACGGCATGCGCGCCGCGCTCGTCACCAACCGCGCCCAATTCTATCTCGATTTCGCCAGCGGGCCTTTCTACGGCTTCAACCGCCCGGGCGCGAAGGTCTCGGACGGCCTGATCCGCAACTGGTGGCGCCAGGCGATGATGGGCAGCATCAAGTCGCAATATGAGTGCACCAAGGCCTTTTCGGAGACCGACTTCAGCGACGACCTCAAGGCGATCGAGGTCCCCGTGCTCGTCATTCACAGCGAGGACGACCAGATCGTGCCCTATGCCGATTCGGCGCCGCTCACGGTCAAGCTGCTCCGCAACGGCATCCTCAAGACCTTCAAGGACCTGCCGCACGGCTGCTGCCAGACGCATCCCGAGCTGATCAATGCCGAGCTGCTCGCCTTCGCCCGCGGCGAGACCGTGCGCGCCGAGCCGGCGCTCATCGCGTCCGTGGTCGCGTGAGACAAGACTCCCTCTCCCCTTGTGGGAGAGGGAGGGAGCCGACTTTGGTCGGCGGAAGGGTGAGGGGGATGGCCAAGAGCCTGCTCCCCCTCATCCTTCCCACGCCTTCGGCGCGGGCCCCTTCCTTCTCCCACAAGGGGGGGAAGAGGTCAGCCCCTGCCTCACGTCGCCAGCGCCACCGCCACCGCGGCTTGCGCGTGCAGCGCGGTCGTGTCGAACAGCGGCACCGCGCTGTCCTCCTGCCGCACCAGCAGCTTGATCTCGGTGCAGCCGAGGATCACCGCCTCGGCGCCGTCGGCGACCAGCCGCGCGATGATTCGGCGAAACGCCGCACGCGATTCGGGCAGGACCTTCCCGGCGACCAGCTCGTCATAGATGATCCGGTGCACCACCGCGCGGTCAGCCGCATCCGGGATGCGCACGTCGAGGCCGTGCCGCTCGGTGAGCCGATCCTTGTAGAAGCCCTGCTCCATCGTGAAGGCGGTGCCGAGCAGGGCGACGGTGCGAAGCCCCGCCGCCCTGATCGCCCCGGCGGTCGGGTCGGCGATGTGGAGCAGCGGCACCGCCACCGCCGCCTCGATCGCCGGCGCCATCCGATGCATCGTGTTGGTGCAGATCAGCAGCAGCTCGGCGCCCCCCGCCTCGAGCCGCCGGGCGGCGTCGATCATGCGCCCGGTCAGCCCCTCCCAGTCGCCGCGATGCTGCAGCGCCTCGATCTCCGAAAAGTCGAATGACCACAGCAGGCATCGCGCCGAGGCAGTCGGCCCCAGCCGGTCGCGCACGCCCTCGTTGAGGATGCGATAATATTCGGCCGAGCTCTCCCAGCTCATTCCGCCGATCAGCCCGATCATCCGCATCGCCGGAACGCCACGCCTATTTTTTGCAGAGGCCGAACGATTCCAGATAGACCTCGTCCGAGACGATCCTCGAATTGCATACCTTGGGTGCCAGCGCGGCGGCCTTGGCCGGATCCTTCGGCCCACCCTCGCCGAGCGAGGCCATCTTGAACAATTTCAGGCAGGAAGTGCCGGTGGTCCAGTCGTCGGGCTTGCAGCCGCGCGCATAGGCGCTGCGCGCCTTGACGGGATCGGGGGTTATCCCAAAGCCGAGTTCATAGGCGGCGCCGAGCCGCTGGCATTCCTGCATGTCGCCGGCGTTGCAGCTCGCCTCGCGCTTGGCGAAGTCGGATTGCCCGGTGCCGGCGAGACCGGGCGATGCCAGGCCCAACGTCGCAACCGCCAGCCCGGCGGCGCCCACAAGATACTTCATCCAACTCCCCCATCCCTGTGTCGCGGCAAATAATGCCGCCGCAAAAGGCCAGTGACAAGCGCCGCGCGCGCCGTATGCTGCCGCCGTGCCCAACGACGCCCGCTCTCTGACCGAAGGCGAGACCCGCATGTGCGCGTCGGTGTTCGGCGATGCGATCGACTATGCCCGGGCCCGCGTCGCCAACAGCAAATGGATC
This sequence comes from Sphingomonas naasensis, assembly GCF_004792695.1. Lineage (GTDB taxonomy): Bacteria > Pseudomonadota > Alphaproteobacteria > Sphingomonadales > Sphingomonadaceae > Sphingomonas > Sphingomonas naasensis. The sequence continues at coordinate 1,066 of NZ_SRXU01000013.1, read as the reverse complement.
TTCTTCCAGCCGTCGAACACCACGATGGCGCCGCGCGGGACGATCCATTTCCATCCGAAGAGCGGCATCTATCACGAAGATTTCAGCCAGGCGCCGCTCGGCGTCCAGGGGCTGTTCGTCCACGAGATGACGCATATCTGGCAGCATCAGAAGGGCATCTTCCTGCCGATCAAGCGCCATCCCTTCTGCCGCTACGACTATGCGCTCAAGCCCGGCCAGGCGTTCGAGAAATACGGCCTCGAGCAGCAGGCCGAGATCGTCCGCCACGCCTTTCTCCTGCGCCACCGCGCGATCATCGCCGCGGCGCCCGCGCTCGCGCAGTACGAGACGCTTCTCCCCTTCCGACCCACCTAGTCCTCGCGCGTGGCGCGGCCCTTGGGGCCCGCCGGCGAATAGGGCGTCGACGACCGCGCGGGTGCCGGTGCCGCGCGCGGGGCGGGCGGCGGCGCGGCGCGCGGGGCGGCCGACGGCGTGCTCGGCGTGTAGCTCGGCCGCGGCGGCGGGGCGCTGCGTTCCGGGCGCGGACCCTCCGCGGACCAGTTGCGCCGCGGCGTGGACGACGGCGCTCCGCCCGACCAGTCCCTGCGCGGCGTCGGTGCGGGCGAGGGCGCAGCGCCACCATCGGCCGGTGCCGGCCGCCGCCAGCCAGACCGCGCGCCGTCGGGGCGTGTCCAGCGCGGTGTGGAGGTGGTTGACGGCGTCGCGGTGCCATCAGAGGGGGACGGCGGCCGCCGCCAGCCGGACCGTTCGCCGTCCGGGCGCGTCCAGCGGGGACGCCCTTGCGACGCCGGCGTCGGCGGAGTGGCCGAACCATCGGGCTGCGCGGTTGCGCCGCTACCCGGGCGCGGGCGGCCACCCCAGCCGGGGCGTCGCGGCCGATCGCCCGGCACCGTCTGCGACGTGTCGGGAGTCACCGCGCCCGAATCGACCGGACCGAGCTTGGCCGGGCGCCGCGGTCCGCGCGGATAGTTCGGCACGGATTGGCCGGCATCGGGACGCGGCGGCCGCCCCGCGCCCGGGCCGCCCGGGCGATGCCATTGCCCCGGCTGCCGCGGCGGGCGTCCCG
>NZ_SRXU01000012.1 GCF_004792695.1 Sphingomonas naasensis | reverse complement strand
GCCGGTGCGGGTTGCGTCGCCGCGGTCCGCGTGGCGGGCGGCACGATGGCGCGCGCATCGCGCTCGCGCTGGCGCCGCGATCGCCGGTCGCGCGCATCATTCTGGGCAGCCACGGGACGCGCCGCCTGGCTTTGCGGCGGTGCCTGCGCCAGCAGCACCGGTCGTGCCGGCGCGACATAGCGCGGCAGCACCGGCGCCATCCGCGCGTCGGCGAGCCGCGCCGCGGTCGGCGAGAGCTGGCCGAAATGCACGGCGAAGGCGCGGTCGGCGGGCGCGAGATTGGCGAGACGGCGGAAGAAGGGCGCAAGCGAATGGCCCATATTGCCCGGCATCATGCTCGTCGCGATCCGCTCGGCGCCGGGCATGTCGCCGTTCATGGCGAGGATGAAGGCGCGCGCACGCCACGCCGCGCGATCGCTCTTGCGCAGCAGCGGATCGAGCTGGCGCATCGATTCCTCGACATCGCCGGTGATCCCGAGCGAGAGCGCATAGCGACGGATCGTCTCGTCGTCGCGCGTGCCCTGCAGCGCGAGCTTATAGTCTGCCTGGGCGAGCCCCGGCTGGCCGAGCAGGTCATAGGCGAAGCCGCGATCGGCGGCATAGTCGCGCGCCGCCAGCCCGCGCGCCTCGGCGGTCTGGAACAGCCGCAGCGCCTCGCCGGGTCGCTCCATCCGCACCAGCGCCGAGGCGCGCCCGGCGGCGATGCGCGGATTGGTCGGGTCGATCGTCTCGGCGCGAGCGTAGAATGCTATCGCCGCGGCGGTATCGCCCAGCTCGGCGCTGAGCTTCCCGGCTTCGAGCAGCGCACGGACGTTGCGCGGATCGGCGGCGAGCACGCGCATTTCCTCGGCCAGGCGGTCGGCATCGGGATTGATCTGCTGGACCATCCCGACCTGGGCATGGGCCGGCATGGCGCCGGCGAGCAGGAGCGCAAGGGTCAGGGGACCCGGGAAACGAATTTGCTTCATCGAGCGATCAGCCAGACACGGCATTGGCTGAACCGCCAATGACGCATCGCCGGCAGATCGCCGAAGCGAGATCCGCCGGCGACGAACGCCTTACTGGTTGTTCTGGCTGCGCAGGAAGCGCGGGATGTCGAGCGGATCCTTGTCGTCCTCCTCGGCAGCCTTGGAGGCGCCGCGTGACGCCATGCGCTCGAACAGCGTGCCGCCGGCGCGGCGGCCCGCGGGCTTGGTCTCGGCCGCAGGCTCCTCGTCGCTGCCGCCGGTCAGCCAGCGGCGACGGCTGGTGAGTTCGGGCGCAGGCGCAGGCTCGGGCTCGGCGGCCGGCTCCTCGAGCGGCACGGCATTGCCTTCGCCGAGCAGCAGCTCGTCGGAATCGCCTGCCTCGTCGAAGCTCGCCACCGGCTCTTCGGGCTGCGGCTCGGGCTCGATGCCCTCGGGCGCCTCGAGCACGATCGGGGCCTCGTCTTCCTGGGCTTCCTCGGCTTCGTAGCTCGGCTCGGAGAAGCCGGGCTCGGCGGCGGGAGCTGCCGGCTCGGCAGCGGCCGGCGCGGCGCTGCGGCGCGGAGTCGCGAACGAGAAGACGCGCGGCTGCTCGGTGGCCGGCGCGGCGCGCGCCTGGGCATCGGCGTCGATGCCGGTCGCGACGACCGAGACGCGGATCTTGCCTTCGAGGTCGGGATTGAACGCCGAACCCCAGATGATGTTCGCATCGGGATCGACCAGCTCGCGAATATGGTTCGCGGCTTCGTCGACCTCGAGCAGGCGCATGTCCTCGCCGCCGGTGATCGAGACGATCACGCCCTTGGCGCCGTTCATGCTCACGCCGTCGAGCAGCGGGTTGGCGATCGCCTTCTGCGCCGCGATCAGCGCGCGGTCGTCGCCGTCGGCCTCGCCGGTGCCCATCATCGCCTTGCCCATCTCCTGCATCACCGAGCGGACGTCGGCGAAGTCGAGGTTGATCAGGCCCGGCATGACCATCAGATCGGTGATCCCGCGAACGCCCTGCTGAAGGACCTCGTCGGCCATTTCGAAGGCCTGTTTGAAGGTGGTGTTGGCGTTGGCGATCAGGAACAGATTCTGATTGGGGATGACGATCAGCGTATCGACGTACTTCTGCAGCTCCTCGATGCCCGATTCCGCCGATTGCGCGCGACGGCGGCCTTCGAAGGCGAAGGGCTTGGTGACGACACCGACGGTCAGGATACCCATGTCGCGCGCGGCCTTGGCGATCACCGGGGCGGCGCCGGTGCCGGTGCCGCCGCCCATGCCGGCGGCGATGAAGCACATATGCGCGCCTTCGAGCGCCTTCTGGACCTGGTCGATCGTCTCCTCGGCCGCGGCGCGTCCGATTTCGGGACGCGAACCTGCGCCGAGGCCCTGCGTGATCTTCGCGCCGAGCTGGATGCGCTGCCCGGCCGAGGACTGCTTGAGTGCCTGCGCGTCGGTGTTGGCGACGAGGAACTCGACGCCCTGGACGTCGGCGCGGATCATGTTCGCGATCGCGTTGCCGCCCGCGCCGCCGACACCGATCACCGTGATCTTGGGCGTCAGCTCGTCGACGTCGGCCGGAAGAAATTCGATGCTCATTCCTTAATCTCCCCTGGCGCCGCCATCGCGCTGGGGCGGCGCCGTTGAACGCTTTGATGCACTATGGATGCAACTGACTCTAGTGGAAACCGGCCCGCCGGTCGTATTTCTTTAATAATTCGACCGAAATGCCGCCATGAGTCGCTGAAATACCGCGCCGGGGCTGGCCTTGGTGACCATCTGATGCCCGGCAGGCTCGAGCGCGCGCAGATCGATCGGATCGGCTGCGGCGAAGCGGGCGAGCCCGGCGAGCGTCGCGAAGGCCGGACCGGCATGCGCCTCGGGAAGCGCGATCAGCCCCTTTGGCCGGCCGACGCGGACTGCGTTGCCGAGCGACTGCTGGGCATAATCGGCGATGCCCTTCAGCTCGGCGCCGCCGCCGGTGAGCACGATCTGGCGGCCGATCGGATCCTGGAAGCCGAGCTTCCTCAGCTCCTTCTGGATCTCGGCCATCAGCCGCTCGAGCCGCTGGCGGATCGTGGCGTTGAGCTGCGCCTTGGTGATGCGCGGGCCCTCGGCGCCGTCGTCGGGGATCGCCGGCTGGACGTCGATCATCTCGTGATTGTCGCGCGGGCTCAGATTGGCCGAGCCGTGGAAGCATTTGGTGCGCTCGGCCCAGTTGCGCGCGGTGCCGAACGCCGAGGCGATGTCGTCGGTGATGTCGGCCGAGCCCATCGGGATCGAGGCGAGCCCGGCGAGCACGCCGCCGGCGAACACCGAGACGTTGGTCACCCCCGCGCCGATCTCGACCAGCGCGACACCCAGCTCACGCTCCTCGTCGGTGAGGCAGGCGAGCCCGGTGGCGACCGGCGCAGCGATGATCGAGCGCACCTCGAGATGCGCCGAGCGGACGCACAGGTCGAGATTGCGGACCGGCGAGCCTTCGGTCGAGACGACATGGATGTCGATGCCGAGCCGGTCGGCGTGCAGCCCCAGCGGGCGCTTGACGCCGGCAAGGCCGTCGATCGTGTAGCAGGTCGGCTGGGCGTGGAGCACCATCTTGCCTTGCGGATCGATCGCGTCACGGCCCGCCTTGAGCAATTCGTCGATATCGGCCTGCTCGACGCGGTGGCCGCACAGATCGGCTTCGAGCTTGACCACGTCGGAGAGCAGCCCGCCCGCCGAGAAGCTGACCCAGACGTCCTCGATATTGGTGCCGGCGATGCGCTCGGCCTGCTCGACCGCCTCGCGGATCGCGAGCTCGGTGGCGTGCATGTCGGCGACATAGCCGCGCTTGACGCCGCGGCTCTCGCGCTGACCGGTGCCCAGCACGACGAGCTGGCCATTGTCCGCCCGCTGCGCGATCAGCGCCGAGACCTTGGACGATCCCACATCGAGTGCGGTGATCAGTCCTTCGGGTACTGCCTTGGCCATCGTCTTATTCCCCTGTCCCAACGCTGGTCGTCGCCGTTTGCCCCAACGGCCGCTGCATCACCATATTCCCCGGCACGCGCATGTCGAAGCGTATCGTACCCTTACGTAGCAGACCTTGCGCCGCATCCAACTCTGCGAATTTGCGTAAGGACTTAGCCGCTGCTTCTTCGCCCTCGGGAAGCTGGAGCTTCTCGCCGCTGGCAAAGGTCAGGTCCCAGCGCCGATTGCCGATCCACGTCGCCGCCTTGACCAGCGGCTTGATCGCCGGCGCCTCGGCGAGCAGCCGGCTCCGCGCCGGCTCCTGCGCGTTGGCGCCCTCGCCGATCAGCAACGGCAGATCGGGCATCGCGTCGGTCGATACCGGCTCGAGCGGCACGCCGGTGGTGTCGACCAGCATCAGCTGGCCATGCTGCTGCCAGATCGCCGCCGCCTCGCGCTCGATGATGAAGATGCGCAGCGTGTTGGGCAGTCGGCGCGAGACGCGCGCGTCCTTGACCCACGGATATTTGAGCAGCCGCTCGCGCACCAGCGCGAGATCGACCAGCGGCATCGCCCGCGAGTCCTGGTCGAGCGCCTGGGTGAGCACGGTCATCTTGTCCATGCGCTTGATGCCGTCGATCTGGATCTCGTCGACCTTGAGCCCCGCATCGCCAACGACATTGGCGACCGCTGTGCCCACGGCGGCGGGCACGCCGAACCATGTCGCCACGCCTAGCGCGACTGCGCCGACAGTGCCGACGATGCTCCATGTCGCGATGCGGGTCAGCGTCGCCTGGCTGAACGGCAGCGCCGCGACCGCCTGGTCGAGCAACCCCGGCCGCTTCGGCCGGCGCGCGTTCGCCTTGCGCTTGGCGGGCGCGGCGCCGCGTCGGGTCGCGGTGCGCTGGGCGGGCTTGCGGCTCAAGCGAGCGCCTCGTCGACGATGCGCTGGACCAGCTCGGCATAGGAGATGCCGAGATGGCGCGCCTGTTCGGGGACGAGGCTGAGCGGCGTCATCCCCGGCTGGGTGTTGACCTCGAGCAGGAACAGCCCGTCGGCGCCCTGGCTGTCGTCCCAGCGGAAGTCCGAGCGCGAGCAGCCCTTGCAGCCGAGCAGCCGGTGCGCGTCGAGCGCGATCCGCTTGCACGCATCGGCGACCTCCTCGGGGATGTCGGCGGGGAAGACATGCTCGGTCAGCCCGTCGGTGTATTTGGCGTCGTAATCGTAGAAGCCGCTCTTCGGCTTCAATTCGGTCACGCCGAGCGCCTGATCGCCGAGCACCGCGGTGGTCAGCTCGCGCCCGCGGATGAACGGTTCGGCGAGCAGCTCGTCGAACTCCTGCCACGGCCCGCGCGCGTCGGCGCTGATCGGATTGCCGTAATTGCCCTCGGCGGTGACGATCGCGACACCCACCGACGAGCCCTCGTTGACCGGCTTGAGCACATAGGGGCGCGGCAGCGGATCGCGTTGGTAGAGCTCCTCGCTGCGCACCATCCGTCCGCCGGGCATCGGGATGCCGTGCGGCACCAGCGCCTGCTTGGTGAGCTGCTTGTCGATCGCGATCACCGAGGTGACCAGCCCCGAATGGGTATATTTGAGTCCCATCAGATCGAGCGTGCCCTGCACCGTCCCGTCCTCGCCGGGGGTGCCGTGGAGCGCATTGAACACGATGTCGGGCCGGAGCTCGGAAAGCTTCACGGCGACGTCGCGCGCCATGTCGACCCGACTGACCCGGTGCCCGAGGCTCTCGAGCGCATCCGCCACGCCGTTCCCCGACATCAACGAAACCTCGCGCTCGGCGGACCACCCGCCCATCAGCACGGCGATGTGGAGCGACATCAGATCCTCCCCGGCACGGGGAGGTGGCAGCGCACAGCGCTGACGGAGGGGGCTCTCCGCGAGGGTTGGCCAATGAGGAGCCCCCCCTCCACCAGCCTACGGCTGGTCCCCCTCCCCGTTCCGGGGAGGATCGAAGAAACGCCCATCACTTCTCCACTCCGATACGCTGGATTTCCCATTCCAGCGCAACGCCGGACTGCGCCTTCACCTTCGCGCGGACCTCTTCGCCCAGCGCCTCGATGTCGGCCGAACTGGCATTGCCCAGATTGAGCAGGAAATTGCAGTGTTTTTCGCTCACCTGCGCGTCGCCCCGCCGCAATCCGCGGCAGCCTGCCGCGTCGATCAGCGCCCAGGCCTTGTGGCCTTCGGGGTTCTTGAAGGTCGAGCCGCCGGTCTTCGAGCGCAAAGGCTGCGATTCCTCGCGCGCGGCGGCGATGCGGTCCATCTCGGCCTGCACCACCGCCGGTTCCTCGGCATGACCGCGAAAGGTTGCGCTCACCACGATCGCGCCGCGCGGCAGCTCGCTATGGCGATAGGTGTAGCCGAGATCGGCCAGAGCCAGCGTACGAAGCTCGCCCGAGCGCAGCACGACTTCGCACTCGATCAGGATGTCGCGGGTCTCGCGGCCATAGGCCCCGCCGTTCATCCGCACGAATCCGCCGACGGTCCCCGGGATCGAGCGGAGGAACTCGACGCCGCCGATCCCCGCGTCTCGCGCCTTTGACGACACGAGGATTCCCGACGCGCCGCCGCCGCATTTGAGCGTGGTCGGGTCGATCTGCTCCACGGTCGCGAAGGCCTTGCCCAGCCGCACCACCACACCCGGCACCCCGCCGTCGCGGACGATCATGTTCGAGCCCAGCCCCAGCCCCATCACCGGAATCGCGGGATCGAGCGCGAAGAGGAAATTGCCGAGATCATCGGCATCGGCCGGCTCGAACAGCCATTCCGCCGCGCCGCCGCTCTTGAACCACACCAGCGGCGCGAGCGGCGCGCCGTGGCTCAGCTTTCCGCGGACGGGCGGAAGCGCGTAGCAGACGCTCACTTCCACCCCCACATTTTCGCCCATTGCTGCCACGCCGCGAGGTTCGCCTCGGCGGCCTTCTGCCCGGCTTCCTGCAGCGCGGTCATCTGCTTGCCCGCGTCGAGCATCTTCTGCGCCGCGTCGATCTGCGCCTTTTGCGCGCGGAGGATCTCGCGCTGCATCTCGATCGCGGTCGAGAACCAGTCGCTCATGCCGGCGCGCCCTCCCGCGCCGCCGCGATCGCCGGGGCGAGCCCCGCGGCCCATTTGGTGATGTCGCCCGCGCCCAGGCACACGACCATGTCGCCCGGCACCGCGGCTTCGGCGAGCGCTCGCGCCAGGGCCTCGGCATCGGCCACCGCCGCAGCCGAGCGATGCCCGCGCCGCTGAATCCCGTCGACCAGCGCCTCGGCGTTCACGCCCTCGCGCGGTTCCTCGCCGGCGGCATAGACCGGGGTCACCAGCACCATGTCGGCGTCGTTGAAGGCCTGGGCGAAGTCGTCCATCAGATTGCCGAGCCGCGAATAGCGGTGCGGCTGGACCACCGCGATCACCCGCCCTTCCGCGCTCTCGCGCGCCGCGGCGAGCACGGCGCGGATCTCGACCGGATGATGGCCGTAATCGTCGATGATCGTCACCCCGTCGGTCTCGCCGACCTTGGTGAAGCGCCGCTTGACCCCGCCGAACTTGGCGAAGCCCTGCTGGATAGTCGCATCGGGGATGCCGAGCTCGAGCGCCACGCCGATCGCGGCGAGCGCGTTCTGGACATTGTGACGACCGGGCATCGGCAGCTCGATATTCTCGATCGAGCGGACGGTGCCGTCGCGGTTGCGGATGATCGCCTCGAAGCGATTGCCGCCCGAATGCGGCGTGACGTTCACCCCGCGCACATCGGCGCTGGCGGCGAAGCCATAGGTGATGATCCGGCGATCGCGGACGCGCGGGATGATCGCCTGCACTTCGGGATGGTCGAGGCAGAGCAGGGCCGCGCCGTAGAAGGGCACGTTCTCGACGAACTCGACATAGGCGTCCTTGGCGCGATCGAACGAGCCATAATGGTCGAGATGTTCGGGATCGATGTTGGTGACCACCGCGATCGTGCCGTCCAATCGCAGGAAGCTGCCGTCGCTCTCATCGGCCTCGACCACCATCCACTCGCTGTCGCCGAGCCGGGCGTTCGAGCCGTACTGGTTGATGATGCCGCCGTTGATCACGGTCGGGTCCACCCCGCCCGCGTCGAGCAGTGCGGCGACCATCGAGGTCGTCGTGGTCTTGCCATGCGTTCCCGCCACCGCGACGGTCGACTTCAGCCGCATCAGCTCGGCGAGCATCTCGGCGCGCCGCACCACCGGCACGCGGCGCTGATAGGCAGCCTCGACCTCGGGATTGGTGCGCACGATCGCGGTCGACACCACGACCACCGCCGCGTCGCCGATATTCTCCGCCTTATGGCCGATCTCGATCGGGATGCCGCGGTCGCGCAGCCCCTGCACGACATAGCCCTCGGCGACGTCCGAGCCCTGCACCTTGTAGCCGAGATTGTGCATCACCTCGGCGATTCCCGACATGCCGATGCCGCCGATCCCGACGAAATGGATCGTGCCGATGTCGGTTGCGACACCCTTCATGCGTGGGCGAGCCTTCCCTGGATTGCCGCACGGCGCACCTTGATCGGCGCCGTCGGAGCGTGAATCGATTCGACGAGATCGGCGAGGTCGCTCGCCGCGTGCGGGCGTCCGACGCTCTTCGCGCGGTTCGCCGCATTTTCGAGGCCCTGCGTGTCGAGCCCGAGCTTCTGGATCTGCTTGGCGAGTTCGGTCGCAGTGAAGGCGCGCTGCGCGATCGTCCGCGCGCCACCGGCATTGGTGATCTCGCGGGCGTTGGCGGTCTGGTGATCGTCGGTCGCGCTCGGCAGCGGCACGAGGATCGCCGGGCGCCCCGCCGCAGTCAGCTCGGCGATCGTCGACGCGCCGGCGCGGGCGATGACGATATGCGCCCAGGCCAAAGCCTCGGGCATGTCGGTGATATAGGTCGAGACGTCGGCGGGTATGCCGTGCGCCTGATATTTGGCGCGCACCGCGTCGATATCCTCGATCCGCGCCTGATGCGTCACCTGCAGCCGGCGGCGGAAATGCACCGGGAGCAGCGCCAGCCCGTCGGGCACCACCCGGCTCAGCACCGTCGCGCCCTGGCTCCCGCCGGTGACGAGCACGCGGAAGATGCCGTCCTCGTCGAGGATCGGATAGGGCCGCTCGCGAAGGGCCAGCACGGCCTCGCGCACCGGATTGCCGATCAGATGCGTCTTGCGCGCCCAGCGCGGCTTCATCCGCTCGACCGCGTCATAGCTGGTGGCGATCGCGTCGACCCGGCCCGCGACGAAGCGATTGACCCGGCCGAGCACGGCGTTCTGCTCGTGGATCACCGTCGGCACCCCGGCGCGGAACGCCGCGAGGATCGAGGGAAGCGCCGGATAGCCGCCAAAGCCGATCACCGCGGCGGGGCGCAGCTCCTGATAGAGCCGCAGCGCCATCGATCGTCCCGCCATGATACGGCTTGCCGCGCGAAGATAGCCGAGCGGACCGCCGCCGAGCCGGCCTGCGGGCAGCACATGCGTCTCGATCCCGTCGAACAATCCCGGAAAGCGCACGCCGCGATCGTCGCTGACCAGCGCCACCTTGTGCCCCCGTTTCGCCAGCTCCGCCGCGAGGGCGGCGGCGGGCACCATATGCCCTCCGGTCCCGCCCGCTGCCAGAACATAGCTGCGCGAATTCGTCATCCCTTGCTCCACCGACCCGTATATGGCGAGCGCTTCAGATACGGGTTTCGCCGCGTGAAGGCGAGCAGCAACCCGTAGCCGATCGACAGCGCGATCATCGACGATCCGCCATAGCTGATGAACGGCAGGGTCATGCCCTTGGACGGCGCGATGCCGGTGTTGACCGCCATGTTGATCATCGCCTGCACGCCGAACTGCGCGGCGAGGCCCGAGGCGGCGAGCAGGCGGAACGCGTCCTCCTCGTCGAGCATCTTCATGAACACGCGGATCACGATCGCGGCGTAGAGCAGCACGATCACCGCGCAGGCGGCGAGGCCGAACTCCTCGCCGATCACCGAGAAGATATAGTCGGTATGCGCCTCGGGCAGCTTGAACTTGACCTGCCCGCTCCCCGGCCCGGCTCCGGTCAGCCCGCCTGCGCTCAGCGTCTGATGCGCCATGTCGACCTGATAGCGGTCGGCGAGCGCGGCCTCCTTGGTCGGGAAGAGGAAATTATTGATGCGCGTGCGCGCCGTGTCGTAGAACAAATAGGCGGCGATCACCCCGGCGAACGCAGTGCCGATCAGCCCGCCAATCGCCAGCGGCGAGATGCCCGAAAGCGTCAGCAGGATCAGCCAGACGATCCCGAAAACCATGGTCTGGCCGAAATCGGGCTGGAGCATCAGCAGCACCGCGATCACCGCGGTCAGCCCGCCGGTGATGAACAATACCGGCAGCTCGGGATCCTTGGCGCGGAAAGACAGCATCCACGCGGTCGCGACGATGAAGAAGGGCTTGAGGAACTCCGACGGCTGGAGGTCGGCCACGCCGAAATCGATCCAGCGCCGCGCGCCGTTGGTCTCCGAGCCGATGAACGGCACCAGCGCGAGCAGCAGCAGGAAGATCACCGCGCCGAACAGGGCGAAGCGCCGCGCCGCGGTGATCGGCAGCATCGAGACACCGATCAGCACTGGCACCGACAGGCAGGCCCAGACCAGCTGTCGCCAGAAATAATGCATCGCCGGCATGATGTGAGTCGCGTCCGAATAGCGTTTGGCAGTCGCCGGCGAGGCCGCCGCGACCGCGACCAGCCCGATCGCGATCAGCAGCATCGCGAGCAGCAGCAGCACCCGATCGACTTCCCAGAACCACATCCCCGCGCGCGAGGTGTTGGCGCGGCCGAGCTGCTTGCTCACCCGCCGCCGGACGTCGCCATTCGCCTTTTGGGTTTCGGCGGCGTCGTTCACCCGAGCGCCTCCACGGCATCGCGGAAGGCCTGGCCCCGCGCCTCATAATCCTTGAACTGGTCGAACGAGGCGCAGGCCGGCGAGAGCAGCACGGTGTCGCCCGGCTGCGCATTGGCGGCGGCGCTCTTCACGGCAGCCTCGAGCGTTCCCGAGCGCTCGACCGGCATCTCGCCTTCGAGCAGCGAAGCGAACAATTCGCCGGCGTCGCCGATCGTATAGGCCTTGACGATATGCCCGAAGCCGGGGCGGCAGGCCTCGAGGCTGTCGGTCTTGGCGAGCCCGCCGAGGATCCAGTGGACGCGCGGATAGGCGGAGAGCGCCGGCGTGGTCGAATCGGCGTTGGTCGCCTTGCTGTCGTTGACGAACAGCACGCCGCGCTTCGTGGCGACGCGCTCCATCCGGTGCGGCAGGCCGGGGAAGGTCTCGAGGCCCTTGTCGATCGCTTCCTTGTCGATCCCCAGCGCCTCGCATGCGGCGATCGCGGCGAGCGCGTTCTGGGCATTGTGCGGCCCCTGCAGCGCCGGCCAGCGCGACTGGTCCATGCAGACGCCCGGCGCGATCTTGTGAAGATCCTCGCTGCGGCCCGACACCGCCACCTGCCGCGCGATTTCGGCCGAGGGGGCGTCGGCGATGCCCATCACTGCGGCGTGGCCCTTCGACTGCATTTCGAACAGCCGCGCCTTCGACGCCGCATAGGCCTCGAACCCGGCATAGCGGTCGAGATGGTCGGGGGTGATGTTGAGCAGCACTGCGACGTCGCAGTCGAGGCCGAAGGTCAGGTCGATCTGATAGCTCGACAGCTCGAGCACATAGACGCCGCCTTCCGGCAGCGGATCCTGCCCGAGAATCGGCAGGCCGATATTGCCGCCCAGCCGGGCTGGAATGCCGGCGGTCTCGATGATGTGGTGGATCAGCGCGGTGGTGGTCGACTTGCCGTTGGTGCCGGTGATGCCGACCACCTTGTGCGGTGGCAATTCGGCGCGGGCCTGCGCGAACAGTTCGATGTCGCCGATGATCGGGACGCCCGCATCGCGCGCCTTGGCTGCGATCGGATGCTTGTTGAGTGGCACGCCCGGCGACACCACTACGCCGGCGAAGCCGGTCAGATCGATCTCGAGCGGATCGGCAACAGTCAAATCCTCCCCCGGAGGGGGAGGTGGCAGCCGCAGGCTGACGGAGGGGTATTCTCCGCGGGCGGCGTCGCTCGTGGAGACTACCTCTCCACCAGCTTCGCTGGTCCCCCTCTCCCTCCGGGAGAGGATTTGATTGCGCGCCGTCTCGTTGCTGTCCCACGCCACCACGCGTGCCCCGGACGTCATCAAGGCGTCGACCGTCGCCCGCCCCGACCGCGCAAGCCCGAGCACCGCATAGCGTTTGCCGCGCCAGGCCGTGCTCGTGATCACCGCAGCTTCAGCGTCGAGAGCCCCGCCAGCGCCAGCACGAACGCGATGATCCAGAAGCGGATCACCACCGTCGGCTCCGACCAGCCGAGCTGTTCGAAATGATGGTGGATCGGCGCCATCCGGAAGACGCGCTTGCCGGTGCGCTTGAAGAAGAACACCTGGATGATCACGCTGAGCGCCTCGAGCACGAACAGCCCGCCGATGATCCCGAGCACCAGCTCGTGCTGCGACGAGACCGCGATCGCGCCAATCGCGCCGCCAAGCGCGAGGCTGCCGGTATCGCCCATGAACACCGCCGCCGGGGGCGCGTTGAACCACAGGAAAGCGAGCCCCGCCCCGACGATCGCGCCGCAGAAGATTGCGAGATCGCCCGCCCCGGGCACGTGCGGGACACCGAGATAATTCGCATAGTCTGCGCGACCGACGACATAGGCGATCAGCATGAACGCCATGCTGGCGATCACCACCGGCATCGTCGCCAGCCCGTCGAGCCCGTCGGTGAGGTTCACCGCGTTGCCGAATGCCACGATCGTGAACGCGGCGAAGGGAATGTAGAACCAGCCCAGATCAGGGTGGATCCAGCTGAGGAACGGCACGTAGAGCTGGGTCCCGGTTTGCGAGATGATCACCCAGCTGGCGACCCCCGCGATCGCGAACTCGCCGAGCAGCCGAACCCTGCCGGAGACGCCCGCGGTGCTCGCCTTGCGCACCTTGTCATAGTCGTCGAGGAACCCGATCGCGCCGAAGCCGAAGGTCACGAACATGCACGCCCAGACCAGCGGGTTGGCGAGGTTCATCCACAGCAGAAGCGAGATCATCAGCGATGTGAGGATCATCAGCCCGCCCATCGTCGGGGTGCCGCGCTTGGCGAGGTGGCTCTGCGGCCCGTCGCTGCGGATCGGCTGGCCCTTGCCCTGGCGAACGCGCAGCCAGCCGATGAACCGCGGCCCGATGATCAGCCCGAGCAGCAGCGCGGTCGCCACCGCCGCGCCGGTGCGGAACGAGAGATAGCGGATGAGATTGAGGATTCCGGGGAAGCCCAGTTGCTCGGCGATCCAGTAAAGCATCAGGCCATCGCCCTTTCCGCCAATGCCGCCACTACGCCCGAGAGACGCACGCCGTTCGAACCTTTCACGAGGACCGCATCGCCCGGCGCCAGCACGGCGGTCAGCCGTTCGCGCGCGGTTGCGGCGTCGGGCACATGGACGAAATCGATCCGGCCCTCAAGCGCCTTTGCGAGCGCTTCCATCGCATCGCCGACGAGGATGGCATAGCGCACCCCCGCCGCGGCGATCGGCTCGGCGAGTCCGGCATGAAACGCGTCCGAATGTTCGCCGAGTTCGCGCATCTCGCCGAGCACCGCGATCTTGCGCCCCGGCTCGTTGGCGAGCACCGCCAGCGTCGCGCGCATCGAGGCGGGGTTGGCATTGTAGCTCTCGTCGATCACCAGCGCCTCACCGCCCGGCAGCTCCGCCATGAAGCGCGCGCCGCGCCCGGCGAGCCCGCCCATCTCGGCGAGCGCCAGCCCTGCCATCTCGAGATCGCCGCCCACCGCGTCGACCGCGGCGAGGATCGCCATCGCGTTCGACACCCAATGCTCGCCCGGCTGCGCGATGGTGAAGCTCAGCTCGCGCGCATCGAAATGCGCGGTGACGAAGGTTCCGCCGGTCCGCGTCCGCATCCGCTCGGCGGCGCGGAAATCGGCGCCCGGCTGCAGCCCGAAGGTGACGATCTTCGCGGCATGCGGCCTCGCCGCCGCGATCAGCCGGTCGCGATGCGGGCTGTCGAAGGGCACGATCGCGGTTCCGCCCGGCTCGAGCCCCTGAAAGATCTCCCCCTTGGCGTCGGCGATCGCTTCCTCGCTGGCGAAGAAGCCCATATGCGCCGGCGCGATCGTGGTGACGATCGCGACGTGCGGCCGGACCAGCCGGGTCAGCCGGGCGAGTTCGCCGGCATGGTTCATCCCCATCTCGAACACGCCGAAGCGCGTCTCGCGCGGCATGCGGGCGAGGCTCAGCGGCACGCCGGTATGGTTGTTGTAGCTCTTGACCGAGCGGTGCGCGCAGCCGGGATCGCAGCGATCGAGTGCGGCGAACAGCGCTTCCTTGGTGCCGGTCTTGCCGACCGATCCGGTGACGCCGATCACCTTGCCCTGCATTCGCGCGCGCGATGCGGCGCCGAGCGCGTCGAGCGCCGCGGTGGTATCGGCCACCAGCACATGCGGATGCGGCGTCCGGGTCGACACCACCGCCCCCGCCGCGCCCTGCGCGAACGCCCGATCGAGAAAGCGATGTCCGTCGGTGGCCTCACCCTTCAGGGCGAGGAACAGGTCGCCGGCGCCAACTTCGCGCGAATCGAAGGTCACCCCCGAAACGGCAAAGGCCGCCGAGGCGGCCCCGCCGGTAGCGGCAGCAATCTCGTCCGAGGTCCAGAGCGTCACGCCGCGCATTCCCGGGCAACGCTCACATCGTCGAAAGGAAGCACGCTATCGCCGACGATCTGGCCCTGCTCGTGGCCCTTGCCGGCGATCAGTACAATGTCCTCGGCGCCGGCCATCGCGATCGCCGCCGCGATCGCCGCGCGTCGCTCGCCGATCTCGGTCGCGCCGGGCGCGCCCTTGAGGACTTCGGCGCGGATCGCAGCGGGATCTTCGGTGCGCGGATTGTCGTCGGTGACGATCGCGACATCGGCACCCGCCGCCGCGGCATGGCCCATCGGCTCACGCTTGCCCGCGTCGCGGTCTCCGCCCGCGCCGAACACGAGGATCAGCCGCCCGCTGGTATGCGGCTTGAGCGCCGCGATCGCCGCGTCGAGCGCGTCGGGAGTATGCGCGTAATCGACATAGACCGGCGCCCCGGCACGCGTGATCACCGCGCGCTCGAGCCGCCCGCGCACCGGCTGCAGCCGCGCGAGGTTGGCGAGCGTCGCGCTCACGTCGCCGCCGGTCGCGATCACCAGCCCCGCGGCGGTCAGCGCATTGGCGGCCTGATAGGCGCCGATCAGCGGCAGCATCACCTTGTGCTTCCGACCCTCGGCCTCGATCGTCAGCCCCTGCCCCAGCAAGGTCGGCTCGCGCCCGACCAGCTTGAGCGTCTCGCCATGCTCGCCGACCGTGATCAGCTTGTTGCCGCGCATCCGGGCGAGCTCCTCGACGCGCGGGGCGTGCGGATCATCGGCCCAGACCACCGCGGTGCCGTCGACATCGAGCACATCGGCGAACAGACGGAGCTTGGCGCAGAAATAGGCGGCCATGTCGCCATGATAATCGAGATGGTCGCGGCTCAGATTGGTGAAGGCGGCGGCGCGGACCGGCAGCCCTTCGGTGCGATATTGAGAGAGCCCGTGGCTCGACGCCTCGAACGCGACATGGGTGACGCCCTCGCGCGCCAGCCCGGCGACATTGGCGAGGAAGGTCACGACGTCGGGCGTGGTCAGTCCGGTCGTCACCGTCTCGTCGGAGGTGGTCACGCCCAGCGTGCCGATCGACGCGGCATGGTGCCCCGACATCCGCCACAGCTGGCGCGTCATCTCGACGGTCGAGGTCTTGCCGTTGGTCCCGGTCACTGCGATCGCCGTTTCGGGGAAGGGCGCGAAGAACTGCGCCGCCAGCCGCGCGAACTTCTCGCGCGGATTGGTGTCGGCGATGTGGAGGGCACCTTTCACGACCGCCCCGGGGCGCGCGACGACCGCCACCGCGCCTGCCTCGACGGCCGCGGGGATGAAGTCCTCGCCATTGACCCGAGCGCCCTCGAACGCGCCGAATATGGTTCCCGGGGCCACCTTGCGGTGGTCGATCGCGAACCCGGTGACGACGGCGCTTTCTTCTCCGCCGGTCAGCGCGCCCAGTTTCATTCGGCGCCCGGCTTGGGCTCGGGCCCGGTCCAGATCAGCGGAAGCAGGTCACGCTCGTCGATGTCGCGGCCGGCGTCGGGGGTAACCCCCAGCAAGGTGCCGGTGCGGCTGACGACGCGCGAGACGACGGGGGCAGCCGTCCACGCGGCGGTGGTGCGATAGACGCCCTTTTGGGGATTCGCCTTGGGTGAGTCGAGCATGGCGACCATCACATAGCGCGGCGCGTCGATCGGGAAAGCCGCTGCGAACGTCGAGACGTTGCGATGCTTGTCATAACCGCCGCCCGACGCGGCCTCGGCCGTGCCGGTCTTGCCCGCGATCCGGAAGCCCGGCGCCTCGCCCTTGCGCCCGGTGCCCTTGAGCACGATCAGCCGGAGCAGCTGGCGCATCCGCGCGCTGGTCGATTCCTGCAGCGCGCGCTGGCCGGCGGGGACATGCGCCGGATCGACCTTGAGCAACGTCGTCGGACGCAGAATGCCGCCATTGACCAGCGTGGCATAGGCATTGGCGAGATGGAGCGGCGTCACCGCGATGCCATGGCCATAGGCGGTCGTCATCACCGTGATGCGTCCCCAATAGCTCGGCCAGAGCGGCCGCGCGCCGCCGACCTCGATGCCGGGGCGCCGATCGAAGCCGAGCCGGCGGAACATGTCCTGCAGCTTTTCAGCGCCGAGCTCGTCGGCGATCCGCGCCGTGGCGATGTTGGACGAATAGATCAGCGTCTCGGGGATGTTGAGCCAGCGGAACTGCTCGTCGCCCGGATCGTCATGGATCATGAACCGCCCGACCTGGAGCGGCCGGGTCGCGTCGAAGCGGCGCGCCATGTTGGTGATCGTGCCCGAATCGATCGCCGCGGCAACGGCGAGCGGCTTGAAGGTCGAGCCGAGCTCATAGACGCTCTGGGTGACGTTGTTGGGCGGCGCGGCGCCGGGCAACGCGTTGGGGTTGAAGCTCGGCAGCGAGGTCATCGCGAGAACCTCGCCGGTGCGCACGTCGAGGATCACCCCCGCGGCGCCGCGGGCCTGCAGATCGGTCATCGCCCGGCCGAGCTCGTTCTCGAGCGCCGCCTGCACGCGCGCGTCGATCGACAGCGCCACCGGCGCCCCGCGCTTGGCCGGATCGGTCAGGCGCCCGTCGAGAACCTTCTCCATCCCCGATACGCCGGCGCCCTTGGCATCGAGGAAGCCGAGGATGTGCGCGCCCATGTTCGATTGCGGATAGAGCCGGTCGGGCTCGCGCTGGAATTCCATGCCGGGCTCGCCGAGCGCGTTCACCGCGGTGACCAGCTCGGGCATCGCCCGACGCTTCAGATAGGCGAAGCTGCCGCCCGAATTGAGCAGCGCATAATATTGGCCTGCGCTCTTGTCCGGGATCAGCTCGGCGAGGCGCTGCGCCAGCGTATTCTTGTCGCCGATCACCTGATTGGGATGCACCGCGATCGACCAGGCCTCGATGCTGCGCGCGAGCGGCGCGCCGTTGCGGTCGACGATGTCGCCGCGCGGCGGGATCAGCGACGCGGCGATGTCGCGCGCGGTCGCCGGCTCGGCCCATAGTGCGAGCAGCGCGAGCTTGCCGATCACCACCAGCATGCCGAAGCCGAACAACAGCGAAAGCACCATCAGCCGCAGCTGGGCGACGGCGACGAGCGCCTGACGGGCACCGCCCGTACGACCCTGTCGGGCCGGCGGGGCGACGACGACGATCAACGGAGCGCCAGCTTCTCGCGCTTCGCCAGCTTTTGCAGGTCTTCCATCGTCGATGCGCTCAATACGCCGCGATCCACCGAGGCGATCGCCTGGCGGTCTGCCTTCTTCATCAGCTTGCGAAGCTCCCCGTCCTGCTGCGCCACGCTCTTCGTCGCGACAGCGGCCGTTTGCGGCGCGCCCTGCACCGGATTGGCGGCGGGCGCCACCACCGCGGCGGTCATCTGCGCGGCGGGCGCGCCAGTCGGCACCACCAGCGCGGCGAGCTGAATATCAGCCGGCTGCTGATCGAGGCTCGCCAGCGCGGTCTCGCCCGCCAGATATTGCTGCGGCATCGGCGCGGCGAGCGCGAGCACTTCGCCGTTCCAGCGCTCGAGCTGGGCGAGGTTGGCGCGCGTGTTGAACTCGGTCTCGAGGCCGCGAATGTCGCGCTGCGCCTGGACAATCGCGAGCCGCGTCGCCTCGAGCTTGTTGCGCTCGGCGGCGCCATAGGAATTCACGAGGTAGCATGCGGGCGCCACGACAACGCCGCACAGGAACCATCCCAGTCCCTTGAAGCCCTGCACTCCCATCAGTTCACTCCCTCACTGCCCCACGCGGCCGCGGCGGTGCGACGCGCCACGCGCAGCGTCGCAGACCGGGCGCGCGGGTTACGCGCTACCTCCGCCTCGCCGGGCCGGACGGCCTTGGCGGGCGTTTCGAAACTCGGCGCGGCCTTGACCCCCGCCAGCGGACGATGCCGCGAGCCCGCGGGCTCGCTGCCACTGCGCTCGCGCAGGAACCGCTTCACCATGCGGTCCTCGAGCGAGTGGAAGGTGACCACCGCCAACCGGCCTCCGGGCTTGAGCACGCGCTCGGCCGCAGCCAGCCCTTCCGCGAGCTCGTCGAGTTCGCGGTTCAGATGGATGCGGATCGCCTGAAAGGTCCGGGTGGCCGGGTCCTTCTTGTCGTAGTCTTTATGGTTTAAGGATTTCCTTACCACGTTGGCGAGTTCGGAAGTCCGCTTAAGGGGTCGTGCGGAGACGATCGCGCGCGCCACCCGGCGCGAGCGCGGCTCCTCGCCATAATTAAACAAGACGTCGGCGATCTCGGCCTCGTCGGCGGTGTTGAGCCATTCCTCCGCGGTCATCCCCGACTGGCTCATGCGCATGTCGAGCGGCCCGTCACTCTGGAAGCTGAACCCGCGATCGGCCTGGTCGAGCTGCATCGACGAGACGCCGATATCCATCGTCACGCCGTCGACCGGCACGAGGCCCCGGCGCGCGAGCTCGCTCTCCATCTGGCTGAACGGGGCCTCGATCAGCGTCAGCCGACCGCCCGATTCCGCGACGAGGGTTTGGCCGCCTTCGATCGCATGGGGGTCGCGATCGAAGGCGGCCACCTCGGCACCCCGCTCGAGGATGGCGTTGGTGTATCCGCCCGCACCGAAGGTCGCGTCGACATGGCGCTCGCCGGGCACGATGGCGAGGCTGTCGATCACTTCGTCGAGCAGCACGGGGACATGGGGCGCGCTCACAGCTTCACGCCCTTCGACTGGCAGAGATATTCGCAGATCTCGCGCAGGCCGGGATCGGCATTCTCGTCGGCGAGCAGCATTTCGGGCGCCCAGACGTCGAAAGTCTCGCCGCTGCCGTTGAAGAAGGCCCATTTGCCGATCTTCGCCTTCATCCGGAAGAAGGGCGGGATCACGAAGCGCCCCGAGTCATCGAACGGCGCCTTCTCGACCTGGCCGAACGCGCGACGCTTGGCGCGCGTGTCGACGTCGGAGCCGCGCTCCTCGGCGGCCTGCTCCTTGCGGTCGAGCCGGTCGTATTTCTCTTTCGACCAGCTCAGGTCATGCGCGGAGAGGCACGGGTCCTCGGGGTGGAGCCCCACGACGATCTGGCGGATGTCGGAATTGCGCTCGGCGGCGGCGCGCAGGTCTGCGGGGATGGCGACACGACCCTTCTGGTCGACCGCCTGGAGCGCAAATCCTTCGAAAAGCTCCCTGTCCGCCACGCCCAAAACCCCTTTTGGGCACGCCTTTCCCGTCTCCGGAATCGCGGTTCCCTGCCGCCCTCCGGCGCTACGTCTCACGGTGAAAGGGTTCGTGCCCCCTTAAGCATCCTCTTTGATCACAAAGTGCGCCGGGACACAACGGGTAAAGTGGGGATTAGACGGGAATTTGCCCCACTTTGCCCCTCAAAATCATATTGTTCTACTTATGAATTTGCTTTGTTCTACTTTTATTCTTGAAACGAGTCAGAATGCGCCCCGGCACCTGCTGAAGCCGATCGCAAAACAGTTTATTGACTGATTACAGAAGCTTAGGGGCGATTAATCCAGGATGCCGGGCTCCCCGCCCGTAATCCGCCCGCGCAGCCGGCCCCGACTCGCACGGACAAATCCCCGTGCGACCCGTCGCCTCCCGTCAGTTTTGCGGGTTGCCCTGCCCGGAGGGCGTGTCGGTCGACGACGCGCTCGGCGCCACGCCGAGTTCGGCGAGCGGCTCGTCCTTTTCCGCGACGGTGCCGTTCGCATCCTCGATCGTCATATTGGCGACCACCGAGGCGTTGGGGGCGCCGATCGCAGTCACCGGCGCGTCGCGATTGGCCGAGGAGAAGATCGCACTGGCCAGCCCGATCAGCACCAGCACCATCGCCAGCCCGGTCATACCGACCCGGACACGCTGCATCGCCTGGGCTGAGTCTCGCGATCCCGACTTCATATCTGTGGCATAAATGTAACGCTTCGCCGCAGCCTTGTCGAGGCAAAGGCGGTCAGGGCCGGCTCAGGCGGTTTCGAGCCACGCCGGCACCGGCAACCCCTTCGCGCGCAGCCACTCGGCATTGTACAGCGTCGAGAGGTAGCGAAAGCCGGTATCGCACAGGATTGTCGCGATGCGCTTGCCCGGTCCCAGCTGCTTCGCCAGCCGCACCGCGCCGGCGACGTTGATCCCCGACGACAGCCCGAGGCACAGCCCTTCTTCCTTCAGCAGCCGCTCGACCCATTCGAGCCCTTCCGCGTCCGCGATGCGGAACTGCGCGTCGACCGGCGCGCCCTCGAGATTGCCGGTGATCCGCCCCTGCCCGATCCCCTCGGCGACCGACGAACCTTCGGACTTCAGCTCGCCACAGGCATAATATTCGTAGAGCGCGGCGCCATAGGGGTCGCTCAGCGCGATGCAGACCTGCTCGTCCTTGGCCTTCAGCCCGAGCCCGACGCCGGCGAGCGTGCCGCCGGTGCCCACCGAGCAGGTGAAGCCGTCAACGCGCCCGTCCATCTGCGCCCAGATCTCCTCGGCGGTGCCGACGATGTGCGCGCGGCGATTGGCGATGTTGTCGAACTGGTTGGCCCAGATCGCGTTGGGGGTCTCCTCGGCGATGCGGCGCGAGGTGTGGACGAAATGGCCGGGGTTGGAATAGGGCGCCGCCGGCACGAGCACCAGCTCGGCGCCGAGCGCGCGCAGCGTGTCCATCTTCTCGCGGCTCTGCGTCTCGGGCATGACGATGATCGTCTTGTAGCCCTTGGCGTTGGCGACGAGCGCGAGCCCGATGCCGGTGTTGCCGGCGGTACCCTCGACGATCGTCCCGCCCGGCGCGATCGCGCCGCGCTCCTCGGCGTCCTGGACGATGAACAAGGCCGCACGATCCTTCACCGAGGCGCCGGGATTGGCGAATTCGCACTTGCCGAAGATGTCGCAGCCGGTCGCCTCGCTCGGCCCCCTGAGCCGCACCAGCGGAGTGTTGCCGATCAGGCCCAACGTGTCGGATGTCAGATGCATGGCGGCTAGATAGGGGCGTCCCCGCCCGATCCGCAAGCAAGTGAAACTATGCTGCCACCCCCGCGCGCTTCAGATGCGGCTCCAGCCGGCCGCTCAGCCACAGGAAGAACATCCGATAGTCGGAGAAGAGCGACCAGAGCGGATAGGTGAAGGTCGCCGGCCGGTTCTTCTCCACGCCGAAATGCGCACCCCAGGCGAAGCCATAGCCCGCCAGCGGCACCAGCAGCCACCACCAGCCGCCTTGCGTCAGCGCGAGCGCGAGGAACACGAAGGTCAGCGCGGTGCCGACATAATGCAGCCGGCGCGTCTCGGGCTTCGCGTGCTCGCGCAGATAATAGGGCCAGAAATCGGCGTAGCGGGTGATGGTGCGCGCCATTTGCCCAAGCTATCGCACGCGGATGGAGCCGCGCAAGCATTCCTTCCCACCGGTCGTCGACGCGACTGCGCGCCTGCTCGTGCTCGGCTCGCTCCCCGGCGAGCGCTCGCTCGCCGAGCGGCGCTATTATGCGCACCCGCAGAACCAGTTCTGGCGGCTGATCACGCCCGCCGCCGGGCGGGATCTCGCCGCATTGCCCTATGACGCGCGCCTCGCTGCGCTGCGCGCCGCGCATATCGGCCTGTGGGATGTCGTCGCCAGCGCCACCCGCCCGGGCAGCACCGACGCCGCGCTGCGCGATATCGAGGGGCACGACATCGCCGCGCTCGCCGCGACGCTGCCCGATCTGCGCGCGATCGCGTTCAACGGCGGGACGGCGCTGCGTCACGGCTTGAAGCAGCTCGGCGCTGCGGCGCGCCGCTATGCGATCGTCGCCCTGCCCTCGAGCAGCCCGCTCCACACGATAGGCTTCGATGCCAAGCTGCCGGCGTGGCGCGATCTCTCGCGCCATCTGGCCTGAGCCGCCGCGCGCCGTGCCAGAGCCGCGCGGCTAGCGCGCCCGCGCCGTGTTGGCGGGCGCGGCGTCGGTGGCGTTCGAGGGTTCGGCGCCCGGCCGCGGCGTTGCCCAGTCATAGGCTCCCTGCCCGGCGCAGCCCTTCAGCACGCGGCTGCCGATCCTGACCTCAGCGGTCAGCGGCAGCGGCGCCTTGCCCGTGCCGCAGGCGGCTGCGGTGAGCGTGATCGTCACTGCATCGCCTTCCGGGGTCCGCGTCTCGACCAGCGCCGCGCCGCCCATGAGCCGCGGCGAGGCCGGATAAAGATCCCTCGGCGCGGCCCCGGGCGCATCGGCATAGGTGATCGTCCCCGGCGCGATGTAGATCGCCCAATGCGGCGTCGTCCCCGAAGCGCGGATCGGCTTGTTCAGTTCCACGCCCCCCAGCATCGGGCCCGGCGTGGGCGACGGCGTCGGCGTCGCGCTGTTGTTGGCCACTTCCTCGCCGCCGCATCCGGCGAGCGCCAGTGCCAGTGCCGAAATCAACAGTCGCCGCATCACCGTCTCCTTCGCCCCGTCCTGCGAATCCGCGCCGCGCCGGTCAAGCCGTTTCCTGCGCAGCGATGTTCTGCTAATGTTCCAACGATGAGTCGAACCGCGCCCGCGTCTATCGAAAGCGCAGCCCAGCGCCGGGCAGCAATCGAACACGCGGTTGAAATCCCTCGAAAGCTTTTGCGGGAAAACGGCGAAGCCAGCCCGGGCATTTCCAACATTCTGGCTTTTCCGCCGCGGCCGCTGCGCTGGCTGTTCCTCGATCTCAACAGCTATTTCGCCAGCGTCGAGCAGCAGCTCGACCCGGCGCTTCGCGGCAAGCCGGTGATCGTCGCGCCGGTCGATGCCGACACCACCGTCGCGATCGCCGCCTCGGTCGAGGCGAAGCGCTACGGCATCGCGACAGGCACCCCGGTCTGGGAGGCTAAACGCAAATGCCGCGATCTGCTGATCGCGCCGGCCCGGCATCAGAAATATGTCGAGTTCCACGATGCGATCCTCGCCGAGATCTGGAATCACATTCCCGTCACGCATGTCTGCAGCATCGATGAGGTGGCGTGCCGGCTGCTCGACAACGAGAATTCGCCCGAAGCAGCGGTCGCGCTGGCGAAGCGGATCAAGGCTGGCATCCGCGCGAATGTCGGCGAATGCCTGACCAGTTCGGTGGGTATCGCGCCCAACCGGTTGATCGCCAAGCTCGCCTCGGATCTGCAAAAACCGGACGGACTGGTGGTATTCACCGCCGATCAGCTGCCGCACGGCCTCTATGATCTCAAGCTGCGTGAGATCGCCGGGATCGGGGCGAAGATGGAGCGCCGGCTGGCGCGCGACGGGATCCTCGACATCCGCCAGCTTTGCGAGCGGCGCCCGCGCGACGCCGGTTCCGCCTGGGGCGGCGTCAACGGCGACCGGCTCTGGTATCTGCTCCACGGCGTCGAGCTGCCCGAGAAGCCGACCCAGAGCCGCACGATCGGCCACAGCCACGTCCTGTCCCCGGGCAAGCGCGGGCTCGAGCCGACCCGGCTCACCGCGCGCCGGCTCGCGCTCAAGGCCGCCAGCCGGCTGCGCCGCAAGGGCTATCGCAGCCGCTTGCTCGTCCTCCACGGCAAGTTCGAGGACGACAAGTCCAACTGGCGGGCGTCGATCAAGCTGCCGGCCACGCAGGACAGTTTCGTGATCCTCTCCGCGCTCGACTCGCTCTTCCCGCGCCTCGCCGCCGCCGGACGCGAACGCACCGGCGGCTTCCGGCTGCGGATGGTCGGGGTGACGCTGTGCGAGATCGAGGGCGTCGCGGGCGAACAAGGCTCGCTGTTCGCCGCGCTCGATCCCGATGATCCGCTCGCGCGCGAGACGCGCACGCTTTCGCTCAGCCGGGCGATGGACCGCATCAACGAAAAGTTCGGGCGCCATGCCGTGAGTGTCGGGCCGCTGAACGGCGGCCGGGTCGACGCAGTCGGGACGAAGATCGCGTTCGGGAGAATCCCGGACTTGGACGAATTCCACGAATAGCATTCACATCGGGGACACAATCGCAGTGTTACGCTGCGTCGCAACACAATAATGTGACCTTGTATCACGAATCGCTTGACGATTCTTGCAGCCTGACCGAAAGCAAATTCCGCTATGAAGAACCCTTCTCTTATCGCCGCCGCCGCGATTGCGCTCTTTTCCCTCGCCGCTTGTGAGAGCAAGCCCGAGGAAGTGAGCAGCACCGCTCCCGATCCGATGGCCTCGCAGCTCGCCAACGCCGCGCCGGTCGAGCTTCCGCCTGCGATCTCCGAGAGCGTCACGCTGCGCTGCGGTGACAACAGCCTGATTTACGTGGATTTCTTCCAGGGCAACAAGCAGGTCCAGCTCAAGACCGAGAAGGGTGGCCCGGCGACGATGCTCAAGGCGCCCGAGGCTGGCCAGCCCTTCGAGGCCGCGGGTGGCTACAAGCTCACCGGCACGCCGAAGAACGTCAACGTCACGGTGCCCGGCAAGGCCGCCAAGACCTGCCACGCCTGAGGCGCGACAGACTCGTTATTTTCCAGGGCCGGCGGGGCTTCCCCGCCGGCCCTTTTTCATGCCAGCCTCGCAGCTGCGGAGGAGGACTCGTTTGGCGACGATCGCGGTCTACAGCCTGAAGGGCGGCGTCGGTAAGACGACGCTGGCGGTCAATCTCGCCTGGGCCGCGGCGACGCGCTCCGCCCGGCGCGCGCTGCTCTGGGATCTCGATCCGCAGGCGGCATCGACCTTCCTGCTCGAGGGCCATGCCAGTGGCCGCAACGCGGCGCAGGCGATCTTCACGCGCGATGTCGGCCCGGCCAAGCTCGCCCGCCATACCGGCATCGACCGGCTCGACCTGATCGCCGCCGATGCCTCGCTGCGATCGCTCGACCGGACCTTTCACGAGCTCGACAAGAAGAAGCGCCTCGCCAAGCTGCTCACGGCGCTGGCCGATTCCTACGAGCGCGTGCTGCTCGATTGCCCGCCCGGCCTTACCGAGACCAGCGAGCAGGTGATGCGCGCCGCCGATCTGATCGTCGTGCCGGTGATCCCCTCGCCGCTGTCGATGCGCGCGCTCGCCGAGGTCGAGAGCCATCTCGGCCGCAAGGGCGCGCCGCTGATGCCGGTCCATTCGATGGTCGATCGGCGTCGCAAGCTCCATGCCGAGGCGCTCGCCGCCCAGCCCGATTGGCCGGTGATTCCGATGGCGAGCATCGTCGAGGCGATGGCGGTGCGGCGCCGTCCGGTCGGCGCCTTCGCGCCGCGCAGCCCCGGCGCGCAGGCATTCGCCGATTTGTGGCAGGCGATCGAACGCCGGCTGGCATCGAAGCGTTGAGGCGCCATGACGCACCGCGTTCCTCCCCAGCTCGATCTCGATCCCGATCTGGTGCTGCGCGCATATGCGATGGGCGTCTTCCCGATGGCCGATCACCGGCTCGCGTCGAGCGTCTATTGGGTCGAGCCCAAGCTGCGCGGAATCCTGCCGCTCGACGATTTCCACCTGTCGCGCTCGCTGCGGAAGACGATCCTCGCCGATCGCTTCCGGGTCACCGTCGACAGCGCGTTCGGGGAGATCATCCGGCTTTGCGCCGAAGCCGCGACCGACCGGCCCGACACATGGATCAACGGCCCGATCGAGCGCGTCTTCACCGAGCTCCACCGCCGCGGTTTCGCGCATTCGATCGAGTGCTGGGATGGCGATCGCCTCGCCGGCGGCCTGTACGGGCTGGCGCTGGGCCGCGCCTTTTTCGGCGAATCGATGGTCACCCGGGTTCGCGATGCCTCGAAGGTCGCCTTCGCGCATCTCGTCGCGCGGTTGAAAGCGGGCGGGTTCACCCTGCTCGACTGTCAGTTCCAGACCGAGCATCTCGCCACGCTCGGCGCGATCGAAATCCCGCGCGACGATTATGTCGCGTTGCTGGGTGCCGCGCTGGGTGATTCGGCGGCGGGGCTCTCGCTCGGCGCCCCTTCGGTCTCGGGCGATTTCTTCGCGCTCGACCGGTCGCCCGATCCGCTTCCGCCCGCCGCAGGGGCCGGCACGGTGTCGGGCCCGCTGTCGCGGAAGGTCATCGCGCAGCTCTTGATCCAGACGTCGTAGATCGGGTGCTGAACGACGTTGAGCGCCGGCCGCTCCTTGTACACCCAGCCCGAAAAGACGCGCCGCCAGCTCTTGTCGAGCTGCTCGACATCGACCTGGAGAAACGCGCCGGTGAGCTGCTCGGCCTCCCAGGGCGCGGTCTTGTCGCATGCCCGCAGCCGGACGATCACGTCGCCGCTGCGCCCCGCCTGGCCGGGCTTGAGCTTGAACTCGCGGGCCTGGCCGTTGCGCTTGTTGAGCAGCCCCAGCACGGCCTCGCGCTCCTTCATCGGCGTCGCCGCCGCATTGAGCACGCTGGTGTCGGGGCCGACCGCCACCACTTCGGTGCCGCCCGCGGTGTTACCCGGGCCGGTGGTGATCACCAGATCGTCGGCAGCGTTGTTGCCGGCCTCCTCGCCGCCCTTGCACGCGCCGGTGGCGAGCAGCAGCGCCGCCGCCGCCGCGATTGCGGCGCGCCGCGTCATGCGTCGGGAGTCCAGGCCTCGTAGTCGCCGGTCGAGCGCGCCCGCTGGCCGCCCGCCTCGAGCGCGCCGGAGGGGCGATAGGCGGCGCGGGTGCCGGTCTGGTTCGGCTCGGCGGGCTTCTCCCACACCCTGGGTGCCGGCAGCGCCTGATCGGGCGCGGCATCGATCTGGTGGTGCAACCAGCTGAACCATTCGGGGGGCACGCGGCTCGCGTCGTTGGACCCGCTGTAGATCACCCAGCGGCGCGTGATTCCGTTCGGATCCTTGCCGCCTTCGAAATAAAGATTGCCGAGCGAATCCTCGCCGACCCGCGTCTTGCCGCGGCGACCCATCCATGTGCCGAAGGTGGTACCGTTCCACCAGGTGAAGATCGGAAAAGGCAGTCCCATGCGCAGCCGATTAGCGGCGCAGGCGCAGCGAGGCAATCGGCGAATGCGCGCCCGCCCCTGCGCACGATCAGCGGTTCTCGTCGGTCCAGCGCACCTTGTCGCCCGGCGCGATGCCCAGCTCGGCCGCCTTGCCGCCGTTGATTTCGAGCACCGCGCCCACCGGCTCGCCCGAGCGCAGCGGCTGCTCCGAATAGGGCACCGCATTCTCGGCGATCTTCGCGATGGTGCCGTCGGAACGGATGAACAGGATATCGAGCGGACTCGGCGTGTTCTTCATCCAGAAGCTCGCCTCGCGCGGCGGCCCTTCGGGAGGATAGGGCGCGAACAGCATGCCGCCATCGGCCGGGAGGTTGGTGCGGAACATCAGGCCCCGCTCCTGCTCGGCCGTGGTGCGCGCGACCTCGACATTGAATTTGCGCGGCCCGGCCTTGGTGTCGATCGTGACGAGGACCTTGGCCGGCGCCTGCTCGGCCGCGATCCCGGGGCCGGGCGCGCCGTTGCACGCAGTGGACACGAGCAAAACCGCTGCGACGAACGCCGCCCGCATTCCATGCCTGCGAATCATTGTCTCAGCCGGTCCTCTCGACCGCCACTGCCAGCGGTCCCTTGTCGCCCGCGACGATACGGGCGCTGAGCGGCTGGCCGGGTTCGACCTCCTCGATCTCGGCGCGGCGCAGCGTCTCCATATGGACGAATATATCCGCCGAGTCCGTGTCGCGCACGAGAAATCCGTAGCCCTTGAGGCGATTGAACCATTTGACCGTGACCGGCTCGAACGGCCCCGCCTCGTCGATCAGCTTGATCCGGTCGGCGCGCTCGGACGGGCGCTTGGGCGCCTCGACTGCCTCGCTCAGATCGATCGAGCGAATCTCCTTGGCCTGGAGCCCGCGCTGGCGGTGCACCGCGACGCATTCGACCCGCGCGCCTTCGGGCAGGCTCCGCCGGCCATGCTCCTGCAGCACGGTGAAATGGATGAGTATGTCCCCGGCCTCGCTGTCGTCGGCGACGAGGAACCCAAACCCCCGGGTCACGTCAAACCACTTCACGACACCACGATAAACCTGGCCGTCCGACGCCGTTTCCGCCTGCAAACCCTCTTCCCCCGGCGGCGCGATTCCAAGATCGCTAGGCGCAAGCTGTTGTTCAGCACGCATTATCTAGTCCCCCAAGGGACTGTATTTAACACAGCAATTTCCAAATGTGGAATTGCTTTGTTGGGGATGCCCCTTAAGCTTTAATCAAAACCGGTCCCACTCAGGGACGGCGATCAGTGCCTCGATATCATCTCCTGGCGCCATCCCGATGATTTTGCGCGAGATATCCATGCCGTGCCCCGCGCGCAGCATCGCCGCCAGCTGCTTTTCGCGCTGCGGACGGTCGGGGACTTCGCGCCCGAACGGTCCGATGCGTTTGCGCCGGGCGAAGGCGATCGCGCTCGCCGGCGCGTCCGCGGCGATCGCCGGAGCGACGGCCTCGGCATCGGCCGCCTCGATCCCTGCATGCCGCAGCGCCTCGTTAACTCGTCGCGCGCCGAATCCGCGGCGAGTCATCGCGCCGGCCCGCGTCTCGGCGAACAGCCGATCGTCGACATAGCCCCGGTCGGCCATGGCCTGCGCGACTTCGTCCGGGGCGGGGCTGCCCGCCCCCGCCCAGCCGCGCTCGCGGATCTTGCGCCGGAGATAATCGGACAATCGGCCCCTTGTGGTCGCGTAACGCTCGACGTAACGCAGCGCCAACCGCTCCAGATCGGCTTCGTTCAGGGGGGTAAGCGGGCGCCGCATCCGGGTCATGCGCCATGATTGTGCCACAGTGGCAACCGATTTTGAACGCCAGTGCGTAGCAGAGCCGTCCGCATTTAGTATGCGTTGTGGGGGCACAACGGGTCTGCCAGCTCACAGGGGCACGAGATAAAGAATGGTATTGGAAGAAACGGGATCGCATCAGGGTGTCATGGAAACGGGAAAACCCGTGCCGACCCCGACGGCCGACAGCCACCCCCGCCGCCTCGCGGACTTCGCCACGCTGGGCGAGGCGCTCGATTATGCGGCCGAGGGCGTTCGCGGGCTGAATTTCCACGACGTGCGCGGCAATCTCGCGCGGCCCTATCCTTTCTCGGAGCTCCGCCGTGACGCGATCGCGCAGGCCCATCGCCTGATCGCCGCCGGGGTCAAGCCCGAGGACCGGATCGCGCTGATCGCCGAGACCGGTGCCGAGTTCGCCTCGCTGTTCTTCGGCGTGGTCTATGCCGGCGCCTGGCCGGTGCCGCTGCCGCTGCCGACCAGCTTCGGCGGCGCGCAATCCTATATCGACCAGCTCCGCGTCCAGCTCGAGAGCTGCGATCCGTCGATGCTGATCTTCCCGCCCGAGATCGGCGCGATGTGCGCCGAAGCCGCGCGGATCACCGGCGTTGAGGGGATCGACTGGGCCGAGTTCGGCGCGCGCCCGGCGCCCGAAGGCGCGCTGCCCGCGGCGAAGACCGACGACATCGCCTATCTGCAATATTCGAGCGGCTCGACTCGCTTCCCCCATGGCGTGGCGATCACGCATCATGCACTGCTCAACAATCTCTCGGCGCACAGCCACGGCATGCAGCTGCAGGAGACCGATCGCTGCATCTCGTGGTTGCCCTGGTACCACGATATGGGGCTGGTCGGCTGCTTCCTCTCGGTGGTCGCCAACCAGGTCTCGACCGACTATCTCAAGACCGAGGACTTCGCCCGGCGCCCGCTCGCATGGCTCGACATGATCAGCCGCAATCAGGGCACCACCCTCTCCTATTCGCCGACCTTCGGCTACGATATCTGCGCGCGCCGCATGTCGTCGCAGACCAAGGCGAGCGAGCGCTTCGACCTGTCGCGCTGGCGCGTCGCGGGCAACGGCGCCGACATGATCCGTCCCGACGTGATGCAGTCGTTCGTCGATTCCTTCGCCGATGCCGGGTTCAAGGCCAGCGCCTTCCTGCCGAGCTACGGCCTCGCCGAGGCGACGCTCGCGGTGTCGATCATGCCCCCCGGTGAAGGCATCGTCGTCGAGCTGGTCGAGGAGACCCAACTCGCCGGCGGCGACGTCGCGCGCGAGGATCGCCCGCAGCGTTTCCGCGCGATCGTCAATTGCGGCAAGCCGGTGAAGGACATGGAGGTCCAGGTTCGCGAGGAAGACGGCACGCCGCTTCCCGAGCGCGCGATCGGCAAGGTCTGGTGCCGCGGCCCCTCGGTGATGGTCGGCTATTTCCGCGATCCCGAATCGACCGCGGCCTGCATGAAGGACGGTTGGCTCGACACCGGCGACATGGGCTATATCTCGGACGGTTATGTCTACATCGTCGGCCGGGCGAAGGACATGATCATCATCAACGGAAAGAACCACTGGCCGCAGGACATCGAATGGGCGGTCGAGCAGCTGCCCGGCTTCAAGCAGGGTGACATCGCCGCCTTCGCAATCACCACGCCCGGCGGCGAGGAGACGCCGGCGGTGCTCGTCCAGTGCCGCACGTCGGACGAGAAGGAGCGCCTCCGGCTGCGCGACGAGATCCGCGAGCGGGTCCGTTCGGTCACCGGGATGAACTGCGTGATCGAGCTGGTGCCGCCGCGCACGCTGCCGCGCACCAGCTCGGGCAAGCTCAGCCGCGCCAAGGCGCGCAACCTCTATCTGAACGGCGAGATCAAGCCCTACGATCTCGCAGCCTGACCGGCGCGACGGGCCGGCGCCGCCGGCTCGCCCGCATCGGCGGCGCGCGACGTAAATTTCGTCCGTTTCGCCCCTAAATCTAACCTCTCGCTAACCACCCCTCGGCTATCCCTGCCGGGTGACCAGCCAGACCACTTCCCAATTCGCCCGGCCGCGGATCGACGCGCGCGCGCTTCTCGGGCTCTACGATCCGGCCGACGCGATCGATTGGGGTCCGATTCGCGCCGCGCAGTTGCACGCCGGCAGCCAGCTGGCGCTGTTCATGCTCGCCGCCAATCTGGTCGGCGCGTCGCTCGTCACGATGCTTCTCGCGCCGCTGGCACCGCTCTGGCAGCTCGCGAGCTGGGGCGCGCTGGTCGCGGCCGTCGGCTGCACCGTCGCCTTCCGCCGCCTCTCGCGCCAGCATCGCAATGCCGTCACCGCCTCGCTCAAGGATGTGCGCGATACCGTGCTCGACGGGATCGCGCTGGGCGCGGTCTGGTCGATCCCGCCGCTCGCATTCGGCTATGCCGCCGCCGACGCCGGGGTGGCGCTTGGCCTGTGGGTTGTCGTCTCGCTGTTGATGACCGCCTCGGCGGTCGCGATGGCGGCGCTGCCGCTCGCCACGATCGCCTTCGTCTCGATCGTCGGCGCCTCGATCACGACGATGCTCGCATTGATCGCCGCGCCGGTCCTCGCCGCCGCCGCCGCGCTGCTCACCTTGCTGCTCGCGATCGCCACCTTCGGCCGCGGTCGTGCGCTGGTGGTGATTCGCGCCAACGAACTGGCGCTCGCCGAGCGCGACGAAACCGTCAGCCTGCTGCTCCGCGAGTTCGAGGATTCGGGCTCGGACTGGCTCTGGGAGATCGACGCCCAGCGCCGCGTGGCGCGCGCCAATCCGCGCTTCGCGGTGTCGCTCGGCGCCGATCCCAAGACGATCAACGGCACGCCCTTCCTTCAGCTGCTCGCCGGCCCGACCTGGGAGGACGGCAATTTCACGCCCGAGCTGCGCGTGCTCGCCGAGAA
This sequence comes from Sphingomonas naasensis, assembly GCF_004792695.1. Classification (GTDB taxonomy): domain Bacteria; phylum Pseudomonadota; class Alphaproteobacteria; order Sphingomonadales; family Sphingomonadaceae; genus Sphingomonas; species Sphingomonas naasensis. Next base: position 56,301 of record NZ_SRXU01000012.1, on the reverse strand, counting down.
GCTCAAGGGCCGCGAGCCGTTCCGCGATCTGCTGCTTCCGGTTTTCGTCAATCAGGACGAGCGCTGGTGGGAGATGTCCGCCAGCCCGCGCTATGACGAGCGCGGCGCGTTCATCGGCTTCCGCGGCGTCGGCTCGGACGTCACCGAGGCGCGCAAGTCGGCCGACAAGATCAATCACATGGCGCGCTACGACACGCTCACCGGCCTGCCCAACCGCCTGCTGATCAACGAGACGCTCGCCCGCGCGATGGCCGATGCCGACAAATGGGGCTCGCGCTGCGCGTTCATGATGATCGATCTCGATCGCTTCAAGGCAGTCAACGACACGCTCGGCCACCCGGTCGGCGATCGCCTGCTCGGCCGCGTCTCGGAGCGGCTCAAGCTGCTGATGACCGAGAATGAGATGATCGGCCGGCTCGGCGGCGACGAGTTCGCCGTCGTAGTCCGCGACGCGACCGACACCCAACGCATCGAGCAGCTCGCCCAGACGATCATCGATTCGCTGTCGCGCCCCTATGAGGTCGATCAGCACACCCTCTATATCGGCGCGTCGGTGGGCCTCGCGGTCGGCCCGCGCGACGGACGCACCGCCGAGATGCTGATCCGCTCGGCCGATCTCGCGCTCTATCGCTCGAAGGATGCCGGCGGCGGGGTCTTCCACGCCTACGAACCCCAGCTCCACATGGCCGCCGAGGAGCGCCGCGTGCTCGAGATCGCGCTGCGCAGCGCCGTCGAGCAGGGCGAGATGCACCTCAACTACCAGCCGGTGGTCAACGCCGCGACCGGCCAGCTCACCGGCTTCGAGGCGCTGCTGCGCTGGACGCATCCCGAGTTCGGCAATGTCTCGCCGGCGAAGTTCGTCCCGCTCGCCGAGGAAGCCCGGCTGATCGCGCCGATCGGCGAATGGGTGCTGCGGACCGCCTGCGACGAGGCCGCGCGCTGGGACGTGCCCGCGCGCATCGCCGTCAATGTCAGCCCCGAGCAGCTCCACAACCCTGCCTTTGTCGGTATCGTCGCGCAGGCGCTCGCCCAGTCGGGCCTGCTGCCCGAGCGGCTCGAGCTCGAGGTCACCGAGAGCGTGTTCATGCGCGAAGGCACCGTCGCGGTCGAAGTGCTCGAGAAGATCCTGGATCTCGGGGTGCGCCTGAGCCTCGACGATTTCGGCACCGGCTATTCGTCGCTCGGCTATCTCGCGCATACCCGCTTCAGCTCGATCAAGATCGACCGCAGCTTCGTCCAGGGCGCCTCGAAGGGCACCAAGGAAGCGATCGCGATCATCCGCGCCGTCGTGGCGCTCGCCGACAGCCTCGGCATGGCGACCACTGCCGAGGGCGTCGAGACCGAGGAGGAGCACCAGATGGTCCAGGCGCTCGGCTGCTCGAAGGTCCAGGGCTATTATTTCGGCCGCCCGCTCCCGGTGCTCGAAGCACGCGCGCTGGCGATGCACGCCTCGGGCGGCAGCGTCGCTGCGTGAGAACGCTTGCTAGCGCGTCGCGGGCTCGCTAAGGGCTGCGGCCGCACAGGGGCGTAGCTCAGCTGGTTAGAGCGTCGGTCTCCAAAACCGAAGGCCCTCGGTTCGAATCCGAGCGCCCCTGCCATTCTCTTCTGGCGCGCGATTTTCGCGATCCTTGTCCAGGGACCCCCAGAAAATTCGAATTGGTTTCGAGCCGGAGGCCGTTGCACGCGGGCAGCTATGCCGCTGAATAATTTCACAATTTCTTCCCGCGCCAATGTCCGGGATCGACGGGCGTGACACCGTGCGATCGGGCCGCTAGGTCGGCCGCGATGGGTGGGCTTCGCTCCTGGACGAAATCGAATCGCGCGCTGGCATTGTGGCTGATCGCCATGGTGCTGGTCGTGAAGGCGTTCGTTCCGCAAGGGTACATGATCGCGCCCGGCAAAACGCTGACCCTCGCTCTATGCTCGGGGGCAGGTCCGGCGGAGATGGCCATCAACATGCCAATGGCCCCGGCCCAACCGGAGCCGCATTCGGGCAAAAAGGCGCAGGACCAGATCTGTCCGTTCTCGGTGCTCGGCCATGCCGCGGCAAACGGCGTGGACGCGATCCTTCTGCTCGCTGCCATCGCCTTTGTGCTCGCCTTGGGCTTTGCCGCGCGCAGTCGCCCCCCGCTTCGCCGGCGCGCCTATCTGCATCCACCGTTGCGCGGACCACCTCTACTCGCCTGATCGCATTGGAATCGCCGGGCACGCCCGGCTCTGCGCACATGCCTCCACACGAGGCATCTTCAGGTGATTGCCTATGTCCGTATCCCATCGCGCGCTCGCCGCAGCGCTCGTCGCCATTGCCTTTGCCGCCCCTGCTGCGGCGCAAGACGCCTCGACCAATGTTGCTGACCCGCACCCTGCCCGCGACGATGTCGTCGTCACCGCGACGCCCAATGCCGCACAGGCGACCATCGAGATCCAGCGCACCCCCGGCGGCGTCGCGCTGGTGCCCGACACCGCGTTCAGGGACTCGCCGGTCCAGAACATCAAGGACATCCTGGCCTATGTGCCCGGCGTGATCACCCAGCCGCGCATGGGCGACGATGCGCGCGTCTCGATCCGCGGCTCGGGCCTGTCGCGCGCTTACGGCATCCGCGGCGTCACCGTGCTGCTCGACGGCATCCCGATGAACACGTCGGACGGGCTGATGGACTTCTTCGAGATCGACCCCAGCGCCTATCGCTATGTCGAGGTCTACAAGGGCGGCAACGCGCTGCGTTATGGCGCCAACAGTCTCGGCGGCGCGATCAACCTCGTCACGCCGACCGGGCGCGACGCATCGTCGCTCGAGGCGCGGATCGACGGCGGCAGCTTCGGCTATGTAAAGGGCCAGGCCAGCACCGGCGGCACCTCGGGCGCGTTCGACTGGTTCGTCACGGCCTCGGCCCAGACGATCGACGGCTATCGCGACCATAGCAATGGCGACGCGTTCCGCGGCAATTTCAACATCGGCTATCGCATCTCGCCGAACGTCGAGACGCGCTTCTACGTCACCGGCGCCTCGACCGACCAGCGCATCCCCGGCGAAGTGACCAAGGCCCAGGCGCTGAACAGCCCACGCTCGGCGAACGCCGTGTGGGTGGCGCAGGACCACCAGCGCAACGTCGATTCGGTCCGCGTCTCGAACAAGACCAGCTTCAGCTTCGGCGATACGACGCTGGATGTCGGCGCCTTCTACAATTGGCGCCGTGTCGATCATCCGATCTACCAGTATCTCGATTATTCCGTCGACGATTACGGTGCGTTCGCCCGTCTCGTCGACGACCGCGATCTTGGCGGAATCCACAACCGGCTGACCCTCGGCGTCAATCTCCACAACGGCACGATCGACACGCGCCAATACGTCAATGTCGCCGCGACCAAGGGCGCGCTGACCGTATCGATGGTCGACAAGCCGAACAACTTCTCGGCCTATGCCGAAGATTCGCTGACCGTGGTGCCCAGCCTCACGCTGGTCGCCGGCGTCAAGTATCTCGACGCCAGCCGCGACCGGCGCGACCGCTTCCTTTCCGATGGCGATCAGTCGGGCAACAAGGACTTCCAGCTGTGGAGCCCGAAATTCGGCGTGCTGTGGGAAGCGCAGCCGGGCGTGCAGGTCTTCGCCAACATTTCGCGCAGCGGCGAGGTGCCGAGCTACGACGCCAATGTCATCACCGCGACCAACCTGAAGCCGCAGCGCGCGACCACCTATGAGGTCGGCACGCGCGGCAAGGCGGGCGGCATCGGCTGGGACGTCTCGCTCTATCGCTCGGATATCCGCGACGAGCTGCAGTGCCTGACCACCGCGCCTTGGGCGGCCTGCTCGATCATCAACGCCGGCAAGACCGTGCATCAGGGCATCGAGGCCGGGCTCGACGCGGACATCCCGCTCTCCGCCTCGGGCGACGCGATCGCGGTGACGGCGGCCTACACCTATAGCGACTTCAACTTCGACGGCGACGCCATCTATGGCGACAACGAACTGCCCGGCATCCCGAAGCATTATCTGCGCGCGGAATTGCTCTACAAGCATCGCAGCGGCTTCTATGCCGGCCCGAACGTCGAATGGGCGCCGGGCCATTATTTCGCCGACAACGCCAACACGCTGAGCGTCGATCCCTATGCGCTGCTGGGCCTCCGGGCCGGGTTCGACACGGGCGAGCGCTGGTCGGTCTATGTCGAGGGCCGCAACCTGACCGACAAGCGCTACATCTCGACGGTGGCGATCGCCGGCGTTGCCAGCGCTGCGTCCGAGATCTTCAACCCGGGCACCGGCCGCGCCGTCTATGGCGGCATCCGGTTCAAATGGTGAGGCTGGCGCGATGACGAGCCCGGTGAGCGAGAGGCCGATAGCGGCGGGCGCCCATGCCGGCGCACTCTACCGCACGATCTGGCGCTGGCACTTCTATGCCGGGCTGTTCGTGCTGCCCTTCATCCTGATCCTGTCGGTCACCGGCTCGATCTATCTGTTCAAACCGCAGATCGACCGCTGGCAGGAGCGCGCCTATCGCGGCTTGGGCACCGAGGGCGCCGTATCGCCCGACAAACAGCTCGCCTCGGTGATGACGCGCTTTCCCACCGCGCGCTTCACTCATTACCGCCTGCCCGAGCAGCCAGGCGATGCGGCGATGGTCCAGCTCGGCTTCACCGACGGGCAGAAACGCGACGTCTATGTCTCGCCGCAGGGCCAGGTGCTGGGCGACATCGACCCCGAGACGCGCATCTCGGATACCGTTTCGCGCATCCATGGCTCGCTGCTGCTCGGCACCCTGGGCGACCGGCTGGTCGAGCTGGCGGCGAGCTGGACGATCGTGATGCTGCTGACCGGCCTCTATCTGTGGTGGCCGCGGCCATTCCGCGCGGGCGGCACGATCTACCCCCGGCTCTCGCTCAAAGGGCGCCCGCTGCTCAAGGATATCCACCGCGTCACCGGCTTCTGGATCGCCGGGTTGGTGCTGGTGATGCTCGCGAGCGGCCTGCCCTGGGCCGGCGCATGGGGCGGCGCCTTCAAATGGGCGCGGACCGAGCTCGGGCTGGTCAAGGGACCGCAGGACTGGAAGATCGGTGCCGATGGCGGCCATGCCGGGCATCATGGCGCGCCGCCGATCGCCATGCCGATGCCGGACGCGCCCGAACCCGGCGGGCTGCCGCTCTCGACGTTTGTCGCCAGGGCCGAGGGCGAGCATATGGCGTTCCCGGTGCTGGTGCTGCCGCCGCACGCGCCGCAACGCTTCGGCCCGCCCCTCGGCAATGAGTGGATGGCGAAATCCGAGGCACAGAACCGCTGGCTCGGCCGGCAAGTGACCTACGATCCGACTACCGGACACGAGACCGGCCGCCGGGGCTTCGCCGACCAGCACATCGTCGACAGGATCGTCAACACCGGCGTCGCCTGGCACGAGGGGCAGTTGTTCGGTCTGGCCAACCAGCTGATCGGCGTGGTCACTGCGTTTTCGCTGATCGCGATCAGCATTCTGGGCGTCGTGATGTGGCTGAAGCGCCGCCCAAGGGACCAGTTCGGCGCGCCGCCGCGCGTCCGTGGGGCACGCCTGCACTGGGTGATCTCCGCGATGGTGCTCCTCGCTGTCCTGTTGCCGCTATTTGGGGCGTCGCTTCTGGCGCTCATCCTGCTCGACCGCAGTTTGACGACCGCCAGGCGCGTATTGCGAGCGTGACCGCTTTCGGGGGTTCGCGATAGCGAGATCACCGATGCGCAGATGGGACAGCTACCCGACAGCGTCGGGTTGGTCGAAATGCTCTAGCGAGGCGGCCCGTCTTCACCCCTCGTGTTGATGAGCAGGTCGCGTCAGCCTGGCGGCTGCGGCCACCCCGTCGCGACGCTGCCGGTGGCGATCGGTTGGCATCGCCTGCCTCTTCGCGCCTTTCCCGGCACTCGCATGGTTCAGCGAGCTTGCGGGGCAAACCGGCATGTGACTCCGTTTGGTCCCGTGCCCGGTCCTAGAAGCCGAGCTCCGAGAGGGGCGGATGATCGCGGGGTCGCGGCCCCGCCGCCCAGCGCAGCGCGCGTTCATGTTCCTGAATCGCATGCTCGTTGCCGGCGGTGAAGCGGCGCTTGACGAGGCCCGCCTCGTCGAACGCCAGCGCCTCGTTGCCATAGGCGCGGAACCACGAACCGCTGTCATTGCGGAATTCCGCGGCGAACCGGTACGACAGGCGGTGCTCGCCCTCGGTCCACAGCTCGAAGATCACCCGCTGGTCGATCTCGCGCCTGACCTGGCGCTCGACATAGGTCCGGATCTGCTCGCGGCCCCACAGGAAATAGACGCGATTGCGCCAGTGACAGTCGATCGTGTTGCTCAGGACGATCGCGTCGCAGTCGCGCATGTTCCAGGCGCATTCGGCGTCGCGGACCCACTGCGCCGCGGCCGGACTCAATTGGGACATCAGGACTTCCACCATATCTACATAACCAACGCTCCGCCCGCGGCACCCGACGGTGCGCGGACGGTCGTCGGCCGATAATGACCGCGCCGGCGGCGGGCGCCAGTTAGGCGTTGTTAGTTCTTCCCGATGCCCGCGCGGGGCGCGCGAAGCAGCCACCACCGGACGCGACTTTCCGCGCGCTTACAGGACATCACAGCGATTAACGAGCGTGCCGCAGCGACCAAGGCTATCGTCACGGCATCCCTCACTGGCCCTGAAAGAGAGACGAGACATGCCCAGCCAATTGCCCGAGATGCCGGATCCTCGCCGCCGCGAATTCGTCCGCATCGCGGCGGCGGCAGCCGCCACTCTCGCCGCAGGCGCCGCGACGCAGCCCGCGATGGCGCGACCGACAACGCCGCGCCCGGGAACGCCGCGCCCGGGAACGCCCATGGGGCCGATCCGGCAAATCGCCGCCGGCGTCCTCGACATCGGTTATGTGGAGATGGGGCCGGCATCGGGCGCGCCCATTCTGTTGTTTCATGGCTGGCCGTACGACATCCACGCGTTCGCGGAGGTCGTGCCGGTCCTCGTGGCGAGGGGACACCGCGTCATCATTCCGCATCTGCGCGGCCACGGCTCGACGGTGTTCCGCGCCGCATCGACGCCGCGCAACGCCCAGCAGGCGGCGCTCGCCGCGGACGGAATCGCGCTGATGGACGCCCTTCGCATCGAGAAGGCAGTTGTCGCCGGCTTCGATTGGGGCGCGCGCACCGCGAACATCATGGCCGTTCTCTGGCCGCAGCGCTGCACGGCGCTGGTCTCGGTCAGCGGCTATCTGATCGGCAGCCAGGCAGGCAACGCCAAGCCGCTCGCGCCCGCGCAAGAACTGCAATGGTGGTACCAGTTCTACTTCGCCACCGAGCGCGGCAAGGCCGGCTATGCGGCGAATACGAACGCGTTCAATCGCCAGATCTGGCAGCTGGCTTCGCCGGCATGGAAGTTCGACGACGCCACGTTCGATCGCTCGGCCGCGTCCCTCGCCAATCCCGATCATGTCGCCATCGTCATCCACAATTACCGCTGGCGGCTCGGGCTCGCCGAGGGAGAAGCCCAGTATGACGCAGTCGAGGCCCGGCTGGCCGGCGCGCCTCCGATCACGATCCCCACGATCACGATGGAAGGCGATGCCAATGGGGCGCCGCATCCCGCGCCCGAAAACCACCGGGCGAAGTTCACCGGTCCCTACGAGCATCGGCTGATCACCGGCGGCGTGGGCCACAACCTCCCGCAGGAGGCGCCGCTCGCCTTCGCCCAGGCCGTCCTCGATGCCACCGGGCTCGCGCGATGAAGCTTCGTGGCGCGCACGCGCTACTATTCGCGACATTGGTCTTCGGCGCATCTGCCGTCGCGGCCGGCCAACGTGCGGTGGGTCCGGGATCGCCGATCTACGGCGTGAAGCTCCCCGATGGCTATCGCGACTGGAAGCTGATCAGCGTCGCGCAGGAGAACGGGAAGAACAACGACATCCGCGCGATTCTCGGCAATCCCGCCGCCGTGGAGGCGTTCCGGAAGGGCACGCGGCCCTTCCCGGACGGCGCCGTTATCGTGCGGCTCGCATGGCGATACCAGTCGTCGCCGCGCAACGACGCGGTCTTCCCCGCCCCCCAGTCCTTCGTGGCGGGCGCGCCGACCAATGTGCAGGTCAGCGTCAAGGATTCGAAGCGTTACGCCGCCAGCGGCGGCTGGGGTTACGGGCAGTTCGAAGCTGGCCTGCCAAACCCGGATCCGGCGATCGCCCGCGCCTGCTTCACCTGCCATCAGAAGCTCGGGAAGCTGGAGGGCGGCGCGGACTTCGTGTTCACCGCCTGGTCGGAATAGCGCCGGCGTCCGGAGACGCCGGCGCTTTGCCTCAGCGGGCCGCCGCCGCGCGCTCGATCAAGCCGGCCACCGCGGGCGCGTGCGACACCATCACCACGTGCGAGGCGCCCTTGACCACCACCGTCTGCCGGGATTTCGCCCGCTCCGCCATGAAGCCCATCGCGGCGGGCGGAATATTTCGGTCGCCATCGCCATAGATGAACCATGACGGCAGGTGCTTCCACGCCGGCATGGTGGCTTCTTCCGCAAGCGCCGCCTCGGCGACGGGACGCTGGCCCGCGGCCATCTGCCGCGCCGCCGGCGCGGGCACGTCCGCGGCGAACTGGTCGTGGAAGCGCGCCTGCAGAATGTAGAGGTCGTTGCCGCCCGCGGTCAGCTTCACCGGCGGCGCCAGTGCCGTCCCCAGCGTGCTGCCGGGGAATTTGCCGGTCAGTCCCAACGCGGTTTCGCCGGTATCGGGGGCGAAGGCCGAGACGTACACCAGCGCCTTCACGTTACCCGCGCCTTCGGCAGCTTCGCTGATGACCGAACCACCATAGGAATGCCCGACCAGCACCACCGGCCCCGGGACGCTTTTTACCACGTCGGCGACCACATCGGCGTCAGCGCGCACCCCGCGCAACGGATTGGGTGCGGCGATCACGGTATAGCCGTCCCGTTCGAGTAGCGTGATCACGCCATTCCAGCTGGACGAGTCCGCGAACGCGCCGTGAACCAGCACGATGGTGGGCCTGACGGGCTGAGCCTGCGCCGAGGCGGCGAACAGACCTGCAGCGAGAACGAGCCCGCCGGTGATGACCTTCTTCATATCGATCTCCTTGTTGATGTCGGTTCAGACGAGTGCGACGACCGCGTCGATGTTGCCCTTGATCGCCTTCGAATAGGGGCAGGTCCGGTGCGCGGTTTCGATGAGAAGCCGGGCGAGGTCGGGGTCGAGGCCTGGAACGCTGACGTTCAGCTTGGCCGCCAGCGAGAAGCCGTCGTCGCCGAGCCGCAACGCGACCTCGGCATCGATGGCGAGATCAGCCGGGAGCGTGATGCCCTTCTGCTTTGCGGCGATCGCCATCGCCCCCTCGAAGCAGGCGGACCAGCCGGCGGCGAACAGCTGCTCGGGATTGGTGCCCTGACCGGGGCCGCCGGGGGTCGACAGCTTCACGTCGAGCCGGCCGTCGGCGCTTCGGGCGCTGCCGTCGCGCCCGCCGGTCACATGGACGTTGGCGGTGTAGAGGATCTTGATATCGGACATCGGTCTTCTCCTTGTGCGAACGATGAGGGGCGTCAGCGCAGCGAGCGAAAGGCGGCGCGCAGTTCCGCGGCGAACAGCATCGGCTGCTCCCAGGCGGCAAAGTGGCCGCCGTTGCTGGCTTCGTTGAAGTAAAAGAGGTTGGTGTAGCAGCGCTCCGCCCAGCTCTTCGGCGCGCGGAAGATCTCGCCGGGGAAGACGCTGATGGCGACCGGCATATCGATGATGCCGCGCGCGTTGAAGTTGTTGGAATGATCCTCCCAATAGATCCGCGCAGCCGATGCGCCGGTGCCGGTCAGCCAGTAGAGCGAGAGATCGTCGAGGATCGCGTCGCGGCCCAGCACGCGCTCGGGCTGGCCGCCGCTATAGGTCCACTGCGCGATCTTCTCGTACATCCACGCGGCCATGCCGACCGGCGAATCGACCAGCGAATAGCCGATCGTCTGCGGGCGGGTGCTCATCATCGCGGCATAAGCGGCGTTGTCGCGGTAGAAGATCGCGAGCTGGTCGAACGCCCCGCGCTCCTTCGCAGTCAGGCCGGCCGGGGCCGGATCGCCGGCGGCAAGGATTTTGGCGATCTCCTCCGGCACCACGGCGGGCATGTTGAGATGGATGCCGAGCAGGCCGGGCACGTGCTGCAACGCCATGCGCTGCGAGATCACCGAGCCGCAATCGCCGCCTTGGCTGACATAGCGGTCATAGCCCAGCCGCAGCATCAGCGTGGACCAGGCGCGGCCGATATGGTCCGAACCCCAGCCCACCGCGCCGGGCTTGGCCGAGAAACCGAAACCCGGGATCGAGGGGATGACGAGGTGAAAGGCATCTTCGGCCCGGCCGCCATGCGCGGTCGGGTTGGTCAGCGGATCGATCACCTTCAGGAATTCGAGGATCGAGCCCGGCCAGCCATGGGTGAGGATCATCGGCAGCGCATTCGCGTGACGCGAGCGGACATGGATGAAATGGATGTCGAGCCCGTCGATCGCTGTGATGAACATCGGCAGCGCATTCAGCCGCGCCTCGACCTTGCGCCAATCATACTCGCCGGCCCAGTAGTGCATCAGTGGCTCGAGCGTCTGGCGGCGTACGCCCTGGCCGTCATCGGTCGCCGGCTGGGCATCGGCCCAGCGCGTCCCGGCGATGCGGCGCTTCATCGCGACGATGTCGGCGGTGGGGATCGCCGCCCGGAAAGGCCGGATGGCGTCCGCGCCCGGCTGTGCGCGGGCGATGCCGGGCATGGCGTTCACGGCACCCGCGAGTGCGGCGCCGGCCACGAACTGCCGACGCGATGTCGAATGACCTGACAACACTTCATTTCTCCTCAAACGGCCAACCGAGCCGGCTCGAGGGGAGATAGGCGAACGCCGGGCGCGCGCCCGTTAGGCGCAGTGATGCGGCGTTAGTGTTCGCATTCGCCGCCTTGTCGAAACTGGCGCGATGCATGCGCGGCGCAGCGGCGCGAGCCTTGCTGTCGGAAACTAACAGCGCACGTCGACGGCTAACGGCCGGCGCAACGGGCAATCCCTACATTCCGACTGGACGAACCAGAATCGGTTCACGCTCGAGGCAGAACATCATGATCAAGACCCGCTCGCTCGGCTTCATCACCGCCGCCATCCTCGCTGCTGGCGCGACGACCGCGATCTGCTTCGGGGACGCGCTCGGGCTGGTGGCCGCGCATTCCGCGCCGCTGGCCGCCGGCACCGTCGCCGCGCTCGGCGCCAGCACGCGACCGCTCGACGCGATACAGCATGCGAGACCCTGGCTCACCGCCGTGCCGGGCGGCCCGCAATCGCTTCGCGGCAAGGTCGTGCTGGTCAATTTCTGGACCTATTCGTGCATCAATTCGCTGCGCGCGCTGCCGTATCTGCGCGCCTGGCAAGCGCGCTACCGCGACCAAGGGCTGGTCGTGCTGGGCGTGCATGCGCCCGAATTCGGGTTCGAGCACGACCCGGCGAACGTGCGTCGCGCGGCGGCAGCTTTGGGGGTGCGCTATCCGAACCTGCAGGACAATGATTTCGCGGTCTGGCGGGATTTCGCCAATCAGGGGTGGCCGGGTTTCTATTTCATCGATGCGAAGGGTCGCGTCCGCGGCTATCGCATCGGCGAAGGCGATTATGCCGAATCCGAGCAGCTGATCCGCAAGCTGCTCGCCGAAGCCGGGCATGACCCGTCCGGCGTCGCCGTCACGCCGATCGCCGGCACCGGGATAGAGGCTGCGGCGGACTGGAACGATCTCGGATCGCCCGAGGCTTATCTGGGCTATGCGAAAGCAGCCGACTTCCGTTCGCCCGGCGGGATCCGGAAGGGCGCGTCCGCAGCCTATTCCGCCGCTCCCTCGCTGCCGCTGAACGGCTGGGACCTGCGGGGCGCCTGGACTGTCGGACGCGAGTTCGCCGCGCTCGACCAGCCCGCCGGCGCCCTCCGTTTCCGCTTCCACGCGCGCGATGCCCATCTCGTGCTCGGCGGCGCGCCCGACGGCCTCCCGGTCCGCTACCGCGTGACGATCGACGGCGCGGCGCCGGGCGCCGACCATGGGACCGATATCGACGCGGACGGCTGGGGCGAGGTCAAGGAGGACCGCCTCTACCAGCTGGTGCGCCAGACCGGCGCCATCCGGGACCGGACGATCACGGTCGAATTCACCCGGCCCGGCGTCCGCGCCTATGTCTTCACCTTCGGCTGATCACGAACCGCGCCTCCGGAATGGCCGGGGCGGCGACATGGAGGAAAATATGCCACGGACATGGCTGGTCACCGGTAGCTCGCGGGGTTTCGGGCGCGCGCTGTGCGAGCGCATCCTCGAAGCGGGCGACAATCTGCTTGCGACGGCACGCGACCTCGGGCAACTGGCGTCGTTCGTCGGGTCCCGCCCGGATCAGCTCGCAATCGCGCGTCTCGACGTGACCAGCGAAGTGGACGCGCGCGCTGCCGTCGAGGCCGCAATCGATCGCTTCGGCGCGCTCGACGTCCTCGTGAACAATGCCGGCTATGGCGATGTCGGCTCGGTCGAGGACACGACGATCGACTCCTTCCGTCGCCAGATCGAGACCAATCTGTTCGGCACGATCATACTGACCAAGGCGGCCATCCCGCACATGCGGGCGCGGGGTTCGGGCCACATCATCCAATTCTCCTCGGTCGGCGGCAGGCTGGGCGCGCCGGGCCGGGCGCCCTATTCGGCGGCCAAATGGGGTGTCGAGGGCTTTTCGGAGGTGCTCGCCCAGGAGATGCGGCTGATCGGCGTGAAGGTGACGATCATCGAGCCCGGCGGCTTCCGGACCGATTTCGCCGGCGCCTCCACCACGCTCGACGCGGGTCGGCCCGAATATGACGAGGTCGTCGGCAAGACGGCGCGGATGCAGCGGGCATATAGCGGCCGCCAGCCGGGGGACCCGCGCAGAGGCGCACAGGCCATCCTCGACGTCGTCGCGGCGACGGATCCGCCCTTGCGGCTCGCGCTCGGCAGCGATGCCGTGGCCGCGATCGAGCGCAGCGACCGGGCCCGCCTCGACGAGCTGACACGCTGGCGGTCGCTCAGCATCTCGACCGACTATCCGGCGAGTCCCGATGGTTGAGGCAATGGTGTCCCATACCTTCGCATGATCGACGCCGCCTTCGCGGGCGCGCTACCGGGGAGGATATGCAATGGCGGCGATCAAAGCAGGCAAGATTATCCTGCCCCCCGTCAGCTCGCGCAGCAGCGCTGGCGTTGCGGTTTAGATCGCCTACGGGACTCGCTTTGGCTAGGCTCGCCGACTTGGGAGTGGCGCGATCGTGGCAGATGTAGAACAGCAACCCCTTCGCGAGCGGATCTCCTTCGGTCCCTTCTGCCTTTCGCCGGGCGAGCGATTGCTCACGCGCGCCGGCGAGCCCGTCGAGATCGGCGGGCGCTCGTTCGACCTTCTCGTCGTGCTGACCGAACAGCCGGGACGTGTCCTTTCCAAGCGCGAGCTGCTCAAGCGCGTGTGGACCGATGTCGTCGTCGAGGACGGTAGCCTGCGTTTCCACATGGCGGGCCTGCGCAAGCTGCTCGGCGATGGCGAGGACGGCGCCCGCTACATCGCGACACAGGTCGGCGTCGGCTATGCATTCGTGGCGCCGATCGAGCGGAATGAGGCTCCCGATGTCGCGACCGGGCCATCGACGGTCGAGGAGATCAGCGCCAGCAGCGTCGCAAACGCGCCGAACATCCCGTCCCGCCTGCCGCACCTCATCGGCCGCGAGCACGATGTCGCGTTCCTGCAGGCGCGCGTGACGAATACCCCGCTCTTCACGATCGTGGGACCGGCAGGGGTAGGCAAGACCACGCTCGCGATCGAGATCGCGCACAATCTAACCCCGGAATTCGACGGCCGGGTCGTCTTCGTCGACTTCGGCATGCTCGAGAATCCGATGCTGGTGCCCGCCATGACGGCAGGCGCGATGGGCATTTCTGTGCACAGCGATGATCCGCTGGCCGTCATCCTCGGCCACGTGCGCGACCAGCCCTTCCTGCTGGTCTTCGACAATTGCGAGCATGTGATCGAGCCCGCCGCGCGGCTGGTCGAGCGCCTCATCGACGAGGCACCGCAGGTGCGGCTGCTCGCCACGTCCCGCGAGCCGCTTCGCGTGCGCGGCGAGCACGTCCACCGCCTCGACGCCCTCGACTATCCCGAGGACTCGACCGATCTGATGCTCGAACAGCTTGTGTCCTATCCGGCCATCCAGCTCTTCTGCGAGCGGGCAAGCGCGGCGGACAGCGCCTTCGAGATCGATCTGGACGGCGCGCGCCTCGTCGCGGAGATGTGCCGGCGGCTGGACGGGATGGCGCTTCCGATCGAGCTTGCCGCGGTGCGCGTCGCGACGCACGGGATTGCCGCAACCGCCCTTCAGCTCGGCGAGCGGCTGAGCCTGGGCTGGCCCGGACGGCGAACCGCCCTGCCCCGCCAGCAGACCCTGCAGGCAACGCTGGACTGGAGCTACGAACTGCTTTCGGACGTCGAGCGTATCGTTCTCGAACGGCTCGCGATGTTCGTCGGTCCCTTCTCCATCGACGCGGCGCTCGAAGTGGTGGCCGACACGGCGCTGGGATCGGACGAGGTCGCATCCGCGCTCGATGCGCTCGCATCGAAGTCGCTGCTCGCACGCGATCGCTCGCGCCGCACCGGCACCTATCGCTTGCTGGAAATGACTCGCGCCTACGGCCGGCAGAAATTGCTCGCGCGCGGTGGGGAGGCGTTCAACGACACCGCGCGGCGTCATGCCGACTTCTTCCTCGCCGAGCTGGAGGCCATCACCTCGCAGAACGACGATCTCCTGCAGGATCCCCGCCCCCTGCGCCAGCAGCTGGGCAACATTCGCAGCGCGCTCGACTGGAGCTTCGGCGACGATGGCGACCGCCGCACCGGCGTGCGGCTTGCCGCGGCGAGCGCGCCCGTGTTTCTGAACCTGTCGCACCTCGTCGAGTGCCGGAGCTGGACCGCGCGCGCATTGGGCGAGATCGAGGACGCACAGCGCGGAAGCGCCATCGAGCTGGAATTGCAGGGCGCGCTCGGCATCTCGCTGATGTTCACGCGGGGAAACAGCGAAGCGGCGGGCGAGGCGCTGTTGCGAGCGCTCGCGATTGCGACAGCGCTCGACGATCGCTGGAATCAGCTGCGCATGCTGGGGCGTCTCCATATCTTTCATGAGCGCATCGGCGAATATTCGGTCGCGATGGACCATGCCGAACATGCAGTGGCGGTTGCCAACGCCATCGGCAGCCCCGAAGCATTGGGCATCGCCTACTCCTTGTCCGGCATCTCGCACCATCTCGCGGGCAATCAGGCGCGCGCGCGGCATGATTTGGAGATTTCGCTGGCGAAAAGCCCTGCCTCGCTGCGCAGTCGAACGATCCACTACGGCTTCGACCACCGGAACCGCTCCGGGATCGCGCTCGCGCGGACCCTCTGGCTTTCCGGGCAGTCCGCGGAGGCGGCGATCGTCGCACGTCAGACCGTTCAATCTGCGGCCCGGCTAAACCACCCCGTGACGCACTGCATTGCACTCATCTGGTTCTTTTCGGTCTTCATGTGGATGGACGACCTCGATGTGGCAGAGAGTGCGCTCGAAGCCTTTACCGAATGCGCCGAGGTGAATGCGCTGGGCCCCTATATTGCCGCTGGCCGCGGTTTCAGGGGGGAGCTCGCGATCCAGCGGGGGCGCACGGAAGACGCGTTGAGTGCCGTGGAAGAGAGCCTGGGGCGCCTGCGCGCGGCACGCTACGAGCTGTTGACGACACCCTTCTCCATCGCCCTCGCCCGCGGACTGTTGCTGGAGGAACGCTGGCGGGAGGCCCGCGATCTCGTCGACGGCACCATCGGCCGGTGCGAGGCGAACGGCGAACGCATCGCAATGCCCGAACTGCTGCGCCTGAAGGCGGAGATCGCCTGCCGGGAAGCGGGCGATCCGATGGTGGCGGTGGCAATTCTCGAGGAGGCGCTCGCGCTCAGCCGCGAACAGGGTGCCCGCGCATGGGAGTTACGGGCGGCGATGGATCTCGTCCCGCATCTCGCCGGGATCGGCGATACCGAGCGCGCCGTCGATTGCCTGGCAGCCGCGTGCGCGCGGTTTCCCGCTGCGGACGACACGAAGGATCTCGCGCGTGCCAACAATCTGCTCATGTCTCTCGGTGGCGTTCAAACCCTGACGGTTCCTCACACCGCCTAGCATCATCTCGCTGGCGCGCAGATGCGCGGCGGACGAACCTGTCATCCCAACGTACGACACGGGAGGCAGGTAGCCATGGCTTACGACACGCCCCAAATGGTCGCGATCGGCGATTATCTCGCGAACCTCACCGAGGGTCTGGCTACACTTGGGTGCGGGCCGAATGTGCCACGCATCGCAGTACATCATGGCGGTGAAAGCGTGGCCGCCGATGTTGCCGTGCGTCTCGGCTCGGTGGTCAACGAACTCGTCATCAACAGTATGAAATACGCCTATGACGACAACGCCGGCGGAGAGATCCGCGTGGCGTTCTCGGTCCTCGATGGATCCTTCGTGCTGATCGTCGCGGACGACGGCCGGGGAATCGGCGCGCCGCCAGTCGCGCGCTGCGGCAGGGGTCGTCGCCTTGTCGAGAGCATCGCCGTGCAGCTTGAGGCGAGGTTCAGCTATCAGCCCGCCCGCCCGGGAACGATCGCGATCCTGAGTGGCCCCGCCGAGGCGCTGTCGTCCCGTTGCGGCGGCGCTGCACAGTCTCGGGGAGCGTCGCATGCTCCCGGACCTTCGGGCGACGCGGCACCGGCATCGCCGGGCGACCGGGCATCGGTCACCGCCCGCGATCCGTCGCCCTGCGCGACGGACCGGTGGACCTCGGCAAATGATGGAGGTCGGCAAATAACACGCCGAAATGCGCTGCAAACGGCCGTTCCCGGCGGCTAACCGCGTGTCGGCCCGGATAGTTCGAGGCGCACGGGCCAGCGCCTGGCTAGACATATCGCGGGATCGGCCCGCGCTGCGCGGTCTGGTCCGGCAGATCGACGACGATTTCGTCGACATAGCACCAACCCCAGCCTTCGGGCGGATCATAGCCTTCGATGATCGGGTGCCCGGTGGTGTGGAAATGCGCGGTGGCGTGGCGATGCGGCGATTCGTCGCAGCAGCCGACATGGCCGCAGCTACGGCAGAGTCGCAGATGCACCCAGGGACTGCCGATGCGAAGGCACTCCTCGCATCCCCTCGCGCTGGGGGTGACTTGGTCGATCATATCCAGATGCCGGCACTCGCTCATCGAGGTCCTCCGCCTTGCGCCGCGCGCTGGATCAGGTCCGCAATCGCGCGTGGATGGGTGATAGGTCAAAGATGGCCCGAGTCGAGGGCGACGATGGTCGCTTTGATCGCACACGCTCGGGGATGGTGACCCGCGCGCTGCGCGACGCCGCCTGGCTCGAGCCCTCCGCACCGGCGCCGCGCGCAAGCAACGTTGCGAACGCGCGGCGCCGCGGCGGCGGCAACCAGCCTTCGTCGCGTGATCTTCAACTGCGGACGAACGCCAGCAGGTCGGCGTTGAGGACGTCGGCATGGGTGGTCAACATGCCGTGCGGGTAGCCCGCATAGATTTTCAGCGTTGCGTTCTGCAGCAGCTTCACCTGCATCAGCGCGGCGTCGGCATAGGGCACGACCTGATCGTCATCGCCCTGAAGCACCAGCGTCGGCACGGTGATCGCCTTGAGATCGTCGGTCTGGTCCGTCTCCGAGAACGCCTTGATGCCTTCATAGTGCGCCAGCGCACTGCCCATCATTCCCTGGCGCCACCAGTTACGAACGACAGCCTCGGTGACGTTCGCGCCCGGACGGTTGAAGCCGTAGAAGGGCCCCGACGCGACATCGAGGAGGAAGCTCGCGCGATTGGCCGCCAGCGCCGTGCGGAAAGCGTCGAACACCGCAATCGGCGTGCCGCCCGGATTGTTCGCGGTCTGCAACATCAGCGGCGGCACCGAACTCACCAGCACCGCTCTGGCGACGCGCCCCTGCGGCTGGCCGAACTTCGCGACATAGCGCGCGACTTCGCCGCCGCCGGTCGAATGGCCGATATGCACGGCGTTGGTCAGGTCGAGATGCTCGGCCACGGCCGAGGCATCGGCGGCATAATGGTCCATGTCGTGGCCGGTATCGATCTGGGATGAGCGTCCGTGCCCGCGGCGATCATGCGCGACGACGCGGTAGCCCTGCGCGAGGAAGAACAGCATCTGCGCGTCCCAGTCGTCCGACGAGAGCGGCCAGCCATGATGGAATACGATCGGCTGCGCATCCTTCGGGCCCCAATCCTTGTAGAAGATTTCCGCGCCGTCCTGCGTGATGAGCGTAGCCATGGTGTCCTCCGTCGTTCAGGCGGACGCTGCACCCTGCCCGTCCGACGGAGTGGATATCGGCGGGAGGCCGGAAATTCGGAATCATACCCAGGTTGGGGGTCACCGTCCCTAAACCTGCGTATGATGGCGCCACATCGCGAGATCGGGGATCAGGACTCATCACCGAAGGGATGACCCGATGATGGCACAGCATGCATTCCCCGAGCCCGCCGCGATCGCAGTGCTGCCGGCAATGCCCCAACCGAGCGTCGCCGATGAAACCAACCACCGCGTCGCGAACAGCCTGCAATTGCTCGCGGCCATGGTGTCGGTCGAGGCGCGCCGCGTCGCCGACCCGATCGCCGTGGCGGCGCTCGACACGACGATGCGGCGGATCCTGGCGATCGGCGGTGTCCATCGCCAGCTCTATCAGTCAGGCACCGCGGCCAGCGTCGATCTGCGCGCCTATCTCGGGGAGTTGGGCGCCGAACTCGAGCGGGGCTGCGCGGACGCCGGCCGCCGGGTGCATGTCGCCGCCGATACGATCAACGCCTCGCCCGATGCCGCTACTGCGATAGGCGTGATCGTGTCGGAGCTCGTCGGCAACGCGTGCAAATATGCTTATGCGCCCGGAATGCCCGGCGATGTCGAGGTGGTCCTGCGCAAGATGCCGTTCGGCGGCTATCGGCTCGAAGTGTCGGATCGCGGGCGCGGGATGCCGGCCGACCGGATTTCACAGGGCAGCGGCCTTGGCCGCCAGCTCATCGCGATGATGGCGAAGCGGCTGGGGGGTCGCCACGACTGGACCAACACGCAGCCCGGCACGCGCTTCACCTTGCATGTCGGCGGATGTTGATTTCGTCCGGACGGCGCGCCTTGATGTTGCCATCGCAGACACCCTCGTCCAGCTTGGCACCCTTCCGAACCTCGTGGATCGGAGGGCTGCGGGAGACGATGATGCGGGACGACGCCACGGGCAAGCGATTGGCGACGCAGGTTCACGGCGCCGCCGCGCTGGCGCTGGCGCTCGCCATATTCGCGCTCGATGTGCTCAGCCCTCTCCAGGGCGCGGTGGCGGTGCTCTACACTATCGTCGTGGTGATGGCGGCGCGAAGCCATGATCGCGCGCTGATGATGGTCGTCGGGATCGCAGTTTTTGCGATGGCGATCACCGGCTATTTCATCAGCCATTCGGGCGAGCCGCTGGGATCACCGGCGGCGCGGCTGGGCGTGAGCCTCACCGCGATCGGCATCACCACCTTGCTCAGCCTGCGCAATCAGGCGGCGGCCGAACGGCATCGCCTGTCCGAGGAGCGGTATCGCACCATCTTCAACGCCGCGGGCCTTCCGATCTGGGAAGGCGACTGGTCCACCGCACATGCGCTGCTGCAGAGCGGCCAACCCGCCAGCCCGGAGACGATCGAGCATATCGCGCGCACCGCGACGATCCGCGCCGCCAACAACGAAGCGGCACGGTTGTTCGGGCTGCCCGACGCCAGCGCGTTGGTCGGGGGCACGATTGTCGCCCACCACACCCCCGCCGCCGAGGCGACGCTGGGCCGAATCCTCACCGCGCTCGCCCGCGGCGACACCACGATCGAGGAGGAAACCCAGTTCCTCACCGCCAGCGGCGAAATCGCCGATGTCGTGCTGCGCGTGACGCTGCCGCCGGGAAGCGACGGGTGGAAGCGCGTGCTGGTGATGGCGCTCGATCTCACCGAGCGAAACCGCGCGCAGGCGCGGCTGGCGCAATCGCAGGCCGAGCTCACCCATGTCTCGCGCGTGACCACGCTGGGCCAGCTCGCCGCATCGATCGCGCACGAGGTCAATCAGCCGCTCTCGGCGATCATAACCTACGCCAAGTCGGGCACGCGCTGGCTGGCGCGCGAGGCACCCGACGCGCTCGAGGTCGCCGACTGCCTCGATCAGATCGCTGCCAACGGCACCCGTGCCGCTGCGGTGATCGCGCGCATCCGCGATTTGGCGCGCAAGGCGGATCCGCAGCGCGACCTGGTCGAATTGGGGTCGCTGATCGACGAGACGGTCGCCCTGCTCCGCCGCGCCCTGCAGACCCATGAAGTCGCGATCCGGGTGACCATCGCGGACGCCCTGCCCCTGGTGCATGGCGATCGCGTCCAGCTCCAGCAGGTATTGATGAACCTGATGCTCAATGCCGAACAGGCGATGGCCGAGAGCCCGGCCGATGCGCGCGAACTGTGCATCGACGCGGACACCGATGGCGAGGGCGTCAGGCTGCGCGTCTCGGATTGCGGCAGCGGCATCGCCGGCGATCCGGAAAGCCTGTTCGCGCCCTTCTTCACGACCAAGAGCGCCGGGCTCGGCATGGGCCTTTCGATCTGCCGCTCCATCATCGAGCAGCATGGCGGCACGCTGGGCGCGGCCAACAATCCGGGCCGCGGCGCAACCTTCGGGTTCTACCTGCCGGCCGTGGGCGAGAAGGAGGCGGCATGACAAGCCTTGGCCGGATCTGTGTGATCGACGACGATGCCGGGATCCGCGGATCGCTGGGCAGCCTGTTCCGCTCGGCCGAGCTGGACGTCGCGCTCTACGAGAGCCCCGAGGATTTCCTTGCCGCGGGCGTGCCGTCCATCGCGTCGTGCCTCGTGCTCGACATCCGTCTTCGCGAGCACAACGGACTCGATTTCCAGCAGCGGCTCGCCGAGCAGGGCGTGCATATCCCGGTCATCCTGATCACCGGGCATGGCGACATTCCGATGACCGTGCGCGGGATGAAGGCCGGAGCAGTGGATTTCCTGCCCAAGCCGTTCAGCGACGAGCAGATGCTCGCCGCGGTCGAAGTCGCTTTGGACAAGGATCGCACCCGCCGCGCCGCGGCGGAGAGCACCACCCAGCTCCGGCAATTCCATGCCCGTCTAACGCCGCGCGAACGCGAAGTGATGGGGTTGGTGGTCACCGGGCTGATGAACAAGCAGGTCGCGGCGCGATTGGAATTGTCCGAAATCACCGTGAAGATCCATCGCGGCAATGTGATGCGGAAGATGGAGGCGCAATCGCTCGCCGATCTGGTCCGCATGGCCGAGCTGCTCGGCGTTCGCGACGACAGCATCCATCGCTTTAACATCTGAGTATGGTGTCGAGATGCCCGCAGAGGGTGCATCTACAGCCATCGACGCCCGGCGTCGCAACCGTCCCTGGAGTGTATACCCGTGACCGCCTCTGCCATCATCGCCATCGTCGACGACGACCCGGACGTCCGGGGCAGCCTCGACAGCCTGATGCGCTCCGCCGGGCTCGCGCCGCGCTGTTTCGCCAGCGCGGAAGCGCTGCTCGCGGATCCGGAAGCGATACCCGCCTGCGTCGTGACCGACCTGCACATGCCGGGCATGACCGGCCTTGAACTGCAGGCGGAACTCATCCGGCGCGGCCGTGCGCAACCCTTGATCCTGATGACCGCATTTCCAACCGACGCGGCGCGCGATCTGGCGATGGACGCCGGCGCCGCAGCCTTCCTGACGAAGCCGGTCGACCCGGACGCGCTGCTCGACGCGATCGAGCGCGCGATACGATAGACGCGGCAGCCGTGCCGTCATTCTCGATGGCCGCAAACCGGCTGCTTGCCGCCAATTGGCTCGGCGGCGGCGCTCGCGCTAGAGCAACTTGTCGAGCGTGATGGGCAAGTCGCGCACGCGCTTGCCGGTCGCGTTGTAGATGGCATTGGCAATAGCCGCCCCCGTGCCGGTGATGCCGATCTCGCCGATCCCGTGCGCGCCCATCGGCGTGTGCGGATCGGCGATGTCGGTCCAGATCACGTCGATGTCGGGAACGTCCATGTGCACCGGCACATGATAGTCGGCGAGGCTGGGGTTCATGATCCGGCCATTGCGTTCGTCGAACAGGGTCTCTTCCATCAACGCGAGGCCAAGGCCCATGATGATCCCGCCGCGGAACTGACTGGAGGCGGTCTTGGGATTGAGGATCCGGCCGCAATCGAACGATCCGAGGAACCGGCTGACCCGTGGCTCGCCGGTGACGGCATTGACGCGCACTTCGCAGAACATCGCGCAGTGGCTGTGCATCGACCAGTGCATCGTCTCGAGCGGCTGCGGCGGGCTCGCCTCGACGCAGATCGTATCGCGCTGTGCCCGCCTCAGGATCGACGCATAGCTCTCGTAGCGCGCAGGATCGTCGAGCTTGCACAGGCCGCCGTCGCGGCTCGCGACCTGATCGGGTTCGAGGCCGGCCAAGGGGGAATCGTTGCCGGCGGTCTTGAGCAATTCCTTCACCAGCGCGTGATGCGCCGCGATCACCGATGCGCCGATCGACGCGGTCTGCTGCGATCCGCCTGCCAGCACCACGCCGGGCAGGGTCGAATCGCCATAGTTGAAGGTGATCGCGTCGAGCTCGAGCCCGAGCCGATCCGCCGCCACCTGCGTCTGCGCGGTGGCAGTCCCCATCCCCATCTCGTGCGCGGCGATGTCGATCGTGGCGTGTCCGTCGCTGCGCAGCGTGATCCGCGCGGCGCCCCCTGGCATCCGATAATAGGGATAGGTGCCGGTGGCGCAGCCCATGCCGACCAGCCATTCGCCGTCGCGAACCGCGCCGGGCCGGGCGGCGCGCGCTCCCCAGCCGAACCGTTCCGCGCCCGCGCGATAGGCCTCGGCGAGATTGTGCGAGGAGAAGGGCAATCCCGAGATCGGATCCTTCTCGGGATCGTTGCGCATGCGCAGTTCGATCGGATCGATCGCGAGCGCTTCGGCAAGCTCGTCGATCGCGCTTTCGAGTGCGAAGGTGCCTACCGCTTCGCCCGGCGCGCGCATGAAGGTGTTGGCGAGCATGTCGAGCTCGACGGTCTGGACGTCGAGCAGCATCGTCTCCGCGGCATAGGCGCTGCGCGTCGGCATGATGAACGGCTCGGGCATGACGTTGTCCGCGGTCTTCGCGGTGGTGCCGGTGTGGATCAGCGCCTTGAGCTTGCCGTCCGGGCTCGCGCCCAGCGCGACGCGCTGCTCGGTCAGCGAGCGGCCGCCGACGATGCGGTAGACACCCTCGCGCGACAGAACCAGCCGGACCGGCCGCCCGGCGACCTTGGCCGCAGCCGCCGCGAGAATGTGATGCTGCCACATGCATTTGCCGCCAAAACCACCGCCGACAAAGGGCGAGGTGATCACCACCTGCGCCGCATCGATCCCGAAGATCTGCGCCATCGACCAAGCGGTGTGCGCGACGAGCTGCGAGGCGTCATGGACGCGCAGGGTCTCGCCCTGCCAGGCAACGGTCACCGCATGCAGCTCGATGGCGTTGTGATTGTGCCGCGGGGTTCGATAGGTTGCATCGACCTTGACCGGCGCCGCGGCCAATGCGGCTTCGGCCTCACCGATCTCGTTGTGCAGCGGCGGCCCCATGAACAGGCCTTGCCTGGTGCCGCGCGCCTTGGCCTCCTCGAAGCCGAGCAAGGCCGTCTCCTCGGCATAGCGCACGCGGATCAGCGACGCGGCGTGGTCGGCCTGCTCCTGCGTTTGCGCCAGCACCACCGCCACCGGCTCGCCGTTCCAATGGATGCGATCGTCCTGCATCACCGGCAGGGTGTCGCCGCCCGCCGCCTTGGGGTTCGACAGGAACACCGGCGGCGGATTGAGACGGGGGGCGTTGCGATGCGTCATCACCGTCACGACGCCCGGGGCCGCTTCGGCTTCGCCGGTGTCGATCTCGACGATCCGGCCCTTGGCGATGGTGCTGTAGACCAGCGCCCCGTAGACCATGTTGTCGAAGCTGAACTCGGCCGCGAACCGCGCCGTGCCGCTGACTTTCAGGGGCCCGTCGAGCCGCGAGACCGGCTTGCCGACATGGCCGTGCTGACGCGCGATCAGCGGATCGGGCTTGCCGCCCGGCACCCAGCTGTCCGGAGCGAGCGCGACGGCCTTGGCCATGGCACCCTGCATCGCGCCCTGCGCCAATTGCCTGGCATCCTCGACGATGCTCATGCCAGCGTCTCCAGCACCGCGACGATGGCGCGTTTCGCCAGCGCGATCTTGAAGCCATTGTCCTTGAGCGGCCGGGCATCGGCGAGTTCGGCTTCGGCCGCGGCGGCGAAGCTGGCTGCGTTCGCGGGTTGCCCGCGCAACGCCGCCTCCGCCTTCGATGCGCGCCAGGGCTTGTGCGCCACCCCGCCGAGCGCGATCCGCACCGCGCCGACCCGGCCATTCTCGATTTCGATCGCCGCGGCAACCGAGACGAGCGCGAAGGCATAGCTCGAACGGTCGCGGACCTTACGATAGGTCGAGCGACGCGCGAACGGCAGCGGCGGCAGCTCGATCGCCGTGATCAGCTCGCCGGGCTGGAGCATCGTCTCGATCTGCGGATGGTCGCCGGGCAGCCGATGGAAATCGGTGAAGCGCAAAACCCGCGGTCCCGCGCTGCTCTCGAGATGCACCACCGCATCGAGCGCGGCGAGCGCGACGCACATATCCGAGGGATGGACCGCGACGCAGGCGCTGGAGGCGCCGAGGATCGCGTGGTTGCGATTGAACCCTTCGATCGCATCGCACCCCTGCCCCGGTGCGCGCTTGTTGCAGCGCGATCCGTCGTCATCATAGAAATAGCCGCAGCGGGTACGCTGGAGCAGATTGCCCCCGACCGTCGCCATGTTGCGGATCTGGGCGCTCGCCCCGGCGACAATCGCGCGGGTCAGCACGGGATAGCGCGTACGCACACGTCGATCCTCGGCGAGCGCGGTGTTGCGCGCCGCCGCGCCGATGCGGAGCCCGCCATCGGGCGTCTCGGTGATGTCGCGGGAGAGGCCGGTCACGTCGACCAGCATCGTCGGGCGCTCGATCGTCTCGCGCATCAGGTCGACCAGATTGGTGCCGCCGCCGAGATACATCGTCCCGGCTTCGCCACCACGTCGCACCGCATCCGCCACATCCTGCGCGCGGGAATACCCGAACGGCGTCATTCGGCTGCCTCCGCAAAGGTTTCGGCGATCGCCGCCATGATGCCGTTATGCGCACCGCAGCGGCACAGATTGCCGCTCATCCGCTCGCGCAATTCGTCATGGGTCAGCGTGATCGCGCCGGCGTCGAGGTCGCCGGTGACGTGGCTCGGCACGCCGCGCCTCGCTTCCGCCACCATCGCGACCGCGGAGCAGATCTGGCCCGGCGTGCAATAGCCGCACTGGAAGCCGTCATGCTCGATGAACGCCTGCTGGAGCGGATGGAGAGCGCCGGCCGCGCCCAGCCCTTCGATAGTCGTGATCGCGCGACCGTCATATTGCACGGCGAGCGCCAGGCACGAGAGGATGCGCTCGCCGTCGACAAGTACGGTGCAGGCGCCGCACGCGCCCTGATTGCAGCCTTTCTTGGTCCCGGTCAGCCGCAAATCCTCGCGCAGAAGGTCGAGCAGCGACACGCGGGGATCGTCGGGAACGGAAACGGCGTCGCCGTTGATGGTAATGGCCATTCTGCCCTCACGATCCGAGGGTCGCCACACCAGAGCGGCCCATGCGCTCCTCAACTCCGATCCCGCGGATTGGTGCCGCATCGGCCGCCCGGCGCCGTCGCGCTGATCTGCATTCGCCGGATCGCGGCCCGCAATCGCGCAGATCGCGGGCACGCGCTCGAATGCTGTCATGGAAATAAATGATTTCGACAGGCTATGTAGATGAAGAACGCTCTGTATTGATCTGCACTTGCTCAAATTGTCGCATTCGGAGAGTCCACGCATTCAAAAGGAGGGCGAGTGGTTTCGGGAGCTGAGCCTGGCAGATCGGAAGAACTCGTGCGCTTGCTCTATGAGGAGCTGCGCCGCATCGCCGGCCGCGAGCATCGCCGCGCCGGCAGCCCGATGACGTTGCAGCCGACGGCGCTGGTGGGCGAGGCCTATCTCCGGATGCAGGGGCGCCCCGAATGGGCGAACCGCGCGCATTTCCTCGGATGCGCCGCTACGGCGATGCGCCACGTCCTGCTCGATGCGGCGCGGGCGCGGCTGCGGGCAAAGCGCAACGCGCCGATGGCAAGCCTGACCGGCGCGCTGGCGACGCTGGCCGCCGAGCCCGCCGGAGACGCCGAGATGGTCCGGCTGGGCGATGCGCTGACCGCGCTCGGCCGCCACGATCCCCAGCTCGCCAAGCTGGTCGACTGCCGCTTCTTCGCAGGGCTGGACGAGGCCGAGACCGCCGCGGTGCTCGGCGTCACCGATCGGACGGTGCGCCGCTGGTGGATTCGCGCGCGCGCCTGGATCCACGAAGAGATGGCCGAGCGCTGACCAAACCTCTTATTCAGCCCGTGCCGGCAGCGCGCGCACGCGCGCCTCGATGCGCTTGATCGCCTGCAATCCATAGGCGCCGGCGGGGCCCATGGCAGTGAAACCGGCGATCCCCCGCGCCACGGCCGCCTGTGCCGCCACCTTGTCCCCCTGTTTGAGCGCCACCACCGCCTCGGTCAGCGCGAGCTGCGGCGCGAGCGGGTTGGCCGGCGGCATCGCGGCGAGCGTCGCCCGCGCCCGGCCGAGCGCGGCCTGCGCGCCGGCCGCCTCGCCCAATTCCGCAAGCGTCTGCGCCTCGGCGAGATCGAGGACGATCACCGGTATCGAGCGTTCGCCGAGGAAGCGCACCGCCATCGGCCGGGCTTCCGCCAGCGACACGCGGGCTTCGGCGAAGCGATTGCCGGCGATCTGGGTCTTGGCGAGCTGCGCGAGATCGGTGGCGAGCCCCGGGGTCTGGCCGAACAGCCGCCGCCGGCGCGCCGAGACGTCGGTCGCGATCTGCTCGGCGCGCGCGACATCGCCCTTGCGCAGTGCCCAGGCGCCGCGGAGCTGCTCGATACCCAGCGACTGGATCAGGTCGCGGCGGCCCGGCTGCGCAAGCGCGCGATCGACACGGGCGAACACCTTTTCGAACTCGGCGAGGCGATTGGCCTCGATCAGATAGACGAGCAGATTGTTGTAGCGCGCCAGCAGCGCGCTGTCGTTGCCGGCATAGGCGCGCTCGGCGGCGTCGAGATTGGCGGTGAGCAACCCGACCGCGGTATCATAATCGCGCGCGCGGCGGGCGATCGCTGCGCGCGTCGCGAGCGCATCCTGGATGTCGGCGGCGTTGCGCTCGGGATCGGCGGCGAACACCTTTGCCGCCTCGTCGAGCAAAGGCGGCGCTTCCTCGCCGGCGCCGATCGCCACCGCGGTGTCGGCCAGCCGGATCTTGAGCCGGGCCGTGAGGATCGGGTCGTCGGCGCCGATGCCGCGTGCCAGCGCGTCCTTCGCCAGAGCATAGCCTCCCTTGCCGTCGCCGAGATTGACGTAGAGATCCACCAGCGCATTGACGGCGCTGCCCGATCGGCTGCTGCGATCCAGCGTCGCGAGCATCCGAAGCGCGGATTCGTCGAGCGTCTGCTTGAGCGTGAGATCGTTCGAATAGCCGCCTTGCGCGAACATCAAGGTGAGCGTCTGGACGATCGAATCCGCCCGCTTCGCCTCCGCCAGCGCCGCGTCGCGCTGGACCGCGGTGCGGCGTGCCTGCAGCGCGATCCCCCCGGCGCCCAGCAATAGCGCGACGAATACCGCCGTCACGCCCGCCACGGCGATCCAGTGCCGGCGCAGATAGCGTCCCAGCCGGTAGCGCCGCGAGCCGACGCGCGCGCGCACCGGTTGCGCGGCTTCATAGCGGCGGAGATCCTCGGCCATCGCCTCCACCGAGACATAGCGATCGGCCGGTTGCCTGCGCATCGCCTTGAGCACGATCGCATCGAGATCGCCGCGCAGGCGGCCGGCGGATACGGGCGCCTGTGGCGGCGCCATCCGGCTCGGCGCGGCCGGCTCCTCGCTGAGCATGCGGCGCACCAGCGTGGGCAGCGATCCCCCGGTGCCGCCCCATGGCGTGGCGCCGGTGAGCAACTGGTACAGCACCAGCCCGAGCGCATGGACGTCGGTGGCGACGGTGACGGGCTCGTTCGCCAATTGCTCGGGCGCGGCATAATCGGGAGTCATCAGCGCGGTGGTCTGCAGCGTGTCGGTGCCGCCGCCGGCGTCGATCAGCTTGGCGATGCCGAAATCGAGGAGATGCACGCGACCATTGGCATCGACGAGGATGTTCGACGGCTTGAGATCGCGGTGCACCACCAGATTGGCATGGGCGAACGACACCGCGTCGCAAACGTCGCGAAACAGCCGCAGCCGTTCGGCGAGGCTGGCCTGATGTTCGGCGCACCACGCGTCGATCGGCAACCCTTCGACATAGGCCATCGCCATCCAGGGGCGGCCATCGTCGGTGCGCCCGCCATCGATCAAATGCGCGATCCCCGAATGCTCGAGCCGGGCGAGCACGCTGCGTTCGCGATCGAACAGCGCGGCGTTCGGCGCGGCGTCGAGCCGCAGCAGCTTGATCGCCACCCGCTGCTCGAACGCCGCGTCGCTCCGATGCGCGAGATAGACCTCGCCCATGCCGCCACGGCCGATCAGCCGATCGATCGCGAACGCGCCGATCCGCGTGCCCCGGGCCAGCCCCTCGGGGTCCGCGGCGGGAGGGGCCTCGGGAAGTGCATCGAGAATGCCGACCTGTTCGCTGCTGCGGAGCAATGCCCGCACCCGCTGCGCCACATCGGGCTCGACCCGCGCCAATGCCGCCTCGCGCGCGTCGCTATCGAGGGGCTCGATCGCGTCGAATGCTTCGGCCACGGCTGCCCAGGCCTCGGTCTCGCTCGGCTTCATATGTCCCCCCTTTTGTCGCGCATGTCTGCGCAGAAACGAAGCTATCGTCCGATGTCCGGTTTGGCGAGCCAATGTCGTTTGGGTGGAAAGGAGGCTGCGCACCAACGCCCGGCCGTGTGGGAGGACGGCATGTCGATCGTACGCATCGCTTCGGTTTGCGCGGGGATCGCCCTCGGATTCGCCGCCGCGCCGGGGGCGGCACAGGTGATCCTGCTCGGTGGCAAATCGCCCATCGGTGCCGATTCGGCGTCGGGCCAGACGATCCGCATCGTCTCGGCCAATGCGGGCGGCGCGCGGGTTTCGATCGATACCGATCCCGACGTCGCGCTCATCTGTGACGACAGGTCCGAAAAGACGACCTGCTATGCGTGGGTAAAGACCGGGTCGGTGATTCGGGTGGCGCTGCGCCGTCCCGCCAGCCCGCGCACGGTGCCGGGACAAGGCGCGGCCCCGACCCGCGCGCAATGGGCATATGACTGCATCGGCACAGCCGGGCCGGATTGCACCGTCACGATGAACCGGACGCGCACTGTGTTCGTCGACTGGGCCGCCGGCCCGAAGCAGGGGCAGCGAACATGAGCGGACCGCGCAAGCGCGCCGGCGCCGGCGCGATGGCAGCGGGGTTGCTTCTCGTCGGATGCGGGGGCTCGAACGGCACCCCGCCCCAATCCGATGCCGGCGAGACGGCGCGCGCGCCTGTCGCCGGGCGGTGGGACGCACGCGACGCCTGCCCCTCGCTCGGCCGCGACAGGGCGGCGGCGCTGGGTGGCGCGGCGGTGACCGATGCCCGGCTCGAGACGATCTCGGCGGGCGGAGGCGGGCTCGCCGCGGCGTGCACCTTCACCTATGCCAATGGCGCGACGCTGATGGTGCTCACACGCGAGGCGCCCGATGCCGATGCGACGTCTACCGCGATCGAGCATGCGCGTACCGGCGGCGGGCTGGCGCCGCCCGCCGATCCGGTGCCCGGGCTGGGCAAGGCCGCCTTCTGGAGCGATGCCGGCAAGCAGGCGCAGTTGTTCATCGACGATCGGCGCTATGTCACGATCAACTTCTTCAAGCTGCCCGCGGGCGACGATGCCAGAGCGCGCTCGCTCGCGATCGCGAAGGCGTTGCTGTGAAGCGTCGCGCGGGGATCGCGCTCATCGCGGCGCTGATCGTGGCGCGACCGGCCGTTGCGCAAGCGCCGGAAATAGTCCGCGACATGGCTGGCCCGTATCAGATCGTGCCCACCGACGGCGGCGCGGCCTGCGGCATCGAGCTCATTGCCGAGCCGGTGGGGCAGGCATGGCGCGCGCGGCCCGATCCGAGTTGCGCCGCGCGGGTCCGCGCCAGCGCGGCGGTGGTGGCGTGGCGGCCGTTGGACGGGATCGTGCTGCTCGACGCCCAAGGCAAGCCGGCGATGACCTTTGTCGAGGACGAGCCTGGTTGCCGAGCAGCCCCGACCTCCAGTCACCGGAGCATTATCTGGTGCCGCGGATCGCCGGTTACACGCGGCTTCCGTTGCCGTCCGAGCTGGTTGGCAAATGGGCGCTGCGCAGTCCGGGACGCGCACCGTGCCAGCTCACGCTCACCGCGGCCCCGGCAGAGTCGAGCGCGCCCAAGCGTGGGATCAGCTTCGGACCCGGTTGTGCCGGCACTCCCTGCCACGCCGCCTGACCAATTGGGCGATGGAAGACATGAAGATCATGCTCTGGGGGCCGAACGATGAAATGCTGATGTTGGAACCAGTTGCGGACAATCTTTATCAAAGTCGGCCGGGCGGCTGGATATTTTCTCGATGAGCATGGATCAGATCAACCAAAGATAATTCTTCAAGTCTGTCCGGTTCTGACGCGCGATCTCGTTTTGATTTTCGACAACCGGGATGGCGGCTGAACTCAACAATATTATCATGTTGCACGCGGGCATTGTGCTGCTCGCGGCCAACCGCTTCCCGAACCGTCAAAAGGAAATGCAACAAAAGGGGATCATCATGACTGCCAATCGCAAGATCAATCGCACTGCGCTGCGTGCATTCGCCACTGCTTCGACCGGGGCGATTGCGCTGATACTCGCCACGGGCGAGGCGCAGGCCCAGAATGCCTTCTGCCGCGACGCTGCGAACAACCCGGTCGGCTCGCTCGCTCCCGGATCCGACGACAACGCCGTGTGCGGCGACGCCACCGTCAACGGCGATTCCAATGTCGCGATCGGCGAGGCGGCGACGGTGCAGGGGCCCGGCAACACCGCGGTCTTCGGATCGATTGCGATCGGCTATTCGGCGGACGCGACCGCCGGCACCTCGGTGGCGATCGGCGCGGTTACCGAGGCGACCGGCTCTAGTTCTACCGCGATCGGCTTCGGCGCGCGTGCGGTCGGTACCGAATCCTTGTCTCTGGGTCTCGTCGCCCAGGCGTTCGGCGACCAGTCAATCGCGATGGGCCAGGTCGCCGTCGCTGACGGCGACTCGGCGATCTCGATCGGTCGCGCCGCGAACGCGCAGGGCAATTTCTCGATCGTGCTGGGGGACGGCGCGAGCTCGGTCTCGGGTGACAGCATCGTTTTCGGGCGTGACGCGAGCGCGACGGCCTATGGCTCGATCGCGATGGGATATCTGGCGACGGCAGGATCGCAGGCGATCGCGATGGGCTTCGGCGCGGACGCGACCGGCGTGAACGGATCGGCATTCGGTCTGCTCGCCACGGCCAGTGGCGACTATACCACCGCGGCGGGATCGAGCGCACGGGCGACCGGGCTGGCTTCGACCGCGCTGGGCTATGGCACCGCGGCGAGCGGCGACGGTTCGGTGGCGCTCGGCGGCGCGATCAGCGGCGTACCCACGCTGACCAGCGCGACCGGTGCGAACAGCGTCGCGGTCGGCGCGGCGAGTGTGTCGGCGGGCACCGGATCGGTCGTGGTCGGCGCCAATGCCAGCACTGTGGACGTGGATTCGGTGGCGGTGGGCTACAATGCCGCGGCGACCGGCTTCAACGCGACGACGATCGGTTCGGGATCGCGTGCCAGCCAGTCGGCCACTGCGATCGGCCAGAACTCGATCGCCAACGCGTTCGGCAGCGTCGCGCTCGGCGTCGCTGCGACCAGCGCCAATCAGTATGACGTCTCGCTGGGCTTCCTCTCCAATGCATCGGGCGGGCGTTCGATCGCGCTCGGCAACAACGCCGCCGCAACCGGCGTCCAGTCGGTCGCGATCGGCGGGCAGGGCGCCGGCAATGCCACGGTTGCCTCGGGCGCTCGCGCTTTTGCCGGTGGAACGGCGGCGGCGGCCGAAGCAGATGACAGCGTCGCCTTGGGCAACAATGCCCAGGTCGGCGCCGCTGCGACCAATGCCGTCGCGCTGGGTGCGAATTCGGTGGCGGACCGCGCCAACAGCGTTTCCGTCGGCGCGGTGGGTGCCGAACGTCAGGTGACCAACGTTGCCGCCGGCACGGTGGCGACCGACGCGGTCAACCTTGCCCAGCTCAACGCGGTCGGAGCGACCGCGAACACCGCGCTGGCCAACGCCGCGACCGCCCAGGCCACCGCGGACAACGCGCTGGCTGCGGCGACCGCCGGGGGCGCCACCGCCAACCAGGCGCTACTCGCCGCCAACGCCGCGCAGGGAACCGCGAACACCGCGGTAGCCAATGCGGCGACGGCGCAGGGCACCGCGGACACCGCACTCGCCAATGCGGCATCGGCGCAGGGGACCGCCAATACCGCACTCGCCAATGCGGCAACGGCGCAAGGCACCGCCGACACCGCGCTTGTCAACGCGGCCACCGCGCAGAGCACGGCCAACACAGCGGCGGCCAACGGCGCCTATTTCCGCAGCAACATGACCGGACCGGGGCCGCAGGCCACCGGAGCCCAGTCGATCGCAGTGGGCGCCAACGCCGTCGCCGGGGGCGAATCGTCGGTGGCGATCGGCAACGGCGCGCGCGCGGTGACCGGCCAGGCGGTGTCGATCGGCGCCGGCAACAGCGCGAGCGGTAACGGTGCGGTCGCGATCGGCGATCCCAACACCGCGACCGGCCAGGGTGCGGTCGCGATGGGCCGCAACAACACCGCCACCGGCCAGGGCGCGGTGGCTCTGGGCAACCAGAGCACGGCCAATGGCGCGTCGGCGGTGGCGTTGGGCGATGGCGCCAATGCCGGCGCGGCGGGCAGCGTCGCGATCGGCCAGGGCGCGGTGGCGACGCGCACCAACCAGGTCTCGATGGGCTCGACGGCCTCGACCTACACCATGTCGGGGATCAACTCGGCGGCGAGCCGCGCCGCCCAGCAGGGGGCGCTCAGCCTCGTCACCAGCGATGCCGCGGGCAATCTGGCAACCACCGTGCTGGATCTTACCGAGCTCTCGACACTGGGCAACCGGATGACGCTGGCCGAAGGGCGGATCGATACCGGATTCCGCCAGGCCAATGGCGGTATCGCCGCCGCGATGGCACTGGGCGGCACCACCATCCCGGGCGACATGAACGTGGCGGTGTCGTTCAACCTCTCCACCTATCGCGGCGAGCAGGGCTATTCGGGCGCCGCGGTGGCCCGGGTCAGCGATCATGTCTGGGTGAGCGGCGGCTTCGCCGGCTCGACGGTCAAGGGATCGGCCGGTGGCCGGGTAGGCATGACCTTCGGCTGGTAGGATCCACGCCGACTGCGGCCGCGCCGGTCCATCACGGGCGCGGCCGTCGAGCGTCCGTTGCGGTCCATCGCTGCCCCGGGTGGTCGCCCTACCCTCCCATTCGAACGGAGACGGCGCGATCGTGTGCCATCGCCCGCAGATCGCTGTCGGCTCGTCTGCTTTGGCGCTTTCGCTGCGCCTGCGAATAGGGCAGGAACGCGCACCACCTTACCGGAGTCCCCATGTTCCGCCCGATGTACGACTGGGTCCTGCGCATGGCGCACCACCGCCACGCGCTGCGCAGCCTGGCGGTGGTCTCGTTCGCCGAGAGCAGCTTCTTTCCGATCCCGCCGGACGTGATGGTCGTGCCGATGGTGCTCGCCCGGCGCGAGCAGGCGTATCTGATCGCCACGGTCTGCACCGTCGCCTCGGTGATCGGCGGCATGTTCGGCTATGCGATCGGCTATTATCTGATGGAGAGCATCGGGCAATGGCTCGTCCAGCTCTACCATATGGAGACGAAGATCGAGGCGCTGCGCCACGGCTATGATCAATATGGCGCCGCGATCATCCTGCTGAAGGGGCTCACGCCGATCCCGTTCAAGCTCGTCACCATCGCCAGCGGCCTGTTCCACTTCAACTTCCCGCTCTTCGTGCTGCTTGCAACTATTACGCGCGCCGCGCGCTTCTTCATCATCGCGGCGTTGCTCAAGCGGTTCGGCGAACCTGTGCAAGCATTCATCGAAAAGCGATTGAATCTGTTCGCATGGGGTTTTCTGATCCTGCTCGTCGGCGGTTTTGCCGCGGTGACGCTGATCTAGGCGAAGGATCCTGTACATGTTCAAGAAACTGGCTGTAATCACCGCTGCGTCGGCAATGGTCTTCGCATCGACGGCGGCGCAGGCCGGGTCGGCCTCCGCGCTCAGCCTGCGCAACGCGCCGGCCGTCGAAACGCACGCGCTTGGCGCGCGCGCCAGCACCCCGACCACGAAGCAGAGCAACGTGCTGGGCGGCACCGC
The DNA here is from genome assembly GCF_004792695.1 of Sphingomonas naasensis. Classification (GTDB taxonomy): domain Bacteria; phylum Pseudomonadota; class Alphaproteobacteria; order Sphingomonadales; family Sphingomonadaceae; genus Sphingomonas; species Sphingomonas naasensis. The sequence continues at coordinate 21,696 of NZ_SRXU01000012.1, read as the reverse complement.
GCTCTATGCGGTGATCGGCATCATCGGCGTGTTCGTGTTGCTCGAGGCTACCGAAGTGATCAACGTCTTCGGTGGCGGCGACGATTCTCCCGACAGCCCCTGATTTTGCCTGGCCGGACGATCTGGCCGGATGATGTGGATAGTGGCGCGCGGAACGGCTCCAGCGCGCCACTTTTTCTATGGCGCAGACCTTGGCCGGGGCGGAAGCAGGGCGCGCAAGCACCGCTTGCTTTTGCCCCCTGCCCTCGCTAGATACCCGTCCCAATCCGACAGCGTGATGGGAACACGCCGGTCCTTCCCCCGGAAGGAGCGGCAGCGGACCCATGCCCCGCTGAAGGGCCCCATTTTCTGACGAGGATGCCCAAGTGGCGAAGACCAGTCCCCTCGAATTCATCCGCCAGGTGCAGGCCGAGACCCGCAAGGTCGTCTGGCCGACGCGCCGGGAGACGATCATGACCGGCGTGATGGTGCTGATCATGGCCACACTGCTCGGCGTCTTCTTCCTCGGCGTGGATTCGTTCTTCGACTTCGTCGTCCGCACCCTCCTCCGCTTCGCGCAATAAGGAACGACAACGCATGGCGCGCTGGTACATCATCCACGCCTATTCGGGCTTTGAGGGCAAGGTCCGCGATCAGATTCTCGCCGACGCGACCCGGCTCGGGCTCGACCGGCTGGTCGAGGCGGTCGAGGTCCCGACCGAGACCGTCACCGAGGTCCGCCGCGGCAAGAAGATCCAGTCCGAGCGGAAGTTCTTCCCGGGCTATGTGCTCGCCAAGCTCGAGATGAACGACGACGTCTATCACCTCGTCAAGAACACGCCGAAGGTCACCGGCTTCCTCGGCAGCTCGGGCAAGCCCCAGCCGATCAGCGAGGCCGAGGCCGCGCGCATCCTCAACACCAAGGAAGAGGCCGCCTCCGCCGCGCCCAAGGCCCGCGTCCATGTCGATTACGACATCGGCGATACGGTCAAGGTCACCTCGGGCAATTTCGCGACCTTCTCGGGCGTGGTCGAGGAGCTCGATTTCGACAAGAGCCGGGTCAAGGTCTCGATCTCGATCTTCGGCCGCGCGACGCCGCTGGAGCTGGGCTTCGAGGACGTCGAACGCGTGAAGTAACCCGCGCCCGTCGCAGGGCAGAAACACGAAGGCCGGGGCCCACGCCCCGGCCTTTTTTTTGCTTGGCGCCCTTCACCTCCGACATGCCTTGCAATGTAGGATTTGTTCCACTTTTGTTCTCATCGCCCCGGCAATCGGGGCGCGTAGCGGAGAACATTGAATGCCTGGCCATATCGTATCGATCAACGACTATACCGGAACCAACGTCGCTCGGCTGAAAGCGGCAGCCGCGGACCTCGCACTCCAGGGCGGCGGCGTGCTGCTGATCCCCGGCGGTACGTACGACCTCGACAGCGCCGAACTCGCCCAGCCCGTCACGCTTACGGACAACATCACCGTCGAGGGATGCAGCTCGGTCCTCACCGTCACCGGAACCGCGCAGACGAGCGCAGTCTTCGCTGCGCTGGATCGCAACAACGTCACCATCCGCAACCTCAGCTGCACCGGCAACAGCGTGGCCAGCGGCTATAACAACGGCGCGTTCTTCAACTATTTCCTGACCGCGACTGCCGCTGCCAACACCTCGGGCGTGCTGGTGGAAGACGTGACGCTGGACAATTTCAAGGCGCCGTACTGGATCTGCGTCGAGAACCTGCATGCCAGCCGCACGATCGTCGGGGTGACGATCCGGCGCATCTCGGCATATTCGAAGTCGGGCAACGCGATCTCGCCGACCGACATCACCTGGAACGCGTCGGTGATCGGCATCGTGGGCAACCAGACCGGCGTGATCGAACGGGTGCACGTCAGCGACCTCTATGTGGACGCCAGCCACATCAAGTCGGGCGTGATCCTCTATCACGGCGTGCGTAACGCGCTGCTGGACAATCTCAGCATCTTCCATGCCGGATATGCCGACACCTTCGCCAACGATGCCGGCGCCTATGCCGTGCAGATCTACGATTCCTACGGCGTCGGCAGCGGGATCCTCGTGCAGAACGTGCGCCTGTCGGCGCGGTCATGCGGCATCTATGTCGCCGGGCAACATGATGTCACCCTTTCGGGCTTCGTGATCGAAGGCCAGCTCGACACGCTCGACGGCAGTTTGCCCAAGGGCGCCATCGCCATCAACGGCACGGTGAACTGCACGGTTCGCGACGGCACGATCCGCAATTGCGCGCGCGGCATCGAATGGTCTGGCCCGTCGGCCAACGAACGCTGCGACGGCGTCATCAGCAACGTCAAGTGCTACGAGGCCGTGACCCTGCCGCTGCGGATCAAGCCGTACACCGCGCCCATGAACGGACTGGCGATCGACCGCAGCCGTTTCGTCGGCCTGAACTACGGCGCCATTGTCGAGGTCAACGACAGCAGCCTCGTCCTCAACGACTTCAGCTGCGAGAACAGCAGCTTCGCAGCGACCGCGCCCGGCGCGTCGGGTTCCTATGGGCTGGACGCTTTTGCCCTGGTGCCGGCGAACCCCATTCCTTCCGGAAATTGGCGGTTCGAGAATTGCGCCTTCACCGGCGCTTCGGCAGGCCTGCGCGCGCGCAATGTCACGGGCAGAGTCACGATCGTGTCGAGCACCGCTACCGGGACCGGTGCGGGCACGCCTTTCCATCTCGCCGGATCGACCGATCTCGTCCTCAAGGATCTCGAAGCGCGACTGGACACCGGAAGCACGCATTTCGAGATGACCGGAGCCCAGGGAAGCGTCGGCGGCGCCATGCGGGGCTATCCCAATGGTGCGGTGGCGACCGGGCTCGGCACGACCAAGCCCGGCTTCGCGAAAATCAAGGGAGACTATGTGAAGTACATCAACTTCGCGCCCGCACCTGCCGGCAACGGACAAACCTTCGTATCCGGCTGGCTCTGCGACGGCGGAAGCAGCTGGCGTCCGGTGGTCGAAACCGTCAACGCGGCCTGAAGCAGGTAGCGATGCCAAGGTCTGAATGATCTGGGCAACCGAGGAGGGTCCGCCGCGGCGGATCCTCCTCTTTTCGCACGCGCAAGCCACTGCCCTCCTTTCCCTGTCGGTGGAGGACCCGGCTGGCTCACCCCGCCAGCGTCGCATTGTCGATGACGAAGCGGTATTTCACGTCGCTGCGCTGCATCCGTTCATAGGCTTCGTCGATCTGCTCGATGCGGATCATCTCGATATCGGCGACGATGCCGTGCGCGGCGCAAAAATCGAGCATCTCCTGCGTCTCGGCGATTCCGCCGATCAACGAGCCGGCGATCGCCTTGCGCCCGAAGATCAGCGCCGAGACGTCGGGCGAGGGATGCGCATGCTCGGGCACGCCGACCAGCGTGAGCGTGCCGTCGCGCTTGAGCAGCGCCGTGAAGGCATCGAGATCGTGGCTCGCCGCGACGGTATCGAGGATGAAGTCGAAGCTGCCGGCATGCGCCGCCATCTCCTCCGCATTGCGCGAGACCACGACCTCGTCGGCACCGAGCGCCTTCGCGTCGGCGCGCTTGCTCTCCGACGTGGTGAAGGCGACGACTTGCGCGCCGAGCGCGTGGGCGAGCTTGACGCCCATATGGCCGAGCCCGCCGATGCCGACGATCCCAACCTTCTTGCCCGGCCCCACCTGCCAGTGGCGCAGCGGCGACCAGGTGGTGATCCCCGCGCACAGCAACGGCGCGACCGCGGCGAGCTGCGCCTCGGGATGCGTCACCTTGAGCACGAACTTGTCGTCGACGACGATGCGCTGCGAATAGCCTCCCAGCGTGTGCCCCGGCGCATCGAGCGTCGGGAAATTGTAGGTGCCGGTGAAGCCGTTCTCGCAATATTGCTCGAGCCCGTCGGCGCACGAGGCGCAATGCTGGCAGCTGTCGACCATGCAGCCGACCCCGACGAGATCGCCGACCGCGAACCGGGTCACATCGTCGCCGACCGCGCTGACCCGGCCGACGATCTCGTGTCCGGGCACGCAGGGATAGATCGTCCCGCCCCATTCGGAGCGGACCTGATGCAGGTCCGAATGGCAGACCCCGCAATAGGCGATCTCGATCTGGACGTCGTGCGCGCCGGGCGCGCGGCGCGCGATGGCGATCGGCTCGAGCGGCTTGTCGGCGGCATAGGCGCCATAGGCTTTGACGGTCATGGGTTTTTCCTCGTGAATGGTAACTCGATCCGGCCTCAGCGGCCGGTGGTGGCGAGGAGCTGGGGCGGATAGCGCTCGCCCTCGATATCGATCTGGGCCAGCGCCGCGCGGATCTCGCCGAGATCGGCCTCGGTGAGCACGACCGCGGCCGCGCCGATATTCTCCTCGAGCCGGTGCAATTTCGTCGTGCCCGGGATCGGCACGATCCATGGCTGCTGGGCGAGCAGCCATGCGAGCGCGACCTGCGCGGGGGTGGCGGCCTTTTCCGCGGCGATCTGGCGGAGCAGGTCGATCAGCGCCTCGTTCTTCGCCATCGCCTCGGGGGTGAAGCGCGGCAGGAGGGCGCGAAAATCGCCCTCGCCGAGCTTCGTGTCCTGCGACATCGCGCCGGTCAGGAAGCCCTTGCCCAGCGGGCTGTACGGCACGAAGCCGATGCCGAGCTCGGCACAGGCTTCGAGGATGCCATTGGTCTCGGGCCCGCGCGTCCATAGCGAATATTCGTTCTGCAGCGCGGTCACCGGCTGTACCGCATGCGCGCGACGCACCGTCTGCGCGCCGGGCTCGGATAAGCCGAAATGGCGCACCTTGCCCGCGCGGATCAGCTCGCCGACCGCGCCGGCCACCTCCTCGATCGGCACGTCGGGATCGACGCGGTGCTGGTAGAACAGATCGATCACCTCGACGCCCAGCCGCTGGAGCGAAGCGTCCGCGACGGCGCGGATATTCTCGGGCCGGCTGTTGAGCCCGGCCTGCTTGCCGTCGACGATGTTGAACCCGAACTTGGTCGCGATCACCACCTGGTCGCGCAGCGGCCGCAGCGCCTCGCCCACCATCTCCTCGTTGGTGAAGGGGCCATAGACCTCGGCGGTGTCGAAGAAGGTGACGCCGCGCTCGACCGCCGCGCGGATCAGCGCGACGCCCTCCGCCTTGCTCACCTTGGTGGCATAGCCGAAATCCAGCCCCATGCAGCCGAAGCCGATCGCCGAGACCTCGAGCCCCTGCCCGAGCATGCGCTTCTGCATCATCGTCACTCCTGTTCCACGCCGCGGGCCGGTCCCGCGCGATATTCGGCGTCGGTCACCTGCTCCATCCACGCGACCATCTTGCCGTCGAGCGCTTCCTGGATGGCGATGTGGGTCATCGCCGTCGTCGGCGTCGCGCCGTGCCAGTGGCGATGCCCCGGCGGGCACCAGATCACGTCCCCGGCGCGGATCTCGACGATCGGCTCGCCCTCGCACTGCGTCCACCCGACGCCCGCGGTGACGATCAGCGTCTGGCCGAGCGGGTGGGTGTGCCACGCGGTGCGCGCGCCGGGCTCGAAAGTGACGCTCGCGGCGCCGTGCCGCGCGGGTGCCGGCGCGGTGTTGAGCGGGTCGATGCGGACCGACCCGGTGAACCACGCCGCCGGCCCTTGCTGCGAAGGCTGCGATCCGCCTCGTTGTATTTTCATGGTCTGCTCCTGACGCGGCGGCATCTGTCCGCCGGATTGGGATGCGGAGAGCGCGAGCAAGGCTATCGTCGTCATCGCCTTCACGCCGAACCTCCGTTCCTGCTGTGTGCAGGCGCAGATAGGCGCCGCCGGCGCGCGCGATTAGCCGCTATGATCTCCATGTAGTTGTGAATATAATTCAACAATGAACCGGCAGCATCTCGCAGAGCTCTCCGCCTTTCTCGGCGTCGCGCGCGAACGGAGCTTCACCCGCGCCGCCGCGCAGCTCGGCGTGACGCCGTCCGCGCTCAGCCACAGCATGCGCGCGCTCGAGGAGCGGCTCGGCCTCAGGCTGCTCAACCGCACCACCCGCAGCGTCACCCCCACCGAGGCAGGCGAGCGGCTGCTGCGTTCAGTCGGCCCGCGTTTCGACGAGGTCGAGGCCGAGCTGGCCAGCCTCAGCGCGTTGCGCGACAAGCCCGCGGGCAATGTCCGGATCAGCGCCGACGAGCATTCGCTGAAGATGGTGCTCTGGCCGGCGCTCAGACGCGTGCTGCCCGAATATCCCGATATCCATGTCGAGATCGTCACCGACTACACGCTGACCGATATCGTCGCCGAGCGTTTCGACGCCGGGGTGCGCTTCGGCGAGATCATTGCGAAGGACATGATCGCGGTGCCGATCGCCCCCGAGGCGCGAATGCTCGCGGTCGCCTCTCCCGCCTATTTCGACGCCAGAGGGCGCCCGGACACGCTGGAGCAACTCACCGATCACAACTGCCTCAACCTCAGGCTGCCCACCTATGGCGGGCTCTATGCGTGGGAATTCACCCAGAACGGCCGCGAGTTGCGCGTGCGCGTAGAGGGGCAATTGGTATTCTCCTCGATCCTGCCGATCCTCGAAGCCACGCTCGACGGCTTCGGCATCGCCTATCTGCCGCTGTCGCTGATCCAGCCGCATCTCGACAGCGGCGCGCTCGAGGCGGTGCTGAGCGAATGGTCGCCGCCCTTCCCGGGCTATCACCTCTATTATCCCAGCCGCCGCCAGCCGACCCCCGCCTTCGCCACGATCGTCGAGGCGCTGCGCTACCGGGGCTGATCGCGCCTCAGGGCAGCGCGGAGACGTCGAGCGGCAGGGCGAGCTGGATCGCCTCGAGCGAACGGTCGCGGATCTTTTGCGGCGACGCGATCAGCCCGCGCTTGGCGAGGGGGCCGTCCGGCGCCCACATCGACGCGTAGAGGTTGAGGAAGTCCTTGAGGCCCGTCACCGCTTCGAGATGGCGTTTCTTGACGTAGAGATACAGCGTGCGGACGCCCGGATATTTACCGCTGGCGATCGCAGTGTAATCCGGGGTGACCCCGTCGATCGGCACGCCGTGCAGCCGGGCGCGGTTACGGTCGAGCCACGAATAGCCGATCAGCCCGAGCGCATGGGGGTTCTGGGCCAGCCCCTCGACGATGACATTGTCGTCCTCGCCGCGTTCGGCATAGGCGCCGTCGCCGCGGATCTGGCGGCACGCCTTGTCGAACAGCGCCGGATCGGCGGCCTTTTTGAGCTCGCTCGCTTCGGGCATCGCCTCGACACAGCCATGTTCGAGGATCAGTTCGACAAAGGCGTCGCGCGTGCCGCTCGTAGCGGGAGGGCCGATCACGAGGATCGGGATCGCCGGAAGCTTCGAATTGACCTCGCGCCACGTTTTCGCGGTGTTGGGCTTGCCCTTCGGATTGGCCGCCAGCGCGAGATAGAGGTCCTTGCGGGTCAGCTGGAGCCTGGGCCCGGCATTGCTTTCGGCGAGCGCGATGCCGTCGAGCCCGATCGGGATCTCGATGATGTCGCCCACCCCGTTCGACTGGCAGCGGTCATATTCGGTGCGCCGCATCCGGCGCGAGGCGTCGGCGATGTCGGCATGCGCATAGCCCGCACCCTCGCAGAAGCGGCGGATTCCGGCGCCGGTGCCGATCGATTCGATCGCCGGCGCCTTGCGGCCTTTCTTGCCCGCGACGAAGGCCTCCGCCACCGTTCGGGTGAAGGGGTAGATCGTCGAGGATCCCACTGCCCGGATCTCCCGCGAGGAACTGCCGTCGCACGCGGCGAGCGCGAGCGCGAGCGTGACGCACGTCAAGACACCGGACCGACCAGGCATCGCCATCCTCCCCTCCTGCGATTGAGGGCGCAAAAGCACACGCGTCCGTTGCTGCCCGTGTCGAACAGCCGGGTTACCGCCTGATGACAGGCCGGCAGGGCCGCGCGCGTCGGTGCCCGGGCGGCATAAGGATTTGCCTTTTGCGCCGCATTCGGTTAGGGGCGCGCGCTTCCAAAGCACTCGCAATGGAAACCCTGCGGGAGGACGCCCCGGCGTCCGGCTGAACCGCTAAACTTGATCGGGGCCTTTGAGGCTCCCTGAAAGAGAGTGACATGGCAAAGAAGATTACCGGCTATATCAAGCTGCAGGTGCCTGCGGGCGCCGCAAACCCCTCGCCGCCGATCGGCCCTGCTCTGGGTCAGCGCGGCGTGAACATCATGGAATTCTGCAAGGCGTTCAACGCCCAGACCGGCGACGCGGAAAAGGGCACCCCCCTTCCCACCGTGATCACCGTCTATGCGGACCGTTCGTTCTCGTTCGAGACCAAGACGCCGCCGGCGACCTATCTGATCAAGAAGGCGATCAACCTCAAGTCGGGCTCGAAGGAGCCGGGCAAGTCGGTTGCCGGCAAGATCAAGCGCTCGCAGCTCAGCGAGATCGCCCAGGTCAAGATGAAGGACCTGAACGCCAACGACATCGAGGCAGCGACCAAGATCATCGAAGGCTCCGCCCGCGCGATGGGCCTCGAAGTGGTGGAGGGCTGATACGATGGCAAAGCTGACCAAGAAGCAGAAGACCTGGACCGTCGACGCGGACAAGCTCCACGGCGTCGATGAGGCGATCGGCATCGTCAAGGCGAACGCCACCTCGAAGTTCGACGAGACCGTCGAAGTCGCGCTCAACCTCGGCGTCGATCCGCGCCACGCCGACCAGATGGTCCGCGGCGTCGTGACCCTGCCCAAGGGCACCGGCAAGACCGTGCGCGTCGGCGTGTTCGCCAAGGGCGCCAAGGCCGACGAGGCCCGCGAGGCGGGTGCCGACGTCGTCGGCGCCGAAGACCTGATGGAGACGATCCAGGGCGGCAAGATCGATTTCGATCGCTGCATCGCCACGCCCGACATGATGGGTCTGGTCGGCCGCCTCGGCAAGGTGCTGGGTCCCAAGGGCCTGATGCCGAACCCGAAGCTCGGCACCGTGACCATGAACGTCGCCGAAGCGGTCAAGGCCGCCAAGGGCGGTCAGGTCGAGTATCGCGTCGAGAAGGCCGGCATCATCCATTCGGGCATCGGCAAGGCGTCGTTCCCGGCCGAGGATCTGCGCGCGAACTTCGACGCGCTGGTCGATGCGGTGGTCAAGGCCAAGCCGGCCGGCGCCAAGGGCAAGTATCTGCGCAAGGTCGCGCTGAGCTCCTCGATGGGCCCGGGCGTCAAGGTCGATGTGGCGGAAGTCGCAACGATCTGACGTCACTGACGTACAAATAAAATTTGAAGGGGCCGGAAGCGATTCCGGCCCCTTCTTCATATGCCGGCGCCGCGGCTGCCACGGGCCGCGTTGACGACTCGGGCGGCGAGGCGCACGGCTTCGCATGGTTGCCTGTTCGTGCGTGCAATCCCCCGCGGCCTCGTTCCGCCCCGCTCGACCATGCAACGCATTCAGAGCAGGAGAACGATCATGCCCGGATGGTATCCGTCGGTAGGCAGACGGCATTTCCTCGTATCGAGCGTCGCCGGAACGGTAGGCGCGCTGGTTCCGCTGAGCGCGAATGCCTCTACGCCGCCACCTCCCGTCAATCCCGCCGAGACGCTGGTGCAAGCCGCCGCCGCCACATCGCCGGCGACCGCCACGATCATCGGCGGTCTCCCGAGCGACGCCGCGCTGGCCACGCCGTTCGACGGCGACGATAGGATCCGTCCATTCAGCTACCACGCTTCCAACGCAGCGCTGGCGGACCTCCGGCATCGGATCGCAGCGGTGCGCTGGCCGAGCAAGGAACTGGTCTCCGATCCCTCGCAGGGCGTCCAGCTCGCGACGATGCGCAAGCTCGCCGACTATTGGGAACGGCATTACGACTGGCACGGAGTCGAGGCGCGGATGAATGCATTGCCGCAGTTCGTGACGCGTATCGACGGTATCGACATTCACTTCATCCACGTCAGGTCGCAGCACCCGAACGCGTTGCCGCTGATCGTCACCCATGGCTGGCCGGGATCGATCATCGAGCAGCTCAAGATCATTGGGCCGCTGACCCACCCGACCGCCTATGGCGGCACTGCCGCGGATGCGTTCGACGTGGTGATTCCATCGATCCCGGGGCACGGCTTTTCGGGCAAGCCGACCGAGCTCGGCTGGGATCCGGTGCGCGTCGCCAAGGCCTGGGCGGTGCTGATGGACCGGCTCGGCTACAAGCGCTTCGTCGCCTCGGGCGGCGACTGGGGCGATCCGATCACCGAGCAGCTCGCGGTCCATGAGCCGGGGCGCGTGCTCGGCGTGCATCTCAACATGCCCTCGGCAATCCCGCCGGAGATCGAGGCCGCGCTCGCCGCAGGCGGCGCCCCGCCCGCCGGACTCTCCGCCGAGGAGCAGCAGGCCTATGAGCAGCTCGACTTCTTCTACAAGAACGGCCTCGGCTATGCGCAGGAGATGAACCACCGCCCGCAGACGCTCTATGCGCTGGAGGATTCGCCGATCGGCCTCGCCGCGTGGATCCTCGACCACGATCTGCGCAGCTATGAGCTGATCGCCCGCGTGTTCGACGGAAAGGCCGAGGGGCTGACCCGCGACGACGTGCTCGACAATATCACGCTCTACTGGCTCACCGAGACCGCGATTTCCTCTGCGCGGCTCTATTGGGAGAACAAGCTCGCCTTCTTCAGGCCGCAGGGGGTCACCGTCCCCGTGGTGGTGAGCGCCTTCCCCGACGAGCTCTATCAGGCGCCGCGGAGCTGGGCGGAGCGGAGCTTCCCGAGGCTGGTCTATTATAACCGCCACCCCAAGGGCGGGCATTTCGCCGCGTGGGAACAGCCCGAAGCGTTCACCCATGATCTACGCGCCGGCTTCCGCTCGCTGCATTGAGCCGCGGCCGATCGTCGCGGCCGGCGCCGGCGCGCCGCCCGCCTCCCTCCTCCGATCTTCCCTTTTCCGCGCCGTGCGGCATATTCCGCCGAAACAGGAGGGATGTATGCGGCCTGCGACCCACATCGGCGCGCTTTTCCTGGCGCTCGCCCTGTCCGTTCCCGCCACCGCCCAGACCGCGCCGCAGGACGAGACGATCGTCGTTCAGGGCAGGCTGGAGAAGCTGAGCCGGTGGCGCGAGGCCGAGACCGATCACGTCATCGTGATCAGCGACGGCAGCGAGGCCGAGCTGCGCCGCATCGCCCATAATCTCGAGCGGCTGCACTTTCTGCTCGCAGTGCTGCACGGCCGCGTCGACCAGCCCGACGACACGCGGAAACTGCGCGTCACGCTGGTCGGCGATTCGCGCGAGTTCGACGCGATGGGCCTGCGCAATCTGCGCTTCGTCCCCGGCCCGTGGCGCAGCGGCTTCGACGTGCAGAATTATTATGATCCGCGCGAGGATGGTCCGGTGCTCGCCGCGACTCGCTACGACACGCGCGTGCAGCTCGAACGCGGCACCAGCCTTGCCGGCATTCTGCCCGATCTGATCCGCGCGACCAGCGGCGGCGCACCCGATCCCGCCTCCAACGACGCGGGGCTCAGCGCGCACCTCGCCGGGCCCGTTGGCAGCAACGCGCGTTTCGCGAAGAAGGACGACCCCTTCGCGGTCCAGGTCAACGACGTCTCGGTGCCGGTCGCGGCGGAGGGGCGGATCTACGCCGCATTCGCGCGCAACTGGCTGCTGACGCATTTCCCCAATGCCTATCCGCGCTGGTACATCGACGGCTTTGGCGAGCTGTTCGCGACGATCGAGGTCAAGGCAGACGGTCAGATAACCTATGGCCGCGCACCCGAGGGCTATGCCCGGGTGATGGACAATGTGCGCTCCGCTCCGCTCGCGGAGGTGCTGACCGGGCGCTATCCCGCGGCGGCCGGCGCCGACAGCCGCTGGACGCCGTTCCACGCCTGGGCGCTGGCGCACATGCTGTTCTTCGACGAGGCACGCCGTCCCCGGCTGCGCGCCTATCTGGCGGCGATCGCCGCCGGCGGGGATCCCGCGCGGGCAGCGGAAGCATTTGGCGATCTCGATCAGCTCCAGCGCGATCTCGCTTCGTGGGACAACCGCAAGCTGCCCTATGAACAGATGACCTATCCCGCCGCACGCGCCGTCGAGCCGATGCTCCGCCAGCTGACCGAGGGAGAAGCCGCCTTCGTCAAAGGCCGGCTCGAGCTGGGCTCGCGCATCGCGCTGCCGCCCCCGCCCGCGCCCGGCATCGATCCCGAAACCGCTGCCGCGGCCGAGCAGGCGCTGCGCCGCGCGCGCATGGCGCGCGATGGTTGGCTGAAGGATCTGCGCGCCGACGCGGCCCGCTATCCCACGAATCTGCAGGCCCAGCTCCTCCTCGCCGAGGCCGAATGCCGCAGCGGCAACCCCGCAGAATGCCGCCGCGCCGCCGACCGCGCCCTCGCCGCCGATCCGAACAGCAGCGATGCGCGCGGATGGCGCGGCACCGCGCTGCTCGCCGAGGCGCTCGCCGCGCCCGATGCCGAACGCAAGGCGCGGCTCAGGGCGGCACGCGCCGAGATCGCCCGCGCCAACCGCGCCGATCCAGACAATCCGCTGCCGCTGCTCGCTTATTATCGCAGCTTCGCCGAGGCCGGCGAGGCACCGCCCGACATCGCGATCGAGGGATTGATGAAGGTGGTCGACACCGTTCCCGCCGCACCGGGCCCGCGGCTGCTGCTCGGCGAGGCGCTGCTCCGCCGCGGCGACGCCGCTGCCGCGCGGCGGGCGCTGCTGCCGGTCGCCTATGGCCCGGATGCGTCGCCCGAGCGCACCCGGGCGCTGAACCTGCTCCGCGCCGGCTAGTCCCGCCCGCCCGATCAGCGCGGCAGGTCGATGCGCGCCTTTTCCTTGCCGCCGTCGCGGATGATCAACTGGGTCGGAGTCACGCCGGGCGGAACCCTGGCGAACAGATAGGTTCGCTTCGCCTCCTCATCGTTTTCGAGCCAGACGGTGGTGCGCAGCGCGTCGCGTGCCGAGCTGCCATAGTGGTTGCCGTCGCTGCGATATGCGGCGCCGTCGGAGCCGAGCAGCGTATAGGTCTGCCAATCATGCTGCATGCCCAGCCGACGTCCGATCCTGTTGCGCACCGCCAGCGTGACTTCGATTCCAGCGTTGGTGCTGGCGACTCCATCGAGCTTGACGTCCATATAGGCGGTCTTGCGGAAGTCGCCCTCGCCGGCGGTCGACGCGGCCTCGGTGGTCGCCGGCGTCGAGGTCGTCGCACCGGGCACGGGCTCCGCCTTGGTCGTCGTCGGCGTAGTCTCCGCTTTTTTGGTCAGCGGCGGGACGTCGATGGCGAACGTCCCACCGGCCTGATCGGACGGCGAGTAGCTGATCGCCAGCCGCCGGGCGGCACGTAGCGCCGCCTCGTTGGGGAAGCCGTACGAGGCGGTGACGTACATCCATTCGCCGGGATTGAGCCGGAAACTGGTGGCGACGACTCCGTCCTTGTAGAATTTGACCGTGTCGCTGCGGGTATTGTCACCCTTTTCCGAGACGACGATGCCCGAAATCGTCGAGCCGTGGATCAGCACGGGCACCGCGAGTGTGTTCTGCGCGGTCGCCAGCACTTCGATATATTCGGCGTTCGCGCCGCCGGCCGGCAAACGGCCATATTGGATCTGGTCGGCGCGGACGCGCAGCGGACCGAGCTGGTGGAAGCTCGAATCCGACACGCGATTCGACTGATAGCCGTCCCTGCCGAGCTCGAGCTGCGGCGGGGTCCCGAGCTTCGGCGCCGGCGCCGGCGCGCCGACATAGCCGGGCACACTCTTCGACAGGGTGAAGATGTTGGCCTTCCCCAGCAGCTTCACCGGCGGATTTTCATGTATGGTCAGAGTCGAGGGCGCGGTCGGGACCGGGCCCGAGAGCTGGAACCGGAACGCGATCGTGACGACGGTGCCGCCGGCCAGCGTTCTGTTCTCGAATGCGCCCGCCACATCATATCCCGACGGGAAGGTATAGCTGGTGCTCGAATAGACCGAGGCGCCGACGCTGAGCGCTGTACCGGCGAAGGTGTCGCGGGTCAGCGGCGCGGACTTGGTGGTATTGTTGCGGACGAGCACATAGACGATCGCCGAGGGGCTATTGGTCGCGACGTCCTCATAGCGCACGGCCGATAGCGCCACCTCCATGTTCTTCGGCCCCTGATAGGATGGCGCCGCGACGTGCTGCGCCTCTTGCGCCAGCGCTGGCGTCGCGACCCATGAAACGGCCATCGCGATCGCGAGGGGAATTGGTTTGCCGGAAAACATCGCGAGGTCTTTCGGATCGCTGTGACCCGCGCAGCGGTGGGGCAGCGTGCGATCGACACGAACCGCGATGCGACGGGGCGCGCTCTCGCGCCGACGAAGACCGCCGGGCGTCCGCCTTTGCGCTCCGCAGGGCCGGAAGCCCTCCACCACCAACGGCGGGTCAGGGACGCAGCACGATACGCCCCTCGACCTTGCCGTCGCGCAACCGGTCGAGCACGTGATTGACCGCCGCGAGCGGCTCGACCGTCACGGTCGCCTTGACCTTGCCCTCGGCGGCGAAGGCCAGCGCGTCGGCGAGATCCTTGCGGGTGCCGACGATCGAGCCGCGCACCGTGATCCGCTTGAGCACGAGATCGAAGATCGGCGTCGGGAAATCGCCCGGCGGCAGCCCGACCAGCGCGACGGTGCCGCGCCGCCGCGCACAGGCGATCGCCTGCGCGAACGCCGCGGGCGAGACCGCGGTCACCAGCACGCCGTGCGCGCCGCCGCCGGTCGCCGCCCGAACCTTGGCCACTGCATCCTCGGTGGCGACGTTCGCCGTCACTTCCGCCCCCAGCGCCTCGGCGAGCGCGAGCTTGTCGGGCGACACGTCGAGCGCGGCGACATGGAGCCCCATCGCCCTGGCATATTGGATCGCGACATGGCCGAGCCCGCCGACCCCCGAGATCACCACCCACTCGCCGGGCCGCGCCCCGGTCTCGACCAGCCCCTTGTAGCTGGTCACACCGGCGCAGAGGATCGGCGCGAGCGCGTCGAGATCGGCGTTCGCCGGCAACCGGCCGACAAAGGGTGCGCTCGCGATCGCATATTCGGCATAGGTGCCGTGGACGCTATAGCCGCTGTTGCGCTGCCGCTCGCACAGCGTCTCCCATCCGGTCTCGCAATATTCGCAATGCCCGCACGCATCGTGCAGCCACGGAATGCCGACGGCGTCACCTTCCTTGAGACCCTCGACCCCCGGCCCCAGCGCCGCGACATGACCGACGCCCTCATGCCCGGGGATCAGCGGCAGGATCGGCTTGACCGGCCAGTCGCCGTCCACCGCATGGAGATCGGTGTGGCAGACCCCCGTCGCGACGATCTTGACGAGGACCTCGCCCGGCCCCGGCTCTGGGATCGACACGCGCTCGATCGTCAGCGGCGTGCCGAATGCGCGCGCGACGGCAGCTCTCATCATGGGCATGCGGCAGGTCCCTTTTCCCGCAATGGAGCCGCGAGACTCCGCTGCATTGTCAGGGCCTTGTGGTACTAGCGGGTGCGCAGCCTGTCCGTCGGGGGAATTCCCGATGCGACGCGTTTCTCCGGTTCAGCCGTAGAATTGCGGCAGCCAGTTGCGCGTCACCGTCACCCGATCACCCAGCTTCGTGACCCGGAACAGCAGCGCCGCGAACTCGTCGGGCATTCCGATGCAGCCATGGGTGGCATAGCGATTGTCGACCGTCTCGCCGCTGCCGTGCAGCGCCACCCCGCCCCAGGTCAGCCGCTGCATATAGGGCATCGGGGCGTGGTAGAGGTTCGAGATGTGATCCTTCTTCTTCTGCAGGATCGGGAAGGTCCCGAGCGGGGTCGGCTTCTCGTCGATCCCGTAGATCAGGATCGTCCGCCCGATCTCGATTCCGCCGCGATAGACATAGAGCGTGTCGCGCGCGACATCGGCGACGATCTCGATCCTGCCCGTCGGCGCGCGTTCGGGCTCCCACAGATATTCGCCTTCGGCGAGCGGGCTGTCCGGGCTCAGGATCGCGAGCACGATCGGGCCCCTGGTGGTTGTGGTGGCGGCGAACGCGCACGAGGGCATCGCCAGCAATGCGATGAGGAGCATGAGAGCGCCTCGGAAAAGCGAGGATCGAGTCGTCATGCGCGACGATATTGCTGGTGAAACGACCTCTGGCTAGCATGGTTTTTGGACTGTTCCGCAGGGGCACAGCTTGACCTTTCGTTAAGCATGACCGCGGGGACGGCAGTGCAGGAGAGCGGATTTGCGGCTGGATCGGCGGGGTTTTCTGGGTGCGGCGCTGGTCGCCGGGCATGCGCCGCTGCTGGCGCGCGAGACCGCGCTCGCACCGACGGTCGGCTGGACGAAGACGCGGGGCGGCAATGCCGGCCGCGTGCTGCGCGTCACCAGCCTCGCCTCCGAAGGCCCGGGCACGCTGCGCGAGGCGTTGGCGGCAAGCGGCCCGCGCCGGATCGTCTTCGCCGTCGCCGGCGTGATCGATCTCGGACGCAAGAGCCTGTCGATCCGCGAGCCGTTCGTCACCGTCGACGGCGCCAGCGCGCCCTCCCCCGGCATCACGCTGATCCGCGGCGGCATCTCGGTGTCGGCGCACGACGTCGTCATCCGTCACATCCGCGTACGCGCCGGTGCCGACGGCGCCCCGCCGAAGAGCGGCTGGGAAGTCGATGGCCTCTCGACCAGCGCCGCGCATGACGTGATCGTCGATCACTGCTCCTTCGCCTGGGCGACCGACGAGAATCTCTCCGCCTCGGGCCCGCGCTTCGCCGGCGGCGACACTGTCGAGGCGTGGCGGCAGCACACCTCGCGCCGGATCAGCTTCACCCACAACATCGTCGCGGAAGGCCTGTCGCATTCGAGCCACGCCAAGGGCGAGCATTCGAAGGGATCGCTGATCCACGACAACGTCACCGAGGTGCTGATCGCCGGCAATCTCTACGCGCATAATTACGAGCGCAACCAGCTGTTCAAGGGCGGCGCGCACGCGCTGACCGCGAACAATCTGATCTACGACCCCGGCAATCGCTGCATGCATTACGCGCTCAACGAGGAGGAATGGGTCGGGCACCCCTGGACCGTCGGCAGGCTGGCGATCGTCGGCAATGTCGTGCGCGGCGGCGCCTCCACCCGCGAGGACCTGCCGTTCCTGATCCTCGAGGGTCAAGGCGATCTCGAACTGTTTGACCGCGACAATGTCTATACGCTCGCCGACGGCCGGCCGATGGTGCGGCTGGGGGTGATCTCGAACCGCAAGCCGAAGATCGTCCCGCTCACGCGCGCGCCCTTCTGGCCCGCGGGCTTCGTGGCGAAGCCGGCGCGTCAGGTCGAGAAATGGGTCCTCGCCGAAGCCGGCGCCCGGCCCTGGGACCGCGATGCGGTCGACAAGCGGATCGTGGCAGAGGTCCGCGCCGGCAAGGGCCGGGTGATCGACGACGAGCGTGAAGTGGGTGGGTATCCGAAAGTGGAAGCCTGATCCAAATAATCCTCCCCCGCCAGGGGGAGGTGGCAGGCGCAGCCTGACGGAGGGGGAGGAAGCACGACGGCCAGTGGGTCGCTCACCTCCCCTTCCGTCGCCTTCGGCGTCACCTCCCCCTGGCGGGGGAGGATCATACGGACACCAACCGGTTGACTCCCCCGCCGTTTCCGCTATGTGCGCGCCTTCGCAGATGCGGCTCGCCGTGCCTGCGTTCCGTCCGAGACAGCGAGTGACCGGGATTTGCCGGTCTTGATTTCTCGCCAAGACGGGGACAGATTTTTCACCGACACGGTCCGCTTCGCGCGGAGCGTTCGGGTCTCGCCAGGGTAGCCTCTGGCCGCGACGATCGTGCCCCTCGGACAATTTGTAACCGGAGCCTTTCGGGGCTCCTTAACGAGGAGACCGGCATGGATCGTTCCCAAAAGGCTGATGCCGTTGCCGAGCTGAATCGCACCTTCAACGAGGTCGGCGTGGTGGTTGTCACCCGCAATCTCGGGATGACCGTCAAGCAATCGACGGACCTCCGCAACAAGATGCGCGCAGCCGGTGCGAGCTATAAGGTCTCGAAGAACAAGCTTGCCATCATTGCCGCCGAGGGCACCGATTATGCGGTGATCGCGGACCTGCTCACGGGTCCGACGGCGCTCGCCACCTCCGCCGATCCCGTGGCTGCGGCCAAGATCGCGGTGGAATTCGCCAAGACGAACGACAAGCTCGAGATCGTCGGCGGCGCAATGGGCGCGCAGCTGCTCAATGCGGAGGGCGTGAAATCGCTCGCGACGATGCCGTCGCTGGATGAACTGCGTGCGAAGATCGTGGGGCTCATCGTTGCCCCTGCGACCAAGCTCGCAACCATCACGCAGGCACCGGCTGCGCAGATCGCGCGCGTCCTTTCGGCACATGCGGAGAAGCAGGCCGCGTAAGCGGCCCGTTCGAGACCATTACCCTTATAACCATCTGATTTTGATTGGAGTTTATCATGGCTGACCTTAACGCACTCGTCGACCAGCTCTCCGAGCTGACCGTTCTCGAAGCCGCCGAGCTCTCGAAGCTTCTCGAAGAGAAGTGGGGCGTCTCGGCCGCCGCTGCGGTTGCTGCCGCTCCGGCCGCTGGCGGTGGCGCCGCTGCCCCGGCTGCTGAAGAGCAGACCGAGTTCGACGTGATCCTCACCGGCGACGGTGGCAAGAAGATCAACGTCATCAAGGAAGTCCGCGCGATCACCGGCCTCGGTCTGACCGAAGCCAAGACCCTCGTTGAATCGGCTCCCAAGGCCGTCAAGGAAGGCGTCAACAAGGACGAGGCCGAGAAGATCAAGAAGCAGCTTGAGGAAGCCGGCGCGACCGTCGAGGTCAAGTGAGCCTGCGCGCGTAAGCGCGAGGGACTCATCCCGGCGCAGGCCGGGATCCAGCTTCTGCTTCACGGCAGAGAACGAAAGGGCGGTCCCTCGGGGCCGCCCTTTTTCTTTGTCGCTATGCTGTCCGGGTCAGTTGCGGCGTCCGCGGAACATGTTGAGCACCGCCATCGCGGCGATCCCGACAAACGCCGCGCTGGTCCAGGGCCGCGCCTTGGCGAAGCTCTTCGCCTTGTCGGCAAGCGGCGCGTCGCCGGAGAAATGCGTGCGAAAATCATCGGTGAGCGCGGTCTTGCCGTTGGAAGGTTGCGCCTCGGTGGGGTCGGCCATGGGTATCTCCGTCAGGACGCCGGACTGGGTCCTCTCAACCGGCCAAACGCGCCAGCCGCGCCGCGGTGCCGAAACGACTTTGCCATAGGCTCTTGCCGCACGCGGAGCATCCGGGGATGAAGCGCGTTCCGATTCGTGCCTTCCCAACAGGATGATCCTCCCTCATGCCCTCCGGACTAGTAGCGCTGCTCGACGACGTCGCCGGGATCACCAAGCTCGCCGCCGCGTCGCTCGACGATGTCGGCGCCGCCGCGGGCAAGGCGGGGACCAAGGCGGTCGGCGTGGTCGTCGACGATACCGCGGTGACCCCACGCTACGTCGTCGGCCTCGCCCCCGAACGCGAGCTGCCGATCATCGCCAAGATCGCGCTGGGCTCGCTGCGCAACAAGCTGCTCATCCTGCTCCCTGCCGCGCTGATCCTCAGCGCCTTCGCACCCTGGGCGATCACGCCGCTGCTGATGCTCGGCGGCGCGTTCCTCTGCTTCGAGGGCGCCGAGAAGGTGCTCGAGGCGTTCGGCGCCGCCGGCCATGAGGAGGTCGAGGAGACTCCGATGGAAGCGGCGCATCTCGAGGCATCCAAGGTCAGCGGGGCGATCCGCACCGATCTGATCCTCTCGGCCGAGATCATGGCGATCGCGCTCGCCGACGTCGCCGACAGCCCGTTGCTCACGCAAGGCGTGGTGCTGGTGATCGTCGGGGTCGGCATCACCATCGCGGTCTATGGCGTGGTCGGGCTGATCGTGAAGATGGACGATATCGGGCTCCACCTCGCCCGGCGCCGCGCGGCATCGGCGCAGCTGATCGGCCGCTGGCTGGTGCGCGGCATGCCGGTGCTCATGCAGGTCCTCTCGGTAGTCGGCACCGCCGCGATGATCTGGGTCGGCGGCGGCATCCTCGTCCATGGCCTCGAGGTGCTGGGCGTCCACGAGCCGGCCGGCACCATCCACCACGCGCAGGAGGCCGTCGCGCATGCGAGCGGCCCGCTTGGCGGCTTTCTCGGCTGGCTGGTCACCGCCACCGCCTCGGGCATCTTCGGGCTGATCGTCGGCGGCCTGATCGCCTTCGCGCTCCACCAGATCCACAAGCTGCGGCACTAGGGTCCGTACTCAATACCCACAACGGTCGGGATCGCCCGGAGACGTGCGCTGGCAAGGAAGCTCGCGCAGCGCGGGCTGGCGGCCCGGGCAAGCGGGCTGACGCAGTCCAGCGTGCGTCTCCGGGCGACCGCGCAGCGGCGGGCCGCTTTTGGCGCACAGCCACGTCACGAGCCAAGTCCTTGGAGTCACGATGACACCGCGTCGCTCCCTCCTCGTTCCTCCCCGTGCGCCAAAATCGGCTCCGTCACGACCATTGCGGGTATTGAGTACGGACCCTAGACCGGGCGGGCGCCGCACGGCGCCGTTTGCCCGACCCGAAAATGCTCAGGCTTTGCTCATGACGGGCCCCTGCCCGGCCGGGCAGGGGATCGCCTGCAACGGGCACTGCGGGAGCATCGGATGGCGGTCATCGGTTTTGTCGCGCGCTGGCTGTTCGCGCTGACACTGGCATTCATTGCCTTTCCGATCATGGTGACGATCGGCGCGCGGCTCTGGCAGGGGCCGGGCGAGAATTTCGACCTGGTCGGCGGCATCCTCGTCATCGGGGTGCTGCAATTCTTCCCGCCGCTCAATCTCTGGATGATCCCGTTCCTGCTCGGCACCGTCGGCGCCTGCATCTGGCACGCGCGCGCGCAGCGAAGCGCCGCCGACCATGAGGATCCGCAGGCGTAACCCGCGGTTCGCGGGTCAGGCCGCCACGGCCTGGCGCGGAAGATAGCGGGTGGCGTTGAGCTGGTTCGCCTGCTGGTTGCGATCGAGCCAGATCGGGCCGAGCTTGCTCCCCTGCCCCGGCGTGCCGACCATGAAGTCGGCGCCGAAGCGGCGGATGCTGATCCCGGCGCGCCATTTGAGTTCGATCATCACCAGCGGCACGAACATCGGCCGGCGCTGGATCTCGACGACATGGATCAGCTCGCGCGGCAGCGCGAGCCGCGCCGGCATCCGTCCGCCGGCCCCCGCGGCAAGGTCGAACGGGGCGCCCGCCGGATCGACCATCGGGCTGGCATGATAGCCGGCGATCTGGCGGTCCTGATCGGGATTGGCGCTCATCATCGCCATGGTCAGCCGGATATTCTCGGCGGCAGAAGCCTGGAGGTTGCCGATCAGCAGCTCGAAATCGAGCAGCACGTCGCGCTCGCTCACTTCGATGCTGGCCGGCCGCAGCGCGATCTCGAAGGGCTCGCCGGACGGCGCCGCGGCAGGCGCCGGTGCGGGTGGCGCTATGCCAGGCGGGGGCGCGACCGGACGCGCCGGCGCGGCGGGCACCGGCGGCGCTGCCGCCACGGGCGCCGCCTCGAACCCCGCGTCCGCCGCGTCCTCGCGACGACGGCGCAGGAGCAGGACGGCGCCGAAGGCCAGCCCCGTCGCCGCGGCGCCGAGCAGCGCCCATAGCCAGCCGGGCATTCCAGCCGGCGCCGCCGCCGGAGCGGCCTCGGGCAGCGGCGCGGCGGCGGGCGTCGCGGTCGCAATCGGTTCGGGGAGCGCGGGTGCCGGTGTGGCGGCTGCGGTCGGGATCGGCGAAGGCCGGCTCGCCGGGGCTGTCTCTGACGGGTCCGGCGATGCCGTCGCACCTCCCGGCGAGGTCTGTCGCGGCGTCG
>NZ_SRXU01000011.1 GCF_004792695.1 Sphingomonas naasensis | reverse complement strand
CGGCGGCGCGGGCAACGACACGCTCAACCTGACCCTCGACGGCGCTTCGAGCATCAACGGCATGTTCGGCTTCGAGACCGCCAACATCACCGGCGCATCGCCGCTGACGCTGACCGGCGATCTCGGCGCGGACCAGCGCGTCACCTTCACCGGCAGCTTCGACAACGAGCTGATCATTGGCGCGGACGTCCAATTCGACGGCGTCGTCGATGGCGGTGACGGGCACGATTTGCTGCGCATCCAGTCGGGCGCGGCGCAGAGCCGCACGGTCCTCTCTGCGCAGATCCGCTCGTTCGAGGATCTGATCTCCGAAGGTGCCGGCACGCTGGCGCTGTTCGGCGAACATTATGGATTCGACAGCGTCGCCGTGAACGGCGGCAATCTCGAGATCGGCACCGGCACCGTGCTCGATGCCGAACAAGGGGTGATCTTCGATGGCGCCGACAATCGCCTGACGTTGCGCGGCGGCGCGCAGGTGCACGGCCGGGTCGATGGCGGCGCGGGCAACGACACGCTCGCCTTCTTCCAGGCACCGGGTGCCACGCGCCTGTTCAGCGCGCTCGATCAGACCGGCTTCGAGCGCCTCGAGACCGTTGGCGGCGAGCTGCGCATCGATCGCGATGCCGGCTTCGTGAACGGCGTCGCGATCGATGGCGGCACGCTCAACATCCTCGCCGGCAACACGCTCACGGCCAATGTCGCCGGCGGGGCCGGCAAGGACGAGGTGATTGTCGGCGGCCGGATCGACGGCAATCTCGACCTCGGCGCCGGCGACGACGCCCTGACCATCACGGGTGCCGGCGCGATCACCGGCACGCGTTCGGGCGGCGACGGCATCGACACGCTGGTCTTCAACACCGGCGGCACCACCACGGCGCCGACGCAGTGGACCGCGGCTGCCTATTCCGGCTTCGAGCGCGCCGATGTGGCCGGCGGAGTCGTGTCGTTCACCGGTACCGCGAGCCTGACCGGTCTGAGCGTCAGCGGCGGGCGGCTGATCGGCCAAGCCGGCAGCGTGCTCAGCTCGGTCGAGACGATCGTGGTGCGCCAGGGCGCGACCTTCGGTTCGGCGGGAACGGTCAACGGCAACATCGATGTGCGCGGCACGCTCGCGCCGGGTGCCTCGCCGGGCACGATGACGGTCAACGGCGACGTCAACTTCGCCAGCGGCTCGCTGCTGCAGATGGAGGTGTCCTCGGCTGCGAGCGACCGGCTCGACATCTCGGGCAAGCTCACCATCGCGCAGGGCGCCGCGATGGACATCACCGGCGTGCTTTCGGCGACACCGGGCGGCGCGCTCGACCTCGTCGTCGCGCAGGGCGGCATCACCGGCAGCTTCA
Organism: Sphingomonas naasensis; assembly: GCF_004792695.1. Lineage (GTDB taxonomy): Bacteria > Pseudomonadota > Alphaproteobacteria > Sphingomonadales > Sphingomonadaceae > Sphingomonas > Sphingomonas naasensis. Next base: position 112,574 of record NZ_SRXU01000011.1, on the reverse strand, counting down.
CGACGATCAACAAGTCGAACACGATCTTCGGCTTCGTCGCGACGCGCGGCAACCGCATCCAGATCCTCGGTGCGTTCCAGAGCAGCGACGCCTTCAGCGTCAATGCGCAGGGCGCGATCGGCTATGCCAACGACCTGCTCGGCGATGGCCAGATGGTGCAGAGCTTCACGGCTGCGCTGCCGGTATTGGTCTCGGCCAGCGGCCAGTCGAATGCGGGTGCGTTCGAGCGGCTGACGCCTGAAGCCTATGCCACCGCGCAGATGCAGACCGTGCAGACCGGGCTCGCGGTCTCCGAAACGATGCGCAACCTGCGCGCGTCGGCGCCGATCGCGCCGGGCCTGCACGGCTTCGCGCAGGCGCTGGGCCAGTGGAATCGCCTCGCGGGCAATGCCGCCATCGGCGCCTCGGCCGCGCGCAGCGAGCTGCTCGGGCTGCTCGGCGGGATCGGCTATGGCTTCGGCGAGGGCAGCCGTCTCGGCGCCTTTGTCGGGACCGCGCGTTCCACCCAGAACATCGCCGACCTCGGCGCCGAGAACCGGCAGAGCGGGGCGTTGTTCGGAGCGCTGGCCGATCTCGCGCTCGGCGGTTTCGACGTGCACGCGCTGGTCGCCTATGACGCCTCGCACGCCAAAACGCGCCGCACCGCGCCGACCGGCGATGCAATCACCGCGCGCTATGGAACCGGGGGCATCATCGGCGATCTGTCGATCGGCTATGGCGTCGATGCCGGGGCGCTCACGGTCACCCCGCGCGTCGGCGTCACCTATCTCCAGGGCAAGCGCGACGCGTTCGCCGAACGCACGGCGCCATTCGGCCTCACGGTCGATCGCGACAGCGCGGGCATGCTCTATGGAGACACCGCGGTGGCGGTCAGCTTCGACCTTGGCGGGATCAGGCCGTACGCCGAAGCCGGGGTACGCAGCCGCCTGACCGGCGACGCGACGCCGGTGGCATCCGCCCATTTCACCGCCGCTTCGGGCACCGGCCCGTTGTTCGGCTTCGGCGCCGCCACCGATCGCACCGTCGGCCGCGTCGCGCTGGGGCTCGGCGCCGAACTGTCGGGCGGCGTGCGTCTCAACCTCGGCTATACCGGCGAATATGGCAGCAAGGCGCGTCACAATGTGAGCGGCGGCGTGGCGATCGCCTTCTAGTTGTGGCGACCATGAGGGTTCGGGACGCCTTGCGCCCGAGCCCTCAGCCGCGCGGGATCGTCTCGTCCGGCCGCAGCGTGAGGACGCGAACGCCGTCCCTGGTCACTGCGACCGTATGCTCGAATTGCGCGGAGAGCTTGCCGTCGGTCGTGACGACGGTCCAGCCATCGTCTTCGGTGCGCACCGTCCGCCTGCCCTGGTTGAGCATCGGCTCGATCGTGAAGACCATGCCTTCGCGCAGCACCAGACCGGTGCCGGGCTTTCCGAAATGCAGCACTTGCGGCTCTTCGTGCATCTCGTGGCCGATGCCATGGCCGCAATAGTCGCGCACGATCGCATAGCCCGCGCGCTTGGCGTGGCGCTCGATGGCGTGGCCGATATCGCCCAGCCGGGCGCCCGGGCGAACCGCGAGGATGCCCTTCCACATCGCTTCGTAGCTCGTCCGGACCAGCCGCCGCGCCGCGGGCGCGACGTCGCCGACAAGGTAGGTCTTGCTCGAATCGGCGATGTATCCGCCTTTCTCGAGCGTGATGTCGAAATTGACGATATCGCCGTCGCCCAGCACCTCCGCCTCCGAGGGGACGCCGTGGCACACGACTGCATTCCTCGAGCAGTTGAGGACGAAGCCATAGCCATATTGGCCCTTGCTCGCGGGCCGCGCGCCCAGCGTGTCGACGATCAGCGCCTCGACCTGATCGTTGATGTCCATCGTCGTCCGGCCGGCCAGCGTCTGGCGGTCGAGCCAGGTGAAGACGGAGGCGAGAAGCCGGCCGGATTCGGCCATCAGCTCGATCTCTTCGGGCGACTTGATCATTCGACGGCGACGACCATGTCGTCGGGATCGACGCCCGCTTCCCGGAGCTCGCGCACGACGATCTGCTGAAAGCTCAGCTGCGGATTGAGTTCGGCGAGCATGCCGATCCTGATCCAGAACGCCGCCTGCGCATTGATCGACCGATAGGAGGCCTTGCTGGCCTTGCGGAGCTGCTCGTGGAGCGCGTCCTCGACGTTGACGATCCCCATTACGGCATCTGAGATATACGAATCATACATGAAACGTATAGTCGTTACCGTGCGCTCGACAAGGGGGGAGGCGCTGGCGGGGTCTCGAAGATCAAGATCTCGGGCCCGCCCAGCCTTTCCGCGATCGGCGCGATCCTGTGGCGCAGCACCGCCCCTCGCGTGAGCGCGGCATAGCGCCGCCATTGCGCCGCGTAGGTCACGCGGTCGTTCGCGTAGCGATCGATATGGCTGAGCACGAGGAAGCGCGCGCGGCAGCTGGCGAGGCGTGCCGGGTCGACATTGCCGAGATCGACCACGGGGCTGCCCGAGCGCAGCGTTTCGGCATCCGAGTAGCGGATGCGGCCGGCGAGCACGGCGCGGGCATCGACGCACCCGGCCTTGCCCAGCGGAAACAGCGGCTTCCACGGCTCCGAGAGCAAGTCGAGCGCGGCGTGCTCGACGAGGATGGTGCTTTGCGGCGGCGCATTCGCCCGCAGCCAGGCGCTTGCAAGCTGGCGCGTGTCGTTCGCCCGGGTCACGGCGCGAACCTGCGTCGCCTGCAGCATGGGAAGCACGAGCAGCAGCCCCGCCAGCGGCTCGAGCAAGGCCAGCGGGCGGCCGGTGCGCGATCGCGCCATCTCCGCCAGCGCCGCGACCGCATAGCCGGCGGCGATCGCCGCGAAGGGCAGCAGCGGGATCAGCCAGCGCTCCCAGCGCAGCGCCTGCACCGCGAGAAGCAGGACGCAGGCGCCGATGCCCGGCGCCAGCGCGACTGCCGCGCGGCGATTGCGGATGCCGATCAGGATCGTCCCGAGCGCGGCGAGCGCGATGCCTGCGATGCCGAACGTGCCGCGCAGCGGATCGCCCACATACCAGGCGAGGTTGGCGACGAGGCCATGGCCCGTCGCGCCGGGGTGCGTCGGCCGGGCCTCGCTCGCGAGATTGCCGATCACGGTGGGATAGTCGAGCAGCAGATAGGGCGAGGCGAGCAGCAGCGCCGCCGGCGCCGCCGCGACGAACAGCAGCAGCTTGCGCGCGTCGGCGTGTCCGTGCGCGATACGCCAGATCGCGACGGCGATCGGCCCGACGGCAAAGGCTGCGGCGGGCCATTTGGTGGCGCATCCCAGGCCGACGAACAGTCCCGCCAGCAGATAATCGCGCAGCCGCCCCCGCTCGGCGATCGACAAGGTCGCGCCGGCGCAGAGCAGCATGAACAGGCTCGCCTGGATATCGGTGCGGATGACCTGCGAATAATCGACATGCAGCGCGTTGACCGCGAGAAAGGCCGCGCCGAGCAGGCCGGCGCGCACGCCGCCGATGCGCCGGCCGAGGCGCCACGTCAGATAGACGCAGGCGACACCGCAGGCGGCGAAGAACAGCCGGGCGGGGAGGAACAGGATTCCCGGATCGGCATAGACCGCGCTCACAAAGGCGTGCGCATCGGCATATTGGCCGGTCGCGACCCCGCTCGCACCGACCGCGAGGCTGATCAGCGCGAGGCAATAGAAGGTGATCGTGCCGGGATGGCCGAACCAGGCCGGATTCAGACTATGGCTGCGCAGCATGTCGAGCGCGGTCATCATGAACAGCGGCTCGTCGGGGTCGTGGAGCGCGGGCAGCCCGAAGCCGATCCCGCGTATCCGCAGCGCCGCCGCAATCAGCAGGATGACGAGGAGCATGCCGTGCTGCGTCCAGCGACGGGCGTTCGGCTTACGGGCTGGGGGCGAGGCTTCCGTCATCGTGCTGAAGCGATGACGTGGAGTGACGATGCGAACCGTAATCCTGGCCGGCGGTTTGGGTACCCGGCTCGGCGAAGAGACGTCGGTGCGGCCGAAACCAATGGTCGAGATCGGCGGCATGCCGATCCTCTGGCACATTATGAAGATCTATTCGGCGAGCGGATTCAACGACTTCGTCGTGTGCCTCGGCTATAAGGGCTATGTGATCAAGGAGTTCTTCGCGAACTACTTCCTGCATGCCTCCGACGTGACGATCGATCTGCGCGGCGGCAACGGCATGGAAGTACATCATGCCCGCAGCGAGCCGTGGCGGATCACGCTTGTCGATACCGGCGCGACGACGATGACCGGCGGGCGCCTCGCGGCGATCCGCCCCTATCTCGATCCCGACGAACCCTTCTGCTTCACTTATGGCGACGGCGTCGCGGACATCGACGTCGGCGAACTGGTGCGCTTCCACAAAGAGCATGGCCAGCGCGCGACGATCACGTCGGTGTCGCCGCCCGGCCGCTTCGGCGCGCTCGAGTTCGATGACGGCAAGGTCGTCGATTTCAGGGAGAAGCCGGCCGGGGACGGCGGCCAGATCAATGGCGGCTTCTTCGTCGCCGATCCCTCGGTGCTCGATCTGGTCGATGGCCCCGATACCGTCTGGGAGGCCGGCCCGCTCGAGCGGCTGGCGCGCGGCGGCGAGCTGATGGGCTATCGGCACGAAGGCTTCTGGCAGCCGATGGATACGCTGCGCGACAAGCTCTATCTCGACGAACTCTGGAAAGCGGGGAACGCGCCGTGGAAGCGCTGGTGAACGATTGGCGCGGGCGCCGCGTGCTCGTCACCGGGCATACCGGGTTCAAGGGCAGCTGGCTGAGCCTGTGGCTCCACATGCTCGGCGCGGAGGTCACCGGCTTCGCGCTGCCGCCGCCCGACGACACGCCGAGTCTGTTCGCGGCGGCGCGGATCGACGCGCTGATCGAGCATGTCGAGGGCGATATCCGCGACCTCACCGCGGTGCGTGCCGTTGTGGAGGCGTCGCGCCCCGAGGTAATTTTCCATCTCGCCGCGCAGCCGCTGGTGCGGCTCTCCTACCGCGAGCCGGTCGAGACCTATGCGACCAACGTGATGGGCACGGTGCACCTGCTCGAGGCCGCGCGCCGCGCGCCGGGGGTTCGGGCGGTGGTCTGCGTGACCAGCGACAAATGCTATGAGAATCGCGAATGGGTCTGGCCCTATCGCGAGAGCGATCCGATGGGCGGGCACGATCCCTATAGCAGCAGCAAGGGCTGCGCCGAGCTCGTCGCATCGGCCTATCGCAGTTCGTTCTTCGCCAACGGTCCGGGTCTCGCCACGGTACGCGCGGGCAATGTGATCGGCGGCGGCGATTGGGCCGAGGATCGGCTGGTGCCCGATCTGGTGCGCGCGTTCGAGGCGGGCGTGGCGCCGCTGATCCGCGCGCCCGACGCGGTGCGACCATGGCAGCATGTGCTCGAAGCGCTCGGCGGCTATCTGCAGATCGCCGAGCGGCTGCTCGCCGGCGAGCGGAACTTCGCCGATGCGTGGAATTTCGGCCCCTCGGACGACGATACACGTCCGGTATCGTGGATCGTCGAGCAGGTGCGTGGCCTGTGGGGCGGCGATGCCCGCCCGCAGACGCTGGACCATGGCGCGCGCGTGCACGAAGCGGGGCTGCTCCGGCTCGATTGCTCGAAGGCGCGGGCGGCGCTGGGCTGGCGGCCCGGCTTGACTCTCGAACAGGCGCTCGACTGGATCGTCGCGTGGCACAAGGCGATCGGCCGGGGCGAGGATGCCCGTGCGGTCACCCTCGCCCAGATCGCGGACTATTCGGCGGCCTCGCGCCACGGATCGGTGCCCGTCGCCGCCTGAGCCGGGGCGCGGGCCAGCGTCAGCATGTTGCCCAGCCGCAGGCCCAGCGAGAAATTGGGCAGCGGCACCCGTGCGGGCTTGAGCCCGAGCGTCCACAGCGCCTGGCGCGCGAGAAACGGCAGCGGGAAATAGTTGCGGCTGCGCGCGACCCGCACGCCGCCATAGCCGGCCCGCCCGAGCAGCGCAGTGATCGTCGCCGGGTTGTAGAGCTCGGGGTGCTGGAGGCAGAAAGGCGGCCAGCGGGTTCCCATCAGGCTGCGCAACAGCGATTTCTCGTTGTGGGTGACGATCAGCAGCGTGCCGCCGGGGCGCAGCTTGGCGCGGATCTGGGCCAGCATCGCCAGCGGATCGAGCAGGTGATCGAGCACGTGCACCATCACCGCGAGCCCGATCGAGCCGTCGGGCACGGGCGAGAGATCGTCCATGTCGGTGAGCAGGCGCGCCGGGCGTCCGCCCGCCGATGCGCGCAGCGTGTCGTGGATCGCGCGATTGGGCTCGAACAGCCAGAAATGGTCGAACGCGCCGCGCGTCGCCGCTTCGCGGACGATATGGCCGGTATCGGGGCCGATCTCGAGATAGCCGCCATCGAGCGTCGCATGCGCGGCGGCGGCGTCGAAATAGCCCTTCTGGGTCGCCGCGATCGCGTCGTTGGAGACGAGCTCCATATTGGGCGCCATGCTCGAATAGAGATCGGCGAGCTGCGCGCCGTCGAAGAAGGCGGGGGTATAGAGCAGCCCGCAGCCGAGGCAGCGATGATAGGTGAAGAAGCGCTTCTCGCTGAACAGCCCCGACCAATAGGGACGCAGCGCCGCGGCCGACATCGTCTCCGCGCGCACCGGGCTATGCGCCTCCGGGCGCGCCGCGCCGGCGCCGCAGGCCGGGCAGCTGCGGTGCAGGAACGCGCTCATGCCAGACCTCCGATCGAGCGGAACGTGACACGGCTGTGCCAGAACCAGCTGCCGACGATCAGCAGCGCAGTGAAGCCCAGTTGCGCGACGATCGGCGGGATCCCGCCGAGCTCGACGAGCAGCGGCAGTGCGGCCCAGTTCGCGGCATAGTTGAAGAGGTAGAAGCTCGAGAAGGCCCCGAACTCGCGCGCGACATTGCCGCGGGTGCGGAACACGCCGAGCTTGTAGGTCGCGAAGGCGAAGCACAGGCTGATCGCCTGCGCGAGCGCCAGCGCGATCAGATAATGGGTGTGCAACGGCGGCACGCTCCACAGCAGCAGCGGATAGATCGCCAGCCCGAACGCGGTGTTCGCCGCGCCGGCGAGCAGGTAGCGCAACGGACGCTCGCCGCGCATCATTCCTCCTCCAGCAGCGCGATGCGCATGTTCGCGCGCAGCACCTCGCGCGGGAGGAAGGGGGAGAGATCCTCGAGCGCCGGCGAGGTTATCCGGCCGTCGGGATGCGCCTTCGCGCCGAGCTTGGGGGCGAAGGCGACATGCTCGTCGACGAAGATCTCGCAGACCACAGGGCCCTCGGCGGCGAGCGCGGCCTCGATCGCGCCGGGCAGTTCGTCGTGCGACGCCGCGCGGAAATATCCGAAGCCGAACGCCGCCGCGACCTTGCCGAAATCGGGGAAGGTGACGTTGCTCTTGGGCCCGCCGCCAACCTCGACGCCGTTGAAGAAGTTGCGGTGCGTCTGGAAGATCGAGACATAGCCGTTGTTGTTGATCAGGAAGACCTTCACCGGCAGGCCATAGCCCGCGATCGTCTGCATCTCCTGCAGGTTCATCATGATGCTGCCGTCGCCGGCGATGGCGATGACGCGCTGGTTGCCGCCGGTCGCGGCGCAGACGCCGATCGCGGCGGGAAGGTCATAGCCCATCGTCGCGCAGCCCGAATTGGTCCACAGCCGCTGGCCGCGCTTGATCTCGGCAGCCTGGAAGCTGACCACGCAGGCGCTGCCGTTGCCGGTGACGATCACGTCGTCCTCGCCGAGCTGCGCGAACAGCGCGTCCATCGCGACATAGGGGTGCACCGCTGGGCCGTGATCGCGATATTCGGGCAGCACCGTCGGGAAATTGCGCACGCGCTCGCGCGACCACAGGAGCCATGCGTCATGCGCGGCGGTGGGCCCCTGATAGGGTGCTTCGAGCAAGGCCGGGATCAGATCCGCGAGATCGGCGACGACGGGCATGTCGGGGATCACGGTCGGCTTGCGCAGCTCAACCGGATCGATGTCGACCCAGATCTTGTAGGCTTCGCGGGCGAAGGTCTTCCAGTTGTAGCTGACCTGGCGGATGTTGAGCCGGCTGCCGAGAACGAGCAGCAGATCGGCGCTCTGGGTGACCATGTTGCCGCCGCGATCGCCGACGGTGCCGGGGCGCCCGGCATAGAGCGGGTGGGCGTTCCACAGCACGTCGTGCGCGTTCCAGCCGGTGACCACCGGCACGCCGAGCTTCTCGATCAGGCGGAGGAAATCGGCATAGGCGCCGCTCAGCCGGACGCCGCCGCCGGCGAACACGACCGGACGCTCGGCGGCCGCGAGCCTTTCGAGGATGGCGGCCGCCGCCGCTTTCAGATCGGTCGCCTTCCACGGCTCGTCGAGCTCGGCCGGGTCGAAGCCCGCCAGCTGCGCCGGATCGATCTTCGCCGCCTGCACGTCGAGCGGGATGTCGAGCCAGACCGGCCCGGGGCGGCCCGAGGTGGCGAGGTAGAGCGCCTTTTCGAGATGGTAGCGGATGGTCAGCGGGTCGGTGACCATCGTCGCATATTTGGTGATCGGGCGGACGATCGGCTCGATGTCGAGCTCCTGATCGCCGAACTGGCGCAGCGGCAGCCCGGTGGCGCGCACCGTCGTCTCGGTCTTCACCTGCCCCGAGATCACCAGCATGCCGATCGAATCGACATGCGCGCCGTAGACGCCGGTGATCGCATTGGTGCCGCCGGGACCCGAGGTGACGTTGACCACCGCGAGCTTGTTGGTCAGCCGGTAATAGGCCTCCGCCGCCATCGCCAGCGCCTGCTCGTGATGGGTGAAGATGGTGGCGAGCCCCGGATGCGTGCCGAGCGCGTGGTTGAGGTGCATCGCGCCGCCGCCGGTGAGCATGAAGACATGGTCGATGCCGCGCGCGGCCAGCGTATCGGCCACCCAGTTGGCGAGCTTCACTTGAGTCATGGTTTCCATCCGTGGGAGAGCGCGGTGCGCCGGATCGCGGTATCGAGGCCGATCGTCGGCGTGACGCCGAGTTCGGCGCGAATGCGAGCGGTAGAGGGGACATAGCGGCCGGGGTTCCAGCCGGGATCGGGCTTGCCGAGGATCTCGACGCCGGGGCCGCCGAGCAGCGAGGCTGTGCGGCGGGCAAGCTCGGCGATCGACACCGCCTCTTCGGAGCCGACATTGCAGACCGCGCCCGCCCGGCCGGCGATCAGCAATGTCCACAGCCACACCGTCAGATCGGCGGCATAGAGATAGGAGCGCACCGCCTCGCCCGATCCGGTGACGCGGATCGTCTTGCCCGCCATCGCGTCGCGGATGAAGTTGCCCGCGGCGAAGTGGATGTCGAGCGACAGCAGCGGGCCGAGCAGCGCGAAGATGCGCGCGTTGACCGTGTCGAGCCCGAACTGCCTGGCGTAGATCGCGCAGAGCATCTCGGCGGCGCGCTTGCCCTCGCCATAGGCCGAAAGCGGATCGCAGGGATCGGGGCCGCCGCGCCAGTCCTCGCCGACATGCGGCACCTCGTGGGGCTGCGCGCCATAGACCGCGCCCGAGCTCAGAAAGAAGAAGCGCGCATCGCCGCAGCCATTGGCGAGATCGAGCGCGTTGCGGGTGCCCTGCACGATCGTGTCGAACATCCGCCGCGGATCGCCGGCGTTGAGCGCGGCGCTCGCATCGGTCGCGGCGTGGATGACATGGGTATAGTCGGCGGCCGGCGCGGTGAAATGCATCACGTCGCCCCGCACGAGGCGGAAGCGGCGCGCGAGATGCGGCGCGCGCGCGGCGAAGCCGAGCGGGTCGCGGCTGAGCAGGGTAACTTCGGCCTCGACGCCCGAGCGCGCCAGCGCCTCGAGCATCCAGCGGCCGATGAAGCCCGTTCCGCCGGTCATGAAGATCCGCGCGCCCGCGAGCCGCGGCCAGAGCGGCGCGAGCGCGGCGTTGATCGCGGCCATGTCCTGCTCGAGGATCATGCCGGTGCGAGCCCGAGCGTCGGGCGGTGCGCGCGGTGCGCGCGCACGACCCGGACGAGGCTGTCGAGCGCGAGCGCCCAGAGGATCAGCGCGACCAGCCCGGGCCGGACGAAATGGCCGATCGCCAGCCCGAAGCTCGGCGTCACCGGGCGCCCGCTCAGCCAGCTGTTGGTCGACAGCTCGAGCACGGTCGAGAGCGGCCAGTCGGCGACGAGGCACAGCAGATAGGCGCAGACGATCGCGACGATCGGGCCGATTCCCTTCCACGGCTCGAGCAGGACGAGGAAGAGCAGGAAGGTCTGGGTATAGCCGCCGGGCGACTGCGTCACGAGATAGGCGGCGAGCAGGATCGTCGAGATGCGGTGGAGCGGCAGCGCCCTGGGCTGGAGCCACGCGCCCGCCAGCGCGACCAGCGCGACGAGCTGGCTCATGCGGATCACGATCGGGACGAGCCGTTCGATCGTCTCGATGGTGCGCGAAGGAACGAAGTCGAGCACCGGAATCTGCGCGCCGCGGACCAGCAGCAGCGGCGCATAGCTGGTCGAATAATGGATCTCGTTCCACACCTGCCCGCTCTGGAACACCACCCAGTTGGCGGTGTTGGCGACCAGCTCGATCGGGGTGCCCGCGCCGACGATCGCGAGCGTGACGAGATAGACGAAGACCGTCGCGATCCCCGCCAGCTCGAGCGCGCGCCAGTCGCGCTTCACCGCGTGGGCGAGCACCGGCAGCAGCAGATAGGGCTTGAAGTTGATCGTCGCCGCGGTCGCGAGCCAGCGCCACGGGCCGCGCGTCACCAGCGGCCCGTGCGCGATCACGAAACAGGCAAAGGCGACGAGGATCAGATTGCCGCGCTCGAGCGTGAAGAGCAGCGGCAGGCCGAGCCCGAAGGCGAGCGTGCGCATCGGCGCGGTGCGCGGATCGGCGCGGCGGAAGCTCAGCCAGACCAGCGCCACGTCGAGCAGATAGAAGCCGTAGATCACCCCGCGGCCCAGCCAGTCGCAGTCGCGGGCGTGGAACGGCGCCTGGAGATAGCAGCCGGGCAGGCTGAACAGATCGAGGAAGACGAACGAGAGCGGCGGATAGATGCTCCGCCACACATCGTACGCGCCCGGGCGATGCGCCCAATAGGCGGTGTTGAACCAGTCCATGAAGGTGTCGTTGGTGTCGAGCACGAAGGGCTGGGGGAGATAGCCGGTCGCGCGGAACGCCATCGCCGTTGACACGACGCTCGCCACCACGGCGAGCGCGAGCAGCAGTTCCGGGACCAGGCGCAGCCGCCCCTTCACGGCCGCCGGATCAGCGTGCGCGCGGCGGGGCGGGCGCGTTCCGGCGGGAAATTGACGCGCTCGGCCTCGATCACCAGCGGCAGGTTGCGGCTGCGCTCGGCGAGCATGCGCACCTGCTCGCCGATCAGCCCGAGGAACAGCAGGATCATGGCGAACATCGCGAAGCCGACCGCGAAGCCGAGCAGCGCGAGACCCGGGCCGCCGAGCGACACGGCAAGGATCGCCGCGACGAGCAGCGGCAGCGCGATGCCCCCCGCGACGAAGGCGAGCGCGATCGGCAGCCGCAGCAGCGACTTCGCCGATCCAGCCAGCCCCGAAAGCGCGAACGAGGCCAGCGCGCCGAAATCATTCTTGCTGGTCCCGGCGGCGCGCTCGGGCCGGTCGAAGGGGACGATCGCGAGCCGGAAGCCGCTCTCGACGAGCATCCCGCGGAAAAAGGGCTCGGGCTCGTTCCACGCCGCGAGCGTGTCGACCACCTCGCGGTCGAAAAGGCCGAAGCCGGTCGCGCCCGGGATCACCGGATAATCGCCATAGCGGCGCAGAAAGGCATAGCCGAGCCCGCGCGCCACGCGCAGCAGCGGCGAGGCGCGCTCGGAGCGGCGCTGGCCCAGCACGATCTGCGCCCCGGCGCGCCACTGCGCCACCAACGCGCCGATCATCGCCGGCGGATCCTGGAAGTCGGCGCACATGCCGATCACCGCCGCGCCCTCGGCCTGATAGATGCCATAGGTCGGCGAGCGCATCTGGCCGTAATTGCGATTGTTGAAGATCGCGCGGATGCGCGGATCCTCGGCGCAGAGCGCGCGCATCAGATCGCGGGTCGCGTCGGTCGAATCATTGTCGATCAGCAGAATCTCGTGCGACGCCGCGTGGCGCGCCGCCTCGGCGGTCACCGCGGCGCAGATCGCGCGGACATTCTCCTGCTCGTTGTAGCAGGGGATCACGATCGACAGCTCGGGCGTCATTGCGCGGCCTTGCGACCCGGCCGGAGGTCGATGCCGGTGGCGGGCGCGTAGATCTCGGTGAACAAGGCGAGCGCGATCAGCAGCGCGAGCAGCGCCACCGCAGCGACATTGTATTTGCGATCGGAGTCGAGCCGCGGCGCCTCGATCAGCTGCACGTCGGAGGCGGTCTCCGCCGCAAGCGTCTCGACCGCAACTTCCTCCGAGGAGCGCGCATAGACTTCGTACAGCGCCTGCGCGAAGCGATAGTCGCGATAGAGGTTGAGATATTCGCCCGAGACTTCGGACAGGCCTGCGACATTGGGGCCCGCGGCCTCGCTGCCCGGGCTGGTCGTCCGCGCGATCTGCGCGCGCAGCGAGGCGACTTCGGACTGGACCGCCTGGAGCTGGGGGTTCTCCTCGCCCTGGAAGCGCTGGAGCGTCTGCAGCTCGACCAGCTTGGCCTGGAGCTGCGCCTCGAGCCCCGCGCGCACCGCCAGCGCCGAGCCGAGCTGCGCTTCGGGCTCGGCGAGCCGGTTGCGCCGGCGGAAATCGTTGAGCGCGGCCTCGCTCTTGACCACCCGGCCGGCGGCTTCCCTGAAGCGCTCCTGCACCACGTCGCGCTTGCGCCGGACGCGGTCGCGGCCGAGCGCGATGATCCGCTCGCTGATCGCCTGCACATAGGCGCGGGTCAGCGCCTCGGCCTCGGCGCCGTCATGCGTGCGCGCCTCGACCTCGACGATCCCGCCGGTCAGCGAATGCACGTCGATCTTCTTCGCCAGCACGACGCGCGCACGGTCCTGGCTGGCATAGCGGTTTGGCACGAGCTTGAGCTTGCCGATCACCGCATCGGTGACTTCGGTGCCGCGCGCGATCGCGAGATACATGTCGATCGGCTGCTTCGCGCCGCCGAACAAAGCCGCGAAGCCCTGGAGCTGGCCGCCCAGCGCGTTCATCATCGAGCCGAGCCCGATGCTGTTATTGTCCTGCGGCACCAGCTTGGCGCGGGCGACATAAGGCTGCGGAAAGACGCAGAGCAAGGCGAGCACGAGGGCGAGCACGGCATAGCCGATCCGTCGCCGTTCATAGACGAATGCGACCCCCCTCATTTGACCAACGCATTGATCGAGGCGGCGCCGACCAGCCCGCCGAACAGGCTGCCGGTGATGTCGCGCAGCCGCGCCCAGAATTCGCCGCGGTTCGCGTCGATCGGGACGTAGATCAGATCGCCGGGCAGCGCGGGCGCGCGCAGCACGCGCTTGCCGTCGGCCAGCACGGTGCCGTTGGCGCGGACCACGAAGATCTCGCTCTTGTCGCCGAGCTTCTGGACACCGCCGGCCGAACGGACGAAATCGCCGATCGTCGCGCCGTCGCGCCACGCGAAGGATGCCGGGGTCGGCACCGCGCCGAACACGCCGACGGTCACCGGGCGCGGCGGCACGTAGATCGTGTCGTTGTTCTCGAGGACCAGCGCGCCGGGCAGCGCGTCGGCGGTCACCGGCAGCTCGAACACCAGCCGCCCGCTGGGCCGCCGCTCGCGCAGCTGATCGACGATCGAGCGGACGAGCGCGAGATTGGCCGGCTGGACGAGCTGGGCGCGATTGGCCGAAGTCACCGGCTGGGCGGTGAGCAGCAATTCGACATCCTCGACGGCGCGCTCGAAGCTCTGCTGCTGCTGGGCCTTGACGCTCTCGCGGGTGATCACGCTGGCATAGGGGAAAGCCTCGGCGGTGAGCCCGCCCGCCTGCGCGACGACGTCGCCGAGCCGCGTGCCGGGCTTGAAATAATAGCGGCCGGGCCTCGCCACTTCGCCGCTGATCGTGACGAGCACCGATTGCTGCGCGAGCGGGCGGGCGATGCCGACCTGCGAGAGCACGCGCACGATGTCGCCGCGCCGGGCCTTGCGGATGGAGGCCTCGCTGGCGCTGAGCTCGTCCCAGCCGCGCCCGTCGCGACCGAGCGAGTCGAATACCATCAGCCGGCTCGCATCGGCGACGGTGTTGACCCCGCCGGCATAGCGGATCGCGTCGTTGACCGTCTCGCCGGGCGCGACCTCGAAGATCGCCTCGCGATTGACGCTGCCGATCACCGCGACCTGCTCGCCAGCGGGGGCGATGTAGATCACGTCGCCATTCTGGAGCACGGCGTCGCCGCTGCGGTCGCCCTTGAGCAGCAGGTCGTACAGGTCGAAGTCCGAGACGAGCTTGCCGCCGCGGCGCAGCTGGATCGAGCGGAAGCTGCCGCCGGCGGCGGGCCCGCCCGAGGCGAGCACGGCGTTGACCAGAGTCGAGAGGCTGCCGACGGTGTAGGAGCCCGGCGCCGCCGCGAAGCCGGTGACATAGACCGTCACGCCGTGCAGTCGCGCCACGCTCACTTCGAGCTGGAAGCCGCGATATTGCCGCGCGACGCGGCGCGCGATCACGTCCTGCACGTCGCCATAGCGGACGCCGGCGACCATGATCGCGCCGATCCGGGGCACGAAGATCCGCCCCTCGCTGTCGATCTTGAGGCGAAGGCTCGAGGCCTGGACCGAGCCGGTGAGTCCAAGCAGCAGCTCGTCGCCGGGGTTGAGGCGATAATCGGGCGGCACGGTGGCGGTCGGTCCGGCCGCGAAATCGCGCGCGCCGGGCACGAGCAGATCGGCGCCGAAGCGGCGCAACGGCGTGCCGGCGGCGGCCGAGACGAAGCTCTCGAACTCGCTGGGCGGCGTTGCCGGAACCGGCCTCGGCGGCAGATCGGGTTTCTCGTCATGCGCGACAGGCGCGGTCGATTCGATCACGGTCGGCTGCCACGCGGTGACGTCGGGCGAGGGTACCGCGACCTGCGCCGCGGCGGCGCCGCGCGCGAGCGGGGTCGCCGATTGCTGCGTCGTCGCGACCGGGGAAGCGAGCTGGGCGGCGGCGGGCAAGGGCAGGCTGGCGAGCGCACAGCCCGCGAGAAGCATCCGGCGAACAATCATGCGGCGAGCCGATCCCTTTCGACGAGCCCGGCCGCCGGGCGTAGCAGGGCATCGGCGGCGCGCTCCCACAGCCTTGGCGAGGCGGCGGCGAGCACGCCGACGCCATGGCCGCCGACTCGCCACGGGGAGCCGTCCCAATGCGTCACCATCCCGCCCGCCTCGGTGACGAACAGCGCGCCTGCCGCATGGTCCCACGGGAGGATGCGCTGGAACAGCGCGGCGTCGTCCTGACCGAGCACCAGCCGCGGATAGCTTTCGGCGGCGCAACGCGGGACGGCGACGACGTCGAGCTGGAGATCGGCCTCGGCGTGCACCCGCGCGCGCCGGTCGGGAGCGAGGAAATGCGTGCCGAGCGCCGCGCGCGGACGCAGCGCGCCGCTCGGCCGCGCGCGGATGACGGCGCCGTCGCAGATCGCGCCCATGCCGCGCACCGCGTGGCAGAGCCGGCCGGTCAGCGGATCGAGCATCCACCCCGCCACCGTGCTGCCATTCTCGACGAGCGCGATCATCATCCCGAACGGCGCACGGCCAGCGGCGAAGTTGGCGGTGCCGTCGAGCGGATCGATCAGCCAGACCAGCCCTTCGTCGACATTGTCGAGCAGCGCCGGATCCTCCTCCGCCGCTTCCTCGCCGAGGATGCGCGCGCCGAGCCCGAGCGCGGCGAGCCCGTCGTGCAGGCGCAACTCGGCCTCGCGATCGACGATCGTGACGACTTCGCCGGCGCTCTTGATCGCGACGTCCTCGGCGGCGAGCGCGCGGAAGCGCGGCAGCACCACCTCGGCGGCGACGCCGCGCATCAGCGCGGTGACTTCCTCGTGCAGCGGCATCGGATCAGGCCGCGGCGCTCGCGAGGCGATCGGTCGCGGCGTCGGCGCTGCGCTCCTGGATCATGCGAATGCGCGACAGATCCTCGTCGGCGATCGCGCGATAGTGGTCGCGCTTGTTCTCCAGCCAGGCGAGCTCGAACGCCACCGCGTTGGCGATGCCGGCCTCGAAGAGCGACGATTCGGCCATCGCGCCGTCGAAGATCACCTTGCGGGTCTCGAACCGGTCGAGCCGCACGCCGCGGATCTCGCGAAGTGCCGGGCCCGCCTCGACCGCGACCGAGCCACCGACGACGAGGGTCAGATCATTGGCCGCGCAGGCGCGCGCGACCTCGAGCACCGCGTCGGTGATCTGGCGGTCGTTGATGCTCTTGCGCGGCAGCCCGCGCGACAGCGTGAAATCGACGCGGCCGAACACGATACCGTCCAGCTTCGCCTTGGCGATCGGCGCCATCGCATCGAGATTGCGCAGCGTCGCCTCGGTCTCGAGGTTGAACAGGAACTGGGTGCCGTGGACGTTGTCGCCATAGGTCTTGGCCTTGGCCTCGGCGAACTTGGTCAGCGCATAGGGCGTCTCGACCATCGGCGCGATGATGTGATCGACGCCGTAGAGCTTCGACGCGAGCAGATCGGACACCGCCTCGCAGCCGCCGATCTTGAGCGCGACCTTCAGATCGGCGCGATGGGCGAGCTCGAGCAGGCGGAGGAATTCGTCGGGGCGCGTGCCCTCCGCTTCGAACTCGGCCTTGACCGCGACGACCCCGTAGCGGTCACGGCCCATCTTGAGCATGTCGAGCATGCGGCGCTCGGTGGGGTTCATCCTGGCCTCCCTGGCTGAAAAAGCATTTACTGGCTGAGCGGGAGACGGCGCGCGGCGCGGCTTTCCGCAACGATCGGACGGGCAAAATATATTTGCGAAAAGCTTTGCGGGTCCGGCGCGCCGGCTCCGTCGAGACAGTGATGCCCGGCATTTTACCCCTGTTCCTGGCCATGCTCGCGTCCCCCCCGGACGCCGGCCAGGCGGCGCCGGGCATCACCCCCGAACTCCCCGGCCCCGAACTCCCCGGCCCCGAACTCCCCGGTGGCGCCGGTGCGGCCTTTCGCCCGTCGCGGGCGGAGCCGACCCCGACCCCGACGCCGCTGGTTGCCGCCGCGCCCGCTGCCGCACACCCGCGCGCGGCGCTCCCGCGCCTGTCGTCGCGTTTCGGACGGCGGGGCGATCCGATCCGCGGGACCGTGGCGACGCATTACGGCATCGACATTCCGGGCATGCTCGGCACGCCTGTTTTCGCCGCGGCGCCCGGCACCGTCCGGTACGCCGGCACCGCGGGAAGCTATGGCAATATGGTCGAGATCGCGCATGGCGGCGCGCTCGACACGCGCTACGCGCATCTCTCGCGGATCCTGGTTCGCCCGGGCGCGCATGTCGAGCAGGGCGAGCCGGTCGCGCTGATGGGTTCGACCGGGCGCTCGACCGGGAGCCACCTGCATTTCGAGGTGCGCGTCGGCGGCAGCGCGGTCGATCCCTTGCCGTGGCTGGAACGCGACGCGGTCCTGCCGCCCGCGCCCGCGCGCGCGCCCGTGATCGCCGAACCGCCGCACGTCTCCGCGTTCGCGCGCGCGCGTGCCGCGGCGCTACAGGGACGGGCGCTCTGAAATCGCATGAGTTCTCGATCGTGCCCGTCGTTCGGCCGTTGCGTCCTGAGTCACTCGGGTCGGGCTTGGCAAATGCAGCCGGAAATGCTTTGCCGCGCGCCATGAATCGGGCCGGCGACATCAGCGGGCTCCAGCGCGTTGTGATGAACGAGCGGAGCCGATTGCTCCGTTTCCTCGCCGCACGCGGGATGGGCGAGGATGCCGAGGACGTGCTCCACGATCTGTGGCAGCGCGTCGCGGCGACTCCCACCCAGCCGATCGCCGATCCGCTCTCCTATCTGTTTCGCGCGGCCGAGAATCTCGTTCGGGACCGACGGCGCTCGGCCGTCAGCCGTGATCGCCGCCATCACGACTGGCACAAGGTCAGCGTGGCGAGCGAGGAGGCGCCGCAAGGCGAACGCGCGCTGATCGCCCGCGAGCAGCTGCGCGAGGTGCAGGAAGCGCTCGCCGCGCTCGGGCCGCGGGCCGAGCTGGTCTTCCGCCGCTGCCGGCTGGAGGGTGTCGGCCAGGCGCAGATCGCCCGCGAGCTCGGCGTCAGCCTGAGCTCGGTCGAGAAGGATTTGCAAAAGGCATATCGCGCGCTGGCGCAGCTTCGGGCGAAATTCGATGCGGAATAATCGCCCGGGCTCCGTCATAGGGGCGTTATGACGATGCGCGCAGACCATCTGGAGATCGAGGAGGCGGCCCGGCTATGGGCAATCCGCGCCCAGGATCCGGCGTTCGCGGAGTGGGAAGGCTTCACCGAATGGCTGGAGCGCGATCCCGCGCATCTCGCCGCCTATGAGGCCGCGCTCGCCGACGCCGATTGGGCCGCCGGCCTGATGGCTCTGGCGCCCACGCCCGTGCAAGCGCCGGTTGCCACGTCGCGCCCGCGCTGGTGGTTCGGAGCGGGTGCCGCGATCGCGGCCGGCATCGCGGCGGTCGGCGGCTGGGCGGTTCTCGACCGCGAGGCGCCCGCGCAGCAGATCGCGACCGCGCCGGGCGAGCATCGCACGATCGATCTCGCCGACGGCTCGCAGATCGCGCTCAACGGTGCGACGCGGGTGACGATCGACCCCGATACGCCGCGCCATGTGGTGCTCGATCAGGGCGAGGCGCGCTTCGCGGTGCGCCACGACGCCAGCAAGCCCTTCGTCGTGATGGCGGGCACGACGCGACTGCTCGATGCGGGGACGGTGTTCAACGTCGTGCGCGACGGCGAGGCGCTCGAGGTCGCCGTCGCCGAGGGAGCGGTGATCTATCAGCCCGGATCACGCGAAGTGCGCCTCGCCCCGGGCGACACGTTGAAGCGCGCGGGGTCGGGCGCTGCCCCCGTCGTCGGGCGCGCGAACCCGCAGACGATCGGCAGCTGGGCCTCGGGCGAGCTCCAGTATGACAATGCCTCGCTGGAGCAGGTCGCGCGCGATCTGACGCGCAGCCTCGGCCGGCCGGTCCGCACCGCCGACGGCGTGGGCAAGCTCCCGATCAGCGGCACGCTCCGGCTCGAAGGGTCGCCCGAGGAGGTTCTGGCGCGCGCGGGTCCGTTCCTCGGCGTCAGGTTCGTGAAGAACGGGGAAGGATGGACGATGTCCCCCGCACATGGTGCGCCCCGCTAGCCCGCTCGCCCTGGCGTGTTTGATGATAGCGTCTCCTGCGCTTGCGCAGGAGCGAGCGGCCGAGGTCGACATAAGCGAAACCCGGCTCGACGCGGCCATCCGCGCGCTCAGCCGGCAGGCCAGCGCGAGCATCGGCTTCCGCGAGGCTCGCCTCGCCGAGACCGTGGTGCGGCCGGTGCGCGGTCGGTTTCTCGCGTCGCAGGCGCTCGAGCGGATGCTGGCCGGCACCGGGCTTCGCGCCCGCCGGGTCGCGCCCGCGACCTATCTCATCGAGCCCGCGCCCGCGCGGAAGGTCGCCAAACGATCGCGCCCGCCGGTGCCGGTCCAGGCCGTGGCCGAAACGCCGACGCAACCGGTGGAGATCACGGTCACCGCGTCCAAGCGCGACGTTCCGCTCGGATCCTATCCCGGCGGCGTGCAGATCGTCTCCGGATCGGAATTTTCGGCTGCCGACGCCCTGCGCGGGACCGAGGCGATCGAGGCCCGGATCGCCAGCGTCGCCTCGACGCATCTCGGCCCCGGCCGCAACAAGCTGTTCATCCGCGGCATCGCCGATTCGAGCTTTGTCGGTCCGACCCAGTCGACCGTCGGGCAATATTGGGGCAACAGCCGCATCACCTATAGCGCGCCCGATCCCAATTTGCGGCTCTACGACGTCCAGAGCGTCGAAGTGCTCGAAGGGCCGCAGGGCACGCTCTACGGCGCGGGATCGCTGGGCGGGGTGGTGCGCGTGGTGCCGCGCTCGCCCGATCTGCGCAGCGTCGAAGGTGCCGCCTGGGGCGGGGTTCAGGCGGTCCAGCACGGCCAGCCCGGAGTCGATGGCGGCGCGGTGCTCAACCTTCCGATCAAGGAAGACGTGATCGGCCTGCGCGCGCTCGCCTTCGGATCGGTCGAGGGCGGCTATATCGACGACGTCCGGCGCGGGCTCGACGACGTCAATCGCGTCCGCACGCTCGGCGGCCGCGCGGGGCTGCGCGTCGATCCCGGAGACGATTGGATACTCGATCTCAACGCGGTCGGCCAGCGCATCGACGGCGACGACAGCCAATATGCCGAACGCGGCGTCGGCGAGCTCGATCGGGCGAGCAGCATCGCCCAGCCGTTCCGCAACGACTACTGGCTGGTCGATCTGGTCGCGCGCAAGCAATGGGGATCGCTCGAGCTGACCTCGTCGCTCGGCTATGCCGGGCAATATGTCTTCGAGCGTTTCGAGGGCCCCGAGCTCGCCGAACCCGAAGATCCCGGAATTCGCCCCGCCGCGAGCGCGGCCACCGCGGCCTATTCACAGGCCAATCGCATCTCGATGGTCACCGGCGAGGTGCGGCTCGCCCGCCGTGGCGCCAACGGCACGGGCTGGCTGCTCGCCGCCAGCCTGCTCCACAACGAAGCGCGGACCAATCGCCGGATGGAGGTCGCGTTCGGCACGCCGCTCACCGGCGTCAGCAACCAGGTCGAGGAAGCGACGCTCTATGGCGAGGGCACGCTCGAGCCGTTCAGGCGATTCACCGTGACGCTCGGCGGTCGGCTGACGCACGCGCGGCTGTCGGGCAGCGCCGAGGACGTCACCGAGGCGTTCGCCTTTCGGATGGATCCGACCGCGCGCGCGTCGCGCGAGGAGACGCGCCTGCTCCCGTCAATCGCCGCGGCCTATCGGGCAACCGACGCGCTCACGTTGTTCGCGCGGTTCCAGCAAGGGTTCCGGCCCGGCGGCATCGCGGTGCGCCGCGAGTTCATCCAGCGCTTTGCCGGGGATCGGGTCTCGACCGCCGAGGCCGGCGCCCGATATCGAAGCAGCGCGCTCGATGTCGCGGTGAGCGTCGCGGCGACGCGCTGGACCAATATCCAGGCAGATCTGATCGACGGCTTCGGCTTCCCGACCACCGCCAACGCCGGTGACGGACGGGTCCTCTCGCTCGGCATGATCTCGCGTTGGCGCCCGATTGCGGGGCTCGAGCTCGACGCCGCGCTGTATCTCAACGACAGCAAGGTCACCGAGCGCCTCTTCATCACGCTTCCAATCGAGGATGCGGTATTCGTCCAGGCCGATCGCCTGCCCAACGTCGCGGACGCCAGCGGCCGGGTAGGCGCCAGCTATGTCGCGACGCTCGCCGACGGGCTTCAGCTCACCGCCAACGCCTATGCGCGCTATGTCGGCAAATCGACGCTCGGCATCGGGCCGCTCCTCGGGCGGTTGCAGGGAGACTATCTCGATACCGGCGCGGAGGTGCGGCTCGGAAACGCGCGGCGCGGGATCAGCCTGTCGCTCGGCAATTTGCTCGATGCGCGCGGCAATCGCTTTGCCCTGGGATCGCCCTTCCTCATCCGGGATCGCGATCAGACGACTCCGCTCCGGCCGCGCAGCATCAGGCTCGGCTTCGACGCCAATTTCTAGCGCCGCTATCGGCGCGGTCGATCATCGCTGCGGCACTGCCGCGCCCGCATAGGGATCATAGCCGGATTGCCGCGGCGGAAGCTCGGCCAGGGGAGAAATCTCGGCCTGCCCCATGTCGGCGGCTTCCGCCGGCGCGTCTCCGGCCACGAGCCCTTGCAGACCCGCCGCGATGCTCGAGGCGCCGAACAGGACGAAGCATCCGATCACCACGGTGGCGCCGCGCCGGAGATCGATCCGTCCGGTGAGGGCGCCGTAGCCGACGCTCGCAACGGCAAGGACGGCGATGGTTGTCGCCACGGTTCCGAGCAACGTTCCCTCGAGCCATCGAACCGCTGCGTTCAGGGCGCTTTGACCGGTGGGCTCGGCCAGCGATGCGGCATAGGTCAGCGCGAAGGTCGAGAGAGCGGTCGCCGCCATGCCAGCCCTTTTCCCCATTGCGCCGATCGACG
Organism: Sphingomonas naasensis; assembly: GCF_004792695.1. Classification (GTDB taxonomy): domain Bacteria; phylum Pseudomonadota; class Alphaproteobacteria; order Sphingomonadales; family Sphingomonadaceae; genus Sphingomonas; species Sphingomonas naasensis. The sequence goes on along the minus strand of NZ_SRXU01000011.1, from coordinate 90,566 downwards.
CGCGACCGGCCGTGCCCGACCGCAACCCTAGACGCCCGTCCGGGGCGGGCGCGAGACAATTCGTCAGCCTGGTCCATTCGGGCGCGAGGCGGCGGCGGCCGTCCCGTGGCCGCAGAGGCCCTCAGCGCAGATGCTCGGCGAGGAAGTCCACGAAGACCCGCACGCGTGCCGGCGTGGAGGCCCCGCCCACGAACACGGCGTGGATCTGTTCGACATCGCCCGGATTGAAGTCCTCGAGCACGGGCACCAGCCGCCCGTCGGCAAGCTCGCTCGCGACGCTGAACGCGCCCACCCGCGCGATGCCGACGCCGATCGCGGCGAGCTGGCCGAGCGTCTCGCCATTGTTCGCTTCGATGTTGCCGTGCACCGTCATCGCGAAGTCCTTTCCGGCGCGACAGAACGGCCAGACCGGCTCGGCACGGCGGAAGTTGAAGTTCAGGCAGTTGTGCCGGTGCAGATCTTCGGGGACCCGCGGCAGGCCGGCTCTGGCGAGATAATCGGGAGAAGCGACGATCACGCGGCCCGTCTCGCCGATCTTGCGCGCGGTCAGGCTGCTGTCGGCGAGCGGGCCGAAGCGCACCGCCACGTCGGCCTGCCCGGCCGCGACGTCGACCAGCGTGTCGGTCAGGGCGATGTCGACGAGGATATGTGGGTGGCGCGCGGCGAAGCGCCCGAGCAGCGGCACCACGCAGAGCCTGCCATGCGATAGCGCGGCGCTCACCCGCAGCCGCCCGCGCGGCGCGCCCTGATCGGCGATCTGCTGCTCGGCATCGTCGAGATCGGCGAGAATCCGCCGCGCGGCCTGCAGATAGGATTGCCCCTCGGCGGTGATCGTCAACGCGCGCGTCGAGCGCAGCAGCAGGCGGACCCCGAGCCGGGCCTCGATCCGGTCGATCGCCCGCGCAACCGCCGAAGGGCTCAGGTCGAGCAGGCGCCCGGCTCCGGAAAAACTGCCTCGATCGACCACGGCGACGAACAGCGCCATCTCGCGCGCGCGGTCCGCCCCGGCAGCCAGCTTTGCGTCCATTGCAAAAATCCTTCGCGTTTCCGGGCGGTACCGCAGCCGTGGCGGCGCGTCCATCTATGCGCTGCAATAGCAATGGGAAGGTGGAACATGGAGTATCGGCAACTCGGAGCATCGGGCCTGCGCGTGCCGGCGCTGAGCTTCGGCACCGGCACGTTCGGCGGCCAGGGGCCGTTGTTCAGCGCCTGGGGTCAGAGCGATGCCGCCGACGCGCGGCGGATGATCGACATCTGCCTCGATGCCGGCGTGACGTTGTTCGACACCGCGGACGTCTATTCGGGCGGCGCTGCCGAGGAGATTCTGGGCAACGCGATCCGCGGACGGCGCGACGCGGTTCTGATCTCCACCAAGACCGGTCTGCCGATGGGCGAGGGGCCGCAGGATTGGGGCGTCTCGCGCGCCCGGCTGGTCACCGCGGTGGATGCGGCGCTCAGGCGCCTGCAGACCGATCATATCGATCTGCTCCAGCTGCATGCCTTCGATGCCTCGACTCCGGTCGAGGAGCTCGTCGGCACGCTCGACCTGCTGATCGCCGCGGGGAAGGTCCGCTATGCCGGCGTCTCCAACTATCCCGGTTGGCAATTGATGAAGGCTCAGGCCGCCGCGGACAGACTCGGCGCGCCGCGGCTGGTGGCGCACCAGGTCTATTACTCGCTGATCGGCCGGGCCTATGAGCACGACCTGATGCCGCTGGCGGCCGATCAGGGCATCGGCGCGCTGGTGTGGAGCCCGCTCGGCTGGGGGCGGCTGACCGGCAAGATCGGCCGCGATCGCCCAATTCCCGCCGCCAGCCGTCTGCACGAAACCGAGCAATTCGCGCCGCCGGTCGAGAGCGAGCATCTCTATCGCGTCGTCGACGCGCTCGAGGCGGTCGCCGCGGATACCGGACGCAGCGTTCCGCAGGTCGCGATCAACTGGCTGCTGCGCCGCCCCACCGTCGCTTCGGTGATCGTCGGCGCGCGCAACGAGAGCCAGCTGAGGGATAATCTCGGCGCGGTCGGCTGGTCGCTCAGCCCGGCCCAGATCGCCGCGCTCGATGCGGCGAGCGATGTGCTGCCGCCCTATCCGCACACGCCCTATCGCCAGCAGGAAGGCTTTGCCCGCCTCAATCCGGCGCGGGTCTGAGGGGCGTTCCATGAAGCTCAATCCCGGTCTTCTCGCCCTGTCCGTCGGCGCGTTCGGCATCGGCGTCACCGAGTTCGCGCCGATGGGGCTGTTGCCCGTCATCGCCCATGATCTGGGCGTGTCGATCCCCACCGCCGGATTGCTGATCAGCGCCTATGCGCTGGGCGTGATGATCGGCGCGCCGTTGATGACACTCACCACCGGTCGCGTGCCGCGGCGCACGCTGCTGATCGGACTCGCCGGCATCTTCACGCTCGGGAACCTGCTCGCCGCGGTCTCGGACGGCTATGGCATGCTGCTCGCGGCGCGGTTGCTCACCTCGTTCAACCATGGCGCGTTCTTCGGCGTCGGATCTCTGGTCGCGGCGGGCCTGGTGCCGCCCGCAAGGCGCGCGAGCGCGGTCGCGACGATGTTCATGGGGCTGACGATCGCCAATGTCGTCGGCGTGCCGCTCGCCACCTGGGCGGGCGAGTATCTCGGCTGGCGCGCGTCCTTCTGGGGCATCGCCGCGCTGGGCGTCGCGACGATGGCCGCGCTGCGGCTCACCTTGCCCGCGCTGCCGGCGCCCGGCGGCGGCGATGCCCGGGCGGAGCTGCGCGTGCTGGCACGCCCCCGGGTGCTGGCGGCGCTGGGGCTGACCGTGGTCGCATCGAGCGCGATGTTCACCGTGTTCACCTACATCACGCCGATCCTGCGCGACGCGACGCATGCATCGCTCGGTTTCATCACTGCGATGCTGGTGCTCTACGGCGTCGGCCTCAGCGTCGGCAACTGGTTGGGCGGGCGCTTCGCCGATCGCTCGGTGGATCGCACGCTGATGGTCACGCTGGCATCGCTCACGGCGATCCTCGCCGCGTTCGCCGTGCTGATGCCGTATGCGGCGCCCGCCGCGGTGGCGATCTTCCTGTGGGGCGTGGCGAGCTTCGCGCTGGTGCCGCCGCTGCAGGTGCGGGTGATGGGCGCAGCGGCGGATGCGCCGAACCTCGCGGCGTCGGTGAACATCGGTGCGTTCAACCTCGGCAATGCTTTCGGTGCCGCGCTCGGCGGCGGGGTGATCGCCGCGGGGCTGGGCTATCCCGCCATTGCGATCGCGGGCGCCGCGACCTCGTTGGCGGGTCTCATCGCGGTCCTTTTCGCCAACCGGCGCAATTCCAGCGCCGTGCGGACCCCTGCCGGCGATGCCGCGCTCTGCGAGCAATATTGAAAGCGAGCCGGCGCGCGGCGGGGCGCAAATGGGGGATTTGGATGCGTGTCGAAGCGCCCCCCGGCCATCGGCGGCGGACAGGCGAATTTCGCAACATTGGATGGCTCTCGAGTGGTGGGTCCGCCGGGATTCGAACCCGGGACCTCTCGATTAAAAGTCGCTTGCTCTACCGACTGAGCTACGGACCCACGCTGCCGCCCCCCTAGGCGTGGGTGCGGTGCGGGTCAACGGAGGAATGGGAACCGTTCGCCGCCGCGCGGCTTGTCGCGCGAGGAGGCGTGCATGCGGATCGCGACGTACAATGTGAACGGCGTCAACGGGCGGCTGCCGGTGCTGCTGCGCTGGCTCGCCGAGACCGCGCCCGACGTGGTCTGCCTGCAGGAATTGAAGGCGCCCGACGAGAAGTTTCCGGAAGCGGCGATCCGCGATGCCGGCTATGGCGCGATCTGGCATGGGCAGAAGAGCTGGAACGGCGTCGCGATCCTCGCGAAGGGCTGTGATCCGGTCGAGACGCGGCGCGGGTTGCCCGGCGATCCGGACGACAGCCACAGCCGCTATATCGAGGCGGCGGTGGGCGGGGTGCTGGTTGGCGGGCTCTATCTGCCCAACGGCAATCCCCGGCCGGGGCCCAAATTCGACTATAAGCTGCGCTGGTTCGATCGGCTGATCGATCATGCCGCGACGCTGATCGGGATGGACGCGCCGGTGGTGATCGCCGGCGATTACAACGTGATGCCCACCGACCGCGACGTCTACAAACCCGAGCGCTGGCGCGACGACGCGCTGTTCGCGCCCGAAGTGAAGGCGGCCTATTTCCGCATGCTCGGGCAAGGCTGGACCGACGCACTGCGCACGCTCCACCCCGACGAGACGATCTACACCTTCTGGGATTATTTCCGGAACGCCTATGCCCGCAATGCCGGGTTGCGAATCGACCACCTCCTGCTCAACGCCCCTGCGGCGAAGACGCTCAGGGCCGCTGAAGTCGATTCCTACGTCCGCGGCTGGGAGAAGACCAGCGACCATGCGCCGGTCTGGGTCGAGCTCGGCACGTGAAGCATCCGGTGACGCCCGATCGCCGCTATTTCGTGGTGCGCGAGCGCCTGTGGCGGATGGCGGATCCCGCTCTCGACGATTCGGCACGCGCGGCGCTGGTTGCCGAGCTGATGGCGGCGCGGCGCGCGGTCGGCATGGCGCTCGGGGCGGACGATGCAGCTGGCGAGAAGGCCGCGCGGACGCGCGTCGACGCTGCCAAGCGCGCGCTGGGCGAGCGCGGGCCGCCCTGGTGGACCGACGGCGCGCCCGATTTCAACCGACACAGGGTCGCCAACACCCCCTATGCCGGCTGGTATCGCGATCAGACGCGCAGATAGCGGAAATACCAGACCTTAATGAATAAATTACCATAAAACATTGAATTATAGTCAGAAAATGGGGATTTTGAAGTTGCGGAATTCATCGATGTAATCACCGGGTAATCACCAGATTTGCTGCTCTCATGGGTGAGCGCATGTCCTGTGCCACCCTAACCGCTGCCAGCATAGCGCAACTCCGGGCGACCATCGCGCCTGCAGAGGCCAGCGCTCCGTTCGCCGCTATAGCCGTTTCGCCTTTAATAAGCGGCACGCAAGCATCTGATCACTCCATCGCGTGGCGAAAGTTTCGGATATCTCGAACCAGGTCCCGTCGTTACCGGCGCCGTGATTGCGTCCCATGCACGAGCACTGGCATTCGTGACCGACCGCGTTGAGACAGGCGGGGGAACACTTCTCTTGCTCGCGATATGGCTGGATAATGTAGACTTGGCCAAACGTCTCGAGCGCGCGTTCGACGAAGTCGTTGAACCAAAGCCTTTGGCATCTCCCAATAGCGTTTGTTTGAAATCCAGATTGGGCTGTTGCGGCGGCCGTTCTGAAGCCACGACCGATTTGCCTCAGCGTAGGGAAGGCGGGCACGCAGCATCTCGCCCTTACCCTGCCTACGCAAAATCACCGGAATGTCGCTCTGATTCCACACCTGAGTGAGCGTCCGCTCGTCCATAGTGGCATCCCTTTTCTGACCTTCAGACAGCCTATATTTGTGATCTGATATGAATAGGTTGCGCCACACCAAAGGTCACGGCTGAGACTAGGGCGACTGAACACCGGGCAAATTTAGCCTGGAGGTCGGATACTTCTGTCCGGCGAGAGGATCGTGATCCGGTGGGTGGCGCGGGTGAGCGCCACATACCAGTCCTTGTTGCTCAGGTTGGGCGAGTGGACGATAACGACATTCGCAAATTCCAGCCCTTTGACCAGTAAGGTGCTGCCCACGCTGTAATAGGGCACGCGCCGGCCAGCGTGCCGGAGTTGATTCTGGACGCGCCAGACCGCCTCGGCGAGACTGACGTTTTCGCCCGACATGATCAGCTTGAGCGCGGAACGCACCGCTGACAGCATCTCGCGGCGATAGACATGGCATGCTGGCAAACCCGCAAAACCGTCGATTAACGCGAGACACGACGCGTTGCTCGCATCCTGTTCGAGCGCGAGCGCCAGCCCGATCAGGGTTCCAAAGCGCGTTTCGCCGAGCTTGCGGCCGAGCTTTCGTGCCGCAACGGCCTTTTTGAAGTCGGCCCGGCCGACGCCTGACATGCACTTCTCGAGCAGATCCAGCGTGGCTTCCAGCCGCTTGGGGCCGTTGGTCGTGGCAAGTTTCCGGGTCGCACCGAAGATCGCCTTGCACTCCACGGGCTCGATTGTGGAGAAACGCTGCTTTCCGAGCGAGCGCGCGATCGCGGCTCTCGCACCTTCATTCACCGAATCCGCGATGACGACCAAGTTGCCATCGTTGCCCATGGCCTTGAGGCACGCGTTGATGATCTTGTTCTGACGCGGACCATCCTGGTCCGGGAGCCACTCCCACGTCACGCACGCTGGCCTCTTGTCCAGCGCGACAATGCTGCCAGATTCGAGCGCAGGCCTGATCGCCTCGAGCCATGTGGCGAGCGCCGCATTGCCGTGCCGATGCCACCGGTGGGCCTTCGTAAGTGTCCGGATGAGGGGAAAGTGTGGAAAGACCGCCGCATTCCAATCAACCGGCACCTGGCTGTTGAAATCGAAGATCGCCTGCAGCGGATCGCCGAACACGCATGTGGGCAGAACCTTCGAGATGGCCGTCACAATCTCATGCTGGCGGTGACTGCAATCCTGATATTCGTCGACGAGGACGCCGCAATAGGAGGCGCGCAACACACGTTCGATGGCGCCGCTCGCCAGCAGTTGCAGTGCCGCCGCATAGACCGCCGCCCAATCCTGCTCGCCCTTGGGTTCCGTCACGGTCAGCCCGGAGCGTAGCGGGTAAGATGCGGAATAGCGCAGACACCAGCCAGCGATGGTGTCGATGGCGTATCGGGTGGTAGGCACCTTGCGGTCGCGGAGCCGACGGCGCAGGGCATCGACCCCGGCATGGGTATGGGTCAGGATAAGACGCCGGCCCTCACCATGTTCGACAGCATTGGCGATCTGCTCGGTCTTGCCGCAGCCGGCGGCAGCGACGACGCTGCCCACCCGGGTCGCGCAGACAATGGCGGCTAGATCTGCATCGTCGGGTTCAGCCATCGATCCAGTCGCGGACACGCTGAAGGCCGATCGCCAGGGGCGTCATGGGAATCTGATGGAGACAGGGCTGGATGATCGCTGCAATCGCTTCGCCGTGATCGATCGACTTGAACCAAGGCTTCTTCTTCGCCTTGGCGGTCGCACCGAGAAGGCGGCGAAAAACCAGCGTGTCGAAAGCCACCGGCAAGGTAAGATCGGGAAGAGGTGCGACGCCCGCGAGCGCGCACTGCGCGTTGATGCGCGTCAATATGCTTTCCGCCGTGTGGCAGGACGCCGCATAGGCAATGAGGTCGCGCACGATGGGCCAGGGGAGGTCGAGAAAGATGCGTTCCTCGGTCGAGCAGGTATCGGGCCAGAGCAGCATCACCGCGCCGGCGGCCTCAGCGGCGGAGATATCGGCAGGGGATGGTGGCTCGTCGGTATCGAGCAATGCCAGGCATTGATATCCCAGTTCCTGAAGGTGCTTGGTCAACATGACCGCTTCGGGCACGCCGCGCCCGTCGATCGCGACCGTGCCGCTCAACGCAAAGGAATCGGAGCCAGCAGCGATCCAGAGCGTATCGAGGCCGCGAAGCAGTCCGCATTCGGTCCGGCCTTCGCCGACCAGAATGCGACGCGCGAGAAAGGCTTCAGGAGAACTGCGCAGATATCGCTGGGCCGCGCCGTCTTGGGTCGTGCCCTCGACCGAGCGCACCATGGTATCGCCATCGTCACAGCACACGGCGTGGATATTGGGCGCGCTAAGCTCGCGCAGGACGACTTCGGAATGGGTCGTCAGGAATATCTGCGGCGCAGCGGCAGCAGCGGGCGCGACGCTGGTTGCCGGCGGTACGAGCAGATATTTCAGCAGGCGGGCGATCCGGTGCGGCTCGAGGCCGTGCTCGATCTCGTCGACCAGCGCTATATGCGAGCCGCGCGCATTATGCTGGAGCGCGGAGACAATGAGCCTGGAGGAGCCGGTGCCGAGCGTACGGAGCGGCAAATCGCCATCGTGCAGCGTGACCCCGCCTGCCGTGATCGAGGCGCTCTGGATATCGAGCTCGGCGGTCAGCCCTTTGCGGACTCGAACCGAAAAATGCTTACCCAAGATCTCGGCACGCTCCGTCGGGATAGCGAAGACATCCTTGTTGCTGAGGCGGAAGGCGTCGCGCGCTGCGCGGCTGGCTGCGGCGAGCTGCTCGGTCATGCGGGCGCCATCGCCGATGCGGTTCAGAATCGAATGGCGTCCCCAGCCGAGATGGCGTTCGGCATAAGGTCCAAGGCGCGTGGTCGCCAGTTCGCGCGCGTCGGTGAAGCGCAACGAGGGCGGGTCGTCGGTGCCGCTGAGCCGGTCGTTGAAGATCGACCAACGCCCCTCGAGTGTAGCGGGATCAAGTTCGACGCGGATCGAGAGCGCGTCCACAAAGCCGGTGTCGGTTTCGCCAGGCTCGTCGATGAGGGTAGCGGTGGCCGAATTCCAGCCCCGCAAATGGAGGCCATAGCGATTGTCGGCGCAAAACTCAGCTGGAATGCCGACCAAGGTCACGGTGATCGTGGCGGCGGCGGTGAAATCGAGGTTATGGAAGTCGGTATCGTCGCCGAGATAGTTGCTGCGCGGATTGAGCGCGAGGTCGATCGCGTCAAGGATCGTCGTCTTGGTCGAATCTCCAGGTCCGATGAGACAGTTCATCCCGGGCGATGGCGACCAGTCGAGGGACCGGATTCCGCGGTAATTCCTGATCTCGAGATGAGCGATCCTCACAGAAACCTTTCCGGCGCTAGGCGCGCTTCATGGTGAGATAATTGTAGAAGAACAGGTTTTTCACAAGGCGGTGCAGCTGGTGCATGTTGCGGTATCCCTGGACGATCGTGCCGGTCGAGCTGCGCGACGACTATGTGGCCACCCTTGAGCGTGCGAGCACCGAGGCTGACATCGGCCCCTTCGCGGATTTCTTGGCCGAGCTTGTCAGGGAGCAGCTTGCTCGCCCCCTTTCTTGAACCGGCCCGACCCGAAATGCCACTGGGATGAACGCCCCAATCTCAGGGCCGCGCGCGTGAATGGATATAATCCGCTCTCTCGCTGGTCGTCGCATAACGGTCAGGCGCGGCGGCGACCGGCAATCTCGACATATCCAATCAGTTCCGCCGAATAGCTGCCGTCACCGTTCACAGCTCCTTTGTGTTTCAATTCTCGCTGCAAGGTAGGTTCGACCGCGCGGACGAACAGATCGCGGCGCTGCTCGGGCTGGAGGGCCGGTGTCCCCCCAGGTGCCTGTAAGTATTTTTCGCATTGTCGCTCAACCGCCGGGATGCGCGTGCCGTCCTGCTTGACTGCGATCGGCTGCACCACCACCCGACGCTCGCCGTTGCCGGCCGACGTCTCGACCATCCACAGGGAGAGCAGAACCGGCTCATCCATGTCGCCGGACACGGCAATGCCGATCTCCTCCGGCGCCAGGCCTCGCCACCGTCCCAACTCCTCAAGGACCAACGGGTGATCCAAGCCCATAAGTTGTAGCTCATCCTCGTTTGTCGCAGCTTCACGGCTCAGGCTGAAGCGGGCACGGCGCGTGCCCTCCGAAGTGACCAGATCGTAGGTGACATTGTCCACCTTCACCAATTTCTGCTGGCGATCTGCAACAGCCGCCGACATGAAACGCACCAACCGATCCAGGCTGCTCGATACGTCCGAGAACGGTTTGTAGTCGTCCAAACTGAAACCATCGAGATCTTGGAAAAGGTCGAACACAACCTGCCGCGCCTCGCGAGAATTCGACAGCGCCGCTTCCAGCTCCACCTGCGTGCGCTTCAATTCGGGATCAGACAGGGCTTCTTGATATAACCGGTCGTAATTCAACCGCTCGGACAATTGCCCCAGAATCTGCGCCCGTAGGTCTTCGGCAACATTGCCTTGCTCATCAACCTTGCCGACCGTGCGCGCAATCTCGGTCAGTTTCTCGTCCAGCAGCAGGAAGATACGGCCCTCGATGGTGTCCGAGAGCACCAGGTTGTAAACCTGCGCCGTGTGGCTCTGTCCGTACCGATGAATGCGCCCGATGCGCTGTTCCATGTCCATCGGATTCCACGGCAGGTCGAAGTTGAACAGGATGCGCGCGAATTGGAGGTTGATGCCTTCCCGCCCCGCTGCAGTACAGACCAAGACGCGCGGACCATCCTTCTGCCGGAAGCGACGCTCCGCAGCCGCTTTGGCGCCGTGATCGCCGCCACGCAGCACGACCACGCCTTGACCAGGGAAATTCTGCTCGATCTCCCGAGAGATCATGTCCACCGTACCGAGGTAGGTGGCGAAGATTACGATCTTTTCGTTCTGGTTTTGCCTCCACAGAGTGCCCAAGCCATCGACCAATTTTTGCATCTTGGTTTCGGGCCGGAACACGATGCCGTCGTCATCGACCGCGACGCCAAGGATTTCCTGAAAGACCGCCGCGAGCTGCTCGGGTGCGTTTTCGCCCATACCAAGCAGATCTAGGTCGCCGGTGGCGCGGTAGGGTGCTGCCGCCCACAGACTGAACAGCATCGCGCCCTTGGGCGACGCTTCCCTTTCCGTGGTGAAGCAACGGCTTCGCTTGGGGGCTGTCAGCCCTAAGCTGTTGCAGGTCTATCGCGAGGACGGGCTTACGCTGGACCAGCTTATCGCCTTCGCCATCACCGAGGACCATGCCCGGCAGGAGCAGGTATTCGAGGGGCTGCATCACAACCGCGAGCCGTGGATCATCCGGCGCGACATGACTGCCGCCAACGTGCCCGCCGATGACCGCCGCGCGGTGTTCGTGGGGGCCGATGCCTATGTCGAGGCGGGCGGCACCATCATCCGCGACCTGTTCAGCGAGGACCGGGGCGGGTTCTTCGAGGATGCGGGCTTGCTCGATATGCTCGCTGCCGAGAACACCCTGCCGCGACTTGGCCACTTTTCGCCACCCGCGACCGAGTCGAGTTCGGAGATCGCGAGGTCATTGAGCGGTATCGTGGTCGGCTCGCCATTCTTCGTTCGATCGCCGGACAACCGCATCTCGCGTTCCGAACGGCTCAATTCGTGCCAGTGAAGACCACCGATCTCTTCTCGCCGCTGGCCAGTAGCGATGAGGAGCCGAACGATGTGGCCAAAGCAACGATGGCACTCTGAAGCCTGAACCCAAACTCTCGCCAACTCGCTGTCACTCAGCCAGCGCTCGCGAGGTTTAACGGCTTTCGGCGTTTCCATGCCTTCCATCGGGCTTCTGTCAATGTCGCCGCGGCTCACTGCCCATCGAAATAGGCGCCTCAGCACGGCGAAGACGTTGCGACGATTGGCGGCCTGGTCCGCCGGCATGCGATCGAACACGGCCACCACATCAATGCGCGTGATTGTAGGAAGCGCCTTATCCCGCAAGACCGGCTTGACGTGTAGGTGAAGTGATCGCGTTACGAGCGTCGACCACCCTTTCCCTTTGCAGTCGGCCGCAAAGCGGTCGGCGTAGTTGGAAAAGGCGAGGTCGACAGCCTCGCGCCGTCGTTGCTTGTCCGATTCGACGGGGTCGATCCCTTGGGCGACTAGGCGGAGGAGTCTCGTCGCCTCCTCGCGAGCGGTGAAGGGCGTCCATGGCGAACCATGACCGCCGATGGTGTAGCGACGCGTCTTCGCCTCGCGGCCACCCATGCGATACTGGACGACATAAGACGCAGAGCCGCCCGCGGTGATCTTGAGTCCAAACCCCTTCAGTTCGTCATCCCAAAGGAAGCCGGTAACGGCGCCTGCCTGGAGGGCGTCGAGGGTCCGCTTGGTGATTTTTCCGGTGGCCATGACAAACCTCATGTACCAGAAAAGTAATCACCCAGCAATCACCGAAGCGGAAACCGGCGGCGGCAGGCGGCGGCGGGTTTCGGATTAAGACACTGAAATAAGGCGATTAACTGTGATAAGCCATTGATCTAAATCCGGCGGTAACGGAAGTACCAGACCTCGTGCCCCTGCCGGCGCGCCTTGCGCTCGTAGCGGGTCTCGGGCCAGTCGGTGGGGCGGGTGAGGAAGTCGGCGGCGCTCTTCGCCTGCCAGACGAAGTCGCGGCGCTGGTTCATCACCATCATCGACCAGCGGCAATAGGTCGGGTCGTCGGTGCCGAGGCGAAATTCGGCGCCGGGCTTGAGCTTGGCGGCGATCATGTCGAGCGGGCCGTTATTGACCATCCGGCGCTTGGCGTGGCGCGCCTTGGGCCAGGGATCGGGATGGAGCAGATAGAGCCGGTCGAGGCTGGCGTCGGGAAGCCGCTCGAGCACGTCGAGCGCGTCGCCCATGTGCAGCCGGACATTGGCGAGCTTGTCGTCGCGGATATGGTTGAGCGCGCCGACCACGCCGTTGAGGAACGGCTCGCAACCGATAAAGCCGTGGTCCGGGCGCATCGCGGCCTGGCCGGCGAGATGCTCGCCGCCGCCGAAGCCGATCTCGAATTCGAGCGGGCGCCCGGAGCCTTCGGCGTCGCCGAACAGGGTTTGCGCATCGAGCGGACCGGTCTCGGGCACGCTGAGCTGCGGCAGCATCTCCTCGACCAGGGCCGCCTGACCCTGGCGCAACTTGTGACCTTTGGCGCGGCCGTAGAGGCGGCGAATGGAAATCGGATCAGGCATGCGCGCCTGTTAGCGCCGCAGCGCGGTTACGCAACCTGGGCGGTGAGCGCGGCTTCGGCGGGGCGCGCGGCGCGGAGCGGGAAGGCGGCGCGGTGGTGATGCGCGAGACGGCGATGCGTCGGCGCGCTGATCGGATTGCGCGCCTCGCGGCGGGGGAGATCGGGCTGCGGCAGCGCGGGCGCCTCGATCTGGTAGTGGCGCACGCCCATTGCGTGGAGGACGTCATGCTCGCCGCGCCGCTCGACGCCGCGGGCGATCACGGTGACCCCCATGTTGCGCGCGAGGCGCATCACGCCCTCGGCGATCAGCCGGCGCGAGGCGCTGGCGTCGATGCTGCGGACCAGCGACGGATCGAGCTTGACGAAGCGCGGGGTGAAGCGCGCGAGCAGCTTGAGCGCGACCGGGCCGGCGGCGAAGCCGTCGAGCGCCACCGAGAGGCCCCGTCGGGTGCAGGCCTGGGCGAGCGCCGCGGCGGCGTCGAGATCGCCGCGCTCGTCGGCGTTGATCTCGATCACCAGCCGGTCGGTGGGCACGCCATTGGCCAGCGCGGCGCGGAAGAGATGCGAGAGCAGCGGCTCGGCGAGCCCGGCGGCGGCGCCGAGCGGGATGGCGATCAGCGCGTCGCCGCGGTGCAGCTCCATCGCGACCGCGGCTTCGAGCGCGAGCGTGATGCGGCGCGCCTCGAGGCTGGGGCGCTGTTCGGGGAGCAGCGAGGCCGAAAGCGCGGCGAAGCTGCGGCCGCTGGCGGCGGTGGCGACGGCCTGCCACGCGAAGGCGCGATCGGCGCCCTTGGCGATCATCGGGTGGAAGGCGATCTGGAGATCGAGGCGCGCATCGGCGCGGTTGAGCGTGACGGCTGAAATCGTGGCGGTCGGCGTAGCGGTCATGCAAGCTCCTCTGTTGCCGCTGAAATATTGGTTAATGTTTAGGCCGCCCATTCCGTGTGTCGCCGCATTGGGTTCGCACCGATAGGGATTCTCCGGGGTACCCCGCCGGCGACCCGCGGAGTCGCGCGGCGAACCCCACGGCGTTTCGCGGGTTGTTACGCTATGGCAAAAACGAAGCTGAAGGCTCCGAGGGCCGCTGCACGCGCGAGCAAGGCCGAGCGAATCGACGCGGCGCTATCGAAAGCGCTGGTTTGGCACCGCGCGAATCCGGCGGTGCGCGTGCTGGGAATCGCCAGCGAGCTGGCCGACCAGCCGCCGCTGATCGGCATCTGCCTCGCCACGATCGGCTCGGGCGCGGCGCTGCGGCGGCCGCGTCTGCTGCGCGCGGGGCTGCGGATGCTGGCGAGCGCGCTCGTCGCGACCGCGGCCAAGGCCGTGATCAAGCACCATGTCGATCGCACCCGGCCGCGCAAGATGCTCCGCGACGGCCGCTATGCGCTCCGTGCCGACGGCAAGGGCAGCAAGGACGAGGGGCCGTGGAACAGCTTCCCGTCGGGTCACACCGCGGGAGCCGTCGCGGTGGGCAGGGCAGTGACGCGCGAATATCCCGCCGCGCTGCCCGCCACCGGCCTGGCGATGGCGACGGTCGGGCTCATCCAGCTGCCGCGCGGCAAGCATTTCGCCAGCGACGTGCTCGCCGGCGCCATGATCGGGGCGTTGTCGGAAGCCTTGGTGAACGCGGCGGCCCGGCGCCTGCGCGAGTCAGCTTTCAGGCAGCGTCGCGGCGAAGCGCCGGCGTCGGCAGCGTGCGCTCGGCGGGGCTGGCGATCTCCTCGCCCTGCACCAGCGTGATGCCGAAGCTGCGCAGCCGCTGGAGCACCGGCTCGCTGTCGACCCCGGTGGCGATCACCTTGAGGCCGAGTTGGCGGATGCGCGGGGTGAGATCCTCGAGGACGAGGCGGCGCGACCAGCTGCTCGCGATCGCGCTGACCAGCTCCGATTCGAGCTTGACCAGATCGGGGAGATAGCGGCCGCACAAGGCGAGCCCGGCATGGTTGGGCCCAAGGCCGATAAACGCCGTCAGCGGACCCGCCTTGCGATGCACGTCGATGATCTCGGCGAGCTTGTTGCCCGGCAGATCGCGATAGCCTTCGAGGCCGAAGATCAGCCGCTCGGCGATCAGCCCGGCATGGCGCGACACGCGCAGGATCGGCTCGAGATGCTCGGCGGGGGCGCCGATCGATTGCGCCTGGACCGGGATCAGCAGCCGTGCGCCGCTGGTGCCGAGCCCGGCCGCCATCGCCCAGCGGATCGCGCCGGCGGCGCAGCGCTGGTCGAACGTGGCCCTGGTTTCGGGCGGCAGCGAATCGAAGATCTGACCGGCGGTCTCGCCGCCCCGACCGCGGATGATCGCCTCATAGGCATAGACGCGGCTCGCCGCGATGTCGGCGATCGGCTGAAACGCAACGGTGAGGCCGCCCGAGTCGGACACGGGCTTGCGCTCGACTTCCGATGTCACTGATTGCGACTCCAACGTTTCCGCTCCTTTGCACCCTGTGTAGTGAACAAATGCGGTTACCCGGGGGTTAACGCGAGCTCCGCAAATCTGCGGAGTGCCATGACAACGAAAAGGGCCGGGGAATGCTCCCCGGCCCTTCGTCAAGCTTACGGATCAGCTCAGGCCAGCGCGGCCTTGAGGTCGTCGACGAGATCGGTCTTCTCCCACGGGAAGAAGTCGCCCTCGGCCTTGCGGCCGAAATGGCCGTACGCCGCCGTCTTCTGGTAGATCGGCTTGTTGAGCTGCAGGTGCGTGCGGATGCCGCGCGGGGTGAGGCCGCCCAGCTTCTCGATGCCCTGGATCGCCGCCTCGATCCTGTCGTCGCCGACGGTGCCGGTGCCGTGGGTGTCGACATAGAGCGACAGCGGCTTCGACACGCCGATGGCGTAGGCGAGCTGGATCGTCACGCGCTGGGCGAGCCCGGCGGCGACGATGTTCTTGGCGAGGTAGCGGGTGATGTACGCCGCCGAGCGATCGACCTTGGTCGGATCCTTGCCCGAGAAGGCGCCGCCGCCGTGCGGCGAGGCACCGCCATAGGTGTCGACGATGATCTTGCGGCCGGTGAGGCCGGCGTCGCCGTCAGGGCCGCCGATCTCGAAGCTGCCGGTCGGGTTGATGTGATAGACGGTCTCGTCCGAAAGCAGCTCGGCCGGAAGAATGTCGGCGACGACCTTCTTCACATAGGCGTGGAGCTCGGCTTCCTTGTCGCCCTCGTCATAGCCCTTGCCGTGCTGGGTCGAGACGACGATCGCGGTGGCGGCGACGGGCTTGCTGCCCTCGTAGCGCAGCGTGACCTGGCTCTTGGCGTCGGGCTCGAGGAACGGCGCGGTGCCCGAATGGCGGTCGGCCGCCATCTGCTCGAGGATCTTGTGGCTGTAATAGAGCGTCGCCGGCATCAGATCGGGCGTGTCGTCGGCGGCATAGCCGAACATGATGCCCTGATCGCCCGCGCCTTCGTCCTTGTTGCCCGAGGCGTCGACGCCCTGGGCGATGTGCGCCGACTGCGGATGCAGGTTGTTCTCGAAGCGCAGCGTCTCCCAGTGGAAGCCCTCCTGCTCATAGCCGATGCGCTTGACGGTATCGCGCACGGTCTTCTCGACCTCTTCGCGCACGCCCGGGGCCCAGTTGCCCTCGGTGTCCATGATCCCCTTGCCGCGGATCTCGCCGGCGAGGACCACGAGCTGGGTGGTGGTGAGCGTCTCGCACGCGATGCGTGCTTCCGGGTCCTTGGACAGGAACAGATCGACAATGGCGTCGGAGATCTGGTCGGCGACCTTGTCGGGATGGCCTTCCGAAACCGATTCGGACGTGAAGAGATAGCTGGAACGCATGGTTTTCCTCAATCGTGGGAAGGAAGCCGGGCCGTTGCCATGCCCATATAAAGCTTTCCTTATATCTTGCCCCTAGCGGGTGCGGCGCCGCAACGCAATCGCGAACAAATACAGGGCCCCGGCGGTGAGGAAGGCGAGCCAGTTGCCCAGCCGCGCGAACGGCGTCGGCGCGAGCGGCCGCGGCAGCTCGAGCTCGATCGCGCCTTCCTGATGATGCGGGATCGATTCGAGCAGCCGGCCGTGCGCGTCGATCACCGCGGAGATGCCGTTGGGGGTCGAGCGCAGGATCGGCAGCCCTTCCTCGATCGCGCGCAGCCGCGCCTGGGCGAGATGCTGCGGCGGGCCCCAGCGGCCGAACCACGCGTCGTTCGACGGGTTGAACAGGAAATCGGGCCGGTTGCGGCGATCGACGACCTGCCCGGAAAAGATGATCTCGTAGCAGATCTGGATGCCGGCCTTGCCGAAGCCGGGAAGCGCGATCGCGCGGGGTCCCGGCCCGGCGACGAAATCGACGTCCCCCATCACCAGCCGGGCGAGCCCGAGCGGGGCGAGCAGACTGCGCATCGGCAGATATTCGCCATAGGGGACGAGATGCGCCTTGTCGTAGCGCTGGCCGAGCGCGGCGCGTGAATCGACCGACCAGACCGAATTGCCGGCGCCGTTGACCCGGGCGTCGGGGCCGAAGAAGAGCGCGGTCCCGCCGATCAGCGCGATGTCCTTCGGGCCGAGCGCCGCGGCGATGCGCGTGCGCACCCAGCGCGGATCGGCGCGGCCATAGAAGCGCGGATCGGCATAGTCGTCCTCGACATAATAATTGACCATGCCCTCGGGCCACACGAGCAGTCGCGGCGCTTCGCCCGGACGCCCGCTCCATTCGAGCAATTTGACCAGCACGCGCTCGGGATAATCGGCATCGCCGACACCTTCCTGCCCGATATTGGGCTGCACCACGCGGACCCGCGGCGCGAGCGGGTTCGGGTCGACGGGGGTGGCGAGCAGGTCGGCGCGGAGCAACGCCAGCACGATCAGCAAAGGCGCGCCGATCAGCAGCGGGCGATATTGGCGGCGCGCGGCAAGAAAGAGCAGCCCGGCGACGAGCAAGGTGACTCCCGACAGCGCATAGGTGCCGATCCACGCGGCGAGCTGGGCGATCGGCGTAGGCAGCCAGATCACCCCGAGCGGGTTCCACGGATAGCCGGTGAACAGGACCCCGCGCAGATATTCGGTGACGATCCACGATGCGGCGGCGGCAAGCACGAAGCCGGAATCGGGCCCGTTGGCGCGATCGCGCCGCGGCATCGCGCGGGCGAAGCGCCATGCCAGCCCCATCGCCACCGCCGGATAGACCGCGAGATAGAGCGCGAGCAGCACCACGGCGAAATAGCCGAGCGCCGGCGGCATCTTGTCCTGATAGTCGAAGGCGTGCTGGATCCAGTTGTTGCCGACGGTGAAATGCCCGACGCCGAACACCCAGCCGCGCAGCAGCACGCTCTTCAGCGTCGGCGCGGACCAGCTCAGCCAGAGCAGCACCGCGAAGGCGAGCAGCGCGATCGGCCACAGGTTCAGCGGCGCGAAACCGGTGGCGGAGATCAGGCCGGCGATCAGGGCGGTGAGCAGTGGACGGGAGAGCATTGCAGGCGTGCTTAGCCGTTCCTTCTGGGAAGCGGGAGAGGCGATTGCCATATCGTCACCCCGGCCTTGTGCCGGGGTCCACGGTGCCCCGCCGGAAGGACACGAGGCTCTTGCCTTTCCTTTGCCGCACGGTGGACCCCGGCACAGGGCCGGGGTGACGGTGAATGGTCGGCGCGCTAAGGGATGCACCCATGGCCCTGCGTCCCTTCCACCTTGCTTTCCCGGTCCATGACCTCGAAGCCGCGCGCAACTTCTACGGCGATGTGCTCGGCTGTCCCGAAGGGCGCTCGTCCGACCACTGGATCGACTTCGATCTGTTCGGCCACCAGATCGTCGCGCATCTCGATCCGGGCGCGAAGTCCGTCGCAGTGGCCAACCAAGTCGACGGCCACGATGTGCCCGTCCCCCATTTCGGCGTGGTGCTGACCATGGTCGACTGGCAGACGCTGGCGACGCGCGTCGAGGCGGCGGGCATCCCGTTCGGGATCGCGCCGCATGTCCGCTTCAAGGGGCAGGTCGGCGAGCAGGCGACGATGTTCTTTCGCGATCCGAGTGGCAACGCGCTCGAGTTCAAGGCGTTTGCCGATGATGCCTTGTTGTTTGCCCGCTAATGGCTGATCCGGTCATCGTCGAGATCCCGCACCGGCTGGGACGGGATGCGGCTCGCGTGCGGATCGCGGGCGGGATCGGCAAGCTCGCCGAGGTCGTTCCCGGCGGCGGGCAGGTCGAGCAGCGCTGGGAAGGCGACACGCTCTATTTCAGCGTGACCGCGATGGGCCAGACCGTCGCCAGCCGGCTCGACATCTTCGACAACCGCGTGCGCGCCGAGGTCCATTTGCCGCCGATGCTCGCGCTGTTCGCGGCCAAAGTGCGCGAGAAGCTGGTCGAGAAGGGCGGCAAGCTGCTCAGGTGATCGCCCCGGCTTTCGCCGGGACGGCTTAGGGCTTCGCGCTCACCCGCCAGATCATGTTGCCGACATCGTCCGCGACGAGCAGCGCGCCGCCCGCATCGGTGATCACTCCCACCGGGCGGCCATGGACGGTCTTGCCGTCAGGCGCGAGGAAGCCGGTGAGCAGATCGACCGGCTTCGCCTCGCGCACCGGGAAGCCGTTGTCGGCGAAGGGCACGAAGACCACCTTGTAGCCCGATTTGGGCTCGCGGTTCCACGAGCCGTGCAGCCCGATGAACGCGCCATTCGCCCAATTGCCGCCGAGCTTCGCGTCGCTGGCGAAGGCGAGCCCCAGCGGCGCGGTGTGCGCGCCCAGCGCGAAATCGGGACGCCGCGTATATTCGCGCAGATCGGGGCGTTCGGGGGTGACGCGCCGGTCGACATAGCCGCCCCAATAGATCCACGGCCAGCCATAGAAGGCGCCGAAATCGACCTGGGTCAGATAGTCGGGCGGCATGTCCGATCCGAGCATGTCGCGCTCGTTGACCACGGTCCACAGCGCGCCGCTCTTCGGCTCGAACGCCATGCCGTTGGGGTTGCGCAGGCCCCAGGCATAGACGCGCAGCGTCTTCGTGTCCGGAAAGACCTGCAGGATCATCGCGCGGCCGGGCTTGGTCGAGGCGCGCGCCATCTCGGCGACGCCCGCGGCGGTATAGGTCGGGCCCTCGGCCTCGAGCCCGTTCTCGGCGATGTTCGACGACGAGCCGACGCTGACGAACACGCTCTTGCCGTCGGCCGCGGCGATCACGTTGCGCGCCCAGTGATTGCCGCCGCCGGGCAGGTCGACGATCTTCTCGGGCTTGGCGGTGATCCTCGTCTGGCCGGGGGTGAAGGGGAAGCGCACCAGCGCGTCGGTATTGGCGACGTAGAGCCACGGCCCGACCAGCGCCATGCCGGTCGGCGAATTGAGCCCGGTGAGCAGCGCCGAGCGCTGGTCGGCGACGCCGTCGCCATTGCTGTCGCGCAGCAGCGTGATCCGGTTGGGCGAGGGGACCGCGGCGCCGGCCTGGCCGAGCAGCTTGTTCATCACCCAGCCGGTCACACCGCCGCCTTCGCGCGGGGGCGAATTGGTCTCGGCGACGAGCACGTCGCCATTGGGCAGGCGATAGAGCCAGCGCGGATGCTCGAGCCGGTCGGCAAAGGCGGCGACCTGAAGCCCCGCGGCGGCGGTCGGCTTGCCGCCGTTCCAGCCCACCGGCTTGGCGATGCCAACGGTGGGGACGGACTGGCTCCGCGTCTCGCTCAGCTGCGGCGAGCGGCCGGTGACCGCCTGCTCGCTCAGCCGAGCCTTGTCCGGCCGGCTCGCCCAATACCAGCCGCCCGCGACCAGCAGCACGAGGACGAGCAGGACGATGAGAATGCGCTTGAGCATGGTTATTCCTCGGACTCGGCGAGCTTCTTCGGCGGGTGCAGGCGGAGGCGCGTGACCTTGCGCGAGTCCGCCGCGGTCACCTCGAGCGTCCAGCCGCTCGGATGGGCGAGGCACTCGCCGGCGGCGGGGACGTGCCCGGCGAGCACGAAGGCGAGGCCGCCCAGCGTGTCGACATCCTCCTCGACCTCGCCGAGCCGCTCGTCGATCGTCTCGGCGACGTCCTCGAGCTCGGCGCGGGCATCGGCATCCCAGCCGCCGCCGTCGATCGGCACGAGCAGCGCGGTCGGCGCCTCGTCATGCTCGTCCTCGATCTCGCCGACGATCTCCTCGATCAGATCCTCGATCGTGATCAGCCCCTCGGTGCCCGAATATTCGTCGAGCACCACCGCGAGATGGGTGCGGCTCGAGCGCATCTGGGCGAGCAGGTCGAGCGCGCCCATCGCCTGCGGCACATAGAGCGGCTGGCGGATCAGCCCGGCGATGCTCGCGGGCTGCGGCGCGCCGGTCGCGAGGATCGCGAACACGTCCTTGATATGGACCATGCCGATGATCGTATCGAGCTCGTCGCGATACACCGGCAGCCGGCTGTGCCCGGCCTCGGCAAACAGCTGGACGAGATCGGCGAAGCTGGTCGATTCCTCGACGGCGATGATGTCGGCACGCGGCACGCCGACATCGCCGGCATCGCGCTCGCCGAAATGGAGCAGGTTCTTGAGCATCTGGCGCTCGATTGGCGCGAGGTCGCCGGCGGGCGCCTTGCCGCCTTCCTCCTCATGCTCGTCGATCGCTTCCTCGATGCGGTCGCGCAGCGTCTCTTCCTGCTCGTCGCCGAACAGGAGCGTGCGGATGCCCCGCCATATGCCGCCGGATTCGCTGGGGGTCTCGTGGGTTGCGGTGTGCTGACCGCTACTACTGGGGCCCTCGGGCATGGTGTGTATTCAGTCCTCGCGAACGGGATAGGGGTCATGCAGGCCGAGACTGGCGAGCGCGGCGCGCTCCATCTCTTCCATCGCCTCGGCTTCGGCGTCGCCCATATGGTCATAGCCTAGCAGATGGAGCACGCCATGGACAATCAGGTGAGTGGCATGATCCGCCACGCTGATCCCGCGTTCCTCCGCCTCGGCGGCGCAGACGCCATGCGCGAGAATGATGTCGCCTAGGATGACCTCGCCGTCGTCGCTGTTCTGCGTCACGCTCTCGAGCAGGTCGGGCTGGACCATCGGGAAGGACAGCACGTTGGTCGGCTTGTCCTTGTGGCGATAGTCGCGGTTGAGCGTCTGCACTTCCGCGTCGCTGGCGAGGCGCACCGCGATCTCGATCACGGTCGGCCATTCGCGCCATTCGCCGAACGGCGTCTCCGCGATCGCCGCCTCGGCGGCGCGGGCGGCGAGCGCTTCCCAATCGCCCGCGGGCCATGGGTCCTCGCGCAGCGCGGCGACGTCAAGCATGTGCGTTCCTCCCCGGAACGGGGAGGGGGACCAGCCGCAGGCTGGTGGAGGGGGCGCGCCATAAGCGGATCGCTGGAGGAGAGCCCCCTCCACCACCAGCTTCGCTGGCGGTCCCCCTCCCCGTGCCGGGGAGGATCGAGTGGAAATTACGCATTGGGCCCCTCATAGGCCTGGACGATGCGGCCGACGATCGGATGGCGCACCACGTCGGCGGCGCTGAACCACGAGAATTCGATGCCTTCGACGCCCTCGAGCCGGCCGATCGCGTCGTTGAGGCCCGATGCCGCCGGGCCGCCCGGAAGGTCGACCTGCTTGGGGTCGCCGCAGATCACCATCCGGCTGTTCGCGCCGAAGCGCGTCAGGAACATCTTCATCTGCGCGGGCGTGGTGTTCTGCGCCTCGTCGAGGATCACGAAGGCGTCGGCGAGCGTGCGGCCGCGCATGAAGGCGATCGGCGCGATCTCGATCTCGCCACTGGCGATCCGCCGTTCGACCTGCTCGGCGGGGAGGCAGTCATAGAGCGCGTCGTAGATCGGGCGGAGATAGGGATCGACCTTCTCCTTCATGTCGCCGGGCAGGAAGCCGAGCCGCTCGCCCGCCTCGACCGCGGGGCGCGACAGGATCAGCCGCTGGACACTGCCGGTGATCAGCTGCGCCACCGCCTGCGCCACCGCGAGATAGGTCTTGCCGGTGCCCGCCGGCCCCAATGCGAAGATCATGTCGTTCGACATCAGCGCGCGCATGTAATGCGTCTGCGCGACCGAACGCGGCACGATCGTCTTCTTGCGGGTGCGGATCATGATCGGCGGGGCGCCGGCACCGCTCTCGGCGGGCTCGGCCCGGACGATGCCGGAGAGCGTCGGTTCGCTCGACATCGCGATCACTGCGTCGATCAGCCCGGTATCGATGTCCTCGCCGCGGATCACGCGGCTGTGAAGCTCCTGAAGCACTTCGCGGGCATGCGCGACCGACTCGGCCGAGCCTTCGATCACCACGCGCTGGCCGCGGGCATGGATATAGACGCCCAGCCGTTCCTCGAGCGCGAGGATGTTCGAATCATATTCGCCGAAGAGCTGCGGCAGGAGCTGCGGCTTGTCGAACGTGACCTCCACCCGTGAGCGTTCACCGGACTGGGCGGGGACGGGCTTGCGGCTCATGCGGTCCTTTCAGGCGAGTGGATGCGTGTGCTTGGCCGCGCCGGATGACAGCGCGATGAAGCGAAGAATGCGCGCGGCCCGAAAAGGCGAAAACCGGAAGCGAAGCGAGTGGTTCCGTGGCGCATGTACAAGGGCGAGATTGGCAGGTTTGCGCAGCAGAGGACAGGCGGAAAACCCACTGGCTGTTAAAATGGCGGCAGCGTGTTCTGGCGGCAACGGTGTTGATCGATCAGCAAAACTCGATCGGTACCAGATTTTGATCCCGCGCGATTTCCTGCAGATGGTGAGAGAACGCGCCATCGATCGGATGTCGGAGGCTCTCGGCATTTGCGAAGATCCGCTTCACTCCATCCGGCCAGCCGGGGCCGCCGTGCAAGGCGTCCCAGAAAGCATCCTCGCTCTCGATTCCTCCGCAATCGAAGGTGAGCGTTCGCATCACGCCGCGACGCGCATCCGCTCCATTCCGGCAAGCGAATTGGGATCCGCCCGGACGATGTCGACCTCGACGAGATCGCCGATCTGCGCGTCGGTCGTCAGGTGGACCGATTGCAGCCAGGGCGATTTGCCGAGCATCTGGCCGGGCAGCTTGCCCTTGCGCTCGATCAGCACGGTGCAGCGCTTGCCCAGCGTGGCGGCATTGAACGCCGCCTGATCGCGGTTGAGATGCGCCTGCAGCCGCTGGAGCCGTTCGTCCATCACTTCGGCGGGAACGAACCCGTCGGTCATCTCCGCCGCCGGGGTGCCCGGGCGCGGGCTGTATTTGAAGCTGAAGCACTGGGCATAGCCGACCGCGTCGACGAGGCTCAGCGTCTCCTCGAATTCGGCGTCGCTCTCGTGCGGGAAGCCGACGATGAAATCGCCCGACAGCGCGATGTCCGGCCGCACGGCGCGGACGCGGTCGAGGATGCGCAGATAGGAATCGCGCGTGTGGCTGCGGTTCATCGCCTTGAGCACCCGGTCGCTCCCCGCCTGCACCGGCAGATGGAGGAAGGGCATCAGCTTCCCGATCTCGGCATGCGCGCGGATCAGCCCTTCACGCATGTCGTTGGGGTGGCTGGTGGTGTAGCGGATGCGGTGCAGCCCCTCGATCCGGTCGAGCGCGTGGATCAACCCGTGCAGTCCGTTGCCCGCCGCATCGTCCCACGCATTGACGTTCTGGCCGAGCAGGGTGATCTCGCGTGCGCCGGCGTCGACCAGCGCCTTCGCCTCGTCGATGATCGTGTCGAACGGACGGCTGATCTCGGCGCCGCGGGTATAGGGCACGACGCAATAGGTGCAGAATTTGTCGCAGCCTTCCTGCACGGTGAGGAACGCCGAGGGGCCGACCTTGCGGCGTGCGGGGAGCGCGCCGAACTTGGCGGTCGCCGGCATGTCGGTATCGAGCGCGGCGTTGCCGCTGGCCGCCTGCGCCACCAGCTCGGGAAGGTTGTGATAGGCCTGCGGGCCGACCACGACATCGACCTTGGCGCGCGCGACGATCTCGGCGCCTTCGGCCTGCGCGACGCAGCCAGCGACTGCGATCATCGGATCCTTGCCGTGCTTTCTGAGGCGGCCGATGTCCGAATAGACTTTCTCGGTGGCCTTTTCGCGGATGTGGCAGGTGTTGAGCACGACGAGATCGGCGGCGTTGGCGTCGTCGGTGGCGGTCATGCCCTGCGCGGCCATCAGCTCGCCCATGCGCTCGCCGTCATAGACGTTCATCTGGCAGCCGAACGACTTGACGTGGAAGGTCTTGGGAGTCGGTTTCATTTGGGCGGGGCTATAGCCCGCTTGTTCCTCCCCTGAAAGGGGAGGGGGACCGCGCAAAGCGCGGTGGAGGGGGCTCTCCAAGGGGGGCGTCGCTCGCGGCTATCCCCCTCCACCAGCCTCCGGCTGGTTCCCCTCCCCGTTCCGGGGAGGAGCGGGCCGATACCCGATCGCCTCCTCGGCGTAGCGGAACGGCCGCAGCGGGTGGCCGAGCGTCGCGACCAGCGCGTCCTCGATCCGGCGGCGGCTTTCGGCGGCGATCGCCTTGCGGCCGGGGAAGTCGCGCGGATCGAAGGGCTCGAGGAAATGGACCCTGAGCGCGAAGCTGCCCTTGCGCGCGAGGATGCGCCGCGCATTGTTGAGCCCGCGCTCCTGCCCGATCCAGCCGATCTCCTCGCCGACATCGCCATAATCGAGCAGCACCGGCTGGACCAGCACGCCCGGCGGCGGTGGCTCGAGCACGCGCAGCATCGGGGTCTTGAACGGCAGCAACGACTTGCCGTCGGTGGTGGTGCCTTCGGGGAAGATCGTGATCGCCCAATTGTCGGCGAGCGCGTCGCGCAGCTGGTTGATCTGGTCGGCGACGCCCAGCCGGTGCTCGCGCTTGACGTAGACCGTGCGGTTCATCCCCGCGAGCCAGCCGACCACCGGCGCGGTGGCGATCTCGGCCTTGGCGACGAAGGCGGTGCCGCTTGCGCCGCCCAGCGCGAGGATGTCGATCCAGCTGAGATGGTTCGAGACGTAGAAGACGTCGCGGCGCAGCGGCGTGCCGATCTTGACGACGCGCGCCCCGGCGATGCGCGCGGCATTGCCGAGGAACCAGCGCGGCCACGGGTTGGGCAGCCGCAGCAGCCGCCAGAGATAGTAGATCGGCACATGGACGAGCACTGCGAGCAGCAGCAGCGCGACACGGCCCCACATCCGTGCCTGTTCGATCAGGCGCAGCCGGGTGGGAATGCCTTCCGCGGCATCGGCGCGCCGCGGGTCCACGCCTCAGTTCTTCCTGTCGAGCGTGACGCCGTAGAGTTCCATGCGATGGTCGACGAGGCGAAAGCCCAGCCGCTCGGCGATCTGCTTCTGGAGCAGCTCGAGCTCGGGATCGACGAACTCGATCACTTCGCCGGTCTCGACGTTGATCAGATGATCATGGTGCGCCTCGGGCGAAGGTTCGTAGCGCGCGCGGCCGTCGCCGAAATCATGGCGGTCGAGAATGCCCGCCTCCTCGAACAGCCGCACGGTGCGATAGACCGTGGCGATCGAGATGCCCGGATCGATCGCCGAGGCGCGCTCATAGACCTTCTCGACATCGGGATGATCTTCGGCGTCGGAGAGCACGCGCGCGATCACCTTGCGCTGTTCGGTGATGCGCAGGCCCTTTTCGTGGCACAGGGCTTCGAGGTCGATTTTCCGCGGCATGGCGTCGATGTAACGGCATTGCGCGCGAGGGGAAAGGGGGCAGCAAAACGCCGGCCGGGGCGGGTGCCCGGGCCGGCGTCGATTCCGTCCTCCGCGAGGCGGAGGCGAGGATCAGCGCTTGCGGCGCTTGGTGCCGAGACCGATCTTCTTGGCGAGCGTGCGGCGCTGCTCGGCATAGTTGGGAGCGACCATCGGATAGTCAGCGGGAAGATTCCACTTCGCGCGATACTGTTCCGGCGTCATCTGATAATGCGTCATCAAGTGACGCTTAAGCATCTTGAGCTTCTTTCCGTCCTCGAGGCAGACGATATAGTCAGGCTTCACCGAAGAGCGGATCGAAACAGCCGGCTCCTGCTTCACTTCCGGCTCGGCGGCGGCGCGGCCGAGACCGCTCAGCGCGCCGTGTACATTCTGGATAAGCACCGGAAGATCGGAAACTGCAACACTATTGTTGCTCACATGCGCGGCAACAATATCCGCAGTGAGCGTCACGAGTGTTTCCTGAATGTCAGCTGAATTGTCCATCATAATCCCTTCGACCCGACTAAATGGCGACTATAGGTGTCGCCTGCGCGGACCCTATCGGACCTTTAGCCACCAAAGGCAAGTCGTTAACCCTGAGTTATGGAAAAAATCAGCCAAGCTTGCGGGCATAGGTATGCGCGTCGAACGCTTGGCCCATCTTGCCTCTGTAATAGTTTCGGCGCTCGCCGACCTTCTCGAAACCTTCGCGACGGTATAGCCGTACGGCATCGTTTCCCGCGCGGACCTCGAGATGGAGCTGCACGACGCCGCGCGCCCGTGCCTCGGCGACTATCGCGCGGAGCAACGCGCCGGCGATTCCGCGCCGCCGCGCGTCGGGGCGCGTCGCGAGCAGCAGCAGCTCGGCCTCGTCACCGATCGCGCGGGCGAGCGCGAATCCGGCATCCTCGCCGTCGAGGCTGGCGACCACCAGCCACACGCCGGGAAGTGCGAGCATCCCGAGGCACTGCGCGCTGGTCCACGCCTCGCCGAAGCGCGGATCGAACGAATCCTGCATGATCCGGTTGACCTCGCCGAGGTCCTGCGTGCCGCCTTCGCGCAATTCGGTGAGGTTGAGCGCCCCGCTCATGCGAGCCCCCGCTCGGCGAGCGTCCTGGCGTCGGGGGCGCGGCCGTAGATCGGGCGAGCCGGCAGGCGCGCGAGCCCGGCCGGCAGCAGCCGTGCATCCTCGGCGCGGGGAAGCGTCTCGGTGAACGACAGCGTCGGGTCGAGGGCGGCGAGATGCCGCACGCCGTTGCCGATCATCGCCCGCCCGCCGAGCGCCGCCAGCGCCGCGCCGGGAACGAGCGACTGGAGCGGTGCTTCGGGCGCGAGTGGCAATGCCGTGAACGACTGCATGAAGACCTCACCGTGCCCGCCTTCGAGCACCACGGCAAGCGCGTCGCTTCCCGGCGCCGCGGCGAAACCGGTCGCGGCGAGCAGCGCGAGCGACGAATAGCCCGCGACTTCGGCCTGCCAGCCGATCGCGAGGCCCAGCGCCGCGGCGAGCCCGACCCGCACGCCGGTGAAGCTGCCCGGGCCGACATCGACGAGGATGCGCGGTGCCCGCCCCTGATCGGGCAGCGCCGCGATCATCGGCAGCAACCGCTCGGCATGGCCGCGGCCGACGACCTCGTGCGCGCGGGCCACCACTTCGTCGCCGTGCAGCAGCGCCACCGAGCAGGCGGCGGTCGCGGTCTCGATGACGAGCGTCAGCAACGCGTCAGACGATGCGGTTGAACTGGTCGAACTCGGGGCGCGGGCTGCGCGCGAAGATGGTGGAGGGGTCGCCATGGCCGATGGTTGCGATGAAGTTGCTCTTCACACTCGGCTGGTCCGCAAAAAAGGCCGCGTCAACATCCGCGTGGCGGATTCCCGACATGGGACCGGTATCGAAGCCCAGCGCGCGCGCGGCGATCAGCAGATAGGCGCCCTGCAGCGAGCCGTTGCGCATCGCATGGACCTTGCGCGCCTCGAGGTCGGGGAACCAGCTCTTCGCGTCGGTGTGCGGGAAGAGCCAGGGCAGCTGCTCGTGATAGTCGTGGTCGGTCGCGATGATCACCGTCGCGGGTGCCTTGCGGATCTTGGGCGGGTTGGCGCCGGTGGCGAGATCGGCGAGCTTGTCCTTGGCGTCCTGGCTCAGCAGCCACACGAAGCGCGCCGGCTGCGAATTGGCCGAGGTGGGCCCCATCTTGAGCAGATCGTAGATTCGCTTGATGTCGGCCTCGGTGACCGGCTGGTCGGTATAGCCGTTATACGAGCGCGCGGTACGGAAGATTGTATCCAGCCCCGCATCGTCGAGGGGTTGGCCCATGGTGCAATCCTTTCAGCGAATGGGCGGAATCAGACCGCGCGGACTTCGGTGACTTCGGGAACGTAGTATTTGAGCAATTGTTCGATGCCGTTCTTCAGCGTCGCCGTCGAAGACGGGCAGCCCGAGCAGGCGCCCTGCATCTGGAGATAGACCTTCCCCTGATCGAAGCCGCGATAGATGATGTCGCCGCCATCATTGGCGACCGCGGGGCGGACGCGCGTGTCGATCAGCTCGCGGATCTGCGCGACGATCTCGGCATCTTCGGGGTTGTCGCCGAAATCGGCCGATTCCGGCGGCACCGAGAAATCGGCGGCCGAGCCGAGGAACAGCGGCATGTTCGCCGAGAAATGATCGAGCAGGATCGCCAGCACGTCGGGCTTCACGTCGCGCCAGTCGACGCCCGGCGCCACCGTCACCGAGATGAAGTCGCGGCCGAAGAACACGCCCGTAACGTCGCCAAGCCCGAACAGCGCGATGGCGAGCGGCGAGGCCTCGGCCTCTTCGGGGCTGGCGAAGTCGCGGGTCCCGGCATCCATCACGGTGCGGCCGGGGAGGAATTTGAGCGTCGCCGGATTGGGCGTGGCTTCGGTCTCGATCAGCATGTCTGCCATGTGGCGCGTGGGGCGGGCCGGATCAAGCGGGCGACGCGAAACGAAAGGTTTCGCGGGCCCAATCAGTCGGAAGGCGTGTCGTGGCGAGTCGCGTCGCTGACATGGGCGTCGTGGCCGCTCTTGTCGCTGAAGAACGCCGCGGCGAAGAGCCCGCAGCCGAGCAGCGTCGACAGGAACACCCCGCCGATCGTCGCGAGGATCGCGGAGAGATACAACGCATCGTTGATCGCGAGATACCAGATCGCGCCGGCGACCATCAGCACCCCGGCGAGCGCGATCCACAGCATCATCCGGCGAAACTGGCTCCAGGCCTGGCTGCGATCGGTGGGCAAGGCTTGCTCCTTCAGGCGCCTAAATGGTGCGCCGGCGGCGCGCGTTCAATCGCGCGCCAGCTTCGGGGATAGCGCGGAACGCCAGGCTGTACACCTGGGCGAAAGGTCCCAGGTGGCAAGGCCGGCGCTTCACCATTAGATGGGGACACATGCCTCGTACCCTGCGGCCTCCGCTCCTCGCCTCGCTCGCCCTCGTCCTGCTGGTTCCGGTCCTGCCGGTTCAGGCGCAGACTGCACCCCGGCCGGTCCAGACCGCCGAAGATCCCTGGCTCTACAAGGGCAGCGATCTCGTCCATGACGACGAATGGAAATTCGGACGCCTTTCCAATGGTGTGCGCTATGCGGTCCGCAAGAACGGGGTGCCGCCGGGGCAGGTCTCGGTGCGCGTCCGGATCGATGCCGGCTCGCTCAACGAGCAGGAAAGCGAGCGCGGTTTCGCGCATCTGCTCGAGCATCTTTCGTTCCGCGGATCGACCTTCGTGCCCGATGGCGAATCGAAGCGGATCTGGCAGCGCCTCGGCGTGACCTTCGGCTCGGATTCGAATGCGAGCACCACCTTCACCCAGACGGTCTACAAGCTCGATCTGCCGACCGCGACCGCCGCGGGGCTCGACGAGAGCTTCAAGATCCTCGCCGGGATGATGGCCGCGCCGGCGATCACCCAGGCCTCGCTCACCGCCGAGCGGCCGGTGGTGCTCGCCGAAGCGCGCGAGCAGCCCGGCGCGCAGGAACGCCTGCAGGATACCATGCTCGGGCTGATGTTCGCCGGCCAGCCGGTCGCCAATCGCAAGCCGATCGGCACCACCGCGGCGCTGACCGCGGCCACCGCCGAGACGGTGCAGGCGTTCCACGATCGCTGGTACCGCCCCGAGCGCGCGGTGGTGATCGTCATCGGCGACATGGATCCGACCGTGCTCGAGGCGATGGTGCAGAAGCATTTCGCCAGCTGGCGGGGCAAGGGCCCCAATCCGGCGAGCCCCGATTTCGGCAAACCGGTCGAAGGGCAGCCGGTCGCCGCGAGCATCGTCGAATCGGCGGTGCCGCCGCTCGCGATGATGACGATCGTCCGGCCGTGGACGGTGTTCTCGGACACGGTGATCTTCAACCAGAAGCGGATGATCGATCTCGTCGCGGTGCGGATCATCAACCGCCGGCTCGAGACGCGCGCGCGCTCGGGCGGCAGCTTCCTCGCCGCGGGCGCCGATCTGAGCGACGTCGCGCGTTCGGCGAACGTCACCACGGTCAACGTCATGCCGGTCGGCGCCGATTGGGAGACCGCGCTGCGCGATGTGCGCGGCGTGATCGCCGACGCCCAGACCAGCGCGCCCACCCAGGCCGAGATCGACCGCGAGCTCGCCGAGATCGAATCGTCGATGAAGCAGCGCATCGCCACCGCCCCGGTCGAATCGGGGATGAAGCTCGCCGACGATCTGGTCGAGGCGGTCGACATCAACGAAACGGTGACGACGCCCGAGGCCTCGTACGACATCTTCAAATCGGCGGTGGCGGCGAAGATGTTCACGCCCGAGACCGTGCAGGCCGCCTCGAAGCGCGTCTTCGAGGGCACCGCGGTGCGCGCGCTGGTCAACACCCATACCCCCGATCCGCAACTGATGACCAAGGTCACCGCGGCGCTGCAGGCCGACGTCGCCGGCAGTGGCGCACGGCGCAAGGCGCTGGGCGATATCAGCTTCGCCCAGCTGCCGAAGCTCGGCGCGCCGGGCAAGATGGTCAGCCGCACGACGCTGCTTCCCGAGCTCGAGATCGAGAAGGTGGTGTTCGCCAACGGCGTAAACCTGCTGATGCGCAAGGATTCGACCGAGACCGGCAAGGTCTATGTCAATGTCCGCTTCGGCGGCGGGCTCAACGCGCTGCCCGCCGATCGTCCGAGCCCCGCCTGGGCGGGCGAGATGGCGCTGACCGCCAGCGGCATCGGCAAGCTCGGCCAGGAAGAGCTCGACGCGCTGATCGGCCGCCGCCAGATGGGCTTCGATTTCGACATCAACGCCGATGCGTTCCGCTTCGGCGGGCAGACCAACAAGGAGGATCTGCCCGATCAGCTCCGCCTGTTCGCGACCAAGCTGGCCGCGCCGGCCTGGGACCCCAATCCGGTGACCCGCGCCAAGACCGCGGTGCTCTCGGGCTATGCCGGGCTGTCCTCGTCGCCCGATGCGGTGCTCGGGCGCGATCTCGAGAAGCTGCTCCATTCGGGCGATCCGCGTTGGGGCATCCCCGAGCGCGGCACGATCGAGGCGACCACCCCGGCGAGCTTCCGCAAGCTGTGGGCGCCGCTGCTCGCCAGCGGGCCGATCGAGGTCGAGGTGTTCGGCGACATGGATTCGGATGCGACGATCAAGGCGGTGGCCGAGACCTTCGGCGCGCTCAAGCCGCGTCCGGCGCGCACCGCGGCCGCCCCGGCGATCACCTTCCCCGCGCATGTCGACAAGCCCGTGGTGCGCCTCCACACCGGCAAGGCCGATCAGGCCGCGGCGGTGATCGCCTGGCCGACCGGCGCGGGCAGCGCCGGCATCACCGAGAGCCGTAAGCTCGAAGTGCTCGCCGCGATCTTCCGCGATCGCCTGATCGATCAGCTGCGCAGCCAGGCGGGCGTCAGCTATTCGCCCAACGTCGCCAGCCAATGGCCGCTCGGCCTCACCGCGGGCGGCAAGCTGATCGCGCTCGGCATGGTGCCGCCCGACAAGACCGACTTCTTCTTCCAGCTCGCGCGCGGGATCGCCGCCGATCTGGTCGCCAAGCCGGTCGACGCCGACGAGCTGACTCGCGCGCTGACGCCGATCAAGCAGCAGCTGATCCGGCAATCGAGCGGCAACATGTTCTGGATGCGGCTGGTCGAGGGCGGATCCTATGATCAGGCGCGGGTGGACGCGGTCGATACGCTGGCGCGCGACGTCGCGCTGACTTCGCCCGCCGAGGTTCAGGCGCTCGCGGCGAAATATCTCCAGCCGTCAAAGGATTGGTCGATGGTGGTGATGCCCGGCCCCGACGCCAAGGCGGGCGGCTGAGGCCTACCTGAATCCTCCCTCGCGCAGCGGGGGAGGGGGACCACGAAGTGGTGGAGGGGGCATCTCCACGGGCTATGCGGCTTGGGGAGAGGCCCCCTCCGTCATGCTGCGCATGCCACCTCCCCCGCTGCGCGAGGGAGGATCCGGACCTCAATACAGCGAGTCGAGCCGTTCCCCATAGGCCTGCCGCAGCACGTGCCGGCGGATCTTCAGGCTCGGCGTCAGCTGCTCGTTCTCGATCGTGAACGGCGCGTCGGCGATGATGAACTTGCGCACCCGCTCGATCACCGACAGGTCCTTGTTGACCCGCTCGACCGCCGCGCCGATCGCCGCCTTATAGTCGGGGTCGTGGCTGAGCTCCTTGAAGTGGCACGGCGTCGCGGTGTGCGCGCACCATTCGGCGGTCCATTCGGGATCGGGCACGATCACCGCGGTCATATAGGGCTTCTTGTCGCCGGCGATCATCGCCTGGACGATCTCGGGCTGCAGCGTCAGCATCCCCTCGACCTTTTGCGGCGCGACATTGTCGCCCTTGTCGTTGACGATGATGTCCTTCTTGCGATCGGTGATCTGGATCCGCCCCTTGTCGTCGATCAGCCCGATATCGCCGGTATGCAGCCAGCCGTTCTTGAGGACGCGCCTGGTTTCCTCCTCGTTGCGCCAATAGCCGTGCATGACGAGCTCGCCGCGCACGAGGATCTCGCCGTCTTCGGCGATGCGGACCTCGACGTCGGGCAGCGGTGGGCCGACCGTGTCGTGCTTGAGCCCCGCCTTGGGGCGGTTGCACGAGATGACCGGCGCGGCCTCGGTCTGGCCATAGCCCTGCAGGAAGGTCAGCCCGATCGACTCGAAGAAGATGCCGACCTCGGGGTTGAGCGGCGCGCCGCCCGAGACCATCGCCTTCATCCGCCCGCCGAAGCGCTTCGAGATCTTCGGCAGCAGCGTCGCCTTGAGAATGAGATTCATCGGCTGGTCGTGGATCGGGACGCCGCCGCGCGCCTTCTTGCCACCGATCGCCACCGCGCGGTCCAGCAGATAGGCCGATAGCCTGCCCTGCTTCTCGACATTCTTGGTGATCCGCGTGCGCAGCACCTCGAACAGGCGCGGAACGACCACCATGATCGTCGGGCGCACTTCCTCGATGTTCGAGGCGAGTTTTTCGAGGCCTTCCGAATAATAGATCTCGCCGCCGAGCCCGATCGGGAAATGCTGGCCGCCGGTATGCTCATAGGCATGGCTGAGCGGCAGGAAGGACAGGAACACTTCATCCTCCCAGCCGAAATCCTCCGAGATGATCTCGCAGCAGCCGGCGACGTTGTGGAGGATCGCGCCATGATGCTGCATCACCCCGCGCGGGCTCCCGCCGGTGCCGCTGGTGTAGATGATGCATGCGAGGTCCTCGCGCCTGAAGGTCGCGCCGGCGGCGAAGGCGTCGGGGTCGGCGGGGTGGCGCGCGATCAGGTCGTTCCAGTCGTGGAAGTCCATCGTCCCCGACTGGCCGGCGCGCACT
This sequence comes from Sphingomonas naasensis, assembly GCF_004792695.1. GTDB lineage: Bacteria > Pseudomonadota > Alphaproteobacteria > Sphingomonadales > Sphingomonadaceae > Sphingomonas > Sphingomonas naasensis. The sequence goes on along the minus strand of NZ_SRXU01000011.1, from coordinate 56,706 downwards.
TCGTCGATGCCGATCACCATCCGCGCCGAGGAGGAGCGGATCGCGGCGGGGAGCAGCGTCTTGGCGAGCTTGGTGTTCGATACGACGATCGCGCAGGCGCCCGAATTCTCGATGATGTGCTGGTGATCGCGCTCGGTGTTGGTGGTGTAGGTCGGCACGGTGACGCAGCCCGCTGCCATGATCGCGAGATCGGTGATGCAGAATTCCGGCCGGTTCTCGGAGACCAGCATCACGCGGTCGCCCGGCTTGAGCCCGAGGTCCTGCAGCGCGGTGGCGAGGCTGGCGACCTGGCGTGCGGCCTCCGCCCAGCTGGTCGGCTGCCACTTGCCGCCACTCTTGTGCCAGAGGAAGGGCTTGTCGCCCTTCTCGCGCGCCCGCGTGAAGAACATCTGGACGAGGTTTTCGAACCGTTCGAGCTTCCGCATCATCTTCCCCTCCGGGCGCCGCTCGGGCGGCGTCCCTTTATTTTGCCTATTCGGCCGGGCGGTTGGGCCGGGCGCCCACGCGCGTGATTTCGCTCACGCTGCCGTCCTGCTGCATCACAACGCCTTCGCTGCGCGGATCGGCCCCGCCGGCCCATTTGCCGCCGACGCGCTCTATCGCATTGGCCTTGAGCCCGAGCGGCGCAACCTGCACGCGCTCGCCCAGCGCCTCGAGCGCCGGCACCATGGCCTCGCGCTCGGTACCTTTCTCGATCAGCGCGACCTGGCCGGGCGCGTAGATCAGGCCGAGACCGATCGCGTCCTGCGCCGGCAGCTTCCAGTCGACCACGGCGATGATCGCCTTGGCCACCTGCACGATGATCGTCGATCCGCCCGCCGCGCCGACCGCGAGACGGACCTCGCCGTTCGGGGCGTAAACGATCGAGGGCGCCATTGAGCTGCGCGGGCGCTTGCCGCCCTCGACGCGATTGGCGACGAGATAGCCGTCCTTCACCGGCGCGATGTCGAAATCGGTGAGCTCGTTGTTGAGCATCGTGCCGTCGACCGACAGGCCCGAGCCGAACGAGCCCTCGATCGTCGTGGTCACCTGCGCGACGTTGCCGGCGTCATCGGCGACCGACAGCGAGGTCGTTCCCGGCACTTCGCTGGTCGGCGCGCGCACCCGCGGCGGCGCCCCCGGCGGCGTGCCCGCGGTGACGTTGGTCATCGAGCGGTCGGTGCGGATCAGCGCCGAGCGGCCGGCGATATATTTCGGGTCGAGCAGGCCCTTGAGCGGGATCTTCACGAAATCGGGATCGCCGAGGTACATGTCGCGATCGGCATAAGCGAGGCGCGAGCTCTCGGCGAACAAATGCCATGCGACCGGCGAGTCCTTGCCCAGCTTCGCCATGTCGAAGCGCTCGAGCTGCTTGAGGATCATCAGCACCGCGATGCCACCCGACGAGGGCGGGCCCATCGAGCAGATCCTGTGCTTGCGATAGCTGCCGCACAGCACCGGCCGGTCCTTGGCTTCGTAGGAAGCGAGATCGCCGACGGTCATCTTCGACGGGTTGCGCTCGGCATGGTTGACGGTGTCGACCAGCTTCTGCGCCTGCGGGCCGACATAGAAGCTGTCCGGCCCCAGCTTCGCGACGCGCTCGAGCAACGCGGCCTGCTCGGGGTTGCGCGCGATCGCGCCGATCGCGAGCGGCTTGCCGTCGGGCCCGGCATAGAGCGCGCGCCCGGCGGGGGTGACATGGCCGGCATAGCGGCTGAGCGCGTTGTTGAGCCGCGGCGAGACCGCGAAGCCGTCGCGCGCCAGCCTGATCGCCGGCTCGAACAGCGTCGCCCAGGGCAGCTTGCCGCCCTTGCTGTGGGCCAGCGCCATCGCGCGCAGCGTGCCGGGCACGCCGACGCTGCGGCCGCCGGGAACCGCGTCCGAATGGCTGAGCGGCTTGCCGTCGGGTCCGAAGAACCAGCGCATGTCCGCCGCCATCGGCGCCGCCTCGCGGCCGTCGACCGTGGTGGTGGCCTTCTTCTTCGCGTCATATTGGACGAAAAAGGCGCCGCCGCCGATCCCGGCGCTCTGCGGCTCGACGACGTTGAGCGCGAGCATCGTCGCGATCGCGGCGTCGGTCGCGGTGCCGCCCTTGCGGAGGATCTCGACGCCCGCCGCGGCGGCGCGCGGGTCCGCCGCGCTGACGACGCCCTGTGCCGCGGCGGCGAAGGGCAGGAACAGGACGACGAGCAGCGCGACCAATTTTTTCATGAGCCGAGCCGTAGCGGGCTTTGGCCAGCGGGCAAAGACGCTACGTCAGGCCGTCGCGGCCAGCCCGCGCACGATCGCGCGTGCCAGCCCGGGACCGCGATAGACCAGCGCGCTATAGACCTGCACCAGCACCGCGCCGGCATCGAGCCGCCGCTTCGCCTCGTCGGCCCCGTCGATTCCGCCGGCCGAGATCAGCGGCAATTGCCCGCCGCTCGCTTCGCGCGCCTCGATCAGCTTGGCGCGGGCGAGGTCGCGCAGCGGCGCCCCCGAAAGCCCGCCGGCCTCGGCCCTTTCGGGCGCGCGCAGGCTGTCGGGGCGGCCGATCGTGGTGTTCGAGACGATCAGCGCGTCGATGCGGTTGTCGATCGCGGCGCGGATCGCGCCGTCCAGTCCGGCGCGATCGAGATCGGGCGCGACCTTGAGGAAGATCGGAGTCGAGCCGCGCGCGGCGTCGCAGGCGGCGAGCAGCTCGTCGAGCGCCGGGCGTGCCTGGAGGTCGCGCAGCCCCGGCGTGTTGGGCGAGCTGACGTTGATGGTGATGTAATCGGCATGCGCCGCCGCCTTGCCGACCCCGACGGCATAGTCGGCGACGCGATCGGTCGAATCCTTGTTGGCGCCGACGTTGATGCCGAGCACCCCCGGCCGCCTGCGCATCGCCGCGATCCGGCCGAGCGCGGCGTCGATGCCGTGATTGTTGAACCCCATCCGATTGATCACCGCCTCGTCCTCGACGAGACGGAACAGCCGCGGCCTGGGATTGCCGGGCTGCGGGCGCGGCGTGAGCGTGCCGACCTCGACCGCGCCGAAGCCGAGCCCGAACAGCCCCGCGATCGCCTCGGCATTCTTGTCGAGCCCCGCGGCGAGGCCCACCGGATTGGGGAAGTCGATTCCCGCGACTCGGACGGCGAGCGACCGGTCGGCAGGCGAGTCGCCGGCGAACGGCGTTCCCAGCCCGCCCCAAAGCTGCAGTGCAGCGATCGTGGCGCGATGCGCGGTCTCGGGATCGAGCGCGAAGAGGGCGGAACGAAGCGGATAGGCCATGGCGGCGCCTTCGCACCGCAGCGGCCACGCGTCAAAAATTATGGAAAAATACGGGATGTCGAATCCGTCCAATACGTGGGCGGGCGCTTGGGCTAATCGGGTTTTGCGACCCGAGGGGTTTCTTCTTCAACGGGGGGAACCCTTTCCACTGACCCGGCCGGGCAACCGGCCGGGTCACTTTTATCTGTGCGCCCCGCTCGTTATAGACATGTGCGAGACACAGATTCGGGGAAACCGGGGGGCTCGGGTCGCATATGAGGGTCGCAACCACACACAATACCGACGTCGCCAGCGCGAAAGCCGAAATTCCGGCCGCGCCGACCGTCGAGCTGAAGCGTGCCAAGGGGCGGCTGCTCCCGCACGTCGAATCCTATTATCTGTTCCGTTCGGACGGACCGGCCGAGTTCGAGCGCGCCGAGCGCATCGATATCGGCCATATCCGCTTCCTGATCCGCGGCGAGGGCGAGATGACCTTCCCCGACGGCCATGTCGAGAAGCTCAAGCCGATCATGGTGGCGGGCCCGGGCACCGCCGCCGCGAGCTATCGGATGCGCGGGCCGGTGCTGTGTTTCGGCGTGGTGCTGCGCGCGATCGGCTGGAAGGCGCTGATCGGCATTCCCGCGCACAAGGTCACCGATCACATCATCGATGGCGAGAAATTGTTCTGCGAGCGCGCTCCGCGGCTGCTCGAGCAATTGCACGCGATGACCGAGCTCGACGAGATGATCTCGGCGATCGCGCCGCAGCTGATCATGCGCCAGGAGGAAGTGAAGCCCGTTCCCGAGGCGCATTTCCCGTTCCTCAACGCCGTGCGCGACTGGGGCGCGAGCGAGGATCCGACGATCGACGCGCTCTACGCCACGATCGAGGCGAGCTCCGGGCTCGGCGAGCGCCAGGTCCAGCGGCTCTGCCTCGAATATTTCGGCGGGCCGCCGACCAAGCTCAAGCGCAAGTTCCGCGCGATCCGCGCCGCGATGCAGATCTTCCAGGGCGCGCCGATCTCGGATGTGGTCGGCCCGTTCGCCGATCAGTCGCACATGATCAACGAGGTCAAGCACTTCACCGGCCACACGCCGACGAGTCTCCGCGGCAATGTCGATCCGGCGCTCGCGCTGACGCTGCAGAACACCGGGCTGCACTTCCTGCCCGAAGTCATCCCCGAACCGGTTGACCTTCGCGCCGCTTAGGGCCATCTGCAATCGGACAGAATCAATCCGATTGATGCCCGCGGCGCGGTTGCGCCGAGGGCGGCTGGAGCAGAATGCGTCTTTCGAGCCTTGCCGATTATGCCGTGGTGATGATGGCCGCCGCCGCGCGCCATTGCGGCGCGTCGTGCCGGCTCAACGCGACCGCGCTCGCCGGCGAGACCGGGCTGCCGCTGCCGACGGTGCAGAAGCTGGTCAGCAAGCTGTCCGCCGCGGGGCTGCTCGAAAGCGCGCGCGGCACCGGCGGCGGCTTCCGCCTCGCCCGCCCGGCGGCGGCGATCACCGTCGCCGACATCGTTGAGGCGATCGAGGGGCCGATCGCGCTCACTGCCTGCGTCGACAGCGGCAAGCATGATTGCTGCGTCGAGGAAACCTGCCGCGTCAAACCGCATTGGAATGCCGTCAACGGCGCCGTAAAGGGCGCGCTCGCGGGCATCTCGCTCTCCCAACTCTCCGCTTCTCCGACGCCGGGGGCCTCGCGCCCCGAGCCCGGCGATCGGATCCCGGCGTTCGCCGGGGAACAGGTGTAAAATGGCTACCAGGAATGCCGAGGCGCTCGCCGCCGCGAACAAGAAGTACGAATGGGGCTTCGCCTCGGATGTCGAGCAGGAATTCGCGCCCAAGGGGCTGAGCGAGGACACCGTCCGCTATATCAGCGCCAAGAAGAGCGAGCCCGAATGGATGCTCGACTGGCGGCTGAAGGCGTTCCGCATGTGGCAGGAAATGGAGCTGCCGCAATGGGCGAAGCTGCAGATTCCCGAGATCGATTACCAGGACGCCTATTATTACGCCGAGCCCAAGCACAAGAAGACGATCGCCTCGCTCGACGATCTCGATCCCGAGATTCGACGCACCTATGAGAAGCTCGGCATCCCGATCGAGGAGCAGAAGGTGCTCGCCGGGGTCGAGGGCGCGCGCAAAGTCGCGGTCGACGCGGTGTTTGACAGCGTCTCGGTCGCGACCACCTTCCGCGAGGAGCTGAAGGCCGCCGGCGTCATCTTCCTGTCGATCTCGGAGGCGATCCGCGAATATCCCGAGCTGGTGAAGAAGTGGCTCGGCAAGGTCGTGCCCGTCCGCGACAATTTCTTCTCGGCGCTCAACTCGGCGGTCTTCTCCGACGGCACCTTCGTCTATGTGCCCGAGGGCGTGCGCTGCCCGATGGAGCTGAGCACCTATTTCCGCATCAATGCCGAGAATACCGGCCAGTTCGAGCGCACGCTGATCGTCGCCGACAAGGGCGCGTACGTCTCGTATCTCGAAGGCTGCACCGCGCCGATGCGCGACGAGAACCAGCTCCACGCCGCGGTGGTCGAGCTGGTCGCATTGGACGATGCCGAGATCAAATATTCGACCGTGCAGAACTGGTATCCCGGCGACGAGAACGGTGTCGGCGGCATCTTCAACTTCGTCACCAAGCGCGCCTTGTGCGCGGGGACGAACTCGAAGGTCAGCTGGACCCAGGTCGAGACCGGCAGCGCGATCACGTGGAAATATCCGTCGTGCATCCTGCAAGGCGACGGCTCGGTCGGCGAATTCTATTCGGTCGCGGTGACCAATGGCCGCCAGCAGGCCGATACCGGCACCAAGATGCTCCATCTCGGCAAGAACACCCGCTCGACGATCGTGTCGAAGGGCATTTCGGCCGGGCGCAGCGACAACACCTATCGCGGCAAGGTGCTGGTCCAGCCCGGCGCCGAGAATGTCCGCAACTTCACCCAGTGCGACAGCCTGTTGCTCGGCGACCAGTGCGGCGCGCACACCGTGCCCTATATCGAGGTCAAGAACCCGAGCGCGCAGATCGAGCACGAGGCGACCACCTCGAAGATCAGCGAGGACCAGCTCTTCTACGCGATGCAGCGCGGTCTCGATCAGGAGGCCGCGGTGGCGCTGATCGTCAACGGCTTCGCGCGCGAGGTGCTCAAGCAGCTGCCGATGGAATTCGCAGTCGAGGCGCAGAAGCTGCTCGGAATCTCGCTGGAGGGCTCTGTCGGCTGATGTTCGCCGCGCTGCTTCTCCTGCTCGCGCAAAACGTGCCTGCCGGATCTTCGCCCGCGGAAGCGGTGGAGACCGAGGAGGTCGTCGTGCAGGCGAAGCTCGGGCTGACGACGATGCTATTCGACAAGGGCTCGGACGGCAGGCTGCGCAATTGCCGGGTGATGGTGTCGAGCGGCAGCCAGAAGCGCGATACCGCGGCGTGCCAGGCGACGCCGGTCTGCTATGCGAAGACCGCCGATCAGGTGACCGATTGCCGCGCGCTCGGCCTGCTCGAGCTGGCGGCGGCCGCGGTGCCCGAGGCGCGCCCGGCAGGGGCTGGCGCGCCGCAGGCCTTCACCTTGCCCAAGCTCAACGACGACCGGCCGAAGCTGGCCGACGGCCAGGCCGGCCCGCTCGGGCTGCAGGAGCCGAGCCGCGAGACCGAGCGTCAGCGCGTCGTGCTGCCGCCCTTGCCCAAGGCGCCGTCGAACGGGCCGGTGGTCCGTTTCGGGCCGGCGCAGGAGGCAGGCGAATGAGCACGGCACGCGCTATGCAGAGGACGGGGCCAATGTTCGCGCCCCCGGGAGTATCGATATGATCCTTGCTACCATGCTGGCCTTCGCGGCCGGCGCCGCGGGCGGTGTCGCGGTGGAGGGCGTGCCCCAGATCGGCATCGCCACGCGGCACGCGCGCTGCATCGTCCGCGAGATCGGGGTGGCGCCGGCCGAGGATGGCGCGCGCGCCACCAGGGTCGCCGCCGCGGTGAAGGGCTGCCGCGCGTTCACCGAGGGGGATTTCACCCAGGGCCGGGTGCTGCTCGGCGATCGGCCGGTCAACCGGCGTTGGTGGGGCCGCATGCAGGTCACGCTCGACGCGGTCGAGGCCGATATCGTCGCCGCGGTGATCCAGCCCAAGCAATACAAGATCATCTGGGAGCTGCCCGATGGCGGGCGCGTCGACGCCTATAATGCGCCCGAGCCGCTGACCGTGATCAAGCTGCTCACGGTGCCGCTATGATTCTCGCGCTCGGCCTTGTGCTGCTCGGCATGCAGGATGCGCCGGGCGAGGAGATCGTCATCACCGGCAAGGCGCGTCCGTTGCAGATCAGCGTCCAGCTCGATGGGAAGCGCCGCGTCCGCGCCTGCGCGATCGCGCAGTCGAGCGGCGACGACAGCTTCGATCGGCTGACCTGCGAGACCGTCGCCGCCTGCTCGCGCGAAGAAGATCGCAGCCTCAAGGCCGTGAAGGCGTGCACCCAGACCCGCATGACCGCCGTGCTGAACGATCAGTTCAGCGGCAACGACGGCAACCCATAGGAATATGATGCTCAAGATCGACAATCTCCGCGCCGAAGTCGACGGCAAGGAAATCCTCAAGGGGCTCAGCCTCGACGTGAACGCGGGCGAGGTCCACGCGATCATGGGGCCGAACGGCGCGGGCAAGTCGACGCTCGGCTATGTGCTGGGCGGCCGCCCCGGCTACGAGCCGACTGGCGGCAGCGTCACCTTCGCCGGGGAGGATCTGCTGGAAAAGAGCGCGCATGAGCGCGCCGCGGCGGGGCTGTTCCTCGGCTTCCAGTATCCGGTCGAGATTCCGGGCATCTCGAACGTCCAGTTCCTCCGCGAGGCGCTCAACGCCCAGCGCCGCGGCCGCGGCGAGGGGCCGCTGTCGGGCGGCGAGTTCCTCAAGCTCGCCCGCGCCCAGGCCGATGCGCTCGGGATGGATCACGAGATGCTCAAGCGCCCGGTCAATGTCGGCTTTTCGGGCGGCGAGAAGAAGCGGAACGAGATGGTCCAGATGGGCATCATCGGCCCGAAGCTGGCGATCCTCGACGAGACCGATTCGGGGCTCGACATCGACGCGCTCAAGGCGGTGGGCGAGGGGATCAACCGGATCATGCGCGCGCCGGACAAGGCGGTGCTGCTGATCACCCACTATCAGCGCCTGCTCGATTATGTGCAGCCCGATTTCGTCCACGTCCTCGCCGAAGGCCGCATCGTCCGCTCGGGCGGCCCCGAGCTCGCGCACGAACTCGAGCGCGAAGGCTATGGCGCGGTAGCGGCGTGATCCTGGCCATGCTCCTCATGCTCCAGAGCGCGCCGCCGGCGCCGCCGCCCGAAGAGGAAATTCTCGTGCTGTCGCGCAAGATGCGCCTGATCGAAGTCGACATAAAGGCGCCCCGGCGCCGCGGAAAGCTGGTGCTGGAGCGTTGCCGCGTCACCAATCCGACCGGCCGGCCCGAGCTCGACGCGATTCCATGCGAGGCGGCCCGGGCCTGCATGCTCGACAATCCGGCGACGCGGAAGCAGCTCTCGCAGTGCGTCGAAGACAAGGCGCAAGTCCGGCTGGATGCCGTCGTCGCGGCATGGCGGACAGCGGCATGACCATTCTCGAACTTCCTTCGCCGCGGCTCGAGGAATGGCGCTGGGCCGACATGGCGACGCTCAAGGCGGCGGCCGACGCCGAACCGCGCGACGCCGGTATCAGGCCCGCCGATCTCTTTCTCGATGGTGACGGCCCGCGCCTGCTCTTCGTCGACGGCGTGTTCGAGCCCGCGCACAGCCGGCCCGGCCCGGTCAAGGTCGCGCGCTGGGCGCCCGAGACCGTGCATCCGCTCGGCGGGATGGCCGAAGGCGAGGGCTGGGTGCTGTCGCTCGAGGCCGAAGCGGCGGTCACCGGGATCCAGATCGTCCATCTCGGCTCGGGCGGTGAGAGCCATGTCCCCGCGCGGATCGCGCTCGGCGAGGATGCCGTGGCGACCATGGTCGAGACCTATGCCGGGACCGGCTGGGCCAATCGCTTCGCCCGGTTCGACCTCGCCCGCGGCGCGCGGCTGATGCGCTCGGTGCGGCTGCTCCAGGCCGACGGCTTCGTGTCGCTCCGCGACGAGGCGGTGATCGGCGAGGCGGCCAGCCTCGTCTCGATCTTCCTCGGTGCCGGCGGCATGGGCAGCCGGATCGACGGCGCGCTGACGCTCACCGGCAAGGGCGCGTTCGCCGAGATGGGCGGCGCGCTGCTCACTTCGGGCACGCAGAAGCAGGAAGCCGCGGTCGCGGTCCGGCACGAGGCGATCGAAGGCACCTCGCGCCAGCTGTGGCGTGCGGTCGCGGCGAACCGATCGGTCGCCAGCCTCGCCGCCCGTGTCGAAGTCGCGCGCGGCGCGCAGCAGACCGATGGCGAGCAGTCGCTGCGCGGGCTGTTGCTCGAGCGCGCGGCGACGGTGAACCTCAAGCCAGAGCTCGAGATCTTCGCCGACGACGTGAAGTGCGCCCATGGCGCGACGGTCGGCGAGCTCGATGCCCGCGCGCTGTTCTATCTCCAGAGCCGCGGCATCGACGAGGCGCGCGCCAAGGCGCTGCTCACCCACGCCTTCGTCGCAGACGCGCTCGGGCGGATCGGCGACGACGCTGTCCGCGCGGCGTTCGAGGCCGATGCGGCGCGGTGGCTGGAGGCTGCGCTGTGAGCGTGACCACCGACACCCGCCCGCTCGATCTGCTTGCCGATTTCCCGGCGATCCCGGCGGGCTGGGCCTATCTCGACACCGCCGCGACTTCGCAGAAGCCGAAGCCCGTGCTCGACGCGATCAACCGCGGCTATGGCGAGACCTATGCCACCGTCCATCGCGGCGTGTACCAGCGCTCGGCCGACATGACCTTGGCGTTCGAGGCGGCGCGCGAGCGGGTCGCCAGGTTCATCGGCGGCAAGCCGCAGGAGACGGTCTTCGTTCGCGGCGCGACCGAGGCGATCAACCTCGTCGCCGCATGTCTGCTGGAAAATAGGGACAGTCCCCATTTTCTGAAGCGCGGGGACCGCATCCTGCTGTCGATGCTCGAGCATCACTCCAATATCGTGCCTTGGCAGATGGTCGCCGAAAAGGTCGGCGCACATATCGACGTGATCCCGCTCACCGCCGATCAGCGCATCGATCTCGACGCGATGGCGGCGATGATCACCCCCGCGCACAAGCTCGTCGCGCTCGCGCATGTCTCCAACGTGCTCGGCTCGGTGCTCGACGCGAGGCGCGCCACCGAGATCGCCCATTCGGTCGGCGCCAAGATCCTGCTCGACGGCTGCCAGGCCGTGCCGCGCCTGCCGGTCGACGTCGCCGCGATCGGCTGCGACTTCTACGTCTTCTCGGGCCACAAGCTCTACGGCCCCACCGGGATCGGCGTGCTCTGGGGGCGCTACGAATTGCTCGACGCGATGCCGCCCTGGCAAGGTGGCGGATCGATGATCGACCGCGTCACCTTCGCGAAGGCCACCTACGCGCCGCCGCCCGGCCGCTTCGAGGCGGGCACCCCGCACATCATCGGCGTGGTCGGGCTGCATGCCGCGGTCGACTATGTCGAGCGCATCGGGCTCGATCGCATCCATGCGCACGAGACCGCGCTCGTCCGCCAGGCGCGCGAGGCGCTCGGCCAGATCAACAGCGTCCGGCTGTTCGGCCCCGAAGACAGCGCGGGGATCGTCAGTTTCGCGGTCGAGGGGGTGCATCCGCACGACGTCGCCACCATCTTGGATGAAGCCAATGTCGCGATCCGCGCCGGCCATCATTGCGCCCAGCCTTTGATGGACGCGCTGGGCGTGCCGGCGACGGCGCGGGCGAGCTTCGGCGTGTATAATGGCGCGGACGACATCGCCGCGCTGGTGAAGGGTATCGAGCGCGTGACGAGGATTTTCGGGTGAACGAGGAACGCAAGATCGCGATTGAGGAAGTCGACGCCGTCGAGGCGCCGCCCAAGGCGCGCGTCGACGCTGTTGATGCGCCGACCGAGGGATCGGCCGACGGCGTGCACGAGACCTTCGAGCGCAAGCGCGACTATCTGACCGGCTTTCTCCAGCAGAAACCCGAGCCGCATCCCGCGGGCGAGCCCGGCGGCGCATTGTATGAATCGGTGATCGAGGCGCTCAAGGAAATCTACGATCCCGAGATCCCGGTGAACATCTACGATCTCGGGCTGATCTATGGCGTCGACATCACCGCCGATGGCCATGCCGCGGTGCAGATGACGCTGACCACCCCGCATTGCCCGGTGGCCGAATCGATGCCCGGCGAGGTCGAGCTGCGTGTCGGCTCGGTGCCCGGGATCGGCCATGCCGAAGTCAATCTCGTCTGGGATCCGCCCTGGGACCCGCAGAAGATGAGCGACGAGGCCAAGCTCGAACTGGGGATGCTGTGATGGTTGCGGTCCGCGAACGTCCGCCCGCGCTCAAGCTCACTGCCGCCGCCGAGCAGCGCATCGCCGATCTGATGGCCAAGGCGCCCGAAGGCACGGTGGGCGTCAAGCTGTCGACCCCGCGGCGCGGCTGTTCGGGGCTCGCCTATTCGGTCGATTACGTCGCCGCGGCCAATCCTTTCGACGAGAAGATCGAGACGCCCGGCGGCACCTTCTATGTCGATGGCGGCTCGATCCTCTATCTGATCGGCTCGACGATGGACTGGCAGGAGGATGATTTCACCGCCGGCTTCGTCTTCCAGAACCCCAACGCCAAGGGCAGCTGCGGCTGCGGCGAGAGCTTCACCGTCTAGGCCGCCAGCCGGCCGCGCATGCCCGCGGCCATCTCGGCATGGAAGGCCGCGTCGTCGTCGATGCCGAGCGATTCGTAGAACATCGCGAGGTTCTGCGCGGCGAGCCAGCTGCCACAGCCTTCGACCGAGCCGTCGAGACCGGGCTGCTCGCCGATCTCGAGGCAGCGTTTCCACGCGCCTTCGACGATCGGCAGATAATCCTGCATCGCCCGATCGGGGCGGCGGCTCGCGGCCTCGAGATAGAGATCGGCGACCCCGAAATAGAAATCGGGCGAGCGCGGCCAATGGCCATGCTCGGCGTCGGCGAAGGCGAGCGCTTCGTCGAGGCGCGCGGCGCGCTTGAGCGCCTGCAGCGTCGCGACCACCACCCCGTGGCGCCACGCATCGCCCGGCGATCCGGTGCGGTGCGCCGTCAGCAAGGCGTCGGCGGCATCGCCCGCCTGCCCACGCACCAGATGCTCGCGGCCGAGCTGGAACCAGAGATACGAATCCTGCGGGTGCGCCTCGAGTTCGGCGCGCAGCAGCGCTTCGTTGCGCCCCGCCTTGCGCGCGAGCTGCGCCGCCTCGAACCCATCATGGCGCAGCGCAAGCGGCAGCACCGTCTTCGGCAGCGGCGATACCGGCTGTTCGTGGATCCGGCCTTCGTAGCGCACCCCGCGCGGCAGAATCCGCGGGATGAACTTGCGCGCCGCCGCCGCATCGCTGCCGCTGATGATCCGCACGCAGCCGACGAAGCGCGCCGGCGCGGGCGCCGGCGGCAGCGTGCCGGGGCCGAGCGCGCGGGCATCGTCCGCGATCCACTCGTCGGCGTCGAGGATCAGGTTCCAGTCGGCGTTCGAATGCGCGAGCGCCGCGTTGCGCGCCGCTGCGAAATCGTCGCACCACGCGAAATGGTGCAGCGTCGCGCCGCAGCTCCGCGCGATCGCCACAGTGTCGTCGGTCGATCCGGTGTCGAGCACGATCATCGCATCGACGTGCGGTCGCGCGCTTGTCAGGCAGCGCGCGATGCAGCGCGCCTCGTTGCGGACGATCATGACGAGCGCCAAACGCGGCACGTTCAATCCTTCATTTTCGGTAGCAGACGTCACCCTCCATTATAGGACGCTTGGCGGCTGTGCCGCGCCGCCGGATCGGCTACAGCGTCCGGCTCACGCGTCGGAGATTTGAGACCCATGCCCTATCCGCAGCCCTGGCACGCCGATCCCGCCCGCTACGACGGCCGCATGCCCTATCGCCGCTGCGGTCGGTCTGGGCTCGATCTGCCGGCGATCAGCCTCGGGCTCTGGCAGAATTTCGGCGGCACCGACATATTCGAGACCGGCCGCGCGATGCTGCGCCGCGCGTTCGATCGCGGCGTCACCCATTTCGATCTCGCGAACAATTACGGCCCACCTTATGGCTCGGCCGAGGAGAATTTCGGCCGGGTGATGGCGGCCGATTTCGCGCCGCATCGCGACGAGCTGATCGTCTCGACCAAGGCGGGCTGGGACATGTGGCCCGGGCCGTACGGCGATGTCGGCGGATCGAAGAAATATCTCATCGCCTCGTGCGATCAGAGCCTCCAGCGCATGGGGCTCGATTATGTCGACATCTTCTATTCGCACCGCGTCGATCCGAAGACTCCGCTCGAGGAGACGATGGGCGCGCTCGCCCAGATCCACCGGCAGGGCAAGGCGCTCTATGTCGGCATCTCGAGCTATTCGCCCGAGCTGACTCGCCGCGCCGCCGCGATCCTCGCCGAGCACAAGGTGCCGCTGCTCATCCACCAGCCGAGCTATTCGATGCTCAATCGCTGGATCGAGGGCGATCTGCTCGATACGCTCGGCGAGATCGGCACCGGCTGCATCGCCTTTTCGCCGCTCGCCCAGGGCATGCTCTCGTCCAAATATCTGAACGGCGTCCCCACCGATGCGCGTGCCGCAAAGGGCGGCTCGCTCAGTCAGGGCCTGCTCGGCGACGAGAACATCGCCCGGATCCGCGCGCTCAACGCGATCGCCGAACGCCGCGGCCAGACGCTCGCGCAGATGGCGATCGCCTGGGTGCTGCGCGATCCCCGGGTGACTTCGGCGCTGATCGGCGCACGCACGGTCGAACAGCTCGACAATTCGCTCGACGCGGTCAACCGGCTCGACTTCACCGATGCCGAGCTCGCCGAAATCGATACCCATGCAACCGAAGGCGCGATCGATCTTTGGAAGGTATCGTCCACGCTAGAGGAATTGCCGCAGACATGAGCGTCGCCTTCCGTCGCGACAGCGACGAGGAACATAAGGAACCGAAGTTCGAGATCCCGCTTCCGGCCGGCCCCAATCTGGTCACGGCGCGCGGGCTGGCGCTGATCGAGGCCAGGGTGGCCGAACTCGAAGGCGCGATTGCCGCCGAGCCCGAGGACGAGGCGCGCGAGGCGCTGAAGCGCGAGCTGCGCTATTGGAACACCCGGCGCACCACGGCCGAGATCGCGCCGCCGCCCGAGGATGGCGTGGTCGGTATCGGCTCGCGCGTGCGCGTCCGGCTGGCAGGCAAGGAACGGGCGATCGACGTGGTCGGCCATGACGAGGCCGATCCGCATGCCGATCGGCTGGCCTTCTCCGCGCCGCTCGCCCAGGCGCTGCTCGGCGCCGAGGCAGGCGAACGAGTCGATTTCAACGGCCGGCCCGAAGCGATCGAGATCGTCGAGGTCTCCGCGATCCCGGATTGAGCGTTCCGTTTCGATGAGCCTGTTCCCCGGCGAAGGCCGGGGCCCAGTCGCGGTGCGTTTCGAGAGAGCGGTCTCTGCTCGCTTGGTTCGCCGAGGCTGGGCCCCGGCCTTCGCCGGGGAGCAACCACATCATGACCAGAACGCCGCGGTGATACTTCCCACAAAAGAAAACCGCCGCTCCATCGCTGGAGCGGCGGTCTTTTCCGTTCCCGAAGGCGCGGGCTTAGAAGCCCACCACCAGCGAACCCATGAAGGTGCGCGGGTAGCCGATCTGCGAGTTCGGCGCGTTGCCGTACGCAGTGATCGCACCGGTGCCGTTGAAGGTCGGGCCCTGGTTCAGCGCGCCGTTGCCGCTGTTGAGCGAGCTCACCCACAGCTCGTCGAACACGTTGAGCACATTGAGCTGGAAGTAGGTCTTGTCGTTCAGACCTGCCCAGGTGAGCGGGAGACGCGCGTTGAAGTCGACGAGCGTATAGGCGGGGACCTTGTTGCCGAACACCTGGATCGTACGGGTGGTCGGCTGGCCGGCCGGCGGGTTCACCACGGCGACGATCTGCTGCACCGGCTCGTTGGTGTCGTAGATGTAGCGCGGGCCGGTCCGCTTCACGTTGAAGCCGAGATCGACGAAGCCGAGAGTGGCCTGTGCGCCACCGCCGAAGGTGTAGATCGGCGCGTTCGATTCACGCTTGCCCTTGGTGGCGGCGTAGATCGGCGCTCCCGTCGACGTGCGGCCGGCGACGACGTCGTCCTGGATCTCCGATTCGAGATACGAACCGAAGGCATAGACGCTCAGCGCGCTGATCGGGCGATAGGCGATCGTGCCGTCGAAGCCGAAGCGCTTCACCTTGCCGAGGTTGCGGTACACGGTCTTGTCGAGCTCTGCGTCGTACGACGAGGCCAGACGGTTCTCATAGTTGGTGTACCACGCCGCGACCTGCGCCTGCACCTTCGACGAGCGATAGCGCAGACCGGTTTCGAGGTTGTCGGTGGTCTCCGGCTTCGGGTTCGCCTGGTCGGCGGTCACCGGATAGAAGAACGCGTTGTACAGGTTGTCCGTACCCGGGACCTGGATGCTCTGCGAGAAGTTGCCGTAGAGCGACAGCTTGTCGGTGATGTCGGCGACATAACCGATGTTCGGCAGTGCGCGCTTGTAGTTGACGATGCGCTGCTGCGGCCCCTGGGTCGGGAAGGTGCAGTTGACTGCGCCGGCCACGCAGGTCGCGCCGTCGACATTGGCCGCCGCGGGAACGGTCTGCGTCGGGTTGGCAGCGAGCCAGGCCGCCTGGGCGGCGCTGTCCGAACCGAAGCACTCGACGAAGCCCGCCGCGCTCGACGTGGCGCAATAGTTGTTCAGGTTGCGGCGCAGGATCTTGTAGCTGATGCCGGCGTCGACGCGCAGCGTGCCGTCGAAGAACTCGCCATTATACTGCGCCGCGAGCTGGTGCAGGATGGCGTAGGACAGACGGTCGCGCTTCTGGAGCGCACGGCCGTTCACGTCGAGCACCGGATCGTTGACCGGGAAGACGTCGAAAGGCTTGCCGTTATACTGCAGGAAGCCGGTCTCGCCGGTCTGGCGGTGACGCGCGCGATCCCAGGTGTAGGCGACGCGGACGGTCTGGCCGGGCGAAACCGTGTAGCGCAGCGACGAGATCACGCCGATGCGATAGGTCTGTGTCTGGCTCGGCGCGAGCAGGCGGACGGTGTCGAGCGTGTCGCCGTCGCCGTTGAGGTCACGGCCGAAATAGGGCGTGCCGCCGATATAGCCGACCTGGCAGCTCACCGCCGCGCCGTTCGGCGTGGTGTTGCAGTTCGCGGCGCCGCCGGTCGGGTTCACGTCGCGACGCACTTCCTGGCCGACGACGGTGCCGCCGCCATTCGCCTTGGTGTACTGGAAGCTCGGATCGACCGCGAGGACGAGGCCTTCGGCCAGCGTGAAGCGCGAGTTGATGCGGATGTTGCCGGTGTTCGACGGGTTGAAGCGCTCGTCGAAGACCGAGCCGCAGCTGTTCGCGGTGTCGGCGATGCCGGCACGCTGGGTGTTGGTGATCTGGCAGAGCGGCACGGTGTATTCGCGCTCGTCCCGCGTGATCGGGAAGCGGTCGCTCGAGTTGGGGCCGACGTTGCGCGCGCCGAGGTCCACACCGGCCGCCGAAAGCTGCCGCAGATCGGTACGCAGCGGCACCGAGCCCTGGAAGTTGTTGCGGTTCTCGTTGTAGTGGCCGGCGATTGCGATGAAGTCGCCATTGTCGCCCAGCGGCTGGTACAGCTTGGCGTTGTACTGCTGCTTCTCGACCTGCGCACGGGCGTTGAACGGCGAATGGTTGCGCGCCGTGCTCGCCGAGACGAAGGCGCGGGTGCCGAACGACGTGAAGGTGCCGGTGTCGACCATGCCGAAGATGCGGAAGAAGTCGAAATCGCCCGCCGAGCCGATCAGCTTGACGCCGAAATCCTCGCCCGGGGTGCGCGTGCGGTAGTTCACCGTCGAGCCGGTGGCGCCGGCGGTCGGGCTGTCCACGTCGGTGGTGCCCATGTTGACGTTGACCTGCTCGATCAGCTCGGGGTCGAGCTGCTGGTTGCCGTAGATGGCATAGTTGCCCGAGTCATTGAGCGGGATGCCGTCGAAGGTCTGGCTGATGCGGGTCGATTCGAAGCCGCGGATGTTGAGCGAGCCACCCGACGAGCCGAACGGATCGTTGTTGGTGTAGCTCACGCCCGGCAGCTGGTTGATCAGGTCGTTGACCGACTGGCCCGGCGCCTGGCGCTGGATGAACTCCTGGTTCAGCACGCCGCGGGTCTTCGTGGTGTCCGGAACCACGATGCCGTTCACGCCGTTCTGCGTGCGCGTGCCGGTGACGACGACTTCCTCGCCGCCCTCCTCGAAGTCGATCGTACCGGTCGACTGCGCGTAGGCGCTCGCCGGAATCAACAGCGCGGCAAAAGCCACGCCCGCAAAAAGCTTGGTGCGCATTTCTTAGAATGTCCCTTTCGGAGTGCCCTAGGTGCACAAATCACGCGGTGCGGTTCACCGTCGCGGCCGCCCATGGAATTCAATTATGTCGACTCGATGACAGTCAATCGGGGACGCTCAACCAAGCTGTTGGTAACAGTTGATTCATTTTTGTGCGTTGCAAAAAGGTCACTTAACCGCAGCGACGATCTCCACCCATTCCGCTTCCGAAATGACCTTGATGCCCAGCTCGGCGGCCTTTTTGAGCTTCGATCCCGCGCCCGGCCCGGCGATCACCAGATCGGTCTTCGCCGACACCGATCCGGCGACGCGCGCGCCGAGCGATTCGGCCTGCGCCTTGGCTTCGTCGCGGCTCAGCGTCTCGAGGCTGCCGGTGAACACCAGCGTCTGGCCGGTGACCTGCGAGGCGCGGGTCTCGACGACGAAGGGCGGCGGTGAAACCTCGCCGAGCAGGTCTGCCCAGACGTCGCGATTATGCGGTTCGTGGAAGAAGTCGGCGAGTGCCTGGCCGACCGCGCCGCCGACATTCTCGACGCCGATATGCTCGGCGATCGCCTTGTCGAGCCGGGCGCGATGCTTTGCTTCGGTCTCGCCGAGCTGGGCGGGCGTGGCGTCGCGGAGCGCGATGACCTCGTCGGCGAGCGCCTGCAGCGCGGCGAGCGTGGTGTAGCGCTTCAAAAGGTCGCGCGCGGTGATCGCGCCGATGTGGCGGATGCCGAGGCCGAACAGCAGCCGGGCGGCGTCGGGCGCGCGCTTGGCCTCGATCGCGGCGAGCAGCGCGTCGACTGACTTTTCCTGCCAGCCCTCGCGCCCGAGCAGGTCATCGCGATGCGCGGCGAGGCGGAAGATGTCGGCGGGCTCGGCGATCCAGCCGAGATCGAGCAGCTCGGCCAGCGTCTTCTCGCCCAGCCCCTCGATGTCGAGCGCGCCGCGGCTGACGAAATGCTTGAGCCGCTCGAGCCGCTGCGCCGGGCAGATCAGCCCGCCGGTGCAGCGGATATCGACTTCGCCTTCCTCGGCGACGGCTTCGGAATCGCAGATCGGGCAATGATCGGGGAACGCCCATGGCGCGCGCGCCTCGTCGCGGGTCAGGTTCTCGACGATCTGCGGGATCACGTCGCCGGCGCGCTGCAGGATCACGCGGTCGCCCGGGCGAACGCCCAGCCGCGCGATCTCGTCGGCATTGTGCAGCGTCGCGTTGGTGACGACGACGCCGCCCACCGTCACCGGCTCGAGCCGTGCGACCGGAGTGAGCTTGCCGGTCCGCCCGACCTGGATGTCGATCGCGCGCAGCGTCGTCTGCGCCCGCTCGGCGGGGAATTTGTGCGCGATGCCCCAGCGCGGGGCGCGGCCGACGAAACCGAGCCGGCTCTGCCAGTCGAGCCGGTCGACCTTGTAGACGACGCCGTCGATATCGAACGGCAGGTCGGCGCGCACCGCCTCGATCGTCTTGTACTGCGCCAGCGCCGCGTCGAGAGCGACCGGGCCGACGAACAGGTCCGAGACCGGAAAGCCCATCGCGCGGATCGCCGCGATCACGCCGGTCTGCGTCTCGCCCGGCAGCGCGGTCACTTCGCCCCAGCCCCAGGCGAGGAAGCGCAGCGGCCGCGACGCAGTGACGCTCGCGTCCTTCTGGCGCAGCGATCCCGCCGCGGCGTTGCGCGGATTGGCGAACTGGCGCGCTTCCTTGCCGGTCTCCGCCGCCTCGGCGAGCAGCCGTGCGTTCAGCGCCGCGAAGTCCTGCTTCGCCATGTACACTTCGCCGCGCACCTCGAACACGTCGGGCGCGCCCTCGATCGCCTGCGGGATGTCGGCGATGGTGCGGACATTGGCGGTGACGTCCTCGCCGATCTGGCCGTCGCCGCGGGTGAGCGCCTGGACGAGCCGCCCCTTCTCATAGCGCAGCGCGCAGGACAGGCCGTCGATCTTGGGTTCGGCGGTCAGCGCCACCGGCTCGCTCTCCGCCAGCGCGAGAAAGCGCCGCACCCGGCCGAGAAAATCGGCGACGTCTTCGTCCGCGAACGCGTTGTCCAGGCTGAACATCGGCCGCGCATGCGCAACCTTGGCGAGCCGCCCGCCCGGCGCGGCGCCGACCAGCCTCGACGGCGAATCGCTGCGCACCAGCTCGGGAAAGGCCGCCTCGATCGCCGTGTTCCGGCGCATCAGCGCGTCATAATTGGCGTCGCTGATCTCGGGTGCGTCCTCGGCGTGATAGAGCCGGTTGTGGTGCGCGATCTCGGCCGCGAGCCGTTCGAGCTCGGCGGCGGCGTCTTCATGGGTCTCGGGCAGCGCGAAGGTCATGGCCCGCGGATTAGGGGAGCGGGCGGGGGGCGATCAAGCTTGATCGCGCGCGCGGCCCCCGCGACAAGGGCGCATGCGCCTGCTCAAGCCTGCCCTTGCCGGGCTATTGTGGATCGTCGTGGTCCTCTGCCTCGCGATCACCATCCTCCCGCACTTCCTCGATCGCATCTATTATCGCGGCCCCGCGAGCGCGCATTTCGACGGCGCGCATTTCTTCAATCCCGATGGCGACGATGACCGGCTTGCTGCCGGGCCGAGCCCCACCCGGCTGATCGCGCAGCGGCTGTTCGGCGATTCCACGCAACCCGTCTGGCCCGCGGATGTCGCGGTGCAGCCGTCGAAGCCGCCGGCGCGGGTCGAAGGCGCGGCGATGCGGGTCACCTGGATCGGCCACGCCACCGTGCTGGTGCAGGCCGACGGGATCAACATCCTCACCGATCCGGTGTGGAGCGAACGCGCCGGCCCGTTCGGCTTCGGCCCGTCGCGCGTCGCGGCGCCGGGCGTGCGCTTCGAGGACCTGCCCCGGATCGACCTCGTCCTCGTCAGCCACAATCACTACGACCATATGGATCTCGCCACGCTCGAGCGGCTCCGCGACCGCGATCATCCGCAGATCGTCACCTCGCTGGGCAATGATGCGGTGATCGGCAGCGTCGGCGTGCGCAGCGTCGCGCTCGACTGGGGGCAGACCGTCCTCGATGGCGCTACCCGGGCCGAGGATCCCCATGCGCTCCATGAATGCGTCCGGGGATGCCGGCGCTACGCGGTGACGGTCACGCGCAACCATCATTGGGACAGCCGCTGGTTCGCCGATCGCAATCGCGCGCTGTGGTCGAGCTTCGTCGTCCAGCTTCCCCACGGCAATGTCTTCTTCGCCGGCGATACCGGGCTCGGCGACGGCAAATGGCCGGCCGAGGCCGCGGCGCTCGGCCCGATCCGCTTCGCCGCGATCCCGATCGGCGCGTTCCGCTTCGAGGAAGGGCAGATGGCGAGCGGCAGCCATATCGGCCCGCAGGGCGCGCTCGCGGTGTGGGACGGGCTCGGCCGGCCCTTCGCGCTGCCGATCCATTGGGGCACTTTCCGCCTCTCGCGCGAAGCCCGGGATACGCCGCCGAAGATGCTCGACGCGATGCTGCGCTGCGCCGGCAGCGATCCGGCGCGGTTCGCGCCCGTGGCGATCGGCGTGCCGATCGATGTGCCGCCGCTCGGTGCGGCGCCGCCCCGCCCCGATATGGCACGCGTGGAGCAGTGCGTGCGCGCGGGCCGGTTTGCGCGGCTCCGCTGAACGCTTGAGGCGCCGCGCGCCACGGACTATTCTCGCGGCCGGGAGAGGGGCACTGGAACGGATCCATCGCCGCGCGTCGCGCGCGCCGCAACGCTACGATACCGCGATCGATCGCGCCGGGCTCGCGCTCGGCGCGGGCAGCGCGCTCGCCGGGCTCATCGTGCTCGCGCTGGTGCTGCTCGGCGGCCAGAGCGATCCGCTCAACCTGCTCAAGGGCTGGCTGATCGGCAGCGTCTTCTCGGGAATCGCGATCACCGCGGTCGGCGGCCCGATCTGGCTGGCGCTCCATGTCGCCGGACTGCGCCGCGCCTGGCATGCCGCTTTGGTCGGCGCGATGACTGCGATGCTGATCTTCGTCGGGGCGCAGACCTATGGCTTCGGGATGTTCGCCATGCCCGAGATCGACGGCCGCACCTGGCTGTTCCGCTGGCTCAGCGCGCTGGCGTCGAGCGCGCTCCTCGCCGTCATTTCCGCCATCATCGCTGCGCTGATGTGGCGGATCGCCTATCGCCGCCGCACCGACTGAGCGGCCTCAGCCGGCCGTGCCGGCGCACTCGCCGAGGCGCGCGCCGGTCGAGCGCATCCGGACCAGCGAGAAGCCCGGTTTGCCGGCCGTGCCGGTGCGGGTCTCGATGCCGACGTCGAAGCCGGTGGGCGCGCTGGTGCCGTTGATCCGCAGCTCGGTGATCGGCCCGTTGGGCTTCTTGCAGCGGATTTCGGCATCGACCTTGCCGCCCTTGGCGACATAGCGGACGAAGGTGCACTCGCCCGCCGCCTTTTCGAGTTTGGAGATGTCGAAGGGCTTCAATTGCTCGGCGGTCTTGCATTCGGTCGCGTCGCGCTCGAGCTTCTTCGCCATTGCGAGCTGCGCGGCATTGTCGCTGCCGGGGCCGACATCGACGCTCTCGATCCGTAGCGCGGCCTTCCACAGCCCCGGCCTGGCGGCGGTCTTCGGCGCAGCCGCCTTGAGCAGCTTCGCAACCTGCGCGGTCGGCGCATTGGTCACCTCGATCTCGCCGGTCTCGGCGGCGTGCTTCTCCTCGGCCGACTGACAGGCGGAGAGCGCAAGTGCAGCGGTTCCGAGGACGAGGATGGCGCGCATAAATGGTTCCCTGAAGGTGTTGCGCTTCCAAAAGCCGAATTGATGTCGCTTGGCAATCCGGGCTTCGTGGGAAGCGGCCGCGTCCGACCCACTTCCGATGGGGTCGCATGGCCTGGCTTCGCGCAAAAGCGGGCGCGGTCCGGCTCGCAAATCGACGCGTCGGAACCCCGGAATCACGCCAATCTGCCACCCTTGCGTTGAAGGTCGCCATTCCGGCGACCAAGGCTGCCCGCATGCCCCGTGGCCTGCTTGGACGCCGCCGGGGCCTATTGTAGCCCGGTTCGCAGGTGCATCGGGGGGATCCGCCGCAGCGATGCGGGCGTGGTCGACGCCAGACCGACAATGTTCGAGGGAGTCGATGAGCAAGCTGCGACTTATCCCGTCACTGGCTTTCGGCCTGATGCTCACGAGCGCGGCGAACCCGCCGCCGCCCGCCGCCGCCCCGCTCGCCGCCAAATGCGTCAGGGGATGGTCGGGGTCGGTTCAATTCACGCGCAAGCAAACGAGTTCGGTGTCCAAGTCCGTGCCGCGGATCGCCGGCAAGGGCATTCAGACCACCAGTTCGACGACGAGTTACGACTATTCGGCGCTGATCACGGTCCGGGAGACGCCCGAACGGACGGGGGACAGCGTCGCCAGGGCCAGGGCGACCTCGCTGCTCACTTTCTCCGAAAGCCGTTCGTCGACGGACCAGCTCATGTGCAGCGGTGAGCGTCAGCCGCGGACGATGTCGGGTTCCTTCACCACGAAACGGGAAACGCGCGCCGAGACGCCGGGCGTGCCTGCAACCTTCGGCGTCACGATGAGCTCCAACGGAGCCTATTCGATCGGCATCACCCTGCCATCGCTCCATTCGACGAGTACCGGTTCCAACTCGAGCAGCTACAGCGGCCAGTGCAAGCCCAAGGAAGGCGGCAGCACCACCGTGCCGGTTTCCTACGGCCGCACCGACCCCATCTCCTTCTCCACCGACGGCTCGCACCGCGCGCCGCTCTCCAACCTCGATCATCTGTCGAACAGCTACTCGAAGACGTATGGCAACATCACCGATACGCTGCGCTGGAATCTCCGGCGGTGCGGCTCGCCGCTTCGCATGGTGGACCTCAAGTTCGAGGACATGAAGTTTCCTAACTGGGAAGAATGGCGCGAGATCACGCCTCAGAATCGCACGATTGACGGCAATATCGTAAAAATGAAAGCGATCGTCGCCAATGATTCAAGCGAGGAACAGTCTGCCAAGCTGGTGTTCAAGGATAGGAGTAGTTTGAAAGGGGCCGACCCGAGAGATGCAGATCTACTGAAGGAGATTTCTTTCAGTGTCGCGGCCGGCGAGGAGAAAACCGTTGAATTCTTGTGGGATTCATCGGGCTATGCCTGGTTCGACAGCGGCCAGCAGAGGTCGCGCCAGATTATCAAGGCCGAAATCTGGGACAAGAACAAGAAGATCGACGATCTCGAACGTAATTTGAACCTCGCGCCCAGGCCACTCGTGCTGGTCCATGGCTACTGGACCGATTGGTTGATGTGGAGAGCCTGGTCCAGCATGCTCAACGACACGCATTACGGTGGCTGGCAGGCATTCGCGGTTGGCGAACGGCCGGAAAAGGGAAAGATGGACATGGGCGAAAGCGCTACGTCCTTCAAACCCACCAAGACGATCAGCCAAAACGCCGCCGAACTGGCAAGCTATATCCGATATGCGCAGGAATTCTCGAATGCGTGGCATGTGGACATCGTCGCGCACACGATGGGAGGTCTCGTCGCGCGGCAATATATCCACCAGTCGATGCCGATCTACCCGGATCGCAAGCCACAGGTTGTGCACCTCATGATGATGGGAACGCCGAATCTGGGCACCCCCTGCGCCGACATCATGAGCGCACCCCTCGAGGCGGTGGGCAAGCGGGTCGAGGCGTTGCGGGAAATGCGGACGAGTGTCGTCGCGCAGTTCAACAAGCAGATCTTCGAGCGCAAGGGCGTGGAATTCTCGGCGCTCGCCGGCGCCTCCAGCATCCTCTCGCTTCCAAGATGCTATTCGATGGAATCCCATGACGGCTTTACACCGGTGCCGTCCCAGCTGTGGACGATTGCGGACACGGCCAGGATGAACATTGCGTACGACGAAATGGCCAGCGGAGGGGTCTTCGGCTATTTCGTGTTGCCGAGGGTCAGAAGAGCCCCCGACGGCCGGGAGCGGGGGCAGGTGATAGAGCCTCCGACCCGCAGGAGATTTTAGCACCGTCCCATAACCTGATATCCGTCAGCGCCGGTTCCTGTCTACGGAGCGGACGATCAAGATATCGAGAGGTCGGGTCGCGCCGGTGTCGACCGATGGCCACTCTGCCAATGCGGGCTTGCACGCCTTGCAATGTAGGATTTCGGCTGCTGCCCTGCGCGCCGGTCCGGCCCGGCATAGGCCTGGCCGCGCTCTTTGACGCCGTCGATTTCCCTACAGCCTTGCGCAACAAGATTTCCTACCGGCGCAACGCGAGAGTCGTTCTATCGCGACTCTTGCGACTCTAGACCCGCCAACGCCTACAAAAAGCCGGCTTCCGGTTCCTACAGTCGCGATCGTTTGCGTCCTCGCGCAAAGGCCCCATATTCGCTGCGATGCCTATTCAGATCCGCACCAGTCTCGATGAGCCGGATACCGGCCAGAGCTTCGTCCCGCATCGCCCCAATCGCCCCGAAAAGGTCGAGGGGGGCAGGGCGTTCAAGCTGATCAGCGACTATCAGCCTTCGGGCGATCAGCGCTTCGCGATCCCCGAGCTGGTCGAGCAGGCGCGCGCCGGCGAGCGCGATCAGGTGCTGCTCGGGGTCACCGGCTCGGGCAAGACCTATACCATGGCCAAGGTGATCGAGGAGCTCCAGCGCCCGGCGCTGATCCTCGCGCCCAACAAGATCCTCGCCGCGCAGCTCTATGGCGAGTTCAAGAGCTTCTTCCCCGAGAACGCAGTCGAGTATTTCGTCAGCTATTACGATTATTACCAGCCCGAGGCCTATGTGCCGCGGTCGGATACCTACATCGAGAAGGAAAGCTCGGTGAACGAGGCGATCGACCGGATGCGTCACTCGGCCACCCGCGCGCTGCTCGAGCGCGACGACGTGATCATCGTCGCTTCGGTCTCGTGCCTCTACGGCATCGGCTCGGTCGAGACCTATTCGGCGATGATCTTCGATCTGAAGAAGGGCAAGGTCGAGGATCAGCGCGAGATCATCCGCAAGCTCGTCGCGCTCCAGTACAAGCGCAACGACCAGGCGTTCGCGCGCGGCAATTTCCGGGTGCGCGGCGACAGCCTCGAGATCTTCCCGTCGCACTATGAAGACACCGCGTGGCGGATCTCGTTCTTCGGCGACGAGATCGAGGAGATCACCGAGTTCGATCCGCTGACCGGCGCCAAGGTCGCCAGCCTCGATTATGTCCGCGTCTTCGCCAACTCGCACTATGTGACGCCGGGGCCGACGCTCAAGCAGGCGATGGAGGGCATCCGCCACGAGCTCGCCGAGCGGCTGAAGGAGCTCGAGGCCGAAGGCAAATTGCTCGAGCACCAGCGGCTCGAGCAGCGCACCAATTTCGACCTCGAGATGATCGCCGCTACCGGCAGCTGCGCGGGCATCGAGAATTACAGCCGCTTCCTCACCGGGCGCCTGCCCGGCGAGCCGCCGCCCACCCTGTTCGAATATCTGCCTGAGAACGCGCTGCTCTTCGTCGACGAGAGCCACCAGACGATCGGCCAGATCAACGGCATGTCGCGCGGCGATCACAAGCGCAAGATCACGCTTGCCGAATATGGCTTCCGCCTGCCCTCGGCGATCGACAACCGCCCGCTGCGGTTTAACGAATGGGACGCGATGCGTCCGCAGACCACCTATGTCTCGGCGACCCCGGGCGGGTGGGAGATGGAGCAGTCGGGCGGCGTGTTCGTCGAGCAGGTGATCCGCCCGACCGGACTGATCGACCCGCCGGTCGAGATCCGCCCGGTCGAGGAGCAGGTCCAGGACCTGATCCAGGAGTGCAAGAAGACCGCCGCGCTCGGCTATCGCACGCTGGTGACCACGCTCACCAAGCGCATGGCCGAGGATTTGACCGAATATATGCACGAGGCGGGGATCAAGGTCCGCTACATGCATTCGGACACCGAGACGCTCGAGCGCATCGAGCTGATCCGCGATCTCCGCATGGGGGTGTACGACGTGCTCGTCGGCATCAACCTGCTGCGCGAGGGGCTCGACATCCCCGAATGCGGGCTGGTCGCGATCCTCGATGCCGACAAGGAGGGCTTCCTCCGCTCCGAGACCTCGCTGGTCCAGACCATCGGTCGCGCCGCGCGCAACGTCGAGGGGCGGGTGATCCTCTATGCCGACCGCATGACCGGCAGCATGGAGCGCGCGCTCGCCGAGACCAATCGCCGCCGCGAGAAGCAGCAGGCGTATAATGTCGAGCACGGCATCACGCCCGAGACGGTCAAGAAGAACATCGGCGACATCATCGCGCATGTCGCGTCGAAGGATCAGGTCACCGTCGAGATCGACGCCGATCGCCCGCACATGGTCGGCCACAATCTCCGCGCCTATATCGAGGAACTCGAGAAGAAGATGCGCGATGCCGCCGCCAATCTCGAATTCGAGGAGGCCGGCCGGCTGCGCGACGAGATCCGCGCGCTCGAGGCCGAGGAGCTCGGCCTGCCCGAAGGCGATCGCAAGGCGCCGGTCATGGGCCGGTCGAACGAAGGAAAGCCGGGCACCCGCAAGACGCGTTACGGAAAGCAGACCAAGATGCGGATGGGCGGCGGCGCGCGCCGCCGCTGATCGCGGCGTCTATTACCCAAGCATAACGAATGGATATGCTTCGATAGCGATTCCGGGCCGGGGACTCTACGGACTTACCGTCGATTGCCAGTCATGCTTTTAGCTTCCCCGGCAATCAGGGAGTCGTTCGGGGTGATATCGGAGCTTTGCGCAGAACATCGGGCACTCGAAGCTCATGCCGCGCAATTGCTCGAGATCGTCGCCGCCCCGGTTCCCGATGCCGCCGCGGTTGCCGCGTTGCGCTGGGGCCTTGCGCAGGCGCTGCTCGATCATTGCAACCGCGAGGATCTGCTGATCTACGATCGCCTGCTCTCCTCGGGCGATGCGATCGCGACCAATATCGCGTGGCGCTATCGCCAGGAGCACGGCCTGCTCGGCCCGACCTTCGCCAACTACATCGCGGCCTGGCCGGTCGGCCGGATCAATCGCGAATGGGAGCGGTTTCGCGCCGAGACCGAAGCGCTGATGGCGGGCCTCGCCGAGCGGATCGAGCGCGAGGAGCAAGTGCTCTACAGCCATGTCGAGCGGATCATCGCGCGCCGGCGGGCGGCTGCCTGATCGCGGCCTGATCGACGGTTGAGGCGGCGGGGGACTTCCCGCATAAGGCGCGCCATGCGTCGTTCCTCCGTGTTCGCCGGCATCGCCTTCGGGGCCCTGCCGCTCGCCGCCTGCGTCGCCCCCAGCGCGCCGCCGCCGCGCCCTGCGCCGCCGGTCGCCATTCCCGCGCCCGCGCCCACGCCGACCCCTGCGCCGCCGCCGCCGGCCAGCGCCGACTGGCGCGACTGGCCGGTAACCCCGGGCGACTGGAGTGGGCGCCCCGACGGGCAGGGCGGCGTCGCCGCGTTCGGAGGCGTGGGCCGGATGCCCGAGCTGAGCCTTCGCTGCGATCGGACGCGCGGGCGAATCCTGTTGTCGCGCGCGGGCCAGGCGGCGTCGCCGAGCCTGACGATCCGCACCACCAGCCTGTCGCGAACTCTCTCGACCGCGCCCGGCACGGCCGGCGCCGTGGCCGAGCTCGGCGCGCGCGATCCCTTGATCGACGCGATGGGTTACAGCCGGGGGCGGATCGTGGTCGAAGGCGGCGGACTACCGACCCTCGTCGTCCCTGCCTGGTCCGAAATCTTGCGCGTTGCGGAGGATTGTCGCGGCTGAGTCGCGCGAAGCGGCGCGCGTCGCGAACCACAGAACTCTAAGAATCGCACCATCTTCGTCGCAAAACAAGACTTGTTCTACGATTCGCGATGATTCAAGATTCGCTCGTGGCCGCAAGTCACACTCGTTCTTCAACTGGCGAAAGGAGGTGATCCGATGTCTCATGGTTCAGCAATGGGGTCGGTTCAGTTCGTTCGGGAGACGCGCCGCTGAGCTGAAGACGCGAACGGAAGCCCTCCGTCCGTAGATGCGCGGGAGGTATCCTCCTCCAATCAACGCGCATCGGTCTTCGCAAAGCGGCCCGCATGGTCTCCCGGGCTGGAGCTCTCCGGCCGCTGACCATGTCGGAGGTCGCCGGGTACCCTGACGGGGCCCGGCGGCCTCTTTCATTTATGGGGCGCCGCTGCCCCGATCAGGATTGCGCGGCGAGCGCGGTCGCCGCCGCGCGATCGCCGAAGCGCGGATCGGCAAGCGCGGCTTGCGCCTGTTGCCGCGCCTCGGGCTTGCGGCCGAGATCGGCGTAGATCTGCGCGAGGTGCCAGCGCAGCCCGGCATGGTGCGGCGCGAGCACCACCGCTTTCTGGAGCAGCTCGACCGCGCCCTGCGCATCGCCATTGCGATAGAGCGCCCAGCCCCACGCGTCGGCGGTCACCGGATTGGCGGGGGCGAGGGCATAGGCCGCCTCGCCGAATTCCGCCGCCGTCTCGAATTCGCCGGCGCCGGTATAGGCGACCGCGAGATCGGCGTTGAGCGCGGCATCGCCATCGCCCGTGCGCGTGCGCAGCAGCTCTAGCGTGTCGATCGCCGCGTCGTAATCGCCTGCGGCGAGTTGCCAGCGGCCCGAAACGCGCAACGCGGCGGCGTTGACCGGATTTTGCGAGAGGAACAACGCAAGCACTGTGGCGGCGTCGGCGCGGCGATCGGCGCGATCGAGCGCCTCGATCAGCCGCAGCATCGCGGGCTCGTCGAAACGCATATCGGCGGCGCTGCGATAGGCAGCGGCGGCGTCGGCGAAGCGGTGCATCGTCATCAGCGTGTCGCCGACGAGCAGGTGCGCGGCGGGCGCCCCGGGATGGCGCCGCGCCATGTCCTGCGCCCTTGCGAGCGCGCCCGCCTTGTCGCCCTGGCCGATCAGCGCGCGGATCAGCGGGACGAGCGCGGCCGGATCGCCCGGGCGCTGATCGGCATCGGCGGCGAGCACGGCGGTGCTGTCATCGGTCGAGAAGGCAGCGGCATCGCCGCGCTCCGGCCAGGCGGCACGATCGAGCAATTGCGCCGCGGCGGCGCGGTCGCCGATGCGTTCATAGCCGCGCGCGGCAAGGGTGAGCGCATAGCTGTCCGCGTCACCGCGTTCGATCACCGGGCGCAGCAAGTCGATCGCATTGCGCGCGCTGTCGGTGCGCAGCAGCGCGACCGCGAGCAGCTTGCGCGCCGCGAGATTCATCGGTTGATTGGCGACGACCGGCCGGAGCTTGTCCATCGCCTGCTCGTAATCGGCGGATTCGACGTCGAGCGCACCACCGAGCAGCAAGGCCGCGGGGATCTGGGCGAGCCCGGGGCCGGCGCGTTCGATCAGGCTGCGGGCGAGATCGGTGTTGCCCGCGCGCGCGGCGATCACTGCCTGAAGATAGAGCGCCTGCGGGCTGCCCGGTCGCGCCGCCAGCGCGCGCCGCGTCGCGTTGAGCGAATCCACCGCGCGCCCGGCATCGCCCAGCGTCGCGGCATATTCGATCAGCGCGCCATAGTCCTCGGGGTCGCGCTGTAGAGCGGCCTCGAACCAGGGCAAGGCGGCGATCAGGCCGAACTGGCTGCGCACCATCTCGCCGCGCAGCACCAGCGCGTCGGTATTGCCGCCGTCGAGCTTCACGGCCTGTTCGGAGGCGCGGATCGCGCCGAGCACGTCGCCCGCGTCGAGCTTGAGCCGGCCGGCATCGACCTGGATGTCGGCGTCGCGCGGCGCGGCGCGGACGGCCTGATCGAGCGCGGCAAAGGCCTCGGGGAGCTTGCCGAGCGCGGCGAGCGCGCGGGCGCGGATGCGCAGCGCATAGCCGCGCGCCCGCGGATCGGCCTTGGCGACTTCGGCCAGCGCCTTTTCCGCCTCGCCCTGCAGCAGCAGCGCATGCGCACGCAGATGCGCGACCTGTCCGGGCTTGTAGCCGGCCTCGAGCGCGCGGCGCAGCTCGGGTTCGGCAGCGGCGCCGTCGTCGAGCGCGAGCAGGGCTTTGGCGAGTATCAGATGCGCCTGGGCGTTGCCCGGATCGGCGCGCACCGCGACACGCGCCTGATCGCGCGCGGCGCTGGCGTTGTGCGCCTCGAGCAGTTTTCCGCTGCGCTCGACCGCTTGCTCTGCCGCCGCCGGATCGGGCCGCCCGCGGACGAGCGCGAACCATGCCGCGAGCACCAGCGCGAACGCGCCGATCGCGCCGCCGAGCACGATCAGGCGGCGGAGGATCGGCTTGCGCCGGGCGGAGCGGGAGCGGTTACGGCTGGAGGTCATAGGCCTTCATCAGATCGTAGAGCGTGGGGCGGCTGATCCCGAGCAGCCGCGCGGTGCCCGAGATATTGCCTTCGGCGCGCGCGAGCGCGTGACGGATCGCCTTGCGATCGGCGAGCTCGCGCGCCGCCTTGAGGTTGATCGGGATCGGATCGGCCTTGTTCTCGAGGTCGAGATCGGCGGCGGTGACATGTTTGCCCTCGGCCATGATCGCGGCGCGCTTCACCCGGTTCTCGAGCTCGCGGACATTGCCCGGCCAGCCCCAGGCGTCGATCGCGGCGAGCGCATCGGGCGCGAAGCTGCGCGCGCCGGTGTTCATCTGCGCGGCGTATTTCTGGAGAAAATGCCGTGCGAGCAGACCGGCATCGCCGGGACGCTCGGCGAGGCTGGGGATGCGCACGACGATCTCGGCGAGGCGATAGTAGAGGTCCTCGCGGAAGCGGTTCTCGGCGACCATCGCGTCGAGATCCTGATGCGTCGCGCAGACCACGCGCGTGTCGACCGCGATCGGCTTGCGAGAGCCGATCCGTTCGATCACCCGCTCCTGCAGGAAGCGGAGCAGCTTGACCTGCAAGGGCAGCGGCACGTCGCCGATCTCGTCGAGGAACAGCGTCCCGCCTTGGGCGAGCTCGATCTTGCCCTCGGTGGTCTTCACCGCGCCGGTGAACGCGCCCTTCTCATGGCCGAACAGCTCGCTCTCGAGCAGGGTCTCGGGGATCGCGGCGCAGTTGATCGCGACGAACGCGCCCTTGCGGCGGCTCTTCTCGTGCAGCCCGCGCGCGAGCAGCTCCTTGCCGGTACCGCTGGCGCCGAGCAGCATCACCGAGACGTCGGCGCCGGCGACGCGCTCGATCGTGCGGGTGACCTTGAGCATCTCGGGCGCACCGGTGATCATGCCGCCGAGCACCGCGCCGGCCTCGGCACGCCCGGCGAGGCGGCGGTTCTCGGCCTCGAGCGCGTGGACGTGGAAGGCGCGGGCGACGATCAGCCCGAGCGCGTCGATGTCGATCGGCTTCTGATAGAAGTCCCACGCGCCGAGCGCGATCGCCTTGAGCATCGATTCATGCGCGCCGTGCCCCGAGGCGACGATCACCTTGGTGTCGGGGGCGAGGCTCAGGATGGTCTCAAGCGTCGCGAAGCCTTCGGTGGTGCCGTCGGGGTCGGGCGGCAGGCCGAGATCGAGCGTGACGACCTGTGGCTCCTCGGCGCGGATGACGGCGATCGCCTCCTCGCGATTGGCGGCGGTGTGGATCGCATAGCCTTCATAGGCCCAGCGCAGCTGGCGCTGGAGCCCGGCATCGTCCTCGACGATCAGCAGCTTCTTCATATCGGTCATGCGGCGCGATCCCGCGGCAAATCGGCGGCGTGCGCGGCCTTGAGGATGACGCGGAAGCGCGTCCCCTTGCCTTCGCGCGACGCGACTTCGATCCTGCCGTCCATCGCGGCGGCGAGCTGGCGCGCCTCGAACGCGCCGATGCCGAAGCCGCCGGGCTTGGACGAGACGAAGGGCTTGAACAGTTTGTCGCGGACGAAGGCAGGCGACATGCCGCAGCCGCGATCGACGATGTTGATCGCGACGGTGAGCCCATCGGCGGCGATGGTGAGCACCACCGGCTCCTCGGCCGGGCTGGCGTCGATCGCGTTCTGGAGGAGCTGGTTGAGCAGCTGCTCGAGGCTCGCCGGATCGGCATGCGCCACCGCGCCGCGCACGCCCGACACGGTCACCGGATGCTGACGCCGGCGCGCGACAGCGAGGCGCTCGACCAGCGGCATCACTTCGATCGCGTGCGGCGCCTCGCTCCGTCCGCGATGATGCTGCGAGAGGCGGGCGAGCAGCGCGTTCATGCGCTCGGCCGATTCCTTGAGTGTCGCGACCATGTCGGCGCGGAATTCGGGCTTGTCGGCATGCCGCTCGGCGTTGCGCGCGGTGAGCGTGAGCTGGCTGACGAGGTTCTTGATGTCGTGGAGGATGAAGGCGAAGCGCCGGTTGAACTCGTCGAAACGCTGGGCGTCGGCGAGCGCTTCCTGCGCGCGCGCCTCGGCGAGATAGCTCGCGACCTGGCGGCCGGCGACCTTGAGCAGGTCGAAATCCTCCCAGTCGAGCGCGCGGTTCAGCGGCGGACGTGTGAGCAGGATCGCGCCCGCGATGCTCTCCATGTGCGGCAGGGGCACGATCACCCAGGCGTCGGCGAGCTCGAGCATCCACCCGGGCACCGCGCCGGCATCGGGGCAATGCGGATCATCACGCACCCGGTCGAGCTCGACGATCCGGCCGGTTTCGGCGAGATGGGCGGCGAGCGTCGCGTCGCCGGTGGCGGGGAACAGGCTGCGGTCCCAGTTCCAGCTCGCGCCGGGGCCGAGCCCCGCATCGTCGGGCACGAGCAGCAGACCGGCGGGCGATTCGGTGAGATCGGCGATCGCCTTGACGATGCGCTCGTCGAGCGGCGCGGCGCCGCCGGGGGCGCCGAGCGTGTCGGTGAATCGCATCCACTCCGCGCGATAATCATAGCGGTGGCGGAAGAAGTGCTTGGCGAGCTTGACCTTGATCCACACGCGCAGCCAGCCATTCGACACCAGCGTGAGGATCGCCGCGGTCGAGCCGAGCACGAAGGCGGTCTGGAAGACGCGGGCGTTGCTTCCGCCGATCGTCGCGAGCGCGCTGGTGGCGAGCGCGAGCAGCGCGAAATAGGCGCCGATCGCGACCAGAGACAGCGATTGATAGGCGACGGCGCGGGAGACCTGGACGTTGAGCGCGCCCTTGCGCTGGAGCGCGGTGACCATCGCCAGCGCGACGGCGATCATCGCGACGCCGCGCGCGGCGATCGACTGGGGGTGCGGCTGGGCGCCGAGATATTCGGTGCAGAACAGGACGAAATCGGCGACCCACAGCCCGGCCAGCGCGGCGACGATCCAGCGCAGCCCGCTGCCCGCCGACGGATTGAGCGCCGAATGGAGCGCCTGCACCAGCACCAGCGCCGCGACCGCGACGAGCATGCGCAGCAGCAGCACCGCGCTCTCGATCGATTCGAGCGCGTCCGGGCCGTCGACGCTCGCCGCGATGTGGAGCACCAGCGCGGCGATGCCGACGAGCGCGACCACGCCATAGACGGTGCCGAGCGCGAGCGGCGGGCGGACATTGGCGTCGCGCCGGTGCAGCGTGACCATGAAGCCGAGCCAGGCGAGGCTGCGCAGCGTCTCGAAGATGCGCGTGACCATGTCGTCGGCGCCGATCCCCGAAACCGCGAGCGCCCACAGCGCGGTCAGCGCGAAGGCGGCGGCGAGCGGGCGGCGCGGCAGGCCGCCCGCCGGCGCGCGCACCGTCCACAAGGTCAGGCCGCCGAACAGCAACGCCGCGAGGGCGTGGCTCCACAGAATCAGCGTCGCGGTCATCACCGCGCGCCTTCGGGGAAGAGCACGACGCGGATCGTCTGGAGCAGGATCAGCAGATCGAGAAAGGGCGAGTAGTTCTTGGCGTAGAACAGGTCATATTCGAGCTTCTGGCGCGAATCCTCGATCGAGGCGCCATAAGGATAGTTGATCTGCGCCCAGCCGGTGATGCCGGGCTTCACCATGTGGCGCTCGGCATAATAAGGCAGCTTCTGCTCGAGATCCTCGACGAACTGGGGCCGTTCGGGGCGCGGCCCGACGAAGCTCATCTCGCCCTTGAGCACGCTCCAGCATTGCGGCAGCTCGTCGACGCGCAGCTTGCGGATGATCCGGCCGATGCGGGTGATCCGCGGATCGTCCTTCTCGGCCCACACCGCCTTGCCGCCCACCTCGGCGTCCTGGCGCATCGAGCGCAATTTGATGACGTCGAAACCGACGCCGTAGAGGCCGACGCGGCGCTGGCGATAAAAGGCCGGGCCCTTGCTCTCGAGCTTGATCGCGAGCGCCGTGAGCAGCACGAGCGGGAGCGTCAGGAGCAGCAGCACGAGGCTCGCGCCGATGTCGAACAGCCGCTTGAACGCGCTCGACACCATGCGCCCCGACGAGAAGCCGTCGGAGAAGATCAGCCACGACGGATTGACGCTGTCGAGATCGACGCGGCCGGTCTCGCGTTCGAGGAAGGTCGAGATCTCGTTGACATGGACGCCGGTGGTCTTGATCCGCAGCAGGTCCTTGAGCGGCAGCGCGTTGCGGCGTTCCTCGAGCGCGAGCACGACTTCGCTCGCATTGAGCAGCACGACATGATCGGCGAGATTGTAGATCGCGTCGCGGGCGATCGCTTCGGGGATGACGCGATTGGCCTCGCTCATCGAGACATAGCCGACCACCGCGAAGCCGGCGCCGGGGGTCTTGGACAAGGTCTTGAGCCGCGCGGCGCGCGGTCCGGCGCCGAGCACGACGATGCGGCGCTTGAATGCCTGGCTGCCGAGCGTCTTGCCGAGCAGGATGCGCAGGAAGATCAGCAGCACGACGGTGACGCCCATCGCGTAGAGCAGATTCGAGCGCCAGAAGCTGATCTGGGGGATCAGGAAATAGAGCACGCTGAGCCCGATCACGCCGAGCGAGACCGCGACGATCAGCCGCGCGGTGGCGTAGCGGAGCGACTGGAGCGCATCGGCGCCATAGACGCCGACCGCGATCATCGCGACTTCGATGAACGCCATGTAGCTGAACAATTGCGCCGCGCGATCGGACATGGCGCCGGGCACCATGCCCAGCTGGTGCGCGCGCAGGATCCATCCGAGCTCGCCTGCCACGAGCAGAAGGACGATATCGAGCAGGCCGAGCAGCAGCACGGCATTCGGCACGTAATGCTTGAACAGGCGGATCATGACCGCGGCAGGAATAGCGGCCAAGTGTAAACAAACCCGACACGCATTGCCCGTATCGGGAAAGTGTCGGAAAACGATAGCGGGCACGAAACCGTTTCGAGCCCGCATCGTTAAGCTGGGCGGGGCAAGTACCTAAATCTACAGCTTAATCAGGGAACCAATCGCCATGCCGGATGCGAAGCCGATCATTCCTGTCATCCTCTCCGGAGGGGCGGGAACCCGGCTCTGGCCGCTCTCGCGACCGGAACAGCCCAAGCAGTTGCTCCCGCTGACCGCCGAGCAGACGATGCTGCAACTGACCGCGCTGCGCGCCGCCGGCGAGCGTTTCGCGCCGCCCATCGTGGTCGCCAACGCGCGCCATGCCGATCAGGTCGAGGCCCAGCTCGCCACCGTCGCGACCGCGGCGCAGGCGCTGATCCTCGAGCCCGCGGGACGCAACACCGCGCCGGCGATCGCGCTCGCCGCGATCGCCGCGGGCGGCGGTGCCGATCCGGTGCTGGTGATGCCGTCGGATCACGTGATCGCCGATGTCGAGGCGTTCCATGCCGCGATCCAGGCAGCGCTGCCGCTGGTCGAGCAAGGCTGGCTGGTGACCTTCGGCATCGCACCCGACGCGCCGGAGACCGGCTATGGCTGGATCAAGGTTGGCGAGCCGCTCGCCGCCGGCGTCCATCGCGTCGAGCGCTTCGTCGAAAAGCCCCCGCGCGACCGGGCAGAGGAGATGCTCGCGGCCGGCGATCATGCGTGGAACGGCGGGATCTTCCTGTTCCGCGCCGACATGTATCTCGGCGCGCTCAGCGTCTACGCGCCGGCGATGCTCGTGGCCACGCAGCGCGCCATGGAGAAGGCGCGGCGCGAGGGGATTCGGGTCTGGCCCGACGCGGAGGAATTCGCCGCCTCGCCATCCGATTCGATCGACTATGCCGTGATGGAGAAGGCGCCCCGCGTCGCGGTGGTTCCGGTCGCGATGGGCTGGAGCGATGTCGGCAGCTGGGACGCGCTCCACGCGATCAGCGAATGCGATGCGCAGGGCAATGTCTGCCGCGGCGACGTGATCGCGATCGACGCGGAGAATTGCCTGATCCGCAGCGAGGCGGGGAAGCGCGTGGCGCTGGTGGGCGTGCGCGACCTCATCGTGGTGGCGACCGGCGACGATGTTCTGGTGCTGCCGCGCGGCCGCAGCCAGGACGTCCGCAAGATCATTGAGGCGATGCAGAACTGATGGGCGGGCGAGTGCGGCGCAAGGCCGCCCTCGCGGCCGCGGAACGGGTCGCCACGACTCCTCCGGCGCGGTGCGCGCTGTGCGATCGCACCCTCGGCGCGCGCGTCGAATGGCACCATGTCGTGCCCAAAAGCGAAGGCGGGCGCGACACGGTGCCGCTCCACCCGATCTGCCACCGCACGATCCACGCGATCGCATCGAACGCCGAGCTGGCGCGCCTTTACCCGACGATCGAGCAACTCCGCGACCGCGAAGAGATCCGCCGCTTCGCCGCATGGATCGCGGACAAGCCGCCCGATTTCCATGCGCCGACGCGGCGGGGTTCGCGTTAGGCGAGCAGCGCCTCGGCCTGATCGAGCGTATCCTTCATCGTCGCGACCAGCGCCTGATACGGCGCCGGCGAGGCCATATCGAGCCCCGCGCGCCTGAGGATGTCGACCGGGTAATCCGAACCGCCTGCCTTGAGCACCGACAGGTAGTTGTCGCGCTCCTTCGGCCCGCCCTTCAGGATCGCCTGGGCGAAGTAGGTCGCTGCGGCGATGCAGGTGGCATATTGATAGACGTAGAAGCTGTTGTAGAAATGCGGGATGAACGCCCATTCGTTGCCGTAGGACGCTTCGAGCTTCAGGTTGGGCCCGTGATAGCGCCGCAGCAGGTCGAAATAGACCTCGGTGAACTTCTTGCCCGACAGGCCTTCGCCCGCTTCCGCCAGATCGTGCGCCTTCAGCTCGAACTCGGCGAACATCGTCTGGCGATAGAAGGTGCCGCGGAAATTCTCCATCTGCTGGCCGAGATAGAAGAGCTTCTCTTCCTTCGTCTTCGCCTGCTTGAGCATGTGCGCGACGAGCAGCTGCTCGTTGAGCGTCGAGGCGATCTCGGCGAGGAAGATCGGATAATCGGCCTTGTCGTACGGCTGCGCGGCGTTGGCGAGCAGCGAGTGGAGCGCATGGCCCCATTCGTGCGCATAGGTGCTCAGCCCGTCATATTTCTCCGAGAGGTTGAGCAGCAGATAGGGATGCACTTCGGACGCGCCGGGATTCATGTACGCGCCCGGCCGCTTGCCCTCGCGCGGCCACGGATCCATCCACTTCGCGGCGGTCGCCTTGGCGATGCGGGTCTGATAATCGGGGCCGAGCGGCTTGACTGCCTCGAGCGTCAGCGCGCGCATCTGATCGAGGCTGAACGGCCGGTCGAGCGACACCAGCGGCGGATAGATGTCGTAATAGGCGATGTCGGGCAGCTTGAGCATGCGCCGGCGCAGCTCGAAATAGCGATGGAGCTGCGGCAGGCCCTTGTTCGCCTCGGCCACGAGCGTGCGATAGACCGCCTCGGGCACATTGGCGCCCGAAAGCGCGCTCGCCAGCGAGGTCGGGTATTTGCGCGCCTTGGCGTAGAAGATGTCGCTCTTCACCTTGGCGTTGTAGGTCGCGCCGAACGAGTTCTGGAACTTGCCATGGGCGTCCCAGAAGGCGTCGAACACGGCCTTGCGATCGGCGCGATTGGGCGCGTCGCGGTTGAGCGTATAGCCTTGGCTGTCGAGCCGGACCTCCTTGCCGTCGGAGAGCTTGATCGTCGGCCACGGAATGTCGGACGAACGCAGCTGGCCGGAGATGTCGCCCGGCGCCTGGAGCGGTGCCGTCGCGCTGGCGAGGATCGCCTCGCCCTCGGGCGACAGCGTGTGCTCGGCCTGGCGGACGATATTGGCGAGATAAAAGTCGAAGCGGGTCTTGAGCGTGGGATTGGACGCGACGAAACCGTCGATCTTCGGCTTGCCGACGGTGAGGAGCTCGGGGGCGAACCACGCCGTGGCCTCGCCGAACGCGGTGTAGAGGTCGATCGCCTGCGCCTGCTTCTCCTGCCACGCCGCGACGCGGACATCCTCGTCGCCCTTGAGGCTGACATAGGTGTAGACCCGCGCGATCGTCCGGCCGAGATCGGACTGGAGGACCAGCGCCTCGGCCAGCGTCCCCGCGCTTTCGCCGAGCCGGCCCTTATATTTCGCGATCCCGGGCAGCGCGGCGAGCGCGCCCTTGCGCGCCGCGTCCCACGCCGCCTCGGTGGCATAGATTTCGGTCAGATCCCACGCGGCGCCCCCTGCCGGAGCGGCGCCCTGCGCCCACCCGGGGGCGGACAAGGCGAGAGTCGTGAGCGCGCCTGCGGCCAGCGCCTGGCGGCGGGATAGTTCGGTCATGAAAGGCTTCCCCGAAGAGGGCGCCGCGTAGGCTCGGCGCGAGATTGGAAGCCGTCAGTCTGTCGCGCTTTTGGCGCGAGGGGAAGCGCTTTGTTGCCTTAGGGTGCCAACACACCCCGATCCGTCACGCGCGCCGCGCGTTGCGATAGTCCGCGCGCGAAATCACGACCCAATCGCGCTTGGCACGGCGGCGCATCGGGGTTCCACAGAAGCGGCATTTGCTGACGAAACGCTCGTCCTGTCCCGTCCGCTCGATATGTTTGTCCGACCGTTCATGCTTTCCGCCCAAGCAACGCAACCGACCCGAAATCCAGCTAAACACCGACGCAAACCTTGTCTGGCTATTTTGGCCACGTTCCTGATCCCTGCCACGAGGTCAAGGTTCGGGGCGCACATTCGTCGCAAATTTGTCGCAAAGCAAAAGGGCCGGGTTTCCCCGGCCCTTCGCTCATTGGTTCGGACAGAACGGAAGGACTTTAGAAGTCCATCCCGCCCATGCCGCCCATGCCGCCGCCCATCGCGGGCATCGCCGGCTTGTCTTCCGGAAGCTCGCTCACCGCCGCTTCGGTGGTGATGAGCAGGCCGGCGACCGAGGCCGCATCCTGCAGCGCGGTGCGGACGACCTTGGTCGGGTCGATCACGCCGGCCGCCACCAGGTTCTCATAGGTGTCGGTCTGGGCGTTGAAGCCGAGGTTGGTGTCGTTGCCGTCGAGCAGCTTGCCCGAGATCACCGCACCGTCGTGACCGGCATTCTGCGCGATCTGGCGGACCGGCGCGTAGAGCGCCTTGCGGATGATGTCGACGCCGCGGGTCTGGTCGTCATTGGCGCCCTTGAGGCCTTCGATCGCCTTGGTCGCGTAGAGCAGCGCGGTGCCGCCGCCGGGGACGATGCCCTCTTCGACGGCCGCGCGGGTGGCGTGCAGCGCGTCGTCGACGCGGTCCTTGCGCTCCTTGACCTCGACTTCCGAAGCACCGCCGACCTTGATCACGGCAACGCCGCCGGCGAGCTTGGCGAGACGCTCCTGGAGCTTCTCGCGGTCGTAATCGCTGGTGGTGTTCTCGATCTGCTGGCGGATCGCGTCGGTGCGGCCCTTGATCGCATCGGCTTCACCCGCACCGTCGACGATGGTGGTGTTGTCCTTGTCGATCGAGACGCGCTTGGCGGTGCCGAGCATGCCGAGGGTAACCGACTCGAGCTTGATGCCGAGATCTTCCGAGATGACTTCGCCCTTGGTGAGAACGGCGATGTCCTCGAGCATCGCCTTGCGGCGATCGCCGAAGCCCGGCGCCTTGACGGCTGCGACCTTCAGACCGCCGCGGAGCTTGTTGACGACGAGCGTGGCCAGCGCCTCGCCCTCGATGTCCTCGGCGATGATCAGGAGCGGACGGCCCGACTGGACGACGGCTTCGAGGATCGGAAGCATCGCCTGCAGGTTCGACAGCTTCTTCTCGTGGATCAGGATGTACGGATCGTTGAGCTCGACCGTCATCTTGTCCGGGTTGGTGATGAAATAGGGCGAGAGATAGCCACGGTCGAACTGCATGCCCTCGACG
This sequence comes from Sphingomonas naasensis, assembly GCF_004792695.1. Taxonomy (GTDB): domain Bacteria; phylum Pseudomonadota; class Alphaproteobacteria; order Sphingomonadales; family Sphingomonadaceae; genus Sphingomonas; species Sphingomonas naasensis. The sequence continues at coordinate 16,212 of NZ_SRXU01000011.1, read as the reverse complement.
ACGTCGAGCTCGAATTCGAGACCCTTCGCCTCTTCGACGGTGATCACGCCTTCCTTGCCGACCTTCTCCATCGCCTCGGCGATCTTCTCGCCGACTTCGGTGTCGCCATTGGCCGAGATGATGCCGACCTGGGCAACCTCGTTCGAGCCGGCAACCGGCTTCGAGCGCGACTTGATGTCCTCGACCACCTTGGTGACGGCGAGATCGATGCCGCGCTTGAGGTCCATCGGGTTCATGCCGGCCGCGACCGACTTCATGCCCTCGCGGACGATCGCCTGTGCCAGAACGGTGGCGGTGGTGGTGCCGTCACCGGCGAGGTCGTTCGTCTTCGACGCGACTTCGCGGATCATCTGCGCGCCCATGTTCTCGAACTTGTCCTTGAGTTCGATTTCCTTGGCGACGGTGACGCCGTCCTTGGTGATGCGCGGGGCGCCGAACGACTTGTCGATCACGACGTTGCGGCCCTTCGGGCCCAGCGTGACCTTGACCGCGTCGGCGAGGATGTCGACGCCGCGCAGGATGCGTTCACGCGCGTCGCGGCTGAATTTCACGTCCTTGGCTGCCATGTTGGCTGACCTTTCGAATTGGGAAAGTTAGGGGAAAGTGAGGCTAGCGAAGGGTCAGCCGACGATCCCGAGGATGTCGGATTCCTTCATGATCAGCAGGTCTTCGCCATTGACCTTGACCTCGGTGCCCGACCACTTGCCGAACAGGATGCGGTCGCCGGCCTTGACGTCGAGCGGAGTCACCTTGCCGTCCTCGGACTTGGTGCCGGTGCCGACGGCGACGACTTCGCCTTCCTGCGGCTTTTCCTTGGCGGTGTCGGGGATGATGATCCCGCCTGCGGTCTTTTCCTCGGCTTCGACACGACGGACGAGCACGCGGTCATGCAACGGACGAAAGCTCATTGCGCTGCGATCCTCTACTAGGGTTGAACGGGTTTGGCACTCACGCGAGGTGAGTGCTAGCGAGCGGGGATATGCGTAGGCCGGCCGGTTTCGTCAACGGGCTTGCGGCGGAATCTTTCGCGGGGCGGATCAGCTGCACCATGCTCCGGCGAAGCCCGAGCGCCCGTTTCGGGCGATGCGCCTGCCGCCAGTGCTCCGGCCTTCGCCGGAGCACAGCTCAGCCGCGCGTGGACAGCAGCTTCTGGAGTGCCTCGGCGACGCTGGGAAAACGCTCGTTGACGTCGCTCGACACTTTGTCGCGCAGCACCGGCGCGGTGCCGTCTAGGTTGACCGTGAACAAGTCCATGTCGGTCTCGCCGAGCACCAGATATGCGTCGTGGCCCGGCCCCTCGCGCCATAGCCGGTTGGCGGCGATCAGGCCCTGCCAGAAGCCGCCGGGGCCCGGCGCGGCCTCGCTCTGCGCGCTGCCGTAGAGCACGAGGCCGTCGAAATCGACGCCGTCCGAGCGGCGCAGCAGCGCGGCATAGTCATCGGGGAGCGTCGCGCCGAACGCGCGCTGGAGCGCGCCGCGGAGCACGGCGATCCGCGCCTCGTCGGCGCCGGGCTGGACCACCTCGCCCACCGCCACCTGCGCATCGCGCGCCGCCACTATCACTGCGTCCATCTTCTCGTCTCCGGCCATCCGCTCCTAACGCTCCGTCCGACGACTAGGGAGTCGGAGGATAGACGAAGCCGCGCGGGATCGGGAAGTCCACCTGTCGGCTCTGGCCCACGGCGAGGTCGCCGACGAGCGAGCGCTGGGCGTTCGTCAGCGCGATATGGTGCGGATCGTTCTTGATCAGCACCAGATTGTCGAAGCTGTTGGTGCCGCCATCGTCGAGCGGGAGCTTGTGATGGACCTGCCAGCCCTGCGGCACGCGGCCCGAGGCGATGCGATCGATCGCGGCCTGATCGAGGCCGGCGCGGCGCAGCGCGTCGACCTTGGTCGGATCGCCAGCGAGATCGCGCAGAAAGTCGCCGCGCACCTTCGAGTCGAAGGTGTTGCGGAGCTCCTGATAGGCAGCGCGGTCACGCTTCACATAGTTGACCGACACCGCGTCGACGCCGCGCAGCTCGACCGTCTGGCCGCGCACGGTGCCGCGATAGACGCCCTCGTCGGCCTGCCGCGCGCCCGCGCCGAAGAATTCGTCGAGCTGGCCCTTCATCCGGTTGATCGCATCGCGCGCGCTGCCGGGGAGCGCGTCGATCGCGCCCTGTGGTATCGCGTCGACGGCGTTCTTGACCTGGCGCAGCGCGGGCTCGAGCGCGCCGCGCAGCGCCGGATTGGTGGCGACCGCCGATACCGCGTCGCTGACGGTTTGCGCCCATTTGCCGACCTTGCCCGCCTTGGCTGCGTCGCCGAGATAGGGGAGGATCCCGGCCGCCGAGAGCACGCCGTTGAGCGCATGTCCGCCGGCTTCGCCGAAATCGCCCGAGAAGAGCGAGCCGATCGCGCGGCCGGCCGAGATAACGGTGTTGCTGCCGTCGGAGATCGGCGTCGGCTCGATGATGCCGGTGATGTCGAGCGCCAGCTGGGTGAGATCGAGCCCGAGCTCGACCGGATCGGGGCCGGCGTCGTTCGCCGCGGCCGGCGGTGTCGCCGTGCCGCCCTCGAGCGTGCGGGCGAGATCGCCGCGCTCGACCGGGGTGAGGTTGCGGTCGATCTCGGCCTCGACCCAGCCGGCGGCCTGTGGGTTGTCCTGCCGGATGCGCGCGACGCTCGCGGCGAGGCCGGGGACATCGACGCCGCCGCCGGGCAGGCGATTGGCGCTGAGCGCGAGCTGGGCCTGGGTCGCGAGTTGCGGACTCGGCGGACCGATCGGGTTGCCGGACGTGGCGGTGGAGCGGGCGGGGTCGACCATGCGGCTCTCCGGGGCTGGCGCTGGTGTCGCCTGTTACCCCGTGCCGAGCGCGGCGGCTGTAATCGATTTGCTTATCCGGCGCCCTGCGCGACCGCGAGCGGCGCAGCCTCATGGCTGGTCAGCCGCACCAGCGCCGCCGCCAGATCGGCCTGGCGGAAGGGCTTGGCGAGCTGCGGGACGCCGATGTCGAGATCGCCGCCGGCATAGCCGGTGACGACGAGCACCGGCAGCTCGGGATAGCGCGCGTGCACGCGCGCGGCGAACTCGGCGCCGTCCATCCGCGGCATCATGTAATCGGTGACGATCGCATCGACGGCGAGCCCCTCGGCAAGCCGCGCCAATGCCTCGCCGCCGCCGGCGGCCTGGGTGACGCTGTGCCCCATCTCGCGGAGCATCTCGGCGGTGCCGAGCCGCACCAGCTCCTCGTCGTCGACCAGCAGGATCGAGAACGTGCGGTCGATCGCGCGCTGGGCATGCTCGGCGCGCCACGAGACGCCGCTGGCTGCCGAGGAAGCCACCGGAAGATAGAGATCGGCACGCGTGCCCTTGCCGACCTCGCTCGACAGACGGAACTCGCCACCAAGCTGGGCCGCGAGGCCGTGGACCATCGACAGGCCGAGCCCGGTGCCCTTGCCGAGCTCCTTGGTGGAATAGAAGGGCTCGACGGCGCGGCTGAGCGTCTCCTCGTCCATGCCGGTACCCGTATCGAGCACCGACACGCGCAGATAGCCGGCGGCGGGCGAGGGCGGCGCGCCCGCGGTTCCCGGCTCGGCATATTCCATCGCCAGCGTCAGCGCGCCGCCGGCGGGCATCGCGTCGCGCGCATTGACGCACAGATTGAGGATCGCGAGCTCGAGCTGGTTGGGATCGACCGAGGCCGCGGGCAATGCCTCCGCGGCGGTGATCCGCAGCTCGATCGCGGGTCCGATCGAGCTGACGATGAGATCGCGCATCCCCTCGACGAGATCGGCGACGTCGACGGCGCGGGTCTCCAGCGCCTGCCGCCGCGCGAAGCCGAGCAGGCGCTGGACCAGCGTCTTGGCCCGCTCGGCCGATTGGAGCGCGCCATCGATCAACCGCGCCGAGCGGGCATCGTCGCCATAGCGGCGCGCCATGAGATCGAGCGCGCCGGTGATCGGGGTGAGCAGGTTGTTGAAATCGTGCGCGATGCCACCGGTGAGCTGGCCGAGCGTCTCGAGCTTCTGCGCTTCGTGGAGCTGGGCGAGCGCGGACTCGCGCTCCTTGATCGCATCGTCGACGCGGCGCTCGAGCGTCTCATTGAGATCGCGCAGCGCGCGTTCCGCGCGGGTGCGCTCGGTCACGTCCTGGAAGATCACCGCGACCTCGCGCCGCGCCAGCGGTTCGACCCGGAACGCCGCCAGCTCGAGATGGCGGCCGGTGGCGACCAGCTCGCGCTGGAAGCGCATCGGCCTGCCGGTGACCAGCACTTCGCGATAGAGCGCGACCCACTCCTCGGCCTCGTCGGGCACCATCTCGCGGACGCGCTGCCCGACCACGTTCGGGATGCCGGCGTGGCGCTCATAGGCGGGATTGGCCTGGACATGGACATAGTCGCTCATCGGCCCCTCGGGTCCGTCGAGGAACTCGATGACGCAGAACCCCTCGTCCATCGTGTCGAAGAGCGTGCGGAAGCGCGTCTCGCTCTCGCGCAGCGCGATCAGCCGCGCGCGCGCCTCATATTGGCGGCGACGGGCTCGGACCGCCGAGCGGGCGAGGCTGACCAGCGTCGTCGGGTGGAAAGGCCGTTCGAGAAAGGTGACGTTGCCGAGCACGTCGAGATGGCGCGCCGCCGCCGGATTGCGCTCGAGCCCGCCGCCGCGCGTGGTCAGCAGGATGAACGGCAGATCGGACCATTCCTCCTGATCGTCGATCCACGCCGATAGCGGGTGGAGATCGGCGGTGGCGATCGCTTCCTCGGTAACGACGATGAAGGCGGCGCCGCGATCGAGTTCCTCGATCAGCGCGGCCAGCGAGGCGCAACCGGTCGCCTCGATCCCGGCTTCGGCGAGCATGGTCGCCGCGATGGTCGAGTCCCGACCGCGCGGTGCCAGCACCAGCGCCCGTTCGGAAACCGTCGTACGCTTCACGCGTCCTCGCGTTTCAGCAGCTTCGCATCGCCGATGATGGTCGGGACGCCGCGCAATACGCCCTGGAAATTATCCAGCGGCTTGCCGAGCGTGAAGCCGCGTCCGCCGATCTGATACTCGCGAATCGAATGCTCGTGCGCGCCGGTGCGCTTCTTCACCACCGAGACCGCGCGGCGCACTTCCCCGACCGCTTCGAAATAGCGCAGCAGCACCACGGTATCCGCGAGGTAGGTCAGATCGACGGGCGACTTCATGTCGCCGACCAGGCCGTGCTGCGCGACGGTGAGGAAGGTCGTCGCGCCCTGGCGATTCAGATATTGCAGCAGCTCGTGCATGTGGAGGACGAGCGCATGCTCGCCGGGCATCGACGCCTGATAGCCGTTGAGGCTGTCGATCGTCACGGTGCGTGCGCCATGCGTCTCGACGCAGATTCGGACACGTTCGGAGAATTCGCCGGGGGTCAGCTCGGCAGCGTCGACCTGATCGAGCACCAGTCTGTCGGCGTCGATCATCTTCTGCAGATCGATGCCGAGACCCTTGGCGCGCTGGATCAGCAGCTCGCGTTCCTCGTCGAACACGAACATCGCCGCGCGCTCGCCGCGCTCGACCGCAGTCTTGATGAAAGTCAGCGCGAGCAGCGACTTGCCCGTGCCCGCCGGGCCGAGGACGAGCACGCTCGACCCACGATCGATGCCGCCGCCGAGCAGCGCATTGAGCTCGGGCGAGTCGGTCGACAGCATGTCGCGATCGAAATCGGACTTGTGCTCGGCGGAGACGAGGCGCGGGAACACGCGGACGCCGCCGGTTTCGATCGCAAAGTCGTGATAGCCGCCGCGGAACCGTCGGCCGCGATATTTGATCACGCGCAACCGGCGGCGCTCGGCGCCATATTCGGGCGCCAGTTCGTTGAGCCGCACCACCCCATGCGCGACCGAATGGACGGTCTTGTCGTTGGTGTCGGTAGTGAGATCGTCGAGCATCAGCACCGTCGCGCCGCTGCGCGCGAAATAATGTTTGAGCGCGAGGATCTGCCGGCGGTAGCGCAGCGAGCTCTGCGCGAGCAATCGGATCTCGGACAGGCTGTCGAGCACGACGCGCTGCGGCTTGAGCCGTTCGAACGCCTCGAACACGCGCCGCGTGGTCTCGCCGAGCTCGAGGTCCGACGAATAGAGCAGGCTCTGCTGCTGGTTGTCGTCGAGGAGATTTTCGGGCGGCGTGAGCTCGAAGACTTCGATACCCGCGAGCGACAGATCATGGGCCGCGGCGGAAGCGCGCAATTCGTCTTCGGTCTCGGACAAGGTGACATAAAGGCAGCGCTCGCCCGCCGCCGCGCCCGTGACGAGGAACTGGAGCGCGATCGTCGTCTTGCCGGTGCCCGGGCTGCCTTCGACCAGAAAGGTGCGGCTCCGCTCGAGGCCGCCGCCCAGCACATCGTCCAGCCCCTTGATACCCAGCTTCGCATCGTCCGGCTTCGGCAAGGGCATTGCATTGGTCTCCCCGGTTTTCGGCATGGCTATCACAGGCTTACGGCGACGTCAGCGTTTCGGCGGCGAATTGGTTGCGTCGGCGAAACCGTGGGAACCCGGAGCGCGTTGCCGTGGCGCCGGAACAGGCGTACAAATCCTTCGCCGGGGACATCGAAGGAGCGCGTCATGACTGTCGCTCGTATCGACGCTGCCGAGCGCCCCGCCGAGGCGTTCGAGGTCCGTACCGTGAGCAATGCCGATCTCGGCGCGGCGCTGCGCCAGGGCTGGGCTGATTTCCTCGAGCATCGCGGCGACCTGCTGTTCATCGGCTTCATCTATCCGCTGGTCGGTTTCGCGGCGGCGGCGGTCGCGCTGCAGGATTCGCTGATCCCGCTGTTCTTCCCGATCGCCGCGGGCATCGGGCTGATGGGCCCGGCGGCCGCGGCGGGCTTTTACGAACTGGCGCGGCGCCGTGAGGCAGGGCTCGAATCGGACTGGTCGCATTTCCTCGACGTCGCGCGGCGGCCGTCGTTCGATGCGTTCCTCGCGGTGGCGGGGCTGTTGCTGCTGCTGTTCCTCGCCTGGCTGGCGACCGCGGCGGGGCTCTACATGGCTTTGATGGGCCCCGCGGCGCCCGACAGCGCGACGGGCTTCCTGACCCGCCTATTCACCACCCCCGAAGGCTGGACGCTGATCGTGCTCGGCAATCTCGCCGGCCTCGCCTTCTCGGCGGCGGTGCTGACCGTCAGCGTGGTGGCGATGCCGATGTTGGTCGACAAGGACGTGGACGCGCGCACGGCGATCCATACTTCGCGCTTGGCGGTCGCCGCCAACAAGGGCGCGATGCTGCGTTGGGGCGTCACCGTCGCGGCGCTGCTCGTCATCGGATCGATCCCGTTCTTCGTCGGTCTGGCCGTGGTGCTCCCGGTGCTCGGCTATGCGACCTGGCACCTTTATACGCGGCTGGTGGTGCGCTGAGACCGGGCCTGTATTGGTTTAATAATACACGGGCCGTTTACTCGCCTCCCGCCATCCGGTAGCAGGGGCGCGCAATTGATGGAGCGGCACACGTGAAGCTGGTTCGGGGCGCCTGGAAGATTCTTGTCGGGATCAAGGACCTCCTCGTCCTCGTCCTGCTGCTGCTGTTCTTCGGGGCATTGTTCGCGGTGCTTTCGTACAAGCCGAACAAGGCCGCGGTCACCGATGGCGCACTGGTCGTCGCGCTCGACGGGACGCTGGTCGAGCAGCCCGAGCAGGTCGATCCCTTCGCGCAGCTCGGCGGCGGCGAGGTGACCCGGCAGAATCGCCTGCGCGACGTGCTGCGCGCGCTGGACACCGCGCGGACCGACGGACGGGTCAAGGCGGTGGTGCTCGATCTCGACCGGTTCATGGGCGGCTATCCCGCGGCGATCGACGAGGTGGCGCAGGCGATCGGCAAGATCCGCGCGAGCGGCAAGCCGGTGCTCGCCTATGCCACCGGCTATACCGATGACGGCTATGCGCTCGCCGCCAATGCCAGCGAGGTCTGGGTCAATCCGCTGGGCGGCACGCTGTTCGCCGGGCCGGGCAGCACGCAGCTCTATTACAAGGGGCTGATGGACAAGCTCGGCGTCAATGCGCACGTCTACAAGGTCGGCAAGTTCAAATCGGCGGTCGAGCCCTATATCCGCAGCGACATGTCGCCCGAGGCGCGCGAGGCGAACGATGCGTTGTACGGCGCGCTCTTCGCGCAGTGGCGCGAAGCGGTGACCAAGGCGCGGCCCAAGGCGCGGATCGCCGATTATCTTGCGCAGCCCGACGCGGTGGTGACCGGCGCGCACGGTGACATCGCCGCGGCGAATCTCTCCTATGGCCTCGTCGACAAGCTCGGCGATCGGCTGGCGTTCGGCAAGCGCGTCGCCGAGATCGTCGGCGCGCCGGGCGGCAAGCCCGCGGGCAGCTTCAAGGCGATCAAGCTCGGCGACTGGATCGCCGCCAATCCGGCGCCGACCGGCGGCGACGCGATCGGGGTGATCACCGTCGCCGGCGAGATCGTCGACGGCCGGGCGGGGCCGGGCCATGCCGGCGGCGAGACGGTGAGCAATCTGCTGCTCAAGGGGCTGGCCGATAAGAATCTCAAGGCACTGGTGGTGCGCGTCGATTCACCCGGCGGTTCGGCGATGGCGTCCGAGCAGATCCGTCAGGCGGTGCTCCACGCCAAGGCGCAGGGCCTGCCGGTGGTGGTGTCGATGGGCAGCCTCGCGGCGAGCGGCGGCTATTGGGTGTCGACCGCGGGCGATGCGATCTTCGCCGAGCCTTCGACGATCACCGGCTCGATCGGCATCTTCGGCGTGCTGCCGTCGTTCGAGAACAGCCTCGCCAAGATCGGCGTGACCACCGACGGCGTGCGGACCACGCCGCTTTCGGGCCAGCCCGACGTGATGGGCGGGATCAATCCGGTGACCGATCGGATCCTGCAGTCCGCGATCGAGGCCGGCTATGCGCGCTTCATCGGGCTGGTCGCCCAATCGCGCAAACTGACGCCGCAGCGCGTCGACGAGATCGGCCAGGGCCGGGTGTGGATCGGCGGGACCGCGCACCAGCTGCGGCTGGTCGATCGGTTCGGCGGGATCGACGCGGCGATCGCCGACGCGGCGCAGCGCGCCAAGCTCGATCCGGGCAAGGTGCACGCGGTCTATCTCGAAAAGCAGCCGAGCGGCTGGATGCAGTTCCTCGCCTCGCTGGCGGGCGGCGACAGCGATGACGACGATTGGGCCGATCAGCCTGCCGGGGCCGATCTGTACGGCCGCATCGCCGCCGAGCGGCGCGCGCTGCTCGGCCAGGCACTGGGCGACGCGCGGCGACTGGCGCTGGGCGGCTCGGTGCAGGCGCGTTGCCTCGAATGCGCCGCGTTGGCGCCGCCCAACCCACGAACGGAGGATCGCAAGCTGCTCGACCTGTTGCTCACGAGGATCGGCCTGTGATCGCGATCCGCGCGGCGGGGCCCGCTGATGCCGCATCGATCGCCGCGATCTACGCGCCGCACGTGTTGACCGGCACCGTCTCGTTCGAGATCGACCCGCCCGACGCGCGGGCGATGCGGACGCGCATGGCGGCCAGCGACGGCCTCTATCCTTGGCTGGTCGCGACCAACGGCGAGGCCGAGGGCGGGGTGATCGGCTATGCCTATGCCACCAAGTTCCGCGACCGGCCGGCCTATCGCTATGTCTGCGAGACCTCGATTTATCTGACCGACGCGTCGAGCGGCTCGGGGGTGGGGCGATTGCTCTACGAGGCAATGATCGACACGCTCCGCGCGCAGGGCTTCGTCCATGCGATCGGCGCGATCGCGCTGCCCAATGACCGCTCGATCCGGCTGCACGAAGCGGTCGGCTTCCGCCGCGCCGGAGTCTATCGCGAGGTCGGTTTCAAGCACGGGCAGTGGATCGACGTCGGCATCTGGCAATGCCAGCTCAACGATCCTGTGGTGCCCCCGGTCGAGCCGAAGAAGTTCAGCGACGTGGGTGTGGTGCGGGCCTAATCGGTCCGGACGAAGCGAACGCGCGCGCCTTCGCGGAGCATCACATAGGCGGTATCGCCGTCCCAGCGCCATTGGACATGGCCGAAATCGATGCCCTCGGGGCTGACCGTGGCGAGGCCGCTCGTCACCGGTCCGCCGGCGTTGCGATAGGCGAAGGCGATGCGGCCGGCCGTCGCGTCCCAGCTGAAATCGGATTCGCCCCAATAGACCGTGCGCCCGGCGACCACGACTTCGTGATGGTCGCGCACGCCGGTGCCGTTGCGGTCGAAGCAATGCGTGTCGAACTCGCCGGGCTTGAGCTCGCCGCGCCAGCAATGGCCGACGAGCCGATCGAGCGGCGCGAGATCGAGCATCATGGCGAGCACCAGCATCAGCGGCTCCCCCGATATGCGGGAAGCCCCAGCTTCCAGACGATGGCAGCGGCGCGCAGCGCAAAGCCCGCGGCGGCGGCGATCAGGCCTGCCGCCAGCGGGGTGAGGCCCGCTAGGCTCAGCGCGACATAGACCGCCGATGCCAGCGCGGCGGCGGTGACGTAGAGCTCGGGGCGCATCAGGATCGACGGCTCGCCGACCAGCACGTCGCGGATGATCCCGCCGACGCACGCGGTCATGATCCCCATCAGCGCGGCAGGGACCGGCGGGATGCCCCAGCCCATCGCCTTGGCGGCGCCGAACGCGGCATAGGCGGCGAGCCCGAAGGCATCGAGCCAGTCGAAGGTGCGATCGCTCCACCAGCGCTGCGGCGTGAGCCATACCGCGACCGCCACCGCGAGGATCAGCACCGCGACGGTAGCGTCGTGCACCCAGAAGACCGGCGCGCCGATCAGCAGGTCGCGGATCGTGCCGCCGCCGACCCCGGTGATCAGCGCGAAGAAGGCGGCGGTGACGAAGGTCTGCCCGCGCCGCGTCGCCGAGAGCGCGCCGGTGGCGGCGAACACGGCGATCCCGCACATGTCGAGCCAGGGAAGGATGGGGCCGATATGCTCGGCGACCTGAGCTTGCATGCCGGCCTTCTCCCCCGTCGGCGCGGGCGCGTCAAACACGGGCTGGCGGCGCGCAGCGCGGTACGGCATTAGGAGGCGCATGCACCGTACGGAATCGCCGCTCGTCGCCGTCGCCGTCTGCCTCGCGGCGCTCGCCGGCTTCGTCGACGCGCTCGCTTTCACCAGCCTCGGCGGCTTCTTCGCCTCGTTCATGAGCGGCAACTCGACCCGGCTCGGCGTCGGGCTCGGCCAAGGGCTGGGCGGCGACGCGCTGACTGCGGGCGGGCTGATCCTGAGCTTCGTCGCCGGGGTGATCGTGTCGAGCGTGCTCGTCCGTGCGGCGGGGCACCGCCACAAGCCCGCGGTGATGGCGGTGGTGAGCGCGATGCTGCTGCTCGCCGCGATCGTCGCGACGGTGGCGCCGGGACCTTGGGTGCTCGTCCTGCTCGCCATGGCGATGGGCGCCGAGAACGGCGTGTTCAACCGCGACGGCGAAGTGACGATCGGGCTGACCTATATGACCGGATCGCTGGTCAAGATCGGGCAGAAGCTCGCCGGCGCGCTGATGGGCGATCGCGATCGCTGGGTGTGGGTGCCCTATCTGGCGCTATGGCTGGGCTTCCTCGCCGGCGCGGTCTCGGGCGCGGCGAGCCAGCTGCGCTGGGGCTGGGACGCCCTGTGGCTCGCGGCGCTGATCGCGGCCTTGCTGACGATCGCCTTGGCCCGACTGACCGGCGCGGCCCAGCCCAGCCCGGCTTAGGGCGCCCAGGCGGTCACTTGCGTTTCGCCGGCGCGTCGTGCCCGTTCTGATGGAGGACGAGCCCGGTCACCTTGCCTGCGGCATCGCGCGTGAAGTCGACTTGCGCGTCGACGACCTTGAGGAAGAAGCGGTCGGGTTTCTCGGCGAACAGCTCGAACGCGTCCTGCCCGGTCGCCTGCGTCATCAGCTTGTCGCCCTCGACCCGCATCGTGATCGCGAAGGTCGGCGCGAGCTCGTAGACGCCTTCATATTCGCGGAGCTTCTCAGGCGGCACCGCGACGGCTTGTCGCTCGCCGGGGAGCACGACCGGGCCGCCACGCGCGAGAGTCATCAGCGACTTGCCGATCCGATTGGGCGCGCCGCCGTTGAGGTTGCCGAGCACCACGACGGTGAGCTTGCGATCGGGATCATAGCCGAGCCAGGTATTGAAGCCCTCGATCCCGCCGCCGTGATTGATCACCGTCGCGCCATCGGCATTGGCGACGAACAGGCCGAGCGCGTAATTGTCCTTCACCGGGGTGGTCATCGCCTTCAATGAGTCGGGCTTGAGCAGCTTCCCGCCGAATAGCCCCCGATTCCATTTCAGCAGATCGTGAGTGGTCGAATAGAGCGCGCCCGCGCCTTGCGGGATGGTCATGTCGATATAGTCGGTGTTGACCACGCCGTGCGGCGACGGCGTGTAGCCCGAAGCGCGATGGGACAGCACGGCGGCGTGGCTGTCATAGCCGCTGTCGCCCATGCCGAGCGGCTTGAAGATATTGTCGGCGACGAACGCGGCATAGGGCTGGACGCTCGCCTTTTCGACGATCGCGGTGAGCAGGATATAGCCCGAGTTCGAATAGGCGAACTTCTCGCCGGGCTGAAAGTCGAGCGGCTTGTCGCGGAAGCGGGCGATCAGGCTGTCGAGCGTGGCCGGGAGACCCTTGGTCTTCTCGTAATCAGGAAAGCCAGTGAAGTTGGGAATGCCGCCGGTGTGGCTGAGCAAGTGGCGGACGGTGACCTTTTCCCACGCCGCGGGCGCATCGGCGAGATAGGTCTTCAGCGGCGCGTCGAGGCTGAGCTTGCCGCGCTCCTGAAGCAGCAGGATCGCGGCTGCGGTGAACTGCTTGCTCACCGATCCTAGGCGGAATTTGGTGTCGCCGTCGTTGGGAATCTTCCACTCGAGATTGGCCGAGCCATAGCCGCGATCGAGCAGCAGCTGGCCGTCGCGCGCGACCAGCACCGCCCCCATGAACTCGCCCTTGTCGGCGTCGAGCGCGATGACCTGCTGCATCCGGTTCGCGTCCTGCGCCAGCGCCGGGGCGGCGCAGACGGTGAGCGCGAGCAGGCTGATGGCGAAGCGGTGCATGAGGTCCCTCCCGTTGTGTGTTATATCGATATAACACCAAGAGAGCGACCGCAAGTCGTGGCTAGCGTTTGGGGTGGCTGTCCGAACGCTGCATGCGGCCGTCGAGGCCGTGGATGGTCAGCTCGGTATGCTGATGCTGGCTGATTGGCCGGGCATAGCCTTCGGCCTCGACCTTGGTGGTCGTCACATGGCTGGCGCGTTCGCCGTTGTCGCGTTTGACCTGCCAGCCATCGGGATGGGGCATCACGCGATGGGTGTCACGGGACATGATGAATCTCCTGATTCTGCTGGAGATTCAACGGGACGCGGTGGTGAAAGGACTCGGCAAAGGGGACGAATGGTGGCTGCTACCAGCCGAACCGCGCGCGCATCGCCTGCGCCTCCGCGGGCGGCATCCGCGCGATCAGCACACGCATCGTCGCGCCGCCCTGCATCACGCCCTCGCGCCACCAGGCCCAGTCGATCACCTCGCCATCCTGGACGGTGACCTGCTGGCCTTTGACGAAGCCGCGAGCAAGCGGCGCGTTGACGAGCCGGGCGACGCTGGCGCCACCGCGATGCGAGACGATCTCGGCCCAGACGAACTCGGCAGCCGCGCCGGGGATCAGGTCGAACTTGATCAGGAAGCCGCCTTCGCCGGGCGCGGGGGCGGTGACGTGGCCAAAGAATACCGGCAGCCCGGCGCGCGCCTTCGCGATCGCGGCGCGCATCTCCGGGTCGTTTTCGGGAACGCTGATCGTGGCGTCCTGCGCGGACGCCGGCAACGGCGCGGCGAGCAACAGCAGCGCCGCGCCGAGCCGGATCATCAGATGTGGATCGGCTTGCCGAGCACGCCCATCGCGGCTTCCTTGATCGCCTCGCTGTGCGTGGGATGGGCGTGGCAGGTGTACGCGATATCCTCGGACGTCGCGCCGAACTCCATCGCCTGCGCGACCTGCGCGATCATCGTCCCGGCCACCGAAGTGATGATCCACGCGCCGAGCACGCGATCGGTCCTGGCGTCGGCGATCACCTTCACCCAGCCGACCGTGTCGTCGATCGCCTTGGCGCGGCTGTTGCCCGCCATCGGGAACTTGCCGACCTTGATCTCGCCGCGCTCCTTGGCCTGCTCTTCGGTCAGGCCGACGCCGGCGATCTCGGGATGGGTGTAGACCACTGACGGGATGACATCGTGGTTCACGATGCCGGTGAGGCCGGCGATGTTCTCAGCGACCGCGATGCCTTCATCCTCGGCCTTGTGCGCGAGCATCGGGCCGGGGATGACGTCGCCGATCGCCCAGACGCCTTCCACCTTGGTGCGGAAGTCGTGATCGGTCTCGACCTGGCCGCGCTTGTTCACTTCGAGCCCGATCTTGTCGAGGCCGAGGCCGTCGGTGTTGGGCTTGCGGCCGATCGAGACGAGCACGGCATCGGCCTCGATCGTCTCGGCAGCACCCCCCGCGGCGGGCTCCACCTTCACGGTCGCCTTGCCGCCATTGACGGTGACGCCGGTGACCTTGGTCGAGAGCTTGATCTCCATGCCCTGCTTCTTGAAGATCTTGGCGGCTTCCTTGCGGACTTCGCCGTCCATGCCGGGGAGCAGCTGATCGAGGAACTCGACCACGGTGACCCTGGCGCCGAGGCGCTGCCACACCGAGCCCAATTCGAGCCCGATCACGCCGCCGCCGATCACGACCATGTGCTCGGGAACCTTCTCCAGCGCGATCGCGCCGGTCGAGTCGACGACGACCTTCTGGTCGATTGTGACGCCGGGGAGCGGCGTGACCGACGAGCCGGTGGCGATGACGATATTCTTGGCGGTGACTTTCCGCTCGCCGACCTCGACGGTGTGCGCGTCGATGAAGGTGCCGAGGCCCTTCACCCATTCGACCTTGTTCTTCTTGAACAGGAACTCGATGCCGCCGGTCAGGCCCTTCACGGCCTTGTCCTTGTCGGCCATCATCGCCGGCAGATCGAGCTCGACGCTGCCCAGCTTGACGCCGTGCTTGGCGAGCGCGCCCGAAGCGGCCTCGTGGAACAGCTCGGAGGCGTTGAGCAACGCCTTGGACGGGATGCAGCCGACATTGAGGCAAGTGCCGCCCAGCGTCTCGCGGCTCTCGACGCAGCCGGTGCGCAAGCCGAGCTGCGCGGCGCGGATCGCGGCGACATAGCCGCCGGGGCCGGAGCCGATCACGAGAACGTCGAAGTCGTATTCAGCCATTTTCTTCTCTTCCTTGTTCCCCGGCGGATGCCGGGGCCCAGTTTCGAGACGGGATTTGGTGAGCGTCTCGCGTCGTTACAAATGTCGGCCGGACTGGACCCCGGCCTTCGCCGGGGAACAGTGGATTACAGGTCGATCAGCAGCCGGGTCGGATCCTCGATCGCGTTCTTGAGTGCGACGAGGAAGGTCACGGCCTCGCGGCCGTCGATCAGGCGGTGATCGTAGCTGAGCGCCAGATACATCATCGGGCGGACGACGACCTGGCCGTCGCGGACCACCGGGCGGTCCTCGATGCGGTGCAGGCCGAGCACGGCCGACTGCGGCGGGTTGATGATCGGAGTCGACATCAGCGAGCCGAACACGCCGCCGTTCGAGATGGTGAAGGTGCCGCCCTTCATCTCTTCCATCTTGAGCGTGCCTTCCTTGGCGCGCTTGCCGAAGTCGCCGATCGTCTTCTCGATGCCGGCGACCGACAGGTCCTGCGCGTCGCGGATCACCGGGACGACGAGGCCCTGCGGCGCGGAGACCGCGACCGAGATGTCGGCATAATCGTGATAGACGATCTCGTCGCCCTCGATCGAGGCGTTGACCGACGGGATGTCGCGCAGCGCCTGGACGGCGGCCTTCACGAAGAAGCCCATGAAGCCGAGGCGGACGCCGTGCTTCTTCTCGAACAGATCCTTGTACTTCGTCCGCGCCGCGATGACTTCGGTCATGTCGACGTCGTTGAACGTCGTCAGCATCGCGGCGGTGTTCTGCGCTTCCTTGAGGCGCTTGGCGACGGTCTGGCGCAGGCGCGTCATGCGGACGCGCTCTTCCTTGCGGCCGCCCGCGGGGGCCGCGGCGGCAGGCGCCGGCGTCGCGGAGGGCGCAGCGGCGGGCTTGGCGGCAGCAGCGGCGACGACATCGTCCTTGGTCAGGCGGCCGTCCTTGCCGGTGCCCTGCACGGTCGAGGGATCGACCCCGGTCTCGAGCACCGCGCGGCGCACCGACGGCGACAGCGCGGCGGCGGCGTCGCC
>NZ_SRXU01000010.1 GCF_004792695.1 Sphingomonas naasensis | reverse complement strand
ACGTGTAAAGGACATGTACGAGCAGCTTAAGCTTTACCGAGCACCCTGAGCCTTGAGGACCCAGGACCCGGAGCCGCCGCCCACATGTCCCTTCATCTAAATCACTATGTCAAAGAGCGCAGGCACATCCGAAGATGCACCCTCACACTAAAAGGCGCAGAGCGGATTGCAGAACAATCCGCCAAAAGCCAAAGAGCGTGATTTATTCGCGTCGATTGGAAACCGCTGCGAAACCGGCGACACGTTCGCGTCGTGCCGGGAGCGCCGCATTTATGGAGGTCGCCCCGCCCCGTCAACCCGCAGAATCAAAAAAAATGACATAATCACGACTCTTTGTGCGGACCGCCCGGAAGCCCGGGCAGTCCGGCCCGCGCGCGGCAGTCCCCGCCCCGTCCCCGGGGTATCGGGCGCGGACTTTGTCCCGGGCGGATGGATGCGTGGAAACAATCGGGAAATGCTGTGGATAACTTCGCCCGGCCGTGCTAGTCCCGACTCAATCCAGAACATGACCTGATTCGGGCGCGCATAGTCAATGTGTAGGGGGGAGCGTGCCCAATGTATGTCTCACCACAGTTACGTATTCGGCTGTTCGGCGATCTGAGCCTCAGCGCCCGCGGCGAAGCGGTGGATCTCGCCGCATCGGCCGCGCCGATCATCGGTTATCTTGTCGTCAACCGTCATCGCGCCGTTCCGCGCGGCGAAGCGGCAGGCGCGATCTGGCCCGAACGCAGCGATGCGCGGGCGCGGCGTTGCCTGTCGACGGCATTGTGGCGGCTCAAGGCGCGTAGCCAGACCGAGACGCTGATCGACGCCAGCCACCACGAATTGCTGCGGCTGAACTGGCGCACGGCGCGCTGGGTCGATTCGATCTGGTTCGAGCGCCGCGTCGAGGCGATCCTGCGCATGCCCGCCGAGACGTTGGGCGCGGGGCAGTATCGCCAGCTGCGCGCCGCGGTCGCGCTCTATCATGACGACCTGCTGCGGGCGAGCGAGCTCGAATGGGCGATGATCGAGCGCCAGCGGCTGCGGCATCTCTATCTCGACGCGCTGTTCCATCTGACCCGTGCCGCCGATGCGCGCGGCGACCGCGCCGCGGCGCTCGCGTGGGGCCGCCGGCTCACCGCGCTCGAGCCACTGCGCGAGGACGCCCATAGGCTGCTGATGCGAGTCTATGTGGCGGCGGGCAATCGCGGCAAGGCGATCGAGCAATATCGCATCTGCCAGGGCGAGCTCTCGACCGAGCTCAATGTCGAGCCGACCGCCGAGACCCAAGCGCTGTTCGCGAGCATCATCGGCAGCGCGCCGGTCCCTGCCTCGGCCGCCGAGCGGCGGGCGGCGAGCCTCGAGGCGCTCGACGAGCGGGTCCGCGCCGCGCGCCACGCGATCGCCGCCGCCGACCTGCGGCTGGTCGACGCGCTCGGCCTGGTCCAGCGGGCGCAGCGGGTGGCCGATCCCGCATGATCGCCGCGGACCACGGCTGCTAGTTTCACGCTATCCCTTCAGGAAGAATGGCGGTCGGGCCCATCGCCCGGCCGCTTTTTTTCGCCGATTCCGCGGCGGTGACACCCTCGTGACAGGGCGGTGATGCTCGGGTGACCCGACTCGCGCAGCGTGGCGCATCCTCATGGAGTCGATGCGTGCCGCCAGCGAACGGACAGTCGGGCGATCCCGCCCCCCGAACGCACAGCCTGTTGATGCGGCTGTGGTCCGAATCGCGCGACTTCGAGGGTCTCGCGCCGGTCTGGCGCGGGTCGCTCTCGACGCTCGACGGATCCAATACGCAGTATTTCGACGATGGCTGCGCGCTGTGCGCGATCGTCGCCGAATGCACCGGCGCGACGACGATGCGCTGCGCCCGCG
Source organism: Sphingomonas naasensis (assembly GCF_004792695.1). Classification (GTDB taxonomy): domain Bacteria; phylum Pseudomonadota; class Alphaproteobacteria; order Sphingomonadales; family Sphingomonadaceae; genus Sphingomonas; species Sphingomonas naasensis. Next base: position 116,028 of record NZ_SRXU01000010.1, on the reverse strand, counting down.
AGCAGCCTTTATGAGCCCGCACTTCGTCGTGACGCTGGCGCCCGGCCGGGCGGCGCGCTGCGATCCGCCGCACTGGCAGCGCGCGATCGCCGACAAGGGCGGCGCGGCGCATGCGCTGACTCCGGCGATCGGCGCGCTGCTCGAGCGCTTCGCGCTGCCGGTCTGGACGACGCACGAATATCGCCCTGGCGGCAGCAGCTGGTCCGCCGACGAGCGCGCGAGCGGGCTCGACCGCGTCTATCGGCTGATCCTCCAGCACAACCGCGCGATTCCCGAAGGCCTGATCGAATCGATCCGGCTGCTTCCCGAAGTCGCCGATGCGCGGCCCGGCGCGATCGCCGCGGCGCGGCTGCCCGATTCGCGGCCCGCCGCTGCCGCGCTGGGGCTGGCGCGTGACGACGCCGCCCGCCGCGCGATCGGCCTGCCCACCGCCCGGCGGCTGTCGCGCGGCGAAGGCGTGACCGTCGCGGTGATCGACACCGGAGTCGATCTCGACCATTGCAACCTGCGCGGATCGCTGCTGCACGGCTATGATTTCGTCGACATTCTCGACGGGCAGTCGGACTTCATCGGCGACCTGATCGGCGCCGACGACGTGCCCGACGACGAAGTCGGCCATGGCACCCATGTGACCGGGATCATCGCCGCGACGGGCGAGGGCGCGCCCGAGGGCGTCGCTCCCGCGGTACGCGTGCTGCCGGTGCGCGTGCTCGCGACGATGCAGCGCGGCGGCGAGAATGTCGGCGCCGGGCTGGTCGAGAACATCAACAACGGCGTCAAATGGGCGGTCGACCAGGGTGTCGACGTGATCAACATGAGCCTCGGGGTGCGCCACGAAGGTGGCGGGCTGCCGCACCGCGAAGTGATCGACTATGCCGCGCGCAAGGGCGTCACCATCGTCGCCGCCGCCGGCAATGACGGGCAGGAAGCCTTTTACTATCCCGGCGCCTTCCCCAGCGTGATCGCGGTGGGCGCGGCGGGACCCGACGGCAATCCCTCGAGCTTCTCGACCTTCGGCCCGCAGATCTCGCTGATCGCGCCGGGCGAGGAGATATTGTCGACCGCGATCGGAGGGGGCGTCGCGCATGCCAGCGGCACCTCGCACGCTGCGCCATTCGCCGCGGGCGCGGCGGCGCTGATCCACAGCCTCGCGCGCAGCCGCGGCGCGCGGATCGGCGCCCCGCTGGTCAAGCGCATCCTCACCGACAGCGCCGACCGGATCGACGCCCGTTTCAAGGACCGACATGCCGGCTTCGGCCGGCTCAACATCGCCGATGCGCTGCGTCTCGCCGACGCGCGTCTGAATTGAAGGAGAGGGTAGATGGCAGGAAAGCAATCGGAGGGGCCTGACCTTCCCGCTCAGGTCGCCCGCCTGGACAAGGAGCTCAGCGCGCTTCAGGCCCGTGTAGACAGCGGATTCGACAAGCTGGTCGGCCAGATCTCGGGAATCGAGAGCAGCGTGAAGGACGCGGTAAGCGCCGCGGAGGCCGCGAGCGCGGCGGCCGCCAAGGCAGCCGAAGCGGCGAGCGAGGTCTCCGACATCGGCACCTCGCTGCGCAAGATCGAGCCGCGGGTGCGCGCGGTAGAGAATGATGCCGCCGAGAATTCGGCGGCGATCGGCACGGTGCGTGGCACGCTCGACAAGGTCGCGGCCGGGCAGGACACGCTGGCACGCCAGGTCGGCGAGATCGGCGTCGCGCTCGGCTCACTGCAGGGCGCGGTCGAACGGATCGGCGCCAACCAGGAAGGCCTGAGCAGCAAGGTCGATATAATCGACGACTCGCTCGGCAAGATGCGCGGCGACGTCGATCGGCTCGCCAACGTCCAGGAAGGGCTGGTCAAGCGCGTCGAGGCGCTCGACAAGGCGCTCGGCAAGCTCTCGGACGAGCAGGCCGGCCTCTCCAGGAAACTCGAAGCTGTCGACGGTGCGCTGGGCGAGCTGACCAGCCATCATGGCGTGCTCGCCGGTCAGGTCGGCGGGATCGACAAGACGCTGACCACGGTGAAGGACAAGCAGACCGCGCTGCTCGGCCAGGTGACCGGGATCGACGGCAGGCTCGGCCAGCTGTCGGACAGCCATATCGCGCTGTCGGACACGGTCGGCGGGCTCGATGCCTCGGTGATCGAGGTCAAGGGACTGCAGGGCGTCCTCAACGGCAAGGTCGAGGAGATCAGCGAAGGGCTGGGCGAGGACCCGATCACCGTGGTGACCGAGACTCCGCCGCTCGCGCCCTTCCTGCAGATCCGGCTGCGCGAGATCACTTTCAACCCGCTGGTGCGCAGCGCGATCGCGAGCGTGGCGGTCGCCTCCAACGAGGGTTCCGCGCAGCTCGCGCAAGACATCATCGCCAAGGGGATCGCGAGCGCGATCGGGCGCGTCACCGACCGGCTGAGCCGGATTCGGATGAGCGAGCCCAAGCGCTATCTGCTCGCCGCCGCCTATCCGGCGCTGCTGCGCAATCGGTTGGGCGATCCGATCAACGACGAGCTGGCGAAGGACCCCACCGGGCTCGCCGACAGCCTGATCGCCGATCTCGACCTGAGCGAAGGCCCGCTCGACCGGTTCGCCGAGGCGCTGGTCGAATCGAGCGAGCAGACGCTGAGCCTCAATCTCGACGATTCCAAGCGCGCGGCACTCGAGCTGCGCATCCGGACAAGCATCTGACGGGAGGACCCAGGCGATGGGCGCCAAGCTGGATTTCACCAACAATTTCGAATCGAGCCTGCAAAGCTCGCTCAACGAGATCAGCGGCCTCGGTCCGATCTCGAAACGCGTCGACGACTATCTGACACGGCGCGGCGACGTCGATCCGAGCGTCGCGACGAGCGACATCACCGGGCTCAAGGCCCGGATGGCGTCGTTCCTCCAGGGCCGCGGCGCGCGGCTGGGCAGCGACCTGCGCTTCAAGATGGGCGGCTATGACGAGATCCTCTTCGCCGCCTATGACAAGTCGCTCTCGGCCGAGGCAGGCGGCGACGATCCGCTGCTTTCGGCCAATCGGGGCGACCAGATCGGCAATTGGGACTTCAGCGTCGAGCAGTTCGATTCGGTCGAGCTGCTCGGGCTCGACCCGATGGCGGTCCGCGCGGCGGGCGCGATCGACTATATATATGAGCTCGGCGAGCGGCTCGGGGTGTTCCGCCTCGCAGAATCGCTGGTGCTCAATTGGGCGTCGGGGCGGATCGACGTGGTCGACAATCGCGCCACCACCAAACTCTATTGCTATTGGAAGCAGCTCGACGGCCGTTCGGACGCCGAGGAGCGCGGCATGCTCTATCGCCGCGTGATCGGGCGCGGCGATTCGCAGATGCTTAGCCGCATGGTCGCCAACGAAGGCTTCCAGCCACTCTGGGCCAACCTGATGGGCGAGATCGCGACCTATATCGAGAAGGCCGAGCGGCTCGAGACCGGGCGCTCGGATGCCACTTCGGTATCGCCGGGGCCGATCTACCAGACGATGCGCGAGATCCAGTACAACCTCACCGAATATTGCACGGGCATGGCGTTCGTGCAGGCGCAGGAGATCTACAAGCAGCTCCAGGGCGCGTTCGACGTGCTGCGCGATCCCGACATCGTCGCCAATTTCGGCGGCCCGCGCCGTCGCAACATGTGGACGGTGATCGCCGAGCTCTCGAAGCAGGAATTCGGCCGCTCGCTGCCGATCGGGCCGCTGCTGCGCGTCGCTGTCGACGGCAACAAGATCTACCAGATCATCGCCGATTTCGACGGAGTCGACCTCTCCGCCGCGCAGTTCCGCGCGCTGATCGACGCGGGCGAATCCTACATCATCAACTCGTCGGTGATCGACGGTCAGGCAGGCGACGAGCCGCGCTTCACCGGGAGCAGCGAGGAGACGACCGAGGAGGACGATTTCTCCGACGACGCCTTCGAGGATGAGTTCGCCGAATAATCCCCTTCTCGAGCCGGAGCCGAGCGCGTCATGTACGACAATGAATCCCTGAAGGAACTCGCCCGCGCCAAGACCCGGGACGCGTTCCGCAACATGCCGACCTTCCTCAGCCTCGACGTCAACGAGCAAAAGGATCTGTTCCGCGAGGCCTATCGCCGCAACTACGACGAGCTCGCCGCGGCAGGACGGCCGCAGCAGCAATCGGTGTCGCGCGCGCTGGCCGAGAAGGCCAGCGACATGATCGACGACGGCCGCCACCAGAACAAACGGATCGAGCAGGCGGGCGAGCTGGCCGGCGATTTCGTCGACGAGGTCGACTTCCCGGGTTTCGTGAAGGACCTGCTCAAGGGCGTGTTCGATGCGAACCTCAAGGTCACGCTCGACCAGATGACGACCTATCAGAAGCTGCTCCAGACCGCGACGCAGTCGATCTCCAAATTCGCCAACGCGATCGATGACACCACCGCCTTCGGCTATCTCGCCGAAAACCAGGGCGACGATTTCTCGATCGACTTCTCGGACAATGAGAAGGAGGCCGATGGCAGCCCCAAGGCGGTGCTCACCAATGCCTCGGGCGAGCCGGTCGACATCGGCGACAACCAGGTCAAGGTGAAGATCATGGAGGCCAAGATCGCGATGGCCCGCGAGCAGCGCGCGCTGCTCCGCGAGACCATCCTGATGGGCATCTCGCGCCTCGTCGTGGAGAAGGGCAACGTCAAGGCCGCGGTGGTGTTCGACATCAAGGCGACCGAGGCGATCGACAAGACCGACAAGGCCGGGCTCAAGGAGGCGATCTCGACCAGCACCTCGGTCGGGGCGAGCGGCGGGCTGATCGGATCGATCTTCGGCGGGCCGCGCGCGGGACACACCGCCAGCACCCGCAAGACCCGGATCAGCGTGTCGAGCGCCAAGAGCCGTTCGACCACCGATCTCAGCGCCAAGATCACCGGCTCGGTCGATATCACCTTCAAGTCCGACTATTTCAAACTCGACAACTTCGCGACGATGTACGGCCCCCAGGCACCCGCGGGCGCCGGCGCGGCGGTTCCGGCGGCGCCGGCGCAGCCCGCCATGCCCGCCCGCTGATCGGAGGGCCGGCATGTGGCGCTCGCGATACTGGCTCCCGAGGACGATGGCGAAGCGGGCAAACGCTGGTTCCGCTTCGAAATCGGCGCCGCGCCTTATTACCGCTTCGCGGTGGGCGGCCCCGAGCGACGCCAGCTCGACGGCGTCTCGCTCATCGACCGTCCGGTCTGGCTCTCGCCGATGCAGGGTCCGCTCGGCCCCGAGGCGATGGGGCGCGGCCGCTTCGGCATCGACGAGCGCGTGTTCACGGACGGGGCGGAGTTCGTCCAGATGATGAGCTATCGCACCGCACAGCGTCACGGTCCGGCGGTCTCGACGATCGTCCGGGCCCGCCAGGGCCTGCCGGCGATGCCGCCGCCACCGGTGATGCCGATGGCGCGTACTGCCAGCCGGCTGGCGACGCGCGTGCCAGTCACGACGCTGGGGCTGTGGGACGTGCTTTCCGCGCTGGCGCCGGCGGTGGGCCAGCTGCTCGGCGGGCTGGGCGGGGGTGGGTCCACCCCGCCCGCGGCTCCGGCCGGGGGCGGCGCGGGCGGCGATTTGCTCCAGCGGCTTGCCGACCCGGCGACGATCAAGCTGCTCACCGAATTGCTCCAGCAAGTGACGCGCGCGCCCGCGACGACGCCGACAGCCAAGTCGCTCGGCTATTCGGAGGCGCAGGTCGCCCCGGCGCTGCTCGCCGCGCTGCCCGCGCTGATGCCGCTGCTCCAGCAGGTGCTGACGCCGCAAACGATTCAGACGCTGGTCGATGCGCCCAATCGCGCGGCGCAGACGCTGATCAACGGCGTCACCGACGTGATGAAGCTCGGCATCCAGAACAACCAGGCCGAGATGGACCATCTCAAGGACCTCAACCCCGGCGTCGACGATCCCGCGTTCGACCGGCTGATGGAAGGACTGGGACTGCGCGGCCCGATACGCGCCGATGGCCGCGACTGGGTGCGCACCTCGCGCGTGCGGCTGGCGTTCGAGGGGCTGCGCAGCGTCTCCGCCGGCGGTGCGAGCCGCGTGCTGTTCGCGCACGACCGCGCGATCGTGCTGCCGATGCGCGTCGAGCTGCCGCGGCTGGCCTCGGGCCGTGCGCCGCGGCTGGGCAAGGCGCGGCTGACGCTCGAGGTGAAGGATCCGGTGACGCTGGCAGTGGTGCGCCGGAGCAGCGCGGCGATCGACGACATCGCCGATAGCGGGCCGGCGGGCACGATCAGCTTGCCCGCGGACCAGGTGGCGCAGCTCGGCGCGGGGCGCGACTGGCTATTGAGCGTCGCGCTGACCTGGCGTGGCCCGAAAAAGCTGCAGGGCCGGCGGCTGGGCGCGGTGATGACCCAGCTGATCCATCTCGCCGGCCCCTATGTGTTCGACGCGCTCCACGAGGAGGGACCCGCGATCGATCTCGCCGATCCCGAGCGGCACCGGCCGTTCTGGCACAAGGTGTGGGCGGGGCGCTTCGCCGAGGAAGCCAAGAGGTTCGAGGCCGAGATCGACTATAGCTATGGCTGGGATGCCGGCGCGCGCGACGTGGTACGTGAGGAATCGAGCATCCGGACACGCCCCGCCGAGGGATCGGTCGCCGGAATGGAGGCGCGGGTGAAGAGCGGGCTGGTGCTCTCGCCCGACGCGCTCGCGGCGGCCGCCGAGGCGCTGGCTCCGGGCGGTGCCCCGCTCGATCCCGAGGTGCGCAGCGCGCTCGCCGATCCGCTGCTCGCCGAGCGGCTGGGGCTCGGCGCGCGCGCGATGCTCAAGCTGCGCGGCCGCGCCGACGAGGCGTTCGCGCTCTGGGCCTATCCGGCGGTGCGCCGCGCGACGCTGAGCTTGCTTGCCCCCGAGACGGTGCTCGACACCGGCAACATCGCCGCGCTCGCGCCGCACCGGCTGCCCTTCGCGGTGCCCGCGGCGATCAATCTGGTGGGGACGCGCGCACGATGAGAAGCCTCGCCCCCGCCCCGCCTCGCCCGCGTCTCGCGCGTATGCTCGAGGCCCCCAACGCTGGCATCTCGACCGCACCGGCCGAGATCGATGGCCAGGAAGTGTTTGTCCACAAGCGCGCCAATCTGTTCCCGCGCGGCAAGGGGGCACGGGCATGATCGACCGGCTCGACCCGCTGCCCCCGCTCGGCGCGTTCGTCGGCGAGTTGATGGACTTGGTCGACCCGAGCGACCCCGCTGGGCTCGAACGGATCACCGTCGATATGCCGATCGAATGCGATCTGCTCAGCGGCGGCGGGGCGGTGCTGGCGCTGGGCGCGAGCCCGCCGACCCAGCGGATCGAGACGAGCCTGCTGCCCGTGTTCCATCGGCTGCGCGTGACGCTCGCGGCGCTTTCTGACGCGGAGGCGGACGATGCCGGCAGCGACGCCTGACGCGTGGAAGCTCGAATCCTTTCTCGATTCGCTGATCGTCGAGCTCGATCGCGCGCAGGACACGCTTTCGGTCAAGGGCGTCACGCGCAAGCTCACCTATGCGGTTCAGGACGTGGCGATGGACCTGTTCGTCTTTCCGCGCTTCGAGGACGGTCGGCTGCGCTTCAACGTCGCCAAGCCCGGCGAGGAGGGCGCGTCGAAGATCAGCTTCTCACTCGGCTCGATCACCGACCGCCAGATCCAGGAGAGCGGCAACCGTCCGCCGATCGAGGACGACATCGCGCTCGACGACGTCGAAGATCTGCCCCCCGAGGTGAAGGCGTCGCTTCAGCAAGTCGGCGTGCGCTCGGCGCGTGACGTCGAGCGGCTGTCCGAACGCCAGGTCGATGTCGGCAAGCTCGTCGCCGACAAGACCGATGGCACTGCCAGGGTCGGCTATGGCGACCTCGCCGCGATCATCAACAAGGCGCGCCGCCGGCAGAACGCCCCGCGCGTCGCGGGGCTTAGCCTCGGCCGTCACGATCAGAAGCTGGCGATCGCGATCGAGGGCGAGAATCTGGCGGTGGCGCCCGTGGCGGGGTTTCCGCTCGCCTTCATCAACGATCGCGCGGTCGACGTGGTCGAGGCCGGCCCGGGCCGGCTCCGCCTCGCGCTCGACCGCGACCAGCTCGGAGCAGGAGACAATATGGTGCGGATCGCGCTCGATCCCTATGCGGTGGTCGACTTCGCCGTCGTCGGCCCCGAGGCATTGCAATGAGCCGCCCGCGCCGCCACCGGCTGCACAGTCTCGGCCTGTCGGCAAGCTCCGCCCGGCCCGCAGCGGTCCGCGCGCGCTTCCGCGACGATGGCTTCACCGTGCGGGCGCAGGGGCCGCGGCCGGCGATGTTGGCGGCGCTACCGCCGCCGGTGCGCACGCTTTCGGTCGAGCCCGCAGACTGGGGCTGGCCGGCCGCCGAGCCGAGCACGCTCAGCTGGCCCGATGCCGGCGAGGCAGCGGCGAGCGCGTTCAGCGTGCCGCTGGGCGAGGCGCCGGCGCCGCAGCCGGGCTGGCCCGACCCCGCCCCGGCCTACAAAGCGCCGGCGGGGCCGCTCGACGACGCCGAAACGGAGGACGATGTCGCCGCGATCCTGCGCGACAACGGGCTGGCGCCTATCGCGCCGCAGCTGATCGCAGCGCCGGCAGCGCCCGCGGCACCGGCGCCGGCCGCGGAGGAACCCGCTCCGCCCGCCGAGGACCGGCACGCGATCTTCGGCCAGCTCGGTCGCGCGATGTCGCACGCCAACAGCTTCCAGCTCGGCCGCTTCAACTTCGACCGGCATTTCGACATGCTCGAGGAAGGCATGGCGCTCCATCCGGTCGCGCCCGAGCCGGTGGTCGCGCTGTCGAGCCCGCGCGAGCTCCACGATCTCGACTTGCTGAGCGAGCTCGCCGCGATGTCCGAGGCTGCTGGCGTCCCGCTGCGCCGCGATGCCGACAGCGACACTTTCCTCGCGCGCGTGGCGCGCGCGCAGGGGCTGCAGGCGCAGGCGCTGACCAGCGACGACGAATCCAGCCTCGCCGAGGAGGAGGAAGACACCGAGGAGGCGTTCGACTCGCTCGACGCCGAGCCGGAGGAGAACGCCCATTCGCCTTGGAGCGACAGCCAGGACGAAGCGGAAGCGGAGGACGAATAATGGGAAAGAGCATCTTCGACATCGAGCGCGGCCTGCGGCTCCATTATGCCCCGGCGGCGACGCCGGCGGTCCCGGTGAAGCGTCGGCCGAAGCCCGCGCCCCGCCCCGCCAGCGCGCTGATCGCCGCGGCCCGGCCCGGCCCCGTCCGGCCGGGAGCGCTCGGCCAGCCGCGCGTGCGCAGCTTCAACGCGATCGACGTCGCCGCCGACGGCGCGCTCGCGCCACTCCAGCAGGCGAGCGCCAAGACCTGCTGGGCGACGGTCTACACGATGCTCGCCAACTGGAAGCGCCAACGCTCCGAGACGGTCGAGAGCGCGATCGCCGGTGTCGGCGCGCGCTGGTCGGCATTGCTCGCGCAGGGCGCCACCAAAGGACTGCTCGCCGCCGACAAGGTCGATTTCCTCGCCGATGCCGGGCTGGTCGCGCTCGCGCCGCAAAGCCCGACGATCGAGCGCTGGGCCGAGATGCTGCGCAGCTACGGTCCGCTCTGGGTGACCACCGACGAAGGCGCAACCAAGCCGATGATCCATGCCCGCGTGCTGATCGCGATGAAGGGCGACGGCACCGCCGACGGGACGAAGCTGACGCTGATCAATCCGAGCAACGCCGGCACCAATGTCGAGACCCTCACCACCTTCCTGCGCAAGTTCGAGGCGGAGGCGTCGCGGCCGGACGGCGAGCTGCGCATCCAGATCGTCCATTGGCCCGCAGGCGCCAAGGCCTTCTCCTATGCGCGAAGCCAGGAGCCCGCCTATGTCCCGCCGCCGCTGCTCGCCGGCACTGCGCGCGGCGCGCTGATCGCGGCGCTCACCGCGCGCGGCGTGCCGCAGATCGATGCCGAGCGGCTGGTCGAGGCATTCGAGGCCGAGGTGCGCGCAAATTTCAACCGGCCGGTGCCGCTGTCGTGGCGCGCCAATGCGTTCGACACGCCGACCGTGCCCAACCCCGACGACGGCGATCCAGCCGAGACCGCGCGCGAAATCCTGCAATTCTTCTATCCCGACCGCAGCTTCGGCAGCATCGGCAACGACCATGTCCGGCTGGCGGCGCGGATGTTCCACGCCGCGCTCGAGAAGCAGAAGATGCTCAACCGGCTGCCCGACGTGCCGACCACCCCGCCGGGGCCGAGCTGGCTGGCCAAGCAGGCGGTCAAGATCCTGTGGCGCGAGGTGCGCGGGCCCAAGGGCTTCTCGGTCGCGGTGCGCAACACCGTTGCGCTACAGTGGCGCACCACGCTCGAGGAGATCGAGAACGGGCTGCCGCCGACCGCGCTGGGGCTGTCGCCGGGCTATCACGCGCTGAGCTATGTCGAGCAGCAGGGGCTGTCGGACTGGATCAACAATCCTGACATCCCGCTGTCGCCGGCGGTCGGCGGGCGCTCGCTCGACCATGCCGCGCTCAAGATCGGCGACCTGATCGTGTCGACCACCACCGAGGCGCCGTCGATCGCGATCCGCCGGATCGGATCGCCGGTGAGCCACGTCATGCTCTATGTCGGCGGCGGCATGGTGGTCGAGGCGATCGGCGAGGGCGTGGTCCACCGCACGCTGACCGACGCGCTCGCGCACAGCTATGTCGGGGTCGCCTTCCGCCATCCGGCGCTGACCGACGACCGGGCGCTGATCGCGCGCGATTTTGTCGGCCAGAAGATCGGCACCCCCTATGACTATGACCTGATCGTCGCGCACGCCAAATTCCAGCTCGGCCGGATGGTGTGCGAGCAACTGCCGGCCTCGATGCGCGACCGCTGCCTGAGCATGGTCGGTCCCGTCGATATCGGACGCGGGAATGACGGGCGGTTCATCTGCTCGTCGTTGGTCGCCGAGGCCTTCGAGGCGGCGGGCCTGCCGCTGCTGCCGGTCCCTGCGCGCGCGGCCAATCCCGGCGACATCGCGCTCAAGGCGAACCTGACCTATCTGGGACATGTGAAGTACGACCCGCCCGCGGGCGTGCTCGACCGGCTCGGGCGGCTCTGAGAGGCGGCCTACGGGTCGTCGACGAGCGTCGCGGACCAAAGCGGAGCCGATGCGCCGCCAATGGCGGTGGCTGTTGCTCGCCAAAAGGAAAATGGTGCCAGAAGAGAACCTGATAAATATCGACATCAATTTGAGAAGATTTCTCTAACTAAAATCGAAGTCAATTTTATACCGCCAAATAGACTCGTTTCGAGGAGCCAATTTGCGGTTCGAGTCCTGGTTCAACAGCCCTTACCTAACTTCGCCAACATTTCTCCTATACTATTCTCTTGCCGGATTGTCCATATGTACTTGGGTGGATCCGCAAAACTCAACTGCGTGCCCGGCAGGACTCGCATTATAAGACACGCAGGGCGAGGTGCCGCCCCGGGGCCATCGAGAACGGGTTCGGGTGCGGTGAACGGGAGCCAACCGACTTCACCAATCCATCGCCCTCCCGCACCCTTATGTGAACGGCTGACGCCCCCTAGTCTCGAAGGAGGAGCTGGCCACGGTGCTTAGCCACTATCTCGGGCGTGTCTTGATTTGCGCAGTTAGCCTGCTCGCGGATTTCAGCCCGGCTTAGCATCGTTGACCTGCTGTTGGATCAAAGGCCGGGTTCATGCAGGGCGTCTCGCCGTCAGAAGCGGTTTGAGGAAATCGTGCATCCAGGTCGGCAGGGTCGAGAGCCCGTCCCGCAAGTCGTTGCGAACCTTGGTCGCGTTCGGACCGCTGTGCAGAATATCATCGACCCGCTGCCTTAGGTCTTGCCAATCGTCGGAGTCGGACAGCGTATCGCGCAGCCAGTGCAGCGCCTGGACAATACGCATTGCCGGCCGACCTGCCCAATAAAGCTTGCTCGCCGCAGTGAGCTTGAAGGTGATGATCATGTTGCCGAGATGGATCGAGCGTAGCCGCGCATCGGTGTGCACCACGATCTTCGACGGGACCGCGTTGGTGAGACCCAGATCGTTCGCTGCGGTCATCCCGTCCACCAGCACCCGAATTTGGTCGCGGCGCGCGATCGCCTCGACCACCTCGCGCGGATCGGGGGCGGTGGGCTGGCGCGTCAGGCTGTTCATATCCGGCTTGTCGTAGAGGCCTCTGTCTATGCGGCGCAGGCCGCGGGTCTTGACGAGGCGTTGCAGCACCTTGTCGACCGCATCCCGAGTTCCGAGGTCGAGAAAATCGACAGGCGTCCAGACCGCGCGCGGCTTCGCCGAGGCAACGCGCCGTATGATCTGCGTCTTGAGGTCTGGACTGGCCATGTCCGAAATTTACCTACATATTTCGGACACCCCTCTAACCTCTTGTCCGAAAAACAACAACAAATTTCGGACAGAAGTCCTGCAAAACCCGTGATGCTCGGCGCTGCGGCCGATCACTGGCGCCACCTGCTCCGTCGAATGTGCGAAATCCGTGCGTCTCTAGCCCGCGTCGATCTTCCGAAAAATATTCTCGCATCGACCCCGTAATTGGACCTGCGCCGCGTCAATCCCCCAACGCCGGAGCAACTGGCGATGGGAGGGAAGAATGACGATCTCGAAAAAGGCGCTATGTGCCGCGCTGCTCGCCGCCACCGCGTTCCCCGCCGGCATGGTCATCCTGCCGGCCAGCGCGCAAGAGGCGCAGGTCGCATGGGCGTTGCCGGCACAGGATCTCGCGACGACCCTGCGCGCGATCGGTCGCGAGGGCGGCCGCGAGATTCTCTTCGCCGATGCCGATGTGCGCGGTCGCCAGGCCCCTGCGGTGCAGGGCCGGCTGACCGCCGAGCAGGCGGTCCGCCACGCGCTCGAGGGCAGCGGCCTCGTCGTCGAGGAGCAAGCCGGGGCGCTCGTCGTGCGGGTGCGTCCCCAAGCCGACGAGGACGAGACCGCCGGCACGGCGATCACGGTGACGGGGACGCGCATCCGCGGCGCGACCGGTCCCTCGCCGGTGATCGTGATGACCCGCCGCGGACTCGAGGAACAGGGCATCCCCGACATGACGGGCGTTTCGCGAATCATCCCGCAGAATTTCACCGGAGGGCAAAACCCCGGGGTCGCGGGAGGCGGTGACCAGGGCGGATACAACAACCTCAACAATGCGACGACGCTCAACCTTCGCGGGCTGGGCTCGGACGCGACGTTGACGCTTATCAACGGTCACCGCCTTCCTTACGACGCCGTCAATCAGGGCGTCGACATCTCGACCATTCCGCTTCTCGCACTCGAACGCATCGAGGTGATCGCTGACGGCGCCTCCGCCCTCTACGGGTCGGACGCCGTCGGCGGCGTCGCCAACATCCTTCTGCGTCGCGACTATTCCGGCGTCCTCGCCAGCGCGCGGATCGGGGCGTCGACCGAAGGCGGCAATGTGCAGCAGCAATATTCGGGCATCGGCGGCGCGCGCTGGGCCGACGGCGGCTTCATGGCCGCGATCGACTATAGCAAGGCGACGCCGATTTATGCCGATGACCGGTCCTATAGCTCGGGGCTGACGCCTTCGCAGATGCTCTCGACGGGCAGCCGGCAGGTCAGCTTCGTGCTGGCAGGTCACCAGGACCTGGCAAGCTGGATCAGCTTCGAGCTGGATGCCGAGCTCGCCGACCGCCGCTCACGTAAGGGCAATGCGTTCACGGTGAGCGCTCCGGTCACGACGTTTGGCCAGCTCAGCCTGCCCGGCCTGCCGCGGAGGCTTGAGACACTGCGTGTCGGGGATGCGATCGCGGACGGTGCCTCTTATCGGGAGATGGCTATTGCGCTTTATGGCGAAGAGCGAGTTCGCGCCGAGTGGCAGGGGCGCTCCGACTTCCTCATGACCCGCGTGCGGAGGCGAGCGACGGAGGCAAAGGCGATGGCCGCGGGGGGCTGGCGGGCGCTGCTCAGACGATGAGCGAGCAGCGGATAGTCTGTGAAGGCACTGGAGCCCATATCTCGGCCAAGCCAAGACCTTGTTTGGGAATACGTTTGAGAGCCTTAGACCCTCACGAGGAAATCGATGGCTTTGAAAAAACCACAGATTCCGACGGAACCGAGGATAAGCGCAGCGAGAGCCTTCACAAGGAAATAACCAAACTGGTCTTCCACGAACAAACTTGCACTTTCGGGTCGCTTCAGCAGCGCTGTAGCCGCAAGCGCTAGCGCCCCGAGAGATCCGGTCAGCGCAACAGCTCCCGCCAGAACGCGATAGAGGTCCGGGCTCATCTCGCTCCTGTCCCCTCTGTGTTGCCCTCGTTACGGTCAGCTTTCTCTTCCAATTTTGCAACCTTCTCGGTGAGTGCGCGCATTTGGGCGTTGGTGTTCGAAAGAAGCGACAAAATGGAAATGAAGACTGAAATCAGACCGATGACGAACGAAACGAGAGCTAGGATACCAACCCCCTGAAGAAGCTTCGAACGGCGGTCTGCGGTCTCCGCCGTTTCCTTCACTTCATTGAGCGCGGTCGGCAGCGAACTTCGGATCGGGAAACCCGCGCTGGCCTTGAACAGATGCTCCTCGATCCCCTTTTGAGTATTCTTTGGCAGCACAGGTGGCACGGCAAGGGGTTTTGGATCGAAAGTATACTTCTTGCCTTCAGGCAGCGTCGAGGTTTTGGTGAACTCGACCCAGATCAGACCCTCGTCCGTCGAGATATGATATTCTTGGTCGGTTAAGTTGTGCAGCGGGATCAGTATCTGTCGGTGATATCCTGGATCCACGAGCGGTCCGGTTCCCAGTAGCAACCCTCGATGAACATGCTTGATGCGCAAATTGAAGCGCAACGCGATATAGCTCGGGAGAAAGAACCGGTCCTTAGTCGACACGAACGTGATCGAGTTTGCGGGAAGCCGTATCGTACCAGGCGGCGCAGGCTTTCCGTCCCTGTCTCGCTTATCCAGGCGCTTTTTGACCAATTCGCCCTTATCATTGAAATACATGAAGACAGAGCCCGGCTTGGTCTCGTAGGATGCCGACTTCAGCGCTCCGTCCCGACCTTTGTCTTTGTCCTTGTCGATGCCGTGCGCGGGCCAGATCATCGCGGTCTCCCGCGCATAGGCTATGATATGTTCGGTCGAGAGCAGGGCCGACGGGATGTCAGGAAAAGGGTCCCGGTGCAAATAGTGCTCTGCCCGGTTGCGTGCTTCTTCCTCGTCGTTCTCAGCAACCCAAGGGCTCATAAGCAAAGCCCTGCAGGAACGTTAGCCGAAAGCCTCTCGGGCCCGGTGCCAATAAAATCGATCGCGCGCCCAATCCCGGTCTCGACTTCCTCCAGGAAGCGCATAGCCTTGGCCGACATGGCAGCGTCGTGCGCCACGCAGGCGTCAATGTGGTCGAGATGATTTAGCACGATCATCGTAGGGTCGTTCGCGGCAATGGCACGCTTTACCGTCGCCGCTTCGAAATGGCCCACGCGGCGCAGCCGATTCGTGACACTCGTGAACTCCGCAACACTCTCTCGGCTGCCGGAATCGTCGCGCACCGCGTCCCAATTCGTTTCTCCAAAGAGCGGGCCAGAATCACCGCCCACCCTAATAGGCATGGAGCGAATGACCATCACGACGTCGCGAATGCCGCGCGGCGGCAGGCCGGACTCGCTAAGGAAGCCGGCAGCGGTCGTGTCGCGAGCAGTCGCTTTTGGCCAGCTGTCGCCGTGGAGAACCGACAGTCCGAACCCCTGAGTCCCCTCGACCAGTACGCCGTCGCCGGCGGCTAGCGCTCGCGTCATACGCGCAGAGGTGTCGTCGACGAACCTTAGAAGAAATGGATGCTCTTCAATGGGTACGCCCCGAATATGATCAGGGGCATAGCGGGCGATCCGCGACATCACCGCCGCACCCGTGCCCGACCCCGTAGAGCCGATGCTTCCCACAAGCCCGGATTGCGTCTCGGCATCCCGATGTTCAGGCAAGATTACCTGGGCTCTAGCATCGATGTGGACAAGCGCAGGATCGATGCCGGTGAGGTTGAGTTCGCGCTGCAAAATCTCCGGATCGATGTAACTGCCAGCGGGAAAGACGATTTCGACATCGCCATCGACGCAGGCAGCAGGCAGTTGGCGCAGCACCAGCCGACGACCGTCCCGATCATAGGCGGTGTGGCCAGAATTAGTGCCACCGGGCCGGACCACGATCGTATGATCGCGCTTCGTGCGTTTCAGCCAGAGCGCGACCTTGCCTTTGCCCTCGGATCCGAATTGGCCTCCTACGACAACATCAATCGGCATCGTTCCAACTTCTCGCAAGCTCTTCGACACGAGCGAGGAATGAAGCAAGCGCTCCATCGTTCGCCAGGGTCACATCGGCCAAATCTCCTGCGGCCGCTATCCCCTGTTCGACGGGATGCGCAACGGCAATATCAAACGGCACTCCTTTCACGGCATCGTTGTACCGTTTGCGTCTCTCGACCTCAGGCGCGGTAATATGAATATGTAAGAAGCGACCGCCGAAGCGTTCTCGGAAATACCGCACATCATCGGTCCAGCGCAGCCCATCGATGACAAAGTCGGTCGTGCCCTCTGGTAGGAGCTCGATTGCACGCCGGCACAACCAAGATTGCCCCTTTTCCTCGTGCAGGCGCATTCCAACTTCCTGGTGATGCTTGCGGGTGGGCGCGAGGTTCAGCTCTCGGAGCGTCTCATCAATCACCATGCTGATCCGCGTGTAGCCGAAGCCGTGCTGCTGGAGATGTTTTGAGGCGGTTGTCTTCCCCGCCGCGATTGAACCACTAATTCCGACGACGACAGCGCGTTTGGCATGGAGATCCGGCACCATCATCGGTTCTTCGCCCACGCCGCCAATCGCTTCCGTCTGCCCCGCCAAATGGAATGAACCGACGAGCGAGCAGGTGATCGCATCCAACTCGTCATGAGATGCCCCCTCCTTCACGTACGCACCCTGCACGCCGAATTCTTCAAGTCCGAGTCTCAGCCATTCCAGACCGGCCCCCTTGCGCGGGATGCCCATGATGTCTTGTGCGGCGCCAGGATAGCACTCGATGGTCGGAATGCCACGCGCCCGGATGGCGGCCGCGAGCCGAATTCCACGCGCCGTCAAGCGCTGCATGCTTGGGAGCAGACATGGATATACATTGATCCCCCGGCGCTTCAAAATGCGCTCGCTGACGCGCATGATCCCCGCAATATTGCGCATCGGATCATCATCTGTCTCGCAGGTCCGCCCAACAGGGAGGCAGAGGGGAGAATCGATTGACACAAGATCGGGATCGGCCGCGAAAACCGACTCGAGAATCTCATCGTCCGATGAGAGAAGCATCGTCTCCGCGTAATCACCCCGCGTGACTGCAAAGCCTGAGGGGCGCTTGGCCGAGCCTGTGAGGTCTAAACCCACCACGGTGGCGACTGCAGCGGGAGTTTCGGCGAACAACGACTGAAACGTCATCGCCCGTCGGGCCCGAACCGGCGGGTTCGGAAGGTCAGCGTCCGGAAGGCCGAAGCCAAGGCGCATGTCCATTTGCCTTGCAAAGGTTGTCGCAGGGCGCATCCGCGCAACAAGGTCGGGCTCAGCATGGTTGGCAATGACGTGATCGAGAATATGTGTCATCGCCCGCACATCGGCGCGGTTGTAGTCGATCAGTTGCCGGAGCGCCCCAACGTCGCCCCTCAGATAGCGGTGCCAAAGGACCACCGCAAACGCGCCATCGATGTCTGTTAGTCCTTCTCGACAATCAACGCCGATCTCGCCTTCAATGCGCTTCTGTCCACCGGTCAATCCGAGACGGCGGCATGCATAGCGGAGGTCGACATGGTGCTGCGGCCAGCGAATATCCGGGAAAGCCACTTCTAGGAACGGCAGGTCGAACGTCGAACCGTTGAAGGTGACGATGCTTGAGGCGGACGCCAAGGCATCATGCAACCGCTCAGGAGACTCCCCAGCGAGCACCACATCATAGACCCCGTCGATCTCGAATCCGACCAAGGTCAATTTGTCATAATATCGGCTCAGACCGGTGGTCTCTATATCGAGGAAAAGCACGCGTTCCGGCGCAGTGAGGAAAGGCGTTAGGTCGCGACTGGTCTTCGGTCGCGCATTGGCTGCCCCGACAAGGGCTCGCAAAGGCGCAGTTTCTCCCGCCGCTTGGGCGTCCACGACGGACTCTTGGGTTTCGAGCAGCTCCACCCCAGCGACGCTAGCTCGTTTAGGCGAGCTCCGAAAGGCGGCGTCTGGACAAATCTCGCATCGATGAAACGCTCGGCCTTATGCATGGGCGTCAGCTAGGCAGGCTCTCCCAGATTGGGCCCACCGGCCGGCTTGCCGACAGGATCACAATAATAATCGAACCGGCTACCGCCGCGTGAGTCAGAGCTTCACAATGAGTTCGCTCGGGTTGTCGCGTCGGTCGAGGCCGGAACTGTGCACGGCGCTCAGAACTCCATCGTGTCGGACGCCACACTAGGCATGATCGCCTCGCATTGGGCGTCCCAACGGAAGTGCTCATCATCCGGACGAAGGAACGCCCGTCACGCGTTGCAAGGCGAACTTTGCGGTTACCCCGGGAGGCAGGACCAGGCATCGAGTGATCCGGCCGCTGCGGCAGAAGTGAAACCGCTCAGTCCGGGATGCTTGTGGTTGATCTTGGTGAGCCGCAGCGCTTCGGCCTGCGGCATGATGTAGAAACGGTCGGCCGCCCGGTCGATGCCGGTCGGGCTCATGCCGAGGGCGCACCAGCATATAGAATAGCCCGGGTGTGGGTTGCTTCGGCTTCACCATCCAGGCCCCCGGCTTGCGGTTACCCTTAACGTCGACAATGAAGCTCGCACCGCTCGGGGCACGCACGACGAGGTCGGCCAGGGCGCGTTCGGCCCGAGCCTCAGGCTGACCGAATAGCCGCGCCGGGTCAGTTCGCCCGCTGCCAGAAAGACCGCGGCCCATTCGGCCTCGTTCCGGGTCATGGTCATCGGCCTGGCTAAAGGGGCACCGTTTAGTTTGCGTGAACTTTGGCCGGTGCCCGTCGACGCAGTGTTCGGCGCCTCGCGCGCGATGCATACCGGAGCGCGGGCTGGTTGTGCGCACATTGCGGCTGGCAGGCAGCCACGGGTTCGCGCGTGTCGTGGTCCGCTGCGCACTTAGCTTGGACCTGGGGCACGGCTGCGGCCGGCGCGCGTATTGCACGCGCTCGCCGCCACGCCACACGCGTTTCTGCCGCTCGATGACGGTTACACCTATGCGGCCTGGATCGTAGGCCGCGCGGGGCGCCCATGCCACGGACAGGTGCACGCCATCCTCGGGGCATTGGCGCACGACGACGCAACCCGGAGTCGGGGCATCGGCGCCATTTTACCGTTCGCGCGCCTTCCAGGGCGAAACGATACCATTCTTCGACAGGAGCATGGGACAGGCGTGGCGCCCGCCCCTTCTCTCGGCCGGCTGGTCGTCCAATCCTAGAAGCCGAAGTCGGACACCTGCAGCATCACGTTCCCCGTCAGCAGAATCGAGAAGTCGGCCAACCCGTCCCCGTCCAGGTCGCCGAGCAGGACCGTATTGTCGTTGGACTGCTCGTAGCGAAGCTCCCCGGCGACATTGGTGAAGGCGCCGGTCCCGATGAAGTGGCTCCCGGGGATCGCGGAGAAATCGATGATGTCCCCTTCGCCATGGCTGAAATCATTGATCTTGTCCGGGGCGGCGCCCGGCCCGAAATCGCCGCTTGCGAAAACGAAGCGATCGGCTCCGGCGCCTCCCCATAGCTGATCCGTTCCCAACCCTCCCGACAAAATGTCGTTGCCTGCGCCTCCATCCAGCACATCGTCGCCGTCCTGACCCGCAAGCGTGTCGTTGCCGGCATCGCCACGCACGGAGTCGTTTCCGGCAAGACCGTTGATCGTGTCATCGCCCTGCAGGCCTCGCAGGGTATCCGCATTTGCCGACCCGTTCAGCACGTCATTGGCGTTCGAGACTCCGACGACACGTGCGGCGATGCTCGCGAGATTCCAGACGGCGCCGTCGGCGAAACGGACTTCCTCAACCGCCTGATCCGAGCCGCCGGTCACTCCCCCGACGACAGTTACCCGGTCAGCCCCCCCGTCGACGTAGAAGACATAGTCATTGCCCGAATTCGCCTTGCCGACGGTCACATCGGAAGCGGAAATACCGGAAGCGAACTCGACTGCGTCGGTACCGCCCCAGCCGCTGTCCCAATTGATATATTCGCGGATCGAATCGACACCGTCGCCGCGCGCGAAGCGGTAGACGTCGTTCCCTGCGCCGCCGGAGAGATAGTCGGCGCCGGTGCCGCCGATGAGAATGTCGTCCCCGGAACGGCCATCGACCCAATCGTCGCCGGCAGCTGCGGTGATCGTTTGTGCGCCGATGCCGCCATGGATGGTGTCGTTGCCGGAGGTGCCTGCCATTGCCCTGCCGAACAGATCGGCGAAGCTCCAGCTCGTCCCATCGGCGAAATCGACCTGATCGATCCGGAAATCCGCCGACCAATAGTTCGCGTTCCGCATCGTCAGCTGGTCGGACGTGCCGGCGATCCTGAGGACGATGTCGTTGCCATTGTTCGCCTGCAAGACTCGGACGTCGGCCTGCGATATGCCGGCCCCGAATACGAGCCGGTCGAATCCCGAGCCTTCACGATCATATTCGTTGATGACGTCCTGACCGTCACCGAGACTGAACATATAGCGGTCGTCTCCGCCGCCGCCATAGATCGTGTCGTCGCCGGCACCGCCGGTGATCACGTCGTTGCCCGAGCGACCGTCGATCCAGTCGTTCCCGCCGGCGCCGGACAGCGCCTGGGCTTCGATGCTGCCATGGATCGTGTCGTTACCGGGAGTGCCGGCCGTCGCGCGAGCGAACAAATCCGCGAAGCTCCAGCTCGTGCCGTTGGCGAAATCGATCTGGTCGATGCGGAACTGCGCCGACCAGTAGTTCGCGTTGCGCATCGTCACCTGATCGCTCGTTCCGGCGATCTTCAGCACGATGTCGTTGCCGTTGTTCGCCTGCGACACCTGGATGTCCGAAGGCAGGATGCCGTCGCCGAATACCAGCCGGTCGAAGCCCGCCCCTTCGCGGTCATACTCGTCGAGAATGTCCTGCCCGTCGCCGAGATTGAAGAGGTAGCGATCATCCCCGCTGCCGCCATAGATCGTGTCGTCGCCCGTTCCGCCAGCGATGATGTCGGCACCGGCGCGACCATCGATCCAGTCGTTACCAGCCGCCCCCGTAAGGCTTTCGGCGTCGAGGCTCCCATGGATCGTGTCGTTCGCCGAGGTGCCCGCCGCGGCGCGATCAAAGAGTTGCCGGAAGCTCCAGCTCGTGCCGTCGGAGAAATCGATCTGGTCGATCCGGAAACCCGCCGACCAGTAGTTCGCGTTGCGCATCGTGATCTGATCGGACGTGCCGGCGATCTTGAGGACGATGTCATTGCCATTGTTCGCCTGCGACACCTGGATATCCGATGAAAGAATTCCGGATCCGAGAACAAGCCGGTCGAAGCCGGCGCCCTCGCGATCATATTCGTTGATCGTGTCCTGGCCGTCGCCGGGGTTGAAGAGATATCGGTCGTCGCCGCTGCCGCCATAGAGCGTGTCGTTTCCGATGCCTCCCGCCAGCGTGTCGTTTCCGCCCCTGCCGTCGAGCGTGTCGTTGCCGCCTCCGCCGTTCAGGACCTCGCCGGCGCTGCTGCCGTATAGCACGTCGTCACCTGGAGTCGCGCCGCTCGCGCGCATCACCAGGTCGCCGTAAAGCCACTGCGTACCATCGGCGAACAGCAGCTTTTCGATCGCCCCCGAACCTTGCGAATAGCTCGACGTCAGCAGGATCGAGCCCGCGACGTTCTTGAAGGTGATCCGGAAGTCCCGGAGATTGGGCTCGATCGTGACATTCAGGTCCGATGTGAGGATTCCCGCGCCGAGCTCCAGCGTGTCGAAACCGAGCTGGCCACCCGAGCCGGTGATGTTGTCGTTGATGACGTCGTTGCCGTCGCCGGCCGCGTAGCGATAGACGTCGTCGCCGCCATCGCCGGAAAGGACGTCGTCGCCGGCGCCGCCGATGAGGATGTCATTCCCCCCGCGCCCCCCGATCGTGTCGTTTCCGCTGAGCCCCGAAAGCGTTTCTCCGATCGAGCTTCCCAGAATATCGTCGTTGCCGGCGCTGCCCGCAGAAGCCCATCCGCGCAGGTCCGCCGAAGTCCAGACGGTCCCGTCGGAGAAGCGTACCTCCTCGATTTCATTGGAAACCGTGCCGACGTCGAGTGCTGCGAAGTAGAGGCGAACGCTGTCCCCGCCGTTTATCGTCAGCACGAGGTCGTAGCCGTCGCGCGACACGGATACGTCGGATGCAGCGATGGCGGGCGCGAACTCGAGGATATCGTGGCCCGAATCGCGGCCCGGGAAATAGTCGTCGATAACGTCATGTCCGTCACCGCGGGCGAAACGATAGGTGTCGTCGCCGATGCCTCCCATCAGCCGGTCGTCCCCCGCACCGCCCTCGAGCAGGTCGTTCCCGTCGCCACCCGACAGGCTGTCGTTGCCCGCGGCCCCGACGAGGACGTCGTCGGTGGAGAATCCGTTGATGGTATCCGCGCCGTTGGTGGCTTCCTGCAGCAGGATCCGGGCCCGCATGTCCGCCTGTGACCAGACGGTGCCGTTGTCGAACAGTATCTCCTCGATGTCGGTATAGCCGAGATCCTCGAGCTGGCCCTTGACGGTCAGCGTTTCGCCCGAGACCAGCGTGAGGACCATGTCCGTCCCGGCACGCGAAACGAGCAGGTCCTCGGGCAGAACGTCGTGGATCGTCAGCCGGTCGAACTCGGGACGCAGAACCAGGCCAAAGCGCTCCTGGATCGTGTCATGGCCATAGCCAACGCCCCAGACATATTCGTCGCTGCCCTCCTCACCGCGCAGCAAGTCATCTCCCGCCCCGCCATCCAGGATGTCGGTCTGGGGACCGCCGCCCAGCATATCGTCTCCGGGCGTCCCCTGCAGTGCTTTTAGCAGGATGTCGTCCTTTGACCACTCGACGCCGTTCGCGAAGCAAATGCGATCGATGTCGAGGAAGGTCAGCGGCTCGTTATATCCATAGCTGAAATGGGATTCGACGCGCAGCGTGTCGCCGCTGTCGAGGCGGATGATCAGGTCGTCGCCTTCGCGCTTGATAGTCACGTGCTCGGGAAGAATGTCGTCCGCGAGCTGGACGGTGTCATAATCGGACAGGTTGCCGTCCGTCTTGATCTCGCGCACGAGGTCATGGCCGTAGCCGCGACCAAATATATAGGTGTCTTCCCCGTCGCCGCCTTCGAGAATGTCGTCGCCCGCGCCGCCGTCGAGCAAATTTGCGTCGAAGAAGCCGACGAGGTGGTCGGCCTGGGCGGTGCCGCCGAGCAACACCTGCTGGATCTGCTGGCGCGTTACCGCGCCGCCATCTGCAAAGGTGAAGCGCTCGACGTCGTTCCAGCTGAACCACGACGAATTGTTGAACTCGCCCTTCAGCAGAATGCTGTCGCCGGCAGCGCCGACGGTGATCAGAAGGTCGTTGCCCTGGCGTGCGAACCCCAGATCGGCGAGCGTGATTCCCGCGCCGAAGCGAAGCTCATCGTCTTCACCGAGATTGGCGGTGGTCAGCCCCTCGCGAATCTCGTCGTTACCGTCGCCGAGGTCGAAAACGTAGATGTCCGAGCCATCGCCGCCCTCCAGAAGATCGTCACCGGCGGCGCCGCGGATCACGTCGGTACGGAAGGTGCCGATGATATGATCATTGCCCGCGGTTCCGCCAGTCAGTCGGGCGGCAACCTGCACGTCGGTCCAGATCGTACCGTCCGCGAATTCGAATTGTTCGATGTCGCTCCAGGCAAACCAGTTCGAAAAGGCGAACTGCCCTTCGATGCGAAGCTGCTCGCCCGTGTCGATGACGGTGATGATCAGGTCGTTCGCGTCGCGCGTAACGTTCAGGTCTTCCGGGCGCAGCGAGGCGCCGAAGACGACGCGATCGAAGTCGCCGAGATTGGCCTCGGTGACGCTTTCCCTGATGACGTCGTTGCCGTCGCCTCGCCCGTACAGATAGCTGTCCCCGCCATCGGCGCCCTCTAGCAGGTCATTGCCGGCCCCGCCGGCGAGCTCGTCGCCCAGGTGGAAGCCGATGAGATGATCGTTGCCGCCGGTCGACTGTAGAAGCCGGGCCTGCACATCTTCCTTGGTCCACACCGTGCCGTCGGCGAAGACGAAACGTTCCACATCGGTCCAGCTCCACAGCGTCTGGAAGGCGAATTCGCCGGCCACGCGAAGCGTATCCCCGGAGGCAAGCCTGAGGACGAGGTCGCTGCCCTCACGGGTCACATTGACGTCCTGGGCGACCACGTCCGGACCGAACACGACCGTGTCCTCGTCGCCGAACAGGACATTGGTCACGCTTTCCTCGATCCGGTCATGCCCCGAGCCGATGCCGAAAACATAGGTGTCCGCGCTGTCGCCGCCGCGCAGGACGTCGTCGCCCGCGCTTGCCTCGAACCGGTCCTCGAGCGTGAAGCCGACGGTAATGTCGTTGGCGGCGGTCGTCGACGCCGCGATCACCTTCTGGTTGAGCT
The DNA here is from genome assembly GCF_004792695.1 of Sphingomonas naasensis. Lineage (GTDB taxonomy): Bacteria > Pseudomonadota > Alphaproteobacteria > Sphingomonadales > Sphingomonadaceae > Sphingomonas > Sphingomonas naasensis. Next base: position 91,547 of record NZ_SRXU01000010.1, on the reverse strand, counting down.
GCTGCCACGTCCAGGACGCGCCATCGGCGAACCGCAGTTCCTCGATGCGGTCATAGGAAAGCGCACCGAACACCGCCGTGTGAAAATAGGAATCCTGGCCCGAAAGCGTCACCCGGTCACCCGAGGTTCCAACCACGAGCTCGATATCCGCGCCGTTGCGCGCGAAGGTCAGGTCGGCTTCGACGATCCCGGGGCCGAACGACAAAATGTCGGGCGCCGCGTCGATGGTGACGAACCCGTCTCCGAGCAGGGTACGATTATCGTCGAGCAGCGTGTCGTGGCCGTCGCCGGCATTGAAGCGATAGATATCGCCGCCGCCTAGACCGCTCAAAATGTCGTTGCCCGCTCCGCCCTGCAGCGTGTCGGACAATATGTCGCCCCAGAGCCGGTCCGCGCCAGCACCGCCCGTAGTGATGCGAAGAAGCACGTCCTGCCAGGAGATCCGGGATCCGTCCGCGAATTCGAACCACTCGATGCGATCGAACCACTGGGCGCCGAGCACGCCGGTCTGGAAGCCGGCGAACTGATCCCGGACCGTCAGGGTCTCCCCCGAAGAGAGATTGGTGATCACCAGATCCGGAGCCGCGCCCGGACGCGAGAACACCAGGTCTTCCAGCGCGATATCGGGGCCGAACTGTACCGCGTCGGCGCGCAGGGTCAGGCTCAGGCCGCCAAGCCCCACGGCGACGTCGATATAGATCGCACCTTCGTCGATGACGTCGTTGCCGGCACCTTTCCCCCAGGCATAGGTGTCGGCGCCGTCCATGCCGATGAGCAGATCGTTGCCCTGCGACATCGCGAAACGGTCATTGTCCCCGAAGCCCCGGACCGTGTCGTCCCCGGAGGTCGTTCCATCCTCGATCAGCCGTTGCTGGATGTCGATGTTGGTCCAGGCTTCGCCATAATGGCGGAATGCGATCATCTCGACGCGTGAGTTTGGCGCGAGAGCGGCGTTGTAGCCGAGCGAGGTGTAGGCGAACTGATTCTGGACGAGGACGCTGCCTCCGCCGCCAGCTATTTCGATCGAGAGATTCTCGCCATTGGCGCCCGCACGCGAGAGGATGAGATCCTCCGGTGCAATATCGTCGCCGAAGACGATCAGGTCCGCGCCGCGCAGCAGAGGCGTGGTCTGCTGATCGATGATCGTGTCCGCGCCGTCGCCGCGGTTGAAGACGTACATGTCGGCATCGTCGCCGCCCTCGAGAATGTCGTTCGAGGCGCGGCCGACAAGGACGTCGGTATGCATGGTGCCGATCATATGGTCGACGCCGGCGGTCCCTTCGCCAACCGCCGCCATGATCTCGGGCATCTCGAAGATCGTTCCGTCGGCGAACTGAATGTCCTCGACGCCCTTGTTCGAACTGAGCAGCACGTCCGACCCGAGCGGCACGACCGGCGCGAACTGGCCGACGACCCGCACGGTCTCGGCCGTCGCCTTGACCGTAACGAGCAGGTCGTTTCCGTCCCGTGCCAGGCTCACTTCACCCGGATTCAGAAATGCGAAGCGTATCCGGTCGCCGGCGGGATTGGGTTCGATGTCGTTGATCGTGGCATGCCCAATCGCGCGGCCGAAGACGTAGACGTCCTGTCCGCCTCCGCCGACGAGCAGGTCCGTGCCGCCCCCGCCGAAATACACGGCAGTGCCCTCGGCGGCGCCGCGGGACAGTGTTTCGTCCGCTCCGTTTCCGGTCCGCACGTTGGCGATGCCGAGACCCGCTGCGAGTTGCGCCAGCGACAGCGGCTGATCGACACCGTCCATCGCCCGCACCAATTGGGCAAATAGATAATCGGCGCGCACTTCGTTCGCATCGCTGCGGATCATGCCTTCGGACAAGGCGCCGAGCAGTGGCGCCCAGGCACTCCACTCCGCCTGCGCCGCGCCCGCGTCCGCCGGGAGCGCTTCGAGCCGGGTGTGGAGCAGGTCCGCCAGCGCAGTCGCGTTATTGGCGATCATCATGTCGCGCACGACGTCGTAGTGGATCGTAGTGAACTCGTCGGAGAGCGGGCCTTGCACGACGAGCCGCAGAGTAAGACCCTCGAGCTGGTCGGCCCAGGTCGCCTCCAGTTCCTCGATGTTCTCGAGCGCGATCACGCCGTCCTCGCGCGGCGTGAGTTGATAGCCGCTGAACATCTCGAGGAAGGCCAGCTTGCGCTCGTCGAACCCGTTCGTTCCAAGCGCAGCTGCCGGCACGGTGTCGACGCCCGCCCAGCGATACAGGATCGCCTCCGCCGCCGCCTTCAGGGCACCCAGATCATTCGTCGTCATTGCGGCGAAATCGCTGACCATGGCGAACAACCCGGCGTCCTGCGTCGCCGCGACACGCAAGTTGCGAACATTGCCGAAGCCGGTGAGCTCGGGTAGCGCCGCCGCCGCTGCAGAAACCGTCGTGTCGCCGAGATACCGCGTGTTGCTCTCGTTAATGGCAAGCGCGACGTCGGCGATCTGGCCCGTCGAACCATCAGCCCGGGTAAAGCTGCCCTCCCGCACGATCTGATTGTCGCCGACCGTTGTCGGCTGGGAGGGAGTCGTCGCCGCCAGATTAATCGAAACGATGCCGAGATCCGTGAGCGAACTCAGCTCGCTGGCCTGGCTAATCCCGTCCATGTTCGCATCGCGCCAGACCTGAAGCGACGCGAAGCCGGCATCGGCGGCATCGATCTTTCCGTCGCCATTCGAGTCCAGTGCCGCGAGTGCAGTAAATCCCGAGGTGCCGGGAGCGCCGAACAACTCGGCGATCGAGTCGATGGTTCCATTGGCGTTGACGTCCCGAACGAGGAAGCCGTCGCCGCCTTTGATCCAGCCGGTGTGCTCGGCGAACCCGTCGCCGTCGAACTCGAAATAGGTCGTTCCATTCTGCTCGGTCGACAGTTCGTAACCGTCCCCGTCGAGATCGAGGACGAGCGGATCCATGTTCCCGAAACCGACCCCGAAACCGGCCTTCAGTGCGAGGTTGATGTAGTTGAGGAAACCCTCCCGGGAATGCCCTGCGGGCTGCTGGTCACTGTAGGCGGTCGAGGCGAATACGACCACACCGCCGGTAGCTTCGCCAGTGTCGAGATCGAGATGATAATCCCGAATGACAGCCGGGGCGGTTTGCCCCCAGAGATCGATCAAGAGATTTCCCTGGTCGTCCAGCTTGTAGCGCGCGAACTTCATGCTCCACTGGTCCATGAAGAACGAAGCGGTGTAGAGTAGCTCGGCGCCAATGACTGGAAAGGCCGTGGTGATCGAAGCGAATGCCGCCCAATAGGCAATGTTGCCCTCCATCCACCACGTTCTCACGCCTCCGAACAGCGGGATACCGAAAGTGATGCCGTCGCCAGCGCTGGCGTCCTCCACCCAGGCCCCTGCTCCCAAGCTGAAAGTATCGTCGCCACTGCCACCGAAAAGGTGAGACTCCCAACCCGCGCTCGCAAGGAAGTCGTTGCCCGCCCCACCCTTCAGGGTCGAATATCCTTCCCCGGGAAGCACGTTACCGGATTCGTCCTTGACCAGCTTGCCCCGCGACCCGATCAAGATATCGTCATACTGGGTTCCTATGACCGTGTTGGCATTCGCGGTTCTGAGAAGAGTCTGCGACGTCGAGTAGCGGTCTCCCACAAGCCATCCCAACAACGGCGGCGGCCCCCAGTTTGTGCGCTGCTGGATGATCTGGTCGGACGTGTCGCGCAGGTCGACACGCACACCCGCAGTTCCAGTGCCGGTCGGAGCCCCGAGGAAATAATTCTGGACCACTCGCCCGGCGCCCGAGAGATCGATGAGGTCATCATTCTGCGACGGCGAGCCCGCGGTGAGGAAATCGATCCTGTCGAACCTGTTGAACGAGAAGGCGCTATTGTCGATTTCCGGCGCATGGAGATCGTTGATTGTAAGTGTGTCCGAGTTCAGGCTTCCGACCACGCGCTCGACCGCGACGAGCAAGTCATGCCCGCCCGACCCGTCATCGGTCACCGCAATCGTGGGGATCTCACCAAGTGACTTATTTCCGCCGATCGTGAGTTTGATCCCGCCGACGGCAGCGGAATAGTCGGCGGTATCCGTTCCGGCACCGAAAAAGCCCGTCGGCCCCTGATCGCCTCCGACGAGCACGTCGTCCCCGGCGCCGCCGACAAGTGTGTCGGCTCCCGAGCCGCCGCTCAAGAGATCATTACCGGTACCGCCCTCGAGAATGTCATTGCCACCATAACCGAGCAACTGGTCGTTGTGCGAGGTACCGACGAGGTGATCATCCGGACTGCCCTTGGTGAACCAGTCTATGCTTGTCGGGAAGGAGGGAAGGCCTCTTCCCCCGATGAACTTGCCGCCATCAGCGAGATCATAGGATATTGGATCGACGTTGTTGCCGACAAAGCCCGCGACGGCGGAGCCGGACAGCACCATATGTCGCATCCAGAAATCGGCTGGATCGCTCCCGGTTTGCCAATCGACGATCGCGCTCAAAAGGGCGAACGACAACCCGCCGATCGCATAGCTCCCGATATAGGTCGCGATACTCTGCGCGGACTGGCCGACCAACGCGGTCTGGAGCGCGATCATTCCGCCACCTGCCGCCTGATACAGCCAGCCAGTAGTCTTCATCTCCTCCCAGAGCGCATCGCGACCGGCATCCCCGGCCAACTGCAACGGGATGAACGCGGTCCAGGCTTCCGGAGGCAGATTGAACTCCGCGAATACCTCTACGTGGTAGTCGCGGATATCGGCCGCTGGCAAATCCAGCGAGGCGAAACCTTGGTTGTAGGCATGCAGGCGCGCTTCATAGTCCGCCAGCGCGAGTGCTCTGGAAACTGCTGCCCAGTCCGACGTTTCGAGCGCGATGCCATTCTCGCGAGCGACGGATTCGGCGAACGCCCGCGCGACGGAACCACTGATCGTCTGATCATTGGTGACCTGCATCGCCAAGGCGCCATATTTTTCGCCAAAGCCTGCGAGAGCGAGGTAGTATTGGGACGGGTCGTCTTTCAGGCCGTTCAGGATGTTGATTTGCTCTTGCGTAAGGCTACGGCCGGGCATTTTGCGCTCCTGCAAAGGATTTGATCTTTTCGACGACCCCGGCTCGGATCGCCTCGTGCCGGTCGAGCCAGGCCCGGCCGTAGGAAGCCTTTACGTAGAGCCCGCCATCACCGAAATATTGCCTGCACATCGGCACCGAATCGCTTCCGTTGACACCGCCTCCGGCCGCGGATCGCGTGCAGACCACGAAGGTACCGTCGGAAGCAGAGCCGATCACGTCGACGGCCACGCGACGATAACCGTTCGCGAGATACTTCTTCCGAAGGAGCGTCACCTGGTCGGGTGCGACACGATTGATCGAGCCCGGAATGTAGCCGGGATGGTCCTCGGTCTCGAACCGATAGGACCGCCGCAACGCCCCGTCGACGCCAAGTGTCGGATTCACAGAATGTATCAATACGAACAGGCCGGGTTTCGTCGCCCCGGTCTTACCGAAATGTGCCGTGTTCTCGGGAGTCCGGCATTCGAGATCCGGCAGCAACATCGCAATGAGCAATGCCTCTTCTACGATCTCGGCCCCCGCCGTCGCAGGGGTGCCGATCGGCATATCGAGACAGTTGCGCGGCACCGCCAGACTGCGGGCGCCCAACTTGAGCAGGACGGGGCGGACATCCGAAGAATGCGTTGCTGTTTGATCGGCCGCTTCGCGAACGGGCCCGCACGCTACCAAAAGCGCGCACGGCAGAGCCGCAAGCCAGCGCAATCGTCGATCCGCCTGGCGATCACGGCACGGTCGCTGCTGCGGCTTCAGGAGCGGGAAATCGGTTGGCACGGATTGCGGCTTTCTCACCGGCAGATCGAATTCGACGAGGGGCCGCGGGGCCGAAGCTTCACTCGCATCGCGTCATTGAAGAAGAAAAATCTTCCAGTCCGGGAAATCCTGGAGACTTCGGTTCGGGCGAACGCGAGAACGCCAATCTTCTTGCCACCTCGCATGATCTTCCCGAACGCCCCGCCCCTGAGTATCTCGTACGGGGACCAATATTACGAACAATGGTTCGACACATCAAAACAGATGCTAACCAGCGCGTTAACGAGATCAGAGCCCCGCGTCGCGGGATACTCGTCGCCTGTTTCTAGCGCTCCCGATCGACAACCTAGGTGCTGGCGAGCTTCTGCTCGTCGGGGCTTGCGCGCTCCGAATTCGCGCGCCGGTTCGGCAGTGCTTTCAACGCGCGTCCGAGGGACGAGAACGAGGCTCCGCCGCCGCGTGTCCGCGCCTCAGTGTTTTCCGAAACCCGATCGTCGCGACAACAAATCCGTGCGCGGCGCAAAATGCGAGCGGCGCATAGATGAGGTAGGTGTAGCGCATCACGGGCTGAAAGGGCGCCACTGCGAGGATGGGAACCGCTACCGGTATTGCAACGAATAGCCATCTCCGCTCTCGTGTCGCCACTCCGACAAAAAGTCCCGCGAGTCCCGTTATGCCGACCGCGCTGGCCAGGGCTGCCTGGAGGGGGGCCAGCCATTCAATCCCCCAAAGCCTGAATATCCAGGTCCCCGGTGTGATCATGTCCCCGACATGCGCGAAGACGACTGCGCTCGCGTGCCGCGGATCGGCCCTGATCGTCGCCATCGCTTCCTCGCCAAGCGCGCGCGAATAGGCGACCTCTCCACCGAGCGCGGCCAACTTCGCATAGGCGTCGCGATTCTGCAGGGGATGGATGGCATGCAGTCTCGCCATGAACGCGGAATATCGATCGCCGTGGGTCGGCACGCCCGGGTAATGCGCAATCGCGAGCTCGAGCCCGGCATTGCTCCGCAGCAGCACGGGCTCGCCCAGCACCTGCTGATTTCGGATCGCCCAAGGGGCCACCAGCCCTGCCAGCAATGCAAGCGATATGGCGCCGCGGCCGGCCAGGACACGCCAGCGAACCCGCCCGGCCCACAACATCAGGAGCAGTAGGAATGCCGCGACGCCGAGCAGCGGGTTGACGAAGAAAAGCAAAGGCGCGGTCGCCATGATCGCGAAGCGATGGGAACGCCGCGCCGGGTCATCGTCCGACGCAAGAACCTGCTCGAGCATCAGCGCCGACAGAAATGCCGCCAACCCCCCTTCCCAGAGCCGGAAATCAACGGCCTCCTGCGCGACATAGGTTGGCGCCAGGCAGAGAAACGCAAGGGCGACCAGGCGAGGCGTCGCAGGTACGCGCAGACGGCCGAACGCCCTGTAGAGGAGCAGATAACTGCCAAGCGCGAGCCCGATCGACCACGACGCCAGCACCACTTCGGCCAGCGGCGTATAGCCGAACAGCCAGTATACCGATCCACCGATGCCGGGACTTATCGGCAAGAGGTGAGCGGTCGCACCCGTGTGGTTTCCATATGCGCCCGCAAAGCCTCGTCCCTCGCTAACGGCATTGGCAACGAGGAATGCCTCCCCGCCGGCGCTCCATGTCGTACGCATCATATTCCAGGCCATACGCTCGAGTGCGCCCGCGACGAGCAGCACCGCGACGACAGACAGGCGCCCGGGCAGAGAAAGCGAGGCTTCGAGTGTCGTCCGCCACCTGGCGGGATTTCGCAAGTCGGATCTGATCGTGCCGTGACCCGGGACGTGGGGCGCGCGCTCGCCGAATTCCCTCGAATGGAGACTCATACCGAAGTTCGCGTCCCGCCCGCCCAGACAACACCCTCCACGCCTTCCGGCCGGAGAACCATCCACGCTTATCCGGCTCTGGTTACCGAAGGCATACCAGGCCATTATTTCCTCGCCGATCTTGGTGGCCCGCCGGCGCCCGACATCCGGGTCGGCAGGCACGACCGACGCGTCTCCGCCGACCGATGGCGGATCGCGGCGTCAAAGTGCCAGAGTGCGACAGCGGGCGTGCGCATGACGAAGACACCGCGCGGCAATTCGATGCTATGCGTCGCGGCCATGCCCAGAGACTGGCCGCGTCCCGACGATCCTCTGCCCGAGTCCCGCATCGTCATTGGTGGGTGCGCCGTGCTGATCGCGATCGCGATCGCGATCATGCTCTATTCGTCGATCGCCCCGTTCCTGACGGAATGACCCCTGCGACCGTCCTCGGGGTCGCATACGGTGACCTGTCCGGTGGCGGCGTCCGCGTCGGATCGATCGCGCCCGGGTATCGGACGGCACATTCGACCGCCCTCGTCCGGGAGAAGCGTTGCCGCGTGACGCCCTCGCCTGGCTCCGGCCGACGCGCGCGATGGGCAGGCGTTGCTCATCTCCCTGAGCTTCTTTAATTTTACCCGAAAGGAGACGCGACCGTGGGGGCCTCGCGATTCGGCAAAACGCATCTCGACTGCCTCGCGCTCGTCGCCGAGGGCAAGTCGTCCAAGGTGATCGCCAGACGTCTCGCGCTTTCACAGAACACCGTCGACTCGTACATGCGCGACGCGATCACCCATTTCGGCGTCGATAATCGCTTCGAGGCGGCGCACGCGGCGGCGCGCGCGGGGTTGATCGAGCCTGCCTCAACTTTGAGACCTCAACCACAGCCCGTTGCGCCGGATGCAGAATCCGCGATGTTCGACCCATCCTATGAGCCACCCCCGCCAGCCCGAACGGAAGCTGCGGTGCGCGAGACATCGGTGCGATTTGCGCCCGATCTGCCCGAGCCCGCGATCGTCCGTTCCGGATCGATCGGAGCCGTTGCCAATGCGTCGTCGTCGCTCCACGTCCTGCTCAAGATCGCCGCCCTGAGCGTAGCGATGGTCGTCGTGCTGAGCGCGGCCGAGCCAATCGGCCATGGCTTCCAGGCACTTGCCGCTCTCGTCGTCGAGCTTCGGCTCGAACTCTTCAGCTTACCCACCAGATGACCTCGGGGCTCTTCGCCCCCGGGGCGAGGAGAATTTCATGTCCCTGAAACACCGCCTGCTTCCCAGCGTGAACAGCGTCGGCACCGCTCTGCTGCCGGTCGAGGACGCGGCCCAGCTTGCCGCCGCGCAGGCGCACCGCGCCGTGGCGCTGATGATCGACGAACGTGCCAATGCGCACAAGGCAGGCGCCGCCGCCGACTTCGGCGCGGATGCCATCGCGCTGGCATCGCGCGGCGCCGATCATCTGACACTCGCCGCCAATTGCTTCGGACAGTCGCATCAGGCTCTGGCGGGCTTGCTGGACGATCTCGGCTTTGGTCCGCAATGTCCGGTCGGTCGTTTCGAAATGATGAGCGCCGCCTGATTGACGGCCGGGCGCCGGCGTGGTTGCGCCGGCGCATGCTGTCGCCACTGGGTCTGGTCTATGTCTACGGCTTCTGGGTCGCGCTGCCGCTGACCTGCCTCGCCGCCTTCCTGTGGGGAGGTCGGACCGAACGTGCGATGTCCCTTTTCTTCCTGCTGGCGCTTATCGCCACCAATGCGGTTCTCAAACCTCATGCCGACCCATTCGCATCCATTGCGCTCGCGCTCGTCGCCATCGACTGCGCCGTGCTGCTCGCCCTTGTCCTGGCTGCGACGCTCTCGGGTCGAGGCTGGTTGATATGGGCGAGCGCGTTCCAGATCGTCGCGACGGTCGGCCACCTCTCGAAGCTGCTGCTCCCGGACCTGTCGAGGTTGGCCTATGGCCCGATGGAGGGCGCGTCTGGCTGGCCGATACTGCTCGCGCTGATGACTGGCATCTGGCGATATCGCCGACGCCGGGGCGCCAGCGTTGCGAAAGACTCCTGAACGAGCTCTTGTCGGGGATCAGCGGGCTCGACGCGTCGGCGATGGCCACGCGGCTCATCGATTATTTCGGTTCGCTGCGCGGGGTTCTGCGCGCGCCGGCGACCGCACTCATTCGCGCAAGTGGCGGGGACTATACGGTAGTGGCGCTGCTCGGAGCGGTCGCCAGGGCGATGATCTGGTCGCTCCGCCAGGAACTCGATGCGCAACCGGTGCTTTCCTGCTCGACCGCGCTGGTCGACTATTTGCGTGTCTCGGCCGGATTTGACCGGTACGAGCAGTTACGCCTTCTGCTGGTCGACGCGAAGCTGCGCCTGATCCGCGACGAGCAACTCTGCTGCGGCAAGACCGACATGACGTATGTGATCGTGGCGGACGTGATCCGGCGCGCGCTCGAGGCCGGCGCGACGTCGATGATCCTCGTGCACAACCATCCCTCGGGCGATCCGACGCCGAGCCAGGCCGACCGCGACATGACGCGGCGGATCCACGTCGCCGCCCACGCGGTCGAGCTGCATCTCGCCGACCACGTCATCGTTAGTCCGACCAGCTACTTCAGCTTTCGAACGCACCAGCTACTATGAGGGCCGGAAATCCTGCGGCAATTCGTGGATCCGGTGCGGTTGCGCCACATCCTCGAGCAGCTCGAGACCGTGATGAAGGTAGCTGGCCGGGAGCGGCAGCTTCATCTCGTCGCAAAGCCCTACGGCCTGGCGGACCAGCGCGCAGGCGCGCTGCAGCTTTTCGTCCTGCGCCATCCTGCCCTTATGGAGCATATGATACGGGTCCGCCATCCGGCATTGTCCGGGCGCGCACCATGCCCCGGGACACGCATCGCGCCCCTCTTTCCGGTTGTCCGGACTTCGACTCCGGAGGAAATCAGGCGGCCGGTATCCAGGACATGACGAGCGCGCGCGGCGTCAAGCACGCTGCCATCTATACGCGCAACAGCACCGGTGAGAGCCTCGATCACGAACATGACAATGGCGTGTTCCGAGCGCCGCCTCTGGCGCGTCAGGTCGATGCGTTCGCGCACCCGATTCATGTGGCTCTGCCATCGTGCGGATCGAGCGCACGCAGACGCGCCGAATGATCGGGACGGGGCGCGTTGCAGTCGGTCAGTTTCCGGGTCGACAGGGGACCGGCAACTTTTGATCAGCCGACGGTGAAAGCGGACGCCCGGCTTAAACTTGGAGCACGATCTTTCCGATCTGGTGGCCGCCTTCCAGCCACCGATGCGCGTCCACGACCCGATCGAAGGGGAAGATTTTGTCGATGACCGGGCGGAGCATGCCGGATTCCACTCCCGACCGGATGAAATCCTCCGCCCGCGCGAGACGGCCGGGATTCGCCGTAACATGGTGCACAAGATATCCGCGCATCAGAAGCTGTCGGCCTAGCGCCTGCCCAAGGGGAAACGGCGTCTGTTCGCTGCTCAAACCTCCATATTCGAAGATCTGCCCGTGACAGCACATCGCCTTCGAAATTTCTCCGATCAGCGGCCCGCCGACGGCATCCAGGACGACCCTCACCCCCAGCCCCCCCGCAGCCGCCTGGAGTCGATCCGCCACGTACGGGCCGTCGGTCGTGATGACCTCACGGGCTCCAAGCTCCCGAAGCGCCCGGGCCTTGGCGCCCGTGCGTGTCAATGCAATCGGGATCGCACCCAGCAGGTTGGCCATCTGGATGGCCGCGATTCCGACACTGCTGGAAGCGGCCGTGATCGCCACCGCGTCGCCTCGGCCGATTCCCGCGATGTCGATGAGCGCACCATATGCCGTGAGATAGGCCATCCAGAGCGCAGCGGTGGAAGCTGCGTCCAGCTGTGGCGGGCTTGCCACCAGCATCCTCGCCGGGAAATTCGCCCGTTCGACATAGGTTGGGCTCTCCGCCATGGAGATGGGCGGCACCAGTCCGACCAGTTGCCCGGACACGAACTCGTTCACGCCCTCTCCGACGCTCTCAACGATGCCGGCCGCCTCTAGACCGAGCGAGGCAGGAAATTTCGGTTCCTCGATATATCTTCCCGACCGGAACGAGGCATCGGCCCGGTTGAGGCCGATCGCCTTCACGTCCACCCGCACTTCGCCAGCGCCTGGCGGGGGAACCACCATGTCCTCGAAGCAAAGGACATCGGGACCGCCGACACGATGGAAGCGGATGGCACGGCTCATCTGTCAAACTCCGAACGAAATATCTACAAATCGTTCGTTAGCGCGCCGGAAATCGCGATAAAGGGCGTATCGGGACACACAATCAAAACCAGTGATTTGCAATGGATAGAATCGAGAGCATGCGAATCTTCGTCCGGGCCGCAATTGTCGGCTCGTTCGCGGCGGTCGCCGAGGAGACCGGCTTGTCCGGCCCGATGGTGGGCAAGCATGTGAAGGCCCTCGAGCAGGCCGCGGGCGCACGGCTGATCAATCGCACTACGCGGCGGCAAAGCCTGACCGAGATCGGATTGAGCTACTTTGCGCGCTGCAAGGACATTCTTGCGGAGATCGACGCACTCGATCGCTTCGCAGCCGAAAGCGCCGGCATCCGGGGTAAGCTGCGGATCAGCATGCCGGTCCATTTCGGACGGCATTGCGCATCGCCGATCCTGCTGAGGCTTCTTCTTGCTCACCCGGAACTCGAACTCGAACTCTCATTCTCCGACCAGCTGCTCGATCTCGCAACAGGCCGCTTCGATCTTGCCGTAAGGACCGGAACCCTCGAGGACCGGAGCGACCATATGGCGCGGCGGATCGCACGGCAACGGATGGTCGTGTGTGCCGCGCCCCGTTATCTCGCCGAAAACGGCGCCCCTGAAAGTCTGGCCGATCTCGGGCATCATGCTGCCCTCCTGTACGGCCGCGACGGAAGGATAGCCCCCTGGATGTTTCCCTCGTCCGAGGGGCCCGCGCGCGAGGTGAGCGTAAAACCACGCGCGGTGCTCGACGATCTCGACGCCATCGCGGACGCAGCTGCAGACGGGCTCGGCATCGCCTGGCTTCCACTCTGGCTGGTCAGGCGCAGAATCGCGGCCGGCGCGCTGGAGCAGATCCTGGAGGACGAGGGAGAATACCCGTACGATTGTCATGCGGTCTGGCTCGCGACGCCTTTCATGCAGACAAAAGTCCGCCTGGCGATCGACGCGCTGGCGTCACAGCTTCCGCGATTGATGGATTAGCGGCCCCGAATGGCCGAACCTAGGCCGCTTGCTGCCCGTCCGCTTTGGGGGGCCGATGCTGGGAAAGCGGACATTAGCGCAGGGTTCGCCTCGAGCGGCGGCCTCCACCCCATTAGCGGACGCCGGAATTCAGCCGTCATTGCCCGAAAGCGGCCTTTCCCTTACAAATCTTTGAGCGCCTCGGCACTTTCAATGATTGCTCGGGCGAAGCTAGCACGGCCATGCGTGTTGCCCTGCGGCTCGAAGCCGAGCCCGTTGAAGCAAACTATCAGTGCCGAAATAACGTAGCTCGCCGCTCGTATTTCCGTCGGAGAGCGGGTCCGAAAGGACACAATTACATCATTCGCGCCGATCCGTTCGGGAGCCGAGGCGGCCATTAGGCGCTCATTGATGCTCCTTACGTCTGCCGAAATCGCCGAAGCCGGAGCCAGCTCTCCCTCTAGATAAACCTCTTTTCCGTCGATCACCGCAAGCGCTCCGTCGTTGACGACGCCTCCGCCTTTCAGTGTCGGGAAGCGTTTGACGTGCACCGGGTGCGCGCGCTCGGACAAACATCGTTGCACTGCAGAAGCTGTCGGCCAATTTGCAGCGGGCATGGCCACGTAAAAGTCCACACTCATATCAGCGTCTCCGACAGCAGCTTTTAGCAATTCTGCTGTGAAAGCAGTCGGGCGGCAATCCACCCGATCTCGGACACTCGCTCCAACCGGATGGGTAATTGCGGAACGGCGGACGTTGGCTGGAACGCGGTCCGCCCGCATTCAGCGACAGAGGCCGGTCGAGGGACATTCGCGCAGCGCGATCACTTGATCGACAATGATTTCTTGTCCCGACATTCCGAAGTGGCCGTAGGCGCCCGGATATTTGGTCTTCCGCCCTACAAACTCGATGATCTTTTTCGTTCCACGCTTACGGGGCATCTTGTCAAAACTGACGCGACTGGCGTCCAGCCAGATTGTCGCGAGCCGCGCGCGCTCAAATTGCTCTCTCCATCCGGCGGATTTTGGATCGGCGCGCGGCCATTCGGCAGGACTTGTGCCTTCCGGTATAAACCTCTGCCCCTCGAACTCGTCCACCCAAACGCCTCGATAGCGACGGGGCGCGTCCATTTTGTAGCACTGGTCAGTTGGCAATGATCCGATGACCCCCGGGTCGATATGGTATGTGCATGGCGCCTCACGGATCGAGCGACCATTAAAGCGATAGCAACCGATCCCGATGTCCGCCTCGCTGCATGGCTCAGAAAGCATTCGTGCACGCTCTTGATCTTCCGAACGGGCAAAGACTTGTGGTTCAGGCTGATCGAACGGACCAGCTTGCGGTATGCCGACATTCGACGTTCCCAAGGCCAGCACCAAAACCACGAGTTTCCACATTGCACACTCGCCTCTTTGACTCGTGTCGCGCCCTTCTAATCGGGAAGGATGCTGCATCATTTATGTAATAACCGCCATGGTCGTGTTCAGAACGTCGCGGTTCGGCAGCGGTCGGCGCTTTTCGGATTTTCTGGCTGTGGCGCGGGAGCTGCCCTTCCGCTTTCGAACGCCGGGTTTCGACCGCGAATGTCAGAGATCGGGTGGATTTCGGAACGACGGCTTCAGTTGTCAGAAGGCACGAAAGCGGACCATTTCTCACGCCCGTCGTGCATTGTGAAGGCGGCACGCGGCCGCTCAGTCATGCCCGGCTCGAAGGAGTCGCTTGGCGAGCCATTGGTCGATCAGATTGAGGGTTTTTGGATCGGATATCGGCCATCCCTTATACTCTGATTTTCCGGACGCTTCCGACTCCAGTTGCTGAAACCCGTGGTTTACATCCGGAACTTCGATCACGGTGGCATCGGGGTTGCCACGGAGAGCAAGCCGAGCTTCCGGAATACTCCGCCGGGTGGAGATGACCGCGTCGTTGGCCGCGTACAGAGCGAGGATCGGCACCTTGACCCGCGCCAGCACATCGTTCGCTTCAACCGTGTAAAGCGAGACCGCTGCCGGATCGCTCAGCGTATTTAATGCTCCCTCTGCCTGCGCTCGGTTCCATCCTGCGGCGACGAATGCATTGCCCAGGGCAGCGCGAGCAGCGGGGACGGCCGGGGCCGAGACGGCGGTGGTCAGCGCATCCATATAAACCATTGTAACGCCGCAAGCGAATGAAGCCCACGACGGATATACCTGAATATAACAAGGGCCCGACGCTAGGTGCGCATCCGCGCCCCTTTGCCAAAGATCAAGCTTGTACGAGCGCCCACTCTCATTCGGTAGACGCTAGACCGCTCTGAGATGCTCTCGATGCATGCGGGCAGTCGCACTGCGTTCGTTGGCGTCGGCCATCGCGCGGACTTCAATGCAGTCACGATAAGCATAGCCGAACATGGGCAAGATGCCGAATTCTTCGGTCTCGCGATCCTTCCGCTCGTCTGCCTCTTCGTCGGTCTCGAAATCGTTGGCAGGGCGCGAAGCGACATACGCTTCATAACGCGCATTGGAGAAGGTGATGGCGTAGCTCTCGCACTCCGGATCGAAGTGAGGCATCACGTTGACGAACTTGCCGCCCCACTTCTTTGAAGCGTGCGGCATCCGAAACATCATCACCTCGCGCTCGCCGTGCGCCTCGTCGAACAGCGCGTCCACGCCGTGGTCGACCTCCGCATAGGTACCCCGCCGGGCATCGGTACGCGCATCGAAGATGATGCCTTCGCGAAATTCGAAGAACCGCGTGGTGGCAGGGCTCAAAGGTTCGTCTTCCCAGAGCAGCCAGAATGTTCCTTCAAAGCGCACAATGGTCTCCGACTCGGTGAGCGGCGGCGTATAGAACATTTGGCGAACAAAATCGAATCTGGTAGGCCATCACCACCTTCCCTTGAGAGAACCTATCAGTATGCTCGCGACCCTTTTGACATTGCTGCTGACCGGCAGCGCCGCCGGCGACGCAAGAGGGGCGTTGACGGCGCCGCTTGAGAATTGTCGTGTGGTCGATGGCGACACGCTGCGTTGTGGCCGGGAGCGTGTCCGACTGCTCGGCATCGACGCCGCTGAGATGCCAGGGCACTGCCAGGGCAATCGGCGCTGCGCGCCTGGCGATCCCTTTGCGAGCAAGCGCAGCCTAACGCAGGCGGCTGCAGGCCGGTTGGTGATCGAGCGGATCGGCGCCGACCGCTATGGTCGGACACTGGGGCTGGTGCGAGGGGCAAAAGGCGATCTTTCGTGCTGGCAGCTTCAGCGCAGTCAGGCGCAATATCGGCGCGACTGGGATGACGGCGGCGCTCTCGCACAGCGCTGTCGCGCAGCGCGCTAGATGTCACGGCTCCACAGCCTGCGCGCCTCGATCGAGGAGGTCTGTGCTTTCTTCGGGGCCGAGGTTGCGGGGCAGATCGTCATCCCGCCGGACCTGACCGAGGGCGGACAGGGGCTCGTGATGTTCGAGGCCGGCGGACGCCGGCGTTTGCGGATGATGCGCTGGGGCTTTCCGCGGCACATTCGTGACGTTCGGCTGCAGGGCAAGGAGGCTGACATCATCGGGCTGGTCGCGGACCTTACCAATCCGATGTGGGAGCAGACCGTGGTCGACCCACGCTACCGTTGCATCATCCCGATCACTCATTTCGGCAATCCCGAGGGCGATCCCGGAAAGAAGACGCGGACTTGGTTCTCCGTGGCGGACCAGTCGATCATGGCTTGGGCCGGGTTCTGCCGGAATATTCCCGATGTCGGTCCCTGTTTTGCGGGCATGACGATGGAGGCGAACGCCGCCATTCCGCCGACCAACGACAGGATGCCAGTCCTGCTCGAGCCGGACGAGCAGGCGCGCTGGCTGCATGGCTCGATCGCGGACGTCATCGGCTTCCAGTTCCGTCCGCCCATGGCGGCCGAACGGATGACCGTGCTGCATACCGACGATCCCTGGCGCAGCGGTGGACCGCCGCCCGCGGCATCGCAGCTGGGCCTGCTGTAACACGCGGAGCTGCCGCACCGGCCGGGACTCTGCGGCTGGGAGACCCGGGCTCGTCTGGACATCGGACGGGTGCTTGATAGGTTTCGCCGATGTGCAATCTCTACACGGTCAGGAAGTCCGCTGCGGAAGTGGCCGCGCATTTCGGTGTCGCCAATCCGGTCCTGTCGAACGCAGGCGAGGAGGTATATCCCGGCTGCCCGGGTGTTGTCGTCCGGGAGGTGGGGGGCAAGCCGCTCATGCAGTCGATGGTCTGGGGTTTTCCGCTTCGGCTGAAGACGATGAGCCCGACCGCGAAGCCCAAGCCCGTCAACAACATCGCCGATCTGCGCAAGGGCATGTGGATCGGGCTCGCGCGCAAGCCCGAATGGCGCTGCCTGATCCCGGTCACGGCTTTCGCCGAGGCTGAAGGCCCCAAGGGCTCGAAGACGCGGACCTGGTTCAGCGTGAAGGACGAACCCGTCTTCGCTTGGGCAGGTCTGTGGCGCGAGAGCGCCGAGTGGGGACCGGTCTATTCGGGCGTGATGACAGAGTGCAACGAGGCGATCCGCCCCGTGCACGACCGGATGCCGGTCCTGCTTCACCGCGGTGAATATGATCGCTGGCTTCACGGCAGCTTTGACGACGTCGTGGCATTTCAGGAGCGCTGTTTTCCGGACGCGCTCATCCAGATGGACCGCACCAGCGAACTCTGGGTCAAGCGCAAGGCAGAGGCGAGCGCGCCTGCGCTCCTTTGACCTGTCGGACGCTGGCCCCTGAGCGGTCGGGCGTCAGGACCGGAACCTGCTGACGGCGCGCTTCCATGCGGCATCGTCGGGAAGCGGCAGGTGCACCATGGTCGGTGCCTCGCGGCTCAGCCGGACCGGAATGCCGCGGCGCCCACATCCCGTGCAGCGCATCTTCGCCGGGACGTAGTCCAGATGGTCGGGCCAATGCTTGCGCTGGAACAGCCACCACAAGGCGGCGCCGTGAAATACCGCCTCGCGACCGCAGGTCGGACAATGCACCTTCACCGACCGGTGGAAGGCCGCGCATTCGAACAAGGTCGTCGGTACCTGGCCGCCATCCCGGTCATACCGCGCCATCACGCCACGATCCGCAGCCGCGCGCCGCGTGCGTCGGGCGCGGGCTTGAGACCGAGTGACCTCAGCCTGCTTTCCTGCACGACGCGGATCACTGCCTCGGGCCAGGCCGGAAACATCGCCCGGGCCTTTGCCGACAGCAAGGTGACAGCGGGGAGATCGAGAAGCTCGGTCACGTCGTAGCCGCACCAGAGCTCCGCGGGGATCCGGCCGAGCCGGTAGGTCCCGCAAGTGATCAGGACGGCCGCGGGATGGAGCGACGACCGGCTCGCAATGAAGCGCGCGAGACAGATCGGCCGCGCCCCTTTGCGCCAGTGGTCATATTCTTCCCGCGAGCTGCGCTGGCCAACCCTCTGGCCGCCTATTTTCCCGACATGGATCTCCCACTGACCGTAGGGACGGGTCTCCAGCTCGATCGGCCAGCGGTGCGCCAGCCAGTTTACCGTCTCGATCGCGTCCACGGTTCGGCTCAGGCTTGCCGGGTTCCTGCGAACAGGCTGGGCTGCACGGCGCTGTCGCCGAGCACCGCGCGTGCCTGCTGCGCCGCGCCGACCGCCTGGCGATAATGGACCGTGCGGAAGCGCTCGGCCTCGTCGAAGCCGACCGGCGCCCACTCCTCGCTCGGATAGCAATTGTCGTAGATCGCGCGCGCAGCCGCGCGCAGCGGGAGGTCATGCTCCATGCTCAAGCTCCATCAAGTTCGAATCGCCGCGTTGGCGGGCGGCGCTCAGCTAGAACGAACAGGGAACATCGTTCAAGCCCGTCTGGTTCCCGAATGGACACGAGCTTCATCGATGGGTTCGTTGGCTCCGCACCGCAGGTGCGTCGCTGGAGGGCTGGCCGCCGCCGCGCTGGCGCAGGCTCGCCGCCGAGCGTCACTATCTCCCCGCCAACGTGCCGCTGGTGAAGCGCGTCGCCGCCATGCCGGGCGATATTGCATGCGGCGCGGGAGCGCGGGTCTCGGTGGACGGCGTGGCCGTCGCGACCCGCCTCGCCCGCGACCAGAGCGGGCGCGATTTGCCATGGTGGCAGGGCTGCCACCGACTCGGCGCCGGCGAATATCTGCTGCTGATGGACGCGCCGGGCTCGTTTGACGGACGCTATTTCGGGATCAGTTCGCGCCGGGATCTCGTCGGGCGGGCGAGGCTGATATGGCGGCGCTGAGCCTGATCGCGCTGGCGCTGGCGACGGCACCTGCCGCCGACGGCGTTTGGCGCTGGTCCGCCGAGATCGATGCCGCGGCGGCCCGCTGCGGGGTGCCGGCCGAGTGGATCGCGCGGGTGATGCGGGCGGAAAGCGGGGGGCAAACCCTGCTCGCGGGGCGCCCGATCCGCAGCCGCAAAGGCGCGATCGGGCTGATGCAGTTGATGCCGGGAACCTGGGCCGAGCTGCGCCGCGACCTCGCGCTCGGCGACGATCCCGACGTGCCGGCGGACAATATCGTCGCGGGCGCCTGCTATCTGCGGCGCATGTACGACCGCTTCGGCTATCCCGGGCTGTTCGGCGCGTACAATGCGGGACCCGCACGCTATGCTGCGTGGCTCGCGGGCGAGACGCGCTTGCCGGGCGAGACCGCGGCCTATCTGCGCGCGGTCGGCGCGCCGGCGCCCGCCGCGCCGGTAGCGCCATCGGCGCCGCGCGATCCGATGTTCGTCGTGCGGCGCGACACGCCCGCCGCTGCCGCGGAGGCGAGCCCGCCGGCGACCGCGGCAAGCCTGTTCGCGCTTCGTCGCGAGGTGCCGTGACATGGCGAGGGTGGAAGGGCTCGTCGTGAAGTCCCAGCATGACGGACGGCAAAGCGGCCCTCAAGGCCCATGGGTACCCCCCGATTTGGCTAGCACCAAATCGGCTCCCCCCATGTCCGCTTCGCGGCGCCTGCGCTTGCGCTCCGGCGGCCCTGACCGCCGCTCCGCCGACCGTCCCCATGAGGGCGTCCTCGATGATGGGGACTGCAAGCGGAGACAGGTCATGGCACAGGTGCAAACTATCTCGGACTCGGCAAATCGCGTGATGGCATCGCTCGTCTCGGGGCTCGAGATCGAGTTCGGAAGGCAGGCGGGTGCTGCGCTGGCGGCACGTTTCTTGGAGGCCGAAGAAGTCGATTTCCACTGGGATGCACGGCTCCTGGAGCGCTGTCTCGGCAGCTATCTTGGGGGCGACGAAGCCGAGTTCGAGCTCGATCGGGTGCGGGTGCTCGGCCGGATCGATGGGCGCTGGTTCGTCGCGGTGATGGTCGTCGACGGCGACGGCAATGCGCATGGCATGCTCGGCAAGCGCTGCTTCAGGACTGCGAAACGGGCGCGCGCGGCGTTCGCGGATGCGTGAAGGTCGCGCCTGTCGAAGCCGGGATGCGCTGTCGGGTCGGCAGCGTGTCCCGGCTTTCTTTTTGCTCCGGGACAGGGGGAAGAAGGGGGATAAGGGAAAACAAGATAAAGGCAGCGTCTCGCGACACTGCTTAAGCCTTTGTCTGCACATCGTTTTCCCACGAGACACGCGTCAGCCGCCGCGAGACAGGCGCGGCTGGAATGGCGGAAATCCTCGCGGTTCGGCGCGATTTGGCGAGACTCGGGCGTGCCGGCGATGAGCGACGACGACTTCACGCCCAAGCTCGGCAAGCCGAAGGGCAAGGACGGCAAGCGCCTCGTCAAATATGCCGGGCGTGCACTTGCGGCTGCGCGCCTCGCCGGGAGCAAGACCGGGATCCGCTCGCGCCGTTTCGACGGGAGCCGAATCGGCCGCGGCGCGAGCATCGGTCGCCTTCTCTCCAGCCGCGACCGCTTCGCGGGACAGCGGGCGCGCCGCGCGATCGTCAAGACGCGGCTGGTGCGGATGGCCGGTAAGGGCCTGGCCGGCGCCCGGGCGCATCTGCGCTACATCCAGCGCGACGGCGTGACGCGCGAAGGCAATCCCGGCGAGCTCTACGGCCGCGACGTCGACAGCGCCGACGGCAAGGCATTCCTCGAGCGCTCGGCCGGCGATCGTCACCAGTTCCGCTTCATCGTCTCCGCCGAGGACGGCGCCGAATATGCCGACCTCAAGCCCTATGTCCGCCGCCTGATGGCGCAGGCCGAGCACGACCTCGGCACCAGGCTCGACTGGGTCGCGGTCGATCACTTCAACACCGACCAGCCGCACAGCCACATCATGCTGCGCGGGGTCGACGACCGCGGCGCGAACCTGGTCATCGCCCGCGAATATGTCGCGCATGGCTTTCGCGAGCGCGCGTCCGAGCTCGCCACGCTCGACCTGGGTCCGCGCACCGACCGCCAAATTCAGGACCGACTGCGCCGCGATGTCGACCAGGAGCGACTGACCGCGCTTGACCGGCGTCTGCTCCGGCGCATGGATGCGGATCGGATCACCAGCCCGACGCACAATGATCGGTTTCAGCAGGCGGTGGCGACGGGAAGGCTGCACAAGCTCGGCGCGATGGGGCTTGCCGAGGATCTGGGAGGCGGGCGCTGGCGTCTCGCCGACGGGCTGGAGGAGACGCTGCGCCGCATGGGCGAGCGTGGCGACATCATCCGCCTGATGCAGCGCGAGATGACGGCGCGCCGGCTCGAACGCGCGCCGGCCGATCGTGTGATCGAGGACCGGCTCGAGGCCCCGCTCGTAGGCCGGGTCATCCAGCGCGGCTTCGCCGACGAGCATCGCGACCGCCACTATCTGCTCGTCGACGGGATTGACGGGCGGCTGCACTATTTCGACATCGGCCGGGCGGGCGCGACCGAGCCGACGCCGGAGAACGCCACCGTGCGGGTGGCGCCGCGCGCGGCGGAGGTTCGCGAAGTCGACCGGACTGTCGCCGCGATCGCCGCGGCGCATCAGGGCCGCTACTCGGTCGACCTGCACCTCGAGCATGATCCGGGCGCGAGCCGGGCCTTCGCCGAGGCGCATGAGCGACGGCTCGAGGCGCTTCGGCGCAACGGTCTCGTCGAGCGCGTACCCGATGGCAGCTGGCTTGTCGGAAACGACCATCTCGAACGCGTCGCCGGATTCGAAGCGCGCGTTCTGCGCGACCGGCCTGTGGCGATCGAGGTCCTGTCGTCCGTACCGATCGAGCGACTGATCGACAGCGACGGGCCGATCTGGCTCGACCGCACGCTCGCCGGCGAAGAGAAGGTGATCGCGCGGGATGCCGGCTTTGGGCGCGAGGTGCGCGATGCGATCGGCGCACGCCGGCAATGGCTGGTCGAGCAAGGGCTGTGCGAGACCACAGGTGAAGGCGAAGCGAGGCTGAAGCGCGGCGCCCTCGCGCTGCTGAAACGGCGCGAATTGCTGCTCATCGCCGGCGACCTGTGCGAGGAGCTCGGCAAGGCATATGTCGAGGCCAACTCCGGGACGCGGGTTGAGGGTCGTCTGACCCGGCGGATCGATGCGGCGAGCGGACGCTATGCCTTGGTCGAGCGCAGCCGGGAGTTCATGCTGGTGCCGTGGCGACCCGTGCTGGAACGCCGACTGGGCAAGCCGGTTGCGGGACTCGTCCAGGGCGACGGAATCAACTGGCAGTTGGGCCGGGCGCGCACGGGACCGCAGATCTGGTAAAGCAATGGCGGCTTCGAGCCCCGAAATCGGTCAATCCGTCGGCGTGCGAACGATCCCGAAAGGCGTCGTTCGTTCACGCAGCATGGCAATGCCTGCCTCCTGCATTGCGAACATTGGGCCTTGGGGCAGTATCTGAGACAGTATGGACGAATAGTTAGTTCGAGCTAAGTTCTTTACGGAATAGAATTGGCATTCGGCGTCTTCCGGTCCTCAGGTCGCATCGGGCTGTAAACTATACCGGCCCACTCGACCGTTGCTTACTTCATCGCATTTTGTGCAATGTTGGGCATCGGCGCTATTTCGGCCAAGCACTCACGTGGTTCACCTGCCGAGCCCCCGTCTAGACGCGCGAGCTTGCCTGCCGGCCAGCAGCTTTCCTCCCGATCTCGGCCGTTTGCGCTCGTTGGGTGGCTCGCGCGCTGCCGAACATCCGTGATCGGGTGGGAAACGAACGCTCCGGCTTTCGGTGCGAAAAGATTGGGACCCGCCGTGCCCCACGCCACCACGGCGAATGTCGGCAAACATCCATCTTAGATGATCGCAAATAAAGCTCGATGCCTCATAATGTTAATCCAACAAAACTTCAGGGTCAAATGGAACTTGCTTATCTAATACTTTTGCAAAACAGTAATCATGAGCGAACATTTCCTGATACGGAGTATTTTTCTTGTTCACAAACAAGTTGCTGAGCCTTATCCGCAAGGCAAGCCTTTCGGAGGCCTCTATTACATCCCCACATATGCAGCATATCATTAATGATATCCAAATCTCTTAGTTAACCTATCAAGACTTTTTTGTGATATTCCCTTGAACGTTGAGATCAATTCACCGGTAGGTCTTTGTACCACGATGTCGTATCTACCTCCCCACCAATGGGATCTGACAAACACAATCGCGCCATCGCTTTGCGTCATCCTCTTTCCGGTAGCTCGCGTAAATAGGATGCCAGCCTGCCCTAACACGCCGCCTCGGGTTGCAGAAGCTCCTGCAATCCGCTCAGCCCCATGCACCGTCGTCCGTCCTACCAGCCTGCCCAGAACGAAGGAGCCCGCAGATTTAACACCGCTGGCGATGACACCGACGCCTCCAGTTACGACTGTCGTGGTAATCCAGTCCTCCTCAAGAGGTAGATCCGGAGCTCCTTGGTAGCCGCCCGAACCTTGTGCAGGATCCTGCAGTTTTCGGCCTAAGGGAGATTGCTTTTGGCTGGGCGAGCCTTGTTGTCCGGCTCGATTTTGCGCCGCTTGCTGTTCTAGCAACGCGCCTTCTGTCGGGCCAGCACCGGCGCTGCCTGTGCAGCCACCCAACTTGCCCGCGAACAGCGAGCCGGTGCACTCGCCATCGGGATCTATCGCATTGAGCGGATCGTTCGCGACGTACGCATACAGGTTGAGCTGATCGTCATATCCAATCGGATCAGTCTGCATGAACCGTCCCAGCGTCGGCGAGTAGATCCGTGCTTTGTAGTAGTACATTCCCAGCTCAGGGATCCATGCCTGACCGGTATACTGGAACCGTCCCACATTGGTCGCAGCAGGAACGCCATATTCATCATAGCTATTGACCTGGCCTAGTGCACCATTCCAATCGGTCCACAACACGATCGAACCTTGATGATCTGGCTTGGGTAGGTGTGCATTCGACCAAACGCCCCCGAGGGCAGCACCATCGAACCAGGCCAGCGGATCGTCCTCACCGGGGCCGTGGACGTAGCGCTTGAGCATTGTCCCGGCGGCGTTGTATTCGGCTGTCAGCTGGTCGCCGTCATAGAGGAAGCGCGTTGTGCCGTTCGATGCCTTGTACGTCTCATAGAGCCGCCCCAGAGGATCGTAGGTGAGCTGGGCGCCCGCGGAGGTCACCACCAGCCGGTTTTCGGCGTCGTAGGTATAGCTGATACCGCCGTCGAAAGTCAGATTTCCATTCGAATCATAGCCGTAGGTGTTGGGGCCGACCGCGGCATATTGGTTGAGGCCATTGGACGTGTAGCTGCGGTTGGTGGCTGTATAGCCCGTGAAGGCGTACGCCGTGTTCGAGCGCGTCCGGGACGTGATCTGGTTGGCAGAATTGTAGGCGAGCGTCGTGTTGACGCTCCCCGTGCCACCGGCGAGCGCTTCATCCTGCCCCGTCAAGCGGCCAATTCCATCGTAGGTGTAGGTGGTCCAGCTTCCCGACAAATGCTGCGCGAGCCGGCCCCCGGCGTCGTAGTACCGGGCGAGCAGCCCCGCAGTGCTCACGCCCGCGGCATTGAGCCTGTTCAGACCGTCGTAGGAATAGGTGGCGAAGTTGCCGTCGGGATAAGTCAGGCGCGTGCGATTGCCATCGGCATCATATTGATAACCCAGCGTGCGGCTGACACCGCCCATGCTCGTCGTGCTTGAGGTGAGACGACCGAACCCGTCATAGCTGCTCGTTACGGCGTCAGCACCGCTCGCGCTGTCGAACCTCGCCGCAGTCTGCAGTCCTCGGGAATCGTAGCTATAGTAGATGTCCCGCGTCATCGACGACGGCACATTGGTGCAGGCGTAACCCGACACGCACGCGTCCGGCACAGTCTTCGACGTCATTCGGTTGAGCGCGTCATAGGCATAGGCGAACCCCCGCCCGTCGCGCTTCCTCAGCGAGGTGCGATTGCCGTTGGCGTCATAGCCATAGCCTTCGAAATCAGTCGCGCTGATCGCTCCGGCTGTCGAATAGGCGGAAGACACGGTTGCGGGATTGAAGGCTGAGGGTCGCGCAGTCGACGGGAAGTACCAGCCCACCTGCCGGTCGAACCCGTCATAGGTGAGTTGCGCCTTGTTGCCGTTGGCGTCGATCACGAACTGCTGCTTGCCGTTCTCGGTGTAGGCATAGGTGACGTAAGCCTGCTCAAGGCTTGTTCCGAGGCCCTTGCGCACCTGCAGCAACTGACCGCTATTGTCATACTCATTGCGCGTAATGCGATCGGGGCCGTGTGTGCCCTGGGTGCCGAGCGTGCAGGCGTCGGGCAGGCTGCCGAACGCGGCCGGATTCATGCGCACCGCGGTGCACTTGAGGCGGCCCACCGGGTCGTAGCTGTATTGAGTGACCTGATAGAGTGTGCCGCCTGCCCACAGGCTCTCTTTCACCTTGCGATCCAGCCCGTCATAGACCGTATCGGTCTGCTGCCGGATCGAAAAAGTGGTGTAGCTGCTCCAGTTCTCCGGTGCGATGGCCTCGGACACCCAACTCGCCAACTCCCCCTTTTCCTGCCTGACTAGGCGCCCAGCCGCGTCATATAGATTTCGGGTGGCCAGATGACGGAGTGGCCCCGTCCCATCCGGATCGGGCGCGATCGTGCCGGTTACGCGCCCCTCGAGATCGTACCGCGTCGCGCTGGTGAAATCCGAGGCCGATGCCTGGGCGAGCGCTGCCGACGGTAAAGTGATTGCGACCGAGCAGAGCAGCACAGCAATGGTTTTCTTCATGGCCATCCCCTCCGCGCCGCTCATTGGCACACCGACAAGCCGGCGCGCGGGCTGGTTTGCGAGATCTTGTTCCCGCGCCAGTCATAGCCGTAGCAGGTGCGAAGACTGGTGCCGCCCGAGCTCACGACCATACCGCGCACGCGCAGATTGTTGGCGGTGCCGTCGGGGCCGTACTCGTAGGTGGTGACGGTCTGGACGGCCGCGCCATCACAAACCGGCGTGCTACTGCCGGCGGCGGTCTGGCAGATCGCCTCGGTCTGCGGAACCCACATTGGAGCAGCGGACGGAGACAGGCCGCCGCCCGAGTTCTTCACCCAGGCATATTTTTGAACATAGGTGAAGATTTTCAGCGGACGTGCCGCGCCAGTAGTAGGGGCGGGCTGCATCGCCGTGAGTAACAGCCCGTTCGCAGCATATGTATAGTCGGTCTGGTTGAGCTTCGCGTCCTTCGTCCAGATTGGTTTCGCGCAGTTTTGCGGCGTGTTAGGCGCGGTCGTGCAATCGGCCACATAGCCATATTGCTTAACGATATCGGCCAGTCCGGAGCCGGGCTTGGCGCGAAGCCGTTCCTCGGTGACCGACCGCCGTGGGCCACCATAGGCCGCGAGATATTTGTTGCCTTCGGGCAAGGTGACTTCCACCAGCGCAGAGCCGTGGTTCTGGCTGTAGGCAGGAGAGGTCTGATAGTCCCACCCTCCCTGATAGCGGTAGTTCGTCGTCTGCCCGTTCGCGTCGACCGCGGTAAACGGCGACGTTGCGACGAAGGTGTAATAGCTCGTCTTCAGCGCGGGATCGGTGACATTTGCCTGTGTCCAAGGCTCGATCTCCGCATAGGCTTCGGGGTCGCGCGGCTTCGAATAGTCACCGGAATAAGAATATTTCCACACAGCATTGTCTGCTAGCGTCTGCTGAGTCACCTGCCACACATTCGGAGAATATCCATAGGCGTTGGAGACCTTGCAGGTCGTGTAACCGGGCGGCGTTACGCAGGCGATCTCCTTGCCCGTATAGCTGTACGTTGTGACATTGTTGTCCGGATCGGTGACGCTGATAAGCTTGGCGGGCGTGTCCGCTGAATAGCCGTAGCTGACTTTGAGGGCTGCGCCGGCACAGGTGGACGAAACCGACACATAGGTGTCGGCGAGATTGTAGCCGCATGCCACGCCGACATTGCCGTTCGCGGCGTAGTCGAAGACGATGGCATAGCCGGAACTGTCGACTACTGCCTTGAGCTGGCCCGAGCCGTTATAGGCGAAGTCCTGCCGCCGCCCATTGGCGAACACGATGTTGGCGACACGTTTGCTGAGGCTCGACGAACCCGCAACCCCGACGGTCGTGCTGAAGGTGTAAACATTGCCGTCCCGGTCTGTGTAGACATAGGCGCCGCTGCCGTCCCGAACCAGCTCTCCTGCGTAGCTGTCGTCGGTTGAATGTTGCAGCACTGAATTGGGTGGCATCGTCTCATAGAAGGTGCCGCTGGCGCTCGTCCCCATGTGGACGATCGGCTTCTTGAAGGTGGTGCAATTGATATCGCAGTTGGTCTTCTGGTTTGGTGCTACATAGATGTCGTAATTGTGGCTCATCCGTGGACCGAAAAACGGGTTGTTCGGATCGCGCTGACCGCCGAGATGAAATCGCTCGAGCCTGAGCGTGCCGATCACCAGATCGGTATCTGTGAAGGTGAAGGAGCCGTCCGCGAGGCTCACGCCGGTCGGTGTCATGGTATAGACCTTGGGCGGAACGATATCCTGCGCACTGGCGGCGCCGGCGCCATAGAGCGCGGATGCGGCGCATGCCAACGCCAGAGACTTCTTGAGCTGTTTCAACACGGGGTCCTCGAATTTCCGGAGAGTTTGAGCTGAAGCCGCTCGATCAGAGCGGCGGACCTTCCTGACAGACGCCGGTGTTGCCGGTGGCCGATCTCATCCCCGCGATGCTGTCCGCATTCCTCGACAGCGATCGCGCCTTCAGCAAGGAGAGGACGAAATGAGCGCAGGCATCCCGCCGGAGCAGGTGACGCTCGAGCCGATCAGCGTGCGGATCTCGACCGCGGTCAGGATCACCGGGATCTGCCGCTCGACGATCTATGAGCTCATCGGCGACGGGACAATCGAGACGGTGAAGATCGGTCGCTCGACGTTCATCCTCTATCCAAGTCTGAAGCGACTGTTCGAGCGGAGCTGAGCACCGCCCGCCGGTCCATGCTTGTCAGAAGTGCGCCGGTCGGCCTTGTCGCCGACCGGCGCACAAAGTCGAACCCTATCGGGTTCCTGGTGGGCTCCGAGCGGGATCGCCGCCATCCCCACCACCGCGCTCGATCCGCCCCGCAGTGCGGCGTCTCCCGCGGTCCCCGCGCTTATCGGGTCCGGGTCCCCATCATGCGGCCTTCGGGATGTCGACGAGCTTCTGAAATTCGCCGAGCAGGTCGGCATGGTGCCTGGCGAGATGACGCACGATCCGCGCATTGCCGAGCAGGCGCTGAATATAGCCGAGCGCCAGGACCAGATCGAGGTGATCAGCCCCGTAGGATTGCTCGATGAGCCTGAACTCGCGATCCAGTGCGGCCGATTCGCGCTCCATGAGTGCGACCTGTTCGTCGGTGAGTCCCTTCAGGACCTTATGCCGCCCGGCGACGAGCTCATCATCGGGCGTGCCGGCGACGATCGATTTGGCATAGGAAATCGAATATCGATTCATCGCTACCATCATCTGAGCCGCGGCGATTTGTCGTATCGGCATCAGCTTCCGGAGCTCTGTGAAGGCGTTCATCGGGACATGCTTGTCCCGAAGCAACTCGGCCGCTTCCGGACATATTCCGACGAGCAGATTTCGCTTCGCCCGAATGTTGGAGATGTTGACGTTGAGCGCCCTTGCCAGACGCTCCTCGGGGACGCCCTTCTTGATCGCATTCAGGATCATCTTGTGCTCCTGAATGGTGGCTATTCGGCTGACGCGACGGTTGTAGGTGAAGGCCTCGTCCTCTGTCGCGACAAGGCATACGACCTCCAGGTCGCCGCGCAGCCGCAAGATGTCGACGCGCAGGTGTCCGTCCAGCAGATGATATTTTGATGGATCGTCCCGGTCGCGCGCCACCACCGGAGGTTCGATAATCCCCACCTCGCCGATTGAGGCGGCGATCTGCCCGTACTTCACCGAGTTGCGAACGGAGTGCGCCAGTTCGCGGAGCGGCAGGATGTCCACGATCTGGATGCGCAAGGTCTCCGTCTCGAACGCAAGTGCGACGGGGGAGGCGAGCTTCGTGGTCATGATCCCGCGCCCCCGCGCAGCCTCGAGGCAATGTTGTCCGGAATGGTCGCGAGATTTTCGTCCTGGAGGATGCCCATGAAGGCTTCATCCCGTGCCAGGCGCCGCATTGCTTCGGTGACGATGAGCAGGCGGCCGCGGGTAATCTCCGTGCGCCGGATGAGAGAGCGTTTGCGGTCGGTTTCCTCCTGGTAAGCCTTCACCAGCGTATCTGCCGAAACGCGTTCTCGTGCTCGTGGACCTACCGTGGCGAGACCCTTTCCACGTCGCCTCCGCGTTTCGATGAGCTTCTTTGCTGCGAGCAATTTGCGGCCCTTCAGCAGGCCACGCTCATAGGCACGGGACAGCGCGAACTGCACTTCGTGATCCTCAGCCTCGGCAATCTCCACAGCGACGCTGACCGGGATGATTCCGCTTTCAACCGAGCGCAGGAGACGCTGCTCGCCATTCTCGAT
The DNA here is from genome assembly GCF_004792695.1 of Sphingomonas naasensis. Lineage (GTDB taxonomy): Bacteria > Pseudomonadota > Alphaproteobacteria > Sphingomonadales > Sphingomonadaceae > Sphingomonas > Sphingomonas naasensis. The sequence goes on along the minus strand of NZ_SRXU01000010.1, from coordinate 62,001 downwards.
CAACCGGGCGACACCGTGGACATATTCCATTGAGAGGCCGGTTTTCCGTGCAATCTCCGCAGAGGCATAGCCTCGCTCCTGCATCCCCCGGATGTCGTACAACAGATCGATGGCGCGGTGCTGTCGCCTCGCGCAATTCTCCACCAGACTCGCGACGAGGCAATCCTCGGGATCGGCGGCGACGACCAGCGCCGGCACTTCAGGTTGGCCCAGCATTCTATATGCCTCGAGCCGCCCCTGGCCGCAGACCAGGTCGTAGAAAGGACCGTCCGCCTCTATGCGGCGCGTAACGGTGATTGGTCGTTTGAGGCCAAGTTGCGCGATATTGTCGACGATCTCCTTGAAAGACCGCTTGTTCCGGATTCGCGGGTTCACAACGGTGATTCTGTCGACCGGGATCATCTCGACGCGCTGTGCCGGCAATGCTGTCATCACGCCGCCTCCCGCCATGCTGCCCGGGCTGCCATGCGATAGAAGGGATCGAGGGTGTCAAACCGATACGCGTCGAGGGAGAGGCCGTTATATTCAGCGAGCCGCAGAACCGCTTCGCGCATATCGAGCCGAGGCAACAGATAGTAGTCGCCCGGGCGCTCGTTCGAGCGATCCATGCGGATGGCGACGGTAATGTCGGGCCCAAGCGCGGTGTCCAGGCGAAGCTTCCACCGCGATGAGCCGGCGGCGGTTTCAAAGCACCGCGCGACGACGATCGACGCGGTGAACTCGTCGTTGATGGTGAGCAGGTCGGTTGCGCTGTCCTGAATCAGGCTTCCGCCTGCGCGGTGAATCCCGTTCATCACCGTGCCGATCAGCTCAGGATGAAGGGCCCGCAGTCTTCTGTTGACGTCGAGATACCGATAGTCGTGATCCGGAGCGAACCCGACCAGGGCGTAGGCCCGAAGCAGGCTTCCGAAGCGGCTGCGGTAGGCACTGCTGGAAGGGCAATCATCCATCTCGTCGATGATCAAGCCGGTGAGAAGCCCACGCTGGCCCAGAATTCCCGCCAGAAGCTCCAGCATCCGTTCGTCGCTCAGACGATCGGAGCGCGTGCGGATAATCTGCTGCGCCTGATCGAATGTCGTCGCGTCGATAAGTCCCGGGAAGGCTCCATCCGCCCGTACCCATTCGTCCGCGGGATTGTGAACATGCGCGGATTTGAGCTTGAAGGAAGTTCGGGCCCACACATTGTTGCCGATGTATTTTTCGTTGATCAGAAGCTGATGAACGGATCCACGCGTCCATTCTCGATCGAAATCTGTGCGTATGGATCGCCGATTGAGTTCATTCGCTATGTCGTTCTCCGATAGCCCCCGCTCCACGAACATCGCGTAGACCTCTCGCACGACCTCCACTTCTGCTTGAGGACCCAGAACGAGAACGACCCGGTCGGTCGCGATGCTCTTGTGTTCCCCGTGACGCAGGATTCCTTTCTCGACACCCGCCTCGTCCACCAGCATTCGGCGCAGACCGAAGCCGGCAACTCCGCCCTGTCGATAGCCGAGCCGGATAAGGTTTGCCTGGCCCGCAAAAACCTTGACCGAGAGCTCGCGGCTATACTCGCCTGCCATGGCTCGCTTGACGGTCTTGATGATCGACGAGCCGATGCTTCCATCGTTCTCGAATTGCTCGGCGCAATAATGGACCTGAACGCCAGCGCGTTTGCAACGCAGCTCGTACGAGGCTGCCTCGTCGGGATCCTGGAACCGCCCCCAGCGGCTGACGTCATACACCAGAAGCGCGGTGAAGTCCGTCCGATGGGTTTCTACGTCTTCCAGCAACCGCTGCAAGGCGGGGCGTCCATCCAGATTCAGCCCGCTTTTGCCCTCGTCGGCATAGGTGGCGACGATTTCATAGCCGCGCAGCCCCGCGTATCGCCGGATTGCCTCCGCCTGATTGTCCGTCGAATATTTCTGGTGCTCGGTCGACATGCGGACGTACTGCGCCGCCCTTGCCGCGGGCGGCCGCGGGCGCCCGTCCGGACCCTCCGTGTGCATCCAGTTTATTACCATCGCCGGCCTCAGATTGGCTCGGCGGCAAAAGCCGCTGCGAAGTGACCACTTAACGCAAAAGGTCCGGAACCATGGTTCCTAAAAGCGGAGCTCGATTTCCGAAATCACAGGGTATGATCACGGACGCACAATTTGCTGCGCTTGTCGGAGGCGCCCTCAGAGATGAACTGGGTGGCAGCCACCGGGCGGCGAAGACGATTATGGCATGGACCAGCGTCAGCGATCACACGGCGCGTGCCTGGCTGCACGGCCGCAAGAGCCCGAGCAGTCTGCATCTGCTGGCGCTGGCGGCCCATTCCCGGCTGGTGATGTCGGTGGTCCTCCGACTTACCGGATATGATGGGCTCGCGTTGAATATCGACATCGGTGCCCTGGAGTCCGGGCTGGAGGAAATTCTGAGCGCACTTCGACTACTCCGAAGGCCGCCAGGACCGCCGGTATTCGACTGACCATTGGCCCTTGCAATGTAGGAACGTAAAGTGAACATATCTCGACTCCCCATTAGGGAGAGTGGACATGAGTTTCCTGAGCGAGGGCCAACTGATCGGTCTGGCCTATGTGATCAGCAGCTTGGCTGCGCTGGTTTGGGCTTTTCGGCGCAAGGCAACGGCAAGAGAGGGTCGAAGCGATTCGGCGAACTACGATGCGTAGTTCCGAACTAAAGCCTCGGTCGGCCACGGGGTCGGCTTAGGCCGAGCACGAGATGCCGTCGGACGTGGCTATGCTTGGCAACGGACTACTGCACGCTCGCGCGATCGAGGATCTCTCCCTCGATCGCAGAGCTGTGGACAGCTTCCTGGGCCAGGAGTTCGATAGAGAGGTTCTGGCGGTCGCCGATATCGAGATGGAACGCGCCGACGAGAATGCCGCGCCCTTGAGAAACCGGTCTTCGCGGCTTCTCAGACGCTTCGCGTTATAGGTAAAATTGGGCCCGTTCCGGTTGCTGCCAGTTCCAGCGCACGATCGATAACACACCTTTCTATCGATCAAATTGCACCATCATTTGATCGATAGGAATCTTTCTATTGCTCGGAAACGCGCAGATTCCGGCGACGAGGCGCATCGGGAATTTGCGATGGATCGCCGCGGGTCAGGACCGCCGCCTTTAACTGGGCGCGAGCCATCCTCCGGCGCCCTCGGGTTCGAAATAGTCGCGCTCGCGTATCGGCATTTCGAGGTTCAGCAGGTCGCAGACCTGACTGAGCTCGCGGCCGATCAGATCGTCAAAGAAGCGCTGTCCGAGCTTGCGGAGCACTGGCGCTTGCCGCTCGAGGATCCCGAACATGGTGCGGACCGGTCCTTCGATGAACCGCCGCGCGCGTCCGCCTTCCAAAGCGAATTCGGAAAGGAAGCGCGCCATGTGTTCCGGAGTCATGTCATCGAGATGCGAGGCTCCTCCCAGATGATAGGCGAGCTCATGCGTATAGCGTGGATGCAGGCGGATCGGCAGCAGATCGTAGAGTGGCGTCAGCTGGAGCCGGTCGTTCGGCAGATAGAGGATGCCATGGTTCTTGGCATGATTGTCGGTATTGCCGATCGCCAGATTGAACAGGGTCGCCAGCACGAAGGTCTCGCGGGCCTGCGCGGGGGCAGAGAGGCGGTCAAGCAGGGCACGCACCGCTTGCGTATCGAAGCGGCGACCCTCCACGCCATTGCGCTGGTATTTGAGCCGTGCTGGAAGGCCCAGCGCCTGTGCGAAATCCTCTTGATGCAGGCGATAGACGACATCCTCGATGACGACCCGGTCGAACCGCTCGATGAGAACCGCGTCCACACCGCCATAGGCGAAATGCTCCGTGCCCGAGACCTCGAAACCGCATTCTCGCGCTATCCTGCAGGCGGCTGCCTCCTGTACGGCCTCTGCAGCCTCGGCACGCCGGGGTACCTTGAGGATATGGGTGGTCGGCACCTTGCGGCCGTCGGCGGGCAAGGCGAGTTGCCCGTCCGGTAGCCTGGTGACGGCGAGCTTGCGCTGGACGCCGGCAACGGGCGACGGGTCGACGATATCGTCGGGCAGCGGCTGGCGGTCGGCGAGGCGCTGGACGATAACTGCCAGTTCCTGAGGATCGATAGGACGATAGTCGCTGGCAAGCTCTCCCGGCACTTTCATCGGGCCCGAGCCCGCCGGCACGCAGGAGATCGCGCCCGGGCAGTCCGCACCGACATGCGCGAGGATGTCGACGATATCGGCACGGTCCAGTCCCTCGCGATCGAGGACGCGCTGCACCTGGTCGTTCTCGGGGAGGACATTGTCGAAAAAAGCGCGCGTGATCGCATCGCCGAAAGGTGCATCATCCAGCGGCAGCGACAGCGAGATCGCGCGACCGGCGGCAAGCGCCGCATCCGAATAGCGGAAGCGCACGTTGCCATCGTCGAGCGCTTCCAGATGCCCTGCGGAATCGTGCTGGCCATCCAGATGGACATCCAGCGTGAGGCGAACGGTCACGTCAGGAAGCCCAGCTTGATCCCGGCCGCATGGCACACTGCGAGGACGCGGCCGATCTCGAGGCTCGGTTTGCCCTGTTCGAGTTCGATCAGAAAGCGTCGACCGACGCCGGCCAGATCGGCGAAGCGCTGCTGGGTCATTCCCATCGCCTTGCGCGCAGCGCGAACCCGCTTGCCGATCTCGCCGATCGTAACCGGCGCGCTCGAGACGGGTACGGCAGGAGAGGCTTCTGGCCCCCCGGGTGCCGGACGCGCGGGGCGCGGCCGCGGCGCGGGGAGCGTTTTCGGTGCCGACGCTGCGGGGGCGACCGCGCCGCCCAGTTCGTCGAACACGCTACGCATCGGGGAGACGTAATCGAGAGCGCTTACGACGTCCGGACCCGCGAGCTGCCGATAGGCGGAGCCGAGCCCGTCGCGGGCGAGAATATCGCTAACCGAGCCCAGTCCCGCTGCCGCCTGCATTTCCTTGAGCGCCTTGCCGACAACATCCGGAACGACAGCCGCGCCGGGGAACAATCTGTTCGTGTCGAGCGCGCTGCCAGCCTGGAGCTGGCCGATCGCCTCGGCCACCGGGTTCTTCGTGATGCCTGGTCTCAGCGCCTCGTCCATCTCCTTGATGGCTTTGGCGATGCCGGCATCGGCTTCGAGGAGGCGCGAGGTCGCCGTGCCGTCTTTAGCTGCGGCGAGCGCCGACTCGAGAGTCTGGCTCTCCCGAACCGCGCGAAGGGTCGCATCGTCAAGCCCGCCGCTCATCAGCTCGCGCGTCTGTTTGACGGCTGCCGAAGCGGAGGCCAGCGTGCTGAACTCGTCAAAAGGTGATCGCTTCGGCATCGTGGTGTTCCCGTTCGGGTACATATATATGGCCAAATAGCTAAAGCTTCAAGAATGTTCCCGAACGGGTCCATAGCGCCTTTGTTGAAACGATCACGGCTGAAATGTTCCTGTACGGGAGCATTCTGTTTGGTGCATATAGCCGACCTACCGCCTTCGCTCGCCTCGCCGGGCGAAATCGACCGCGACGACGTTGCCGCCATCGGAGGCCTTGTTGCCGTCGCCTCCGCTTCGCAGTTCGTCGAGATAATCCGACCAGTGCTGCATCATCCGCACGCGCTCTTCCCAATATTGTCCGCGCGCATAGGCGCGGCGCACGCCATTATTCTCCATGTGCGCGAGCTGCCGCTCGATCGCGTCGGGGTTCCACAGCCCCATCTCGTTGAGCAGCGTCGCCGCCATCGCGCGGAAGCCATGCGCGGTCATCTCACTGCCGCTGTAGCCCATCCGCCGAAGCGCGAAGGTGATGGTGTTCTCCGACATGGGGCGCTTCCAGGTATGAGAGGCCGGGAACACATAGGGGCTGTGGCCGGTAAGCGGCCGGATCTCGTCGAGGAGATCGAGCACCTGCCGCGACAGCGGCACCTGATGCGGCCAGCGCATCTTCATCTTCTCGGCGGGGATCGACCATACGGCGCGCTCCAGGTCGAACTCGCTCCATTCGGCCCGGCGCAACTCTCCCGGGCGCACGAAGACATGCGGCGTCATCCGCAGGGCAAGCCGCGTGATCGCGTATCCTGGCGAATCGTCGATGTCCCGGAGCAGCTTGCCCACCTCCTTCGGCCGCGTGATCGCCGCAAAGTGCCTGGTCTTGGGCACGATGATCGCGCCCCGCAGGTCGCGTGCAGGGTCGACTTTCGCCCGCCCCGTGGCGATGCCATAGCGAAAGACGCGGCTGATCACGCTTCGCATGCGCCGTGCGCTCTCGTAGCGGCCCGTCGCCTCGATCTTTCGTAGCACGGCCAGCACTTCCTGCACCTCGATCTCATGGATCGGCAGGTCGCCGAGGAACGGATAGACCTTCTCGAGCAACCAGCGGACTTTGCTCAGCGTAACCTCGGCGCGCTCCTCGCGCGTGATCTTGACGAACCATTCTTCGGCGACCGCACGGAACGTGTTGTTGGCATCGAAATGCGCGCGGAGCTTGCGGCGCTTCTTCTCGACCATCGGGTCGAGGCCGTCCGCGACCATCTGGCGCGCGGAGTCGCGTTTGATACGGGCATCGGCAAGGCTCACCTCGGGCCATACGCCGATCGCGAGCGTCTTCTGTTTGTCGAGGAAGCGATAGCGGAAGCGCCAGTATTTGGCGCCGTTCGGCATCACCAGAAGGAAGAGGGAGCGCTCGTCGCTGAGCTTGTAAGCCTTCGTTCGAGGCTGCGCATTTCTGATCGCAAGGGCCGTAAGAGCCATGGGGTATCTCCGTCCGAAAACGGGCGAATCCACTGCCGAAATATGCCACCAAAACTGGTGGTATGTCGGCGAACCCGCCCAAATCTCGCCGGAAAGATATTTGGAAAAAGGCTTTTCCCCCAGCCACTTACGCGACGCTCATGGACGCTAGTGGATGGGAAAAGTGGTGCCCAGAAGAGGACTCGAACCTCCACGGCCTTGCGACCGCCAGCACCTGAAGCTGGTGCGTCTACCAATTCCGCCATCTGGGCACGGGGTAGGCGGCGCGCTCTATTGGAGGGTCGCGTGGCTGTCAACCGGGCGCGCGCGGCAATTCGCACAGCGCAGGCGGCTTGCCGTTTGCGCGGCCACGCGGCATGGGGTGCGGCTCGCACGAGGCTCAAGAGGCAGGCATGAAGGACAGGCTGGTAACGCTGATCGGCGGCGGCGGATTTCTGGGGCGCTATGTCGCGCAGGAACTCTATCGCGCCGGCGCACGGGTGCGAATCGCGCAGAAGCGGCCGCGCGACGCCTGGTTCCTCAAGCCGCTGGGCGGGCTCGGCCAGACCCAGTTCGCCGCGGCCGACGTCACCCGGCCCGATACGATCGCCCGCGCGATCGAGGGATCGGACGCGGTGGTCAACCTCGCCGGCACTTTCGGCAGCGCGATGACCAAGGTCCATGTCGATGGCGCCCGCAACGTCGCCGAGGCGGCGCGCGCCGCCGGCGTCGCGGCGCTGGTGCATGTCTCGGCGCTCGGCGCCGATGCCGATTCGCGCGCCGCCTATGGCCGCTCCAAGGCGCAGGGCGAGCAGGCCGTGCAGGCAGCCTTTCCCGCCGCGACGATTTTGCGACCCTCGGTGCTGTTCGGACGCGAGGACAATTTCGTGAATCGCTTCGCCGGCATGATCGCCAGCGCGCCAGTGGTGCCGGTGCTGCGCGCCGAGGCGCGCTTCCAGCCCGCCTATGTCACCGACGTCGCCACCGTCGTGGTCAAGGCGATCGCCGATCCGGCGCGGCATGGCGGCCATGTCTACACGCTGGGCGGCCCCGATGTGCTGACCTTGCGCGACCTCTATCGTTGGATCGCCGGCGCGATCGGCCGTGACGCGCATTTCGTCGAGCTGCCCGACGCGCTGGGCGGGCTCGTCGCGATGGTCCCCGGCACCCCGATCACCACCGACCAGTGGCGCATGCTCCAGCAGGACAATATCGTCCCCGCCGGCGCCGAGGGCTTCGCGGCGTTCGGGATCACGCCGACTCCGCTGGCCACGGTGGCGCCGGCATGGCTGGTGCGCTTCCGCCGCCACGGCCGCTTCGGCCAGCTCGATCCGGTCGCCTGATCCAGCCCATCCCTCGGGCCGGCGCGGCGCCGGCCGCCGCGTGAACGAGAGGCCCCTACCCGCATGACCGAATTTCTCGTCGCGATCCTGCTCGGCATCGTCGAAGGCATCACCGAGTTTCTCCCGGTCTCCTCGACCGGACATCTGATCCTCGCCAGCGAGCTGATGGGCTATGACGCCGCGCAATGGGCGGTGTTCAACATCGCGATCCAGCCCGGCGCGATCCTCGCGATCGTCGTGCTCTACTGGCGGACCTTCCTCGCGGTTTTCAAAGGGCTGCTGCGCCGGGAAGCGGCGTCGGTGGCGTTTGTCCGCAATTTGCTGATTGCCTTCATCCCCGCGGTGATCCTCGGCCTCGCCTTCGGCGACCAGATCGACGCCTTGCTGGAGAACGCCGTGGTCGTTGCGTGGGCGCTTATCGTCGGCGGCGTCGCGATTCTCGTGATCGAGCGACTCGTGCGGACCGAGAACGTCCTCGGCATCGCGGGGGTCTCCACCGGCCAGTCGATCAAGATCGGGCTGGTCCAGTGCCTTGCGATGATCCCGGGCGTCAGCCGGTCGGGCGCGACGATCATGGGCGCGATGGCGCTCGGCATCGACCGCCGCACCGCCGCCGATTTCAGCTTCTTCCTCGCGCTGCCGACCTTGACCGGCGCCACCGTGCTCCAGCTCTACAAGCATCGCGACGCGATCACCGGCGATGGGCTCGAGCTGATCGCGATCGGTTTCGTCGTGAGTTTCGTAGTGGCACTGGTGGTGGTGAAGGCGTTCCTCGCCATCGTGACCAAACACGGATTCGCACCCTTTGCATGGTACCGAATCATTGCGGGAGCAGCGGCATTGGCTTGGCTTTCGGCACGGTAGGGCCATATCGGACCTTAAAACGCGCAACATTTTTGCGTTTCGCGCCGCATTAAAGCGAAAACCGACGATATAGGTCAGTATTGCTGCTTTATCTTTGCCGCGGCCTTGAGTAGGGCGCGCGGCATGGCAGACGATGCGATGCTCAAATTCGTGGCGCGCGGGCAGCAATACCCCGCAAAGCGCTCGGCAGAACTCCGCGCGGAAGACTTTCGCGAGATCGCGGACCGCTACGCGGTGCCCGACGCCGAGGCGCAGGCCGGGCGCTGCTCGCAATGCGGCGTCCCCTATTGCTCGGTGCATTGCCCGCTGCACAACCATATCCCCGACTGGCTCCGTCTGACCGCCGAGGGCCGGCTGCGCGAGGCGTATGAGCTGTCGAACAGCACCTCGACCATGCCGGAGATCTGCGGCCGCATCTGCCCGCAGGATCGGCTGTGCGAAGGCAATTGCGTGATCGAATTCTCTGGCCATGGCGCGGTGACGATCGGCTCGGTCGAGAAATTCATCACCGACAAGGCGTGGGAAGAAGGCTGGGTCGAGCCCGTCCGGGTCGGTCCCGCGCGGGGCCAGTCGGTCGGTGTCATCGGCGCGGGACCAGCCGGGCTGAGCGCCGCCGAATATCTGCGCGAGATGGGCTATGACGTGCACGTCTACGACCGGCACGATCGCGCCGGCGGACTGCTGACCTATGGCATTCCGGGCTTCAAGCTCGAGAAGGAAGTCGTGATGCGCCGGGTCGCGCGCCTCGAAGAGGCCGGCATCGTCTTCCACACCAGCTTCGAGGTAGGTCGCGAGGCGACCCTCGACACGCTGCGCGCGAGGCACGACACGCTGCTGATCGCCACCGGCGTCTACAAGGCGCGCGCGATCAAGGCGCCGGGCGTCGGCGCCGCGGGCATTGTCGAGGCGCTCGACTATCTCACCGCGTCGAACCGCAAGAGCTTCGGCGATGCGGTTCCCGAATTCGACAATGGCGGTCTCGATGCCGCGGGCAAGCATGTCGTGGTGGTCGGCGGCGGCGACACCGCGATGGACTGCGTACGCACGGCGATCCGCCAGGGCGCCGCCTCGGTGAAGTGCCTCTATCGGCGCGACCGCGCCAACATGCCCGGCTCGCAGCGCGAAGTCGCCAATGCCGAGGAGGAGGGCGTCGAGTTCGTCTGGCTGTCGGCTCCGGACGCCTTTGACGGCGGCGACAAGGTGACCGGCGTGCGCGCGTCGAAGATGCGGCTCGGCGCGCCCGATGCCTCGGGCCGTCGCGCGCCCGAGGTCGATCCCGGCGGCGGCTTCCAGCTGCAGGCCGATCTGGTGATCAAGGCGCTCGGCTTCGAGGCCGAGGACCTGCCCAAGCTGTTCGGCGCGGAAGGGCTTGGCGTAACCCGCTGGGGCACGCTGCGCACCGACGGCAAGACGATGATGACCAGCTTGGACGGCGTGTTCGCGGCGGGCGACATCGTCCGCGGCGCGAGCCTCGTCGTCTGGGCGATCCGCGACGGCCGCGACGTGGCGGCGCACATGCATGCGTGGATGAAGGCGCGCGCCGGGGCGAGCGTCCCGGCGCAGGCGGCATGAGGCGCGGGCGATGATCCTGCTCTCCGTCCTTCTCGTCCTTGCCGGGCAGGGGGTGCCCGCGCCCGACCATGCGGCGCACGTCGATCGGCTGCTCGCCGCGCTGCCGCCGAGCACCCGGCCCGGTGCCGGCCAAGGCGATGGCGAGACCGAAGCCGACGCCGCGGACATCAAGCGCCTCGTCGCCGCCAACCCGGGCAAGGAAGCTGCGGTCCGCGCGGCGATCGCGGCGCGCGTTGCGTGCGTCGACAAGGCATCGCGCGAATTCCCGATGCGCGCGCTACGCAAGTCGGCCGAGATGCTCACCGACGCCGAGCTCGACAAGCTCACCGAATTTTATTCGGGACCCGATTATGCGCGGCTGCTCGCCGCAGGCGACAAGGCCGACATGAAGCCGTTCGTCGAGCGCTATCCGATCGAGCGCTTCATGGAAGTCACGCGCAAGGCGATGGCCGACGCGCCGACCGAGATGTTCGCAGAATATGATGCCTGCGCGGCCAATGCCAGAACGAGCCTCGCCGCCGCCGGCGTGAAGGACTGACGCGCGAGATCGCGCTTCGAGGATAAGATGATGACCGACCCGAACCAGACCGCCGAACGCGAACGCCTCGCCCGCGAAGGCATGTACCGCCCCGAATTCGAAGGCGATGCCTGCGGCGTCGGCCTCGTCGCGGCAACCGACGGCCAGCCGTCGCGCCGCGTCGTCCAGTCGGCGATCGATGCATTGAAGGCAGTGTGGCACCGCGGCGCGGTCGATGCCGACGGCAAGACCGGCGACGGCGCGGGCATCCATGTCGATCTGCCGGTGCGCTTCTTCGACGACGCGATCGCCGCGGGCGGGCACCGTGTGCTGCCGAATCGCCTCGCTGTGGGGATGATCTTCCTGCCGCGCACCGATCTCGGCGCGCAGGAAGCCTGCCGCACGATCGTCGAATCGGAGATCATCGAGGCCGGCTACACCATCTATGGCTGGCGCCAGGTGCCGGTCGACGTCTCGGTGATCGGGATGAAGGCGCAGGCGACGCGCCCCGAGATCGAGCAGATCATGATCGCCGGCCCGATGCCCGCCGAGGTCGATGCCGCCGAGTTCGAGAAGAACCTCTATCTGATCCGTCGCCGGATCGAGAAGGCGGTGATCGCCGCGCAGATCAGCGGTTTCTACATCTGCTCGCTGTCGACGCGCTCGATCATCTACAAGGGGTTGTTCCTCGCCGAGAGCCTTGGCGACTTCTACCCCGATCTCAAGGACGAGCGCTTCACCAGCCGAGTGGCGATCTTCCACCAGCGCTACTCGACCAACACCTTCCCGCAATGGTGGCTGGCGCAGCCGTTCCGCTGCCTCGCACACAATGGCGAGATCAACACGATCCGCGGCAACAAGAACTGGATGCTCAGCCACGAGATCAAGATGGCGAGCATCGCGTTCGGCGAGCGCTCGGAAGACATCAAGCCGGTGATCCCGGCAGGTGCGTCGGACACCGCCGCGCTCGACGCGGTGTTCGAAGCGATCTGCCGCTCGGGCCGCGACGCGCCGACCGCCAAGCTGATGCTCGTCCCCGAAGCGTGGGACGAGAACACGCCCAAAACGCATCTCGACATGTACAAATATCTCGCGAGCGTGATGGAGCCGTGGGACGGCCCCGCGGCGCTGGCGATGACCGACGGCCGCTGGGCAGTCGCCGGGGTCGATCGCAACGCGCTGCGGCCGCTGCGCTACACCCAGACCTCCGATGGGCTGCTGATCGTCGGCTCCGAGACCGGCATGGTCCAGATTCCCGAATCGAGCGTCGTCGCCAAGGGCCGGATGGGCCCGGGGCAGATGATCGCCGTCGATCTCGAAATGGGCGTGCTGCTCGACGACGCGGCGATCAAGGACCGCATCGCCGCCGAGGCCGATTATGCCGCGATGATCGGCGAGTTCCTCTCGGTCGACGACCTCCCCGCGCCGCAGGCGACGCCTTATTATGACCGCGCCGAGCTCACCCGCCGCCAGGTCGCGGCGGGGCAGACGCTCGAGGACATGGAGCTGATCCTCTCGCCGATGGTCGAGACCGCCAAGGAAGCGATCGGCTCGATGGGCGACGACACGCCGCTCGCGGTGATCTCGGACAAGCCGCGGCTGATCAGCCAGTTCTTCCGGCAGAATTTCAGCCAGGTCACCAACCCGCCGATCGATTCGCTGCGCGAGCGGCAGGTGATGACGCTCAAGACGCGCTTCGGGAACCTCGCCAACATCCTCGACACCGAGGGGACGCAGGGCCGGGTGCTCGTGCTCGACAGCCCGGTGCTCACCAATGCGGACTGGTATCGCCTGCGCGGCCATTTCGGCTCGCAATGCGCCGAGATCGACTGCACCTTCCCCGCGGGCGACGACCCCGAGGAGCTGCGCGTCGCGATCAAGCGCATCCGCTACGAAGCCGAGCAGGCGGTCCGCGCCGGCTGCACCGAATTGTTCCTCACCGACGAGCATATCGGTCCCGACAAGGTGGCGATTGCCGGCGTGCTCGCCGCCGCCGCGGTGCACACGCACCTCGTCCGCCGGGGCCTGCGCTCCTATGCCTCGGTCAACGTGCGCACCGCCGAGTGCCTCGACACGCATTATTACGCGGTGCTGATCGGCGTCGGCGCGACCACGGTGAACGCCTATCTCGCCGAAGCGGCGATCGCCGATCGCCAGGCGCGCGGGCTGTTCGGCGAGCTGAGCCTCGATGAAGCGCTCAAGCGCCACCGCAAGGCGATCGACGAGGGCCTGCTCAAGATCCTCTCCAAGATGGGGATCGCGGTGATCTCGTCGTACCGCGGCGGCTATAATTTCGAGGCGGTCGGGCTTAGCCGCGCGCTGGTCAACGACCTGTTCCCCGGCATGCCCGCCAAGATCTCGGGCGAGGGCTATGCCTCGCTCCATCTCTCGGCACGGCTGCGTCACGAGGCGGCGTTCGACCGCGCCGTCGCGGCGCTGCCGATCGGCGGCTTCTATCGCCAGCGCCATGGCGGCGAAACGCATGCCTATTCGGCGCAGCTGATGCACCTGCTGCAGACTGCGGTCTCGACCGACAGCTATTCGAGCTATCTGCAATTCGCCCGCGGCGTGCGCGATTTGCCCCCGGTCTATCTGCGCGACCTGCTCGAGTTCAACTTCCCCAACGAAGGCATCGCCATCGAGCAGGTCGAGGCGATCACCGAGATCCGCAAACGCTTCGTCACCCCCGGCATGTCGCTCGGCGCGCTCTCCCCCGAGGCCCACGAGACGCTGGCGATCGCGATGAACCGGATCGGCGCCAAGGCGGTGTCGGGCGAGGGCGGCGAGGACAAGATCCGCTACAAGCCGTACGAGAATGGCGACAACGCCAATTCGGTGATCAAGCAGATCGCGTCGGGCCGGTTCGGCGTCACCGCCGAATATCTCAACGCCTGCGACGAGATCGAGATCAAGGTCGCGCAGGGCGCCAAGCCCGGCGAAGGCGGCCAGCTGCCCGGCTTCAAGGTGACCGAATTCATCGCGAAGCTGCGGCACTCGACGCCGGGCGTGACGCTGATCAGCCCGCCGCCGCACCATGACATCTATTCGATCGAGGACCTCGCCCAGCTCATCTACGATCTGAAGATGATCAATCCGCGCGCGCGAGTCTGCGTCAAGCTGGTCAGCTCGGCGGGCATCGGCACGGTCGCGGCGGGCGTCGCCAAGGCGCATGCCGACGTGATCCTCGTCGCCGGCCATGTCGGCGGCACCGGCGCGAGCCCGCAGACCTCCGTCAAATATGCCGGCACGCCGTGGGAAATGGGCCTCACCGAAGTCAACCAGACGCTGACGCTCAACGGCCTGCGCGGCCGGGTGAAGCTGCGCACCGATGGCGGGCTCAAGACCGGGCGCGACATCGTCATCGCCGCGATCCTCGGCGCCGAGGAGTTCGGCATCGGCACGCTCAGCCTCGTCGCGATGGGCTGCATCATGGTGCGCCAGTGCCATTCGAACACCTGCCCGGTGGGCGTCTGCACGCAGGACGAGCGGCTCCGCGCCAAGTTCGTCGGCACGCCCGAGAAGGTGATCAACCTGATGACCTTCATCGCCGAGGAGGTCCGCGAGATCCTGTCGAAGCTCGGCTTCAAGAGCCTCGACGAAGTGATCGGCCGCACCGAGCTGCTCCGTCAGGTCAGCCGCGGCGCCGAGCATCTCGACGATCTCGATCTCAACCCGATCCTCGCCAAGGTCGATGCCGACGATGCCGAGCGGCGCTTCAGCCTGTCGACCTTCCGCAACGAGGTTCCCGATAGTCTCGACGCGCAAATGATCAAGGACGCGGCGCCGGTATTCGCGCGCGGCGAGAAGATGCAGCTCACCTATACGGTGCGCAACACGCACCGCGCGGTGGGGACGCGGCTGTCGAGCGCGGTGACCAACAAGTTCGGCATGTCGACGCTCAACGACGGCCATGTCCATGTCCGGCTGCGCGGCTCGGCGGGCCAGTCGCTCGGCGCGTTCCTGTGCAAGGGCATCACGCTCGAAGTGTTCGGCGACGCCAACGACTATGTCGGCAAGGGGCTTTCGGGCGGCGTCATCGTCGTCCGGCCGATGGTGAGTTCGCCGCTCGCCAGCCAGCTCAACACGATCATCGGCAACACGGTGCTCTACGGCGCGACCTCGGGTCGGCTGTTCGCCGCGGGCCAGGCCGGCGAGCGCTTCGCGGTGCGCAACTCGGGCGCCGAAGTGGTGGTCGAGGGCTGCGGCGCGAATGGCTGCGAGTACATGACCGGGGGCACCGCGGTGGTGCTCGGCAAGGTCGGAATGAACTTCGGCGCCGGCATGACCGGCGGCATGGCCTTCATCTACGACACCGATGGCTGTTTCGAGCAGCGCGCCAATCCCGAAAGCATCGTCTGGCAGCGGCTGAGCTCGGCGCATTGGGAGGGCAAGCTCCGGGCGATGGTCGAGGCGCATGCCGAGGCCACCGACAGCAAATGGTCGCAGGGCATTCTCGAGGATTGGGACCGCACGGTTGGCCATTTCTGGCAGGTGGTGCCGAAGGAGATGCTCACCCGGCTGTCGCACCCGCTCGACGACGCCGTGGAAGCGGTCGCCGCCGAATAACTAGCGAACGATGCTCGCCGCGATGCGCGGGGGTGGCGTCGCACCGACCATCCCCAAGGCAAGTGTCTTGACGATGCGCCACGCGAGCGGCGCGGGCGCGGGCCGTTCGTCCTCGCGCTCGGCAGCCTCGACGAGCAGCGCGCGCGCTGCCCCGGCGCAATCCGACAGGACGCGGATCGGGATGCCGCCCAGCGCGAGCGTCACCGGACAGTCCGTTCGCGCATGCTGCAGATTGCGCGCATAGGCGGGGATGTCGTGCCACGCGAAAAGCGATAGCAGCACCAATGCTTGGGGCTGGCTATAGGCGATCGCCACGGTGACGAATGGGTCGTCGGACACGCCCCAGAGTGGCTCGCCCGCGCGCGTGGGGCAAGCCCATGTTCATCGCGTGCTAAGCCGTTGGGAAGCATGTATAAGCCGTTCCTGACGACTCGGGAGAATGTCATGCGTCTGGTCTCCGCTGCCGCCGTCTTGTGCGCCATTGCCCTGCCCGCCGCCGCGCAATCGCAGCGCGAGGCCGATGCCGTGCGCGCGCTCAACGAACCGATGGTGCAGGAAGGCATCGCCATGGCGATGACCGGACTCGCCGGCATCGTGCTCGATACGCGGGTCGGGCCGCTGGCGCGCTATGCCGATCCCGATGCGGACATCCGCCCCTCGGACACGCTGCGCGACCTCGAGCGCCGCAGGGATCCGCATTTCGAGGCGAAGCTGCACGACCGGACGCGGCGCGCGGTTGCCGCCACCGGCGCGATTGCGGGAGACGCGTTGGCGATGTCGGGCGAGCTGGCAAAGACCGCCGACCGGCTGCGCGATGCGCTCGCCCCGCTGGCAGGCGCGATCGAGGCCTATAGCGACGATAATTGACGCATCGGCTGGACGCGCGACGCGTCTCCAGTAGATACGGGCTGCATGTGGCAGCTCCTTCAATTCCCGCTCTGTCCCTTTTCCCGGAAAGTGCGTCTGCTGCTCGGCGAGAAGGGCATCGGCTATGAGCCGGTGCGCGAATCGCCGTGGCTGCGCCGCGACGAGTTTCTCGATCTGAACCCGACCGGCCAGGTGCCGGTGATGGTCGATACCGAGCGCGGGGTGACGCTGATCGATTCGACGGTGATCTGCGAGTTCTTCGAGGAGACCGTCAGCAAGAACGCGATGATCAATGGCACCGCCACCGACCGCGCCGAGATCCGCCGGCTGGTCGTGTGGTTCGATCACCATTTCTACGGCGACATCACCGCGCCCCTGCTCCACGAGCGGATGATCAAGCGCGTCGTCCACAAGATGACGCCCGACGCCAAGGCGCTGCGCGAGGCGATGAAGGCCGCGGTCGCGCATCTCGACTATATCGATTACCTCCTCGACCACCGCACATGGCTCGCCGGCCCGACGATGAGCCTCGCCGATCTCGCCGCCGCCGCGCAGATCTCGATCGCCGACTATCTCGGCGGGATCGACTGGAAGAGCCACGAACAGGCCAAGCGCTGGTATATCGGCATGAAGAGCCGGCCGAGCTTCCGGCCGCTGCTCTCCGAGCGGATGGAGGGGATCCCGCCGCCCGCGGATTATGAGAAGCTCGACCTCTAGGACGCGCGCACGCTCGCCCAGGCGCTGCCGATCTCCTCGAGGCTGGTCGCAGCCTCGCGGAAGGGCGCCGGATCGGTGCCGATGCTGGCGTGGAGCACTTCCTGACGCAGCCCGTGATAGAAGGTCGCGAGCGTGCGCGAGACCTCCCCGCCCCTGTCGAAATCGAGCCCGGCCTCGAGCGCGAACAGGATCGCGGTGGCACGGGCGACACGCTCGCTCTTGATCGCATATTGCCGCCCTTCGGCGGCGCAGGCGGCGGCGCGCAGCGCGGCGACGCCTTCCTCGTAGAGCAGCCCGACCAGCCGATGCGAGTCGGCGCCGGTGGTGCGCCCGGCAAGGTCGATCTGCCGATAAGTCGCGGCGGGGTTGGCGAGGGCGGTGGCGTAACGGGTCATCGCATCAATTGTCCGAATTCCACGCCTTGATCTGATTTTCGAGGAAGGTCTGGGTCGACTTGTACGCCGCCACCTTCGAATCCATCGCCGCGAATTGCTGCGTCATCCGCGTCCGCAGCTTCTCGGTCGCGGCGAGCACGTCGGCCTTGTCGTCGGCGATGCTGTCCTGCGCCTTGGTGTAATTGAGCACGCTGGCGCTGAGTCCGGTGACCTCGTTCTGCGTGCCGAGCGTCGCGGTCTTGCCGATCGCGCTCTCGGCGACCGTGGAAAGCGCCTTGGTGAGCCCTGCATTGGTCGCGAACATCGCCTCGATCTGGTCGGGATAGCTGTTCAGCACCTTGGCGAGCCGGGTCGAATCGACGCGGAGCGTGCCGTCGCGCTGGGTCGCGACGCCGATATCGGCGAGCCTGCTCGGGATCTCGTCGGTCGCGCCGGGAATCAGGCTGGTGATCGTCAGCCCCTTCATCTGGCGCAGCAGGTCCTTCGCGGCGGGATCGCCCCGCAGCGGCCCGTCGATCGGATCGACCGCCTCGCGCACCATCTTGTAGAGCTCGTTGAAGGTATCGACGAAGTTGGTGACCGCATCGCTCAGCGCGGTGGTCGGCCGCGTCGAGCCGATGGAGACCTTCGTGCCGACCGCGGCGGCGACGAGATCAAGCCGCACGCCGGGGATCAGATTGGAGATACTGTTGGTCGGATAGGTGACCTCGACGCCGTCGAGCGTCAGCGCCGCATTCTGCGCGGTGGTATTGATCGTCGAACCGTTCGCATTGCGGCCGATGTCGAGGCTGGCCAGCGCGCCGCTGCCCGAAAGCTCGAAAGCCTGCGAGGCACCGGTGCTGCTCTTGACCACCAGGCGCGCGCCGCTGCTGTCGGTGACGATCGAGGCCGTGACTCCGGCATTGGCGGCGTTGATCGCGTCGGCGACGCCCTGCAGCGTGTTGTGCTGCGCGTCGATTGCGATATCGATCGGCGCCGCGGCGCCCGCAGTGAAATCGGTCATCGCGCCGTCGCTGACGGTGGCGGTGCCAAAGGTCAGCGTCAACGTGCCGGTGCCGATCACCGTCGCCGCACCTTCGGAGAAGGCGGCGGTGCTGGCAACCTGCCCTTGGGCGAGTTGCCGCACCTCGACGCTCGCGCTCAGCCCCGCCAGCGTCGCGCCCGGCAGGCGCGTGGTCGTGACGATGGCGCTGTTTCCGCTGGTCGGCTGGGTGGCAAGCGTGCCGCTCGCGGTCAGCTGCGACAGCGCGCTCGAAAATTGGCTCATGTTGCTCTTGAGCGCGCTGGCGGCAGAGATCTGCGCGGTGAGCTTCTCCCCCTTCGCCTCGAGCGTGGCGTTCTTGTTGGCGAAGGTCGCATCGACGAGATCGCCGACCAGCGACGAGATGTCGATGCCCGATCCGGTTCCCAGCGTCTTTGCGATCGATTCGATGGCCATCACTTCCCCCTGATCCAATAAGCGGCCGCGCAAGCGCGCGCTTTAGGCCGGGCGCGCCATTTTCTGCCCGTTCTCGTCGAACAGCGCGCCGGACGGGACGGTGACCGCGGGTTGCGTGCCGCCGGCGCGCGCGTTGACGCCGAAGACGAAGGCGAGGACGGTCGCGATCGCGAGATAGAGATCGTCGCGGATCTCCTGCCCTTCGCGGCTGGTGTAATAGACCGCGCGGGCGAGCTGGGGATATTCGAGCACCGGCACCTCGAACTCGGCCGCGAGCTCGCGGATCGCCAGCGCGGTCTGGCCGCGGCCCTTGGCGACCACCACCGGCACCTGGTCCTTGCCCGAATCGTAGCGCAGCGCGACCGAGAAGTGCGTCGGGTTGGTGAGTACGACATGCGCGGTCGACACCGCCTTGCGATAGCCGCCCTTGAGGATCTCGCGCTGGCGCTGGCGCTGCGCCGCCTTGAGCTCGGGCGAGCCTTCGGTTTCCTTGTGCTCCTCCTTGACCTCCTGCTTGGTCATGCGGAGCTGGCGGAAGTGGCGGATCATCTGGATCGGCACGTCCACCCCGGCGATGATCAGCAGGCCCGCGGCCATCACGAACAGCAAGGTGACGAACTGGCCGCCGAGCGCGCCGACCGCGCCGTTGAGGTCCGCGGCGACCAGCCCGAGCGACTGACGGGTGATCGAATGCAGCATCCACGCGCCCATCGCGCCGAGCAGCACCACCTTGAGCAGCGACTTGCCGAGCTCGATCCAGCCGGTCGGTCCGAAGATGCGCTTGAGCCCCGACCCCGGATTGATCCGCGAGGCCTTGGGGGCGAACAGCTTGCTGTTCCAGCCGATCGCGCCGAGCCCGGCCTGGCTGAGGATCGCGCCGATCACGGTGAGCGCGAACAGCCCGGCGAGCGAGGGGGCGAGCTTCCACCCCGCCGCCGCGAGCGGCCGCCACGGCTCGAAATGCTCGACATCGCCGCGCCCGAACGAAAAGCTCGCGGTCATCACTTCCTTGCACGCGCCGATCAGCGACGGGCCGAGAAACGCCATCCAGGCGCAGCCCAGCAGGATCACCAGCGCGGTGCCGAAATCCTTCGATTTGAGGAGTTGGCCTTCTTCGACGGCCTTGCGCTTGCGCCTGGCTGTTGGGGCTTCCGTCTTCTCGCCGAAGCTCTCCGCCATCAGCCGAACACCAGCCGGGGCGCGGCGTCGAGCGCCTCGCGGATGATCACGAGCAGATAATCGCCCATTGCCGGCAGCGCGAGCAGGACCGCGACCACGCCCATGGCGAGGCTGGCGGGCAGGCCGACCGCGAACAGGTTGAGCGCCGGCGCGGCGCGGCTGAGCATGCCGACGACGACATTGAGGCAGAGCAGCAGGAAGCCGACCGGGAGCGCGAGCAGCAGCCCGGCGAGGAAGACATAGCCGCCGAACAACGCGATGCCGAGCAGCCGCTCGGGCGCCAGCCACGCGCCGGGCGGCATCGCGGCATAGCTGCGCACGACGAGGTCGACGAGGACGAGATGCCCGTCGACCGCGAGGAACAGCAAAGTCAGCAGCAGCGACAGGAACTGGCCGAGCGCCGGCGTGGCATGGCCGCTATTGGGATCGACGGCGTTGGCGAAGCCCAGCCCCATCGACATGCCGATGACTTCGCTGGCGACCATCGGCGCGGCGAAGGCGATCTGGAGGACGAAGCCGATCGCCAGCCCGATCAGCGCCTCTGCGGCGATGGCGAGCATCGTGGTGAGCGAGAAGATCTCGGCCGGCGGTGTGATCGTCACGGTGTTGAGCACCAGCACGCCGATCGCGCCGGTGAGCGCGATCCGCGCGGGCAGCGGAATCGAGACCGCGCTGAACACCGGCGCCGCGATGAACGCCGCGCCGATCCGCACCATCGCGAACAGCAGCGCCCAGAGTTGCGGCTCGATCGAGAGGCCGAAGCCCATCATCTCAGTTCGCCTGGAGCTGCGGGCGCGAGTGTGCGTGCGCGTAAAGCTGGAAACACGGCGCGATGCCCGGGCGGCGGGGAAGCCGGGGTTCCCGCTTCCACCGGCGCACGGGAAAGGGCGGCGCGGCCGGCGGCGTCACTTCACCAGATCCGGAATGCGTTCGAAAATACTCGTGGTGAAGTCGCCGATCAGCCCGAGAATCATGCCCCCGAAGATGACGAGGCTCACCGCGACGACGATCAGCTTGGGAACGAAGGTGAGTGTCTGCTCCTGGATCGAGGTCGCCGCCTGGACCATGCCGAGGATCAGGCCCGAAAGCAGCGCGGGGATCAGGATCGGCGCCGCGGCGAGCGCCATGATCCACATCGCCTCGCGTGCGACGGTGAGGAAATAATCGGCGTCCATCGCTAGGTCCCGAAGCTCGCGGCAAGGCTGCCCATGGTCAGCGCCCAGCCGTCGACGAGGACGAAGAGCAGCAGCTTGAACGGCAGCGAGATGATCGTCGGCGACATCATCATCATGCCGAGGCTCATCAGCACCGTCGCGACGACGAGATCGATGACGATGAAGGGCAGGAAGATCAGGAAGCCGATCTGGAAGGCGGTCTTCAATTCGCTGGTGACGAAGGCGGGGAGCAGCACCGAGAAGGGCACGTCGGCCGGCTTCGCATAGGGGCCGCTCTTCGCCATGTCGGCGAACATCTTCACGTCGCGGTTGCGCGTCTGCTTGAGCATGAAGCCGTGCAGCGCCTCGCCGGTGCCGGCGATCATCTGCGTCGCGCTGATCTGGCCGGCGGCATAGGGCTGGATCGCGGTGGTGTTGGCCTGGTTGATCACCGGCGACATGATGAAGAAGCTCAGGAACAGCGAGAGGCCGATCAGCACCTGGTTGGGCGGGGTCTGCTGGAGCCCCAGCGCCTGGCGCAGGATCGCGAGCACGATGATGATCCGGGTGAAGCTGGTCATCATCAGCAGGATGCCTGGCAGCACCGTGAGCAGACCCATGATGATGAGGACCTGCAGCGACAGGCTGAGCGGCGCATTGCCGCCGCCGAGATCGCCGAGCGCGCGATCGACCGCGTCGCCGACGCCGGGCGTCGGAACGGGTGCCGGCGCCGGCACGCCCTGGGCGAATGCCGGCGCGGCGAAGAGAATGAAGAAGGCGAGCAACCCGACGAACAGCGCTGCGCGCCCGCCGATCGTGCGGGGTGCCGTGAGGGCGGTGAGCATCAGCCTTGCGCCTTGTCGACCAAAGTGACGCCGCCGCGGCTCACCGAGACGAGCAGCTTCCGCCCCTCGAACTCGACCACCGCGAGCCGCAGACCGGGCGCCAGCATCATCGTTTCCTTGACCTGGACCATCCGCGTGCCCTGGTTCTTCGGCAGCCGCGCCTCGAGCTTGCGCCAGGCGTAGAGGCAGCCGATCAGCAGCCCGCAGACGAGCGGGAGCAGGATCACCAGCTTGAGGATGTACGACCACATCATGCGCGGGCGGTCCGCTTCTCGGGACTGACCAGCTCGGTCATCCGCACGCCGAACTTCTCGCCGACGGTGACGACTTCGCCGCGGCCGATCAGCGTGCCGTTGACGAAGATGTCGAGCAGCTCGTTGGCGTCGCGGTCGAGCTCGATCACGCTCTCCTCGCCGAGCGCGAGCAATTCGCGCAGCGACAGCGAGGTCGAGCCGATCTCGACGGTCAGCTTGACATCGACGTCCTGGAGCAGCCGGAAATTGGCCGCCACGGCAGTGTCGACGGGGAAACCCCCGGCCATCTCGTTCATCGGAAATCCTCTTCGCTGAACTCTTCGAGTTGGGTGAGCCGGACCGCGGCGCGGCCATTGGCGGTGCCGACAAGGCCAGTGCCGAGGCGGCGCGACGCCACCATCACCGGAACCTCGGGGCCGAAATCGATCGGGATCACGTCGCCCTGCTTGAGATCGAGCAGCAGCCCGAGCGGGACGACCGGCTCGGCGAGCACCGAGCGGATCGGGAATTTGACGCCCATCACCGCACGGGTGAGGCCGCTGCGCCATTCGGGCTCGACCTCGGCGGGGACGCCGTGAACCTTGACCGTCAGCGCGCCGCCGTGCGGCTTCAGTGCCGCAATCGGGTAGAGGATGTCGACAAAGGCAGGCTTGCGCTCGCCGATCGCCAGCCCGAAGCGCGTGACCACCACCGGATCGCCGGCGGCGATCTCGGGAAGCGTGCCGATCTGGGCGCCCTCGATTGCGCGGAAGGCAACGCGGGTAAGCGGCTCCCATGCGGCTTCGAGCGGCGACGCGATCGCCCCCGCGAGCCGCGCGGCCAGCGTCTCGGCGGCGGGCGTGAATTCGGTCGGCAGCGGATTGGGGGCCTGGCCGTCACCGCCGAAGAACGCGTCGAGCATCTCGAGCAGATGCTTCGCTTCGAGCACCAGCTGAATGCGGGCCTTGCCGCCGCCCATCGTCAGCGGCTGCCATGCGGTGAGGTCGTGGCCGCGCTCGGTGCGGTAATCGGCCCAGCGCTGGACGGCGAGCGGCTCGGCCCAGACACGCAGATCGGCGCGGCACATCCCGTCGAACACCGGCTTCAGCGCCTTGGCCAGCCGCGCGCAAAGATGCTGGAGCGTGACGAGATCGCCGAACGGATTGAGACTGGCCGTCCCCAGCGCCGGCGCGTGTTCCGCGCTGGCCCGGGGGCGTTCCCGCCGTTCGGTCGTGCCGAGATCTGAAGGGGCGTTAACCATGCCCGTTCACTGAACGATGAAATTGGTAAAGTAGACGTTACTTACGCCGCCGAAACCTTCCTTTTCCTTCAGCACGCCGTTGATCGCCTTGGCGAGACGATCCTGAATGTGGCGCTTGCCTTCGGCGGTGAACACCTCTTCCTCGCTCGTCTCGCCCAGTGCCATCAGCACCTGCGAGCGGATCGCGATCTCGTGCGTCTTGATGTTGTCGAGGACGCGCTCGTCATAGGGCGTCGACACGGCGATGCCGACCTGGACGAAATGGACGCTGTCCTGGAGATTCGAAGTGAACTCCTTCTCGAGCGGGTAGTAGCTCGAGGCGTATTTGTCGCCGCCTTCGCCCTTCGGCGTCGGCTTGCCGTGCGCGGCGCTCGCGGCTTCCTCGCCGCCGCCGCCGTGACCGCCTTCGCCGCCGCCGGCCGAGCTCGTGCGCTTCTCTTCGCTTTTCGGGACGAGCTGGGGCTCGTCGTCATGCGCATCGGCGGGCTTCACGCTGAACCAGCCGGCCTGCATGCCGTAGACCGCGGCGCCGCCGCCGGTGCCGAGCAGGGCGATCGGAACCCCGACCAGGATGAGCAGCTTGCCGCCCTTTTTCTTGCGGGGCGCGGGCGCGGTTGCGTCAGGGGTATCGGCCATGATGGTCTCCGTGGGTCTCAGGCGATGCGGTCATCGGTTGCGGTAGTGGTCGCGTCGGCCGCTTCGGGCCCGCGCGGTGCGGAGGATTGCGGCGACAGCTCGGGCTGGCGCTCGCGGGGCGAGCCGTGCCCGGCGCCGCCGGTGTCGACGCTGGTCTGTCCGAGCTTGACGCCGCGCGCCTCGGCCAGCTCGGACAGGCGCGGCTGGGCATCGGTGAGCAGCTGGCGCGCGGCCTGCGTCTCGGTGGCGAAATGGACATGGATGCGATCGCCGTCCTGGCGGATCGAGACGTCGACCTTGCCCAGCGCCTCGGGCGACAGGCTCAGCCTGGTTTCGCCGCGCGACGCGTCACGCATCGCCTCGAGCTGATCGACCATCTGCCCGGCCCATTCCTGGCGGCGCATGTCGAGCACGCCCTGCTGGATGTCGGTCGGCGCGGCGATCGCATGCGGGCGAACGATATCGGCGAAGGGCGTCGGCCCGCCGGCGGGCAGCAGATCCTGCACCAGCGTGCGGCGCGTTTCGGTCGGCGTCGCGGCCGCGGGGGCTGCAGCGAGCAGCGCTGCAGCCAGCTGCGGCGCGGCGGCCGGAGACGGTGCTTCCGCCGGCGCGGGCTGCGCCGCCGGGGCGACCACGCGAAGCTTGATCGGCGCGGACTGCTCGGCGGCGTCCGGCGCGGCGGGTTTTGGGTGCAGCTCGATTGCCGCTGCATCCGGTTCGGCTTTCACGGTTTCGGCGCCGGTACCGTCTCCCGCGATCGGCAGCGGCGGCATGGGAAGGCTTTCCGCTTGCTCCGCGTCGGGGTCGAGGCCGATCGCCACCGGGCGGGCGGCCATGGCGAGCGGCGTGGTCGGCGCGGGCTGGGGTGCCACGGGGAGGGCAAACCAGGCGAAGGCGATGTCTTCGCCGTCGACGTCGGCGCCCTCGTCTTCCGCGTCGGTGTCGGGCGTGCCTTCCGGCAGCGTCTTGCCGGGGGCGGCAAGGATTTGCCGGCCGGGCGCGGCGATGTCATCGGCCTCGCCCGCCGCAGCATGCGCCGCGGGCAGCGCGAAGCCGCCCGCCGAGCCCGATACGGGCGCGCCCGGACGGACCGGGCCGTGCGGTAGTGCGGCAACGAGCGACGAAAGCTGGATCAACTGCGAAACCCCCGGTGAAACTGGTCACCGGACAGTTCAGCAAATATCGTGCCGTTTTTTGGCCGTGGCCGGAAGCGCCTCGAGTTCGCGCAGCGCCTTGAGCGCCGCTTTGGCGCCCTCGCGCTCGATCAGCTTCTCGATCGCGCTCTGATCGCGATGCGCCTCGCGGGTGGCGGCGCGCGCACTTTCGAGCCCCTGATGTGCCACCGCGACACGGCGCTCGGCCGCGTGCGCCGACTGGTGGAGGCGATCGCGGTAATGGGCGGCGGCGATGAGCGAGGTGGCGAAAGTTGGCGAAGGTGTCGCGGCAGGGGCTATTTTGGCTGCCAACTTATCGATACGATCCCGTAACGATTCTTCCTGGTCGACCCGGCTCCGCGCCTGCACTTCGGCGGCGCGGACCTGATCGAGCTGGAGCGTGCGGACGCGGAGCAGCCGTTCGAGCTTCCTGGCGGTCCTAGCCATCGCCGAACACGCCGGTCAGCTCGGCGACCGCGTCGGGCAAGGTCACGACTTCGTCGGATCCCTGCCGGATATATTCCATCACCGCCGGATGACAGGCGATCGCCGCGTCGATCTCCGCGTCCGCGCCGGGCCGGTAGGCGCCCATCAGCACGAGATCGCGATTCTCCTCATAGGTGGCGAGATGCCGGCGCAGCACGCGCGCGGCATGGACATGCTCCTTCGCGGCGATGTCGGTCATCACCCGGCTGACCGACGGGCCAAGGTCGATCGCCGGATAGACGCCGCGCTCGGCGAGCGCGCGGCTCAGCACGATATGGCCGTCGAGAATCGAGCGGGCGCTGTCGACGACCGGATCGTTGCCGTCATCGCCGTCGGCCAGCACGGTGTAGATCGCGGTGATCGAGCCACCGGTCGAGACGCAGGTGCCCGCACGCTCGATCAGGCTCGGCAGCATCGCGATCGCGCTGGGCGGATAGCCACGCGCGCTCGCCGGCTCGCCGAGCGCCAGCCCGATCTCGCGGCCGGCATGCGCGACGCGCGTCAGCGAATCCATGATCAGCAGGACCTTCTTGCCTTCGGCGCGGAAGGCTTCGGCAATCGCGGTGGCGCGCAAGGCGCCGCGGATACGCAGCACCGGCGAGTGATTGGCGGGAACCGCCACCACCACCGAGCGCGCGCGGGCGGCGCCGAACACCTTGGTCTCGAGGAAGTCGGCGACTTCGCGCGAGCGCTCGCCGATCAGCCCGACCACGACGACATCGGCTTCGGCGGCGCGGACGATCATGCCGAGCAAGACCGACTTGCCGACGCCCGAGCCGGCCATGATGCCGACGCGCTGGCCCTGACCGATGGTGAGCAGCCCGTTGATCGCGCGGACGCCGACGTCGAGCGGCTGGAGCACCCTGCCGCGATCGAGCGGCGACTGGAGCTTGCCGGCGAGCGGCCATTTGCCGGCGCCCCGGATCGGCCCGAGCCCGTCGATCGGCTTGCCGGCCCCGTCGACCACCCGGCCGAGCAGCGCGGCGCCGACCTCGGCCTCGCCGGGGGAGCCGGTCGGTCGCACGGGAGCGTTGGGGAGCAAGGCGGCGGGGCCGCCGAGATTCATCAGCAGGGTCTTGCCGCCGCGGAAGCCGATCACTTCGGCCTCGATCCGGCTGGCGCCGTCGCCGATCGCGCAGACCGTGCCGACGGGGAGCGCGAGGCCGACCGCTTCCATCAGCAATCCGTCATAGGAGGATAGCCGGCCCGATACCCGCGCGCGCGGCGCGAAGTCGCGACAGCCGAGGCCGTCGAGATAGTCATCCGTGAACTTGTTCAGCATGCCGGCGGAATCGGAACGCGGTCGATCGCCTGGGCGAGCTGCTCGAGCCAGATTTCGGGGCCGTCCTCGACGATCGTCGAGGCGCTCTCGATGACGAAACTACCGCGCGCGACATGCGGATCGCCGACCGGGAAGATCGTCGCGGGAAGCTTGCCCTGGATGAGCGAGACATCGTCGGGATGCAACCGCAGCAAGGCCGATTCGGCACCGTCGGCGAGCAGATCGACCGCGGCGGCGATCCGGCCGGCGAGAATATCGGGCGCGACTCCGGCATCGCCGATCATCCGCTGGACGAGATGGAGCACGGTCTGGCGGAGATGCCCCGCCATGCGCTCGCGATCGAAATGCGCACCGGCGGCAAGCGCCTGCGATACCTGTTCGAGCAACGCCGTCTCACGAGCGCGTGCCTCCTCGACCTCGGCGAGCGCGGCCGCGCGGCCCTCGGCAAAGCCCGCGTCATGCGCCGCGGTGAGCGGATCGACAAAGGCGGTGGGGTTCACCGGCGCCTCGGCGACGAACGGGTCCCAGCCCTCGGTGGGGTTGGCGTTCGGGTCGGCGGGCGAGAAATGGCGTGGTGCGGCCGGCGCCGGCTCCGCGAAGCCGCGGCGGCCGATGCTGGCGATATCGGCAGCTGCGAAGGCGCCGCCGTCACCGAATGCGCGGTGGAGCATCTGCGCGGCGGCCTCGATGCGGCCGGCAAAGCCGGGGGCGAACTCAGACATAGTCGTCGTCGCCGCCCTTGCCCGGCATCTGCAGCGTGCCGTCCTTCACCAGCCCGCGCGCGATGGCGATCATCACCTTCTGCGCCTCGAGCACTTCGGCGAGCTTCATCGGCCCGCGCGCTTCCATCTCGTCGCGGATGCCGTCGGCGGCGCGGCTCGACATGCAGCCGAGGAAGCGATTGCGCACGTCCTCCTCGACCCCCTTGAGCGACTTGGTGAGCACATCGGCGTCGACGCTGCGGATGAGCGTCGAGAGATTCTTGTCGTCGAGCTCGAGCAGATTGTCGAAGACGAACATCGCCTCCTCGATCGCCTTGGCGACTTCGCGGTCGATCTTGGCGAGCTTGGGCATGACACGCTGCTCGGTGATCTTGCGCGCGCCGGACAGGATCTTCGCGGCCTCGCGCGTGCCGCCGAGCTGGAGCCCGACCGACTTGCGCGCGCCGCCGCCCCGCCGATCGAGCATCGCGCGCAGCGTGTCGATCGCCTCGGTCGGGATCGGGCCGAGCTTGGCAACGCGGCGCAATATCTCGGGCTGCCCGTCGGCGGGAAGATGCTCGAAGACCTGCGCCGCGACTTCGGGATCGAGCTGGGCGAGCAGCACCGCGGCGATCTGCGGATGCTCGGCTGCGATCATCGCAGCGATCTCCTCGGGCTCGAACCATTGCAGCTGCTCGAGCCGGGCATTGGCCTCGGCCGGGATGATCCGGGCGAGCACGCCCTCGGCCCGCTCGCTGCCGAGCGCGCGATTCATCATTCCCTCGATCTGCGGTCTGGGGTCGAAGACAATGCTCGAACGGCCGCGCGCCTTGAACACGAAATCGTCGAGAACCTGCTCGACCTCGGCTTCGCTGACATCGGCGACGGTGAACATCGCCCGGCCGAGATCGCGGACCTCATCGGGCTCGAGCTTCTGGAGGATGGCCGCGGCCTCCTCCTCGCCGACGAGCATCATCAGCACGGCGGCGCGCTCGACGCCGTTGAAGTTGCGCAGCGCGTTCATTGCGCGTCCGCCTTGATCATGTCGCGGACCGCGAGCGCGGCGCGCGCGGGGTTCTCGCGCGTGAAGCCGCGGACCAGCCCGACGCGATCGTCATAGCTGTTGCCGCGATCCTCGAGCATGTCGATCGATACGCTCGGCACCGGCGGCGACGCGGCTTCCGCATGGGGGTTGCCGATCGGCAGGCCGGGGCGCTGGCTCGCATCCTCGCGCTTCTTGAGCAGCGCCTTGGTGAGCGGGCGCACCCCGAGGAACAGCACGAGCAGCGCAATCACCAGCGCGGTCGCGTTGCGCGCGGCCATCGGCACCCATGCCGCCTCGTACCAGGCAGGGCCGTCCTTGCCGGCTTCGGCGGCGGCGCTGAACTTGCGGCTGATCACCGTCACCTGATCCTGGCGCTGGGCGTTGTAGCCGACCGCGGCGCGGACCAGCTCGTTGAGCTGGTTGATCTCGGCGAGTGCGCGCGGCTTGCCGGGCTCCTCGCGCAGCACCACGGCGACCGAGAGGCGCTTGACGTTGCCCGGCACCGCGCGGGTGACCGAGATTTCCTTGCCGGTCTCGTAGGTGCGGGTGAAGCTGTCGCTCTGCTTGGTCTGCGGCTGCGGAGCGGGCGTCGCCCCCGCGGTGGCGGCGGGCGCGGCCGGCGCAGTGGCGCCGCCGGCGTTCGGGGCGACCAGCTGGCTCGGCGGCGGCGGGGTGTTGGAGAGCGTGCCCGGGATGCCGCCCGGCGTCGCGCCGTCTTTCGAGGTTCCGGTCCACGCGCCCTGTTCGGCGCGCATCACCTGGCCCGCCTTGTCGTAGCTCTCGCGCGTCGCCTGGCTCTCGTCGAGATCGACATCGGCCTGCACCTCGGCGGTGAAGTTGCCCGCGCCGACCAAAGGCGTCAGCAATTGCGCGAGCTGCTCGCGATATTTGTCCTCGACACGGCGCTGGAAATCGATCCGGGTGTCGCCGGCGCTCGCGCCGCCGTCCTTGCCGCCCGACTTCGAGAGCAAGGCGCCCATCTGGTCGACGATCGTCACTGATTCGGGCTGCATCCCCGGCACCGACGAGGCGACGAGATTGACGATCGCGCGGATCTGCGCCTCGCCGAGCGCGCGGCCGGGCTGAAGCTTGACGATGACGCTGGCCGAGGGATTGGCATGATCGCGGACGAATGCCGAGGCCTCGGGCGTGGCGAGATGGACACGCGCCTCGGCGACGGCGTCGATCTCCTGGATCGAGCGGGCGAGCTCGGTCTCGCGCGCCTGGCGGAGCCGTTCGCCCTCGACCGCGCGGCTGACTCCCATCGGGAGATTGTCGAGGATCGCATAGCCACCGGGCTGCGCCTTGGGCAGGTCCTGGCTGGCGAGCAGCATCCGCGCCTTGTGGTAATCATCCTCGGCGACGGTGATCGAGCCCGAGCCATCGATGCTGCTCGCGATATTGGCGCCGTCCAGCGCCGAGGTGATCGCCGCCTTGTCGGCATCGGTGACATTGGCGAACAGGATGCGCTGCGGCGAGGTCGCGACCATCGACCAGGCGAGGAAGCCGGCGAGGACGAGCCCGACGAGAAAGACCAACGGCAGGCTGCGCTTGACCGCAGGCTGGCCGAGCAGGCCCGAAACCTGCTTGAGCGGATCGAAGCGGGCCGGCATGCCGGTAGCTTCGGGATGGGCGGGTGCGAGTGCGTTGCTCATCGGATCAGACCGGCATGCTCATGATGTCCTTGTATGCGGACAGGAGTTTGTTGCGGACCTGCAGGGTCGCCTCGAAGCCGACCGAGGCCTGCTGGCGCGCGAGCATCACCTTGGCGATGTCGACGGTCTCGCCGCGTTCATAGGCTTCGGACAGCGCGCCGGCCTGGGCCTGCGCCTGATTGACCGACTTGAAGGCATCCTCGAACGTGTCGGTGAAGCTCGCCGGCTTGCTCTCGGCGGGCGCGGTGGTCGCGGGTGCCTGTTGGGCACGCGAGAGCGCGGCGTTGCGCTCGAGGATCTGCGAGCGCAGCGCCAGCACGCGGTCGACGCTCATCGCCGCCCCGGGGCCAGTAACGCCGCTCATGCCGACGCCGCCTGGGCGATATCCTCACCCTGTTCGCGCGCCTTGGCTAGGCGGTAGCGCAACGTGCGCTCGGAGATTCCGAGCCGCTTCGCGGTCTCGATCCGGCTGCCGTTGCACTCGGCCAGCGTCTCGCGGATCGCCTGGAACTCGTGCATCTGGACGATGTTGCTGAGCGTCTCGGGGCGCTCCTGCCGCATCTCGGGGCGGCGATCGAAGATCAGATGATCGGGCTCGATCGTATCGCCCGGGGCGAGCAGCAGCGCGCGCTGGATGACGTTCTCGAGCTCGCGGACATTGCCCGGCCAATCGTGATCGATGAGGATCTCGACCGCCTCGGCGGTGATCCACGGCAGCGTCGAACGGGTGCCCGCGTGGCGCAGCACCATCGCCGCGGCGAGCGCGGCGATGTCGCCCGGGCGCTCGGAGAGCGCCTTGGTGGCGAGCGGGAAGACGGCGAGACGGTAGTAGAGATCGGCGCGGAAGCGGCCAGCGGTGACTTCGCCCTGCAGATCGCGATTGGCGCAGGCGATGACGCGGACGTCGATCTTTTCGGGCTGGGTGCCGCCGATCGGAACGACCTCGCGCTCCTGCAGCGCGCGGAGCAGCTTGGCCTGGAGCCCGAGCGGCATCTCGGCGATTTCGTCGAGCAGCAAGGTGCCGCCATTGGCCGCGCGGAAAAAGCCCTGGCCGCCCGAGGAGGCACCGGTGAACGAGCCCTTGTGGTGGCCGAACAGCATCGCCTCGAGCATCGTCTCGGGCAGCGCGGCGCAGTTGATCGCGACGAATGGCCCGTCGCGCCGCGACGAACCCATATGGATCGCCTTGGCGAGGACTTCCTTGCCGGTGCCGGTGGGGCCGTTGATCAGCACGGTGATGTCCGAAGCCGCGACGCGCTCGGCGAGCGCGAGCAGGGCGAGGCTCTCGGGATCGGCGGCAACGGGCTCGTACGGGCCCCGCGCCATCGCGCTGGCGAAGCCGGCACCGATCGCGGCATCGTCGCTGCCATAGGAAAGCCGCGCGGGATTGCCGTCACGGAACGGGATCGCGGCGCGATCGCCCTCGCCGAGGACCAGCGTGCGTGCCGGCGCCGGCGGAACTTCGCCCTCGGCGACGAGGAACAGATCCTGCGCGCCGGGCTTGCCGTCCTCGCACGATCCGATCGCGAAGCCCTGCGCCCGAAGCGCCGAAACCGTCGCGTATTTCTGCCGGAGAACGGCTGCCGAAGGAACGATGGACCGCATGAGTGACCCCCTGATTGGGTCCTCTTTGGAGGCAAGTTGGTTAACGCGCCGTAAAACTACGTAACGACGGACTTCTGCGGTCCGGGCGCGTCTACGCGCGCGCGCGATAGGCGAATTTTTTCGCTTAAGCCGTTCGCGGTGCGGCCGTTCCTTGGCTCGGCGGCTCCGGGCTCCCGTTCAGGGGGGACGCGGGAAGCCGAAGAGCATGGAGATACGAACATGACCGTTATCGCAACCAATACCGCGGCGCTGCGCGCCGCCAACGCATCGAACAGCGCCAACAAGCTGCTCGGCTCCGCGATGGAGCGCCTGTCGACCGGCAAGCGCATCAACAGCGCGAAGGACGACGCCGCCGGCCTCGCCATCGCCTCGAGCATGACCGCGTCGATCCGCGGCATGAACCAGGCGATCCGCAACAGCAACGACGGCATCTCGATGGCGCAGACCGCCGAAGGCGCGCTCGAGGAAGTGACCAACATGCTGCAGCGCATCCGCGAGCTGTCGGTCCAGTCGGCTTCGGGCACCTATTCGAGCAACGACCGCACCAACCTGCAGACCGAAGTCGCGGCGCTCACCGGTCAGATCACCAGCATCCTGACCAACACCGAGTTCAACGGCGTCAAGCTGTTCGACGGCAGCGCCGGCACCTCGGGTGTCGTCACGATCCAGACCGGTTCGAACGCGTCGGACACGGTCGACCTGACCTTTGCCGATATCGATCTCGACGCGGCCGTCGCGGTTGACATCTCGACCGCCGGCGCTGCGTCGACCGCGCTGACCACGATCAACACCGCGCTGACCACGGTCAACACCGCCCGCGCCGGCCTCGGCGCCGGCCAGAGCCAGCTCGAGTCGGTCGTCAACAACCTGACCTCGAACGTGGCGAACCTCAGCGATGCGCGCAGCCGCATCGAGGACGCCGACTATTCGGCCGAGACCACCGCGCTCGCCAAGGCCCAGATCCTGAGCCAGGCGTCGACGGCGATGCTCGCCCAGGCGAACCAGAGCCAGCAGACGGTCCTGTCGCTGCTCCGCTAACCGCGTGCCGGTCGGGGTGTCACCCCCCTGACAGGCACTGCGGCCGGTCACCTCCCCCGCCAACGGGGAGGGCGCAAGGGGAACCCCGGCGGTCCGCGTGACCGCCGGGGTTTTCCTTTGTCCCCCGTGTGTCCTCGCGCAACGACTGGTAGCGCTACCAGAAATGCGCTAGCCTCGGCCCATAATAGAATTGGGAGAGGTTGCCGGTGACGAGAAAGTGGATCGCGGCTGCGCTGCTGGCATCGAGCGCATGGGCGCCGCTGGCGAGCGCGCAGACCGGGGCGGCGGGGCGGCTCAGGGATCCGGCGGCGACGCCCGAGCAGCGCGCCCGCGACGCCGTCGCGGCGATGACGCTCGAGGAAAAGGCGCGCCAACTCGGCCATACCGCGCCGGCGATCCCGCGGCTCGGCATCCCGCAATATAACTGGTGGAACGAGGGGCTGCACGGCGTCGCCCGTGCCGGCATCGCCACCGTCTTCCCGCAGGCGATCGGCATGGCGGCATCGTGGGACGCGCCGTTGCTCCAGCGCGTCGGCGACACCGTCGCGACCGAGTTCCGCGCCAAGTTCGTCGAGCGCCGCCTGCCCGATGGCGGCTCCGAATTCTATCGCGGGCTCACCGTCTGGTCGCCCAACATCAACATCTTCCGTGATCCGCGCTGGGGGCGCGGGCAGGAGACCTATGGCGAGGATCCGTACCTCACAGGGCGGCTGGGCATCGCCTATATCGGCGGGCTGCAGGGCAGCGATCCGAAATTCCTCAAGACCGTGGCGACCTCGAAGCATTTCGCGGTGCATAGCGGCCCCGAGAGCAACCGACACCGCGAGGACGTCCATCCGACCCCGCACGACCTCGAGGACACCTATCTCCCCGCCTTCCGCGCGACCGTGACCGAGGCGAAGGTCGAATCGATCATGTGCGTGTACAACGCAGTCGACGGCGTGCCGGGTTGCGCCAACAGCCGGCTGATGGAGGATTATCTCCGCAAGAGCTGGGGCTTCAAAGGCTATGTCGTCTCGGATTGCGGCGCCGCCGCCAATATCTACCGGCCAGATTCGCTCCATTATACCAGGACCGCGGTCGAGGGTGTCGCGCTCGGCTTCCGCGCCGGGATGGATCTGATCTGCGGCGACTATCGTAACAATATGACCACGGAGCCGGAGAACATCGTCGCGGCGGTCAAGGCGGGGCTACTGCCCGAGGCGGTGGTCGACCACGCGCTCCGGCGGCTGCTCGAGGCACGCGTCCGGCTCGGGCTGTTCGACCCGCAGCTGCCCTTCGCGCACATCACAGCCAAGGACTATGACACCCCCGAGCATCATGCGCTGTCGCGCCAGATGGCCGAAGCCTCGATGGTGCTGCTCAAGAACGAGGGCGATCTGCTGCCGATCAAAGGCGATCCGCGAACGATCGCCGTGATCGGGCCCAATGCCGACAGCTTCGATGCGCTCGTCGGCAACTACTACGGCACGCCGTCGAAGCCGGTGACGGTGCTCGACGGCATCCGTGCCCGCTATCCCAAATCGGAAATATTGTACGTCCAGGGCACCGGGCTGATCGGTCCGGCCGAGCTGCCGGTGCCCGACGCCGCGCTGTGCGTCGACGCCGATTGCGCGACGCCGGGGCTCAGAGCCGAATTCTTCAAGGGCACCAACCTGGAGGGCGCTCCGATCGAGACCAGCGTCCAGCCCAACGCCCGGTTCGAGTGGCGCGGCGATCGCGAGACCTCGGCGCGCTGGACCGGCACGCTGGTCGCCCCCGAGAGCGGCGAGTTCGGCTTCCGCTTCGCGAGCGAGAATGGCTATCGCGTCTGGGTCGGCGACAAGCTGGTGGTCGACGAATGGGGCGTCGGCGACGCGCCTTCGATCCTGTCGGGCACGATCATGCTCGAGAAGGGACGCAAATATCCGCTGCGGGTCGAAGGTTTTCAGCGCGGCCAGCGCAGCAGCCAGCAGCTCGTGTGGAGCACGCCGGGCTCGGGTGGCGACCAGGCAGTGGCGGCGGCGAAGCGCGCCGATCTCGTCCTGTTCGTCGGCGGCCTTTCCGCGCGGATCGAAGGCGAGGAAATGAAGGTGAAGGCCCCCGGTTTCGCCGGCGGCGACCGCACCAGCCTCGACCTGCCGGCGCCGCAGCAACAATTGCTCGAGCGCCTCGACGCGACCGGCAAGCCGGTGGTGCTGGTGCTGATGAACGGCAGCGCGCTGAGCGTGAACTGGGCCGATGCGCATATCCCGGCGATCGTCGAGGCCTGGTACCCGGGTGGCGAAGGCGGCCACGCCGTGGCCGGATTGCTCGCGGGCGATTTCAGCCCCGCGGGGCGGTTGCCGGTGACCTTCTACAAATCGGCCGACCAGCTCCCGCCCTTCCCCGACTATCGCATGGCGGGGCGGACCTATCGCTACTTCACCGGCGAGCCGCTCTATCCGTTCGGCCATGGCCTCAGCTACACGCGCTTCCGCTACACCGCGCCGAAGCTGAGCAGCGCGCAGGTCAGCGCCAATGGCAGCGTCGAGATGAGCGTCGACGTCACCAATAGCGGCGCGCGCGACGGCGACGAGGTCGTCCAGCTCTATGTCACGCATCCCGGCGTCGACGGCGCCCCGATCCGCGCGCTCCAGCGGTTCGAGCGCGTTCATCTGAAGCGCGGCGAGACGCGTCGCGTCGGCTTCACGCTGGACTCGCGGGCGTTGAGTGTGGTCGGCGTCGACGGCGCGCGCCGCGTCTCGCCCGGACGCGTCGATCTATGGATCGGCGGAGGGCAACCGGCGACGCGAACGGGGCTTCCCGTCGCTGCGGGCGCCGCCGCGCGGCTCGACATCGTCGGGAGCGCGATCCTCCCCAAATAGCCGCGCAAGGGCGCCAACCGCGCTTTTCGCGCGCTGAAGCAACGGCTGTGTTGTATCTATACCACACGCCCCGAGCATTCCGCTGTACGCCCGATTTACAAAATGTTTCCGAGCCGTCACTTGTAGAAATATTGGTACGCGGGGGGAGCAAAACCGTGTGTGCCTAGCCGACCCGCCAGAGAGGCGGGCGTTCAGGGAGATTTTCAATGTTGTTCCACCATCGATCGACCGCGGCATCGCTGCGGCGCGGGGCAGCGCCGTTCGCAGTGGCGCTCGGTCTTCTCGCGGCTCCGGCCTTCGCGCAGGACGCGCAACAAACCCCCGCAACCACCCAGACCGACGAGGCCCAGCCTGCCGCCGAAGCGACGCAGGAAGATACCGTCGTCGTCACCGGTTCGCTGTTCCGCCGCACCGATACCGAGACTCCGTCGCCCGTCACGGTGCTGACATCCGAGACTCTGGAGCGCGCCGGCATCACCACCATGGCCGATGCGATCCGCTCGATCTCCGCCGACAGCGCCGGATCGATCGGCACCGGCTTCCAGACCGGCTTCTCGGCCGGCGGCGCGGCAGTCTCGCTGCGCGGCCTCGGCGTCTCGTCGACGCTGGTGCTGATCGACGGCCTGCGCTCGAGCAACTTCCCGATCAACGACGACGGCCATAACGCCTATGTCGACCTAAACTCGATTCCGTTCAGCCTCGTCGAGCGCGTCGAAGTGCTCAAGGACGGCGCATCGTCGACCTATGGCGCCGACGCGATCGGCGGCGTGGTCAACATCATCCTCAAGAAGCAGTTCAACGGCCTGGCCGGAACCGTCGAAGGTGGCGTGGCCGAGCGCGGCGACGCGTCGCGGCTGCGCGGCAACCTCACCGCCGGCATCGGCGATTATGACGCGGACGGCTGGAACGTCTACATCAACGGCGAGTATCAGCGCGACGGTCGCGTCTCCAATCACAGCCGCGGCTTCCCGTACAACACGCAGGACCTGACCAGCATCGGCGGCAACGACAACAACACCGCCGACAGCGGCCTCACGGTCAACACCCCCACCGCCTATGTCGTCCGCACGACGCAGACCGACCTCAACAATCCGCTGAGCGGCGGAACCGCGGTGATCAACGACGCCGGCCAGACCTACGCGACCTACACCGCGCTCGGCATCGGCAACTGCGCACGCCCGACCTATGCGATCACCACCGGCGCGGCACGCGGCGTCGGCTGCCCCTATGACCTGACCGACCTGTACCGGCAGATCCAGCCGCTGCAGGAGCGCTATTCGGCCAATGGCCGTCTGAGCGTCCGGCTCAGCGACAATATCGAAGGCTATATCACCGGCAGCTTCAGCCGTAGCTACGTCTCGATCACCAGCGCCTTCCCGTCGGCGATCCGCCAGACCCAGCCGTTCGGCGGCAGCCCGCTCGTCGCGACGAGCAACCCGGGCATCGTGCTGCCGGTCTATGTCTGCTCGGCGGGCATCAACTGCGCCACGGCGGCCGACCGCCGGCTCAATCCGAACAACCCCTATGCCGCTGCCTTTGCCGCCGATCCGAGCCAGGGCGCGGCGCGCATCTATTATCTCTTCTCCGACATCGCCGGCGGCAGCGAGCGCACCAACGACGTGTATCGCGCCACCGCCGGCCTCAACGGCAGCTTCGGCGACGATCGTTGGAACTGGCGGGTCGAGGGTGTCTATGCGCGCGACAATCTCGAGATCACCCAGCACGGCCTGCTCAACATCGCGGCGCTGCGCAGCGTGATCAACACGGGCGCCTACAACTTCGTCAACCCGACGCAGAACAGCGATGCGGTGCGCGACTTCCTCGCACCCGACAAGACGACGCCGTCGCACTCCGAGCTCTATGCGCTCGACGCGTCGATCACCGGCCAGATCGCCCAGCTCCCGGGCGGGCCCCTGCAGTTGGCGGTCGGCGGGCAGGTGCGCCGCGAGAAGCTGGAAAACAACAACCAGAACGCCGCGCTCGACACCTATGGCCTGACCACCTCGTCGGCGTTCGGCGCGCACACCGTGTACGCGGCGTTCGCCGAAATCGATGCGCCGATCCTGTCGTCGCTCGATCTCAACCTGTCGGGCCGCTACGATCATTATTCGGAAGGCTATGGTCGCTTCTCGCCGAAGATCGGCGTCAAGTTCACCCCGGTTCGCGAATTTGCGGTGCGCGGCACCTATTCGCAGGGCTTCCGGGCGCCGACCTTCGCAGAAGCCGGTCCGCGCAGCCAATATGCCGGCTTCGTGACCATCACCCCGCCGGGTGCGTTCTGCGCGCAGCATGGCGGTTCGTCGACCTCGAGCGGCGCGTGCAGCAACGGCGGCAACCCGTACAACTTCCAATATTCGGTGGGTCGCGGGTTCGTCGGCAATCCGGATCTCGAGCCCGAGAAGTCGCGCAGCTTCACCGCCGGCGTGATCTTCCAGCCGGCCAAGTGGTTCAGCGCCACGCTCGACTATTACAACGTCAAGAAGAGCAACCTCGTCGCCAACGGCCCGCTCGCGGGTGCCGCGATCAACGCCTATTACTCGGTGGCCGGCAACAGCTATCCGACGGCGGCGGCGGCAGCGGCCGCAGGGTGCGCCGCAGTGGCGGGCGTCGGTCCGGGCTATTCGTGCAACCTGACCGACGGCGTCGATCCGCTGTTCCCCAACGCGCTGCCCCGCGTGCTGATCGTCAACGCGCCGTTCGTGAACGTGAACTCGGACAAGACCGAAGGTCTCGATTTCTCGGCGACCGTCACCGCGCCGTTCGGCGACGGGGTGAAGTTCACGAGCCGCCTCGAAGCGACCTATGTGCTGCGCTACGAGCGCGACACGGCGGCGGGCATCCAGAAGTTCGCCGGCACGTTCGGGCCCTACGACCTGTCGTCGGGCAACGGCACCCCGCGGATCCGCGGCAACTGGCAGAACACGCTCGATTTCGGCAACTACACGATCACCGCGACCGCTTATTATGTCGGCCGGATCAAGGAAGTGGCGACCGATCAGGGTAGTCTGTCGACCGATTGCACCGCGAACCTCTACAAGGTTCCGGCCTCTGCGCCTGGCTATGAGAAGTTCTGCTACGTCAACAGCTTCGTCAACGTCGATCTCAACCAGACCATTCGGGTCAACGACGACTTCACGTTCTTCGTCAACGTCCTGAACCTGCTCGACGCGCGGGCGCCGGCTGCTCCGGCCGCCTATGCCAGCGCGCCGAACTTCCTGACGACCTGGCATTATGCCGGCCTGATCGGCCGTCAGTTCCGTGCCGGCGCTTCGTTCCGGTTCTAAGCGCTGAGCGCTCCCTCGCGCGCAGGACGGCGGTCTCCTTCGGGAGGCCGCCGTTTTGCTGTGTGTCCCCAAGACT
Organism: Sphingomonas naasensis; assembly: GCF_004792695.1. Lineage (GTDB taxonomy): Bacteria > Pseudomonadota > Alphaproteobacteria > Sphingomonadales > Sphingomonadaceae > Sphingomonas > Sphingomonas naasensis. Next base: position 22,571 of record NZ_SRXU01000010.1, on the reverse strand, counting down.
ACGATACGCCATTCCTCCCTCGCGCAGCGGGGGAGGGGGACCGCGCCCGCAGGGCGTGGTGGAGGGGGCCTTTCCGCGAGCATCTCGCCTGCGGAGAAACCCCCTCCGTCACGCTTCGCGTGCCACCTCCCCCGCTTCGCGAGGGAGGAATTTGAGTATTACCCCAGCCGGCGCTGGAGCGCGCGCTTCAGCCGGGCATGCGCCGACGCCTTGATCTGACAGACCCGCGCGGCCCCGACGCCGAGCACCAGGCCGATCTCCTCGAGGTTCAATTCCTCGACATAATAGAGCTGGATCACCTGCGCCTCGCGCTCGGGCAGCTCGCCGATCGCCGCGATCAGCGCGGTGCGCTGATCGCCATCGGCCAACTGATCGAAGGCATTGGGCTCCTCCGACATGAACCACGGGCTCTCGTCCGAATAGCATTCGTCGATCGAATCGAAGCGCACCGCCTCGGCGCTGGCATATTCGGCGCGTAACTTCTCGGGGCTGACGCCGAGCTTGTCGGCGACCTGGCCGTCGTTCGGGGCATGGCCGAGCTCGGTCGCGAGCGCCGCAACGGTTTCCTGATAGAGTTTGCGCCGCCGCATCGCCCCGCGCGTGAGCGTGGCCTGGCGGCGCAACTCGTCGATCATCGCGCCGCGGACGCGGGTCATCAGATATTGCTCGAAAGTGACCTGGCCACGATCCTCGAAGCCGCTCACCGCCTCGATCAGCGCGACCATGCCGATCTGGATCAGGTCCTCGACCTCGACGATCGAGCTCATCGAGCCATGAACGTGCCACGCGATGCGGCGGACCAGCGGGAGATGCTTGCGAACCATCGCCTCGGCGTCGCGCTGCGGCGACGGCGCGCGTGCGTAGGTGAGCGGCACGGATGCGAGAGAAGCCATATCTTTCAGGTTCCCCGGGGTGAAAGCGTTCATGCGGGCAGCGCCTCCGGCGCACCGATCACGGCGACGACTTCGACGGCCTTGTCCTCGGGGACCTCGAAGAAGCTCATCACCGGCGTGTCGGGAAGGATGGTCTTGACCAGCTTGCGGATCGCGACGCGGATCGCCGGCTGGACGACGAGCGCGAACGGCTTGGCCTCGCCGATCAGCGGCGCCGCGGCACGCTGGAGCGCTTCGGCGATGCGCCGGCCGAGATCGGGCTCGATCGTGTGGCGGCGCGCCGGATCCGAGCGGACCGCCTGGCTGAGCAGCGCCTCGAGCTGACCTTCGAGCGTCATCACCCTGAGCGGCTCGCGCACGCCGCACAGCCGCTGGATGATCAGCGCCCCGAGCTCGGGACGGATCAGCTCGAGGATCTCCTCGGCATCGAGCGTCTTCTGTGCGGCCACGGCGATCGCCGCGGCGATCCGGCGGAATTCCTTGAGCGGCACATTCTCCAGCAGCAGCCCGCGCAGCACGGTGGTGAGCGTGGTGAGCGGCACCGGCTGCGGGCAGAGCGAGGCGACGAGCGACGCGGCGCGCTCCTTGAGCCCGTCGAGCAACGCCTGAACCTCGTCGGGGCCGAGCAGGTCGGCGGCGTTCTGCAGCAGCGCATGGTTGAGATGCGTCGCCACCACGGTCCCCGGATCGACGACCAGATAGCCGGCGCCGGTCGCGGCATCGGCGTCGCCGCTGGCGATCCACACCGCGTCGAGCCCGAAGGTCGGATCGCGCACCGGCTTGCCCGGCAGCTTGCCGACCGCCTGGCCGGTGTCGAGCGCGAGCATCTCGTCGGGCGAGACATTGTCCTCGCCGACGACGACGCCGCCGACGATGATCCGATAGGTGAACGGGGCGAGATTGATGTCGTCGCGCACGCGGACCTGCGGCACGACGAAGCCGAGATCCTTCGAGAGCTGGCGGCGCACGCCGGTGATACGGCCCATCAGCGGACCGCCGCGGCGCTCGTCCACCAGCGGCACGAGACCATAGCCGATATCGAGCATCACCTGCATGTTGTCGGTGACCTCCTCCCAGCCGATCCGCGACAGATCGGCGGGCTCGGCGGCGGGCGCAGGCGGTGGCGGGCGGTTGGCGATGTTGCGGAGCTTCCACGCGGCGAAGCCGGCGCCGGCGGCGGCGGGCAGGATCACCAGATGCGGCATGCCGGGCAGCACCCCGAGCAGCGCGAGGATGCCGGCGACCGGCGCCCAGGTCTTGTGGCTGCCGAACTGGCTGCCGATCTGCCCGGCGAGATCATGCTTCGAATTGACCCGCGTGACGATCGCGGCGGCGGCGATCGACAGCATCAGCGCGGGCAGCTGCGCGACCAGCGCGTCGCCGATCGCGAGCATGATGTAGTTCTGCGCGGCGTCGCCGACCGCCATGTGATGGCTCACGACGCCGAGGATCAGGCCGCCGATGATGTTGATCGCGAGGATCAGCAGTCCGGCGACCGCGTCGCCCTTCACGAACTTCGACGAGCCGTCCATCGCACCGTAGAAATCGGCTTCGGTAGCGACTTCATGACGCCGCGCCTTGGCTTCGTCCGGCGTGATCAGCCCCGCGTTCAAGTCGGCGTCGATCGCCATCTGCTTGCCGGGCAAGGCATCGAGGGTGAAGCGTGCGCTGACTTCGGAGACGCGGCCCGCGCCCTTGGTCACGACGATCATGTTGATGATCATCAGCACCGCGAACACCACGATGCCGACGACATAGTCGCCGCCGATCAGGAAGGTCCCGAACGCCTCGATGACATGGCCCGCCGCGGCGGTGCCTTCATGGCCGTTGACCAGCACGACGCGGGTCGAGGCGACGTTGAGGCCCAGCCGGAACAGCGTCGCGAACAGCAGCACGGTGGGGAAGGCGGAGAAATCGAGCGGCTTCTGCGCGTTCAACGCCACCATCAGCACCGCGAGGCTGATCATGATGTTCATGATGAAGAAGGCGTCGAGCAGGAAGGCCGGGATCGGCACGACCATCAGCGCGACGAGCAGCAGGATCGCGGCAGGCAGCGAGAAGCTTCGCATCGCCGGAGCGACGCCGGCAGGCAGGGTCATAGCGGCCATCGATCAGCCCCCCAGCCGCGCGAGCATCAGATAGGCGAGCTTCGCCGTCTCGGGCGTCGGCCGGAATGGATTGACCGTCGCTTGCGCGAGCGGATCGGCGGCGGCGAGCCGCTCGGTGCCCGCTTGCGCGGACTTGAGCTGGGCAAGCGTGGTCTCGACCCAGTGGCGATCGCCGCCGACCGCGCCGTTGCCGAGCACGACCTCGGCACCGTCGATCGCTGCGCCGAACGTATCGAGACCGTTCGAGAGATCGTCGAGCCCGTCCGAGGCGCGCCCGGTTGCGCCGACCGCCGCCGCGCCCTGATCGAGCTTGCCGGCGAAGCGGGAATAGATGTCGCTCAAGGTGCGCGGCTGGCCGTTTGAAGCGTAGAAGATGCTGCGATTGGCGCGCGCAGCGGCAGGGAACATCGCCGCGCCGGTCCGTTCGGGATTCTGCGCCATCGCGCCGAGAAACTTCGCCGCGCCGCCCTTGCCGAGGAAATGCGCCATGTAGAGATCGGTGCCCGTGGCGGGCCGGCCGAGCCGATCCTCGAGCGCAGTCTTGTTGTCCGACGCATGCTCGGCGGCCATCAGCGCCGCGGTCTGCGGATCGCTGCGCATGTCGAGGATCGCGCGCCGCGCCGCGGGGTCGCTCACGACATAGCGGCCGCTCGCAGTCTGGCGGATCGAATTGGCGGCCCAGCCGAGCCCATGCTCGGCGCCGTGATCCTTGACCACGCCGAGCCAGCTTTGCTCGATGAACTGATAGAGGCCGGTGGCGCTCGACGTGGCGGCGCGCGCATTGGCACGCAGGCCGCTCTCGACCTGCGCCTGGCCCAGCAGATAATTGAAGTCGATTCCGGTCTTGCGGCTGGCATCGGCAATCGCCGTCTGGATGCCTGCCCGTGAATTGACCGATACGATGCTCATCGATCCCTGATCCGATTGCCTTAGTCAGGCACCCGATCAGCAAGGAGCGTGCCATTTTCTGGCGCGAGCGGGACAATGCGGCGCGATGATGCTCCGGCGCGAGCCGGAACACAGCGATCAGGCGATCGCATATCCCCCCGGCCGATAGGCGGGCGCCATCTCGCCGGAAAGAAGTTGCAGGCGGCGGCGAACATTTGCCGCCATCAGATTGACGTAGATCCGACAGGTCTCGTTGAGGCGGTGCGCCTCGGCGGCGAGCTCCTTGACCTCGGTCGAGGGAGCCTCGCCGTCGAACAGCGCGACGCTGTCGATGCCGGAGAGCTTGGCCTTGGTCGCGGCCTCGAGCGCGGCAACGTCATTGGCCTTCAGCGCCGCGATCTCGGCGTGCAGCGATTCGATGACGGTGATCAGCGCGTCACGCCGGGTCATTGGGGCTCCATTCGAGCTTGAGCGCGAGCAGCCGGTCGGCGATCGTCGTCGGATAGATCGGGAAGCGGCCGTCCTCGATCGCCTTGCGGATCTTGGCGACGCGCTCGGCGTCGACCGGAGGCTTTGCCGCCATCTCGCCCGACAGCGCCGCAGCGGTCGACTGGACCGGAGCGACCTCGTTCGACGCCGCTTTGACCGTCTCCACCGGTGCGGTGGGGGCGACCGGCGCAATGCGTCGGTCAGCGACCGCGCCTGCCTTGTTGCCGATAGGATCCACCATTGCTGCTATCCCTGGAGCTGTTCCTTCAGCACCATGAACGACAGGCTTGCGGCAGGCTTTAGAAAAAAAAGCTCGCCCCGTCAGGGCAGCCGCGCGCGCCCGGACTCGATCGCCACCGCCTGGATCGGCGCCTTCTTCTCGTCGACCTTGACCAGCAGCCGCGCTCCGGCCGGCGCGTCGCCCATCGCGATGCCCTCGCGGGTGATCGAGAAGCCGGGCGAACCCGCCTCGACGGTGATCGGATCGCCGCGGCGGATCACCGGCGCCGCCCTGACCGGCGCAGCGGGCACCGGCGCCGCGGCGACCGGCACGGACCGCGGCTGGGGCACGGCGTTGACGGGCACGAAGATCCGCCATGCCGGCGCCATGCAGCGGACCACCACCGCATCCTTTGCCGCGCCGTGCCATTCGAGCTGCGGCGCCGCGCAGGACTGGAGCTTGAGGCGCTTGTCGACCGGCGCGCGCGCACCGCCCTGCTCGCCGAGCGGCTTGCCGGTGAATTGCGCGACGATCGCGTCGAGCACCTGTGTCGACTGAAAGTCCTGCGCGGCCGCGGGGGTCGCCGCGGCAAGGGCGAGGAACAGCAGCATCATGGTCTCCTTGAGCGGAAGGGGGCGGCAAGGTTCGGTTGCCGGGCGGCAGATCATTGCCGGCCTCCGTCATAGCCGAGCGAGAGCAGGGCGCGGCGCTGGCCGCGGGCCGTGACGAGGGCGATACGCTCCGGCGCGACAGCACCCGAGGCGATGAGCGCCGCGGCGACGGCGCGGGCGCGATCGGCGGCGAGGATCGGTCCGCTGCCGGTGATCGGATCGACATCGGCGGCGCTGCCGTCGACTTCGCCGATGATCCGCAGACGCGTGCGCGGATCGATGGTGGCGCCACGCGCCCAGGCGAGCGCCGCACGCGCATCCGGAAGCTCGGCCGAACCGGGCGCGAATCCCGTCACCGTCGCGAGATCGACCGGCATCGCCGGCGCCTGCTCGCGGATCCCGAAGCCGGCGCGGAAGCCCGCGGCGAGCTTGTTCGGATCGACCTGATTGGCTTGGAGCAGCACGAAGAAGCCGACCAGCAGCAACGCCAGATCGGCGAGCGTGGTCAGCCAGATCGGCCGCGGCGCGAGATCGTCCTCGCAATTCATGCGGCGCGCTCGCGCGCGCCGTGGCGCGGCTGGATCATGGCGAGCGCAGCGAGTGGAGCGGCGAGCCGGGCGCGCTCCTGGAACTCATGGCGTGCGTGGCGCCTGAGGCGCGACGCGACCGGTGTCGCGATCAGGCAGGCGACAATGGCGCCATAGAGCGTGGTGAGCAGCGCGACCGCCATCGCCGCGCCGATCGTCTTGGGATCGGCCATCGCCGTGAACATCTGGACGAGGCCGATCAGCGTGCCGATCATACCCATCGCGGGCGCGATATCGGCGGCGGCGCTCCACATCTCGGCGGCGGCGCGATGGCGCTCGAAGCGTGCGATGCGGCGCTGCTCGAGCAGCGCGGCGATGCCATCGGGCGAAGCGCCGTCGACAATGTCCGCCACCGCGGCGGCGATATCGGGATCGGCGATCACCGAACGATCGAGCGCGATCACGCCGTGGCGCTGGGCAATCCGGCCGAACGCGGCGATCTGGACCAGCAATGGCGCGACGTCGAAGCGCCTGCGCGCGAGCGTGCGCAGCGCCGACAGCCCGCGGCCGAGATCGCCGAGCGGCGTGCGCAGCACCACCGCGACGACCGTCCCGCCCAGCACGATGGCGAGCGCGAGCGGGTCGAGAAAGGGGCCAATGCCCGGCAGCGCGGTCAAGTTCATGCGCTCGTGGTTGCAAAGGGCGGGCCAATTCCCGTCGCGGCGCAGTGCGTGGCTGCACGCCGCCCCGCCCCGGCAGGCGGTTGCCGCAAGACCGGCAAGTCTTTGCCGGCTGGCCCGCGCGTAGAGCGAAATCGACGGTCCAGCGCCCTTTGCGGAAAAATTGGCACGGCCATTGCAGCGACACGCCCGAACTTTTGTGCGGGAGACGTGCAATGCCCAACGACAGCCTCTTCGGCGTACACGGCGCAGCGCTGACCGTGCGCTCGCAGCGCATGGGCGTGCTCGCATCGAACATCGCCAATGCCTCGACCCCCGGGTACAAGGCAAAGGACATCGACTTCCAGTCGGCGCTCGCCTCGATCGAGACCCCGGGCGCCTCGGCGGACAATGCGATCGACGCGGCGACGCTCTACCGCGTCCCGCTGCAGCCGAGCCAGGACGGCAACACCGTCGAGCTCGCCACCGAACAGACCGCCTTCGCCGAGAATGCCGTCGCCTATCAGACGACGCTGTCGTTCCTGAACGGCCGCATCTCGACGATCACGCGCGCGCTGAGGGGAGAATAAGCATGGGTAACCAGCCGCTTTCGATCTTCCAGGTCTCTGGCCGCGCGATGAGCGCGCAGCTGGTGCGGATGAACACCACCGCGTCGAACCTCGCCAATGCCGGCACCGTCGCGTCGAGCGCCGAGGCCGCATACCGCACGATCAAGCCGGTGTTCCGCAGCGCCTTCGACGAGGCGAGCGGCATGTCCACGGTCGATGTCGAGCAGGTCGTCACCGCCGGCTCCGAGCCGACCAAGCGCTACGATCCGGGCAATCCGCTCGCCGACAAGGACGGCAATGTCTGGGAGAGCGCGGTCGATGAGACCCGTGAGCTCGTCGACATGCTCGAATCGTCGCGCACCTACCAAAACAATGTCGAGGTCATGCAGACTGCCAAGCAGCTGATCGTCGACACCCTCAAACTGGGCCGCTGATCATGGATTTCGATAGCACGCTGCAGACCCTCGGCATCAAACGCTACGGCGCTTCGTCCGCGGGCAGCTCGACCACCGACACCTCGAACCTCGGCAAGACCGAGATGGACCAGGCGGACTTCCTGACGCTGATGACGGCGCAGCTGAAGAACCAGGATCCGTTCGAGCCGGTCGACAACACCCAGATGGTCGCGCAGATGGCGCAATTCTCGTCGCTCTCGGGCATCACCGAGATGAACACGACGCTGAAGGCGATCTCGGACAAGCTGGCCGGCACCTCGCTCGGCGACGCGCTCGGCTATGTCGGCAAGACCGTGCTGACCGAAGGCTCGACGGCCTATCCGCGCACCAGCGGCGGCATCGCCGGCGCGGTCGCGCTGGCCGAGGACGCCACCGATGTGAGCGTCACGATCAGCGATCCGAACGGCAAGACGCTCAAGACCATGGTGCTCGGCGCGCAGGACAAGGGCGCGGTCGCGTTCGACTGGGACGGCGTCACCGAGAGCGGCGATCCCGCCGGCGACGGCCCGTTCACGGTCAAGGTCACCGCACGCAACGCTGACGGCGCCGTCACTGCCGCCCCGCTGGTCTGGGCGCCGGTCTCGACCGTGTCGATGGGCGCCGACGGCCAGCCCCAGCTCACTTTGCCCGGCATCGGCCAGATCGGTCTCTCCGACGTCTGGCAAGTCGGCTGATTCCCGCTTTCAAGGAGTAATCCCCAATGTCCTTCTTCACTTCGCTCAGCGGGCTCCAGGCTGCCCAGACCGACATGTCGACGATCTCGCACAACCTCGCGAACGTCTCGACCAACGGCTTCAAGCGCTCGACGACCCAGTTCGCCGACGTGATTGCGTCGACCGCCAGCACCAACCCGACCAATGTGATTGGTTCGGGCACGGTGGTGAAGTCGGTCCGCCAGCAGTTCAGCCAGGGCGGCTTCACCCAGTCGACCTCGGCGCTCGACGTCGCGGTCTCGGGCGAAGGCTTCTTCGTCGTGAAGAGCCCCGATGCGAGCGGCAATGGCGTCGCCTATACCCGCAACGGCAGCTTCCTCGTCGATTCGAACCGCAACGTCGTCGATGCGCAGGGCAATCGGCTGCAGGTCTATCCGGTCGACGGCTCTGGCGCGGTGGTCGCGACCGGGCTCGGCTCGACGATCAATCTCCAGCTGCCGCAGACCAGCGGCACGCCGGTGGCGACCGAGAACGTCAACCTGTCGCTCAACCTCAACGCCAATTCGACCGTGCCGACCGCGGCGTTCGACCGCTTCGACCCGTCGACCTACAATCATTCGACCCAGACCACGATCTTCGATCCGAGCGGCAATGCGATGACGCTGACGACCTATTTCGTCCGCACCAGCGCGCCGAGCAGCAGCGATCCGACGAGCAGCTGGGAAGCCTATTCGTTCGTCGGCGACAAGCAGCTGAGCGCGGACGCCGATCCGGCCGCAGGCACGCCGATCACGATGACCTTCGATTCGACCGGCGCGATGACGGCGCCGACCGGGCCGACCACCTTCGCCGGCTTCCTGCCCGCGGGCTCGACCGTCGATCAGGTGCTGACCGTCGATTTCGGCAATGCCACGACGCAGGTCTACAAGCCGTTCAACGTCGATACCGCGACGCAGGACGGCGCGCCGGTCGGCCAGCTCGAAGGCGTGACGATCGCCGAGGACGGCACCGTCCGCGCGAGCTTCTCGAACGGCGACACCCAGTCGCTCGGCAAGGTCGTTCTCGCCAGCTTCTCGAATCCCACCGGCCTGCGCCAACTCGGCAGCAGCACCTGGTCGGCCTCGGGCCTGTCGGGCGATCCGCGGCTCGGCGAGCCGGGCACGCAGGGGTTCGGCGGGCTGATGGCGGGCGCGATCGAGCGCTCGAACGTCGACATCACCGAGGAGCTGGTCGGGCTGATCGCCGCGCAGCGCGCCTTCCAGGCCAATGCCAAGGCGCTCGATACCGCGAGCCAGATCTCGCAGACCATCTTCAACATCCGCAGCTGACGAAAGGCTGAGGGGGACACTGCATGGACCGGCTCGTCTACACCACAATGTCGGGGCTTCGCAGCCAGATGGCGGCGCAGTCGACGATCGCGAACAACATCGCGAACGCATCGACGACGGGCTATCGCGCCGAGCGGGTCAGCTTCGACCGGCTGGTGCTGCAGGGGTCGGGCTATGAGTCGCGCCAGCTCGCCGCGGAAGAGGTTCAGGACTTCGACCGGCGCGCCGGCACGATCGTCCAGACCGCGCGGCCGCTCGATGTGGCGGTGACCTCGGATTCGTGGATCGCGGTGCAGGCCGCGGATGGCAGCGAAGCCTATACGAGGCGCGGCGACCTTTCGGTCGCGGCCTCGGGCGTGCTGGAAACCGGCGACGGTTTCCCGGTGATGGGCTCGGGGGGGCCCATCACCGTGCCGCCCCATCAGGCGATCAGCATCGCCGACGACGGCACCATCTCGATCATCCCGCCGGGCGGCGATCCGACCCAGCCGCAAGTGGTCGACAAGATCAAGCTGGCCAGCCCCGAGGGCAGCCAGACCGCCAAGGGGCTCGACAATCTGCTCCACGTGAAGGGCGGCGGGGTGCTGCCCGAGGATCTCGACGCGCGGGTCCAGGCCGGCGCGCTCGAGCAATCGAACGTCAACCTCACCGAAGCGCTGGTCGACATGATCGAGAACCAGCGCAGCTACGAAGTGCAGGCAGGCCTGCTCAAGGAAGCGAAGACCATGGACGAGAGCGCCGCATCGCTGATGCGGATGCCCGCCTGATTGAAAAGGATTTAGACGATGGGTTCCTCGGCAATGCACATCGCGCGCACCGGGCTAGACGCCCAGGACATGCGCATGCGGGTGATCTCGAACAACCTCGCCAACGTCAACACGACGGCGTTCAAGCGCGATCGCGCCTCGTTCCAGACGCTCGCCTATCAGGTGGTGACCGCGCCCGGCGCAGCGAGCACCGCCGAGACGAAGTATGCCACGGGGCTCAACCTCGGGACCGGCGTGCGCATCCAGGGCACCGCCCGGGTCGAGACGCAGGGCAGCTTCCAGAACACCGGCGGGTCGCTCGATCTCGCGCTCGAAGGCGAAGGCTATTTCCAGGTGCAGATGCCGGGCGGCCAGCTCGGCTATACCCGCGCCGGCAATTTCTCGCGCTCGGCCGAGGGGCTGATGGTGACCAGCGACGGCTATCAGGTGATGCCGGGGATCACGATCCCCGAGGGCACCACCGGGATCACGATCGGCGCCGACGGCACCGTCTCGGCGACCGTCGCCGGGCAGACCGAGGCGAGCCAGATCGGCCAGCTGCAGGTCGCCACCTTCCCCAATCCGGGGGGGCTCCAGGCGACCGGCGACAATTTCCTGATCGAGACCACCGCGAGCGGCGCCGCCAGCCTCGGCGCGCCGGGCGACACCGGCCGCGCCAAGATCCGGCAGGGCGCGCTCGAGGCGTCGAACGTCAATGTCGTCGAGGAGCTGGTCGACATGATCGAGACCCAGCGCGCCTACGAGGTCAATTCGAAGATGATCTCGGCGACCGACGAGATGCTCAAATATGTCAATCAGAACATCTGAGGACGCGCTGATGAAGTTTCTCACCGGCCTCGCCACCGGCGCGCTCGCCGTCGCCGCGCTCTCGCTCGGCGCCGAGCCCGCCCATGCGCAGTTCCTCGGGATCGGCAAGAAGAAGGCGAAGGAGGATTTCTCCGCCACGCTTCCCGCCCAGGCCCCGATCGCCGCGCCCGCCAATGGCGGCATCTTCCAGGCGAGCGACGGCTATGCCGCGCTCTACGAAGGGCAGCGCGCGCGCCGCGTCGGCGATCCGCTGACGATCGTGCTCGTCGAACGCACCAGCGCGTCCAAATCGGCGGCGACCAAGCTCGACAGCGGCGGCGGCTTCTCGCTCACGCCGCCGACCACCGGCGCGCTCAACCTGTTCAACAAGAGCGATGCGACGGTCAGTGGCAGCCGCAACTTCAACGGTTCGGGCACCGCCGACCAGGCCAATGCGCTGTCGGGCGAGATCAGCGTCACCGTCGCCGAGGTCTATCCCAATGGCACGATGCTGGTGCAGGGCCAGAAGCGCGTGACGCTCAATCGCGGCGACGAGTTCGTCCAGATCAAGGGTATCGTCCGCACCGCCGACATTGACGCGAACAACCGCGTCGCCAGCACGCGCGTCGCCGATGCCCGCATCGCCTATACCGGCAAGGGCGACGTCGCCCGCGCCAGCCGCCAAGGCTGGCTGAGCCGATTCTTCCAGATGATCAGCCCCTTCTGAGCGGAGCCCGATCCATGATCCGTTACGTCATCACCTTCCTCGCCGCCGCGCTTGCGCTCTCGCCCGCGCAGGCGCAGCGCGTGAAGGATCTGGGCGGCTTCCAGGGCATCCGCACCAACCAGCTCACCGGCTATGGCGTGGTCGTCGGCCTGCCCGGGACCGGCGACGACAATCTCGAATATACCGTCCAGTCGATGCGCGGAGTCGCGTCGCGCTTCGGGCTGCAGCTGCCGCCGGGCGTCAGCCCGAGCCTCAAGAACGCGGCGGTGGTGATGATCACCGCCGAGCTGCCGCCCTTCGCCAAGCCGGGGCAAAAGCTCGACATCACCGTCTCGTCGATGGGCAAGGCCAAATCCTTGCGCGGCGGCACGCTGATCCTCACGCCGCTGCAGGGCGCCGACGGCCAGATCTACGCGATGGCGCAGGGCAATCTCGCTGTCGGCGGGCTCGGCGCGGACGGCGCCGACGGCTCGAAGATCGTCGTCAACACGCCCTCGAGCGGCCGTATCCCCGAGGGAGCGACGGTCGAACGGCTGGTCGACACCGGTTTCGATCGCACGCCCTTTCTCACCTTCAACCTCGCCCGCGCCGACTTCACCACGGCGCAGCGCGTGCAGGACGCGATCAACGGCCGCTTCGGCGCCTCGCGCGCCCGCGCGATCGACGGCGTATCGATCGCGGTGCAGGCCCCCGCCGGTGCCGATGTCCGCGCCGAATTGATGTCGGAGATCGAAAATCTCACCGTCGAGGCGGCCGAGGCGCCCGCCAAGGTGATCGTCAATGCGCGCACCGGCACGGTGGTGATCAACTCGGCGGTCCGGGTCAGCCCCGCCGCGGTGACTCATGGTAAACTCACCGTTCGTATCGATGAGGCCCAAAATGTCAGCCAGCCGCTGCCGTTTAGTAAGGGCGAGACCGTGACGGAGCAGCACAGCACCGTGAACGTCGAGGAGGAGAAGAAGCCGATGTTCCTGATGCAGCCCGGTCCCAAGCTGGCCGATGTGGTCAAGGCCGTGAACGCGATCGGCGCGTCCCCGGCCGACCTCGTCGCGATCCTCGAGGCGCTCAAGGAAGCAGGCGCGCTCAAGGCCGAGCTGATCATCCTGTGAGCCAGGCCGCCGCCCCGATCGCCGGCAGCACCGGCGGCGTGTCGATGGACACGTCGCGGCTTGCGTCGAAGGAGAATCTCGAAGCCGCGGGCAAGCGCTTCGAGGCGATCTTCGTCGGCATGATGCTCAAGTCGATGCGCACCGCCAGCCTCGGCGAAGGGCTGTTCGACAGCAAGGCGAGCCAGCAGTTCCGCGACATGCAGGACCAGCAGCTCGCCCAGAGCATGGCCGCGCACGCGCCGATCGGGATCGGCAAGGCAATGACCGAATTCCTCTCGAAGGCGCAGCCGGTCGAGGCCGCCGCGCCGGCAACCGACGGGAGCACGCCATGAGCGACATGCTGTCGATCGGCGCGTCGAGCCTCAGGGCATATCAGACCGCGCTGACCACCACTTCGGAGAACATCGCCAATGCCGGCCAGGCCGGCTACTCGCGCCGCACCGCGCCGGTGCGCGAGGTGGTTGCGCCCGGCGGGCTGGCCACCGGCAACGCGCAGGGCATGGGCGTGGTGGTCAACGGGATCGCGCGCGCCACCGACATCTACAAGACCGCCGCGGTCCGCACCGCGACCGCCGAGCTCGCGCGCACCGAGACCGGCGCGACATGGCTCGAGCGGATCGAGGGCTCGCTGAGCGGCAACCAGCTCGGCGAGCGGCTGACGGCCTTTTTCAACGCCGCCAAGAAGGTGGCCGCCGACCCGGCGTCGAGCGCCCCGCGCGCGACGATGCTCGAGGCCGCGTCGAGCGTCGCCGCGTCCTTCGCCGCGACCGGCGCCGCGCTCGACGGCGCGATGGCCGATCTCGACGCGAGCGCCGGCGCCGCGGCGACCCAACTCAACGGGCTGGCCAGCGCATTGGGCAAGGTCAATGCCGGGCTCGGCCGCTCGGCGCCGGGGACCAGCGGACAGGCAGCGCTGCTCGATCAGCGCGACAAGCTGCTCGAGGAGATGAGCGCGATCGCCGACGTCTCGGTGACCACCGACGACTTCGGCAAGGCGACCGTGCGCGTCGGCGGCGTCGCCGGTCCGGTGCTGGTCGAGGGCGAGAATGCCGGTGCGGTAACCTATGCGCGCAGCGATGCGGGGCTGGTCGCCTATGCCGTGCATTTCCAGGGGCAGAGCAGCGCGGTGTCGCCCAGCGGCGGCACGCTTGCCGGCCTCGCCGAGGGCGCGCAGCGCATCGCCGACGCGCATGCCGAGATCAACCGGCTCGCCACCGACTTCGCCAATGGCGTCAACGCCGTGCAAGCCGCGGGCGACGATCTCGACGGCAACCCCGGCGCGCCGATGTTCGCGATCGGCGATCCGGCCTCGCAGCTCAGCCTCGTCCTCGACGATCCGCGCGGCATCGCCGCGGCCGGCCGCGGCGCGGGGGTGCGCGACAATGGCAATCTCGCCGGGTTCGAGACGCTGCGCAGCACCGCGCGGAGCGAGGACGGCGTCGCCAGCCTGACCACCGCCAACGCCGCCGCTCTGTCGGCGCGGACCGCGGTCGCCGAGGCGCAGACCGCGATGCGCGACTCCGCCATTGCCGAGCGCAGCGCCGCGGTGGGGGTCAATATCGACGAGGAAGCGGTCGATCTGATCCGCTTCCAGCAAGCCTATCAGGCGTCGACCCGCGTGATCCAGGTCGCGCGCGAAACGCTGCAATCCATCCTCGACATCCGCTGAGGCCGACCATGCGCATCGCCACTTCGCAGCTCTACAGCCGCCCCGCCTCGCTGATGGCGCAGCTGACCGCGCAGGCCGACAAGGTCCAGACGCAGATCGCCACCGGCAAGCGGATCCAGACCGCGTCGGAAGACCCCGCCACGTGGCTGCGGCTCCAGGGGCTGAAGCAGCAGACCGCCAACGACGGTGCCTATGCGGCGAACATCGACATGGCGCAGGGGCTGCTCGATCAGACCGACACCGCGCTCGACAGCGTCGAATCGCAGCTCCAGCGCGCGCTCGAGCTCGCCACCCAGGCCAAGACGGGCACCCTGTCCGACGCCAATCGCAAGGCGGTCAGCGAGGAATTGAACGCGATCCGCGATTCGCTGTTCGCGCTGGCGAACACCAAGGACGTGCGCGGCCAGCCGCTGTTCGGCGGCGCGACCGGCGACGTCGCCTATGTCGAGGCGGCCGACGGCACGATCAGCTTCGCCGGCACCGGCGAACCGTCGCCGATCCCGATCGGCGAGGGCATCGGCATCCAGGCGGGCGTGACCGGCCCGCGCGCCTTCGCCGCCGGTTCCAGCGACATCTTCGCGGTGATCGGCGCCTTCGCCGATGCGCTCGACGCCGGCGGCGACGTCAAGGCGGCAGGCGAAGCCGCACTCAACGGCATCAATGCGTCGATCGAGACCGTCGGGCTCGCCCGCGCCTCGGTAGGCGCGCGCGCGGCGCGGCTCGAGCTCGACGCCGATCGGCTCGTCGACGCCGGCGAGGCGCGCGAGACGACGCGCAAATCGCTCGAGGAAACGGACATTCCGACCGCGGCGACCGAGCTGCAGAAGACGCTGACGATCCTGCAGGCGACTCAGGCGAGCTTCACCAAGCTCACCAGCCTGTCGCTGTTCGATTATCTGAAGTGATTCGGGCGGCGCGCGGATTTTCCGCGCTTTTCCGCTGAAAGACACGGCGAAGCGGTCGTTTACCAAATCGAGTGCCGGTCCGCGGCCATGGGGGAAAGTTCAGTCGCATGTTTGTAGTGATCGGCTTCGTCGTCCTCATCGCCATGGTGTTCGGCGGATTCGTCATCACCGGCGGCGCGCTCGGCCCGGTGATGCACGCACTCCCGCACGAGATGCTGATCATCGGCGGCGCGGCCCTGGGCGCGCTCATCATCGGCAATTCGATGAAGGAGCTGAAGGCGCTGGGCGGCGGCTTCATGAAGGTCGTCAAGGGCCCGAAATACAAGAAGCAGGACTATCTCGACACGATCTTCCTCGTCTCCAAGCTGATGAAGATGCTGCGCACCGAAGGGCCGATCGCGCTCGAGCCGCATGTCGAGGATCCGAAATCCTCCGCGATCTTCGCCGAATATCCGCGGCTGCTCGCCGATCACACCTTGATCAACCTGATCACCGACACGCTGCGTCTCGTCGTCGTCTCGTCGGGCACGCTCGACGTGCACGCGGTCGAGGAAGTGATGGATAACGCGATCAAGACGCACCACCACGACGTCCAGGGGCCGCAGTCGACGCTGCAGGGCCTCGCGGACGCCTTGCCCGCGCTCGGCATCGTCGCTGCCGTGCTCGGCGTGGTGAAGACGATGGGCTCGATCGACAAGCCGCCGACGATCCTCGGCGGGATGATCGGCTCGGCGCTGGTCGGCACCTTTCTCGGCGTGCTGCTCGCTTATGGCATCGTCGGACCGCTCGCGACCCGGCTCCAGCAGGTGATCGATGCCGATGCGGCGATCTACCACACGGTCAAGCAGATCATCATCGCCTCGCTCCACGGCCATCCGCAGCCTCTGGTGATCGAGGCGGCGCGCTCGGGCATCGCCCACGCCAACCAGCCGGGCTTCGGCGAAGTGTTCGACGGCCTGCGCGGGCGTTGACGTCATGGCTGCAGCGCGTGCGCCCCACGGATCGAACCAACCGCCGAAGATCATCGTCAAGAAGATCTTCGTCGAGGGCCATGGCGGCCATCACGGCGGCGCGTGGAAGGTCGCCTATGCCGATTTCGTGACTGCGATGATGGCGTTCTTCCTGCTGCTCTGGCTGCTCGGCGCGACCACCGAGAAGCAGCGCAAGGCGCTCGCCGATTATTTCGCGCCGACGCTGATCGACTTCAAGCAGAACAGCGCCGGCTCGAACGGGCTGCTCGGCGGCGATGCGATCAATTCCCGCGACAATTATCCGACCAAAGCGGCGCAGACCGGCACGCGATCGATGACGATCCCCGCCGGCGCGACCGGCGGCAACGATGTCGGCACCGGGCAAAAGGGCACGCTCAAGGACCAGCGCGCGCTGACCGCGCAGGACCAGAAGAATTTCAGCGAGACCGCCAAGGCGATCCAGAGCAAGATGCGGACGCACCAGCAGCTCGCCAAGCTGGCCAAGCATATCCGCTTCGTCGCGACCCGCGACGGGATGCGCATCGACCTGCTCGACGACGCAAATTATTCGATGTTCGATCTCGGCACGACCGCGCTGGTCCCCGATGCGAGCACGCTGATCGGGATGATCGGCGAGAGCATCGCCGGGATGGAAAACCCGATCATGATCCGCGGCCATACCGACAGCCTCGGCTATGGCGACCCGCGCAACATGAACAATTGGATGCTGTCGAGCGGCCGCGCCGAGGCGACGCGCCGCCGGCTGTTCGGCGGCGGCGTGCCCGAGACGCGCTTCGAGCGGATCGAAGGCGTCGCGGACCGCGAGCCGTTGATCGTCGAGACCCCGACCGACCCGCGCAACCGCCGCGTGTCGATCACGCTGCTCTACCGGCGGATCATGGACCAGGACAAGGGCGAGCGCTTCGGGCGGCCGATCCGCCAGCCGGTGCTGGCGGCACGCTAGGCCACCCGCATTCTAGAAGAACTGCTTGCGGAAGGTCAGCCGAACGACCCGGCCGAGCGGATCGATCAGATTGGGCGCGAAGGCCGCCGGAACCTCGCCATTCTCGTCGGTCACGCGCTGCCGCGCATCGAACAGATTGTCGACGCGGAGCTGGATGCGCGATCCGCGCAGCCACGGGTTCCTGAGCAGGAAATCGATGTTCTGGCCGGGATTGAACTCGGTGAGCAGACCGACCTTGGCGAGGCTGCCCATGTTCAGCTTCGTCTGGCTGCCGATCGGGCCGGTCATCCGCTCCGATCCGCTCTGCCAATAGGCAGTGGCCTGGAGCAGCCAGGCGTCGCGCTTGACGGCGGCGAGAGCGTCGATCCGATGCGCGGCGATGCTCTGGCCCGACGAGCCGTCGAGCCGGTCGATGACCGGCAGGCCGGGTCGGATCAGCACCTCGTCCTTGAAGATCCAGGTGTGATTGAGCGTGAAGCGGACGATATTGCCGCCGCCAAAGCCGCCGCGTCCGCCGCCGAAGCCACGCCCGCCGCCACCGCCGGGGCCGCGGAACCCGCCGCCACCGGCACCGGGTCCCTGCCCTTCACCCCGCGCGCGGGTCTGATCCTGCGGCGGCTGGCCCTGCCCCTGCTGCTGTCCCTGCCCCTGTTGCTGGCCTGCGCCCTGCCCTTGGCCCTGGCCTTGCCCCTGCCCGAAGCGACGCTGGTTGCCGCCAAACAAGCTCTGCTGCTGGCCAAGGCGGCGGAACTGCTCGAGCTGCGCAGTGAATTCGGGCGGCAGCGGCTGGCCGGTCCGGCGCGATTCGGCCATCGCCGCCTGGAAGGCGGTGCGCCGCTCCTGCATGCGCTTGGCCTGCGGTGAGGAGATCGGGATCGAAAAGTCGATGCCCCAGCGTAGCTGCGATGTATCGCGGCGCGCGAAATTGACCGGTCGATAGTCGATGCTGATCAGCCGATCGTCGAGATCGCGCTCGAAGCGATCCGGGAAGGCGGCCTCGATCTCCACGGTCGCGCCCGGGAAGGAGTCCACATAGTTGCGGAAATGCTGTTCGGTATAGTTGGCGTTGATCGTCAGATTGGTTTCGTCGAGCGGCCGTATTCTGAGGCCTGCCCTGAACACCCGACGATTGTCCGCCTGCAGCAGCGGATTGCCGCCGGTGATCGCGGTGATGTCGACGCTCTCGTTGCGCACGAAATCGAAGACGCGCCGGTTCGGCGTCACCAGCACCGGGTTGCCCAGCTGCGCCGGCGTGGGCGCGCCGCGATCGTTGGTGACGCTGATATTGGCGCGCACCTGCCGGATCGGCGACCAGTTGAGGCCGTATCCGGTGCTGACCAACCGGCCGAAATCGGAGAGCTGCTCGATTTCGACATTGCCGTTGAGCGACAAGTCGCCGATCGCGCCGAGCACGCCGCGCGAGCTGCTGGTCAGCGGCACGCTGATATTGCCGCGCAGACTGCCCGTATCGCGCGAGATGTCGCCCGCCTGAAACCGGCCGGCGATCCACGATCGACTGTCCTGATCCTCGCTTCGCCCGAGCACGCGCAAGGTGGCGCGGACATCGCCGGCGGGGAGCTTGAACAGCGCGCCGAAGGTCGTGAAATCGATGCTGGCGTTGTTGGTGACCGCTTTGGAGATCTGGTCGGGGCGGTTGACCGCCAGCGACATCGGCAGCGGCCCGAACGGATTGAAGCCGGGATCGCGCGCGTCGAGCAGCGTCTGCGCCTGGGCGGCATCGATCCCGGTGGTGGTGACCGAATTGTTCTCGCCATACGCATAGTTGGCCTGGAGCGACCAGCCCCAGCTCGCCAGCCAGGGCGAGGTCTGGCTGTTGAAGGTCAGGCCGCCGCTGAGCGCGCGGTTGTCGGTGCTGCGCGCGAGCGGGTCGAGATTGTCGTAATAGCGCAGCAGCCGCACGTCCTGCGTGAAGGGCGAGAACGGATTGCCCGTCGGCAGCCGCAGCGTCGCGCTGGGCAGGCCGAGCAGCGCATCGCTGTGATTGAGCACCAGCCCGAAGGTGGCGTTGGCGCTCACCTTATCCGAAATCCTGGGCGTGTAGCTGCCGCTGATCTCGAGCTTCTTCTGCGGGGTCGCCGAGAAGCCCGGCCCGCCGTTCACGCCACCGCCGCCGCCGCCGCCGGAAAGCGTTCGATATGGCGTGAGATCGGCGACATTGGCCGTGTTGGCATTGGCGGCGAAGCCCGCCAGCGTCGGCATCGCGCCCGCCGCGCCGTCGGGCACGCCCGCCACCGTCACCGGCGTCCCGGCGAGCGCGCTCAGCGCGGGATCGATCTCACCATCGTTGATACCGACGATGTTGCCCCGCGTATCGAACAGTGACGTGCCGGCGCGCGTCACCCCGCGCTCGCTTTCGAGAATGCCCGAATTCTGGCTGTACTTGACGTCAAGCTCGAGCCGCTCGTCGCGGCGGATCTTCTGCAGGTTGATGTTGCCGTTCTGCCACGAATTGCCGCCGGCAGTGGGCATCGCGCCTTCGAGCAGGGTGGTGAGCCCCATGAAGCGGCGCCGCAGGACGAAATTGACGACCTTCTGGTTGGCGCCATAGCCATATTGGAGCGCAGCTTCCTCGGGCAGGATGTCCATCCGCTCGATCGCTTCGGTGGGGATGTTGCGGATCTCGGCGAGGCTCGAGCGGCGGCCGCTGAGCAGGATCACCGGCTGCTCGTCGCCCCGGCCCGAACCGCTGCCGAGCTGCGCCGACAGTGACGCCAGCAATTCGGTGACGTTCGAGGCGCCATAGGCCCGGATATCGGCCGGCCCGAGCTGGACCTCGGGCTTGACGTCGCCGGGCACGGCGCCGCGCAGCTGGCCGGTCACCACCACGTCCTCGACCGGCACATCCTCCTCTTCAGGGGGCGGCGTCTGTTGCGCGGCGGTCTGCGCGGGCGTTAGTGCAGCGGGGTCGGCCGGCACGGCAGGGGCCGCCTGATCCTGCGCGTACGCCGTCATCGGCAACGCGCCGATCATCAGCGCACTCACGGCGCAACCCCATTTCAACATGACCCACTCCCCATACGCGACTGCAGCACCCGGAGCGGGCGCGCGTTCACTGGCTCGCTACAAGCGACTTGTCGCAAAATTGTGCCAGGGCTGGAGAAAATCGGGGCCGCGCTGCGGCGCCCGGGGGTTTCTGGTGCGGTCGAGAAGACTCGAACTTCCACGGCCTTTCGGCCACAACGACCTCAACGTTGCGCGTCTACCAGTTCCGCCACGACCGCACGTGAAACTCACCGGGAGGTCCCCGGCGACTGGTAAGGCGCGGCCCCTAGCAAAGCGTTTGGGCCCACGCAACCCACTCCGATGCGCTTTCGTAATTTGCCTTATGCCCGTACACGCGGCGTCCGCCATGCTGCTCTCCCCCGCCCTCTCCGCCGAGATGCGCCGCATCCTCGCTCTGGCGTGGCCCGTGGTGCTGACCAGCCTCAACTGGACGATCCTCCACGTCACCGACGTGGCGGTGGTCGGGCTGGTGAGCACCAGTGAGGCGGCGGCGCTCGGCGCGAGCCGATCGCTGACCTTTCCCGGGATCGTCGTCGGGCTCGGCTGGCTGACCGGAATCCTCGTCTACGTCTCGCGCGCCGATGGCGCGGGCGCGCTGCGCGAGACCGGCCGGGTGCTCCATCAAGGGATGGTGCTCGCGCTCGTGCTCGGATTGCTCAGCGGACTGACGCTGTTCCTCTGGCCCGAACCGATGCTGATCGCGCTCGGCGTCGCCCGCGGCACCGCGCCCGAAGCGGCGCATGTCGTGCGGATCATGGCGCTCGCCTATCCCTTTCAGCTGGTCATCATCGCGGCGAGCTTCTTCCTCGAAGGTGTCAGCCGGCCCCGCCGCGTCACCGTGGTCAATCTGGCGATCCTGCCGATCAACGCGCTGCTGGCGTGGATCTTCGCCACCGGCCAGCTCGGCCTGCCGGCGATGGGCGCCGCCGGGGCTGCTGCCGCGACGGCGATCGCCTCGGCGATGGGCGCGATCGGCATGGTCGGCGCGGCATGGACGCTGCCGCGCGCCGCCCAGCGCGGGGTGCACGACCTTTCCGAGCTCGGCAGCCGCGATTCCTGGGCCGGGGCGTGGCGGCTGGCGTGCTTCGGAGTGGTGCCGGCGATCGCCTCGGGGCTCGAGCTGGTCGGCTTCTCGATCCTGATCGCGCTATCGACCCAGCTCGGCACGACCACCGCGCATGCCTTCCAGATCGTCTTCTCGATCCACAACGTCACTTTCGCCGTGGCGCTCGGGCTCGGCTCGGCGGCGGGCGTGCGCGTCGGCAATGCCGTGGGCGAGGGCGCGCCGCACGACGCGGCCCGACGCACGGCGATCGCAGCGCTGCTCGCCGCGCTGGCGACCGGCACGCTCTCGGTGCTGCTGGTGACGCTCGCGCTGCCGGTGGTGTCGGTCTTCCCCGCCACCGAGCCGGTGCATCGCCTTGCCGCGACGATGCTCCTGCTCTGGGCGCCGTTCATCCTGTTCGACGGGGTGCAGGTGGTGTTCGTCTATGCGCTGCGCTCGCTAGGCGACCAGATCGCGGCCGGCGTCAACGGCATCATCGCCTTCTTCCTCGTCACCGGCGGGCTGGGCGTGCTGCTCGTCCATGGCGGGCACGGCCCCAACGGGCTCGTCCTCGCCTCGGGGATCGGCATGGTGGCGGCCGCGCTGCTGCACGGCCTCCGGCTCGGCTGGGTCAGCCGCCGATTTCGCTCGCGAAGCTGAGCTCGACGACCTTGGCGTTCGGCGGCACATCGAGCTTGGCGCCGGTGAAGTCGAGCGAGCCCTTGGGGCCGAGCGCGCGGTTCTCCGGAGTGATCCGCCAGCTATAAACGAGCTGGTCCGCGCCGTCGCGCAGCTCGACGCGGATGTCGGGGATACGCTGCTGCGCATCGGTGGGGTTCATCACCTTGCCCGAGACGACGAACGCCTCGCTGCCATTGGGCATCGGGCGAAGCTCGACGCTCTTGTCGGTGAAGCGCAGCGGCGTCTCCGCCTCGCCGCCGATGCCCAGCCCGAAATGCGAGGCGATGCCGGCGGCGATGCCGGGCGCGCCCGAATAGAGGATCGCGCCGGCACCGAGCAGCATCGAGACGCCGGCGACCACCGCCGCGGCGGTCCAGCGGCGCGCGGGATTGCGCCGCGGGCGCGACCGGCGCGAGGGCGGCGGCGCGAAAGGATCATATTCGGGCGGCGCGTCGGCGATCGGATCCTCGTAGACGCGCGGGGCCGCCGGCTCGGGACGCGGCGCGGGGGCGGCGGCGCACGG